>NZ_OCMZ01000003.1 GCF_900215485.1 Nitrosovibrio sp. Nv4
CTCGGGACATATTTTAGGGCAACAATTTGAATTTTTTACTATATAAATAATGAGTTCGCCTGCCGAATGGCTCAGGTGAAAAGCTCATCATTTTTCCAATCTTCACCATCTTAAACCATGACAACTGAGATCTTTCGTTTTATGACCCTTCGCCCCCCTCAAGAGGTGGGTCCTGAAACAGTAATGAAAAATATTTTTAATCTAAATGATTCAACGAGTGACTTTATAGAATTGTTAGTTCAACAGAAAAGGGCCGATTCGAGGGCTGGCATCGAAAAATTGGTTCAAGGATTTATCAGATCAAATAATTCAGGATTTATTGACTCTCGAAAAAAAATCGATGTCAAGTTCTTATCATTCTATGAATCTTTATTAAAGTTGAGAGAAAAAGAATTTCATAAAGCAGCAAAAGATTTATTTATCAAAATATTTCATGTGGAACCGGAAAAATTTGTCCAACAGGATGATTTCAATGAGGTTATCTTAAAAGTAACTGATAGCATAGTGATTGCGGCAATTGAGCAGAACGTCGAGTCTAGAGTTCGAAGTTTGTTAATAAGCCTAGCCAAAACACTTGGCCTGATCCAGAAGCTTCCATATTTGGAAGAAAATCAAGTTTATTCAAAAGCAGACTTTCTCTCGCAGATAATTATATTGCCTGAAGGCATATTTCCTTTGCCAACCATCAAACAAGATCTATCTGAACTACTCAGAGCCGAAGGGGAAAGGCTTGAAAAGATTGCCAATAACCAAGCAGAATTGCTAAGACTTTCGAGAGAATTAACAGCTAATCGTAATGCTGTTAATGATTTGTTAACAACTTTTGAGAAAAGCATAGCTCAGCCTAATCCAGCTAAAGCCGGCTCAACGCCGCACTCAGTTACGGCAAATAGAGATATGGCTCATAACGGTTTCGGACTTTCGGAGGGAGCCGCAGATAATCTCCGTCAGGAAACAAAGGCCACTTTGAGAAAGATTGGCCTTGAGCCATCCAATATTGATGTAGCTATGGCAATTTCTTTAATTGAAAAACAATCAAGAGAAATAAACAAAAAGTTGTACGCCAGCCGAAGCTCAATGAGATATATGGTAAGTATCGGAAACAATCTGATAGCAAGCGATATTTTGGTGGGCGAAATGCCCATCGAACTTGAAAATCCGGTAACAGAACCAGGTACTCCTGGTGTTTGTCCGCCTGTTCCGGCTACAAATATCACTGATGAAGTAACAGTTCCGCATGGAACCCATGGCGAGGCACGGGTTTTAGGCTTTGCCGACTTGATGGTCGTCGAGCAGGAATTACTAGGTTATCGACTGGGCGAAATTGCTCATATTGAAAATGTCTTAAAAAGCGAGATTAGGGAACGTCGATTTAGAACTATGACCACTACTGAACGATCGACCCTGACAGAAACTGAAGTGACCAATGAGAAAATACAAGACCTTGTCTCCACTGAGAGATTTGAATTACAAACTGAATCAGAAAAGGTTATTAACGAAAATACTAGCACCGAAGTAGGCCTAACAGTTAACGCATCCTACGGACCTTCGGTAGATGCAACTTCCAATTTCAACTGGACAAATAGTAGTGCTAAGCAAGAATCAAATCGTGCTTCTGCAACCTTTGCCCGTGATACGACCACCCGTGCCACTAGCAAGATACAGAAAAGGACATTGGAACGCCAATTTGTTAGAACAGTAAATGAAATAGAAGAAAGAAATAAACATTCTTTTGATAATAAAGATGGTCCGGAAAATATTTCCGGCGTTTATCGATTTGTAGATAAAATTTACAAGGCTCAAATCGTTAACTACGGCAAACGATTGATGTTGGAATTTATGGTTCCCGAACCGGCAGCTTTTTTGCGGTATGCGATGAGCAAACAACCCATCGACACAGTAACTCAAGTAAAACCTGAACCCCCCGGATATTGCCAAAACAATAATTTCATCGCTTTGCAGCCCCAACATATTGAGAGAGACAAATATATGGGTTGGGTAAGCCAATACTTAGCAGAAGACATTGAGCCTCCTCCACCTTTAACGCTCGTAATAAGTGAGAAGAAAAATAAAGACATTGCTGGAGAAGGAAGAAAACTTAGTTCAGACAGTTTTGATATCCCTATTACCGAGGGCTATATACCACAGGCCGCTCACATAAATATCTATGGCGAAACACAAGATTTAGAAGGAGAAGGAGTCACCGTGCATCAAGTCGTCGTCCAAGTTCAGAACGAACAGCTTACCTATGTCGAGCCCGGTGATGATAGGGTTGATCCCCTTCCCCTTCTAACACCAACAACTGGCAAAATACCGATTACCATAAATTCCAATGCTTTCCACAATTATGGAGTCCTAGTCAGCGTCCTTTGCACGTGTTCAGAGGAAAAGTTCGAAGCGTGGCAAATCAAAACCTACAATTTGATCATGAATGCCTACAACGACCAGAAAAGTCGTTACGACAACGCAGTTGAGACAGCGCGAATACGGGATTCCAATATTACCGGAACCAATCCGTTAATGAATCGTGAATGTGAGAAAAGTGAATTGAAGAAAGGCTGTATCTCGCTACTCACAGCCCAAAGTTTTGAAACCTTTGATGCCATGAGACGCAATGTTGCTCCGCTTGGCTATCCTGAAATAGCCTTTGCCGATGCCAAAGCTGAAGGCAGATATATCCAGTTTTTTGAGAATGCCTTCGAATGGACCAACATGACCTACATTTTTTACCCTTACTTTTGGGGCAAAAAAGATGATTGGGTCACGATCTCGCAAATTTCAGATAATGATCCGCTATACACGCGCTTTTTGCAAGCGGGTGCGGCCAGAGTACAAGTGCCTGTTCGACCGGGCTTTGAAACCAGCCTGCTTCACTATCTGGAAATTGGAGAAATCTGGTATGGCGAAGGCACTCTAGTCAATGCCGAAGACGGCGTTGCTGATCCCCTGCATCTATCTGTTTTGGCCGAATTAAAAGAACAACTCGGCAATCAAAACATAGAAGGTAAAGGACGGCTGACCGTGCAAAAAGATGTTACAAAAGTAACCGGTATAGAGACTGAGTTCATCGATAGCGATGAGAACAAACGCATTATCATCAAGGACAAAACCTACGTAATCAGCGAAGTAATCAGCCCAACCGAAATACACCTGACCCAAAAGTATTTGGATGAGAGTGAAAGGGGTGTGCGCTATTCCATCGGCGTTAAATTGGTTGGCAACCCGTGGGAAGTGAAACTGCCAACTGACCTAGTGATGATTGACGAATATAAAACCTTGCCGGAGATCAATGCGGCCATCCAGAATGGCTAAGTCTAAATGGCTGAGTCTAGATGACCGGGTCTGCCCGGATACTAACTACTAACGGCATCTTCCCCGCCAGTATATTGACCTTCATCTGGTTTGGTTGATCCTTTTTACAACACCGACTGTCCGGACACCTGCACTAGCAGAACGGCCTGTAAAAAGCGGGTATACAGCGGATATATAAACGTTCTGGGCAATTCAAGAGTTAATCTGGCTCTAGGCGCGTTTCCCCAAAATAAAACACACCCCGTCTCTTTGCTGCGAACGAAGAAAATCGCGAAGAAAAAGGATGGTCAAAAGCTCGGACGGTACCATGGATAATGATCCAATCACGCCCCTCACGACCCTCTCGCAGGATTGTAAGAACGGGCTGAAGAACATGCGGGTGGCAGTAGTTGGGGCCGGACTGGGCGGCCTGATGGCCGCCCTGCGGCTCAGCCAGCATGGCGTCGAAGTGAAGGTATATGAAGCGCATCCACAGATAGGGGGGCGCGTTTGCAGCAATCGCAAGATTGTCCCTGGGTGCATTATCGAGGAGGGGGCGGAATTGATTGGCTCGTTCCATACCGCGTGGCTGAAATTGGCCCGGAAGTATGGCATCGCAGTGATCAACCGGATGGGGGACCGGGAGTACGAACGAGCAGGCTTGAATTTGAAACTCCGACTGGATAATACGAAGGACCTGACATGGCCAGAAATCGATCAGCTCACTAATGATGTCAATCAGGTGCTGGAGTCGATTGCCAATGAGGCAGCAAAGATTACGCAAGAGACCTGTCCGTGGAAGGAAAGTAACCCATTCTTTCTGGGTCTGCTGATGGTTTACGACCACATGACCGTAAAACAGGCGCTAATCAACAAGCACAAGGTCAGTCCGTACAATCCGAAACAGCAGCGGCTGTGGAAGATGCTGGAGTTATTACTGGTCAACAATGAACTCTCTCAACTGGACGAAATGAACTATCTGGGTCTGCTGTTAAAAGTGAAGGGAGGGCAGAGCGAGCGGTTCGAGATCGAAGATCATAGTCCAACGGGGTATTGGGACGAATTGGAGATTTTTCGCTGCGCCGATGGAAGCCAGCGCTTGGCCGATGAAATGTGCAATGAGATCAAAAAAAACAGGGGCGTTTTTGAGCTAGAAAGAGCGGTCACACAAATCGACATTCACTCGCAGGATGTGCAGCTGACGACGCAGCCGGTTGCTTGGCCGAGGGGGAATTTAGGCAGCGTGAGGGCCCAAGCGAGTTTTGATTACGTAGTGCTGGCGATCCCGCCTACCGTGTGGCACCACGTGACGATCCGAGACAACGACAATCCGGTGGATCTCAAGGCGGAGATTGGCGACATGGGAAAAGGCCTGGCAGTGAAGTTCTTCAGTAGATTTAATAGCCGGTTCTGGATCACGGAAAAGATCCCATCCGCTCCGAGCGGCGGGACCCTCAAGCTTGGTCAGATTTGGGAGGGCACCGATAACCAGATGCAGACTAAAGGCAAAGACGTCATGCTGAACGTCTTTGCCGGGCCCCTCTTGCCCGACCCACTGAAAGGTTACCGTCCGCCCAAAGAGCCCGAAATGAAGCGCGAGCTGAGGAAACTCTATCCCAGCTATTTTACAAAGCTAGTCACCCCTTCTTTTTATAAGGATTGGCCGGAGGAGCCCTTCATCGAGACCGGTTTCTGGGCGCCAAAACCAAACGGCGAGATCTTCAAGGTTGGTCCAAAGCTCAACATCGCGTTCCATAAGCGGCTGTACTTTGCCGGGGAACACACATACGTTTCCTATTTCGGCTACATGGAAGGGGCACTGCGCTCCGGCATTCGCGCGGCAAACCTGCTGATGCGCGAATCATGCGGGATGACAGTGAATCCCTGTCCCCCACCCCCGCCTGAGGTGAGGGTAGCATAGGAAGAAGAAATTACCGACCCGTTCCCGCTTAATCTTTCCACTTTGTCCAGTATGATGAACATTTCCGCAAAGACTTTGTTGCTGTGTGCGGTTTCCTACAGACAACGAGACGATCACATTACAGCATAGAAGATAAAGAAAGAGTTACTTTCTCTAAACGATGCAATATGCAAGGAGATGTGACGATGGTGGATGACGAAACTCGGCAGTGCCCTTTTTGCAAGGAGCAAATCAATTCGGAAGCAACCAAATGCAAATATTGCGCCTCACGGGTAGAACCAGCACGACCGCAACACCGTGGGCAATGCCCATTTTGTAAGGAAGCGATCAATCCTGAGGCGCTGATATGCAAGCACTGTAAATCAAATCTTCAAGTATCGAAGGATTGTGCCTGCTCGCATGAACGCCCATTTACATTTATGATGGGACACCCTAATTTGGGTGGCTTCTCAGACGCAAGACCCCACACCGCCTCTTTGAGTACCATGCAGAGGCAGCGACAGTGTGAAACGTGGTGTTATGGTTCTACTCTCATGTGTGCGTGCCCAGTAAATATACCTGGTTTGGGTCAGGGCATCATCATCTATGCATGTGGAACGTGCATAGATGATCCGATCTTCAATGCCTTCGCATAATCTATTGAGGACCTGGTTTGTCGGGAGAAGCGGCGTACGGTCGGCAATGCGCTTAATAACGCTCTGGCTGAGAACTTCTTCGCCAGCCTGGAGTGTGAGTTCATCGATCTCAGAACCTTCAAAGCTCGTACCGAGGTCCGGCTCACAGTATTTACCTGGATCGAAGGCTGGTATAACCCTAGGGAGCGTATAGCACTCGGATACCTCTCACCCACGAACTTCGAAAGGAGATCACCAACCTCTCTTCCCGAATTCAATGTCCGGCATAACGAACTCGAGTACAGCACCATACCTTGTCAATCGAGTTCCTAACCGTCCAGAAGGACTAAAGTGTGATGGTATCTGCAGTCGTGTGACAGGGTTTGGTTGAAATTCGCACTCATCATTATGAATGATAACGTCCTTTATCATTCATAGATCTTTTAGCAAAAATAGTTATACAACAAAGCGAATCACCAGTTATCCACCCTCAACTACGAAGCCCATTTCTTTAAGGAACCTTGAAGGAGCTTTTTGCCAACCGTTGTATTTTCCGGCATAGGTAAGAGTCAGCGTCTCCATCGTTCTGGTAATGGCTACGAAACAATTTCTTCGCTCTTCCTGCATTTCACGGCTGTCATCTCCAGCCTTTCTAGCCTGAAAAGAGGGAAGCTGATCCTCAGCAAGGCCGACCAGGTATACATGAGAAAACTCCATTCCCTTACAGGCGTGAATGGTTAAGCAACGTACTGCTGAGGAAGGCGCCTCTGGCGTTTTGTTGGCCAGCGCAACCTCCTGAAGGAATTGCCTTAAAGACAGAGCATAAGCATCGCTTTCTCCGCCTAGATCTCGGATGATTCCGAGCCAAACATCTCGCTCTGCCGGATAATCAGCGAAAGCTTCGCTGCCTTCGGTATGAAGCTCAATATCCTCTAGCTTGTCAAAATATTCAAAGACTCGCCTCAAGAAGTCTGAGTACTGGCCTTGCATCAGCTCTTGGACAGCCTCGCAAAAGCTTGTTATCTCTGCAGACTGTTGCTCCAGCAGGAGCGCGAGCGCTTCCAGATAGTCTCCATTAGCCTGGGCTGCCCACGCTGCCAAGTTTTCAGGCTCAATGTGGATCCCTCGGCAATCGGATAGGGCCTTAATTAGGGCGGCAGCAATCTCATTATCCGAGCGAACAGCTGCCAATTTAAGTGCCGCCATTACAAAACGTAGCGGCGCACTTTCAAACTGTGACTTTCGACGCTGAACATGTGATTCGACATTAACCGTCGTTAGTGCGCTGCCCACGCGCTCAAGCAACTTAGTATTTCTGGCAACAACCACAATCTCGCGTGGTGCTGCCCCGACACGAATGCGCTGAGCAATTTGCTCTGCAACCCATCCTGCCTCTTTTACTTCGTCGGTGAATTGTTTCACTACAACAGGAGAGGTAGATGCCAGTTGACGCATAGCCTCTAGAGGTTTTTTCCCTGCGGCGCGGTCGCCATTGTGCGCGATGAGGGCATTGGCTAGATAAACGACCTCAGCAGGGCAACGGTAATTTTCTGGCAACTGGATAGTCTTTAGATCGTAATGGCGCTCTAGTTCACTAATACGAGCTGGGCTTGCGCCATTCCACTGATAAATAATTTGGTCATCATCCCCAACGATGAAAATATTCGAGTCTCTTTGCGGTGCCAGCGCGCGGAGAATCCGATATTGGACGGTATTTGTATCCTGAAACTCGTCTACACAGATGTACCGATAGACAGTCTGAAGCTGCTTCGCGACGCGTGGCCTTTCACGAAGAAGTTCTTCACAAAAGTACAGGATGGCATCGTAGTCCAGACAGTTTTGATGCTTCAATAGCTCCTTGTAAGCACTAAACAGCGCTAGCAATTGCTGCCCCATCGCCGAGTCCTTCAGCAGGGAAGGAACATTGACGTCTGGAATCGCGCTCCTGAATAGGAAATTGAGCGCAGTGAGCGCCTTTTCGGCAGAGACGAATTTCGTAAACTCGTCTGCTCGCTTTGTGAGCAACGACTTAACCAGAGCAAGTCGCTCCGAATCTTCGATGATTTCAAACTCTGGACTCAACCCAAAGTGACTACCATGTTGGCGGAGGATGTCAGCGGCGAATGAATGGAAGTTAGTAAGGAGTGCTCTGTTGCGCGCATCAGGAACAAGCGCAAACAGACGTTCTCGCATCTCGCTGGCGGCCTTGCGGGTGAATGTCAAGCAGAGAATCCGGTACGACTCATCCGCGCTCTCCTCTACCAATCGAGCAGTTCGTGAAGTCAAGGTGGCTGTCTTGCCGGATCCTGGCCCGGCAAGTACCAACAATGGACCTGTATTCCACTGAGCTGCGGTCAACTGGTTTGCATTGAGCTTCCTCAGGTAATCCATTAAGGTCTCCTTGCCAATACGATGGCTTTCATGACCGCACACTTAAGGGCTGGAGGTACAGAGGCTGGCCCACCGACTCGCATCGCTTCTACAACAGCGTATGCTGCATTTATCTTCTCCGGAATGCAGTTGGAAATTTGTTCTGGGTAGGCAGGATCTTCCTTAGGCACCGTCAAATTGTTCTTTTTCATCTGGTGTGAGGCTAATCTCTCATAGACGGCAAGAAAGCCATTCGCAGCCAAATAAGGTTCAATAGAAGTTGCGCCGGCCAGAAATGAAATATGCCTCCATTCTCTCTTAGGGATGCCCGGGACGCGACCCCTCGCTTTCTTTACGTCACTCAAACCTTGTGTATCAGCATCTGTGAGGCAATGCCAGGCGATACCTAAAGAGTTTGCTGCCTCCAAGAAGAAATCTATGTCTCCCTGTCGGTATTCAACACATCGTACTCCCGCCTGTTCTAGGTCCAGGCCCAACACTTCAGCAGCACCGGAGAAAAGGATGGCCTCGGTCTCGCCCTCCCCAAGTAGCCAACAGCGCGCGAACAACAATTCGCCACGAGTACGACGTACTAAGAAATCGAATTTCTGACGCTCCTTCTTGCGTAACAGATCAGGTGGAAGTGTACCTACACAGACCTCGTTTCTCTTACGGTAGAGGCGGCGAATTGAATCCACCTCAATTTCAGAGAGAAGATCCCCAGAATGGGTTGCGATTAGCTTCTGCCCTTTGATGTTCCGAATTGTTTTCCACAAAGCGCGAACGGCGCTTGGATGCAAGTGAGCCTCTGGTTCCTCCAGCGCAACAATTGGCTGTGAATCCTTTACTCCTTGTTTGCGCCCCAGCTCAGATCGAAGAAAGGCATCAAACAACATCAGAACGGTGAGGCTCTGTGTCCCTTCACCGTGTTTTCCGATGGGCAAACGGGCGCCAGTGGCGGAAGCGATACTAACCTGAGTACGGTTTAGCATATCGAAGATGCGTGCGGGAATAGCGTCCACACTAACGACGTCGTGCTGACCAAGCGCCACAAGATCCTGCACTTTGGACAAATGCTCCCGAATATCCTTGAAAGTTCCGTGCGCCTCGATGATTTCTGCGTTGATAGCTTGGAGCTGAATCTCAATTTCTGCCTTTTTTGTCGGGGTGATCTGTGAATTCTTCACAAACGGCGACCAGAACTGTGAGGTTCTTGAAAATTCCTTGCCGGCATCACGAAGCGCAGAAAGATAAAATAGGGGACGCAACTGTTGCAATGCTGACAACCGGCCTCTACTTTTGCCAGGCAGCGGCTTTCCGGTAGAATCCAGAAAGTCGAAGCTCGTATCAATTTCCTGAGTAACCGTCGAGAACTCCGACGTCAAGCGAAGTTGAACTCTCGAGCGGTCATCCGGCATCAGCATCACAATGTTGGCATCTCCACCTAACTGCCTTTCGATTTCCTCCGACCATTCACCCAGCTTTGACTCCTCGAATGTTAGTGTGATCGAAATTGGCTTGGCTGTTGTGGGATCGGCAGATACGCCATCCAAGTGAAAGTCAAACTCATCAAAGACTGGCATCTTGCCGCTTGAACGCAGATACTGAAGGCAGGCGCGAAGCGCATGCAAAATAGTTGTCTTGCCGCTGTTGTTCTCCCCAATCAGAACCGTTGTTCCGCCTAGAGCAAGATCAAGTGACCTAATGCCGCGGAAATTTTCAATCTCCAGTCGAGTCAGCAACATCAATGCGCTCCCTTCTTGCCGCGCACTTTTCGGAAATCAAACATTGTTATCAGATCACCCTCTCTACTGCCTTGTGGAGTTGACTATCTCAGGAACTCGAGGACCGAATACGGCTTCCAGCTTCTGTATGTGCTCAATAAGCCATTCAATCATATCAGGCCAATTTTCCTGTGCGTAACCATCGAACGATCGGGCGTATTCAATAAAAGACCTTTTGTTGTCATCCATTCTTCGCCACGATAGCGGTGCCCCAAACGCATTTTCACATTCGAGCTTGTGATCATGAAGCCGATCAAATAGCTTTTTATTCTGCTCTTTTGAAGATTTATGCAGTTCGAGGGCAACCCGAACCTCATCTCTGTTAAAAACCATTGAATAGGAAACGCCGCGTAGCCCGGAGCCAGCGTTAAGCCAAGGGTCGTGACTGGCACTTATATTCGCATATAGCTCGTTGTTGGATTGACCAAGTGCCTCTAGCACTCTTTGCCAGAAATCTCTCCTTCGCTGGTGACGGGTCGCTCGGCTGCGTTCCGAGAATTGCTCTTCAACTTCTTTCTGCGAGACCCCAATCATAAAATCTTCAGCTTCGGGTAGCGGAATTACTTGCTCGATGCTAAGAAAAAGGTCGACCCCATCCTGATAAGGCATAGCTTTGAAACACTTGATGAATACCCCATGTTTTAAGAGCCATAGCACTGTCGAAGTTACTTCCTTGCGGAACTGTGCAGCAACCATTATCAGTCGCTGATCATTGCCCGAGTTCAGAACCACTTCCGAAAAGTCTTCTTGTTCAAGAAATACACAAATTTGTGCCTTTGCATCTTTTCCTGAATCATTCCTATCCAGATAGCTCTGAAAAATTTCCGTGATCTGTGTCTTTGACAAAGTCGAGCAGTAAGAAGCGTATTTGAGGGCTTGCCAGACAACATCTCTACCCGAATCATCGAGTTTATTTTCGATAATTACCAAGCCACCTCGTTTATCGATTGCCAACAAATCCAGACGCTCTTTAGTGTCGTCGAACCCATCAAACTCCTTTTGGATAATTAGCAACTCTTCTCCAAGAACATTCGGCTGGTTTGCAATCCATTCTTGCAAATGGTTTCGCTCGGTAAACCCTAGTTCGGAGAATTTGGCTTCTTTAACCTTGGTAATTCGGTTCGAGATATGATTTATTCGATACATTGTTTTAGACCCCTAAGCTGCTAACACGAGAACACCACGGCAAACCTCCTAGTTTTTCCACCCATGAAAGTTTGGCGAGGCATTTGAATCGATCAATACCCGCAGTTTATGGCTGAGTAAGTCAATGGGACTTTGGGTAGCCTATCAAGTACAGGTATATAAAGGTGTACCTAGCGATGCTACCAAGCCTTGTGACCTAAAAATTGCTCTGATTCAGATCCTTGGTGGTGGGCTCAGGAGATTTTTTTACGACCTCCTGAACCTGGGCCCGCTGCATTTCACAGTTCTTCTCGCCTGCAAGGATAATCAGATGATTGTGCCTTTGCCGCAGCGCATTAATCTCCGTCTGCTCTGCCTGGCTGAAATCCATAAAGAACCACGGCACTAGAAAGAAAGCCCCCGCTACCCCAAGGGCAACATTTTTGCCCGTTTTTTCTGTGGCCGGTATTAGCCGGCTTACTTCCGAGTCAATAAAGCTCAACTCGCTTTCAATAGCCTTGCACGATCTACTTGTATCGCCATATTGATTAACGGCAACAGGATTTGCGGCTCGACCAGCGCAACCAGCAATGAATGTCACAGCAATAATTACTGACACCGTTTTTCTTGTTAATTGTTTCAAGATGCGCTCCTTGGTTGCATACGTCATAGGGGACCCAAACCCGCGAACGAGATGCTATGTTGGAAAAAAACCAGGTATTAGGTGATCTACGGCTTTAAAGCGTAAATCTGATGGAATGGTTCATTTTTGCCAGAGCGATGGGCTGGACCGAGCGATATTTCCAGCCCGATTTTAGAGCTCTTATTGCTGAGCAAACAATTGGACTTAGGTACACCAAAGCTGAGTAGGGGTATTTCCCAGTTTACGATTTCTATAGAGGGGCAGGAAGTTGAGAGGCCGGAAACTGGGGTTGCTGAAAGATGCGAACAGGCACTGATTCGGCTACAGGTAAACTGGATTAGAGAGGGTCGCTCGACAATAAGAAGTTGTCTTGCTAAGAGCCGCTAAGAAGTCTTGAAGAAAAAAATAAAAATAGCTTGGGCAAGGCCGAAGGCCGCGTCAGGACGCTTGGGTTTATGTTGGGTAGAGTCTGGAAACCCTGTGGGCAATCCCTGTGGGAAACCTGTGGACGGGGATCTATCCGTCCATCAGGTTATCCATAGGGTTGTCCATGGGAGGGGCTTAGCCGAATCTCGATTTGCTGTTTACGAAAGCTTCGGCTTCAGCTTCCTTGTCCAATGTCGTATCAGTGGAACCAGCAAACTTGTTCCCGGTGAATTCAGGTTGTTCCATGCTGGCGCGAATGGCTGAGGCGACTTTTCCGCCTGGAGTTTGACTAACGCGGTCCCCAGTGCCGGCGATCTTTGTCTTCACAACGTCCATACTGCCTTTTGCAAGATGCGATCCCATCTCAGCTGCAAAGCGCGCGCCTGTCCCCATCGCCTGTCTCAGCCCTCCATGGCCACCAGATGGGGAACTCCCGCCGCCCTGCCCTCCGCCGCTAAACATCCCTCCCCCGCTTTCCATATTGCCTTGCGCAGCATCAAACGCTGCCTTGATTGCGGAGGCCCCGCCTGCCGCATTGGTTGCCGAGGCCATTGTCATGGCTGCCGCCATTCCTGTTGCCGCCGCGACTGCGCCTATCGCAGCGCCGCCACCGATATTGCCTATCCCGCCCCCTCCTCCACCACCGCCAACAATACTGGCCAGCATCGGTGGGATTTTATTGACCAGTGTGAGCAGCACTATAGACACGACCATCATTACGCTGAGCTCTTTGAGGTTCATTCCCCCACTCATTTGCAAATAATAGTCGTCAAGAAAGCTTCTGCCGATGCCCACCAACAGCACCATCGCAAGTAGCGACACCGCGACACCCAATACGGTCTTGTAGTAATTGATTGCCATATCGGAAGTCCAGCGCGAACCGCCAAAGCCCAGGAAGAAGATACCGGCATAGGCCAGTATCCAGCCCGCTACAAGCAGTAACAGCATATTGACACTGATCAGCGCCAGGATGACGAGGATGACTGCCGTCATGATAACGCCAATCATGCTGATAATTGGCGAACGAAAGGAGGTCTCATCCAACGCTCGATAAAAAAGGTCGAAACCGATATCCACAATCTTGGATGGAGAACCCATGCCTCGAAGTCCGCTGGCCTCGTTGCCGATCTGTTTCATCGAATCAATAATTGACGTAGCGAAATTCGGTCCGTTGATCAGCAGCCACCAAAAGAATCCCGTGAACACCGTAAAACGGATGAATTCGACAAAGAATTCTCCAAGGTCGGCTCGCCGTACCGCCATTAACCCAAAAGTCCAGACCATGCTGATGACTACAAGCAGCCAGAAGAGCCACGACGCCCTTTCCGTAATGGTTGCCGCCCAAGCGGTAGCTGCCGCTTGATAACGGCGTAAAATGTCGTCAAGCACATTAGTAGTTTCGACGGCTGCATGCACTTCAGAGACGAAAAGCGCCAAACAGAACAACACCGATAGCGTAGCCACGATTGATGAAGCTGGTGGTTTCATGGCCGTTACCATTCCACATCTTTACTTCTCTTTAAGCCTCCTGGGAGATAGTCCGGGCATTTGGCAAGAAGAGCCTTATGCTCCTTCTCGTCCGTTATCTTTCCCAAGTCTTCGCAGGTTGGATTGGCTATCGTTACTCTTTTATCGGGCACAAAGTTGTCGCATCCAGTAAGTATTGTGAGCATGAGTGTCGTAACTACCAGGGCAACCGATTGTTCAGTTTTCATTATCTTTTCTCTCTCTGATTACCATTCATATGGCACACTTTTCTTGAATACTCCCGCTGTCGCTTGTGCGTCGGCCGCTGCCTGTTGCGCTTCAATATCCGCCAAAGCCGACTGCCGGGCCGCTTCCGCATTTTGTTGCGCGATCAGCAGCCCGCGTATCTGCATCAACTGGCTGGCCTGATTGCTGGCGAGCTGGTTGGCGGCCTGTATCGCCTGCATTTGCCCTTGGGAAGTTTGCGCAGCGGCCTGCAAAGCCGTGAGTCGTCTGGCATCCGCTTCGAGTTCCTGCTGTTGTAGATCGAGTCCGCGCATCAGGGCATCGTTGGCGCGTTTCTGTGCATCGGACGCCAGGGTGCGATTTTCCAACAGTCTGTTGCGTTCTGAATCCGGACAGCCGTTAATGCTAAAGCACGGTGAGCTCATGTAGTAGGATGAGTTTTGATACTTATACAGATAGCCGTCAAGATTGCCCGCCTGGTTCTTGTAGTAATTGAGCGTGTTCACCGCCCCCAGGAGCGCCATGTTGACGCGCTCGGCCTGGTTCCAGACATACGCTGCCGGCGCCAGCGTGTTTTGAATCATGTTTTCGTACTGCATCAGCTGGAGCTGGTACTGCTGGATCATCTTCAGCGTCTGGTTTACCCCCTCCATCGCCGACACAGCTGTTTGCTTCAGGTTGGCGGCATCGATGACTGGCACGCCACTAGCTGCTACTTCCGGCGCTGATGCGCCAAGGCTTATTACAACCATTGCTGCAAGAATTCGGGGCGTAGCTGTTTTCATCTAATGCTCCCTATTAATAGTCGAACGCCTGGTAGGGTTTGGTGAAAACCAAATCCTTGGTGACGGTTACGTTGAAACGGTAGCCGGGGCGAATTTCAAGCGTCGGCGATATGTTGAGATTCTTTGAAATCAGTTGCGAAGTCACGCGCCCCAGCTGCTGCCCCAGGGCAGCACTCAGTACGCTGTTCGTCGTGGGCGCGCCGAACGTTCCTGCAATCTGGTTGCGGCTTTGGCTCAATGACACGCCCGCCGTGATCGCCGACATAATCAGTGCCGCGCCGAACAGCCGAACGTAGTGATTGTTGACCTGATCCGAGAACCCCGCATAGCCCGCGCCGCTGGAGCCCGGCATGGCGCCGATATCCATCGTCTTGCCATCCGGAAATACCAGGCGCTGCCATGCAACCAACAGGTTTGCCTGCCCATAAGCCACATCGCTTGCATAAACCCCTTCGAGCTTGGTGCCTTGCGGCACCAGCAAATGCTTGCCCGTGGCCGTGTCGTATACATCCTGGCTGACCTGCCCAAAGATTTTACCCGGAAGCGTGGAATTGATGCCACTGATCAGCGTGGCCGGAATCACGAAAGTGGTCTGCACGGTATAGGGAGAGCGCGGCGGGAGAACGCGCGAATCGAGCTTCCATTTATCCCCCTCCCCTCCCTCAAAATCTTCGTAGGTAGCCCTGGATTTCGTTTGCTGGCCTGGTCCGCTTTGGCGCAATTCTTCGCTGTCTTCCATATCCTGGCTAGTGGCTATACCCGCTTTCCTGAGTTGTGCCAACCGTTCCTTGTAAACAGCTGCAGGGTCCCCGCTGGCTGGAAGACCAGCCGGACGCACATTCGAGGCATTAGGCGCGCTACGCTCGCGTGGTTGTGCCATTTGCACGCCTGTTTTCGCTTTTAATGCCTCTTCGAACTGCTGTTGCTTCATCTGCCGGATACGCTCCACGTCAGCCTGATGCTGCGATGCTGGCAGGCCTGGCGGGGATGGCAGCGGCATATTGGGATTATCGGCGCGAAGCTGGGCTTCCTCCGGAAGAGACGGACTTGACGCCGCAATAATGCCGTCTTTGCGGTCCCCCGCAAGTTCCGTAGCGAACAACGCCGTGTTGCCGCT
Organism: Nitrosovibrio sp. Nv4; assembly: GCF_900215485.1. Lineage (GTDB taxonomy): Bacteria > Pseudomonadota > Gammaproteobacteria > Burkholderiales > Nitrosomonadaceae > Nitrosospira. The sequence continues at coordinate 15,790 of NZ_OCMZ01000003.1, forward strand.
GCGCTTGACCGTATCCGTTTCTCTTTGTTTCGTATTGCTGCGATCCATCGCAACTAGCGCCATGATCCCAAGGAAAAGAACCACTGCCACCCCAATTAGATAAAGGGGTAAATTATTGACGCGGCGCACGCCACCGCTTGGTACCTGGAGGGGGGGAGTTGCCGGAGACATGGGATTGCTCATCTTTACTCCTTGAAAGTCCATGCCCCCGCAGGCGCGATGGTACCGTTATCACCTATGTATGCACGTGCCAGCAGGGCGTGTCCGATTTTCACTGTGATTCGGGAGAAACCCGCTGCGGGGGAATGATCAATCGCATAGTGGAGTTCTATGCCTGTCTTGTCTGGTTGTGACTGGGCTGGTGTTTTGTCATCGGTTGCCGGCTTTGACGAAAATGACGCGCCGAACGTGTCTTGCGGCAGGATCATGGCAAGGCCGCCCTTCTCAACAGCCCTTGATTCGGAAAGCGCATAACCTTTTGCACGCAGCTTTTTCGCCAGCAGCGTGCCGAAACTCGTCGGCGCGGAAAATACCATGTTAAATTGTGTCCTGGCAGGCGGATAAAGGCGCGCAAGCTGATTGGCGGTATCGGATGCGATTTTTTCATCATGGGAGGCATACCGCTTATCTCCTTCACTGATGGGCTGGAGTGCACATGCGCCAAGGCTTGCGCATAGCAACGTGATAAGTAGAGCGCGCATGTTTATTGACCCTTCCTGATCGTGACGCGATCCTGACTGGAGCCGACACCAGCGACCAGGATAGCTTTGTCGAAAATGCTGTCCACAATGTAGCGATTGCCTTGCAATCGGTAATTCACCTGAACGGATTCTTCGTCGGTGAACAAACCTCCATCCTTGCGTACCACTAGCAGGATAGGGGCTTCGGCCTGATTCATGGTCGATGGCATCTGGATAATGGTTTTTACGCCATCGTTGTAGACACGCACTGGCTTCCATGCGGCGTTGGCGCCATCAATCGTATAGTCGAAGTTGAGATCCCCAAGGTATTCGCCAGTACCAGGCAGGATCTGCCGGCTGTGGTTTTTGGCATCCATTTTCTTGATTTCTTCCCACTTCGCCATTGCATCTTGCGGATAGATGAATCCCACCCGCGGCATGAATTCGTTGCGGTGCGAGCGCAACCGCAAATGGTAGGTGCGCCGGTCAGTGGTAACTATCAAGGACGTCTCCAAACCCGTATCCATCGGTTTGATGATCAGATGCTGTACTTCATTTCCGCCGGCGCCGGTGACAGCTGGCTCGACCGTCCAGCGCGCCATGTCGCCAAGATGGATGGAATTTACCTGCTCGCCAGGTTGCAACTCCACATCGCACACTTGCAGCACCGCGCAAACGATGCTCGGTTGTGTGGCACCGAACAGGAATCGCACGGTACCATCTGCGCCAGCCACGGGTTTCACCCCTTGCGTGGAATTGCCGGCCTTCCATTTCTTGACGATGGCAAGCGCTTCGCGCTCATGCGGCGTTAGTTTCAGCTCAGGATTACTGAAATAAAGCGTTTCGGGTTCGGGCTCGGGTTCAACCCTCGGCGCCGAAGCCGGTTGATGAGGATATAAGACTGGAATGAACTCCATTTTTTTTGCAGGTGGCCGCTGTTCTACGGATGAGGTTGATCGCTGGGCCGGTATCTCCGGGGCAACCACAAGATGTGAGCCAGCTATAGCGATAGCGGGAACGGCGCAGGTAATCGCCAAGACAGTAACTGCTTTCATATAGACCTCAAATTTGTTTGGACCAGGCGAAATCGCTGACAAAAATGCCCAGGGGGTTGTTGCGGATCTGTTCTTCGCTGGTTTCCGGTGCGGGCTCGGACACGTACATCGTCACCAGTGCGCGCATGCGGTACGGCGGAGTCTTCACAAAACCTTGCCGGTCGCGTACGGTTTCGGTCCAGTCCACTTGCCAGGTTTCCGGTGTTTGCGCGATCACCGAAATAATTTCCGTGCTGACCGTTTCCTTTTCAGCTCGCTTGAAAGGATTCCAATCCGGCCTGCCGTTCAGGAACTCATTCATCTTTGCCGTGGCTGGATCATCGGGTGAAAGCATCGCGTAGACCCCGAATATGGCCTTGCGCTGCAACGCCACATCAGGCGTCACCAGACGGGCCCACTGAATGAACGTTGCCATAGCTGCATGAATGACACGCTGATCGACGGCTTTTGCCCGGTCCACAGGCGCTACCGCAATTGTCTGGCCCAGTTTGTCCACTTCAACCACATAAGGGATGAATTTCGATTGGCTGCCGATATAGATCATGCCGCCGACCCCGGCCAACGCAATCAAGAGACAGAGCAGGCCCAGCATTTGCCAGTTCTGGCGGGATGCCACTTGTTCTCCCACATGCTCATTCCAGGTGCGACGTGCCGCGAGATACGGGTTGTCGCTCTCCCCTGCCCTTCTTCCATCAGCCATTGATGATGTAACCCGTTCATCTCCGGCTACCGGCCGCCTAAAGACCAATGACTTTAACGTCATTGCTAAATTGCTTACGTTCATGCCGCGACTCTATAATCGTTAAGGGTCAGACCTTTCATCGCCAGCCATTCCGTGACCCAAGCCTCTCCATGCTTGGCTTCCAGCCGCTTGATGGCCTCAATTGAATCCTTGTCAGTGCTGCCGACGAAAGCGAGCGCCAGGGGACCCAAGGCAAGCTCGTACTGGCGCCGGCCCATTTCTGAAACATAGTAGTAATGCTTCTTTTGCACGGCAGTTGCCAGAATTTCTATCTGCCGGGTGTTCAAACCCATTCGCCGATAGAGTGCTGCCGTATCTTCATCGCGGGCATACACATTAGGCAGGAAAATCTTGGTGGCGGTAGATTCCACAATAACGTCGAGAATCCCGGAATTAGCCGCATCGGCCAGGCTTTGGGTTGCCATCACGACCATGCAATTTGCCTTACGCATCACCTTGAGCCATTCCCGTATCTTTGCCCTGAAAACGGGATGCCCCAGCATGGTCCAGGCTTCATCCAGAATGATCATCGCGGGCTGGCCCTTGAGCGAGAGTTCGATGCGGCGGAAGAGGTAAAGCAGCACTGGTAACGCAAACTTGTCGCCCAGGTTCATGAGTTCCTGGATTTCAAAAACGGTAAAATCGGAGAGCGACAAGCCATCCTCTTCGGCATCCAGCAAATGCCCCATGCTGCCATCTATAGTGTAAATATGCAGCGCTTCCCGCACTGCATCGTCCTGGATTTTCGTATGCAAATCCGACAGGGTTTTGGAGTGGGTTTCATGCATGCTGGTAATTGCTTTCGCAATCTCGTTGCGCTGGTTCGGCGTGGTACTCAAGCCATTTAGCGCAAGCAGAGCATCCACCCATTCCATTGCCCAAGCCCGGTCTCCCTTCGTTTCGAGAAACTGCAAGGGGCAAAAGGAAAGTCTTTCTTCATCGCCCGCGATAATGAAGTGCTTCCCGCCAGTTGCTTTCGCAAGCGGGTACATCGACATCCCGAAATCAAAGACATGTAGCGACATGCCCTGGTATCGGCGAGCTTGCGCCGCTATCACGCCAAGCTTGGTAGACTTGCCTGATCCGGTCGGACCGAAGACAAAGGCATGTCCCACGTCGCGCACATGCAAGTTGAGGCGGAATGGGGTTGCCCCATGCGTGATGCAGTGCATGAGCGCCGGGGAGCTTGGCGGGTACATCGGGCACGGCGCTTCATTCAACCCCGTCCAAATCGTGCTGGTCGGCAGTAGGTCGGCGAGATTCATGGTGTTCATGAGCGGACGGCGCACATTCTCGACGCCGTGACCCGGCAGGCTTCCGATGTACGCATCCATCGTATTGATCGTCTCAATGCGGGCCGTGAACCCCAAAGCGTTGATGGCCTTTTCGAGGGTACGTGCCGATGTTTCCAGTTGGGCGCGGTCTTCGTCCATCAGCACTACCACACTGGTGTAATAACCTTGCGCGACCAAGCCGCTGCTGACTTCCGCTATTGCGGCTTCCGCATCCGCGACCATGGACATCGCATCCTGATCGACGACGCCGATGTGTGTATTGAAAACCTGGTCGAAGAAGCCGCGGATCTTCTGCCGCCATTTCTTTCGAAATTTTTCAAGATGGGCAATAGCTTCGTGCTCGTCCATAAAGATGAAACGGCTGGACCAGCGGTACTCGCTCGGCAATTCCGCCAAGGCAGTCAGGATGCCGGGATACGATTCAGTCGGGAACCCTTCGATGGCGACGACCTGGATAAACTTGCGACCGATTTTGGGTACCACACCGGCCCAAAGTTCCTGTCCTCCGATCAGCATATCCAGGTACATGGGGTTGGTCGGCAGCTGCACCGGATGATTGATGCCGGTCACGCAAAATTGCAGCCAGCTTAGGAATTCGTCATGGGTTGCCTCAACCCCGTTTTCCCCCATGATTCTGTTGCCTTGCAGCTTTTTGAGCGTCAGGCCGGCTGACAGCCGTGATTCGATGTTGCGGCAATCGCGCTTGAAATGCTCGATGAGCGCCCCGGTATGCGCTTTATGATCGGGCTGCGCGCTATCGTCATCGAACATTAGCTCGACGAATTTACGCTGGGCCAGCGATGGTGGAAACCAGGTCAGGGTCAGTACAAAATAACCCTCGTACATCGTGCCAATGTTCTCGAACAGCTGCCGGCGTTCTTCGTCGATAGCCGCCGATACAGGGTCGGGAAAATGCGACAGCCCCCGGTCGGGATAATGGGGCGCCGGACGCCGCACCGCATCTACATGGATCATCCAGCCATTGCCGAGATTGGATAGCGCTTGATTAATCCGAAACGAAACAAGATTACGCTGCTCATCCGTTGCGCTGGCATTATCCTCTCCGCGATATAGCCAAGCAGCCATAAAGGAACCGTTTTTGCCGACGATCACCCCATCATCAACCATGGCCGCATAAATCAATAAGTCGGCCAGCCCGGCATCCTTAGCGCGATGCTTTTTCAGTTTGCGTTCAGCACCCGCCGCATCGAGTCTGGAAAACAGAACCGTCAGAAATACGATGCCGACACTCGCTATCACGACAGTCACAAATGCGATCATTTGTATTGTTTCTCCTGAGTGCGTGTGTTTTCCCGAAAAGGCGTCGCTCGCGCTGCGTAGTACGTCTTGTACCGCCGGTGCCGCAGATAAACGGGACGCATTTTTGGGTCGGACTTTGCCATAAGCCGCAGCAGGAACAAGGCGGAAATCCATAAAGCCGTTCCCACTATCGCGGCCCGGATCTCCTGGGCGTTGAAAACCAGCGCGAATGCCAGTAAACCCGAGAACATCACCAATTCTCGATCTCCGCCCATGAAAAGACTGTGGCGATTGCCGATCCTGCGTATAGGTATCTTGCGAAGCGCCATGATGATCAGCCGCGTGCTGTTGCGCCCTGCCCTGCTTGATAAACATCCTCAAGCGTGGCGATTTCCGCTCCGCGCCCGAAAAAATTCGACATCATATTTTGCGCGCCGACCAACAAGGCCAGGACCAGTACGATAAAGATCAATGTCCGAAAGAATCCTCCCAAGTCACCCCCCATTATCAGGACGCCGCCTGCAACCACGATTCCGATTATGGACAGCGTAAAAGCCACTGGCCCCGTCACCGAATTGCGCAGGTTGACCAACCAGCTCTCATACGGCAGCGTGCCCCCTACCCCTTCCGATGCCAAGGCGTATTCCGGCGACAACATCCACACAACCAGGAGCAACAGCGCAACGCACAACCATTCATTCGACCTCAAAACATCCCTGACCATGAACTACTCCTCTAGGGTTTTAATTAAGTAACGGCCTGCTTCATACCCGCCAATTTCGATGATTTCTTCGACTCGACGGCCCTCCGGTGTCCGCGCGATATGGACGATGAGATGTACCGCATCGCCTATCAGCGGTTCAATGGGTTTGGGTGAATCAGGATGCATGCTGATCAGCATTGCGAGCCTCGATAATCCGGCCCTTGCATCATTTGCGTGAAGTGTGGCGACTCCGCCTTCATGACCTGTATTCCACGCCATCAGGAGGTCAAGCGCCTCCGGGCCGCGCACTTCCCCGACAATAATACGATCAGGGCGCATGCGCAGCGTAGTGCGCAAGAGCTTTGTCATGCTGACTTCAGCAGATGTGTGGTATTGAATGTAGTTTTTGGCGGTGCACTGAATTTCGCCTGTATCCTCAATGATGACAATGCGAACGTCAGGCTCGATTTCAACGATATAAGCAAGAATGGCGTTAACCAGCGTGGTCTTGCCAGATCCCGTGCCGCCGATTACGAGGATATCCCTTCGCCGTGTAGTCGCGTCTTTAATGCGTTCGCATTGCGCGCTCGTCATAATCCCGACGGCAACGTACTCGTCCAGCGTGAATACTGACACGGCTTTTTTGCGGATGGCAAAAACGACTTCGGACACCACCGGGGGAACCTGGCCGGCGAATCGGGAACCGTCCAGGGGAAATTCGCATTCCAGTGTGGGGTTGCTACGGGTAAGTTCGCGGCCATGATAGCCGGCTACGGTCTTGACAATTCCCCGGGCCTTGGCAGCGGGCATCATGCCGATGCAACGCATGGGCTCGCCCAAGCGCTCCTGCCAAAGCTTGCCATCCGCGTTAAGCATGATCTCGACTGTTCTCGGATCATGCAACACCCCTAAAAATTCAGGACCTAGTTCACGCTCCAGCGTGCCCTTGGCGCGGGTCTTGATCGTTGAAATATCCTCTGTCACTTTCACCCGTTTTCCAGAATCGAAGACTAGTATTTAATGACATAATACGATATATTGTATCTCGTATCTTTGCAATACTAATCTTTATTCCACAGAGCGGCTGAGGATATTCTGTAATTACACTTTATGCAAGGGTATATTTGAAAATTCAGAAGAGAACCGGGACACTAGTATTCTAGAAATTTCTTTCTTCTAGCTTCTTTTATTTCCCGTATCTTTCTTTTGTTAGCCTCGTCCCATGACTTTACCTGGTACGCCTGGAAACTTGTCAACACCGCCGAGACACGCTCAAAACCTGGGGGCAAGCTTCTTGGCGCCTTTCCCCCTGCTAGCGCATCAAGGGATTCGCGATCGAGGTCCGTAGACTCTAGCAATACCGGCAATGCGGTATCCAGCGCTTTGGCGATAGCTTCCATAGTTGCCAACGAGGGGTTGGCTTTCGCATTCGCAAGAGCGGAGACGAAAGCCGTGGATATCCCGGAGCGAGCTGCAAGCTCTTCTTGCGTCATGCCACGTTCATCAAGTATGCGAAGAATATTTGTGAAAAAGATTTGATGGTAAAAAGATGATCTGGGCATGAGCTTGGGTGTGAGGAATTTAGCGGCTAAACACTTACTTTTTTAATTGTTTTTACAAAGGAGAGGCCTTTTGAGTTGGGAGCTTATGTTTATTGTTGCTGACATGTCAACATAGCGTTAACGTTAATATTTTTATGTCTTTCAAGTTGAATGCTAGTGCTTCTTTAAAGTTAACAACTATGACTCCTCGTTCTATTTATCGTAGAAAATAACCTTTAATTATAATAATTACGTCTTTCCGTTTTGTTTTCCGGTTAGAATTAAACATGCGTCTCCCCATTGAAATCATTACGAAATTATTTAAGCTTGGCGATTTGTAAATAAATGGAAGATAAACTAAATACGCGTAAATCCACTAAACCCGAAACACCGGTCGAGATCGATTACCGAAAAGGTACCGTGCCAGGTTGGGTTAGAGAAGCCATCGAAACTCACTTTGCAATTGAGGCTGAGGATGCAAAGAGTGCTGGCGCTCTCGGTTTCATGGCTCGGGCATTGGTGATTGCGACGATGCCCTACAAAGACCCGAAAGCCGACGTTTTTAAGCGCGAGAACGGGGATTTTCGCCTACGCATCGTGGCCGGATATGAGGGAGGTGTACCGTTCGGTATTTATCCGCGTTTGCTCATGTCGTGGGTGGCTACTGAAGCGGTTCGAACACAATCCCCGACAATCGAACTGGGAGACTCGCTTTCGCTCTTCCTCCGGGATGTACTAGATCTGAAACGAGGTGGCGGTGTACGCGGTTCAAGTACTCGCGTTGCCGAACAGATGAAGCGCCTTTTCGGCTCGCTTATCACGGCTCAATACACTGGCGGCATGAGTGAGCGTGGTTTTGTTATCCGTAATGTCATGATTGCCGAAAGCCTCGATTTTCACGAGGATGATCTTCAACTCGCACCACCAGCTCACAATGACACTGCATTGAGTCCGGACAAGGATAAGCTTTGGACTCCGCAAAAACTTGAGGTCGCTGGAACCTGGCGAAGCAAAGTGCGGCTCTCAGACAGATTTTTCCAAGAGTGCATTTCCAAACCCGTACCCATCGATTTGCGCGCATACAAAGCATTACGTGGTTCTCCACTGGCGATGGACGTATACACTTGGCTTACTTACCGTATGAGCTATACGGATCGACGCAGCAGGCCAATTCCTTGGGAAGCGCTGATGGGGCAATTCGGAAGTAACTACCACACCGAGCGCGCTGTTCGGGATTTTCAGCGTGCGTTTACCAAGGCCTTGCGAGCTGTCCAGGTCGTTTACCCGCGAGCAAATGTCCAATTAGCCGATAACGGCATTGTCTTGATTCCCTCTCCGCCACACGTCGCGCGACAAACTGCGCTTTTCTAAGGGGTGATGAACAACTCCCAACAGTCCTTTATTAACAAAAAATGGGAGTTGTTCATCACTGTTCGATGTGCATAAGTTTGTGGATAACAAAATTTATCCGTGATGAACAACTCCCACCCGTTTTTACTTTATAAATTAGTTGCTTAATCATTTTATCCACAAAAACCGGTGATGAACAACTCCCAGTCAGCGTGATGAACAACTCCCAAATGTGTGATGAACAACTCCCACAATCAGGCGTGCAAAACCTCAGCAATAGCAATGTGCGTAAGCCTTTCCCCGCTTTTACTATCTGCCCCCCTGTATTTGCCTTTAGGTTCTTTCCTCTATAAATCCTTGTAGTCCACCTATTATCTGTCCACACATCGGCTCTTACCTGTAAAACTTTTTTTTATTAATTAATGAAAAATCTTAAACCCGGTTTTAATAACCCTAACAAATAATCGGCCCTTACGGCTGTTCCAAACACCTAGCACAGTTGCTGCTGTCACTGACCACGCCAACTGCTTTCCGCAGTGCGCTTTGCCTGTCATGGTCAGTGATCCGGCACCCTTCCGGCTGCCGGTCACATCCCCCGAAGATCTTCTACCGGGCATGCCCATTCCTGCCGCGTCTTCCCCCCAGCAAGGCCCCCCCAATCTCTGCGAGGGGGGACTTGTGGGGGGATTAACCAAAACGCAACAGGAAAGGCACTAGCTGCTTTTCCGTCTTAACCCCACCTATTCCCAACCCTTTTCCGTGAGGAAAAGGGCTATCCCCCACCCATCCGCCCCAGGGCGGGGTGAAAAGGGTTCAAGCGAGAGGATGTGTTTATTGATCTCTCTTCTCAGCCGTACCTTGATATGCATTATGATGAATACTCTATTCGTTATATAATGTTTCTGGCAAGGCTTTACTTTTATATTTTCTTAAACAAAAAGGAGTTTTTAAATGGCCTCACTTAATAAAACGCAGATCATTGGTAATCTTGGTGCTGATCCGGAAGTCCGCTATATGCCGGACGGTGGTAAAGTTGCTACGATCAGTATTGCAACCACCGAAACGTGGAAGGACGACAAGGGTAACAAAAAACAACACACCGAATGGCACCGAGTTAGTTTGTTTCGGGGCTTAGCGGATATCGCGGAAAGCTATCTCAAGGAAGGCAAGCAAGTTTACATCGAGGGAAAACTTCGCACCCGGAAGTGGACCGATGATAATAATGTAGTCCGGTACTCCACGGAAATCATAGGCCGAGACATGAAAATGCTAGGAAAAAAGCCGGCAGACCTAGGCGAGTTGGATGATGACGACAAAGACAGCGGTTTCGCCGATGACGGGATTGAATAAACGGTAGCGACGCACTAACCCGCACCCTGCTGCGGGTTAGTATTTACAAGGTTAGATCAAGCTATGGCCAAGATAATAATGCTTCCTTCGGCAAATAACCGCAGTGCTGCGGGAACATCGCCTATTGCCGTTAATCTCATTCTACGATTTGTAAATTTTCTTGTTGTCACCGTTTGGGTGATTACCGTGTTTACCTGGCCGGTGCTGCGTTGGATCGGTGCGCTTGCTGTAACGCTACAAGGCTTTCGAATGCTCATTCTCTTTAGCGATAAAGGTGTTTTCCTCGACTGGATTTTTATAAATTACTTTCTCGGCTACGTTGCTTTGTATTGTTTTATTGCAATTTATCGCCCAGTACAATTTAGCCGCTAAATTCTCGTACTTCTGTCTGTTACGGATTAAGGTTATAAAACAATGAAAATATTGGTGGCAGCTAATCAAAAGGGTGGCGTAGGCAAGACGGCTGCATTGGTCCACCTGGCATTTAATTTCGTGGAACGCGGGCTAAAGGTCGCCGTTATTGACCTCGACACGCAAGGCAATGCTTCCTACACCTTGGCTGACTACCGTGGCGATGCCCTTGCCAGCGCGATGTTTGCCGAGAATTCACCGGAATGGTTACAAAATACGCCGCCGGAAACAGGATTATTATTGATTGCATCCGACCCTGGGTTGGCGAACCTGGAGCGATTATCGCTAGAGAATGCCCGAGCACGCTTTCAGACGAACATAGAAGTATTGCGCGAGACCCAATTCGATGTATGCTTAATAGATACAGCCCCATCAATGGGTATAGGATTGATGAGCGCACTTTATGTATCAGACTACGTCTTTTCACCAATTGAACTCGAAGCTTACAGCGTCCAGGGATTAACGAAGTTGCTGACAACGATCAGTCATGTGCGCAAGCACACCCCAGGCATGCCGCCAAATCCAAAGCTTCACTTTTTAGGCATGCTGCCTAGCAAAGTGGATTCAAGAAAGCCCCGGCAGGTCCGTAATCTTGCGGAACTGAAGGCCGCTTACCCCGATCTTCTGATTCCCTTCAGTATTGGCTTTCGTGACGGAATAGCAGAAGCCCTAGCCTCCGGGGTGCCAGTTTGGCATATAAAGACAACTGCGGCCCGGGAGGCAGCGAAAGAGACTCGTGCGGTAGCAGATTATATTTTTAAAAAGATGGAGCTTTCAGAATGAAACCGAATAAAAAGAGCACAACGCCGGCACCAAAAAATAAAAGTTCATCTGGTCTTGGCCTTGATAATACGATCGACTTGTCCAGGTATCTTCGCGATGATGACGTCCATTCTCATGGAGATCAGCGTCCAATGGAACTGGATCTGTCGTTGATAGATGAAGATCCGCACCAGCCCCGCACGGAATTCAATGAAGAATTGCTTCAGGAGATGGCACAAACCATCCGTGCCAGAGGTGTGAAAAATCCAATTTCGGTACACAAAAACACATCCCAGGAAGGGCGGTTTATCATCAATGACGGCGCCAGGCGCTACCGTGCTTCAAAGATTGCCGGAAAAAAAACCATTCCTGCCTTCCTTGATAGCGACTTCACCAAGATCGATCAGATCATTGTCAACGCTCATCACGAGACTTTCACGCCCAGGGAGTGGGCGGTTTTAATCGATCAGGAAAAAAAGCAAGGAAAGAACCAGGCGCAAATCGCAGAGGATCTGGGTAAATCTCGCGCTTTTATCACCCAGCATGCAAAATTACTTACATTGCCTGATCCCATTGCCCAGGTATTTAATTCCGGACGCTGTACTGATGCCACTTCGCTAAATGAACTGGCTGTGATGCGCGAGCGCGATCCGAAAGAAGTTGATGCCTGGCTGAGTGATGAAAACATGCCGATCACCCGTGGAACGGTAAAGCAGTTACGTGAATTCCTGCATAACAAACAAGAAGAACCCGAGGAAACTAACGAGGAGATAGAGCCCATCGAAAGTGCTGTGGCGATTGCCAGGGAAAAAAGACCGGCTGAAACCGATCCGAACAAACTGCGCAAAGCAATCGTTCAGGTGCGGCATGAGGGGAAGGCAGCACGACTGCTCTTGAACCGCCGTCCATCCGCTCAAGGGCTGGCTTGGCTTAAGTACGACGATGATGGCACAGAGTTTGAAACCACATTGGATCGGGTTAAATTGGTAGCTGTGCTTGAGGCGTAGTATCTAGTACAAGAAAGGGGAGAGTTGCATGAAGCAGAGAATTCTCATTATGAACAAACAGCGTCTTGTTCAGAGTGAGCAGGAAGGGCAGTGGGTCACGAATAAAATAGAAAAAGCCGGAGATGTGAAAGCCGGCATCTACAATTTGTATCTGGCAACGGATGCAGACAAGGCCAAAACCTCCATCGGAGTCATATTGCACACCGATAAAGACTACGTGTATCAGCAAGACAGGGACGGCAAGCGAGTGATCCGGCATGCACTTGACGCTTTCGACGTCGCACCCCCCTACGGAGCGATGAAAAGCATATCGTATGAGGACGATAGGGCAATAGCAGTTACAGCTTCTGAAAAGCTCAGCCGCGGAATAAAACGCTAGGCTGATTAATTGTAGTAGTTGAGATTTGATCCGACCCTGGTTGTCAGATTCAAGCTGCTGCTTTCGATACAAAACAGTCCGTCGTCGCTACTGCTCAGTGTTTGTGAAACCAGGAGTAGATGCCTTCCGCTGGATAGGCCGTTCGGTTCATATGTTTTTCCCTATTTGATCTAAACTAAGTTGTGAGAAATGGTGGCCAGGGGGCCGGGCAGTTATCTTTGACCCAGGGGACCGCCCTGTCGGCGCGCTTTTGAAAAATCAGCAAAAGCCCCGAATCTTTAAAAACCCTCTGTCAACGGAGAGAAATCATGAAAATTACCCATAGCTCTACAATCCATGGCTTGATTCTGACCGCAGCCCTGAGTACCGGGCTTGGTTTTGTTTCCCCTGTCTCCGCACAACAGCACCATGCATTCATCGTGGACTCCAATGGCAAAGGACTGACCGATCTCGGGTCGCTGGGTGGAGGTTCCAGTTTCGCCACTGGCATCAACGACGCCGGGCAGGTGGTGGGGGAGTCCGCCACGGCCGGAGGTCAATTCCATGCCTTTATCACCGGCCCCAATGGCGTGGGCATGACCGATCTCGGGACGCTGGGTGGAGGTTCCAGTTTAGCCACTGGCATCAACGACGCCGGGCAGGTGGTGGGGTGGTACGCCACGACCGGACGTCATTTCCATGCCTTTATCACCGGCCCCAACGGCGTGGGCATGACCGATCTCGGGTCGCTGGGTGGAGGTTACAGTGAAGCCACTGGCATCAACGACGCCGGGCAGGTGGTGGGAGTCTCCAACGTGGTCGGAAGCCCTGAATCCCATGCTTTTATCACCGGCCCCAATGGCGTGGGCATGACCGATCTCGGCCATCTCGGTGGAGACTTAAGCGTCGCTTACGGCATTAACGACGCCGGGCAGGTGGCGGGGTACTCCACCACGGCCGAAGGTGGCTACCATGCCTTTATCACCGGCCCCAATGGCGTGGGCATGACCGATCTCGGCACACTGGGTGGAGGTTCCAGTGAAGCCACTGGCATCAACGATGCTGGGCAGGTGGTGGGCCGTTCTGACACGGCCGCAGGTTATCAGCACGCTTTTATCACCGGCCCCAATGGCGTGGGCATGACCGATCTCGGCACACTGGGTGGAGGTTCCAGTGCTGAAGCCACTGGCATCAACGACGCCGGGCAGGTCGTGGGGTCGTCCACCACGGCCGGAGGTTCTTTCCATGCCAATGCCTTTATCACCGGCCCCAATGGCGTGGGCATGACCGACTTAAACTCGTTGGTGAGTCTGCCAGATGGAGTTGTTTTAACGGGTGCCACAGGAATCAACGAAATGGGGCAAGTCGCAGTCATGGGCGGCCTTATCCCCGAACCCGAAACGTATGCCATGCTGTTGGCCGGTCTGGGCCTGCTAGGCTTTATCGTGCGCCGCCGCCAGACTGCTTAAGCAGAGTTTGAGCCACAAAGGGACAGACGCGCCCCTTATGGCGTATTCGTTTTTCGCGCCTGAGGGCCGCTTCCCGGCACTTGGCAGCAGTTCGAATCAGACATTGTTTGTCCAATCAAATCCGAACTGATACAGATTAATTCCCCGCCGCCACCCAAAGTACAATGGCGGCGGCGGCAAGCGTCAGAACCGACGCGAGCAGGTTAAGGTTATTTAGACGCTGCCATCTTTGACCCCCCGCTGCTAACCGGTCCATTGCCGCATCGGTTTCCTCCCTAATCGTGGTAGTGATCATATCTCGCATCGAGGCCACGGTGCTGTTGAGGGTCTTGTTCGCCTGATTGCTGGCTTCATTTCCCCACCGCTGCGCGATGGTTTCCAGCTCTTTGCGGAACTCCTGGAGCATGCCTTCCTGGGCCTGCTTGCTCGTAGTCATGAGCTGTTTGTTGATCGTGTATAGCATCAGTATGGGATCATCGCGGCTAAGCATGATGTTGTGCTTGACCGCAACCTCTTTGATGATCTCATCGATGCCCTCAAGATCTGTTGTCATAGCAACACTTCGGCCTCGTCAAGCTCACTGTAGAGTTTATCGCGTACTATCTTCAGCCGCTGGCGCGTCATGATGGTGAGTGATTCCATGGCCAGCGCTTCATCGAATGTCATCCGTTTTTGCAGCATATCGCTCAGATCGCGGCCATACGTTTGCTCTTTGAGTGCCGGTATTTGAACAATGGCGGACACCCGCTCCTTGTTGTCCCTGTACGCTTTGAGCTGTTCAAAGCTTTTGCCATCGTGTTCGATCAATCCCCAAAAGGGGTTTAGCCAAACAACGAAACTTGCCTCAGCTGGAAATTGCGTAACAACCTGGGCGAACCCATTCAACGTATCAAGTAGCGCTTGTCCACCGGTAATTACCGTATGCACCACCAGCTCATGCCCCATATCCTGCAGCAACGCCGGCACCTGGTTACTGATAAGGTAATGAGAAAGCGGCACAAATGAGCTGGCGCCATTGTCGATGATTGCATCCTCTTCCGACGATGCAAGCAATTCCACAAGGGAATCGAAGTTACGGGAGTTGATTTCATCCCCGTCCATTACCTGGAGTCTTTTGACATCAAGGCTTTTGTAACCGTGAAAGGTGGCGTTAACGGGATCAGTATCGATGCATAGGGGCTTTTGACCCTTGCTTACCTTGTATTGCGCGAGGATCGCCGCCAGGACTGATTTTCCGACGCCGCCCTTACCTTGCAGGACCATGTGAAATTTTGCCATTTAGAGTAAATCCTCTTTCCTAGGTGTGGATTCAAAGGTAAAGCCGGTGATGGAAGGCTTTACCGTTCTTGCTGCTTTTGCATCCGCTGTCTTGTTTTCTAGCCCCGCTACGGTTGCTTTGCCAGAGAGCATCGATCTTTTGACACGACGGCAGAATGCCGCATAGCCAAACCGTATTTTTCCTTCCTGATATAGCGTTTCCCATATTTGCAGGATCGCCCATCCGTCGTTCAGCGCCTTGTTGATTTCGCCGCGAAGTGCCAAAAACGCAGCGGTATTACGCGCCGCTTTTGATGCTCTGTTGTGCGTCACATTTTCAGCTATCCGGGTAGATAGATCTTTTTCGGGCATATAAGGCAGGTGAGTGAATCGGTATATTGTGTTTTCAACGAAAGATATACTGAATATATTGATTGTGCAAGCCTGTATTATCTGGTACTTTATTTCGTATCCATCGAAGAGCCGGGCAGGATATGTGAAGTAGGCCCACCCGCAAGCGGGCATCCCTACTTCACCTCCTGCCTTATTCGCACTTCGTGCTCAACGGAATCCTGCTCTGCGAGGCCAGATGGCTGCCGCCATAAGTTAGAGGACGCTATGGAAAGACATGAAACGGCGACACGGAAAAGCAGTCCACCTTTGAAGGTGTATTGCCTTCCCGATGAGAAAAAACAGATCCAACGCCAAGCCGATGCAGCGGGCTTGTCCGTGGCCGCTTATCTTCGCAACGTGGGTCTCGGGTACGAAATCCACGGCACGCTGGACTATCGTTGTGTGGAAGATATGGCCAGGATCAACGGGGACCTGGGACGGATGGGCGGGTTGTTAAAACTTTGGCTGACGAACCACGAACGACTGACAGAGTTTCGCCAAACGGATGTGCGCAAGCTAATTCTTGGCACTTTAGCCAAAATAGACTCCAATCAGGACGAGTTGCGCAAGATCATCAAAAGGGTCGTCACGTCGTGATTTGTTTAGCGGCTAAATTCCGGAGCGAGTGGTGATTGCCAAACAGATTCCCATGAAGCTTGCGAAGAAAAGCAACTTTGGGGAGCTGGTGAACTACATTACCAATGCGCAGAACAAGCATGAGCGCGTCCATCAGATTACCGTGACGAACTGTTATCAGACTTACTACCCGCACGCGACCGATGAAATCCTAGCCATCCAATTGCGAAATACGCGGGCCGAATCCGACAAAACCTATCATTTGATTATTTCATTCCAGGGAGGGGAGCAGCCTGCACCCGAGGTACTAGAAGCGATTGAATCAAGGTTGTGCGATGCATTGGGTTTCAAGGAGCATCAACGCATCAGCGCCGTCCACACGGACACGGACAATATGCATATTCATGTCGCGATCAACAAGATCCACCCGCATCGGTTGACCATCCACAATCCTTATTGTGATCACAAGACCTTGGGCAAGGCATGCGATAAGCTGGAATTGGAGTATGGCCTGGCACATGATAATCACGACCCCAAGGAGCGCGGTAGTCAAAGCCGGGCTTTGGATATGGAACACGCCGGCGGCGTCGAGAGTTTGCTTGGCTGGATCAGGCGGGAATGCCTGGATCAAATTCGAGCCGCACCGACTTGGGAAGGGCTGCATGAAGTCATGCAGCGCAACGGACTTGTCCTTAGCGCGAAGGGCAACGGTCTGGTGATTACTGACAGGGAGGGGAGGGGAGTGAAGCCAAGTTCGATTGCGCGGGATCTGTCAAAAAACCATCTCGAACAACGGCTGGGGCACTTCTCCCCATCGGCTGCGCACCCCAGCCAACCAGAGCAGGTTTATCAGCCACGCCCGATGACTTCTCGCCACGAAACCGTCGATCTCTACGCAGAGTATCAGCGGGAGCAGGCGCAACTAATGGCATCTCGCGCCGCGGCCAGGCTGGAATCGGCGAAAAGGGCCAAGTTGTCGATCGAGGCAGCGAAGAACGAAGCGCGACTGAAACGCTCGGTTATCAAATTGCTGACCAGCGGCAGGCTCAACAAGAAACTTCTGTATCAGCTCACGAGCAAAACCCTTCAGGCAAAAATAAAGAACATCAACCAACGGCATCGTGAAGAACGACAAGCGCAGTCGTTCGGCTTTTGCCGTACGTCCTGGCTTGATTGGCTGCAACAAAAGGCTGCACGCGGCAATCGACAGGCTTTGTCCGCGTTACGCGCACGAAGGAGAACGAGTCCGGCGCAAGTCGGCAATACCGTGACGGGGGAAGCACCCAAAAATCCGCAGCCTATGCCTGATATTCGACCCGACACCGTTACCAAACAAGGGACACTCATCTACCGTGTTGGCGCATCGGCCATCAGGGACGACGGCACGTACCTCAAAGTGTCCAAGGCGATCAGTCAGAAGGGATTGGAGATGTCGCTGCACATGGCAATGCGTCGTTTCGGAACACGTATCCGCGTTGAAGGCACTACGGAATTCAAGCAGCGCGTCGTGCAGCTCGCCGCGACAACGAAACTGCCGCTCGTTTTCGACAACGAGGCCCTGGAAGAACAGCGCCGGGCCATTTTATCTGCCACTCATAAATCGGAGCAAGCCCATGACCAATCTATCGGAAACCGAACTCCAGGCCCAGTTAGACCGCTTGATCGACGAGCAAGGATTGACCGGCAACGAAGCTATGCCGGAATTGAGCGAACCGGAAACGGACCACTACGCCAACGATTACATAAGCCACACGTTGCGCGGGTTGGAACCAAGCCGCCACCCCAAGGACAAAACCGTCTGCGAGGATTGTCCGAACTCGGTGTGGTTCACGTCGCCGAACGAGGTGAAATGCTACTGCCGAGTCATGTTCCTGGTGACATGGAGCAGCAAAAATCCTACCCAAATAACAGCGTGCGATGGACTCCACCTGAACCAGGAAGAATGACGGTAACTTCCGGCGAAGAGGCGGCATTGAAGTATATTGCCGAGCGCGAGGCGAAAAGAGCGGTTATCAAGGATATTCCCAAACACATCCATTGGGAGGCGGGGCAGGGCGGTCGTGCCGAGTTTGCGGGCTGGCGCCAGAAAGACGGCCAACCGTTGATACTGTTGAAATCAGATAAAGCAGAAATAATCGTATTGCCAACCGATGCGGCAACGCTGAATCGGGTTAAACGATTGAAGATAGGCGTCACAGTAGCGTTTGATACCAAGGGTAAAGTTAGACAAAAAGGACGCAGTTTATGAAACAGGGTTTTGACAACACGATTGGGCCGCAAGTCAGAAGGGTCAGGACAGATAGATCCCCATTGATCCCTATACTGGTTGTAATAACCCTATTGGGCGGCTTATCTGCCGCCACGCAATACTTTGCCCATATCTTCCAGTATCACGCCTCTCTAGGCTGGAATTTCAGCTCTATTTACCCTCCCTGGAGGATATTGGAATGGGCGCTGAATTGGCAACAGCATTATCCTGGTCAATTTAGCAGCGCCGGCGGCGTCGGCATTATTGTTACCGCCGTGGGTTTCCTTGCCGTGCTTGCCCTAAAAACGACTATCGCCGGCTCTAAGCCCAATCCCTATTTGCATGGCTCGGCGCGTTGGGCCGAGCGCAAGGATATCGAGGCAGCCGGGCTCTTGCCGCGCGCTTCCCTGTTTGCACGGCTTCGCGGCCACGCGCCGCAAGTGAATTCGGGCGTGTACGTCGGCTCCTGGTTAGACAAGCAGGGCAGGCAACACTACCTGCGTCACGAGGGGCCGCAACACGTCTTGTGCTATGCACCTACGCGCTCGGGCAAGGGCGTCGGTTTAATCGTGCCCACGCTGCTTTCCTGGCCGGAAAGCGCCGTTATCACCGATCTGAAAGGTGAGTTATGGGAGCTGACGGCGGGGTGGCGGCAACGACACGCAAAGAACAAGGTGCTGCGGTTTGAGCCGGCTTCGGCGGCGCATAGTGCCCATTGGAATGCACTAGAAGAGATCCGGTTGGGCACCGATCACGAGGTCGGTGATATTCAGAACTTAGCCACCCTGATTGTCGATCCTGATGGTAAAGGGCTAGAGTCCCATTGGCAAAAGACAGCTCAGGCGTTGCTGGTTGGCGTAATCCTGCACGCCCTCTATAAAGCTGCCGGTACCGGCATTACGCCTTCCTTATCGGACGTTGACGACATGCTTGCCGATCCGGATCGGGATATTCAGGAATTGTGGATGGAAATGAACCAGCATCCCGGCGCTGGTCCGAACCAACGCTTAATCAGCGCATCCGCCAGGGACATGCTCGATCGGCATGAGGAGGAAGCCGGGTCGATAGTGTCGAGTGTGAAATCCTACCTGTCCTTGTACCGCGATCCAGTTGTAAGACAAAATATAAGCGACTCCCACTTTCGAATACAGGACTTGATGCATCACGATAATCCGGTGAGCCTCTATATCGTAACCAGCCCCGATGACAAGACCCGATTACGCCCGCTGGTGCGAGTCATGATAAACATGATTGTGCGCTTGCTTGCCGGCAAAATGCATTTTGAGAATGGGCGGCCCAAGGCCCACTACAAGCACCGGCTACTGGCTATGCTGGATGAGTTTCCGAGCATGGGTAAGCTCGATATTATGCAGGAATCACTCGCCTTTCTTGGCGGCTACGGCATTATGTGCTATCTCGTTTGTCAGGATATCAATCAGCTAAAGTCGCGAGAGGCGGGATACGGACCTGATGAGACTATTACTTCGAATTGTCATATTCAGAATGCTTTTCCGCCAAACAGAATTGAAACCGCGGAACATCTCTCGAAACTTACCGGACAGACCACCATCCTTAAAGAACAGACGACCAGGACGGGGCGGGGTGTCCTTGCTTTGGGCAGCCAGGTTTCCCGCACCAAGCAGGAAATACAGCGCTCTTTGCTTACCGTCGATGAATGTTTACGGATGCCGGGGCCCGTGAAGGTGCGACGAGGCGACGAAGATCTTATCGAAGAAGCCGGCGACATGATTATCTATGTGGCGGGATTCCCGGCCATTTATGGCAGGCAGCCGCTTTACTTCAAAGACCCGGTTTTTCAGGCAAGGGCCGAGATACCGGCCCCCGGCCAAAGCGATAGGCTTATTTGACGAGCGCTCAATCGTGCAACCGATTCACTCAATGCCGGACCGTATTGGCCGCTTCACCGCTATAAGCGGGGCGAGCGTGCTGGTGCTGGGGTTCCTTTGTTACGCGGCAGGCGCACGAATCAACACCACTCGAAGCATTCCAATTGGGCTTTACTGGATAATTGACGCGCCGGTAACGAAAGGAGCCTTCGTGATCTTCTGTCCCCCTAGATTGGCCCTCTTTGACGAGGCAAAGGCGCGGGGGTACATTACAGCCGGGTTTTGTCCAGGCGAGTACGGTTTGATGATGAAGCAGGTCGTGGCAACAGAACATGACACGGTTGTAGTAGGGGAAAACGGCATTACCATCAACAAGGTACTACAGCCTTCAAGTACCCCTTTGAGAATGGACAAAGCGGGACGAGTTATGCCGCGCTATCAATCCGGCAGCTTCACCTTGCAGAATTCAGAATTGCTGCTTCTGTCGGGCAGTCGTACATCGTTTGATAGCCGTTATTTTGGTCCGATTCAACTATCTCAGATTAAGGGCGTTATTTTTCCGGTTTTCACTTGGTGAGACTGACATCCCCGGATGAAAAATATTTTCGCGGCCGCGAAAATTTAAGGGTGGAAAGGCCTCCTCCAAATCCTCCGGATGCCGCCAGAACCAATCGGATGCTGACCCGTTCCCATTTGACGGGGCTCGGTTGTCATCATTGACAAACGAGACAAAGGCGGCTAGACTATCTCAATCTGTTAACGGGAGCTATCCATGCCCAAGACCTTGGAATTCATTGTCGGCCACCTGCCAAGGGTGACTTTGGACGAAGTACGCCGTTTCTCCAATACCGTCGAGATTCGAAATGCTCCGGCCTTTGCAGCCGAACTGTACGCGTTCGTGCAGGAGCGCCTTGAGTCGGTCGAACTCCCACCGTCAATGGAAAACGAAGTGGAGACGGTGGAGAAGACCTTGGCCAGGAAGACTGCAGCGTTGCGTACCGACATCCGCTGGGTACCGAGCCAGACCGACATTCAGCGCGGTCGTGCCGTGTTGTTGGAGGCTTTCGAGCAGCCCCACAACCTGCCGTTGCCTGACTTTGCTCGGCTGGCGAACAAATCGCGCCAGCAGATCTACAAGGACATCAAGGCGCGCCGGTTGTTGGCGCTGAACGTGGGGCCGCGCGGCCGGAGGTTGCCCGATTGGCAGCTCGATCCGGTGAAACGGCAACTGACCCAGATCGTGCTACAGGCTGCGCCCGAGGTTGATATCTGGACGCTGTACCGCGCCTTGTCCGAACCGCTCGAAGGGTTGGCAGGGCGTTCGCCGGTGGAGGCGGTGACTGCCGATTCGGTCGACGCAGTGGCGAAAGCGGTCTTCAATGTGCTCGGCGTGCATTGAGGGAAGGCTGGCATGGGTATCGAGCTTCCCACGCTGCGCATCGACCCACGTGAGTTGCTCCAGCATGTGAGTCGGGTTGCCTACCGTGGTACGCTGCTGTACTACGGCCGCGATGGCACGAACCGCTACGACGATCCGGCCAAGAACTATGGTGTGCTCTATCTTGGCCGTGATCTGCCCACGGCATTGATGGAGTCAGTATTTCACAAGCACCGGTGGGACCAGGACGCCAAACGCTCGATTGCGTTGGCTGAAGTCCAGAGTCGACTGGTGCGCGCGGTTGGCGTGGTGGACGCACTGCAGTTGGCGGACCTCACGGCCGCAGGTGTCATGGCCGGCTACTTTGGTTTGACCCTGGAGCAGTTGGCCAGCCGTGACTACACGCATACGCAGCAGATTTCCGCTCGGGTGCATGCGATGCTGGATGCCGATAATGTGCCGCTGTTCGATGGAGTGCTCTATCCGTCGCGCAACAACTTTCCCTCTACCAGCATCGCATTGTTCGAGCGGGCACAGGGCAAGATCAAGTTGGTCGACGACATCGATCTACCCGAGCATGTGGAGTGGCCAGGCTTCGTCGAGAAATACCAGATCGGCGTGAGTTAGATCCCTGGTCCGCGTACCAGAAAGAGGTAAAGACACGATTCGCGCTTTAAAGCACGTTAAGGACTAGCTTTCAGCAAACCCGCTTCCATGCTGTGCGCGGGGCGGGCTCTATGTGCTTCGCACACCGGGACATTGTCCCGGCCATTCGGTAACGATCCCTTTTCGCAAACCTCCTCATAAAGATTTTCGCGTGCACGAAAATTCTCCCTGATGCCGCTTCCTGCTGTCACAGGCCACGCCAGCCGCTACGCGGTGCGCTTTGCCTGTCATGGCCTCTGATCCGAAAGCTTTGCTTGCGGCCGCAGCTCACTTGAATTCCAATCCCTGACGGCCCGGGCCTGCAAATCCCCACATGAATCCCCCCACAAGCGCCCCCAGTCCTTAAGTGAGGGGGACTTGTGGGGGGATAAACATTTCATGCGGGGCCAGATACATCGGCCCTGCATTTGCTTGCCTTTTAACCCCACCCATTCCCAACCCTTGCCCGTGAGGGCAAGGACTATCCCCACTCCCGTCGCCCCAGGGCGAGGCGAGGAGAGTCCGAGCGAGAGGATCTGTTTTTAATCAATCGCGAGGAACCGAAAACATGAAAACCAATACCAGCCCAAACAAGGACTTGTATGCCCAAGTCACCGATTCGATCATTGCCGTGATGGAGAGCGGCAAGACCAGTCATCTTACCTGGGCGCAAAGTGGCGATGGTTTGCCGCGCAATCATCAAACCGGTGCAGCGTATCAAGGTGTTAACGTGCTTTTGTTGTGGGCCGAAGCCATGACTCGTGGTTATACCAGCGCCCGCTGGCTGACCTACAGACAAGCCGCAGAGATGGGTGGTCAAGTCCGCAAAGGCGAAAAAAGCGTTACGTGCGTTTTTTTCAAGACGCTTGAGCGCGAGTCGGAGAACGAGGGCGACAGCACCGAGAAAGCCGATTCGATCCGCTTGATAAAACCGTTCTGGTTGTTCAATCTTGACCAGGTAGACGGCATTGAAAAGCCACAGACCGACGAGCCGCGTAATGAGTTTCAGCAGATCGATGCAGCCGAGAAGGTTTTAATTCATTCTGGCGCCGTTATCCATGAAGCAGGCGAAAATGCGTTTTACCGTCCCTCGACTGATGAAATTTACCTGCCGGAACGCACCCGTTTTTCCTCCGAGATTGAGTTTTACAGTGTGGCCCTGCATGAGCTGACGCACTGGACGGGAGCCAGGCACCGGTTAGCGCGTGACTTTACCAAACGCTTCGGTACAGAGGCTTACGCTTTCGAGGAATTGATAGCCGAGCTTGGCAGCGCTTTCCTGAATGCAGAATTGGGCTTTTCCGCAGCCACAATCCCCAACCATGGCGGATATATCGAATCATGGTTGAAGGTGCTGAAGAACGACAAGCGCGCCATCTTCACCGCCGCCAGCCAAGCAAGCCAAGCGCACCGCTACATCATGGATTTAGTGGATGGGGTGGAGGGAACAAGCGAGCAGAAGGTGGCATAAGGCAAACATTCATTGAGACCGCTGCAGCGGTCTCAATGGAAAACACAGGAAATGCATTTTCGCATATGCGAAAACATCTCCCCATTCCTCCTTTATCCTTCGTTGACCGTGGCCTTGAGTGTGGCACCCGGCTTGAATGCTGGAACCTTTGCGGCGGCAATTTTAAGCTCTTCACCTGTTTTGGGATTGCGGCCGGTGCGCGCGGCACGGTCGCGCACCTCGAAGGTTCCAAAACCGATCAGGGAGACGGAATCGCCTTTTTTCAGGGCATCCGCAATGATTTCAGTCAATGCCGCCACGGCGCGGCTGGCATCGGCTTTGGTGGAGCCGGTTTTGGCGGCCATTGCATCAATTAGCTCGTTCTTGTTCATGGTTTTTTTCTCTTTTAAGAATGGTGGTTACTGGATTTGCTGCATTTTCTTTTTTTGTCGCGAAGGGTAGGGAGGTAACCTACCTGGTATCTGGTTATCAGCAGGCATGCGCCACTGGCACATCGCTCCACCGGGTAGTGTAGCAGGGCGACATATTTTCCCGGCGCATGGCCCAGGATTTTACGGCTGACGAGGCAAATACAGATACAGTATGGCGCCCGTAGCGCCGGTTCAGGGCGTCCATTGCCTTCATCAGCCCTTCCGAGCGCTGCCCCGCGCCATGCTCCAGCAACAATGAACCTTGCGCCACTTGCGCTTCCCCGATCCCCATCAGCATTACCCCGGCCTTCTTGTAGACATAGCCCGGCTTGTAGATTTTCTTCAAGCCGAACAGGGCGGCGCGCACCAGCAAGCGTGTATCCGCGCTGGCATTGGGCAGGGGAATAACGATGCTGTTGCTGTACTGCGGGTCTTGCTCGCGGAACGGATTGGTATGGATGAATACATGGATGGCATTGCATATCCCGTCCTGGCCGCGCAGCTTCTCGGCGGCACGGCTTACGTGGCTGACAACCGCCTCGCTCAACTCCGGCAAGGCATGGACCGGCTGGCCGAACGAGCGCGACGCAATAATCTGTTTTTTGGCAGGCGCAACTTCTTCCAGCGCCAGGCAGGAGATGCCGCGCAGCTCGTTTCCCGTGCGCTCCATCACGACGCCAAAGCGCGAGCGCAGCCAGGCCAAAGGCGCATCGCGCAGGGCTTTCACTGTCCGGATTCCGGCTGCTTGCAAGTGGGCCTCGATGCGGCGGCCTACGCCCCATACTTCGCCGACCTCGATGCCGGCCAGCAGCGCGTCTATTGCTGCCTGCGGCATGGCGGCAAGATCGCACACGCCATTAAAGCGGGGATTTTTCTTGGCAATATGGTTGGCGAGCTTGGCCAGCGTTTTCGATGGGCCAACGCCGACGCACACCGGCAAGCCGGTCCACTGCAACATACGCTGGCGCATGGACTGCCCCATGCTGGTAAAAGACGGCCACAGGCTGTCCAGGCCGTTCAAACTGAGGAAACTTTCGTCGATGGAATACACTTCCAGGTTGGGGCTGTACTCGCGCAGGATTGATACCGCGCGGCTGGACATGTCCGCGTAGAGCGCATAGTTGGAAGAGAGCGCAACGATGCCGTGCTGCCTGGCCAGTTCCTTCATCTGGAACCAGGGCGCACCCATCTTTATCCCCAGCGCCTTGACTTCATTGGATCTGGCCACCGCGCAGCCGTCATTGTTGGAGAGCACGACTACCGGCCGGTTTTCGAGGGTCGGATTGAACACCCGCTCGCAACTGACGTAAAAATTATTGACGTCCACCAGCGCGAAAATCTGCTGGTTCGCAGCTGCGCCGAATGCCGGCATGGCTATACGGCAAAGCGCGATACCGCGCCGGTCACGACACCCCATACTCGTAATTCGTCGTGTTCCTGAAAGCATATCGGCGCGTAGGCGGGATTTTCCGCATGCAGCTCGATCACGCCGTTCAAGCGGTGCAGCCGTTTGACCGTATATTCGTTGTTGATGACGGCCAGCACGATATGCCCGTGCCTGGGTTCGATGGAACGGTCCACTACAAGCAGGTCGCCATCATGAATATTGGCGCCGGTCATGGAGTCGCCGATCACCCGGAAAAAGAAGGTCGCGGTCTTGTTGCGCACCAGGTACGTATTGAGGTCGAGCGCGGATTCCGCGTATTCGTCTGCCGGGGAGGGAAAACCAGCCGGGATGCGCTGCAGCAGCAGGGGCAAACGATATAGCGGAGCGGAGAGTGCCGCCTGCCGCAGATAGGGCAAGGGAGTCTCATTGCGAAGCGGGAGAATGTTTGCCATGGAATGCGCCCTGATGCAATATGAAAAAATATAACTTGTCTTGAAAGGATAGTCGATTATGTGCGGACGCTACGGACTGAATCATCCTCATCCAGTGTTGACGGACTGGTACCGCGCTTCATCCATGCCGGAGTTTAAGCCGCGCTACAACATCGCGCCGACGATGGATATTATCGCTGTGCGCGAAACCGAGAGCGGCCGCATCGGCTCAACAATGCGCTGGGGACTCATTCCTTATTGGGCAAAGGACACGAAAAAACTGCCGGTGATGAACAATGCCAGGGCGGAGACAATCGCTGAAAAACCCATGTTCAAGCAGTCCTTCCGCCAGCGGCGATGCCTGATCCCCGCTTCCGGATTTTTCGAGTGGAAGGCAGAGGGCAAGAGCAAGCAGCCGTATTTTATATCCAGTCAGGACGGGGCGCCATTTTCATTTGCAGGAATATGGGGAACCTGGACGGCAGATACGGGAGAGTCTATCGACAGCTGCACCATTATCACGACCGCATGCAATGCGTTGATGCAGCCGATTCATGAGCGCATGCCGGTCATCCTGTCTCCCGATGACTGGGCGGCTTGGCTTGATCCGGATCTGAAACAGGAGGAGATCCTGCTTTCCCTGCTTAAACCCTTTGATGCGGAGCGGATGCAGGCTTGGCCCGTATCTCCGGCAGTGGGGCGAGTGGCGAATCAGGGAGAGGAGTTGATTCAATCTATTTCTTGAAGAAAATTCATTACGCTAAAAATAATAACTCTTGAAGAGTTTTTTTCTGAAAGGTTGTTTAAAGTTTATGAAATCTGAATTTTGCTACATGGGGTCGTCTCAGAAAACGGAAAATAAAGCACGTTAAGCCGGCAGAAATCAGGGCGCTGTTCAGCAACCAGCTTGAGACTGCTCGCGCGGCAGAGCTGCGCGAGCAGATATTGGCGGCGGGATTGCCGATCTAAAATCGGCGCCACGTCAGTCGCACTTATTCCTGGTTCGCCGCGATGAAATGCAGGTCGGAGCGTTTTCAAACGCAGGTCGCTACACCTAGGGAGCTGATTAATCCATTTAGGTGGAGAATACGGTTTTGGCGAAAACTTGGAAAAGCAATTCGCGCTCGACCTTTGTCCACATGAGTTCTGGGTTGTTCTCGTCAAAACTAGCAACTACATCATGCGCAAAAAATGCCTCAAATCCTCCTCGCAAGGCGACGTCTTCATCAGTAAGGTGATACAAGCCAGCAGATGCAAGGCACCCCTTCACCATAAGTGGAAAAAGCCAGCTAGCAAATAGAAGATGGTTCTGTATTTGCCAAACGGGTAAATCGTGATGGCCTCGGGAGCCGTGAGCAGCTGCATTTCTGGCACCACAGAAATCATTAACCCAGGCATCTAACGGTCGAGTAATATTCCGCTTGCCTTTATCTAGCCAGCGTTTGCGCCAGATTTTTTCGTTGAATTGTCCAGCATGCCAGACTGGGGTTGACGGAACCTCTCTTCTAAAGTGATCAGCGAAGCAGCGAACCAGATCATCCGTTTGGTGTGTTGAATTGAGCAGTGTCTCGAAAGCGATTCGTAGAAGAACGATCTCAGTGCGTTCAGGCATATCTGGTGCATCGGTATTAGCACGAACGAAGACGTCAATCGCGGCCGATAGTCTTTCTTTTAGCTCCGGTTCAATGACAGCCTGCAATGCTTCTAATAACTTAAAATCGATATCCAGAGGGAGTCGAGCGTCAACATGTAATGGCCTCACAAATCGGGGATTGTGGGCATTGTTTCCCAAATATTGTAGCGAATGACCATCGCGCCTTCTCGTCCTCACGGCAATTGCTCCACTATTGTGGACTGTGAAACGTTGGGCAATCATTCGGTATCCGTCAGTATTGCAGTATCCGAAGTGCGAGCAGAATTGACGTCGTGCCAAGGCACAGAAGACTAACTGCTGCCCTACCTGGAGGCGCTTTTGGATTTCTTCATCAGTTGGCTCGCTGGCTGTGCTTGCGCTATTCCAGGCAACTATCGTTGCGTTAGTAATTGGCGCAGCGCGACGCTTAGACGGGTACCCTTGGTTTCCGTAGTTCGCAAGAACCGCGTCAATACTGTTGATAGTGATGCCGTCCAAGTCGGCTGGCTGTATACCACGCTCATAAGGAACTAGTTTCAGGTCGCCGACAATGACGGTTTTTACGGTAGATACCCAGGGTAGAAAATATAGGACGGGCATTCGGCTATTCGCTAAGTGGTGAGGCGAAAATAAAGTCGTACTTAATTCTTGTTTTGCCAAATACCAGCAGACATTCGGGGTGCAGCAAAAATTGAAAGTTAACCAACTTATACCAGCATAGCACTAGAACTTAGAAATTAAGAATCAGGATATGGTTATGTCTACAGACCAGTTCTCTTTTAATCGTCGTGTAAATGCCTTGTCTTTCGCAGTTTTATCCTCGGCACCCGCCGCATCAAACTCATTGAATACCCAGTCTATAACTCTCTCTACCTGCTGATTGGTTATTCTCATCGGATCGAGTTGGGCAATACGTAGTGCTGGTAAGTTTGTGCTTTCGTTGAGCGCCCAACCCAAGACCATGAGCGCATGAAATTTAAGGTTATTGCGGAAAATTCTGCTGACTTCACTACTCATGCTTTTAAAGTGCCGCTCAATATGGCTTAGCATGTGAATGGCGTTACCGTACATTTCAAGTGGTTGCTCAGCTTTGTCACCTGAGAAGATTCGCTTGTAATCGGCATCTATTTTAATGGCGCTCGTCGGCCGGGCACGAGCAGTATGCGGTTCCTGAAGAAGAACGGATAGAATCGCCTGAGCGAGCCGATCAATGCTAATAATTTTGTCTGCTGGTTTGCCTTGACGTTTATAGGCGTTCTTTCTGCGGTCGTAAAAATACCCAAGGGTCAAAAGATAATCTTCGATCTCCCTGTGGACTTGCTCTGTGGCTCTGAACGATGAGCTGCCAATGCTGGTCTGTCGATTTGTTGCGCGAATGATCTGATCGCGTCTGATTGGATCCTGTTCCACGACTACTCGTATGAGAATGGAGCGCTCATCATCAGTAGGCAGCTTACTCGCATAAGCGTGAATTTCATGAGATGTCTGAAGTCCATTGACAATTAGAGGGTTTTTTATAACCAACTGATTTTTAATGTAGCTCACCTCATCAGCAACGATAGTAACCCCATTGTTTAGCCACCAAAAATCTAGTCCAGCTGTTGGCTCTTGAAGTGACGACGCGATCTCGCGATTTACTTCAACCTCTCCTTGATATGCTCGAACATTAGCTTCGAATATCCTGGTAATAAGGCTTCCGCCATCATCAGTGATGAACTGGACATAGTCTCGCAACTTACTAAGTGCTACGAACGAGTCGGACCCAGAAAGAGGGGTGCTTGCCGTGGAAAGTTTACCCACAAAAAGCTTTTGGATTCCTGATCGCTCATAGAGGTTCTGAGCACCGAGAAACGTAAATTGAGCGTTCTGGAATTGCATACCTTTGAGAGTCGTTTCCAGAGCGACGGCTTTTGCTTTGATAGTTTCATTCGGTTCACTACCTTTACAACAATAGAAAAGCCGTATTGATATCTTAGGAAATTTATCGGCAAGCCTCCCCATAGCATCAAGAAAATCACGACAGACAGATACCACCTCTTTCTTGAAAAGAGGCTCCAGATCTGCTGATTTTTTTGTATGATCAAGCAAAAGAGGCAGAGAGGAAGCGAGTTTATCCACCGGCCCTTCCTTGAAAGAATATTGGTTTTTGGATTGAATTAAATACAACTCAAGCTCGACCGGTTGACGCACTGTATCAAAGCTGAAATCCTCGGCGAGACTTTGCGCATTCACAAAGACGTATGCGGCATCTATGCCAGCATCGCGTTGACCATCTATTAACCCACTTTCGATTTCGTCGCTGTCAAGATCGTAGTTCACCAAGATATTGTCGGCGCAGTAATACTCAAATAGCTCGTCTTCAGACAGATGCGTTGGATATTTAAGCCTCTCTGTTTGAAGGATGCTTTCAAGAAGAATGGTCATGCTCATATCGTTCTATTATTTCCCGTTCGTGAATTATCCAATCGATAGAATGTACATCACATCAAGAATTGGCTGATTTCTGATGTAAGACGCTCTTTATCTGCCATCTGGCATTCCCAAAGAATCAACACGCGCCACCCCTTAATCTCAAGTTTTTCTATGTTGATGCAATCACGCGCACGATTATTCTCAATCTTAGTACGCCAATAATCGGCATTTGTTTTTGGCTTTCTGTTTCCTCGTAGACAATCGTGTCCATGCCAGAAACATCCATGGACGAATATAATTTTCCGGCGCGCTGGAAAAAGAAGATCAGGTTTTCCAGGCAAATCAGCGCGGTGAAGACGGAAGCGGTATCCCAGAGCATGCGTAAGGCGCCGAACAATCATTTCAGGGGCTGTGTTTTTCCCCCTTACTGCCCGCATGATGCGTGACCGCACCGGGTCAACTATCATTGTCACCGGTTTCGGAATCGCTTTCCTCACGTTCGACGGACGCAGGGCCGCCAAGCGCCAAATATCGTCTTTCTGCAAGCCACTCCACCCGCTTCGCTTGCGTAAGAAGAACGCGACGCAGCCCACCCTGTACCTTCCGTTCTGAGATAACTTGCGCCAGCCGTGCGATGACCAGAGAACGGCGCGCTATGCGGAAGTCAGGATGAGAACGTATAGCGTAAACATCATCAGAAACGATACGTTGCCGCAAGGATGGCGGCGCCCTCACTTCAATAAGCGGCGCTGGCGGGTCTTTCTCATTTAGAACGGCTCCAAATTTGCTATCCTTCAGCGCTTGCCGATAAATTAGCTCTTCTAAAGCGTTCAGATAAGCTCTGGCCTCTTTATCCGTACCGCTGGTTGTCTGGAATTGCGGCAATGGCCAGACCTCGACTTCAAATACCTCGAACGGATCAAGGACCGACATGGCCACGGCGTCTGTTCGTTGATTAGTCAGGTGACGCCGGATTCTAGTACGGAGTTTTTCATTTGTTTGCCCTATATAGATTGGCTCGCCGTCGTAGTCAAAAAAAGCGTAAACACCCCATTTGAAATTTCCGACTTTGATGTTTTTCTTGATGATCGGATCATGAAACTCTGCATCAAGGATGGCAGTGAGATTCTTTCGCAAGTCCTCCGTCTCAAATGGAGGAATATTTACGGAATCTAGGTTTTTCTTCTTGGAAGACAATTGCTTTCCTGTTTATTGCTTTTCCCGTCAAGAATAGGCAAGACACATGGAGGTCGAGAGGAAATCTTTATTAGGCGGCCGCCAATTCTTCTTTCCACACTAAAAGCAGCCGCTCTAGAAGGTTGGCGGCTAGAAACCGGACGACTGGCACAGCTACTCCGTCGCCGGCTATGTGGTACGCTTCGTTGTATTTCTGTGGCAGAATATAATCATCAGGTAACCCCATCAACCTCGCTGCTTCGCGTGGGGATAATAGACGCGAACGAACTTTTTTCCCTTCAATCACCAAGATTGATTGACGGCTCGATCCACCCGCTGGGGTGCGTAGACATCCGGCTACATCATCGAATCGCACTTCGGCCCGTTGCACTTTTTCGCCAGCGTCGTTCGTGCGCGTCCGTTTGTAAACAGCGCCAATTACGCGGCCCCCGTTTTGTTGTGCTTTCTTGACCTTGGCAATGTTCACGGCGCTCATCATAGCAAGCAGCTGTTTTGTTTCCGCTGCTGTATGCCATTTAACGCCTTTTGGTTTATCTTCGATTATGTCTACAAAGTTCTGGCTGCGCGGTAACGGTTGCGGGAATTGCCACCAGATCCATTTTGCTTTTGCACGGCCTGAAAGCGCGCCGTAAGCTTGCATTAGCCCGTCCGTATGCCAAGGTTGCGTCGGACCTTCGCTTGTCAGTTCTTTTGGAATCGGATTTTCGGGGGCCACGCCGATGATAAATAGACGCGGCCGCGAATGCGGCAGGAAATTTACTGCGTCAATGATGACGGCGCCGAAACGATAGCCGGAGCCGGTCAGAGCGGAACTGATAGCTGCAAAATCCTTGCCTCCGTGCGACGTGAGAGCGCCACAAACGTTCTCCAGCACGACCATGCGTGGTGCCCGTCCTTCTTTTCCGAGCTGACGCATCAAGTCCCAGAATGGCCAGAAGGTGCCCGAACGGTCGCCTTCCAGACCAGCGCCGGCACCGGCAAGTGAGAGGTCTTGGCATGGAAACGATGCCCAAGCCAAGTCTGCTTGCGCTGGCAAGTTGCCGATCCCGAGCTTCGCTACATCACCAATGTGCAGATGTTTGACGCCCCAATTAGCCGTATAGGTAGCGCCTTTCTTTAGATCAACGTCATTAGCAAATAAGCAACGCCAGTTTCGTCCAAGGCCTGCGCGGACCATCCCGCCACCGGCAAAGAATTCATAGAAGGTTGGCATTGCTCATTCCCTAGAATTGTTTTTCACCCAATAGAGCGTCATTGTGTACTTTCTTGAAATAATGGCCATTGATCAGCAACGTATTTTTCTGTCGCATCCCGAACGACCCAAGCCACGGAAACTTTTTTTTCTTTAGCGATGAGTTCGAGCGTGTCATATAGCTGAGGCGGAAAACTGACAGATGTCCGTGTGCTTTTTGGTTCTGCTTTAGACCGCTCTGAAGGTTTGGCTTTAGTCACCATGATAATCACCGGCTAACGATTGCATCACTTTACACCAACTAGATGCAAAAACGAGAGATAAGAATAATTTTTTGTGTTCCTTTCTGTCCCTCTTTGTTTTCCTAGTTTGGATTTCCAGCAAACGGCTCATCCATTCGTGGGGATTAAAGCTGGACCGATAGTAGCCCCCCAAGAAGTTTCTAAAGAAAAATATCAAAATGGCTAGGATTGCATCCATTAAAACGACGGTATAAACGGTACCGCGTTGCTATATTTAATGCATCTTAAATAGATGTATAGCGCATTCGTTAAACGCATTAATCAGGTTTCTGCAGACAGGCGAAGCCGTCGGCTCGGAGAGCTGCTTGAGCGAGTAGGGCGGGGCGACCTGATCCTTACGTCGAGTTTACTCAAGGTGGAATTCATCGGCAAAACCTGGGGCTGTCGGACACCTAGCGAGGCTTGTGAAGAGAAAAGCCCTGGATTAATGCGTGTAGAAAAAGCAAAGATCATTTGAATCTCACACACATTTAGCGGGGTCTACTTGGTATCACCCTTTAAGTCACTGCTATCAATTGCCCATGATATTGCTATCCGAAAAACCGCTCTTCGCTCAGCCAGAACAAAACACTCATGGCAACCTCCTTCCATCAGGAAATCACAAATCCATCATGCTGTGAATCATTCATGTTTTATGAGTCTGAATCCTAGTATTATTTCTGGAGGTATAAGGAGAAAAGGAGAAACAACGTGCATCTCACAATTCGTCGCTTTTTGGGTCTAATCCTAATAACGGTATTCGTAGTACCGCCAAGTTTCTCGGGTAGCGACAAAGAAATAACGGTTTTTGATGAAGTATGTCTTCAGGATATCGTCCGCAAATGTGCAGAGGATATACATGTTGGAACTCCTGCCTCTTGGAGATTGCTAGTAAAGGATAAAGAGCCTCCCTTAACAATGACTCGACCTCTTCCTGATAACCCAGCATATCAACAATGGATTGTGCAATGGAGAAGCGCATTATGTCCCGCTGGTTATAATAAACCGGCGCCAAATGATGAATGTCTTCCAACAGTGGAAACGAAACAAACGGCATATCAGTACTGTTACTATAAAGTGCGCGCGGAGATTCCATCTGCTTGCGTACGTGTGCTAAGGCCAGAAGTTATTGCCGAATCAAGCAGCAAAGACATGCGGCTGCTCTTGAACCAGTTTTGTAAAACCTACGCTGAGAAAAAAGAGAAATGTGATGAGGTGCTACCTCCAGCTGTGGAAAAAAAATAAATTGGCTCAGCTTTAATTCGTCATGCGTTTACCCCTTGCCATAATACTTGCTTTTATATGCGTGACGAGTTTTAGCCAGGCACATGCTCAATCATCATCCGCAGCGACAGACACTCAGCTCAAGCTAAAAGCAAATGGCGCAAAATACGGTTCGCCCGTAACTCAGTCCATTGTCGGAGCTGAGTACGGGGACCCTAAGTTTAGGGAAAATGAACGGACGGCAAAACGGGTTGCAGAACAAATCGGAAAACTGAGGGCGCAGAAGGCGACTCCGCCCCCGAATGATTCGTTTCAGACTCGCGTCACAGCTATCAGCGATATGGTGTCGCACGTGGATGCAGCCCAAGAAACTTACAATAAAAAGCGATATGCGTTGGAAGGTATCAAGGAAGGGCATGAGTCAGTAAATGCTTTAACCCCATTGCTTGGCGGAGCAAAAACAAAGCTCGGTCTAAAACTTGGGGCGCACGCTGGATCCATGAGCTTTAAAGAAATAACGGAAAGTTATGCGAAGCAGATTAAAACGGATTACGAATCAGGCCTGGAAAACGCGATAACCCTGGCCGTTCTTCAAACGGATGAAGCATTGGCCGCAAAATGGGCGCAACTGGGAGTTACTGATAGCACAAAGCAAGCGGCGTTACGGGATTTGTTCGGCCCCCAAAATGAGTTCTTTGATGACGAACTTGTTAAAGAGCTCGGGCCGGGTGTGAAGGCAGACTTAGCTAACGCAAAAGCAGAAATAGTTCGGAAAGCATTGGCTCGATACAAAACGCATACAGATGCTGAACTTAGTTCTTTAAGACAAGCAGTTAAGGCTCAGCATTCGAAATTTATGGGGACGGCCAAAGAGATTACGGAATTTAAGAAGCAGATTTCTGCAAACACAAGAGCAATTGTAGAGCTCAAGAACTATACAGAAAAACAATTTGTCTTGCTCAACAACAAGATAGGAATGATTAGCCATCAAGTTGATGCAATGCAATCCGCCATGTGGCGGCAGATGAGCCCCGCAGACCAGGTACGCGCGTTGGACGATGGGTTTTTTCCAAAGATGGACCCGAATGAACGTGATGATCTGCGTCGCGATCTTGTTTCTACTGCTAATGTCATGAATTCTCGTGACAATGCCCTTAAAACCCTCGCCGCTGCAGGGCAACTTGCTAATCTTGCCGCAATGGCAGGTCTTCCTGTCGATGTTTACAACTTCAATCGAAATATAGAAACGGCATCAGCCACAGTTAACATAATCAGTGGCGTGGCCTTGGGCGGTTGGGGTGGCTGGTTTACTGTTCTTCAAAATGCCGGCGGTCTTTTCCCCGGAGGTCAAAGTGCAGAAGCGGAACATTACAAGGAGATAATGGGAGCCTTGAAGGAGATCACAAGGCTTCAGTTCGTCACGATACAAAAACTCGATGACCTCAGCTTTCAGCTGAACGTGAGTACCGCCAAAATCATGGCGAGATTAAAAACTCTAGAAGATAAAGTTGATGTTGCTAATCAGCTAATTCTTGTTCAGACGCTCGAGAGGTACGATCGCTGTGGCGATTTTGTTCGTACAGCAGAAGAGAAGTTCCATATGAAAAACGGCATTTTTCCAAGCTATGCGGACCGAATAAAACATTTTGACGGTGATATCAACCGCGTCGACTCCTTCGATAAATGCCGCGATTTTTTATCTAGTAGTGTAAATAGGTTAGTGGCAAGCGCCGCCAATGATTGGGGGGAAAACGGTAAGGGACCGCTCACAATAGTTCACCCCCTGTTACTAGCTGGAACTGCGGGTGTGCTGCAGGACATGTCTGAACCGAATTCAGCTCAATCACGGCTTTCGCGAATGAAAGATTTTACGCTTCTCACACTGGGGATACATGCCGTTAGCAAAACCAAAGATGACGATTCTAAAGAAACGTACCAACTTACCCAAGAAAAGCAGAACTGCTACTCACGATTGCTCTCAGGTTTAGCGATCGCGCCTGACCGTTTTGCAAACTTACAGCACTCTGCGTTCATTTGTTTAGGTGAAGACATAGATCCACCTCACATCTCTGCTGAGGGATGTAAGGGAGCATTGTGCACTCGCGCTGGTGATCCTGTGCCCCCCAGCCACGCTCTTGAACGAGCCTTGGCACCTGCAATGGTGAGGCAACTGGGCGAGTATATGTTATTTTTTTCTCCATATATGGAAATGCTTAAGGAGAGCGAGAAGCCAAATCGCAAATATAAGATGCTGAGCGAAAGTGAGTTACTTGATGGTGTTCCCGATCGGGGACTTGACGGATCAGAACTGCTTGATTGGCCGGAATTCTATCTTGATGTGCTAAATCTTGCGGTAGCTCAGGAGACCTTACATTCAGGTCTGCTTATTACTAAAAGGTCAGCAGATATACTTGGCGAAGCGAATTACGGAACGACGGCAGAACTTCCGCCGTTGGATTTGATATCTCCAAAAGATGTCAACGGAAGGCCCGTACCATGCAGTCCTTCTGCTGAGATATGGGGAAGATTTCCCTACGCCTTAACGGTGTGCTTCCTTCAAGACAGTATTCCGTTCCGGTTGAACATTAGCTACTACCTGGTAGGGAGCAAACTGAACGAAACCAACACCTCCATCCCAGCATATGCTTTTGCTTTGCAATCGGACGAGGAGGTACACCTTAAATCGATTCTTCCGGGTTTGCCATTAGTTCAGGGCATCAAAGATAACAAGCCATGGTGGCACCTCAAGCTAGTCTATAAGGGTGAAAACGGCAAGAGCGACTTTTTAATACCATTACCCACCGCGGCTGAGATACAAACAAATCAAATTGCATATCGCCCCCCCGCTTACCTACTAAGAGCGCTACGAGACTCATTTGTTGAGAGAATCGCACTTCTTACGTCCTGGGAAGAGAGTAAAGAGCATAAAGTAAGACTGGGCTATATCAAACATGCAGCTCTGGATGATGAGAGCTTTGCGCGTGTTAATTTCACAGTAGAAAAACAATCAAGGTTGGCGCCCGCTTCTTCAAAACCTTCTTCTCAGAAAAATCAACCAGGAAAAAAGTAGGAATAATCATAAGCTGTTTAACACTTATAACTGCGTATGATCTGTTCGCCAAGTTCGCACCTTTTACAGTTGATAACATATTTTATCAACTGTAAACTAAGCTCATGAATTCGCTCATCCCAAAACCTCAAGACGCGGGTATTTCCGAACTGGCAACCACAGCGGGAGTCCCGATGCTGACTTCCGCCCAATACCGCCAATTGAGCCAAGTGCCGTCCGCAATCGAATGGTTCGCCAATATCGACAATCCGCAAACGCGGCGCGCCTACGAAAACGACTTGCGCGGCTTCATGCAGTTTGTCGGCATCCATCACCCGGAGGATTTTCGCACCGTCACCCGATCCCACGTTTTGGCCTGGCGCAAAACCCTGGAAGTGCGCCAACTCGGCGGCAGCACCATCCGTCGGAAACTGGCCGCGCTGGCTTCCTTGTTCGAGCATTTATGTGAATCCAATGCAGTGACCCACAATCCGGTCAAAGGCGTGAAGCGTCCGGTAGTGGAATCGCAACAGGGAAAAACCCCGGCATTGGGCGATGCCCAGGCGCGTGCCTTGTTGAGCACCCCGGACGCGAGTACGCTCAAAGGCAAGCGCGACCGCGCGATTCTCTCGGCCTTGCTCTATCATGGCTTGCGCCGGGAAGAACTTACCAAGCTGAAAGTGAGAGACTACTGCCAACAACGCCGGGGAGTGGCCCATTTGCAGGTACAAGGCAAAGGCGGCAAGACGCGCTTTGTGCCCGCCCATCCCGGCACCTTGACCTTGATAGAAGAGTATCTGGAAGCCGCTGGCCACGGACTCGATCTGGATGCGCCGCTGTTTCGTCCCGTTAAGAACAATGTGCATGGCCATACTTATACCGCAATGACCC
The DNA here is from genome assembly GCF_900215485.1 of Nitrosovibrio sp. Nv4. Lineage (GTDB taxonomy): Bacteria > Pseudomonadota > Gammaproteobacteria > Burkholderiales > Nitrosomonadaceae > Nitrosospira. The sequence continues at coordinate 53,695 of NZ_OCMZ01000003.1, forward strand.
CGGGCAATGTTTACGAACAAGTGGTGCTGAAATATTTAAAGAAGCTGGGGTTATCGGGCAGGAACATGGGGCCGCACGTGATGCGGGCCACAGCCGCGACCAATGCGTTGGATAACGGGGCGGACATTGCCAAGGTGCAGGAATGGCTGGGGCATGCGAATATTGCCACGACTCGGATCTACGATCACCGCAAGACCCGGCCGGAGGATAGTCCGACCTTTAAGGTGAGTTATTAGGCGCGATATTAATGAATTTTCCCTCTCTGTTTTTGCATCACCCTTATGCAACAAAAGTGGGCAAACAAAAACTGTCTTGCATTGTTCGTTTTCAGTGTCCAAAAGGGAGTCATTATGCAACTACCAAGCGGCGTGCGATGCTGATTATGATTGATGATTCTATCGCTAAAGGACGTTATCAAGGGTAAAAACTCCACACAATGTGAACTTGATTGTTCCCAATTTCACTCCTATAAATAATCATTAGCACCACGCTGTCAAGCTCTAGAAGGAGAAGCAGCTATGAGTGTTTCCTGTGGCCGGTATATTGATGCCTTGTGGAGCAATGAGGAGGAATCGAACGCTTGGGTTTGGCCTAGAAACAGTGGCTGGCGCAAGTTAGATGATCGTAACAAGGATGCTTGTACAAATTTGCTAGCTATTGCAGCGGAAGCAAAGCGTAGGCAGCGGGCGATTTCAGTTCATGGAGAGTTAGGCGGGGATCGTTGGTATATCAAGGAAGTGACGGATGATAGCACCGAAGTAGTTGAGCGCCTGTGCCGGGAGGGGAAGCTTACGCACTCATTGTCACTGCTCAGTCCTGTCCGTTGACGCTCGTTGCGCGTCGGGTTTGTCCCGATGTAGCCTT
>NZ_OCMZ01000002.1 GCF_900215485.1 Nitrosovibrio sp. Nv4
GATACGCCAGTTTCTACGCCGCAACAATATCGGCGTGCAAGGCGCGAGCTACGAAATGCCGGGCGGGATGCGTGAAGTTGCGCAACCCACAGGTGAACTCGGCAAGGACGGCAAGCCGGTTTTCCGCCGCTTTCTGAAAACAGGCACGATCAAGCTGCAAGATAACTGCGCCCGTGCGATGTACAAAGACATGAAACGCCACGGGCAGGTGCCGGCATGACGGCCCATTCCAAAATAGGCGCAAGCTCGATGTACCGGTGGAGCATGTGCCCTGGAAGCGTTAAAGCTTCCGAAGGCATTGAATCACGCTCATCGAAGTACGCGGAAGAGGGCACCAAAGCGCACGACATGGCCGCCGATTTTCTGGAAGGCAAGGGGGTAGCCGCTGACGACGAGGTAATGCACGAAGCGGTGCTTGAATATGGCTACTTCGTGCGCGATCACGTCGATCCGGGCGATACGTTGCTCGTTGAGCATCAATTCGACCTGACGAAGATACACGCCGGTTGCTTCGGGACCGCCGATGCAGTTATCTGGAAACCCGCGACTAAACGCTTGATGGTAATTGATTTCAAGTATGGCGCTGGTATCCAGGTCGAGGTTACGGATAACCCGCAGCTAATGTATTACGCCCTGGGTGCTCTCGTGACGTGCGGCTTCAGCCCGATGACGGTTGAGATGGTAATCGTTCAACCGCGTTGTGCCCATCCGGACGGCCGATTCGTTCGCAGGTGATTGATGCTATCGACTTGTTGGACTTCAAAACCGACCTGAAGGACTACGCACTCGCCACCGAAAAACCCGACGCGCCGCTTGTGCCGGGTAGCTGGTGTGGATTCTGCCCCGCGGCGGGTACTTGCCCCTCGCTTCAGAACAAAGCTCAAGCCGTGGCGAAGATGGAGTTCAGCCCCGTTCTATCGTACGACCCCGCGAAGCTGAAACTGGCCCTTGACTCCCGCGAAGTTGTCAAGGCGTGGCTGAAAGCAGTCGATGAGTTTGCCTACGCTGAAGCTGAAGCAGGGCGCACGCCGCCCGGTTACAAGCTGGTGGCGAAGCGAGCGACACGCAAATGGCGGAATGAAGGCGACGCCATGACCGCGTTGCAGGGCAAAGGGGTGGCGACTTCCGCTTTTATGGAAACCGCCATTAAATCCCCCGCGCAGTTGGAAAAGCTGTTAGGCAAAGGGTTTATAGACGAGTTGGTGGTAGCGGAATCCAGCGGCCACACACTCGCGCCGGAAAGCGACAAACGCCCGTCGGTCAAGCCGAACGCCAAAGAAGAGTTTTCGGTAGTTGAAGGGTAACAAGCGATACCCGGACGCTTTCCGGGCAAACTGTTGTAAATGATTGAAGAGGTATGTATGGCAAACGTTTTAACCCCTGAATTCCGTGTCTCCTACGCACACGTTTTCAAACCGCAGAAAAACGATCTTAACGGCAACATGGAATATTCCGTCGTCGCCATTTTCGATAAGGGCGCGGACCTGTCGGCGTTGAAATCCGCCGCAGAAGATGCACTGATGGAAAAGTTCGGCGCAAATAAAGCCAACTGGCCCGCCACCCTGAAAAGCCCCTTCCGTAAGTGCAAAGAGCGGTGGAGCTTTAAGGACGGCAAGCAGGTTATCCCGGCTGGCTACGAAGATCCCGACGCAGTGTTCATGACTTTTAAGCAGAACGCTGACAAGGGCAAGCCCGGCCTGGTGGACAATCAGGTCCAGGACATCATCGAACCGCAACACTTCTATTCCGGCTGCTACGCTCGCGCTTCGGTTCGTGCGTTCGGCTACGACCAGAAGGGCAACCGCGGCGCGTCGTTCGGCCTGGGCAACATACAGAAGATGCGCGAAGGCGAACCGTTGGGTGGGCGCACTGCTCCATCGCAAGACTTCACCCCTGTTGGTGAGGTAAAGACCAGCGCAGGCGTTTTCGACGACTAGGCGTTGTGATATTCTCAACATATTGAGGTAATGAGGGACGCTGTAAAGCGTTCCTCTTTTTGATGGAGTAGAAATGCAAAAACTGAATATTAGAATCGCGGCGGCGATGTCGGGCCTTCGCGGAGCGAAAAAGCGGTTGGCCGCAGTGAAAACTGAGGTTCAGGCGAAGTGCAAACACCATCGAGTAGCTGAGACGCCTTGGAAGTCACTGGCTTTCAGTGGGGGCCTGAACCCCCTGCGAATATGTTTGTCCTGCGGCTACGAAGAAGAGGGCAGTCATTGGTCTGGCGGAAACCAGTGGAGCGAGAAGGACTATAAAGACGCTGTGCTTGGGAACAAGCCAGAGCGGGACGTCCTATTGGTAAACGATCGGGATAGCTTCTACATGTTGAGGCTGCCGATATGAGCGAAGCCCTTCACGTCGATTTTGAAACGCGCAGCACGATCGAACTGCCAGCCGTAGGAATTGATATCTACTCGCGCCACCCCGACACCGATGTTTGGTGCATGGCTTACTGCTTGGGCGCCGGTGATGTGCAAATCTGGCGGATGGGCGAACCATTCGGCGAGTTCGCTAACTTTACCGGCTTTGTGGCTATGCACGTTCAAAGCGGCGGTATCGTTATGGCCCACAACGCCGCCTTCGAGCTTGCGATCTGGAACAACATAATGGTTCCCCGCTACGGGTGGCCGGAACTCAAGCCCGAGCAAGTGCGTTGCACGATGGCTATGGCATACAGCATGGCGCTACCCGGCAGCCTCGAAAAAGCGGCGGCCGCCGTCGGTATCAGCGAGCAAAAGGATATGAAGGGCTCGCGGCTCATGATGCAAATGTGCCGCCCGCGCCAAATGCCTGAAGATCCGAAAGGGCAGGGCGGCACGTGGGCGCACGAAAAAATCCATTGGTGGGACGAGCCGGAAAAGCTGGAAACCCTTTACGCTTATTGCAAGCAGGACGTGCGAGTGGAGCGCGAACTTGAAAAGCGGGTGTTGCAGCTTTCCGATTCCGAGCAAAAGCTTTGGGCGCTTGACTACAAGATAAACAACAGGGGGGTCTATGTTGATAAGCCAGCAATCGAAGCGGCGATTAGAGTGGTTGAGTACGAGCAAAAACGTTTGGCCGTGGCAATACGCGAAACTACTGGCAACGCGGTATCCGTCCCATCAGAAGTCGCGGCGCTTACGCGGTGGGTTGCGGCTAACGGTGTGGAAGTTGGATCTCTTGCGAAAGCGGATATATTGGATTTACTCGCCTTGGACACTCTGCCTGAAAAAGTACGTAAGGCACTATCGATAAGGCAGGAATACGCCAAGTCATCCACGGCAAAGCTGAAATCCATGCTTTCCGCCATTTCCCACGATGGCCGCGTCAAGAACATTCTGCAATATCACGGTGCCGGTACAGGCCGGTGGGCGGGCCGCCGAATCCAGCCGCAGAATATGCCCCGCCCGAAGCTATCCCAGGAAGAGATCGATGAAGTGCTTGAATTCCTGCCGCGTCTGAATCCTGAAGCCGCAATACAAAGAATCGAACTACTCTACGGCCCCGCCATGTCGGTTATATCCGATTGCCTGCGGGGAATGATTACCGCAGCGCCAGGCCATGAGCTTATAGCCGCCGACTTTGCAAACATCGAAGGCCGCGTATTGGCATGGCTCGCCGGGGAAGAGTGGAAGCTGAACGCCTTCCGTGAATACGACGCGGGTATTGGGCCGGATCTTTACATTCTCACGTATGCAAAATCGTTCGGCCTCGACCACAAGACTATCAACAAGAAGGACCCGCGCAGGCAAGTGGGTAAGGTGGAAGAGCTCGCGTTCGGTTTCGGCGGCGGCGTCGGTGCCTGGCGGACGATGGAGAAAGCCTACAACCCCCCGAAGATGAGCGACGACGAAGTGGACGACATCAAGAACAGATGGCGTGAAGCCCACCCACGTATCAAGCAGTATTGGTACGACCTGGAAAACGCAGCCACCGACGCGGTAATGAATCCCGGCCACACGCTTACCGCAGGGCCGAAGGGCCGCGAGATCAAGTTCAAGGTCAAAGGCTCGTTCCTGTTCTGCCAATTGCCGAGCAAGCGTGTTCTCACCTACCCGTACCCGAAGCTGAAGCCGAAGGAAACGCCCTGGGGCGCGATGAAAGAATGCGTTCACTACATGACCGTGGATGGCACAACAAACAAGTGGGTTGAGACACACACCTACGGCGGAAAAATTTCGGAAAATGTTACGCAGGCTCTAGCCCGCGACGTGTTGGCCGAAGCGATTGTGCGGTTGGAAGAAACGAACCTGCCAGTAATTTTACATGTTCATGATGAGGCCGTCATCGAGATACCGGACGAGTATGCAACGGACGGGATGCTGGACGCAGTGAACGAACACATGGCGAAAACCCCATCATGGGCCGAAGGGCTGCCGGTTGCAGTCGAAGGATGGAGAGGAAAGAGGTATAGAAAATGAGCAAAGAAACTTGGTTTGTGGTGGGGAATATCTGGTTGGCCGCATCTTACGGGGTGAACGATATCGCGGCCATTGTGGTTTGTGTGCTATTCGGTGTCGCGGCTTTCGCGATTGCCAGTGGGAAATAATCATGGCTGACGAAATAGATCAAGGCAACGAAACCGCCGAATTTTTCCTGGACCTTGCGTTGAGGAAACAGCAACAACAGGACGTTTCCACACCAAAGGGAATAGGCATGTGCCTGAGTTGCGAGACGGATATTGACGACGATCGGCGGTGGTGCGACGCCGCGTGCAGGGACGACTACCAGAAAGCGCAATGGCAGGCGAAGCAAATAGCGAGGTGTGACGACGATGAAGAGTATTGATTACGCCGTAAAGCTGGCGAAGATGGGCTTTCACATTTTCCCTTTGCTGTCCGACCGCAAGACGCCGCCCAAGGGCATGCACTTCAAGGAGAGCGCGACACGGAGTGTTACGGCGCTGGTTGGTTGGTTCGATAACACTGACGCGAACATAGGAATATTCACCGAAAAGTTCGGCGACGATAAGGCGCTTATCGTTGTCGATGTTGACGTAAAGGATGGAAAAAATGGAGAACAAACATTACTCAAGCTCGAACTCGAGGGATTTGAACTACCAGAAACCCTCGCTCAAAGGACTGCAAATGGAGGTAGACACCTTATATTTGCGAGCGACGCACCCGTCCGCCCAGGCGCGAATGTACTTGGTAAAGGCCTCGATATCCGAAGCGGGGGATCTTACATTGTCGGCGCAGGAAGTGTTATCGGAAGCGGAGCGTACACAATTGACGACACCCCAATCGCTGACGCCCCCGACTGGCTCATTGAGCGGTGCCGGGCAGTAAAGGAAAAATCCACCGTCGAAGCATCAATCGTGGAAGGCGTGGATCATGATCGCGCCGCCACCCGAGTAATCAAGTATTTGGAAACCGAAGCGCCATTGTCCATCGAAGGGCAGGGTGGCGACGAGACAGCGTACCGGGTTGCTGCGCGCTGCAAGGACTTGGGAATAAACGAGAGTGGTTGCGCGCAGTTAATGTATGACCACTGGAACGAGCGCTGCTCCCCACCGTGGGCGTATGTCGCGCTTCTCGTCAAGGTGCGCAACGCGTACGAGTACGGCCACGAGCCGCAAGGGATAGCCGCGCCCGAAGCCGAGTTTAAACCGGTTCCCACCCCGCCAGGTGCGCCCCAACTGAAGGACCCCATCGAAGCCTTGAACGACCGTTACGCTTTCGTGCTGGCGGGCGGCGGGGCGCAGGTGCTTTGGGAAACGACCGACGCGAACGGGAAATACAAGCTCGATCACCTATCGCTCGGGGCGTTCCACGCCGACTTCGCCAACAAAAAGATGGTCGTCGGGAAGAAAGAACAATCAATCTCGCAGCTTTGGCTTGAGTCGAAGGGCCGCCGCAGCTACGCGGGAATCGTGTTTATGCCGGGGCAACAAGCTCCGGATCGCTTTTATAACTTATGGAAAGGATTTCAATATGAACCAGCCGAACGATACACCAACCACCCCGCCGTCGAGCAATTCATCGAACACGCCCGGGATAACGTTTGCCGTGGTGACGTTGTGCTTTTCAAGTGGCTCATCGGTTATTTTGCGCACCTTGTCCAACGACCATGGGAGAAACCTCTTGTTGCACTTGTGTTCCGCGGAGGGAAAGGAGTCGGGAAGAACGCTCTCGTCGAACGAGTCGGCACTTTGCTCGGAGGTCATTTCCTTCTTACGTCGAACCGCCGATATCTTATCGGAAACTTCAACGGGCACTTAGAAAACTGTCTGCTCTTCACCCTCGATGAAGCCTTCTGGTCCGGAGATAAACAGGCGGAAGGCATTATCAAAGACCTGATTACCGGGCGCGAGCACATCATCGAGCACAAGGGCGAGAAGCCCTACTCAGTGGATAACCGTACGCGGGTTTGCATTATCGGTAATGAAGAGTGGCTTGTGCCTGCCACCCATGACGAGCGCCGTTTCGCTGTGTTCGATGTGGGCGACGGCCGTAAGCAGGACCGGGAATATTTCCAGTCCATGCGTGAAGGTATGGAGAAAGACGGTTACCCCCATCTGCTGCGCTACCTGATGGACTTCGACCTTACAGGAATTGATATCAATCTCGCGCCAGTGACGAACGCCCTGCTCGACCAGAAGAATGAATCACTGGACCCGTTGCATCAATGGTGGCTGGACTGCCTGGAAGAAGAACGCATTGTAGGTTCCGAGTTCGGCGGCTGGCCGGAAGATATCGAGTGCGAACGCTTCCGTGCGGCATTCAAGAGGTATGTAAAAGATCGCAATGTTCGAAGCCGCGTGCCCGAGGACAGAGCAATAGGGCGGCTCATCAAGCAATGCGCGCCTGGTATCACGAAGTCAAGAGCACGGCGGGGTGATGAACTGCCCTACGTTTACCACGTCCCGAGAGTTGAGATTTCCCGAACAGATTGGGAGAAGTTCATCGGGCATAAAGTAAGGTGGGAACAATGACCGCCTACTACAACGAGTTCGACCCCATCGCAGCCGAGTGGCTGCGTAACCTTATTAAAGCCGGGCACATAGCGCCAGGTGATGTTGACGAACGGAGCATACTGGATGTTAAACCTGACGACCTCAAGCGCTACACTCAATGCCACTTCTTCGCCGGTATCGGCGTGTGGTCCTACGCCCTGCGCCGCGCCGGGTGGCCCGATGACCGCCCCGTGTGGACCGGTTCCTGTCCTTGCCAACCTTTCAGCGCGGCAGGCCGACATGCTGGATTTGATGACGAGCGGCACTTATGGCCTGCGGCCTTCCACCTCATCGAAGAGCGCCGACCTCTCGTCGTCTTTGGCGAGCAAGTTGCGAGCAAGGACGGATACGCTTGGCTCGACCTTGTTCAAGCTGACTTGGAAGGTACAGGTTACACCGTCGGGGCGATCGTTGCCCCTGCTGCGGGCTTCGGGGCGCCCCATCAAAGACACAGAATGTATTGGGTGGCCGACGCCGACGAAGAGCAACGGGGACGGGGGACAGGTAGGGAATTACAGCCCTACGGGACGGCGGCCGGACGGCAGCAAGGCCACGGTATCGCTAAACCATATTGCGAAGCTGGCGGGATGGCCGACTCCTACGCTAATGGACAGCGAACAGGCGGGTGGGCAGGGTTGCATATCCAGGGGGAAGCGCGGGCATTCGCTGAACAGTGCGGCGAACTTGGCACCTTGGGCAACCCCGGCGGCACGGGATTGGAGAAGCAATTCGGCGAGCGAAGAACACCACCTAAAACGGATGCTGGAACCGCGGGGAAAACCATTGAGCGAGCAGGTGCATCAAATGGTTTCTGGTCCGCAGCCGACTGGATCTACTGCCGGGACGAAAAGTACAGGCCAGTTGAACCCGGCACATTCCCGCTGGCTCATGGGGCTGCCGCCCGAGTGGGACGCCTGCGCGCCTACGGAAACGCTATCTGCGCTCCGCAAGCGGAAGAGTTCATTAAAGCCTACTTAGCTTGCGACTCAGTTGCGACTTGACGTTTTTTCGAAGTGATAGTATTGTTCGCTAAGTTACTGATTAATTTCCCCGCATGAACATCTTGTCGAGATCCGTGAGGCTGATTTCGAACCATGTTGGTCTGCCGTGATTGCATTGGCCAGCACGTTCAGTTATCTCCATTTCGCGTAGCAGCGCATTCATTTCCGGAACGGTGAGGGTGCGATTGGCGCGAACCGCCCCATGGCAGGCCATGGTCGAAAGAAGTTCGTTGCGTCTGCTGGTCAATACCTGGCTGGCTCCAAACTCACGGATCTCGCTCAATACATCGCGTGCCAGTTTTACCACATCGGCATCCTTGAGCGTGGCTGGAACTGAGCGCACGCCCAGCATCGTTGGAGAGAGCGCAGAGATCTCGAACCCGAGTTCGTTCAGCAGGGCGTCGTTTTCTTCGGCGGTAGCAATATCCAGGCTATCCGCCTGAAATATCGCGGGGATCAGCAAGGGCTGCATGGAGAGAGTGTGGTTATCCAGCGCGGATTTGAGTTTTTCATACAGAATCCGCTCATGCGCCGCGTGCATATCCACGATAAGCAAGCCCCGTTCGTTCTGCGACAGAATATAGATGCCGAGGAGCTGCCCCAAGGCGAAACCCAATGGCGGAATATCCTGTTTCTGAGTACCTGTTGGTGTTATTGACACATCCGATGACTTTGGGTCGGGATTATTGGGACAAAAGAGTGTCGAATAAAACGCCTGGGATTGGGCTACCCCTGTAGCAGACACAGGGGGAACAAGCGGCATGAAGGTTTGCCGCGAGTAGACCGAAAGCGTATCGGTGTTCTTTGACAACGCGCCCGCCATGGTGGAGGAGTTGCTGGTTTCCTGCCGGCTCCCAATCGCGATTGAAGCCGCTGATGCGGATTGAGGCGATGCCAGTGCCTTGTGGACCGCATGAAAAATGAACTGATGCAGTGCACGCGAATCACGGAATCTCACCTCGGTTTTAGTGGGATGCACATTGACATCCACGCCCTCGGCATTCATTTCGAGAAACAGCACAAAAGCGGGATGGCGATCCAGATGAAGTATGTCGCGATAGGCCTCGCGTAGCGCATGGGAAACCAGTTTGTCGCGTACGAAGCGGCCGTTGACAAAGAAATACTGTGCGTCGCGAGAAGATCGCGAGTATGCGGGCAACGCCGCTGAGCCCCATAGCCGTAAATCCACTGCCTGCTCATCAACGAATACCGAGGTCTGCGCGAACTCATCGCCCAGTAAGGCCGCGATGCGCTGCCTTGCGTCCGCCGCACGTAAATGACTGCGCACGATGCCGTTGTGCTGCAGCGTGAAAGCGATATCGGCGCGCGACAACGCAATGCGCTTGAATGTTTCTTCGCAATGGGAAAATTCAGTGGCTTCGGTTTTCAGAAATTTACGTCGGGCGGGTGTGTTGAAGTAGAGATTATGCATTTCCACCGTGGTGCCATTGGCAAGCGCCGCAGGTTCTGGCCCTGATAGACGGCTCCCTTCCACTTCTATCCGCCAGGCATGCTTCCCCTCGGGCGTGCGGCTTGCCAGCGTCAGCCGCGAAACTGCGGCCATACTGGCCAGTGCCTCACCACGGAATCCCAGACTTGCTACTTTTTGCAAATCTTCCAGCGCATTGATTTTGCTCGTGGCATGGCGGGCAAGCGCCAGGGGCAGATCATCTTTGGAAATTCCTGCTCCATTATCCGCGACGCGTATTTGTTTGATTCCGCCCTGCAAAATTTGCACCGCTATTTCGGTCGATCCGGCATCAACACTGTTCTCCAGCATTTCCTTGAGGGCAGAGGCGGGGCGCTCTACCACCTCTCCAGCGGCAATCTGGCTGATGAGCAGATCGGGTAACAGTTTAATCGCGTTCATGAGCGTTTTCGATGAAATATATTATTATACTCCCGCCCCCGGAGCTCCCAAGGTTAAGGGAGGATGCTCCTTAGCCGTGCGCCGGATACGGACGCCCTCCGAAAGTGGTCAGGTCGACATTCCATCGCCCCTGGCAGCCTCAAGGTCATGTTCTCATGAACGTTCTTTCATCGCGGCGGTAACCGTGCCGTGGTCAAGGTGAGGAGCAAACATTTCGATAAAATCATAAACATATCCGCGTAGATAGCCGTTACGGCTTATACCGATTCTAGTCGTGCTCGGCTCGAACAGGTGGCTGGCGTCGATAGACCGCAGATGTCTGTCGCGTTTGGGCTCGAACGCCATCTGCGCCAGGATGCCTACCCCCAATCCCACTTCTACATAGGTCTTGATCACATCCGCGTCTATGGCCGTAAGCACCACGTTGGGCGTCAACCCCTTCGCTTCGAATGCCTGGTTGATCTTCGAGCGACCGGTAAAAGCAAAGTCGTAAGTAATGATCGGATATTCGGCGAGCGCCTCCAGCGTCAGTTTCTGGAGTTTAAGCAGCGGATGCCTCGGCGGGACAACGATGCAGCGGTTCCATTGATAGCACGGGAGCATCACAAGTTCAGCAAATAGTTCGATAGCCTCGGTGGCGATCGCAATGTCGGCTACGCCCGAAGTGACCAGCTCGGATATCTGGGTCGGATTGCCCTGATGCAAAACTAATTTCACATTGGGGTAGCGTGCGGTAAAATGCTTTATTGCGGCGGGTAGTGCGTACCGTGCCTGAGTATGGGTCGTAGCAATAGTGAGAGAACCGCTGGCTTCGTTCGCGAATTCCTGGCCAACCTGTTTCAGGTTTTTTGCATCTCTCAGCATTCTTTCGGCAATTTCAAGAATAGCCCGTCCAGGCGGCGTGGTTTCAACCACGCGTTTGCCGTTGCGTACAAAAATATCCACTCCCAGTTCGTTTTCCAGAAGGCGAATCTGCTTGCTGATTCCCGGCTGGGACGTGTGCAGGATTTCTGCCGCTTTGGATAAATTCAGACCCTGATTGGCGACTTCACAAAGATAACGCAATTGTTGCAATTTCATAGTTGGGTTTTCTAAAGAAGATTAGGTTATGTTAATCTAACATAATATTCTTTCACGATATATATGTTCGTTGCTATTATTGCGTTTTCGAGGCACCATGCGGGGTTTGACTGCGAGGGGTGTCATGGTAGGAGCAGGAGTCGCAGAGCCTGATGGACCGGACGTTGAAAGAAGAGTAGATTTTTTGGTTTGCCCGCATTACGGATACTACCTCGCCAGAAGTCAGACCGAGTGCCAATACCAGTGGAAACGCGAGCCGGCGTGGAGCAGATGATCCATTCCTGGATTTTTAGGGCATCAAGCTGATACGGCCATAAATGTGGAGGATGCAGATGAGTTATTTGGATAATCTCGCGAATGACGAGGAAATAAATTTGTACGCCCAGTCGGTACAGGAGTATCGAGACCTGAACATGGACGTTTCGCGCTTTACCGCAGGCCGGCTGCAAATGGGTATCTACGGTCAGCGGCAGGAGGGTGTCAACATGGTGCGCATCAAGCTTCCGGGCGGACGTGTGACGGCGCGGAAATTGAGGACGATCGCCAGCGCCCTGGAGACATATTCGCGTCATGACGTTGTGCATATCACCACACGCCAGGATATTCAGATGCATTACGTGCCACTCGAGCAGACGCCGGCTGTGCTCCGTCACCTGGCCGCGGGTGGATTGACGACTCGTGAGGCATGTGGCAATACCATACGCAATATCACGACCTGTCCTCTATCCGGCGTATGCCCCCGCGAGCATGTGGACGTGACGAAGCATCTGGAGGGCACGGTACAGCATCTTCTGCGAAATCCGCTGACTCAGCAAATGCCGCGCAAATTCAAAATCAGTCTATCGGCGTGTGAATCCGACTGCGCACAGGGCATGATGCACGATCTGGGCGTTGTCGCAGTGCGGAACGGCGACCGGTTCGGTTTCAAGGTTGTGGCTGGGGGCGGTCTCGGCCACAAGCCGCATGAAGCGCTCGTCATTGAAGAATTTATCGAAGAAAAAGACCTGCTGTCCGTGATGGAAGCGGTCATCCAGTTACATAACCGCTACTCGGACCGGCGCAAACGCGCAAAATCGCGGATCAAATTCCTGGTAGACAAGTTTGGTCCCGAAGGATTTGTCGAGAAATATCGTGAAGAACTGGTTCGGACGACATCGGCACTGGCGACCTTGGACTATCCAAAAGGCGAATGGAGCGCCGGCGCCGACAGCGAGGTTCCCGGCCTTGGGGCGCCGCGTCATATTTTCGCGCAGAAACAGCCGGGCTATTACGTATTCCCGATCAGCGTGCCCATGGGTAACCTGAATGTAGCGCAACTGAATGGTCTGGCCGATATTTGCGAAACCTTCGACTTGCCTGATATTCGCACCACTCAGGATCAGAACATATTTTTTACGAACGTGCCGGAAGCCAGAATTGAACCTCTGCGCGCCGCGCTGGCAGAACTGGGTCTGGGAGTACCTGAGGCAGGCGATGATGTGGTGGCTTGTCCCGGCACTTCGACCTGCCGTTTGGGGATAACTTCAAGCACGATCCTCGGGCCCAAGCTAAGTGGCGGCAAGCATGACCTGAAAATTCGTGTTTCAGGATGTCATAACGGTTGCGCCCAGCCCGAGGCTGGAGATATTGGCATATACGGCGAAGGCAAACGCATGCACGGCAAACTCGTGCCGCATTACCAGTTGCATTTCGGCGGGAATGCGATGGCGCGCGGAGCCTTGGCGTTTAAAGGCCCGTCGATACCCACGGCGCGGATCGAGGAAGCGGTGGAACGAGTGCAGTCTGCCTTTGCGACTGAACGTGAGTCGGGCGAAACGTTCTTTTCCTGGGCGCATCGGATGGATAAGACCTATTTCACCGAGCTGCTTGCGGACCTGGTTGAGGTTAAGCCGGAAGAACTGGCGTCAGTCTTGCGCGATCATGGCAACGATAACGATTTCAAAGTGCTGCAACTGGGCGGAGGCGAATGCGCAGGGGTGAGCCAGATAAAGATCGGCACCATTTTCTTTGAAGCGGCCCATGAACGGAATTATCGGAATGCGCTCAAGTTTCAGCAAAAATTTGTGGACTCAGTCGCGTGTGCGGAGGAGATCGCACGCTTGATCGGTCAGGGCGTGACTGAAATGCTCGGTGGTGTGAAGCACGACGATTTGGCCACGCAGGCGGAAGAATTGCGCCGTGTGTTGCCTACCAAGCCGCATCTCTCCAGGCAATTGGGTAGATTCGCGGAGAATTTTGCGAGCCCGGGCGAAGAGTTGAACGATGCTCATCTGACTGAATGGTTTTCCGACCTGGATGCGTGGACAATGGAGATTGCGGAGTTTTGCCTGAACTTCGACCGGCAGCTCGACCTGACGGGTGCGCTACCGGAGCCGCTGACGGTTTCCGTCAAATCGCCGTCGTCATCATTGTCTGAACCAGCCCGGTCATCTGTCATAGTCTGATGAATTTCGATGCCTATTCTTGAGCCGGTAATATGAGCCTGGATCACAAGATTGCTGAAGTGCGAACACTTTTGGATACGGTGCAGAGAGATTATGCTCCCGTCACCTTCGCCTGCAGCTTTGGCGCCGAAGATATGGTGTTGATGGATCTCATTGCGCGGCATTATCCCGGTATCGCGGTATTTACACTGGATACAGGGCGACTGCCTGAAGAAACCTACAGCCTCATGAGGGAAGTGGCGGATCGTTACGGCATTCATGTGCCAGTGTATTTTCCAGAGCCCGCCGCGGTGGAGGCGTATGTCGCGCAGAACGGGCCCAATGGCTTCTACGACAGCGTGGATTTACGTAAAAAATGCTGCCATATTCGCAAGGTCGAACCCCTGAAACGCGCGCTGAGCGGCAAGCGCGCATGGATCACCGGTCTGCGCCGCGATCAGGCGCCGACCAGAACGGATTTGGCGGTATCGGAATTCGATGCCGGTAATGGTTTGCAAAAAATCAGTCCGCTGCTGGACTGGAACCTGTCCGAAGTGTGGGCTTATCTCAAACAGTTCAATGTGCCCTACAACGCATTGCATGATAAGGGATACACGAGCATCGGCTGCGCACCCTGTACCCGCGCCATTACGCCTGGCGAAGATGTTCGCGCCGGCCGGTGGTGGTGGGAAGATCCGGAAATCAAGGAGTGCGGTTTACATCCTGACAAACGGCTCGTTACGACAGCAGTTCCCGCGGCGGTAACAAATCCGGCTGCTGCCGGACAAGGTAAAGATATGCAACAAAAGGAGCATGGGTCAGGTTCGGGCTAAAGGCCGAGCCAGGAGATTATGAGGATCGATCGATGGAAATATTGAACGAAATGGAAGAGTCTGTTAGTCCTGATCCAGGTTTTCTCACGAAGACCGAGCCAGTAGCCATCAAGCGCCGTATTGCAAGGCACTTGGGCCATCTGGACGCGCTGGAAAGTGAAGCCATCCATATCATGCGAGAGGTTGCCGCGGAATGCGCCAATCCGGCTCTGCTGTTCTCCGGAGGAAAGGACTCCATCGTACTGCTGCGCCTGGCGGAAAAGGCCTTCCGCCCGGGGCGTTTTCCATTTCCCTTGCTGCATATTGATACCGGTCATAATTTTCCCGAAGTGATCGAGTTTCGCGACCGCCGCGTCAAACAATTGGGTGAGCGGTTAATCGTGCGCAGTATGGAAGACTCCATCAGGCAGGGAAGAGTCGTGCTGCGTTCGGAAAACCAGAGCCGGAATCCATTTCAGTCAGTGACACTGCTCGACGCCATCGCTGAATTCCGTTTTGATGCCTGTATTGGTGGTGCCCGGCGCGACGAAGAAAAAGCGCGCGCCAAGGAACGTATATTTTCTTTCCGCGATGAATTCGGTCAATGGGACCCGAAGAACCAGCGCCCGGAATTATGGGATATCTACAACACCCGTGTGCATCCGGGGGAAAATATTCGTGTGTTTCCCATCAGCAACTGGACCGAACTTGATGTGTGGGAATATATTGCCCGCGAGGAACTGGAGGTCCCCCACATTTATTTCGCTCATACCCGCGATGTAATCAGGCGTGGTACCGGACTTTTACCGTTATCCCACCTGGTTCAGCCCCTGGAAGGGGAGAAAGTGGAGAATCTCATGGTTCGCTTCCGGACGGTAGGTGACATGAGCTGCACCTGTCCGGTGGAATCCTCGGCGGTCAGTGTCGTCGAAATTATTGCTGAAACCGCGATCACACGAATTACCGAGCGCGGCGCGACGCGCATGGACGACCAAACATCCGATGCATCCATGGAGCGGCGCAAGAAAGAAGGATATTTCTGAAACGTATCTTTACAGATACAGGTCATGTCGTTGATAGGGTTCTTGTCAATTTATACCTTGCATAAGCGACGTGAGTGACGTAACGCAAACCTTCTTTCCCGCTTTGGCACGTGGGATTTCATAGCACTTGGGATTTCATAGAAATATCCCGGAAACCAGAATTTCAAGAAGAGTATTAAATGTCAGCCATTGATAGCATTTCATTTGATCATACCGAACTGTTACGGTTTATCACGGCCGGTAGCGTGGATGATGGCAAGAGTACGCTCATCGGGCGCTTGCTGCACGACTCGAAGTCCATTTTCGAGGACCAGTTGAGCGCCATTACCCACACGTCGCGCAGGCGCGGGATGGAGAGTGTCGATCTTTCGCTGCTCACCGACGGTCTGCAAGCGGAGCGTGAACAAGGTATTACCATCGATGTAGCCTATCGTTACTTTGCCACGCCCAAACGCAAGTTTATCATTGCCGACACGCCAGGCCATGAGCAATATACGCGGAACATGGTTACCGGCGCTTCCACCGCCAATCTCGCCATCATCTTGATCGACGCACGCAAGGGATTGCTTACCCAATCGCGTCGGCATGCCTACCTTGCCAGCCTGGTAGGCATTCCTCATCTGGTGGTAGCGGTCAATAAAATGGATCTGGTTAGCTATTCCCGCGATGTATTCGAGCGGATTTGCAAAGATTTCAGCACCTTTGCCAAAGGACTCAAGCTGAACAATATCGCCTACATCCCGATGTCTGCTTTAAATGGCGATATGG
The DNA here is from genome assembly GCF_900215485.1 of Nitrosovibrio sp. Nv4. GTDB lineage: Bacteria > Pseudomonadota > Gammaproteobacteria > Burkholderiales > Nitrosomonadaceae > Nitrosospira. The sequence continues at coordinate 15,932 of NZ_OCMZ01000002.1, forward strand.
TGGTGGAGCGGGGAGACAAGCTTGACTGGTATGAAGGCATGACGCTGATGGACTTGCTGGAGAGCGTCCCTATCGACCACGACATCAATCTTGAAGATTTCCGGTTTCCAGTGCAATGGGTGTGCCGCCCGCAAACCGAGGAATTGCCTGATTTTCGGGGTTATATGGGTCGCATCGAATCCGGTTTCATCAGCGTAGGCGATGCGGTGAAAATTCTGCCTTCAGGGCTGACTTCGCGTATCAAGGAAATCGTCACGTATGATGGCGTCGTCGATGATGCGGTTGCACCCCAGTCGGTAACCCTGACCATCGAAGACCACGTGGATATTTCCCGCGGTGATATGCTGGTAAAACCAGTTGAAGTTCCAGTGGTCGCGAACGAGTTCGATGCGATGCTATGCTGGTTATCCGAGCAGAGCCTTGACCCGAGGCGTAAATATCTCATCAAGCATACGACGCGGACTGTAAAGGCGTTGGTGTCACGGATAGATTATCGCGTCGATATTAATACACTGAATCATGAAGCGGCTGATACGCTGAAAATGAACGACATCGGGCGGGTATCGCTGAAAGTGCACCAGCCTCTGGCGTGGGACCCGTATCAGCGCAATCATGCTACGGGCAGCTTTATTGTCATTGACGAAGTCAATAACAATACCGTTGCGGCAGGCATGATCTGCCCGGTAAAAGATTAGAGATTGGACTCGCACTTGGCCGGATTTCTGACGGTTCAGCGAAAACCGCTTGAGGCGCATAGTAGCGTTTGGCCAGAATGTGTGAGGAAAGGCGGACAAGGCGAAAAGGGCCTTTCCGCTTTTGTACTTTTTAGCGGGGAAAAGCACAAAATGAAAAGGGTTATAAACTTTCATCTGAATTTGGCAGTACTGAACTTACATAAAAAGTGAAGGTCAAGTGACGCAAAAAGTCTTCGTGCGTCCTGGCGTTGATTGAAAAAAAAGCGCATTCACTCCGAATTAAGGTACGAGTACAGTCTCTAACAATTAATTGGGGTAACGTTTTTGTCTCCTCCTTTTTTTGATTCACTTCTATAAATATGATGACTTTATCATGACAAGTTTACAATTGGCGCCCCATCCCGTATCAGCAACCGCTACGCCTTCTCCCATCCTTGGATTCGGCATGGCTTTTGCGGATCTGTATCGCCGCGAAGGGCTCGTGAGACTGGATCAGGCATTTCTTGAGTTTCTGGGGGAAGGAGAACCCGTACTGCGCGCCAGCCTGGATCATGCCCGTGCCTATCCCGATAGCCTGGATCGCAAAGCAGAAGCCGCGCTACTGATTGAAGTTGCCCCGTGGATGGAAGATTTCATCGCCCGTTTGTTCGGTATAGAGGAAGAGGTCGGCGTCCTTGCTGCCCGCCATCACCGGCTTGCCCCGCTTTATTCCTGCAAAAGACAGTTTGTGCAACGTCGCGCGATGAGCAAGGTAAGCGAGGCAGAGGCGGTGGCAGTGGATGGGATTGCGCTGGAAGAAAAATTGGCGGTCGAATTCGAAGCGCCTTTCTCCGAGCTGACTTTTGCAACCAAAATCTCGCAGTGGTTAGTGAACGAGGATGAAAACGAAGAACGGGTCAAGGCGGCATTGCTTTACGCGGCCTGGGCGCTCAAGACTCCTGAGGGGAAAGAACGTAACAGGGACGGCATATTGTTCAAGGTCCCCGCCAAGCTCGATTTCCTGAAGCTCTTGTCGACGGATACCGACAATGTGGCGGGCTATACCATTCACAGTCTTCACCATATACGCCGTCGGGAGGGTTTCGCCCTCACCGATCCGGGAACCGATCTGACAGGCGCCCTGGATGAGGCGAACTACTGCATCTGGTGTCATGAGCAAGGAAAAGATTCATGCTCGAAAGGATTGAAGGAAAAACCGAAGACGCCGGAAGAAGTCCCGTCTTTCAAAAAAAGCCAGCTTGGCGTCCTGCTGACGGGGTGTCCGCTCGAAGAGCGCATCTCCGAATTCCACAAACTGAAGACTCAAGGCGTTGCTATCGGTAGCCTGGCCATGATTGTGATCGACAATCCCATGTGCGCTGGCACCGGCCATCGGATTTGCAACGATTGCATGAAGTCCTGCATTTACCAGAAACAGGAACCGGTCGATATCCCTCAGGCTGAAACGCGCACCCTCAAGGACATATTGGAGCTGCCCTGGGGTTTCGAAATTTACAGCCTTCTTACCCGATGGAATCCGCTTGATCTGCGCCGGCCTGTACCGAAGGCACCGACGGGCCGGAAAGTGCTGGTAGTGGGAATGGGCCCGGCCGGCTATACCCTGGCGCATCATTTAATGAACGACGGCCATGCGGTGGTTGGCATCGACGGTCTCAAGATCGAGCCGTTGGCGCCCGAGATTGCAGGGGTGAATCAACAGGGAGAACATGTTCCGTTCAAGGCCATCCGCGATGCCGATGAACTTGCCGAGAATCTGGATGAGCGTATGCCCGGTGGATTTGGTGGTGTTGCGGAATACGGCATCACGGTGCGCTGGAACAAAAATTTTCTCAAGCTGATCCGGCTACTCCTGGAGCGGCGAGAAGAGTTTGCACTTTTCGGCGGAGTCCGTTTTGGCGGAACGCTTACCGCCGATGACGCTTTCGCGCTGGGATTCGATCATGTGGCGCTTGCCGCGGGCGCCGGACGTCCCACTGTACTGGATCTGCCCAATGGTCTGGCGCGAGGGGTTCGCGCCGCATCCGATTTCCTCATGGCGCTGCAGTTATCCGGCGCAGCCCAGACCAACTCTGTCGCCAATATGCAGCTGCGCCTGCCAGTAGTGGTAATCGGCGGAGGTTTGACAGCTATCGATACGGCAACTGAAGCACTTGCTTATTATCCTGTGCAAGTGGACAAATTTCTTCGCCGTTACGAAATTTTGACAGCGGTGCAGGGCGAAGCGGCTATCCGTGGAGCATGGGATGAGGAAGAGCGGGAAATTGCCGAGGAGTTTCTCAGTCATGCCCGCGCCATCCGTGCAGAGCGCAAGGAAGCGGAGCGGGAAGGGCGGGCGCCACATATCCTGGAATTGCTGCAGTCATGGGGAGGCGCCACTATCGCTTATCGGAAACGGCTCATCGACAGTCCTTCCTACACGCTCAATCACGAAGAAGTCGAAAAGGCATTGGAAGAAGGTATCCGGTTCGCCGAGGGTCTTACGCCGATGCGGGTGGACACTGACAAGTGGGAACACGCAAAGGCTGTGCAGTTCGCGGTACAGGTTCTGGACGAAACGGGATCGTGGCAAAAAACGGGGCAAGCCGTATTGCCTGCCCGTGCTGTTCTGGTTGCGGCGGGAACCCAGCCCAATACGGTGCTTGCCAGAGAAGACGATAAGCACTTCAAGCTGCACGGCCGTTACTTTGCGGCTTGCGATGAAAATGGCGATCCAGCCAATCCACCGCGCGCGAATCCCAAGCCTGAAACCCCTAACGTACTGCTGAGTCGCAACGACGATGGACGATTCATCAGCTTTTTCGGTGATCTGCATCCGTCCTATTCCGGAAATGTCGTAAAAGCAATGTCCAGCGCAAAACAGGGTTATCCGGTGGTAAGCCGGGTGCTTGAACGCATGGCGCCGGCATCCACCAAACCAGCGTGGTTGTTTTTCGCAGAAATGAATGGACAACTGCGCGCCACAGTACATAAGGTCGAGCGGCTTACTCCCAACATCATAGAGGTAGTGGTACATGCGCCGATGGCGGTGGAACGCTTCCATCCCGGCCAGTTCTATCGCTTCCAGAACTTTGCGACGCTCGCAACCACCGCGGGCGACACAAAATTGGCGATGGAGGGTATCGCACTAACGGGAGCCTCAGTGGATGTGCCGCGGGGACTGGTATCGCTGATTGCACTGGAAATGGGGGGATCAGCGGATTTATGCGCCAGGCTCAATCCTGGTGATCCAGTAGTGTTGATGGGTCCCACCGGTACGCCCACCGAAATCCTGCCGGATGAAACCGTCGTGCTGGTAGGCGGGGGACTCGGGAATGCGGTGTTATTTTCGATAGGTGCGGCAGCACGAGCCGCCGGGTCAAAAATCTTGTATTTTGCCGGTTACAAGAAACTGATCGATCGCTACAAGGTTGCGGAAATCGAAGCCGCGGCGGACGTGGTGGTGTGGTGCTGCGATGAGGCTCCCGGTTTCAAACCCTCGCGGCCCGGTGACCTCAGCTACGTGGGAAATATCGTGGAGGCGATGGCCGCTTATGGCAGCGGTGCACTGGGTCCTCAGAAAATCCGATTGGCGGAAGCCGATCGTATCATTGCCATCGGCTCCGACAGAATGATGGCGGCGGTGGGCGCTGCCCGTCATGCCAAACTTCAACCTTATCTGAAAACAGATCATTTCGCGATTGGCTCCATCAATTCGCCCATGCAATGCATGATGAAAGAGATTTGCGCCCAGTGTCTGCAACCCCATAAGGACCCGGCAACGGGAGAGATTACTTACGTGTTTTCATGCTTCAACCAGGATCAACCGCTTGATCAGGTTGATTTCGGCGGACTGGCTTCACGTTTACGCCAGAACAGCGTCCAGGAGAAGCTGACCACTCGCTGGATTAGTCATTGCCTGAAAGAAACGAGTAAAGTCGGAGCCTGATTTGAATAAAGTCAGGTGTAACTTGCCAGGGATCAGGCTGTTTTCATCAATCGGGCAATGCATCATGGTCAGGTTCATTTATAATCCGGGCTTCGTGATGAACAGGCCATCACAGGGGTAGTGTCGGCTGATTTTCGCCGGTTTGCCGGAAAAATAACCATATTGGAAACATAAGGGGGAATACCAATGCACATAGGGGTACCCGCAGAGATCCGCGGGGGAGAGACCCGGGTTGCGGCCACGCCGGAAACGGTGAAGAAATTTACCGCCAACGGTTTGAATGTTGTTCTGATACAGTCCGGCGCGGGCGCCGGTGCGAGCATACCGGATGAGGCATACCAGGCTGCCGGGGCCAGCATCGTGGCGAACGCGGCAGAGCTGTATGGTCAATCTCAAATCGTGCTGAAGGTACGTGGTCCGGAATCAGGCGAACTGGCGCTGATGCGCAAGGACGCCGTATTACTGGGATTACTTTCTCCGCATCAGGCGGAAGGCATAGAAGCGCTCGCGCGTCATGGCATTACTGCCTTCTCGATGGAAAAACTGCCGCGAATTTCTCGTGCCCAGAGTATGGACGTGCTGTCTTCCCAGGCAAACATCGCCGGTTACAAGGCAGTGCTGATGGCCGCCAACGTCTATCAGAAATTCTTCCCCATGCTCATGACCGCCGCTGGCACAGTAAAGGCGGCAAGAGTGCTGATTCTGGGTGCGGGAGTGGCCGGCTTGCAGGCGATCGCTACGGCTAAGCGGTTGGGCGCGGTGATCGAGGCATTCGATGTGCGTCCAGTCGCAAAAGAACAGGTGGAGAGTCTCGGGGCCAAGTTCGTCGAGGTTCCGCTGAGCGAAGAAGAAAAGGCGCAGGCGGAGACAGCCGGCGGTTATGCGCGGGAAATGTCGGATGATTACAAGCGCCGTCAGGGGGAGCTGGTGCATCAACGCGCCGCCGCCGCCGATATCATCATTACCACGGCACTGATTCCCGGCCGGCCGGCGCCGGTTCTGATCAAGGAAGAAACCGTTCAGGCCATGAAGCCCGGATCGGTCATCGTTGACATGGCGGTAGAGGCGGGTGGCAACTGCCCCTTGTCGGAACTGGACAAGATCGTAGTGAAGCACGGCGTCCATCTTATCGGTATTGCCAATCTGCCGGGGCTGGTGGCGGCTGACTCCAGCGCCCTGTACGCTCGTAATTTAATGAATTTCCTCAACCTGATGCTAGATGCGAAGAGCGGCGAATTCAAGGTGAACCGTGAAGACGAAATCATCGCCGGGACGCTGGTCTGCGCAGACGGGGAAATTATCAGGAAAGCTTGAAAAATCACGGGTAAACGCCAAAAACGGAGAAGCAGAGGATGTTTCTTCATGCTACGTTACTGCTGATAGCTCAAGATTCGTAGAATAGATAAACAAGGATTAGAAGGAGCAATCATGATTGGTGAAATTGACCCAACCATCATTAATCTCACTGTGTTCGTGCTGGCAGTGTTTGTCGGCTATCACGTAGTGTGGAATGTGACGCCGGCCTTGCATACGCCGCTGATGTCGGTAACCAATGCAATTTCCGGCATCATTCTGGTGGGTGCCATGCTGGCCGCCGGGCCGGCCGAAACAGACTGGGGCGTATGGCTGGGGGCGGTAGCGGTGACGCTGGCCGCGGTCAACGTCTTCGGCGGGTTTCTTGTCACTCAGCGGATGCTGGAAATGTTCAGAAAAAAAGATAAAAAAGGAAGCTAGTAAATGTCGGCAAATTTGGTCGCACTTGCGTATCTTATCGCATCGGTTTTCTTCATTCTGGCGCTAAAAGGCTTAAGCTCGCCGGTAGCTGCTCGTCGCGGTAATTTGTTTGGCATGGTGGGGATGGCAATCGCCGTTGTCACGACGCTTACCGTTACCAAGAACTGGGCGCTGATAGTCGGGTGTATCGCCCTGGGAGGCGCGATAGGCGCTGTTGTTGCGCGGCGTGTGCAAATGACGGCGATGCCCGAGCTGGTTGCGTTCATGCACTCGCTGGTGGGTTTGGCGGCGGTCTTTATCGCAATCGCTGCCGTCAATAATCCCGCTTCATTCGGCCTGCCTGTACAGCTGGCGATGGGTAGCAAGCTGGAGCTGTTCCTCGGCACGTTCATCGGCGCCATGACCTGGTCGGGCTCCGTGATCGCGTTCCTGAAGTTGTCTGGCCGCATGAGCGGTGCGCCCATTACCTTCGGCGGGCAGCATATGGTCAATCTTGTTCTGGCGATCGTGATGGTAGGATTCGGCCTGTGGTTCTTCTTCAGCGAGACCACCAACTGGACAGCTTTTGCCACGATGACCGCGATTGCCTTCGTTCTGGGTTTTCTCATTATCATCCCGATCGGCGGCGCGGACATGCCGGTGGTCATTTCCATGCTCAACTCATATTCCGGGTGGGCGGCGGCGGGAATAGGATTTTCTCTCGGGAATCCCATGCTCATCATCGCCGGTTCACTGGTGGGCAGTTCCGGCGCCATTCTCTCTTACATCATGTGCAAGGCCATGAATCGTCCGTTTCTTTCGGTCATACTTGGTGGCTTCGGGGGTGAGACGGGAACCGCGGCGGCAAGTGATGGAACGCAGAAAACTTATCGCAGCGGCAGTGCGGAGGATGCATCATTCATGATGGGTAATGCCGACAGCGTGATCATCGTGCCGGGTTACGGCCTGGCGGTGGCGCGAGCGCAGCATTCAGTCAAGGAACTCGCGGAAAAGCTTCACGAAAAAGGCGTGAATGTGCGTTTCGCGATTCATCCGGTTGCGGGACGCATGCCGGGACACATGAACGTATTGCTGGCGGAAGCAGAGATACCTTACGAGCAAGTGCTGGAGATGGATGAGATCAACAGCGATTTCTCCAATACCGATGTGGTGTTGGTGCTGGGCGCGAACGACGTGGTAAACCCTGCGGCCAATGTTCCGGGGAGCCCGATATATGGCATGCCCATTCTGGACGCCCACAAGGCGCGTACGGTGATGGTGGTCAAACGCAGCATGGCGGCAGGGTATGCGGGTCTCGACAATGACCTGTTCTACATGGACAAGACCATGATGGTTTTTGGCGACGCCAAGAAAGTTGTAGAAGACATGGTCAAGGCGTTATAACCCATTTCGCATAAGAAAACAGTTAACTACCCAGCGTTTAACCCAAAAATAGATTGCGATATTCATATAAACAGTAAACGTGAAGGCTTAAAAAGCCAAAAGTTTAGCGGCTGAATGTACTGGCTCCACTTGATCTGATAGAGGAGCGTTTCCGCCTGACCTGCGGGGATAAGGCCGTACTGGCTACGGCCGCGCAACATTAAACTGGCCCATCGTTGCAGCAAGTACTCCCGAAGTTTATTTCCAGCCGCTTGATACATGGATGATTATGCTGGAACAAACCGTTACAAAAATCCGGAGCATCAATAGGAATAATAGGAGACGCGCGCGGTGAGCGCGATAAAAGGCTTTTCCGAGGAAACGTTTACGGCAGACGATCGTACGTTTACGCTCTTCAGGAAAGGAGAAGGGCCTGGCGTTATTCTCCTGCACGAGTTGCCAGGTCTTACTCAGGAAACTGTCGAATTTGCAGAGTGGATTGCCGATCGCGGTTTTCACGTTGTCATGCCGCTCCTGTTCGGCAGGCCGCTTCAGAATCCCATACTCGGTCTCCTGAAGGCGCCATTCGTCTGCATTCGAAAGGAATTCAACATTCTTGCGGCGGGTAAATCCAGCGCCATCACGGTGCCGCTGCGGGCATTATGCGGAAAAGTGCATGCCGAGCGAGGCGGACCGGGCATAGGGGCCATAGGCATGTGCTATACCGGCGGCTTTGTTTTCGCGATGATGCTGGAAGCATCGCTTCTTGCGCCCGTAGCGGCGCAACCCAGTCTTCCATTATTTCAACCCGACGCGCTCGATGTCGAGCCGGAGGTACTGGCATTCGCCTCCAGTCGCGAAGACACGATGTCGTTACTCGGACTCCGCTTCAAGGACGATTTTCGTTGTCCTGCGGCACGTTTCCAGCGGCTGGAAAAATCGCTCCAGAACGCGGCAGGATCAGCGAGGCCGCGCTTTCGTTCCATAACCGTGCCCGGAAAAGCGCATTCAACCCTTACGCTCGATTATCAGACCGCTCTCGACCAGGGAATCGATACACGAGAGCTGGTGCTCCAGCACTTGCGCGCGCAGTTGCACGATTGAACGGCCGGGTGTCCCGATGATAGTGTAAAAGGTTCAAGCGGAATGCTAATTTTCCAGCGATTTTGCCATTGGGTTGTTATACTCAAGGCTGAATGATGGCGCAAAAGGACGGAGCTACCCGTGGAGGCAATCGCGGCGTGAACAGCAGGCTCCTGGTCGAATTCACCCCTGATTGAAGCGCGTGAGAGTATCCACGAACCTTGTAATTCGTGTCATTTTCGCGACAAGATAACGTTACTCGTCAATAGTCGGGAATAATATGCTGGTTGGATTACCCAAAGAAACCAAGGATCACGAAGACCGGGTCGGCATGACGCCCAGTACGGTCAAAGCCCTGACACGGCGTGGACATCAGGTACTCGTGCAGAGCGGCGCCGGGGAGGGCAGCTTCCTTTCAGATGCAGAATATCGATCAGCCGGAGCAGTAATTGTCCCCCAGGCTGAAGACGCCTGGGCAGCTCAAATGGTGGTTAAAGTCAAAGAACCCACCCCGGCCGAATACCGTTACCTGCGCGAGGACATGATTCTTTTCACTTATCTTCATCTGGCTTCGGACATGTCTCTAACCGACGCTCTGCTGAAAAGCGGTGTCACAGCCATAGCGTACGAAACGGTCCAGACCGAAGATGGGAAATTACCCCTGTTAACGCCCATGAGCGAGGTTGCAGGCCGCATGGCTACTCAAATCGGCGCGACCTATCTGCAAAAAACGCACGGCGGCCGAGGTGTATTGATGGGTGGTGTTCCTGGTGTCCCATTCGCTAATGTCGCAATTCTTGGCGGCGGCATCGTCGGTACGAATGCCGCTCGTGTCGCTGTCGGATGCGGGGCCCAGGTTACTGTCCTGGACGTGAGTCACGATCGCCTGAAATACCTGGATGACATTTATCGGGGGCAATTACAGACGCGCTTCAGCGATGAATACAACATCGAAGAGATAATCTACAATGCCGACCTGGTAATCGGCGCGGTATTGATTCCCGGTGGGCGGGCCCCCTGGCTTGTGACAGCCGGGATGTTGCCCAATATGCGAAAGGGTTCGGTAATCGTCGATGTGGCAGTGGACCAGGGCGGATGTGTGGAAACAACGCGGCCTACGACTCACAGCAATCCAACCTATGAGCTGGATGGCGTGGTGCATTACTGTGTCGCCAACATGCCGAGCGCAGTCCCACGCACCAGTACCTTCGCACTTAACATCCAGACGGCCGTTTATACGTTGCAGTTGGCGGACGAAGGATTGGATGCCTTGCGAAAAAATCAGGCATTACAAAATGGTCTCAACACGCATCGCGGATCGGTGACCTATCCTGCTATCGCAGAGGAATTCGGTATGGAGTATATCGATCCGATGCAGGCATTAGCGCACGCTATCAACTACTAATCGATAATCAGGAGCCCGGAAAAATGAAATTCACATATTCCACGTTTTCACAAGCATTGCTCGCCTCTTTGCTTGCCCCGTTGCTCGTTGCGAGCCAGCCCGCTTTAGCCAATGTCGATATCGTCTTTGATTATCGATATGACAGTTCCAGTTTTTTCAGCGGCGCAAATAGTCCCCGTCAGAACTTATTGAATGCAGCCGCCTCTGTATTCGAGACCCGTTTCCAGGACGATCTGACCGCAATCTCGTCATCGGGTTCTAACGGGTTTCACGCACGTCTTTATCAGCCGGACAACGGTAAGATCATTAACATTCCCAACTACAGTGTCGCCGCTGATCAGATTGTAGTTTTTGTCGGGGCCTATAATATTCCTGGCAGTTTGGCAGTAGGTGGTCCGGGTGGGTTCTCCAGCAGTGGCTCCGCCGATTTCCTCGCCAATGCTTCCAGTAGAGGGCAGCCCGGAGCGCTTTTATCCACGCAGACGGATTTTGGTCCCTGGGGTGGCAGGATTTCTTTTAATAATACGTCCAACTGGTATTTCGACTCCGATATCAAGACAAATGAATCTTTCTCAGGTCAGTATGATTTTTATTCGGTAGCTGTACATGAACTGGCTCATGTTCTGGGTTTCGCCAGCGCTCAATCTTTTACCAATCTAAGTTCCGGCGGCGTGTTTACCGGCTCCGCCGTTAATGACCTGCTTGGTTCGAATCCTTCCCTTGCCAGCGACGGACATTGGGTATCTGGACTCAGCTATGATGGACAGGCAGCAGCGATGACCCCAGGCATTTCCGCTAACCAGCGCAAGCATTTTACGGAACTTGATTTTGCTGCAATGAAAGATATAGGGTGGGAAGTTTCTCCAATACCGGAGACGGAAATCTGGGCCATGATGCTTGCCGGGTTGGGACTGCTGGGCTGGCGCTTTCGCGCTTCTCAACGCAGAGGCTGAGCATTTGGATTGGGATGCACCAATTATTTCATAACTGATCTGCTGATTATCAAAGTACCGTAAAACGCATCTTCCGACACCGTAATTGCATTCTCGTCAAATCAGGGCACTGCACGATCGGCGATAAACCCGTCAGGTCTTGGGCCGTGGTCAGCCCTCTGTACGCGGCAAACATGCGGCAAAACACATGCCCCACAGTTTTACCCTGATCACCACCATTGCGGTCAGCTTCGGTCTTGCCCTGCTGATGGGGCTCATCGCTCACCGGCTGAAGTTGCCGGTATTGCTTGGCTATCTGGTTGCGGGAGTAATTCTCGGTTCCAATACGCCGGGCTTCGTAGCCGACATTGAGTTGTCGGGCCAGTTGGCGGAAATCGGGGTTATCCTGCTGATGTTCGGAGTCGGACTTCACTTCTCGCTAAACGATCTGCTGGCTGTCAGACGGATTGCCTTGCCTGGTGCGATTGTGCAGATCGGGGTGGCTACCACTTTTGGCGCCATCGTCGCTGTTTCATGGGGTTGGAATCTGGCTGTGGGCATTGTATTCGGTGTGGCGCTTTCCACAGCGAGCACAGTCGTGCTGCTGCGGGCGCTGGAGCAGCGCGGCCTGCTCAAGTCCGTCAATGGATCAATCGCGGTTGGCTGGCTTATTGTCGAGGACCTGGCGATGGTTCTGGTTCTTGTTCTATTGCCTCCGCTTGCGGGTTGGTTGGGTACCAATTCGGACGGGTCCGCGGGGGAAGCCAATTCCGATTTACTGACAACGCTACTGTTCACCTTCGGGAAGGTATCGCTTTTCATCGCTCTAATGCTTGTTGTCGGGAAACGTGTATTTCCCTGGCTGCTTTGGCACGTCGCCAGCACTAATTCGAATGAGCTCTTCATCTTGAGCGTGATCGCGGTGGCGATAGGTATAGCCTATGGGTCCGCAATGCTCTTTGGCGTCTCTTTCGCACTAGGTGCTTTTTTTGCTGGCATGGTCATGCGGGAGTCCGATTTGAGTCATCGGGCGGCGCAGGAATCCTTGCCTCTCAGAGACGCTTTTTCAGTGCTGTTTTTTGTTTCCGTAGGAATGCTGTTCGATCCGGATGTGCTGATAGAGCAACCGCTCCACGTTCTCGCTACACTGGGGATTATTATCGTAGGCAAGTCGCTGGCAGCCTTTTTACTGGTACTCGCTTTCCGCTATCCTTTGAACACGGCGCTCACCGTGTCCGCCAGTCTCGCGCAGATTGGCGAATTCTCGTTCATCCTCGCAGCGCTGGGCGTTTCGCTCGGGCTGCTGCCGGTTGAGGCTCAAAGCCTTATACTGGCAGGGGCTTTTATCTCGATTACCCTAAACCCGCTTGTATTTCGGGTGATCGAACCCGCGCAAGCCTGGATACGTACCCGCTCCAGGCTCGCCCGCATCCTGGAGCGCTCCGACGATCCGCTGGCGGAACTGCCGACGACCGTTACGTCAAGCTATGTCACAAGTCATGTGGTGATTGTCGGCTATGGCCGTGTCGGCGGGCATATAGGTGAAGCCCTAGCCGAGCAGGGATTACCACTCGTCGTGGCGGAGCAAAACCGGGAGATAGTGGAAGGATTACGCAAACGTGGAATTCATGCTGTAGCAGGCGACGCCGCCGAACCTGCCGTATTGATACAGGCGCATATCGCGCGCGCCGCTATCCTGGTAATTGCGGTTCCCGATACACTACGGGCTCGGCGGATGATCGAAACCGCGCGTATGCTTAATCCCCCGATTGAGATTATCGTGCGCACCCACAATGACGAAGAAGCGGCGTTGCTACGGAGGGAAAGCGGGGGAGCGGTGTTTCTGGGCGAGCATGAGCTCGCTCTTAGCATGACTCGGCATGTACTGACGAAAATCACGGCCAGCAAATGAAAAACAACATGAGATATGCGGTAAAGTGATATGGAAGATGAAGATTGAGTGACGCAAGAAAGTCTTGCGTGCGATGGCGCTGAACCGAAGAATGGAGGGTCGACCGCCGATTCAGGTTGAACGGCAGCTCGAAGTCGTCTTGAACTCTCCACGCGGCTTGGCGCGCCATAGATTGACATTGGAGGAAATTGGATGAGTGACAAAATTCTCGTTTATCAGAAACCTACGTGCAGTAAATGCAGGGCCACACTTGCTCTTCTCAAGAGTAGCGGGAAAGAGTTCGATGCTGTCAATTACTACGAAGTGCCTTTGACGGTGGAGCGATTACGTGAATTGATTGGTAAGCTGGGCTTGCCGGTACGGGACGTGCTGCGCAGCGACGAACCGCTGGCACGCGACTTGGGACTTGCCGGGCGGCAGCTATCCGATGACGAATTGATACGGATCATGGTGGAAAACCCGGATTTGATTCAACGGCCTATCGTTGTGCGTGGTGATGAGGCGGTGTTGTGCCGCCCGCCGGAGAATGTGAAGAAATTTTTATAATGCTTATACCCCGATAATGGAAAATGCGTGCAGCTTATGCCGTCTCTATGCGACGCCTGAGTGTCGCCCTGATCGCATTTGTTCAGGCGATATGAATAATATGCTCTTGCACTATCTCAAATATTTGAAACAGTTACCCGCAAGCATTAAACTCTTACAGGGCTGAACGGGCTGCAGGCAACGAGCGTCGGCGAGTCGAAGCGATATGAAAATCAGATAAGAAGGAATGACAGTGAATACGATAACGGCCGCTATTTTACGGTTAATTACTCCAATTGTTCTTGCTACCATGCTGGGAGCCTCCGCTACTGTTGCGCAGGCAGAATGCGCCGGATGTTTATGTCCCGGGAATCCCTGCAAGTTGTGTTCATTGCCGCCCATGGAAAACACTCCGCCTGCCCCCGACGAATCTGCGACATGTCTTAAAATCAGGGAGAAAGTACCTGCCGTTTCGAAAAAAACGGAGCCGAATGAGCATTATGCAAGTTTAAATAAGTCAATCATGGAATGTGTAAGAAACGGCGGTGATGTTGTGATGAATTCGCGCCGAAACAAGGAATTTCCTTCCAAGCATTATTGCAAGCCCTACGTCGCTTCACCGGCAAGAAATTAGAATCAGGGGCAGGTGACAGAGGGTGGGCGCGCTTCCACGGAAGGATCGAGTAAGCAGGTCAAATAAGCAGATCAAGTTTGTGCGTCATATTTCGCGCAAGTCTTCAGCAGTTTTATTACTTTATTATCCCAGGTTTCAAAGTTTTCTAAACATGATAGTCAACGTGAGTGTGGGGCCAGCGACGCGAATAGAATTAGAATCGTTCCCGTTTTGGACTATATCCGAAGGAAAGAAATGATTGCTCGCGGAGACACCGTCAGGCAGGACAGCGGAACTGGCGGAAGTTCTTTCTCACGTTTGCGGCGCGATCCCAAGTCTTTCCTCAAATTGATCCTGCTTGGGTTCGCGCTTGTAGGTTTGCCGCTGATCATCGCACTTGTCAACAGCGCGTTTTCCATTGACCGGTTGGCGGATCAGAGCCGAAAGGCCGTGTATCAGGCCGCGCAAATCGCGCATAGTAGCCGTGCTCTGGCTGATGAGATTGCAACCATGGAGCGCGCTGTGCGGCAAACCCATATTCTTGGCGACACTTCCCTGCTCGAAAATTATTTTCGTGCGCATACTAAATTCGAGGGCATGGCGGCAAGCCTTTCCGAACTCTCATTGCATACTGAACAGAAGGAATTGCTGACGGAACTGCAATCCTCCGAAGCCTCGATTTTCCAGAAAATATCGGCTGTAAAACAATCGCCGGAACAACTGCGCGATCTGATTGGGAGCTTCGCATTGCTGCGGGATTCAGCACGAACCTTTTTTTCGGTCGGTTATACCTTGATCGAGCGCGAGGTGGATGAAATGCAGGACATGGCAGGGTACGCGCGCTTTACCGTCGGGTGGCAACTGCTCGCTCTGATCCCATTTGCAATTTTGCTCGCGTTCTTTTTTTCAGTGCGGATTGCACGCCCGATTCGTCAGATTGACGAAGCCATCCGCAACATGGGGCAAGGTGAACTGTATAAGCCGATACGTGTGGATGGTCCTCAGGATCTGGTGTATTTCGGCGAACGCCTTGACTGGATGCGCCGCCGCCTGCTGAAGCTCGAAGAGCAGAAAACCCGGTTTTTGCAGCATGTTTCTCATGAGCTCAAGACGCCCCTCACGGCAATGCGCGAAGGTGCGGATTTGCTTGCGGAAGGTGTGGCCGGGGAATTGACCGAAGAACAACAACGTATTGCGAGAATCCTTCACAGCAATAGCATGCAACTCCAGCGACGCATCGAGGATTTATTGAGCTATAGCGCTCTCCAGGCGGAGAAAGCCGCGCTGGTGAAAAATGAGGCGAATCTGACAAAAATTCTGGAGGCGGTACTACAAGACCAGAATCTTATTATCATGAGCAAAGGCTTGAGAATTGATTTATCTTGCCCGGAATTGATAATCGACTGCGACGAACAAAAAATCAAGGTAATCGTGGATAACCTGCTATCGAATGCGGTGAAATTCTCTCCTTCCGGCGGTTGTATTCGCATCTGGACAAGCAAGACGGCCGATGTGGTTCAACTGGATATTGTGGATGCTGGCCTGGGTGTTGACGAGGCGGATCGGGAGAAAGTATTCGAACCGTTTTACCAGGGGCGGAGAGTCCTTGACAGCCATGTGAGGGGCACTGGACTCGGCCTATCCATTGCGCGCGAGTATGCGCTGGCGCACGGGGGTAACATAATGCTTATATCGCAAGTTGGCGTTGGCGCCCATTTCCGTCTCACCATACCTGTTTGCGATCCGGAGGGCTCCACATGAGTACGGGTCGAAAATTATGGATTCTGCCGGCAATGATGTTGACGTTGCTCACTGCCTGCTCGGTCATTCCGGGAATTCAGCCGATAGTGGCGTCACGATCAACTGATCTGGTTGTAACCGGTCAGATGGATGATATGATGGAGTTTTACGAATCCATACGTAAACTGCCGGCGCCAGAACTCGGCCAGGTATATGAAACGGTAAAACAGAAATTCGTACGGAACAAAAGCGACG
The DNA here is from genome assembly GCF_900215485.1 of Nitrosovibrio sp. Nv4. Classification (GTDB taxonomy): domain Bacteria; phylum Pseudomonadota; class Gammaproteobacteria; order Burkholderiales; family Nitrosomonadaceae; genus Nitrosospira. Next base: position 32,113 of record NZ_OCMZ01000002.1, read on the forward strand.
CAAACCGAGCCAGACTGGTATTACTTCTCATCCTGCCCAATACTTCCTTTCGCGACATAAACTCGGCACTCCACCTGCTGAATGAGTGGCCGCGGGAGGCGCAACCGACAACCAATTTGCAAAATTTCAGAAACCTGCTCGCGGCTCTTCTTGCGGATCAACAGCGACTGCATCATAGCGTGGAAGAGTTGTCGCAGAAGTTGAAAGATGAGCAAAAACGTGTAGAGACGCTTAAAAGTCAAATTGATGCCATAAAAAGCATGGAAAAGAATCTCATTCTCAGAGAACTATAAATTCAAATAAATATGTCCGATTCCAAGCCAAGAATACTCATTGTCGACGACGATACAGATCTGCTTGAATTACTCGTCATCAGGCTGACAGCCGCTGGCTACAAGGTAGAGGCTGTGCAAAGTGCAGAGGCAGCGCTGAATTATCTGGATGTGTCTCGCCCGCAACTGGTCATAAGCGATATGCAGATGAGCGGTATGGATGGCATGGCGTTATTCGAACACATCCATCGCGCGCTGCCGACATTGCCAGTAATCATACTAACCGCGCATGGCACCATTCCCGACGCTGTTGCAGCCGTCCAGCGAGGCGTATTCGGTTATCTGGCCAAACCATTCGATAGCAAGACTCTGCTGGCTAACATTAGCCAGGCTCTCAGGTTTGTTCCCGGGGCGGTATCGCAGGTCGAGATATCGCAGGCCTCCTGGCGTAAAAATATCATCACCCAAAGTGCCATCATGGAGGATTTGCTCACCAAGGCCGGGCTGGTAGCCGAAGGGGACGCTAGCGTGCTGATTTACGGCGAAAGCGGTGTAGGCAAGGAATTATTCGCGCATGCCATACATGAAGCCTCCAAGCGCCGTCATCACCCGTTTGTGGCGATAAACTGCGCCGCAATTCCGGAACAACTACTGGAATCCGAGCTGTTTGGACACGTCAAAGGTGCGTTTACCGGCGCTGTCCGGGATCACAAGGGATTATTTCAGCTGGCCGAGGGCGGGACGCTGTTTCTCGATGAAATTGGCGATATGCCACTTTTGCTCCAGGTCAAGTTATTGCGTGTTCTGCAGGAAAGACATGTGCGCCCGGTTGGATCCACCCAATCGATTGCCGCGAATGTTCGCATTATTTCCGCAACTCACCGTGATCTCAAGGCAGAAATCGCTGCCGGCTCTTTTCGGGAAGACCTTTACTACAGACTGGACGTGGTGGCATTAACCATTCCGGTTTTGTCCCAGCGGCGCGAGGATATTCCCTTGCTGACAAATTATTTCCTCAGCATGTTTTCGGAGAAGTATCAGAAAAATATCAATGGGTTTTCCCCCGAGGCCATGGAGATGCTGGTTAGCGCATCCTGGCCGGGTAACGTGAGACAACTGATGAACGTTATCGAGAGATGTGTTGCACTGAGCACGGCTCCGCTCATATCGCCCGTACTGGTTTATGACGCCATGCACCGGGAAGAGGAGCAGCTCGTCTCTTTCGAGGATGCGCGTAAAAGTTTTGAAAGAGATTATCTGGTGCGCGTGCTGAAGATAACCGGCGGCAACGTAACACAGGCAGCGCGCCTGTCCAAACGCAATCGCACCGAGTTCTACAAGCTGCTTCAGAGATACCAGCTAGACCCCTCCGTTTTCAAGCAGCCGCAGAATTCACAAGGCTGAAGGCTGATGTCGATCCAGGTCAAGTCTGGCCCGCTATCGGATTACGCTCGTCCTCAACGAATTTATCGTCCTTTTTAACGATAAAGCCAAGTTCAGTCCACCACCGGACCATATCGCCATAGTCTTCTATGCCTCGTGAGAACGGCTGAATCTCTCCTGAAGCGGTGACGACATCGACGGGACGTTGCGCAGGCCACCAAAGTTCGCCACAGGCCAGAAAGTCGGCCTGCCATGGCAATGCCATGCGCTCGGTCAGAAAACCAGGGGGCAGGGTATGCTTGATCCGGAACGAAGATTCATAGGTTGCGGCCTGTGCGATTACATACGTTACCTCAATGCCAGGAAAGAAGGGGGCGCCTATACAACCTTCCAGTGCTGCTCGTGTCAAAGCCTCGGGTTGCTGATCCAGGGGTAATTCGTTGAAAGGGACGGGCTTGGGCTCAGCCGTCCAGTCGGCATGGAAATCCCCCTGTGCCCATTTTTCCATCATGGTGTACTGGTACTCCGTCAGCGCGGTGTACTCGCCACGCTCAGGGTTGTCCGGATCCACTCCGCTATTCACTTTCGGCATGCTGGGCGGAGTTTGACGGGGAGGGGTATTGGGATCGACAGGGGTATTGGGTTTCATCAGCCACGTCAAAACCATTTCACGTGCGGCTTTTCCACTCTCAGTCTTGTCTGCCAGTTTGCTCAGCCGTGCGGGATTAAGAAAATTTCCAGCATCGCCGTGATGACGGTTTCTTTGCTCGACCACCCAATGAATCATGACGACCCGCTTCAGGATCGGGTAGATGTCCCGCGTAAAGGATGGTACATCTTTTATATGACGTGGAGAGAAATTCCTGGTGGCAACATTCACGGCCTGGTCATACCAGGTCGTTACGTTTTCGATGCCGGGCGCGTAAGAGGGCGGAGCGACAACAACCCAGGCGCCGCCTTCCGCGCTGCCGGGCGTTTCTCCCTCGACCTCTACGACAGCATTTACCGGCCCATCGGCGACTCCGTCGTACCAACCATCATTGTTTGCAAAATTATCCAGACCTCGACCAATGGGCGAGGCCGATTTACCTGGCCCGCCAACGACGATCAGCCGTCCTTCTCCGTCGGTGAGAAGCGTCCCAAGCTCAACCTTTGCACTGCCTTCGACGTTGCCGTTCTTAATGAAATTGATTTCACCGCTTAGCGTGCCAATGGTCTGGTTCTTCCCGGATATGGATTGTAATGAGGCATCCATGATTAATCCCGCCCTATCGTACTCGGCGTTTCTGGGCGAAGAAGACGGTCCTCCCGGGGGGAAATTCCCTCCCGCTGCTTTCCTGTTGACGAGATGCACACTCCACGTGATTTTCGTCTTTTCATCCATGACAAGTTCGCTGTCGAAAGTCTCTTTGCCGAAGTCATCGCGAATAAATTTATAAATCCGGAATCGAACCCCTTGCGGCTTTATTTTTCCTGAAGTATCGCGATACGGTCCTTCGGGAACAACTCCTGGGGATTCCGGCCCCAGGAAATAACCAGTTTCACTGTTTCCTATCCGCGCAACACCTATTGCAGGATAAATCCGATAGATCGTTTTCATTGGTATTTTCTCCTTGTCCCTAATTCCCTGACTTCCCGCCAATATTTGCCGTTCCAGGATCATAGAGGAAACTCTCTCCCCGCCTATGTTCGGCAGCGCACGGAAACAACATCGACTGACGACAAAAATAGTTGGAGGAGGCTGCATTCGCGATTTTCCATACACAAGCTGCTGGGTACGCCCAAAAATCGATAATTGCCGGGTACATGTTGTAGCAGGGTGGTTGTAGCAGGGCGCCTACCGTATTAACGTACTAGCACTGAATTCTGCGAGACAAATTATGAGTAAACCCTTAAATAGCCATAATCCCGAAACGACGCCCGTTAAAATCCCGGCCGGAGAGGTGCTGTTGAGCGCAGATCTTACCGTACCGTCAGAGGCGAAGGCTATTGTCGCTTTCGCTCATGGAAGTGGTAGCAGCCGGCATAGCACTCGTAATCGTTATGTGGCGGAAATGCTGAACGGATACCAGTTCGCAACGCTGCTCGCCGATCTTTTGACAGAAGAGGAAGAAGTTGTCGATATGCGGACAAGGCATCTGCGCTTCGATATTCCCATGCTGGCGGAGAGGCTGATACACGTCGCGGCATGGCTGCAAAGTGAACCGCGAACAAGGCATTTGAAAATAGGCTGGTTTGGTGCGAGCACAGGCGCTGGCGCCGCACTGATTGCTGCAGCGCGGCGACCGGAAAACGTCATGGCCGTCGTTTCAAGAGGTGGACGGCCGGATCTGGCGGGGGATTACCTACCGGATGTCCTGGCGCCCGTGCTTCTTATCGTAGGAGAAAATGACCCTCAGGTTCTGGAATTGAACAAATCAGCGCTCGCCAGGCTTAACGTCCAATCCAAACTGGAAATCGTGCCGAATGCGACCCATTTATTTGAAGAGCCTGGCACCCTGGAGGCGGCCGCGCTTCTGGCAGCCGAGTGGTTTCAGGGGAATTCGGATTAGCCCCAAAAAAAAGACAAAGGTTATTTAATGGCAAGCACCGTTCACTATTTCGCAGACAGGGCGGAAGCCGGAAAGATGCTCGCTGAAGCATTATCCGCCTACGCCGGTAGAACCGATGTCCTCGTTCTGGCGCTTCCCCGCGGCGGTGTGCCGGTAGCTTATGAAGTCGCAAAGACGCTGGCTGCGCCGATGGACCTATGGCTGGTCCGCAAGCTTGGCGTGCCTGGCCAGGAAGAACTGGCGATGGGTGCAATGGCGGGGAAAGATACTCGCATTCTCAATCAGGAAATCATCAACATTCTGAATATTGATCAAGCCGCCATTGATGCCGCCGTAGCCAGGGAACAGAAGGAACTGGAAAGACGCAACAGGCATTACCGTCAAGGCAGGCCGCCGCCCGATATCGAGGGAAAAACCGTCATTATTATCGATGACGGTCTTGCCACCGGCGCGACCATGCGCGCTGCTATTGCCTCCCTCCGCCACGTGGGCGCCAAACGGATTATTGCCGCTGTGCCGGTGGGCGCCGCGGCAACCTGCAGCAAAGTTCAGAAGGAGGCGGATGAGCTTGTGTGCCTGTTTACACCCGAACCTTTTTACGGCGTAGGACAATGGTATAGCGATTTCTCGCAGACCTCGGATGAGGAAGTGCTGGCGCTCCTCGGCCCAGCCGCCACAGCCGGTAAAAACCGTGCTTCATGGATGTAAGTGGCCTGGGAGGTACGGAATAGGTACGGAATGAAAAATGGAAAGCTTCTGGAGATTTACTGAAACCGGATTTCCGCCCAAAAGCGAAGAGGTTCGAATATGCCTGATCTAGACTCCCGCCACCATCTGATCGATACACTGGAAAAGCAAGCGCAACCATTGCTGGAAGCCGGCACCGATCAGGGGGGATTAATACAAACCCTGCGCGAGCATGTCAAAGGAAAGAAGTTCGTCCTGATCGGTGAAGCCACCCATGGCACCGCTGAGTTTTATCAGCTTCGCGCTGAAATGACTCAGCATCTCATCGTGGAAGAAGGATTCGACGCTGTCGCGGTTGAGGCCGACTGGCCCGACGCCTACAGGGTTAATCGCTATGTATCCGGCCGATCGGAGGATACGAACGCCGATGCTGCCTTGTCCAATTTTGAACGGTTTCCCACATGGATGTGGCGTAATACCGTAGTCCTCGACTTTGTTACATGGCTGCGCAATTACAACGAAGAGGCCAGGAAATATAAGGGTCAGCAGGAATCGGTGGGGTTCTACGGCCTTGACTTGTACAGCATGACAACCTCCATGGAGGCGGTGCTCGCGTATCTGGACAAGGTCGACCCGCAAGAAGCCGCTGCCGCGCGGGCGCGTTATGGCTGCTTTGGCCAGTTCATCGGCAATCCCCAGGCGTATGGTTATGCCATTGCCTCGGGCCGGTGGGATTCATGCGAGGAGGAAGTCATCTCACAGCTCATGCAACTGCAACGCAAGGCGAGGCTCTATCTTGAAAAGGACGGTGTCTTTGCCGGAAACGAATATTTCTCTGCGCAGCAGAATGCCGAACTGGTAAAAAATGCCGAGGAATATTACCGCGCCATGTTCAGGGGCCGGCCCAGCACATGGAATTTGAGAGACAGGCATATGTTCGAAACGCTCGAAAAACTTGCCAGTCATCTGGAATCCCGGTTGGGACGCGAGGCGCGAATCATTGTCTGGGCACACAATTCCCATCTGGGCAATGCTGCTGCAACCGATATGGGACAGCGCGGTGAAGTCAATATCGGCCAGCTGGTCAGTGAAAATTATACCGATAAATCGCTTCGCATCGGATTTTCGACCAGCTGCGGAAAGGTGACGGCGGCCACGGATTGGGACGGACCCGCCGAAACGAAAACTATTCGTGACCCGTTGCCTGATAGCTACGAAGAGATTTTTTCGCAGCTCGAAAAGAAACGTTTCTTTTTTAACCTGAGGACCGGAAGCGAAGCGGTTGACATGTTAAGAGCGAAAAGGCTACAGCGGGCGATCGGCGTGATCTATCGGCCCGAAACCGAGCGGGTCAGCCATTACTTCTACACCTCTCTGCCAAGACAATTCGACTTCATGATTCACATCGATAGAACGGAAGCTCTGCAGCCATTGCCGGCGTTTGTCCAGAAAAGGCCCGGCGAATTGGACGAGACCTATCCGTCTGGCTTGTAGGTTGCTAACTCCATAGCACTTTTCTCCCCATCTCCGTTTTTCGGAGTACCAGAAATTTTGTGCGGGCCGTGCGGCCTGTCCGTGGAAGACGATCCAATTCAGTCTACCGCTAGACCTATGCCCCTCTTTTCCTCCGGCCACCACTAATCCCTTGCTTTTTAAAAAATCTCACCTATTTTTAATAATGCCGTCTCTCCGGCAGCACAAAAAGAAGTCGTGAATAGCGGAATCCGTGATCCCTTTAGGAGATGCAGATGAAAAATACAAAGAAAAATTATCAAGCTAAACATATCAGGCCAGCCCGAAGCTATTTCCGAATATTGCCGATCGCGGCAGCGATGGCTGCGTCCGGCTTCATTCAGCCAGCTCTTGCCGTCGATCGAACGTGGTTTGGCGGTACGGGAGACTTTGGAGTCGATACGAACTGGTCACCTGCTGGTGTGCCGGGCAGCGGCGACAAGGCGATCATCAATGGTGGCAACTCAACACTATCGTTTAATAGCGGGATAGCGGGTCTTGATTTTCTCGGTGGAAGCCTCCGAGGTGATGGCGACTTGGCGGTAAGTGGTTTGACCACTTACTCTGGTGGACAGATAGGGGGTGATGGCGGCAATGTCATTGCCAATGGCGGGTTGAATATCTCTGGCGCCAACAACAAGATACTTGGGCATTCGAACGGTACGGGGTCAAGCGGTATTGTCAACAACGGTGCAGGCACCTGGACTGGCACGGGCGACATCAGGAGCTGGGACAGTGGGCGCTTCACCAACAGCGCAGGCGCCACCCTTGATATTCAAACTGATGCAGACTTCGTTAACGGCACCTTCATCAACCAGGGCACGCTGACCAAATCGATTGGTGCGACCGACGGCTCCGACAAGACGGTAATCAGTGCGCTATTCAATAATTCCGGTTCAGTCAATGTAACGCAAGGGGTTCTGTCATTAACGGGTGGAGGCACCCATACTGGCAGTTTTGCCAGCGACAGCGATGGCTGGATTGAATTTGCCGGGAGTTCCAGCAAGCCCACGCACGATTTGAATGCCGGTGCCAGCGTAACTGGCAATGCGCGTATGGTGAGCAGTTTTGGAGAGCTGGTTGTTAACACCGGCGCGACCTACAATGCCAGCAAGACCGAAATCATAGGCAATGGCAAGTTTAGTGTGGCTTCTGGTGTGACGGCCAACACGGGCACGCTTACCATGTCCAGTGGCGATCTCCATGGAGTTGGCGATCTGGCGGTAAGTGGTTTGACCACTTACTCTGGTGGACAGATAGGGGGTGATGGCGGCAATGTCATTGCCAATGGCGGGCTGAATATCTCTGGCGCCAACAACAAGATACTTGGGCATTCGAACGGTACGGGGTCAAGCGGTATTGTCAACAACGGTGCAGGCACCTGGACTGGCACGGGCGACATCAGGAGCTGGGACAGTGGGCGCTTCACCAACAGCGCAGGCGCCACCCTTGATATTCAAACTGATGCAGACTTCGTTAACGGCACCTTCATCAACCAGGGCACGCTGACCAAATCGATTGGTGCGACCGACGGCTCCGACAAGACGGTAATCAGTGCGCTATTCAATAATTCCGGTTCAGTCAATGTAACGCAAGGGGTTCTGTCATTAACGGGTGGAGGCACCCATACTGGCAGTTTTGCCAGCGACAGCGATGGCTGGATTGAATTTGCCGGGAGTTCCAGCAAGCCCACGCACGATTTGAATGCCGGTGCCAGCGTAACTGGCAATGCGCGTATGGTGAGCAGTTTTGGAGAGCTGGTTGTTAACACCGGCGCGACCTACAATGCCAGCAAGACCGAAATCATAGGCAATGGCAAGTTTAGTGTGGCTTCTGGTGTGACGGCCAACACGGGCACGCTTACCATGTCCAGTGGCGATCTCCATGGAGTTGGCGATCTGGCGGTAAGTGGTTTGACCACTTACTCTGGTGGACAGATAGGGGGTGATGGCGGCAATGTCATTGCCAATGGCGGGCTGAATATCTCTGGCGCCAACAACAAGATACTTGGGCATTCGAACGGTACGGGGTCAAGCGGTATTGTCAACAACGGTGCAGGCACCTGGACTGGCACGGGCGACATCAGGAGCTGGGACAGTGGGCGCTTCACCAACAGCGCAGGCGCCACCCTTGATATTCAAACTGATGCAGACTTCGTTAACGGCACCTTCATCAACCAAGGCACGCTGACCAAATCGATTGGTGCGACCGACGGCTCCGACAAGACGGTAATCAGTGCGCTATTCAATAATTCCGGTTCAGTCAATGTAACGCAAGGAGTTCTGTCATTAACGGGTGGAGGCACCCACACTGGCAGTTTTGCCAGCGACAGCGATGGCTGGATTGAATTTGCCGGGAGTTCCAGCAAGCCCACGCACGATTTGAATGCCGGTGCCAACGTAACTGGCAATGCGCGTATGGTGAGCAGTTTTGGAGAGCTGGTTGTTAACACCGGCGCGACCTACAATGCCAGCAAGACCGAAATCATAGGCAATGGCAAGTTTAGTGTGGCTTCTGGTGTGACGGCCAACACGGGCACGCTTACCATGTCCAGTGGCGATCTCCATGGAGTTGGCGATCTGGCGGTAAGTGGTTTGACCACTTACTCTGGTGGACAGATAGGGGGTGATGGCGGCAATGTCATTGCCAATGGCGGGCTGAATATCTCTGGCGCCAACAACAAGATACTTGGGCATTCGAACGGTACGGGGTCAAGCGGTATTGTCAACAACGGTGCAGGCACCTGGACTGGCACGGGCGACATCAGGAGCTGGGACAGTGGGCGCTTCACCAACAGCGCAGGCGCCACCCTTGATATTCAAACTGATGCAGACTTCGTTAACGGCACCTTCATCAACCAGGGCACGCTGACCAAGTCGATTGGCGCGACCGACGGCTCCGACAAGACGGTGATCAGCGGAGCGTTCGAAAATTCGGGCTCGGTTAACATACAGCAGGGCACGCTGGAAGCCACCAGATCGTTCAATAATCAAGGCGTGATCAACGTCGCTACAGGAGCGGTATTCCATGGCAGTAATGCGAACTTCGCGAATGACGGAATCCTTCAAGGCAACGGAACGATTCAAACCGACACCAACAACGACCTGGTCAATACCGGGGAAATCAATCCCGGAGATGCCATTGGTCATCTTACTATCGACGGTGATCTCAATCAGGCTTCAGGCGGTGTAATCAACTTCGAGCTAGCCAGCCTGAGCAGCTTTGACCAACTGACGATTACCGAGGATGTAATGCTGGGCGGTGAAATTGCCATATCGAATTTCGGCTATACGCCTGTGGTCGGCGACACCTTTGTGGTGGCAACTTTCGATGAGCGTCTGGAAAATTCGACATTCGCCTCCGTCAGCACTCCTGGATTTGGCTCGGCTGTGGACTTCGACGTACTCTACCATGAACACGATGTAACGCTAGCGGTTACCGCGGTGCCCGAGCCCGAACAATACCTGATGTTTCTCGCCGGACTCGGCCTGATGGGTGCCATGGCTCGCCGGCGGAAGACCTGCATTGGGGGTGAGGAAACTATCTAGACTGCGCTCGATTTTATTTGGTTGCCCTGATCTCAAAAAAACACTCGCGCCGCAGGATGTTCCTCCAGGCCGATAGCCCACAAGAGGGGAAGTGGATGTGATCTCGTTAACTGTTGGATGGGAGGAAAAAATGAAAATATTACCTTATGTTTTACTGATCGGAGCAGTCGCGCTTAGCGCACCTGCCTTTGCCGAGAATGATGGAGACCGTGGAGGCGACCGTCCTGCAAGCCGCGCCGTGAATATCTCTCTTGGCAGTACCGGCGGGGCGCTGGATAACGCTGCATTGAAATCAGTCCGCAAGTTGGTAGGAAAAGCGATTACGGCGGACACCGTTGATACTTTCGCTGTTTATAGCCCCAGGGTAGGCGGTCCGGTTCCGATCGAAGGTGGATTGAGCGCATGCGCGGAAGCAGGTTTTAGCTCTACACCCACCCAGTTTAATGCCTTCATCAAGCAGTTGCGGGACATTCGGCCCAAGGCGGGGACCTTCCTCAACGTGGAGCTAACGGATCAATGCAAGCCGATTGATAATGCTGGGTCTGCAGTCTGTGGCGGTATTGCGGGAACAGCCTGTCCTGACGCAAAACAGTTTTGTGATTTTGATATCGGTAAATGCAAGGTGCCGGACGCACAAGGTACGTGCAAGACCAAGCCCTCCATTTGTACCAGGGAGTTCCGGCCTGTTTGTGGTTGCGACGGCAAAACCTATGGGAACGCATGCACCGCAGCAGCGGCGGGCGTATCCATCGAGCATGAAGGGGAATGCAAGAAGTCCGAACCCAAAGCATGCGGTGGAATTGCGGGGATTCCATGCCCTCAAGGCAAAACCTGTATAGACGATCCTTCTGATGACTGCGATCCGAAACGCGGTGGAGCGGATTGTCCGGGGATCTGCGAGCCTAAATAACAGCAGTCCGGGAGGTCCCACAGATTCTTATGGAGACGTCCCGGCTAATGTTAGGCAGCGCACAGAGATGCTCATGATGAGGTGTTAAAAATTGGCAAATTCGCCCCGTCGGGGCGAGAGTGTGCAGTAAATTGGAGTAATACCAATTTGCATAGCCGGGTGGGCCAATTTTTTAAGGGGGAGCATATTTTGTCAAGTTCATCAAGCAAGCCCGGTGTCGGTGTAGAGGAAGACTCGAATAATGACGGCTCTGTTGAGCGCCCCGGGGATTCTTTGCCGGACATGTCAACGACAGCAGAGATAGACCAAGAATCAGTCGAGCATGATATACAAGATCATCACATTATTTCGAGTGCCTTTTATTATGACTTGGCCGGATACGGTTATGACGAAGCGCAGGATGGGCTGGAGGCGGACGCGGAAACAGATGGCGTATATCCCGAAGCGAATTTCTGATCGCCGAAAAGATTCAGACCGAGAGTTGCTTACGCGATCAGGTGAGGGGTAGTGGTAAAGATAGTCGAATTGATAATCGAATTTTTAATATTTCAAAGGAGAAGACATCATGGCAAATATTGCTCGGCGTTCACCGCTTTATGGTGACATTGCTCGCTTCGATCCATTCGCTAATTTTGATGACCTGTTCAGAAATTTCGGAATGCGTCCCTTTTCGATGGAAGGGGAGACGGCTCCCACCATCAAGATCGATTTGAGCGAAAACGATACGGCCTATACCGTACGTGCAGAAATCCCCGGGGTGAAGAAAGAAGACGTGAAGGTGCAAGTAGAGGGAAATCGAGTTTCCATCAGTTGCGAGACAAAGCAGGAAAAAGAGGAAAAAGAAGGCGAAAGAGTGATTTGTCGCGAATGCCATCAGGGATCGAGCTACAGGAGCTTTACTTTGGGGGGCGACGTGGACGAGACCAAAGCTGAGGCAAAGTATGAAAATGGGACGCTGGAACTGACGCTACCAAAGAAAGAGGGCAAGACCGCCAAACGGATCGAGGTTAAATAAACCGATAATTCCGGCAGCAGGTCCTAACGTGCAGCTATGCCGGCCATTCCGCCGGCGAGATTGCCGGTCTGCCCAAGATGAATATGTATCGGCCGCCGTCCTGCATCAAGCGAAGGCATGGATATGATATTGCAATCATAGTTTGCTTCAGACGGAAAGCCGCTCGAGAGGAACTGATCGCACGGGCGGGGGAAATACCTCGCCATGCAAAACTGGCTCGGGTTGCGCGATTTATTCCGGAGGTTTCGTGGCGGCAAAACAGATTCTGTTTCATGAAACAGCCCGTGCCAGAATTATTGAAGGCGTCAACATCCTTGCAGACGCCGTAAAGGTGACGCTTGGCCCAAGAGGGCGGAATATCATTCTCGATCGTGCCTATGGTCCGCCTCTGGTCGCGAACTCTGGTGTCATTGTAGCGAAAGAGATCGAACTCGAAGACAAGTTTGAAAATATGGGTGCGCAGATGGCAAAGGAGGTCGCCAGCAAAACATCCCAGGTGGCCGGGGATGGCACTACCACCGCTACGGTACTTGCACAGGCAATCATCCGCGAAGGCACCAAGTTTGTTGCGGCCGGAATCAATCCGATGGATTTAAAGCGCGGCATCGATATGGCGGTTGCCGCTACCGTCGAGGAACTCAAGAAAATTTCCAAACCGTGCACGACTAATAAGGAAATTGCCCAGGTTGGCGCCATTTCCGCTAATGCGGACATGGCTGTTGGCGAAATTATTGCCGAGGCCATGGAAAAGGTCGGCAAGGAAGGGGTGATAACGGTCGAAGATGGCAAAAGCCTGCAAAACGAGTTGGAAGTGGTGGAGGGGATGCAGTTTGATCGTGGCTACTTGTCTCCATACTTCATCAACACGGCGGATAAGCAGATCGTGGTATTGGACGAGCCATATATCCTTCTGTATGACAAGAAGATCAGCAATATCCAGAACCTGCTCCCACTGCTGGAGCAAATCGCCCAAGCTGGACGTCCGCTACTTATTATCGCGGAGGATGTTGAAGGCGAAGCGCTGGCGACCCTGGTGCTCAACAATATCCGTGGCACATTGAAAGCAGTTGCCGTCAAGGCTCCCGGTTTCGGCGATCGGCGCAAGGCGATGCTGGATGACATTGCCGTTCTCACCGGTGGCAAGGTAATCGCCGAGGAAGCGGGTCTTACAATGGAAAGGGTTACATTGGAAGATCTTGGTCAAGCCAAGCGCGTGGAAACGGGAAAGGAATACACGACACTGATTAGCGGTGCCGGAGATCACGAAACGATTCGGAGCCGAATCAAACACATCAGCAAACTGATAGAAGAATCCAGCAGCGATTACGATAAAGAAAAGTTACAGGAACGTGCCGCCAAACTCGCTGGTGGTGTCGCGGTGATCAAAGTGGGCGCCGCTACCGAAACAGGTATGAAGGAGAAAAAGAGCCGGATTGAAGACGCGATGCATGCAACCCGGGCTGCGGTGGAAGAGGGAGTTCTGCCAGGCGGCGGTGTGGCGTTACTACGGGCCAGAGAGGCAATACGCACACTGAAGGGCAACAATAATGAGCAACAAGCCGGCATCGAGATTGTGCTGCGCGCATTGGAAGAGCCTTTGCGGCAGATCGTGGCAAACGCCGGCGGCGAATCTCCAGTAATCCTCGCCAAAGTGCTGGAGGGCAAGGGCAACTTCGGTTATAACGCGGCGACCGAAGAATACGGCGATCTCGTCGAAATGGGCATTCTCGACCCCACCAAGGTAACACGTTCTGCCTTACAGAATGCTGCGTCGATAGCCGGCCTGATTCTCACTGTCGACGTCATGATTGCGGAATTGACCGAAAAGAAACGGACGGCGGGCAATACAAGTGAAATGATGGAGCTGGATGAGATGGGTTGAGGAATATATAAAAGGCGGCCCAGGCTGATAAATGGTCTCTTGAGAAAAAATCAAAGGGGAAGATTAGCGAGAATCGATCAGAGTGCGCGTCAGTTACAACCTTGCCAACTACGATTTCAACGATGGTCCGTGATGAAGCGCACTATGTATAACAAGACATCCCGGACTTTTCATCCTTAGCGAATAACCAGTGATTCACATAAAAGGAGTCTTATCATGGGCACCCAAACAACTCCGCCAGGCTTCCGCCAGATTTCGCGCCATGACAAACTCTTCAAGGAGCGCGTACATGATGCCTATCGGGCAAGACAAAAGCTTCCGGAGCCTAGCGTATGCCCGCAATGCGGCGCGGTATTCCAGGAAGGGCGCTGGCAGTGGCTTGAGGCTCCCCCCGGGGCGCACCAGCAAATTTGCGCTGCCTGTCAGCGCATCCAGGATGATTATCCGGCCGGTTTTATCACCCTGGATGGGGAATTCTATAACGCGCACCGAAGCGAGATCATGCACCTTGTAAATAACATAGAAAAACGTGAGAAGACCGAGCACCCATTTAACCGCATCATGAAAATCGAAGAAAAAGATGGCGCAACGCTGGTTACAACAACGGATATCCATTTGGCGCGAGGCATTGGTGAAGCGGTACACGACGCCTATCAAGGCGATCTCGAATTTCACTATAACCCTGATGAGTATCTGCTGCGGGTGACTTGGACCCGCTGAACGCCAATGTCGACCAGAATGGGCGATTCCGCTTATTTTGGCTTAACAGCTATTAAAGAATCATGCATGGCGTTGCCTTAAATACTTTGTACCGAACATGTAATTTAAAACGGAGGGCGCTATGCCTATCGGAGAAATTTGCAATCGCGATGTGGTTTTTTTACGCCGTGACGATACCGTTCTGGAAGCGGCCAAACTCATGCGTAAGCATCATGTCGGCGATGTAGTCGTCGTCGAGGAGCGTGATGGTGTCCGGGTTCCTGTCGGGATTGTCACCGATAGGGACCTGGTGGTAGAAATCATGGCCACCGAGCTCGACCATACCGTTATCACGGTAGGCGATATCATGGAGCAGGAATTGATAACAGTGAAAGAAAGTGTGGGAATCTTCGAGGCGGTTCAGTATATGCGCAGCAAGACGGTGAGGCGCTTGCCTATAGTGGACGAAACCGGCGCGCTCCTGGGGATACTGACGCTCGATGACCTATTGGAACTGTTATCGGAAGAATTGCTTGCCATTTCCAAGTTGATCAGCTATCAGCGGCAAAAGGAGACGAGGCGGCGTCACTGATAGCCTGGTATTCGCATCCAAAAGCCTTTGGTCGAGATGCATTACTGAACATACGGAGATGAGGCCGAACACTATGGCAAAGTTGGTCAGGGGCCAATTGTTGATCTTGTCTGGCATCCACCCAATTCTTTCCAATAATGAGAAGGAGCATGATCATGATTGAGTCTTTGAAACACGCCAAAACAAACATCAGCCGTGGGCTTGGCCGAACCTGGGACCATATTTCAGAGGGCTGGCGTGAACTGGCCCATCACAGTAGCGATGCGCTTACTCACTTCGTGCATCGCAAGGATGAGGTGGAGAAGGTGCGGGAGACAGGCGGCATGGTTCCCGCTTTTCGAACCTGGAGCCTGCTGGCGGGAGAGATGGAAGAAACAGACAAGGAGATTCTCGTACGGATAGAAGTACCTGGAATGGAAAAAGAAGACTGTCAAATTACAATCGACGGCAATATGCTTTATTTGAGAGGCGAAAAACGTTTTGAACGGGCCAGGAACGATAGCACCTACCATGTCATGGAGCGCGCCTATGGAGTGTTCCAGCGGGCCATTCCATTGCCGAGCAATGTGGACGCCGATCACGCGGAAGCGGACTACAGGAATGGCGTGCTGACCGTTCACCTGCCCAAGCTGGGTGGGGAGAAAGGACGCCTCATTCCGATATCATGATAAACAGGCCCGATAGATGAGCGCACGGCCCTATTCCGCTGCATGCATACGAAGTGCTGCCCTGCTGGGCATCAGCCTCATCTGCCTGCTGGCGGGAACGGCTGTCACGGCTGTAATGTCTGTGGCGGTTGCGGCTGAAACGGGCTCTTTCACGAAACAGAAGGAAAGAAAGCAGACAAAGGAGAATAAGGAGAAACCCGCCATGCCCATGAACATCACATCTTCATCGTTTTCTCACCAGGGGGCGATCCCGGCACGTCATACTTGCCAGGGGCACGATACCTCACCGGAGCTTTTCTGGACGGATGTACCGGAGGGTACAAAAAGCCTGGCATTAATCATGGATGATCCGGATGCGCCTGATCCTGCCGCGCCCAAGAGAACCTGGGTGCACTGGGTCTTGTACAACATTCCGACCACTGCCAGCGGTTTGGCCGAGGCAATTCCAGCGACAGAGCTTCCATCCGGAACACAAGAGGGGCTCAATGACTGGGAGCGCACCGGCTATGGCGGACCCTGTCCGCCGATCGGCAATCACCGGTATTTCCATAAACTCTACGCGCTGGATACCGTGCTTCCGAACCTGAATCAGCCCACCAAGGCAAAGCTGGAGGAAGCGATGCAAGGTCATGTCATCGGATATTCCGAGCTGATCGGGCTGTACAAGAAGCACTAAGCTCCGCAACGGCGAGCAACTCTATGTCAACAACCTCTTGAGAAGTGGCCATGCTCGAATCAGGGGGAAGCTGAGCTGCGTATGGCCGATCTGGTTGTTGCAAGAAAGGAAGGGCTTTTTTGCGTACCGGGGCAGTTCTACATCGACCCGTGGCAACCAGTGGAGCGTGCGGTCATCACGCATGCGCATGCAGACCATGCCCGTCCCGGTCATGCTCATTACCTTGCCGCGCTTCCCGGTGCGGCCATCCTCAAATTGCGGCTGGGCGATATCAACCTGGATACGCTGGCGTACTGCGAGCGTCTCTCGCATAACGGTGTAACCATTTCCCTTCACCCGGCGGGCCACGTGCTGGGTTCCGCCCAAGTCCGCCTCGAATACAAGGGTGAAGTATGGGTTGTTTCCGGTGATTACAAGCTGGAGCCGGACGGTACCTGCGATGCTTTCGAGACCGTTCCTTGCGACACGTTTATCACCGAATCAACGTTTGGCCTGCCCATTTATCGCTGGCAGCCTGCAAGCGCCATTTTCAAGGATATCAGCGAATGGTGGCGGCGCAATGCCGAACAGGGGCGTCCCAGTGTTCTCTTCTGTTATGCATTCGGCAAAGCACAGCGCATCCTGAGCGGTATCGACAGTACTATCGGTCCGATTATCTGCCATGGCGCTGCGGAAACGCTCAACCGTATTTATCGCAAGGGCGGCATATCGTTGCCAGCTACGCTGAGTGTCAGCGACGTAAATCATAAATCCGGCTTTCGCGAAGCGCTTGTTATTGCCCCGCCATCGGCCGCGGGGTCCCCATGGATGCGCCGGTTTGGCGAGCATAGCGACGCCTTCGCAAGCGGCTGGATGCTTCTGCGCGGTGCGCGCCGGAGACGCGGGGTGGATCGGGGATTCGTGCTGTCTGACCATGCGGACTGGCCAGGTCTGATGCGCGCAATTACAGCAACCGGTGCACAACGCGTGATTGTCACGCACGGGCATGTAGACGTCATGGTACGGTGGTTGCAGGAAAACAGCCTGAATGCCTCGGCTTTCGAGACCGAATACGGTACGGATGAAGAGGACAACACAGCCGCCAACGAAGCTATTGCTTTCAAGGAAAGTCATGCGTGATTTTGCGCGACTTTACAACGAGCTGGACGCAACCACCGCAACCCTGGGCAAGCTCGATGCATTGAAGCGGTATTTCAGCCATGCTCAACCAGCCAATGCTGCATGGGCGGTTTATTTTCTGGCCGGTGGAAAACCGCGTCAGACAGTCTCGACAAAATTCTTGCGGCAATTTTCAACCGAAATGTCCGGTATTCCGGAATGGCTGTTTGATGAGTGCTATCAGGCGGTAGGGGACCTGGCCGAAACGATTGCGCATATCCTGCCGCCGCCATCCCATGAAATCAACATTTCCCTCGCAAACTGGATGGAAGAGCGGATTATCCCGCTACGGAACGAAACACCCGAAAAGACCCGGGAGGCATTGTTCAGCTACTGGAATGAACTGGAAACGCAGGAGCGTTTTGTGTTGATAAAGTTGATCAGCGGCGCGTTTCGTGTCGGCGTATCGAAGCTGCTGGTGGTTCGGGCATTAAGCGAACTTACCGGGCTGGATGTCAAAATCATAGCCCAGCGAATGATGGGATGGACCGACAGTGCGCTGCAACCCAGCGCGGAACGCTATAAGCTGCTGACTGCTGCGCAGTCGGAGTTTGAACACGCGAACAAAGGCGGCCAGCCTTATCCGTTTTTTCTGGCCCACCCTTTACAAGCCAATCCACAAGCCGATCCACAAATGTTGGGCGATATCAGGCAGTGGCTGGTTGAGTGGAAATATGACGGGATTCGCGCTCAATTGGTGCAACGCGGCGGGCAAAGCTGGCTATGGTCGCGTGGCGAAGATCTCATCACGGACCGCTTTCCGGAGGTCAGCGGTATTTCTCTTCCCGACGGCACGGTCCTAGACGGGGAAATTCTGGTGTGGAAGAACGACGGGCCGGCCTCGTTTGCAGAACTGCAAAAACGCATCGGCCGCAAAACAGTGTCATCCCGCATATTAAACGAGTTTCCCGCGGTATTTATCGCATTCGATTTGCTGGAGCAAGGCGGACACGATATCCGGCATCTTGTCCAGTCGGAGCGTCGCAAGAGACTGGAGGATGTCGTGCTCAATATCAACGCCCCTGGTTTGATCCTGTCGCCTCTGATCGAGACTCCCGATTGGCATATGCTGGGCATTATGCGGGACAGTTCGCGCTCCCGCGCCGTTGAAGGCATGATGCTCAAGTCGGTTAGCGCGCAATACGGGATAGGCCGTACCAGGGAGAGCGGTATCTGGTGGAAATGGAAAATCGATCCCTATACAGTGGATGCGGTACTGGTGTACGCGCAAAAGGGACATGGCCGCCGCGCCTCGCTTTACACCGATTACACCTTTGCAGTATGGGATAGCGGCTTGCAGGGCGAGCGCAAACTTGTGCCATTTGCAAAGGCTTACTCAGGTCTGACGGATCGCGAAATCGCCCAAGTCGATGCGGTCATCCGCAGAACAACGGTTGAGAAATTCGGGCCGGTTCGCAGTGTAACGCCCACCATGGTTTTTGAAATCGGGTTTGAAGGGATTGCGCGGTCTGCCCGCCACAGGGCAGGGGTGGCCGTACGATTTCCTCGAATGCTGCGTATTCGCGACGACAAAAAAGTCGACGAAGCCGATACTCTTGAAACATTGAAGCTCATGCTGCCTGACCCATCCCAAAAAGCCGTGGACCCGTCCGCATAGCGGACACGGAGAGAGACGCTGCTTGCCAGCCTTGCCGAGTTTGGAGAAGCGGTGCCCAAATATTGGAGTGGCGTGCATGTCAAAGAGCTTTTCGCACATTTTTTGGCACTTGATGGAAATAGCATAACTCCTGAACTATACTGAAACTGGCAGCAGTCAGGGATAACTAGGGGTAATCAAGACTGGCAGGGAGTAGCTATTCATAAAGTTATCACCTCGCCTTGCCGGGGAAAATATGAATACGATGTCGGCTTTCTCAGAACTCGGTTCGATTATTTCGGTGCGCGGCGGTATTGTAGATATACGGTTTGAAACTCGCGTGCCCCCAATCTACTCGTTGCTGCGTACCGGTAAGGACGAGAGGATTGTTATCGAGGTCTTGTCCCAGCTCGACGCCCATGGCGTGCGCGGCATTGCCCTGACCCCGACACAGGGTCTTGCTCGCGGCATGTCCGTCAGGAATACAGGCGGACCACTGATGGCGCCTGTCGGCAGCGCAACGCTCTCCCGCATGTTTGACGTGTTCGGCAATGCCATCGACCGCCGGCCGGTGCCGGAAAATGTCCAATGGCGCACCGTCCATCGTGCCTCTCCTTCATTGGCGAGGCTCTCCACAAAAGCGGAAATCTTCGAAACGGGCATCAAGGTCATTGATGTGCTGATGCCCCTTGAACGCGGCGGCAAAGCGGGCTTGCTTGGGGGGGCGGGCGTAGGCAAGACAATATTGCTGACCGAGATGATCCACAACGTGGCCGGTCAGCACGAGGGCGTAAGCATTTTTTGTGGCATAGGCGAGCGTTGCCGCGAAGGCGAGGAACTCTACCGCGATATGGTCGCTGGGGGCGTGCTGGAGAACATGGTGATGGTATTCGGCCAGATGAACGAGCCGCCTGGCGCCAGGTTTCGCGTCGGCCATGCGGCGCTGACCATGGCCGAGTATTTCCGCGATGACGAGCATCGTGATGTACTGCTGCTCGTAGATAATATTTTCCGTTTTATCCAGGCCGGCATGGAAGTATCCGGACTGATGGGCCAGATGCCGTCGCGCCTGGGCTACCAGCCAACGATGAGCACGGAACTGGCGCAGCTGGAAGAACGTATTGCCAATACCGATACCGGCGCCATTACATCGATTCAGGCAGTATATGTTCCCGCCGATGATTTTACCGATCCCGCGGCGGTGCATACTTTTTCGCATCTTTCCGCATCCATCGTACTCTCGCGCAAGCGAGCCAGCGAGGGGTTATACCCTGCCATCGATCCGCTGCAATCAAGTTCCAAAATGGCTACGCCGGGTGTGATTGGTCACCGGCACTATCAGATTGCGCAGGAGATCCGGCGCACGCTGGCGCAATATGCGGAACTCAAGGACATCATTGCCATGCTCGGGCTGGAACAGTTATCGCCTGAAGACCGCAACGTAGTTGCCCGTGCGCGGCGGTTGGAGCGTTTTCTTACCCAGCCATTTTTCACCACCGAGCAATTTACCGGCATCAAGGGAAAACTGGTAAGCCTCAAGGATGCGCTGGATGGCTGCGAACGCATCCTGCGGGACGAATTCCACGATCTTCCGGAAAGAGCGCTATATATGATCGGGACGGTTGGCGAGGTGAAAAAAAGAACGATTCGGCAAGTCAGTGGTAAAGCCGAAGCCGAAGCCGAAGCCGAAGCCGGAGCCGAGGAAAGCGCAACTCATGAATCTTAAAATTCTTCTACCTTTCAGGGTCCTTGCGGAAAAGACCGGTGTCGTTCGTATTGTCGCCGAGACAGATGCAGGATCGTTCGGGATTCTTCCCAACCGGCTTGACTGCGTGGCGGCGCTTATACCGGGAATACTCGTTTTCGAGACGAAAGGCCAGGACAAGGCCGGCGAGGCCTACTTGGCTGTCGATGAAGGCATCCTGATAAAAACAGGCCCGGACGTGCTGGTCTCGGTCCGTAATGCCATAGAAGGAGCGGATCTCGGTACATTGCGCGAGGCGGTCAGGGATGAGTTTTTAAATCTTGATGCGCAGGAGCAGGGCATGCGCCGGATGATGGCAAAGATGGAAAGCGGTTTCATTCGCCGCTTCTCGGAATTTTATCGTGAGTGATCCGTCGGGAGAGAATCACCCCGAAGAGAAGCATTCAACGAATGAGCCGGAATTAAGCCGGCGGGTAGGGGCTCGGGCGGCACGCAAGTTACAGGCACAACGGGCGGAGCCCCATGTCAAGCGCACCGCCTGGTCAGGGTTGACCATGATCGGTCTGGTTGGCTGGTCGGTGGTCGTGCCAACGCTGTTGGGGGCAGCACTCGGCGTCTGGCTGGACCGGCGTTACGCCATGAATCATTCCTGGACGCTAACGCTGCTGTTTGCAGGCCTGGTCGTTGGTTGCTTGAATGCCTGGCATTGGATCGTCAAAGAAGATAGGGAAACCCATAAGCAACAGGAGAATCATGAATGAGCGAAATCTCGAACCAGGCGCTGATGTTGGGGCTGGTAGCAGGCTTCCTGCTGGGCGTGATATTTTTCGGCGGCCTGTGGTGCACCGTTCGCAATGCAGTTGCAGCTCGCAGACCAGCGCTGTGGTTTATCGGCAGCATGATGCTGCGCATAAGCATTGTCACGTGGGGGTTCTATTTACTCCTCGACTTGCTTGGCAGCAGCTGGAAAATCCTGCTTGCAGGTCTGCTCGGATTTTTCATCGCACGGCTGGCGGCGACGCGGCTTTTGCCTGTTCCCCTATCGAACGCCGTGCCCATCGCGGAAACATCGGTGGAAAAAGCAGAACTGGACCAACCGGGATAGAAGGGGCCTGGCATGCACCTTAGTCCTGACGACATCATCTTCTGGGAATATGGCTTCATCAAACTTAACGCCACGATTGTCTATACCTGGGGACTCATGTTTGTGCTCGCCGCCGGTTCAAAGGCCATTACCCGCAAACTTTCTGTTGGGCTGGAACGTGCCCGCTGGCAGAATCTGCTGGAAATCATCGTCAGTGCCATCAAGAAACAGATTGAGGAAGTGGGTTTGCGCCAGTCCCGAACGTATCTGGGTTTCGTGGGCACACTGTTTGTGTTTGTTGCAACGGCGAGTCTCTTCACCGTCATCCCCGGGTATGAGCCGCCTACTGGATCGCTCTCGACTACAACGGCGCTGGCGATTTGCGTGTTTATCGCCGTGCCACTGTACGGCATAAAAGAGCAGGGGTTGGGCGGCTATCTTCGTTCCTATCTCGAGCCTACGCCCCTCATGCTTCCGTTCAATATTATTGGCGAGTTCTCCCGTACACTGGCTCTGGCTGTCCGTCTGTTTGGCAACATGATGAGCGGAACGATGATTCTTGCAATCCTGTTAAGCATCACGCCATTTTTCTTTCCAATCGTCATGAGTGCGCTTGGCCTGCTGACCGGCATGGTACAAGCCTATATCTTCAGCATCCTTGCCACGGTTTATATCGCTGCCGCCGCGTCTGGCCACGGAGGCGGTTGAAGCCGGAGATCCGTTGGATTTGAAAGAGAAAGAGGTAATCAAAGCAGGGCTTGATATTCAAGAAACAGGATCAGATAGAATAGGAGAGACTATGGACAGCATGACCCTGATCGCAATCGTATCGATTCTCACCGCCGGTTTGACGATCAGCATCGGCGTTATCGGCCCGGCATTGGGGGAAGGGCGGGCGATTGCTACGGCTTTGAGCTCCCTGGCGCAGCAGCCGGACGCATCCGCGACCATCACCCGCACATTGTTCGTTGGCCTGGCAATAGTCGAGTCCATGGCCATCTACTGTTTCGTGGTTTCCATGATTCTGATTTTTGCCAATCCGTTCTGGAATCACGTGATTTCCGAGGCTGCGGGGAAGTAATTCGTGCTGATCGACTGGTTCACTGTCGTAGCGCAAGCTGTCAATTTTCTGGTTCTGGTATGGTTGTTGAAGCGTTTTTTTTACCAGCCCATTCTCAATGCCCTCGATGCGAGAGAGAGACGAATCGCTGCGGAACTGGCCGATGCCGATGCGAAAAAAATGGCGGCCGAAAAGGAGCGCAACGAGTTTCAGCACAAGAACGATGAGTTTGACCGGCAGCGGACCGCGCTTTTGAGCAAGGCCTCGGGCGAGGCGCAAGCTGAACGCCAGCGGCTGCTTGCCGTCGCGCAAAATGATTTCGACAACCTGCGCGCGAGCCGGGAGAAAGCATTGAGCCGCGAATATCGGAGCCTGAGCGAAGCGCTTACCCGGAAGACATGCGCGGAGGTATTTGCCATTGCGCGAAAGGTGCTGACCGACCTCGCCAGTACCACCCTCGAAGCGCATGTCGTAGAAGCTTTTATCAGGCGCGTGCGGGAGTTGGGCGATGACGAAAAGGCGCAATTGGCTTCGGCGTTTCAGTCGGGGACGGTGTCAACGCCAGCAGCGTCAACGGCCACGCCGATGCTGGCAACGGTAACGGCGGTAGCGGAGGAGGTTCTGGTTCGCAGCGCGTTTGAATTATCTGTTGCCCAGCAAAATGCAATAGCGGCTGTGCTGAAGGAAATGCTGGGAGTGAAATCCTCAGTCCGGTTTGCGGTCGAGCCAGAACTGGTCAGCGGCATTGAGCTTGTCACCAATGGCCACAAGGTGGCGTGGAGCATTGAGAATCACCTTGCATCGCTTGAAAAGGAGATCGGGAAACTTCTGGAAAATCAAACCGAATATGGATCCGGTCCTGGATCTGCACCCACTGTTGAAATTCCGCCAGAGAGCCGATGAAGATGGCAGCAAACAATCTACAAGGCATATTCGACAGTGCTTTCGCACAAATGGAGCAGGCGCGCCAAGCCTGGGCGCCGCAAATAGCGCAGTGCGAGACAGGTATTATTACGAGCATCGCCTCCGGTATTGCAAAAGTGTCTGGCCTCCCTGGCGTTGGCTTCGAGGAGGTGCTGAGATTTCCCGGCGATTCATATGGCATAGCATTCAATGTCGAAGAAGACGAGATCGGCGTGATTCTGCTGGATGACTACTCACAATTACATACAGGTGATGAAGTTGAACGGACAGAACATGTAATGGATGTACCGGTAGGTGACGGGTTGATCGGAAGAGTCATCGATCCATTAGGCCGGCCCCGGGACGGAAAAGCGCCGGTTATTTCCACAGCACGATTGCCTATCGAGCGTCCTGCTCCCCCGATCATGGACCGTGCGCCGGTCACGGTGCCCTTGCAAACCGGCATCAAGGTTATTGATGCGCTCATTCCGGTGGGCCGTGGTCAGCGCGAGTTGATTCTGGGGGACCGCCAGACAGGCAAAACCGCCATCGCCTTGGATACGATACTGAATCAACGAAATGAAAATGTACTATGCGTTTATTGTGCTATCGGGCAGCATGCGTCAGGGGTGGCCAAGCTGATCGCAACCCTGTGCGAAAAAGACGCAATGCACTACACAATAGTTGTCGTAACCGAAGGCAACGATCCTCCCGGCCTCGCCTATATTGCGCCTTATGCCGCAACCAGCATCGCCGAGTATTTCATGGAACAGGGACGCGATGTGCTGATAGTGTACGATGATCTCACGCACCACGCGCGCGCCTATCGGGAATTGTCTCTGCTGCTGCGCCGCCCGCCAGGCCGCGAAGCCTATCCTGGCGATATTTTCTACATTCACTCGCGGCTGCTGGAGCGCGCGACGCATTTGCGCGATTCGCTCGGCGGGGGCTCGCTGACAGCGCTGCCGATCGTCGAGACGGAAGCGCAGGATATTTCCGCCTACATCCCGACCAACCTGATTTCCATCACCGATGGTCAGATATACCTCTCTCCATCGCTGTTCGAATTGGGTGTGCTGCCGGCTGTCGATGTGGGTAAATCCGTTTCGCGTGTCGGGGGCAAGGCCCAGCGTGCTGTCTATCGTGCAGTTGCAGGTGATTTGAAACTGGATTACGCTCAATTTGAAGAGCTGGAAACCTTTGCCCGGTTCGGCGCGAGGCTGGATGAAGACACACGTAAAATTATCGAGCACGGCCGCCGCATCCGCGCTTGCCTCAAGCAGCCCGAGTCCGCGCCGGTTTCAGTGCCTGAACAAACAGTCATACTGCTGGCGCTGACCGCCAGGCTTTTTGACAATGTTCCGTCAGAGCACATGGCCGATGCCGAGCAGGCGGTTCGCAGGGCGGCTGCGGATATTTCAGCCGAAGTATGGACGCGCATCATGACTGCTGATAATTTGGGTGACGAGGATCGTGAAATGATAATTCGGATAGCCGGCAAAACACTTGCCGGTTTTCAACTCCCCCCGGAACCTGATGCCGAAAGTTCTGGTGGGAAGTAGCAGCCGCTTGCGCGTCCTCGCCGCTTGGTATCTACGTATCGCTTCGCGAATCTTTCTTAACCATCTTACAGGTGCCGGAATGACCGTTATGGGCGGTGAACGGGGGAAGATCTCTTTTGCCGAGTGGGTAGCGCCAAAGTATCGCTCTGGTTCTTTCTAGTGTTCACCTGTTGACGAGCAGTTATAGCTGACATTCATGAAAACATCCCTAAAGCGGCCTAATGATCGCTCATCCGAGTGGCCGATGAAGTGGTCGATCAAAGCACTATTGAAAGACTTCAAATATGTTCGCGATTTATCCTTCTATTTGCTTACAAGGAAGAAGATAAGCGAAAAACCATTGGTAAGGCTGTGTGAAGAAGGATTTGTAACGCCCGATTACGACAGACCGGTGTGTCTTTTTTGTAGCTACGACGGAGAAAATATTGTCAGGGAGAATGTATACCATTATCTTGATGAGCTCGCGCTCGCAGGATTCAACATCATATTCATCAGCTCGAGTGACACGATTTCGGATGCAGACCTGAAGAGACTTTCGAAATGCTGTGTAAGAATTATAAATCGGGAGAATAAGGGATACGATTTTTATGGATGGAAAATAGGTCTGGAAATATATTCTCAATACAAGACACACGCCGGTCTTCTGTTGGCTAATGATAGTGTTCTTGGGCCGCTTTTCAGTATCAGGGATATCATCACGAGACTTGAAAATTGCGGTGCCGATATCATTGGCATGACGGACTCTTTTCATATCCATCCGCACCTGCAATCTTATTTCCTCTATTGCAAAAAAAATGTTTTGTTATCTGAGGAATTTATCCGCTTCTTCCAGGAAGTCGATGTGCTGGAACTCAAGATTGCCATTATTCGGAAATACGAGGTCGGGTTTTCCCGGCTATTCCGTCATCGATTTCGGCTTTCCGCACTTTATGGTTTAGAGCCGGTCCTGGCTCGAGTTCATTACCATCAAAGACCTGCCACATGGATTGAGCCAACTTTTCACTTATGGAAGCCGCTTATTACAGAGTTCAAATTCCCGTTTCTCAAAAAAAGCCTGTTGACGAGAAAAGGCGTGAGCGTGGAAGAAGTGTCAGCGGTGCTTGCGGAAAGCGGCTCTCCTTATAATATCGGCATCCTCAGCGATTGGATTCCGCCCAAGAAGTAGAACGGATTTGGTTCTTCTCATTCCACATCTATTCGCGGATTTAATCCAAACGATTGCGTTAGCCACATGCTACGCAAAAATTAAAAATATTCGGGATTAAAACAAATAAACGAGATATCCTTCGGCATCCGCTTCTATCTTTTTCTCTTCATCGGTATTTTACAGCTCGCATACACATATACATGTCTTCATTTTTTACAAATATTCTGTCGGGGTTTGTTGTAGCGCTTTATGGACTAAAAGGCGGCTACACAAAGGTAAACGTCAAGGGCCAGTCCATACGTATCGCGGTGGATAATTTCCGGACTCTGCAACGGGCGAAAACTTATTCGATTAAGGAACCTGATACCCTGGATTGGCTTGACAGTTTTGAAGCCGGATCGTGCTTCTTTGATCTGGGAGCGAATATAGGTCAATATTCCTTATATCCGGCCAAAAAATACGGAGATGACATTCAGGTATATTCGTTTGAGCCTCAGTGTATCAATTATTATCTGCTCAATAAAAATATCTACTTGAACAGGCTGGAAAAAAATATTACTGCCTATGGCGTGGCTGTATCCGGACAGGTGGGATTTTCAAAACTGTATATCCCCAAGTTTATCGGCGGGGGAAACCGCTCACAGTTCGGTAAGGAAGATTTGAAGAACATGAAAAAACCTGCCAGTCATATTCAAGGCATGTTTGGGGTGACATTGGACGATTTATGTGCGAACTGGGGATTCCCTTACCCCAACTATATCAAGATTGATGTCGATGGCATAGAGATACCCATAATCAAGGGAGCGGAGAACGTTCTGAAACATCCAGCGCTAAAATCAGTTATCGTCGAGTTGGGAACGGTTGAAGAGCAGAACGAAGCCGTCCATCTGATGGAGCAGGCGGGGCTGAAAGTGAAATTCAAGACAACCAAAAACTGGGGCGAAACCTGTTTCGTATTTGAAAAAACAGGTTAACCGGTTGCGATCCCCGAACGTTGCCGATGGGCGTAGCGTAACCCGGGGTCTGAGTGGCGCTTACCTTATCGGGAAGCCCGAAGTTGCTTCCTTGCGTAATATGGATTGTGCATCTGAAGCATCCTCAACCTCGGACGTGCGTTGCAGTCGCTCCACCTTACCGTTTAAAAGAGTGTATGTGTTATCGGCCGCATTGATTAGCGCAGGCTGATGAGATACGGCAACCACGGTGAGGTTCTGTGCGAGCTTCTGCAGGGTTTGGCAAACCAGCCGCTCACTTTCGGGATCGAGAGCGCTGGTCGGTTCATCCAGCAGCAGGAAAAGCGGTTGATGAGCCAGCGCTCTGGCAATTGCGATACGCTGACGTTGGCCGCCTGAAAGGAGTCCTCCACGCTCGCCGACCACAGTGTTCAAGCCGTCCGGGAGCGCGCAAACGAAATCCCACGCGCCTGCCTGGCGCAGCGCCCTTTCTGCATCCGCTTCAACCAGATCGGGCGCGCCTACGATTATGTTGCTGAGGACGGTATCGTGAAGCAGGATATTTTCTTGGGACACATAACCGATCATGCGTCGCCAACCGCGGGGATTGATTTCGCGCAGAGGTACGCCATCTATGAGAATTTCCCCTGATTTGGGTTCAGCCAGTCCGCACAGCAGGTCTAGCATGGTGCTCTTGCCGACGCCTGATGGCCCTGCAATCGTGGTAAACGATTTGACGGAAATATCGAGGTTGAGACCTTCGAATATGGGCTTGGCGCCGTAATCGAAATCGATATTGCGCAAGCTGATTCCCTTTTGAAACGTGGGTTGCCGCGTCCCGGTGGTTCTTTCCGCCGCAGCGCGCGCCTCGTCAATCGCTGTACGCAAGGCCCAGTAAGCGCTCTCCTGCGCCATGAGATTCTGATATTTCCGCTGGGTTTTATTGAGCAAGCTCAGGAGACGGGTAAGCAGGAAGACCATGACCATCACCGCAGCCATTGAAAGGTCCCATACCACGAGGGCCAGATACAGGCCGATTGCTATAAGCGTGGCGAGTATGGGCTCCTGCAGGGCCATCAGCGCTTCGCGCGCCATGATTTCACGCCGGGTAGCTTTTTCCAGTTGCCGGGTTTGATCATGCAGAATGGCATCTGCAACATTGTCTCGCGCCATCGCTTTCAGCGATTTTACCGAGCCCAGCACATCGGAAAGATACGTCAACAGGAGCCGCAGCAGTTGGGTCTGCTTACTCCCTGCCCGACGGGTGGCGCGGATCAGTTGATTCAGCAGCCGCAGCATCACGATGCCGACAAGGAAGGAGGTAAGCGTTGCCTGCCATGAAACGAACATGGCCACGGTCCCATAAACGAGTACCTGAATCGCCAGCGCGAGCACGGTGACGCTATGCTCAAACCCATTAGCTGCCCGTAACGCCTCGGTGGCGACCGAATTCGCCAGGGAACCCATGGGTTGACGGAGATAATACTGCCACCGGCTGGCCAGCAGTGCATCGATCAATTCGAGGCGAAGCGCGGTTGCGACATGTGCAACGGTATAGCCAACCTGCCTGTTGGCCAGCAGCAGTATGAGGCTCTTGACGATCATGCCACCGACGATAATCAGCAGCATCACGCCGATACTCGGTTCAATTCCAATACTGTGGAGCGCTGCCACGATTCGCCGCCCGACATCGGAGTTGGCGGTATCGCCCACGGCAGTCGAAAGCAACGGAAGAAGCGCCGTCAGACTGAGCCCTTCAGCAACGCCGGCCGCCAGCAGCGCAAGCAGGACATAAGCCGTGCGCCGGGGAAAAAGCATGCAGTAGGTATATAGGGTTCGCATAACTTGGTTTTTGCAGGCTATCGATTATCGCTGCACCTGCCGTAGTCTCTCTTTACGGTAAATCGATACCGATTAGCTTGGGAATGCGGCAATACTCTTCAGTCGGTGAATGCTTCAGTGAAGCGCAGATGATTTTATCGATGTTGGTCAACGCAATCGAAAAAGCAGAATAACAGAATATGGCAAGCGTTGACCGCGGTATTCGCGCTGGTTTTCCGCTACCGTTTCACGGAGCGACCTGAATTTTCACGTTGTTGCCGATGCGGCGATTTTATCACTTTGCGCGACGTAAATAAGCACCAGGACGATAGAAACCACAAACCGGAACGCGGATTCCTGGCCATTCCAGTCCGGCGACTGCCACATGCAGAACCATTCCCCTCCAATCACCATAAAACCGAAAAACCACAATCCAAAGCCGCAGGACAAGCCCAGGACGGACAGAAATTTTGCCTTATCAAACGCCGCGGCATCGCTTTTGATATGCTGAAGAAGTCGCAACGCGCCTGAAAGGCACGATATGGCAATTACGAATTCCGTAAATATGATTAATCCGTAGGTTATGGAATGTAGAAGAGGTTCAGTGATAGCGCGATGTTTCAGAACATTTCCAGGATAAACGGTATCCATCGACATCACATGCTGAACAAACAGGAAGTTTGACTGATAATCAACCACATTGTTAAAAGCAACCACCAGAGTCAGGCAGCCGATACCGGATACCAGGAAAATTTTGCTTCCTCGAATTGCCAGTGATTTTTCCATATTTTGAACTTCCCTTTGCATGAACAAGGGAGCATCGGTGGAAAAAGAGAGAACGGCGCTGTTATTGATGACCCGGCACTTGTGCTTTCTTTACTCGGTTTTTCGAATGCCGCGAACATTAAGCGTGGCCAGAGCAACTTGCAGGCCAATAACCGCGAGGGCTTGAACATGCCATCCCCAGAGAATCCACAAGCCATTGCTGAGGAGCGAGCACAGAAATCCGGCATGACGCTTATGCCTGGATTGATACGTCAGCAGCCAGACCGAAAGTATGTTGATTACCATAGCGGGCCATTGTAGCAGGTTAAAATAATCCATATTATTCAGTCCCTAGAAAAGTATTTGCAAAATGTACTCGACGGTATTCGGCCCTTGGCCGATGAAATCGGCGTCATCTTCGGTGATGCCCGATCGAAAATGAACAATGTCTCATTCGGGAGCTGATCGTTCCGTACGAAAGAACACACTAGCAGCCTGTCGGACCTAAAGGAAATCGGCTGCAAAAGCGTCTGGCTGGTCCATATTTCGCCGCTTTTTCGGCTAATAGAATAACTATTGGCCTTCAAAATCCTCAAAATCTGTCCTCACCCAGTCACTTTTTCGCTTCGATTCTTCAAGTCCGACAGGCTGCCAGGGCAATTAACCTTGGTACGCGACCGCACAGACATCAAGGTGCGGATAGACCATTATCATTTCTGACAGCCGAAGAGGTGTGTTTAAAGGCGCTTAAGGCGCGGTGGCTGGTTAGCGGTATCAGTATCAACGCGTTTGATCGGTACCTGATTTTGGTTTGGGACGTTATCTTTACTGAAACGAAACAATGGCTACTTCAACTACAAGCAGTCGGTCGTTATGGAAGGGCGCTATCAGCTTCGGCCTGGTGCATATACCTGTAGCCCTTCATTCCGCCACTTCAGAACAGGGACTGGATTTCGACTGGCTGGACAAGCGCAGCATGGATCCAGTTGGGTACAAGCGCATTAACAAGAAAACCGGGAAAGAAATCGACAAGGAGAATATTGTCAAGGGAATCGAATATGAGGATGGGCAGTATGTGGTTCTGAGCCAGGAGGAGATCGCGGCTGCTTATCCAAAAACCACTCAAACGATTGAGATTGAAATGTTTGTGCCGGCCACTGACATTCCGTTCGTTTATCTTGAGCGACCCTACTATATCGTTCCGATCAATAAAGGCGGCAAAGTTTATGCGCTTCTGCGTGAGGCTCTCCTCAAAACCCGGCGAGTTGGTATTGCCCGGGTGGTTATTCAGACCAAGCAGCATCTCGCTGCGCTCGTGCCATCAGGTCCCGCGCTCGTGCTGAATCTGTTGCGATGGGGGGACGAAATACGCAGCTGGGAAAAATTGAGTTTTCCTCCAGAGGGAACCGAAGAGGCGGGCATTAACGATAAAGAACTGAAAATGGCTGAGCAATTGGTGATGGACATGAGCGGCAAATGGCATCCCGAGCAATTTCGTGATTCGTTCAAGGATGAAATCATGAAGCTTGTGCATGAGAAAGTCGAAACGGGCGACATCCAAACTGTTGCTCAACCAGAGGAAGCCGAGGCCGCGCGTGGCAGCGCACAAATTCTGGACCTTACCGAATTGCTCCAGCGTAGTCTGAAGAAGGGCGGAGACAAAGATGAGGAAGATAGGGGCACGACCACCGGGAGAAGGTCGGCGAAGGCTGGAGCAGATACCGTACCGGGCAACGCCAGTGGTACACGCAAGCGCCGCGCGTGATGTAAAGCACATGGCCAAATCGGATTCACTCAAAACCTACCGCGCCAAACGTGATTTTACTGTAACTTCAGAACCCCCGGGCACCGGTAATAGCGGTAAGACGGAAGGGACGGCTTTGTCGTTTGTCGTCCAGAAGCACTGGGCAACCCGCTTGCATTACGACTTCAGACTTGAACTCGACGGAACCATGAAAAGTTGGGCTGTCCCGAAAGGACCCAGCTTCGATCCAAATGACAAACGCATGGCAGTTCATGTTGAAGACCATCCTGTTTCCTACAACAGTTTTGAAGGCGAAATTCCACCCGGACAGTATGGCGCGGGTAAAGTCATTATCTGGGATAAGGGAACCTGGATTCCTCTCGAAGATCCTCATAAGGGTTATCGTGGCGGGAAGTTGAAATTTGAGTTGCGCGGGCATAAGCTGAAGGGGCACTGGGCATTAGTCCGCATGAGAAGCAAGGAAGAAGAAAAGCAGGAAGCCTGGCTACTTATTAAAGAAAAAGATGATTATGTCCGTCCGTCAAGCGAATATAGCGTGGTGGATGAAATGCCCGAGAGCGTTGCCAAGCTTGAACGCCCCGCGACTCGGAAAATTGAAGAACCGGTAAATACAGAATCGTCCGGTACCAGACGAGGGTCATCCAGGAAAAAACAAAAAACGGGCTTGCCGGAAAACGTGGTTAAAGCTGATCTTCCCCATACGTTGCGCCCTCAACTTGCCACGCTCGTAGATGGACCTCCCAATGACGCGGATGAGTGGATCTATGAAATCAAGTTCGACGGTTATCGAATGTTGACCAGAATAGACGCCCGATCGGTCAGGATTTTTACCCGCAATGGACATGATTGGTCTCATAAAATGCCCAGCCTGGTAGAAGCAATAGGTAAAATGAGGTTGAAGCCCGGGTGGCTCGATGGCGAACTCGTGGTACTGAATGAAAAAGGCATACCTGACTTCCAGGCTCTGCAAAACGCATTCGACAGTTCACGTACGCAAGACATTATCTATTATTTCTTTGATGTGCCGTTCTATGATGGATACGACTTGAGAGGCGTTCCTCTTGTTGAGCGTAGGGCACTGCTGAAAACGCTTTTTGAAACGCCCCCCGTGGAAAAGATACGCTTCAGCGATATTTTCGATGCGTCACCCCATGACATTATTGCCTCCGCATGCCGCCTTGGACTGGAAGGCGTTATCGGCAAGCGTAAAACCTCGACTTATGTCTCGCGCCGCTCTTCCGAGTGGATAAAGCTGAAGTGCAAGCAACGTCAGGAATTTGTCATTGGCGGCTATACGGACCCGAAGGGTTCTCGAACAGGGATCGGCTCGCTTCTGCTCGGCTTCTATGACGAGGACAAGAAACTCCAATATGCTGGAAATGTAGGCGCCGGATTTAGCGATAAAACGCTTCGAAACCTTAAAGCGAAACTGGACAAGGTTCCTGCTCAGCGTTGCCCCTTCGTTAAAGGGAGCGGCATCGATAAAAAGGCCCATTGGGTCTCGCCAGCACTAGTGGCTGAAGTTTCCTTTGGCGAATGGACGCGGGGCGGTCATATTCGCCATTCAGTTTTTCATGGCTTAAGATCGGACAAGAAAGCGGAATCCATTATTCGCGAGAAACCGATGCATATCGAGACAGCGAAATCAGCGAAACCGGCTAAAGCTTCTCTCTTGTCGTCGCTGAAGATAACAAATCCGGACCGCGTGATTGACCCGTCTACAGGGTTCAAGAAAATTGACCTCATCCGTTACTACTCGCTGGTGGCTCCACTAATGCTTGAACACCTCAAAGCGAGACCGGTATCGCTTGTGCGCGCGCCAGAAGGGGTCTCAGGTCAACTGTTTTTTCAGAAGCATTGGGAAAAAGAAAACATGCCGGGAGTGAACCAGCTTGACCCGGCTCTGGATCCTGAGCATGAGCCATTGCTTGAAATTGAAACTGCTGAAGGTCTGTTATCCGCTGCTCAAATGAATGTGATCGAGTTTCATACCTGGAACGCCACAAAAAATGCTATTGGCAAGCCTGACAGGATGACATTCGATCTTGATCCCGGTGAAGGCGTGAAGTGGCCGCTCATGCAGGAGTCGGCGCAGCTTGTTTACGTATTTCTCAAGGAACTGGGGTTGAGGTCTTTTCTGAAAACCAGTGGGGGTAAGGGCTTGCACGTTATCGTGCCGATCAGGAGATTGCGCGATTGGGATACCGTAAAAGACTTCTCTCAAGCCATTGTTCAACACCTGGCCGAAACCATACCGCAACGTTTCGTCGCGAAAAGCGGACCACGTAACCGGGTGGGAAAAATTTTTATTGACTATCTCCGCAACGGTTTCGGGGCAACGACCGTGTCGGCCTGGTCGGTACGTGCACGTCCTGGTTTGGGCGTATCGGTGCCCGTGACCTGGGAAGAACTGGAGTCGCTTACCAGTGGCGCGCGCTGGTCTGCGTCCAATATCCATGAGCGCTTGGATAAAGGCAACGATCCGTGGTCAGACTATGAAGCGACGAAGCAGTCGATAGTTCCGGCGATGAAGAAATTGGGATTCAAGTCGGACAATGCGCGCGGAAGAGAATGAACCGGGAAAACCTTAATATTTAGTCAACCTTGCACACACCGATCGGACCTAAGGCTTGAGACCGGTAACCACGCTATAGTAACCGAAAGCCGGATACACCTGAATGTCTTGAAACCCGGCTTCCGACAACATCGTAGACAACTCCTGGGCAGAATAAGACTCACCCTCTGTCCATCCCATCATTAACATGCTGAAGGCAGCGGTCGCGAAAGGGCCGGTTTTTTCGTCATTGTAGAGCATGCCATGGATGATGATGCGCCCTCCAGATGGAAGGCTATT
Source organism: Nitrosovibrio sp. Nv4 (assembly GCF_900215485.1). GTDB lineage: Bacteria > Pseudomonadota > Gammaproteobacteria > Burkholderiales > Nitrosomonadaceae > Nitrosospira. The sequence goes on from NZ_OCMZ01000002.1 coordinate 66,883, forward strand.
AAAGCTCTTTGCCGTAAGAAAATTACATTTATCCGGCGGCCAGTCATTATAGACAGAGGAATAAAAGTGTAGATCGGCCGAAGGCAGGGGATCACTCCACATGTCGCCTTCGCATGTCTTGATCCGGCTCTGCAGGTTGTGCCGGGCAATGAATTCCTTGGCGACCTGGCATACCAGCGGAAAATCGAAAACTATCGCCTGTAAATGTGGCAACTTCGATACTGCTCCAATCGAATGCGCGCCCGAGCTTCCGCCAATGTCGAGCATTATCCGGTGACTGGATAGATCCAGAACGCCCGGCCAGCAAAATGCCGATGTAATACTGAAACTGTACATGCCGCGGGTAAACCGGCGCACTTGCTCAGCCTGATCCTCATGAGATCCATAGATGGCCGATCCCCCGTAAACCTGGGGGGTATCCGTGAGGACCGCCCTTTTCAGGCTTGCAAATGAATGGACTTGATCATCATCTATCATCAAATCCCAAAAGAAACCAAAATAGTTGGGGCTCGTTTCAAGTAGATAATGCTCCGCGACCGGGGTGAGCGAATAGCGCTCATCTTGCAGGGACAAGAAGCCAAGCGCTGTTGCCGTTGTTAAAATAGCTTCGGCGGGTCGCCTCTTTATGTTCAGTTTGTCGCAAATAGCGGGCAACGTCAGCGCTTCATTGGCGAGCAGGGGAAAGACCTTCAGCTTATGCGCCAGCAGTAACGCGGGATAGCCGTAGATTCCAAGTACAACATCCCATAGCGGCCGGTCATCTTCTATTTTCATCGAGTTAGCGCTTATGGAAGCTTCCTGAGTCATAAGTAAAATCCCTTTTTACCGAAACGGGTGGTCAAGCTATACAGCCATTATTTTCACCGAGCAGTCCAATATGTGGACAAGCGGCGGATACCCGAATTTTTTAATTACGGGAGATTCAGCCAGGTCAGCTTGGCGCAGCGCCCTCGGACTCAATCAGACGTTTTATGTTTCGCACCGTGCGTTCCGCGCCATCCTGAACGGCGGTGCGGACCAACGGCTCAAACGGTCGCATAAATACCTGGATCTCAAGTAATTCAAACGTAAATTGCAGTTTGACCGACTTTCCATCACGGTCATCCTGTAACTCGTAAATACAGCGAAAAGGTTCGGAGAGGCCGGCAAAGGCCAGGCGCTTATAGGGTTCATAAATCGTTATCCTGAATTTCGATTCCGACCGGTGTCCCTGGTCAACACGCACCTGCCTCGCGATCGTTCCCAGCTTCACAGGACCGTCGCCGAGCTGCTCAAGCTCTTTGACCTCCGGCGACCATTTGGGATAATTCGCAAAAAGATCTTCACCGATATACTTGAATACCTTTATGGCAGAACATTCCATCAGAATGTTCGCCTTGCCCACTACAGGCTCAGAGGGGCCTAAGTTGAACATGGACCCTAAATTGAACATAGTGCGCTACTCCTGTTCCTCAGCCTCGAGACCCGGTCGTCTGCTTATTTACAGTAATTGTATGCGGTTGCCAAGTAACGCGCCGGTAAGGTCATCTATAAAAGCAAAAATGAGCAGATCACGAGCAGATCTTCTCTGCGCTGAACAAGTTGCCGGCTAGCCCAACTGCTGACTAGCCCAAAGCTTAGTTCAGTTTGTCCGCTTTAACAACTTCTTTAGGCAAAAGCAGTTCTCGTGGATGACGCGCGATCTCCGGAGGTACGGTCATCAGATAACAATTATTGGCACATTGTTCGAGTTTCCATATCTTCCCATCCATTCCGTCTGGTACGGGATATGAGAAGTAGGTGTTTTCTGTTGTATTTGTCAATGCAACAGTACCTTTCGGATCAATGATGCGCGCTCCGATATTCTTCCAGTATCCACCTATCACGCTGGTGTTTTTCGGTACGTAGAAATAAGCGGCATAGCTGTCGTTAAATGGCGAAGGCTTCTTCAATTCCTGGTTGACATGTGTCATGGTAAATTGCGGCTCCCAATCAATGGCGAATCCGGCTTTGTCTTTCACATCGATACGGTACAGCTTTCCCGGCGTCAAGTTCACCTTGTAGTTTCTGATCACCTTATCCGGGGGCAGAACAGCTTCCGCAACTGCAACACCGGCCGTGGCATCGACGAAAGTCAGCTTTGTATTGGTCGCGATGGGGTACGCGATACCTGTCTTGCCGGCAAATGTAAAATCGGATTGCCCCTGTTTCATGAACAGATACCAATGATGATCGCCAGTGAGGTTAACAATGCCCGTTCTTGGACGGGGGTCAGCATCAAACGCTGCAGGTTTGACCAGATTCAGCGAGAACTTGGCCGGGGTAAATATCGATTCTGGATTATCGGCAATCGCCGCCCGCGCGCTTGCTTGATTCGGCTCTGGCTCTTTGGCTAAGGCCACCGTGGAAAATGTGTTCGGGGGAAATGTGTCAGCAAAAGATACTTGGGCAATCAAAGATATTCCGGCTATGTACATGATTAAATCATTTCTCATAAACCCTCCTTTCTGACTCATGCTCAAACATTTGTTGCATAAAAGACCAAGTGTTCAATCGTGAAGAAGCGGTTTTTGGGCTTGCACCGATAACATAATTCCGATAGATCGGAGCAGGGCACATACCGCAACCAAATGGCGATTTCGCCGAGTTAGATCCAACGCTGTTGTCGATACCAATCCACGGCATCCCTTGCTGAGTCCTCTATGGGCCGCGGCTTCAAACCAAGTTCGGCAAAGGTTTCTGAAGGATTGAAGTGCATGGAACGTTTTGTAAGCCGTACCCCGGTGACAGTTGCCATCGGCATGCGATGTGAAATATGGTCGGCCCACAACTCACTGAACCAACCAATCGCTAGCGCTGCCGAATAGGGAATGGTCAATGGTGGGGCCGAGCGACTCACGATATTTCCAAGAACTTGAAGCCACTCGATTAACCGATAGTTGTGTCCCCCAAGTAAATATCGAACACCAGGTCGACCTCGCTGCATCGAACGCACCAACCCGTCAGCGACGTCGCGTACATCAATCAGGTTCAATCGACAATCAAGATATGCCGGAATCTTTCCTTGACAGAATGCAACCGAAAGACGAGTTGGAGGCGTTTTATTTCGATCGCCGGGTCCGACGGGCAATGTGGGACTGCACACGACTACCGGCGCGCCCGCCTCGGCAAGTTGGAACACCGCTTGTTCCGCGCGAAATTTGCTCAGGCAGTAAGGCCCGATCATGTCCTCTTCGCGAAAGCGCGCAGACTCAACGGCTCCACCATTGGATTGATTCGATGAGAGAATACTTTCGGTGCTTACATACAACGCTCGACTCACTCCGCTGTCGAGTGCGGCCCGCATCACGTTGAGAGTACCAATATGGTTAATCTCGTCAAACTCACGACGATTGTGACGCCAAAGATTTGGATCAGCAGCCAGGTGATAGACACGATCGCAACCGCGCATAATATTGCGCATTGCTCCTGAATCGCGAATATCTGCGCGAACAAGTTCGATAGATTCGAGGGGTAAATGATTTACCGCAGCAGAAGGGTGTTCAAGAACCCGCACGCTTTCGCTGGCGTCGAGTAATTGCTGCACGAGATGTGAACCGATGAATCCCGCACCGCCTGTCACCAGATTCATATCAAAACACCGTCTGGCAGAGACGTCACAAGGTGGTGAAGGTGCGTTCGTGCCTTGGGGAGCCGCTGGCGAGAGATTCGATCAACCAGATCGATAACGGCATCATTTATTGGACAGGGAAAGTTTCCCGCAAGTCGAACAAGGTGCCCGTTGTACGCATCGATCTCGGTCCGACCGCTTCCCATATCCGGACTCATGGAGCAATATGTTCCACGCAAGGAAGGGCGGAAGAAAAGTCCCATGAGTTTGGGCAGGAACGGCGTTCGCAATATGCGTATGACTGTATCGGGATGAAATGGCCCAATCTTTTCCAGCGTAAGGCCGGCGTGACGCAGGATCGAATAATTTTCCCGCAACAAAGCGAAGAACAGTTTTTGCGTGAGCGGATCGATGAGAAGTTCCGCATTATCAACACCGGTGCTTGCCGCCAGCGGTGAAATAGCTGCGTTGTACATCAGTTTCGTTGATTTGAATGGACTAATATCCGCAACGCATTCGACGGGAAATAGTTTGCCCTCGGTAAACGCGGAGGCGAGCCCATTGATGCGTTTACGTTCACCGCTGCTTGCTTTGCGCCGTGGGCCAATATGCAGCGATCCAGTGCGCGTAATGCGGGCGCTCAGGCGGTCATCAGGACACTCGGAAACAAACGAAGCAATAGCTTCCGCGGGATGATGAAATCCTTCAAGTGTTTTGTCATAGCCATTTTGGATTGGCACCAATGTTTCGGTGTTCGCGATGCGTTGCAGGATCGGAGCGTTGTCGAATGTCTTTGTGCATAGCAACACCACTGCCTCCGTTGGCGGAATCCACTGATCAAAGTGGACAAAATGCACGTGGTGAATGGGCCGCCCATCGAGCATCATTTCATTGCGACGCCCAGCGGCGACCTTCGCAGGGTTCGACTCAATCATGGTCACATCCCAGCCAGCGCGCACTAGACATGCCGCTGCAGCAATGCCGATACCGCCGGCCCCAACAATATGAGCGGATGATTTCATACGTTAGCTTTCGATAATTTCAAAACTTCTCCAGATAGTCTTTCATAATGCTCTTTATTCTATCGATGCAGTTTCTTGTGCTTTATGAGAATGTAATACCGATTATCGCCCTGCCAGGCGTGCAATGCGGTCGGTAATCCGCAAGTCGACAGGCCTGGAAAGGCATCTCTGAATCGGCATCGGCGTTTTATCCTTTCTTCCTGAATCATTTTTCATAAACCTGTTTCTGACTCATGTTCAATCATTTCCTGGATGAAACCAGCACTATGACAGCATTAGATCGCTGGACTATTCAAGCCATTGTCGGGGGTGGTTATGAGGGAAAACGCAGCTTTTTATTTCGGCAAAACATGGTGAAGCTCGATTCGTACGGATCAGGCAAACAAAGTCCCGTCCGCGCAGTCACATTGATAGGTTGCTCCAAACGGAGAACCAGTTAAACCAATCCTATTTTTACCCATTTACTACAGTGCCACCATTCGGATGAAGCACTTGTCCTGCCATATATGAGCAGTCCTGAGAGGCCAGAAAAACATAACAAGGCGCTACCTCGTCAGGTTGTCCGGGTCGTTTTATCGGGACATCTTTTCCGAAGCTTCCGACTTTCTCGGGCGGAAAAGTGGATGGTATTAAAGGTGTCCATATTGGGCCGGGAGCCACGGCGTTAACATGTATTCCACGTTCGATCAACTGTAGCGACAACGATCGTGTGAACGAAACGATTGCGCCTTTTGTGGTGGAGTAATCAAGCAGGTGTGGGCTTCCCTTATAGGCTGTCACCGAAGTAGTGTTAATTATGCGTGCTCCCTTTTTAAGATGGGGAAGCGCAGCCTTCACCATATAAAACATCGAAAATATGTTTGTGCGGAAAGTTCTTTCGAGCTGTGCATTATCGATATCAAGAATGCTTTCGCGAACATGTTGCTCCGCGGCATTATTCACCAGGATATCGATTTGGCCAAAAACACTGGTCGCCTTTTGCACGACTTCGTTACAGAATTTTTCATCTCCTACGTCTCCAGCGATTAAAAGACATTTTCTTCCGCACTGCTCAATTTCTTTTTTTGTATCATTCGCATCCTCGTGCTCATTGAAGTAGGCAACGATGATATCCGCTCCTTCTTTGGCAAAAGCGACTGCTACAGCACGTCCGATACCGCTGTCCCCGCCGGTAATAATCGCCACCTTGGATTTCAGCTTTCCACTGCCTTTGTATCCCTCAACAGTCGAGTCAGGCTGAGGCTCCATCTCTGTTTCCAGGCCTGGTTGCTGCGTTTGATGCTGTTCAGGAATTTCTATGGTTCCCATTGGCAATGCCTCCGTGATCGACGTTTAAGGATAGCTCGGTACCTGCTACGATGCCACGGCTTATGCGTGCATAGCGGCGCGACCGTACTCATATCTAGCTACTCCGATATCTCGAGATAAAGAGTGGCATGATGCCACCTCCTGTTAAGAATCAACGCCAGTCAGTAACGAAACTCGGAGTTCAGGAGTGAGCGCTGAAAATCAGAAAGATAATAGGCAACTATAATGATCGCCGCGCATTGATCCGTACGCTGGCACACATAAGAGAGGGAGCGGATGAAGTACTACCTACTCAATAGTCAGGGTTTGCTGAACGAACGCCACCGCCACCTGGCGCCACGGCTCCATGTCAGGGTTTCTCGGCTTGAGTCTCTTTATTTTGGGACTTCTTCGGCTGTGGCTGTTGCACCGAGGCAATCAATGCCTTGCAATCATTATCCTCGCCCGGGCCCGTCTCGATCAGCGGTATCAGTGCGGCAGCCGGTGTTGCAAAAATACCCAAAAGTACTGCTGCACCAATGCGTATGGCCAACATTTTGTCTGGATATACCGTTGGGTCCTTGAAAGTGCCACTAATATGGACAGGCGTTCGGAGACTGACAATACTGAAATCTTTGGGCTGAGGGGACAATTTCATACCGATGGTTTCTTCAACAAGGCTTATCTGCCCTTCGCCAATGATATTGGTATCGACTGTGTCAATGATGAAGACCTCGCTGCCCATTATGCCGTTCTTTATATCGAAATCGCTTACAGCGCAACGAACCTTGACGTTTTTGTCTCCGGCAACCAGAAACTTCATGATTTCGGCTCCGTCAAGTCCTATGATCTCCAGTATCAGATTACTGATCTGACCTCCGGACATGATTAACCCAAAGCGACCATCTGCCGACGCCAGAAGCGCACCCACCGATTCTCCCTGACCCTTCAATTTCATTTTGCCGCCAATTACACCCTTGCTGCCCTCGGTAAGTTCGATCTTGGGGAAAAGCTTCGGTAACTGCAGCCTTTTAAAATCCACCTCGGCTTCACCGGCGGGGGTTTCATTGCGAGCATTTATGGTGAGGTTTGAAACGATATTTCCCCCTGCAACCGAAAAGTTAGCAGGATCGAGCGTCAGCAGCCCGTTGTCCACTTTGAGATGGGCCACCAGATGTTCAACCGGCAAATCCTTGTTACGGATAGATTTGCCCGTGAACTTGACGTCCGCGTCCATGGCCTGCAACCGATCCACCTGAAATTTCTTATCAGGTAGCACACGGTGCCGCTGAGCTTCTATCGAGGCTTTCTTTTCCTGTTTCTCCGCTGGAGTATCCTGCGGTTGCGGCGCGCGTCTGGCGCCGATAAAACCTCTTAAATCATTCAGATCCAGAACTTGGGATACGACGTCGCCACGTAGCATCGGGCGCTCACCACCCGTATCAAAAAGTATGTCGCCGCCGAGATCGCTTTTGCCTACCGTTCCCGAAAATCCTTTCATGGACCATTCGGTTTTCTGATGTAAAAGCCGTCCTGATATGTGGTATGGCGGCGAGGGGAAAATGACAATCCCCACAATCGGGTAGAGTGCGGATAGATCCTCGCCGCGGATATCCACGTTCAAGTCCATTGCGGGCAACTTGGCAACCCGGGTAACTGTGCCGTCAATCGTGGCGCGGGTTGTTCCTACTTCAGCGCTCGCCTTGATGGGATAGGGATGTGTCTTGTCCGTGAGCGATACTACTGCGCCACCCTGGGCTTGAGCTTTGAACTGCAACCCGGTGAACTTGCCTTCCGCGGCCACATCAAGCGGCATATCTCGCACGTCCGCACCGGATTCACTGTTTATGCTCGCCGTTACGTCAGTTTCGGTCTTCGGATCGCGAAAGATAAGCTTGCCCTGATCCAGGGTGAGCTTTCCGATTTCCGGTAATTCCGCTTTCTTTTCCTCTTCTTTTTTCAAATCCCAGTTACGCTTTCCATCTGCACTTTTTTCAAGGATGATTTTCGGGTGGGACACGGATACTTCAGGCAATACGATGTCCCCCAGAAGCAGATCCCAAAGGCTGATCCTGAATGCAACCTTATCCACTCCAAACATTGGCTGTTCAGTCCCCCATTCCGCATTGGCAAGCGATACCCCTTCAGCACTGATCAACGGGTTGAGCGATAACCTGACATCCAGGTCGCCTCGAATAACGAATTCGCGACCTGTTTTTTCGGTGACCTGGTGCTCTATATATGGCTTCATCATATTCCAGTCAAACCAGATGACAAAAATTATGACAAGCAGCACAAATATCGCGCTGAAGACCGACAATCTTCTCTTTGTACGGGTTCTCATGACGGCACGATTCGTAATCCGGGAAGTAAAATGAGCAATCAGTAGTTCGAGTGAACCTCGATAATACTTCTGCGGACGGCGCGATTCAGTACGTCATCGCACATTGCGGAATCTTTGAATAAGGCGTGATTTGCCAGCTGTCGTACAACAGGGAGTTTTACAGGGAAGGAATGCTTCAACGGCGAGGTTGCTGGAGGTGAAACTTGAAATCGAGTTTTGCTTGTCTGGAAATGTCAGGCGGAGGAGATTGAGGCGTCGGAAGGATATTGGCAGTGAGTACTAGTACTTTCGCACATCGCGAAACAGGCGGTCAAATTCCTTCTTGACGACGTCATAGCATTCGCAAACGTGTGCTTCCAGCCCGGTTCGGTCCAGTACCGTAATGTGGCCACGACGGTAACGAATAATTTCCGCTTGTTGCAATTTTCCAGCAGCTTCTGTAATGCCTTCCCGTCGCACGCCGAGCATGCTGGCGATCAATTCCTGAGTCATGACCAATTCCTCGGAATTCAATCGATCCAGCGTCAATAAAAGCCAGCGGCATAGCTGTTGTTCGATCGTGTGATGCCTATTGCATACTGCTGTCTGGGAAATCTGCGTAATAAGTGCTTGAGTGTAGCGCAACAACAAGCGCTGGACTGGTCCTCCCTGGTTAAACTCTTGCAACAGAAGCGCGGCCTTCAGTCGATAGCCGTAGCCGGACGTTTGCACTGTGGCCCAACTCGGTGTGCTTTCGCCTCCCATGAATAGTGAAATACCGAGCATGCCCTCATTGCCTACTCCCGCGATCTCTGACGATGCGCCATTTTCCAGAATGTAGTGAAGGGAAATGATGGTGGAGGTGGGAAAGTAGACGTAGGGAAGCCGCCCGCCGGATTCACAAAGAACATCACCAAGTGGCAAATGGATCAGTTCGAGATGCGGCTTTAAACGTTCAAGTTCGGCCGCCGGCAGAGCGGCGAGGAGATGGTTCTGGTTAGGCTGATGTGGGGGAGAACTAAGCATCCGCTACAGAAATGTAAAAAATAAGCGCAGCCGGCGCAAAAAAATGGAATCTAATCGCAAATGCTCGGGACTCCTGTTTCCCGGATCCTATTTCAGACCTATTTCCCTATTTCCTCTTGCCAGCCGGTTCCCAGACTTATGATAGCATCTATCCCGAGATGCAACCCTGTCAAGTAGAGCTTTTGCGAGTATTCCATTTTTATGGGTCAGCATTTTGTGCGCTAGCGTACATACTACAGATGAGTTAGGACTTTATCATTACACCCAAGCCGAATAAAAGAGCGGGGTTTCGTGGCGCCCCAGCAACCTGACAAATGGTGAAGGCTGCAACAACACGCTGACTATCAAGCCTTGCAGAGGTTCCGAGAAATACATGTGGCACATGTTGGGTACGGTGCCTTACAGTCCGCGGGTCTGCGAAAATTTTCATGCAAACCAAGTAAAGATTGCATGGGACTGAACGGCAAGCCTTACTTCATGTAAATTTTTGCCGGCAGCACGGAGCTTGGTAATATCTCCGGAAGCATTCTTCTTTCCCCTCACATCGCCATCGCTCTGTGGTTGAGGGAGTTACGCACTCGGGGGAGGTTTATCATATTACCTCCGGAATCAAGACGAGATCACGACGTTACAAAGTCCCATGCCTGTCTCCCATCGCCAAAGGCTAGTATTTTGATCGCGCTATTGAATGAATCGTGGGCCGGAGAATCTTCCAATTGAAAGTTAGAGACACACCTGTTTCCGGGCTTTTACCGTCCCTTACTGCCCGGCTTCGTAAAATCAGAAGACAACCCGCACCGATCAGCGAAGAACTGCCGTTACGCTCCGAGCTATTCAGCGGCGATCAGATGGAACTATATGGAGGCATCCTTGCGGCGTCCCACGAGGTATCCTCAAGCCGTGGCACCGCTCAGCTTCTGGCGCGACTGGATGAAAACGAAAATACGCTGTTCGATATCTGCAATGTGCTGACTGAAGCGGTAACAGCGGATCAGCTGCTAACGCCAGCAGGCGAGTGGCTTTATGACAACTTCTATCTAATAGAAGAGCAGATCCGTACGGCCAGGCGTCATCTTCCGAAAAGCTATAGCCGAGAATTACCTCTTCTGGCAAATGGGACTTCCGCAAATCTGCCACGGGTATATGACATTGCCCTGCAAGCGATCTCGCATGGCGATGGGAGGGTAGACACGGAGAGTCTCAGGCGTTTTGTCGCTGCGTATCAGGCGGTCGCCAACCTGCAGTTGGGCGAATTATGGGCGATCCCGATCATGCTTCGGCTGGCGTTGATCGAAAATCTCCGTCGCGTCGGTGTCCATGTCGCGGCCGGAAGGATAGACCGGAATCTTGCCGATGCCTGGGCTGACGAAATCACACAGGTTGCCGAAAAAGATCCCAAAAGTCTGGTTCTTGTCATTGCTGACATGGCGCGGTCCAATCCGCCCATGACCACGCCTTTCATTTCCGAACTGGCGCGCCGACTGCAAGGGCAGGGCCCCGCGCTGGCGCTTCCGTTGACCTGGATCGAACAGCGGCTCGCGGAATCGAATCAAACCATCGACCAGATGGTACAGCTGGGAAATCAGCAACAGGCGGCTGACCAGGTTTCAATATCCAACAGTATTAATAGTTTGCGCAAGCTAGGCGGCATCGACTGGCGTGAATTTGTCGAAACCACAAGTATTGTGGAACAGACGTTGCGAGAGGATCCGGACGGTATCTATGGTCGAATGGATTTTGCGAGCCGGGACCGTTATCGACATGCGGTGGAGCGACTGGCCAAGGCAAGCGCGGTATCGGAAGTGGAAGTGGCCCGACTGGCGCTCCGACTGGCACGGGAGGCTGCGTCGAGCGAGAACCACAGTGCCAGGGCTCATGTCGGGTTTTATCTGGTTGACAGAGGCTTGCCTGACCTTGAGAAGGCAGCCCAGGTACTGCCATCGCTGCGAGAGAAATTTTGGCGGGCTGGCCGCCAGTATCCGCTTTTCTGTTATCTCGGCGCTATCGGGCTGATCACGCTAAGTCTGGTCAGTCTACTGCTGCTCGAGGCGTACTTCGACGGTACAAGCGGTTGGTTACTGGCGGCAGTAGGCATACTGTCGCTCTTTGCAATGGGTCAGCTTGCCATATCACTGGTCAATTGGACCACCCCTTTGTTGGTGAGGCCCCACTGGCTGCCACGAATGGATTTTTCCAGGGGTATACCTCCCACATTGCGGACATTGGTAGTGGTTCCGACCATGCTGACCAACGAATCGGATGTCTTTAACCTTATTGAAGCCCTTGAAGTACGATTCTTGGCCAATCGCGACGTTAACCTTGATTTCGGTTTATTGACTGACTTCAAGGACGCGAATCTGGAAACGCTGCCTGAAGATGAATTCTTGTTGAAGCTTGCTCGAGCCGGCATTGAAGAGCTGAATAAAAAATATTTCAGTGCGCCTGGTGATAGCAGGGTTGAAGCAAAGGACTCAACCGTAATACACCAGAATGGTCAATTTTTTCTTTTCCACCGCCCGCGCAGGTGGAATGGACGGGAACGTCTCTGGATGGGCCAGGAGCGCAAACGGGGAAAGCTCGCGGACTTGAACTCGCTGTTGCGGGGAGCCGGGGGCGATGCGTTTTGCCTGATCGTTGGCAACACAGCTGTGCTGGCCAATGTGAAGTATGTCATCACGCTCGACACTGATACCCAGTTGCCGCGGGAGACCGCCCATCAACTTATTGGTGCGATGGCTCATCCGCTGAACCGCCCCAGGCTTGACACCATCCGCGCAGATGGAGATGCGATGCTGGTAACGGAGGGCTACGGGATTCTGCAACCGCGGGTTGTGGTGAGTCTCTCAAGTACAAATCAGTCAAGATACGCATGGCTTTTTGGCGGCGAGGCCGGTATCGATCCGTACACCCGGGTTATCTCCGACGTCTATCAGGATCTGTTCTATGAGGGATCATTTATCGGAAAGGGAATTTATGACGTTGACGCATTCGAGCAGACTGTTTGCCGCCGCTTTCCCGAAAACCGGATTCTAAGTCACGACCTTCTGGAAGGATGCTATGCACGGGCAGGTTTAATAAGTGACGTACAGTTATATGAGGAGTTCCCATCCCGCTACAGTGCAGATGTAAGCCGACGCCACCGATGGATTCGAGGAGACTGGCAACTCGCGAGCTGGTTGTTGTGGCGGGTACCGGGAGCTCTGGAAAGCTATCACCCAAACCCGCTGTCCGCGCTTTCCAGATGGAAACTGATGGATAATCTTCGGCGCAGCCTTGTGCCGGCCGCGTTGACGCTACTCCTGTTGCTAGGATGGATGGCACTGGCCCATGCATGGTTCTGGACGCTGATCGTTATTGGTGTGCTCGCTATCCCTGCCGCGATAGACGTCATCTCTGATCTTTTGAAGAAACCGGTCGAAGTCGCGTGGCGGCCGCACGCTATCACCTCAATGCGCGCGGCAGGACGGCACTTCGGACAAATATTATTCACACTGGCCTGTCTTCCATACGAGGCTTATTTCAGCCTCGACGCGGTAATACGCACCCACGTGCGGCTTTTCATCACACACCGCCGGCTGCTCGAGTGGAATCCCTCCCACTACATCGAGCGCGAATCAGGCTCCGCGATCAAAAGGAATGGGCCTACCAGCCTTGGTGCATCCTTTCGATCTATGTGGATAGCACCTGTGACCGTAGTTCTGGCGGTGACGGGAATGGTGATGACAGAGCCCTATGCATTAATAGTTGCCATGCCTGTACTGCTGTTATGGGCGGGATCTCCCGCTATCGCGTGGTGGGTAAGCCGGCCGTTGCCGCCGCGAAGCTCGGAATTGACCAATGGGCAAATACACTTCTTGCGCCACGTTGCACGGCGGACCTGGTTCTTCTTTGAAACTCATGTCGGACCACAGGATAATTGGCTGCCCCCCGATAATTTTCAGGAGCATCCGGTCCCAACCACAGCGCGGCGGACATCGCCGACCAACATGGGTCTGGCGCTGCTTGCCAACGTTGCCGCCTACGACTTCGGCTATGTCGGTGCCGGGCAGCTTATTGACCGCACCGATAAAATGCTGCAGTCGATGGAAACACTGGAACGGCATTCAGGTCATTTTTACAATTGGTACGATACAGAAACAAGGACGCCATTGACGCGCTATATCTCCACAGTGGATAGCGGCAACCTGGCTGGTCACCTATTGACAATGCGCGCCGGCCTTCTGGAGATACCCGATGCACCCATTGTCAGTGAACAATTGTTTTTGGGGCTGACCGATACGCTGCGGATAGTGGAAAAAACGGCCGGTCCCATGGCTCCAAATTCCTCTCTCGCACAATTCGGCATGGCGCTCGCGGTTGCAGCAGAGACCCGCCCGGTCACAATCGCGAGGGCGCATGCTGATCTTGACTGGATGGTGGCCTGCTCCAGAGAAATCGTTCGCGAGATTGCCGAAGAGCCGGCTGCTGATACTTCCAGCGAAGCTCATGAATGGGCGATGGTTTTGAATAAGCAATGTGAAAGCGCACTTGCAGAATTAACCGGCCTTGTACCGCAGCCCGCCCTGGTTGGAGCGCAAGATGAAACCGGGATAATGCATGCGGACGGGATCCCCTCGTTACGGCAACTCGCCAGCCAGGGTAGCGAGGTAGCGCGCGACTGGCTGGCAAATCTCGAACGCCTGGCGCTTCAGGCAGGTGAAATGGCGCAAATGGAGTACGAGTTCCTGTTCAGTCATGCGCAACGACAGCTTTCGATCGGATATAACGCGGGGGAAGATCGACTGGATGGCAGCTACTACGATCTGCTTGCATCCGAAGCCAGGCTCTGCAATTTTGTGGCGATTGCGCAAGGGGAATTGCCGCAGGAAAGCTGGTTCGCTCTGGGGCGCATCCTTACCACCTACGGCGGAGAGGCCGCATTGCTCTCCTGGAGCGGCTCGATGTTCGAGTACCTCATGCCACTGCTGGTGATGCCGACCTTCGATAACACGCTTCTTGATCAGACCTGCAAGGCGGCGGTCAAGCGTCAAATTGCCTACGGCGAGGAACGGGGTGTCCCTTGGGGGGTCTCGGAATCGGGCTACAACGCGGTTGACGTTCAATTCAATTACCAGTATCGCGCGTTTGGAGTTCCCGGACTGGGACTCAAGCGAGGTCTCGGGGAAGACCTGGTCATTGCACCCTACGCTTCGGTGCTGGCATTAATGGTTGAGCCCGAGGCTGCGTGTCGTAACCTTCAGCAACTGGCTGCCCAGGATATGGCGGGTAAATTCGGTTTTTATGAGGCCGTCGACTATACACCATCACGGCTGCGGCGCGGCGAAACGCGCGCTGTGGTGCGTTCGTTCATGGCCCATCATCAGGGTATGAGCCTGCTGTCCCTCGCGTATGTGTTGCTGGATCGGCCCATGCAGCGGCGCTTTGAGTCTGAGCCCTTATTTCAAGCAACAATGTTGCTGCTACAGGAACGGATTCCCAAGGCTACTGTCTTCCGTTCGCAAGCCGCCGAGCTCCCTGATGTGCGGGTGAGCAAGGAACTTCCGGACATGCCGATGCGAATACTATCGAGTGCAAACACGGCTATTCCCGAAGTACAGCTTCTGTCCAATGGCCGGTATCACGTCATGGTAACCAATAGCGGAGGAGGGAGCAGTCGCTGGAAGGACCTTGCCGTTACCCGCTGGCGGGAGGATAGCACGTGTGATTACTGGGGCAATTTCTGTTATCTGCGCGATGTGGCGAGTGGAGATTTCTGGTCGAATACCTACCAGCCCACATTAAAGGAACCCAAGCGTTACGGAGTCGTCTTTTCAGAAGGACGGGTCGAGTTCCGACGGCGCGACCTCGATTTTGATACTCATACCGAGATTTCCGTATCGCCGGAAGATGATATCGAGCTTCGCCGGGTTCGCATCACCAATCGCGCATGGACAAGTCGGACAATTGAAATCACCTCGTATGCCGAGGTAGTGCTGGCGGCACCGGCAGCTGACGCACAAGCGCCTGCCTTCGGCAATCTTTTTGTACAGACGGAAATTTTGCCTGACCGACATGCAATCGTATGCAGCAGGCGACCGCGCTCGCAAAGCGATGCGGTTCCCTGGATGTTCCACCTTATGATGGTCCATGGCGTTGTTACCGAAGCCGCCTCCTATGAGACGGATCGAATGGCGTTTATCGGACGCGGAAACGATGTGTCCGCGCCGCAGGCGATGACCGATTCCGCACCACTTTCCGGCGGCGCAGGCTCGGTTCTGGATCCGATAGTAGCGATCCGCAAACGCTTGACCGTCGAACCGGGGGAGTCTGCGACGATAGATATTGTTACCGGAGCAGGTGATTCCCGCCACGCCGCCATGCATCTGATCGAAAAGTATCAGGATCAGCACTTGACGAATCGCGTCTTCGATCTTGCATGGACGCACAGTCTGGTTGTATTGCATCAACTCAATGCTACCGAGACAGATGCACAATTGTTCGGCCGACTGGCCGGTTCGGTGCTGTACGCGAGTTCCTATCTACGTGCTGATGACGCTGTGCTTATCAGGAATCAGCGTGGTCAATCGGGCCTGTGGGGATACTCCATCTCTGGCGATTTGCCAATCGTGCTGCTCCAGATCAGCGACGCCGCTAATCTCAATCTGGTGCGGCAGCTGATACAGGCACACTCCTATTGGCGCGTAAAGGGGCTGGCCGTCGACCTGGTTATCTGGAATGAGGACCATTCAAGTTATCGGCAACTCCTGCACGACCACATCATGGGGCTTATCGCGGGCAGTGCAGAAGCTCACGTGCTCGATCGTCCCGGCGGTATTTTCATCCGCCGCGCCGAGCAGATTGCCTCGGAAGATCGCATCCTGATGCAAACCGTCGCGCGCGTGATTATTCTCGACACCAACGGAAATCTGGTGGAGCAACTGACCCGCCGGCTCCCGGTCGAATTGCCGCGTCCGCTCGAAAGGCTGGCGCCCATTCGGCAGCCAGAACCCGATCAAGTTGTTGAACCGCCGCCCCGCGAACTGCTCTTCGACAATGGTTTTGGGGGCTTCACTCCCGATGGGCGCGAGTACGTCATAACGACAGGGCAGGGTCGGACGACACCTGTACCGTGGTCGAATATTCTGGCAAATCCGCAGTTCGGCACTGTTATCTCCGAGAGCGGGCAAGCATACACCTGGTATGAAAATGCGCACGAGTTCCGTTTGACTCCCTGGGACAACGACCCGGTTTGCGATTCCGGTGGTGAAGCGTATTACCTGCGGGACGAAGAAACCGGCAATTTCTGGTCGCCGACACCTCTACCGAAGCCGGGAGCAGCGCCATATGTTACGCGGCATGGATTCGGTTACAGTATTTTCGAGTACATCGAGAGTGGCATTCGTTCAGAGCTTGAAATCTATGTCGCTTTGGATGCCCCGGTAAAGTTTGCGGTACTGAGAGTGCGTAATGAATCCGGACGGCCTCGCAAGCTCTCGGCAACGGGCTGCGTCGAGTGGGTACTGGGCGATCTGCCAGCCAAGAGCAGAATGCACATCGTTACCGAGATAGATCCCGAAAGTGGAGTTCTGCTTGCGCGCAATCCTTATAACAACGAGTTTTCGGGTCGCGTCGCTTTTTTTGATGTCGACGATGATACGCGCAGTGTGACTGGCGACCGAACCGAGTTTATCGGGCGCAACGGCAGATTGACGAACCCCGCTGCGATGGCCTCGAAGGACCTCTCGGGCCAGGTGGGGGCGGGCTTCGACCCTTGTGGCGCTATCCGTATTCCGTTTGAATTGCTGGATGGTCAGACGCGGGAAATCCCATTTCGTTTGGGCGCCGGGCTCAATGCTGACGATGCTCTTCAGCTTGCTCAACGCTTCCGTGGGATCGCGGTTGCGCATGAGGCACTGGAAAAAGTGCGTCAATACTGGCTTCGCACGCTAGGTACGATACAAGTGGAAACGCCCGATCCATCCGTAAACGTGATGGTCAACGGTTGGCTGGTGTATCAGGTCATGGCTTGCCGGCTATGGGGACGCAGCGGTTACTATCAGTCGGGAGGAGCCTTCGGCTTTCGTGATCAGCTGCAGGATGTGATGTCGCTTGTTCACGCTGAGCCCGTTCTTGTCCGCGAACATCTGCTTCGGTCGGCGGCTCGTCAGTTTATCGAAGGTGATGTCCAGCATTGGTGGCATCCACCAGCGGGGCGCGGTATCCGAAGCCGCTGTTCCGATGACTATCTGTGGTTGCCTCTGGCAACCTGTCGTTATGTTGCCACCACCGGCGATATCGGAGTGCTGGATGAGTCGGTTTCTTTTCTGGAAGGTCGGCAGGTTTCGGTGGACGAGGAGTCGTACTATGATCTGCCGGTCCACTCCGAACAGGTCGCAACTTTATATCAGCACTGCGTGCGCGCCATCGAGCATGGCCTGCGATTCGGCGAACACGGTCTTCCACTGATGGGTACTGGCGACTGGAATGATGGAATGAACCTTGTCGGTTTCCACGGGCGTGGCGAAAGCGTCTGGCTGGCTTTCTTCCTGTATGACAATCTTATACAGTTTTCAGAACTTTCCGAGCGATATGGCGATACGGCGTTTGTCGGGCGATGCAAAAAGGAAGCTGATCGCTTACGTAAAAATATCGAACAGCACGGCTGGGATGGAAAATGGTATCTCCGTGCCTTCTTCGATGATGGTTCTCCTCTTGGCTCCCGGAGTAATCCCGAATGCCGGACCGATTCGATCGCGCAGAGCTGGTCAGTGTTGTCCGGCGCCGGCTCTGCCGAGCGCCAAC
Source organism: Nitrosovibrio sp. Nv4 (assembly GCF_900215485.1). Taxonomy (GTDB): domain Bacteria; phylum Pseudomonadota; class Gammaproteobacteria; order Burkholderiales; family Nitrosomonadaceae; genus Nitrosospira. The sequence goes on from NZ_OCMZ01000002.1 coordinate 84,911, forward strand.
GGCAGGCAATGGAAGCGGTAAGTGAACATCTCGTGCGTCGCGACGCTCGTCTCATACAACTTCTTGATCCACCTTTCGATCAGTCCCACTTGAATCCGGGTTATATAAAAGGCTACGTGCCCGGCGTACGCGAGAACGGCGGACAATACACCCATGCGGCCATCTGGGCGACGATGGCTTTCGCCGTGTTAAGAGATCATAAGCGTGCATGGGAGCTGCTGGAGATGATTAATCCGGTGAACCATGCGCGGTCACCGGAGACGGTTTCGGTCTACAAGACCGAGCCATACGTGGTTGCCGCTGATGTTTATGCGGTTCCTCCGCATACGGGCCGCGGCGGATGGTCGTGGTATACGGGTTCAGCCAGTTGGCTGTACCGGCTGATGCTGGAAACATTGCTTGGCCTTTCACTGGAGGATAAGAAACTGCATTTCAACCCTTGCCTGCCTGGGGAATGGAATACGTTCACGATGAAATACCGTTATGGCGAAACGATCTATCACATTACCGTTGCACAGACAGCTGGTGATATGGAAAATGAGGGCCTTACAATCGATGGTGTCGAGCAGCAGGATCTGACCATTGCTCTTGTCGATGATCGGATACCGCACACCGCCAAAGTCCGGTTAAGCAGTTCTCGCGCGTGAGTACAATCAGAGGGAATGACCGGCAATTTCGCCGACTGGATGCGGTTGAGGAAGCTAAGGCGGAAATGCTGCAGGTAAAGCCTGGCAGTCAAGGCCGAAAAGAGCGGAGGATACGTCAGCCTTGACGAAAGGGGAATACAAATTTACATCTGCCTCAAGCCAAAGGAGCGGGTGAACCAGTCAAAGGTATGCCAGGTCTGAGAGCCGGGTGAATGGCAGGCATTGTGGCTTGGGCGATTTTGGCCGCAAGACGCTGAGTGTAATGCTGAAGCAAATAACGCAACGGGCTGCCGAGTTCGAATTCTCTTCGTAAATTGGCTGCCTTGAGGCGATACCCAAAACCGGCACTCTGCACGATTGCCCGGGTTGGCGTAATTTTTCGCCCCATCAGCATGGAAATGCCGAATACGCCTTCCTTGCCGATAGCAGCGATCTTCACTGGTTCTCCCTTGTCGTTAATGATGTGCAGGGAAATGATACTGGTGGTGGGGAAATACACAAGGCCTAACCCCCCACCATTTTCATAAACGGCCCATCCCTGGGGCAGGGACACGAGTTCAAGGCACGATTGCAGCCGCTCGTAATCCTTCTCGGGGAGAGAAGCCAGAAACAGGTTTTGCTTGGGAGTATGAAGTTTGGGGGTATACAGCTCAGTGGTATGAATATATGTCATTACATTCCTCGCTATTTGCTTGTCTCGATAACATATGGTTGTCCAACACGTGCGGTAGTTGAATGGGATGGGACGTACGGCAACGGCACGATTTAATATTACATCTAAATTTGGAAATCGTATGTGCGGTGCCCGACAGACGCATGTCAGGAAAGAAGATATAAACGCTCTTGAGGGGATAGTAAGCCGAGGTGAGAGGAATGAAGTGCCTCGGATTGAGCACGTAGACTATACAGTGTTTATGCTGAAGAATGCTTTTTTATGGGCACAGCAAGCAACTGGATGGTAATAACAACAATGTTAATTTTATATGGAGGATTGTGATGGCCAGGACTGCCAAGGATAGTAAAGAAAAGCTCATCAAGGATTTTCAATCGGTCATTGCCGATACTGAGGAACTGATGAAATTTGTGAGCAACGAGGGAGGGGGAAAGGCCCAGGTGTTGCGCGACAAGATCGATCAGAACTTGAAGCTGGCCAAAGATTATTTGCATGATTTTGAAGGTTCCGTAGTCGATAAATCCAAAATCGCGGCACGGGCAACCGATGAATATGTGCATGAAAATGCGTGGCGCACCGTCGGGTTGGCAATTGGAGTTGGTATCCTGATTGGGCTCCTGATGAGGAATCGCGACTAAAATCGGCCCTTCTCGTCGAATGCTCATGAGGAGCAGACGAAGGGTGGATGAGGGTCAGGTCCGGTACCGCACATAAAGCAAGCAGCGCGGAAAATTGAGTCTCGGCTATTCTTGCATCAGCATTAGATCCGGCTACCCGGCCGGTTTCTGTCACCAATTTGATGGGGGAGGTTGATCATGAATGCACGAATGACATTTGTCGCCCTTTTCGCGTTGTTGTCGGCAGGGAGCAACGTCTGGGCAGCTACAGCTTTCACCAGTCTCCATACGTTTGGAGACAGTCTTTTGGATGCGGGGGATAGTCCCTCTGCTGTTACTAGCATCTACAAGATCCTGGGCGGTAACTGCGATGTTTCTCATCCGTGTCCACCTTATGAGGGCGGCCGCCTCTCCAATGGACCTGTCGCCTCCGAATATATGGCGGAGTCTCTCTTTCCAGGAGGCGTGACCAGCACGAATTTCCGCAGCTACGCCGTAGGAGGCGCCACGTCAGGTATCGGAAACAGTGGCGATGAAGGCAGTGCAACCGAGTCAGGAATTTTTAACCTGCCAGGTATCAAGCAGGAACTGGACCTTTATATGAGCGACTCGGGAGGAAATGCCGATCCAAACGCCTTGTACCTCGTATGGGGCGGAGGGGGCGATTATCTTACGCATAATTCTCCCGTCGCAGCCGCACAGAATATCGGGGGTTATGTAAATACGCTAGCGGCAGCTGGAGCCAGGCATATCCTTGTTCCAAATCTCGTGGATCTGGGCCATACACCGCTTGCAAGATCCGAGGGCGAAGAATTTGAGGCTCGAGCATATTCACTTGTTTTCAACACGGAATTGGCAACGCAGTTGGGGAGCGCCAGTTCGAATTTTCCTACAACGGATATTTATCAGTTCGATACTTATTCTTTCCAGAATGACATAATCCAGAATCCGGTCAATTATGGGTTCACGGACGTTCAAGATCCATGTGTTTCCCTGCTCGTATTTTCTTGTGACAATCCCGACGGCCATCTTTATTGGGATAGCGTTCATCCCACCACGCGGGCTCATGCTCTTCTCGCATCCGCCTTCATAAGTGCCGTGCCGGAGCCGCAGGTTACAGCCATGTTCATTGCCGGGCTGTTTGTTCTCGGTTTCGCTGCCTACCGCCAGCGGAACCTCGGTACGCATGCCTGAGGGCAGGTGCCCTGAAGCAATCGTTCGAAAGCTGAAGCATGGAACCTTCAAGGGTATGCCAGGGCGCCTGATCGCGGCTCCGATTTATCCAGAACAGAAGCATTTCTTTATTCATTACCGAGTTCTTATGCTGATAATATTTAAAAGCGATGCTTATGCCGATATAACCATGTTCGGCGATGTCGCGCACCGCCTGTTGAGGATGATGGGACACAGTGGAACTGTGCCCGGCGCGATACTGGCCGAAGATGTGCCGGCAGTGCTTGATCGATTAAAACGCTCGATTGAGCACGAAAAGCCGAGAGCGCCGGAAACGGACGATGAGCCTGAAGCTGAGGGGTCGAATGATCAAACGGTAAGTCTTACCCATCGCGCATTACCCCTGATCGAATTACTTACCGCAGCGGCAAAAAAGCAGTCCAATGTGATGTGGGAGAAGATGTAGATTGCACTTTAAGCGGCTTGCCCGCGAATATAGCTTATGCTGACTCAGCCGGCGGGGCGCCGCTATATCGTCGCCGTATGATCACACCCATCAACGCGAGGCCTGCCAGCAACATGGCGTAGGTTTGTGGCTCAGGTACTACGCCAGCTACAAGGGTACCGGTAACGCCATACTTGGTCAGGAGGTTGGGGTTGGTGATATCCTGAGAAAAATAATCAGCGCCTCCCACGAATACAGAGTAGTCCCCGGCAGCGAGATTCGAAAAAGTGTGTGAAACCTTGCCGTCAGGTGCGCCGTCCGAACCGAAACCCGTGCCGTCATAGGCGTGACCGATATACTTGAAAAAGCTCAAGCTGGGTGGAATCGGGATACCGTTGAGATCGCCTGGATCGTTTCCGATCGACCAGTCCGTCAAAGCTCTGAATGAGCCTTCCGTATTGTCTGGACGATTGGCCAGCGATATTTCGGCAGAGTCATGATCTGCCTTCACCGGGGCCATATGGGCAAGTCCTTGGTAGAGCGAGAATGCCGGCATCAATCCAACTTGAGACATCGAGACGTTGCCAAGGTGGTCTGTAACCTGGGAGGTAGCCTGTGCGAACTCAAGTGTGACATCGGTCGGTTCAAGCAATGTGAAGCGGTAGGGGCGCAATTTATGACTGTCGCCATAGTCGGCATCTGTGCCGTCTATCCAGCCATAGTTTCCGGTAACCGCCTGATCTAGCCGGGTGGAAGCGGCGTAAGTATTATCAAAAGTTCCAAAATCGCGACCGCCATAGCCAACATGGGCCATGGCCGGCAATGAAGCCATGCCAGCCACGAAAAATGCGTAGTGAAGTGTTTTTTTCATATGGTCTCTCGGTGGTTAAACGTAGAAAATAATCTCTCTATACCGGTCATGCTCATCAGCAGAACCGATTGAGGGAGTATTTATTATTCATATCAAGAAATCAATGTGACATATTGCCGCATGTGGCAAATTGTCGCAGTGGATGATATGGGCGCATCAATAACCGGGAGTTTGAATAGCGGGAGCGCGGATGCAGTTGAAATGATTAATCCAAATGCATAATCATTCTTTTAAGAGAATATGATGATTAAGTAAATTGAGAATGAAGGAAAGATTGAACGGAAAAGGAATAGGGATGTGAGTCTCGGGATAGCCAATTGCTTTACGAAGGCGGCTCGGACCATGCCAATGGCAATTGGTATCGGGAAACAGGAATCGAGCTGTTTGAAACTGGGATCAGATCAGATTGTTGAGAGACAGGATGCGTTACGTTACGATTTTTTCCCGTTCAGTGCGATGTTCTTTCCAGCATTTGCGTTTTGCTTAACAAGAGCATCAATGGCCGTGATCAATTCAAATGAGCCGACCGGTTTGGGAAGATGCTCCTGATAGCCGGCATTCATGGCTCTGGCTCTATCTTCCGCACGAGCAAACGCCGTGAGTGCGATGGCGGGAGTTTTACCGCCAGCTTCTGCGGAAAGGCTTCTCACCTCGGCAATGAATTGATACCCATTTTTTTCCGGCATGCTGATGTCGCTGATAACCACATCCGGCCTCTCGATTTTCAAAAGCTCCAATCCTTCCATGGCCCCCTCGGCGGTGATCACCCTCGCTTCACACTGAGTCAACATTCGCTTGATGAGTTCGCGCGCGTCCAGTTCGTCGTCAATCACCAGCACTTTCAATCCCGCAAGCGAAGCATCTTTTCCACCAAAGTGCTCCCGCAAGGGCGGCAATTCATTTTTCACATCATCAGCAATGGAAAGCGGCAGAATCACGGTAAACGATGAGCCTTGTCCGACACCGGCGCTTTCTGCCCGAACTGTTCCACCGTGAAGCTCCACCAGTTGCTTGACAATGGCAAGGCCCAGGCCAAGGCCGCCATACTGTCGGGTAAGTGAAGGGTCACCTTGCCGGAAGCGATCAAAAACATAAGGCATGAACTCCGGCGCGATACCGAGACCCGAATCATTGATCCTGATTTCAAGCAAGGAGTTTAACTGCTCAACTACAATCTCTATCCTGCCGCCTTTGGGCGTAAACTTTACCGAGTTGGAGAGCAGATTCCAGAAGATCTGCTGGAGCCGATTGTAATCCCCTGTGACGGGGTCAATGTTCGGGGCAATTGTTTTTTGCAGAGCCACTCCTTTGGCTTGTGCCGTCGGTTTGACTGACTCGACCGCTGCCTCGACCAGACTGGCAACGTCCACTTGCTGCATATCCAACCTGACTTTTCCGGATATTATGCTGCTCATTTCAAGAAGATCTTCTATAAGCTTATTCTGGGCGCGAGCATTTCTTTCGATTGTTTCCAGACCTCGCTGGATGTCCTCGTTTTTCATGCTTCCGCTCAAGATGAGTTGCGACCAACCCAGAATCGCATTCAGCGGTGTTCTCAGTTCATGGGACAGGGTTGCCAGAAACTCGTCCTTGAGCTGGCTGGCGCGTTCAGCTTCATTCCTGGCAATACGTTCGTTCTCAAGAAGCCGTCTTTTCTCTGCATCTGCCAGCGCTAATGCTTCGCCGAGTTTCGCCACTTCGTTATTCGTAGCTTTGCCGTAGCGGCTAGGGTGGATACCGCGGGTGATACCAGCCACCTGACGGCCAAGCTCCGCCAAGGGCTGTAGGATGCCAAGGCGGGTATAAAAAATGATGCCTGTCGTGGCGAGCAGGGCGATGAAGATGAGCACCATTTCAAAGATCATCTGGCGCTCGAGCCGGGCCGACCTGGCGTTTAATTCTGCCTGTATACGTCCATTGAATAAATTCATGAACTTCCGGATCGGTGTCATTATGCTGGAGATGCCCGCAACGTAGCGCTTATCAAACAGCAAGCTGATAGCGAATTCCCGGTTGGGCTTACCATGTACAGTAAAGTTGCCCTGTCCGTCGTCATACCGCCCTGTCAAGGCCGCAAACGCCTTTTTTTCGATCTTGACCAATCTATCCGAGCTCTCCTTCGCTTCTCGCAACAGGGAAAATTCCTCATCGCTGAAGCCCTCCTGGCGCATCATTTCCAGTAATGGAATCGTATCACCCTGTTCTATGACAGAAGTTTCGTCTGCGGCTACAAGATAGGTCGCGGAATAATTCAGGGGGCGGGGCCGTTTGCCGTCGCGTATATCGAGTATTTTGAAATAGTAACGCTCATACACCGGGTCTTCCGTAATCACATAGTTGCGAGCCATATAGGTGAGATCTCCAGAGCTTTGAAGCAGCTCATCGACCAGCAAAATCACACGGAATCGATGGCGTTCACCATTGTTAATTTCCTCGCGGATGTTCAGCGAATGAAACACGAGCGCTCCGATACTTATCAGTAGCAACGCAAGAGCGACATTGGAAAAACTGGTAAAGTTTCTGATATTCACGAGGGTTTTTCTCGGTATGCGATTCTCATCAATGTTGGACGACTAAATTTTATACGCCACGGCTCCCGGTGCACCATTTATTTCATGCCGCTACTGAAGAGGCCCCGCGGGATTAGCCTTCCTTTTCTGCAGGTATCCGGCCCTCTTTATCCAGGAGACGCCATGAAACTACTCAATTTCTTCACGTTTATGCAATGCTGCTGAAATAAACGGATGTTAAATTTCTCTGGTGTTTATTATCCTGGAGGAAATAAAGATGCGTTCATATCGTTCCCGTCTTATTTTTGCAGTGGCGGCGATTCTGCTCAGTTTAGGTGCTGCATTCGCGGCGCTGCACGGTATCTCCGAGAGAGACAATTCCGATCCTACCCAAAAGATGTATGAAGATTTCAATAAAGCATTTGCCAGACACTGGAAAGCGCGGACAGGCGTCGAGGTCACGGTCAAACAAGCCAGAAGCAAATCGGGCGCGCCTATACGCGCCGCTGTGGATGGGCTTAATGTGGCAACGCTTGCCCTGTCGTATGATGTAGATGCGTTGAAAACAAATAGCAAGTTCACACTGCCTAATTGGCAGGAAGCCTTGCCGCAAAATACACCTTTTACTTCGACTATCGTATTTCTGGTGCGCAAGGGTAACCCGAAGAAACTAAGAGATTGGGACGACCTCGCGCGATCCGGGATCGAAGTGGTCACACCCAATCCGAAGACTTCCGACAGCGCACGCTGGAATTACCTGGCTGCGTGGGGCTACGCACTCAAACAACCAGGCGGCGATGAGGCAACTGCACTCGAATTCGTCAGAAAAGTGTTTGCTAACGTCAAGTCGCTCGATCCCGGGATGCGCAGATCGGTAAATGCTTTCGTCGAACGCGGTGTTGGCGACGTGCTGCTGGCTTGGGAAAACGAAGCGCATCTGATTGCCGAAGAAGGCGGCGATAAGTTCGAGGTGGTTACGCCCTCTCTGTCGATCCTGGCCGAACCCACGGTCAGTATAGTTAACGACGTCGCCGATCACACAGGTATGAGGGAGGTTGCCCGAGCCTATATTGATTACCTCTATACCACGAAAGCTCAGGATATCGCGGGCAAACATTATTATCGCCCTCGCGATGAGAGAGTTGCCGCCAAGTATGCGATGCAATTTCCCCCTATCGATTTATTCACGGTCGATGAAGTTTTTGGCGGCTGGAAGGAGGCCTACAACGCGCATTTCGGCAACGGCGGAGTATTCGACCAGATTCAGGGAAATCAGTCTGTTGCTTCGACTGCCACCAGCAATACTGAGCATGTTGAAAAATTGAGTAGATACGGTGTGAAATTTGCTGAGCTTCCTGAAATTTACGGATATTTCGATGTTTTCTGAATGGCCTCGAGGGAAAATAAATTGTAGCCGTTACCGCCAGTCTCGATAGATTTAGTCAGTCCCAGGCATCCTGCCCCCTTTTCCGCCCGTTCAGGGTTTTTCAGGTTTTTGTTCCCCCGTCCTTCAAACGTAGATGCAGCATAGGCCCTTTCAGGGCATCTATGCTGATGCAGCCCCGGTTTCCCCAATTGTGTCGCGATGCGCATGTCCAACTCCTCATAATTGATCAGATCGGGTCGGTCTATTTTTACAATTATGTGCGCCAGCGCACTGAGCCATTGCTTGAGAATCGCGATCATGAAACTGCGGATAGGGAGTGTGGAGCCGAGCATGAATTTGCTTGTGAGCCATCGGCAATTATTAATTCAAATCTACTGTGGAGAAAAATGGCATGAATATTCAAAATAAATTAGTAGTTCTGACCATCACCCTCATCGGCGCTTTGTCCATGGCTGGTTGCGGAAAAACAGAGGACAAGGGACCCAAGCCCGAGGCGGCGCCTGAGGTCAAAACCGAAACGGCGCCTGAGCCGAAAACCACTGTCGGAACCGATGTCGACGATAACGTCATTACAACCAAAGTAAAGTCCGCGCTACTTGCGGATGAGGAAGTCAAGGGTCTGGATGTCAAAGTTGAAACGCACAAGGGCGAAGTTCAACTTAGCGGTTATGTAGACACCCAGGCTCAGATCGATCGCGCCATAACGGTTACGCGCGGCGTTGAAGGTGTAAAAAACGTGGACAATAAAATGATGTTGAAGACGACCGATACCACGGTAGGTGAAAAGATAGATGATGGAATCATCACTACCAAGGTCAAAGCCGCACTGCTGGGGGATTCAGGTGTCGATGGCACCGATGTCGCCGTCGTAACACGCGATGGGGAGGTCCAGCTTAGCGGGTATGTGACAGACGCGGCTCAAATCGATCGGGCTGCAGAGGTTGCGCGAGGAGTAAAGGGTGTCAAGAATGTTGTCAATGAACTGAGCGTCAAGAAATAAAAACACGCTATTACTTACTTATTAACGTCTGACGCATAAGGAGCATTCAAATGAACTGGGACCAAATAGAGGGTAACTGGAAGCAATTCAAAGGTAAAGTGAAGGAACAATGGGGCAAACTGACCGACGATCATCTTGACACTATTGCAGGAAAACGAGATCAGCTTTCTGGAAAGATCCAGGAGTCGTATGGGATCACCAAGGAAGAAGCGGAGGAGCAGATTTCCGAGTGGGAAAGAAATCAGAAGGATGTATATCCTCCGAAGTATTGAAGCGGGAGCAGGCATAGCGAATTGCGGCATTTCGCCTAAGTGTCGGCCAAACCAATCAAGGAAAATCATGCGCAAATTGAGTGTAATTCAGATAGCAGCCGGGTTGGTGTTCAGTGCTGGCAGTGCCGGCGTAGTGGCCGAGCCTCAGATGCCATACGATATATATAGGGCTGATCTTGATCGAATTGAACGTGAATATAAGGTGGACAAGGAGCGCTGCGATTCGCTTGACGATAATGCCGAGGATATATGCCTTGCTGAAGCCAAGGGGAAGGAAGAAGTCGCGAAGGCTGATCTCGAAGCCAGGTACAAACCCTCCAGGAAAGCCCGCTACGAAGTAGATGCCGCAAAGGCGGAAGCAGACTTCAGGGTGGCAAAAGAGATATGTGATGATAAAGACGGGAACGCTAAAGATGTTTGCGTGGAAGAAGCAAAAGCTGCGAAAGCAGCTGCAATAGCCGATGCCAAGAGAGAGTACTAAGCAGCAAAAGCGGTCAGGATGCTACCCGGCGGAACCAATGCGATGTTCCTACATTCACCAGATCCAGCCAGGTCCCAGCCGAGCCGCTTGCCGATAAATTTTCACTATAAAGGAAATTATCATGCTTTATACAATCGCTGTCGTTTTGGTCATCCTGTGGTTATTAGGACTAGTGAGCTCGTATACCATGGGTGGTTTCATACATATTCTTCTGGTAATCGCTATCGTGGTTATTCTGCTTAGAGTGATTAGTGGTCGCAAACCGCTTTGATCACTTGGGGCGTGCGATAACAGGGAACTTTAGACAAGGAGGTTAAAGTGCAGAAAATCAGCGAGGTAATGAGCTCGGAAGTGCAGACCATCAGCCCCCTCGCCACGATCGAAGAAGCGGCGCAGGAAATGCGCGATGGCGATTTCGGGTTGTTACCTGTAGGCGAAGATGAACAATTACTCGGGGTGATAACTGATCGCGATATTGCCATCAGGGCGGTCGCGGAGGGTAAGGATTCCAGTACCCCGGTTGGGGATGTGATGTCCGAAGGGGTGATATGGGTGGACGAGAACGATTCTGTAGAAGATGCGGCTCAGATCATGAGCGATCACCAGATCCGGCGTCTGCCAGTTGTGGACGCAGATCAACGGCTAGTGGGTATTGTATCGCTGGGGGATTTTGCCGTCGAAGGTTCCGATATCGGGGTCGTGGCGGAAGCGCTCTCCGACATTTCAAGTCCGCCCTGAATTCTGTTCCAGGTTTAAAAGCATCCGGGAAAACCCGGATGCTTTATTCCCATTCAATCGTCGAGGGCGGCTTGCCCGAGATATCATAGACTACGCGGTTGATGCCGCGTACTTCGTTAACAATGCGGTTGGATATTCTGGCGAGCAGGGTGTAAGGAAGCTCGGCCCAGTGAGCCGTCATGAAGTCTTCGGTTTGCACCGCTCTTAACGCTACTACATAGTCGTAAGTACGTCCGTCGCCCATCACGCCCACTGATTTTACCGGAAGAAATACCGCAAAGGCCTGGGAGGTTTTTTCATACCAACCGGAGATACGCAGTTCTTCAATAAAAATTGCATCGGCACGGCGCAACAATTGAGCATATTCACGCTTCACCTCGCCCAGAATACGCACTCCCAGACCAGGCCCCGGAAAGGGATGGCGGAAGACCATGTCGTGCGGAAGACCGAGTGCCAGTCCCAGTTCCCGCACTTCATCCTTGAATAATTCCCGCAAAGGTTCCAGAAGTTTCAGATGCAGCGTGTCGGGCAATCCGCCAACATTATGATGCGATTTGATGGTGTGGGCTTTTTTCGTTTTCCCGCCGGCGGATTCGATTACGTCCGGATAAATCGTGCCTTGAGCGAGCCATCGGGCATTGGAGATTTTGGCCGCTTCACGCTGAAACACTTCGACGAATTCCCGACCGATGACGCGGCGCTTTATTTCCGGATCGGCAATTCCTTCCAGGTGCTTCAGAAACTCTCCGCCGGCATCGACGTGTATGACTTTTACACCCAGATTTCTGCTAAAGGCATCCATTACTTGCTCGGCTTCATTGAGCCGCAACAGACCATTGTCCACGAACACGCAGGTAAGCTGTTTATCGATAGCGCGATGAATCAATGCGGCCGCTACCGATGAATCGACGCCGCCAGACAGACCCAGAATAACTTCGTCGCGGCCCACTTCGGAACGGATTCTGCCGATCGCCTCTTCCAGATAATCGGGCATGTTCCAGTCGTAGCCTGCTCCGCAGATTTCATGCACGAAGCGTTCGATAATAGCCTTGCCTTGCAGGGTGTGTGTAACCTCCGGGTGGAATTGAATGCCGTAAAACTTGCGCCTCTCATCCGCTATGGCCGCCAGAGGCGTCGCGGCGTTACTTGCCATGACTTCAAAGCCGGGAGGAAGCGCCGTTACATTGTCGCCGTGGCTCATCCATACATCGAGAACCTGTTTGCCCGCTGCATCGGTGCGATCATCAATGTCTCGCAGCAGGGTAGTCTGAGCCCTGATTTGCAATTCCGCGTAACCGAATTCGCGCACTTTGGAATTTTCAACCGCCCCGCCCAATTGCGCTGCCATCGTTTGCATACCGTAGCAAATGCCCATTACTGGCACGCCCAACTCGAAGACGATTTGCGGCGCGCGCGGCGTTTTATCCTCTGCTACGGAAGCAGGGCCGCCGGAAAGAATAATACCCACGGGCGAGAAATCCATGACAGATTGCGAGCTGATATCGCATGGATGAATCTCGCAGTAGACGTTGTTTTCCCGGACTCGGCGGGCAATCAGCTGTGTATATTGGGAGCCAAAGTCGAGGATGAGTATTTTCTGATGCATGGTCAGTGCGTCGGCAATTTTGTGAATGACAGCTTCGAACAACAAGAAAGCGGGCGGGAATTAAAAAGAAGACTGAATCAATGTCGGGCCGTGCCTGGAGAGCGCGTTATTCGCATCATCGACGGCGAGTTTCTGGCGCGACGTATTCGTACCAGAAACTATTCCATGCGATAGTTTGGCGCTTCTTTAGTAATCTGCACGTTATGGACGTGAGATTCACGAATACCGGCAGAGGTGATTTCGATAAACTCGGCTTTAGCATGCATGTCGTCAATTGTTTCGCAGCCAAGATAGCCCATGCCCGAACGTACGCCGCCGATGAGCTGCTGAATAACGGCTGTAACGCTGCCTTTGAAAGGAACCCGCCCTTCCACGCCTTCCGGCACCAGTTTCCTGGCGTCCTGCTCGGCTTGCTGGAAATAGCGGTCGCTTGAACCTTGCTGCATTGCGGAAAGCGATCCCATTCCACGGTAGGTCTTATAGGAGCGTCCCTGAAATAGCTCGATTTCTCCAGGCGCTTCCTCGGTGCCAGCGAACAACCCCCCCAGCATCACGCAACTGGCTCCAGCCGCAATTGCCTTGGCAATATCGCCGGAATAGCGGATGCCACCATCGGAAATCAAGGGAACACCTGTATTTGCCAACGCGTCGGATACATTCCTGATTGCGGTAATCTGCGGAACCCCTACGCCCGCCACAACGCGGGTGGTGCAAATCGAACCAGGGCCTATTCCGACTTTAACGGCGTCTGCACCCTGGTCAACCAGCGCTTTGGCAGCCGCTGCAGTAGCAATATTGCCGCCAATAACCTGAATATGGGGAAACCGTTTTTTCACCCACTGTACTCGATCAAGCACGCTCTGGGAATGGCCGTGCGCGGTATCCACTACTATCACGTCCACGCCTGCTTCCGCTAGCGCTTCTGCGCGTTCGTCACTACCCTCGCCAACCCCGATTGCCGCTCCTACCCGTAAGCGCCCAAAATCGTCCTTGCATGCATTTGGGTGCTCCGATGTCTTTATAATATCTTTCACGGTAATCAACCCGCGCAACTCGAAATCTCCATTCACCACCAGCACGCGTTCCAGCCGGTATTTGTGCAACAGAGTCATTGCTTCCTCACGGCTGGCCCCTTCATTTACGGTGATCAACCGCTCTTTGAGCGTCATGATATTTTTGATGGGTTGATCCAGATTGGTTTCGAAGCGGAGATCGCGATTGGTGACGATACCGACGACTTTTGAACCCTCCACTACCGGCAAGCCGGATATTTTGTATTTATGGATGAGATTGAGTACGTCGCGCACTGTCATGTCTGGCGGGATGGTGATCGGGTCTTTCACGACACCGCTCTCGAATCGCTTGACGTTCGCTACATGGGCTGCCTGCGATTCTGCCGGCATATTCTTGTGGATGATGCCTATGCCGCCTTCCTGAGCGAGTGCAATAGCAAGCGGCGCCTCCGTGACCGTATCCATGGCGGCGGAAACCAGCGGTATGTTCAGAGAAATTTCGCGAGTGAGCCGCGTAGTCAGATTGACGTTGCGCGGCAGGACTACGGAGTGGGCAGGAAGCAGCAAAACATCGTCAAAGGTTAGAGCTTTCTCAACCAGTCGCATGATATTGATCCTTCACAAAGCGGCATTATAGCGAAACCCGGAGATTGCGGGGGGACAAACCACAGGAATCGGGCGTATTGATCGCGGACAATTATGTCGAAAACATCTGTCTTCGCGGCGCGGGCGATGACGGATTTGCGGTTTATTCTCCGGCCTTCCGCGTTGAGCTGGATTCTTTCGCCCGTTTTCTGCGGCTTTCCTTCGGATCAACGATTAAAGGTCGATAGATTTCGACGCGATCGCGATCTCGCAGGACCATGCCAGGCTTGACTGACTTGCCAAAAATGCCCAGCTTGTTGCGGGAAAGGTCAATTTCCGGAAAAAGATCGATAATTCCGGAAAACAGCACAGCCTGCTCTGCTGTTGTTCCTGGCGGCACGCTCAGCCGCCGCATAACCTGGTTCTCCGGCAAAGCGTACGCTACTTCGATCTCAACTTTTCGTTCAGGAGCTTCCATAAACTTCTTCCGCACGTTCAATGAACGCTTCCACAAAGCTATTCGCTATCATGAAAAATACCGGACCCACAAGCTTTTCGAGAAACAGGTGCGCGAACGTGTAATGCAATCGAAATTCTATTTTGCAGGCATTTTCCGCCAGAGGTATGAAGCGCCAGTGACCGTCAAGGTTCTTGAACGGTCCATTCAGCAGGGTCATGGTAATCAATTCCGGCGGCTGCCTGATATTCTCGGTAGTGAAACTGTGCTTGATGTGGTGATAGTCGATCTGGACTGTCGCGTGGGTAACCGACTCATTCTGTGGAACGACGGACGAACCTCCACACCAAGGCAAAAACTTGGGATAGTCTTCTACTGCGTCCACTAGCGCAAACATACGGCTCGCAGAATAACCGATCAGCACCGATTTCTCGATTTCAGCCATAAGATAGAGATAAACCGCCCTGATCCAACGAGACCCTATTGAAAGCTGTTAAAATACACCAAACCCGCTTGGAACTCACCCTTTTTCTTCCTTTACATGAGTATTATCCAGAATAAAAAAGCTTTTTACGATTATTTTATCGAGGAGAAATATGAAACTGGCGTAGTTTTCGAGGGTTGGGAGGTCAAGGCTATTCGCGCGGGGCGGGTGCAGTTAAAAGAAGCTTATGTCGTTTTGCGCAACGGGGAACTGTTCCTCATCGGCTGTCATATCAGCCCTTTGTTAGCGGCCTCGACCCATATCCAGCCGGATCCGGTGCGTACCCGAAAGCTGCTGCTACACGCCGAGGAAATTAAACGGCTCATCGGCAAGGTGGAGCGCGCCGGCTACACGCTGGTACCTTTGGATATGCACTATAAAGCGGGCAAAATCAAACTTGAAATCGGTCTTGCCAAAGGCAAGAAGCAGCATGACAAACGCGAATCCGAAAAACAGAAGGAATGGACACGCGACAAGCAGCGATTGATGCGCGCCAAATAAATCCTGATGCCCCTTAAATTAAATTATTAGCCATGCAACTTGCTCAGACATCGTTAATTCCGCCCAAAACCGATTACCATTTCGCCATGCAAAAACCCATCGCCATCTGGCTGCTTGCTTGCTGTGCGCTGGTATTTGCCATGGTGGTTGTCGGCGGCGTCACCCGGCTTACCCATTCGGGATTGTCCATTGTCGAATGGCAGCCCATCGTTGGCACCATGCCCCCGCTCAGTCAAAGTGATTGGGACGAACTTTTTGAAAAATATCATCAGACGCCTCAGTATAAAAAGATCAATCTCGGCATGAGCCTGGATGAATTCAAAAGCATTTTCTGGTGGGAATATTTCCACCGGTTGCTGGGGCGTGTCATCGGACTGGCTTTTTTTATTCCCTTCTTGTATTTCATTGCAAAAAAGGCAATAGACCGGCCATTGGGCCTCAAACTAGCCGGAATCTTCTTGTTGGGTGGGTTGCAGGGAGGGATGGGGTGGTACATGGTAAAAAGCGGACTGGTAGATAATCCGCACGTCAGTCAATACCGCCTCACCGCCCATTTGGGACTTGCCTTCGCTATTTATGCCGCCATGTTTTGGGTGGCGATGGATCTGCTCTACCCCAGCGGCATATCGCTTGCGAACAGCGGGCTACGCAGTTTACGCCGTTTTTCGATCGCACTGACCTCGCTGATATTCGTAATGATCCTATCCGGAGGGTTTGTGGCCGGTATCCAGGCGGGCCTGGCCTACAACACTTTTCCTCTGATGGATGGTCACATCGTCCCGCCGGAATTATTCATGCTGGAACCATGGTACCGAAATTTCTTCGACAATATGACGACGGTGCAATTCGATCATCGCCTTATTGCCTGGACGCTCGCGATTCTAGTACCGATTTTCTGGTATAAGTCCAGAAGCCTGCCGCTTGATGGTTCAGCTCGTCTTGCATGCAGTCTGCTACTGATCATGCTGGCAGTACAGATAAGTCTGGGTATTTCCACCTTGCTGCTCGTCGTTCCGCTGAAGCTGGCGGCAGCTCACCAAGCGGGAGCGGTGTTGCTGTTTACCGCCGCCCTGTGGGTCAATCACCGGTTACGCAGCTAAGTCGGGAACAGGCCTGGTATTTTGTGGCACAACGCGTATGGGGCGAACGGGGGGCGCATGCTCATTGCCATACTATCCGGTTACAAACGACGCGCCAATTCCTGACTTCAATCCCTGTGCGAGTTCCATGAAGGGTCTACCGACGATCCGGACTGCAATACTGGCGCCGGCTGCTGGGCTGGAAGCAGACCAACCTAAGCGGTAGTTAACTTTCGGAGTCGGGAAGGCCGAAGATGAGCGTTTCAGCAGCGACGAGCTGCTGGAAAAACTTTGGTACGGTTCTTCCAAATTCTGCCTGCTTCAAACAACTATCTGTCTACGGCAGTTGCTGGTCAATTACAAAATTAATACCCTTGCTGCCAATCCTGATGGGTTCGCTGAAACCCTGTAGATCACCGCTTTGTGGCATAGGAGATCCGGATTTAGAGATTCTGGCGCCCACCACTACCTCATTGGGAAAAGTGGATAGCTGGACGCCAGACCTGGCCATGGAGTCATTCAGCGAAAAGGATGCAGGTAAATCCTTGACTTGCAGGCGCAGCGTCGCCAGTGGTGCTTTTGGACCGGTTTTAGCGCGGGCAAAAATATACAAACTGTCATTGGGAGATGCCTTGCCAGCCAAGGCGGGGCTTAATGTCACCGTACCGGAAAGCGAGCCTGATGTGGCAGCGCCAGCCGCCGCCACCGACTCCGGTTTGCTCTCTCCAGGAGGGGGCGCCTGACTGCCCGGCGACCGATCCTGCGCTCTTGCAACTAAACTACCTTTTCCTGTCGCCAGAGATTTTGCTTCCGCAATACTGTTGTTGACAGATTGCATCAGCTCGGCCTCTGACGGCGGGATAAGCGCCAGTAATTTTTCCCAGTAGGCGGCCGCCTCTTTGTATTTTTTCTGCTCAAATTCGGCGGTGCCCGCCAGTGCCAGCGCCTTGGGATTGCTGGGATCGAGGCGCAGTGCCTTGTTGATCAGCTCCAAAGGTTTCCCCAGCAGACTGCCGTTGTTCGTCATCGCAACAATATCGGCATAATCGGTAAGGAATTCCGGATTATCAGGGGACAAGGCAAGCACTTTTTCGTAAGCATCCTTTGCTTCGTTGAAACGTTGCATCATTGCGTAGGTACGACCCAGCATGAGCCAGCCTTCTACATCATCGGGCTGCTCCTGGAGGCGTGCAGTCAGGTTTTCCAGCACGGACGAAATGTTTGCGTGACTGCCATCGTCCGTTGCGCCAGCCATCGGCATCTGCTCCATGGCAGGTTGTGGCAGCAACGCTTTCGTATTGCCAAGCCAGAGATAGAGTGATATTGCCAGAAGCGGTACTATCAGAGTTGTCAATGTTATGGTCGCAACATTGCGGTTGCCGCCCATAATTGCCGCAGTCATGGTTTCTCCTTCGGGTATGTCCTGCAGCATCCGGTGCTGTAATTCCCGCTTGCTTTGTTCGTATTGCTCGCGAGTCAGAACGTCGTTGAGGAAATCGCTATCGAGTTCGGCCAGTTGATCGCGATAGATGCTGATATTGGTCGCATCGCGCTCGACACCCTCTTGACGATTCTTTTTACTCCACAATGTCGGGAGGACGAACAGCAACGCAC
Source organism: Nitrosovibrio sp. Nv4 (assembly GCF_900215485.1). GTDB lineage: Bacteria > Pseudomonadota > Gammaproteobacteria > Burkholderiales > Nitrosomonadaceae > Nitrosospira. The sequence continues at coordinate 103,064 of NZ_OCMZ01000002.1, forward strand.
CGACAATAAATATGCCGGCTACCACCCAGAATGACGTCATGCGTTGTTACCCTTGCTTTCCTTTAGCAGGGCTTCAGCCTGCTTGCGCTGCTGCTCGGATAGCATTGGTTCTTCAGTCTGGCTACGACGGCGTTTGAGGTAAACAACCAGTATTACTGCCCCCATTATCAGAAAAATGAAAGGACCGAACCACAGGAAGATTGTCGTAGGCTTGACCGGCGGGTTATAGAGCACAAAATCCCCATAACGCGCTACCAAAAAATCAACAATTTCCTTATCACTTTTGTTAGCCCGCATCTGTTCGCGGATTTCACGTCTCAAGTCGTTGGCAAAATCTGCTCGAGAACCGGCCAGCGATTCGTTCTGGCATACGAGGCAGCGTAAATCTTCCGACAACGCAATCATGCGTCTTTCGATTTCGGGATCCTCGGCCACCGGCGCAGCTTCCTTAGCCCATCCAGGGGATAGCAAAAGCATCAAGGCGAGCATCAGGATTATTTTCCCCATGCAAAAAAAATGTTCTCGCATAATGAAGCGCGTGTGCGCGGAAACAGGATTCACTGATGGAAATAAAAGCGCTGTCATCCCTGCAACTCCTTCACCAGCGGCAAAATTTTTGACTCCAGTGCTTCCACTGTGACAGGACCTATCTGTTTGTATCGGATCACCCCGTTCTTGTCGATAACATAAGTTTCCGGCACGCCATAGACGCCATATTCTATGCCGGTCCTACCTTCCGGGTCTCGGACACTGACGGTATATGGATCTCCGAACTGCCTCAGCCATTGCAAAGCCAGGTCCCGCTCATCCTTATAGTTGAGGCCGTAGACGGGGACTATTCCGGACTTGGCCAGCTCAACCAGTATGGGGTGCTCTTCGCGGCAGGAAACACACCATGAAGCCCAGACATTCAGCAGCCATACCTTGCCTAGATTATCTTTCGACGTAAGCGTTTTTTCCGATTCATGCAGCTGTTCCAGCTGGAAAACGGGGGCAGGCTTGCCGATTAACGGTGAAGGGACCTGCCGGGGATTGAGATTCAGACCTACCAGCAGAAAACCGACAAGCACGATGAATGCCGCCAATGGCAGCAGGAAACGCGTCATGCCTTCTTGCTCCTCGCAATCATGGGCGCAGCCGGAGCCTTCTTGCCAGCGGGGATTTTCTTGCCGCTAGCTTTTCTGTCATCGGCAGGTTCACGTTCCTCGCGTGGCGATAGACGATAACGCCTGTCAGTTACGGCCAGCGCGCCTCCAAAGGCCATCAGCAAGCACCCAAACCAGATCCAGTCGACGAATGGCTTATGGTAAACCCGTACCACCCATGCTCCGTTCTCAAGCGGTTCGCCCAAGGCAACATACAGGTCGCGCAGGAAACCGGTATCGATCGCAGCTTCCGTCATAGCCATTCCAGAGGCGTTGTAAACCCGTTTTTCAGGTTCCATGACGCCAACTTTTTCGCCGTTCCGCAGGACATCCACATTGCCGATATCGGCAATGTAATTGGGGCCCGGCGCCTTTTTAGCGCCATTGAAGCGGAATGTGTAGCCACCGACCTCCACCGTTTCGCCAATTGCCATGCGCACATCTTTTTCGGTTTCATAACCACCGACCAGCGTTACACCGATAACGAAGACCGCTATACCCAGATGCGCAAAATGCATGCCGTAGTAGCTACGCGATTGTGCGGCAAGTTTTGCGAATAAACCTATCTTGCCACTGCTCCGTAATCGGTGCGTCAGGCTGACGGCTATGGTGGAAATTACCCAGAAAGCGAGCAGCAAACCGAAACTTACGAAAGGTTTCCATTCACCCATGACAAACGGCATCAGCAGGGCGGTGACGAGACTCACGGCAAAAGCCCAGCGCAAGCGTATTGCGAGTTCAGGTATGCTTGCCTGTTTCCAGCGCGCAAGGGGACCAACACCCATCAAAAATATTGCGGGCGTCATCAATGGCACGAATACGGCTTCGAAATAGGGAGGCCCGACCGATATTTTTCCGAGCTCAAGCGCATCCATGATCAGCGGATAAAGCGTACCCAGCAGAATGCTGCCCGCCGCGACCATCATCAATAGATTATTGCCAAGCAGCATCGATTCTCTCGAAACCAGTTCAAATTTGCCACCCAGGCCAATTTTTGGTGCGCGCCAGGCAAAAAGCAGCAGGGAACTCCCTATGACGATAACCAGAAAGGCGAGGATGAATATGCCGCGCTTGGGATCCGTTGCAAAAGCATGCACCGAAGTCAATACCCCCGAGCGAACCAGGAATGTACCGAGGAGGCTCAAGGAAAACGCACATATTGCCAGGAGCACCGTCCAGCTCTTGAAGCCTCCCCGTTTTTCGGTTACTGCAAGGGAGTGAACCAGCGCCGTTCCCACCAGCCATGGCATGAACGAGGCGTTTTCAACGGGATCCCAGAACCACCAGCCGCCCCATCCGAGTTCATAATAGGCCCACCAGCTTCCCAGCATGATACCGATGGTGAGAAACAACCATGCGACCGTCGTCCATGGACGTGACCAACGCGCCCAGGTTGCGTCCATTTGTCCACTTAACAGCGCGGAAATAGCGAAGGCGAATGCGACTGAAAAGCCTACGTAACCCATATAAAGCATAGGTGGATGGACAACCATGCCCGGGTCCTGCAGCAACGGGTTAAGATCGCTTCCTTCCATTGCGCCCGGCAGCATTCGTTCGAAAGGGTTGGAAGTGAAAAGCATGAATAAAATAAAACCAACGCTCACCAGGCCCATAACGCCTAGCACCCGCGCCACCATGTCGTTAGGCAAATGGCGGCTGAAGACACTGACTGCAACCGACCAGCTCGCCAGCATCAATGTCCACAGCAACAAGGAGCCTTCATGCGAACCCCAGGTGGCCGCAAACCGATACTCCACCGGCAATTTCGAATTGGAGTTTTGCGCGACATTTATTACCGAGAAGTCGCTGGTGACGAATGAATAGGCCAGACAGAAAAATGCGATGACGACAAATACAAACTGTCCCTGAACTACCGGACGCGCGAGCGCAATCCAGGAGGGTATGCCACGGGCGGCACCAATAATGGGCAGGGTACCTTGTATAAGTGCCAGCAGAAGGGCGAGTATCAGAGCGAAATTACCAAGTTCTGGGATCATGGTCGGGGCTATGAGTTATGGATTGAAAATAGAAAATGTGGCCAGGATTGGGCCAGGTTTGAAAGGTTTCCGGTCCTGCCAAACCTCCGCCCACAATATTATTCGTGCTATTGCACCAGCACCGTTTTACGTGCCTTATCCGCCTGGTCCAACGCGTCCGCGGCTTCCGGCGGCATGTAATTTTCATCGTGTTTTGCGAGTACCTCGTCTGCGCGGAAAACGCCATCCTGCGCCAGTTTTCCCTGAGCTACCACACCTTTGCCTTCCTTGAACAAATCGGGAAGAATGCCTGTATACACTACCGGAATAACTTTTGCGGTATCCGTCACCACGAAATTCACTGTCACGCCATCGTTCTGACGCTTGACGCTGCCTTCTTCCACGAGGCCGCCGATACGAAAGCTCTTGCCCATGGGAGCTTCCTTGTTGGCTACCTGGGTAGGGCTGAAGAAAAATACCAGATTGCTCTGGAATGCATTCAAAACCAGTATGGAAGCAACGCCCAATGCGGTTACGCTTGAGGCGATGATTGCCAGTTTTTTATGACGTGGTTTCATTTCTCTTCTCTTGGTTGTTTAGTTGACTGATGAATCAGACTGAGATGTCTGAGCAAAGTTCGCTTGCGGTTGAAAACCAGAAAAATTTCTCCGGCCAGGCAGAGAAGTGCTACCAGATAGGATCCCCATACGTAGAATCCGTATCCGCCCATGTCCAGAAATTCCGATAGACCACCCCAGTTCACTGTACGGCCCCCTGTAACTCGCCCACCCACGCGGTGTGGCGCTCACGTTCCAGGATAATGGCCCGTGTGCGTATCAGTATCACGGCGATTGCGTACATCCAGCATGCGATGGACATGATCAGCATGCCTGTCAGCATGGTGGATGCCATTTTCGGTGATTGGGTCAGGCTGACGGAAGCTCCCTGGTGCAGCGTATTCCACCATTTCACAGAGAAATATATGATCGGTACGTTCACTACCCCAACGAGAGCGATCATTGCGCCTGCCTTGTCGGCGCGGCGTGGGTCATCTATTGCCGCCTGCAGCGACATGAAGCCGATATAGAGGAACAGCAGGATCAATTCGGATGTGAGCCGTGCATCCCATACCCACCAGGTTCCCCACATGGGCTTGCCCCATAGCGCGCCCGTCCATAAGGCAAGAAAGGTAAACATTGCTCCTGTCGGCGCAATGGCTGTGGCCACCATGGAGGAAAGGCGGGTGTTGAACGCCAGGCCGATACCGGACCACATCGCCATTATCACGTAGAGAAACATGGATAGCCAGGCGGCAGGGACGTGAATGAAAATAATGCGATAAGCTTCACCCTGCTGAAAATCAGTGGGCGCTACAAAGAAACCGACATAAAGCCCTGCCACGAATAATATGGCCGCAGCGATGGAAAAAAACGGGATCATTTTGCCGGCAAGGAAGTAGAAACTTGACGGAGAGGAATATTTAAACCAGTTAATCGCCATATGGAAAAATACCGAGTTCCTGTTTGAGGTGTTTGTTTTTGCGCCTCAAGTGTTGCGCCTCAAGTGCTTAACTGCAAATTTTAACCTAAAAACCTTAAATTCAGAATTGGTTTCTTTGGAAAGCTCTGAATAAGTCTCGAGTTTGGCAGCTGGGCCGCGACCGGTCTTGAATCGGAGTGGGATGACATCACAGGAGAACGGGCAACTGTAGGACGTGGGCAAGTATCATGGATTTGGCAATAAACGGTGGCTTCCTTCGTTGCCACAATCAACTTCGGCTGAGCGCTTTGGCGTAACGTGTGTGGACAGCCAAGTTTTTACCTTCGTCATGCGTTTTATGCCCACCCTCATTTTGCTGCGCTCGGTGATCAAAATGAAAGACTTGCTCAGACTTTCCGTTACTCCATCGAAATCCGCAATGACACGGCCGCGGTCCATGGCGCCAGGGCAAGAGATGCCAGCAGAAATGCACCCAGCAGCGACATATGTGCTCCAGCACCCAAACCCGCTACGCTTGCTTCCACCCCGCCGGCGCCAAATATCAGTACCGGAATATAGAGGGGCAACACCAGCAGCGACACCAGCACCCCCCCGCCTCGCAATCCCAAAGTCAGCGCCGCGCCAATCGCACCAATCAGACTTAATACGGGTGTTCCCAGCAATAATGAGGCCGTCAGGACCAGCAGCGCATCCGCCGATAAATCATATTGGATGCCCAGCACGGGAGCCATCAGCACCAGGGGCACACCTGTTACCAGCCAGTGCGCCAGCGCCTTGCCCAGTACAAGCAGGGATAGCGACTGAGGGGAAAGCAGCATCTGCTCCAGCGTGCCATCAAGGTGATCGCTGGAAAACATCCGCCCCAGCGACAACATCGAGGCCAGCAGTGCGGCCACCCACACGACGCCTGGCGCCATGGTTCGGAGCATGTTCATCTCCGGCCCCACGCCGAGAGGAAACAGGCTCACGACGATGATAAAAAAAAACAGGGTCGTCAAGACATCTGACCGACGTCGCATCGCGAGCAGAAGGTCGCGCTGGATTATCCGCAGAAACATGTCAGGCGAGCTGCAACCGCTGGGTTGCGCAGGCAGTTATCTCGATCTCCTGATGAGTTGTCATCACTATCATGCCGCCGTGTTCCAGGTGCCGCTCCATTAAACCCTGTACCAGTTTCACTGCTACTGTATCCAACGCCGTCAGGGGCTCATCCAGTATCCATAGCACGGTACTGCATACCAGCAGGCGCGCCAGCGTCACCCTGCGCCGCTGTCCCTGCGACAATACTTTGGCCGGCAACAGCTCGCGTCCTCCCAGTCCCATGTGCTGCAAGGCTTCATGCGCCTTATGTTCATCGATTTCGGTACCAGCCAGGGCACTGGAAATACGAAGGTTTTCTATGGCGGTCAAATCGTCTTTTACGCCGCTTAAATGGCCAAGATAGGTCATTGCGCCGTAGTAGTCGCCGCCCAGAGAGCGAATTTCGACGCCATCCCAGCGAATTTCTCCATGAGCTGGAGTTGCAAGCCCGCACAACATGCGTAAAAGGCTGGTTTTACCGCTGCCATTGGGCCCCTGAACCTGCATCAACCCGCCCGTTTCGAGGGAAAAATCGATACCGGTGAATAATTTGCGGTCACCGCGCACGCACGTCAGGTTGTGTCCTTGCAGCGTTGGCATTTGTCGAAGCCAAAAAAGCCAGCATTATAGCGTATCGAGGAGACAGGTGGCCTTGCGTATAATTTACATACAGACCAATACGGTCGAAGCCAATAAACTTCGAGTTGTAATACTGCTACAGGGTGGCGCAGATTTCTTCGCAAGTGGTCCGACTAGCCACAGGGATAGGCGGCCAAACAAGCGAAGCATCACGCCGTATCGATCAGCAGGTTCCTAGTCTGCGAAGCAGCAGATTGAGGGTGAAGAATAACACCTGTCAGAGCATGTAATGCGCGATGATAATCAGGTGCCGCGGCAACAAAGTGAGGCAATTTGCATACGGTGCAATGCGCCTTTGCTTCTTGTCGTCTTACAACGCTGGGGGTGAACGGTTTGTTTACCTTCGGGATCAGAGCCTGTGTTGCAACTGACACCAAGAAAGCCTCTGACCCGGTCCGATTTTGGGAGGGCTGGTTGATAATCCGGCCTCCATCGAGGTTTATTCAGAGGCTTATAAATATTCCAGATGTCCCCATGCGTTTATCGGGCCTGTTCCGTTGTTCAGGTTTTCGCCTTGTCTTGCTGAAACATTGTCTTGGCGCGCTGTTTGATTTCGTCCAGTGAGAGATCTTCGTTGTGAGTCGCGAGGAACCACATATGCCCGAATGGGTCCTGCAGCGTGCCTGTCCTGTCACCGTAAAACTGATCCTGGACTGGCTTGATGGCCTTGGCGCCTGCACTCACCGCCTGATTAAACAACGCGTCCACATCTTTTACATATAAATGAAGACCAATGGGCGAGCCGCCTAAGGATTGCGGATTACGAAATGGGCTTTCGCCGCCGCAATCGTCAGCCATCATGATGCGGGAATCGCCAATTTGAATCTCGGCATGTCCGATTTTGCCGCCGGGCATATCCATTCTGTATAATTCCGCTGCGTTAAACGCTCGCTCGTAAAATTCAATGGCATCGGCAGCGCCATTTATCATCAGGTACGGGGTAACGGTATGGTAACCATCGGGTATGGGTCTGGTTGTCATGTCTGTACTCCTCTTTCAAGTGGATTTTTCGCATCGCTGATATACAGGGATACAGGGGTGGCATACTTCTGTGCATCCTCTCTGCCAAGTGCTTGTTAAACCGTACTATCAGGAATTTCGTTAATGGTCCGCCTACTACATTTACAGGGCCGGCGGATCAGGCAGTTTTGTATCATCGGACTTTGATCTCATCCGTCCTCCGCCCTCGACCGGCACCGTTCGCCCAAACATTTAAGAAGCGTCGGCAGGTCGACGCCCATCTCCTTGAACCTTTGCGTGAGTTCGTCACTGATTACACCTCTCTCCCGCAGGCAGTACAGCAAATCGCACAGATCGCTGCTCTTTGGATGGTTCGGATCCCAGTTGTCGCCTCCTGGCGTCGCCACTGCAGTAAGCGTGCGTTCTCGTTCGAAAAGTAGTCCGCGCATGGTCTCGCCGCGTGCGCGAACGCGGAAACTGAAAACCCCCGGTATTTGCAGTTGATAGGCCGCAACGAATTGGCCTCCCGAATCCAGGCCCAGTGCGATAACGTCGGTTACGCCGCCCTGGCGCATTATTTCTGCCCACACGTCCGCATGGCCCCTGAGCGGCGCCTCATACTCGCGCAGCGACGCTGTCAGATGGATGATGGCGCCGATCTCGAAACTCGTCTGCGTCGCATAAGCCGAAAAGGTCAAGCTGGAATAGACGTGTGCCACGACCTCATACGGTAGAACCGCCCGTTGCGCGACACCTTCCGGCAATGCGCGAAGTGGTTTCAGCACAGCGTGCCACAGTCCGGCATGGGTTCCGGCGGCCTGAGCCGGGAGCACCGGCAAGGCGCACCGGTAATAGGACGCATACTGACTCATCACAAATTCAGAGTTGGCTCCGCCCGGCCCTGAGGTTGGCGTGATAAGTGAACCGTCCGGCGCTTCAAGCTGACAATCGATGGCCTGTGGAACAGGACTCAACACGATCAGATCCATTCCATAATCCGCCTCGCAAATCCAGAACGGAATGCGATGCTCGGAATTCCTGCCGAGAACGCCTCGTGGATCGACCGCGATTTGTGCGTTCGAGACGCCAGCAAGAATTTGCAGAAAGTACTTGCCGAGCCGCATCGGCTGGTCAGTTGAGAGTGCGCCAGTAATCATAAGATACCCGTTGTGCCCCTGGCACAGCGTTGTCAGCGCGGGAACGCTGATATTGGAGGGCAGTCCGAAACCGACCGCATATGTGTTTGCCGTGATACTGCCTGAGACATCGGCGAGCGGAGGAGGGCGGTTCCACATTCCATCGGTGAGCACCACCATTGCCGTCACATCATATGGAGGGGTCGCTGCCGCTTGCGCGTCATCCAGCATCTGCTTTCCCTGCATTACGCCGTCGCCGATGGATGTTGCGCCCGCGGGATCGATATCGCTTCCTGAAATATGTCCGATCGCCGTCGTACGCCCCGCACCGCCGGGAGCAGCGCCGACGTCCTGGATTTCCATTAACCGTTGCGCAGCTTCGTTGAAACGGACAAGTCCAATCCCGTCCCCGGACTGCATGATGCTGATAAAAGCGTTGGCCGCCTCGCGCAGTTTCTGCACCTTGGCAACTGCATCGCCGGCGTCGTCATTCATACTACCAGACCGATCGAGCACAAGCACGACGGCCGCGCGGGGACGCGCGATGGTGTTGGCAAGAATGTTGATCGTCCAGGTCTGGTCTGTCTCGACGCAACGAACGGTAACGTCCCCGCTGGCGGAATCGCCCGGGTTTGTCGACGTGTATGCCAACCAGATGCGGGCTTGCATGATGGGGAGAATCGGATCGCTGGTGACAGTGACAGATGTGCCATACGGTGTGTCGAAACCGCCGGCCGGTCCCGCGATAATTTCGAACGTGAGGCTGCGGCAGGCTACGACCTCCCATACGATTGCACGATGCGTCGTGATGCCGACACCCCCCATTCCCGCCGGAACGTCCCGGAAATCAATACTCGGTGTAATCAGGCTGATCGATTCAGCCGGTAGAAACGGTTGTAGCGTTTGGCGGATAACACCGGCACATACAGGACAGAACGGCGCGTAGTCCCGCATGTAGCAACTCGGCAGCGGACGGTAGGTGTTGCAGTCCGAGTAAATCGCTCCCTCATATGTACCTACCGCTCCTGCCGCCGGAAGCGTCGCAGGAGGTATGCAGGTGGAAGCCGCGCAGCCTGGATCACATTGTGACGGCATGGGCGTGGTATCGGCAATCAAAGTACGCCACTTGTTCGTGGCGCGATTCGTGTCCCGCGTCACATTAGGCTGGGAAGGTTCTCCTGCCGGTGTGCCCACCCCGTTGCCGCCATACTCATCCGCCAGCCCAAAAGCACTGTGGCCAATTTCGTGAATTGCAATCTGGGATGCCAGGGTATTTGTGGAACAGGTGGCGATTGTTCCACCCGAGCCGCCATACTTGCTCGAATTGACGATGCAAAGCACCTGATGCCTGAGCGGTACCTGGGCTGTGGCAACTGACAATGCCAAGGCTGTATTTACGGTCAGCAGGCGATCAAGAGGCGTCCCGGCAAAATCCGTGCAGAATGTTGCGTCGAAATAAGTGTTGGCTGTTGTTGGCGTTCCGCCAGCGCACCCGGGATCATCAGCGCCACTATCGGTTGAGACGACGTCAACCCGATGCACGTTGATTCCACAAAAGAGTTCGTCCAGGGGCGGGGCCGTGCGCAGGGTCACCAGGAAATTCTGTACATCTGAGTGATACCGGGGCAACTCGCTCGCGCGGTATCCGTCGCCTAGAATGATGAGATTCCAGCGGGCACTGTCGGGACCGTGATCGACAATCTTCGTCGTGCCAGCAACATATCCATCACTCGCGCTCATTGGCTGCCTCCTCTTTCTCCCCTGGGTATGTCGAATCTCGCCAGTTCAGTTGATCCCGCCTGCAACGCACCTGCCCGAGTCACGTCTAGCGACTCACCCATCAGCGCCACTGATGCAGCATCCGGCTTATCCGGAAGAAGCACTTCGAAGATGCTTTCCTTGACATCGCCAAATTCACGCCGAATTCTGCCGTCGGGCGAATGCACCTCCACCGATCCGGCCAACGGCGAATGGATAAGCCGATGAAAAATGACGTGGTTGTTCTCGTCGCGAAGCTCCATCCAGAATCCGCCATGCCTCGGGATCTGCGGAGCTTCTCCAATCGAAGGGGGGCAAATCATTTGCAGTCGTTCATGCGATATCAACTGAACTGCTCCGCCCGCGACCCGAAAGGTGAGCCGGAGCGTTTTGGGAGATTGTCTGACATCCGGGCGTTTTGCCTGATCGGGCTGATCGATATTCGACATACTTCCTCCTGTAAGTGAAAGCGCAATTAGCGTGAGCACACTGGTCACACTGGCGTTGCCAATCGAACTATTATTTCATTTCATGGCACGGCTTCCCGGCCTCTTCAAGCGATGCAGGCCTGCTGCGGCGCCTTGTCATGCCGATGCGATTTCGCGCTCCAGCGCTGACCGGTCCCAATGCGCCAGCGTGGCGGCAGCTTCGTAGGTAGTCTGAAGGAATGAGAGCAGCGTTTGCGAAGGATTTGCGGCTGTACGCACGGCTTCATAGGGAAGGATAAACTCACCCAGCTTGTCATGAAAATACGCGGCCTCTGGCTGAACTGGATAGTCGCTGAAACCGGGGGGACTGGGATAAGCGTAAGAATAGAACGCGGCTTCACCCACGCCTGTCCCCGGCCAAAAACCTGCGCTCGATACCTCGTGCGAATACGCTTCTTGCGTTATTCTGTCGGCAACATTAGGAAAGCCGCCGGGATGCTTCGGGGCAGTTCGTCCGGAAAACCGGGTCACAGCCAGGTCTATACCTCCCCAAAAGAAATGCACCGGGCTCACCTTGCCTGTGAAGCGAGCGCGGAATTCCTTGAAGACGCAATCGGTCTGCACGAGCGCATGCCAGAAGAGGGAAGCCGCGTTCGCGTCGTAGCTCGCATGCTGCTCATCTTTCTCGAATGGTATTGCCACCTCCACCTCGACCGGGCGGGTAAAGATCCTGACCTCGATACCGAGTTCGGCCAGCGCCTGCATAGTCTTGCGGTAGAAGTTGGCGACAGACATTGGTTCTAGAGCGAATGAGCGATCATTGCCTTGCGAAGTCGTGATGCAGAGCGCGTGAGAGATGAAGTCGAAGTCGATGGCAAATGTAAACATCCCGTAGGGGATGGGCGAAGTTGTGAGGCCGTGCGTGGTAACATAAAGTGTAGAGCCCCAACTATGGTTGATGTCCGGGGAGAGCGTCAGCCGGATTTTACCGACGACCTGTGCCCACATATTGAGCGTGGTACAGGTGTCCTGCCACCCTTCCAACAGCGGCAACCTGGGCCAATCGTTGGGGCCAGCTATATGCTTCATTGTCATGATCATCCTCCTGACTGACAAATGCCTTTACGGTACCTCACTCACATGCCTGTGCTATTGGTATGCTGTGCCTTGTGTGCAGGCAGATGGCGGATTAAGTGGTAATATCTTTCGTTGGCGCAATCGGGCGCACGCGCAAGGGGTGGCGCGTTGACGTTATCGCTTTCGAACTGCTCTTTATAGACGCCGTTAATTCAGATCGGGACAGGGACCGCATGTTCCGGCCTCGTGATCGTAGCATCCACACTCTCCGGTTTCTTCGTTGCATACTACGATAAGTACGAAGGGACCATCAGCTTCGGACGCGCCTGAAGACGAGATTCTGAAGTGTGACCATTGAACGGGCGTGCCATGCAGACGATTCATTATTGTGCTCATCTCTTGCACTTTGCCGGTAATCTCTTCAAATAAACGTGCCATCCTGTCCTTGTCTTCTCCCTTGAGTGATTTGAGCGACTTCAGTTTTTTTCGTACAGACTTAGGCATATTCAATCCCCGAAAAGGTTATTTAAGGTTCTGCAGCCAAATAATATAACCACACCTACTATTTTCTTAGACCATATTGTGCCTAATAGCAAGGAGGATAAGTTCGATAAATCTGTGCGAGAGTTGCTCCAGGAATGCGGGGCGATGGTCAGCTTCCTGATTCGAATTAGAGGGCGTTTGCAGCGATTCAGAGGATGTCCGAAGCACGATAACCGTAAAAATAATAGGTAGGATTATCTTTTGACGTCTTTATCGTAGAATGCGTCCTATTGATACAGCATTTGGCAGCTGGTTATTACATTGAAATTATCAGATGCGCCAATCGGCTCGGCCAGACTCTACGCGGCCGCCATGCAGCGTTCAGCACCAAATTAGACTGAATATTGGGCGCGGCTAGATAAAGCTGGAGAAGATAACCTCGACCCGCGGTCGGTTTTATTATTGAACCTGAATGAAGCGTGTGCGGGTTTGCAAGTACCGCGGCCAGACCGCGGCCAGACGAAATCGTGGTGAGTCGCTTATCGCACGGCGTAAGACGAGGGACAGCCCAGCTGCTCAGGTTGGGCTTTCCACGAGAATTTTTACCGCGACCTGGAACGTGAATGAGCACGAGCAACGGAGATATTGACTTCATGCGTGCGGCGCTCGAGCTTGCAGAGGAGGCAGAAGCAGCAGGCGAGGTGCCCGTAGGCGCGGTGGTAGTGAAGAATGGAGCGATCATCGGACGTGGTTATAATCGTCCAATCTCGACAGCAGATCCCACCGCCCACGCGGAGATAATGGCGCTGCGGGACGCTGCACGATCTCTCGGTAATTACCGTTTAGCGGATTGCACGCTTTATGTGACGCTGGAACCCTGTGCCATGTGTGTAGGAGCGATTTTTCATGCGCGTATTGCGCGACTCGTTTACGGAGCGGCGGACCCTAAGACGGGAGCGTGCGGGAGCGTGATCGACTTAACGGCAGAGCTGAGATTGAATCATCACATGCAAATGAACGGCGGTATCCTCGCGGAGGAGGGGGGCGGAAAGTTAAAGCAATTTTTTGAAAAACGCCGAAAAACAAGGGTAACAGCAGCGCAGGACATTGATGAGAATTGTCATTAATATCCCATCCCAACAGCTTGATTTATACGATAATAACAATAGTATTGTCGAACAATATCGCATTTCTTCAGCTGGAAAAGGGGTGGGGCAGCAGTACGGCAGTTTTTGCACACCGCTGGGGAAACACATCATTCGCGCGAAGATCGGCAAGGGCCAGCCGGTCAATACGGTATTCGTAAGACGCCGGCCAACCGGGGAAATCTATACGCCTGAACTGGGTACAAGCTTTCCGGGACGCGATTGGATTTTAACGCGCATTCTTTGGCTTTCAGGATGTGAACTTGGCTTCAATCGTATGGGGAAGGTGGATACCATGCGCCGCTACATCTATATTCATGGCAGTCCGGATAGTGTCGAAATGGGCAAACCCGGTTCCATCGGCTGCATTCGTATGCATAACAACGACTTACTTGAATTGTTTGATCTGGTGCAGGCCGGAACAGGGGTTGATATTAACGATGTTTGAAGGGTTACGCTACGCTTTAACCATCTGCATAAGCTGGTCAATGGTGGTCTTTTCTTTTCGCTAGTGTTTTTTGCGACAGCTCTTACGCGGCATCGCGCTCGGGCGCCCAGCAAACGCCACAACCATCAGCACAGCGTGGTACTTTGCCAATTTCAGTATTTCTCTAAATAAATCCTCGCGGAGCACTGGATGGGCAGGGATGAGATGTGTGCCAAGTGCGTAGACAAAATCCTGCTATCCTATCATTTCCGACTATTATTTTTTATCCGAAACTGCCGTTAAACCGATATCTCCTTTCGATATGCTCCCTGTAATAAAAACCGGGTATAAAAAGGATGAGTCGCAGTATGACCGAGTCTGTTTTTCGGTAAAACACCCGCTTCGCTATTCCGGTCAATTTGTCCGGGAAGGCCTTTTCCGGTATCATAAGCAGCCATGACAAAGTATGTATTTGTGACAGGTGGCGTCGTATCTTCCTTGGGAAAAGGCATCGCCGCGGCCTCTCTCGCAGCTATCCTCGAAACTCGCGGCATCAAAGTGACGATGCTCAAGCTGGATCCCTATATCAATGTGGATCCCGGCACGATGAGTCCCTTTCAGCATGGTGAAGTATTCGTAACCGAGGATGGAGCGGAAACCGACCTCGATCTTGGGCATTACGAGCGTTTCATCAGTGCCAGGATGAGCAGGCGCAATAATTTCACCACCGGCCAGATTTATGAGAGTGTGATCAAGAAGGAGCGGCGCGGAGACTACCTGGGCGGCACGGTACAGGTTATTCCGCACATCACAGACGAAATCAAACTGCACATCAAGGCTGGTGCAGGCGATGCCAAGGTAGCCATCGTCGAGATCGGCGGAACGGTCGGCGATATAGAGTCCCTGCCGTTTCTCGAAGCGATCCGGCAGATGGCGGTGCAGCTTCCGCGCGAGGATACCTGTTTTATCCACCTCACCTTACTGCCCTATATCACGTCAGCGGGAGAGTTGAAAACCAAGCCAACTCAGCATTCAGTAAAAGAGTTGCGCGAAATCGGTATTCAGCCGGATGTGCTGCTGTGCCGTGCCGACCGTGAGCTATCGGGAGATGAACGCCACAAGATTGCACTGTTTACCAATGTTCGGGAAGAAGCGGTAATTCTGGCATTGGATGTAGACAGCATTTACAAGATTCCCGCGCTGCTGCACGAACAGATGCTGGACGAAATTGTCTGCCACAAGCTGCATATTCTCGCGAAGGCCGCCGATCTGAGTATCTGGAAAAAGCTGGTGCATGCATTGGAGCATCCCCAACGCACGATAGAAATTGCGCTGGTGGGGAAATATGTGGATTTGACGGAATCGTATAAGTCTTTGTCGGAAGCGTTGATACACGCTGGAATTCATACTCGCAGCAAAATCAACATCCATTATACGGATTCGGAAAATATCGCGAAGGATGGAACCGACTGCCTCAAAGGTATGGACGCGATACTGGTTCCCGGCGGTTTTGGCAAGCGCGGGGTGGAAGGCAAGATAATGGCCATCCGCTATGCGCGGATAAACCGCATTCCTTATCTCGGCATCTGCCTGGGCATGCAGTTGGCAGTGATCGAATATGCCCGTGATAAAGCCGAAATGGAAGGCGCGCATAGCACCGAATTCAATCCCGACACACCTTATCCCGTTATTGCTCTGACCACGGAATGGCGTACCCGTGAAGGTCAGCTGGAAACTCGCAACGCCACATCCGATCTCGGCGGCACCATGCGTCTGGGCGGACAGGAATGTTTACTGAAGGAGGATTCGCTTGTCCGAAAAATCTATGGAATGGATAAAATCGTCGAGCGGCATCGCCATCGTTATGAAGTCAACAATGAATATATCCCCCGATTGGAAAAGGCTGGGCTGCGCGTAAGCGCTGCCTCAGCAGGAGAAGGCTTATGTGAGATGGTTGAATTGCCGGAGAGCGAGCATCCCTGGTTTGTCGCCTGCCAGTTTCATCCGGAATTTACCTCCACCCCCAAAGCGGGGCATCCGCTATTCACGGCATTCATTGAGGCTGCCACCATTTTTGCCGGCACGCGCTTCTCAGCCGAGGGCCTCGCAGCTGAAGCACCGCCATCCGGTAAAGTGAAAAACATTGCCATAAGCGCCATCCAATAGAAAGAACCAGGTCTTGCTGGAGCTGGTCCGGGAAAATTCCAATTTCCGGCTGAAGATTCCTTCATGATCAAAATCAAAATAAGGCATTAACCCATCCCAGTATATGGCTGACTTTAGGCAAACATGCCAGCGATTTCCTTTCCTTTTTATCTTCATTGCGTCTCGCGACGAAGCCTGAATACTTAGCAAAGCAGTTTTTAATAACTTATAAATAAATGAACCAGGGAAAAATAGCATGAGTGCAATTGTAGATGTCATCGCCCGCGAAATTCTTGATTCGCGCGGAAATCCTACCGTGGAAGCGGATGTATTGCTTGAATCCGGCGTGCTGGGACGGGCAGCTGTGCCTTCGGGCGCATCCGTTGGCACCCGGGAGGCAGTCGAATTACGCGATGGGGCTGCTCAGCGCTATTTCGGAAAAGGCGTATTGAAAGCAGTGGAAAATGTGAATACCGAAATTTCCGAAGCCATCATGGGTCTGGATGCGATGGACCAGAATTTTATCGACCGGACGCTCATTGATCTGGACGGTAGCGGCAACAAATCAAGACTCGGCGCCAATGCAATCCTTGCGGTATCGCTTGCGGTGGCGAAAGCGGCGGCAGAGGAGTCCGGGCTGCCGTTATACCGCTATCTGGGTGGCGCAGGGCCGATGTCGATGCCCGTACCCATGATGAATGTCATCAATGGCGGCGCACATGCCAACAATAACATCGACATGCAGGAGTTCGTGATCATCCCGTTGGGAGCGCAGAGCTTTCGTGAAGCCTTGCGCTGTGGTGCCGAAATATTTCATACATTAAAAGGTTTGCTCGACAGCAAGGGAATGCATACCGCCGTGGGTGACGAGGGCGGGTTTGCGCCCAATCTGGCCAGTAATGAAGCGGCATTGCAGCTGATCGTTGAGGCTATTGAGAAAGCGGGCTACCTGCCGGGGCCGGATGTCGCCATCGGGCTGGACTGCGCCAGTTCGGAATTTTACCGCGATGGCAAATATCATCTGACATCGGATGGATTGAGCCTGGATTCAGGACAATTTGCGGATTACCTCGCCACCTGGATAGATAAGTATCCTATTCTGAGTATCGAAGATGGCATGAGCGAACACGACTGGGACGGCTGGAAGCTCCTCACGAGCAGGCTGGGAAAATCCGTGCAACTGGTCGGTGATGATATCTTTGTGACGAACGCCAGCATTCTGAAAGAAGGGGTCGCGCAAGGCATAGCCAATTCGATACTCATCAAACTCAACCAGATCGGGACGCTTACGGAAGCTTTTTCCGCTATCGAAAGCGCGAAGCGCGCAGGCTATACCTCAGTGGTTTCCCACCGCTCCGGTGAAACCGAGGATACCACTATCGCGGATTTCGCCGTAGCCGCCAATACGTTGCAGATCAAGGCCGGCTCACTTTCCCGCTCTGATCGTCTTGCAAAGTACAACCAGTTGCTGCGCATCGAAGAAGATCTGGGTGATGCCGCAAACTATCCAGGGCGGGATGCTTTCTACCAGTTGAGATGAAGGCTGCGCAAAGCTCGACATGCTGAGCAAGGCGGGTTTTTCGACTTATTTTTTCTAGCACGTCACCAGAAGAAATTTGAAGCACGCATATAATTGAACGCGATGCCCGCCAAGTGGGGAAAGTCACAAGTAGCAGTTTCCCGCGAACTGTGGTCTTGAGAGATGTTCAAGTGAAAGTATTGAGCTTTATACTCACTGCGTTGATTGTCCTGCTGCAATATCCGCTATGGCTGGGCAAGGGTAGCTGGCTTAAAGTATGGGAAGTGGACCAGCAGGTCATGACGCAGCACGAAATCAACCAGAAACTGAAGAGCCGCAATGCTGCGCTGGACGCGGAAGTACGCGACCTCAAGCAGGGTTATGAAGCCATTGAAGAGCGGGCTCGCAGTGAATTGGGCATGATCAAGGAGGATGAAGTTTTTTTTCATATAACGGAAGATAACGAAAAAAGCCTTTCTCAAGCGGACAAGACGGGAGACGGTAAACTCTGAATTAATAAAATAGCAAAAATTCAAGGAAATGTCCGACAGCGCCAATTTCCTTGTTCTTCATGGCGGGAAAGCCGGGATAGTGCGGAGCTTGCCAACGATAGCAGTCAAATAGCAGGATAAAGCCATGCATCTGCTTTTAATAATCGGTGTTGCTCTCGCTATATGTGTTGTAGGGTTTGCTCTACAAAATAATGTACCGGTGACGGTAACCCTGGCTATGTGGAATTTCGAGGGGTCGCTGGCTCTGGTGTTGCTGCTCGCACTTGGTCTGGGCGTGCTCATTGCCGGACTGATGTCATCGCCCAGTATGATAAAGAGCCGATGGACACATTCCCGCCTTCGCCAGAAGGTTGTGCGTCTGGAACAGGACAAGATAGGGCTGGAGCGACGCATCGTTGAACTGGAAGCTGAAATTGCCAGCTTGACTCCCGAAATTATCCCCGAGGAGGAACCCCAGCGCTACCTCGGATTCAAATCGCTATTTTTGGGCGAGCCCGGGAAACCGAAAGAATAACGCGTTTGCACTAGAACCGCATTCGTGCGTCTGCAAAAAGGGCTGTACCTGGAGCAGACACGCCTGTTCAGTAGAGACTAAAAGTGGACCCACAGGCGGCCGGCGTGCTCATCACTTATCTTTGACCGCTACAGGAAGCCCGAGAGGCATAAGGGACTTGCCAACGATGGCAATCAAACAGCTAGAACAAAACCGTGCATCTGCTTTAATACTGGATATCGCTTGGCTATTTATCAGGTATTCCGACGGTGGGGTGCCGGAACTAGTAGCTGAGCGTGCTGACCGCATCCTAAGCGATTAGCCGAAATAAATCTGAGTTAAACCAAGACTCGCTATTTCGGTGGATTAAGAATTATGAATTACAAGGGTGTATAGAGAACTTAAAGTGGCGAGATTTTTCGCCACGTGGACACGGAGTGAATTGACTGAAGCTTTAATAAGAAATCGTGCCGTCCAATTCAATTTTCCCTTTACCCGTCAGTATGTCCTGGTTTCCCTTAAGCCCTGCGGTTCCCTCGGCGTCCGCGAAACGTCCTGTTCCGCCTTTTATCTCGAATTTCGCATCCGAAAGGGCATACAGGGATCCAGAATCCACGGGTTTGAATGATCCGCTGTAATTTCCGGTTAGCTTATCGCCGTTAGCGGTAGTAAGTGTGAGCCTCCCCGTAAAGGTGAAGTAATTCTCTTTCTCTATTGGCATTATGCAATCGATGGCAGTGAAGGAAACCTTGCCAAGATGCGTGCTTGTCCCCGTCCCGGTCGTGGTGCCACCAAATTTAGAGGGGCAGTCCGGCCTGAATCCGGCTTGCTCCTGCGTTACGAAACTCCCTTTCAATGGCCTGTCGGGTTGGGCCGAAAAGGCAATGGCAGGTGAAATCATCGCTGTGAGAAGGATAGCGGAAACTACGTTACGCCTGGAAAATTCAGGTATGTTCATGGAGGCTCCTTTGTTTTCGAAAATTCTTGAAAATCTGATCAACTTGCTGCTCGCTGTTTTCCCAGATGGCTGTGCTTGCGGGCATAACCGAAATAAACGACGAGGCCTATAACGGCCCAAAACAGAAATAATCTTATCGTGGCCCACCCCAGGCTGACGAATAGCAGTGCGCACCCGGCCATTGCGAGCGGGCCGACAATCCAGATCATTGGTGTTTTAAAAGGTCGATGCCGATCAGGCTCACGCCGGCGCAGCACCATCACGCCTAAAGACACCATGAAAAATGCGAATAACGTGCCGGTGTTAGAGATATCAGCCAGCATGCCCACGGGGAACATCGCAGCGAAGAAGGCCACGGTGATGCCGGTAACGAGAGTGACGACATGCGGGGTGTGAAAGCGATCATGCACACGGGAGAAAAACTTGGGCATGAGTCCGTCATGCGACATCGTGAACAAAACGCGGGTCTGGCCGTAAAGCATCATGAGCACCACAGACGGCAAGGCGATGATAGCGGCGGTAGCTACCCAGTTACCAGTGATGGGGTAACCCACTTCACGCAGTACGAAAGCCAGGGGCTCTTTGGATAACGACAATTCGCTTCCCGGTTGCGCGCCGACAGCACCCACTGCCGCATAGGCGACGATCAAATAAAAAACCGTGCAAATGGTCAATGAACCGATCAGCCCGATCGGCACGTTGCGGTTGGGATTGGCGGTTTCCTCGGCCGCTGTCGAAACGGCATCAAACCCGACGTACGCAAAAAAAATGGACGCGGCCGCTCCGAGAACTCCAACTCCGGAAAGCGGCGTGCCCCAGCCATTGGGCAGCATGGGTTCAAAGTTGGTGGAATTTACGGCAGGGAGGGCGAGAACGATAAATGCTGTCAGGGCGATAATTTTTACAACCACCAGAATAGCGGTAAATCTGGCGCTTTTTGCAGTGCCTATAATTAACAGAAAAGTAACGAAAACGGATATCAAAAACGCCAGCAAATTGAAACCGCCTGCAACGATTGTGCCGTCCCGCAACAAAATCGTGTCGGCCGGTCCCGCAGTCAGGGCCAATGGTAATCCAAAGTCTATCTCATGCAGAAAGCCATTGATGTAGCCGGACCAACCCACAGCTACCGCGGCCGCGGCGATCGCATATTCCAGGATTAGCGCCCAGCCGACCATCCAGGCGGTCATTTCGCCAAATACCGCGTAAGAGTAAGTATACGCCGACCCAGCCACGGGAACGATCGCGGCAAGCTCGGAATATACCAGCGCCGCCAATCCACAGACGAATCCGGCAATGACGAACGAAAACATCATACCTGGCCCGGCTTTGCCCGCGGCCACCGACGTCAATACGAAAATACCGGTTCCGATAATCGCGCCGATACCCAGCATGGTCAGGTCAAATGCCCCCAGTTGCCGCTTGAGTCCCCTAGTTTCGGCTGATTCAAGTATGTGATCCAGGGACTTGACGCGCTCAAACAGCATTCATTTTCTCCGTAAAAACGCTCGAGCCGATTCGGCACATGTCCAATGCTCAAGTGCAATGGGATTTTTCTGGCAAAAATGCCCATTCTAAACCAGCCACGCGCTTCGTGATCATAATGCTGATTAAGAACAGCCGCCAACTGGCTAAAGTACGGTAAAAATGTGGGGATGAGCGCCCGGACGGATTAAACCGGGGGTTAGTTGGTCGATCACATCAAAAAAAGCTCTATTTGGCCTTCGTCTTCTTCATGTAATGGGGCAGAGACGGAACCCGCCACAGATACCAGGACGCTACGGTTCGATAAGGGCTGCAAAGCAGGCCTGCACGTTCCATCTCCTTGCGATTGGGGGCATCATTGAGAGATTTGAGAAAACGATATCCTTCACGAATGCCAAAATCATCGGCGGGCATGATATCCGTTCGCTCAAGCGTGTAGATCAGCAGCATTTCGACCGTCCAGCGGCCTATGCCCGGCAGCTCGACGAGCTGGGTAATCAACTCATCATCATGCATGCGCGCCGCACGATCCCGAGGCGGTACTATGCCGCTTAATGCGCCTTCCGCTATATGCCTTATAGTGCCGATTTTACGTACTGAAAATCCGCACGAACGTAGATCTTCGAACCGAGTCGCCAATAGCTCAATGGGAGACGGGAACCTATTTTCCGGATACATGTTCAGGAATCTGGCGATAATTGCGTCGGCTGCTCGCGCATGCAACTGCTGGTAGGCCACAGCTCTGATCAGGGCCTCATAAGGTTCACGCACGGGGTTCGATTGATGCATGCATGGCCCGATCGCGGTAATGAGCTGCGCCCAGTCGTCGTCAATCAGCCTAAGATGACCAATAGCCTGGTCGTAAAAATCAGCGCGAGCGCCTGTATCTGTTATTGGTGCGTCTGTCATCTGAAATGTGGCTTACGTCCTTATTAATTTCGTGGAACATCCAGCAGAGCAATGGGCAATCGCTCTTCCGGGGTGAGTTTATCTTCATCGGTGATTTCAGCGAAGCGAGTATGGCTGTGGATCGTCATGCCAATAAAGTTTGCCGCCATGAGCAATGTGCAGACGACGAAATAAAGTTGTCCCTGTCGCTTGGTCACTGCGGCCCTCTTTGCTGTTGGACGAGCTTTAAGATGGTAAAGCCTAAATGCCGATGCCCGTCCAGTTTGTAATTGAAATCACTGCGGCGTAAAAGATTGCCAATGCTACCAGCATCATAATGCTGAAAATCTTGAAGGAAGCAAAATAACGGGACGTTTGACTCTGCATGGACGGCTTCCATTAGCGTGCGCTTGCGCACCGTTGTGTTTTTTTAAAAAAACATAGACCATACCTCCCTGCGTGCAAGCTGCGTAAAAGTTTTTTTGGTGATTAACCCGGGTGCGCAAGATATTGTGACGCACATCAACTTAAAGAGGGTAAATGATGGATATTCACGGATGGGCTGCGCACGGGGCAAAACAGAATCTCGAACCATATACCTATGATGCCGGGTCGCTCGGTGCTGAAGAGGTGGAGATCGCGGTCGAGTATTGCGGACTTTGCCATTCCGATCTTTCTATTCTCAACAATGACTGGGGTTTGTCCCAATATCCTGTTGTGCCGGGGCACGAGGCAGTAGGCAGGGTCGTCGCGGCTGGTGGTCAGGTTAAGGGATTGCAGATCGGGCAGCGCGTCGGTGTCGGTTGGAATGCCGATAGCTGCATGCATTGCCATGAGTGCATAACAGGTAATAACAATCTCTGCCAGAAAGCAACGCCAACAATTGTGGGGCATCGCGGAGGATTTGCGGACAAAATTCGCTCGCATTGGTTGTGGGCAATCCCGCTGCCTGATGCAGTCGACATGTCTTCCGCCGGTCCATTGCTATGCGGAGGCATCACCGTTTTTGCGCCGCTGGTTACGTTTGGAGTCAAGCCTACGGACCGGATTGGGGTAGTGGGCATCGGCGGGCTCGGCCATCTCGCACTTCAATTCGCCAATGCATGGGGTTGCGAGGTGACCGCTTTTACGTCGACCCCCTCGAAGGCTGACGAAGCACGGAAGTTTGGCGCGCATCGCATAGTGTCCAGCCGCGATAGTGCCGAGATTCTCCAGGCCGTCAATTCGCTTGATTTTCTGTTTATCACTGTTAATACGCCTCTCGACTGGGCCTCGCTGCTCAAGACGCTGAAGCCGAACGGGCGCATGCATGTGGTAGGCGCGGTGTTGGAGCCAATGGCAATTCCTGCGTTCGACCTCATTATGGGACAGAAAAGCGTTTCCGGATCGCCAACGGGAGGACCCGCAACAATATCGACTATGCTGGAGTTTGCCGCACGGCACAATATTGCACCGCAGGTGGAACACTTTCCGATGCGCAAGGTGAATGATGCGATTGATCATCTTGCCACGGGAAAGGCGCGTTATAGGGTGGTTCTGGACGCTGATTTCATTTAAATAACTGGGAAAAAATGCCTGCGTTTGAGTAGCTCATCTGGTGGCAAAATGCGGACCGTATTCCGCGTTATGGATCTCGCAGGCGAGGTACAGATGCGAACGATCATGGGTATGGGCCGATTATCAATCAGGTCGGCCATTCAGGAATCGATCATGGAATTCGAAAGCAAGACTCGGGGTGCGGCAGGTTGCTGACGTTGATAAATTGGTATTCGTTATCAACACGCAAACTACTAAAAGGAGCGCGTCGTGACTACGTCAGCGAAAAAGGGAACGTTCGCCGCCGAAACGATCAGGGACCCCCGTTGGGCCGCCGTTGGCGCGCGCGACCCTGACGCCGACGGCAAGTTTTATTACGCGGTCAAGACCACCGGCGTGTACTGCCGTCCTTCATGCGCAGCCCGTCCGGCGAGGCCCGAGAACGTCGGTTTTTACACGACGTGTGAAGAGGCCGAGGAGGCGGGCTTCAGACCCTGCAAACGCTGTCAGCCGAGCCGGCCTTCACTGGCCGAACAACATGCGGCGAAGGTCACCCAAGCCTGCCGCCTTATCGAAGCGTCAGAGACTGTTCCAGTCTTGGAAGACCTCGCAAGGGAGGTGGCCATGAGCGCGTATCACTTCCATCGCGTTTTCAAGCAAGTTACGGGATTGATGCCGAGGCAATATGCCATGGCACAGCGCGAGAAAAAGGTACGCCTTGAACTCGACCGTGGCCGTACGGTGACCTGCGCTATTTTTAATGCCGGCTACAACTCCAGCAGCCGTTTCTACGAGAAGTCGAACAAGGTTCTCGGCATGACGCCGAGCAACTATCGAGTTGGCGGGGCCGATACGGAAATCCGCTTTGCCATTGGGGAATGTTCGCTGGGATCGATCCTGGTTGCACAAAGCGACCGTGGCATTTGCGCCATTCTCCTGGGCAACGATCCTGACAAGCTGGTACGCGACCTGCAGGATAGTTTTCCCCGCGCCAACCTGATCGGGGGCGATGCTGATTTCGAGCAGCTGGTCGCCAGGGTGATTGGCTTTATTGAAGGGCCGTGCATTGGTTTTGATCTACCGCTGGATGTGCGCGGTACCGCGTTTCAGCAGCGCGTGTGGCAGGCCTTGCGTGATATTCCGATAGGCCAGACTGCAAGCTACACTGAGATTGCCAGGCGTATCGGTTCGCCAAACGCAGCGCGGGCAGTGGCACAGGCATGCGCAGCGAATATGCTGGCAGTTGCCATTCCATGCCATAGGGTAGTGCGTCAGGATGGTGTTTTGTCCGGCTACCGCTGGGGCATCGAGCGCAAGCGCAGCCTTCTCGAAGCAGAGACGGAAGTGGAATTGAAAGCATGAATACGCCGAGGGGGAAATCGCTTTGTGTCGCCCCTGTTGCGGACATTGTAAGCCGGGTGAAGTCTCTCAATTGGGGGCAGATATCGGGCGACTTGGATGCACAGGGTTGTGCGGTGATTGAAAAGCTTGCTTCGGCTGATGAATGCGATGCACTGGTCGTGCTGTATCCCCGGGATGACGTTTTTCGCAGCCGGGTCGTAATGGGGCGTCACGGTTTCGGCCGCGGGGAATACAAGTATTTTAGCTATCCACTGCCTGCCATCATTTCTAAGCTGCGGACGTCGATATTTCCGCAACTGGTGCCGATCGCCAATCGGTGGAATGAGGTAATGGGCATTAACGTGCGTTATCCTCTCAAACACGCTGATTTCCTTGAGCGTTGTCACGACGCCGGTCAACTTCATCCGACGCCGCTGATGTTGCAATACGGACCTGGTGATTACAACTGCCTGCATCAGGATTTGTATGGGGAGCATGCATTTCCGATCCAGATCGCCATACTCCTGTCCGAGCCGGGCAGGGACTTTACGGGCGGCGAATTCGTGCTGACCGAGCAGCGTCCGCGCATGCAGTCGCGCCCGGAGGTCGTTCCTCTCCGACAGGGAGACGCCGTAGCGTTTGCCGTGCACCATCGGCCGGTGCAGGGTACGCGCGGAATATACCGCGTCAACTTGCGGCACGGCGTAAGCCGCCTCCGGTCAGGTCATCGTCACACCGTTGGCATTATATTTCACGATGCAACCTGAGAGGGAAGGACGAGCAAGATGACCTTGAGTCTATTTGAAGATGCCGCCCTATACCAGGCACGGCGGGAAGAACTATGTCCTGGCGCCACCCTGCTGCGTGGTTTTGCGGCACCGAATGAAGCTGCCATTTTTGAAGCGTTGGCCTGTATTGTAACTCAGGCGCCGTTTCGTCATCTGATTACACCGGGTGGTTTTCGCATGTCCGTAGCTATGACGAATTGTGGTTCCTATGGTTGGGTAAGTGATCGCGCCGGCTATCGTTATGACGCAATAGATCCGGAAAGCAATAAGCCCTGGCCTCGCATGCCTGATGTCTTTCTGAACCTGGCGCAAGCGGCTGCGGCGAACGGTGGCTTCGATGATTTTGAGCCCGATGTGTGCCTTGTCAATCGTTACGAGGCAGGGGCGCGGCTCTCATTACACCAGGACAAGAACGAGCGCGGCTTCAGTGCGCCTATCGTTTCGGTTTCGTTAGGTATTCCAGCCGTTTTTCTGTGGGGCGGCTCTCGGCGTGAGGATAAGGCGGTGCGCATACCATTGACCCATGGTGATGTGATGGTATGGGGAGGACCGGCCAGACTCCGGTATCACGGCATCCTGCCGGTCAAGGAAGGCTACCATCCTTTGTCGGGTGTACATCGGATAAACCTGACTTTTCGTAAAGCGATTTAGGTGGAAAAATCGTAAATTTTTTTTCGGGAATCGGGAGAGGTTAGAACGATAGAACGTGCATTTCTGAAAGCAATTGGATGGAGATTGCGGAACTGCTGCGGCTTGACGTCAAAAAAATAGTTGCCTTTCCATCATTGTTAAGTATAATGAGAATCATTATTATTCCGTTTGGAAATAATATTTTCAGACACTCGGCGGTTATGCATGAGTAGCGTAATGCTTTACAGAAAAGCTTTACAGAAAAAATCGGTATGTGGTACTTTTCTGAATCGCGTCGAGTAGAAATTGCCCAGAATCAGTTAAAAAGCCATTATATAAACTATCCGTTGCCGCTGGGTTCTCCTTTCCCGGTGGCTTTTAGCCCGCCAGCCCATCCTGGGCAAGCCAGCCATTTTTTTATTTGAGAGGTCCAGCCGCTCCGGGCAAGGACCTTTTACCCGGTTCCCGAATTACCGGCTGTGAAATAAGAAAAATGCACCGTTATACCTTGTTATCGACCACAGTCCGCGAAAAAAATTTAAAGATACTAGAGCGCCGCCGTCGCATGCCGGCGCGATCGCGTGTGAAAACACTGATCGGAGTAAGCCTGCCAAGGTCTTATAGAGGTTAATCTTTGATTGCTGGATTGGCGACCGAAAGGAAGGGGTTTTGAAAACAGTTGCGAATGCTTATTCCTCTCATTATTAAACTGCTTGCCGCAATGATCATTATTAACTGACAGCTGGAGGTGCTACATGGTCTTTCGCAATATTCTTGATTGTATAGGTGGAACCCCTATCGTTAACCTCTCCCGCCTATTCAAGGATTCGCAGTGTGAGGTGTTGGCCAAGCTGGAAATGGTCAACCCGGGGGGCAGCATCAAAGACAGGCCCGCACACTATATTATCGAGCATGGATTGGCCGACGGTTCCATAACTCCAAGGTCGCATATTATCGAAAGCTCCTCCGGCAATTTTGCCATTGCACTGGCGATGATTTGCCGAATACACGGGTTGCAATTTACAGCGGTGGTAGATCCGAATCTTTCACCGGTGAATCGTCAGATTATTCAATGTTACGGCGGCAATATTGAGCTTGTTACCGAGAAGGATCGCCAGGGCGGTTATCTGGAAACCCGCATCGATCGGGTCAAGCGCATGCTACGCGAGCAGCCTGATGCAATATGGACGAATCAATATGCCAATGAGCGAAATTGGCAAAGCCATTACAACGGTGAGGGCGAGGAAATCCTGCGCGATCTGGACCGGCCTGTAGACTATCTGGTGTTGGGCGTCAGCACCTCCGGCACCATCCATGGCATTACCCGTCGTTTGCGCGAGGCCTGGCCCGGCATGAAAGTCATCCCGGTTGATGCGTTTGGCTCGGTACTCTTTGGTACTCCACCCGCTGCCCGCGAGTTGCCCGGGCTTGGCGCGAGCCGTGTACCGGAATTATTGAAGCGCGATGAACTTGGCCAGGTCATCCTGGTAGACGATTATGAGTCCGCGATCGCATGCCGGCAATTGGTAAAGCATGAAGGAATCTTCGCCGGAGCCTCATCCGGCTCTGTCATCGCCGCTATTCAGCGTCTCTCTGCTCATTTGATGGAGCCTGCACGTTTCCTCACGATTCTGCCGGATCGTGGCGAGCGTTATCTGGATACGGTGTACAGCGACCAGTGGCTGTTACGCATGAAGGAGCGTCATTTTTCCCGCATAGCAAAGAGATTCACCGATACTCCCGTTGGACAAACAGTATGAGCACTTCAACTTCCTCCCCCACTTTGCTCTATCTCAGCCGCAGCGATATAACTGCATTGGGCGGCGCCCATTCCCAACCCTATGTCGATGCAATAGTTGATGGACTGGCGTCGCACGCGCGCGGTGACTATGTGCAGCCGCTCAAACCCTACCTGCGCTGGGCCGGCGCAGATCACATCGCCGACCGCATTATCGCCATGCCATGCTACCTGGGGGGCGAGGAGCCGGTTGCGGGTCTCAAATGGGTAGGCAGCCGCCAACACAATCCCGTTAGCTTTGGTCTTGAGCGCGCCAGCGCGGTCATTGTGCTGAATGATGCGCAAACCAATTATCCGATTGCAATCCTTGAGGGCGGGTTGATCAGTGGTATGCGCACAGCGGCCATTACTGCCGTAGCGACCCGTTATTTGGCACGCACCGGGTTTACCGATGCAGCCTGTATCGGCTGTGGCCCGATTGCGCATATGCAAATGCGGACGCTGCTGGAGCAATTCCCCAGTATCGCGCGTATTCATCTGTTTGATTTATCCGGCAGTGCTGCCAACGCCTTGGCCGCAAAGCTCGCCGAGAGCTATCCGGATGTGGATTTCCCCTGCGCGGCCTCGGCGGAATCCGCAGTGCGCGCAGCCGACGTCGTTGTAACCTGTACGGTAACCGATTCACCCTACCTGGCGTACGAATGGCTCAAATCAGGCGTTTTCATCAGCAATGTATCCATTATGGATGTTCACAAGGATGTTTACGAGAAGGTTGACAAGGTAGTGGTGGACGACTGGGACCAGTCTAACCGCGAAAAAAAGATCATCAATCAATTGGTGCTGGAAGGACGTTTCAGCCGCGAACGGCTGCATGCGGAACTTGGGGAAATTGTTATCGGCGACAGGCCCGGCCGGGAAAACGATAATGAAATCATTTTACTCAATCCCATGGGTATGGCACTAGACGACATCATCTGCGCTCGCCATTTTTACCGCCTTGCAAATGAGCGTGGAATTGGCACGCAGTTGCCGTTATACGGTTGAATCGCATGCAGATCATGACACCTCATCCGTATGCGAACCGCCTGGCTCAGGATTTGTTCGATGCGCTCTGGCTGGAAAATCTTTATGGTTTCCGCGCCCACTGCACGATGCACCCGGCGGATGAAGGCAAAACGATGCTGGAAATCGCGCTTGACAGCATGCGGTCATTACGCTTGCATGGGCAGGGGGCCGATGGTTTGCGGCCATTCCGGGTGCTGAGTCCGCGCGCAGTGCTGCACAGCGATACGCACACGGCAGATCTTGAGATCGGCAAGACTATCGAGGCATTGCAAACGGCAGACTGGTGGAGTGACAAGACAGGGCGTTTCGCACGATTCTTCAATCTGGCATACGACCAGGCTGCGTTTACGGCAGCGCATGAAAACAACATCATGGCACGTTTTATAGATGCTCCCGATGACTTGCTGTCTTGGGAAGCCTTGAGTTGTTTGAAAGACCGGCCATTTCATCCCTTGGCCCGGGCCAAGGATTGGCACGAAAGCGACGGCTATGCCTATGCCGCTGAAACAATGGTGCCGCTTTTACTGCATTGGGTCGCGGTGCCGCGAGATCGAATAGTGAGAGCAAAAGGAGACGTCACAGTCACCGGTCAACCCTTGGCCGAGAATCTGCTCGAGCCTGCGCAGCAAGATACTTTGGCCCGGATCGCTCGCGCCTGCGGTGCCGATAACGATGACTGGTTGTGGTTGCCGGTCCATCCATGGCAATGGGCCTGGCTCAACCGGTTAACTTGTCCTGAGCTGAGTGGATGCATCGACCTGAGTTCAGGACCGGGGGCAGCGATTCCAACCGCTTCGCTACGCTCGCTTGCAATCACTGCAAGCCCGGGCATGCATCTCAAGCTCGCACTCTCTGTTCGCACGCTGGGGGCAATACGCGCGTTGCCGCCACGATATCTGCACAACGGCATACTGGCTAGCACTTGTCTGGAATTCTTGCGCAAACGCGACGACTGGCTTGGAGCCCACCTGCTATTGTGCGACGAGAATCGGTGGTGGGCGCTAAGCCAGCGGAGTGGCAGCGCTACACTTGAATCCGAACCAGGCGAACTGGCCTGCATGATCCGGCGCTATCCGGTATTGCCCGGCGCAACGCTGGTCCCAATGGCGGCATTGCCAGTCGTCGCCGCTGACGGCGAACTGCCTGCATTCAATCACTTGACGGGATCCGCCAATCAAGAAGAAGCCGCGTGGGCGCTATTTGGTGACATAACCCGAGCATTACTGGAATTGGGATTGCGTTGTTTTGCGCAGGGTGTGATGCCGGAGTTGCACGGGCAGAATGTACTGCTGGCTTTCAGCGAGCGCCGCATTGTTGCGCTTATGCTCCGTGATCATGACACCTTGCGTATCTGCCGCCCGCTGATGCAGGCTCAGGGTGTGGCGGCGCCGGACTATATTATCGATCGCAGTACACCCAATACGTTGGAATTGAGTACTCCTGCGGAACTGCTGGCCTACCTGCAAACGTTGGCCATCGAGGTCAATCTGTACGCCATTCTCGCTGCGCTGGCCACTCACTATGGCCGGGATGAAGCGTATGGATGGCGCATTGTCCGCAACGTGCTCGAAACATGTCTGGAATCTATACCGCTGCCGGCCG
Source organism: Nitrosovibrio sp. Nv4 (assembly GCF_900215485.1). Classification (GTDB taxonomy): domain Bacteria; phylum Pseudomonadota; class Gammaproteobacteria; order Burkholderiales; family Nitrosomonadaceae; genus Nitrosospira. The sequence continues at coordinate 133,518 of NZ_OCMZ01000002.1, forward strand.
AGATTGCGGATCAGACGAAAAACCTCTTGCTGAAGGAAGCCGAGTGGCCTTTCAAGCAACTGCTTGCACCGCTGCTTGGCGTCACGAGTTTTGGCACAGGTATGCCCAGCGCCATGGGGCGTGTGATTAATCCCCTGTTAGCCACGAGTCCATCGGGTCCCGGAGATGGATGGCGTGATATCACGCATGCATAACCTCACGCTGCTACTGGTCTGCCAGGCTGTTACTACTCTTGGACTGATGGTGTTTGTACCGATCATGCCGCTTTATATCGCGACGCTGACGCAGGTGGACGCGGAGGATGTTGCGCACTGGAGCAGTCTTGCGCTGGCTGCGCCAGCCGTGGGTACATTGTGCCTGGCTCCTTATGCCGGCAAATGGTGCGACCGTTTCGGCTATAGACGGATGCTCCTGGTATCGCTAATCGTATTCATTGCCAGTATAATGCTAATGGCATTAAGCTCGAGTATGCACGGCTTCATGCTGGGCCGTTTGCTCCAGGGCATAAGCACAATTGGCGTGGTGCTCACCGCCTATATCGGATATATCAGCGATGACATATCGCGCGGGCGCTCTCTGGGCTTGCAGGAAAGCGCCATTGCCTGCGGGGCGTTGGCCGGTCCGATACTGGGCGGCATAATGCTGGACCACTGGTCGCTTAAACCGCTACTGATCACCAGCGCCGTGCTTACGGCTGTTGCAGGCGGACTGCTGTGGAGCCAGCTCACCGAGCCACGAAAAGAAATACCGCTCTCGGATTTATCTTTTTCCGGTCTGCGTACCGTGCTTGGCCATAGCAATCTGCGCAACTGGATGCTTGCCGCCTTTTTGATTCAGGCTGCCGCGTTCGCGTTCGTCAACGTATTCCCGCTTTACCTGACGGCTCGCTTTCCAGCCGCCGAGGCAATGGCCAGCAAGATTGGTCTGCTGCATGCGCTGGGTTGGATGGCGACCATGCTGGTCAGTCCACTGTGGGGCCGTCTGAACGATCGCGGTGAACCTCGACGCTATTTTACTTTCGCCGCCTTGGGTTGCGCGCTATCGATCGGCTTGCTGATAGTAACCGATCAGATCTGGCTTGTGGCTCTACTGCGGATAGGCCAGGGCGCCTGTTATGCCGCACTGATGCAGTCGGTATTGCTGGCCTGCAGCCGTCAACTGCCTATCGCGGCCTATGGCCATGTGACGGGATTAAGCAGGAGCTTCATGGTCGCCGGCCAATTGCTGGGTCCATTACTCATTATGCTTCTGCTGCCGATTCTTTCTCCGGTCAGCCTCATCTGGCCGATTGCCGTACTGTTTTTCACCAGCGGATTGCTGGTCTTTAGCGATCGTACAGTGAGCTTTTCCCTTGCAGAGTTAAAGAAATGATCCCGATGCCCTCCAATTTGCTGGAAATGGCGCCGATAGAGCGACGCCTGGTGGAGCAGTACCTTAATACCTATTGCCGGGAAACCGGTTGTTTCGACCCGCGTCTCGCAACGGACGAGGCGGGACCAATTGAACTTCGTTCACATATTAAAGCCTGGCGAGGCGCCGGACTGATCCCGTATCTTGTGCTGTTTACACGGACGGGCTACCAGTTAGCCGGCGCATTTTCCTATTTCTCGCCAATAGGTTATCACCGGCTGGCACCATTTGCATGGATGGGGCGGCAGGGTGATTGGCAACCCTTGACGGATAACGCCACGCCACTTGTTGATCTGATCGCCGATACGCTCGCCGCAATCAGCAACCAGCCCACGGAAGTGGCAGAGCTCAGCCGTCACCGCCTGCGATCATTGATGCGCAACAGCGTAACCAAAGTTCGCCGCTTCCACCAGAGTAAGCCCACAGGGGGACGCTCGCCTTTCGTCACTGCAGAGCAAGGATTGCGCTTTGGACATGTTTTTCATGTTACCTCCAAGGCCGCAGAAGGTTTTAGCGAAGAAGACATGCAACGCTACGCCCCTGAGCTCGGCGCTTCGTTTCGCCTGCATTACTTTGCGGTGGCGGCCAGCATGCTGGAGACCCGTGCTATAAACGACGAGCATCCCTCAATTGATCCGGAGATAGCGTCGTTTGCCGAGGATCTGCTTGCCGATGGCGATTACCGGTTATTGCCCTGTCATCCATGGCAGGCGAATTATCTGCTGGGTCTGCCAGAAATCAGCGCAATGATAAAAAGCCGCATGTTAATTTCGCTCGGGCCACTGGGCGAAGTGGCATGGCCTACTTCGTCGGTGCGTACAGTTTGGTTACCCCGGCAGAATTTATTCCTCAAGCTATCGCTCAATATTCGTATCACCAATTTCATACGCAACAATCCGTCCGACCAGGTCAGGCGGGCGCTGGATGCCAGTCTGGCGCTATCTTTACTACCGCGGCATGTGTCTGAACAAACGGCATTCTGTATTCTGCCGGAACTGGCCAGTCAAACACTTAAGTTTACGGATGAAGCGCTACGCGCTGCCTGTGCGGTGATTTACCGGCTGGCGATGCCGGCAACCGAGGCCGAGCAAGTGCAGCCCGTCGTAACGGTGCTGGAAGAGCCGGTCGAAGGGGAAATTCCACTACTAGCCCTATTGAGACTGTCCGCTGAAGGCCAACCGCTCTGCGAGGAACTGATTCGAGAGTGGTGGAAAAGCTATCTTGGCGTCACGCTGCTACCGTTGCTGCGTCTGTTTCTCGAATACGGTATCAGCCTGGAAGCACATCTGCAAAATACACTGATAGCCTTCCGCAATGGCTGGCCCGTGCGCGGTTACGCACGAGACATGGAGGGAGTCAGTATCAGCCGCACGCGCTTCCCCTTTCTCGATTGCCTCCCGGACGATAGTCCGGCGCTCTATGACGATGGACAGGCCTGGCATCGCTTCCAGTATTACGTTCTGGTCAATCATATCGGCCATGCCATTGCGTGCCTGGCTCGTACTGGATTGACCACCGAAGCAACATTATGGCGTGACACGGCAAGGATGCTGGATGCGGCAACCGATGACCCGCTGGTGCGGAATCTGTTCGTCCAATCCACGTTGCCGGCCAAAGCGAACATGCTCAGCAGCTTTTATCAACACGGCGAATCTCCGTTATGGGTCGAGATACCCAATCCGATGATCCTACAACAAGCCCATGCATCCGCTCGATTATAAAAACCTGATAAATAGTTTGGCATATCGCGAGGCTAGCCGACGCGTGCTGCGGCAGCTCCTGGAGGCGCTGTTATTCGAGGGCGCCGTGCCGCACTGCACCTGGGATGAAGAAACATTGACTTTGCCCGGACTTCGCGCCGACGACATACCAGTCAGTTATCAATGCCAGGCACGGCAGACCATGAGCTTTGGCCGCGTGCGTATCACGGCGCCGCTACTGCGAATTGACAATGGGGCAGCTCACGAAGCCAGCGATCCCGCGCTATTCCTGTCGGAAATCGCTCCATGGCTGGTCTCCGACGAGGCCCGGCTCGGTCAGTTTGCATTCGAACTCCTGGCAACCCAAATCAAGCATGCGCAAACATTAAACGCGCATAGCGGCAAGCTGTTGCGCGAGGCCGACTATGACGTGGTGGAAGCAAGGTTGACCGATGGCCACCTCTATCATCCCGCCTATAAGTCAAGGATGGGCTTTACGCTGAGAGACAACGACGCCTATTCGCCGGAGATAGCGTCTTCCGTGACGCCGTTATTGCTGGCCGTAAGACGCGATCGTTGCCGCTGGGCGGTGAGCAACGGGCTGAATCTGGAGGAAAGTAGGGGATCCGTGTTGCTGGGGAAACCCGGCTGGCAGGATTTCCGTGACGAATTAGCCCGTCTCGCATTGCAGCCCGACGACTATCTGCCGCTGCCGGTTCATCCCTGGCAATGGGATGAAGTCGTTCTGCCGGGTTACCATCAAGCTCTGGCACGGGGTGAGCTCCTGGCAATCGGCCCGTTAGCCGATCAATACCTGCCACAGCAATCGATCCGTACCCTGGGGAATCTGACCGACGTGAATCGCCTGTCGCTCAAGCTCTCGATGAATCTCATCAACACTTCCACCTCGCGAGTGCTGGCGCCACACACTGTCCAGAACGCACCCGTCATCAGCGACTGGCTGCATGGATTGGCGGAACGCACAGACTGGCCATTACCCATGGTTCGCCCCGTGCTGCTCCGCGAAGTGGCTGGGGTGAGCTTCACACCGCTGGCTCCGGCCAGCGGTCAATATGGAGCATTGTCGTGTATCTGGCGCGAAAGCGTGCATGCTTATTTGCGCCCGGGGGAAAGGGCGGTGCCGATGACCGCCGTAACGCATATCGATATCGACGGAAGGCCCTTCATCGATCCATGGGTGCGACGCCATGGTCCAGAACAATGGCTGAGGCGATTGGTGGAGCGGGCATATCTGCCGGTGCTGCATCTGCTTTGGGAACATGGGACCGCATTGGAATCACATGCGCAGAACATGATTCTACTGCTGGAAGACGGCTTGCCGGCACGGGTAGCGCTCAAGGATTTCCACGACGGAGTACGCTTCAGCAAAGCGCTGTTATCCGGCCCGGCGCCTATACTCACGGCGCCCCCGTCGGAGCATTTGCAGATCAACCCCAACTCTTTCCTGGAAACCGAAAGTGCCGACGAACTACGGGATTTCACGTTCGATGCGCTTTTCTTTGTCAGCCTGGCGGAATTGTCATGGCTGTTCCTGCGCAACTATGACATGGAAGAAAAGCGGTTCTGGCAGGTCACTGGCGAAGTACTGCACGCGCATCAAAGTCGCAACCCAAAAGGTGCAGCACGTTATTCGCTATTCGATTGCTTCGCTGACGAGGTGGGTATCGAGCTGCTTGCCAGCCGACGTTTCCAACCGGAAACGAGGCTGCGCACGCGGCATGCGCCTAATCCACTGGCCCGGATCGAGGAACCGCTGTGTATCTGAAATATCGTTTGGAGAAGAACGATACGGCTTACGGCCTGTTTTGCTCCATTCCCGCCGCGCTGAGTGTAGAGCTGATTGCTGCAGCCGGATATGATTTTGTCCTCATTGATCTGGAGCATACGCTGATCGGCGCCGAACAGCTGGGGGCAATGTTGTTAGCGGCGCGGGCAAGCGGCGTAGCGCCACTTGTGCGCGTGGCAGCCGACTATCAAGCGCTGCAGGCACTTGACGCTGGCGCGGAAGGCATTGTATTTCCGCGTATTCGCTCGGTGCAGGCCGCACAGGATGCGGTGCGTCTCTGTCGTTTTGCGCCGCTTGGCGAGCGTGGCCTGAACACCACCTGGCATAGCGGTTATGGACGTGACGACCTCGGGGCCTCCATGGATGCGATAAGAGAACGCACACTGGTAGTGATAATGATCGAAGACCAGGCAGGACTGGACAATGTCGAGGAAATCGCGGCGGTGCAGGGGGTGGACGTGCTGTTGGAGGGCGCGGCGGATCTCTCGCAAGCGTTCGGCCTGCCCTGGCAAACACGCCATTCGAAGGTGCGTGCGGCAGTATCCCGTATTCGTGCCGCCGCACAGCGCCATAACAAAATATTCTGCGCGCTGCCGCGAGCACCCGAGGATTTTACGTACTGGTATCGGGACGAAGTTCGGATGTTCATTCTGGGGGATGACCGGGGCATTACACGCCGTGCAATGGCGGCTCATCTCGGCCAGTATCAAATTAAGGTCAACGGGCAATGAATTTGCAACGGCTGCGCAATTACCTGGAGGGCCGAACCGAATCCCGCACGCAGCCGGTGTGCGCCTACTTATACGATCTGGCGCATCTGCGAGAGCGTGCTGACCGGCTACGACAAAGCCTGCCTTCGCGGTGCAAACTTTTTTACGCAATTAAAGCGAACAGTGACGAGCCGATACTGAAAGCGCTGCTCAACCATATCGATGGGTTCGAAGTAGCGTCTTTGGGCGAAATCCGGCATGTGCGGGCGATTGATGACTCCGCTACTATCGTTTTCGGCGGCCCCGGCAAAAGTGATGCCGAACTGGAAGGTGCTCTTGACGAACGAATCATGCTGATTCATGTGGAAAGCGAGCATCAGTTGCGGCGCCTCGACTGGATTGCGAGATGCCGCAACCAGGTGGCGGACATTCTGCTGCGTGTCAACCCCGCAAGCGTGCCACAGCAGGCAACGTTGCGTATGGGTGGGCAAGCCACACAATTTGGCATCGAAGAAACGCAGATTCCCGCCATGTTCGAATTTATCCGTACACTGCCGGGCATCCGCCTCAAAGGTCTACACATTCACGCGATTTCCAACAACCTGGATGCGCAAACCCATCTTGCTCTGATGGAGCATTACTTTAACCTGGCAGAAGCCTGGCAACGCGGCTATGGGCTGGAGTTTGACTGGCTCAATGTCGGCGGCGGCATTGGCGTAAATTATGCCAACCCGAACGCGGCATTTGATTGGGATAGTTTTTGCAAGGGGCTATCGATGCTCATCGCACGGCGTCGCCCCGGCTTCCAGATTGTTTTCGAGTGTGGACGCTTTCTTGCCGCAGATTGTGGTTACTACGTGGCGGAGGTTACTGATGTGAAGACTACCTACGGCAAACATTTCGCTATACTGCGCGGCGGGTCGCACCACTTCCGGTTGCCGGTTTCATGGCAGCACAACCATCCCTTCGTGGTACTGGCGCGCGATAGCTGGTGTTACCCATTTTCACGCCCAGGGGTACATGATGCGCAGGTCACGCTGTGCGGCGAACTGTGCACCCCCAAGGATATCCTGGCGCGTGATGTTACGGTCGAACGTCTGCGGGCGGGTGATCGTGTCGTCTTCCTGTTGGCCGGTGCGTATGGCTGGCACATCTCGCATCACGATTTTTTGAGCCATCCTCATCCTGAACGCGTGTTTCTGGACAATTGTTAAAAAAGGAACTGATGATGCTCTGCTCGTTTCCTGTTCACTTTGTACGCGCTAAGCAGATTAGGCCGAATGAGTGCCATTATCCCCAGCATGCGATTACTTTGGCTGAAACTATTTTACGAGAACAGCTGTGGCGTGTCCCGATTGCGGTGGAACGCACAAGCCTGGCTGTGATGGATGGTCACCACCGTTTACAGGCGGCTCTCCAGCTCGGGCTGAAGTATGTTCCCTGCCTGCTGCTCGACTACGGTTACGTGAGGGTAGACGCGTCCAGGCAAGGTTATCTTGTGGATCCCCATGAGATTGTGCGCCGTGCCAGAGCGGGAGACCTGTACCCGCCAAAAACAACCCGGCATCTGTTTCCCTCTCCATTACCAATTTGCAATATCTCTGTACCGTTGCTGCAGGATAAAATGATGTTATCCTCCCCGGTATTTTGGTGCCGTCCGGGTCGGGATGCAGCCAAGATACCGGAAGCGGCCGGTGAACCGGATGCACCCCGGGGTATGGATGTATAACATGGGGCTTTTCGACCGCTATCCGGTATGCTGCCGCCTTTCACCACGCACCGGCAATTTCATGCTGCCGGCTACTATCGATACTTCATAATATATTTTTTTCCAGGTAATACTGTTTCAGTAATCGATTGCAGGATCACTTTATGAGCAAACAGACTAAAAAAAGAAAAATAACTATGAGACACATAATCATTTCGCCATCATCCGATGTTCTTGATCCCATCCAATACCGCCGCTGCCCGAAGGTTACGGTATCGGGACCTATCGTCATGAGTAACCAGTTGAACGCCATCTTCTTCCTGAGGCCCCGCAGCTGGGTACGGCCGTATTGTTCATGGAGAAGTATCATGAAGCTGAATTTATCATCGGCAGTCGTGGCGCTTTCGCTGGCGTCCTGGATTCAGCAAGCAAGCGCCCAGACCTCGGGCCAGCCTGAGCCCGGTAAGAAGCTTCCCGCTGTGACTGTGACCGGAGAGCGCACAGGGAGCTATAAGTCCGATACCGTTCAGGTCGGGACGTTCCGGGATATGGCGCCGCTCGACGTGCCACAGACCAGTAATGTGGTTACACGAGAGGTACTCGATGCACAAGCGACAACCAGCCTGTTTGGGGCTCTGCGTAACACAGCCGGTGTGACGCGGGCGCAGTTGAACGGTTCGACGTACGACAATCTCTCGATCCGCGGCATTCTCGTGGAGAATCGCAGCAATTACCGGCTCAACGGATCGCTGCCGGTCATCAACCTCATCGATATTCCGATGGAGAACAAGGAGCGTGTCGAAGTGCTAAAGGGCACTTCGTCGCTGTACTATGGTTTTGTACCGCCGTCGGGCATCGTCAATATGGTGACCAAGCGCGCGGGCAAGGACCCTGTTTCCAATGTCTCGTTAATGGCCAATATCTATGGCGGCGCCAACACTCATATCGATCTGGGGCGGCGCTTTGGAGACACGCAGCAATTTGGAGCACGCATCAATCTTGTCGCCGGGCGCGAAGATATCGGCATCGACAATTTTTCTGGCCACCGTGCGCTGATGTCGGGTGCCTTTGATTGGCGCGTCACCGACAGGCTTTCCATCAAGTTTGATGTGGAACATTACCGCAAGGAAGTTTCCGAACAAGCGGCAATCAAAGCCCCCGCGGCGGTGAATGGTGTGATAACGCTGCCGCCTGTTCCAAATGCCCGTCGCAACCTTGCGGGAGAGTGGCAGAAATATGATGCCGAAGCGACCAATCTGCTGCTTCGTGCTGATTATGCGCTGAGCGACAACTGGGCGCTCCTGTTTGAAGCCGGCAAGGCGCGTACCATGCGCGACCGTAATTTTTCCCAGTTCCAGAATTACAACCTTGCTACAGGACAAGGAGACCTACAAATATTCTTTAACCGAGGCCAGGTCTGGGATAACGAAAATCTCCGCGCGGAAGTTTTCGGACGTCTGCCCGGCCAGTACATTACCCATGAAATATCCCTGGGCTTTACCGGTAGCGAGCGCAGCCAGGATCCTCGCACTTCGTCCAATGTCACTGTTGCGCAGAACCTCTTTCATCCCAATCAGATCGCGCGGCAATCTCCCACCATGCCCTTCAGTTCGAACTTCTCGAAAATAACGGACCTGGGCGTGTATCTGTCCGACCGCATTTTGATTGCGGATAGACTGCAAGTGATGTTGGGAGTGCGTGGCAGCTTCTATGAGAGTGTTGGGACCAATACCCACTTTAAGGCGACCAACATCAACCCGTCGCTGTCACTGCTGTACAAGATCATCCCCAACGTTTCGCTATATGGAAGTTACATCGAGGGGGTTGAGGAAAGCGGGCAGGCACCCGCCAACCGCGCCAACGCCGGCGAGATTCTGGCGCCCGCAGTATCAATCCAAAAGGAGGCTGGGGTAAAAGCAATCCTTGCGCAAGGTATATTGCTCCAGGTCGCTTATTTCGACATCAAGCGCGCCTCGACTACCATAGACGCGGCCAATCGCTTCGTTCTGAATGGAATGGCACAATATAGCGGATTTGAACTGTCGCTCGCCGGAGAAGTGACGAAACAATTGTCCCTTATCGGATCAGCTCTGTTCATGGAGGCCAAGCAGTTAAACAGAGACAATCCTGCGACCTTTGGCCGGATACCGGATAACACGCCCGAGCGTACGGCCAGCCTTTTCGCCGAATACCGTTTGCAGAGCGTTCCCGGACTGGCGCTCGGAGGGGGCGTGCACTACGTGGGGAGACGGCCCGTCAATACGGAAAACCAGGCGTTCGTGGATGACTACGCGATATTGTCCCTTAATGCGCGCTATGCGACTCGCATAGCTGGGAAGCGTACCACGATCCAGGCAGTGGTGGACAACGCAACCAACAGCAATTACTGGAGTACCGCGGGTAATGGTTTGCTTGGCGTAGGTGCTCCTATCATGGCCAAAACGGTAGCTCGGGTCGAGTTTTGATTGACCCTATTCCGAGGGGTGAAGACCGAGTTCCGGAGAACTCGGGCCTTCTCGGTTAGCAGGTCTATTCAAGGTCTTAATCATGAGAACACGTAAAGTTGTCTTCAATCTTCACCTTTATATTGGGCTTGCTGCCGGGTTGTTTCTAGTTCTGAGCGGACTAACCGGGAGCATGATTGTTTTTCGGGAAGAGATCGAAGAACTCATGCATCCGGAATTGATGAAAACAGCGGTACGCGATGAACGTGTTCCTGTCCAGGAGGTGCTGAACGCGGTCAAGCGGGCGTATCCGGAAGACAAGCCAGTTTTTATGCGGATGCCTCGCGCGCCGCAGGAAACTTATTTGTTCAAGATGAATAGCGCCCATGATTTGTTCGTGTATGCGAATCCTTACAGTGGGGAAGTGCTCGGTGCGCATAGACAGGAAGATACCTTTATTGGGTGGGTCGGCCTCCTGCATACCGAACTTCTGATGGGCGAGGACGGTAAAACTATTCTTGGTGTGAGCGCTTTGCTATTAATCTGCATGAGTATCACGGGGTTCTTCCTGTGGTGGCCACCCAATGGAATTAAAAAGATTTCCCGAGGCTTCAAAATCGATTGGCCCGCCCCATGGAAAAAGGTGATCTTTGATTTGCACCGCGCATCGGGCATCTATACATCCCTTTTCCTTCTGATTATTGCCTTCACCGGCGTTTCTCTGGTGTTCAACAAAACCGTAGTCGACCTTATCAATTTTGTGACAGTCAGTCAGCCAAGACCTGCACCACCCCTTTCCGATCCATCCGGAGCAATGGGAGCAGCAATTTCATTGGATTCGTTGCTGGATCGAGCAGACCGCATCCTGCCCGCGCCCACCACATGGATTACTTTTCCGCAAACGCCGCAGGCACCTCTGGTGGTGCGAAAAAAATTGTCCGAAGAATCGCACCCTAACGGGAAGAGTTTCATCTATTTCGATCAATACACCGGTGAAGTATTGCGTGTCGAAAATGTCTTGAACGCTCCCTCAGGAACCCGCATTTATAATATTCTTTACCCTATACACGTTGGGGTAATAGGTGGACTGCCTACGCGAATACTGCAAGTAATTATTGGCTTTTCACCTCTTGTCCTATTTGTTACCGGCTATCTCATGTGGAGAAATCGAAGGAAGGTAAAAGTACATAAGAATCCTGCCAAAAACTGGGCTACGAATTTGGCGGGATTGCGACGCGATAAATAATAGAATTGAGGCAGGCGCAGCACTTGTAGTATTACCGAGAGAGAAAGCGGTTTGCCAAGAACCCGCCCTGAACAGGGCGGGGTGGGTGTATACGATGATTACGTATTAACCGTTCTGCTTACTGTTCCTGCGTCTTGCCATAAAACCCATCATACCGAGTCCCGCAAGCAGCATGGCGTACGTTTCCGGTTCGGGAATTGTCGGAACCTGCGTGAGAGTGAAGGTGGTGGTGTTCCCCGCGCCTGGATCGAACGGACTCAGCATGAATGATGCATTGGCAATCCCGTCATCCCCTAGATTTCCGGTAAAGTTGAGGTTGCGCGGACCGCTGGACTGATCAAGCGTGAAACCTGAAAGTGTCGAGCTGGCGTGCTCGGTAAACACGACCCCTTGGCCTTGCTCTGGTTCTTGAATACTATAGTGAAAGTCGATCCAGGACTGGCCAGTATTGTTGGTGACCGCCTCTGTCACGGTATAGGGATTGCCTGGACCGTCGGTGTGGGCGACAGTAAAAGTCAGGACGATTGGATTAACACTTTCAAAGCTTTTGGTAAGATCCAGTACGTTGGGATCGGTAGTGTTACTGAGAATGTTAAACGTTCCCATACCTTCCCCACTCGCCGTTATGTCGGTAATAACGCCTGCGGCGGATGCGGTGGAAATAGAACCTCCAAAAGCTAAAGCGGCTATAACTAACTTAGACAAATTATTCATTTCTTTTTCTCCTAATGATAAGTTATTGCATTGGAAAATAAAAATTGTCATTTTTCCGCGTGCCGTTTGTTCTCCTGTTCCACAAGAATCCTTCCCGAGTTGGAGGTCCGAGAATACCCGGCTTATCTTGACAAGCATTTAGCGTGCCGGAGGCGCTTAAGGCTTGAATAACCGTTTATACAACAGGTTAATTAAAAAGATAGTTCTTCAAATGTCGTCGCAGTGCGACTAATCATTCCTCTTGTTGAGCTATAACTACTTGATTTATAGAGAAACAACCTTGTCTCCAAATGGCGACAAGGTTGAACTTACGGGTATCAGAAAGTAAAACGAGCGCCGGACTAAAGACCTACAGCAAATGAAATTAAAACCGTGTCTTGTTTATTGCAAATGCAAACGGTGAAATAACGCGCCGTCGAGAAAATAGTCAATATCGATTATGTTGCCTCGGCGCACAACAACAATATCCTGCCGGGACCTCGTATCTTTCGCCTGACAGTCGTCTCAAACTTTTAGATTCTCCTTTAGAGGATAGAGGTGAGCTGGCGGACGTGCCCATGGTCTTGAGAAGGAGGCCATGGGCAATCGTTGCAACGGGTAATCACTATTTATCAGATCTCGGAAAAAGATTCAGGCGTCTCTCTTTATGCTGCGGCGACGCACGACTAAACCCATCAGACCCAAGCCGGCAAGCAGCATGGCGTAAGATTCCGGCTCGGGTATCATGCCAACGCCCCGGGCACTTGCGTGGATATCGAAATTAAGTGATCCACTGCCAGGACCGGCCGCAAAAATGCCGAAAACCAGGTTGCCCGATTGAGATTGAGGGGATTCTCCATAATACGAGCTCAGGTCAAACGAGGCGTTGGAATAAGAGTTAAAACTTCCGTTGTTTTCATAGCCATAAAAATTTGCGGAAGCGTTGATCGAGGCAGAGGTGGAGTCCCAGTAATCGAAGGTATCTCCCCCTGTTAAACTTAGAGTGTAGGGTACTGTTACAGTAAGCACACCGGGACCATCAAAAGAAAAATATTCACCCCGGCTCCCTGAAGATGAAGCGCTTGAATTATCCCAGTATGAATATTCATTATCATCACCCATGGTTTGTGCATTTGCTGAAAAGCTCAGCGGTGAAGCCGATGCATTAGCGTAAGTGGTCGTAGTTGCCTCCGCGTTCGCAGCTATGGTTGATGTCCAGTCATAGATCAACTTCGAGTTGTGCTCGCTCCCTTCATTAGGGACATATGCGGATGAGCTCAGACTGGTGTACTCGTCTGAAAACGTTACATTGGGGACTGTTCCATCCGCCCCTGTAACGGAGATTTGAAGTTGGCTCCAATCGATGGAAACCGTAGCCGTGCCGTCGGCCGCAATCGAAGATTGGCTCAGTCCAGCTCCGATTGAGCATGCCATCACCAGAAGTGCGTGTTTAGTTACCTTGTTCATATACACCTCCTAAAAAACGAAAGATAAATTGAAAATGAAATCGTGATTCTTCCATTCAGCGAAATAGCTGAATCTAGAATATAAGAGGTGTCCTTTCCATTCTCGGTACATCAGCGAACGGACAAAAAGATAAAGACGCACCCGTGAGGCGCGTCTTTTGCGCTTTTAACAATCCTCTGGTATCGAAGGGTTTGATAGCTGGAGGAAAAACAAGGAGGGTATGATCCGGGTTCCGGTCACCATCTAGGCAGATAGGACAGGCGGAAGAGGTGGAGCGTAGGGCAGCGAGGCGACGAACGAACCTGCCCCCTATGGCGTGGGGATTTCTCTTATCGCGTAGTTAGTGTTCCGGACTTGCTAGCAGCACCGGCTGATCTTCCCATTTCCACCATATCGCGCCTCCTGTCGTTCCCTGAAGAATTCCCGGTAGGACATGACTGGCTGATCCGGGTGCATAGTTTTCATGTGATCAACATAAGTGCTGTATTCAGGCACTCCGACCATCAACCGCATGCTCTGCCCGAGATAGCGCACCGCCCTGGTAATTTTAATCAACACGATTCTCCCGTATTCATCGCGTTCCGGACGCCGCATCGAGCGGCAACAACTCGAATGGCGCCTCCCTTGCGCTGGGCGTGCCCATGGCGCGGGCGCGCAGCACCGCCCGGATGCCGAATACCAGCATGCTGATCAGCACCAGCATGAAGAGGCCAGCGAGCGAAGCATTCACATAGTCGTTGAAAATCACCTGCTGCATCTGCCCGATTGATTTGGCCGGCGCCAGAAGCGTTTCCTCGGCGACCGCCTCCTGGTATTTGTTGGCGTGCGCCAGAAAACCGATTCGTGGATTGGCATCGAATATCTTTTGCCAGGCGGCGGTGAGCGTACAGACGAGCACCCACACGGCCGGCACGATCGTCACCCAGGCAAAACGGTCGCGCTTCATCTTGAACAGCACCGCCGTACACAGAATCAGCGCAATACCGGCCAGCATCTGATTGGAGATGCCAAACAACGGCCACAGGGTATTGATGCCCCCCAGCGGATCGATCACCCCCTGATACAGGAAGTAGCCCCAGCCCGCCACACAGATAGCGGTGGCGATAAGGCTGGCAACCCACGAATCGGTGCGCTTCATCGACGGGATGAAAGTGCCCAGCAGGTCCTGCAGCATGAAGCGTCCGGCGCGCGTACCCGCATCCACCGCCGTGAGAATGAACAGTGCCTCGAACAGAATCGCGAAGTGATACCAGAAAGCCATCATACCCTGACCGCCGATCACATCCGAGAGGATCTGCGCCATGCCTACCGCGAGCGTAGGTGCGCCGCCGACACGGGAAATGATGGTCTGCTCCCCCACATCGCGCGCGGTCTGCGTGATCATCTCGGGGGTGACATAAAAGCCCCATTGGGATATGGCCTGCGTGGCCGATTCCGCCGTGCTGCCAATGATCGCGACTGGGCTGTTCATGGCGAAGTACACCCCCGGCTCGATGGTGGACGCGGCAACCAGCGCCATGATCGCGACAAACGATTCCATCAGCATGGCGCCGTAGCCGATGAAACGCGCATCGCGCTCATTGCGGATCATTTTAGGGGTAGTGCCGGACGAGATGAGTGAGTGGAAACCGGATACCGCACCGCAAGCGATGGTAATGAACAGGAAGGGGAACAGACTGCCCGACCAGACCGGGCCTGAGCCATCCAAGAACTGGGTGAAGGCCGGCATTTTGAGTTGCGGTGAAACGAAGATGACGCCGATGGCCAGGCCGACAATGGTGCCGATCTTGAGGAAAGTGGATAAATAGTCGCGCGGCGCCAGCAAGAGCCAGACCGGCAGTACGGAGGCGATGAAGCCGTAGCCGATCAGCAGCCAGGTCAGCTGCTCGCCACTCAGGGTGAACAGAGCGGCGAGCGCGGGGATTTCCTGCACATACTGCCCGCCGACGATGGCCAGCATCAACAGCACAAAGCCGATCAGGGACACTTCACCAATCGAGCCCGGCCGCAGATAGCGCGCATACACGCCCATGAACAAGGCAATGGGAATGGTGGCAGCGACGGTGAAGGTCCCCCAGGGGGATTCGGCCAGCGCCTTGACCACGATCAGCGCCAGCACCGCGAGCAGGATGAGCATGATGAAGAAAGTGCCGAACAGGGCGATCATGCCGGGTATCTGCCCCAGTTCGGACTTGATCAGGTCACCCAGGGAGCGGCCGTCGCGCCGCGTGGAAATGAACAGGACGATGAAATCCTGCACGGCGCCGGCAAAGACGACGCCCGCCAGCAGCCACAGCATGCCGGGCATATAGCCCATCTGTGCGGCTAGGATCGGCCCGACCAGGGGGCCTGCGCCGGCGATGGCGGCAAAGTGATGCCCGAACAGCACGTATTTGTTGGTTGGCACGTAGTCCAGTCCGTCGTTGTGCTTGTAGGCCGGGGTCATGCGGGTCGGGTCCAGCCGCAGCACGCGGCTGGCAATGAACTGGCTGTAAAACCGATAGGCGATGGTGTAGATGCAGACCGTGGCGATGACGATCCAGATAGCGCCAATGGATTCGCCGTGACCCAGGGCAATGACGGCGAAGGCGAAGGCGCCAAGAATGGCGAATGTAAGCCAGCCGAGCTTGGTAATCAGGAGACTCATTTATCCTTTCAGGTTTGATCAGGCTCTTGCCTTCTCTGCGGAATAGTGTCGAGAACGGGCCGCCCCCAATACGTTTATCCGTTTGACGTTGAAAAAAACCCCATTTCAGGTGGGTCAGTAATTCGCCAATTTAACAGTTTCAAGCGATGCCTTTTCTCATCAGTGAGGGTTACGCAGACCGCCCCATAGGCAAGGCGAGAATTATAAATAAAATGATGCCTGAATTTAACCGTGACGAAAATTTAATAAGACCTGTTCAGAATGTTTTGGGGAAATACAATCCGCTTGGAGTGATATAGAAAGTGAGTTGAGGCAAAAACGTTTTTACCGCCACCTCGGCTGGAGGTCTGAACGAGTCATCGTTGCACCTCATGCGGGAGTTACTCAAAGGTCATTTGAATTCTTTTGCTTCCTGATGATTGCCTTGCAGCGAAATAAGGCTCAACGGAACGGGCGGCTCAGAAAAGGGGACCCGGCTAACCCGAAACGCCAGGGGGCATCTTTTGCCTTGGATATCCCGATTCGCGGACCCGTCACGACATCAACCTGTTCCGCGGGTGGTATGAGTTGAAACGGCGGCGTATCGATTGGTATACCGCTGTGTTCATCCGTGATACCGAGGGCCTGACAGACTCGTCCGGGTCCGGAACAAAGGAGGCGTGCATTGCTCATTCCGCGTCGGATACGCATGATGTCCAGCCCTGCAAGCGGTTCGATAGCACGAATTAATACCCCTGCGCCATGCCCGTCCGGACGGCAAACGAAATTGAGGCACCAATGGATTCCATAAGAACGGTAGATATAAGCGCGGCAGGGCGGCCCGAACATCACCTTGTTACGCCGATTTGGGCCCGAGAAGCTATGGGAAGCAGGATCCTCGCGGTCATACGCTTCTGTCTCTACGATCCGGCCCCCAACCCCATCGACCAGTAAGGTGGCCCCTATGAGGGAACGGGCCACGTCAACCGACGAGGCTGTAAAATCTATCGTGGGCGGGGCTGCAGTCATCATGGCAGCAATTCTATACTGAAGAGCCCGTTGCTGGAACGTCTGGCGAACGATTGGAAAGTGTTTCGGAAAGCAATCTGACATTGCAGTATTAAATCGGCCTCTACCAGAAGTTTTAATGATATCAGCTGACGCGTTAGTATTGAATATGGGTCGAACGTGAGATCTATCGATTTTTTGACGATATTGCTGATGCGCGTTTCTCAAGAGGCTCTGCTTTTTCTGGTTGATGTGTATCCCGATATAGCGTTGCAAGGCTCTTGAGAGTTATAGCCAGGCTCGGGTGATTCGGGCCGAGACTTTTTTCATTTATCCTCAGCGCGCGTTTGTAGAGCCGCTCGGCTTGGGCATGCTGCGTTTGGCCGGAGCAAAGCGCCCCCAGGTTGTGAAGGGTGGTGGCAACATCAGGATGATCGGCGCCGAGCTCCTTTTGTGAAATCCTTAGCGCACGCCGGAGAAGTGGCTCGGCTTGGACGTACTGCTGCCGAGCGAGATGGAGTAATGCAAGGTTATTTAAACTTGTTGCAATATCGGGATGATCAGGGCCAAGGGCTTTCTCGCCAATTGCCAATGCCCGTGCGAGAAGGGGGCCCGCCTCTTCAAGTTGCCCTTGTGCGCGATGCATCTCCGCCAGATTATTGAGGGAAGTTGCCACAATGGGATGATCAGGACCAAATGCCTTTTCCGAAATCTCCAGCGCACGCTTGAGTAATTGTTCAGCCTGCGCATATCGCGCCTGATCCCGGTAGAGTGCCGCCAGATTGTGGAGACATGTGGCGATATCGGGATGGCCCGGCCCCAGCACTTTCTCGCAGATTCCCATCGCGCGCATAAAGAGCGGTGCGGCCAGCCCGAGGCGCCCCTGTGTGCGGTGTATCTCCGCCAAATTATTCAGGCTTGCGGCTAAATCGAGGTCATATGTGTCATGTCTCTGTTTCCAGAACAATAGCGCCTGTTCCAGAAGTGTTTCGGCTTCAGCATATTTCCCTTCGGCATAATACAGTACTGCCAAATTATTGCGTGCGATGGCGACGTCGAGATGGTCCGGCCCAAGGGCCTGCTCCGAGGCCTGCAGAGCATTCTCCGCTGCTATGGTAGAGCGCACGTCGTTCTCTCGCTTGTCCGGCTTCACTCTATCTCCACACAATTGTTACTATCCCGGCATGAACTGTTTGCTCTATTGACTATTTAACTAGGGTTTGGAAAGCATGGATAGCTGTAATATCTTACAGGGGGGATTTATATCCTGACTATATCGCCAAGGCGGAGTTCCGGGGAATCTGTAGGTCATATTGAACCTAAATCCGGTAGTTGACTGCTCATTTTTGGGTTTTGCAATGATCCACAAAGACTTTTCGCATAACTTGACCTCCACCTCTTTGGTGAGCTCCGCTACGGGGCGGATCGCACACTCCACCCCGTCCAACTACCGGATTTAGGCTGAATGTTGATTAACGAGATCCCGAACAGGAAGAGAAAGGGAAAAATATCCGCGCCGATGCTGATGATTGCAGCGACGTTGCTCTTCGCGACCATGGGTATGTGTGTCAAGTTTGCCTCGTCGGAGTACAGTACCGGCGAAATCGTGTTCTACCGTGGCATCATAGGTGCGGCAATGATGCTGCTGCTGGCGCGTACGCGCGGCGTGGCGCTCCGCACTGATCTGCCATCGATGCATTTCTGGAGAAGCCTGATTGGCGTCAGTGCGCTTGGCCTATGGTTTTACGCCATAGGAGAGTTGCCGCTTTCAACTGCTGTGACGCTGAATTACATTTCCCCCATCTGGATGGCGGTGCTGCTCATCTGCAGTTCAGCCTTGCTCGGCAGGCGCGGCGTGGATGCCCGGTTGGCATGCACGGTACTCGTCGGTTTCGCTGGAGTGGTTTGCATGCTTCAACCCACTCTGAAGCATGATCAGCTATGGGCCGCTCTGATGGGCCTGTTGTCGGGTCTGCTTACCGCCTTGGCTTACCTGCAGGTGGCGGCACTTGGCCGAGTCGGTGAGCCGGAGGTCCGGATAGTATTTTATTTCTCGATTGCCAGCATCTCCGCTGGCGCCCTGGCAACATCACTTTTTAGCGAATGGCATGCCCATACCGCGCGAGGTCTGGGAATGCTTCTCGCCGTGGGTTTATTGGCAACCCTCGCACAGTTGCTGATGACACGTGCCTACGCAATTGGTCGCATACTCGTCAATGGGAGTCTTCAGTACCTGAGTATCGCCTGGTCCTATTTTTACGGAGTGCTGGTGTTTTATGACTCCGTCACAGAGTTGGCCCTACTCGGCATGGGCTTGATTGTGATAGCAGGCATCGCCGCAACGAGATTGCGCCAGTCTCTCGCACCGGCCAACCACATCAATACGGCGCCGGGGCCATGAATGGGAGAACCAACAGGAGCAGACATTACCGGCGCATCGGAAATATCGGAATACTAAACTATGAACCCGCTATCCGAACCGCCGTTGAGGCGCGTTCTCCTCTGGGGACACTGAGTGTTAGTGTAAGCCGGCGTAGACCTGCCCAGTAAACCGGTTTCTGGTATTAATTCACTTCCGGGTTTATTGCGCTTTTTGCCGCTTACCGCCATCATCAGCCAGTTCTTCGGGCAACCTGCATCTCGCATGGTAATCAATGGAGATGCTTGCTCGTGCTGCCTCGCATGCGTTATCGTAGGTTTTGCCATCGCAACCACAAACAGGTCTGAGTTCCTTGGTACAGATGCCGGGTATGGCCTTGCAGGTTCCTTGCGCCTCTTCGACTTTGCATTGACCTGCATCGACTTCACAGTATTGCGCGCTTGGGCATTCCGTTCCAAGAACGCCGCCGCAGTCCAATGGTTTGACTGGCTCTATTTCCTCACAGCGTTCCGTAAGCTCCACTTTGAGAAAAGTCCCGGCTCTCGGACGAATAGAACGCAGTTGATCGACAAAGTCGTAAAATTTGTTCGGTGTCGAATTAACGCCTGCTTCCGCGCAGGCTGACAAGCCGAACCTGGTTGAGGCAGATTCACCCACTCTGGGATTATAGACGTCGAATATGTCGACTATATCAGAGGCAATGGCGTTTCCAACAGTTTCGCGAACCAGTTGCAAGGCTGCGTTATCCATGCTGCCATTAGTGCTGCCCAGCCTAATATTAACAGCACGGCTTGCAATACCGTTTTCCGCAAACGAAGATACGTTTAGAGCGAGACTTGATCCGATCAGAAAAACATAAATTAATGGCTTCATTTTTCTTGATCATATAGGGAGGGCGCGGAAAACGGATACAAGCGGGCTGCGAGCATTTTTATTGCAGGATTGCCGTGGCAATTCGGGATATCCCTCCGAATCGCCGCGGCAACTTATCCATCAGGTCAATTGGGTCCGATAGGCCCGCCTTGCTCGTACATCGGGTCCTTAAGCGGCTTTCCTTCTTTATCCACGGGAAAGTCCGGTACATGGGGATCTTTGCTAGGTGATGCCGGGTCTTGAGCCCGCTCCAGCCGTTTCTGCTGATCTATATATCCGGTATCCACTGGGTCTTCGAGGATGTCATATGGGAAGGGACCCTCGTCAGGTTTTTTTTGGCCGGCAGAGCCGTTTTGGCCGGCGGTTCCGCTTTGCCCCGCAGAACTACCCTGACCGGAAGTGTTATCACCATACTGGGCATAGGCCACACCCGCCACGCTAAAGATCGCAGTGCTGGCCAAGGCTAGTATCGACGCCAGCGGCTGTTTAATTGACATAGAAAGTAATTTCATGGCTGTTCCTTCTTATTGATCCAGCGATATTGCTGTGTTGGAAAGATTACGTTTCGCTTCACGGCCTTTCCGTGCGGTAACACACGAAGATTACTCGTCAGCGGTGAACGCCTCAATTCATGTTAATTGAAAGCGAATGGAAACAGAGCGCTTTGCGCCGCCGGACTTTAAAGGCTGATTTACCGCAATTCGGGCGAGCTTGCGTTCCGCGTTCTGCTTTCCGGGGTTCCCGTCAAATGTTGCGGGTCACGCGAGGGGTTGCTCATCCGTGGGGGCGCTCAGCCCCTGCTTCTAGCATCCCGCTTCGGGATTGCGTTGCCCACATCCTTGTCTTTCTCGGTATCATGCCGCTAACCAGTTCCACCCCTGCCCGGAACTTATTAAAAATCCCTTTAATATCTACCTTTGAGCTTGGGACCGGTGCCGTCGTTACCCGTCCAGTCGTACATGCCGCTATCGAGATCGCGGCTGTATCCCTGATAAGGGTCGCCATACCCTTCACCGCTTGACCCATCGGTTCGGTCATCGCGTCTACGTTGGTCGGTTCCGCTGGTGCCATAATCGGAACCCCCTGATGTGCCTGGATATTGCGTGGAATCACCGGGTTTCTGCATGCCATCGTCCTTATCCGAATCATAACCCTGGGCATGTACCGCGCCTGCCGCGCTGAATACCAATGCGCTAGCCAATGCCAACGATTTTGCGGTTAAAATTGAAGAGAATTTCATGACCGCTCCTTTTTTTGTTGACCCAGCAACATTGCTGTGGCAACGATGATAGGGAGCGTTTCTCCATGGTTCAGTACGCTATCGCACGAATGCGATATCATGCGGCCGGCGGGGGTCCATCTGGCGAAAATCGTCAAACCACGTTTGCGGCGGAGGTTACGCACAAGTCAGCTGGTTTGTTACGGGCGAGAGGGCTATTTACCGAAAGGACCGTGGCGCCTTTGGTAAACCAAAGCCAATCAGCAAGTGGGGCGCGCTGGAGCTGGCCGCACGTTACGATGTAGCGGAGAATATGGACCAGAGCCTGGATGCGGGCCCATGCCGGACGGGTACATCCAAATGTGAGGTTCAGATCATCACGCTGGGTGCCAACTGGTATGTCCGGAAAGGCTTGCGCTTCATGCTCAACTATTATTTGACCGAGGCTGCAATAGGCAATGCAGGTCCCGGCATGCGGAATCGCAAGGATAATCCGTCCGTAATTTCCTTCCGAACCCAGTTGAGTTTTTAAACCGTGGCGAGAAGCGTCCCGATTTTGCCAGTTCCTGGCGCAAAACGGCAGGATTGATACGTTGTTGCGCTACATACGTTCGATATATTCGCCGCTGTCGGTATTGATCTTGATCTTTTCACCTTGCAGAACGAAGGGCGGCACCATGACGACAAGCCCTGTCTCCATCTTGGCCGGTTTGTAGGAACTGGTGGCGGTGGCACCTTTGAGGTTGGGTTCGGTGTCAGTGATGGTCAGCACTACGCTGGCGGGTAGCTGCACGCCGATTGCACGATCATTATGGAAATTGACCTGTACATCGGTGTTCGGCAACAAGTATTCATACTGACCCTCAAGGAATTCCTGCGACAGGCTCAGTTGCTCATAGTTTTCCTTATCCATGAAGATATAATTGTCACCCTCCTGGTAGAGAAAAGTCATATCCCGCGGCTCGACGAAAGCGCGTTCCACTTTATCTTCGGTACGGATGCGCTGGTTGGTTTTGGTGCCTGCTTCGATATCCTTCATCTCTACCTGCATGAATGCCCCGCCTCGGCCGCCTACATGGACGTGGTAACATTTCAGCACGCGCCAAATACGCTTGTCCCATTCGATAAGGTTGCCGACGCGGATTTCGGTTGCAAGAACTTTGGCCATCATTTTTCCCATGGATCAAGAAGCGCGCATCTTACTACAAAAAGCTATCGATAATCCCATGCAATCAAGGTTCTCGGCGGATTGCCGCCAATGCCCGCGCCTGGCCGGGTTTCTGGATGAGGTGAAAACCCGCTATCCTGATTATTACGCCCGTCCCGTACCGTCTTTTGGTGATCCGGCGCCCAAGCTCCTCATTATCGGCCTGGCGCCGGGCATGCATGGCGCAAACCGCACCGGCAGACCTTTTACCGGCGATTTTGCGGGTATTTTACTATACCGGACACTCCATAAATTTGGTTTTGCCAGCCATGAAGGCTCTGCTTCCCCCGAAGACAATTTACAGCTCATGCAATGCCGCATTACCAACGCGGTCAAATGCCTGCCGCCGGAAAACAAGCCGGAGCCCAGTGAGATCCGGCAATGTAACGGATATCTCTCGGCGGAGATTGCTGACTTTATAAATGGAGGAGGTAGCGCATTACTCGCTCTCGGCGCTATCGCTCATCAGGCGGCGCTTATGGCACTCGAGCTCAAGCACAGGGATTATCGTTTTGGCCATGGCGCTGTTCATGCCTTGCCCGCCGGTTTGACATCTGGCTTGAAACTCACCGGTTTGACGTTATATGACAGCTACCATTGCAGCCGTTACAATACTCAAACTAGACGCCTGACCACGGACATGTTCGAGCAGGTATTTGCCAAAATTTGTACTGATTTGGCTTTTCATCAGAAAACTGGAGATTAACCCATGCCCTACGTCAATATCCGCATTGCGGGTTCGCTCAGCCGCGAGCAGAAGAAGCAGATTGCCCAGGAAATTACCGATACGCTGGAGCGTGTCGCAAACAAGCCGAAGTCCTATACCTATATCGCTTTTGATGAGCTGCCCCACGAAAGCTGGGCCATAGGAGGGACTCTGCTGGGCAAGGAGGACTGAGCGCCTTGCTGGCAGAATCTGCTTTCGACGCCAAAGCATTCTGCTCCAGCCTGCCTTCCCAGCCAGGCGTTTATCGCATGATGAACTCGGCGGGCCAGGTGATCTATGTCGGCAAGGCGATTGATCTCAGAAAGCGGGTTTCTTCTTATTTCCAGAAAAACGGTCTGGGCCCTCGAACCAAGTTAATGGTATCGCAAATCGCCGGCGTCGAAACCACGGTTACCCGCTCTGAAGCAGAGGCGCTGTTACTCGAAAACAACTTAATAAAGACTTTAACTCCTCGCTATAACATACTGTTTAGAGATGACAAGTCTTACCCGTATGTTCTGCTGAGCGGCCATCGCTTTCCCCGCCTTGGGTTTTATCGCGGCCCACTGGACAAGAAGCATCATTACTTCGGTCCTTTTCCCAATGCGGGGATGGTAAGAGAGAGCATACAACTGCTGCAAAAGGTGTTTCGAATTCGTACGTGCGAAGACAGCGTATTCAGCAATCGTACCCGGCCTTGCCTGCTTTATCAGATCAAGCGTTGCAGCGGCCCGTGTGTCGATCTGATCACGGCGGAAGCCTACCGGGAAGATGTGAGAGATGCTCAGCTTTTTTTGCAGGGCAAGCAAACCGAGGTGCTGGAAAGCATTGGCAGAAAAATGCGGGTGGCTGCGAATTCTCAGGAGTATGAGCAAGCGGCATTGTTTCGCGACCAGATTCAGTCACTACGTAAAATCCGCGAAAAACAGTTCGTGGATAGCGGCAAGGCCCTGGACGCCGACGTAGTTGCCTGCGTTACCGAGAATAACGGTGGCGGAAGAGTCTGCGTCAACCTTGCCATGGTCAGGGGAGGGCGTCATTTGGGGGACAAGAGTTTTTTTCCGCAAAACGCGGAAGGCTATGATCCACCCCAGGTGATGGAGGCTTTTCTGACCCAGCATTATCTCAATCGCAGCGCGCCGAATCTCATCATCGTCGGGGAAAAAATCAAGCGGGACACACTTCAGGCTTTGCTCGCCGAACAATCGGGCCATAAGGTTGTTATCAATGCCAATCCCATTGGGGATCGCCGCATGTGGCTGGATATGGCGACCGAGAATGCGCGGCTTGCACTGGAACAGATGCTGAGCCGACAGGCCAGCCAGGAGGAACGGCTGCAGGCTTTGCAGCAAGCTCTGGAAATGACGGGACTTGGCCGGATCGAGTGTTTTGACATCAGTCATACGCTAGGTGAAGCTACCATCGCATCCTGCGTGGTTTATGACAACTTCGCCATGCGTAACAGTGAATACCGCCGCTACAATATTACCGGCATTACACCCGGCGATGATTATGCTGCAATGCGTGACGTCCTTTCGCGGCGCTACTACAAAGTTGCCGAGGGCGAGGGAAGCCTTCCCGATCTGATTCTGATTGATGGTGGCAGGGGGCAGGTAAATGCTGCTCATGAAGTGTTGGTCGAGCTCGGATTGAATGACGCGAATCTGTTAGGCGTTGCCAAAGGTGAGGAGCGCAAGCCCGGCCTGGAACAATTGATTTTCCCGGGGGTGGAAAAGCCGTTACAATTGTCGAGGGACCATCCAGGGCTGCATCTGATTCAGCAGATTCGAGATGAAGCCCATCGATTCGCCATTTATGGCCATCGTGCCAAACTTGGAAAATCGCGCACCAGTTCAAGTCTGGAGCAAATTGGGGGTATCGGCGCGAAGCGCCGTCAAAGCCTCCTGGCGAGGTTTGGGGGACTGAAAGGCGTACAGACTGCCAGTATTGAAGAATTGCAGCAGGCTGATGGGATTAGCCGTGCGCTGGCGGAGAAAATTTACAGGGAATTACACTGATTGGATGCACTTGTTGCACTTTCAGAAATGAAGTCTCGGGCAGGCTTTATCGCGGCTCAGGTACGAACGAGAACGCTGGAGCCATGTGGCGGGGCGGAGATGAAAGGGAATATTGTTTAAGTACGAGGAAGTACCCGGAAAAGGCAGGAGAGGCAGGGCAAACCGGCGATCCGAAGCGGAGGCTCGCACTTATTTGACTATCTTTGGTGGCATATTCTGATTTATGCCTTTTAACCTGCCCAACGTGCTTACCTGGATGCGCATACTTGCGATCCCGCTCTTTGTAGGTATTTTCTATTTTCCACCCACCTGGTTGTCTCAATCCGAGCAGAACCTGATCGCTACGGTTATCTTTACCGTTGCCGCCATCACCGATTGGCTGGATGGTTATCTTGCGAGAGCACTTCATCAGACCTCGGCTTTCGGCGCGTTTCTTGATCCTGTCGCCGACAAGCTGATGGTGGCCGCGGCGTTGATCGTGCTGGTCTACTTGAGCCGACTTGACGCATTGATTGCCTTCATTATCATAGGTCGTGAAATCACCATTTCAGCCTTACGTGAATGGATGGCGCAAATCGGCAAAGGAAAAAATCTGGCAGTTTCCTTTCTGGGGAAACTGAAAACTACCTCGCAAATGGCTGCCATTCCGCTGCTGCTGTATCACGAGAAAATAGGTGAAAACTTCAATGCGCAGGAAGTGGGAACGTGGCTGATTTATCTGGCAGCAATACTGACCCTATGGTCGATGGCATACTACCTTAAAGTCGCAATCCCGCAAGGGGTGAAGCACGGCTGAAAACGGTTTTAAATCTTTGCCTTTCTTGACAAAGATAGCAGCATCCTTATAATGCCAGATTGTTTTTTTGCGGGAATAGCTCAGTGGTAGAGCACAACCTTGCCAAGGTTGGGGTCGCGAGTTCGAGCCTCGTTTCCCGCTCCAGTTATTGGGAAAATGGATCCGTTTGCATGAGGCCATTGTTCGCAGATTATGCGCCTCTGCTGAAATCCGTTTTCCCTTTTTAGTTTTTGCTATTGCATTGCAACGGTGCGATGCGACCTATTGAGGTTGCTCAGTATTGGCGGGGTGGCAGAGTGGTTATGCAGCGGCCTGCAAAGCCGTGGACGCCGGTTCGATTCCGACCCCCGCCTCCAATATTCATGCGGTTCTTGAGTGGTTCCACGGTTATTTTTACCGTACTGTACCGCAAATATACGGCAGTCATCCGAACACTTTTTTGACTGCATTTTGTTTTTGCTCATCCGCAAAGTGAGCATATCGCTTGGTTGACGCCAGTGATTTGTGGCGCAGCAGTTTACCAGTAAGGTACAAGTCCACTCCATTCTGCACCAACCATGATCCGTAAGCGTGACGGAGATCATGGAACCTCAGGTCATCTCTGCCAGTGCGCGCTTGAAATACCGAGAGATCATGCGGTGACTGATCCCGATTGGTAGTGACCCGAGCGACAACTGGAGATTCCCGGGTAATGGTACAGTCTCTATGTTCACTCCAGCTTTCTGCTCGAACGCCAGCCACAAGTGATCTTTCTTAACGTGCTCTGGCCTCAGTCGCTGAATCTCTTCCGCGCGTAATCCACAATAGGCCGCTAGCCGTATAGCAGTTTTGCTATGTTCATTTGGGCAGGCATCAAGGATTGCATTGAGTTCGATCTGCGACAACAGGGGAACTCGTCCTTCTGTTTCCTTCAGCTTCAGCCTTCAGCGATGAGTAAGAAACGCCATCAAGCGCGCTGTCACAGTGAACCCCTGGGGCGGTGAACAACCGGACATTCTTTAGGATTTCCAGCAACAGCCAAGCGTGCAGAAGGTCGCGGAGTTTATGCTAAGGGAGTTATTGCCTGAAGAACGTATGGCGGTAGCGGGAGCGCTTGCAAAAGTCGCTCCCTCTATTTTTTCGCCTACTCCACCTGGTGGGAGATTGATCCGCCAATCGACTATCGAATTCATCTTATGGCAGATAATTCTCCAACGAGCGTTGAGGCCGAAAAAGA
The DNA here is from genome assembly GCF_900215485.1 of Nitrosovibrio sp. Nv4. GTDB lineage: Bacteria > Pseudomonadota > Gammaproteobacteria > Burkholderiales > Nitrosomonadaceae > Nitrosospira. The sequence continues at coordinate 160,752 of NZ_OCMZ01000002.1, forward strand.
GCTTACTTAATACTTACCGCGCAGACTACTAGCTTCCACCGAATCAATGAGGCGGAGAACGGGGAGTGCTGGTGGTGGTTTTGCGGAGGAAGGTTGTGGCCCTTCGCAATCCCTATCTCATCTCCACAGCCTGTGCATCTGTAAATTCCCGGGTCTGGCGCGGCTACACCAGGCGAGTACTCTTTATCGAAGTTGGCATGCTGCGATTGATCTAAATGTTGAACGTACTTATAAAGCGCCATTTTTCCCTCTTGTTGTTGGATTGATAGTATTGGCTGCCATTGAAGAGCTGCCGCTTGCTATCTTATGAACCAGGAGGAAACGGTGGTATTGGACTAAGGTACACCTAGGTTTCAGCGTGGGTATTGTGGAGCATGAGATATGGGAATAGGAAAAAGAGGAGCGCCCAAGACGGCTTATAGAGGTATGTCCAGACGGCAGAAGGCCGCTTATTACTTGGCGGCCTTTATTACATTTTTCTCGATGGCAGTGATTTTTTTGTGCTTTGTGGCGGCCTGGAAAATATAGAAAGCCAGGCACTGAAGGTATATTTCTAGACCCTCAGGGGTATCCTCGTATTTGGGTTTGGTTTGAATCGGGATTCATTATTGGCAGGTATTAGCGTGGTTACTTATCATTAAAACGGGATGATCTTTTGGGCCTATGGAATCGAGAATTTGGCAAATTCTTTCTTGCCAGCTCGTCACTAGGCTTTTGTATTTGATAATACCATTGAGTGAATCCCCATCCGCTCATGCATAGTCCGCCCAATATTCCTGTCCAAAAAACAAAAAAATGGACCCAGACCTGCGTGGTCAATATATCAACTTTGGAATAGCAGAACCGTTAGAGGATCCGGGCTTGCCGGGAATAGATTGCAGCGAGGTTCGGGGGAATGATGAAAGCCTGAGAATGTTACAGTGATGATGAGCAGGATATTCCAGGCGCTGGGTTCCGGAATTCATGGAAGGCGAGGGGCGTATAAGTTGTTGCTGTGTTACTTCGGGGCCAATATCGGGTATCGGGCAATTCGGTACGACCTGAAGTGTCGGGAGCGGTGGTGATTGAGATTCGCGGCACGGCCTATAGAACCCTAGATGGGACCCATGACCTACCATAGCAGAGATGACCGATGAGATGGAAAAACATACATTAATCAGGTCGGCTGACACGCAATATGCATCGCTTTCAACTTAGCAAGCTAGATGTACCCCAACAAAATCAAAATAAGCACTATTAACAGCACCAATCCAATACCGCCACTCGGTCCATAACCCCAGCCGCTGCTGTAACCCCATCTTGGAATCGCACCCACCAGGGCAAGTATCAGCACAATTATAAGAATCGTTCCGAGAGTCATTTTGATTCTCCTCGTTTTGATTTGACATTTTTTATTATGCTCTTTTGACGAGTTTTATCTGTTCGGTGGCAAACGAAATACGATCGAGGCAATAATTGAAGGGTTGGCTATGGGGTGATAGGGTAGGGCTGGCGTTTATTCAGAAGAGGTTGAGCAATCGGCACGAGGCGGTGGGGTGCAGAGTATTGCTATGATCCGTCTGACTTTGTTCAGCTTTTCGCGCGCCTAAGCAGCCGCTCGACCTCTTCCTGATTGAGCACTTCCGCCTGAATGATGTCGCCGTCTATGGTTGTGATGATAACTTTTCTGCTACTTCGATATTTAAGGAATGCAACAATTATTGTTGAAAGGGCGCCCCACATGTATGGCGATAGCAGAACCTCAATAATCCCCGAAGCAGCCAGCGAGACACCCGAGCGCTGTTCTCGTATGGTGTATTTCAGGTCATGCTCATTTAGCAACAGGAATGGACCAAATCTATCTCTGAAGAGATGAACAGGAAGTGATTCCATATCTGTTTTATTTAGGTGACATGAAGGCAGGCAACTTACCTGGGGAATCGTCCGCTTGATTTAAAGCTAGACTCCAAACCCGTAGAATGCACTAATCGCAGCGCCTAAGATGTTGCCGGCTCCCCCGACGACTCCCAGCAACAATTCATCCTGGGACGCTGCGGAGCCTTCAAAGCTCGATAACTTGATATATTCGCTCCAGAATAAACACATCGACATGAAGCGTGTCATGGATTCTGTGCGCGCATCGCTACTTACTATGTTATGAACTAGGGGAAAGACGGTATTGGACTAAAGTACATCGGAGAACTGGTGTGGGTATTGGGGCGCAAAAAAGCCCTCTGGTGAGGGCGAGGGAAAACAAAAACTGGAATAGCGAGCTACTTGTTGTATTAAGGTAACGTCTGATTCTGGACGCAGGGACGGTAGAGTGAGGGCGATAAAAACCCGCCGAAGCGGGTTTTAGTTGTAGTAGTTCAGATCTGGTCTTTTGGAATTAGATTCCCGTTCGAAAGGGCCAGCAATAGCTTTGCAAGTTCTTCACCAACTTCTGGGGGCTGCGTTCGAATCACTTTTGCTAAAATTTTAGAAGATCGCTCAAGCTCTTCGTTCCATAGTTTGGTCACATGTTCTTCCGCCCCGTTATCCTTCCTGCCGTCGCTTTTTTCCATGTACCCCTCACACGGTTGATATTCGTTTCCTTAAGGTTTCGTGCGCAAAAAGCACATATACAAGGTATCGGATTGGGGGTGAACAGAACGTTAAATTTCTGTAAATTCTTTGTGATAGTGACCCTAAAAAACCGTCGGGTTAGGGTGGTTTAGGCTTCGAAGTAGAGTATTTCGCACTCAATAGAATATTTTTGTCAATGCTTCCCTAGAAATGCACGTATTTTTGATGAGTCAGGCTTGTGTTGCTCGCTTTGTTCACTACCGAGAGGTGGATTGCTCATTATCAAGGAGATTTTAATGATCGAGCCTGAGTTTTTTTATGCGCAAACATGCTTGGCAATGCTTTATTTTCTGTTTTCTTAGGCGAGTCTATCCTCAACCATTGGTATAAATATCTCAGTTAACGTGTAAGAGTCGCCACCACATAAGCCATGTAGGCCGCTAACAGGCAAAATCCTCGTTGCCGCGAGATGACACCGTTGCGCGGCAGGATCAGCAGCACGCTCAGCACACCGACTACCAGTGCAACAGAGACCTCTCTGGGGGGTGCCTGGATAGGGTGGATAACGGCGGCGATGCCGACGATCGCCAGTCCATTGAACAGGTTGCTGCCCAGTAAGATGCCCAATCCTAAATTGGCGTGACCACGCCAGCGGGAGAGTAGTGTGGTCACCAACTCGGGTAATGAGGTGCCGATGGCTACTACTGTCGCGCCAATCACATAGTTATGCATACCCAGTGCGGCGGCGATGCCGCTCGCGCCGGTTACAAAAAGATGCCCAGCCAGAAGCAGGCACGTTAACCCCACAAGAAGGAAGAGCCAAGCATGGGTAGGCTTGCCTGGTGATTCCGTATCGGCCTTCGTCGTGTCCCGACGATGCTTGGTCGCCTGCTTGGCAATCAAGACCAGCCAGAACGCGAATAGCATGAGCAAGAATGCTCCCTCTATACGCGACAACGTACCGTCGGCCGCAAGTACCAGCAGGAGGATGGGCACAGCCAAGGCAAAGATGAAGTCACGGCGCAATTCGTTGAGATGGGCGGGTAGTGTCCCGAACAGTAGTGCAAGCCCCAGAATCAAGGCGATATTTACCACGTTGCTGCCCAATGCATCCCCCAGACCAATTTCCGGTCTGCCGGCTATTGCCGCCATGGTCGAAACAGTCAGTTCGGGGCTGGAGGTTGCGAAAGCTGCCAGGGAAGTGGCCACCAGCAGTTTAGGAAGGCGCCACAAAGACGCTACGCCGAGCACACCCTTAAGAAAAAATTCTCCACCCAGTGCAGCCAATGGAATGGCAGCTAGCAAAGCAAGGAGATCAGTCGTGGAGAGGGGCATGGTCGTTATTTTGCTTTCCGGAAGACACCCACTGCTTATGCCTATAAGACACGATTTCCAATGAACAAATCGCGCTGAGGTACCTCACAGGCAACGGAACACGAACGCCACAATAATAGCGGTGGTATTGCGGCCAATAGCAATCCAAATCGATCTATCGCTCATCTTCGAAGAGCAGTTATAAGCAAGCAGCGGAAGCAAACATGTGCATGGAGAAAGCTCGTAGCAAATGGCGGAGGAAGCCCAGTAATCATAACCATTTTGCGCGTGCTTACCCACCGTCCCATAAAAATTCCAAGCTGCGCCGCTCTGGCTGCATGTGAGCCGTCTCAGCGCACGTAATACCATTGGTGACAACGAAACCATCATTGGGTCCTGCCGCAAGAATAGCGATGAGTATCGCCATGAGGTTGGCTACCGAGCTTTAATGCATCACCAACAAATGATCGCAACGCGAGCATTGCAATACATGTGGTTGCGAACGCAGGGGAGAGAGTTTCATTTCCTGATGGCAAGAAAAAAACCCATGCACGTGGGTAAGAAATCCGCGACTATGGATGGACTCACAATAAAAGCACGAAAATGTCACGTACGCGAAAGATTCATGGTTCTGCATCAGTGCGGCAACAAACAGTTGTCAAACTCGACGCTCCAGCACTAAAACCAGGAGCAAGTATGGCCAACTACGTTATTTATACGAGAACCGTCGCGGGATATATCGAGCGAGTCAGAGACTTTTCAAGCCATTATCCCCACCATCTTTTACATCGCTATTTTCACAAAGAATTGCTCGTTGGCTTCCCCGAGCACATCGTATTCTGGGCGAACCGTGAAGGCCCTAGCATGGGCGTCGCGCCGCAATCTGGGGATAAGCAAAACCCACTTGGTCAGGAGCGGGTTTTGGCCGGCTAACCCAGGGTTGGCGGTTTTCGAATACTGATAGTTGCAATTAATCAATCTATATGACAATCATAGTAGAAGTTTCCAGTCATCCGGGCGCACCGCTGGGCTATGTATTGGAGGCAAGCCGGAGACAGTTACTCATGCTGTTAATGGCGGGGAACGCAAACGGCACGGTTATCCAGGACGCGGCTACGGACGGAAATCCGAAAACGGAGGAGGCTTCTGCTGCCATCGGGGAGGAAATGGATCGATTGAAGTCAGGGGTTCGTGGAAGATGCGATGACGGAGTGGCCACATGTCATTCAGCAAGAACCGGCACAGTATGTTAAAACGCCTGAAACGAATCAGGAGAAAAAAATGCAATTACTATACAACCCTGATATATACCCGGATCAGATCCGGGAAATGATATTGCAATCAGGGCAGACCGGGATCGAGATCGCCAACCGGTGGATGATGGGGTGGCCGAAGCGAGTAGTGAACCTTCTGGTTCAGGATATGTACGAGGACGTGTTTCAGTATCAGCTTCTGCAGGAACAGGATGTGATCGCAAGGGCATCCAGCCTCAGCCATCTTGCGCCGATGGAGATCGTCGTGATGTCGGGCCTGAGCCTGGAGCCCCCGGAAGTGTAGAGGATTTCACCGACGCTGAAGTAGCGCGGGTTCGGTCTCTCGGAAACTCGCTTGGCTTCCCGACCCTCGCACCCACGCAGATTCCTCTCATCAGCCCTTGCTATCGCCAGGCAGGGCGGAAAAGATTTGCCCGATGGCCACGTGGCCTGTCCCTGGGGATCTTAGGGCAGCACTTAGCCCGAAGCTGCTGCGCTGGTCGATGCGGTGTTCGCCGATCTGGACCCGTTGTGCTTGCCTGATGCGCGCGTGCATCATGTTTGCCGCGACGCTCATCCCCAACTGGCCTGCCGATAAATATAACCCTGGAGTTATGGTAGAAAAATTGAATTCTTCGGCTGATCGCTCATTCTGAAGTTCACATTTTGCATATTTTAATTTCATCATCGGCGCAGAATCGCCCACCAGCGCGCTATGTTGAGGAGTGTCATCAAGGAAGCCGCAACGTACGTCCATGCCGCAGCATTTAGCAAACGTCGGGCGTGCGGCAAATCCCCATCGATCAGATAACGCTTCCGCTCCAGCATTGGTAAAGCCCGGGCGAAACTCGCATTCAATTCCATGGGCAAGGTGAGCGCGTGCACAAGCGTCGCACTTCCCAGTGTCAGAATGCCGCCGACAAGAAATAGCAATCCTGCCGCAGGAGATCGCAATATCGTCATAATTACAGGAGTCAGCATCAGGATACCGGCACCCAGTTTCTCCACAGGCGCAACCCATTGCACCAGCCTGGTACGCAAGGCAAAAAGCGGATAGTTATCCTGATCCTGGATCGCGTGGCCGACTTCATGCGCTGCAACCGCTATGGCTGTCAATGAACGGCCGTTAAACTTGTCCCGTGTGAGACGGACCACTTTTTCCAACGGGTCATAGTGGTCGCCCGATTCGGTTACCTCCACCCGGATATGTTGCAAATTGGCCTGATCCAGTAAATCGCGGGCGAGTTGTGCTCCCGTGAATGAATAGCGATCAGCCGGTTCACTATATTTTTCCATCGTATGTTTCACCCAGTAGGAAGGCCCGACAACCAGGAGAACGATAAAACAGACCAATATCAGATAAATCATGATGGGAAATAGTAAAAAAACAACTTTAATGGGGGCGGTCTAAATGACAACCGCTGTAGCTCAGGTTGACAAGCACTTATCATGATGTTTGATCTACAACGCTCGAAATAATTTCTTATTGTGAATCAAGTAAAGCTCGCAGGAGATAAGCCCGTCAAAATCAGTGGCAAAAAACACATTGGCTTGAAAGATGGGATGCGTGCACATGGTGAAGGCGTTCGAAATAGAAACGCTAGCGTCTCAAGCTGCAAAAGGGGGGCGGTTCCTTCTTCCAAGGCCGTCGTAGAGCTGGATGTCAGGCCTACTGATTTCGGGGAATGCTGCCTGCTGGACAAAGTACATTCGAGTTTTAGTGCGGTATTTGCGAGACCTGGTGGTAGAAGTGGGGAGGGAAGTGTTACTACTTAATATGGAACAGCAAGGCAATAAAAACCCGCCGGAGCGGGTTTTGAGGGGAGAAGAAACTGGCAAACGACGCTCTAGAGCTTGTCGGCAGCGTCTTTGACCGATTCCTTGGCGTCTCCAACCCCTTTCTGTATTTTGCCTTCCCCCTGTTTGGCGAGCCCTTTGGCTTGCTGTTCTTTGCTCCCTGTCAACTCGCCCATGTCCTGTTGGGCCTTTCCGGCGATATCTTTCGCAGTACCCTTAATCTGATCCTTATTCATCGCAGTTCTCCTTTAGCGTAATGATGTAACAGGACCCCAGATTAACAGATGAGCCCTATTTTTACTGTTCGGTAGAACACAGATAGAGCCGCCAGGGACAAGGATGGCTGAATGAGGCGGGAAAGAACAGGCAGAAGTCGAGTGGCGCCGTGTTTTCACGTATTGTTTATTTCTGCCAGTTTGCGGCTTTGCAAGCGAGGCGACTCCGCTGCCGCGCTTGTTGCTCGCACGGGTTTCCTTGATGCTGAACCTATTACGCCACGGAAGAAATTAACCAGTTCCGGCACATGATGATCGAACGTGAAAAGGTGTCGTTGCTGCCAAACCCGCTCCCGGATAGTTTTCAATTTTTCGCGGTCCCGTAGCTGGGCGGCAAGCTCATCCATCGTATCAAAAAATATTCCGGTACCAAGCTGCTTCGACAATGTTTTCGTGGCGACGAGCGCGCCATCGTTTGCCTTTTGAAGCATCGGCAGACCGGCTGCCGCAAGGGTACTTAGCCGGGCCGGGTAGTTCAGGTCGTCCCAGTTTACCCTCCGGATTTCACCTCTATTGCCGCTGTCAAAGAGGTGCAGCCAGCCCGCGTCATATTGGGAAAATTCCGCAGTCCAGCTGCTTTGGTCTACGTTGGGATGTAAATGCAGGTACCCGGGCGCCAGCGCCTGGATTTTTTCGATCCACTGGAGCCACAGTCCATGCGTTATCTCTCCGTAAAAATGCAAATGAATGCCATGGGCGGCCAGCTCCGTCACATGATGCGGATGCAGGCCAATCGGTCGGCCGGGCGACACGGTATGAATTTCGCCGTCACTATCGAATGAGGAACGCAGTGGCCTGCGCAGCTGATCAAACCAGTCACGCTTGGGCAAGTCGCCGTCCAGCACATGGGTCGGCTTGCTTAGCGACAGGCCGGGAACGATGGTATCGAACCAGTCCCGCATTTCCGGGCTCGAGAAAATCTGTCCATCGGAACACTGGTGCAGGTCGATCAGTTGCGGCCAGGTTCCCTTTTCCAGGCAAATGAATGGCCCCTCCTTGAAATGCCAGACGAATGGAATGCCGGGAGTTGCCATTAATACCTCATGTGCAAACGGCACTGCCTGCCAGTTCAGCAACGCGTAGATGACATCCGGTTGGACCTGCCTTATCGCTTCGCGCCAGTTGTCCCGCGGCAGATCCTCGACATGCCCGAAAGGCACGGGTCCCACCGTGTTGAACCAGGTTGGATTCTGCATCCACAGGCCATACAGCTTGTGCCCCTGCTCTTCCAGTGCAAGCACGCGGTCGGCGTTGTACGCCAGTTCACCGACCAGAAGTATCTTCAGCCCATCGCTGGCTCCCGGCGTATCCGGCCGTTCGCGCATTGTGCGATAGTGGCTCGCCTCATCGATCGAATGGCCCACCGAGGTATGAAAGCGCATCGGTTCGTCGACACGGTAATGCGAGCGAAACGGATTAATGCCGCCTTCAGGCTCCTGCATGATCTTGTGCCGTTGCATCGGATGGGATACCCATTCGCAGGTGATGCTGTTGCTGCGAGCAAAAACGCCGAGGGGCCGCAGTTGCCCCCAGTAGAGCCGTTCCAGGTCATCCGATTCCAATTCTTTGCGCTCCAGCCAGCGAGCTGAAGTTTTTCGATGCATGCACTGTACCAGTTGCAAGGGAAATCCGGGAATCTGGCCGTCAGTGTGCCGGTTGTAATGGTGGCATACGCCGGAATAAGCCAATACGGCTCCCGTCTGCGTCTCAAGGCATGTCTTCAGATTGCGCAGATGATCCCGATAATAAACATCATCGCTCGGCAAGTAAGCGATAAGCGGCGCTTTCGCTTTGGAGATGGCTTCATTCAAGGCATGTCCAAGCCCATGGTTTTTTGCCCGCCGGTAATAACGGATGCGCCCGTCGCTCAAGTATGTGGATACCACTTCCGCTGTTGCATCCCGCGATCCGTCGTCGATAATTATTGCTTCCCAATCAGGCAGGACTTGCGACTGGAGGCTGTCCAGCGCACGTCCGATGAAACTTGCTTGCTGGTAAGTCGGAATCACTACACTGACGGATGGAGAGTATGGCTGCGTCATCATGTTTTCCTTCCTGGTTGCGCGTCCGGAGCCGGGCTAACTGCTAGGGAGATAGGTAAGTATAGTCATAAGGGGGCTATTCGGTTGAGCTTTTTGATTTGACTGTAATCGGATGGGATAAAAACTTTTTTCTGTTTGCAGAGGCAACGGTACTGGCCTGAATCACGAGGGGACCTTGTTCAGCGAGAATCAAGGGCCCTCGTGCATTGACCGGAACTGATTCTGTATACAGCCTGGGGGTATGCTTGACTTATACCCTATACAGGTATACGATAGTTTCGACAATGCGGGTTGTCTTAAATACTCCCTCCAATTTCATATTGTTACTACAGACGTTGGGTGATATGTGGCTGCCAAGTCGATACATCTGAAAATTAAGGGCATGCACTGCACGGGCTGCGAGGAAACCATCGAGAACGCCGTGGGTTGCTTGCCCGGCGTGCGAAAAGTCCGAGCGGACTATATCAAACAAATTGTCGATATCGAATTCGATAGCAAATCCATAGCAGAAAGCGGCATTCGCCGCGCAGTTGAAGAAAAAGGCTATCAGTTTGAAAGCGCATCCAAGTCTTCAAGTCAATATGTACGAAACGGACTGATTTTCTTGTGCTTCCTGTTGTTGGTGGGAGGTGTGACGTTCTGGGGCAAAAGCATGATTCCGGGTTTGGTGAGAGAAATGAACACTCAACTCGGTTATGCCATGCTGTTTTCGATCGGATTTTTTACCGGATTTCACTGTATCGGCATGTGCGGAGGCTTTGTAGTGGGCTATGCGAAAGCCATTGAGCCGCGCTCCACTGGCACCACGGCGATGGCTCATCTGATGTACGCCACCGGTAAAACGGCTTCTTATACGCTTATTGGTGGCAGTTTGGGTTTGCTGGGTTCCATTATGACCTTTACACCGCATATGCGGGGCGTTGGCACGCTTGCAGCCAGCATTTTTGTCATCGTTTATGGTCTGAAGATGCTGGATGTGTTTCCCATCTTACGTAACTTCACCTTGCGCTTACCTCGATTTCTCGTGCGAGGCGTATCAAATGAACTGCGTCAGCGACGCAGCCCCATGGTCATCGGGCTTCTAAATGGTTTAATGCTGGGTTGCGGTCCCTTGCAAGCCATGTACATCATGGCTGCCGGCACCGGTAGCGCGCAGGAAGGCGCTACGATGCTGTTCTTCTTTGGTCTGGGCACCCTGGTACCGCTCCTGAGTTTTGGTCTGATCGCAAGCTCTGTATCAAGAGACATAATCAACCTGCTTGTTCGCGCATCCGCCATTTTGGTTATTGCGATGGGGCTGATGATGGCGGACCGGGGACTCAAACTGACCGGGTCCGGCTACGCGACTTCAGCTCACTATCCTCCCGCTGGCAGCAGATAACGCCAGCGGATAACTATCTTGAATCAAATGACGCCACCCGTCAGCGCTAAGCGTGGTCGGATGGACTGCATCGCGGGCGAAATTGAGCTAAATATTATTAATCTTCGAGATAACGAAAATTCATGAACTCGGTTGCGCTTAAACAAATCGAACTGCCCATCGAAGGCATGACCTGTTCAGCCTGTGCGGCGCGCATCGAAAAAAATCTGAATAAGCTGCCCGGCGTTCGTGCGGTGGTCAATTTTGCCAACGAAAAGGCACGCGTGGAATTTGATGAATCTACCACTCCACCTGAAGAGTTGGTCCGATCGATTGAGAAAGCCGGGTTTCATGTCGTTCCGCAATCGGTACAACTACAAATCAGCGGAATGACCTGCGCCGCATGCAGCGGGCGTATAGAAAAGGCATTGGACAAGCTTCCCGGAGTCACTGCTTCTGTCAACCTGGCCACGGAGGTAGCTCACGTCAGCTTCAGCCCTGGTACGGCGTCAGTGGATGACGTGATTGCTGCCGTGTCCAGGGCAGGTTATGGCGCCAGTGAAATTAGTGAAGCCAGTCGCGCCAAAGAAAAAGCCCGGAAGCTTGCGGTGTACCATGCCGAACTTCGCATGTTCTGGGTTTCAGCTGCGCTTACCCTGCCGCTGATGCTGCAGATGGGTCCCATGTTCTGGGGCGATCATGCTGAGTTCCTGCCGCGCTGGCTGCAATGGCTGCTAGCAACCCCCGTACAGTTCTGGGTGGGCAAACGCTTCTATATCGCGGCATGGAATGCGTTGCGCGGCGGTGGCGCCAACATGGACGTGCTGATCGCGCTGGGTACCAGCATGGCGTACTTTTTCAGTGCGGTCGTCACGCTGCTGGCACTGGATCAGCATGTCTATTTCGAGGCAAGCGCGGCTATTATCACGCTGGTACTGCTGGGCAAGCTGATGGAAGCGCGCGCCAAGGGCAAGACTTCCGCCGCCATCGAAGAACTCATCAAACTGCAACCTAAAACCGCCCGGGTAGAGCGCGACGGACAAATAGTCGAGGTAGACGCAAGTACTCTCAAGGTTGGCGACATTTTTATCGTGCGCCCAGGTGAGAATCTGCCAGTGGATGGCGTTGTCATCGAAGGCGCCTCCAACGTGAATGAGGCAATGCTGACTGGCGAAAGCCTGCCTGCCGCAAAACAGGTGGGGGCGAAAGTCTACGCGGCAACCACGAATCAGCAGGGTTTGCTCAAATGCCGCGCCACCAGCGTTGGGACTCATACCCAGCTTGCGGCAATCATTCATCTGGTAGAAGAAGCGCAGGGCTCCAAGGCGCCGATCCAGCGATTGGCCGACGTCATTTCGGGCATATTTGTGCCGGTTGTGGTGATCATCAGTATATTGACGCTGATCATCACGTGGTGGCTGGCAGGTGATTTCGTTCCTGCTCTCATCAACGCTGTGGCGGTACTGGTCATCGCCTGCCCTTGCGCGTTGGGGCTGGCTACGCCAACCGCGATCATGGTGGGAGCAGGACGCGGTGCGCAAGCCGGCGTGCTGGTAAAAAATGCCGTCGCGCTGGAGCAGGCGGAAAAAATTCAGGTTCTGATCCTGGATAAAACCGGCACCCTTACAGAGGGCAAACCGGCAGTCACGGATATTGTTCCAGCAGGACCGATTACAGAGCATGCGCTGATGCAGGTCGCCTCAACACTTGAGCAGGGCTCGGAACATCCGCTCGCAAAAGCAGTAATGGAGCGTGCGGAGAGTATGAATATCCAGCCGCAAGCCATAAGCGATTTTGCGGCCGTTACCGGTAGCGGGATTACCGCCCGGATAGGTGGTGCTGAATATATCGTGGGTTCACCCAAATTTTTGCGCGAGCGCGGCGCGGTGACTGATGACAATCCGATAGCTGATCTCCAGGCGGAAGGCAAAACCGTCATAGGCGTGGCCATTGTATCCAGTGACCCTCCCGAAGTGCTGGGTTATCTCGCCATTGCCGACCGCTTGCGGAGCACGTCCAGGCGGGCGGTGGAAAGACTGCAATCGATGGGTATTGAAGTGATGATGCTGACCGGCGATAACGCCGCCACCGCTGCGGCAATTGCAAGGCAAGTAGGCATTACCGCTTATCGCGCCGAGGTGCTGCCACAAGACAAGGCCGCCGAAGTGGGCAAAATGAAGGCTGATGGTCAAGTTACGGGAATGGTGGGGGATGGTATCAATGATGCTCCGGCGCTGGCCGCCGCCGATGTGAGCTTCGCAATCGGCGCAGGTTCCGACGTGGCGATAGAAGCAGCAGACATCACCCTCATGCGCGACGACCTGATGAGCGTGGCTGACGCCATCTCGCTCTCGCGGGCGACGCTGGGAAAAATCCGACAGAATCTTTTCTTCGCATTCATTTATAACGTGCTGGGTATACCGCTGGCGGCGATAGGGCTGCTTAATCCTGTGATTGCGGGAGCTGCGATGGCGATGAGTTCGGTCTCCGTAGTAAGTAACTCATTATTGTTGAAACGGTGGCGTGCTGGTATTTGATTTGTCCGTTACTCAACTTGACCAAAAGGAGTCAGGAAATGCAAACAGAAGTTATCAGAGTTGATGGAATGAATTGCATGGGTTGCGTCAATAAGGTGAAAACCGGGCTGGAGAGTATAGCGGGAGTGAAGCGGGCCGATGTTTCGCTGGAACAGAAGCAAGTCATCCTGCAGTACGACGAAAGCGAAGCCGACCCGCAGCAGTTCAGGCTTGCTATCAGAAACGCGGGTTTTGAATCCATAAGTTGACCGCTCTACTGCTATGAATTGTTATTAAATTCAAGGAATAGAAACAATTAATTGAAGAATCACTTTAAGGATGTCTATTTTGAAGCCGCCAAGTAGCAAGAAGTCATGTCATACACCGCAGACGGTGGTGCAACCGGACAAAGAAGCCTTGATAAAGCGTCTTAACCGCATCGAGGGCCAGGTACGTGGGGTCAACAAAATGATAGCGGAGGATCGTTATTGCGTTGACATCCTGAACCAGGTCTCCGCGCTGCAATCGGCGCTGGACGCTGTCGCCATGCTGTTATTGGAGAACCATACCCATGGCTGTATGCAGAGTGCTATCCAGTCCGGTAAAGGTGATGAGGTTATTGATGAGTTGATGACTGTCGTGCGGAAATTTGCACGGTAGCGGGAGTCCGGCATTTCAATAGGGTGTCGCCCCATCTTGTAAATATAAAGACTGTCCTATGAGACGAATTGTGCTGACTGCCTGCCTGCTTTTCACTGCATCCGTCGTGGCGGCGGATATTCCCCCGGTTTACGCTCCTGACACGATGGCAGAGCGGGTAAAAGCCTGTGTTATCTGCCATGGTCCGGAGGATAAAGCAGGAAGAGATGCCTACTACCCGCGTATCGCAGGCAAGCCGGAAGGTTATCTTTTCAATCAGCTGCGCAACTTTCGGGACGGCCGACGCCACTACCGGCCCATGGCCTTGCTGCTGGAAGGCCTGCCGGATCAATACCTGCGGGAAATGGCCATCTATTTTGCCTCACTGCAGCAGGCCTTTCCTCCGCCCGAACCCATGACCGCTTCTCCCGCCGAAGTCGCGCTGGCCCGGAAACTTGTTACCCAGGGCGACCCCATACGAAAAATCCCAGCGTGTGTTGAATGCCATGGTAAAGACCTGATGGGAACAGCACCTTTTATTCCTGGATTATTGGGTCTGCCACGAGTCTACATCATCGCCCAGTTCGGCAACTGGCAACATGGCGCGTTGATGCGCGGGCAGACGCCAGACTGCATGTCTGAAATTGCCAAACAGCTCACAACCGGCGAGATCAGCGCCATCGCCGCATGGCTGGCCGCGCAACCGGTTGACGAATCCCAAAAAAAAGCGGATTCGGGAGCAACCCTGCCGCCAGAATTGACGAGGCGTTGCAGCAGTGTCGTCCTGCAACCTGGAGAGTCGCAGTGAAACTTGTTGTTGTCATCGCCGTCGCGCTGGCCGGACTCATCAGTCTCGGTTTATTTCTTACACCGATGGGGTTGTCACTGGTGGGCCTGCAACCGCCAGACGCAACACCGCTGACGGCAAAGACCGGCGATGTTGCGATATTGCAAGCACCGCAGGCCCAGCAGATGGGCGCCTATCTCGCACAAGCCGGTAACTGCATGGGCTGCCATACTGCACAGAATGGGCAACCGTACGCTGGCGGGCACATCCTCGCCACATCTATCGGCACCTTCATCACCCCGAATATCACGCCGGATCAGGAAACTGGTATCGGGCTCTGGAATGAACAGGACTTCTGGCGCACAATGCACCATGGCCAATCCCGCGATGGAAGCCTTTTGTACCCTGCATTTCCATACACCGACTACACGAAAGTCACGCGCGAGGATTCCAATGCTATCTTCGCCTATCTGCAATCGTTGCCAGCCGTCAAGCAACGCAATGCGCCACACCTGATCAGTTTTCCCTTCAACTTCCGTCCTCTCCTGTATCTCTGGCGCGCCCTTTACTTTACCCAGGGCATTTACAAAGCTGATGCCAGCAGGAGCGATGAATGGAATCGCGGCGCCTACCTCGTGCAGGGACTTGGGCATTGCAACGCCTGCCATACCAGCCGCAATCCCCTTGGCGCAAGCCAGGGCGATAGACTGGGAGGAGGCCAGATCATGGGTTCGAACTGGTATGCGCCCTCTCTGACTTCCCTCCAGGAAGCCAGCACCGCCGACTGGCCGATCCAGGATATCACGCAAGTACTCAAGACCGGCTTTGCCTCCCGTGCAGTGACAACCGGACCAATGGCGGATGTCGTCAGTCAAAGCCTGCAGCATCTGACGGAGGATGATGCCCGCGCCATGGCTACCTATCTGCAATCCTTGCCCGAGAGCGCGCCGTATTCCAGGGGAATAGCGCCTGAGCTTACCGCGGAAGTCGATAGACAACTGCGGCAAGGCAGCGAAATCTACGAGACACATTGTCAGGATTGCCACGGGAGTCTGGGGCAGGGCGCGCCAAATGTTTATCCTCCGCTCGCGGGCAACCGGGGTGTGACGCTGGCTTCCCCGATCAATGCGATACGCAGCATTCTCCATGGAGGCTATGCGCCCGTTACCGCAGCCAATCCGCGCCCCTACGGGATGCCTCCATTTGCACAAGCCTTGCGTGACGAAGAGATCGCGCTGGTCCTGTCGTATATCCGCAATGCATGGGGTAATCGAGGTAGTCTGGTCACGGCAGTTCAGGTTGATCGGAGTCGAAAGGGCGTGCAATGAAATCAGCGTAGCAGTCAAGCTCCACTCTTTTCTTATGTATGCTTCCGAACGGAGTAAAGTAATTTTGCCACTTAGGATGCGGTCATTCTCTGGTTTTCAATCCTAATAAATAGAGATAAGAACCCTAAGGCATCATCACCTGATGCAAGTCGCAGGGAGATTTTCGAAATTTCGGATATCAGGAGATTCATATGGCTTCAGATAGAGATGGCCGCAGCAGTAGCGACAAGCGCGGGTTTGCTTCAATGGATGAAGATAAGCAGCGCGAAATAGCCAGCAAGGGTGGCAAGGCGGCTCATGAGAAGGGCACTGCGCATGAGTTTAATTCGCAAGAGGCTCGCGAGGCTGGGAGTAAAGGTGGCAAAGCCGCGCATGAAAAAGGCACAGCCCATGAGTTCAGTTCCGAGGAGGCTCGCCGAGCCGGCAGTAAAGGTGGCAAGGCTGCTCATGAAAAGGGTACTGCGCACGAGTTCAATTCGGAAGAGGCTCGGGAAGCCGGCCGGAAAGGTGGAGAATCCCGTGGAAGCGGTTCGTACGATGATAAGTCATCGTCTTCAACCCGGGGTGGAACACCCGAGCAACATCCCAAGACCGGCACCCAAAGCCATAAAAACAGATAGTGATTCAGCATGAGTGATGGCGAGTCGGTGTTCCCGGCTCGCCATCCCTGATCACCTCATCGATATCCGTCCGCACGGCTGATCTGTAGAACCCGAAGTTTTCGGGCCCTGTTCAGATTGTCATTCCTCCATCAATATTTCCTTACGTTCCGCTATTTGAGAGCCAATTTCTTCGAGGTCCATTTTTGCTTTCTGCACCTTGGGAAATATTACATTCTGCTCTTCTTCTATATGATGATTAACATATTCGCCGAGAACAGTTACCGTTGCGTTATACATGGGGTCTGATACATCCATCGACTGGATCTGGGCGATCAAATCCTTGGCTGCCGTGTGCTCGACCACTGCCTCATTCATCAGATCGTCGTCATCGATAGCTTCGCGCGCAGCAGGGTAGAATATTTCCTCCTCCAGTTGGGCGTGTATGGTAAGTTCCCTGCAAATCTGTACCGCGAGCTCTTCTTTACCTCCTTCGTCGTTCTTTTTGCATAGTTTCTCGAATTCCTTGAACATCTTTTTTACCTTGGCATGGTCAGCCGTCAACAACTTAATGGCTTCGTTTTTGGATTTGCTGGTCGTGGTTCTATGTGCTGCGGTTTTTCGTGTTGTAGCGCTTTGGGTGGTTGGCATGATTATTATCTCCATTGGTGGTGATGGGTGAATGGTTTGCGGTCAGCAAACCGCATCTTCTTTACGAATGCATAACGAATAGCTATGCTTTAGCAAGAAAATAACCCTGAAGACTGTTGGAGTTCTGTTCGCCAACCCACATTCCTCCCGTGAGCTTTGCATCAGCTTTTAGACATGACTATATTGCCTTGTTAACTTTCCGGTTGTGCGAATGGGGGCTACTACAGGAGCCTATAAGCTATCTATGGCTATGTATGCTTTCGAACAGAGCAAAGTGATTTTGGCATTTAGGATTGCCCTCATTCTCTGGTTTTAACTCTAATAAGTGGAGATAAGAATCCTGAAGACATCAAATGATGCTTCCAGGATTGCGGGTCGCCGGGAAAACTGAATTATCCATGACAGGAGATTTAACATGGCTTCAAATAGAGAAAAAAATGGCGATGCCCGGAGCAGTGGACAGAGCAAACGCGGTTTTGCTTCCATGGATGAAGGTAAACAGCGGGCAATAGCGAGCCA
This sequence comes from Nitrosovibrio sp. Nv4, assembly GCF_900215485.1. GTDB lineage: Bacteria > Pseudomonadota > Gammaproteobacteria > Burkholderiales > Nitrosomonadaceae > Nitrosospira. Next base: position 178,376 of record NZ_OCMZ01000002.1, read on the forward strand.
GGGTGGGAAGGCAGCTCATGCGAAAGGCACAGCACACCAGTTTGATTCGGAAGAAGCTCGCGAGGCCGGCAGGAAAGGCGGCAAGGCTGCGCATGAGAAGGGAACGGCACACGAGTTTGATTCCGAAGAGGCTCGCGAAGCTGGCCGAAAAGGGGGTGAAGCCCGTGGGAAAAGCGGATCGCGTGATGATTATTCCTCGTCTTCAACCCAGGGTAGAACATTGGAGCGGCGCGCCAAGGCCGGCAGTCAAAGCCATAAAAATCACTAGAAGTCTAATGTAAAGAAAAAGGGGAAATTCTCCTTTTTTTGAGCGACAGTTTCTGAACAAGGATCGGCAGAGCGAGGGTTCCGGCGGAAGCCGATCAGGAACATTCAGCAATAGGGATGAGTCTTATCCAGACACTTCCGACTAGAGCTTCCCAATCAGATGTTGAGCGTCAAACGGTGCTCTTACTTTGACATCGTTATCGAAATAGCAATAGATATCGCGCGGGCATTGTTTCAGCTCAGACTGAGCCGAGATAAGATGCGCATCGTGTGGCTGTAAGCCTTTTCGCCAAGCACGAATTCGTGCTGCCCAGCGTGTCAATGCCTCATCGGTGTAGCCGCTCGCATAAATTTCCTGGTCGCCATGCAAGCGGAGATAGAGAAAATCTGCCGTAACATCTTCGCGGTAAGGCCATTTTCTGGCGGTATCAGCGATAACCAATGCAATGTTGTAGTCGCGCAGCAGTTCGACGAAAGATCCATCAATGAAACTCTCGTGCCGTATCTCCACAGCATGACGGAGCACTCGTTTGGCATCGATCGCCAGCCGTGCCCGGCCATTCATGCGGTGCTCCCGCCGGCGAGCAAGGCTCAGCGCCTGTTGAGTATCGCGCGGCAAAAGCTCGAAGAAATACTTCATCCTTTCAAAGTCGTAGCGAAAGCTTGGGGGAAATTGCCACAGGATGGGGCCAAGTTTTTCTCGCAGGTTAAATAAGCCTGAGGCGAAAAAATTGGCGAGCGGTTTTTCAACGTCGCGCAGGCGTTTTATATGCGTTATAAAACGGGTTCCCTTGATGCTGAAAATGAAGCCAGGCGGTGTATCGTCGTACCAGCGTTGAAAACTCTCTGGTTTCTGAAGGGAGTAAAAGGTCCCGTTTATCTCTATTGTCGGCAATGCTCGAGAAGCGTATTGCAGCTCATGATTTTGTGGTAGGCCCGGAGGGTAGAAGACGCCGCGCCAGGGCGGATAGCGCCAGCCTGAAATTCCGATGAACGTTTTGCTCACGCTTGGCTCCGTCCGCGCGGTAGCTGTTCTCCGTCGCTGGTATATGCCGGGGGTACGTAGAAATTAAGTGTGCGGAGCAGGTCATCGCCGGTGTTGCGTATTTCATGCTGGTCGCCGCGTTCGATAAGCATGAGGGAGCCCTCGCCCAGCCGATAGCGCTTACCGTTCACCGTCGCAATACCCGTTCCCGAAAGCACATAAAGCCATTGGTCGGCACCGCGATGGCGATTTTCGGGACCGCCTTCTGCGCTACCCGGCGGTAAAACCATTTCCGCTGCCTGGGAGCCGTTGTTGCCAAGGACCACGCGAAATCCACTTTCGAATCGCAGATTCTTCCGTTTCATTTACGTCTCCTGTATCAAGGAAAATTCGCAGGCAAAAAATATGGCGGTTTGAGATAGATGAGGGGCCTTGAAAAAATCTCGGTATCGGCAGTCAGCATCCAATCTGCCAGTAGGGACGCTGGCGAGAACACTAGTCCAGAAAGGCCCTTGCCAGCTTGAGATCGTTCACAAAGCGGTCGTATTCATCATCCTTGTCTCGGTCCGGCACGCGCAGCAGGAATGAGGGATGGACTGTTATCAGTAACGATACGCCCGACGCATACTCACGCAATTTCCCCCGGTTCACCGTAATCGGTGTTGCGCGGCCAAGTAGTGAGCGCGCGGCTGTCGCGCCCAGCGCAATCAGGAGCCGTGGGGTAACCAGTTCAATTTCACGCCTTAGCCAGTCGTAGCATGCCGCGATCTCCGAATCGACAGGTTTTTTGTGCATGCGGCGCTTGCCGCGAATTTCGAATTTGAAGTGCTTGACCGCATTGGTGACATAAACTTCTTCACGCGGGATGCCGACTGCTGTTAGCGCTCGTGCCAGAAGTTGGCCTGCGGGACCGACGAATGGATGGCCTGTCAGATCTTCCCGGTCGCCAGGTTGCTCGCCGACGAGCATAACTGGCGCGTGCGAGGGGCCTTCGCCAAACACGGTTTGCGTCGCGTTCTCCCAGAGCGGGCAGGCGCGGCAACTCATGGCCGCTTTACGCAAGGATTCTATGGAGTTTCCAGCCTGCTCCGCGGGATGCGTGGCATTTTTCGTATCATCTTTCATACCGGTATGGCATCAACGGTAGATTAATATGTGGAAAATCGCATAAAGGAGAAAGCCGCTGGATTTAAATAGTTTAGTCTCGATAGTTGAAGACTGCCAGTTATCGGTAAAGATTTAGAATTGCAGGTTTCATCGTTCAAAGCGGTAACTCCCATCAGCACCGTTTATCAGCGAACGTTCCCCTGGCTCGAACCCGCCCGCTTGAGCTGAGAAATCCGCATCCATCGGGATGGCTCCCGTCACAACACTTCCCACATCGGCCGATGCAATAGCTAGGCAAACGCCTCGATGACCTGACGCAGCGATGGGACCGATGCTGGAGGGATGCCGTATTCTGCGCAGGGGTAATTGGCGCACAACTTATGACGACTCGCATAGCCGAAACGCAAATAGATGTTCGCCATCCCCGAAACGTAGGCAAACTCGACAGATGTATGCGGTGTCTTGCTGATTACTGCATTAAGCAGAGAGATTTGTTGGATAACGATACGCTGGCCTGGCGTAGGAAACAGATGATTTCAGCCCTTTGAGCAAGCGAGCCGCGCTCCGTGGATTAGATGGTTCTAAGCGGCATTGCGCGCGCCCCTTTAACCTTCGGTGCCAAGCTCCTCGCTTTTACTTCCTATCGTTGCAGGTTTGGAGGCATCGTCCGCGATCAGTTCGAACCAGAACACACTGCCTTCTCCGACCGTGCTTTCCACACCGATTTCGCCTCCCATCAATTCGACCAATTGCTTTGTCACTACCAAGCCGATGCCTGTACCTTCGACGGAGCCCGCCTCTTGGCCGAGCCGATTGAACTGCTGAAAAAGCTGCGTCAATTTTTCCGGTGGCAAGCCTGTTCCCGTGTCCCTGATACTGACGCGAATACGCCCTGGAGCGGTCACGGTGCACGTCACTTCGACGGTACCCCCCTCGCGGTTGTACTTGATCGCGTTCGACAGTAGATTAATCAGAACCTGCTTCACGCGTGTCCGGTCTGCTTTCACAAAAAAATGCATATCCGGCGGAGGAAAGATCAGCTGTATGCCGCGCTCCTGGGCCTGCGGTTCAATCATGGTCCGCGATTCAGCCATGGCTTCCGCTATGCACATCGGTTCCTGGGAAACGACGAGCTTGCCGGATTCAATTGTGGCAAGATCAAGTATTTTATTGATCAGTTCCAGCAGATACCACCCCGCGACATTTATTTCCTTGAGCATTGTCTTCTGCGTGAACGTTGGCGTTGGTGAACTCGATTCCAAGAGCTGGGCAAAACCCAACATGACGTTGAGCGGTGAACGCAACTCGTGGCTCATACTGGACAGGAAATCCGATTTTGCGAGATTCGCTTTTTCAGCATCTGTCTTGGCTTTGGTCAGCTCTTCCTCAATCAGTTTCCGCTCAGCGATGTCACGGCGCAATTCCGCATTCACCTTGGCCAGCTCGTCCGTGCGTTTTGCCACGAGTTCTTCAAGGCGATAACGGTGTTCCCGCAACTCCGCTTCCGCCTGTTTGCTTTCGGTAATATCGACCAGAATCCCTTGCAGGAAGAGGGAACGTCCTGACTCGTCCCGTACCACGCTCGCTTCATCGCGAAACCACAAAACTGTTCCATCATGGGAAATCAGGCGGTATTCGCAGCGCAGGGGAGCGCCGGTAGCGCGGCTTTTGGCACGTTCCTCCAATGCACGCGGCCGATCGTCCGGGTGAATCCGGGCAAGCAGGATATCCGGATCATTGAGCCACTCCTCCGGAGGAAACCCGAGCGTTTCGATCCGCGTGCTGACGTAAAGGAAGCGATTGGTACCATCCAGCGTGGCGATGTAAACGATTGCCGGGATTGTCTCGACCAGCGAACGGTATTTGGCCTCGGCCTGGGCCAGTTTATCTTCCGCTAGCTTCTTTTCGGTAAGCATTCGCCGTTCGCTCAGCACGCGCTGGATGACGGCAGGCAGCAACTCAAGATACTGGTGTTCCATATCTTTGATGAGATAATCCCTGGCGCCACGCTTCATCGCCTCTACAGCGATAGTCGCGTTGTCCGTGCCCGTCAGCATCATGACGGGTATGGACACATCTCCCGTATCATCGGTTAACGCAGCCAGAAACTCCAAACCATTCAGGTCGGGCAAGTGGTAATCAAGCAAAACACAATCCGGTTTTTGCTCGTGGGCGAGTTGTAGCCCCTCATGGCCAGATTCCGCTTCGGAAAGCGCGAATTCATAGTCCACATTTCGCGCAAGAGCACGTCGGCAGGCCATGCGATCCACAGCATCGTCTTCAACGAGGAGTACGCGAATCAATGGTTTGGTCATAGCAGAGCTAATTGACGATAAGAATCCAGAAAGTACCCTTTTCAGTCCTTGTTACGGCATTTCACTAATGGTCCAATAAGCGTCAATAGAGCGCATGATTTCGACAAATTGCCTATAATCGACCGGTTTTGCCATATACCCGGCAACACCCATATTGAAGCTGTTTACTTTGTCCTGCTGCTCCTCCGATGTAGTCAATACCACTACCGGAATACGCTTTAACTGATCATCATGCTTTACCACTTGTAGAAATTCGATCCCGTTCATGATTGGCATATTCAGGTCCAACAGGATAATGCAGGGCTTGTCGCTTTTCGGCTCCCGAAGATAATGTATCGCTTCCTCCCCGTTTTCCAGATGCACGAGCGGATTCGTTACGTGGATCTCCTTGAGCGCGCGTATTACGGTCATGGTATCCACTTGATCGTCTTCGACCAGGAGAATGGGTTTATTGGTAATTTTCACGTTGCTTCTCCTTTATTTATTAGCGATTGCTGCAGTTTGAGGTAGAGTGAAGAAAAACGTACTACCTTCACCAATTGTGGACTCGATCCAGATATGGCCGCCATACATTTCCACAATTTTTTTCACCAAGGCCAGACCGACACCCGTGCTTTCTATTCGATCGCGGGGCGCAAGTGTCTGGAATAGCTGAAAAATCCTTTCGAAATGGCGGGATTCAATGCCGGGCCCGTTGTCGGTTACGCCAAATCTCCAATGCTCGCCCTCGGCAGTACAGGTAATCCGAATCACGTTCTCGGATTTATCCATGTATTTAATGGCGTTGGAAAGCAGGTTTTGAAATATCTGCTGGATACGGGTTGGCTCTACGACGACGGTCGGCAAGGAATCCTCAACAATAATGTTAACATTCGGCGGCGGGGCGAGGAGATCGATCACGTCCTGTACTACCTCACCGACATCCACTGCCACCGGCGCCTCTCTTACTCGACCCACCCGCGAGTATTGCAAAATACCATCGATCAAATTTCCCATGCGGTGCACTCTGCTGACAAGGAGGCGCATATGTTCTTTGCCTTCGTCATCGAATTTTTCCGCATAGTCGGTGGAAAGCCAATCTGCCAATGCCCCGATGGCCCGTAGCGGCGCCTTTAAATCATGAGATACCACATAGGCAAAACTTTTCAACTCCTCATTGGCGCTTTCCAGATCAGCCATCAGGTTCGCTTTCTGCTCTTCCGCCACCTTGCGAGGACTGATATCGCGAAAGATGACGACGAACATCCGATCATCCCCGCCACCTATCTCGACAACCGCCACGTCCAGTGGAAACGTTGCACCGCTCTTGCGCAGTCCTACAACCTCCGTAACCACCCCTAGCGCTCTGGACCCTTCCGTTTCCAGATAATTTTTGAAATAGTCGGCGCGTTGACCTTTTCCTTGCTCCAGTTCCGGGAACAGAAGACCGATATTTTGCCCGATAATCTCGTTCTCCGGGTAACCAAAAATCCGCTCGGCAGCAGGATTGAAGGTTTCGATCACGCCCTGCTCATTGACCGAGACAACACCGTCAATCAAGTTGCTCACCAAAGCTCCGGTACGCGCTTCACTTTCCCGAACCTGAGCGATGGTATCGACCAGACTATCCCGCATTTCCTTCACGGCTTGCATGAGCTGCCCGATCTCATCGGTCGATCTGACTTCGATTTCCTGCCTCAAATTACCCGCCGCAACGCCGCGGGCAATCTTCACTACCTCCTCGAGTGGTCGAAAAATGACACGAATGAATACGAGGCTGAATTGCGCAGCCAGGACCAAGGCAATGATTATCGAGGCAAAGAGAATACTGCGGATGGTGTTATAGCGTTCTTGTTCCTGATCATATTCTCTCTTGGCCTCATCGACCTGCAGCAAAACAAGAGCGTCAATGCTTTCGCCGACCGGTGCATAGAGGGGGCGAATTTTTTCCACGAGAATTCGGTTCGCCTCCCCGATTTTATTTAACCGTAAAGCGCTTACTGCTGGAATCAGACCCTCTGTCACGTATTTCCTATGGTCAACAGCAAATTTTGCCGCCAGTTTTCTTTCTACGGGAGTCAGTTGGGTGGTTATGTAACTTTCCCAGGTTTTCGTAACTTCCGCGATATTCTTCTCGACCAGCGCGGTTTTTTTCTTGATGATCTCGGGGGTCGGCATAACGAGAGTCGATGTGACAGCCAGGCGATTTTGTAGCAAGAGCGACTCGATATAACCTACCTGGCTGAGCGGGACGGCTCGATCATGATAAACCGTCCTCAATCCATCTATCGCGCTGCTCATTCCGAACAAACCGATCATTCCCATTCCCAATAGAAAGGCCACCAGGAAGGAAAAGGTGAAGATCAAGCGAGACTTGATGGTCAGGTTTCTAAACATGTCGACCTGAATTTTCAAAAGGAAAGCGCCTTAATTTGCAGTGTTGCACCAGAGGTTATGCATATTACCCGTATGAACCGCAAGTGAAAAACATCTTTTCATTTAATTTGCCAATTGGATTCTGTTGTTCAGAATAAGCGGGGTGGATGCAGAGTCCAAAACATTTAATATTTGGCGAGCAGAATAGCCTTAACCCCAAATCTATTAAATGAGGGCTGAACTGGGTTGTAGCTAACGGTTCCTCAATCACACCCACACTGCAACCAGATGGCCTATTGAAAGACCAGTGCTGATGTGTACTATGCGAGTGGGACCCTTGTATTCCCAACTTGATCACTTGATCACCTGTTCACGATTCATCGATTGTTCTTGCAGTATCCGCTGTACCTGGCAGTTCATACTTACCTTAGGAGGATAAGCAATCATGAAACTCAGTCCCTTATTTGCAGCGTGCCTGTTGGCGGCGGCAGCGGCGATGCCTGCCGCCGCTGATGAGTCAATTTATACAGCCGTGCTCAGCGGCCCCAATGAGGAACCGCCGAATACGTCTCCCGCTACCGGTGCGGCAACGGTCACCATCGACTCTGATCTGGGTACAATGCGTGTTCAGGAGAATTTCAGTGGTCTCGTGGAAGGCGTTACAGCTTCACACATCCATTGCTGTACGACTGTAGCAAATGCCGGTCTCGCAGGTGTGGCGACTACGATGCCTACGTTTACCGACTTTCCCTCCGACGTGACGGCGGGAGATTACGATCACACCTTTGATATGACACAGGCGTCAAGTTACAATCCTGCGTTCATCACAGCCAATGGAGGAACTGCCGATAGCGCATTCGATGCGCTTGTGGCAGGGATAAATAGCGGCAGCGCCTACGCGAATATTCACTCCTCCGAGTTCCCCGGGGGCGAGATCCGCGGTTTCCTGGCGCCCATACCCGAGCCTGAAACCTATGCAATGCTGCTGGCCGGTCTTGCCTTGATAAGTGCGATGGCCCGCCGCCGTCGTGTTTGACCCAGGAACTGTATTCGGCTTAGGGGCCTGTCGGGCCCCTTTTTTTGTGCCGCGTCGTAAAAACTGATACCGCGCTCGTCTGCGGTTGATCGGTCTCTTCTCAAATTGCACTATAGCTAATCCGTACCATACTCACTTCTTTTCGCTAATCGCTAATCGCTAATCCAACTTGAGTCATTCAGTGCTTGCACCCATAAGACTTGACCGGTTTCGTTCAAACATCATTCGGGAGGACTCGAATCCTCCCACTTGCACGAATCCCCTGAACATATATCGCGCTTTTTTACTTCGGGTTACAATTGACGCGTTCAGATCAATTGCCCGGATGGTGAAATTGGTAGACACAAGGGACTTAAAATCCCTCGGGCTTAATCGCCCATGCCGGTTCGATTCCGGCTCCGGGCACCAACAAATTAAGAGTTAACTCAAGAATCCCAACGCGAAAGTTTTCTGATTTTCTTTTTGCCACGAGTTACCCGTGGCGTGCCCCTCAAAATACTGCTGCCGATGTGTGGTACCCATCCATTTTTGAGCAATAGTAGATTTTCGTTCTCGACCCACCTTGGTCCAATCTTTCTCTAATAAGAATTCTGGCATTACGCTGAAGCAAGCATCGGAAACAGTCCGCGTAATCCAGTCGCCATCATCTCTACGGCTATCGCCGCAAGGATAAATCCTCCAACGCGCTGTACGACATCCAAAGTGGATTGCCGAATCTTCTTTTCCGCGTGGCAAGCCATATAAAAAGTTATCCAGCACACAATACCTACGATAAGGATAGGCGCCACCACATGAATCAAATCGGAGTAGGTATGCCATGCGCTGTTTGCCATTACGTAACTGAATGCCGCGGGGCCAGCCAGTAGTGGCACAGCCAGAGGAACGATTGCGGCTTCCCGAACACCATCTTCATTAGCAATACCGGGCGATCCCTTGAAGGTTGTTTCCTTCCCCAGGACCATTGCTATTGCCAGCAACAAGACAATAATTCCTCCACCAACCTGCATCGCGCCCAGTGATACGCCTAGCACTCTTAAAATGGGCATCCCCAGAAACGTTGCCGCCAGCAATGCCACCGTAACGCTCACCCCGATAGTCCTTGCAAAGCGGCCCTTGCTGGGTAGATCAGAACCCTCCGTAGCCGCGAGAAAAACCGGGATCATGGAAACAGGTCCCATCAGCACGAACAGCGAGATGGTTTTCTTGATGGTTAGGGCCAAAATTGAAAGCATTAGCTAATGGAATGGGGATGGGTGAAATGTTGTGCGTCCTTATGGACGGGGAATGGTCGGCTTATTCTTCTCAAAGCGGGCACTTGATATTTGATATGAGCGAAACCGCACTAAAGGTGACTACCGAAAAAAAGGGGTTACAAACTCCATTTGCTCGCATGCGAATCTCGTGACTGATTATCCGGCATCCCTCCCCGCAATGTCTTCTCCTGGCAAATTTCTTTCTGTTGCAAAAGATGCAAATCAACATTATGGGACGCCGCAAGTGATCCGAGGTGGGCATTGACCAGGCTTTTTTAGGCTTCAGTTTTAAAACCTATAAAACAAGTACTTAAACCATATTTCTAATCTTAAATCTCGGTTTGCTACTCTTGAGTTGTAGTATTTTTTAACATTGGCGATCGCAAAAGCAATATCTTTGACACGATCCAGGTATTGGTTGCGTAGCATCCTGATTGAACGGATTGTATTGAGGGATCTACCACTTCGACGACTGACGTTATAGATAGTTGAGCAAACCCGAGTGGACAATGTTCGCCAAACAACCCGCATGTCGTATTCCGGTTACTGCAAGTGTCCTTAATCCGGCTCATAGCGCTAGTCGTCCCCACTACTGCTAGTGCCCATCTCTCCCAGATATAAATTCCTCGAATTGATCCAGCGGCAGTGGGGGGCTGAACAGATAGCCTTGATACGCGCTGCAGCCATGTTTGGCGAGAAAGTCCCTTTGTGCTCCGGTTTCCACTCCCTCGGCAATCACGGCTAGCCCCATACTTTTCGCGAGAAGCAGAATGGCGCGGACAATGGTCGCGTTGTTGGTGTCGGTCAGTACGTCTCTCACGAAAGACTGGTCGATCTTTACCCAGTCCAGTGGGAGGCATTTGAGATAATAGAGTGAGGAATAGCCAATGCCAAAGTCATCCAGGGCAAAACCTACACCTATGGCTTTCAACGCCGCCATTTTCGCAATGGTATCATCCATGTTGTGTACCAGCACACTCTCGGTAAGCTCGAGCTTGAGCTTTCTCGCATCGGCCCCGATTCGGTCGAGCGTCGAGACTACGAGCTCCACGAAATCCGGCTGACAAAATTGGCGCGGGCTGACATTTACGGCGATATTGAGTCGGGCTGTCTCCGGCCGCGCAGACCAGGTCGCCAGTTGGCTACACGCAGCTTCCAGCACCCAATTGCCCAGGGGAAGAATCAGACCAGTTTCCTCTGTTTGGGGAATGAATTCAGCTGGACCCAACAGGCCGCGCCGCGGATGCTGCCATCTTATCAATGCTTCGGCACCTGTTACGCCATTGCTATCGACCTGGGGTTGATAGTGGAGAACAAACTCGTTTCTCTCCCAACTTTTGTGTAAATCCGATTCCAGAACAACGCGCGCATTCATTTCGTCCTGCATATCAGGGTCGAAGAAACACATGGCATTACGCCCCGATGCTTTTGCCTGATACATCGCCAGATCTGCATGTTTCAGCAGTTCATCCGTTGTGTGCGACTGATCACTGAATAGCGCGATGCCGATGCTCGGCGTAGTGTGGTGCTTATAAATTCCCAAATTGAAAGGCTGATTGAAGGCAACAAGGATCCTCTCACAAATGGTCTTTATCTGAGCAACGGCATCGTCATGATCTTCGCTAAATTCAGCCGCCAGCACAATCACGAACTCGTCTCCTCCCAGACGGGCTACAGTATCGCTTTCGCGGACACAAGAGATCAGGCGAGGGGCGACCTGCTGTAATAGCAGGTCGCCAAAGTCATGGCCGAGGGTATCGTTGAGCAATTTGAAATTGTCCAGGTCGATAAACAGCAATGCTCCCATGCGCCTGTTACGTGCACTCACCGACAGCGCCTGCCGCAGCCGGTCCAGCAGGAGTTGCCTGTTGGGTAAGCCGGTCAGAGAATCGTAGAAAGCGAGATACTGGATTTCGTTTTCCGCCATCTTGCGTTGCGTAATGTCGGTATTGATCGCGAAGATCGACTGGGGTGGCCCCTCATCATTTCTGACCAGCGTCCAATGGGCTTCCGTCATCAAAGTGCTACCATCCTTGCACCGCTGTGCGATTTCACCTCGCCATTCCCCAATATCCATGACTAGCTCGGTCGCTTCACGGAAGGCTGCGATATCTTCATACAATACCGCTACTGACTCGCCGATCACCTCTTCTGACGTCCATCCATAAAGCCGTTGAGCACCCTGGTTCCAAAATCGGATGCGATGATCGATTCCACGGACAATAATAGCGTCCGTTGCCTTGTCAAGCAGGGATGCCTGCTGGCGAATGCGGACATCGGCTTCCTGGCGCGCCTGTTCAGCCTGCTTTCGCGCGGTAATGTCACGAAAATAGATAGCCAGACCTTCTTCCGAAGGGTAGGCGCGGACCTCAAACCATTTACCGAGCGGTGCGTAAAAATCTTCAAAGGTTACCGTGACGTTTTCGGCCAGGGCTTGATGAAATTCGCGATCAAATGTACTTCCTATTGTCTCCCCAAATTCTTCCCAGAACACCCGGCCCAGAAGATCGGTGCGGCCTCGCCGTAACAGATTTTCTGCTTCCTTGTTCACATAGGTAAAGCGCCATTCCCGATCGATTGCGCAAAAAGCATCGGTTATGCTTTCCAGTATTCTTTCCGTTCGAAGCTTTGAATTAGAAAGTTCAAGTGTTGCAGCCTGTTGTTCCTCCATAGCCGACAGCAATTTTTTGTTTATTCGCCCCAGGGCAAGAGCCTTTTCCTTATTTACGGAAAGGACAAATGAAACCATGGCGGTCAGAATGCTTGCGAGAATTCCGACAAACAAGACGAGGAGGGCTTCATAACTGCTTATGGCTTTCTCGAATGCAGGGCGTGAGGTGGCCTCTATAGTCCAGGTCTGTCCGTAAACAGTTATCGGTATTGCCCGCCTGAATTGAGGGGCCACCATCTGTTCAGATTGATTTTCGTTGCTGTCGAAAAGAAGAGAACTCTCCGTCATTACTTTGCCGTCAAAAATCTTCAGATCGAGAATATCAAGCTCGGCACGAAGAATGGTACGGATGAAATCGTTCATCCTGAAGGGCGCATATACATAACCCGCAAGGGACGAACGTTTTTCTTCCATCGTTTCGGGGAGCTTTGCAAGCTTATAGTACGGCAGATACATCAGAACACCCGCCTGAATATCCTCGCTGGTTTCCTGAACAAGCTTTACCTTGCCCGAGAGGGCGGCTTCGCCGGTATCCCGCGCCCGGGACATGGCTGCGCGCCGGACAGACTCGGAGTACATGTCGTATCCAAAAGCGCGCAGATTGCTTCCGGCAAATGGTTCGAGATATATGATGGCCGTATACTCTTCACGTGGGGACTCCGGCCAGACTTTATAATCGGAGAACCCTTGGGCCCGCACCGCATCAATATGGACTGCGAGTTCCGATGGACGAATATATTTTGTGAAACCCACGCCATGGATTCCCGGATAACTGTCGTCTATCCGTAGGGCGCCCACATATGTGCGCCATTCATCTCTTGAAACTGGATCGGCGGCACGCAACAACCCCAGACCGCCCTTCAACACCTGTTCATATCCAGAAAAGTGATGCTTGATTTCGGCTGTAGCATCAGTGAGGACCTCATTGAACCTGTCATTCGCATTTCGCTCCTGAAGCGCCTTGACAACCCACCAGCTAGCCAGCGTGAGTGACATGAAGATCGCAAATGTTATGGCGGCAACGGTGGGTCGCGAAGGAGCACGTTCAAAAAAAGAGTTCTGTTTGTAAATACTTATCCTCCGCCTCCAGAAATCAGCGATTCGCATATTAGTGAAATGACGACCTGCCATCTTTAATCCAGCGAAGGAAGTTTCGGAGCAATCACGCTACTTTTATGTGATGTGGATCTTCTGTAGAGGTGGTGCGCCAAGCTCAAATGATTGCTACAACTGGGAAAAACTTCCGAAGAGAAGTAAATCAAGACATTTGTTAACGATGAATTACTTTTCAAAAAAGATCACAAAAGATTATAAATGAACGACCGGCAGTCTGTCTTACACTACCTTCGACGCCCCGAGTGGGTGAGTTTCCTTTCATATAGTAGCAAGGCAGAATATTTTGGCCTGCATTTCAAGTTTCCCGGACGACGGCCGTTAACAAGAGGCGGAACATTAACATCGCCGCCCAGAGATTCCAGACTGTCTCTGGTCAGTCGCCGCAGGATGTGATCCTATCTCCTCGACTCTTCGAGTAATCCGTGTAGGAAATTTTCCTACACGGAAGCTCAATCATTTCCTACGCGGGAATCCGAAGGATTCCAATTTCTTGACGCTTTGCGAATGCGCACAATGCATGCATTCCATAAAGGGAGATCAAGATGAAAGCGAACGAGCTGACCAACGAAATAAAGGAACTCAACCTGACCTACCTGATGCTGGCCCAGCAGATGGTTCTAGCCGACAAGGACATGGCCATTTTCAGACTTGGGATTAGCAAGGATATCGCTGAAGTACTCGAGGTTCTGTCGCCTGCCCAGATCCTCAAGCTGTCAAACTCCAATATGATGCTGTGCCGCATACGTTTCGACGACAGTCTGATATTCGGCATGCTGGCCAACTACAGTAAAGAAAAGACGATGGTCCAGTCCCACGCGACTATCCTGCTAGCGGGTCAACCAGCCGAAGAAATTTCCTGACCCATTTGGGGATTCCTGAATTACCGGACAACGAGGAGAAATCATCATGCGCAAGAAGAGTGTAGTGTCGGAAGCCAGGGAGATTCAGGCGGCAATCGAGATGATTGGCCTTGGGGCGCGCATGCAGTTGCTGGAAAGTGAAACCAGCCTGAGTCGTGAGCGCCTTATCAAGCTTTACAAGGAATTGAGAGGGGTTTCCCCTCCCAAAGGGATGTTGCCGTTTTCTGCCGACTGGTTTCTGACCTGGCAGCCCAATGTCCACTCGTCGGTATTTGCGGATATTTACCGCTATCTGATCACGCATGCGGATTGCCGTGGCATGAAAGCCATTGTCAAGACCTACAAGCTCTATCTGGAACACTGCCAGATGTGTCAGATGGAGCCGGTGTTGAGTCTGACTCGCGCCTGGACCCTGGTGCGCTTCTTCGAGGGAAAGATTCTACAAACCGCGCCTTGCACCCAGTGCGGCGGCCACTTTGTGGTACATGCCGACGATCTTTATCACGGCTACGTGTGTGGGTTGTGCCACACTCCGTCACGAGCCGGCAAAACCAACAAACCGCGGGCGATTACTTTCACTGCTGCAGCGGTCTAGCATCAAAGGCTCCCGAGTCCTCTCGACCGGGAGCCTTTTTCTTTCTTCCCGCAATCCACATTTTTCCAATCTTTTCTCGCCTTTCCCGCCAAGTTCATTCCTTAAAGTTTGCCTGAATCCGGCCGTTACATAGGTGAATATTTCACCGCGATCGTTTTGCTCTGCGTCTACCGTTGACGAGTTGATTCATCTGGAAAATGCAGAAAACCTCCGGCAGGGCAGGGTTGATCAAGGTACGGGTTGTGCAATTGGTACAACAGTTCGGGTGGGACGGATGAGGAAGTTTCGGAAAATATGCTAATCATAATCGGATCGCTTGTCGTCTTCGGGTCGGTGTTCGGTGGCTTCGCGCTAGCCGGGGGACATCTGGGGGCGCTGTTTCAACCGCTGGAGCTGCTGATAATCGGCGGCGCCGCACTGGGCGCCTTCGTGCTGGGCAATACCGGCAAGGCGCAGAAAGCCACGCTGCATGCGCTGCCGAAAATCATTGCCCGTCCCAAGTACACCAAAGCCATGTACATGGATCTGATGGCGCTGCTCTACGACCTTCTGTCCCGGGCGCGCAAGGAAGGGTTGATGTCGATAGAACATGATGTGGATAATCCTTATGAGAGCGCAATTTTTGCGAATTATCCCAATATCCTGTCGGATCATCAGGTGGTTGAGTTCATGACCGACTATCTGCGCCTGATGGTGGGCGGCAATCTCAACGCGTTCGAGCTTGAGAACCTGATGGATAACGAGATCGAGACCCATCATCAGGAGGGTGAAATACCGGTACACTGCATCGCCAAGCTGGCCGACAGCATGCCGGCCTTCGGCATCGTGGCGGCAGTGATGGGGGTAGTGCATACGATGGCGTCGGTGGGTCTTCCGCCGGCCGAGCTGGGTGTGCTGATTGCCCAGGCGCTGGTGGGCACCTTTCTCGGCATCCTGCTGGGCTACGGTTTCGTGGGACCGCTTGCCGCCGTGCTGGAGCAGAAGCTTGGGGAATCCACCAAGGTCTTGCAGTGCATCAGGGTTACCCTGCTCTCGAGTATTAATGGTTATGCACCAGCGCTGGCGGTTGAGTTTGGCCGCAAGGTACTGTACTCGACCGAGCGGCCCAGTTTCAGCGAGCTGGAAGATTGTGTCAGACAGGCCAGAACCAATAAATAACAGGAGCTGTCATGGCTGCCCAACATCGCCCCATTGTAATCAAGAGAATCAAGAAGCTTGGCCGTCCCCACGGTGGCCAGTGGAAAATCGCCTACGCTGATTTTGTTACAGCAATGATGGCATTCTTCCTGCTCATGTGGTTGCTCAGTTCCTCCAGCAAAGCCGAATTGCAGAGTATCTCCGGTTACTTCCAGCCTCCGCCGAAAGTCCTGCCGAAGGACGGCGACGGCAGCGGCTCAAGCATGATTCAGGGCGGTGGAAGGGATTTGACGGAGAAAAGTGGGCAGGTCAGAAAATATGAGGGAGAAACTTCCAGAAGAGCTACCAACCTCAAGGTAGTCCATGCGGAACTGGAACGTCTCGATGCACGCAGGCTCGAAGATTTGAAGAAGCGACTGGAACGGTTGATCGAATCCAACGCGACCATGCGCCAGTTCAGGAAGCAATTGCTGCTGGACATTACCACTGAAGGGCTGCGCATCCAGATTGTTGATGATCAGAACCGGCCAATGTTTGCGCTGGCCAGCGCCGAGTTGGAACCCCATACCAGGGAGATCCTGCGAAAGCTCGGCGGAGTGCTGAATGAGATGCCAAATAAAGTGAGTCTCGCCGGCCACACCGACGCAACGCCCTATGCGAGCGGCGAGAAGCATTACAGCAATTGGGAGCTGTCGGCCGACCGGGCCAACGCCTCGCGGCGTCAACTCATCATGGGCGGCATAAACGAACAAAAGATCATGCGGGTGGTTGGTTTAAGTTCAGCTGCGCTTTTCGACAGAGACGACCCGACGAATCCGGTCAATCGCCGTATCAGTATTATTGTAATGAGCAAAAGGGCTGCGGCAGCGCTGAGTAGCGAGGGCGGCGAAACGACAAACATCAATAAGGGCACAATTGTGAATTTGCAAGCCCTGCGGCCGAGAGGTTCCTGAGCGCAGCGTGCATTCACGCCGCACGTAACCATAGCCATAGCTCTGGCACATATCTACTCTTAAAGCAGAATTGGGGGAGGAATTTCGTTCTTTTCCCGTGATGATCTATCCCTGAGCCACTCGATAATCTCCATATGCTCGATTATGGGTGTGTTCTCAGGGATCAGCAGTGAGCGAAGATAGCGATCTGGAAAAAACGGAACCCGCGTCACCGAGACGGCTGGAGAAATCCCGCGATGAAGGGCAAGTACCGCGCTCCGCGGAACTATCCACATTCGTCGTTCTGATCGCCGCCGGTACAGGCCTGTGGCTGATGGGCGACCATCTCAGCCGGGAACTCACGCACCTAATGAAGGATGGGATGAAACTGTCCCGAGAGGTGGGCTTCGATTCCGACCTGCTCACAGAACGTCTGTTCGACCTGTCCTCCCACGCCCTACTTACATTCACTCCTTTCCTGATCCTGATGTTCGCGGTGGCGCTAAGCGCCCCCATGCTGCTTTCCGGCTGGCTCTTTACCTGGAAGTCGCTCACACCTGACTTCAACCGGCTAAACCCGTTAAAGGGCATGGCTCGTATGTTCTCATGGAATAGCCTGGTCGAATTGGCCAAGGCTCTTCTCAAGGCCTCGCTGATTGGTTCGATGGGCGTCTGGACTGTCTGGCATCACAAGGAAGCGGTATTGTCACTGATTGCGGCGCCGCTCGCGGCGAGCGCAGGCCATATAGCCGAGCTTATTGTCATAAGCTTTCTTGCTATCGCGGGAACCATGGTGCTGATCGCGGCGGTCGATGTGCCATTCAAGCTTTGGGACCACTATCGCAAGCTCAAGATGACCAAAGAGGAACTGCGCCAGGAAAACAAGGAAACCGAAGGCGATCCGCACGTCAAAGCCCGTATCCGCTCACAGCAGCGGGCCATGGCAAGAAAACGCATGATGACCGAAATCCCGAAGGCTGACGTGATCGTCACCAATCCGACTCACTATGCGGTTGCGCTCAAGTACGAGGAGGGCAAGATGCGTGCGCCACGCGTTGTTGCCAAGGGTACGCATCTTCTGGCGCTGAAAATCCGTGAAGTAGGACAGCAGCATCAAGTGCCGTTGCTGGAAGCCCCGCCGCTTGCTCGCGCCCTGTATCAACACGCTGAGCTGGGGGACGAGATTCCTCAACCTTTGTATAACGCCGTGGCAGAGGTTCTGGCCTATGTTTACCAGCTACGCCGTTATCGTGAAAACGGTGAACCCGGCGGCAAGATCCCTCGGCTGCCGGATACGCTGCCGGTACCTCCTGAACTGGACCCGGAAAATAATACTTCCAAAGGCCCGGGCAAAACTAAATGAACATGACTTTAACGACTTTAACGGCAAAACTGGCTTATCTGTTCAGTAGTGTGAAGGTATATAACCTCGCTGGCCCGCTATTGATACTCATGATTCTCGGCATGATGGTCCTGCCGCTGCCTGCATTCCTCCTGGACATGATGTTCACCTTCAACATCGCGCTCTCCATCATGGTGTTGCTGGTCAGCATTCACACGCTCAAGCCGCTGGATTTTGCCGTGTTTCCGACAGTGCTGCTGCTTTCGACACTGCTACGGCTGTCGCTCAATGTCGCCTCGACCCGCATCGTTCTGATGGAAGGACATAACGGACCGGATGCGGCCGGAAAAGTGATTGAAGCGTTCGGACATTATCTGGTCGGCGGCAACTACACGGTGGGCATCGTCGTATTCATCATTCTGGTGGTGATCAATTTCATCGTGATTACCAAGGGCGCCGGCCGGATCGCGGAGGTTGCCGCGCGATTTACGCTGGATGCGATGCCGGGTAAGCAGATGGCGATCGATGCCGACCTGAACGCCGGCCTCATCGGGGAAGAGGAAGCCGGCAAACGCCGCACCACCATCGCCCAGGAAGCAGAGTTCTACGGTTCGATGGACGGCGCCAGCAAGTTTGTGAGAGGCGATGCCATAGCCGGTATCCTGATTCTGTTCATCAATGTGATTGGCGGCTTGATCATCGGCATGCTGCAGCACGACCTCGACATGGCGACCGCCGCAAAAAACTATACCCTGCTTGCCATCGGAGATGGTCTCGTTGCACAGATTCCTGCGCTCATCATCTCTACTGCCGCCGGTCTGGTAGTCAGCCGCGTCGGCACAGATGAAAATATCAGCACGCAACTGGCAGGCCAGCTTTTTTCACGGCCGCAGGTACTGATTCTGACCGCTGCCATCATAGGCCTCATGGGCCTGATACCGGGTATGCCGCATGTTGCTTTTCTGCTCCTGGCGGCTGTTCTGGGCGCTGGCGCATATATGATGGTTCGGCGTAGCAATCAGGCTGCGGCGCGCACACCGGCGGCGCTTCCCGCGCAGCCGGAAGCGCAGGACGCGAGTTGGGACGACGTGATGCCCGTGGATATTCTCGGACTCGAGGTGGGATACCGGTTGATCCCGCTGGTGGACAGGATTCAGGATGGGGAACTGCTGAGGCGGATTAAAGGCGTACGCAAGAAATTCGCGCAGGAAGTGGGCTACCTCCCCCCACCGGTGCACATCCGCGACAATCTGGAATTGCGTCCCAACGGATATCGAATCACGCTTAAAGGTGTGGTAATCGGCGCCGGAGAGGTCAACGTGGGTCAGTACATGGCAATCAATCCGGGTAGCGCCTCCGCGAACTTGCCTGGCCTCGTCACCAGCGATCCGGCATTTGGACTGCCGGCGGTATGGATTGAAACCAGTCAGCGCGAGCAGGCCCAGATGCTGGGTTATACAGTGGTGGATGCCGGCACAGTCGTGGCGACCCACTTGAACCATCTGGTGCATGGTCATGCAGCGGAACTGCTGGGCCGTATGGAAGTGCAGCAATTACTCGACCGCCTGGCGAAGGATTCGCCCAAGCTGATAGAGGATCTTGTTCCGAAGCTGCTCTCGCTCTCCACCCTGCAGAAGATCTTGCAGAATCTGCTCGAAGAGAGCGTGCACATTCGCGATATGCGGACAATCGTTGACGCTCTGACCGAGCATGCGGTCCGGATACAGGACCCGCACGAATTAACGGCACTTGTGCGTATCGCATTGGGTCGGGCAATCGTCCAGCAAATATGGCCGCAAGCCGGCGAGTTGCAGGTCATGGCGCTGGATTCGGGGCTGGAAAGATTGCTCACGCAAGCGTTGCAGGCCAGCCCGAACGGGACCGGCATCGAACCGGGTCTGGCCGACACATTGTTGCGCGAAGCCTCGGGAGCGAGCCAGCGGCAGGAACAGGTCGGCCTTGTGCCGGTACTGCTGGTACCCGCACCGCTACGGACATTACTGGCGCGCTTCCTGCGCCGCGCTGTACCCCAGCTCAAGATACTATCACACGCCGAAGTACCCGATTCCAGCAATATTAAAGTCACATCCATTCTGGGAGCCAGAGCATGAGCATCAAAAGATTTTTCGCTAAAACCACCAGTGAAGCTTTGCGCAAGGTGCGTGAAGCACTCGGGTCCGAAGGGGTAATTCTGTCCAATCGTGCGATGGATGGCGGTGTCGAGATACTGGCCTTGAGCAATAATGACATGACCTTGCTGCTACCGCCGTCCGAGCTTGATGAAGCAGGGTCTGTGCCCGAGGCAGGCAAGGAACAGAATGCGGCGAAGCCTGGACGCCAGATACGGACTTCGTATGTTGAAAAAGGCGGCACAGATGGTAAATATCCGCCTCGGCCCGATCTTTTCATCCCTCCTGAGAAGCAGGAGCGATGGAGAGGGAATGGGGCGATTTCAGATCATGCGGCAATTTCAGATCCCGCAATCGAACTACCCAAAACAAGTGGATTGACAAGTGGATTGGCTGGCCCAACAGCGCCAATAGTGAATGTGACGCCGGACTCGGCAAGTGCCGGCAAAAAACGGGGTTCACCAACAAATTCTTCTGATCCTGAAATAGGACGGCGAACGGTGACTAAAACCGCAGCAGCAGATGTTGGCGGTACTGGTAAACGGAAACGGAATGATCGTCGATCGCAAGCGAAGCCGGATACCCCGACTCCCGGCAAAAGGCGTCCGTCCACACTCGACTTTCGTCAGGTCGCGGACGACGTGGCTGCGAGCGTTCTCAGAGAAATCAAGTTGATGCATGGCACCCTGGAACAATTGACCACGCTGAACTGGAACGAGCAAGAACGCCGCGATCCCATTCGTGGACGATTGCTGCGCCAGCTACTGGCGGCGGGCTTCAGCAGTTCCCTCGCGCACGACCTGATGAACCAGTTACCTGCCGATATTGACGAAAAAGGCGCAATAAGCCGGGCAAAAACAATATTGGCCGGCAATCTGCAGACCATGGGCAGCGAGCGCGAACTTCTCGAAAAGGGGGGGGTATATGCGCTGGTTGGCCCGACCGGCGTGGGCAAGACGACGACTACCGCAAAGCTTGCCGCGCGTTGTGTGGTGCGTCATGGAGCGGACAAGCTTGCACTGCTGACGACCGACGGTTACCGCATCGGCGGACACGAGCAACTGCGGATTTACGGCAAGATACTGGGTGTAACCGTGCATGCCGTGAGGGACACGCAGGACTTGACCCTTGCCCTGGCTGAACTGCGTGGCAAGCATATGGTGCTGATCGACACGGTGGGTATGGGTCAGCGTGACCAGATGGTGGCCGAACAGGTTGCGATGCTCGCCGGTTGCGGCACTGAGGTCAAACGACTGTTGCTGCTCAATGCCGCTTCAAATGGACATACGCTGAATGAAGTTGCCCACGCCTATCGAGGCGATGGTCTGGCAGGGGCGATCATAACCAAGCTGGACGAAGCGGTCAGTACAGGCTGCGCGATCGACACCGCAATCCGCCATCGCTTGCCGCTTTACTATGTTGCGCAGGGTCAGCGGGTTCCGGAAGACCTGGAAATGGCTGATGCCGCGCATTTGATTAGCTGTGCCCTGGAAAATGTACCTTCTGATTCTCCCTTCGCCATGGCGGAAGAGGCGTTCTCATTAGTCATGCCCGACGGCAACAAGGGCGCGCGCAAGACGGACATGAGTGGGGCTCGCCTTGGCTGAGCCCATCCATGACCAGGCAGAAGGACTGCGCCGCTTACTGGTGCAGGACTTTTTGCGTGTTATCACCGTCACTTCCGGCAATACAGGCGCGGGCAGGACAACGGCGGTGATCAATCTCGCGGCGGCGCTGGCACGTAACGGTAGAAATGTACTGGTGATCGACGAGAATACGAGCGCCAGTAACGTCAGTGCTACGCTGGGCCTCAGTGCGCACCGGGATCTGCTGGATGTGATCCGGCGCGACAAGACCCTGGATGACGTCATCATTCCGGGCCCCGAAGGGCTTTTTATCCTGCCGGCAGGACGCGGTATGCGTGTGCTGGAGAAGCTCAGCGCGGGCGATCGAGCTTATCTGATCGGCTGTTTTGCGCATCTTGCTCGACCGGTGGATTTGGTATTGATTGACGCCGCACCGGGCCGATCCAGCTATCTTCTTCCGTTTACCTTTTCCACGCATGAGATCGTCGTGATTGTTTCTCCCGAGCCGCCCTCCATTACCGCCGCCTACGCGCTGATCAAGCATATCAGTGGTTTCTATCACGACAAACGGCGAAATTTCAATGTACTGGTCAACAGGGCCCGTAACGAGACCGAAGCGCAGATGATTTTTGACAACATGGCCGGAGCAGCCAGGCGCTATCTGGAGGTGGAACTCGACTTCATGGGCTCTATCCCACAGGACCGCAAGCTCTGCCTGGGACAGCCGGTCGCCGGCACATTTCAACCCTCGGCTTCAGTGACTGCATTCCATCATGTGGCGGAATTATTGACAGACCGTCCCTGTCAGGACGCTGAATCAGCGACCGAGGGAAGAGGTCTGGAACGCTTCATGCAGGGGCTTTTGCAAAGCAGTCAAAGCAGCATTGCCAACGGATTAAACACGAGTTCACGATGAATCAGACAATGTACACCTCAAGCGGTGCGATCGACAAACAGCAGCAACTCGTCACGTTCGCTCCGCTGGTCAAACGAATTGCTCATCACATGATTGCCCGGCTACCTGGCAGTGTGGAGGCCGATGACCTGATCCAGGTTGGAATGATTGGCCTGATGGATGCGCTGAATCGCTACGAGGAAATGCCGGGCGCTCAATTCGAGACTTATGCGCAGCAGCGCATTCGCGGCGCGATGCTGGATGAATTGCGTCAGATGGACTGGTTGCCGCGTGGAGCGCGCAGGAACATGCGTCAAATCGAGGCGGCCATTAATGCGCTGCAGCAACGCCTTGGCCGTTCGCCCAGCGAGATCGAGATAGCTGGGGAATTAGGAGTGCCTATCGCCGGTTATCACCAGATGCTGCTCGATGCGCGTGGCGCTCAGCTAATCCACTATGAAGACTTCGCTGATAGCGATGATGACAATTTTCTGGAGCGCAACTGCGCCGCTGATACCCCTGACTCCGCTGACCCCTTGGCAAGCCTGCTGGATAGCGATCTCCGGCAAGCGCTGATCAGCGCGATAGGCAACCTGCCCGAGCGCGAGAAGATGCTGATGGGCCTGTACTACGAGCAGGAATTGAATTTCAAGGAGATTGGCGCGATTCTGGGTGTATCTGAATCCAGGGTGTGCCAAATTCATAGCCAGGCTGTTGCGCGGCTTCGCGCCAGACTCAAGGAATGCGCATGGACCTCAATAGCATAATCGGTATCATTGTTGCCGTAGTCGCGGTCTTTGGCGGGCAGGCGCTGGAAGGCGGCAATCCTGGATCGCTTATCCAGTTTACCGCCTTTGCCATGGTGCTGGGCGGCACGCTGGGGGCGGTGCTGTTACAAAGCCCCGTGCGCCAGTTTGTGCTCGGCATGAAAATGAGCCGCTGGGTATTCGTTCCACCGCGACTCGATGCGCCGGCAGTGGTAGAGCATATCGCTGTCTGGAGTGCCGCGGCGCGCAAAGAGGGTTTCCTCTCGCTGGATTCGCATATCGAAGGCATCGATGATCCATTCGTGAAAAAGGGATTGCAACTGGTAGTCGATGGTACAGATCCGCTCGTATTGAAGCGCGTGCTGGAGGTGGAGATCGATACGTTCGACGAACTGCATCGGCAGGGCGCCAGGGTATGGGAAGCGGCGGGTGGATATGCGCCGACGATCGGCATTCTGGGGGCCGTGATGGGGCTCATCCAGGTGATGGAGAATCTGTCGGACCCCACCCACCTGGGTGCGGGTATTGCCGTGGCGTTCGTAGCGACCATTTATGGCGTGGGATTGGCCAACCTAGCGTTTCTGCCGATTGCCAACAAGCTGAAAACCCTCATTGCCCGTCAGGTACTGATGCGTGAAATGCTGGTGGATGGGCTGGTGGGAATTGCGAAAGGCGAGAATCCGCGCCTGATCGCGGGACGACTTGGGGGCTATGTAGTGTAAGGCATGATCTTACAGACGAATATCGATGATGACGCAAAGTGGCGGTATACGAAAAGCAATCCATTCAGGAGAACTAATGAGAGACAAGGAGCGCACAGCCTTGGCAGGTAAAGTTGAAGATGCAGCTAATCCGGATAGTGGCGGAGAAGCGTCATCGAGAGGTACCGGGGGCATAGAGAGAAGGCAAGGCGAACGGCGCTCCGGTATAGAACGCCGCGATTCTGATAGCAGAGGCGCAAAAAAAGCTGACCGGAGAAATCCGGATCGCCGGATGGCGGAGCGCCGAAGCGGTAAAGAAACGAGCGATAAAGAATAAACGAAAATGTCTGCGGACGAGCGCCCCCTGCTCATCCATAACCCACCATCTGGAGCCAAGATGCCGCGCAGGCGCAAACCGGAAGAGCATGAAAATCACGAGCGCTGGCTGGTGTCCTACGCGGACTTTATCACCCTTCTGCTTGCACTGTTTGTCGTCATGTATGCGATCTCCCAAGTTAATGCGGGTAAATCCCGCGTGTTGGCGGAGTCGCTTGTCAACGCTCTCGACGCGCAGGCGGATCAACGCAACGTGATAGTCGCGGTACCGGATCCAGTACCTTCGATTGCGGACAGCCAGGCGATAAAAAAGGCAAATCATTTTGAAGAAACGAGGCGCCGGCAGCAGGAAAGGATGGCAGCCATCGCCCATGACATGATGTCCACCTTCGCCCCCCTTGTAGAAAACGGTCAGGTGCGAGTCATCCAGAGTAGCGTGGGACTGGGTGTGGAAATCAATGCCAGCGTGCTGTTTGCGCCGGGCCAGGCGGAAGTGCAGGAGAATTCGAGCAGGGTGCTTGAGGCGGTGGCGCTGGTGTTGAAGAATGACGACTATGCGATTCAGGTGGAAGGCCACACCGACAATATCCCGATCACTGAGAAATTTCCTTCCAATTGGGAATTGTCGGCAATGCGCGCCAGCAGTGTTGTACGGTTGCTGATCAACCAGGGAGTAGATGCGAGCCGCCTGACAGCGGTGGGCCACGGCGAAAACCGGCCTGTCGACTCTAATGACAGCGAGGAGGGCCGTATGCGCAATCGGCGGGTCACGGTTATGATTCTTTCCACCCCACCCGAATCCTTGCCCCAGGTCTTTCCTGAAATCCTGCCTGAAGATCTACCGGGAGTCCTGGCGGATAGCCGGCAACCCATCGGCATTGCCTTGCCGATAATGATTTCCCGCCTCTGAGATATTCCTTGCAGACTTGATGACCGAGGTCTCGAACGCAGACCCCGCGGATCAGACTTCGCCAAGCATGCGTCCGCCAGGGAATGGCTGGGGTTGTCCATCCGATCCATACAGACCAGCGCCTTGAGCACTGCGGGTTGCCGCCTGGAGCGCTGAAAGCCTCTGCTGGTTATAGCGCAGCCGCTGACCGACAATTATGCTGTTGATATTATTGAGTTCATTTGCTGTTTCAGCCAGCTGAAGCAGGTCCCGCCACGAATCGGCGGCAGCGGGCCAATCTTGCAGCCCACGCTCCATGCCAACGCGATCCTGCGAGTAGCCCGACATCGCAAGCCAGCAGTTGCGCGCACTTATCAGTTGGGCCAATTGTTGGGCATCACGCGCTTTTTCCGTTGCCAGCGACAGTAACAAAGACGCATCCGAATGCTGCAATGCGTGCTGCTCGCGGCGCAAAACATCAATGAACGCCAGCGTCGCGTCACGTTCGCGGGGGACGCTTGCAATCGGATCAAAAACGCTGTTGGTCAAGTCAACCCTGCCTGGTGCGGATCAGGTCTCGCACCGTCTCCAGCAAACCATCCGCCACCTTGCCCGCGTTCACGACAAACCGGCCCTCGCTGATTGCCTGCTTGATTTCAGCCACCCGAGCGGCGTCAAAAACTTCACCGGTGGCCAGGTTTTTCTCGATGCTTTGCAGTTGCATGCTGAGTTTAACACTGTCGCCTGTGTTACCCGGTTCGTTTTGTGTCGCAATCTCCGCTGATCTTTGTCCGGGCCTCGCAGAGGACGCCAACGCCTCGCCGACAGGCGAGGCTGGTGTAGTCTTGATGGAATTTTCTATTTTCATAGGGTGTATCTCCTGCAGTTAACCGTAAATATTTAACGGCGACCTCGTGAGGAACTTTAGGCCAATTTTATTGGTGAAATTTGCCTGCATATTGTTATAGCCATTCTTCAAATGGAAATGCTAAGGATTACTCTAGTTCCATTTATCCTGCCGTCACAGTTAACCATATATCTACGGCAACCTGGGTGAAAATCGAGATCGCCACTACTATAACGGTAACTATTAAGGCCGACTCAAGTTAGTCATAGTAGCGTTTCCTCAATAACTTACCACGACTATTGCTCCGGCTCGCGCGATTCCGCTAACTACCGAGCCTGACGCACTTCTTACCTGTACCAACTGGCCTTCCGCCGCGTTGTTAAGTGCTTTCCCTTCACCGGATACGCTGAATCCGGGTCCGCTGGAAATCAGCTTCACGTTTTGATTCTGTATTACGGCTGCTTGCGCGCGCAGCATGTCCTGGCGCACGGGGCTGCCGAAGGGGAGGCTGCTGGTCAGCGCTCTGCCGGTGGCCTGATTCAGGTCAGTGACGATACCTGGTGGAAGCTGGGTCAGATCTCCGCTGCGTATGGTCAAGTCTGCTGGGGCAAGTATATGGCCCTGCGTTAACGGACGGGTACTCACTACATAATCCGCCACCACTTTCACGGTTGCGCGGACATAAATGGTCCACGTATTTGGCACGGAGCAACGGACGATCACCGTCGTATTGCCCCATGGCCGGCTACCAGGCGGCAATGCCGGCTCAAGCGCGGCACAGACGGGAAGGTTGACCCGTGCGTCGATTGCGCCAAGGGTGATGTCAACCTGACCCGGTAGGCCGGCTGACTGTGTACGCAGAAAATCCAGAGCAACGTCCTGAATAAGACGATGGTCCTGTTTCGCGTTGGCAGAGGCTGATGCCGCAGCGGGCACAGACAGAAACACGATCAGGCTGAAATGGCATGACAGGCGTCGAAAACTAATGATGGGCATGATGGACATGGCGGATTCCTTGAAAGAATGCCCTGGATCAGGCCGAGTCGGGCCGAGCGGAGGGTAGCGGTATTTTAGTCTGGGCATATCGCAACGGCCCGCGGAACTGAGGCCGGTTTTATCCGTTATTCAGTGAATCGACCTGATGCATGTCACCGTATTCTTGGTATCGCGGCTAATCGGACCTCACTTATCCGGATTCTGTCTCAACGAACTATTTTCGCGCTGGATACGCAGCGCCCCGCAGTGATTGATGAGGTCGCAGGGACAACGTCTTATAGCATGGTCTTGCAAGTAAGACAGGAACTTGGGGCAGGGAAGCGTTGAGATAAAGGGTTTTTACCCCGTTAATCTGTCTTTTGGGTAGATAGGCCATGAAATACCATAACTCATGTGTATTAACAGCACTGACCAGCACTCACAGCACTAGCAGATCGAAGCAGTGCATTGCCTGAGAGGAACTCATGATCGATAAACTTGACGGAACATTCCGTTTCTACCAGGACGCTGCCAACCTGCGGGCCCATCGCCAGCAATTGATTGCTTCCAA
Source organism: Nitrosovibrio sp. Nv4 (assembly GCF_900215485.1). Classification (GTDB taxonomy): domain Bacteria; phylum Pseudomonadota; class Gammaproteobacteria; order Burkholderiales; family Nitrosomonadaceae; genus Nitrosospira. Next base: position 206,043 of record NZ_OCMZ01000002.1, read on the forward strand.
TATCGCCAACGCGGATACCCCTAATTTCAAGGCGCGAGACATCAACTTCAAGGACGCGCTTGAAAATGCGAACAGCAATCGGAGCGTGAAGCTGCTGACAAGCGCCCCGAATCACATTGCATCACCTGGCAGTGTCAGCGGCACGGCAGGCGGCGGGCCGCTGATGTACCGTTCTGCTGTACAAGGCAGCGTGGATGGCAATACGGTGGACATGGATGTAGAGCGCAACCAGTTCGCCGATAACTCCATCCACTACGAAGCCAACCTCACATTCATCAGCGACCAGATCAAGATCATGCGCGCTGCCATTCAAGGTTAAGGAGAGATCGCATCATGTCTTTATTCAATATTTTCACTGTCGCGGGATCAGCCATGACCGCGCAGAATCAGCGCCTGAACGTGGTGGCGAGCAACCTCGCCAACGCCGATAGCGCGGTGACTTCCAACGGCCAGCCTTACAAGGCCAAACAAGTGCTGTTCATGAGTATTCCGTCAGCCGCCAGCGCCGATCCCAACAATGCCGCCACCGGCGTCAAGGTATCTCGAGTCCTTGAGGATCAATCACCAATGAAGCTGATATACGAGCCAACACATCCGATGGCGAACGAAGAGGGTTTTGTGACTATGCCAAATGTGAACGTGGTGGAGGAGATGGTCGATATGATTTCCGCTTCGCGTTCGTACCAGAACAATGTGGACATGATGAATACCGCGAAGACGCTCCTGCTGAAAACTTTAACTATCGGACAATGAGGAAGAAATCATGAGCACGATTCAGGATACGCAATCAGCCGCAAACTTATTTGCGTCGTATGGCACTACCAATACGTCCAAACCCGTTGCGGATGAGGTGCAGGACCGATTTCTCAAGCTGCTGGTTACGCAAATGAAGAATCAGGATCCTCTCAATCCGCTTGACAATGCTCAAGTGACGACGCAGCTGGCGCAAATCAGCACGGTGAACGGCATAGAGAAACTTAACGCAAACATCCAGGCCATGGCGAGCAGCTTTAACGCGGGACAATCCCTGCAAGCCGCAACCATGATCGGAAAAGACGTACTCGTGCCCGGTTCAATGTTGCAACTGACAGGCGGTAGCGGAATTTTCGGCCTTGAACTGCCGCATGCCGCGGATCAGGTGAAAGTCACGATACACGACGCCTCGGGCCGTGCAATGCAGGTCATGGATCTTGGCGCAAAGCCGGCCGGTTCCATGGCGCTGGCGTGGGATGGCATGACTGCTGATGGTGCCCCAGCCACAGATGGGGCCTATAGCATTAGCGTCAGCGCGTTGCGCGGCGACCAGAAGATCGATGCCAAAACCCTCGCCTTCGGTTCGGTTCAAGGCGTTTCCCAAAGTAGTCAGGGCGTGCAACTGAACGTCGGAATGCTTGGGCTGGTGGGTCTGACAGACGTCAAACAGATTTTTTAAACCGGCATCAATCGAATATCCGTCTCGGGAATGAGACGCTACCAAAGGAGTGATCATGAGTTTTCAGCAAGGCTTAAGCGGCTTGAATGCTGCGTCCAAGAACCTGGACGTAATAGGCAACAACGTAGCAAACACCAATACGGTGGGATTCAAGCAGTCGCAGGCCCAATTTGCGGATGTATTTGCCAACTCGCTTTCGGGCGGGAGCAGCCTCCAGGCCGGGATCGGTGTCAAGGTGGCCGATATTGCGCAGCAGTTCAATCAGGGCAGTATCACCGTATCCAATAATCCACTCGACATCGCAATCAACGGCAGCGGCTTCTATCGGCTGAGCGACCAGGGCGCTATCAGTTACTCACGCAATGGTCAATTTCACCCGGACAAGGATGGCTATATTGTCAACAGCAGCGGGCTGCGTCTTACGGGGTATACAGCGACCGCCGCCGGAGTGATCAATGCTTCCGCGCCAACCGACCTGCGTATTTCGACGGCTGATTCACCGCCTGCGGCAACCACGCTGGTGAACGGGCTGGTTAACCTGGATTCACGCGAAGCAGCGCTGATTTCGGGCGCATTCGACCTCACCGATCCGACGACGTACCACAGTTCAACCTCTCTATCGATTCACGACAGCCTGGGCAATCCAAGCACGCTTTCGGCTTATTTCCTCAAGACAGGGACCAACAGCTGGGATGTGTTTGCCGCCAATGACGGCGCATTGCTCAATGGTGGTACACCGGTAGGCACGCTGGACTTTTTATCCAATGGCGCCCTTGACCCGGCCAGTCCCAGCACATTCACTCTGACAGCACCGGTCACTACCGGTGCTGTCAATCCCCTGGTTTTCGATCTGGACTTCACCGGCACGACCCAATTCGGATCCAACTCCGGCGTCAACGCGCTAAACCAGGACGGCTATACCTCGGGCCGCCTTACCGGCTTCGCGGTTGGCGCTGACGGCATAATCAGCGGCAGTTACTCAAGCGGTAAATTTTTAACCCTGGGACAGGTTGCGTTAGCCAATTTTGCCAATCCACAGGGCCTGGAATTACGCGGCAATAACACCTGGACGGAGAGCGCTGCCTCTGGCGCCGCCCTGGTGGGGACGCCGGATACCGGCGGCTTGGGTGTCCTGCAAGCGGGCGCAGTTGAGGATTCAAATGTAGAGCTTACCTCGGAGCTGGTCAATATGATTACTGCCCAGCGGGTCTACCAGGCCAACGCCCAGACCATCAAAACTCAGGACCAGTTGCTGCAGACGATAGTAAATCTGAAATAAAGATATAAATAACGCATAAGTCAGTACGACTGCCAAAAAACCCGATTCCGTTATCCTGGCATACCATCCGGAATCGGGAAGTTCCTTCCAGGGTTACTCAATCGATACCAGCAGTCTTTAAACCTGATTAAAACCACATATAACAGGAGTAAAACATGGATCGCATGATCTACGTTGCGATGACCGGTGCGAAGCATACGCTGGGACAGCAAGCCGCCATGGCGCACAATCTGGCGAATGCGAACACGACTGGCTATCGCGCGGAAACCAGCGTGTTGCGCGCGGTGCCGATATTCAGCGATACGCTGGCAACGCGGGCATTTGTAGTGGATTCAAGCGCTGGTGCCGATTTCACTCCTGGTACCGAGCAGCATACGGGGCGGGAGCTCGACCTGGCAATACAGGGACCGGGCTGGATCGCCGTGCAAATGGAGGACGGGACCGAGGCGTATACCCGCAACGGGGACCTGCATGTGAGCGCCAATGGTGTGCTACAGACACGTAGCGGCCTGAGCGTGAAGGGAGATGGAGGTACTATTTCGATTCCCCCCAATACGCTTGTCACAATCGCCAGGGATGGGGTGATCTCTTCCGTGCCCGCCGGTGCGGGGACGAGTGAGCCGAATATCTCCGTGATGATAGACCGCATCAAGCTCGTCAATCCGCCAGAAGGTCAGCTTACGCGCGGTCTGGATGGGCTGTTCCGCCTGGCAGGCGGCGGTGAGGCCGAGGCGGATGCGAATGTCACAATCAAAAGTGGTGCGCTCGAGGGCAGCAATGTCAATGTTGTCGAGGCGCTGGTCGACATGATATCGCTTTCCCGCCAGTTTGAAATGCACATGAAGATGCTGCAGAACGCCGAGGGTAACGCCCAGCGAGCCAGCGTTCTGCTGTCGGTCAATTCTTGATCCACGCTAGTAATCACCCTGATCACCCTGCACCAAATAACCAGACCAGGATGAATACGGAATTAACATGGTGTTGCCCCTCTTTTCAGGATATAGCCTTTATCCATGCTGCTATACGATACCGTAAATGCTGTGAATAAAGGTCCCGCACTGTGGCCACAGAACCGCATAAATTACGCTTAACCTTCAGGAGACTCAGTTGATCCGCTCACTCTGGATTTCAAAGACCGGTCTGGATGCACAACAGACCCAGATGGATGTCATTGCCAACAATCTGGCCAATGTCAGTACCAATGGATTCAAGCGCTCGCGCGCCGTGTTCGAGGATCTGATATATCAGACCTTGCGTCAGCCCGGCGCCCAGTCGTCGCAGCAGACACAATTGCCATCCGGCTTGCAGATCGGTACCGGCGTCAGACCGGTCGCAACGGAGCGTGTATTGACCCAGGGTAATTTGCAACAGACAGGGAACTGGAAAGACGTGGCGATTCAGGGCCAGGGATTTTTCGAGGTTTTACGGCCCGATGGCTCATTGGCCTACACCCGGGATGGCTCGCTCCAGATTGACGCCGAGGGACAACTCGTCACGTCCAGCGGCTATCATATTCAACCCGCGATCGCCATTCCCCCCAATGCGCTGAGCGTTACCATCGGCCGCGACGGCGTTGTCACAGTAACCCAGCAAGACTCGCCCCTGCCGGTTCAGGTCGGCACGCTGCAACTTACCACGTTCATCAACCCGGTGGGTTTACAGAGCGTAGGTGAAAATCTCTTTGTGGAAACCGGCTCCAGCGGCACACCCAACGTCAATACGCCTGGTACGGATGGCACTGGATTGCTCAGCCAGGGCTATGTGGAAACTTCCAACGTCAACGTGGTGGAAGAACTGGTCAATATGATCCAGACCCAACGCGCTTACGAAATCAATAGCAAGGCCGTCCAGACCTCGGATCAGATGCTGCAGCGCCTGTCACAGATGTAGCCAATGTCAAATGTAGAAACGATGATCGACGCGCGGCAAATGAATCGGAAGCTTACAGGGAACTGATGATAAAAGATTCTTCAGCTAAATGTTCAGCCAAGCCCGGCGGGCGGTTCCAGACCTTGGCTGCGCTGATGGCTGTCATAGTGCTCGGGCTCTCAGGCTGCGTGACGCTCCCAGCGCCGCCACCGATCGTACAGCAACCGATGTCGTCTCGGGCGGCTCAGGCAGCGGCGCCACTCGCCAACGGTGCCATCTACCAGGCCGACATTAGCCACCGGCCGTTATTCGAGGATCGCCGCGCGCGTAATGTCGGTGATACCCTGGTCATCGTTCTCAACGAGAGGACTAATGCAAGCAAGCGGTCCAACAGCAGCGCCAACAAGAATGGCGAGGTAAATTTTGGCATTCCTCCCCTGGTGTTCGGCGTGCCGATCACGAAGAAGGTGGAACTGGGCGCATCCTCTTCCAACGAGTTCGAGGGTAGAGGCGAAGCCGCTTCCGCCAACAATTTCAGCGGGACGATCACCGTCACCGTGCTTGAAGTGCTGCCCAACCGCAACCTGGTGGTAAGCGGCGAAAAGCAGCTCGCCATGACCCAGGGTTCGGAGTACATCCGCCTCTCGGGCGTAGTCCGCCCCGAGACCATCATCAACAATATGGTCTCATCAGTCCAGGTAGCCGATGCGAAAATAGAGTACAAGGCCAACGGCTACATCGACGAGGCGCAAACGATGGGCTGGCTTTCGCGCTTTTTCCTCACTATTTCGCCGTTCTGAACGATTTACAAAATATTGCCCGCGACCCCATGATCCTTAAACAAACTTTGCACGCTATGCTCATGCTATGGCTCGGGTGTTGTGCGATATTGACCCCGGCACACGCCGAGCGCATCAAGGATCTTGCCTCGATCCAGGGTGTGCGCCCCAACCAGCTGGTCGGATATGGGCTGGTGGTGGGACTGGATGGCACGGGCGACCAAACCATACAGACTCCCTTCACCATCCAGACGCTGAACAGCATGCTGATGCAAATGGGCATCAACGTGCCACCCGGTACCAATATGCGATTGAGGAACGTGGCTGCGGTGATGGTTACCGCAACCTTACCGGCGCTCGCCCAGCCGGGGCAGATTGTCGATGTTACCGTGTCGAGCATGGGTAATGCCAGAAGCCTGCGCGGCGGCACGTTGCTGATGACGCCGCTCAAAGGAGCCGACGGTCAGGTCTATGGGATGGCCCAGGGCAATCTGCTGGTCGGGGGAATCGGTGCTGCCGCAAGCGGCAGCAAGGTGCAGGTGAATCACCTAAATGCCGGACGTATCAGTGGTGGCGCCACGGTCGAACGCGCCGTACCCGTTGCACTGGGCCAAGGGGATACCATTCGGCTTGAGCTTCATACCACGGATTTTTCCACTACACGGCGGGTGGTGGATGCTATTAATGAGCGTTTCGGCACTGGCATCGCTTACGCGCTGGACGCCAGGGCAATTCAAGTGCGAACACCGCAAGGCAGCGATGAACGCGTGGCATTCATTGCGGAAGTGGAAAGCATGAACATCAGGCCGGCGCAGATGCACGCAAAGGTAATCGTCAACAGTCGCACGGGCTCGGTAGTCATGAATCAGTCCGCCACGGTTGATGCCTGTGCTATTGCTCATGGCAATTTGTCGGTGGTAATCAGTACCGAGCCCGTGATCAGTCAACCCGGCCCATTTTCCGGCGGGCGCACGGTGCAGGCGCAGCGCTCGACGATCGAAATCAAGCAGGAATCCGGCATGCTGACCATGGTGGAAGGTGCGTCCTTGGCCGAAGTAGTGAAAGCGTTGAATGCGATCGGCGCCACACCGCAGGACTTGTTGTCTATCCTGCAAGCGATGAAATCCGCTGGGGCATTGCGGGCAGAACTGGAGATCATCTGATGGCTGCTTCGGCTGACCTTACTACCAAATTTGCCCTGGACGTGCAGGCTGTCAATGAATTGCGCGTTGCAGGCCGGACGAACAAGACAGACCAGGCTGCGCTTGAAGCTGCCGCCAAACAGTTCGAGGCCCTGTTCATGAACATGATGCTGAAAAGCATGCGCGATGCAACACCCAAAGACAGTCTGATGGATAGCGAGCAGAGCCGTCTTTACATCTCGATGCTGGATCAGCAGCTGTCACAGAGCATGTCGTCCAATGGCATTGGTCTGGCTGACATGATGATACGGCAATTGCGTCATGGATTGCCGACCCAACCGGAACAGGGGGCGGAGCAGGGTGCGCATGCGCCGACCGCTATCGTGCCTGGACAAGCGCCAGCCGCAGGAGTGCCATCTCCGGCGTCTCGACAATCGCACGCATACACGCAACAGCAACCCGAGGCACCGGGGTCCGCGGCGCAATCGGAATCACAGCAGGCACGAACATCATCAGGATTACCGGAGCCGACGGTACCGGTGCCATCCCTGCCTGGAGCGCAATCGCAGGCGCAGCAATTACAGGTAGCCGAGTTTCAAGCCAGACTGATGCCGTACGCACAGCAGGCCAGCCAGACAACGGGCATACCGGCCCGATTCATGCTGGGACAAGCCGCGCTGGAAAGCGGGTGGGGTAAAAGGGAAATACGCGGGGCGGACGGCACGCCCAGCTACAACCTTTTCGGCGTTAAGGCCGGCAGCAACTGGAAGGGCCCGGTAGTGGAAACCGTAACGACGGAATACGTCAATGGCGTGGTGCATAAAAGCGTGGAAAAGTTCCGTGCTTATCAATCCTACGCCGACGCGTTCCGTGACTACGCCAATCTGCTGAGCAGCAACCCACGCTATGCGGAATTGATGGCGCGGGTGGCGCAGGGACTGGACGCGGAGGGTTTTGCGCGAGGCCTGCAGCAGGCGGGCTATGCGACCGACCCGGACTATGCCGATAAACTGGGCCGTATCATCAGGACCGCACCCTGGTCCTGATAAGAGCCATTGCCGGATTCCTTGTCTTTCTCCTGCCCCAATTTGATCTGCCTGGTCCTCGAAATATCGGATTACCGGGCTAAATATTTCTGGCTTGGCGCCGTTAGCATCCTGTATGGATTATGGATATGGCTAGTCCGAACAGGAGGTTTCTTGATCCGGCGGGCAGACAGTACAAAGGTCGTATCGGCGAACGCGGTAATACAGTGCGTAAAGCGCTTTTGCTGGTTTTTACGGGTTTCGGATTCAAGGTCCGAATGACGAAATTCATATTATTTTCTGATCGGCTAAATAGGATACAACATGGGTAACGGCATTTTTGGCATTGGCCTCAGCGCGCTCAATGCGGCCCAGCAGGGATTGCTTGTTGCCGGGCACAACGTCAGCAACGCGGCCACTCCCGGCTACACCCGCCAGCAAATCGTTCAGTCAACCAGCGCAGCACAAGCCACCGGCGGTGGATTCATTGGCAAGGGCGTGCAAGTTGATACGGTCAGGCGCATATACAACGAGCTCCTTGTCAATCAGGTCACGCAGGCAAGAACGGAATCCTCCCAGCTCGACGCGTATTTTACGCAGATGAAGCAAATCGATAGCCTGTTGGCGGATCCGAGCGGGCGCCTTGGCCTGGCGCCAGCACTACAGGAATTTTTTGGAAGCGTGCAGGATGTGGCCACCAGCCCATCCGGCATAGCTTACCGCCAGTCCATGTTGTCCAATGCCGAAGTACTGGTACGACGCTTCCAGTCGCTGAACGACAGCCTTGATGAGATCCGGGATGGAGTGAACGCACAGATCGAGAATAGTGTTTCGCTAATCAACACGCTGGCGGCAAGGATCAGCGAACTGAATGCTACCATCAGCCAGGCCGAGAACAACGCCGGTGGTCAACCCGCGAACGATTTGCGTGACCAGCGCGATGAACTGGTCACGCAACTCAATGATCAGGTCCGCGCCAAGGTCGTCGAACAAAGTGACGGCGGTTACAGCATATTTATCGGCACTGGTCAGTCCCTGGTCGTGGGCTCAACAGCTTTCGAACTCTCAACGATTGCTTCTCCGGTTGACCCGCACCGCCTCGAAGTCGCCTATGTTTCCGGCGGCAATAGCATACCGGTCAGGGAATCAAGCCTGGATGGCGGCAAGCTTGGCGGGCTGCTGCAATTTCGCAACGAAGAACTAGATGCCGCGCGTAATGGTCTGGGACGCGTTGCGATCGGTTTGGCGGTTACCTTCAACGACCAGCACCAGCTGGGGCAGGATATTCAGGAAAATCTGGGTGGTGATTTTTTTACGGTGCCGGATCCATCGACAACGGCTTCCACCCGAAACCTGGGCGACGCAGTCATCGCCACTGAAATTTCCGATCCCGGGGCGCTCACCACCAGCGATTACCGCCTGCATTACGATGGCGCCAATTACACGTTCACGCGGCTTAATGACGGCGTCACGCAAACGTTCGCGGGATTTCCGCAAACGGTGGATGGTGTGCGCTTGAGTTTTGCTTCCGGCGCCATTGCTGCCGGAGACGAATTTCTTATTCGCCCAACGGCCAACGGAGCCGGCCAGATAGAGGTGGCCATACAGGACACCAGTCTGATCGCGGCCGGTGCACCCATTCGAACCGATGCGCCAACCGCCAATACGGGCACCGGGCGCATCAGCGCCGGTACCGTCGATGCACCCCCACCCCCCGATCCGGATTTAAGAGAACCGGTCACTTTTACTTTCACCAGCACTACGACTTTTGATGTGAGTGGCAATGGGACCGGCAATCCCGTCGGCATTACGTTCACGCCCGGCAGCCCGATCAGCTACAACGGTTGGACGGTGCAGATAACCGGCTCGCCCCAGCCGGGCGATACATTCAGCATCGGCCCGAATACCGATGGAGCAATGGATAACCGCAACGCTTTGCTGTTGGGGGCGCTGCAGAGCGGCAACACCTTGGCTGGCGGCACGGCGAGCTACCAGAGCGCCTATGGCCAGGTAGTCAGCCTGATGGGATACAAGACCCGCGAACTGGAAGTAACCAGCGCCGCCCAGACAGCCCTGCTGAGCCAGGCACAAGCCTTGCAGCAATCCGAGTCAGGTGTGAATCTGGACGAGGAAGCCGCCAATCTCCTGCGCTACCAGCAGGCATATCAGGCAGCCAGCAAGGTGATACAGGTAGCCACTCAGATGTTCGACACACTGCTTGATATAGCAAGGTAAAGAGCCGGCTGTGCCATTCATGCCAGAACCGATTTTTTGCTCATCGCGCTCTCAGACGCCCGACACTCATAAGGAAGCGAGGTAGGTAAAATCGCGGCTGTAATCGCGGACGCAATGAACAAGCTGAAACAAGACCGGATAGAGATAGAGTCACGAAAGGAGAGTCACGATGCGCGTCAGCAGTAATACCAGCTATGAACTCGGCATTGCCGCCCTCAACCGCCAGCAGGTCACGCAGGTGAAAAACCTGGAGCAGATAAGCAGCGGCCGGCGTATTCTTACGCCGTCTGATAATCCCGCGGCTTATGTCCGGGTGCTGGAAGTCTCCCAGGCCGATGCAGGCAATACGCAATATGCGATGAACCGCCAGCAGGCCATGGCCGGTTTCGGGATACTGGAAGCGACGCTTGGCGGCGTCACGAACTTGCTTCAAAACGCGCAGGAACTTGCCGTGTACGCGGGAAACGGGACATTGACCGATAGCGGGCGCAGCGCCATTGCAACCGAATTACGCGGCAATCTGGACGAACTGCTGAGCCTTGCCAACCGTACCGATGGGAGCGGGCAATATCTTTTTTCCGGTTTCCAGGGCGCAATCAAGCCATTTGACGACACAGGCAGCGGTGTTCAGTATTTTGGGGATGAAGGCTTGCGCATGGTCCAGGCCAGCGCATCGCGCCAGCTAGCAGTGAACGAGTCGGGACGAGAGGTGTTCGAGCGAATCCCGAATTCGGGAGGAGGGTATCAGAGCATGTTCAAAACGCTCTCCGATCTGATCGGCATACTCGAAACGCCCGTGACCGATGCCGCCAGCAAGGCTGCATTCTCCAGCGGGCTGACCACCGCACAGGGAAATTTGTCCAATGCGCTCGACAACGTGCTGCGGGTCCACGCGTCGGTGGGCACACGCATGAAGGAAGTGGATACGCTCAATGAGGGCGGCGACGAGTTGAATATTCAGTATAAGCAGCAGCTATCAGAACTGCGGGATGTCGATTATGCAAAGGTGATCAGTGATCTCACCCAGCAGCAGGCTTATCTCGAAGCGACGCAGATGGCATTTCTGAAGGTACAGGGGTTGTCACTATTTGATTATATACGGTGACGATAACCGGTTTCTCCAAGGGTTCGCCCTTATGCCCTCTTGCCCTCCGGATGATTCGCCAATAGATTTTTAATTCCACCTTTTCCAATTTTTCTTCGCGGATAAAGCTCCAATTGAAGCCCGGGGTTTTTTGAAACGGATGAATTGAGGTCGACGAATGATCCTTGATACGGCTCAGTCTGTTTCTTTTGCTCCGCAAGTGAAGGAATTTTTCCTTGCGCGGCAGCCGATTCTGGATCGGAACCAGAATCTCATCGCTTATGAATTATTGTTCCGCAGGACAGGCGCTGGCTTGGCAACCACTGTTGATGATTCACGCGCAGCCGCCACCCTCGTCGCGCACATGCTGGAGCTTGGTCTTGAAAACGTAATTGGCGGCGTTCCTGGCTTCTTCAACGTGGATTCCACAATATTGATGGGTGATCTGGTTAATTTTTTGCCATGTAAAAAAGTTGTGTTTGAGCTTCATCAAACAGACAAGATAAGTCCGGAGCTTGTCCAGCGCGTCTCCGGGATGGTGGATGCCGGATACAGGTTTGCACTGGACGATGTAATTACGCTTTCGGAATACATAAAGCCGTTACTGCCGCTGATAAAGATCGTTAAAATCGATACCTCTGTCATGACTCGGACGGATCTCGCAATTCTGGCCCGCCAATTCAAGCAGGCCCATAAATTACTTCTTGCGGAAAAAGTGGAGACGATCGAACAGTTCCAGAATTGTCTCGATCTTGGGTTCGACTATTACCAGGGTTATTACTTTGCCAAGCCCGCTATTCTATCGGGCAAAAAGCTCACCACCTCACAGTTGGCAGTCATGCAATTGATAGCGTTGATAGCCAGGGATGCCGATAACGCGGAAATTGAGCGCAGCATCAAAAAGGAAGTATCGCTCTGTTTGTCCTTGCTGAGGCTGGTCAATACGACGGGAATGGGTGTCACGAAGAGTATCGACTCATTAAGTGAGGCGTTGGTGGTGCTCGGCCGCAATCAGTTGCAGCGATGGCTGCAAATCCAGCTCTACATCGCACCGCATATAAACGCTCATTTCGCGTCGCCACTTCTCTTGCTGGCGACGACGCGCGGCAAACTTCTTGAACTCATTGCCAGAAAACTCAAACCCGCGAATAAAAGTATTGCTGATACCGCATTTACAGTCGGCATCTTATCCTTGCTGGACGCCTTATTCGGACAGACCATGGAAAAGATCCTTGGGCAAATCGTTCTCGGCAAGGATGTCAGCGAAGCATTATTGTATCGGCGCGGATTTTACGGTGATTTACTCAAGCTTTCCGAATGTATCGAAAAATCCAGTGAAGCCAGCCGAGCGTTAGCACCGCTACTTCTTAAACTGGAACTGCCGGTTGAAGATCTTTATCCCCTGCAACTGGAAGCATTTGAATGGAGTAACAGCTTGTTGCCTTTCGTGCACTAGGGGTAATTCTCGCAGGATTGTTCATGGCTAAACTGGGGCGGAGCACAGGGGAGTGAAATGAAGATGGTAGAAATTGTAGTAGCTATTGAGCCGCACGCGCCGTGATTGATTAACTGGAAGGACTTGCTGTCGTGGAATTCGGCGCTCCGGGTGCAGGTACTGTCGAATAGCCCAACCGCGGATTGCCTCCGTCTTCTTTTAGTATTTATCCAACGTCATATCCAAGCCGAAGATGCGAAGTCATCCGCTTCGGAGTTCCTCGAAAAGTTCTCGCCGACCCTGATCGTCCCTGAACAAGAAATCACGGTCTCGTCCAACCTACAGATTTTGCAGTAATTCAAAGGCCTTGGGTAGCCTCAAAAGTCCGCTATGCCTGTATCTCGGGCTCACGGTCGTGAAGTTGATCCATATCTTTCTTCCCTTTTCGCGACCTCCTTTTCGTTAACCTGATGACGCCATATTATCTTAAATATTTTCGGTTAAATTTGATGTGGGCACGGTTTCGAGGCTTGTTTTTTGAACGACATGATCTAAATTGGAAATAGTCGGTTCCTTGCTTTCCTACAGAAGTGAGACCAATTGTATAAGAGGAATTGCGATGGGTACCTGTCGGATCGGATATACCAGCACTCAAGGAGTATGGACCACAGTCTGATAAAACCTTTGGGAGGCGAGAGATGAGCTATTTCCGGTGGGCAGTTATCACAGCTATGGCTGGGTTGGCGATTCTGGTAGGGGGCTGTGCAACCACAGAAGGAAGAAACACTCAAGATCAGAGTTCAATCCGGGCCGGAATCACCCTCGACGATAAATTTCTTAAAATAGCTGAAAAAATACCGGGTTTTGGCGGTATGTTTTTTGATGAGCATGGGGTTCTGAACGTATACATTAAAGCTCTCGAAGAACAACCGAACACCAGCGCTATCAGCGATTTGGAAGCACGGATAGCCAAGGCGATAAAAGAGGTGATGGGTAAAAATTTCTTTCAACAAGCTAGGGGTCCTTATGGCGATTTCGCAAAGGAGCCGTTGTACAAGCGCGGAGAGGACATAAAAATTATTAAGGGTGAATATGATGTTTTGCAACTCGCTGAGTGGCGAAAAAGTCTGGATAAAATGCTTGGAGTGCCTGGCGTCGTGTTCACTGATCTGGATGAACAGAAAAACCGTCTGAAAGTAGGTATCGAGGATTCGACAACGCAGGGATCGATCGAAGCACAACTGAATAATCTCGGGGTACCGTCGAAGGCTATGATCATCGAAGTGGTCAAGCCCATCAGGTTTCAGGCCACCCTGAGGGATAGGCGGCGTCCTGTACGAAGAGGATCTCAGATCGAGGCTGATACTGGCTGGTTCAGCTACAAAATCTGTACATTTGGCTTTAATACCATTCGCAACGGTAGAAATGGATTTGTGACCAACTCTCACTGTACCGAAACCCAGGGGGGTAGCAACGGCACGGACTTTCATCAACCCTATGATCCCTGGTATAGCGAAGGTAACAAGATTGGTGACGAGAATGTCGATCCTGCCTATTTTATCGGCGGCGACTGCCCGGCTGGAAAAAGGTGCTGTTTCAGCGATACCGCTTTTATAGCTTATACGGTTCGCAGAGGGGAGGATATTGCGAGAACCACAAATGATAACGGATCTATAACACTGGATGATTCAAATCCTGCCATAAGAATAGTCAGCGAAACTGAGGAACCTGTTGACGGAATCTTTCTGAATAAGGTGGGAAGAACCACCGGCTGGGCTTTTGGCAACGTCAACGGTACATGTCGGAATATTCAGGTTAAGGATACCGATATCATATTTTTCTGTCAGTTTCGCGTGGTCGGTACTGGTGACAATAGGGTCACGGACAACGGTGATAGCGGCTCCCCGGTTTTTGGGTTATCGGACAATGAGGCGAGCCTTTATGGGATCCTGTGGGGCGGGCCCGATGACGGCAGCTCTTTTGTTTTCAGTCCAATTGGGAGCATTGAGGAGGAGTTAGGGCCTCTTACAACCGTTTTTCCTCCTCCCCCCGAACCCGAGCCGAGCAGCTGCCCACGCGGCCAGCGTTGCTGCGAGGACTTGCCGAACGGGACGTGCATACTCTGCATACCTCAAAACGCCGAGTGTCCCTAGTATGTCGCGCCATTAGAAAGAGTATCGAGTTATTTTTAGCGTTAGCAGACTCGCCGGTTAGGATGTATCCTCAGGAGAAATAGGGTAGGACATGGTTAATACGCTGTGTAATCAACTGCGGAAGGTTGGTCAGTTCGGCAGGCGATCTATGCGGCGAAGCGGATTATAATATGGGCATGAACAGTGTTTACGCGGCTATGGAACCATCGCGCGCCGAAATCGATTCACTGGAAGGCCCCGTTGTCATAGAGTTCGGCGCTCCCTGGTGCGGACACTGCCGCGCCGCCCAGCCGCTGATTGCTTCGGCCTTGTCCGAATACCCGTCCGTACGGCACATCAAGATCGAGGATGGCAAGGGTCGCCCTCTCGGGCGTTCCTTCAGAGTAACGCTCTGGCCGACGCTGATCTTCCTGAATCACGGCAAGGTAATCGCTCGCTTGGTTCGGCCTGCCGATTCTGCCGTGATTAGCAATGCTCTGGAAAAACTGAACGACACACTGTGATGGCTAGCATGTTAGCCGCACTGGGCCATTGAGTTGTTTTAGAATTGATACAGGCTGTATGCTATCGGTTTCGATGGTTGTGCTTTAACTTTTGCCTCATCCATCCATCCCAGGCAATGCATGAGCAAATGTATTCATGATCGTGTTCCGCCCGCGGTTACCCGTCTCTTGTCGGATATCATTGAGTACATAGCCTACCGATGAAGCAAAAAGAGGAACAATCCGAGTTATACGCCATGGCGGAAGCCCACCCGTTGACCATTGTTGCGAATTCCCCCGGCATGGTGTTTCAATATATCGAGTGCGAGAATGGCGGCCATTCCATACCATTTGTAAGTGACCAGTGCCTCAATGTGCTGGGCATCAAGGTGGATGAACTTAAAGCTGACCCTTCCCTGCTACTGGATCTTGTGCTACCGGAGGACCGGGAGAGTCTGCGTCGGTCCAAGGCCCACTCAGCCGCCAGTTTGACGATATGGAATTGGGAAGGGCGGCTCTGGATCGAATCATATGGCGACGTGAAATGGGTCAGCCTGCGAGCCAGTCCGCGCCGGGAAAAAGGCGTCGGCGTGATCTGGGAAGGGATTATCATCAATGTCACGCAAACCAAGCGCAGGGAGACCGAGCTCAAGGAATCGCATAAACGGTTGAAGGAAGTATCAGCTCATGTCATGGCGGCGGTAGAGCACGAGCGCATTCGCATTGCCCAGGAGATTCATGATGATCTGGGGGGCAACCTGACGGCTATCAAGATCGATCTCGACTGGCTGGGCCGGCATATGGGCGGCGATGGCGATAATCCCGAGCTGCCGGCTAAAATTCGTACTGTCTCTCGTATGGTGGACCGCACGATGCATTCGATTCAGCGCATTTGCCGTGATTTGCGTCCAGGCATCATGGATTTCGGCATTGCTGCGGCGATCGAATGGGAGGCAGGGGAATTTGCCAAACGCCTGGGCATCCCTTGCGAAATCTCGTGCGCGCAGCAGGATATTGAACTGAAGCCTGATGCGGCGGTTGCCGTATTCAGGATTTTCCAGGAGGCGCTCACCAATATTATCAAGCATGCACAGGCATCGTATGTCTGGGTGCGATTGAACGTGGTACGGGAGCAGAATACGAGGCATCTGGAGCTGGAGGTTAGGGATGACGGCAGCGGCATTACCCCAGCCGATTACTCGAAGTTCAATTCTTTCGGCATCCGGGGCATGGTCGAGCGAGCAGGGCTTCTCGAGGGAAAATTGACTGTCAGCGGTCAGCGAGGGCAGGGAAGAAAAGGTACAACGGTGCATTTGTCGATCCCGCTTGCGTCGGGAGAGGGAAACTCGATTACGGCAGGATCGAGCGCTGCTCGATCGAAGACTGCACGACCAAAGGCATAGCGGTCATGAACGTGCTGATCGTCGATGACCACGCCATCGTCCGGCAGGGCTTGCGGCAAATTCTGCTGGAAAGCGGTAAGGTCATGCTTATCGGAGAAGCCGGATGCGGTGCGGAGGCGATGCGGCAATTACGCGACGGCGAGTGGAACGTAGTGGTACTGGACATTTCGCTGCCGGACAGAAACGGCATCGAGGTTTTGAAGCAGATCAAGAAAGAGTGTCCAAGAATCCCCGTGCTCATGCTCAGCATGCATGAAGAGGGGCTGTATGCCATCCGGGCGCTTAAGGCTGGCGCGTCGGGCTATCTCACCAAGCAAAGCGCGCCAAGCGAGCTGATGGCTGCGATCCATCAGGTTTCGCGAGGGCGTAAATATCTGACGACGACGCTGGCCGAAGCCATGGCCGACAATCTTGCCATCGACCATGACCAGGCGCCTCACGAATCTCTATCCGACCGGGAATACCAGACGCTGCGCCTGATCGCCTCAGGCAAAAGCCTGACTGACGCGGCCGAGGAAATGTGCCTGTCGGTGAAGACCGTCAGCGTCTACCGCAGCCGCCTGCTGGAGAAGATGAAACTCAAGAACAATGCCGAACTGACCCATTACGCCATCAAGAATGGCCTCGCCTGATTCTATTTATTCGACGAGAAATGTAAAAAATTTACGGCTTCGTTATTTCCGGATTGACATGGAATCCAGAACCCCGAAAATGGCCTAATATACACGCCGCTGGATACCAACTCCCGCTGGTAGGACGTTTGTACGGTTTCCTCGCCGCGTCTCTACTTGCGTATCAGTACGTCCCAGACCCACCCCTGCAAATCGTGCTCGGCTCAACGCCGGAATTGTGGCGCAAATCCCCGCCTGATCGGCGCATTACGAAGTCCTCCATCCGCTTATCATTATCCTGCGACCATTTATCCGGTTATGACGATATGATAATTGTTGCGGGCTGCGAAGCAAACCTGCTTTGTCTTACCGCTTGAGAACCCGGTGCCTTTACAAGTTTTGCACCGGAAATTTTGCACCTGCAGGAAACTCGAAGCTATTGCACAAAAAAATTTGACAAACCGGTTAAATGTTTCTCCTGGACCTCCGTTAATAAGCATAACAGCGGTTGAACAGCCTCGAAAAACCCCGAGGTGAGCCAAAGTTAACGCTGTGAGGCGTATCCCATAAAACTTAGTCAAGGAGATTTACATGGCTGCAATTATCAACACCAACGTGATTGCGTTGAATGCGCAACGCAATCTTAACAGCTCGCAGAATGCGCTTGCTACCACATTGCAACGTCTGTCCTCGGGCCTGCGCATCAACAGCGCCAAGGACGACGCCGCAGGACTGGCGATTTCCGAGCGCATGACTTCGCAGATTCGCGGTCTGAACCAGGCCGTTCGCAACGCCAACGACGGCATTTCGATGTCACAAACCGCCGAAGGCGCGCTGGGCGAAATCGGCAACAACCTGCAACGTATCCGTGAACTGGCCGTGCAATCGCGCAACGCGAGCAACAGCGTAAGCGACCGTACCGCGCTCAACAATGAAGTACAGCAGATCAAAGCCGAAATCGATCGGGTCGCTTCGACCACTGCCTTCAACGGCATCAAACTGCTCGATGGCACCTTTACCAACCAGGCATTCCAGGTCGGCGCCAACGTCGGCGAAACCATCAACATCAGCAGCCTGGTCAATGCTCAAAGCGCGTCCCTGGGAACGACCACCACTTACGCAACCAGCGTGGTCGGCGCTGCTCCTACGGCCTTCACGGCGACGACGGACGACATCGCCGCAGGCGATCTCCAGATCAATGGTATCGACGTGGGCGCAATTACCGCCGGCGGCACTGATATCCTTCAAGGGGCAGCCATCGCGGCGGCTATTAACGCAGTGTCGGGCTCAACTAATGTTACTGCCACATCCAGTGTGACGGATGGCGCCGTTACGTTGACCAGCACTTCGAGCGAGGGCATCGACGTGATCATGAGTGGGACAGCGACCCTGGCACGAACTGGTCTGACTGACGCCACGACCGCTGCAACAGTTACCACTGTCGTAGGTTTCACGTCGGCGGACATAAGTACGACCTCGGGTGCTGACACTGCAATCGCCTCCATGGATTCGGCCCTGAGCGCGCTCAATGCGGCACGTGCCGACCTTGGCGCCTACCAGAACCGTTTCTCGTCCGCCGTCTCAAACCTGCAAACCACTGCGGAGAATCTGTCTGCGTCCCGCAGCCGTATCGTGGACACGGATTTCGCCTCCGAAACAGCCATCCTTTCCAGGAACCAGGTGTTGCAACAGGCTGGAACGGCAATGCTGGCCCAGGCAAATGCGCTTCCGCAGTCCGTGCTGGCGTTGCTAAGAGGCTAGCCGGGGCTGATCGGCTTAACCAGCCTGAATCGGGCTGGAAGTTTGTTGCAATGAGGAATCCGGGGCGCGCTCCGGGTTCCCTTTTCAATTGCTTCGGAGTCTGCGATGGACATCAAACAGGTTGGAACCGGCGCCGTAACCCGCTCCGAACCCGGCTTAATACGGCCGGCCGGGGACACGCAAAACCGCTCGGGCAGGATGTCATCGCCGTCGGCGCGTGCGCAGATAGCGCAGGAAATCACCCAGGCGGACACGTCTACGCTGGAGTTTAGTATTGACGCCGAGAGCGACAGGCTAGTGGTTAAAATCATCGACAGCGCAACCGGGGAGTTAGTACGGCAGATCCCAATGGAGGAAATGCTGGCCCTGGCCAAGGCGCTTGGCCGGTTGAAGGGTCTGCTTTTGCAAACGAAAGCTTGACCAGGCCCATGGGGCGGAATTTAACGAACAGCACAAAACGGGAGACAAACATGGGAATCACAGCACCAGGTGTGGGCTCGAATCTCGATGTGAATGGTATCGTCAGCCAGTTGATGGCGGTCGAACGGCAACCGCTCGCGTTGCTGGACCGGCGCGAATCGGATTACAAGGCGAAGCTGTCCGCCTATGGAACACTGAAGGGCGCATTGTCTGCATTCCAGACTGCTATGCAAGGACTCGCCGACCCGACCAAGTTCCAGGCTGTAAAGGCCAGTGCAGGAGACGCTTCCATATTGACTGCCACTGCCAATACCGATGGCAAGGCGGTGCCTGGCAGCTACTCGGTGGAAGTGCAGCAATTGGCGCAACAGCAAAAAGTCCATTCGGGGGGTTTTGCCGGCACTACCAGCGTGGTGGGCAGCGGCACCCTGACCATTCAATACGGCACTTATGACAGCGGCTCGAACACTTTTACCCTGAACAGCGCAAAACCGGCGCAAACAGTAACGATCGATGCCTCCAATAATACGCTTTCCGGGGTGCGCGACGCGATCAATGCAGCCAATATCGGCATTAGCGCAACAATTATCAACGACGGCAGCAGCAACCGCCTGGTATTAACCTCGAAGGACGGAGGTGCTGCCAACAGCGTCAAGATCACTGTGAGCGATGACGACGGCGCTAACCTGGACACCGCTGGTTTATCCCAGCTTGCTTTCGATCCGACCGCTGCAGTCGGTGCCGGAAAGAATCTCACGCAGGCTCAGGCGGCGCAGGACGCAAAGCTCCTGATCGATGGGATCGCCATCAGCAAGACCTCGAACACGATTACCGACGCGATCGAGGGTGTGACACTCAACCTGCTCAAGAGCAATGCGGGCAGCCCGACCACGCTTAACGTGGTACGCGATACCGATGGCATCAAGGCGTCAGTGGAAGCATTCGTCAAGTCGTTCAATTCGGTTAATCAGACACTCGCGGATCTCAGTACATATAACACGGCGGCGGACAGGGGCGGGGTGCTGCAGGGAGATTCCGCAGCCTTATCAATTCAGCGCTGGCTTCGCGCCACGGTATCAGCCTCGGTGGGAAGCATGGGCGGCACATCAGGCAGCTTTACCTCGTTATCACAGATTGGCGTCGCCTTTCAGAAAGACGGCAGCCTTGCACTGGATTCCACCAAGCTGCAGACCGCAACCGATGCCGGCCTCGATCATATCGCCGGTCTCTTCGCTGCGCGTGGCATGCCCACCGATAGCCTGATCGCCTATGGCGGCGCGACCGATAAGACAGCTGCTGGAAACTATGCGATCACAGTCACGCAATTGGCTACCACGGGTGGCCTTACCGGAAGCCAGGCCGCGGGGCTAACCATTACCGCCGGTGTCAACGATCAGTTGACTCTCACCGTCGATGGCGTGGCGGTCAGCATTACGCTCGCTGCCGCGACGTATGGATCGGCAGATGCGCTTGCGGCCGAGGTGCAAAGCAAGCTGAATGGCGCTGCCGCTCTCGTGGCGGCGGGCAGTTCGGTTGTGGTTTCACAATCCGCCGGCGTACTCGGCCTTGCGTCGGCGCGCTACGGTTCCGGCTCCAGCATCGCATTATCCGGCGGCAATGGCGCCGATAATCTGCTTGGGGCAAGCCCTGCGGCAACGGTGGGAGTGGATGCGGCAGGTACGATTAATGGCGTGGCCGGTACCGGAACGGGCCAGATACTCACGGCTGGGGCAGGCGACGCCACGGAGGGCTTGCGCCTCATCATCAACGGCGGTCCGCTGGGTGAGCGGGGGACAGTCAATTTCTCGCGCGGTTATGCCGACCGGTTGAACAAGCTGGCGGAAGATCTGCTGGCTGACGATGGCATCATCGCCACCCGTGTCGATGGAATCAATGCCAGCATCAAGGATATAGACCGCCGTCAGGAAGATTTTATCAAGCGCCTGGACATAACCGAGGCTCGTTACCGGGCGCAGTTCACCGCGCTCGACGTGATGCTTAGCAGCTTGAATCAGACCAGCCAGTTTCTCCAGCAGCAACTCGCGGCATTACCCAAGAATAATTCCAATTCCTGAACGAAGAACAGTCCCTGAAGGAGTATCACAATATGTATACAGCATCCCGCAACGGCGTTAACGCCTATGCCCGCGTTGGTCTCGAAACCGGTGTGATCGCGGCCAGCCCGCACAAGCTCATCCTGATGCTGTTCGAGGGTGCACAAGTGGCACTATCTTCCGCGCTTGCTCATATGAGAAGCGGCGAGATCAAGGCCAAGGGGGAGGCCATTTCCAGGGCGATTACGATTATAAATTCCGGTCTTCAGGCCAGCCTGGATATCAAGGCCGGGGGCGAACTGGCGCAGCAGCTGAATGCGCTCTACGATTACATGGGCCGCCGCCTGTTGTTTGCCAATTTGCATAATAAACCTGAATACATCGAGGAAGTCGCTCGCCTGCTTGGCGAGTTGAGTGAGGCGTGGGAAGCAATTGGCGCCTCTACTGCGCCCGGCAGTGCGGGTACCGACTCTTCAGCCTCTTCGGCTTCCAAAGCCGCACTCAATGGCTTGGGAAAAGCATGAGTACGATGAGCAACGCGGAAATCCTCGCCGCATTTCAGGCTATTTCCAATTTTACCGGTGAAATGAAAGAAGCAGCCCGAGTCGGCGAATGGGATAGATTGACGGTGCTGGAACGCTGTTGCGCCGGGGTGGTGGCGCAACTCAGGGCGGCACAACCTGTGCGGCTTACGGCTGACATGCAGCGTCGGAAAATTGAACTGATACACAAGATTCTGGCCGATGATTCGGAAATACGCACTTACGCCGAGCCCTGGATGAAACAGGTGCAGACTTTGCTTGGCAACGCCGGGATGGCCCGGCGGGTACATCAGGCGTATGACAAGAACGATTGTAGATAGCAATTCCGCGTTACGCGAAAAACGGTGGAGATTGAATATGTTCTCTTAGTCGCTCCATTTCTTTCTTGGTATAGGGGACAGTACAAACAATAGCGCAACGGCATTAGCCTACTGAATTCAGAAAAAATACTTGAAATGCTTGCACTCAATGCGCTCAATGCAATAGTTTCGGCCAGCCCGAGCGGTTCGTCAGCCCACAGGCAAGCCAGCTACGCAGCCTTCCTGGCGGGACTGGAACCAGGCCGGCATCTTCGTGCAACGGTGCACGCCGCTCTCTTAAATGGGGAGTTTGCGGTGATGCTGGAGGCACCGGATACGGCGGATAAGCAGCTATTGCATATGAAGCTGCCTGCCGGCTTGCACCCGGGGGATGCGCTGAATCTGATTTTCGTTTCCCGGAATCCTCGGCCGGCATTCATGCTCATGACAGATACACCCGCTACCGCAATTTCCGTACCGCTGAGCAGGGCCGGACGATTTATCAGCGGGCTGTTGGGCCGCTCGGCTTCTCCCGATACCACACCAGCACTATCCAACAGATCCCCCTTGCTTGCGGCACCACCTGCCGACGGTGTTCAACTGGCCCGGAGCCTGGCCGGCGCACTGGGCCAAAGCGGTCTGTTCTACGAATCTCATCAGGCGCAGTGGATAGCCGGCGCCAGGCCACTGGAAGATTTACTGCTGGAGCCACAGGCACCCCTGTCCGGGCTGCGCCCGTCCATGCCTGGTACAAATACCTGGTCGAGCGCATCCGCCATGACGGCTATGTCGGCTATGTCTGCCATGGCAAGCGAAAGCACCGCCGACGCGCCTGCTCCAGTTCATCCCGATGCCCTGGCCCTGGTGCGGCAGCAACTCGAAGCTTTCGAGATGCGGCAGGTCAGCTGGCAGGGTATCGCCTGGCCTGGTCAAACCATAGAATGGGAGGTCGCAGAGGAAAAACCGGATTCAACCGATGAGGCCGGCCAAACTCCAGCCGCCTGGCAGACCCGCTTGAATCTGACTCTGCCAAACCTGGGTCAAATCTCGGCCAGCCTGAGGCTCGGCGCACACGGCGTCGAAGTGCGGGTAACGGCAGCGGAACCCGTGACGGCGTTCATGCTGCGCGCCGGCGCGGCGCCGCTTGCGGAAGGGCTGGAATTGGCCGGCATTAAACTACTGGGGATGGGAGTGGATCTGGATGAAGCAACCTGACCCGAGTAAAGCGCGGGGAGTTGCGGTGGCGCTGGCTTACCGCGCCGGCCGTGCAGCTCCCCAGGTAATCGCCAAGGGGCGCGGACTGATCGCTGAAACCATTATCAGCGAGGCGCGAGCCCATGGCATCTACGTGCATGAATCGGCTGAACTGGTATCCCTGCTGATGCAGGTGGATCTGGATCAGTATATTCCGCCTCAACTCTATCGCGCCGTGGCGGAACTGCTGGCGTGGCTTTATAAGATGGAAACCAAAATGGAAACCAAAATGGAAATTTCGGCGCTTCCGCGTCCGGATTAGGTATTTCCTTCCATGGACCTCCTTCTATGGGTAGCCGATAATTTCAGACCGGCATATTCATGATGTCCTGATATGCCGACACCAGCTTGTTGCGCACTTGCAGCGTATATTGGAATGAGATGGACGCCTTCTGCATGGAAATCATGGCCTCGGTCAGGTTTGCTTCGGGCGCGCCCAGTTCGAAATCCCGACCAAGCTTTGTGGCATGCTGCTGGACGTTATTAACGTGATCCAGCGACTTCTTGAGTACGGAGGTGAAATCAACACCTCCACCCGCAGCCGCGTTCGATGCTGTCGAGATCGGCGCCATTTTTCCGGCGGCGCGCGCTGCACCGGTTTGCAGCTGCGCGAGCATCGCGTCTATTTTCGATACATCCATATTGCCTCCGCCATTCGTGCTTTCAGGAAAGTGTGCACGATAGCATCCGTTGACCCAACCCCATGTCCCGAAATAGCCGGGAAACCCACTTTTATTCTCTGCATTAAAAGGGGCGCGCATGTCGATAATGCTGGAATTCCAATTCCTTTATGCGACCGCAGGCCTACCCTGAATATGACGACCAATAAAAAATCCTTTTCGATTCGCATGGAATCACCGGAGACAACGTCATGGCAGTAGCGGCGGAGGCAGTCGCAACCGTCCCGGGGGGCGGCATTCAGAATTTTGTACAGGGTTTTATGGCCCGGCTGTCGAGTCCGCAAAAAACGGGCCTGATGCTGGCTGTCTCGGCCATTATTGCGCTGCTGGCGGGCGGTTGGATGTGGACTCAGGCTCCAGACTACAAAGTGTTATTCAGCAACGTGTCCGACCGTGATGGCGGAGCCATCATCGCATCCCTGCAGCAAATGAATGTGCCGCACAAGTTTGTCGATGGCGGGGGCGCGATTCTCGTGCCTGCCGATCGGGTTCATGATGTCCGGCTGAAGCTTGCCGCGCAGGGTTTACCAAAGGGTGGACTGGTGGGTTTTGAGCTGATGGAGAACCAGAAATTTGGCACCAGCCAGTTTCTTGAACAAGTCAATTTCCAGCGTGCGCTGGAAGGCGAACTTGCCCGCTCGATCCAGGCAATTGCGGCGGTCGATAGCGCGCGGGTTCATCTGGCCATGGGCAAGCAATCGGTATTCATGCGCGAACAACAGAAGCCCAGCGCGTCGGTGCTGGTAAATCTCTACCCTGGACGCGTGCTCGATCCGCAGCAGGTAAACGCAATCATGCATCTGGTTTCGAGCAGTGTCCCGAACCTGCCTCTCAGTAATGTCACCGTAGTGGATCAGCAAGGCAATCTGTTGAGCAAAGTCGATGAATCGGATCCCGGCAGCGGCTTGAACCCCAATCAGTTGAAGTACCTGCAGGCGCTTGAGCAGAGTTATATAAGACGCATCGAAGCCATCATCGCGCCCATTGTCGGGAAGGGAAACGTTCGCGCTCAGGTTGCCGCGGATGTCGATTTTGCTCACTCCGAGCAGATGGAAGAGATCTACAAACCTAACCAGGACCCCGGCAGCTCGACGGTACGCAGTCAGCAGACCTCGGAATCGGCCAGCAGCGGCCAGACCGAGGGCGGTGTGCCCGGTGCGCTTTCCAATCAGCCTCCGATGCCGGCAACCGCGCCAATCAATACGCCGCCACCGCCGGGCTCGCCGCTTAGCCAAACGCCAAATGTCGGCGCCACGCCGCCTGGAGCACCAGATGCACAAGCCAATACGCCCAAGCCGCCATCCAATACGCGCAAGGATGCCACCATCAACTATGAGGTGGACAAGAGAATCCAGCACGTGCGGAAACCGGTGGGCGGCATCAAGCGATTGTCCGTTGCGGTAGTGGTTAACCATCACCAGGTAACGGATCAGAATGGAGCCGTCAGCAGCAAACCGCTGACTGAAGTTCAGAAGGTACAGATCACGGATCTGGTGAAAGAAGCCATGGGCTTCAACAGGGAACGCGGCGATACATTGAATGTGGTCAATAGCCCGTTCACGGACATGCAGCAGGATCTTCCGCCCGAGCTGCCGCTCTGGAAACAACCTGAGATGATCGATCTTGCCCAGCAGGTGGGAAAGAATTTGCTGATCGCAGCCTTGATCATGTATCTGGTGCTGGGCGTATTGCGTCCGATGCTGAAGCGCGCGAATCAACCGCCGGCTCCGCCTCTGCTGGCCGAATCTCCCGAACAAAAGGAGGATCAGGTTGTGCAAACGGCGCCTGCTCTGAAGCAAGTGCCGCAGTTTCCCCAGTATGAACAGAACCTGGCGCTTGCCCGGCAACTGGCCAGAGACGATCCAAAGGTGGTGGCAAACGTGGTCAAGCAGTGGGTAACCGGCAATGAATGAGGAAGGCGTCAACAAGGGTGCGATTCTGCTTCTGTCGCTAGGTGAGGATGAGGCGGTGAAGGTACTCAAGCATCTCAATCCTCTTGAGGTGCAGAAACTGGGTATGGCGATGGCAAAACTGAAGAATGTGAGTCAGGAGCAGATCGACGTTGTACTCAGCGATTTCTGTAGTCGTGCCACAGGAGAAACCCTTTTACTGGATATCGATTCGGAGAGCTACGCCCGCACGGTGCTGCAAAGGGCTTTGGGCGAGGATAAGTCCACCGATATTATCAGCCGTATTCTCGAAGGCAGCGATACCAGTGGTATAGAAGGTCTCAAATGGATTGATTCGCAGTCGGTGGCGGAGCTGATCAAAGGCGAGCATCCGCAAATCATCGCCACCATTCTGGTTCATCTGGACCGTAATCAGGCAAGCGATATTCTGGGTCAACTTACTGAGCAACTGCGCAACGACGTGCTGCTGCGTATCGCCACGCTTGAAGGCATTCAGCCCTACGCATTGCGCGAACTCAACGAGGTGCTGACCGACCTGCTGTCTGGCAGCGAGAATATCAACAAGAGCCCGGTAGGCGGAATTCGCACGGCGGCCGAAATTATCAACTTCATGGGTAGCGCGGCCGAGGCCTCCGTGCTCGGCAATTTACGCGAGTTTGATGACGATCTCGCACAGAAAATAATGGACCAGATGATCGTCTTCGAGAACCTGATGGACATCGATGATCGCGGTATCCAACTCATACTGCGCGAAGTCGAGTCCGCGTCTCTGGTCATTGCACTGAAAGGCGCCGCGGAGGAATTGCGCGAAAAAATATTCCGAAACATGTCCAACAGGGCCTCCGAAATGCTGCGGGAAGACCTGGAAGTCATGGGCCCGGTTAGGGTAAGCGAGGTCGAGACGCATCAGAAGCAGATATTGCAAGTTGTGCGACGGCTCGTCGACGAGGGCCGGATCGCATTTGGCAGCAAGAATGAAGAGAGTTACGTTTAACAGGGCTGCTTTCCCGATTTGGCAGCGACCGGATTGGTAGTAGCCAAGTAGCTCGCAGAACAATCTAGAAAGGAAAGGACGAGCATCTATGCCCAGCCGGATTATTCCGAAAGAACGCCTCTTCAATTATCAGCGCTGGGAGATGGATGCCTTCGAGTCAGCCGTCCGGGCAATACCCGAGTCTTGTGACGAGAAGCAGGATGACCCGGGAGAGTCAAGCGTCCCGGTATTTCTACCTACCGTCGAACAAATCGAACAGATTCATCAACAAGCGCAGCAGGAAGGGCATGCCGCAGGGTACGACGCTGGTTTCAAGGCGGGTCATGCGGTTGGCCGTCAGGCAGGCGACGAGCAGGCGGCTGCGGACGCCATCAAATTGCAAGGATTGCTCCAGAGTTTACAGCGGGAATTGGCCGGTGCCGATCAGGCTATCGCCGGCGATCTGCTCACTCTTGCTCTCTGCCTTGCAAAGCAAATGATGCGCGAGGCCTTGAAGGTGAAGCCGGAACTTATTCTTGCTGTAGTGCGGGAGTGCCTCCAGCATGACGCTGCGCTCAGCCAACCGGCGCAGTTATTTTTGCATCCGGATGACGCTGCCCTGGTGCGCGAACATTTGAATCACGAACTCAATGACTGCGCGGTTTATGTTGATACCAACATGGAGCGCGGGAATTGCCGGATCAAGATGGGCAACAGTCACATCGATGCCACCCTTGCAACCCGCTGGCAGCGTATTGCACAGGCACTGGGACAGAATAGCAATTGGCTGGAGTAATCCTAAATCCGGCAGTTGACCGCTCATTTTCCAGTTTAGGATTATGATCCACAAAGACTTTTTGTATCACTTGACCTTCATCTTTTGGGTGAGTCCGCTACGGGGCGGATTGAACGGTTTTTATGGTACATGGCTGCGTTGCAACTCCTTGGAATGGAATGACCATTCCGCGTCATTGCGCCTTGCCCTGCACCGCAAGAACCGCACACTCCACCCCGTCCAACTACCGGATTTAGGATAATGAAAGTTTCCTCTCACGCAGACCAGTGGCGCAGCTTCCTCAAGGGATGCGGTGATCTGGCTGTCAGTTCCCAACCTTTCGAGGTTTCGGGCAGCCTTACTCGCGTTACCGGACTGGTAATGGAAGCAGTCGGGCTCAAGCTTGCAGTGGGAAGCGGCTGCACCGTGCTCATGCCGAACGGCAACCGGTTGGAAGCCGAGGTGGTGGGTTTCCACGGCGACCGGCTTTACCTGATGCCCACCAACGACATATCCGGCCTTACGCCCGGTGCAAAGGTAATCCCCTGGGGCAACACCGGGGCATTGCCGATACTCGGCAACGCTGGCCAGCCACGACGACGCGCATCGGACCGGCTCAGGCGCTTCCCGGTGGGGGAGGGTCTGCTGGGGCGAGTGCTGGATGGGACCGGACGTCCGCTGGATGGTCTTGGGCCGCTGGAGGCGGGGCATGGCGCGCCACTCGTCAATAAGCCGCTTAATCCGCTCGATCGGGAACCGATCAATCAGATACTCGATGTTGGGGTGCGGGCCATCAATGCCCTGCTCACCGTGGGACGCGGCCAACGCATGGGCCTGTTCGCCGGCTCCGGAGTAGGGAAGAGCGTGCTGCTTGGCATGATGGCGCGCTACACCAGCGCTGATGTAATTGTAGTCGGGCTGATCGGTGAGCGAGGACGCGAGGTAAAGGAATTTATCGAACAGATCCTCGGTCCGGAAGGACTGGCCCGTTCAGTAGTGGTCGCTGCCCCGGCCGACACATGGCCACTGATGCGATTGCAGGGCGCCTCCTATGCCACGTCCATCGCCGAGTATTTCCGCGACCAGGGGAAGAATGTTCTGCTGATAATGGATTCCCTTACCCGCTACGCCATGGCCCAGCGGGAGATTGCACTGGCAATCGGTGAGCCGCCTGCTACCAAGGGTTACCCGCCTTCCGTATTCGCCAGATTGCCGCAATTGGTGGAACGCGCCGGAAACGGCGCCAAGGGCGGTGGTTCGATAACGGCGTTTTACACGGTGCTGACAGAGGGGGACGATCAGCAGGACCCAATCGCGGATGCGGCCCGCGCTATTCTCGATGGGCACGTTGTGCTGTCGCGGCAGCTTGCGGAAGCGGGCCATTATCCCGCCATTGATATCGAAGCTTCAATCAGCCGCGCTATGACCAGCCTGATCCAGCCGGAATATTTCGAACAGGTGCGCGGGTTCAAGCAGCTCTACTCGCGTTACCAGCGCTCGCGCGACCTGATCAGCGTGGGAGCCTATTTGCCCGGTAGCGATAAGCTGCTGGATCGCGCCATAGCGCTGTACCCCCAACTGGAGGCATTTCTCCAGCAGGGCATGTTCGAGTGCGCGGGTTACGCAGACAGCGCCACCCGATTAGGCACGCTGCTCGGCCCGCAAGCCCAGTCGGTCCAGCCCAGCCTGACCGAACCCTAACTGGATACTATCGAAAAATGTCTAAATCTTCTGCTTTGACGACGCTGCTCGAACTGGCGCAAACGCGCACAGACGACGCAGCAAAACGCCTGGGAGCGCTGCAAACACAAGGTGTACACATGGAAGCCAAGCTCCAATTACTGCTGCAATACCGGGATGACTACTGTGCCCGCTTCCAGGCATTGATGCAACAAGGGTTAACCGCTTCCGACTGGCGCAACTACCAGGAATTTCTCGATAAGCTTGACGACGCCATCACTCAGCAGCGCGAGGCTCTGGCTTCGGCGCACCAGCGCGTTGCGGCGGGCAGGGCAGCGTGGCAGTCGGCCAAACGTACTTTCAACTCCTATGACACACTGGCACAGCGCGACATGCGGGCGGAATTGCTGCGTACCGTAAAGCGTGAACAGCAGGAAACTGACGAGTATGCAGGCAACACCACGGCACGTCAGAAAATGTCGCGCTAGGCGTTTCCCTTCCAATCGCATTTACTATTGAGAACAAAACTATGCTGACCTCGCCCATGCTGCCCAATTCGACTTCATCCCCAGTGTCTCAAATCAAAAGCTCCGGTCCAGCTTCGGATGCTGCCGATGCCGGAGGAGCCGGGCAAGCAGGCTTCAGCGAGGTACTTGAGCACGAAATGAACGGAAAAGGCGATGTGCCCGGTGTCGGATCATCCGGTGGGAACGCTGCGCAAACCAATACTTCGGATGACACAGCCATGCGAACTGAGCAGATGGCGGACCGAAACGCGGAAATACAGAAGGACGGCAAGGATGCAGAGACCCCTATGGCTGTGGCCACTATATTGCCGCCCTCCATCGCCCTCGCAAATGTGCTGTCAGAACGAGAACGGGTGGCCGGCTATTCGCCCAAAGCCTCGACCGGTAATCACGTTGATGCCTCAGGCCATGCGTTGACCGATGCTTCGGTCAATCTCACGCCAGAAGTTCCACAGGCCGAGCTGGCCGCGATTGTGGCGCAGCAAGGGGGTGCTCCAGCCTTGCAGCCCGGTTTGGTCGCCACTCGCCCTGCCGAAGCCGGAACCGGTGCGGAATCATCCACGGCCGGAGTGCGCGGGATCGCTCCCGGAACCGCTCAATTATCCGCCTCTGTGCTGGCTGAAATATCGACCGAAACATCAGTGGATGTATTGGCAACCGAGATGGCGATCAACGCGACCGGGATGGTAACCACGGCGAGACAGGTTGAGGCTGCGCGCGCGGTTATTGGAGATGGCGCGCCGATCAGGATGGAACCGGCTGCAGCGCAGGGCGCTTCACCACGCTTGCAATCAAGCTTGCCGGAATTCAGCCTGAGGGAAATCAAGCTGACAACGGAAGGTGAAAAATCAGCGCAATTCCTCGCGGATACGCCCCACCAAAGCTTGCCTCCCGCACAGGTGGAAGCAATGATGACGGCCATCGCGGCTGAGCGCGGCCCCGCATCTGCAATCTCAACCGTTGCGGCAGATGCACCTGCCCATGCCGCTGCCGTGCCAGGACTGGAACCACGCCTGGGGGCGCCGGGCTGGGATAGCGCTTTGGGTCAGAAAGTACTCTGGATGGTGTCTCAGCAACAACAGATTGCGGAATTGAATCTCAACCCTCCCGGTCTTGGACCCTTGCAAGTCGTTTTATCCGTTGCCGGAGATCAGGCCAGCGCAACGTTTGTTTCGCAACAACCCGATGTGCGGCAAGCGCTGGAAGCCGCCCTGCCTCGGCTTAAGGAAATGATGGCGGACAGCGGAATCAATCTGGGCAGCACGACCGTTAGCTCCGAATCTCCGCAACAGCAGAGAGAATTCGACAGGCAAGGCCGGCCTGGCGCACGTTATGATGGTGTCGGCTTGGGAACCGCGCAGAGGAACGATATGGGCGCCGGTCATATCCGTTCTGCCGGAAACAGTCTGGTGGATACATTCGCGTAGCGTTAGATGGAGCGGACAGACTGCTGGCCAGAGTTGAAAATACTTGCGATTTTCAGGCCGGGCCAGATAAGCGTCAGACAGCACATGGCCTCCCGGTTTTTATTTATCTTCCCGCTGTATTTGATCTTTTTCATCTTTTTCCCCGGTCTTCTGGCGGAGACCGTCTCGCACCAAATTCCGAGTTGGCACTTTTTTCTCCCTCTGTTCCCCGCGTTGTCGCGCTGCTATCGGCGTGATAATGATATTCATAATTTGCAACAGGATGAAACATGGCAACCAAGCTAAACAAGCTAAACAAGCAGGACAGGGATTATAGAGAACAAGCAATCAGGCCGGAACAAAAAACCGGAAGAAGCAACCTGATTCTTGTGATTGTTTCCGCGGCGCTGCTGCTCGGCGCCGGAGCCGGAGGCGCGGCGTGGTATTTCAGCCAGGTTCGGGACGAGGCGGCCCTCACGCACAAACCACCTGTTTTCCTCAGCCTCGATACATTTACCGTCAATCTCCAGGCTGAGCACAACGAGCAGCATCTGCAGACCAGTCTGACCTTGAAGGTTGAGGATATCAGGACAGTCGATTTGATCAAGCTGCACATGCCTGAAGTGCGCAACCGCATCTTGCTGCTTCTTTCCGGTAAAGAGGCCTCACAGATTACTGCCATTGACGGCAAGAAGAAGCTTGCCGCCGAATTGCTGGCGGAGATCAATCAGCCCTTCAATGAAGGAGGCGCCGGGCACGCCGTTGAAAGCGTGCTTTTTACTTCTTTCGTCATCCAATAAGCCCCCATGAGCAATGACTTTCTCTCCCGGGAAGAGGTGGATGCACTGCTTAAAGGAGTAACAGGTGGTGCGGAAGTGGCTCAGCAAAACAACGCATCGTCGGGCTTCCGTCCCTATAACCTGGCAACGCAGGAGCGTATTGTGCGTGGGCGTATGCCCACGCTTGAAATCATCAATGAGCGGTTTGCACGTCTGTTACGGCTTAGCTTGTTCAATTTCATGCGACGGAGCGCAAACGTCACCGCGGGACCGGTAAGGGTAATCAAATTCAGTGAATTTGTGCGGACCCTGGTGGTTCCGAGCAATCTGAACCTTGTGCACGTCAAGCCGTTACGCGGCACCTCGCTGTTCGTGTTCGATCCTACGCTGGTGTTCCTGGTAGTTGACAATCTATTTGGAGGTGACGGCCGTTTTCTCCCCAAGAAGGAAGGCCGGGATTTTACCCAGACCGAGCAGCGTATCATTCAGCGCCTGCTTAATCTGGTGTTCGACAGCTATGGAAAGTCCTGGCAACCGGTATATCCCATCGAATTTGAATACGTTCGGGCGGAGACAAATACCCAGTTCGCCAACGTAGCAACACCCAATGAAGTGGTCGTGGCCACCACGTTCGAGGTCAATTTCGGAGCGGTCGTCGGAGAGATGCACATTTGCGTCCCATACTCCATTCTTGAGCCGATCCGCGATCTGCTTTCCAGCAGCATGCAGGGTGAGGCGCTGGAGGTGGATAAACGATGGGTTGGCCGCTTGTCAAAACAAGTGCAGTCGGCTGAGGTAACCATGTTGGTAAATCTCGCGCACGTCCAGGTCACCCTCGATCAGATACTCAACATGCAGATAGGTGATGTCATCCCGCTGGACCTTCCCGATTTTGTCACCGCCAGCGTGGATGGCGTACCGGTAATGGAATGCCGTTATGGCATATCCAACGGCCAGTATGCGTTGCGCATGGAAAAAATGCTTGGCTCCGCGAGTAACGAATGAGCTCAGCCGAACGCCGCAACCTGTCCAAGCGACCTTTTACGAATAAACCCGAGGAGATGAACGTGTCCGCAACACAAGCCAATTCCGCACCTTTAACGACCGAGCGGGAAGATATCGCAACTGCTGCCGCCGATGGCGAACCAGCTCCGATTTTCGAGCAATTCACCAGCACGCAAAAGGTGCAGATTCACAATGACATAGACTTGATCATGGATATACCTGTCCAGCTCACCGTGCAACTGGGGCGGACCAAGATCGCCATCAAGAACCTGCTCCAGCTGGCGCAAGGTTCTGTGGTGGAACTGGACGGTCTGGCTGGGGAACCGATGGATGTTCTGGTCAACGGCTATCTGATTGCCCAGGGCGAGGTCGTCGTGGTCAACGAAAAATTCGGTATACGTCTTACCGACATCATTACACCGAGCGAGCGGATCCGTAAATTAAACCGCTAAATCCTGAAAGCCTAAATCCTGGTAAGAAATAGATGAGTACTGACCGAATTTGCAGGGTTGTCACGCATAGAAATCCATGATTCCGATCAATACATTTTGTTCTATCAACGTTTCGTCCCGGCCAAGGAATTTGCTGGCGAAACCAAGGCGTTTTCTCGTGCCGGGACTAGCCTTCGCCTGCGCATTCCCAGCCAATTCTGTTGCGCAAACTGCAGCACCCGGTGGGGTCGCTTCCGGGACAGGCATGCTCCAGGTCATGATTGGTCTTGGGCTGGTGCTCGCGGTAATGGCTGGTTGCGCGTGGCTGCTGAGGCGTTTCGGCGGTATGCAACGAAGCTCCGCTGGCGCAATCAAGGTTATCGGCGGCTCGGCTGTAGGTCAGCGTGAGCGGGTGGTGCTGGTGGAAGTTGCCGATACCTGGCTCGTAATTGGTGTTGCCCCGGGTCATGTAACGGCATTGCACAGCATGCCAAAAGGTGAGATTACCGGCAGTACTGGCGATATCGCCAGTACTGCCGGTAGGACCGGGACAGATGCACGTTTTTCCGAATGGTTCAGGCGAGTGATCGACAAGCGCGGTAGAGAGCAGCATGACTAAGAAAGCGATGAACAAACTCTCCGGTGCGCTCATCACGCCGGGAATCGCAGTCGGGATCGTATTGCTTGTCGCGCCGTTATTCGCGTTGGCGCAAACGCCGGGTCTGCCCGCATTCACCAGCACGCCGGCCCCGGGAGGAGGGCAAAACTATTCCCTAAGTCTGCAAACCCTGCTGCTGCTGACATCGCTCACTTTCCTGCCGGCTGCGCTGCTGATGATGACCGGCTTTACCCGCATCATCATCGTGCTCTCGCTGTTGCGCCAGGCGCTTGGCACGCAGTCTTCGCCGCCCAATCAGGTGCTCGTCGGGCTTGCGCTGTTTCTTACTTTTTTCGTTATGGGTCCCGTATTCGACAGGATTTACGAGGATGCCTACCAACCGTACTCCGATAACAAGATAACGATGGCCCAGGCACTGGAGAGAGGTACAGCGCCGCTCAAAGCCTTCATGATGAAACAAACCCGCGAAGCGGACCTGGCGCTGTTCGTCAAGCTCTCGGGCGTTCCGCAATTGAATGGACCGGAAGACGTGCCTTTGCGCGTACTTGCCCCGGCTTTTGTCACCAGCGAATTGAAAACCGCATTTCAGATCGGTTTTGCAGTATTCATTCCCTTTCTCATTATCGACATGGTTGTCGCTTCGGTGCTCATGTCCATGGGCATGATGATGGTTTCGCCCGCTCTCGTGGCATTGCCATTCAAGATCATGTTGTTCGTGCTGGTCGACGGCTGGCATATGCTGCTCGGCTCTCTGGCAGAGAGTTTCTATTGATGTGTAAGAAAAACAATGATTGATACGGTTAGCTCCGTCGATTTTTTAAGGAAAAAACGATGACCCCGGAAAGTGTAATGACGCTGGGCCAGAAGGCCATGGAGGTAACCCTGATGATTTCCGCTCCGCTGTTGCTGGTTGCGCTGGCAACCGGCCTGCTGGTGAGTATTTTCCAGGCTGCCACCCAGATCAACGAGATGACCCTGTCTTTCATTCCCAAGCTTGTTGCGCTATTTGCCGCCCTGGTGCTGGCTGGGCCGTGGATGCTCTCCGTGATGATCGACTATATGCGGCAGGTATTCGAGGGAATTCCGGCGCTGGTGAGCTAGCGATTGCAACACCGGCGTAACGTGAATTTGCAGCATCAGGAAAATGATCACCTTCAGTTCTGCCGATCTTAACGCCTGGCTGATCGCTTTCCTGTGGCCGCTTGCCCGCGTTCTGGCATTATTGGCGGCAACGCCGGTTCTGGGAAACATGGCTACTCCCATGCGGGTGAAGATCGGGCTGGGGGTGCTCATTACGCTGGTTGTGGCGCCCGCCGTCGGGCCGCTGCCAAACGTAGAACCGGCCTCGCCCGAGGGACTGCTGGTGCTGGGCCAGCAGATCGTGATAGGACTGGCGATGGGTTTCGCGATGCGAATCGTTTTCAGCGCAGTGGAACTGGCCGGAGAAATAGCGGGCCTGCAAATGGGACTGGGTTTCGCTACGCTCTTTACGCCCCAGAGCGATGGCAGCACGCTGGTAGTGGGTAAATTCCTTGGTCTGCTGGCGACGCTTACATTTCTTTCCTTAAACGGTCATCTGCTGATGCTGTCGGTACTGGCCGAAAGTTTTACTGCATTTCCCATCTCCATCGAGCCCTTTTCAGCTGTTGGATGGAAGAAGCTTGCCGACTGGGGAGGCACGATTTTTCTGGCAGGTTTGCAACTTGCGCTTCCGGTCGTCGCCGCGCTGCTCATTGTCAATCTTGCGCTGGGTATTCTGACTCGCGCCTCTCCCCAACTCAATATCTTCGCTGTCGGTTTTCCGATCACGCTGATGGTCGGCATGGTAGTGCTGATGCTGTCGCTTCCATACTTTACTCCGGTGATCGAACAATTGATCACGGAAGGGCTAGAAACCATGCTGGAGATTGCTCGTGCCGCTCGCCCTTCCTCCCCAGGCCCCATGCCGCCGTCCTGATCGTCATTCTATTGACATTACCTGTTCAAGGTTTGCCCGAAAAGCCATATCTGATAATAAATGGAACTATCTGGCCTCATGTTCTAAAATCAGTCGCGTGCCTTTAATAGCTTGCGGCGACGTATAACCGCAAGGCCGGCGAGGCCGATTCCCAGCAGGCTCAAGGAACCCGATTCGGGTAGTTCGTTTATCGCAAGTAACTGTCCGCTCTGATCCTGGTAGAAATAGTCGCCAAGAGTAAGGGAATCCGGCACCAGGCTGATGGCGGCAACCTCGTCACCGGACCCGTGCATAACCGCTGTATCATCAATGCTGCTACTCGTACCCAGATTCGAAAATAGTGGGCCAGACTCGCCCCTGTCCGACTTATCCCTATATTTCTTGTAATCTGATATGGTTCCCGTTGCCTGCATTAACCCCCGACCCGTCTGGATATTTTGACCGCCCAGCAAGGTTCCACCTCCTGTTGCTGTCCGGAAGCTGCCGGTTCCACCTGTTATGTTGAAGATCGAGTCCGTCAAGGTAAATA
The DNA here is from genome assembly GCF_900215485.1 of Nitrosovibrio sp. Nv4. Lineage (GTDB taxonomy): Bacteria > Pseudomonadota > Gammaproteobacteria > Burkholderiales > Nitrosomonadaceae > Nitrosospira. The sequence goes on from NZ_OCMZ01000002.1 coordinate 242,573, forward strand.
TTGACGGAGAGATCGTCGGGGTAAAGAAACCGCTATAGTCGGCAAACAATTCATCTCCGCTCGATACCGTGAATATCATTGTTCCGGTGAAGGCGAAGTAGTCATCGATAGGAATGATGCAATCGTTAGTCTCAAGCGAAACCCGACCCAGGAGAGAGCTGGTTCCAATACCCGTGGTCGTGCCTCCAAACTGCGAAGCGCAGTCAGGCCTGTAACCTACCTCCTCCTGGGTGATCCCGCTAATAGTCAGGGCTGCTCCCTCTACAGCAGTCAACGGCGCGATAACTGATGTGATTGTCAGCGTCGCGACTAATGCGCGCCTTATTAGATTTGAATTGGCTGTTCTCAAGATAACTCCTTCTATTTGGGGGGCACTTCAATTATTTGTATCCTCCAAAACTCCTGGAGGTTTAGCTCCGGATGGGAATTTATAACGCCTGACCTTCGGCGTCAACCCAACAATAGGAAATGTGTCAATACCTTATAACCATTTTTACCCGCTGGTTTTTTAATTTTTGATTTAACCCGGCTTTCTCCTGCATGAGTATGAGGTGAAAGTCCCAACAGATTCTCGAGATTTGAGGGCTAATGAAGGGCAGATATTGAGTACATTCGGTCGGCTATTCCGCCGGGCTGCGATGAATGAAGTTCCAGTATCCAGGCTTTTAAATCGCGCCGGCGGGGTGTCGGGCCGTTCGATAACCAGAATTGAACTTTTCCCGATTGCTGCTAAAGTAAATCATTCGGCAAGAAAAACGGTAAGCAATCTCCGCCTTTAACCCACACAGTCTTAATGTGTTTTCCGGGAGTTACAGGATGCCCATACTCGACCATGCCACTTTTATCAGTCGCTTGAAGGGAAAACCCATTAATACCGTGGAGCTGCAGAGCGTTTATCCAGAGCTGGATGTGGGGAGCATCTCGGATAATGGGTTTATCAAAGGTACGATGCGGAATCTTGAAAAGTTATGGGAGATTATTGATAACTACGACCGTGATGGCAATGTCAATACGATTTCCGATCAACCGGCCCTGTCCATGGCCGAATGGTTGTTCGTCAAAGCAGGAAGCACTGCGACCATGGGCGACGAAACGGCAAGGTGGAGGAAGGTTGCGGAACTCGGTGACAAGAGCATCACTGAAAACAGCAGTGCGCATAAAACCGCCATCGAACAAACTGGTGTGGGCCTCTACTACGGGGACCATTCGCCTTTTCATGATGCTATTCTGAGAGGCGATCGCCCCGGTCTACAGACGCAGATAGATGCCATGAGCGCGGGTAACTGGCGAATGGGATCGATCGAGCCCGGCGCCGTTGTGATAGAAAACCCGACGGGAGGGGCCGCCCGTATTCGGGAAAGCTCATGTATCGGCTGGGTGATGGATAACGTGAAAGCCGCCTATGAAGGCGCTGGCATCGAGGCGCGGTTCGCCGAGATAAACAGCAGGGTGAAGGATGCCGATCTGCGGGGCACTATCCTCTGTGAAGAATTGCAGAAGGACGGCTGGACCGCAGTGTTTTATTGTCCGCGCACGGCCGGCGATCTTGAGGATTCGGGCGAGCGCGAAAAATTAGGTGCGCTTAACATGGCAAAGGCAGGCGCGCGGGTATGGAAATCACCGGTGCCCGGTTCGGCCGGTGTACGTTGCGATGCAGTCATCGCAGGCTACCGCGGCATCGCGCCGGACAGGAAAACCGAAGCACTGCTGGAAAAGCTGGAAAATGTACCATTCTTCGTCGGTGTCGCAAATGGCGGCATACATACCTTTGTCGGGCATAAGGGAAGTGTGTGCGATTTCCACTGGACCGCGCAGCCGGATGACAGGAATGCGATGACCGAAAATCCCATCAGGGAATGGAAATGGGACACCGGACTCTACATGGTGCCGCCGGGATATTGGTAAAAATCGGGAGGGGAGAAATGGCGATACAACGCGTGTCGCCAATGCTTGCCCCACCTCTCGCCACACGTGAAGCCGATATTTCGCTACCGCCCCTCACCGGACTACTTCAAGTTCGGCAGCACTGATAGCGTGGATGCCGCCTGAAGCACGGGCCGTCAACAGGCTTCAGAATATTCCGTACTTGTACTCCTTCCTGAAGGTGCGCATTCGCTCTTGGAGTGGCAGGCTTCCTTACTTGCGACCTTCAGTATTTTCAGCCCAGCGCTTTCGCGATGCGGCCTAGTGCGTTTTCCAGGTTGGTCATGGTCGTGGCGAAGGAAAGGCGGATATATCCTTCACTGCCGAATGCGGATCCAGGTACCACTGCGACCCCTTGTTCCAGCAGATACTCGCTGAGCGCAATATCGCTGCAATCCTTGATTTTCCCTTTGAGATGCGCTCCCCTTATGGCCTCTCTGGCATCGGCAAAGGCGTAAAAAGCGCCTGCTGACAACAGGCACTTGATGCCCGGAATGGCGTTGAGTGCATTGGTCACAAACCGGTTACGCTCTTTGAAGGCTGTCACCATGGGTGCGATACACGATTGGTCGCCATTAAGCGCTATTTCGGCAGCGGCCTGCGAAATGGAAGCGGGGTTGGAAGTACTTTGGGATTGAACATTCTCCATCGCGGCGATAATGTGCTGCGGGCCCCCGCAATAACCGATGCGCCAGCCGGTCATGGCGTAGGCCTTGGATACTCCATTAAGTACCACGGTCCGCGAATACAGATCAGGACATGCGTTAAGGATATTCACGAATTTGCCGTCGGAAAGCAGAATGTGTTCGTACATGTCATCGGTGGCAACCAGGATATTCGGATGTTTGAGCAGAACTTCCCCTAGAGCCTTGAGCTCATCCAATGTATAAACCGCGCCAGAGGGATTGCTGGGGCTGTTCATGACGAACATTCTGGTTCTGGGGGTGATAGCTTGTTCCAGTTGCGCTGCGGTTATTTTGAAACCCTGATCGATACCCGCCTCGACGATTACGGGCTTGCCCTCTGCGATGAGAGCGATATCGGGATAGGAAACCCAGAAGGGCGCGGGTATGATGACTTCATCGCCTGGATTGATGACGGAAAGTGTCAGGTTGAAGAAACTTTGCTTTCCACCGCAAGAAACCAGAATTTGGCTGGCAGTGTAATCAAATCCGTTGTCGCGCTTGAACTTGGCGATAATGGCATTCTTGAGGCCTGGTGTGCCGCCCACCGCCGTGTATTTTGTAAAACCTTTGTTAATGGCGATGATGGCCGCATCCTTGATATGCTGGGGGGTATCGAAATCCGGTTCGCCGGCGCCAAGCCCGATGATGTCCCGGCCTTCCGCCTTGAGCCTCGCAGCTCGGGCGGTTACGGCAAGAGTGGGGGAGGGCCTGATGGCCTGAACACGCTTTGAGAGTTCCACGATAATGTCCTTAAAGCCGATGCAAGGGGCGTCTGCGTGATAAAATTGGCGGAAAACCAAGCTGAAGAAAACTTGATTCAGTCTGCGAATTATACCTGTGATCGTAACCTTCCCCAATAGTCCCTACAAGCTCCATCAGTTGTTCAAGCCTGCTGGCGATCAGCCTGAAGCGATTGACAAGCTGGTGGAAGGGATAGAGGATGGCCTCGCGTTTCAAACCCTCCTGGGTGTGACGGGTTCCGGCAAGACATTCACCATGGCCCACGTGATCGCGCTGCTGGGGCGACCTGCGATTATCATGGCGCCAAACAAAACGCTGGCCGCGCAGCTCTATGCGGAAATGCGGGAGTTTTTCCCGGAAAACGCAGTTGAGTATTTCGTGTCCTATTACGACTATTATCAGCCGGAAGCATACGTACCGTCGCGCGACCTGTTTATCGAGAAGGATTCCAACATCAACGAGCATATCGAGCAGATGCGGCTCTCCGCGACGAAGGCGCTGCTCGAGCGGGATGACACTATCATTGTTGCTACCGTATCGTGCATATACGGCATCGGTGACCCCGTGGATTACCACGGCATGATTCTGCATTTGCGCGAGCATGAAAAGATTACGCAACGCCAGGCGATACAGCGCCTGATTGAAATGCAGTATGAACGCAACGAGTTCGAATTCTCTCGCGGAACTTTCAGGGTGAGGGGAGACGTGCTTGACATATTTCCTGCGGAAAGCTCGGAAACCGCGGTGCGCGTCTCATTGTTCGACGATGAAGTGGAAAGCATGATGCTGTTCGATCCGCTCACTGGCAGAACCTTGAGGAAAGTATCGCGTTATACGGTTTATCCATCCAGCCATTATGTGACGCCCAGAAGCACTACGTTGCGTGCGATCGAAACGATCAAGACCGAACTACGCGAACGCCTGGACTTTTTCCAGCAGCACAACAAACTGGTAGAGCTGCAGCGTATCGAACAACGTACCCGTTTCGATCTGGAAATGCTTAACGAACTGGGCTTCTGCAAAGGCATCGAGAACTATTCCCGGCACTTGTCAGGGAAAAATCCGGGAGAGCCACCACCCACCCTACTGGATTACCTGCCGCCCAGCACCCTGATGGTAATCGACGAGAGTCACGTTACCGTTCCACAGGTAGGCGGCATGTACAAAGGTGATCGTTCCCGCAAGGAGAACCTCGTGGACTACGGCTTCCGCCTGCCCTCAGCGCTGGACAATCGTCCGCTGCGATTCGATGAGTTCAGAAAAATCATGCCGCAAACGGTGTTTGTTTCGGCAACCCCCGCGGAGTTTGAGCGCGTGCACAGCGGCCAGGTAGTAGAGCAGGTGGTACGTCCTACCGGTCTGGTGGATCCGCAGATCGAGGTTCGTCCCGCCACCACTCAGGTCGATGACCTTATGTCGGAGGTCAACCTCCGCACGGCCAAAGGCGAGCGCGTGCTGGTTACGACACTCACCAAACGCATGGCTGAAGATTTGACCGATTATTTTTCCGATCATGGCATCAAGGTGCGCTATCTTCATTCGGATATCGATACGGTAGAGCGGGTCGAAATCATTCGCGACCTGCGGCTGGGCCAATTCGACGTGTTGGTGGGTATCAATCTGCTGCGAGAAGGTCTGGACATACCGGAAGTTTCCCTTGTAGCCATACTGGATGCCGACAAGGAAGGCTTCCTGCGGTCGGAACGCTCGTTAATACAGACCATAGGCCGGGCGGCCCGTCATATTAACGGCACGGCGCTGCTATACGCTGACAGGATTACGAATTCAATGCGCCTCGCAATGGACGAAACCGAGCGGCGGCGCAATAAACAGATTCTGTTTAATCAGGAACACGGCATTACGCCTCGCAGCGTGCAGAAACGTGTCAAGGATTTGATTGATGGGGTGTACAACATGGAAACCGCCCAGCAACAGCTCAAGGCGGCACAGGTGCAGGCGCGCTATGATTCCATGAGTGAGGTGCAACTGGCCAAAGAAATCAAGCTACTGGAAAAGCAGATGCTTGATGCAGCGAAAAATCTTGAATTCGAGCGCGCAGCGGAACATCGGGATGAATTAAAGAAATTAAAAAACAAGCTCTTCGTGGGGTTTATTGAACCAGAATCTGAGAAAAACCCGGAAACAGCCAGCAAACCCCGGAAGACGGGAAGGGCGCTTAAATAGATTGTATATCAGCGGCATATACAACAATATTAAAGTTGTATGTATCTAGTTAATTACCGTTGCTGAATTGACAAAAATAATCTGATCAAAGGTACGATTAAGCGTCTTGCTGTTGAAATTTTTCATAACCAGGCTTTGTTCAAAACGAACGCGGTCACCCGGCTTAACTCTTGTGGTCGGGGCGGCTATCCAGAAACGTTTTTCTGTATTTGCCAATTCCATGTAGGTGTATCCTGGCGCGTCCAGTGTGGAAAGCACTTTACCCTCGTTGGCAGGCATTCCCGCCGCCGCATCGCCGTTATTTCCGCCTGTCTTTTCCGCAAGCGCATGCAAAGGGCTCAACAGCGAAAGCCCAATAGAGAAAGCTATTGCCAGGTAAGATATTTTCAAAACCAGCCTCCAGTGTATTGAGTAAATGCCAGACGCGAATAATACACCTCAATCTCGGGAGTTCCAATCGAAAAACTATCGGGCCTGCAGTGTTTTTGCTTCTATTTTTTGTTTGAGGCCTAGACGGAAATGGCTAAATCCGGCATGAATACTCCAACCTGAGGCACGCGTGTTTTTCCCTGTATTGAACTGATTTGAACTGATTTGAACTGATTCATTTCGTTCTTCTCGGGTGAAATCCGTATAAACAGTGATACCGTGTTGGAGAATGCCTGATCAGGGAGTTCCGGTCCACGGATCAACCCGGCGCTCAGTCCGAGCATTTGCTTCCCCTGGCGCATTCCGCGGATCAAACATGAAAAGCGAGGGTGTCGACCCATCCAGCAGCGTTGGTGTCCCGGGCAGGTTGCGTGGCATGACAGTGATGCCCGGCGCGACAACATTTGAAGCTAACGGGTCTGTAGCAGGGTTTTCTTGTTGCTGCAGGGCCTTACTGACGCTAATTCCCGCCGGACTATGTTTGCGCGCGCATATTTCAGTTGCGTCTTCCACGCTTCTGCCGGCTTTCTGCTCCGTGGCTTCACATGCCAATTTTTGATAGACAGTCATGTATTCAGCCGCCTCTTTGTACTGACCAGTTTTCATCAGTTCATTTACATGGCGCTGGGCATCCTTGAACCTGCTTTGCGCATCAGGCTTTTGAAATATCGGAGAGGTATCGGCCGCCCACGCGGTGTTTGAAATTATGGCCGCCAAAACAGCTGCAACTATGAATTTCATGCTTTCTCCCATTTAGAAATGGAGGTGAAGAATTATAGAATGGCGGTTCAAGAAAAAAAACCATGGGCTGATTAAGCCTATAGCAATTATCCTCATTCGGGCCAAAATATGTTTCCCACCCTGTTCGAATTTGGGAAATTTAACGGAGAGTCCGCAGTCGCTCTGCGGTAAAACGAAAAGAGGCCCGGCAAGGAGTAGTTGGCCTATGCCGGGCCAGTGGCATCTACTACAAGAGGGAGAAAAAAGCAGATACCAGTGTTCATTCTCCTACCACCTCATCTTGCGTTCTGTACGGAGCCACACATAAAGCAAATTTTTTCACAGTATTTCAATGGCCGGGAGCGGCGCCTCGTCTAAAATCCAAAGGTGCCCGGCTACAAGCAGATGTTGTTCTGGAAAAAGAGGCCCAAGAAGATTCAGGAAGAGACCCAAGAGCCCGAAATCGCAGCTGCTATTTCGTCATTCAATTTGCTCATAATGTATATTATGTTAAATTCGCTTAATCCTTTCATGCTTGTTCCCATGCTTGCCGTTATGACGTGGTTTAATCAAGAGAAACGTCATGCTGCCAGAGATCGATAACGCATCATCCGAAGAGATAACCCGGATTACCGGCGCATTTCCGCGAACAGTGAAACGATGGAAAGACGGCACCGCCAACCCGCCAGAATCTGTCCTGAGACTGCTACGGCTTTTTATCGATGGAGATCTTGCGACAATACTTGGCAACGAATGGGAAGGATTCAGGCTGATAAACGGCCACCTTTATTTACCTGGATGGAAGCGCGGTTTCACGCCCGAAGAAATCCGCTCCATGTTCTTTGATGTGCAGCGCGTATCCAGTCTGGAAGCCGAGTCCCGCCGCCTGAAAAAAGAGATGGACAAGCTTGAGACCGTCATGCAGGAATTGAAGAAGCAGCGCGACTTTTACCGGCGACAAGTAACGCTTGAATCGCGCTTCGGCATGTTGCTCTCGAAGATATTTGCGTGATTTCCCACTTTGAATCAAAAAATGGATCCATGTTAAGCGAGATCTCGATAGATATTCCCCACTTCTTGCTGATACACGGATCCATTGTCTGAACTATTTTCCCACTTTACCGCTTTTTGAAGCGCCCGTTCTTCGCCCTTGCGGGCTTTTTTTTCGTCCTACGCTTTGCCGCCATACACCGCCTCCTCAAGTTTCTCAACCCGCTCCGACAACCCTTCCAGCTTTGTCAAGCGATGCTCGATACGCACCACATACGCCAGCACAGGAATTATCAACACATTCAATATCGACAGTATTTCCCCCACGATCACCCCTTGAGTTTCAAATAAAATCTTTCTCCGATGACAAATGACATGCACATGCCGGAAAGATCGAGAAGCACCAGCGTATAAGCTTCGGCCGCGCCGGATATCACGGCCACGCCGGTTACAATCCAGATCGCGCATATAGCGACGTAGCGAAACGAGGCACGAAGATCAGCGACCCACCTGGACACTTCGCCCGAAGGACGGTCAAGGTCAGCCAGAGCAGCTAGCTTGCGGGTTTCCGCTTCCATCAACTGGATGCGCTCCGTCATGTTTTGCGGGGTACCACCGGCCCCACCTGTCAACCTGGCGAACAAGCCCCTAAACCCATCCGTTAGCATCGGCAACAGCGCCGGCAGAATCATCCCCAAAATTGCCATTTACTCACCTCTTTTTGTCTATAGGAAAAAATCAAAGTCTGTCCCATGCGGCACCGAGAAAATCCCGCGCCGGACAGCTGAAACTCGCGTCCCACATGTGCCCCGCTTCGATATCGCGTTGGCATTGAGTTTTATCGGTCTTCGGAATTCCAAAAATCGCACCGGTAGCCTCAACCGTGCCCGTAAGCACGCTGTCCACCGCTTCTACCGCCGCCGATCCCGTGTTATAGGCAATCTCATTGAACGACGGGATGATGTTCGCCTTGCGCGCCAGATAGATTGCCAACACAACCCCGGCCCCGACGCCGAGCAGCGGCAGATAGGCCCGGTACGGGTTCAAGACGGCGACCATACCTTTTTACCCTGGAAGTAATAAGCGCCATCAGGCCCTATGCTGGTACCGTCATCGTAGTACTTCCAGCCATAGCCGATTTCGCCCGGAAAGACCGTGTTGAGAATTTCATTGACTTTTTGGTAACCGGTTATTGGCGCACTCGTTCCGGCCCCGGCTCCCGCGCCCAACAAGCGACGCGGGAGCAGCGCCCTACCCGCCGAAGTATTCAGCAAAAAAAACGCACCGGCCGCGAAAAACGCCACGATCAAAACATCTTTTTGTTTCATGCCTTACCCTTCCCCAAATCGGCCAATATCTGAGCGGAATAATTCCGCGTCTCAACCGGCTCAGTTTTAACCCCCTTGATCCACGCGTTTACATTCGCCGCGCCCCAGTTGTACGCCTTCAAGGCGAGCTCCCAACTCCCGAACTGCCGGTACAAATCGGCCAAGAAACGCCCCGCGTAGTCAATTGCTTCGGCCGGATTGAGTGGGTTCACCCCCGGATGCCAGCGCGGCACGATCTGCATGATGCCGACCGCACCGGCCGCGCTTTTGGTAGTGCCGTTGATGATGTCCGGCCGGAACCGCGATTCCTGCCATGCCAGTCGGGCAAGCATGTTTTGCGGAATGCCGTACTTTCGCTCAGTTGTCGCCAGCGCCGACTTATAGGCCGCGCCCCTTGTATTCAGATCATCACTCCATTTTCTGTCGCTCATCGGCAAATTCACTCCCAAGTCAAACGCAAAATCATCGATACCATCCAGCACGCTTTCAGCATCGGCCTCCCCCTCGCCCTGGTACTCATCGCCGGTTTCTTCCGAAAGCCGCCACGCGACCACGCCGATAAACAGACCAGCCGAGAGCATGACTGCCATATTCACCCTTCGGCCCGCCCGCCCAATTCGCGAACGATTTCCGATAACACGCCATCCGTAAGATCAGCTGCGACCTCTGGCGGCATCGCCGACCGTATCGCTTCCGCATCGACAAATTGCACTTTTTGATTACGCAAAAAAGCATCCACCACTGCCTTATGCGCGGTTATCTTTGCCCTTGCGGACGCCACAAAATGAGGATTATTGATTTTCACAGTGACTCCTCCCAGTACTGAAACGACCCCCGCACCAGTTCATTTACGCCAGAACACCACACGCCCACCCCGTAACCCGCTGGCACTATCACCGGCTCGATCAGTCCGATTTTGCCGAACTCGGTTGTTGAGGACTTGTACCCGGTAAGTGGAACACCCGTATGAGCGACCTGAGTGCCGACATACAGCGTAGCGACCGAACCTGCGCCGCCTATCAATTTATTGCCCGGAAGATTGCCCCACGCCGTGCCAATTTGCGAAACTGTAGAACGCACACCCCATACCCCCAACGCTTCAGCGCAGCCGGCGATTTCCCCAACAACCAGCCTTTTGCCGGAAGCAGGTGGATTCCACAAATAGACATACCCATATTCCGCTACCACCGCAGCCTGATAGCCACCGACCGCATAAGCTACGCCCGATTTAGTCCTTGAAACTTCGCCAGAGATTACCGACACTTCGCCAGTTACCCGATCGGAACCGGACTGACCGGATACCAGCCCAAGCGTGATGCTTTGCGCAGTGGCGCCGTTCTTGAGCACTACCTCATCAAAATCCACACCACGGAAGAAGTCACCCGCCTGGACGTTCGATGCAGAGCCAATTGATTGCCCCATACGCCGGAATTCCAGCGTGACCGGGTAGCTTGACGCGACGATACGCGCTTCATTAGCCGCGATCTTCAGCGGCCATAACTGATTGGCCGCGAGCGCCTGTGTGAGCTTTTCAAACACAAACATCACTTACCCCCTTTCATTTTCGGCACGATTACCATAGCCGCGCCAGCAATAGCCAGCGCAATCATAGTTTTTTGGTCTATGGTTCCCTTCGCGTCGTTTTGCGCCGTGGCAATCTGTTGAAGTTGAGCCATGGCAGTATCTTGCGATTTGCCTATCACCTGACCCGCGCCCGTAAAAAGCTTGTCTGCAAGGGAAAGCAACTGAGTGAACCCTTGCCCGTTCACTGCATCCGACTTCCCGAGCACATCCAGCGTGGCCTTCATCAATTCGCCATCTACAGTCTGGACGTTGATCGTGGAGCTATCAGAACTGATACCCATACCGGTCTCAACCGCAATACGCTTGTCGATTGCCTGATTGCTAGTACTTACCGAACTGGTTGAATCTGACTTAGCCATTGACTACCTCTTTCCTAAGCACCATTTCTGTTGGCTTGTAGCCCATCGCCGTCAGTTTTCTCACAAGCCCCGGCCGTGCAGTGTGAATGCGAATGGAACTGACACCCTGAAACATTTTTTCCAGATACGGCATACAGACCGGCATGAGTTCAAGAGCACCAGCTGCCGCCACCATGACACCTTGCGGCCCGGAAGACGTCACATCGATACGCAAGAGCACCGCACCGGCCACTGCCCCGCCGCGTTCCACGTAAACCACCTGGCACAAACCCGCTTCGCTCTGCCGCTTCAAGTCCGCAAGCGTCGCATCCTGATCTACCCGCCCAAGCCAGTATTCCGCGTCATGCGACCACGGCCCCGGAACTAAACGGATAGCGTCGCTTTGCTCTTCGACTTGCTTAAAACTTTCCATACCACCACGCCCCCCGCCAGCCATAACAGCATGGTCATTGAGTCCATGCCGCCCAGTTCCGGCAATTGCCGCCTATCGCTCTTGATCGTTGATTCGCCGAACGCGACATTCCAGCCGGAATTGTCAAAGATTGCCTCTTGCCGGTTGCCATCGGCCCCGGATACCGTAGGCCCACCGGCACCGCCAGCCAGCCCGGCCAGCCCGGACCCCACGCCTTGCGCGATTCCCGGCAACATCGTTGCCATCAACCCTTCAACCATGCCTGACCCCTTTACTGGTACTGTTGCGGCCGGTACCGTCCCGCCGTAGCCCGGATACACGCTTTCAATCCTTCACCAGCATGAAGAGCAGCAACGCACCAGCGCCCAACATAACCAGATTGCGCGTGCCGTTATACTGCATGGGCATCCCATTCACCCCAGGCTGACCCTCAGAGTAGTAACCGTAATCGCTGAATGCCTGCAGCTGCATTTTTTTGAGTTCATAGGGCTGCGTGACCTTTTTAGCAATGAAGGCGTCAGACGCCTTGCCTGCCATTTGCTGCACCCACTCTTCCCAGTTCATTTTCTTGCCCCTTGTTTACCGTCAGAGCGGCCCGGCAGGATCGCCGGGCCAGCATTGATAACTACCCGATACCCGGATTACAGGTTTCCGAGCAAATCCAGATATTCAACGAGGATATTGCCGCTATCAGCGGCCGAGAATGTCAGGAGCCATTCCAGCGCCCGCGCATCGCGGGTATCCAATGCCTTTTTAGCGCTGCCATCGACTACAAAATCGATGGTGTAAACATTGGCTTGAGGAGTGCGGCCGAAACGCTTTTGCTCATGCTCGTTTTCGGATTTCACCGATTCATGCACAACCATACCGTCCTGCTTCACGGTTGCGCCCGTCATAAAGCCGCCGTTATGGAACACGTGCAGACGCTTGATGATCGCGCCATTCTGCGGACCGAACGGCACGGTAATAGGCAATTGACCGCCCGTTGCCACGGCGAACGGATAGCGCAGAATCTTGGCGATGTAAGGAGCCCAAGGCGCATCTTCGCCAGTAAAGGCTTTTTGCGCAGCCGACTCGGTTGTAATGCCGAGAAGAGTCGGAGCGGTTGCCCCGGCTATGGTGACCTCAGAAGTAATATTGGCGATGCCCCGGCTTGTATCGAAGGCCCCGATCATGCGGTCAAATTCATTATTGAGCGCATAGTCTGCAAAGGACAGATCAAGATAAGCCGCATCAGACGGTTCACCCCGGTAAGTGTTGAGCTTATCGAGCTCGGTACCGGTACCCTGAACGATTACCTTGCCGTTGGCTTTGATCTTGATATCGCTGATCATGGCCTTCGTGAAGGCCGTGCCGCCCAATTTCAACTTCATGTTTTCGAGCGTGCGGCCCGGAGTGATGCTGTTCGTTGCGACGCCAGTGGCAACCACGTTGCTAAACGGCATGGCATAGCGCATTAATTTTCCAACTGCCATTTTTCTCTTCCCTTATGTTCGTTAATTTATGCCGTTCGCGTTGCCGCCCGGCGACGTGTCGACGGTTTTAAACGACCGTTTTCAGATAAGGCACTTGCTTGGCCACGGCGACCGCGCCGACTGCCAGCGCCCCGGCTTTCACCACGCCGGAACCGTACTTCCAACCTAAAAAGATTAAAGCGGCAGGTATTGCCAGCTTCATGAGTTGCTCTTGATTCATATCCTCAGTCCCCGAAGTTAATAAAGTTCCAAACTTGCACAGCAGGACGAATTAAATCAAAAACATCATGCGATTTGAATAGACAGTAACCGTTACCGTTACAGGAAAAAGGCAATAAAAAAGCCGGTTTGACCCGGCTTTTTTTTGAAAAAAATGTGAAAAAACTCAGAATTTGAGCGTATCGCGGACTATCGAACCATCAGCAGAATTCAGCATCACGAACTGCAAGGGCTTTAATCCGGCAATTTCCGATTCAGCAACTCTCGTTTTTCTGGACAGGTAGCGGATATCATCGCCGCTCGATTGCCGGAACAGGACAAAGTAGGAAGCATTCCCCACGGCGGTTTTATCCGCTTCGGCCCATCGCTGACTGATTGCGTAGATATCGATACCGCGTTTCAAGCCACGGCGAAGCAGCACGCCCCAGTTTCCCGGAGCCTTGCTAGGCGTCGTTACATCAGACAACTCTTCGGCAATTGCCACCACCGGCCCGACGAACACACCCGCATTGAATACCGCTTCGGCCCAGGCATCGAACGGTTCTTTCAAATCACCCCGCGCCACAAACCCGACCTTGTAGTTTTTCGGCGACTCGGCATATCTCAGCAGTTCCGTTACTGTCGTAACCCGCCGCCAGCCTGGCAACCTTGACCACTGGTCTTCAGGGTCCCACGCCATGATGCGTTTTTCACCCTTGACGGCTTTTCGCACGTATGCGGTCTTTCCCGACCTGGACGCGCCGCTTACCACTACCAGCTTGCCGTCATTGGTTTTCATTCAGGCAATTTGATTTTATTGCGACGCGCAAAACTAAAGACCGCATTAACCCATCCATACCACATAGCTGAAATTTCATGATCAGCATACCGACTTGGCATATCAGGATCACGCTCGAACCGTCTTTTATCGAAAAAATAACCGTTGATAAAATGCTTCTCAAAAGCCGGACGCTCTACATCCTCGTTATAGTTAACCTTTTCCTTTTTCTTAGCCATTGGCACTCCCAAAGTTAGAATCACTCGCCGCTACCGGCGCACCGATTATAACCGTCTTGGCACCTGCCACCTGCCCCGTACCCGGTACAGGCTTTACCTCGACTTGTCGCACGCCGGATGCCGCCAGATCATGCTTCACGCCCTGGTATGTTGCGAATGCTAGCGGTAACAGCACACACGCGGCCGCGACCTCTTCCCCGTACCCGTGCGCGACGCCATCCTGCATCCAGCCGTGTTTTTTGCACACGGCCGCAACTGCTTGCGCAGCCGCCGCCGTAGTCTCTTCGGTATAGATACCGGAGAGCGACGGCAGCGCCGGGCTTGCCACCTTGACGAACATTGCCACCAGCCCGGCGATTTCACCCGCGAGCTTTTCCCCGGCTTCAGCCGGTGCGGTTTCCGGTACCGTATCGATACCGTCGATTTCGGCCGCACGCGCCCGGAGCGACGCGAAGGCCGCTTCTTTTTCGGATTCCATCCCTGTATCAGTAACAGTACTCATCCTGTCACCCCGAATATTTCCAGCGCCGACGCCTTGCCGCTTTTTTTAGGGCCCGGCACTGTATCAGGTACCGTTACAGGAATTTCCGACCCTGTATCGGTAACAGTACCCGGACGGCGAACATGCGGATATTTTTTGTAAAAAGCTTCCACACGCTCGCGGTCTACCTCGTTCCTTCCCCCTATACGCTTTTGCTGATGGCAACGGGCATCACAGTACCCAAACGGATCGCCGTTTTTATCCTCAGTAATCCGCATTCCATCTTTCGTTCCACACGTTTCACAGTCAATACGCCCCAACAAATCACCCTTCGCCATTTTTCTTAAGCTCCTTAATGTCGTTCCGCGCCTGGATCAAATCCTTTTCAACGGCATATAGCTCCCGGTCTATTTCATCCGATTTCTGTATTAGCAAATCTACCAGGACAGCTATTTTTTCCTGTATCCGTAACAGGCTCGCCGCCTTCGCTTCATTTGCTGCTTTTCTCAACTGCTCTGCTGTTACCATTATTGCCCTCTGCATAATTTAGCCAGCTCAACAAGCCATACCGCGAACGCGGCCGGCGTAGCTTCTCTTTCCGTTTTTGTGATTTCGGGACGCCACCCCAAATCACCCTTATGGAGACGGCTACCGTCTCTTCGCCGGCCGGATGTGCCGCAAACATGGCTTGCTTCGCCCAGGGCGAGCGGCATGATTGGCAGTTTTTTTGAATTACAACCGACGATATAAAGAAAGGTAGATTTTTCGGCTCTATGACCAAACCATCTTTGGGAGATTGGCAGTGTCCACCCGCCCCATTTATCCATTCCACATGAAGGCGAAGGGAGTCCGGCTACCGGCCAAAGCAATGACGCGGATGGATGCTCAAGCACCCCGCCAAATGTCCGCACTTGATCGACAGCCCACAGCGCCAGCGCTTTTTCATCCGGTCTCGGATTAGCCAGTTTTCTTAGCCGTCCCCATGCACGGCATGGAGGATGCGCAACGATTGGTTGACCACCGGACCAACGCCTTGCATCACGCTCGATGTCCCACACATCGCAATCAGTCAGAGTTTTATAGACGCTGTCTTTTCTGGCGAACAACACGGCTACACTTGGCGTTTCCATTAGTGATATACCCATGGTTCGCACCCGTCAGGTTTTTGAATGAACCAGCCGCGGCTCGTTTTTGGCCTTTTGCTCAGATGTTCGATGTACTCATCCAGCGACTGCTGTTCACCAGCTGCACAGTAGCCAGCTGCATACATCAGCAGATCAGCTCTTGCATCACGATCCAGTACTACCTTCCATTGCTCCGGAGTCAGCCGCCCTACCCTTTCCTCTACTGGCAGTGCGTCATCTGACAATTCCGCATCGTCAATTTCTTGCAAATCGAATGCCTTTTTGAGACCCGGCGACCACGTGAGCAACCGTTTCCCGTGAAATGCGACCGCAAATTCCTTGAATCTCTCAGCCGCCCAGGCATTGCCTTCCCCGGCCAGCTGTAAGAGACCAAAAGGCTTGTAGCGGCCATCCATCAAACCCTGCTTGGAATGCGCACGGACCAGTTCAGAGGTGAGGCCCCAGTGCTCTTCACGCCCGTATTTCGTGATGTAGTCGGCTGCATCCGCACCGCCGCGCATATCAAACGCCCGTTCCATCAGATCAGTTACCTGCGAGCGATCTGATAACCCTTTTTTAAGCAGGATGCGAACCCACTCACATTTCAGCCGCTCTTGCTGAAACGCGGTTACTTCTTTTTTGGTCAAAACGACCATGTGAACATGTGGATGCCAGCCGTTTGCGATCCCGTAGGTAACCTCAAGCGCCGTGATGGCGCCGATACAACCTGCCTCACCTTCCTTTCCATCCTTTTTTCCAAGGATTGTTTTCCAGGTGACACAGTTCTTAAAGCTTTGCCGTGCATCATCGAATTTTTTTAGCATTTCCGGCAGCGGCTCATCCGCATGATGCGAGAACGTGAGCGTGACCAGGTGCGCCTGACCACCGCCCTGGATGTGCTGCACCATTGCCTTCGAGGCTTCCTTGCGCCGTGCTTCCGCGATATTTTGCGCACAGACTGGACACATCCAGCCGGAACCGCACGTAGTCAGGCCGGAAAGCCGTGCCCTGGTACCGTCAGCCGCCCGGTATACGGCCACGCCGTCACCGGCAATAGACCGTCCGCAGTGCACGACCCGGTATTTTTGCTTTGGATTTCCGGTCCTTTCCCAGAGCAGTCCCGCCGCTACCCTTTGCAGCCCCTGCCGGATTTTTTTGGAAGTGATAAAACTCTGTAAATCCCGTATGTTATCTTTGGAATGTAGCGATTTCGCCTTACTACCAAGAATATTAGGGACCGCTGGTTTTGATGGTGGATACTTGGCGTAAAAATCGATTTCGGCGCTCATAGCGTGACCACAAAAAAAACGGCAGTGCCCCAAAGCACCGCCGCCAGTCCCACAACAAACACCTTCGCTGCCCGTTTGCGGCACCGCTTAGCCTTGCGTTCCCGCACTATCGCTTCCCGGATAGCGCGGTACCGTTTTATGGAGCCAGGGGCGTACATCATGGCTATGCCGCCCTTCTCTGCTCGAAACCCGCCAGCAAGCGGCTTTTGGCGACTGCCATTTCATGCGCTTCCAGCAGCTGCCCAATTTCGTGATAGGTCATTGCCAACGTGGTAGCAGATAGCTTTACGGGCAGCTCGCACGTGCTGATAGTCGCTTGGACGGCAGTTACGAGACGCGCGATCTCTTCCAGAGTCTCCTGACAATTTTTCAGGGACTCGACTTGTTTAGGGGTGAGCATTTTGTTCTCCGTTTTGGTTTGGATTGGTGCCCCTGCCCGGCCCTCCCGCAACCAAGGGAGGAAGGCCCAAACGGGAAAACCGGGTAGGGACGGAGAGAAGAATAGTCCCAAATGTTGGGACATGTCAACTGGTGTCACCCCTATTGCACGTCTTAGACTTTGGGACTATAAAGACAGGGCGACCCTACTACCCAAAAGACTATGCAAAAAGGAGACAACACGATGAAAAAGACGATGAAAACGACCGCTGATTTTCTAGACGACTTGAAGATTAAATATGAGTTGCCATCTGACTATGCGATAGCAAAACGATTGAACATGCACCGCCAGCAGGTAAGCAAATATCGGACTTGCAAATTCACCTTTGATGATGAAACAGCTATCAAAATCGCCCATGAACTGGGCGTAAATGAGGCCTACGTCATGGCGTGCATGAACGCCCAACGTGCAAAGGAGGAGAACGTAAAAAAGGCGTGGGAAAAGGCAGCGAAACTACTCGGAGGCGTTGCGGCAGGCGTGGCCATAATGACCAGCCCGGTATTGGGAATTGACTTGGAAGCCGCGCCCCTATTGGCTCTGACGACAGCAAGCGAAAGTACTCTGTATATTATGTTAAATTGGCTGTGGATGACTGAGCCGAACTCTAACTGACCTCTTACTCCTTCTTTTCTTCTCCTCCTGTAAAAGCAGGCCATTTCACAAATGCAAAAACCCACAACAGTATCAGAATGCCTCCGGGGACCAGTGCGATTAATGACAATGCCGGCTTAAAACCTGCCCTCTTGTAAATTCTCCAGAATGGTACGACGAAAAAAATTATGGACGCTATTAGCCATTGCATGACGCCAACTTCACTCATATAACCTCCCATATAGTTAATCAGCAACTTTGAAGATGCCGAGTATAATGAGATCCTCTCCCTATGCCTAAAATATCCGGTAACCGGTTTATTTATAGGTTAAGCAGGTTTTTATGCAATTCCCGAAAATGTGGTATGGATGGTATCCTGGGGCCATCTATTTTTTATTGAAGCAGCGCGGGAATTTTTGTGTGCGTTTTCGTGCGCAGTCCTGTTTTCGCGGATAATGGCAAGTTCGAGTCTAAAACCAGAATCCATTGCCATGCATCTCTCAATTATCATCCCGGCCTTTAATGAAGAGCGCTTGATTGAGCAGTGCTTACAGTCCGTTTACGCATCTCTCGCCACAAATAGTCAGCCTGGTTTTACATCGGAAATCATCGTCGTTGACAACAACTCCACCGACAACACGGCCAACCTGGCAAGGCAGGCAGGTGCACGGGTCGTTTTTGAACCGGTCAACCAGATTGGCCGCGCGCGCAATGCCGGCGCAGCTGAGGCAACCGGTGACTGGCTGCTGTTTGTAGATGCGGACAGTATTTTAAATCCCGAATTGCTTGCCGATATCTTGCAGCTCATCGAAGGTGGTAAATACGTGGGTTGCGGCAGCGCAATACGAATGGAAGGATTGCCATGGTGGGCGGACGGAGTATTGAAACTGTGGACGGTGACGTCAGTAATGTTTCGTTGGGCGGCAGGTGCGCTGGTCGTATCCCGCAGTGATGCATTTCGTGATGTCGGCGGCTTTGACCAGGAACTGTACGCTGCTGATGAAGTAACCTTGAGTCAGAAACTGAAGAAATGGGGACAGCAGCGCGGCCTTCAATTTGTTATTTTGACAAAACATCCGCTGGAATCCTCCGCGCGCAAGGTGCAGCTGTATTCGGGACGCGAGATTGCCGGTCAGATTCTGCGCGTTCTTTTGCGCCCACGCCGGACATTGCAAGACAAGAAACATCTATCAGTATGGTATGACGGACGACGTTGAGCCAGAATGTGCGAGACAAAGACTCACCGTGCCGTTACCACAGATCTCCCAGCACCCTGTTGAGCACAAAGAGCAACACAGCGAGCGTAAGCAAGCCCACCAGTTTGCCTCGTTCCTCGGTCATGTGAGCGGACAGCCCAGACGTACGGCTGAGGCGGCGGAAGAAATAAAGAGCAACAAAAATGCCCACCACCATGGCTGCGTACAATATCTCCACGTACCCTACATCAAAATACCATTCACTTTTGTCCACGCTGATTGTTCCTGTCATCCTCTTATTGCTGGACCCTATGGACGCACCACGTCCAGCTGTTTAAAACAATGTCGAATATAGCGCGCCCTACCCCTGAAATCCATGGATTTATGGGGTAATCCGGCGTCTATGGCATAGACTCCCGCAACAGCCTCAACAGCTCTTCTGCTGCAGGACGTGATGAAGCTGGGTTCTGGCCGGTCACCAGCTTGCCGTCCACCTGGACGTAGGGCGCCCAGTCGTCTGCCTTACTGTAAATGGCACCCCGTTCCCTTAGCTGGTTTTCCAACAGGAAAGGAACCACGGTGGTCAAGCCTACCGCTTCTTCTTCCGTATTTGCAAATCCGGTCACACGTTTTCCTTTAATCAGATATTCACCGTCTTTTCCTCGCACGTTGATCAACGCGGCTGGCGCATGACACACTGCAGCGATCGGCTTGTCAGCCTTCACGAAGTCTTCGATCAGCGCAATGGATATCGCATTGTCAGGCATGTCCCACATTGGACCATGTCCTCCGGGATAAAAGATGGCGTCAAAGTCGCTTGCCGTTGCGTATACCAACTCTTCCGTATTGGCGAGTTCAGCCTGTGCTGCGCCATCTGTACGGAAGCGCTTCGTTAAGTGGGTATGGTTTTCCGGCAGATCGCTTTTTGGATCGATCGGAGGCTGGCCGCCCTTCGGCGAGAATAGCATGATCTCTGCCCCGCCTTCTTTCAGTACATAATAAGGTGCTACAAACTCGTCCAGCCAGAAGCCTGTTTTCTTGCCCGTGCTGCCGAGTTGATCGTGAGACGTGAGAACAATGAGAATCTTCATGGAGCACCTCCTTCTGATTGAGAACTCGCGGTGATATGCCTGCTAGTGCCATTCGCACGCCCATCTCTTCATCTGGCTCGTCCGCTTCGTGCAGCGTTTAGCGCAATACTCGACCATTGAGGTTCAAAGAGTATCGCTATTTAGCCCATCGGTCAGAAATTCTTGTGGCGCTCATGCATTGGCAAGGACGTTGAGGTAAAGTAACACTGGACTTCATTGGTCGAATACTGGAAATCTTCTCCGCCCCCTTAACCTATAGCAGGAATAAGCTTGGCTTTCAAACCTGACAGTCGGCAGACCATGCTTGCCATTGATATTCAGAGGTCCGGAGGACCCGAGGTACTGGTGCGGGCGACGCAACCCATTCCCCAGCCCGGAAGCGGGGAGATTCTGATCAGAGTGATGGCGGCCGGGGTAAATCGTCCGGATATGTTGCAGAGGCGGGGACTGTACCCGCCGCCACCAGGAGCTTCCGCGATTCCCGGACTCGAAATCGCAGGCGATGTTGTTGCTTCGGGCGAAGGCATGGTTCGGTTTAAGGTGGGAGACAAGGTGTGTGCGCTTGTCGCAGGTGGTGGGTATGCCGAGTATTGTGCCGTTCATGAAAGTAACGCATTGCCTGTGCCGAAAAATTTCAGCATGGTTGAAGCGGCTGCCTTGCCGGAAACTTTTTTCACGGTTTGGACCAACCTGTTCCAGCGGGGCAAGCTTAAAACCGGCGAGACCGTGCTGATTCACGGCGGCTCTTCCGGCATAGGCACAACCGCCATCATGCTCTCGAAGGCGTTTGGCGCGACTGTTCTGGTGACAGCAGGCTCCGAGGAGAAACGGCAGGCATGCCTGGCTTTGGGCGCCGATCTGGCCATCAATTACCGTACGCAGGACTTTGTCGAAGAAACCGTAAAATTCACTGGAGGCAAAGGAGCAGATGTCATTGTCGATATTATTGCCGGCGACTACGTTGCAAGAAACTACAAGGCAGCTGCGTTGAATGGTCGCATTGTCCAGATCGGCGTCCAGAATGGCCCGGTCAGGGAATTGAACCTGATGACTATGCTGACCAAGCGGCTCACACATACGGGATCCACGTTGCGCTCCCGCAGCGTCGCGGAGAAAGCACAGATAGCGCAGGAACTGGAACAGCAAGTCTGGCCGCTGTTGCAGCAGGGAACATTAAAGCCCCTGATATTTCAAGTGTTCCGGCTTGAGGACGCGGCTAAGGCACATGCATTGATGGAATCAGGCATGCATATCGGGAAGATCGTTTTAACGACTGCCGCAAACACATGATATTCCGCGAGCCACCGGCAGCCTGCACCATTTCGTCCCATCGTTGACGTTCGAGCTGATTACTCGCAGTTTACCATCCACGGTATACCGAATTGATCCACGAGCATGCCAAAGCGGGCAGCCCAAAACGTCTCCTGCAGCGGCATCCGTACTGTGCCATTTTCCGATAATGCGCGAAATATGCGCTCTGCATCTTCCGGCAGTTCTATGTTGAGCGATACGGACATGCCCTTTGTTTCTTCATAATGCTCAGGCGGACTGTCCGAACCCATCAATACCTCGTCTCCCACCGTTAAGCGGACATGCATGATCTTATCGCGCCATTCCGGTGGTGTCTGTTCCGCCATTGGCGAACTCCCGTAGGTGAGGATTACGCCGATTTTGCCGCCAAGGCATTGCTCGTAGAACTTGAACGCTGCCTCGCATTTGCCGTTGAAACTAAGATAAGGGTTCAGTTGCATGATGCACTCCTTTTTGGCTGATCAATGATTGAGAAGTCTGTGCGATATCACGTGCTGCCGGTGAAACCTCCCTTCCCTCCTGGCAATTCCTGTCGACACTATGTAATCTTGTATCCGTCTTGTCTCAACATGGATCAATCGTCCATTTCAAGGACCGCGTTTGTTCTGTGCGGCCAGTTGCGCCTGCATTCGCTTTTCTTGTTCCCGTAGTTCGGGAGTGAACTCGACACCGAAGTCATCCGCTTCGAATACCTGGCGAATTTCGATTTCGGCTCTTCCTTCCGTTGGATTTGGGCACCGCTTGACCCATTCGATAGCTTCATTCTTGGATTTCACCTGAATCAGCCAGAAGCCGGCAATCAGCTTTTTCGGGTCGGGAAAGGGTCCTTCGATCACGGTTCGTTTCTCACCCGAGAATCTGACACGCGCACCCTTCGCGCTCGGGTGGAGCCCTCCGGCGGCGAGCAGCACACCCGCCTCAACCATCTCCTCGTTGTATTTTCCCATATCGGCCAGGAGCTTTTCGCTGGGCATAATGCCTGCCTCCGTGTTTTTGTCGGCTTTGACCAATAGCATGAATTGCATGATAGTTTCTCCGCTTGATTTCAAATTGGAAATGCGGGTCTTCGGATTGCTTCATTGGCTGGTCCTCACTCAACCGTAAAGCGAACGAGCCTGGGCTCGCAAGACATGCCGCCGGATAAATTTATTTCCTGATGCTATGGTTTGAGATCGAACAATGCCCGGCCACTCTCCATATCGAAGGGTACCGAAAAATGTTCATGCACGATTTTCCATTTTCCGCTTGTCTTGCGATAACAGGCCGTCATGCGCATCCAACCTGCCTTCTCCTGGCCGTTTTCATCTTTTCCACCGCACCAGTTGAGGCAATGAGAGAAAGCTACGTCATCCGCCGCCACAATTTCGAGATCATGAATCTCAAAGATCATCTCGCCGGTTGAACACATGGAAAGACACGCTTCCCAGTGTTTTCTGTATGTCTCCGCTCCCTTGAATTGCAGTTGGGATATTGCATCGAACGCGAGAACATCCGGCGCGTAGAATGACATAATTCCATTGATGTCCTTGGTTTTGGCCGCTTTCAGCCACGTATCCACCAGTTGGCGGATCTCGGCTTCGGCTGTTGCTGCGGTAGTTTTAGTATTCATGATCTTTCTCCATTGTCAAAAAAAACGATAGGATTGATCCTGATCTTTGAGGGATGTAGTTATCACACGATACCCATGCACACGGTACAGGATTAAGCATGTGATGTCATTATTAGCTGCTTAACTACCCGTCGTGGAGATGCGGAATTCCCGCACTGACGCCATAGTGCGCAACACTTCTGCTAGAGCAGAAGCTCTGCCAGGATTTGTACTTCGTATATCCATACGATACTCGAACAGTCCAGCCTGAGTAACACGATAACTCATGGTGGCTATCTCAAACCCGTGGTCAGCCACGAGTGTTCTGACTTCATTCTCCGGCATTACATTGTTTCTATCGAAGCTGACGTGATATTGCGCATAGGACTGGCTAGGCAGTTTGTTTTCAATCAGACGAAACAGCGAGAGAACGCCGAAGGTGAGGACGGTTCCGAGTATCCCAGGCAGGAAAAATCCTATCCCCATCAAAATGCCAATGCCGGCCGTGATCCAGATCGAAGCAGCAGTGGTCAATCCTCGGACACTCAGGCCCTCTTTGAAAATCACACCCGCACCGAGAAAACCTATGCCGGTCATAATTCCTTGGGCCATTCGGGTCGGATCCATCCGTATGGAATCAATCGGCACGCTTGGCAACCACTTCTCTTGAAATAGCGTCACCAGCATCAGCAAGCTGGATGCGAGGCATACGAGCGCGTGAGTTCTGAAACCGGCAGGATGACCGTGCAGGCTTCTTTCAAGGCCGATTATGCCGCCTGCTGTCAGTGCCGCGACAAGATGTATGACGATTATCAGAGAATCGTCGGTATTCATATCAGCCCCCGGGGATTATTTCCCTCGGTTATGATAAATGCAAAACGCTGCTGATCGCCGATATTTTTCAGACTGGAAGAATGGTCCATGTTTCATGCTAATGTTAATTATAGATATTATAGATAGTATATTAATAATAAATGCTTAAATGCCATTACTTCTGTCGGCTTGGGCTGGACTGTCGAGTTCATTGGCCATAGTCAGTCCGTAGAGATACTCTCTACTGTGCGGTGCCCTGCTTCAAGTACTTCAGGGCTTCTTCCAGCTCCGGCAGCCTTTTGTCACCCAGCCACTGACGTACAAACTGGGAGTAGAAGCTTGTAGCGTCCTCTTGATCTCCTTGCCGCGCAGCGGTGCGCGCAGCACCTAGTAGGGAACGTGCCCGATTTGGATGTCGGAGAAGTGCTGCGCCAAACTGTTTGTCAGCTTCCGCGACGCGGTCTGCCTTTAACAGGATTTCACCGAACAGTTCGTGCGGGGGTTTGATCAGTGGAGGTGGTCCCGGGGTGGGCGGGACCAATTCTTCCGTGGCAATTGCTTTCTCCATGTTCTCGATAGCCTCATCCCATTTATCTTCGGAAGCACTTGCGACCGCCGCAATTTCCAGTTTTTGAACTTTCAATACCATCGGCAAAGGCAAACCGATACCAATTAAATCTCCTGTGCCAACTCGCTGTTCCATCGCTTCTAGCTCATCAATACTTTTCCTGGCGTCTCGCGAGTTCTTCTTCGCGGCCGCCATACCACGCGAGAATATCCATAGCGCCCGGACGTACTTGGCTGCTGCCTGAAACGGGCCGGAAGCGTGCTCTATCGCGTCAATCAAATGTGCGGCGTTCTGCTGAAGCGGATCAATTAGCTGTTCGGCCAAATCCCATCGCTCGGTTTCAACAATGAAAGCAGCAGCCATACCGGAATAGATGAAAGTTCCGTAGCCGACAAAGGACATGTCATCTCCAGGGCCCTCCATCAGGCTTTTTCGCATCAGGTCAAGCAATTCTTCTGCCCTGTTGTAGCGGCCTTGCTGTAAATAGACGTAGAACAGCCAATAAAGATTGTGGTAGTCGCGATTGGCAATGGAAAGATTTTTTTCTTGTACCCATAACGCTTCCTGTGTTGAAGCGGCGTCCACCCACGCCCCTAATTGCAGGTAGATGTGAGCGGGCATATGCATGGCATGAGGTGCATCGGGCGCGATATCGGCATAACGCCGGGCCGCTGGAAGCGCCAGGATTGCGTGGTCGGGATCGTCAAACGCATGGAGGACGTAGTGCGTGGCGCCGGGGTGATCAGGTTTTTTACGGGTAACCTCCAACGCAATTGCGCCTGCGTGCATGCGGGTGCGCAAAGCGGCAGGGTCCTCGGGCCGGACGCTTCCAAGCAAAGCAAGCGCCAAAAACGATGCCGCCTCCAGGTCATCCGGATACTCCCGGTAGATCTTCTCCATTGCTGTTGCATAGGCCTTATCGCGAGCGATCTTATCGCCCTCGCCGTATAATGCTTTCACCGCATGCAAATACATACGCTCCCTTGAGGTAGATCCTGGAAGGTTCTCTATTTTTGCAAGCACCTCTCGTGCCGCCTCGAAGTCTTGCTTTCCCCAGAGCGGTTGGTTATATGTCATCGCCTCGCCCCAGTAGCCCATCATAAAATCCGGTTCGATCTCCGTGGACGCGCGAAACTCATCCAGCGCCAGTTCGTACGAGAAGGAATGAAGGGCGGTGATCCCGTGAAGAAACCTAATTTGTGTTTTTTTGGATTTGGCTGAAGTTGGGAAATCGACCGCACCCAATTTGAACTGCTGAGCATTACTCGGGGCAGAGCCATCGCCTGATGTGTGGCACCCATTGCAGACCGGACTCGGCATCAGATAGCGACTGCTGCCGATGCTGCTGTCATTCGTTGCAACTGCTGTGCCGCAGTAACTGGACGGTTGCGCAAGTACGGCTCCGCTGTAGAAGAGAACAAAGGCGATAGCGGTAAGCAGCGTTGAACTCGGGGTAAACGGCATTCTGTCTCCTCTCTTTCTGCTTTAGATTGTGACAGCGCGACCGAGTCCATCCTTGCCATCCCATCGTTGAGGAAGCTCTGCCATATGAGCAAGCGCAGCATCTCTGGCAAACCGTTACGGAGCCGTTAACGCCATCCGGTTTTCCTGACAGCAGGGAGTGGCGCGGTATCGCCCAATATCATTCTGCCTGAGGGTGACGCGTACACGCACGCCGTATCCGTCTCGTGTCAAGCGAGTGGCTGGTGCATCCATGTTTTTATCTTATGTACAGGACTGCTACTGTTCGCCGTCACACATTAGCCACTTGGCAGCCTGTCGGACTTAAAGGAAATCGGCTGCAAAAGCGTCACTTTTTCGCTTCGATTCTTCAAGTGCGACAGGCTGCTAGGAAACGGAAACGCTGGACATGTATGGGGTCTTGAAAAAGGAAGTTTTACGTATGATTCCCATTTTCTGTAACCGCCTCAGTTAGCGGAACATGAAGCAGTGGATTTGGTCAAAGTTATAGGAGGGGTATTTGAGCAAGGAGGTCGCCGTGAAAACGATACACGAAATTTTGATGACGGCACCGCCAGCGCAAGTAACACGGTGCAAAATTGCCATGGTGGAGATTGCGCACGGTCACTGGGATGCCGCTGCATTGACAATGGAAGACGCGATACAGGAATCAGAACCCGGGGAATGGGCTCTGGATTGCATGCAGATAAGGGACTTCTGCATGATGATGGATAGAGTGAAATGCCAGGGGATAGGAAGCATAGGAAAAAAACCGGAAAGCGGAGCAGATCAGTTAGTAATCTGAGTGGGCTTCAAGTGCCCGTACGCTTCCAGCTTTCTATCGCGTAGGAGAATTTGTTGCGATTTCTCTTTTTGCATGGCCTTCCTGGCATTTCTTGACAGAATGAGTGGAGTGCCAGGGACGCTTCATTCGCATCTCATATGAACTAACCCATCGCCTCATGATCCTGGCCGTTTGATCGGTTGCGTTTTGCCCCCCTGCGCATCCTGTGCCGAATTGCAGTTTATGCCACGCCGCCGCTCGCGCTAATATTTTGCCCAGTAACCCAACCGGCTTCATCGCTGACCAGAAAAAGCACTACACGGGCGATATCCTTCGGCTCGCCCACGCGTCCCGTAAAGGACATGGCGGCCATCCGTTTGATCGTTTCCTCGCTTTTTCCGGCAGTAAACATTTCGGTATTGACCGGCCCCGGCGAAATGATGTTGGCGGTAATACCGCGTTCGCCCATTTCTTTCGCGAAGACGCGCGTCAATTGTTCGACTCCGCCTTTACTGGCCGCATATGCGCCGTAATTGGGTAGCATCAACCGCGTCACAGTGCTGGAAACGCTCACCACTCGTCCGCCATCCGCCATACGGGTGGCGGCTTCCCGCAAAGCATAGAAAACGCCCTTCACATTAATGTTCAAGACGCGGTCGAATTCCTCGTCACTTATATCGGCAATTCTTTTGGAAAGAAGCACGCCCGCATTGTTGACAAGAATATCCAGGCGCTTGTACCGCTCGATTGCCGCATCAAATAGCATCCGAACCTCAGCTGGATCACTGATGTCCGCTTTTACAGCCAGCGATTCGCCCCCTGCTTCCGTTATCGCAGCGCACAATGTGTCGGCAGCTTCCTGATTCCCCGCGTAATTGACAACGACTTTGGCACCGGCGCCCGCCAGGGAGCGGGCGATCTCAGCGCCTATGCCACGTGATGAGCCGGTGATAACGGCGACTTTATCCTGAAGCAGCTTTGTCATTGCAATGTTTGCTGATGGATACGCCTGCGGAATATGCCTGCGCTGTTCTTCGCAAGTCTGGCGGTATTTTTGTTCAGTGACGGTGGGCTTACGCGCATTTTTCCTGGTGATTTCGGGTGACGTCCCTGCCCTGAAAAACTGACGACTGCAGCTTGTTTTCGGGGGATACGGGCTGCCATAGCCACCCTCTCATAGAGCGAGCCGGCTTGCTCATCCATACCAGCTTGAACGCAGTGAACAGTGCGAATGAAGACCAGACAACCCAGCAGGCTGATGATTCTATTTTCCCTTGCCCGCTAAGTATCAAACCGGGGCATCCGAAAAGCTTAGCTCCAATCCATTCCCTGCCGGATCCTTGAAGAATAGCTGAGCTATGCCCAGCGTGGGTACCCGACCTGTCTTGAATCCAATATTGTGCTGCTTCAGGCGCGCCTCCACCTCCGCGCGATTGGTGCAGGTAAACGCTACATGATCAAGGGTTGTGGTTACATGCGTGAGACGCACCTCATCCGGCTTTGCCTGGCTCAAGTGGAGAACGCATTGATCGCCCGCATAAAGCCAATATCCGAAACTCTCAAAAGGCGGTCGCTGACCTTCGGTGAGCCCTACAATTTCACAATAGAACGCTTTGAGCTTGTCCATCAACTCACGTGGAGCGCGCAAATTGTAATGATTGAAACCGATCGTACTCATGCGATTCACCAGTTAAGTATAACTACCCGAAAAGGAGGCATCCCCTGTTATTTTTTGGCTCCATTGGTTTTCAATAATTCGACAACTTCATGGTTCCCCTTGCTCAAGGCCCATTCAAGCGCGGTTTTGTCCCATTCATTTTTGATGTTGGGATCGGCGCCGTTTTTCAGGAGGACTCTGACGGCGTCCAGATGATTGCTTCTTGCCGCCATCATTAACGCGGTTGTTCCATTATCGGAAATGGAATTTACCTGAACACCCCCTTCCAATAATAATTGGATGATGCCCGGATGGCCGCCAGATGCTGCGTAGATCAAGGGGTTCCATCCCTTATGGTTGATTTCCGCTCCCTTGACATATAGTTTTTCAACAATATCGCCGAGGCCGTTATAGCTGGCAAGCATGATGGCGGTCTCACCATATCTATTGCGCAGGTTAAGCTTGGCACCGGCTTTTATCAACAGATCGACAAGTGCGGCGTTTTTATTCCGGACGGCAACCATCAGGAGCGTATTCCCCTGCTCGTCGGGCGTGTTGGGATCAGCGCCCTGGGAAAGCAACTTCGTTACGTCGCTGGTATTATTGTCTTCAATTGCCCAGCGTAGATCTTCATAAGCCCCGGCAATTGCCGTCGGTTGCTGGGACAGGCAGACAGCAAGCACCAGTCCCGCCATGAAAAATGATTTTCTTGATGAGCTCATGGTTCAGGCCGCCTTGAATAAGTTGAAAAAATTGTCGGTCGTGGCTGTACCCACTTCGTCAACGCTGATACCACGCAATGCCGCTATCTCTTCAGCAACATGCCGCACAAACGCCGGCTGATTCATTTTGCCGCGATGAGGTACCGGGGCGAGATAAGGTGAATCGGTTTCTATCAGCATTCTCTCCAGTCTGATTTTTCTGGCCACATCCTTTAGCGCAACAGCGTTCTTGAAAGTAACAATACCGGAAAAAGAGATATAAAAATTCATCTCCATTGCTTGCTGCGCCACTTCCCAGCTTTCTGTAAAGCAATGCATTACCCCGCCAACGCTGTCCGCGCCCTCCTCCCCCATGATGCGCAACGTGTCCGCCGCGGCTTCACGGGTATGGATGATAAGCGGTTTGCCACATTGCCGGGCAGCGCGGATATGCTGGCGGAAACGCTCCCGCTGCCACTCCAGATCGCCTTTGAGGCGAAAGTAATCCAGCCCCGTTTCACCGATGGCGATGACTTTGGGATGATCCGCCAGCGATGCCAGTTGCGCCGCCTGCGGTTCGGTCAAGTTTTCGTAATCGGGATGAACGCCGACGGAAGCAAACAGGTTGGGATGCGTTTCCGCCAACGCCAATACTCGGGGAAAATCTTCCAGATTAACGCTCACGCAAAGTGCGTGGGTAACACTATTGTCCCGCATTCTTTCGAGCAACTCATCGAGATTGCCCGAAAGATCGGGAAAATCCAGATGACAATGGGAGTCAACAAACATGTCTGGACAGGTAGATGCGGAATGGTAATAGGATAATTGAGCGCATTACAGTACCCTTTCAGTCAATTTATTCTCAATTCATTCGCGTTGAGCGACCGGTGCCGGAGATAATACCGTGACGTAGGAAAACAGCAATTCTTCCAGGAACAATCGGGGGTTGAGTGGATGGCTTGCCAACTGTTGTGTTTCGGCCAAGGTCCGCAAATAAGTTGCCATTGCGCGCGGATCAATGCCGGAGGCCAATGATTTGATCGCGGCACTCCTATCCAGATGATAGCGGATTTTGCTGGTCATACGAAAGCTCATCAGATCATAGCACCATTTTTGCAACCAATTGACCACGGTTGGCAGGTCTGATTTCTGCATTTCTTCAGCCAGAACGATGGGACTGAAATTATCCGGCATGCTGATCTGTTTGACGAAAGCGCCGTGCCGTTCCAGATAATTTTCATCATTGAATTCCAGGGCCCCCAACGGAGCGTAGCCTGCGGAAGCCAGGCACATTTCCGGGTCTTTGACCTCCTGCTGTTTAAGCCAGGCAATGGCGGTCGCAGGGTCAGGCGCGGGCATCGGGATTTGGCGGCACCGGCTGCGGATGGTCGGCAGTAAAAATTGTGCGTAATGCGATACCAGAATGAACAACGTTCGTGGAGGCGGTTCTTCCAGGCTCTTCAGCAACGCATTCGCAGCGGCTGGATTCATGGTTTCAGCCGGATGGATCAGGATGATTTTACAACCATTCTGGTGACTGGATATATTGATGAAATCGGCAAGTTCGCGTATTTGCGCGACACTGATCTGTTTGCTCGGTTTTTTCCCGGTTTTTGCACCACCCGATTCTGTTCCGGCATCCGAGGGGGACCTGGTAACGCTCCCTGCCCCGGCATCAGCGCCACTGTCGTCTCTAATGTCATCTGGCGCATCCGATATTGTTGAAAAGGCTGATAGTGCCTGGGGCTCAATGAGGCGAAAATCGGGATGGCTCCCTTGTTCAAACCATCTACAGCTTAGGCAACTCCGGCATGCCTCACCTTCAGCAGACGGAGTTACGCACAGCCGGGATTTAGCCAGCGAAGTCGCGAATGAAAACTTGCCCAGCCCTTTCCTGCCCCGTAGCAATACTGCGTGAGCCAACGATGTGTTGCTCCCTTGAATATCGCCTCGGGCTTGCTCCACGAATTTTCGCCAGACTTCTCTTTGCCAGGAGTATATTGTCATTATATTATATAGATATAACGATATTCTCAACTGATTTCTTAACTTCATCCAAGGACCGATTGGCGTCTATCACACGTATCCGCTGGGGGAATTTATGCGCCCTTTCCAGATATGCATCCCGCACTTTCTGGAAAAAATCATCCTGTTCTTTCTCAAAACGATCCGCTGCCTTGATGGCATTTATTCGTTTTCTTCCTACTTCAACTGTTACATCAAAATAGAGTGTGAGGTCGGGTTGAAATTCTCCCTGCACCCAAAGTTCGAGCTTATCGAGTTTTTGCGTTGTCAATCCCCTGCCCCCACCCTGATAAGCAAAGCTGGCATCGGTGAAACGGTCTGAAATCACCCAATCGCCACGATCCAGTGCAGGCAGAATGACCTTATCCAAATGTTCGCGCCTTGCAGCGAACATCAACAGGGCTTCGGTTTCCGCATGCATTGCCTGACTTTGATCAAGCAGGAGTTCGCGCAACATTTCGCCCAAAGGGGTGCCGCCCGGCTCGCGCGTCACGACAACGGTTTTTCCTCGGTCCCGCAAAATACCCTTGAGCCAGCTTAGATGCGTGCTCTTGCCCGCACCATCTATGCCTTCGAGTGTGATGAATTTACCCCTGGTTGTTCCCGGAACTGTCATTCGCGAAACCTGCTGGTTCGGCCGATCATCCTAATCGCCAATGGTGCATCGGAAGGGCCCTCCTAAAGATATGGCGAAGTTTAGCCTATACTCGAGAGAGGTAATAGTATTGCAGCCTCGTCTGTATCCCGATTTCACTAAACCGGACAGTTTTTACCTTAAGCCAAAAAAACCGACCGACGCCTCGGAAATCGCAAACCCGCATTCAGGTATACTGTTCGAGAAACCAACCCACACATCGTGTTATGAAAAGACTGACAAGCATAAATACATTCGGGAGTTCATCCATGACTTGCCCTATCAGCAATATCAGCGGCAATGTCGGAAGCTTGGTAGCGCGGTACACTGCTTTGATTGTGCTGATATTCGGCCCGTGCCTATCCAGCGCTTTTGCGGAAGAGGCGCAACAGGAGCCGGCAGCAACTGATGTGTCTGAGCAAACTTCGCGCCCCCTTGGCGAGCCGCTGACAGATTTCGAAAAAATGGAGATACACCATCGGCGCTACAGTACCGCCGCCAACAACATGGCTCAATTGTACAAGCAGCTGAATCAAAAAATTCAAGAGGTCTCACTGGCCGCCAAAACCGCTGAAATCAAGGACAGCTCTCACAACCGGCGCCAGTTGGAGACCAAATTACGTCAACTGGAAATGGCGCGCACTTCCTACAATACGCAATATACGCAGTTGTATTCCCAAATGCAGAACGAATCTCGCAATTATGCGACCCTGAGCAATAACCTGAAGGTGAAACACGACGCTGTCAAAGATTCAAGCAAGCGGGAAGATACATCCGGCGAGACCAAGGGCGCAAAGGTAAAGCCGGCGAAAACCAGAGAAACCAAGGCGAAAGACTCAAAGGTCAGGAACGCAAAGACCAGGGACGTCCAGACTGATGATCTACCCTTCACGGATTCATCTGCTAAAGACCCGCGGATCATGGACATGGATACTGAAGAGCTCAGGTCGAAGCGTGACGGAACCATGCCTTCCCCCGCCCCAACCTCAGGATCAAACCCGGGCCCCGCTTTGAACGTCGTACGCTAAGGGAGTCAAAGGGGAGTTAAGGGATTTGCATGAGCAAGAGGGTAAATGTGAACAGCATATCAAAAGTAGATCGGGCATAGCCCGACCTACAGAAATTAGCTAGACCGACGATTAAAAAGAGGTATGTTGTACGTTGTAATGGGGGGAATGCAGAGGCACATCAGTAATTGTGGCCGCCAAAAATAACGCGGGCGGCTCCGCGAGAGTGAGGCACGAGGATTCCCGACTCACCGGCACCGATCATCGTGAAGTACCCCATACTTCGGCCAGTCGTGCATCCCTGCCGCAGTTGCTGCGGTAGTACGAATAGCGGATTGGATTCTTGATGTAATAGTCCTGATGGTATTCCTCCGCCGGATAAAATTCCGTGGCGGGTAAAATTTCAGTTACGATCGGTTGCGCAAAGCGGCCGGAAGCTTCAAGCCGAGCCTTGGACGCCTCGGCTTGCTGTCGTTGTTCGTCGTTGTGATAAAAGATCGCGCTGCGATATTGCGGGCCGCCGTCGCAAAATTGACGGTTTGGCGTAAGGGGGTCAATCGTCGGCCAGAACGCGTCCAACAGCTTGGCAAAACTCGTCTTTTCGGGATCGAAGCGTATCTGCACTGCTTCAATATGGCCCGTTTTACCGGAAGATACCTGCTTATAAGTGGGATTGACCACCTTGCCGCCGATATACCCGGATGTAGTGGATATTACACCCGGCACCTTATCGAAATCCGCCTCTGTGCACCAGAAGCAACCGCCGGCAAAGGTGGCGATACCTGTAACGGACGACTCAGCAGCCAGGTTGGCGGATGAGTTGGCGGGTGGACCGCCTGCTGATTTGCTGCGCGCCGCAGGTTGTTCGCATGCTGCCAACATAACCACCGCCAGGCCCAACAGCACGCTGCCGAAGGTGCGGCGAATAAGGTGAATGGCGGTTGCGTTGTGAGATGTGGATAACTTGGGCATGGGTAGTTTGAAGCTGGTCAACCCCTGAGTGCCGGCAGCTTTTCACTTTTTGGTACAAACCGGAGTGCCAGCCCGTTGTTGCACCAGCGTTCTCCTCTTGGCGGAGGCCCGTCCTTAAACACGTGGCCCTGGTGGCCCCCGCAACGTGCGCAATGGTATTCAGTCCGCGGCATGATCATCTTGAAGTCGCGCCTTGTTTCCATATGTCCTGCAATCGGTTGGGTGAAACTGGGCCATCCCGTTCCGCTTTCAAATTTGTTCGCGCTACCGAACAACGGCAGATAGCATGCTGCGCAAATAAAGGTTCCATCACGATCTTCCCAATTCAACGGGCTGCTGCCCGGAGGTTCCGTCTCTTCCTCAAACAGCACCCGATAGGCTGCGGACGAAACCAGATCACGCCATTCTTTGTGCGGCTTGTCCAAAGGTTGAACTGTAATCTCTGTGGCCGTATTTGCGGTCTTGCTGCCGGAGCAGGCCGAAATCAACGGCAGCACTGTCAACGTGGCAAGACTTTGCAGTATGGCGCGTCGTTTCATGGAAAGCTCCTCGTGTTTTTGTAAAACTTTGACCATGGCTGCGCGGTATGGTTTCTCGGCTGCGTTTTGTCCCGCTTTGGACTGTAATCGATTTCCCGACAAGTTACGGCTTTGCTGCCGCCGGTGAGCCCGCAAGCGCCTCCCGAAATCTCTTCTCCTGATCTGGCGATAGAGTTGTCCGCAGGACCTTGCCTTTAACATCAGAAAATTCAGCCAGAACCTCTTCTGGATCCACTTTTCGGGCAAGGATGAAAAGTGCCGATGAGTTGGGGGGAATCGTTTCGCTTAATGATTTGATGAAGTCATCATCGATACCATAATCGCCAAGAGAGCCGGAAAGCGCTCCCGCACCGGCGCCAAACATACTTCCTATCAAAAATCCAGCAGTCGGATTCAGGAACAGCAATCCAACGAAGGCGCCCAGGAGACCCCCGGAAAGCAATCCGGAAGACGCGTTAAGTGCGGTAAGATTGATGCTCTGCTTGAGGTGAACCTCGCCTGACTCGTCGCGAACGACAACAACGGCATCCTCAAGATCTATCAGATGTTGTCTTTTTAGGGCTCTGAGCCTCCATAAAACCTCATCGGCTTTCAAGGGATTTTCAAAACCTATCACTACCAGATCAGACATGTTTCTCTCCTGTCAAAAGATGAGGCACATCAGCATATCACGGTTATCCTGGCAAGCAGCGGAAGCGCAGGTGTTGTGCTGTATGGGTCAACTGCGAGATCAATGCGTCTCGGGCCTCGGCTGCTGCTCCTGTCTCTATCTGCCTGTACCAATATCGCTGGGTATAAAAGGCAGACCGGGCAAACTTCGGGGTAAAGTAGCCCGACTGCAGCGTGCCAGCCTGTACTTGGGCTTATGCGATAATGCCCATTTGATTGTTGGGTCGTTCGATTGGAGGTACAGGCTGTTGATCAGGCGCTGGGGTTTGGGCGCATGACAGGGACAGAAAGATCCGGAGCTATTAAATCGTACAGCAAGATATGATCGTTCCGATTGGCCTAAACAAAATTGGATTTTTGTACTTGACTTTATTCTTGACGGTTATATCATATAAACGCTGTATAAGTGATACCCTCCTTTGTAAGTGGAAACTTGAAACCCGAAGCCGGTTCGTCCGTTTTCGGGTTTTTTTATGCTTGCAGAAAATTGATCCGGGAGCACGATATCGCCTGGGCTCCAGGCCAGGTTCGTGGCCCGCGCGCCGAGAACCTGGCACAAAGCCCGAATATATCGGTCATTCCCACGCTTTAAATCTTCTTATTTGCGATGCCCGAGCACTAGCCCTGCTATTTCCACACAAAGACCGAGGGCGAAAATAACTGCGCCGATCCAGATATTTTCGGGCGCGAAAAACATCAGTATGCCGCCCAGTACGAGCAGCGAAATGGATAACACTCGTTTAGTGCGAGTTCTGATCATGATGCGTGGAAGCACTTCGCGAACAAGACAATATAAATATAGACCTCAACCTGCAAAATACCAGTCCAGTGGATCGCCCTGCGATTGTGCCAATCAAATCTGCCGAAAAGTATTTTCAATATTGCGTCATATAACAGGTCGCCAAAAAGCACGGTGGAGGGAGGCGGCAAGGCGAGTTTGATCTCTTTCGACTGCTTACCCATGGAAGGACGGCGGGACTCTTCGGGTTGCGGCAAAAGCGCCGCTCAATGTACTGCGCCCCTAGGATTTATTTGTCGTAAAGTTCGCAGACGAGGTCAGTTGTGCGCTTATGCGGGCTCGATTTTGCGGCTCAGTTGTCAATAAGCGATAATCATCGAAGGATTTATTGATAGGTCTCGTTACTTGACCTTCCTGTCCAGCTCAACGACCGGCGAATCGGCCAGGGACAGAAGCCGTTCAATAACCTTATCAATTTGCCCGGCCAGCGGCGCCGGGGCAACGTTATGCGCTAGCGAGACCCGAAGTGCTTCATATAAACCCGACGGCTTCTCGGCCAGTAAACGGCGCAGGTTTGCCGGTAGTCCCTGACGAAAAAGGCCGTAGGCTACTCCGGGTTCCAATCCGTATTGAAACGACCATTGCGCGTCCACGCGCAAGTGATTGAGGTGTTCAAGCGGAATGTTTGTTTTGCCGTTGAGAAAACTTAAATCCTCATCAGTCAATTCGTGAATTGGTTCTCCCACGATGAATGGTTTCAGCGCGGTAAGATACTGCTCATATTCTGATGGACCAGGAAATTTCCTGGACTCGATCTCCACATCAATGGCCTGCTGTAGCGACGCATCGAACACAATATCGGAAACGGCGATTTCCTCCTCTTCCTCTCCCTGCCGGAAAACGCGCATGACCAGGTCAGCTTGCGCCTTTTTTGCCTGGAATTGCCCCACGCTATAGGTAATTTCATAAAATCCTTCAGCATCCGCGACCGTGTTTCCCAGTAGTGCCTCTGCCCGCATATCACGGTCGAAAGCGCGCACGACGACATCCGG
The DNA here is from genome assembly GCF_900215485.1 of Nitrosovibrio sp. Nv4. Lineage (GTDB taxonomy): Bacteria > Pseudomonadota > Gammaproteobacteria > Burkholderiales > Nitrosomonadaceae > Nitrosospira. Next base: position 279,350 of record NZ_OCMZ01000002.1, read on the forward strand.
AAGCGGGGTACCATCGGCGTAACGGATTATGCCTCGGACGATACATAATCCTTCTGCTGTCATGTCCAGGAATTCCTGAATTGCGGCTGAGGATTTTTTGGTTTCAGCCACAACGTTACCTTCCGCATCAAACACGCGAACGAGTAAATCGGGGCCTTTTCGTCCGTTTGACCGCCAGGCGTAGTCGATTCGATAAGATCCGTCAGCTTGAAGAGTAGCTGTACTCCCGCAGAGTACGAGACCATTCCCGGAGAGCGAATCAAAGGCGCGGACGGTAAAACCGCGAGCGCTGAGAGGGGTGCCGTCGTCCTGGCTGACCTGCCCGCTGACCGTGTAAATGCGCGTCTGAGGAGTATCGGGCGTGATAGTCACGGCTGCGATGGTGTCGAGCTGGTTTCTTATTGCTTCAGCCTGTCCCGGTGTCAAGTGCTCGAGGGTAAAACCGCGTTCCCAAAAGATTCGGGCGAAGTCGTCCTGTCGGCCGGGAATGGGTATTACCAGCCCGAACAAGGCGCGAAGCTCGCCACCGATAATGATGACGCGGACCGAATTGTCCGAGATGACACATTTGGAATAATTCGGACCTGCCAGCGCTGTTTTCAGTTTTTCTATGTCGCTTGTATCCAGCCTTTCCAGCAATATGCCGTCGGCCAGTATGTGCTGACGCAGGTTTTTTATACCCTTAATGATGTTCAGCAGTTTTGTGAGAATGGCGAATTTTTTGTCCGGATGACTAAATTGAATCGTGGCTCGCATCTTGCATTTTCCTTTCTTATTGTCCGGATAAATCGCGAATTCTTCAGACGGATAGTCGCCTTATTCGGAAACGGGCAGCGGGTCTCGTGCTGTAACCGATCTTTTCATCTTCTTCTGCCTGGGCAAATTGAAAGCAATCGAGCATCAAGCAACTATGGAATAACTTGCCGTGTAATGATCAAGCTGGGGGAAAATCAAGTTCTGCAATCGTACCTTATCTACAGCGGTTCATGTGGTCTACACGAGAGTCCACGGCTTGCATCACAGTCCTTACTTAAGTCGAATGGTTGGACTTTGTGACTCCTGTTTCTTGATGGGGCCCTGATCTGCTCTTGTGAAGCGTATCACCTTATGCTTGGAATCTCTTTGACCCGAGCCTTGCATTCCCGCTCCACGTTCGTGTTATTTATTAAACATAGCTGATGAGTATGAGAAATCAAGAATAAATTATCGCCTCGGGTGTTTTATACATTTCCATCCTGTGCTTTTTTTCCAGTCGTTCTCCTGCGTTAGAATAGCAATCCTTTGTTACACCGCCTGATGAGAAAATCTTCTGCCATTTCCGTTGCCGACGCCGCCTCGCGCCTCGCCAATCTGCCAAAACCCGTTTATCCCGAAGACCTGCCTGTAGTTGGACGGCGTGAAGAGATAGCACGCGCGATAAGGGAGAATCAGGTAGTAATCGTCTGCGGCGAGACCGGCTCGGGCAAGACGACGCAGTTGCCGAAAATCTGCCTCGAGCTCGGTCGCGGGGTGGCGGGAATGATCGGGCACACGCAGCCACGGCGCATTGCTGCGCGCACGGTGGCGGCGCGAATTGCTTCTGAACTCAAAAGTCCGCTGGGGCACGCGGTGGGCTACAAGGTGCGCTTTTCGGACAAGGTGGGCTCGGAAACGTATGTCAAGCTCATGACCGACGGCATGCTGCTGGCGGAAACACAGGGCGACCCTTCTCTCCTTGCCTACGATACGATCATTATCGACGAGGCGCACGAGCGCAGCCTCAATATCGACTTTCTGCTGGGCTATCTCAAACAGTTGCTGCCCCGGCGGCCAGACCTGAAGCTTATCGTCACTTCCGCCACCATCAATGCGCAGCGCTTTTCAGCGCATTTCAATAATGCGACGATTATCGAGGTATCCGGCCGGATGTATCCGGTGGAAGTGCGTTATCGCCCTTTCGGCCCCAGCCAGAATAAAACCGAAGATGAAGAAAAAGAAGAAGAAGGCGGCCTCGAACAGGCCATCGTCGACGCGCTGGACGAAACGACCCGCTCCGGCATGGGAGACATACTGATTTTTCTTCCGGGCGAGCGGGAAATTCGGGAAACCGCCGAGGCGCTGCGCAAGCATGCGTTTAACCGGCTCGGACTCGGTGCCCAGGGAGGCGGCAGTGCGGAGATTCTGCCGTTGTTCGCACGCTTGTCGTACGCGGAGCAGGAGCGCGTATTCAAACCCGACAGCAACGTGAGGCGCATCGTGCTCGCTACCAATGTGGCCGAAACGTCGCTTACGGTTCCCGGCATACGCTATGTCATCGATACGGGATTGGCCCGGCTCAATCGTTACAGCTACCGCAACAAGGTGGAACAGCTGCAGGTGGAAAAAATCTCGCGCGCTTCGGCCAATCAGCGGGCTGGCCGTTGCGGGCGAGTGATGAGCGGCATCTGTATACGGCTCTATTCGGAAGAGGAATATCTTGCCAGACCGGAGTTCACCGACCCCGAGATTCTACGTTCATCGCTGGCAGCCGTGATTCTGCGTATGAAATCACTGAAGATCGGCGAGGTGGAAAATTTCCCCTTCCTCGAGCCGCCTCCCACGCGGATGATCGCGGATGGCTACCAACTGCTGGCCGAACTCGGCGCAGTTGACGACAGCAATATGCTGACAAGCATAGGCTGGCGGCTGGCGAAGTTTCCGATCGATCCGAAAATTGCACGCATGATTCTGGCTGCCAAAGAGGAGAACTGCCTGAGTGAGGTGCTCATCATTACTGCCGCTCTCAGCGTGCAAGACCCACGCGACCGGCCATTCGAGCGGCAGGAAGCGGCGGATCGGGCGCATCAGCGTTTTCAGGACGAACGCTCCGACTTTCTCGGCTATCTCAGGCTGTGGGAGTTCTTCGATGAACAATTGAAACATAAGAAATCCAATCGCAAGCTCATGGCGCAGTGCCAGGAAAACTTTTTGTCCCACCGGAGAATGCGCGAGTGGCGTGAGGTTCATGGTCAGTTGCATACATTGGTGGCGGAACTAGGGTTGAGGCCTAATCAGATTCCCGCCAGTTATGATGAAATTCACCGGGCACTTCTTGCGGGGCTGCTGGGCAACATCGGCTTCAAGGCCGAGGAGACCGGTGAATATCTGGGAGCACGGGGAATCAAGTTCTCCATTTTTCCCGGCTCCGTACTAAAAAAAGCCAAATCCAAATGGGTAATGGTCGCTGAGCTGGCAGAGACCACAAAGCTCTACGGACGGTGCGCAGCCAGAATCGACCCGCTTTGGGTGGAGAAAATTGCGGACCGGCTATGCAAGAAGCATTACTTCGATCCGCATTGGGAGAAGAAGACGGCGCAGGTCTCGGCATTCGAGCGGGTAACCCTGTACGGCATTACTGTTGTGCCAAAGCGGCGGGTTTATTACGGCAACATAAATCCGGCAGAGGCACGTGAAATTTTTATCCGCTCAGCACTCGTGGCGGGCGAATATATTACTCAAGCGCCGTTTTTCGAGCATAACCGCAAACTGATCGCCGACGTCGCAGCGCTGGAACACAAGACGCGCCGGCCGGATGTGCTGGTGGACGACACGGAAATTTTTGCGTTTTACGATGCCATTATTCCTGACGGAACAGGCAACGGCGCAGCGTTCGAAAAATGGCGGAGGCAAGCGGAACGGGAAAACCCGCGACTGCTCTTTCTCTCCAGGGAATACCTGATGCGTCACGAGGCCAACAGCGTCACGGAAGAGCGATATCCTGACAGCATGACGGTGGACGGCGTCCGGTTGCCGCTTACTTATCGATTCGACCCGGGACACGTATTGGATGGCGTCACCGTTACCGTGGTGCTGCCGCTGCTCAACAAGCTGAATACAGCGCGATTCGACAACCTCGTTCCGGGATTGGCCCGTGAAAAGGTGACCTGGTACCTGAAAGCGCTCCCCAAACAGATCCGTCGTCATATTGTGCCAATACCGGAATTTGTAACGCGGTTTCTGGAAAGTCAGGAGCCGGGAGTGGCAGTACCTCAGTCCCCGCCCTTGCCGCTAACTGAGGCATTAGGGGATTTTATCAGGGCCAAAACCGGCATCGGCGTCACACAGGATGCGTTGCGCCACGAGAGACCGCCGTCCCACCTGCTGATGAATTACAAGATCGTGGACGATGCGGGGCAGGAGTTGGCGATGAGCCGCGATCTCACGCAACTGAAGGCGCAGCTTGGCCAGGCGGCACAGATGACATTCTCGCGCCAGGATTCGGGTGAACGCCTGCCAATCGAACACGACGACGTAAAACGCTGGGACTTTGGCGATCTGCCCGAAGAAATCGCTTTTACCCGTGCCGGCAAAAAACTGACCGGCTACCCGGCACTCGTCAACCGGGAGGGAAAAGTGGCGATCCATTTGTTCGATACGCGCGAGGCGGCACAAGCGAGCATGCGCGGCGGCGTGCTGCAGTTGCTGCGTTTCGAGCTTAAGGAACAGATGAAGCAGCTGGAGAAGAATCTGTCAGGGCAAGGGCGCTACCAGAGTCCGGCCTTATTGCAATTACACACCCTTATCGGTGCGGAGGCGCTTCGCGAAGATATGCTGAACGCCATTGCCGACCGTGCCTTTATCGGCGATGATTCACTGCCGCATAGCGAAAAGGAATTCATTGCCCAGCGGCAGCGCGCGAGAGCGCGGCTCCCTGCCGTGGCTGAAGCGGTTATACGAATGGTGCAAAACATTGCGAACGAATGCCAAACGTTAATGGGCAGGTTGTCCGCAACGGGAGGAACTGGTGGAAGTGCGTTGGCGAAACCCGGCTCAGGTTCAGGCAAACTGAAAGGCGGCCTCGATGCCCAATTGCGCACTCAATTGAATAACCTGGTTTATCCGGGGTTTTTGAATGCTACCCCATGGGACCGGGTGCAACACCTGCCGCGGTATCTGAAAGGAATGATTCTTCGCCTGGACAAATATGCCGCCAGCCCGGAGCGCGACGCGCGCCACGGCGGCGTTATTGCCGGATTATGGAATCAGTATGAGCAACGGTTGGAAAAACATCGCAAGGCTGGTATCTGCGACCCCACCCTTGGCGAATTCCGGTGGCAGATCGAGGAACTGCGCATCTCGCTATTTGCTCAGGAGCTGAAAACGCCCTACCCTGTTTCCGCCAAACGCCTGCAGAAATTATGGGAGGAAGTCACCCCGTGAACCTCAATTCAGGCTTCAGCTCGGGTAGGATGGGTGAAGCGTAGCGCAACCCATCACGATTATGTATCTCATACTGATGACGAGTCGATAGGATTAACTTCATCAAGAGCAATTTTTACATGTTTCTGCTGAACCGGCTAAGCGGCAGGCGGGAATTCATTCAGCATTTCCGGAAAAGCCTGCTCTATGCGGTAGTTTGCCACCAGTCTGCATTCACCATAGGGGCTGACTTTCACTATATCCGAGCCGGCATTGGCAGTTTCGACGCAGACAAAGCGTTTGTAATCGTCGTCTTTCAAGTCGCTCATTTCCGCGGAGATTGCTGACCACGGGTTCCACACCACAGCGGTTTTGCTGCCTCTGGATGCGATTTTGATCCGACGGCCAAAGGCAGCGTCATTAATTATCAATTCACCTTCGATGCCCCGATAGATACGGTCGACCTCTGTGCCAATTGTTACCGCACCCGTCTGAAATTTTAGAAGGCCGTTGTCGGCTTTATCGATATACTCAGCCCCATCCAGACCGGATATCGTTACCTGATCGATATGTCCGACTCTGAAATACGTATGCAGCGCCTGGGTTATGTGAAATACCTGTGCTGACGTATTGCGGGTGATCAATTCCAGATTCAGTGACTCGCCGACCGTAATTACAAGTGAAAGGCTGAATGCGTGGGGCCAGATAGTCCTGGTTTCGGGAGTGTCTGTCAGGCCCAGCGTAACCCTGCTGTCGCCGTCCGTAATCGCTTCGGTCTTTATCACATTCCAGAAGCAGTTACGCACAAAACCGTGCGCAGGACGACCCAATCGTTCAAGGTCAGGTCCAAACCACGGCCAACAGATGGGGGTGCCGCCTTTGATGCCTTTGCCGGCCTGATAATATGCCGCTTCGCTAAGAAACATCAGATTATGTGGCTCATTGGCAGGCTGAAAAGACAGTACCTGGCCCCCATACACGGAAATCACGGCGCCGGCTTTGGCATTATCGATTTTGATGAACGGAAATCCTCCCGCGCCCTCGATGAATTTTATTTGCCCGGCTATTCCGTGATCGTTATTCAGTTGTTCGATGTCCATGGTTTTTATTTTTTCTGGGTTTGACCGGATAGACTGCATAGAAATGGCTGCGTAGAAACAACATCATAACAAACATACCCACATTTTGCTGCAAAAAACCTTTTTTTGCTCAATTGTCATTTAGCCTGCCAATGACGACATGCAAGCGATGCGCCAGGCATCAATTAGCGGAGCAAAATCAACTGGGGGATAGCGTCTGCGCCGACCCATACCACGGCGTTTTGGCCGAACTCTCTGCCGAGCGTACGCGACGTCTCAAGATCCAACCCAAGCACAAGGAAACTCTTCTCCGGCGGCCATGCTCCGGATGAGCCAATGCCCATGCCCTCGATGATCTGGTCCGGCCGAGCCACATAACGATCCAGCCTGTCGCGAAGATCCGCACAGGCTTTCATGTTCGCCTCGCGATTTTCCAGCGCCCCGAACGGATTGCAAGCAGTAATGAAAGCGGCGCATCGATGACCCGACTGGGCAAAAAGCCGCGATAGCGGCTCTGAATATTCACCGACGCGCAAGGTAATCCCATCCTCGCCAGTTCCCGCCCGATAATTGGTCGAGCGGTAAGCAGCGATGAGGTCCTCGGAAATTTCGGATTGCGGCAATCAGAACTCCAGTATTACAAGCCTTGCGGCTCCCATCTGTTCAATATCGGTCAACCAAGATTCCGTATCACCTTGCACGGGTTCCCCGCAGCCAGGACACTTGGGGGCAGGTCTCTGGTTACGACGCTTCCCGCTCCAATCGTTGTTCCTCGGCCAACTGTCACGCCTGGGTTGATGATAGCACCGCCACAAATCCAGACACTGTCCCCTATGGTAACTGGTATAGCCATTTCCAGCCCCTGATTACGTTCCTCCACCGCCAATGGATGCGTTGCCGTATAAATCTGGACATTAGGCCCGAGAAACACATTGTCGCCGATAATCACCGGTGCTCCGTCCAGGATTATGCAGTTATGGTTGGCGTAGAAATTATTACCGACGCTGACGTTATAACCATAATCGCAATAAAAAGGTGGCTCGATTTCAGGGTTGGAGCCTATCGCGCCAAATAACTCATTCAGAATAACGGCTCGTTTTTCAAGCTCGTCCGGGAGGGCATCGTTGAACATCTTTAACAGCCGTTTGGCCTGTCTTCTTTCCTCACGCAGCAGATCATCGCCAGGCCGGTATACTTGCCCGGTGATCATTTTGTGCTTTTCTGTCTCATGGGCCATCCTTCCCTCCATGACTCAAGTTGCCAGTAAAAATCACAAGTAAGTTTTTAATACTGCACAGCGCTCTATCGCATGATAAGCCCCTGGCTTCAACAGTATTTTCTTCCCGAGCTGTACTTTAGTCCAATGTTCAATCCAATCACAGTCCGTAAGATGCAGGATTTGCTTTACTGCTGAGTAAAGAACAAATCGGGAATGGCTCAAAGGCGAGTATTCACCCCTGTTGCTTCGACAATAACCTCTCCTGTTTAAAAAATATGGACGATATTTCTCCTTCCGACCTGAAGACCATTCTTCACTCCAAACGAGCCAATCTTTACTATCTTGAGCACTGCCGTGTGCTGGTCAAAGGCGGACGTGTGGAATACGTCACAGATGAGGGAAAGAGTGCGCTTTACTGGAACATTCCCATCGCCAACACTACCACCCTGATGCTCGGTACCGGCACCTCCATTACTCAGGCAGCAATGCGTGAATTAGCCAAGGCGGGAGTCATGGTCGGCTTTTGCGGCGGTGGTGGCACGCCTCTTTTCAGCGCTAACGAAATGGATGTCGAGGTCGCGTGGTTCGCGCCACAGAGCGAGTATCGCCCTACGGAATACCTCCAGGCGTGGGTTCGGTTCTGGTTTGACGACGGGCTCCGCCTGAAGGCAGCCAAGGCATTTCAGGCTGCTCGGCTTGAGCATATAGCGCTGCACTGGTGCAACAGCCGGCACTTTTCCGATAACGGTTTTCGTGTACCTCAAGAGCAACTATTGCCCGCTCTTATTGGCTCGAAGCAAATGCTCGATATAGCCCCAGATAATACTTCTGTGCTAACAGAAGAAGCGCGTCTCACCAAAAAACTGTTTAGGCTCGCTGCCAATGCAGTGGATTACGGCGACTTCGTACGAGCGAAGAAGGGATCGGCCACGGATCCTGCAAATCGCTTTCTGGATCACGGCAACTATTTGGCTTATGGCCTTGCCGCAACCGCCACATGGGTTCTTGGCCTGCCTCATGGTCTGGCTGTTCTCCATGGTAAAACCAGGCGAGGAGCCTTGGTGTTTGATGTTGCCGACCTCATCAAGGATGCAATTGTACTGCCCCAAGCTTTCATTTCAGCCGCACGTGGCGACGATGAGCAAGCATTTCGGCAAAGCTGCATAGAGAATTTTGCCCGGACCGAATCTCTGGATCTCATGATTGACACGCTCAAGGCGATTGCGCTGAACCTCGGAGCTGGCACTGCATGAACGTGATGCTGATATCACAATGCAGCAAAAAAGCACTTACGGAGACTCGGCGTATTCTTGACCAATTCGCCGAACGCAGGGGAGATCGTTCCTGGCAAACAGCCATTACGCAGCAGGGATTGCAAACATTGCATCGGCTGCTTCGGCAAACTGCCCGCAAAAACACGGCAGTTGCCTGTCATTGGATACGCAGCAAAGACCACAGTGAGCTGATCTGGGTCGTGGGGGATGCACGGCAATTTAATGCCCAAGGCGCCACACCCACCAATATGACGGCACGAGACGTGCTTCGGGCCGGCGATGAAAACGATTGGCACTCAGCCGAAGAAATACGGCTCTTTGCCAGCCTTGCCGCCCTCTTCCATGATTTTGGCAAGGCCAGCAATGCCTTTCAAAATAAACTGAAGCCGAGTGCGAGACCGACCGCCGACGCCTACCGGCATGAGTGGATTTCCCTACGTCTTTTCGAAGCGTTCGTCAGTTCCGATAAGGATGAGGAATGGTTGACCAGACTTGCTAGCTTGTCGAATGAACAAAATGATTCAAACAAGAACGCTTGGTCGCAACCCTTACGTGACGGCATTGACAAACGACTCTCCAGCCCGTTTGATAAACTCCCTCCTTTAGCACGGGCTGTGGGCTGGCTGATCGTTAGCCATCATCGAATACCAACGCCACCCAAAGACCTCAAACTGCGCACTGAGGCACTTAAACGCCTTCCGGAGGATATAGAGGCAGATTGGTGCGGTTCCCGCTCCAGCGCTGGTTTTGATGAGATCGAAGCATGCTGGCGTTTCGGGAAAGGTCTGCCTTTCAAAAGCCGTCATTGGCGAGCGCATGCCAGCAAAATCGCCCGCGCCATATTACAGCGGCCCGGCTTGTTGAACGGGACATGGCTCGATGACCCGTATGTCCTGCATTTATCCCGCTTGGCATTGATGCTTGCCGACCACTATTACTCGAGCGAACCCAGCCATGCTCGCTACGGCGATCCCGGTTTTGACCTATATGCCAACACCGACCGGCGTACCGGCGAACGCAAGCAACGGCTGGATGAGCACCTAATCGGGGTGGAAGTCAATGCTGGACGGATAATGGCTGCATTGCCCCGGATGGCGCGCCAGCTTCCCAGCATCGCTCGCCACAAGGGCTTCCGCCTGCGCAGCAAGGACACCCATTATCGCTGGCAAGACCGAGCTTTCGATGTAGCGGAAAGTTTGCAAGCCCGGTCCGTGACCCAGGGATTTTTTGGTGTGAATATGGCTTCCACCGGTTGTGGGAAAACGCTTGCCAACGGGCGAATTCTATACGCACTATCCGATCCCAACCTCGGCACGCGCTTTGTCATAGCGCTAGGGCTCCGAACCTTGACACTGCAGACTGGTGATGTCTATCGGGAGCGGCTCGGCCTTGGACCGGAGGACCTGGGTGTGTTAGTGGGCGGCGGCGCTGTTCGTGCTCTGCATGAACATCAACGCAAGGAGGAAGCGGAAGCTGCAATCCTTGCCCGGATAGGTGCCGAATCCAGCGCCAATCTCTTGCCGGAGCACAACTATGTCCATTTCGAAGGCAGCCTCGAAGATGGGCCGCTGAATCGCTGGTTACGGACCAGCCCAGGCGCATCCAGTTTATTGAATGCGCCGATTCTCGCCTGCACCATTGATCATTTGATGCCTGCCACCGAGGGAACCCGAGGCGGTCATCAAATATTACCGATGTTGCGACTGATGAGCTCTGATCTCGTGCTCGACGAGCCCGACGATTTCGGCAATGACGATCTGCCGGCCTTATGCCGTTTAGTTAATTGGGCGGGCATGCTGGGAAGCCGTGTACTACTCTCATCAGCCACACTTCCGCCCGCACTGATACAAGGTCTGTTTCTGGCCTACCTTGAAGGGCGCCGTCACTTTCAGCATAACCGTGGGGTCCCTGGCTACACCGCAAATATATGCTGCGCCTGGTTTGATGAATTTTCTTCAGAGGCCAGCGAACAGGCGGACGGGAACGGTTATTCACTAGCTCATCAGAGCTATGTAAAGAAACGCCTGACCAGATTAGCGGCAGCCACTGTACGACGCAGCGCCGAAATCAAACCTTTGCTTATCGCCTATGGGCAACAGCAAACTGCCGTTTGCGCGGAACTAGCTGCGTACCTTAAGGTGCAGCTGCATGCCTTGCACCATTCGCACAATACCACCGATCAGCAAACCGGTAAGCGGGCCAGCTTTGGTCTTATCCGCTTGGCCAACATCGATCCTTTGGTTGAGGTGGCACGTGCGCTATTTGCTTTAGGCGCTGAGGTAGACCACCACATCCACCTATGTGTATACCACTCACAACATCCTCTGCTTATTCGCTCAAGTATTGAGCGCCGTTTGGATAAATTGCTAAATCGAAAGCAGCCAGAAGCTATATTCCACGATATACAACTCCGCGAACGGTTGAATGGGGCTCTGGAAAATAATCATATCTTCGTTGTGCTGGCTACGGCCGTGGCTGAAGTAGGGCGGGATCACGACTACGATTGGGCCATTGTCGAGCCCTCCTCCATGCGTTCCATCATCCAATTGGCTGGGCGTATTCGCCGCCATAGACCGGAAGCATACGAGGTGCCCAATCTCTATCTGCTCGATACCAATATCAGACACCTGGTACATGGAAAGAACGAACTCGCGTTCATTCGTCCGGGGTTCGAAAGTAAATACTTTTCCTTGAAAAACCACCGATTGAGCGAACTGCTCACCCTGGATCAGCTAACAACCATCAATTCCTCGAGCCGCATACAAGAACGCGAAGCTATGCAGCCGGACAGTAATCTTGCCGATCTGGAACACGCGTGCTTGCACGACCTCATCCTTGGCGCTCCGACTGGCAAAGTGCAAGCTGCATTGCCAGCAAACTTATGGTGGACTACGCGCGCTTATTTCGCTGGTGAACTCCAGCAGCGTCAGCAATTTCGACACGATCCAGTTGGACGACAACGCTACGGTTTGCTGCCTGATGAAGACGGCGAGATTGGCTTCTACCGATTTGAACCGGACTGGCCGCCGACGCCCGTAGAGAACTTGCGGCATACCGTTGATCTTCAGCTTGGCCCTCGAATCGGCCACTGGGGTGCGACAGACTATGAAGAGGCGTTGAACGAGTTGGCCGACGGGCTCCAACTCGAGATCTCCGCGTGTGCAAAAAATTATGGCACCGTGGATTTACCAAAAGATGTGGAGCAAGGTTGGCTTTACCACCAGACACTAGGATTCAGCCGGTTTAGATAAAGGAGAACTATGTAATGCAACAGACGAGTGATTCGTTGTCAATACCCGCGCGCAGCCATCGGATTCGGGCCGAGATTCTGGAGTTCCTGCAAAAACGGCTCCAGCCAAAACTGGACGGTCTTCAGAAAAAACGCGCGAAACTTAAAGAGCACCAGATCGAGGAGATACGGAAGGTAGAGCTTGAGCGCGATAAGGAGATATTGCGTCACCAACCAGAAGAATGGATCGCAGATGCCGTCCGACGGGTCGCTCAGTTACAACAAGCCACCCATTCGCTGAAGTTTACTCATCCAAAAGCAGAGGGCTCTGCTCTGATTTTACAAGCAAATCCGATTGCCAACGATAACTACGTAGGGACGCATACGATTCGCGTAAATCTCGAGTTTGATGTTGTCGGCAATGCCGCTGCGCTGGATGTCTATACGTTCCTGCGCCTGAGCGTTGACGGGCAATCTCTGCTGGAACATGCCATCAGCCTTGACCCAGCTCTGGCTGCTGCGTTTTGTAGCGATGAGGAACGGGCAAAAAATTGGATGGCAGCTTTTGCAACTCTAGTACAACCCAAGGGTGAACTCTCATCCCATAAGCTGGCGAAGCAAATTTACTGGCCGGTGGGACAGAAAGGATATCATCTGCTGGCGCCGCTTTTTCCGACATCCCTATTGCATGACGTTTGGAAAATGATTGAAGATGATCGTTTTTCCGAAACGTCCAAGGCTGCCCGCGACGCATGCCGTGCGAAAGTAGCCTATCCCCATGGTTATCGAGAATACCCTGATTTGGCTGTACAAAACTTTGGTGGCACAAAGCCACAAAATATCAGCCTGCTCAACAGCAAACGGCGTGGCAAGAACTATTTGCTGCCTTCGCTTCCGCCAACGTGGCGCTCTAGCACGCTGCGACCACCTTTGCGCGTAAATAGTGTATTCGACCGCATATTTGGCAATAGGCCGCGTGTTCGAGAGTTGACCCGCATCTTCCGGGAATTTCTCGTCAGCGTCGTCGGCATTGATAGCAACATCCGTATTCGCAACAAGCGAGCTGAGCTGATAGGTTATATCCGCGACGAGTTGTTTCAATTTGCAGCGGAAATACATGAGTTGAAGGCGGGTTGGAGCCTTGACCCCGACAGCCGCTTGAATCCCGAAGAACAATGCTGGCTGGATCCCGGGCGGGCACGAGAAGATAAGGCATTTGCGGACTTGTGCCGTAAGGGTGATTGGCAGAACGCTATCTGCCAGCGCTTTGCAAATTGGCTGAACGCCCGTCTCAATACCGCTCAAACGCCGATGGGTCAGACAGAAGCCGCGCATTGGGCCGACATTCTGGATGAGGAATTGCAAATGATCCGTATGGAGCTTGATCATGGCTAAGCTGACAATCGATACTACCGCCCTTCTGCTTTTGCCGCGCTTGCGGATACAGAATGCAAATGCTATTTCGGGCCCACTCAGCTGGGGCTTCCCGTCACCGGCTGCTTTTACCGGATTTGTTCATGCCCTTGAGCGGAAATCGATAGAGCGCAATTTTTGCGACTTGTTCCAGGAAGGATTTGGCGGAATCGGCATCATTTGCCATCGCTTCGATCCTCAAGTATCTGAGCCATCCGGCCGGCGTAACAAAGTGTTCTGCCTGGCGCGTCATCCATTGGATAAAGATGGCGATACTGCAGCTTTTGTGGAAGAAGGCCGCGCCCACATGGAAATAAGCTTGGTTATTGCCGTAAGGGACTATCTGTCAGCCAGCAAGGGAAAATATTTTGCTGAGGATGTGCTTAGCACCGCTTATGGCATGCGTTTAGCTGGCGGAAGCCTGTTGCCACCCCAGAACCGTAGTCGGCAGCACGCCGCACAATGGTGGCCAGTTCCCGACGATTTGGAAGGTCAGGCCGAAGTGTTTCGCAAACTGCGCCGCCGTCTGTTGCCGGGATTTGCTCTCGTGCAACGGGAGGATCTGCTGATCGAACATCTGGCGGAAATGAGAGCTCGTCATCTAAATAGCGAAACCACGCCAAATACGCTGGACGCCCTGCTGGACTTGTCTCGGTTGAACATTGAACCTGGCTTGCCGAACTCTAGTTCACCGGGCGATGTTCAGTGGGGCATACGCAAGAGACCCGGTTGGTTGGTGCCTCTACCCGTCGGTTATGGCGCCCTATCGCCTGTCTATGCAGCGGGAGAGGTTAAAAATACGCGGGATGACACTACACCCTTCCGTTTTGTTGAAAGCCTCTATTCCCTTGGCGAGTGGGTTAGCCCCCACCGGCTTGAAAATCTAGAGCAACTGTTCTGGCACGCCGAATCTGAACCAGAAAATGGCATCTATCGCTGCATCAACCGTTATTCCGACTATCTCAACATCACCCGCAAGGGTACTCATAAGGAGAAATAAATGGTACTCAAAACCGCCTCTGTATTGGCATTCGAACGCAAGCTGGATCCTTCTGACGCGCTTTTTTCTTCCGGGTGCTGGAGCGATCGCGAAAATGGCGGCACTTGGCCTGCTGTTGGTGTCAGAGAGAAATCTGTACGCGGCACAATTTCAAACCGGCTCTCGACCAAAGATCAGGACCCGGCAAAGCTGGACGCTTCGATTCAATCGCCAAACCTTCAAACTGTCGATGTTGCTACCCTGCCCAACGATCAAGATACGTTGCGCGTTTGTTTCACCGTGCGCGTGCTGGACGGCGCAGGAATTCCGTCCGCCTGCAACAGTTCTGATTATCAAGCTAAATTGCAAACCGTCGTCCAGCAATACCTCAGTCAGCTTGGCTTCTCGGAACTAGCCCGTCGCTATGCCCACAATCTGGCCAACGGCCGCTTCCTATGGCGCAACCGAATCGGTGCGGAGCAAGTGGAAGTACGGATTAGTCATTTGATCCACGGGGAGGCAAGCCAGAGTTGGACTTTTGATAGCCACAATTTTTCACTCAGAAATTTTGACGAACCGTCGAACTCAGCATCATCGCTACAAGCACTGACACAAGTGATCGAACAGGGTCTTTCAGGGCAATCCTATGCGCTGTTGGAAGTGGTAGCGTACGCTCGAGTCGGTAACGGACAGGAAGTTTACCCCTCCCAGGAATTGATCCTGGACCGCGGGGATAAGAAAGGACAGAAGAGCAAGACGCTGTACTCAGTAGGATCAGTAGCAGCGATTCATAGCCAGAAGGTAGGCAACGCATTGCGCACCATCGACACGTGGTATCCCGTTGATGGTGAATCCCCGGTAGGTCCCATCGCGGTGGAACCATATGGCTCGGTCACAACGCAAGGAAAGGCATACCGCCAGCCTAGACAGAAAGCTGACTTCTACAATCTACTGGACAACTGGGTACTGAACGACCGTACGCCAAGCGATGGTAACCAGCATTTTGTAATGGCAACGCTCGTCCGCGGCGGCGTTTTTGGCGAGAAGGACTAATGAATGAACGCTTATCTCGAAATAAGCTTGTTCCCCGATCCGGATTTCTTGCCAACAACTCTAATGAATGCCCTCTTCAGCAAATTACATCGGGGATTGGTAACTTATGGTCAGCAGAATATTGGCGTGAGCTTCCCCGATTCAGGAAATAGCGCGACACTCGGGGCACGGCTACGTCTTCATGGAAAAGACAACGATCTTGCAAGATTGATGGAATTGGGTTGGATGACAGGGATGCGGGATCATGCGAGCGTGGGGGAAATTACCTTAGTACCCCCTCATGCGAAACATTGGGTAGTTCGGCGCGTCCAGGCCAAAAGCAACCCCGAGCGGGAACGGCGTCGATTAATATTGCGGAAAAATGTCAGCGCCGAGGTAGCGAGACAGGTTATACCCGACAGCACCGCCCGACGGCTACGCTTGCCCTACTTTGTCCTTACCAGCCAAAGCACTGGGCAACAGTTCCGCCTGTTTATAGAACATTTACCGCCTCAGGAACAAGCGGTTGAGGGCAAATTTGGCGCTTATGGACTAAGCTCGGTAGCGACCGTACCATGGTTCTGACCCTTTTTTTACCAGGGCCTTTAGGTTCTAAAAATCAAGCTGTTATCCATTCCTCTAAAATTTAGGAATCGCGATTAATTTTCGCATTTGCTCTTTAACAATTAATATATTAGCGAGTTTTTCTTGTACTTCACTGCCGGTTAGGCAGCTCAGAAAAGGGAGTCCAGGCGGATATGGCGACATTGAAACTTCACTGCCGGTTAGGCAGCTCAGAAAAGCGAGAACGCTGGAAAATATCAAACTCAAGTCTTCACTGCCGGTTAGGCAGCTCAGAAATCGATCACTTCCGGTGGCGCACCCATTGCCGCCTTCACTGCCGGTTAGGCAGCTCAGAAATTGCCTATCCCACCCCCTTAAAATATCATCATCTTCACTGCCGGTTAGGCAGCTCAGAAAAGTACGAGCTGATGGGATTCGTCACCAAGAGGCTTCACTGCCGGTTAGGCAGCTCAGAAAAGGGCGCGGATTATGCGATCGATGCACTTGGCCTTCACTGCCGGTTAGGCAGCTCAGAAATGCTGGCGGCGGTCGTGCGGGGGCGCGAGTGACTTCACTGCCGGTTAGGCAGCTCAGAAAAAAGCCCGTTTGTTTCCGCGCAGCCGGATATTCTTCACTGCCGGTTAGGCAGCTCAGAAAGTAGGGGGATGATGAAAGGTGTCCGGCCAGCTCTTCACTGCCGGTTAGGCAGCTCAGAAATGAACAAATTCAGGGGGGAAACGGTAAACACACTTCACTGCCGGTTAGGCAGCTCAGAAAGAATAGGTCTGTCACCAAAGCAGACTTGGCCGCTTCACTGCCGGTTAGGCAGCTCAGAAAACCGTTCGCCTCAGTCTTAGGCCCCGGCGAACCTTCACTGCCGGTTAGGCAGCTCAGAAAAGTCCTTACGTATGGGTTGCGACGATAGCCCACTTCACTGCCGGTTAGGCAGCTCAGAAAAGTTGGGCCAATAAGGCGCTGACGGCGGTAATCTTCACTGCCGGTTAGGCAGCTCAGAAATGTATCTGTGCGGCCGCTATGCCCTGATCCACCTTCACTGCCGGTTAGGCAGCTCAGAAATATTGTAGAGCTTGGCCAGATGAATTGCCAAGCTTCACTGCCGGTTAGGCAGCTCAGAAAGATACCGCTGGGCAGGTAAACACGGGCTGGGCCTTCACTGCCGGTTAGGCAGCTCAGAAAAGCACGTAATTCGCGCCATACTGCGGCCGATACTTCACTGCCGGTTAGGCAGCTCAGAAAGTTTTGATGTAGGGAACTTGCTTGGCTACAGCCTTCACTGCCGGTTAGGCAGCTCAGAAATTGGCTGCGCGGCGGAAGGTCATACGCTCTCACTTCACTGCCGGTTAGGCAGCTCAGAAAACACGCCCATGCCGTAGCCTGGCGGAACTATTCTTCACTGCCGGTTAGGCAGCTCAGAAAGCAGAAGCCGAGGCCGAAGCGCAGCGCATTGCCTTCACTGCCGGTTAGGCAGCTCAGAAAGCGATCCCGGCAGCTATCACCATTGTTTTTTGCTTCACTGCCGGTTAGGCAGTTCAGAAAAAGCCAGCAGCGCCGGTAAAAAGCTTGTCCGCCTTCACTGCCGGTTAGGCAGCTCAGAAATGCCCTTTCGTCAGGGTCAGTGTGCCGGAATGCTTCACTGCCGGTTAGGCAGCTCAGAAAATGCCGCCGGGTTTGACCTTGACCACGTCAGTCTTCACTGCCGGTTAGGCAGCTCAGAAAGGAGCAGCGGCCAGCATGAAGATAGTTCAGCCCTTCACTGCCGGTTAGGCAGCTCAGAAAAGATGATTAAGTCCCAAGTTAAGCCCACAACCCTTCACTGCCGGTTAGGCAGCTCAGAAATGCCGAAGTTATCGACGATCTGCTCCAGCATACTTCACTGCCGGTTAGGCAGCTCAGAAAGTAAATGGCAGGAGAGACTGAACCATGTCAACCTTCACTGCCGGTTAGGCAGCTCAGAAATGATAGACTTCACCCCGGCGAAGCATTTTTCCCTTCACTGCCGGTTAGGCAGCTCAGAAAATTCCAGCAGGGAGGTATCAGGTAGCGGTGACCTTCACTGCCGGTTAGGCAGCTCAGAAAAGATAACAGATCAGTGATGCCGACGCCTCCGCCTTCACTGCCGGTTAGGCAGCTCAGAAAAATCATTCGGGGCCGCATCGATACATTGATGGCTTCACTGCCGGTTAGGCAGCTCAGAAAAACTGGCGCATCCAATGACGCGGGCGGTATGTCTTCACTGCCGGTTAGGCAGCTCAGAAAAAGCACCTTGAGACGCTTAAAGCCGATATGCCCTTCACTGCCGGTTAGGCAGCTCAGAATCTTGCTTTGAGGACTACCGCGTACAGCGAGGCTTCACTGCCCGTTAGGAAGCTCGAAAAGTCAATTGATTGCCTCGTACTGAAGGGAGTTTCACTGCTGGTTAAGCAATTCACAAAAGAGGAATAAGTACTCAGCATAGCCACTGCGAATTTCGCCGAATACTTTTACTGGGAAAGCACCTCAGAAATAGACGAATACAGGTAACATCGCCGCGTCAACCTCCACTACAAATCGCGAGATTCCAGAATAGAATTGCTCATACTTCAGCCCCCAAATCTAGGAAATTTTATTCGAGTGCTGGGTCGACCAATCGTGTGCGTCACTTGCAGGGTCATGTTTCGCGCCCCAGCGGAGCAGTTCCTGAATTGCAGGTGACAAATCCAGGCCTTTTTCCGTGAGTGTATAGATTACCCTGCGGGCGTTTACAGGATCGCGTTGCCGCAGGACGATATTGGACTCCTCCAGCTTTTTCAGTCTGTCGGAAAGTATATTCGAGGCGATTTTCTCGGGCGATGTCAGGAAATCGCGGAAGTACTGCTTGCGCATGAACATGATGTCCCGGATAACGAGCAGGCTCCACTTGTCACCCAATACGTCAAGCGCGCAGCTAACGGGGCAGGATGAGCGCTTAATCTGATCTTTAGTCATGGAGCCCTACCATATTATTTTTGATTGTAGTATGCAATTACTTTATTATACTTTCATTATGCAACCATACACGAGGATAAAATAAACGCTATCTCATCGTTGCAGGCCATATTTTTGCAATTCAGAGCAAACTTCGACCGCCGGGTCAATGAATCGGATAAGGGGCTGACACTGTTGTAAAGGAGTTGGAGCAATGTCTTGTTTTTTCACTGTTTCACGGATAGCGAGTGTCACGGATAGAGTGTGTTCGCGAGTATATTTTTCCGCCACAGACGACCCCTTGCCCTGCTGCAGGGTAACTCAAGGATATGAGTACAATGCGCACAGGCAAGCAAAACCAAATCAAGAGGAGTAATTGATGATGATCAAGGAAATGATACAGGCCGGTGGAGCGGCCCTTGCCCTTGTTGCAGCGCTTTACGGTGGCGCAGCGGCTGCCCATGGAAGAGTGGCTATGGAGGAAGACACGTGCATGCGCAGGCTGGGCGATAGCAGCATGGTTCATTTAAGCGCCTATCAGCCTCAATATGAGCCAGGTGACCAATACTGCACGGAAATACCCAAGGAGGGGAATACATTTTTGGTAGTGGACCTTGTGGATCCGGCGTTGCGTGATATACCGATAGGCGTGCGAGTGGTAAGGGGAACCAACGAGGCAGACGATGAGACGGTGACATATATGCGTCCAAGCTACCATCCTGACGGCGTGATCAACGGAGAGACAAGTCTGGATGAAGGGGAATATACGGTATTTATAACGGGAGATTCGGTGCCTCCCGTACGCTATGAGTATCCGTTGCGGGTGCAGATGATTAACTACGCGAAGACCTTTCGGACCGCGATAGGACCGTTGATAGCGGCGCTTCTGCTAAGCTTTCTCGCTTATAAGATCATGCATTCGAAGCGAGTGCGTCAATGGAGGGCCTCGCGTCGTTCATAGGCGAATGAACCGGACGTTTAACCGCGGATAATGATCGGTTGATGCATGAAGCTGTGTCACAGCTATGGCGTGACCGGATTATTATCCGCAGCAGTTCGATTGCCCCTGTACCGGTGGGCATTTGACGGACCCGAAGGAACAATAGACACAGCAATCGCCAGGAAGGGGACGTAACAGCGTGCCGCAGTGGCCGCACTCATAATAAAACTGGCAGGCGTCAATCGGCATTATTTCCTGTTTGACATACCCGCATCGAGGGCAGGTCAGCACGGATTCCAGAGTTGGCGTATTATCGGTCATGGTAGCTGGCCGGGTTGGATTTGCCGAGCTCATTCCACTGGAACTCCGGGATGTTTGAGGTCCCCCAGTTTCTTGATCAGGCAAAATTTATTGCAGATCATGTCGCTTCTATCTCATTTCCTCCGCCATCCGGCGATGGGATTTCGCCATGCTCATGTTGGCCTCCGCGGCTTCCTCGTAGACATGTACTAAGGCCTGTGCATGCTCCTTCACATCTATGGTTTGCCTGCCGTAGTAATATCCATGCTTCTGATATTCGGCAAGACATCTTTTTTGTTCGCTTGCTTTTGCCTGCATTGCATTTGCAGCAGCTTCGTAGTGTCTGGCAAGCGCATTATGGTCTTCTTTTGTTTTAGCCTCCCGGATAGCGCTCGTCATGTCCATCGGATGGGGATCAATATGAGCGCAGGAGCTCAATATGCCAAGCATAACCAAAATGGCAAAAAAAGCGCGGGATTTCATGATATTTCTCCATGTTGGGTTGGTATGAAAAATCAATATCAGGGAAATTTGCAGTCGTATTTCATAACTTGACGCGATTAAGCCGCAGTGCGTTAGTAACGACGGATACGGAGCTCATCGCCATAGCGGCCCCAGCAAACATTGGCGATAGCAGCAGCCCGAAAGCCGGGTAAAACACGCCGGCTGCCAAGGGTATGCCAAGGGCGTTATAGCCAAATGCGAAGGTGAGGTTCTGCCTGATATTGCGCATGGTGGCGCGCGACAGCACCATGGCCCGTTCAATGCCGCGCAGATCTCCCTTGACGAGCGTAACACCAGCACTTTCCATTGCCACATCGGTGCCGGTGCCCATTGCGATACCAACATCGGCTTGCGCCAGCGCAGGCGCGTCATTGATGCCATCGCCCGCCATGGCCACCTTGCGCCCCTCCGCCTGCAAGCGCCTTACGTGATCGGCCTTGTGCTCTGGAAGTACTTCAGCCAGTGCTTCATCAATACCGAGCTGCCGGGCAATCGCATCGGCCGTGCGTTGCGAGTCTCCCGTCAGCATGACGATATGGACGCCCAGGTTCCGAAGCGTCGTGATGGCTTCGGGTGTGCTATCCTTGATTGGGTCGGCGACTGCGGCAATTCCGGCGGCTACGTCATCCACGGCGAAAAACACTACTGTTTTGGCTTCGGCCCGCCACCCTTTTCCGCGCTCTTCCCAGTGTTGTGTATCCACACCCTGCTGTACGAGAAAATTACGGCTGCCAACCAGAATGTGCTTGCCGTCGATATTGGCTTGCACGCCAAGGCCATTGATTGCATTGAACGCTTCTGCTGCCGGAAGCTTCAAACCGCGAGCCTTGGCGCTCTCTACGATTGCATGTCCGATCGGATGCTCGGAGAGCTGCTCCACTCCCGCCACGAGCGCCAGCGCCTCATTCTGTCCGATACTTTCTGCGGAAAAATCCGTCAGCGCAGGGCGTCCCAGCGTCAACGTACCGGTTTTATCCACGACAACGGTATCGATGTCGCGCATGCGCTCGATTGCCTCGGCATTGCGAAACAGAATGCCTGCGCGAGCGCCCTGCCCCATCGCAACAGTCATCGAAATGGGTGTAGCCAGCCCCACCGCGCATGGGCAGGCGATAATCAGTACGGCAATGGCATTAACAAACGCATACGTGAATTTTGGTTCCGGACCGAGAAACCACCATGCGAGCGCTGTGACGACGGCGATGGCGATAACTGTCTGGACGAAATAGGCGGCGATGACGTCCGCGAGCCGCTGGACGGGCGCGCGCGTGCGCTGTGCTTCCCCTACCATATGAACAATGCGTGCCAACAGGGTGTCCGCACCTATGCGTTCGGCGCGGAAGATCAGGGAGCCATTACTGTTCACGGTTGCGCCGGTTACCTTGTCGCCAGCCGCCTTCGCCACCGGCAGCGGCTCGCCTGTGATCATCGATTCATCCACCCGACTCGCGCCTTCCAGTACCGTGCCATCCACCGGGATCTTTTCTCCCGGTTTCACGCGCAGCCGATCACCCACGGCCACCATTTCCAATGGCACCTGTTCTTCCGTCCCGTCGTCGCGCATGCGCCAAGCCTGGTTGGGCGCGAGTTTCAGCAATTGCTGGATGGCCCGGCTGGTCTGGCCCATCGCTCGCGTCTGGAGGTATTCCCCCAGGATCACCAACGTCACGATGACCGCCGCGGCCTCGAAATACGTCCCTACAGCACCGTCGTGCTCGCGGAACTCTTGCGGAAACCACCCTGGAATAAGCACAGCAGCAACACTGTACAGATATGCGAACCCTACTCCCAAGCCGATCAGCGTATACATGTTGAGTGCGCGATGCACCAGCGAAAACCAGAATTTGCGCAGAATCGGCCAGCCAACCCATAGCACAACGGGCGTACCCAGTAAAAATTCGATCCATCCACGGGAATGCGGCTGTAGCCCGAACGGCTCATGAATACCGATCATGGGCGACATCGCCACCACTATCAGCGGGAGCGACAATGCAATTCCAACCCACAACCTGCGCGCGAGATCCCGCAACTCGGAATCATCGGGCTTACCGCCGCTTATGTCGATATTCGTACCTGCAATGGGCACCAGCGCCATCCCGCAGATGGGGCAATCGCCGGCAGAATCCCGCACGATCTCCGGGTGCATCGGGCATGTCCATTGGGCTCCTTCCGCTGCCTGAGGAGAACCTGGCGGCGCGGCATCTGAGTGCTCATGATGGTGATGTTGCTTATCGTGAGCATGCGGCGGATGCGGATGTTTCAGGTCTGTATCCATTGCTGACCCTCTGAAATCATTCCTGAAATGTGGAATACGGCTTCCAACGCGGCGCTGGCCAGAACGTGCCAAACTAAACCGATTTCCCTCGACCATGATTCATATTAGGCCAACTTTCTGATATTTGAACAATTCCAGGGGAATTATTGTGTTGCTGCTTGCACAGCGCTACTACTCTACCCACGCTCATTACTTGAAACTCCCAATCCTGCTTTTACTTAAGCTCTCTTGTCCCACCTAAGCCGCGATAGCTGTGCTGCTGGTCGTGCCCGATATTTCGCTGAAAACGTGATGAGCGGCGTCTCTAAATGCTATCTCATTTCCGCCAGAAACTCGCCGCAAATGAACCCTTCCGCAAACTGGTAATCACTAACCGTCATGACAAAGCCAGTTGGATGCTGCATAGCAAAACGCCGCCGGGAGAGGCTGATTTTCAGTTTTACGCTGTTGCGGCTCCTCCCCCCACCATCGCCTAAACAGGGGGTGCGGATGGGGTGAGAATCACAAGCTGCCCGGCATGAAAATGGCTGAAAAATTGAGCCGCGTTGAATGGAATTTAGAAGGGGTATTTTGCCGCGCTGGGCTTCTGGCCCTTGCGCTTAGGGATGCAATTGCTGCACCGGCCATAAAGAATGAGGTCGTACTTCTCCACGACGAAATTGGGAGGAGCCGGAAGATTGCTATTCTTGATCCTCTCATGAACATCAAACACCTTGCTGCACGAACTGCATTTGAAGTGATAATGCTCGCCTAGCGTTGTCACCTCATACCGGTCCGACTCACCCGGCAGTTTGACGGGCAGGATCCAACCTTCCGTCGTCAAATCCTTCAGCGTTCGATAAACCGTTGCGATGCTCAGCGATGGTACAACCGCCTGCCCTGCCGCAAGGACTTCCTGCGTCGAAAGCGGCCTGCCCGCCGAGGAAATGGCGCCCAGAATCGCGTTACGCTGGCGAGTATTTCGTTCCATGCATCACCTTCATCGACGTCAACTTTTATTAATAGTTACGCCACACGATAAAAAAATCAGTGTTTAACAGCCCTATCATCCTTGACATACTCGCTAATGATAACTTATTATCAATAAAGGGATACTACATCAGGCATGTTCGAATCAACTTGGCGACAATGCCCACGCAGACATTCATTCTACAACCGCGCAAGAAAAAAGTGTTTGCGTCTCACCTCGGTATTTTTGCCGGACTGGCAGCATGAAACACATGATACGCCACAAAAACAATAGGGATAACGGTGGCGTTTTTATCAACCAACTAAGGTCGTTATGACAACAGTGGATCGACGTTTGCCGGTGACGGTATTTTCAGGATTTCTGGGCGCAGGCAAAACAACCTTGCTAAATCATGTGCTGGCTAATCGCGAAGGATTGCGGGTAGCGGTAATTGTGAATGATATGAGCGAAGTGAACATCGATGCTTCCCTGATCGAAAGAGGGGCCGAACATGCGGGTGCGGCGCTGTCCCGCACTGAAGAAAGACTGGTCGAAATGAGTAACGGCTGCATTTGCTGCACACTGCGCGAAGATTTACTGACTGAGGTGCACAAGCTCTGCGCCGACGGCCGTTTCGATTATCTGCTGATCGAATCGACGGGAATCGGCGAACCGATGCCTGTCGCAGCCACATTTGATTTTCGGAATGAAAAAGGCGATTCGCTAAACGATATTGCGCGCATAGATACCATGGTCACGGTAGTCGATGCGGTTAATCTGCTGCGCGATTTTTCCAGTGAAGATTCGCTGGCACAACGCGGCGAAGTTGCGAGCGATGAAGACAATCGGACATTGGCCAGTCTGCTGACCGAGCAGATCGAATTTGCGGATGTGATTGTGGTAAGCAAAGTGGATAGTGTTACCCGCGATAAGCTCAATGAGGTGACCGGTGTGATCAAGGCCTTGAATCCTGTAGCGGAAATAATCTACGCCAAACACGGCAATGTTCCCTTGAAAAAAATTCTCGGTACCGGCCGATTCGACCTGGATCGTGCCAGCAGAATGGCGGGCTGGTTTAAGGAACTGGCCGGCGAACATATTCCTGAAACGGAAGAATTCGGCATCAGCAGTTTCGTTGTGCGCATACGTGAACCACTGCACCCCCAACGTTTTGCCGCTTTTCTTGAAAACCCCCTGCCCGGCACCTTGCGGGCCAAAGGCTATGTGTGGTTGGCCAGTCGCCCGGAGTGGGCGATATCCTATTCGCGTTCCGGCAACACCGCCACGGTGGAACCGGTAGGACGATGGTGGGTCGCGGTGCCGAAAGAGCGCTGGCCCGCCGAGGGAAGCCCGGAGCGCGCTTCGATAGAGCAGAATTGGCAGCAACCCTACGGAGACCGCATCAATGAAGTGGTCTTCATTGGCCGCTACAAGGATGGGAATGGGGATCGGGAGCTGATCGAAAAAACTTTTTCAGCATGCCGGCTTACATTTACCGAAATCCGCAAGAGCACCGGGCATTGGCGCAGCCTGCCGGACCAGTTTCCCGATTGGACCGCCGCGGAAGTGCCGCAGGAGGAAACGGAACTCACATGAGCGCAATCATTCCTCGGACTTTCGGCGAATGGCGGCATTGCATCGAGCATGACTGCGGCGTTCGCTTGCCCCGGGAATTTATCGAAAAACGATTGGCTATATTGCGTGCGCCGCGGCATGAGGAAATATGAAAGTAATAGCGCTTCATTCGTCATTATGGGGAGGCGCATTGGCGAAGCATTGTGGGCTGGTTCGAGCGTACCGAGACCGCTGTTTAGGGGTGGCAATGTATATTTCTGTGGTGGAGCGTATTTCTCCTGGAAAGCGGAGCCGCGTTTCAAACTCATGAGGTTCATGGCAAGCTGAGGTGCGCCAGATCAGGTTAAGGGTGAAACACGATGAAAGATAAACAATTATTGTCTTCCGTAGAGCAGGCCATCCGCATGGTGCCGCGAGGCGAGTACATGTCCCCGGCGCAACTGGAGTTCTTCCGTCTGCGGCTGGAAGATGAGCGGCGTAAATTGCTGGAAAACGCGCAAAGCACGCTCGAACAGATGCAAGCTATTGTTTCCGGGCCCGACCCTAACGACCGGGCAAGTACCGAGGAAAAATTTTCTCTTGAGTTCCGAGTGAGAGACCGCGAGCGAAAGTTGCTCAAAAAAATCGAAGATGCCCTCTTGCGTATTGAGGACGGCACGTATGGCTGGTGCACGGACACAGGCGAGCCCATCGGCATCGCCCGCCTGCTGGCAAGACCTACCGCCACGCTCTGCATTGAAGCTCAAGAGCGACATGAACTCCACGAGCGAAGCTATGGCGTCTGATAGCCTTTCAACCCGGCAACTGATACCTGTATCGCTGCTAACCGGCTTTCTCGGCAGCGGGAAAACCACATTGCTCAACCACCTGGTGCGGCAACCGGCTTTGAGCGACACATTGGTTATCATCAATGAGTTTGGCGCAATCAGTCTCGATCACCTGCTGGTCAAACATAGTCATGAGGAAATGGTGGCGAAAGTGGCCGGCGGCTGTATCTGTTGTACGACCCGCAGTGACATCAAGAAAGCGCTCCGCGAGGTAACATGGCGTTTTGCGCGTGGAGGAAAACGGCAGTTCAACCGGGTAATCATCGAGACAACCGGCCTGGGCGACCCGACACCCATTCTGCACACCTTGATGACGGATGCGTTCCTTGTTGAGCACTATCGCCTTGATGGGGTGGTGACGACGGTGGATTGTGTCAACGGAATGCAGACACTGAGCCTTTATCCTGAAGCAGTCAAACAGGCGGCCGTCGCAGATCGACTGGTGCTGACCAAGAGCGATTTGGTCAACGACGTGCAACTTACGGAACTCCGTGATCGGCTTGCGGTACTTAATCCCGGCGCGCGGCAAATGCGGGTAATGAATGGACACGCGGAAGCGGAACAACTGCTCGGTCTCGGTTTATTTTCGACTGACAATAAAATACCCGATGTTGCTCGCTGGCTCAATGCGGAGTCATTTCAAGACAGCATGGCACCGCCGGCTGGAAGATTTACATACAAGCCCATATCGATTATGGGAACACATCGACTGACCCGCAAAAGACCATTGCGCGTGACGGTTCCCAGGGACATCAATCGTCATGACGATCAAATTCGGGCATTTTGCTTTACTTTCGATGATCCGATTGACCCATATGTATTCGATTCATGGATTGGATTATTGCTGGGTATCAAGGGTACTGACGTTCTTCGGGTAAAAGGTATCGTCAACCTTGCGCACCGGGCGGGGCCTGTCATAATTCACGGAGTTCAACATATCTTTCATCCACCTGTTGAACTGGCTGATTGGCCATCGGACGACCATCGCACACGCATCGTATTTATCACGCGAGCTATCGATCGGAATACCATCGAACACATGTTTGCATTCACTGAGGCGCGGTTGGCCATGCCGCAACAGACATAAAGTCATGAGGACTGAGCGCAATATGCTGCTCGTCTGCTATTTTCCCGAATAGACTCCCTCACTCCTCTCAGGAAACTGCTCCGGTTCGCCCTGCCCTTTCATCACTTCGACACAGAGTCTAGCTCATGAATGATAGCTTCTCCTCCAAATGCCCGATTCGCTAAGCGGGCCGCAGCCGGATTCAAATGAAAATTCCCGGACGCACAGGCATTCGTCCATGTCCATCAACGCCTCGGAGGAAACTCATTCTACAAATCAGGCCCCTCAGCAGTACGCATGGACGACGACTCAACCAGGGGAACTGATTCATATTTTTGATCCCGGCATTCAGCTTGTTCACTGGCAACGGCGGGAAGATCAAGTTATCAAGACGTATTTCGAACAAGCGATGGCAAGCGATGTTGTGGGTAGTGGTTTTCGTACGGTTATTCGGATTGGCGATAGATTAAAACCGAACTTTTTACCGGATCTCCCTGGTCGGGAGTTTATTGTTGATGATATTTTTCTGCTTTCGAATATCTACTCGGAACTTCTCGGGTGTGACGCAGTGGGTTTGCGCATGGAGGTACTCGGCAGCCCGATGTGCCCGCGCTTTCACGTAGACCGCACGGGTATACGGCTGGCATGTGCTTACCGGGGTTCGGGCACGGAATGGATTGATGACGAATGGGTCGACCGCAGCAAGCTTGGGTCCGGATCCGGCGGACTTCCCGACGAGGTATCCGGCTTGTTCGATCACAGAACTGCGGTGGAAGCAGCCGCGCCTTTTGACGTGATACTTTTCAAAGACTCGCTATGGCAAGGTAATGACGGAAGGGGTGCAATCCATCGCTCGCCAGCCGTGGTGCCGGAAAACGGATCGCGTATTCTCGTTGTGATTGACGCAATCTGGAATTGAGCAAAGATGCGGGACAAAGATGAAGCAGGCATTGCGTTTTCCCCGCAGGCTCAGCCATATTGGTTAAACAATTTCAACAACGGCAATCTTCATTTTTCTTTCTTTCGAATGCTCCATTCCTTGACCATCGCATAGACGGCAGGGAATACGATCAGCGTCAGCACGGTTGCGGATACCATACCGCCAACCATGGGAGCGGCGATGTGCCGAGTCACCTCCGAGCCCGTGCCGCTGCTGAACATGACCGGGAATAGACCGACTATACTTCCTGCTATCGTCATCATGACGGGCCGTATCCGGTATACGGCGCCCTGGATGACTGCCTCGTAAAGATCCGCCACCGCAACCTTTTCGCCTGCGGCTTTTCTCGTAGCCGTAATACCCGCCAGCGCCCGATCCAGGAAGGTAAGCATCACCATTCCCGTTTCAGTCGCAATACCGACGAGGCCGATAAAACCGACCACCGCAGCGATGCTCATGTTGTAATCGAGAAGATACATCAGCCAGATTCCCCCAACCAGCGAGAACGGTACCGAGAGCATCACTATCATGGTTTCGGTGAGGCGATTGAAGTTGAGATACACAAGAAGGAACACAATCAGGATCGTGAGCGGCACCACTATTTTCAATTTCTCGGTTGCACGTTCCATATACTCGAACTGACCGCTCCATGCGGCGTAGTATCCCGAGGGAAACCGCACCTGCTCGCGCACCGCTTGCTGCGCGTCCGCCACATAGCGGCCGATGTCGCGATCGCGGATATCGACGAAGATGTAGGCCGACAGGAGCGCGTTCTCGGTGCGGATGCTCGGTGGTCCCGTAACAAGCTTGATGCGCGCGAGCTGCCCGAGCGGAATCATTGTTTGGTTCATGGTCGGTATCAGCACCTGAGTGGCGATTGCCTGCGGATCGCTGCGCAATGCGCGCGGATAGCGAACGGCGACATTAAAACGTTCCCGCCCTTCCACAGTAGTTGTCACTGTCTCGCCGCCAAGCGCTACCGAGATCACTTCCAGCAGATCACCGATAGCCAGTCCATGGCGGGCGAGCGCCATCCGATCGGGTTCGATATCGAGGTAGTAGCCCCCAGTGATGCGCTCCGCATAGACGCTGGTGGTCCCAGGCACATTTTTCACCGCTGTCTCGATCTGCCGGGCAAGCATGTTGATCTCGTTCAAATCCTTGCCGAACACCTTGATGCCGATCGGCGTGCGGATGCCTGTGGCAAGCATATCGATCCTGTTTTTGATCGGCATTGTCCAGGCATTGCTGACGCCAGGCATCTGCAGCGCTTGATCCATTTCAGCGATGAGCTTATCGACGGTTATTCCTGCACGCCATTCGCTTTGCGGCTTCAGGTTGACGATCGTTTCAGCCATTTCCAGAGGAGCGGGATCAGTGGCGGTATTGGCCCGTCCGGCTTTACCGAGCACCGACGCCACTTCGGGGAAGCTTTTGATGATCTTGTCTTGCGTTTGCAGGATTTCCGCCGCCTTCGTAACCGAAATACCCGGCAGGGTCACCGGCATATAAAGGAGCGTGCCCTCGTTCAACGTCGGCATGAATTCAGTTCCCAACTTGAGTGCGGGATAGACAGTAAGCCCAAGCACGGCGAGCGCTGACACAATAATCGTTTTTTTCCAATGCATCACCCAAGCCATTACCGGACGGTAGGTCCGGATCATCATACGGCCCAGCGGATTATCCTGCTCACGCGGAATGCGGCCGCGAATCAGAAGCAGGATCAGGGCCGGGACCAGCGTAATCGAAAGCAGCGCGGCTCCGGCCATGGCGAAGGTCTTTGTGTAGGCGAGTGGCTGAAACATGCGCCCTTCCTGGGCTTCGAGGGTAAACACCGGCAGGAATGAAACCGTGATGATCAGCAGGCTGAAGAACAGCGACGGACCGACTTCCTTGCAGGCAGCGATGACGGCGTCGATGCGAGATGCGCTCGGTGCGTCAGGATCAAGGCGTGCAAGATGCTTGTGGGCGTTCTCGATCATGACGATGGCTGCATCGGTCATTTCGGCGATCGCAAGGGCAATGCCGGCGAGGCTCATGATATTGGAATTGATGCCAAGAAATCGCATCGCGATAAAAGCAATCAGGACCCCGAGCGGAAGCATGATGATTGCCACCAATGCGCTACGCACATGCATGAGAAAGACCACGCATACCAGCGCCACGATAATAATCTGCTCGATAAAAATTTCGCGCAGTGTCGCAATGGCGCGATGAATCAGCTCGGAGCGATTGTAGACGGGATGAATCGAAACATCTTCCGGCAGGCCCGATGCGATCTCCCCGATTTTCTTTTCAAGGTTGCGGGTAACGTCCAGTGCATGCTCGCCATGCCGCGCTACCGCAATCGCCGAAACGACTTCTCCTTCACCGTCGAGTTCGGCGATGCCGCGGCGTTCTTCCGGAACCAGTTCCACCCGGGCGATATCGCGCAACAGCACCGGGGTGCCCTTTTCCACCTTCACAACGAGATTTTCAAGATCACCGATACCGCGCAGATAGCCCTTGCCGCGCACCATGTATTCGGTTTCCGCCATCTCGATAACGCGTCCACCGACGTCCCGGTTACTCACTGCGATAACCTCGCTCACTTTCTTGAGCGGTATGCCGTAGGCTTGTAGCTGCCGAGGGTCTACCGTAACCTGGTAGCTTCGTACAAATCCACCTACACTGGCGATTTCCGACACGCCCTCCGCCGCGGTCAACTGGTAACGCAAGAACCAGTCCTGCAGGGCGCGCAACTCATCCAGCGTCCGGTTCCTGGCCGTGACAACATATTGGTAAACCCACCCCACCCCGGTTGCATCCGGGCCGAGCGAAGGCCTGACATTGTTGGGCAGACGGCTCGCGGCGAAACTCAGGTATTCCAAGACCCGCGAGCGAGCCCAATAGATATCGGTGCCGTCTTCGAAGATGACATAGACAAACGACGCACCGAAGTTGGATAGCCCGCGCACTACCTTCGATTTCGGCACGCTCAGCATCGCGGTGGTGAGCGGATAGGTAACCTGGTCCTCGACGACCTGCGGCGCCTGCCCCGGATATTCCGTATAAATGATGACCTGCACGTCCGAGAGATCCGGAATCGCGTCGATCGGCGTCTTCCATACCGAATACACACCCCCAGTCGCCAGAATAAATGTTCCAATCAACACCAGGAAGATATGTCGCACGGACCATTCGATGATATTTCCTACCACCTCAGTGTTCCCTGTGATCGTTGCTGCCTGGACGGGCATCAGGGCTATCCTGGCTCGGCTGGATACGGGTGATCACGTATTCACCAGCTGATTTTTCGGTTATTTCGAAAGCAATGTTCTGGCCCGGTCTCAACGCCTGGAGCAATGCGGGTTCAGAGACCCGAAAGTCCATTGTCATTTCTGCCCACTTAAGGCTGGGGATAGGGCGATGCGCAATTCTTATTGTCGCATTAGCCCGGTCGATCGCTTCAATGATGCCTTCGCCGCGATGAATCGCTGACGGAGGGGGAGATACAGAGGCTGCGGGAGACGAGCCGGACGCGGCTTGCTGCTTCTCACCCGGCTCCTCCGGCTCTTCAGGCATTGAACCGTTGCCGCTGTGGCCGAAGCCGCTCAGTGCCGCCCTGAGGTTGCTTTCCGCATCAATCAGAAAATTAGCTTTCACCACAACCCTTTCCCCGGCCTCCAGTCCGCTCACTACTTCATCATAGCCATCGCCATGGGCGCCGAGTTTTACCTCCCTCGGCTCAAACCGGCCTCCGCCGAGATCAACCAGTACCAACTGCCGCGTACCGGTTGCCAGCACTGCCGACTCGGGCACGGCGAGTACCTTGTCTTTGCGGTGGGAGGAAGCTAATTTCA
This sequence comes from Nitrosovibrio sp. Nv4, assembly GCF_900215485.1. Taxonomy (GTDB): domain Bacteria; phylum Pseudomonadota; class Gammaproteobacteria; order Burkholderiales; family Nitrosomonadaceae; genus Nitrosospira. The sequence goes on from NZ_OCMZ01000002.1 coordinate 311,478, forward strand.
CTCTTCCATACATGGCCGGTTTGAGCAGCCCTTGCATGTTGGGCAGTTCGATTCGTACCCTGGCGGTACGCGTGTCAGGATTTACTGTCGGGTAGATGAACGTCACCCTGCCGTTGAATATTTTGTCCGGATACGCGTCGATGCTGATGATGGCGGCGTCGCCCCGACTAATCATGGCAAGGTCCTGTTCGAACACATCCACCAGTATCCAGACGTGGGAGAGATCAGCAATCTGATACAGCATCTCTCCGGGCATGAAGCGCTGCCCCTGAACGGCATTCTTTTCCAGCACAACACCGCTCGCCGGAGAGTGCAATGTAAAGCGTTGCCTGATCCGGCCTTCCTGCTGAAGTATGCGCAGATCGGCCTCCGGGATATCCCAGTTGCGCAGTCTCTGCAAGGCGCTCTCGGCCAATCGCTCCATTCCCGCCTGAACCTCGAGGCCACCTCCTTCGACCAATTGGGTCCCTTTTCGGGCGACGAGATATTCGTGTTGCGCCGTAATCAGGTCGGGGCTGTATACATCCATCAGTGCATCGCCCTTTTTTACCCCTTGCCCGGTAGTGTTGACGTAGAGCCTCTCGATCCAGCCTTCGAATCGGGGCGCCACGGTGTGCAATCGTCCCTCATCTGCCTGCACTGTCGATACTGCTCGCACGGTACGGGCGAGTTCACGCAGCACGACGGCCTCGGTTCTCACACCCAGTTTTTGTATTTTTTCTACACTGATTTTTACTTCCAGATTGCCAGGCGCGGGTTCTTCGCCTTCATAGACCGGGATATAGTCCATGCCCATCGGATCTTTCTTCGGCAAGGGTGACGTGTCCGGCAGCCCCATCGGGTTGCGGTAATAGAGGATCTTCCCTTCAGTTTTTCCCTTAGTTTTTCCCTTAGTTTTCCCCTTGATCTTCCCATCGTTCGACTCCTCGCCGGACGAGTTAACCGCAGAGGTCGCGGATTGGCTCATACCCCACCAATATCCCGCCGCCAGGGTGACTCCCGTCAGGGCAATAAAAACGATCAGTTTGACGGCCAATTTCATGTGCGCTCCTTCACATGCGTTCCTCGGGGATGGCAGGCAGGTGGATCGGCGATTTACCGGTAAGCAGATCGATTTCCGCCAGCGCCTTGTTGTAGCTGGCCACAGCCGTCGCCAGGCTGATTTCATAGTTAAATACTGTCATCCGGCCGTCGAGCAGTGTCATGAAATCCACTCGATTGACCCGATAGGCCGCCAGCGCGGATTCAACTGTAAGCCGGGCCTGCGGCAGGATGGAGGTCTGGTATAGCTGCGCTGATTTCAGACTTTGCTGGGCCACTGCTATCTGCTGGCGGAGTCTGGCGGTAACCTCATTGCGCTGTGCCTGATACAGACTCAAGGTCTGATTGCGCATTGCCAGCGACTCCGCTTCGCGTGGCGCGAGTTTGCTGCCGCGCCATACCGGTAGATTGATGGCCACCGTCAGGCTCACCATGTCGGGTCTTCGCGTGTTGTCCAGCATGTTGTCGCGTTGGCCGTACGACATGCGCACGTCGAAGTCTGGGTAATAATTTTTGCGTGTCAGTTCCAGCGCTTTGTCGTTGCGCGCAACGAGACTTTGCAGTGCCAGCAATTGCGGACGCTGCGTCAGAGCGGTTTCACGCAAGGATTCCAGATTCAGGGTTTCTTCCTGCAATTGCGGGGGCGCAGGTATTGGTGCGGCAATATTTCCACTGCGGCCCAGCGCGCGAATAAGCTCTGCTTCGATCGTCGGCCGTTCCCGTTCGAGCCTGAGCAGCTCGTCCATCATTTTCGATACCTGCGTCTGAGCCTTTAGTACGTCGGCCTGGTTTCCTCGCCCCACCTCGTAGTGGTCCTCGGCGAGGTGCAGGAACTCCTCCAGGATCAGCTTGTTTTTCTCAACCAGATGAATTACTTCGAGCGTGAGGCCCAGATCTGTATAAGCAGTCCTGATGTCTCGCGCTACCCGGTTCACGGTTTCCTCGTAACCGTAATCGACCGCCTCGGCGTCCTTGGCTGCAACGTCCTTCCGCAAACCTCGTTTTCCGGGAAAGGGCAGGCGCTGAGATAAGCCGATCATTTTCATGGTCATGTCTTCACGATTGAAAGTCGACGATGCCAATGGCGCATTGATCACTCCCGCTTCGAGGACCGGATCATCGAGCGCTTCCGCAGGCGATATTCTATGGTGGGCCGCTTCGCGTTCCTGCAGAGCACCCTGAATTTCCGGATTATTCTCCAAGGCTTCGGCAATCAGGGGAGCCAGGGGAGTAAAGCTTCCGGTATTTGATGCCGCGAAAGTTTCCATGGGTAGTTCGGTGACAGCTCGCGCAGGCGCTACTGTGCCTGCTCTACTCGAGATTTCGCTTTGGGCATTTACCGGAAGCACGACAACGGCAAGCGCTGCCGCGATGATTCCGCTGAGAATCATTCCAACCCCTTAGTGCGAAGGATTTGGTCTGCATGAGCCAAGGCAGGGATACGTACAGGTAAGCGCGCCAGTTGCAACGCAGCAGAGAATGGAATAATCATTATGACCTCCTCGAAGTTTGCGCCAGGATTATTTATTTTGCATAGAGGCAGCTACTGCGGTTGCGATCCGGCAAACCTTTGTGCAGCAAGAGCATGCGGTTCCGATGCAAGGTAATACGAATAAAACGTTCAGTTGCCTATTTCAGGCAGGTTCCGGGTGTTGCGAGATCAAACGAGAGGGGGACGTTGTGGTTGCTGAAGAATGAATGAGGAAAAGCGGGAATTGGAAGAGATGGCGTAAGAAAATCCGCCGGCGAAATTGAGGGATGAGGCCGCCGGAGGCAACCCGTTGCCGCTTATATGACAAACAACCCCATCACAGGACAGCGTAAAATCCTCCTCCCCGGCGCCATCATCGTTGCCAGCATGACTGTTGCTGTCATGCTGGCTACAGGCAATCAGAGTTGGCATGGCGGAAGAGATTTGAGTTTCGAGCCCGGCTGGCATATTTTTGGCTTGTGCGCATAGCGGCATGATCGCGGCCAGTGCGGTTTGCAGTGGCAGCGCCAGCATGATTAGAATCGATATAAATGTACTTGCACGCAACTTCATGTTTTCCAGTATGCGCATCTCTCCTGCTTAGAGCAACTACTATTGCAACTACTATTGCTTAAGCCAGTCTTCATCCTGATTGCCGAATTCCGCGGTCCTTCCGGATGTTGATTTATCATAGTAGAAAGGCAGATAAAAGCAAGTCGAGCGAACCGGCCGCACCATAACGATCAATCCTGCATAAAACAGCTCATGTCAGGGTGGATGGGGTAAAGTGCAATCCATCAGAACTCATCTGACGCATCAACCATGATCAAACTCTGGCGTAATTCTTTCAAGCGCAGTCATTTTTTTAGCCTTGGCGCGGACTGATGGGCCGGGCTTCGCTTCTCCGCCCTATGATCATCTCATTGAACAAATCTACCCTGGAAAATACCTATCATGAGTAAAAAAGCGGATAAAAAGGACAAAGATACGCCTCCTTCGGAAATATCCAAAGAAGCCTATGAGGACACGCTATACAAACTGCAAATTGAACTCGTAAAGCTGCAGCGGCACTTCATCAAACATGATGACAGGATTCTGGTTATCTTCGAGGGTCGGGATGCGGCTGGGAAGGACGGTACGATCAAGCGCATCACTCAGCATCTGAGTCCGCGGGAAACGCGTGTGGTTGCTCTCGGCAAACCAACGGACCGGGACCGCAACACATGGTATTTTCAGCGTTACGTTCAATATCTGCCCGCAGCGCAGGAACTCGTGATATTCAACCGGAGCTGGTACAACCGGGCAGGAGTGGAGCGGGTAATGCGCTTTTGCACAGACGCCGAGTACGATGAATTCATGAACTCGGTGGTTGAGTTCGAGCTTATGCTGATCCGCTCGGGCATCAAGCTCCTCAAGTATTACCTGGACATCAGTAAAGCCGAACAGGAAAAACGGCTGGACGAGCGCAAGAAGGATCCGCTTGCGCAATGGAAAATTAGCGGTCTGGACGAATTTGCATTGAAAAAATGGGATGAATACAGTCTGGCGCGCGACAAAATGCTTGCTCATACTCACAATCTCATAACGCCGTGGATTATCGTGCATGCCGATAACAAGCCGCTGACGCGATTGAATGTCATCAAGGATATGCTCAGCCGGCTGGATTACGGAGATAAGGACGAGCGACTCATTCTGCCAGACACGCAGATCGTAACGACGTTTGCCGCCTCGCTTATAGAAGAAGGTCTGCTCGCGTCGTAAGAAAACAAAGACCGGGAGACAAGAGCAAAACAAGCGAAACCATAAATATAAAGGCGTCAAACCAAGGACTGAAAAGGCAGCGTAACAGTCGATAAACGCTTAGGTCTGATGCGCTCGCCCGCAGTCTGGCTACAAAACGCCGTTAACAATAAAAAAATGGCAGCCGTGGCGTGAGGCGACTAGCGTAATTTTGGTTTATAGTATTTTTTGCTCAGCAAGAAGAATTGGCAGTACGGTTTCTATACCCTCGAGCTTGCCACACCGCTCCAAATAGGGAGCGGCAACATCTCTTATCCAAGATCCGTTAGAAGGTACAGCTGGGTGCGTCCTCCTCCCCGATGGATGCGTTGCCAGCCGCAATAATTCTTCGGCTTCTCAAGGTCTCAAGATGTCGCCGCATTCGTTTGCATGACGCATGGCCATTCTCATTCCCTTTAATTTCGGACCAGGTATCACACTCAATCGCTACAGATCTTCGAATAACCAGGTTGCATTTTACGCTGTGACTCGTTTGTCCTGATCATTCGGCGTCTGTCATAATTGTTCAGTTCTCCTGGTAGAAACACTGGAACCAAGAGAACCGTTAAAATTATCGCACATATCATGTCGTGAGACACTTTAAACATAAGAAAGTTGACAAAGTATAGAGCAAATTGGTAATCTATATTTGTGGGTCCGGACTTCCCTAATGCATTTGGCCCCGTCAACTCGGTTTGTCAGCAGGTGTCGTATGAAAACAAGAAGGTTTCTGGCGATAGTATCGATGGTGTCCATACTCGGTTTTTTGGCTTCATGTGCGCCGATGAGTCCTTATGAGGCAGTCAATAGTCCCACTCTTCGTAAAACCGTTCAGAACGCCAGAACACGCAGCGACCATGATGCTTTAACGCGGCATTTTGAAAACCTGGCTGAAGAAATGCGAATTAAAGCGGCGGAGCAAAAAAAATTGCTTCAGCATTATGAGGAAAAAAGTTATCTATACGGTAGACAAGCCCAGGATCGGCAATCCCATACATGGGCTTTAATGGTCAGGTATGAGCAAGCGGCCAAGACAAGCCTGAGTAAGGCTGCCTCACATCGTCAAATCGCAGCGCAACTCGAGCCGGACGTTTATACTTCTCCTGACCGTCAAACAGCCGAGGCGGTTGACGATACCACCAACCTCCGCTTTGGAAATAACTGAAACAATGTAAAACAACTGAGGTAAGCGTAGCGAAAAACCGTTTTTACTCTTCTTAAATCCCCGTAAGGCAAACCTCCTATGGCGAGGGCAAATCAATCAGCCCGTCGCGAGGAAGCCGTTAATCAACGATATGAAATCAGTCCGGCTAATCTGTAGGGAAATACCATTATTGGTAAAGAGATGGCTCCCGCTAATAATTCTTGTTATCTGTACGATATTGAGCATCGCTGCGCTGAACGGACTGGCCAGGAATATCGCGCAGAAAAGGGATGTTCTCAGCGACCCCTTATGTAATCGGCTTTGGAAAAAGACATATCACATCGGGCATACATCTCATGCAAAGGACGATAATAAAAAAATGAGGAAAGGATTAAAAACCAGTTTTCTGGAAAAGCGTTTCCTGGGAGAGCCCCTCGCAACACAGCTGACTTACCTGCGCGAGAGGTCGGGGTCGCGATATTTCGTTGTGTGTTGTGATGAAAATACATTGCCCATACCTGTCAACTAGGTTAGACACGCCCAGGAAGTAGTTCCACAAACTGGCAACAGCAATCGGAGCTGTTAGGCAGTGCCTTACTCAAGACACTGCGTTATCATGGCGGCAGTTATCCCAGCTTCCCCATGCCTAATATCGATTCTTTTTTTTCCGCCGCTGGCTCCCTCGCCCGCACTGTGCCTGCCTTCAGCGTTCGCGCGCAGCAACTGGAAATGGCGCAGGCGATAGCGGAAACCATTGCCGCAAATTCGATTCTCGTTGCCGAGGCTGGCACCGGCACAGGCAAGACCTTTGCGTATCTGGTTCCAGCGTTGCTGGCAGGCGGAAAGGTGATCATTTCCACTGGCACGAAAACGCTGCAAGATCAGCTTTTCAATCGCGACATCCCTACCGTGCGGACCGCCCTCATGGCCCCGGTCACCGTGGCTTTATTGAAAGGACGAGCCAATTACGTCTGCCATTATCATCTGGAGCGCACGATACACGATGGACGCACCCTTCCCAGCCGCGAAGAGGTGAAGTATCTGAAGCTGATCGAGCGCTATGCCTCTGTCAGCAAGACCGGGGATAAAAGCGGACTGAGCGAAGTGCCGGAAAATGCCGCGGTCTGGCAGCAGGTGACCTCCACCCGCGACAGCTGCCTTGGTTCGGAATGTTCCCATTACAAGAATTGCTTCGTTATGGAAGCGCGCAAACAGGCACTTTCAGCAGATGTCGTGGTAGTCAACCATCATTTGTTCTTTGCTGACGTCATGCTGCGTGATGAAGGACTGGCTGAGTTGCTTCCCACTTGCAATACCGTGATATTTGACGAAGCTCATCAATTGCCTGAAACGGCCAGCCTGTTTTTTGGCGAATCGGTGAGTACCAGTCAATTGCTGGAGCTTGCTCGTGATGCGGTGGCCGAAGCGCTGCGGGGAGCCAAGGATTTTATCGCCTTGCCCCAGGCCATCACCGAGATGGAAAAAGCAGCGCGCGATTTCCGCCTGACCATCGAAGGCGAGAATACACGAATGCCGCTGGCTGCCATAATGAGAAATGCGAGATTTGGCGGCGCGCTGGATGAGCTGCTAAAAAAACTGGGTGCTCTGGTAGAGTTACTGGAGAGCCAGGCGGAGCGCTCGGACGGACTGGAAAATTGCTGGCAACGCGCTCGTGAAATCGCCGCCAGCATAAGACGCTGGCGCGATCAGGCAGAAACGGAAGGATTCGTGCGGTGGGTAGAAGTGTTCAGTCAGGCACTGCAACTCAATGCCACGCCGCTTTCCATTGCAGAAATATTCAATAAGCAGTTGAGCGGCGGGCCACCGCGGGCATGGATATTTACCTCTGCAACCCTGTCGGTGAAGGGCGACTTCACTCATTACAACAATGAAATGGGATTGACCGAAGGATCAAATTCCATGCGGTCGGCCTGCTGGGAGAGTCCGTTTGACTTTGCCAATCAATCACTGCTATATGTGCCAACTGGCCTGCGCGAACCCAATAGCCCAGGATATACCGAAGAAGTGGTGAAGGCAGCTCTGCCCGTATTAAAGAGCAGCCGGGGGCGTGCATTTTTCTTATGCACGAGCCTGCGGGCAATGAAGCGGGTCCACGAATTGCTGTTGGAGGCATTCAGGCAGGAGCAACTCGACTATCCCATATTGCTGCAAGGTCAGGGCTCGCGCTCCCACATGCTGGAGCGTTTTCGCAAAATGGGCAATGCCGTGCTGATCGGCAGCCAGTCCTTTTGGGAAGGCGTGGATGTGCGCGGCGAGGCGTTGTCGGTCGTGATAATCGACAAACTTCCCTTCGCTCCGCCTGATGACCCGGTGCTCGCGGCGCGTATCGACAAAATCAATAAAGAAGGGCGCAATGCCTTCATGGAATATCAACTGCCCCGCGCTGTTATCAACCTGAAGCAGGGAGCCGGGAGGCTAATTCGCGATGAAACCGACCGTGGCGTATTGATGATCTGTGATCCTCGTCTCATCACCAAACCTTACGGCAAGAAAATCTGGCAAAGCCTGCCATCAATGAAACGCACGCGCAACATCGCAGAAGTCGAAGATTTTTTTTCAGCAAAAGACGCCGTGGCGGGGGTATAAGACCGACACAGGCCAGGGCCAGCGATCGCACCTGAATCTTGCGATTTATCTCACTCTTTCCTTTAAAAGATAAAAAAGTACCAGCGCGGATAAGGCGTCAACCAAGGTCTGTCGTCGTCATGCTCTTCACTCAACTTCACAACAGGGCTGATATGCTCGGCTTTATTCGCTACGCGAGGATCATGTGGGCCCTTCTTGCCTGGCTGAGCCTCACGCATGAGGCACAGAGCCAAGAGAGCGACGCATCCGGCAACTCCCATAGCAGCAGACCTGAGCCGATGGTGTTTGACCTGGTGGATCCGCTGGGCGCGCCTAAAGGCGAATTCGAGATTAATACTTTGCTGGACTATTCAACGCGCACAGGCCAGCTTGAATGGTCGCCGGAAATAGAGTATTCCTTCGCTGACGGGTACGCGATCGAACTGGAACTGCCGCTCGAAAACACGTTATTGAAAGAGTATAAGGTTTCCTTGCAGGGAACCTTTGGCAAGCTTGACAGCGGCAGGATGATTCATGGCTGGCAAGCTATCGGTCGTCGAAAGAACGAGGAAAAAGCCTATGCGGCGGAGATTTTGTATTTGAACGATTATAAATTTTCGACGGGGTGGAGCATGATGAATATGCTTGGCGTCAGGCATACCACCCTTGGTAAATCCGGTGATTTCGTGGGCTTGCTCAATAACAGTTTGTTTTACAGTTATTCAAAACATCTCTCGATTGGAGTCGAATTGAATGGTGAAATCAGAGAACAGGAGTGGCGTTACCGGTTGACGCCGCAACTTCAATATGTCTTCAACAAGCAGGCAATACTCCAGCTCGGGGGAGGCCCATCTCGGCTGAATGAGGAAAAAAAAACGGATTGGCTGCTCACTTCACGCCTGATCTATAGCTTCTAGAGAAAACGCTTTCCGGGAACCTATCGAGGTATCCTACTGTATCCCACCGTACAGATTCAGCTGCCTGAACATCCGAAACTACAGAACGCGCTTAATTGCATGTAGCTTTTTTCCGATTATTAAAAGCGCATGCTGCTCGCATCGGATTTGCCGGGGCGTATGGCTCCGCTCGATGCCGTTCTCCTAGTTTTCAATGAACCGGGTCGCCGCGCCTTGCCAACAACTCCCCCATCATTTAGCCAAAACCGCTTCCTGCAAGTTGTGCTGGCGGTTTATGCGCTGGTCTGGATTGCCACAGCGATCAATCCGCTCGATTGGCTGGTGTGGGTCTTGGAGAATATTCTCGTCGTTGTCCTCGTTGCTATCCTCGTGGCGACTTACCGGCGATTTTCTTTCTCGAATCTGTCCTACCTTCTGATCGTGCTTTATCTCAGCCTCCATGCCATCGGCACGAATACCGGCTATGCGCAGACACCCATTGGTTTTTGGCTAAAAGAGATGTTCGACTTGAACCGGAATCCGTACGATCGAATCATACATTTTACATTCGGGCTGTTGCTCGCATACCCATTTTACGAGCTAATAGTCCGTACGAGCAGCCTGCGTGGCTGGGTCGCGCACTGGTCACCAGTCAGCATAATCCTGGCAGCGAGCGCCGGTTTCGAAGTGATGGAATCGTTCATCGCAGAGATTGTTAGCCCCGGAACCGGCCCGGCCTGGCTTGGCGCGCAGGGGGACGAATGGGATATGCAATTCGACCTGGCTGCCGCACTGCTGGGTGCGCTTGCGGTAATGCCCTTTACGTATTGGGAAGAGCGGGTCGCCGCCAGACTCGGTGGGCCCCCATGAATGGAAGACCTTTCCGGGAACGCAGGCTGCTCCATGTACTTTGCGCCTGCTATGCAATTGTATGGATCATCGCAGCGATTGATCCGGTGAAACGCAGCGATTGGCTGCTCGAAAATCTTCTGGTTTTCGCCTGCGTGCCGATGCTGATTTTCACCTATTGCCGGCTGCCGCTTTCGGATACTTCCTACATCCTCATTTTTTTCTTCCTCGTCATGCATACTGCGGGCGCACATTATACTTACGCAGAAGTACCGCTGGGTTACTGGCTAAAGGAAACGTTCGACATGCAGCGAAACCATTTTGACCGGATCGTCCATTTCATGTTTGGAGTTATGGCGTATCCGGTTCAGGAAGTATTCGTGCGCATCACAAAAGCACGCGGTATTTGGGTAATGCTTCTGCCGGCTGCAATAACAGTATCGTTCAGCGGATTTTTTGAAATCATCGAGGCGGTGATCGCAACACTAGTCAGTCCGGAGCTTGGCGCCGCGTACCTCGGGCTGCAAGGAGATGTTTGGGATGCGCAGAAGGACATGGGGCTTGCCGTGCTTGGGGCATTGCTGGCAGTGAGCCTTAAGCGCGGCCTGTTCAAGCCTGAAAACCTGGACGTGCGGTGATGCCGGTTAGCAAGCCGATAGGATGACAGCGCTAGAAGTACCTCTTACGTCACGAGCGGTCGCGAAGGTCTTTCACGCCCTTTTCCCCTGCACAATGATTACAGCAGAACATCACGCCGTTTTTCTCCAGACCATGCCCTATAATCCGCGCTCGGCAGTGCGCGCAGGTAGGTGCAAGCTTATTAATCGCACATTCGAAACTATCGAAGGTATAGGTTTTGCTTGCAGCGATCACCTGGAACGATTTGTCGTAGTCATTCCCGCACCCGTCACATTTTGGCATAAATCCCTCCGCTTCTGATATTAGTGAGAGCAGGCTGCCACCAAGGTGAGCAAATCCGGCTTTCCATGATTAAAATAAAAAACTTCCTCTTTTTCTTCCTGTTCCTTTTTTTGCTTTCTGAAACTTCCCTTAAATTTCCCTTGAAAGCCCGTTGAAACCCCTTGGAAACTTACGGTACCGCTATATGGACCGGATTCAGGCTATCGATGTAAAGCAAGGTATCCGGGGGGTCGGCACGTCATGAGTAATTCCAGAATAATCATCGTTCAAGCCATAGTCGGAGGAGCCTTCTTTTGAAGCTCTTTGACAGCGTTACCGGTCATATGCCATCTGCTATTCCAGGCCTGCGCAGCAGGGCTTGCACGACGACGACGGGCACCTGCGGAAAAATCAAAGATTGTCATTCCCTTGCTTCATCGAAACGCCAGGGCATTGACGGGTTCGCTGCATAAGATTACCGGGTAGCCAAAAAAATCCCTTTCGCATCTGCAGTTTTCCAGGGGATGCGTCTGGCGCGAGGTACAGAAAAACCTTCCTCGTGACGGCACATATCCGCAGCATGTCATTACCGGAAAAATATCGAACCGGAATTGCGCAATCTGACTCGGCGAAACCTGGGGCGAACTCGATCCGCCATGACCGGTCTTCCCTCGGTAAACCCGCATGGACGGACCAAGCGAAGCTTCTGCGTTGAATTGTGGCATGTTCATTTCCTGTCTCCTCATCCTCTCTTCAAAGTATACATACGCTAAAAAACCCGTTTCAATCCACAACGAAAGGTCGCTCGGGTTAGGCAGAACAGGGCCTCTGACTTCCGTCGGAGCATTGCCTGACACCCACACAAGGACCACAAGTCGGACGTGGATTGCATTGACTGCGGCAGGCGGGACCACACTGAAACGGTGGAATACCTTCCTGAATGCACTCGCGGAAGCATTCCACAAAGCAAGAGGGATTATCGGGGTCGAGTTGCGCGGGATGTACTTTTCTGCCAGTTTGGCGGGTCGTAGCTGTCATGTGATAGGGATTGATTGTCTTATAAAGTGCAACCTCAGCTGTAAATCCAGGCATGTTCGCGGTATTCATTTTTGTACCTCCTCAGTTAATGAGAATTAACGATCATAGTAAGGCGACATCTTGGTAACCAGGAACGGAAATTCCTCGGTTACATCCACGCGGACAAAGAATTTCTCGATGAAATCGGTGTTGCGATTGGTGTAAGAGAGGATAACCTTGTAAATTTTGCGTGTGCTGCTCAATGATGAAGGGATAACCTCCACTCCCGTGAGCGAACAGTCGTCGCCATATTTTTCCGCCGTCTTTGCATAAATGGACGGATAACGCATGACCAGGTAGTTCAACGCACGGTGCTCGTCGGTCATCCCGGCGTTATCCGTCATTTGCATGATCCTGTCGAACAATTCCTCCGCAGCTGGACCGAATTGCTCATCAGCGATCTTCTCCGGCTTGGGGATGGCTTTGATGAGCGCATCGCGGCCGAAAGAATAAATCTGGTCGAAGACGACAACAGGTACCATCAAGCCGTTACACATTTCCGGCGGGGCAATAGGACCACGCAAACCGATGACGACATCAATGTCGTTGGGAGCCGGTGCGGGGCGGATGGCGTCCACCAGCATATCAATATCCCCTGGATCGCGCGGCTGAAGCAGGTAGGTTTCCAGGCCCTGTATGGTCATCACCCAGCATAGCTGGCGCACCAGGTAGCGGTTCTGACGTTCGGATAAAACGGCATGGAAAGCCTGTTGATCAGTCTTCCCCGCAGTATCCGTCCGGCCTGTTGCTTGAACAAATTCCTTTTCCGCAGCCAGATTCGGGAAACGCGCTTCAACCCGGCCGATAGCATAGACATATGAGATCATCCCGATATCATTGGGACTCATGCCTGCCGCACCGCTGCAACCACAGGTTCCGTCGCCCGTTTGCGGTGAGATCGTAGCGTTTGAACGAACCTCAGGCGCAGCAAAGCGCTCATTACTCTCATTAACCGGTTGATCCATCTGCTGTTCCATTGTTTCAGCTTGTTCATTCATATTTTTCTCCTCCTTGGGTAGACGTTAACATAACCATAAACTCGACAATCCGGATTCACGAGCTGCGCTTATTTTGATCGTCGATTAATGAAAACCAGCCAGCGGTCAAGCGCAGCTGCTCGGCGTGCACAGCCTCGGCAGGGCTGTATCCCAAAAAAGGAGGTCGCTCGTTTAACCGCATCGCCAAGCCCGATCTCCTCATCGGCAATAAAGCCAGGTAGACGGACACGATGGTGCAAATGCTCTGCTTTGTCAGGAGAACCATTTTTTTCGTTTGTTTTTGTCATGCTATTTATCTCCTCACATGCCTGCAATCAGGATTTGGTAGGCCGCCGCCGCATCCAGCAGAGGCGGAACTATCGAGGCTCTCCGCCGCATAGACGCTTTTGTAACAGCGAGTTTGATTTGCGCAGCCGTTGCAGCGGGGAATTCTGACCACAGCAGTGCAATGGCACCCGTCACAAACGGTACGGCAACGCTCGTGCCGCCGAGCGTGAGCGTTTGGCCGGCGGGGCCCAAGCTGGTGATATTGTCGCCGGGTGCGCTCAAACCTCGCATACCAATCGAACCACCCAGATTCGATTCGTTTATTGGTCGGGCGCGCAGATCGCAGGCGACCACCGGGATGACCCAGGGATGACGGGTAATGGCTGAACTTCCCAGAGTGCCCTGATTGCCTGCTGCCGCGACTATCATCACTCCGCGTCTGAGGGCTTGGTTGAACGCATCCTCCAGTGCGTGTTCTCCTTTGGTGGAAGGTTGAGAAAGGGCAAGGCTCAGGTTGATTACTCGCGCGCCTGCGTTGATACATTCAAGGACGGCCGCGGCCAGTTCCTGTGGCGTTGCATTTGGCATACGCTCGCGCCCAAAAGTTTTCTCGCTAAAAATGGGACGCACAAGGAGGGTACAGTCGGGGCAAATGGCAGGCGCCCTCGAATTCCGCTTCCCGGATAGGATGCCCGCTATAAAGGTTCCGTGCAGGCATGCCGAACTGTCAGTTTGCGTGCAGGTGGCTGCGTTTTGTCCGGGAATCTCCTGGAGGCCCTCCCCTGCCAGACCGGCATGTTGAGTGAGAACGGGTCCGTCGATGAGTCCGATCCTCACATCAGGATTGCCTCTGCTGCGTTCCATCAACGCTGTGAGCTTGACTAATTCGGTAGGGAGCATAGGGGTATGTAAATACCCTCAATTCCTGACCCGTTCAGTACGCTATCGAACAGAGTGGTCTCGGACCGCCCCGGACCAGGACAGCAGTAACTCCGTGTGCCAGCGCACAGAAACCGAACAAGGTGGAGATTACACTGTCCAGTAAGTGCCAAAGCCGGATCCGGCGCTGTTTTCGTTACCTTAATACACAGTTAAGCCCGCAACTCTTAACACGATGGAGGCTACTTATTATGACCTACCTAAAACCTGTTCTCACTGCGGCAATACTCGCCTTTGCGCTTGCCGGCTGCGAGTCCAAGCAAGAAAACCAACGGGAAGAGGCGTTGGAAAAGAAAGCCGATACAATGGAACAAAAAGCGGATGTGGTACGTGAGCGAGGAGAAGCAGCAGCAGACCTGGCTGAAAAGAAAGACCCGGGGATGGATACTAGTGCAACCGACCGCGCCGCTGAGGCTGCCCGCGAAACGTCTGAAAGGAGCGCGGATCAGTTGGAGGAGTACGCGGATCGGACGCGTGAGAAAAAATAACGACTAACCTGATCGAGTTAGCGGTGCGCCGACCCGGAGCACAATTTGCGGGTGTCAAAGACCTGCCGGATTTCTTAAGCCGCAAACAGCCTCATCCATTTTTCCTTCGCGTATGCCGGCGTATGCAACAAAGCTGCAGTCGTGATTACATTGTTCACTTTGGAACTGACCGGAGATGACATCATGAACAATCTGAAACCTGTTCTCATCGCGGCAATACTCACCTTTGCGCTTGTCGGCTGCGAGTCCAAGCAAGAAAACCAGCGGGAGCAAGCGGTCGAGAAGAAAGCCGATAAACTGGAACAAAAAGCGGATGTGACACGCGAGCAGGGAGAAGCAACAGCGGACCGGATTGAAAAGCAAGACCCCGGTATGGATACTCACACTACCGACCGTACCGCTGATGCAGCTCGCGAAGCAGCGGAGAAGCGTGCAGATCAGATGGAAGAGCAGGCGGCTCGCCTGCGTGAACAAAAATAACGGCTGATCAAATCCTTGTCAACTCCGTGCAATCCGGTGGGTGGCGAAAGCGCGTGATCGTCGTATGGGCACACTTTCGCTTCTATTTCTATTACTGCTTCTATTGCTTTTATCGAACCTTACCGAAAGGATTTGCCAAGTTTGCTACTAAGCAACCGCGCGTTGCTCATGGTAGCAGGATAGGTTAAAACACGCGTTCGGGCGCGGCTTTAGGATCATTCAGGTTTTCTATACAATTCGTCGATCTTGTCGGCGAAACGTTTCTCCATTTCAGAACGCTTCAGCTTTAATGTCGGTGTCAGGAGGCCGTTTTCCACGGTCCACGGCTCCAATGTCAAATACACGGCGCGAACCCGGGCGTATTTTGGAAAACTGTGCAAGGCGGCCTTGATTTTGTTCAGTGCGGCGCCTCGCACAGCTGAATTCGCGAGGGATTGGGCATCGTCCTTCAGGCCGAGGCTCTTCGCCAGATTCGCCCACTCGCGCTGGTTCAGCACCAGCAGCGCAGCCAGGTGGGGTTTCCCTTCGCCTACGACCATCGCCTGGTCGAAGAGTGAATCCTGGACGATTGCCATCTCCAGATCGCCTGGCGGGACTTTTTCCCCGCTCGATGTGACTAGGATTTCCTTGAGCCGGCCGCAAATGAATACATGGTTTTCCGAAATGCGTGCCTGATCGCCGGTATGAAGCCAGCCTTCCGAATCGATTGCGGCGCGTGTTTCTTCCGGCCTGTTCCAATAACCGAGCATGATTCCGGGGCTGCGCACCAGCAGTTCGCCTTCATCACCAATGCGAATTTCAACCCCCGGCAATGCCATACCCGCCGATTCCGGAATGTTGTCGTCCAGACGATTGGCTGCCAGCACAGGCGAGGCCTCGGTCAGGCCGTAACCTTGTACCAGCGGCAGCCCTAGTCCGATGAAATATCGTGAAACATCGCCATAGAGTGGTCCCCCGCCGCTTACCGCAAGCCGTAACTGACCGCCGAGATGCGCCAGAACCTTTTCCGCTACCAGCGGGCGCAACACTGACCAGGCGAACCGGTACGACCTGCGGGGCTGTTTCTGTCCCTGCCGGTGCTGCCCGGCGGTAAATCGGTCCCATCCGATCGTCATGGTCCAGTCGAGCAGCCGCGTGGCGAATGGTCCTTTCTCCTGCACTTGCCGACGCATTTTGGCGCGGATGCCTGCGAAAATCTGTGGCACCCCGATAAGTATACGAGGACGCACGGAATTCAGGTCCTCAGCGAGATCCTTGAGTGAACGGGCATGAGCGACGCTGCTGCCGGCCATTATCGGCACATAGTAGCCGACAGTGCGTTCGAACATATGCGAAAGAGGCAATAACGAAAGATAAACATCTTCGCGATAGCCGGGTATGGCTTTGAGCACTGCCTCCGCGTTCCAGAGGATATTGTGGTGTGAGAGCATTACTCCTTTGGGTTTGCCGGTTGTGCCGGAAGTATAAACAAGCGTGGCAAGCGACTGAGGATCGGCTGAGCGGAATTCATCAATATCAGCCTGAACGGCGTCCTGGCCCTTGACCTCCCCTGTGGCAGACTGATTGGCTTCCGCAAGCCAGTCGTCCACCCCCTTCAGCACTCTCTCGTTATCAGCATTGCCGGCGGGGCGCTGCACGCATAACACTTTCCCCAGCCCAGTCAGATCGGCGCACAGCGGAGCAAGCGTTTCCCACCGACTTTGCGTCCCTGTCAGAAGCAGACGAGCCCCTGAGTCCGCCAGGATATAAGCAATATTGCTTTGTGCGTCCGATGGGAAAAGCGGCACCACAACAAGTCCCAAAGCCATGGCAGCCTGATCGAAACATACCCATTCCACCGAGTTGCGCAGCAGGACCGCAACCCGATCGCCGGGAGCGAAATTCTCCTGCCGGAGGGCTCGCCTCCAGCGTTCTACCAGCACGCCCATTTCCCGCCAGGTATGGGCCCGCCATTCCCCGGTGTCGGCATCAAACTGCCTGTAAGCGGGGGAGTCGGGGGTCCGTTTGATGCGCAAAGCAAACAGCCCAGGCAGCGTCCCCGCCTCCGTGCATGAAATGATGTCTGTCGTTTGCGATGCCACGGGTCAGGCCTCCTGACAGTACTGAAGAGTTACGGGGTTTTTGTGCAATTCGCCGGGAAGTGCCCTTCTCCTCCTTCGTTCTTGGGCCTTCGCATTTATTCATGATAGATTAAATTGCGGGAACCGCCATTTTTCCGGGAAATGCGGCAAAGACATACTTGCTGAAAGGGGCTACTAAGATGGGGCCAGTGCCTTTTTCAAGCTGAACAGCATCATGGGGCCCATGGTCAAAGCGGATTTTTCTTCATTCAACTTTCTTCGACAACTTCCGATGAGCTATAAGGGAATGATAAATTAGCCGTGTCTAGAACACGTGGTCAAACGGTCAAAAGGGTGCGTGAAACTTGATTCACCACGCATCCCACTTCGCCAGGCATTCGATCAAGTTTGCAGTTCTGTCAGATCGGAAACCGTGTCGTACTCGTAGTATCGTCGGTAGTCGACCATATCGCCAGGCGTGACAGTGTCCTCGTAAATGCTGTAAAGCGCGTCGTCTACCCGATGAAACTGGAGTGTATCCGGCGCGCTCATATCGGGTAAGTACGGTGAGTCAGGGTGCCTCTCCTGCCAGGCCGCCCAGATCCGATCCACATTGCAATGATGCAGGAAGAATACCGGATCGTTCGGCGATGATGATAACGACATGTCTCCCCCTACCCATACATGTACGCTATTGTGAATGCGCTCATTTCCGATCCAGCCTTCGAGAAGGTTGCGCACGCCCCCTGGCGAAGATGAGCTAAACGGTGAGGTGTCATAAGCCGCCTGGTCGCGGATGACCATTCGTACTCCGGTTCGGGTAGGAAGCCTGCCCGCATCGCCAAGGGCACGTTGCAGCGTTCGATCCGTTCGTCTCAAGTCACCTGTCCTCAGGCTCATTTCCAGACGAACCCGCCAATCCGAGCCGGCAAATTGTCCGAGATTGGCATTGCTCCATATCGGTGACGTGACAGGTTCGGGAAGTTCCGCGTCGGCGTTCCAATCCCAGTATGGAATCCTGAACTCAATGTCGTCTACTGCCTGCCGCAGTAATCCTTCGAGAGTGATAAGGAAATATCGGTGCCAGGGCAAAAACGACGGGCCGGAGTGTGCGGCGTTGCGGTCGCTTTGAGTGGGCGGGGTCATCAGCATCATCGACTGGTGGTGCCAGAAAACGAACGAGTCGTAGATCGACAATCCGTCCTGGCCCGGCCACGGAAACTGCGCGGGGTCTTTAAGCCTTCTTACCCCATCGATGTACTTCTGAGCAGCGTCGGCGTCAGTGAGGAAGTTGCGGCGAATCATTGGTTACCTCCCCCGTGACTATGATCACGGTCGTGGCCCTGATCGGGATGTGAATCAGATTCGGAAAACGCATCCGGGTAAGCGTCCATAACCTGTTTCATCAAATCCACGGCGGAAGCATAAGTTACGAATGGCGTTGCATGCGTGAAAACCTGCCCATCCTCATCAACGGACAGGTGCATATCCGCCGGTTTGCCATCGACCTCGACGCGATAGGTGGTGATAATCTTGATAGTATGTCCATTATGCGTGAGCTCGCGCACGCTCGTGGCCTCGTGCTTGCCGTGGGGTGCAAGATAGGTTGGGAATTTTTTCTTCACCCAGTCCGGGTGGGACTGTGCGCCTTCCGTTGGCGAGTAGTTTTCTAAAACAGAAGTGTCCGGATTACCGGTCGAGTCACTTGGCTTTCGGACCGGCTTCGGCTCCTTGCCCTTTCCCGTGTGTCCCTTGGGGGGAGCCTTCTTTTTTTCCATGTCAGTTCCTCCATAAAGATAGAGAGAGGGGCAGAACCGTTACTATCCTTGTATCCCCACTCTCAGCGAGCACCCTTTTTCGATAACCCCATACTCAAAGAATAGGAATATATTCAGCAATACCGGCGAGATCCAATATCTCGTAACTGCGTTGCGCGCCGGGAGGAAACCCCCCAAAGCCCGAGGGCGCGTGCGAGAGGATACCCACGGTTTTGAATTCGTGCCGTGCCTCCTCTCCCATCCTGATTGGAGGCAAAACCAGCGCAAAATCCAAAAAACCCTCGTCGGCCATATTGGTCCTAAGTTTTACGGAAACAAGCGATCCCAGTACCGTTTTCTGCTGGGTAATCTCTTCTCCACGGAATATCACGTGGCCTTCGGGACCCGTATATTCAAGCTGCGGTTCTGCTGGTGATTCACTCTTTCCCCGCGGACCTTCCCCTCTGGGAAAAAAAACGACGCGTTTAACGTTTTCACGATCGCTGAAGGTAAAACGGGTGGGTTGTCGATCGGGATGACCGGATTCATCGAGCAATGCTGTTTTTGAATTTTGCGTAGCATGTATTCGAACTCCCTTGGCGCTCTCGGGTAAATTTTCCCAGAGATGCGCGACTTTGATGGGAGTAATAACCTGCGTCGCAGATCCTTCAGGGGGATCGGCAACGAAATCGAAATCGTAAATTCCATTGGGTGGCGGCTGAATGAAAATAAAGGGCTCCAACCTGGGATTGGTCCATCCGCCGGTGGGCACGGTGCCAGATGCGAGGATCCGCAATTTGGGCGGGAAGCTTTCCAGAACCGCAAGGTCGACTTCTACCACTTCCAAAACTTTTTCCATAATTGGTTTCCTCGAGACGGTTACGATGGGGTTATTTCATGGCGCGTTTCTACTTTTTAATCTTTCTTTATAGGTTAGAAAATAGAAAAAACAACTATATTTATGTTTTTTCTGCTCATGGGTTGCAAAAATAAATTGATCCACCGCCTCGGATTAGGGAGCAAACAATACCAAATTCATGCGGGCGGAAGTGATATCCAAGGATTTCCGAAGCAGCATGTGGCCGATTTGATCACACGGACGCCGGGCAGCGTTATATCAAACTGCCGATTAATTCACGTACGGCCACCACTATTGAAACCACGGCGCCAACGGAAACGTAGCGCCACCGGGCTCTTACATGCTCTTTGTAGTCAGTAATCAAGGGTTGCCATTGGAAGGGAACTTTTTGGCAATTTCGTAGAAGGAATCCTCCCGTAACGTATACCTGCCAACCACTTCAGGTAATTACTCACTCGGTTCCCCCGGGGTAGCAATAGCCTCGGCAGCGTCTTCCAGCGCGACTATTGCCCCGGGAATAGCAGCCGCATTGCCTGAGTAAACAGTGCCGGCCAACAGGACCAGTGCAGATGCGAGGTCAAGTGCCTGCTTGAGCGTTGCGATATGCTTGATTGCCAATTTGGCGCTTTCAACGCTGGACTGCAAGCGCGTGAGTGCAGCCTGACTATCCTGGAGGACCATACCTACCGCAGCGGTGTATATGCTGGAGGCGATATTCAGAAGCATGACTTCCCGTTCATCGAGTTCGTCCCATTGCGCTTTACTCAGGCAGGACAGATTGCTGATGCGCCAGTCTCCCAGCGCGATCGCCGTATCGCGAAACTGGTTGCCCAACTCAAAAGCATCATCTGATGTCAGTTTATCCACGCCCTACCTCTTTTTCATGGCGAACCGCCAAGCAAATTCCGGTAAGCGCCTCGAAGCCCGTCTACATACGGCTTTAGCTGCCGGTCGAACTCCTTATTGCCGACCATGTCCCGATTGTCATATAGATACTGATGGCCCTGGGCGATCTTTTCCAATACTACGTCATAGCTTCGAGCACTCTGGATCCGGCTATTAACACGGCCAAGTGCTTCTGTCCTGGCTTCCTTTGCGAGTGCCATTGCGACGGGTTCCACAGGATTATCCGGCGCAAGCATGAAATTATCATAGTACCGTCCTACCAGTGCGGATTCGATCTGTAAATCCGCAATCATGCCCTTCATCACGATCTTTCGCGTGGCGCTGATCACATCCTGGAGCGGTTGATTGCCATCATGGATCAGTTTCCTGATTTCATGCAGCCTGTACACAGTCGTCACTGCACGTGCGAGAATGATCGATAGCGCACCAACCGCCTCTTTCTCATCATGGGTCAGCAGCGTTGCCTTGTTGAGGTCGCTGCTCAGGTCCTTGAGTGATCTGTCGTACGGTCTGACGTCGCCCGT
Organism: Nitrosovibrio sp. Nv4; assembly: GCF_900215485.1. Classification (GTDB taxonomy): domain Bacteria; phylum Pseudomonadota; class Gammaproteobacteria; order Burkholderiales; family Nitrosomonadaceae; genus Nitrosospira. The sequence goes on from NZ_OCMZ01000002.1 coordinate 332,499, forward strand.
AGCAAGACTATTAAGGCCCTGCATGTAATCTGTTACGGATTGCTGGAGCAAATCCAGGCTTGCTCGCTGCGCTTCCCGGCGCACTTTCTGCGCGTCCAGTCCGGCATGGAATTTCTCCGGCTGATACTGCTTGCGTCGGTCGAGTGCGCCGATATAGTCCTTTGTAAGCGCACCATGGCTGGCAGCGTTCGAAGAAAGCGACGCAAACGATTTTACTTCCTTGAAACTGGCACATCCGGAAACCGCTGACACCAGGAAAATTGTAGCCAGTGCCTGCAGGTACCTTCCGCTTGTATGAGAGAAACAAATCATATGTTATTACCTGTGACGCTCACGCCTGAGGGGACCATTGTGGCAATGTTTCTATAATTTTAATAACAGTGAAAATCCCATGCTCATGAGAATAATTCCTCTGGCGGCTACAGCGTTGGCAATAAGCTTCAGTGCCGCTGCCCCCCTCCATGCTTCCGGGGATTCCATCAACTTCGGCCTGAGCTATATCGGCCACCAAATCGTGCCCAACAAGACACGCTTCAATGGAACCACTGTCGGGGGTTTATCCTCGCTGGACTATAACCCTGCGACCGGCCGTTACCTGACCATCAGCGACGATCGAAGCAAAACCGGTCCAGCGCGCTTCTATGAATTGTCTCTGGACTTGTCTCAATTCCAGTCTTCTGCCGTACCAGGCATGGCGGGCGTAATCTTCCATACCGTAACCACGATTCAACAGGTCGATGGGGGTGCTTTCGAGAAACATTCCGTGGACCCCGAAGGCATGCGTTTTGATTCGGCTCGCAATAAAATTTACTGGTGCGACGAGGGTCAGCGCAGCGTATCCGGTTTCCGGAGTCCGGCGGTACGCGAGATGAATTCCGATGGCAGCCACAGCCGTGAGTTCAGCGTACCTTCATACTACGCTCCGCGCGGCTCCAATATTGGAATACTTCCCGGCGACAATGGCATATACAACAATCTGGCGTTCGAGAGCCTTGCAATCTCCGTCGACGGCGCGACTCTATACACCGCTACTGAAAACGGCCTGGTTCAGGACTCTCCGCCTGCCACCATTCTCACCGGTTCCCGTTCGCGCATCCTGTCGTTCGACATTGCAAGCGGAAAATCGGGCGCGGAATATATTTATTATATCGAACCGGTTGCTTTCGTCACCGCGACGCTTGGAGGTTTCGCCACCAATGGGTTGTCAGATTTCATCGTCATCGGAGACCGCCAGTTCATTACTGTCGAGCGTTCCTTCGCTTTGGATGCGGTCATACCCGGCGGCGCCTCAACCGGTTTTACCATCCGGCTGTATTATGCCGACGCGCGGGATGCTACCGATGTTTCCGGCATGGAGTCTCTTGCGCGTCAAAGCATTCGGCCCGTAAGAAAAACGCTCCTGGTTGATTTATCGCAAGTCAAAAATAAGGATGGCTCCGCGCTGGCGCTAGGCAATATCGAAGGCATCACCCTGGGTCCGAGGTTTAATGGCAAAAACACGATTGTCCTGGTCGCCGACGATAACTTCAACAAACACCAGTTGACCCAGTTTATCGCGCTGGAAATCAATTCTGATTGATGCAAATTCAGAAAACGGTGCATGTGCTTCGCCTATTGTTGCTTCTACACCCCTGGTCTACCGAGGATGCCGCTCCCCGGTCACAAGCCTATCTCACCTGACTCCATCCAGGGCGGCGCGGGCACAATCAGAACATCGCAAAAACATTGCTCCATGACATGTCGCGAGGCGCTCCCCAGCAACAATTCCTCGAAGCGGGACTTTCCATGTTTTCCCAGCACGATCAGATCCGGCTTCATTGACTTGGCATGGTCGCAAATAACATGTCCAGGATGGCCGAATTTGACGACACGGAAAAATGAGCGAGAGCCGGGCTCAAGATCCGCTACAAACTGATTTAATTCGTGCCGGGCGTCTTCACCGGCTTTAACATGATATTCATGGATGATGTCATGAGCGACGTTTACATACTGCATTTGCTCTTCCAGCACCACATCAAACACATGCAGAAAAGTTATATGTGCATCAGGCGCAAAGTTTAGAGCCGTGTGGGCGGCACGCCGCGAATTTTCAGAAAAATCGACCGGAACCAATACCTGACGATAGGCCTTCATGCTCTGGTTTTTCACCAGTAACATTGGGGTTTTACTCATGCGCGCCAATTTATCGGCAGTGTTGCCGAGAAAAAGGTCGGTAAAGAAGTTGCCCCCGTGCGCACCGATAACCGTTAATTCAGCAGATAACTCGTCTGCCCTCGCAACAATTTCCTCCACGGGCCGCCCAAACTTGACGTTATTGGTACAGTGGATACCATAATTATCGTGCAACTGCCCCGAAATCAGCCGCAGTTGTCGCATGGCGCGGTCGACCAGAACAGTTTCAGCTACGGTTGGTGCGCTCTTGAGAACAACCCCCAGCGCATCCGGCAAGCCAGCTTCCTTCACAGTCAATAACTCGACCGTACCGCACTTCAGTTCGGAACATAACATTGCGGCACGTATTCCGGCGCGGTGGGAAAATTCGGAAAAATCCGTTGCCACAAGAATGGTTTTAATAGCTGGCACGCGCCTCCTCCATGATTCTTTGTAAAACCCAATGGTGCTCTACCGCGCAATTCGTCAGGAAGCAAAAATATCTTCTGGCTGCGAATACTGGGGAATAAAGTCCGGTCTTTGGGTCAGGGGCTATTGTCATTGCGGTCGCAATCCCTCGACCGTTGAGTGTCACCCTGTGGAATTGAAGCTGGAGAGATGAGCATATCAAATTGCCTACCTGGACCGCAAGGCTCCTGGACCGGCCGACTTGCGGTTCGTAAGCCGAAGAAGCATTATCAGCGATTCTCCGCCTCGCCAGTTCGCGGGACGGCCCCTACAGGTGATTCTCAGGTTGGATCGCAGGATAAAACAGGGGAACGGAATAGAAGGGGATCACTACCAGTTTGAGCTATTTACTCATCTTTACCTGTATTTCTTTGATCGATAACACCGGGGATATCCTGCATGTGCCGGGCAAAGTTGCCTTTAAGGTCATCAACACCCGATTGCGGCCTGGCGTATTGTTTCAGGTCTGCGCGCTGCCTGCGCTTTTCAGCACTGTTTATTCCCATATTTTTATCCCGTTTTTCGATCAACCCCGGTACCGCTTCACCCTCGCGGTTGAACGACCATCCGAGCATCGGCTCGCCCAAAGGCAATTTATCTCCCGGTTTTCCTTCATAACCCGTATTCCAGACATGCCATGTCTTGCCATAACTGTTCATCTTCCCCTTCATCAGCGCTTTTTCCGCAGCGTCCGGAATATCCGGTGCGACGAGTTGTCCGGAAAGAATTTCGCCATTATGAGGGTGCCAATATTTTTTCTCCTCTTCCGGCAAGGCGGTAAAAAGCTTTTCGGAGATTATGTATTCGATGCCGTTCAGATTCGCATCCTTCGTATTGCTATCGAATAACGCGCACTGCGCAAAATCTTCATTGACCTGATGGCAGTAATGATGAGCCTCCATCTGGTCTTCCGGCGAGCCTTTCATGGGATGGAAGCCGACAAGGTAAATATCAAACCGTTCCAGCGGCGGACTGCTCTGCAAGAGTTTCGCCCCCGCTTCCAGCAGTCTCGTTTTCGGCGTTTTTGCCTCGCCGGGCGGTGCAGTGACAGGTTGCGTCAACTCCCGGGCAAAGGTGGCCGATACAAAAGTACCAGCGAGCGCTGCTAACACGCTTGCATATAAAATAACCAGAAGGTTTTTGCTCTCTTCGCTCATGATCTCCCCCCATGGTTCATCGCCTTTGTATTTTGCGAGATGCCATGGCGCTGGTAAGTACGTTAGCGCACGGAAGGTAGCACAGTGTTCTCGCAATTATCGCCAGGAAAGCCAAGGCCGTGCCCAGCGCGCAAATCAGCAGGTTCTTCTGTTGCGCCCAAGGAAGAGTTTGGGGATACTTGAGGGTATGAAGAAACTCTGCTCCGCCACTAATCTCATGGAAGCCCAGATCATGCTTGATCTGCTTGGGCATGCGAATATCGCTGCGCGACTGTTTAACGAACACGCGCAGGGCGGCCTTGGGGACATCCCTTTTACGCACGCTTATCCTGAGGTGTGGGTAGTCCGCGACAGCGACTTTGAACGGGGTCTGGCGATCATAAGGGATTTTGAGAAAACGCCGACCGAAAACCGCGTCGTATTCTGCCGTGCATGCGGTGAGGAAAATCCACGCAATTTTCAACTATGCTGGCAATGCGGCGCGGGACTTGAAATCGCGATATCGAATGCAGGATATCGCTGATACATCGCATAGGTGGAAGTAGCGGTTCGGTTCTTCAGCAGCAACACAGAAAGGAACTCATCATGAATGAACGTTCCCTCGGCCTCATCCGCAAACGTCCGCTTGGCCGTACTGGCTTGGAAATCGCACCGCTGGTATTTGGCGGCAACGTATTCGGCTGGACTGTCGATCAACAAACTGCCTTTATGCTGCTGGATCGTTTCGTGGAAGGGGGCCTTAATGCCATAGACACCGCAGACGCCTACTCCACCTGGGTGCCGGGTAATCAGGGCGGCGAATCGGAAACAATCATTGGCAACTGGTTCAAGGCTTCACCCGCGCGCCGCGAGAAAATGGTCCTCATTACCAAGGTCGGCGCCCAGCTCGTCGAGGACAAGAAGGGCTTGTCGGCCAAACGTATCGCAGAGGCAGCCGAAAATTCATGGCGCCGCCTGCAGACTGATTATATCGACCTTTATCTGAGCCATCGTCCGGACCCGGAAACGCCGGTCGATGAAACACTGCGCGCCTATGAGAACCTCATCCGGCAAGGCAAGGTAAAGGCGATTGGCGCATCCAACTACAACGCCGTCCAGTTGCGTGAGGCATTGACAATTGCATCGAAACAATGCCTGCCGCGCTACGAAGTTTTGGAGCCCGAATACAATCTGTACGACCGCAGCGGCTACGAAGGGGAATTACGCGATTTGTGTATCGAGGAAGGTCTCGGGGTCATCACTTATTACAGCCTCGCATCAGGCTTCCTGTCCGGTAAATACCGCTCTCAGGACGATCTCGGGAAGAGCGTCCGAGGTCGGGGCGCCAGTAAATATCTCAATGACCGCGGCTTTCGAATTCTGCACGCATTGGACACCGTGGCGGGGGTGCACGGTGCAGCGCCGGCGGAGGTGGCGCTGGCATGGTTGATCGCTCGGGAAGGCGTTACCGCGCCCATTGCCAGCGCAACGAATGTTCAACAGGTTGACAGCCTGATCCGTGCGGCGCATCTCAGACTCTCTATCTCCGATACCGAACTGTTGAGTGCAGCCAGCGGATAGGAACTTGCAGAGGCCGTGCTTCACCGCCGAAATCACGGTCATCGAAAGATGTGCCGCTTACGTCGGATATTAGCAACAGTTCCGACTCTTTCAACGTGTAGTTATTGAAGGGATCGCACGGCATCATTCTCCCCGCTTTATCCTTGGCAAGCGGCACACTCGCTGGCAACAATTCCCCATTGATTCTCGGGTTCTCTTCTGTCTAAACGACCTGGTCATTTTCCTGGCCAGTACGCGCTTCATCACGAAACCGTAATCGCCGGGGAAAAACCCGGGCCGATGTGTCGACATACCTTACACTTTCCTCGTCAAGTCTAATAAATCCCTTCAAATCCAATGAGTAAAGATACGGAACAAGTCTTGCTTAAAATTGAGAGCAGGAGGGAAAAACAGATGTTGACGTAACCCAGGCTTGTCACTGGTTTTTTCGTAACTGTATTCTTTAGGAGGCTAGCATGAAAACTTTTGGAGCAATAATTGCTATCAGCTTGACCGCAGGAAGCGCAAACGGAGCGGATTTTTCATTTGCCGGTGGGTTTAACAATGACAATGAAGTGCAGGAATTCAATTTCACCGTGGCAGAAGCAGTCGCGGACGTCACCTTGCGCACCTGGTCTTATGCGGGAGGAACAAATGCCCAGGGGACAGTAATTGAGCGAGGCGGGTTTGATCCCGTCGTTTCACTCTTCAATGGGTCTACCGGGGCCCTGATAGGTCACAACGACGACGGACATTTGATTCTAGATCCTGTTAACGGGTTCGGTTTTGATTCATTTCTGATGAGCAATCTTTCGGCTGGCAGCTACACTGCCACGGTGACGCAATACAGCAACTTCTCAGTTGGTGCATTGGCTGACGGTTTCGACGGCAGTGGTCGGACTAATTTTGGCAACCGGGATTCACATTGGGCACTGGACGTGCTGAATGTCGAGAGCGCTTCCCTTGGCGCTTCCTACATCTCCTCGCCAATTCCAGAACCGGAAACGTACGCCCTGCTGCTTGCGGGCCTTGGTCTTATCGGCTTCATGACCCGCTTCAGACGGGAATAACATTTGGCAACCAATGGGATCTGAAAAAAATAGCGGAACGCTTTCGCAAGAAAATCCGTCCCGCTGTTTTGCTAAGGTACGCTAGCGGCTTCTGCCCCTGTCATGCCGTTCAACATGAAACCGTTTTTTCTATCGTAAGGTTCTGAGTCTAAACATCATATGCCGCACGCTCCTCAAAAAGTATAACTTGCATTCAAACCCACCATCACATGCCGTCCCGGTGCGGGTTCATAAAAGCGCCCGTTGCCTTCATTTACAATCACCGAACCGACATATCCGGTACCGCTGACATTATCCACGCGCACAAATTCGCTGAGCTTCCAACGGCCGATCCGGTGCGAGTAGACGAGCCGAACGTTTGCCATGGCGTACTGTTTCGCAGCTTCGGTATTAGTATCGTTGACGAAAATTTTATCGCGATAGATTGCTTCCAGTACCGCTGAAAAACCCGGCAAGCCACGCCTCCAGGCCAGTTCTGCGTAAGCCGTGTTGCGGGGCACGCCGGGAAGAAAATTGCCTTCGGCTACTGTTACGAGGGGCGATGTAGCCCTTGGGCGGTAAGCGAAGGAATCCTGGAACTTGGCGTCAAGATAGGTATAAGACAAATAGGCGGAAACGTCGGTGCCGAAACGGTAGTCGGCTGAAAGCTCTATTCCGCGCCGTCTTGTGTCGGCCGAATTCTGGAAAGTGGTTCTGCCCCCGGAATTGGTAGCAGGCAGAATCTCATTGCTGACATGGGTCTCGAAAAGCGCCAGATTGACACGAGTATTATCCGTGGCCAGCCATTTGACCCCTGCTTCGACATTGCGGCTCTTGCTCGGCCGAAGCGCGAAATTGAGGCCACTCGCGCCGTCTGGCCTATAGGCGAGCTCCGTGAAAGTCGGTGTCTCGAAACCCGTGCCCCCGCTGACATACAGATTGAGGGTGGGTGCTGCTTTGTACAATAGTCCCAGTACGGGATTCACATTGCGAAAAGTCAGGCTACCGCTGTCATTGCCATTGCCCGTGCGGATAAAAAGATCCTCGGATTTGAATTTCACTTCCGTATGGCGCAGTCCAGCGGAGAATGCCCAGGCGCGCGCAAATTGCCACTCGGCCTGCGCATACTGGCTGAAACTGGTGACTGTGTCATTCTCGTTGCGGCGCAGGTTGCCCCGTACCCCCAATACCGTGCCGGAGAAATTCTCGAATCCCTTGCGCCGTTCCCTGGATGTCTCATAGTCGATGCCCGTGCTCAGCGTCAGCGGGCGCGGCCCGCTGCTGCGATACGTCCATCGCAGACCCAATCCCCCGAATTCGCGATCCAGATCGATTACGCCCCCGGAACTGGTAACCGGAATCTGCGCGCCGAGCGGCACGGCAAGAAACTGCTCGATCTGTCGGGTTCCTGCATACCCGATCAGCTTGACAGTGTTCGCGGCGGAAAATCTATGTTCATATACCAATCCGCCCTGCGTATTGCCGATACTCTTGCGAGTGTTGAAGTTGATGACGCTTGCATCAGCCTGGCGTGGATTCGCCAGCACCTGAGCACGCGTCAGTCCGAGAGGGTCCTGGGTATTGTCCTGGTGCAGTTCGTTAACCATCAACGTAAGCTTGGCATCGTGATTGAACCGGTAAGTCAGCTTGGCGTTCGCCTGGTAGCGGGTGGCAGCGCTATGTTCGCGGTAGCCATCCGTCTGAAAACGCGAAACATCGACCACGTAATTGAACGGCCCCGCAGTTCCGCCTGTTCCATTTACGCCGCCTGTTCCATCCGTTCCGCCGAGCGTGCCGCCCAGCTTGACCTCCCCGCGAATCGTGCCATAGCTGCCGCCAAGCACCGTGCCGGATAGCGTGGTTGCCGCCGGGCCATCCTCCGTGAATGCCTGTATCACCCCGCCTGAGGCATTGCCATAGATAGCCGAGAACGGGCCGCGCAATACTTCGATTCGTTTGGTCGAACCGAGATTGATATTGGCCGCCTGACCCTGACCGTCGGGCATGCTTGCGGGAATGTCATCGACGACCATCCGTATGCCGCGAATGCCGAAAGTGGAACGCGCCCCAAAGCCGCGGATTGATACCTGCAGATCCTGCGCGTAATTTTGCCGGTTTTGAATAACCAGGCCGGGAACGCGAGATAGTGCTTCAGAAAGATTGATCCGCGGTTGCGCTTCCTGGATAACCGGCGCTTCAACCACGTCGATGGACATGGGCAGCAAGAAACTCGACTGTTCCATGCGGGTGCCGCTAATGACGACAGGATTGAGGATCGGCAGGGTGCCAGCCGGTGCTGCGTCTTGCTGGACGACTGGTGGAGTGACCGACTGGACGCCTGTCTGCGCTATGGAGGGGCCTGACACCGATACCAGAATAGGCAGGAGAACGACAACGACTACCGGAATTAGGCACGGCGTTTTCAATGACTTTCGCTTTTTACGCCGATATATCACAACATGATAGCTGTACTTTTATACATCCATCAACATTCGCTATGGAGGCAGTTTGCTCAGGCTTATGAACTACCGCCACTATCGCAGCTAATGGCTATTATCTGGTAACGTGGGTCAATGGAAAGGCCCGGAAAACGCGGACGCTTTACAGCCAATCGCAGTTAATATAGGATTAAGTCTCATTCGCATATGGAGACAAACCATGACAATTCCGGCATTCACTGATACTCAAATTCCTGACGCCTATACAGACGCATTGAAAGCGATTGTCACCGCGCTGGGCTGGCAAATCGACCCTGTACGTCTCCATGCGGATCTTCAGGCAATCGCAAACGTTACAAGAAGAGGCGGCCACGGGGCATCGGCAGGGCTTATAGATGAGCTCGCACATACCGTCGAGGCCAGGCTCCTCACCACGAAGGCAAGCATTGAGCGCACGGCGATTCCTTTTCGTTGACCGTCCTGACTGGCTGGAGAGTAGCCAGAGTAGCGCAACCTAGCCGGCGAGGGGCCAGCCAAAGCCGAACAGAATTGCGAGCATTGATTCCTTTTCATCATCGCAGCAGACGCCAACTGTTATTCGCATCCGTGAAACGGAGATGGTGTATTTAGAACACGTGAAGCACGAATAACCCAACGGGATTGAATTGCCGGGTTACGCCATGCTAATGATCCGACGAATCGTTAATACATCTGACCAGGGGCTGGTGTGAGTGGCGGCGCGATAGGAGTAGAGGAAGAGGAAGAGGACGAAGAACTTTGCTCTGCCCTCTGCTTTCCAGCAGCGGCTTCTTTATTCATCTTCTCCACCGCATTATTTATTCTCGCCTGCTCCGCGGTTGCCGCCTGATTAATAGCTGAGCTGTCGGCATTCGCTTCTTTGACCATACAGTCGTGGTAAGCCTGTATTTTTTCCTGCCAGGCATTTAGCGTACCAATGCTCCGATTGAAAGCATCGGCGCTGCTTGAGTCGATAACAGGCGCTTCAGGCATGGCGCCGCAGCCGCTTGGCGACCATTTGCCGCCTTCCAGAACACCAGCATTTACCGCAAATGTGGTAATGAGCGCGGTAGAAGCGACAAGAAGAATGAATGGTTTCATAAGCTATTGCCTCCGTATAGTTTATGGGAATATCGCTTGATGGCTTAATCTACTGATCCGATCCGAATATTCTTAGCTTTGGCAGCGACACAAAATGAGTTTGCTCAAAACTGGATACATTCTTCTGATCCTTAAGCAATAATATAACACTGCACCGGACAATCGATATCGGCTTGGATGTCGCAATCGTGCTCGGACGTACAATAGATTATTTGGCAATCCAGCGGTTTGGGTCGCCACTCCAAATACCCTGGAATAAAGCATGCTCTGAACTTGTACTCATCGCAAGAAAATATTTCCCGCCTTTGCACTTAATGCCTCGGTCCACACGACCAGGGCGGGATGCATCTTGGTAAATCGCTTTCTGTATAGGGAAATGGTACTAGCACAATGTCCTGTCCGCTTCAGAACTCTATTCTACAAGCGTGTAAAACGATTGTTCGTAGGTCCTTCTTTCCCTGACGATATAAGCGGTTCACGTAATTTCGCAGCAAGATAAACTCGCACCGCTTCACGGAAATATACGAGAGTAGCGACAGATACGCTAATATAGCCGACCCATAACAACTTCATTTCGTAAAACCGTGTCAACATCCGTTACCTCGCCCAACCTCTTGCAAAGCGCTTCTACATGGCGCGATATGCTGGCAAAGATTGCGCTACTCTTTTTCGGTATCGCCTTGTGGCACAAAGGACTGAGTTTTTATGGCTACTATCTCCTCCCCGTAGCCTGGGTCCTGGATGGAGGTTTGCGCCGATTCAGGCAGACGCTTAACGAGCCATTTGTTATAGGTATGCTTGTTCTGTGTTTTGTCCTCGCTCTGGGAATCCTCTGGAGTGATGATCCTAAACTTGGCTTCAAGGTTTGGCGAAGGTACTTCGCATTCCTGGTTTTTATCCCCTATTTATCCCTGTTGAATAAAGAGCGGTTGCCGTGGGCGATCGGTGGCCTGCTCGCAGGTTATCTCGGTGTTCTGCTTACCGGCATACATCAGTGGATAATCATGAACACGCAAGGTATTCCGACCCTTAGGCTAACTTACCTAGACTTTTCTGCAATGCTCGGGATCGGGATCATACTGACTCTTTATCTTGCTGATATAAGTAAAAACAAAAAGACCAAATCACTCTTGTGGTTTCTGGCTATCCTTTTACTATTCATTCAATTTAATCAGAATGCACGCGGAATTCTTATAGCCACGCTCATTTCATCCGGGCTATTACTTTTACTGCTGCACAAAAAAGAAATCAGAACCCTTCTTACGGTCATGGCATCGCTAATTATCGTGATCGCCGTGTTTGCATACACCAGCACCAGCTTCCACGAACGGATGGCGCAAGCCGAGCATGACATAGAATTGTCCAAACTAGGACAGTACGATACCAGTCTGGGATATCGTTTGGCTCTATGGGACGTGGGGTTGCACGGTATTGCGGAGCGCCCGCTTTTAGGTCGTGGTACGGGTATGGCGGGTAGCTACTTCGATAAAACTATTGAGACCTACAAGAGTGGCCTCTACAAGGAACTGCTGAAATTTTCGCCAATTTACCATTACCACAACGACTGGATCGAGGTAGGAATGCATTTGGGAGCGCTTGGCCTCGCAGCTTATGCTTTTTTTTTGCAAAGCTGGTTTCGGACCCTAAGAATACATCGACTTACACCCTTAGGTGCAGCTTTTATGTGCTTTATCGTTCTGCTCGGCCTAACGGATGTTTTTGTAATATTCAGACAAAATCTTTATCTGATCCTTATCATTACCGCCATTGGTGTCACTTGGCAGAAAGCTTATGGGCTCACTTCTGTCCAGACAGAAAACTACCCTGTGTAATGTGATTGGATGCTTGCAAGCGCTTGCGCATCGCGAAAAGGGTGCTCCACTATCTGCATCCACTTCATGCTGGCAGTCGAAGGACTTAAATTCGTTAAACAGGCGCTACTTTTGAAAGAACGCAAATAATAATCAACGAAAATTATGTCAATAATATTCTTGTCACCTCATCATGACACCCCCCATGGGGGGATTAAGGTTATGTATAGGCAATCCGAGATGCTATATGCTAATAACGTTGAAAGCTATATTTTTCACCCCCGGAAACCCAATTTTTCTTGCACATGGTTTTCTCACAACGCCAAACCTTTTATCCCCAGAAAATCCCGCTTCTCTTCTACATGGTTTTCTCGTGTCAGCAAATTTCTCGAGCCAGGGATTTTTGATGCAAAGAATGATTTCCTTGTGATACCTGAAATTTGGGCGGCCCGATATGGAAATCAATGCATTGATGCTGGTTTGAGATATGCTATTTATGTGCAAGGTGGATATTTAATTCACACTGGTATAGGGTCTTTATCGGAGAGAGATCTGAGACGTGCTTATGATCATGCTGATATTTTAATGTCGATATCAGAAGATACCTCCACCATGATCTCTCTGGCTTTTCCATCCATATCACATCAAAAAATTATTAGACTTTTTCCAAATGTTGGGGAAACTTTTGGTGCGGGGGTAAAGCAAAAAATCATTAGCTTTATACCGAGAAAGTTGCCTAAACATGCTGAGCAGGTATGTTTTTATCTGAAGCAATACTTACCTGAAGGTTGGGAATTGGTGCCAATCATAAATCGCACTGAAAAAGACGTAGGCTCGATTCTGGCAAAGAGTTCCATATTTATGTCATTTTCTGATTTAGAAGGATTTTCACTGCCGCCTCTTGAGGCGGCAATTTCCGGAAATATCGTTGTTGGGTATACAGGGCAGGGTGCAAAAGAATATTTTTATAAACCAGTTTTTCGAGATATTCCGAATGGTGATTTGAAGGGGTTTGTTGAAAGTGTTCGCACAGCGATTCGGGATGTGGAGGCTGGAATACCACAAACCATTGAATTTAAAAAACAATTAGAGGATGTCAAGCGGACTTATTCTGCCGAAAATGAGTTGTTTCACTTATTGAAATTTTCATCTCTGGTTAATCAAACTTTGGGTTAGAGATAGTAGGACAGCGATTAACCAGGAGCGATATGCTAAGGAAGTGCGTAATCTGTCGAGCGAAGTATGTACGAAGAAAGAAACCTATTCTATTGATTTCATTCCGGTAGCTCGGATTTATATGCCCCAGAATACCAGTACATGAAAAATTTTATTAAATGGCCCCTTAAGGCGATAGCTAAGGATTTAAGATATTTTCGCGATTTGTCATTCTATTTGCTCACGAGGGAGAACATAACCGAAAAACCTTTGGTTAGGTTGCATAAAGAAGGGGTATCGTCTAATTACGATAGGCCCATATGTCTCTTTTGTAGTTACGACAAAGAAAATATTGTTAAAGAGAATGTGTATTATTATCTTAATGAGCTCATGCTGGCCGGGTTTGATATCGTATTCATCAGCTCGAGCGATACCATTGTAGATGCAGACCTGAAGAAGCTATCCAAATGCTGTATAAAAATAATAAATCGAGAGAACAGAGGATACGATTTTTATGGATGGAAAACAGGACTGGAAAAATATCCTCAATATAAATTTCACGTCGGCCTTTTGTTAGCAAACGACAGTGTTCTCGGGCCGCTTTTTAATATAACAGATATAATCGCAAGGCTCGAAAATTGCGAGGCAGATATTATTGGAATGACAAATTGTTTTCACTTTTATCCGCATCTGCAATCCTATTTTCTTTATTGCAAAAAAACTGTGGTTTTATCTGAAGAATTTCTCCGTTTTTTCCAAGAAGTTAAGGTTCTCGAGCTTAAAGTTGCTGTTATTCGAAAATATGAAGTTGGTTTTTCTCGGATTCTTAGTCATCGGTTTCGCATCGCAGCCCTTTATGATTTAGAACGTGTCCTAACTCAAATCAGCTATCGTGAAAAGCCCATGAAGTGGATTGAGCCAACATTCCACTTATGGAAACCCCTTGTTACTGAATTTAAATTCCCGTTCCTTAAAAAAAGCCTCCTAACACGGAGGGGTGTGAGCACCGAGGAAGTTTCAAAGGTGCTTACAGAAAATAACTCTACTTACAATCTCACGTCTTAGCTGGATTGACTGTTTCCGATTGCCAAAGATGGTAATGATGGTAATCTCCGCTTCTAGCGAGTGTTGGCAACTAATTCCAGAGTTAAACTGTAGCATAAAGCATCCTGGATAAGCGTTGCCCGCTCGGCGCTGATATTCAAAAAGTAGGTGCAAAGTAGCTCTCCTTCCTTTCGTGTCGATCCGGTAGTAGCCTACAATCCAGCCTCTCCAAAGGGGGAATCAAAGGTTAATAATTCATTCGTGAAAAGATATATCAAATCCATTGTCCGCAGAGCTGCAAAATATGCAGGTAACGGTTGTGCCCTCCAACAAACCACTTGGGGAGGTTACACACGTGATGCCTTGCGGTTAGCAAACAAGATTGACTGTTTACCTGAACAATTGCTAAAGCCACAGCAACATCCCGAGCGTGTTGCAGTCCACGTTAAAGATCGTATCTGTAATTGGTATCTTCCGCGGTTTGCTAATCCGTTCTATGGCGGAATAATGACGATACTTCGCCTAGCAGATTACTTGCAACGTTGTCACGGGATCAAACAGCGCATCCTGATTTGTGGAAACTCAGAATCTGATGAGGTCAGTGCAAACATCATCCGCGCTTTTCCAGCATTGTCAAAAGCAGAGGTAATAATTCTCAATACCGGCAAATCACTTATTGAGATACCACCTGCTGATTACTCCGTTGCAACGCTCTGGTCCACTGCGTACGTGCTCCTAGGTGTGGAAAACACTGGGTACAAGTTTTATATGATCCAAGATTTTGAACCCGCATTCTATCCAGCAGGTAGCACCTATGCACAAGCGGAACTCAGCTACTATTTTGGTTTTTACGGTATAGCCAATACCCAATCTCTTAAAGAAATTTACGAGCGAGACTACGGGGGTTGCGCCGTCTTGCTTCGGCCGAGTATCGACAAGACGGTGTTTTATCCAAGTAGTGAGGAAAAAGCGGCGGTACCCAAGAGGCTGTTCTATTACGGGCGACCCGGAACTCCTCGAAATGGCTTCGAATTAGCGGCTGTAGCCTTACGGCGGCTCAAGCAACAATACGGTAATTCGATTGACATCATATGCGCTGGAGCTCGCTGGAATCCCGCAGACTATAATCTGAACGGTGTTGTCAGAAGCTTAGGGATGCTGCCCTACCCTGCAACTGGTGATCTTTATCGAAGTTGTCATTTGGGGCTTGTCATGATGATGACCAAACACCCTTCTTATCTGCCGTTTGAATTGATGGCCAGCGGTGCGATCGTGGTGACCAATTTCAATCAGGCAAATACCTGGTTGCTGAAGGATGGCGAAAATTGCCTGATCTCAGCCCCGAGTGCTTCCTGTCTAGCAGTGAGGCTGTCTTATGGACTTGACCACTACGACGAATTGGCCTCCCTTCGTCAGCGTGCAGCTAATCAAATTTTAGCTGACGCAGGCGACTGGGATACCAGCCTCGGCGAGGTTGCAAAGTTCATATTAGAGCCGCCGCCTTTTATTAGCAGTAATCCTTTTTAATTTTCCCCCACCGGTGCTTTAGCCAGTCAGCTTTAGCTGCAACGATATGCTGCACGGGGTGGAGGTGCGACATGGATCACAGATATGGCAATCATAAATCCCGCTAGGTGGATGATCGTATCTCGGACAGGTATCTTTGTGCCAGTTTCTGACCTTCGCTGATCACGCGTAAATGCGTAGTGTCGCGTCGCAAGCGGCAACTTTCCTCATTGGACGGTCCTCTTGATCGTGTATATTTGATAGGCTGGGTCGGGCGAATCCGGCAACAACTCGAAGTTATCCGAAATGTACTGATGGATTAGAGCGCGTGTATTGCGGAAACGCAGTTCCTCCCGCCCATCAAGGGGAAAATCGAATATCAGGATAAAACCGGGGTTAGCGGCCTTTATGCGTTCGATTTCCAGCTGTTGAAAACTTTCACTTCGAGGGAACAGGGCATATATTTCCCGCATAGGGGACTTTCTCTCCAGTAGCGGATAAGCACCAGGCCAGAAAGGCGCGGCGATAAAACTTTGGCCATTCGGCGCATATTGAGCAGCCAGCTTCCGCAGTAGAGCGATCTCACTCGCTGTGCCAGCATCGATGCTCAGCTCGCTACCGGAGATTTCGATATTCATGCATTGCTTGCTAGCACGACATTGCCAGCCGGGATGAAAATGCATCATCACCCACAAGCTGGCTCCACATAGCATGAGCGCCAAGGGCCACTTAATCCTCGCCGGTTGTGTGGCCAGCAGCACTAGGCAACCAACTAATAACGGAAAAATACTTTTAGCAAGGTGACTTACATCGGCACGGGAATAAGCATAGTGCGCATAGGGCAGCGCCAGGAATGCAGCTGCAACTAGCGTAGGTGGGACGGCCCTCTTGTGGAATTTCTGCCGGGTAGCCCATGAGATAGCAAGTACGCCGAAAACGACCATAGCAATGAAAAACAGGCCGACCAGCACTCCACGAATCGCCTTGCCAACGGATACTGAGTCGAACGCCACACGCCAAGGCCAAGGAACTGGCAGAGTAAGATTAGTTGTCTTGATTTCAAGGAAAAAGAGCAGGCTTTTCCAGAAGGCGGTGGCAAAATCCGGCACCAGCAAAATCATAAGAAGCATGGGCGCAAAACCAGCCGTTACGCCTATTGCCCACAGTGTAACTCCCTTGATAAATCCAGGCTCATCCACTCGTTTGATAGTCAGCCAGACCATAACCCCGAGGCTGCCTAAAACACCGTACACACCATGGTTACGGCCAAAAACGGCCACCAGACCTACACATAGACCAGTGAGAAAGTAACGCCTGCTTGTGGGATGCTGCACGAGGAAAGCCAATACTCCGATCAGCAGAATAGACAAGGAGATATCGAACAGTTTGTGGCGCGGATACATCCACGCCACCAATGTGATGGCTGAAAGAAATAAATAAGGAAAATTTGCGGTTCTTACACTTCGAGCGATTAACAGTAGAGCGACGAATAACCCCATCACCTGAAAAACCGCTACAGCACCCCTCAGGGCCACGATGCCATTGTCCCCCCACAAGCTCATGAGAGCTGCAGACCAGTAGTACCGGCCGGGGTCGTAGGACATGAAATCGCGGATGGGCACCTCACCCAGCATCACACGTTGAGCACCGTACCAAAGAAAACCCTCATCCCACAGCGAAAACCCTTTATGCCCCTGCCAAAGAAAAAGTGCGAATACGACAAAGCTGGCAAAAGCCAGTATTTGAAAAGCCAGTAGCTTATTTTCTTGAGGCTTGTTATACATCTTGATTATTGTAGTAATGGTACCTGCCGCACTCCACAGCAAACTGCTTGTTTCTTCATGCAAAACTCCTTTCTCTAAAGGTAAGTTTTGCCAAAAACTGACATTGTCGCTAGCTACAATTTTGTGGAGCCGGTCAGCATCTTGGCGGGAGAGATGATCAAAAAGTATTTAGAGCACCGTTTTGAGCCGAATAGAAAGAACGATATTTCAAAATGGAACCAGATTAAGATGTGTGTTCAGGCAATACACTATCGGACTTAGTCCGCAAAGCTGACCCACCGGCTTTTAACCGGTGGCTCTTGAGTCAATGCCGTTCCAAAGTCGCTGATACTTCACTTCCAAGAGATGCGATAAAGCTCCTGACTGGCGGAGAGTGAGATACGGGATATAGATACACAAGCACCGCGATTGTATTTGGCTCTTTGCTATTCTGTCCTAGCCATTATGGATGACAAAGAGCAATATATTCATCTAAAACATTCAATCTACGCTTGTCGCCTACAGGGCTGACCATTACAGAACGACCTTTGTGTGCTTTATCTGGAAGAATTTAATTACATACCTTTATTTGAGAAAATTCTCTGGGAAAAACCTAGCTCCGAATTCCTTGAGGTCGATATCTTTTTCCCTTCCATCCTCAAACCTAAATTTCCATATATTCTGCTGCTGATCATTAGGCTTCATTTGCACCGGATCATCGACCAGGTTCATGCCTCCTTTCCTCAGAATTTCTCTCGCTCCTTTCGCATTCCCCGTTAACAGGAAATGCAGGGCATCAGGGAGTCGTTTTTTCCTTGCCGCGTAGACCTGGTTCATCCATGGCGCCATCTCCTCAAGGAGGCCATATTTCTTGTAGATACTGGCCATACGCGTAAGCTCATCGGGTTTTTCAAGGAGATTGCCAGTTAACATACGTTTGCCGATCATCTCATCGGATGATGTGGCCGGGTGCGCTACCGGCTGGTTCAGGCTGGAAAGACCAGCAGCTCTTGTGTCCACAACTGCCGGGGCGTGCACGGAGATGTCATTTAGCCCAGGCGTCGGCTGAGCAGACTGTACTTGCCGGTCACGCTGCCCGGTATGAACCCAACTTGCAACTATTTCATCATTGGCGGCCCGTAATCGATCACGCTTCTCCTTGTTGAAATCAATCTCCTCCATTTTCGCCTGGTGAGATTCCGCGTCGCGTTCGTCGGCTTTTGCCTTCCGGTCAACATATTGCTGCCGTAAACTCATTTCCTGACCCGCACGCAGCCCTTGCGCGAGCCCTCCCGCAAATGCGCCAAGTCCAACAAGTCCGTTAGCCATGCTCAATCTCCTTGTTTTCCGTATCTTTGAACTGCGACATGGCCAGACTGCCGCTGTTGATTCGATGGATAAAGTCTTCTCCCACCAGCGCCACAGCCTCCTGGTTCAGCACCGCTTCGCCATTGGATAAGCGGATTGGCTCGACCCCTTCAATGGTTGCGGAGATCGAGTCGCTTGTGCCGGTGCCAGGACCTTCTATCATGCCACCTTCCGTATAGCCCTTGCGCTTCAGGGTAGACAAGCCGCCGTTATAGCCGCCGGATTTGAATCCATAAACACTGTAGTTTTTGATAACCCCGCCTTTCCTGAGTCCTGGCCCTTTCATATATGCCCCACCCAGTGTTCCAACGAGACTTCCCAGTCCGCTTAGTGCTTCTGCCCTGTTTTGCTGCTGTTGCTGCCAGGCGCCAAGCTGGCCCTGGTATTGATTCAGCATCATGTTGCCCGCAGCGGTATTTGCTCCGATTGCTCCATCAAACCAGCTCTGCGCCGCATTCATCCCGGCATTGTGCAATCCCGCTTTGGTGGCGAGATTATCCGTGGCTGCGTTACCCGCGCTTAGCGCCGCCGCATCTGTCGCTATCCCCGTGGAGGGCATGTTGCGGCCAAATTGCGCGGCGCTTTGCCGCATCGCCATGCCCTGCAGCTCAGTATCGCGCCGGGCCTTGTTCATGGCCCCTGCTGTATCTTTGGCAAGACCCAGATTAATCTCATGGTTCAATGCCTGAAATCTGCCCGAATTAGGGTTGACGCCCATGCGCGCCATCGCGCGTTGGTTCGAGGCCAACGCGCCTTGATATCCGCGGGCAACATCGCCTACCGCTTCCGCCGCCATCCTTTCTTTGCGCTCCGTCGAGTCAAAGTCGTTTGCATCCTTTACTAAGCGCTCTTCAATCGGCGCGAACAGGTTGCGGTAAACCTGCCACTGCGATTCCGCCCTGGCGGCATTTGCGTCGCCGGATGCGATCTGCTGATCGACGACTCTTTGAATCAGCGGGTCCTGTACGCCGGCTCGATCCTTCTCCCATTCGAGCTGCTGTTTTGCCACATCAAGCTGCTGCTGCCCGATATCAGCTTGCTGCTTCGCTGCCTGACCGATCAGCGGATCGGGTCTGGGCGGTTTCGAGCTACACATTTTCAATCTCCAATATTTTGGTTAAGCCGTTTTCAACGTGGTGGTACCCAAGCATGCGGAAGAATCGTCCGGCCTTGTTGACCGTCTTCACGGTGATATTGATTTCCCTTGCCCCGAGCTGCCGTAGGGCATATTCGACATAGGCCACAAAGCTGGCTGCCACCCTTCCCTTCCGCGCTTGCGGCAACAGATAAAGCGTATCCTCTGTGGCAATGATGGTTTGCGTATGTGCACTTTTATCCAGATACATAGCGCAGTTTCCTAATAAATTACCTTCACTCCTTAGGGTCAGGAGAACGTACCTGCCCGCCCGCTCATAGCGGATGAATGTATCGTAATCGGGGTGGAACGGCAGCTCATGCCGGTGCGATTCAGTCTCATCCCAATGTGCCCGGTGCAGCGGTTTTATTTCGTCGGCAATATCCTCGATACGTTCATGAGAAAACATGAAGTCTTCATAGTGTTCCGGCCTGATCTGCTCAATGGCGCTTGTCTGTACCAGCGGCTCGATCCGACCCGCCGCGATGCACACATCCGCCGCCAGTTCGGGCGATAAGGGCAAGCCCATGTGTCTCTTGAGTAACGTAATCAGCTCGATATTCATCAGCTATCCAGCCTCGTAATGATGGTTTCAACCGCGCTGCGAACTTCATTTGTATATGCGTAAAGTGCTTCGCACTCCACTCTGGTTGGATTGGGAGAGAAGGTCAGTGTCTGGAACCTGGGTACTGCTATTCTGTTTCCGCGTCGCCCAGTCAGTATCTCAACCATCGTTTTGAGCCATTCAGGTGTTCCGGCGGGTATGCCCGGCTTCTTGATGCGGGGTGCTGCCGCCCTGCCTGTTACTAGAAGGGTCTCAACCACAATGCCGTCGCTAATAGAGCCGGTGCCGGCTCTATTCCATTGTTTGGAGGAAGCAACGACAAGGATCTGCGTCTGTCTGATGGCGCCTGCGCCGGCGGTATTCCCCTGTGTCTGCAATCGCGGCATCAGGCCGTCGCTGCCAGTGGATATTGCGCCAGTGCCGCTCGTATTGTCCTGCGCAACACTCGTTGCCACCAAAACGAGCGTTTTCGCGATTCCTGCTGCCGAAGGCATGTTCGCCTGAGCCGCGGCAGCAACGAGCAGTATATGAGTTTGCGCTATTGCCGAGGCACTGGAGGTATTGGCTTGTCTGCCAGGGGTGCCGGCAAGAGAATGGCCAATCGCCATGGCTGCAGCACTGGATGCGTTGACCTGAGCGCAGGACGCGGTCACAAGAAGCTGTTTCTGCGCTATCTTTCCGGCGCTGCCTGTGCCAGCCTGGGCCAGGTTCGACCCCGCCAGAGCGTGGTCCTGAGTGATTCCAGACGCACTGCCGTTATTCGCCTGGGTTGAAGCCGCACTGGTCAAATCATGCTTTGGCCCAATGCGGGTCCACCATTTTTTAGCCTGGGCTTTGAACAACTGCCAGGGATTTTCACGGAATGCTCTTGCCTCAGCCTCGCCCCAGATGGCGTCGGTGTATCCAGCTACCAGTATCGACCCATTAAAATCACGGAACGCTCCGCCAACATACCGCCCGAGGTTCAAATTCTTGTTCCCCGGTCCCCATGCCGCGGGCGCGGTGGCCCAGGTTAATCCAGTCTCTTTTCCATCAAGAAAAACCCTGCAAGTCTGCGCAGTACCACCGGATACGAAAACGATGCTGCGGTTCTTAGTGTGGAACCACGAAGAAAGACTGCCGGAACTTGGGCTATTGGAACCAATTGAAACCCTTAGATCAGGATAAATCTCATATGCGGAAACATTTGGAGAAGATGCGCCGAAGAGGACATGGCCATTGATATCAGCAGCGCCTACCGTCGGACACCACGCAAAGAAGGTGCCGATATTACTGGTCAGCTCCGGGTAGCCATTACAGGCATAAAAGTCGTCTTCCCCATCGAATGAGAATACCTTGCCATTCTGCCCCGTTGCAATTGCAGCGTTTCCACCTGGCGCCCAACTACGGCCGGTTACCAGATCGACGGGCCCAACACCAGGGTTGAACAGTACGCGTACACTTTTGGCGAGTCCGGCATAATCTATCTGTACCGCATGTTGAGGTTGCGTTACAGGCGGGCCTGGACGTATGACTAGGGACATTTGATGCTACGCGGAAAGGCCGCTGATGCCTGCCATATAGACGTTTCCGCTGGCAAGCGGCACACCCGCGTCATTCTTGACAACCAGCTTGAGATAACGGGCTACGGCCAAGCCTTGCAAACTGAAGAATTTTCTGTGAATGCTCGTATCATTGCACGGCAATGTGCCGATCCAATGTAGATCAGCCTCGTTGACGGTATCTGTGCCACTTTCAGGGCCACTGCTGAAATTGACATTATCAAGTGACAGCTTTGCGAAGAGGACAACCTGTTTGTTGCCGACGGGAGCGCCGTTGGGATCGCATTCCACTTCGATGGTCACGTCCAGGGGGATAGCGGAGCCCAGGTCAATTACGGATGAGGCGGCGTAGGCAGCGCTTGCCAGAGTACCCATATTGAGTACAGATTGGCTACGCGCATTCTGCGTTTGTGTAAAGGTTGCCATGATTCTTTCCTCTGAGTTTCGTTAGTAAAACCCAGCTCAAGCTGGCTGCGAGCTCGTGTAAGTCAGGGCCGGGAAGCTGACCGTGTTGCCGCTTGTCACCACCTGATCGCTGGTCTCATCCGTAACCAGAAGAACTTTGGAGATGTTATCCGTGAAGGCAATGTGCAGATCTGGCGTGACGCCGGAGTTTGCTGAAGCTGTGCCGCTTTTGGCGGCAACGGACAACACCCGGGCAGCGCCATCCGCGCCGGATAGCGTGTAATCGTCGGGGGCGACGGCGACGGTACAGATTGCATTGCTGACGACTGTCGTGTAGCTGTCCGCCGCTGTATAAGCCTTGAGCAGCAACATGCGGATTCCATTGTTCCTGATCACGTTCAGGCCGCCATCCAGAACATCCGCGTGAGCATATTTCGCCAATTCAACTCTCCTTTTCTATAGTCGTAAAAAAAGCCGCGTAACAGCGGCTTGTTTGCAAATCAATGCTCGTTATGCCTGCTTCAATCCGTCCATTGTTTTAGCCAGTACAACCCCGGTTACTTTCACATTGCCGGACAGCACAACTTCCACGTTATCGGATTTGTAACCGCCTGGAAGCCGGAAAGCCCGGCTATTCTCAACCTGTTTGGTAAACTTCAGCACGCCATCGGCCCATAGCTGAAATTGCAGCGAGTCGATAGCGAGCGGCGGAATTGCTCGCATGTCGTCACCGCCGATCTCATACTCTCCCAGCGCTGGATCAGCCAGTCCATCATTCATTGCACCTGAATCGACAAGCGCCTGATTGGCCGCGAGGGCTGCGGTATGGGAAGCCTGTGCCGAAGCCATCTCGGCTTCGGACATATCGAAATCGGCATCGATCTTTGCCGCGCCATAATTGACCGGTGGTCCAGTCACGAACTTCTTGCTCTTCCATTCGTAGGTGAGCTTGGTTCCCGCATTCCCTTCCCACTCGTATATCTTCTTTTCCAGCGCTACGTAGAGCTTGCCGGTAGCCGGATCTGCCCACGTGCAGGTAATGTTCTGGTTCACCTTGATAAAGGACGCGCTCTCGGCCTTGTCGATGACGAACATCAGGGAACTGCCCTCAACGGTATAGCCGCAGTAATAGCGGTTATCGGCAGAGGCCGCAATGAATGTGGCAGGGTTCAACTCTGCCCATTCCTTTTGCGTGAACAGATCTTTCGTTACGATGTCGCTGTTAGCGCCAATGATTACCATGCCCTGTGGCGCGGGATAACCGACGCCGAACGCAAAACTCGCCACGCCGCGCTTTGACATGCAGGGCCACGCCACACCCAGCTTCTCCATACCCCCGCCCATGGTTACCGGCTCAACGCCCGTTATGGTAAAAGGATTGCCTTTCGTCATCCCGACCAGTGTCGTGCCGCTAACGCCAATTGCTACAATTTCCTGGTCGTAGGTTTGCCGGTAAGCAGTTGGCCAGGCGTAGGGCTTGAACGGTTCCGAGAACAATACTTCGTTGCCAATGAAACCAGCCCCAATTCCATTCGCCAGGATCTTGATGCCTTTCATGTCCGCTGGCGGCATATCCCAGGTGGCGGATGGCAGCACTTCTCCAAGCGCAACCGCAGAGTCGGTCGCGGTATCGTCATAGCTGGAGGTCACCGCCGGGATGGTGACCACGTAGCGGTACTCGGTTCCGGATGGAGTGGTCAACGTGCGGTAAATCCGCTTGGTCATGCCAGTCGTGTTATGGGGCGCCACGCGCTTCCATGTTCCGCCCCCGGCATAGATCTGTGTCGTTGCGAGCGATACAATGACTTTTTTTGTTGCTGAATCTACGTTCACCAAGGTGAACTGGCCGTTGAGATCATCCATGCCTGTAATTGAGGCGAACGTGATCTTTTCCAAAACTCGCAGACCGAAAACTGTGTCAAGCGTGACTTCCACCTGTCCTGAAGTCGGTGTTTCCCTGACCGCGCCTGATACTGTTCCCGAGTTCGGCGGCGCGGAATCCAGATTTGACAGTGCCCAGGTATCATCCATCTTTCCGGTAGTGACCTTCGAGGCAGGAGACGGCCTGGACTCTTCCCCCCATTGCGTGACGAAGGTATAAACATAAGCGCGAGTGGCGGATGATCCGGTTCCGCCAGACGATGCAACTGCCGGCTGGGCAACGGGTGGAGTAACACCCAGAACATAACAACCCGAAGGATAGGGCCCGGCGCCCGCAGTCGCGAGATCAAAATCCGATGTACGCGGCTCCCCATCGCCCGTGTAATAGAAGCGCCGCGATGTATTGCCAGCGACAGGGGATTGTGCCACATCCACATCCACGTCCCATGCCAGCCACTTTTCGTTGCCGTCCTTCGGCAGGCGAAACATTGATCGGATGTCTCTATCTATAACCGGGGAGAAGACCGCCCTCGGCCCGTTTCTCGGGCGTAAATCGCCGGAAGTAAGATTGCAATTGGTCGCAACCTGAGCCTGATTGGAGCTTAGCAGCTGCTTTGCCAGTCTTGGCACAAGGCCGGAAAACCCGGCAATTCTAAAAGCATTCACTTTGGCAAAACCTCAGTCTTGGGATTGTGTGGTACGTGACAGGCCCAGCTTCTTCCCCTCGCAAATGGCGCGCTCCTCTGCCCTTCTCTTTACCAGCCCTGGCAATACTTTTCTGCCGGGACCGTACTTGAACGCTTCTATGCGAGCGCACGCTTCAGCATATTTTTTGGAATTGATCAAATCGATCAGGTTGGGCGGTTTCCCCGGCTGGGCCTTCCGGCAAAATGTCGGGACACCCACGTTATAAGCCAGTCTCACAAATGCCTCGTATTCATGCTGATACAATGGCACGGTGACACAGCGTTTCACCCCTGCCGCATAGATTCCCTCCACCTCGTCAAGCAGCCGCACCAATGAGCGTTCCGGGGTGGTCTTGTCGCCCATCCTGACCCCGCCTGTCGTGCCGAATCCGATAGTCGGCACGTCGCCGGGGACAGGGATATAGGCTTCATCCTTGTAGCCTTCATGCACGGCAAGCCCGACAAGGGTTGAAGCCGCCAGTACCAGTACAGCCACTGCGGAACGGACTTGCGTCGGGGATGATTTGATCATTTCTCGATTCCTTCAGATTTTTCATCGCACTCCTGCGAATTTTCCCTCAATGTCATTTGGCGTTTTCCTCAATGCAATCAAGCTTCGCCTTTATTGTCTCTTTCAAATTCCCCGCATCCACATTTGCGCAGGACGATATTCTGGTTGTTGGCGCGGGCAATGGCTTCGGTTTCAGCTTGGGCGTTTCCCCCCCGCTTTCGGGCGGCTCGGAATCCATTACGGAAGCCGGTTGATCGGTTGGCCCATCCTCCGTGGGCGAAGGTACAAGCATGGTGCATGACGCAAGAAACAGCGCTCCCACCAGGTATCTCATCGCTTCCTCCCGTGTGCCCACTGATCAATAATCCGGTCGAGTTTCTCATTGAATTCCCGCATTGTTTCCCGCTGCTCGCCTCTTGCGGATTTAAGCTCTTCGCTCAGACGCTCATTGGTTCTTTCCTGGTACAGCTCGCCGCGTTTAAGGCTGGCGATATCGTTCTGCACATCGTTGTAAGTGGCTACGCCGGATGCGAGAAGACCGGCTACGGCAATAATTCCGCTAAAGGATAATGTGTAGGTGGATGGTCCACGCCGCCGGTCTTTCTTTTGATCGCTATCATCGTCCGTCATGGTCACACGAGAATCCA
Source organism: Nitrosovibrio sp. Nv4 (assembly GCF_900215485.1). Taxonomy (GTDB): domain Bacteria; phylum Pseudomonadota; class Gammaproteobacteria; order Burkholderiales; family Nitrosomonadaceae; genus Nitrosospira. Next base: position 358,438 of record NZ_OCMZ01000002.1, read on the forward strand.
CAGAAATACGACCGCAAGCACGACAGCGCCTAGCAATATCGTAGCCGTCCATTTCGACGCCTTCAGTTTATCGAGCAATCTGTCAGCGCCAGAGTCGGCTACTGCATGTTGTCTTTCCATATCTTCCTTCAAGGCCCTAATACGTTTGCGCTGGAACATAGTCATGCTTAATTCTCCGAAAAAATAACGTGTTTAATAGGGATGGGTGGAGTTAAACCAACCCATCACTTGCTTATCGCCATATCTCGCCAACTGCAATTAGTCGATATCCGGTTGGGCACATAATAAAAAACGCGGCAAAACCGCGTCTTAGCTTGGATACCTGATAAGTTGCATAAAGTATTTATCGGGGATTTACCATTGAATCGCATCCAGCTGCTGCTGAGCTGGGGTATTGCCGAGGGCGGCAATCTCATCGCACAATTTCTGCCGCTTGCCCGTGAGCTGCCCATGCATTGGTGCAAACAGGGCGGCATTGGCGATAATTCTGTCAACCAGCTCAGCCTTGATCATGCCGCGTTCTGCGGCTGCACCATCAATCCATGGGGTAGGGGCATTCGAATCCTGTAACCAGGCACGGGCTTCCGTTTCCTGTTTCGGCCAGCTGTTGATTTCATCCTCGGGATAACCTGAAGTCATGGCCTTCACCGCGGCCCGATAGGAAGCATTGATGCGCGCTATCGCGGCTGCTTTCATCTGCCCGGCTGCTGATTGGCCGACTGGGATAGGGACAATCGCCTGCGGCTCGGCGGCAGTCCAGAGGTGAATGAATGACTGAAAGTCCGCTATGCTATCCAACCGCGTGTTCGCCACTTCGTCATGCTCGATATGCCCGCTGACGCCATTCCATTGCACGGCGCGTATGCCTGGGGGCAGCGCCGACAGGTCAACCGGCCTGAATATTCCATCAATGCCGACGACGCCATCGTCTCTAATGATCGTCACCCGCATGCCCGATCCCCCTGTTGCGACAGCATCCGTTGTGCAGCGACGATCAGCGCTTGTTGCGTCTGCGCTCCCTGCTTCACCATCTCGTTGCGGAACGACTCGGTAGCTGCAGCGCCCTTCCGCGACTCATTGGCGGTATTGATCACGAGGGTTGGCATCCAGGCGATGGCGCAGCCCCAGGTGCCGGTTTCCTGCCCGGTATTTGCATCAACGCCACGGACCTGCACGTACCACGGGCAGCGGTAAAGGGTGGGTTGCCCCTCCTCCACCTTGAGTTCTTCGCATTTTGCGCCAAGAGGACAGTCTGCTATGCGTGTTTTCATCAGTCTTTGCTCGCTATGATCATGTCTATGTACTGCACGGCCAGGTTAATAGCAGTGCCAGTGAATATGTGGTTATGCGAACCGCCGCCACCGATATTGTTATTTGTAGAAATGGTGCCTTGCGAAACATTAGTGGTAGATACGAGAGGTCCGGCGTCAGGTCCGGCAAAACCATAAGTGATGCTATGGCTATGTGCCGGTATTTGGGCAGACGTTAAAGTGATCGCACTATTCGATCCCGTAACAGCTTGCGATGCAAACGCGGTTGTAAATGCAACCGAGCCACCGGAACCTCCGCCCGCGCCCCCGACAACGCGAATCGCCTTGTTGTTATGGTTGGTTACCTGGGTCCAGCCAACCGGCGCGGCAGCCTGGAAAAATGACATGACGGTCCCCGGCGGAATGAGAGCTGCAATTGCAGCAGGAATACCCAGCGTTGCTCTAGCTGCCGCTGCATCCGCATCGTCCAGCAATGTTCGGCTAAACGAACTCAGGTCCAGCAGTGCCGCTGAGCCCGCGCCGGTGAAGTACGGCAACTTATCGGCAGATGCCGAGAGACCGCCCAGTGCTATGAGGTTCGCATTCGAAAGCGACTCCTGCAAGGCAACGTTGGTCACTCCAGCTACGAAATGATCTCCAGCCGCCCACGTGCGCGGTGTTGTCCCGTCCAGTCCGCGTCCCCCTGCCGCAATGGCGAGACTATCGGCGCTACGCGCCTCGACCTTTACAATTTCACGGTTGCCCGAAGCGTCCTTGAAGATTCCATAGAAATAATCGCCAGCGCCGAGCACCGGGAAGAGAATCCCTTTCCCTGCCTCAACCGTGAAGCTCAATCCGCTTGTCCCGCTTGGGGCGGAACTGACGATGGCTTTGCCGAAATTCGAGAACTTGAGTCCCATGTTTTACCTCTTGTCTACCTTCGGCTCATGATGGATGTTCTTAACGGTGCTCTGGTATGGCTTCTCGCTGCCCGCAAGCCAGCCGCCGCTGTTTTGATCGAGAATTGCTGCTGGTGATAGGCAGCAAGCTGCGCATTGGTATAAGGCTTTTTGGGTGACAGCATCAGCCGTGCCAGGGCGCCGTGAACAATCGCCTCGCGGTATTCGTTGAATAATGCATCATCTATGCCGGTGCTGACAGGCGAAGGTTTGAGCGCCACCGTCATGATTAATATTGCAGCAGCGCCGGGTCGCGGTACCAGTGTGATGGAAGCTGCGTCATCGACAATATATTGCGGGGCGCTGATCCAGCCACGCCAGTTTTGAGCGGAGACGCCGGCCCCACCCAGATATGGCGCTATTTCTTCGCCATCCAGTGCCGCAAAAGTGACCGCATGCACGACCGTGCCCTCTGGCGGCGCAAAGGCGTACCCGGCGATACCAGCCACAACCGGAACATCAGGGTGCGCTACCTGCCACGCCAGTGACTGTTCACAAAATGTGATTGCAGATTGGCGCAGCGCGCTATCGGCAGCGCTGAATGTGCAACCAGGCAAGTCGGGTATAACCAAATCATAGAAATCGCTCCAGATCGTCATGGTTGCGCCTCCGAGCTGAACAACTGTATGAATGTCGCCGCGCGTCCGGAATTGACATGTTCATCATCGGTCATTTCGGCCCTGGCCGTGACGTAATCCGCAACGGTCTGCACATGACAGGCGGGTAACGGGAAAGTATCGGCGAGTAACTTTTCCCCGTCCGGCAAATTGCCAAACTGCCCGATAAACAAATCAGGGCGATGCTCGAGAAGGCGCAATACACCTTGGTTGGCAAACGACAGCAATATTTCGTTGGAATACCGTGCCTTGTCTTCATCGTTGAGCGGGATGCGCGCCAGATCGATGATCGACTGATAAGTGAAAGGCATTAGTCGGCCATCTCGTGTCTGGAAAACAGGTCGATCACTTTGTGCCGCAATGTTTCTTCGTTCTGGCGCTTGTCCAGCCGTTCGTTATAGTGGCGCTCGGCATACTTGACCAGCATATCTTTGTCCATAGCATGGAAGTCGATTACCGGCAGGGGTTCGTCAACCGGCTTTTCTGCTTCTGCCAGACCAATGGGTTCTGCATTAACTGGTTCCTTGCCCTGCCCCTCCTGCCCCTCCTGCCACTCCTGTCCGTTTGTCCAGGTATCGGAATAGACCAGCAGCCGTTCAGCGACTTCGGCACTGACGTTTCGGACCTGCCCGGGCTCCCAGCGAAGTCCTACCCCGTTTATGCTGTCAGTCTTGATACTGGCGGCAATGTATTTAACTTGTGGCATATCAAATCCCAAAAAAAAGGGCGACTCCGGAGAATCGCCCAGTGACCTCTTGTTTAATCCTTATTTGACGCCTGTTGCTTCCCCGGTAACGATGGCGGTGATCTTGCCAGCGGCAAATACTGTGGCCGCTACGGTTACCGTCAGATCCACATACACATCTTTCTCGAACTTGATGGGATCGAATCGATAATCGTTGAGCCCGGCGACGGATAGATGGGTGACAGGGGGCGAAAAATAATCGTCATCCGCCGGACCGTCCTCCGGATTGACTGGCGTGTAACCGATCTTGACGGCAAAGGACGTCCCAGCGGTATCCAGGTCTGCGTTGTGAACCCGGAGACCCGTAACAGTCATACCGGCTGGTATTCTGACAGGGCGATAAACGCTTGCCAGGGCGCCGGAAGACGGCGTCACCGTTCCGTAAACCATGGCGGCATTGCCATAGCCACCCATCGGCATGGCTTTGCTATTCAAATCTGCTGCGTTAAAAGTAGCCATTGATAAACTCCCTAAAAATTAACGGACTGAAGCGGGACTCGAAAGTCCCGCTCTGCTGGATTGATTAAAGCGGATTAAAGTGGTACGGCCGAATCCACCGCGATAACACCAAAGTCCGTGGGCACCTTGGAGCCGGTTCCGTCATCGATCGAGAAACGGGTTTTCGCCTTGCCGCAAACCTTTTCACCCATCACTTCCAGGTTGCTCTCGAAGTTGTACCAATGTTCCTTCCAGCCAAACTGCATGCCGCTGACATTGGTTTTGCCGTAGGCAACGCCCAGAGCCTGCGCGCCAAGCAACAGGCCGCGCTCGACGGCATAACCGGCGGTCAAAGCCGAATTCACGGCTTGATCTGTCTCGGCAGCCGTTGCGGCATTCGCTGCGGTAACAATCTTCGTGCTTTCGCTGGGCGTGAATCGAATGGCGCGCTCGTTCTTGATCACCAGAATGCCGTTCCACATTCCGACTTCACCGGCAAACAGCGGGTGACGGCTATCGAAATACGCTGCCCGATTGATGGCATTCTGCTGGAATGCGCGGAGCGAACCCTCCGTCAACAGTATCGAGTACTGATTGGGGGTTGCGAGGAACACCCACATCTTCGATGTCTGCGCCGCCCTGTCTCCCGCAAGCTTCACGGATTGCAGGGGCTGATCCATATCGTCCAGCCTTTTCCGCAGGAGATCCAGGTGCGACAGACGCAGGGCGTCTGTGGAGACAATGGACCCCAACTGCTGGCCTCCGGGCGTAAGACTTGCGCCATTCACCACAAAATGGCGGTTATAGGTCGGCGCCTTGACCGGATTGACCATGATCGAAGCGAAGCTGGAAGCAGCCTGCGTTGGTATCGTCCAGTCCGATCCCATCTGGGAGCCCCGCGCACCGGCAAGGTGTACCAGCGTTTCCTGCGCATCCAGGCGAGGAAAATAGCCCGACAATTGCGCCAGGGCGATTTCCCGCAATTGATGCTTGGTGCGCTGCTGAGACATGCTCCCGCCCGCGTCAATGACCTTGCTGGACAGATCGATCTTGATTTCCATCGAAGAAAACGAGAGAGCGCTGCCACGGCCTTCACGGTTTACGTCACCCATCAGCGGTTCGCCGCCGACAGTATCGACCAGGTCGAGCGACACAACATCACCGGCGCTCTTCATCAGGTTGTCGATGCGCACGACCGGCATGCCGGGATTTGTCTGCCCTGCCATTTTCTGCATCGCGGCGGAAGGTTCAACCGGTCCGACAAGACTGTCGATGGCAGTTGATCCTTTGAGCGTATTGGCAAAAAGCGCTGCGCTATAATGCTTGACGGCCAGTGAACTGCCGGTTGCTACATTTGTTTCAGCCATTTAAAAAATCCTTAATCAAGTTCGGCTCTCAAGGCTGCCGCCTGGTGCGTGGGCATCTTCATCAACTTCTGAGCCAGTTCAAAGGGGCTCAAGTTCTCAAGTTGCTCACGTTCAGAGGCTGGGTTTGCTCCACCTTGAATATCCGATAGGGTTACGGGCTTCCTCACCGGGGCAGTGTCGAGCTTAGCTTTCGCATCGGCTTTTATCTTTTCCGGATCGGCGGTCTTTTTTGGAGTAGAGGCTTCCGGCATAATCGCCCTGACGCGACGGACAACTTCTTCAAACCTGTCCGGATAAGGCTTTCCAGACCATTTAGTACTGGTTCTCAGAATCTCGTCCTGCTTCAGTGCTTCGTCCCAGGCTTCCGGGTCGTTGCTTTCCCACTGCACCAGATCGGAGTTATTGTCTTTTGCCTCGGCGATTTGCTCGGCAACGCTCAGTTGACTCGCGCGATCTGATTCCTCTTTTTCGCGTTTCAGTTCCTGCAGCGTTTGTTCCAGCTTCTCGCCCTGCTTCCGGCTTCCCTCAAGAACGGCACTGATTACCTGATGAAGATCAGGCATATCTTCCTTCAGAACCTCCAGGTGCGCCTTGATAGCATCGTCGGCCACGGCAATATCCGCGCCCTTCGCATCCTCCTTCTGTTTCAGAAGTTCTTCGAGTTTGCTTTGCGCGGACTGTAGTTGCTCGCGCAGTGCCGAGTTCTCCACCCGCAGTTCCTTGTGTTTCTTGTAAGGAATAGTACCCTTGCCGCTCTTGTTCAGAACGACCGGCTCATCTTCTCCCGCCCCGCTACTCGCTTTATCGAGCGCGCTGTCTTCCACTTCCTGTACGGGTTTTTCATGAGCCCCTTGCTCCGGTGCTTCCTGTGGGCCTAGAATTTCAGCAAGCTTGCCCGGATCGCTTTCCAGTATCTCGATTTGTTCCGGTGTAAGATTTGCAATTTGTTCATCCGTAAGCTGATCTACTTCCATTGACTTCATCTCCACTTCTTAACGCAGTGAGCGCGCCGCTTTCGCGGGTTAATGAAAACTGCGGTATCGCCGTTAGCGCGTGTTACGTGAGATCATTAAAAAAGCCGCCAATGTTCCAGGGGCGGCTTAGTGCGTTTATCTTTAAATGCTCTTATCCGATAATAGCCATTGCATTTTTGGCTGCTGCCCAATAACTGCTGGTTGCTCCGCCCCGCGCATACCATACTGTTATATCTGCGCCGCGCAGCGCGGTCGTACGCGCATTCTCCAGATACCGCTCCGTCAAACCTGAATCATCAGCGCCGGTGCTCATGAAGTCCACACACATCACGGTTTTGGCGGGCACAGGGAAGGCGGAAGCTACCGGCTGAATACCTCCGATCATACCGGGGAGTCGGTGCGTATCCGTAATTCCGGCGCACATGCCTTGAGATATTGACCATTTCAATTCCGCTATTACATCTGCGTCTGGGCTTCCGTCACAATAACTGTAAAAGGGATAAATTTCCTTGTCCGGAAAGCAGATCTGAATATGCAAGCATATTTCTCTGTGCGCGTTCCGAACTTGCGCCGCTGTCAAACCTGCTGTTGCCGGTGTTCCCCACAGCGCACCAAAACCCCATGCGGACTCATCCGGCGCAATTCCTTGCAATGCAGGATGGTCACCAAATTCATCGGCCATTGCTGTGATTAGCGCCTTGAAACGCGCCATTACTGCAGGGTTATTGAATCTAGGTGAATAACCCCCGAACGAGTTAACCCACAGCCCGCCGGTGGTCGCCGAGCCGCCATACGTCACATGGTCATCCAGGATGTAACTCGGCAGCGGCTTTGCGTGCGCGGCCGAGAAGCTCTTATAGAAAGTCCTAACGATGAGTTTTTTGCCTCTTCCTGCCACATAATCCAGGGCATTCGTGATCGTGCTAAAGTCATAAACTCCCTGTGCGGTTTCGAGCGTTTTCCAGAACGTCATATACAAAACCCCGTCGGTATCATCCAGACACCGAGCGTAATATGGTATGTGTAAAAGTGCGTCATGCCCATCCGGCATCATCCAGTTTTCATGAGTAGCGGAAAACGGTGCTATGGGAGTAAGATTGAGGCCAAGTAAAAAGCTCATAGCGATTCCAGTACGACTGAATAACCAATTAAATCAAACGAGTCCAACGTATTCGCCGAGATGATGCTGAACGATATTGTCATGGCCGCCTCGGTGTTGATATTTGTGGATACTGCCCGAATAACGCCAGGGGAACCGTTGTTGCCTGGTGTCAGCCAATCAGTAGAGGTCATTGAACTGGAAGTGATGGCGGCAAGCTCTATATCAGGCCGAGTTTGCAGCGTATCTGTAGCAGCAAGTGACATAGAAAATATCATCCCATCGGATGATGTCCCGGCCGTGCCAAGATAGATTCTCACGATAGCCGTCGCGTTAGCGCCTCGCCGGTGAATCAGGGGTCTTACCCGCAGAATGCTACGCCCGGGTATCAGCATTGTAGCCGGAACAACCAGCGATCCAGCACCGCCGTTTATTACGAATAACCCTCCCGTTGAACCCATAATGCTCGCAACAGGAGAGGCGACAGAACCCCATTTGGAGGCAAGTTTAACTGTGCCATTAAGCGGTACCCATCCCGCCGCAGTCGCCTTCCAAAACGATCCTGCTTCTCCACCTACGTCCCGTATATTAATTATTGTCCCGGCAGCGGTGGTATACGCATTCGGACGAGTATTCCATGTGTACGAAAGCGCAAGCGGAATAGTGCCTTCATCTGCTTCCAGCCCGACGATATTGCCTTTTGAGTCTCTTGAAAATACTCCTGTTCCCCGATCGGCGTTGCCTTTTGCCAACAAATCAAGCTCGAGTGCCCGATCGAGATTTATGACGCTGCCCTTGCCATGGCGGATACCACCAATAGTGGTATCATATAAAAGACGAATCATTTTAATACCCCTTAGTAAATGTAAAACCGCTCGCGAGCGGCTCATTTTGACTATATATAAGGGCTCAATAAGCAAAGCCTATTGCACCCGGCGTGAGAGTGACCGGATTCTGGTTTGAACCCCCTACTTGCATTCCCGGTAACCCTGTTGCGCTTTCGCCAGCTCTAATTTCACCGCGACTATTGCTTGAGCCCATGGCTATATCGCACCCTGGAATTGTTGCCGCATTTGCTGAACCCTGCTAATCCGACTCTCCTCCGCCGCCCAGCTTACGCAACTGCTCCGCCAGCTCATGCCGGTTCGGTACGTCGGATAATTCCAGCATGGCCGGATATAGAACTGCCTGATAAGCCGGTGGCGCCGCCTGTACGATCTGCGTGAACGCATGCAGCTGCTGTGCCCGGAAGCTGGGTGTGGCAGGAATGTCCTCCAGTACAACCTTGACCTGCGCGGTTGCCAGGTCGTTCTCCACCGCCGGTCCGGCATCCGTCATTACGGAGCGGTTGAAGTACACGATCTTCTGTCCGGCGCCTTGCTTGACGGCCACGGCTGTCGTCGCGCCCAGCATATCTTGCTTGATCAATGCCAGAAGCTGCTGCCCGACCATTCGCCTCGCATAACGGAAATTATCGTTAGGCTCCGCCAGAACGGTAGAACCCTGCTCTACCAGGCTATTGATGGCTATGCCGCTGGTTGCCGTGGTATCGGCCCCGAGCATGGCTCTGTATATGCCGCCCACTTCTTCGATTCTCCGCTTTCGCTCCTGCACCAGCTGGAACACTTGCGCGGCGAGCTGATACTCGCGCGTCACTTTGAATCCGCCGGCATTTCTGCGCTGGGCATTGAGGACAGTCATCGATCGAAGGCTGCTGATATTCTGCGCGACCTCCTGATACGAGTTTTGGCTAAGATCGAGCGCATCATTATCCACCTCGACTTTTACCGAGTTCAGGACTTCGTACAACAGAATATCCAGGTCGATAATCTGGTCCTGGGGTCCCCTCATGTCGCGAACCAATCCATAAGGCGCTCTACTCCGGTCCTTGCGAAAACACCAGAATGGAACATAAGGAAAATCCGTATGCGGCAGCGGACTTGGCACATCCATCAATTTATGCGGCCCCAGCCAGATTGAAACGCGCATTCGCGTGAGCAGCGATTTCTGTACCTGCACGAGCCCTTGCGCTACCGCCGCCTGATGGTATGGATTGTCCTCGCGGTATTCGATCGCTTTGCCATTCGGCAGCTCCAGCACATACCCATCCTCGAGATGCCGGTACCATAATTCCGAAAGCCGGACCATGCCTGAATTCCGGTTCAAATAATCCTCGTGGCTGCGGCCCCACGCCTGCTCAATTTCGTAGGCTCTGGCCATGCCGGTGTCGGTTCCATCGTATACGTCCAGATTGCTCCAGCCTGACCAGCTGTTCTGGATGAGCTCGGCCTTGTCCGGCAACATAAGCGACGCCTGCACGCGATCCACCCACTTATCGCGCCTCAGATAGCGCGCATCCGACAAATCCGGCTCTCTTGCTGTCCAGTCCCAGAAAATCTCGTTACGGTGTACCTGTCGCACGCGATACGGATATTTCAGCGTATCGAATTCGCGCGAGACCTCAACCCATCCAATGCCCGCGCGAATCATGCTGGAGTAGGCATCCGACATCGCCCGGTCCGCCCTGGATTCGGTCTCGGCCTCTTTAATGCGTGCCGACAGGCCTTCGGCTATCTCGGTCTGGCTTTCGTCGTCCGAGGTAATTTTATAATCTGTTCGGGTGCGCGCCTCCAGCCCCAGCACAGCGTTGATCGTCGATTTGATCAGGTTCGATTCCTGCGGGGGAATACCCGCATTCTTCAGCCGCTGGATTACTTCGGTGCTCGTCTGGGCGCCATCGTAGTAATCGCAATCGGTATCCGAATCCAGACGCCACTTGGGTTGATCGCGTATATCGCGGCAGATCTTGTCGTAGGCTTCAACCGATATATCCGCGGTGATCGCGGCCCCGATCATGCCCGCCAACCCTTTATACTGATACCGCGCACGCTGGCGGCCGGTTTGTCATCCTCCACAGACACGGCAAAATACCTGAAGGCATCCGCGGCGTGACTATGGTAGTCGTGCAATGGCCTGCCACTGAATTGCCTGGATTCAGGGTCAACATCGAATCGGTAATGCCTCAGGCTCTGCAGCCCCTCGGCACACTTCTGTTTATCGAAATAACAGCGATTGAAAACCGTTCGCGCGGCATTGATTCCGTCAGCAATGGAAAGATTCGGCACGACCCTCACCTTCCGTCCGGCCGCGAGCATGATTTCTTCAACACTGCGGCCGGTTGCCAGCGTTTTCGCTTTTGCGTCATGAGGTAACCAGTCTGTACCATATATGTATCCCTTGTTTTGGAGCACGGTGATGTAATGTTGGATGGGCATCTGGTTATTGCTGTAATAATCGATCAATCTGAGTTCGTTTCCCACCGTTTGGGCAAACCATATGCTGGTGTTATCAGCCCAACCCAGATCAAAAAAGGTATGCACCTGCTTTGTCGCATCATATGGCGCACTTGCAATTCGCCCTTCTTCCTGGGCGAGCCTGAGTTCTTTGGCATAGACCGCTCCATCCAGCGTTACCCTGCAGTTTCCTTCCCAGATGTTCTGATATGCATCCGGATCACGGATTTTCAGTTCATCCTTTTCCCGTTGCAACGTATAGGGAAACCACGGGTTGTCATTCCAGTTGATCTTTACCACTACGGCGCCGGCCGGAGGGTTGACAACAAATCGCTGATGCGTCTCGTCGGTTTCCAGCTCGGGGTTGTAGGTAACCCATATTTCCGATCCCTCTTTTCGGATAGTCGGAATAAGCGTATCCCAACTGGATTTGCTCACGGTCTGGGCTTCTTCCACCCAGACCCGATCCACGCCTTCAAACGACTTGATCTTCGTAACGTTGTTACGCAGCCCGGCAAATATGAATTCGGAGCCATTGGCTCCGCGGATCATGCTGCTCTGTACTTCATAAAAAGAGCTCAGGCCGATCGCGTCGATCTGTGCCTGCAACAGGTGATGCACGGATTCAACGATAGAATTCTGAAACTCTCTCGCGCACAGGATGCGCAATGGCGTTGCGGCCGCCTGGATCAATAACGCCCTTGCCACACCCCACGATTTTGCTCCCCCTCTCCCGCCGTACAAGACCTTGTATCGTGCGGGTTTGAACAGGAACCGGAGTTTTGCGGGAAATTCCGCCCTATGCGCAGCCATGGCACTCCACAGATTTTACGAGAATCATGACGGCCCCTCCCCCGCAATAGCTGCATCGACCGCATGAGCCGCATCGGCTGAAGAGACAAAAGCCACCTCGACACTGTGGACAACCGGCTTCCTGGTATCCACCGCTTCATGCGTGACGGGCAATTTATCTCCGTACTTTCGTGGAGCAAGCCTTGCCGCATACCATTTACGCGCATCGATCCGCAATTGCGCGCGCGCAATAACCTCCCGATCGACCACCTGCCGCCCCTTCTCATCGATATAGGTATCTTTTGATCCGTCGTCGGAAATTTCGATGATTTCTTCAGCATAAGCATCAACGCAAAGCTCCTTGGCGCGCAGATACTGCCGCATGAGATCCTCATCACCCGTCAACCAGTACCATAAAATCCTTTGGCTGATGCCGACCTCGACGCACATTGCCCGAGCCGATCTGCCGAGCGATATGCCGGCCAGGATCGTGTCCAGCAATTCTGGCGTTTTAATCGTCGGAGCCCCTCTTTTTCTGCCTGATGATGCTGCGCCTTCCTCATTCTTCTCCGTTTTATTCGGGAGCATCTCACGTTCAAGTTCACTCATGATCCGGCTTTTTCAGTATCTGTCGTGCTCCCTTTATGCAACCCCTTGTTGCATCCCTTTAATGCCGCACGCAGTTTGATCTCACATGCCCATCGTTCCTCTATCTCGGCGCGCAGCGCCCTGTTGATGGTCAAGGTATCGTCCTTTACTGATACGCGGTCTACCGCATAGGCGGACTTGCACTCGGGTGGAGTCTCCACCAGGCAAGGGACAGCAATTGTTTTTTCGATTACCTGCGTCTGAATCACCGGTTTGCCAGCGCAACCGGTCAATAGAATTGCGAACACCAGAGCCAGAACCGGGTTAATAAAATGCATCATGGATTTATTGGATAACAAGCTGGAATGAATAAGTGGTTTAAAAGATAGCTCAATTGGTCAATCAAGAAGTGGGGAGGCGTACCGTTATCCTGTACAGCAGGCGCAAGTACAACGTGTCGACGATCTAGTCATATTGAGAGCGGCCTTCTACGTACTCGATCTGTTCTCGAGTTACTGCCTCACATTGATGCGCAGGCGCCACTGACGGTAGAGCGCGCATTTTCTTTGCGCGCTTTGTGTGCTTTGCTGCAACTGCCGTTGCACTCCGCATTGCCATTGCTGCGTTTTTTTCTCTTCTGGCTGAGGCTGCTGTCAGCGCGTCCATTGCCTTGCGCACGGACTGAATATCCACTGCGCACTTGTCGTTTGCCGACGACAGCACTGCATTACTGGATTTCAATCGCTCAATCTTCGCTGCTGAGCGCCAGTCACTGACCGCGAAGCCACCACTGAAGGCGAGAGCAGCAAAAATGGCAATTATTGCCGCTGTAATCGCTGGACTGCTGAACATCCGGGTTCACCTGTAAAAATCGCTGAGAGTGGGCACAAAAAAACCCGCACGAGGCGGGTTTGGATAAAGAACTGCAAAAACAGCGGGCAATAAAAAACCCGCCAGAAGCGGGTAAGAAAAAACCCGCGCGGGGCGGGTGGATGTAACCCGCTACAGCGGGGTTTTAGTTTTTGTGTCCGTGCACGAAAATCCACAATATGGATGCGAATTATACAGCGTTACCGGCTGTTGTCAAGCTATTTGTTCCTGCAGCTCGCTACAGCTATTTGTTACTATCCACTTTCGATATTGCTTTGCTAATAATGTAGCAACCAAATAAAGCTGTCCGAATTTATCGCGTCCCGGATTTTTCCGTTAAATCTCGATTGAAAATGCAACGTGAATGTGGCGACAATGAGCGAAGCGCGTTACGTCTTATGAGGATACCTCCGGTATTATCATTCCCATTTAAATTGATTTTTTACCTGACGATGCTATAAATAAGGCTGCTGAATAGCCGTAGATAAACTCATACCCCAGTGGACTTCAATATCTCCCAAATCCTTTATATGCAACATTTCGTGATCAAAAGTTCCGCATTGCTCATCGCGTTTAATTTGGCATATTCAAGCCAAGCGCCAGCGCAGGAGTTGATCGCCCCAGATATGAACATTCCGTCCGGCGCCGCAGCCGGGATGGCTCAGGACAGTCCATTCGTCTATCCCTCGGCAATGCATGATCAGTTTGCGCGACATGGAGCGGCCTATAACCAGCATAACGGGCATCAAAATAAGGGTGCATCTGGCAGGCCGCTCATCGTCCTGCCTGTGCCGCTGCAGGGTAACGGTATGTCCGGATTCAACAGCATGTATGGGTTCCAGTACCCCGGCAGTTACATGCCACGAGACACACCTCTCCACAGATTCAATGGTTATGTGGTTTGTGACCCGCCCGAACTCCCCACCGAAGCAACAACTGAACCAGGCGCAGTGGCGCGGCGTTCGATCAAGATTACGTCAACGCGATCCCTGGCGGCCCCGGCTCATTCACAGCCATGCCCTGTGTACACCATAAATGGCGAGATTCCAAAACAAAAAAGCTACACGACGAAGCCTTCAAGGCGCAATGCACCGTAAATGACACGATGAGGAGAGGGCGGCAATGATAACCGCAGGTATGACTGCTTCCGATGTAGTGAAGAAAAATGCTCGTGTCTGGTGTATTGCTGCTTGCATGACCATCATTCTTGTACTGCCAGGTTGTGCCAGTTTTCAGGTCACCGTGCCGGATTCCGATCCTATCCAGCCCGAAGGACAAGCTGCTGAATATCAGAAAAAGACCATGCATGCATTCTTTTGGGGACTGGTGCTTGATCCCCAGGTTTTTGCTGCTGAATGCCACGGCCAGGGCATCAATGACGTCGTTGTCTATCGTACCCTTGCACATGATCTTGCCGGCGTCGTCACTCTGGGTCTATGGATGCCGACAGAGGTACGTTTTCGCTGCAAGGCGCCTCCCACACGACCGGGGGTGCTTCCTGTGCCGCGTAAACGGTCGCGCGCCGTGTCTTGAAACAAGGTCAGTCAAAACAAATCAAGAGAGCCTCCATTATGCCAAACGGGACTGAAAGCAACTCAAACGGACGAAGCTTCTTCAGGCTTCAAGCCGTGGAAACGGGACGACATGAGTCTTTCAAGCAGACCCTTGAGGGCGAATACGCCTTTCGCATCGACCGCGGCGCCAATCCACCCTTGGACACCTACAATGCAGCGACCAGGGAATTGCAGGGTATCATCCAGGCTTGCCTTGACGATGACAAGTCGCTGAGGGCGCACGGCAGTTTGTGGTCATTGAGTACGGTAGCTGTCACGGATGGCCGTCTCATCGACAACACAGCACTGCGACTGGCATTCGAAGTGCCACAGGCACTGGCTGACCCCGCTTATTCCGGCGATTCCGCAAAGCTGCGCTTCGTCGAATGCGGCAACTCGGTTGCGGCGCTCAATGACTATCTCTTTGCCGCCGGCCTGTCGATCAAGGGTTGCGGTTCCAACAACGGTCAGACCATCGCCGGTGCGCTTTCGACCGGAACCCATGGGGGCGCCTACCTGTTCGGCGCCATGCAGGAAATGGTTGTCGGATTGCACCTCATCACCGGACCGGACAAACATGTCTACCTGGAACGGAAGTCCGCTCCTGTCATGCAATCCGCCTTTGCAGAGAGCATAGACACCGAATTCATCCGGGACGACACATTGTTCAACGCGGCACTGGTAAATTTCGGCTCCTTCGGGATCATACACGGCATCATGATCGAGACGCGGGCCCTGTTCGCCCTTAACGCAGCCCGGTTCAGATTCCCTTATGGTGACACACTCAAGGCGGCGATCACTGCATGCGATCCCATGCTGATTCCTCTGCCGCCGGAGGCCAGCGGCATATCCCGCGACAATCCCTACCACTTCGAAGTTTTCTTCAACCCCAACGAAGGCACGCCGCCTGCCGAAGCTATTGTTCTTCTCATGTACGAGACTCATTATGATCCCGACACTTATGTCGCTCCGGAATGGAATGCCGGCGAGCCGGGCCTCGGCGCATCTGGGCTGGATATCATGGGGGCGCTGGTGGGCAGGATACCCACCCCGCTAAATAAACTGGCCGTGCCATTGCTGAACAGCCAGGTGAATCAGGAGTTCGCACCCTATTTCAGGACGGCGATCATCAGGGACCTCTTCCGCGGCGAGAAGACCCTGGGCAAGACGCTGGCCTGCGGGGTGGGCATGCCCGTCTCCCGCGCAGTAGAAGCAATGGAAATCGCCTTCGGGATTTATAAGGAGTCAAACAGCGTTCTGCCGCTTATACTTTCGCACCGTTTCGTCAAGGGCACAAAAGCGCTGCTCGGATTCACCCGCTTCGATACCACGGCGGTTATGGAGATGGATGCGGTAAATACCCCTGAAACTCGCGCATTCTTCAACAGGGTCTGGGAAGCGCTCGATGCAGCCGGCATTCCATTTACCCTGCACTGGGGTAAATACAACTCTTTCCTTACGCCGGAACGCGTGCGAGAGCGCTACGGCGATGCCGCCGTGGATCAATGGCTCACCAGTCGCGAGACGCTGCTGGAAAGCGCGGCAGTACGCCGGATCTTCAACAACGACTTCACCGTGAGCGTAGGGTTGGCAAACTGAATAACAGGAACCATAGCGTTCGGGCGAGATGTAGAGCCCATGCGAGGTTCATTGCAAGATATGAACTGGACGTCATCGGCAGAAGAGCGTAACGGGTGGCATTCGGTTCTCTGAGACACGGGGACAACGCCCCGCCTCAGGCAAAAATCTGCTTGACCGTGGCTCTTATGATACCGGCTGAATCTGAATCGCCCTTCATGACCGCCGATGCGTACGCCCTTGCCTGTTCCAGGGTGACATGCGGTGGCAGTGGGGGTACATCCGGATCGGTGCAGGCCTCGAGCACCACCGGTCGGTCCGCGCTCAATGCAAAATCCCAGGCGCTGCCAAGATCTTCGGGACGGTCGACCCGTATACCGTGCAAGCCGATCAGCTTTGCATAATCCGCGTAAGGAAGGTCGGGCACGTCTTGTGCCTCGTTGAATTTCGGGTCTCCCTCTGTTGCCCGCTGTTCCCACGTCACCATATTCAAATCGCGGTTATTCAGAACCATCACGATAAGCCGCGGATCGCTCCAATCATGCCAATATTTTCCGATGGTGATGAGTTCATTCATGCCATTCATCTGCATCGCACCATCCCCTACCATGGCTATTACCACCCGGTCCGGGTAGGCAAATTTGGCTGCGATTGCATAGGGCACTCCCGATCCCATACTGGCCAGCCCGCCCGAAAGCGACGCCATCATACCCTGACGTATCTTCAGATCCCGCGCATACCAGAAAGCCGAAGAACCCGAATCGCCAGTCAGGATGCAATTATCCGGAAGCCGCGGCGACAGTTCCCAGAATACTCTCTGCGGATTGACAGGGTTGGCCGGTTCCATGGCGCGCGCTTCAATGGTTTTCCACCATTCCGCAACATTGCTTTCTATCCGGTTGCGCCAGGTACGGTCTTCCTTCTTTTTCAATAGCGGAATCAGGAGCTTCAAAGTTTCCGCGCTGTCCCCGATAAGATTCACTTCCATGGGGTAGCGGATGCTGATCATTCGGCCGTCTATGTCAATTTGCACGCCGCGCGCCTTCCCTTCCTCCGGCAGAAACTCCGAATAGGGGAAACTGGATCCAACCATCAAAAGCGTATCGCATGACGTCATCATCTTGTAGCTCGGCATGGTACCCAGCATTCCAATGGCGCCGGTTACATATGGCAGGTCGTCGGGGACAACGGCTTTGCCCAGCAGGGCCTTCGCGACGCCGGCACCCAGCAGATCGGCCACCTGAACGACCTCGTTGGTGGCGTCCAATGCCCCGGCACCAGCCAGGATAGCAACTTTCGAGCCGGCGTTAAGCACGTCCGCTGCCCGTTGTAAATCCTCAGCTTGAGGTACGATCCGCGGCGCCGTATACCCGGCTCCCGAATGTACGGTGCCGTGCTCATGAGGCGGCTTTTCGAAATCCATTTCCTGAATGTCGTTGGGTACAATTACGCAGCAGACATTCCGCTCAACCTGCGCGATTCGAATGGCGCGGTCCAGAACATGGCGAACCTGCACTGGCGTAGTCACGACATGCACGTATTCGTGCGCCACATCCTTGAATAGTGAGACGAGATCGACTTCCTGCTGGTAGCTCCCTCCCAGTGCGGAACGTTTCTGTTGTCCGACAATGGCAACCACGGGCTGGTGGTCAAGCTTCGCATCATAGAGGCCATTGAGCAGGTGAATTGCACCTGGCCCCGAAGTCGCCAGACAAACGCCTACTTCGCCGGTGAATTTCGCATGTGCGCAAGCCATGAATGCCGACATCTCTTCGTGCCTTACCTGCACGAAATCGAGCTTATCCGAAGCACGATTTATCGCCCCCATAATGCCATTGATGCCGTCACCCGGAAGGCCGAAGATGCGCTTGATACCCCATTCGGATAAACGGCGGACCAGAAAATCACTGACGTTTTCTTTCATGACCGGCTCCTGGCTAATGGGACGCTACCCCAAAAACCAAAGTATTACTCGCCCAGTCCTGAACTACCGTGCGGTAAGGTACGTAAACAGACTTTTATAGCCGACCCAACCTGTAGCCGGAGATTCTGTGGAAGTGCCTTCATTTTTTGGACAACCGAATCACGCGGCAGTGGTTTGGTTGCCATGTAGGCATCATGCGAAAGGAAATATTTTTGAAGGCCTATGCGTCGCTTCAACTTTAGATATGCGCAACACTTACCACGCGCGGATCGTCGGCAAACTCCAGCAGTAGCCGCCGCACGCGATCCTGCCATGCATCGGCAAACGCACTGCGCTGCGTATCGTCCGCGCGATCCTGCAGGATAGCCATCAAACGTAGTCCCTGTGCAGGATCCCCCGGCACGGAGGAAACGTCTAGTTTCACTGCCACGCTCGCGCCGCTATCAAGGCGCTTGAAAGTGATAGCTTCTCCTTCGCGGCGCTCCGCAAAGCTGAGCAACCCCTTGCGCCGGAAACGCCCCTGGATGCCATGAAAGCCGTTTTCAGCGGCGGCGCCCGTCAGCAGCGTCAGCACCTGGGCCATAACTCCGGTAGTACCGTCATCTTCGGGCGCAGGCATATGCACGGCGACGGCGCCGCGCTCAGCGGGTTCATCTGGATAAAGCGCTGCCAGCGCGGCACGTCCCACCAGAAAGGCGCCTGCGACAGTGGGACAGGAATGCCCCGCAAGCCGCACCGCATCAAGGTAGTGGTATTCTAAAATGCCTCCGTGCGCTGCGCCTAGCATAGCCGCAAACGGGTCATGGGTACGTACCACCGGAGCCTGTTCATAAAAATCGGGAAAATTCACACGCACCTCCTTTAAAAGTTGGATCAAGCTGGACCGGCCGTCACGTATTGGCGTCGGCGGCATCGGTGTGGGTATGAGTATCGGTATTCGCAACACAGGGGTGCGACTGCAGCTGCGGAAAAAATGCGCGTTCCTCGTACCGTACGTGCGCGCGGAGAAGATCGGCGAATCTGCGCAGGCGCTCTGCTGGTTCAAGCTGGCAGGGGCCTGCCCCCAGCATCCGCAACTCGGCGTGCTCGGTGAGAATACGTTCCACCGATACCGGATCGAGAGTGTCCTTCGCGACCTGTATCAGCCGTTCCTCCTGTTCGAAGTGCACGGCCAACAGCATATGCCAATGCCTCTCAATCTGCTCAACCGCAGCTGACAAGACGGCTGCATCATTACTACTGGTGGCGCGCCGTGCATCCCGCGCCATTACCAGCGAGGTGTGATGTTCTCGCGACAATGAGAGCAGCGCACCTATTCGGGGCATTTCACCTCGTGATGATAAAAATTGACCATCGGAGTGTCAGGCCGGGGTTGCTCATTGCCTCATCGTTTTCAACGCCTCCGCCCACTTGTATAGCTCGTTCAGCAACGATATGCCTGAATTTTCGTGATGATCGTCCGGCATGAAGTTTTGGCTATCATCGAAGAGGCCAGAAACATTCTGCACCGAGACAGCTTCCATCATTGGCATCATTTTCAGCGTGGTCAACGTGAGTTTTTGTACGAAGGCTGAACGCATGCCGCCCGAGACTCCGCCATAACTCACGATCCCTGCGGGCTTGTAGTTCCATTCCTTGTAAACATAATTGAGCGCATTCAAAAGGGAAGGCGGAGGCCCGAAATTGTATTCAGGCGTCACGAACACGTAGGCGTCCGCCGCGTTCACGCTGGCGGCCCACTTCTTCGTATGTGCGTGCTGGTAGTTCTGCCGGATGGGATGCTCCGGTTCATCGTATACCGGAAGATGGAAGTCAGCGAGGTCGACCAGCACCGCGTCAAACTTTTCATGCTGCACTGCGAGCTCATGAAACCACTTGGCCACAGGAGGCCCCACGCGGCCCGGCCGCGTACTGCAGATGATAATATGAAGTTTAAGAGTCATATTTTTCCTTTATTTGAGTACTCTGCTTTGAAATATTCCAGTTCATATCAACAGCGCACCGACGATTTCCGACTCATGCCGGCCTGTAATTTACACGGTGGCGCCGAGGAAAAATTTATATTCAAATCGAATAAAACTGCAAAGACCTCAGGATGCGAGCCGAATGATCGGTTTAATGATGAGGCCCTTCTCACTGTCTTCAGCCGCCTGATTGATCTGTTCCAGGCTGTAGAATTTCACCAGCTTGTCGAACGGAAAACGCCCCTGTCTATAAAGCTCGATGAGGGCAGGGATGAAGATATCCGGCATGCTGTCGCCTTCGATAATCCCGATAATGCGCTTGCCCGTCGTCATCACCCCATTCACATCGAAACTTGCCTCGGTGCCGAGGGCGGGCGCGCCGACAATGCCGCAGGTTCCGCGGATTGCCAGCGCATCAATGGCCTGCCGTAGCACCGCTGGCCGTCCGCTGGATTCAAGCGTGAAATTGGCCCCGCCGCCGGTAATCTGGCGGACCGCTTCGACAGGATTAGCCTCTTTGCTGT
The DNA here is from genome assembly GCF_900215485.1 of Nitrosovibrio sp. Nv4. Lineage (GTDB taxonomy): Bacteria > Pseudomonadota > Gammaproteobacteria > Burkholderiales > Nitrosomonadaceae > Nitrosospira. The sequence continues at coordinate 378,973 of NZ_OCMZ01000002.1, forward strand.
TCACAGTATGGGTCGCCCCAAGTTCTTTAGCCAGCTCGAGCCGGGACGGCACCACGTCCGCGGCAATAATAATGGCGGCCCCCGCCACGCGCGCCGCCATGACGGCGCTCAGTCCCACCGCGCCTCCGCCAAATGCAGCAAAGCTGCTGCCGGGCCTGACCTTCAGCGCATTCATCACGGCTCCCGCGCCGGTTTGAATGCCGCAGCCGAGTGGGCCCAGCAGTTCCAGCGGCACATCCTTGGACACCTTGATCACGTTGCGCTCGTGAGCAAGCGCATAGGTGCCGAATGAGGATTGCCCGAAGAAATGGTCGTGAATTGGTCCATTCGTGTCGCGGGTGGCCGTACTGCCGTCTTCACGGGCGCCGCCAAAATTAAGCGGATAGAAATTTTCGCAATAGGTCAGATCGCCGCGCAGGCAGGGTTTGCAGTGGCCGCACCACATATAGGTCAGCACGACGTGGTCGCCTACCGCCACTTTCTTCACGCTGTCGCCAATTTGCTCCACCACGCCAGAACCTTCATGCCCGAGTACAACAGGCAAAGGCACGTCGTAGAGTTGGTCGCGCGCGACCATGTCGGTGTGACACATGCCAGTCGCAACTACCCGCACCAGCACCTCATCGGGAAGCGGTTCATTCAGATTGAGTATTTCAATCTGGAATGGGCCGCCCTTCTGTCGAATTGTCGCCGCTTTGATTTCTCTCATCATCAGGTTCCAATATTTATTGGACTACTCATCGAAAAATGGTCTTCGTCGAGAATGGGGCTCGTTGTGGCAGGTATTGGGTGTTATCAGGAGCCGCGGCGCAGCATTCAGCGGACAATCCGCTGCCGATAGCGGAACCAGGTACTATATCCGCATCACTGAAGCACGACGGATGCCCTTATTCGCAAATCCCGCCGTCGACCTCCTTCAAGCCCTTCTGTTACCGGATGCCAGATTTTCCCGGTGCAAGGATTCCATTGGGATCCAGGGCGTCTTTGAGAGTCTTGTTGACTTTGCGCTGCACCGGGCCGTACGTATCGGCCACTTTGTCCATAAAGGCGGTGTTCACGCGATAGATTCCGTATCCCTGAGCTGAAAATGTGGTTACCAGTTCATCGAAGCACCTGTATGCCGCCTTCATCTGCTCCGGGTCTGTCTTATCGTACAACACATCGACGACATGATGCATATCGCGCATACCGACAATAAATTCGCCAGAATAATCCAGTCCATGCTTGCCCAGGATCTGCTTGGTCAAGGCCATTTGTTTGAGCGTTTCGCTCCCGCGCGCCTGAGAGACCGGTGCAAACCACATCGAGCCGCCACCACCGCGCCAGTTGTACAAGGAAAATTCCTTGAGCGTCATATCTCCACGCATGAGGGCGGCGCGATAGGCAAAAGCGGGATCGCCGGCTGACTCCTTCTCGGTCAGAATCTTCCCCTTGCCGGACTTGCCAAACGCCTGCGTCACGATGTTCCAGTTCACATCGACCTGTTCCTGCGTGCCGTAGAGGGCCGCGTATACGTTCCAGATTCCCAGGTTATGATCTTTTGTGATTTTACGCACGGCCGCATCGGGGATCGAGCCAGGCCCGGTTACATAGTCGCTGCGCCGGGCCTTGGTCGGCGCTTCGTACAAGGCATGAGCGATAACGACGGCGTTGGGGATAACACCGTTGATGCGCAACGGCCGGATCGTTTCCACGATCTCCACAATGTCTCCCTCATCCTGGTATTGTATGACAAACGGCTTGAACACCGGCGGCGCGGGCATGAGCCAGAAACCGAATTTAGTAACAATGCCATAATTGGATTGGGTAAAAATTCCATCCAGATAGGGGCCGTATCCCCATTTGAAAACCTGCCACGTGTTGGAATTCGGCATCGAGCCCATCGCGGTACGCAGCACTTCGCCGTTCGCGAGCACGACCTCCATGCCGCAGGCGAACAGGAAATGCTCCCCATAAGGTGTATAGCCAACCCCGCGATCCAGCGTATTGCCGACCGGTCCGGCAATCGCTGACGGGGCTGGCATCGACAGCCACAAGCCCAGCTTATGTTCGGCGATGTAGTCGTAGAGCTGTTTGTAAGTAACACCTGGCTCGACGAGCGCATACGCGAGGTCCTTATCAACTTCCAGAATGCGATTCATGCGCTTTAGATCGAGCACGATCTGGCCGCGCTCAGCCGGTGCAGCGGAGCCGTAGCCCAGGTTTTTTCCCGTTGAGATGGGCCAGATCGGTACTTTATACTGGTTGCAGATACCCACAATCTTCTGGATCTGTTCCACTGTTGTGGCCATCAGTGCCGCAGAGGGAGTATGGTCAGAGTCCGGCACTGGCATCATTGTCTTGATATAAGGTGCAAGCTGTTCCGCACTCGTTAGCACGGCTGCCTCGCCGAGAGCAGCGCGAAACGCTTTTATCGCGGCGTCAAAAGTTGGTTCGGATACGCCCTTGGGCAGTGCAATATATTTACTGGCCATCGTTTGTTCTCCTGGGCACTACGCTAAATCAATTACGAATGAGGTGAGCCGCTCCGCCGGGACGACCGGCTCCCTCCGTCTTCCGATAGCCGGCCGATGCACGAAAGCGCGGGCGGAGCAGGGTTCCCCAAGCGCACCCGCGCCAAGCGCCGCAGCCATGACAGCGTATCCTACCGATTCCACCCAGCCCGCGGATTGCGGTGACCCATCTCCCCTCCGTGCGGATGCGGTTGCTTTACGCGCAGGTATCTCCTGTGAAACAGGCACCCATGCTCCTGCCGGGTTCCAGCCAAGCGATTTACACCCGTCCGAGGGTGAAAGGCCGGAACAGTGGAGATGGATTGCATCCAATCCGTCGAGCCGATAGGTCAGGAAGTCCGGCGGAAACTTGCTTGCCGTTGTGCTGCCAGCCTGTGCCTGCTCGGCGGCATGCTCTCCGGAAAAAAAATTTTCCACGATGGAAAAATCGCTCTGATTGGTGATGAGTTGCAATGCAAGAATACCCGCCGCGCTATGCAGCGGCGACGCCGCTGCCCATACGTGTCGAAGCTCGGGAATATCACCAGAAATATCCTGCGTCCGGTCGCTACCCGAAGAAACATGCGAGCCCAGCAAGAGGAGCTTGGCACCGGCATTGCGCGCCAATTCCGTGAAAACCGCAGCGCTGCCATCATCCATAACGGCGATCCACCGTGTGTCGCGGGATTTCTCCAGCAATCGTGCGACTTCCTCATAATCAGTGAGCAGTCCGCCTTTCAGCTTTACCACCTCCGGGGCGCCATGCCCTGCTGCCCCACCCTCCTTGACCGCGTGTTTGACATGGGCGGCATAGGCTGTGCGAATACCGGCGGCAAACGCCGCATCCACGCGCGTGTTCCCAAGCAGCAATCCCAACCTCCCGGCTCCGCCGGCGGTTGCGTTGTTCGCGTATACCCCCGGAGGGATGCCCAGTGCCAGCAGCGTGCCGCTCGTCAGTACGCCTTTCATGAGATTACGTCGGTTAACGTCCATTGATCAGCCTCCCCTCGCGCTTGCCGGTCCCTACCGGCTGATTCAGTTCTTCGAGATATATTCAGCCAGTTTTGCCAGTGACTCATCGTCGATTTCCGACGCGCGAAACGCCGGCATTGCCCGGTTTCCGTTTCGCACCACAGCACGGATATAAGCGGGAGGAAGCTGACGGTTACGAATCGGTGGCCCGACCTGAGTGTCATGGCAGTAGCCGCAAACCTTGGCATAAACCTCGGCGCCATCCTTCCATTCAAACCCACGGGCGTGGGAGTCCTCAGGCGCCGCCCACGCAATGCCAGCCACCATTTCGGCCGCAAGGATCATTGCAAGCGCGAAACCCGATACAGCAACTCGTGATTTTGCTTCCATAATGCTCCTCCGGACAGATACATACTGAAAACAGAGCCATGCGCTCGCACGCCTCATCTCTTGAATAGCATGCGCCGTTACGCACGAGACTCTTGATGAGCTTTGTACTTTATATAGCGGCGCAACTGAAAAAGCAACAAATCGACATCAAAGCGTCCAGCCATGCAGGCTGCTCAGACCGTCATACCATTGGATTTACGCAGCCATCCCGGTGAATGCCTGAAGGACGTCGCACCATTACCGCGGGCCTATGAACCGAAGCCGGATCATATGGATGATAGCTGGCGATTATGACAAGGGTAATGAGATGTCCTCTTCTGTGGCGTCGAACCTCCGAAGAGCATCTGCCTGCTGGCAGGACCAGCATCAGCAGGCAGAATTATGGCGTAGCGCGAACAGTACTCACCAGGATTTGTTCATGGCGAGGCGAAGAACGGATGCAGGTCAGACCAACTGGGAACAGCATCAACGAATGCTTGGCAATTTCCAGGCTGTTGCATGGAGGACTACGCATCCACAACCGTTTTAATCATCTTTTTTGATCTTGATGCGGTTATGGACCTTGGTAACACCTTCGACGGCTTTGGCAATGGACACGGCATTTTCCGCTTCGGCTCGGTTGTCGGCGGTACCGCTCAGGACGACCACGCCATCCTTGTCCGTATCGACCTTCACGTCCATTGCGCTGACGCGCTTGTCCTGAGCGAATTTTGCCTTTATTTTCGTGGTTATTATTGAATCGCTGACAAACTCTCCGACGCTGAAGGGTTCTTCGTCTGCGGAATAGCTTGCGACAGGCGCGAACAACAGGCCACTCACAAGAATAGCTGCTGCGAATTTGGTAATTTTCATGACTTCTCCTTTAAAGGTTCGAAGTCGTATATTCGCTCAACAGCTCTTTCTCGTCTGTTCGCTCCCCCACATACTGAGATGCACGTGCCGCTTTTTATCTTGATAACTGGTTGCCGATTATCCATGATCTGAAACTATTCTGGGTCTTGCGTAGCGTGGGGAGCGGAGAGCGGCTCGCGGAACCAGAACACTCTTGAATTGATATCGTTAATTACTTAGAACTTCCAGCTTAAATTTGCACGTACACCGTTATCGACAATGTTGTGCAGAACCTGGCCATTGTAATAAATGCCGAGCGTGGCAGTCTTGATGATATGCATATCGAGACCCGCGGACATCACTACCGCATCGCCAGCAATTGGCACGCCAGCAGTGGCGAAAGATGAGCCACCGGTGAAGGCGAAAGTCGAGAGCGGAGTCCTGTCGCCGAACGCATGGCGCCAGCCGAGCATACCGCGCAATGTTGTGGTCATCCTGCCGATGCTTGAGAATGTTTTCGCCGCATTAAGGCCCACTGTCGTATAAGCGGTACCCTGATTATCCTTTGGACTGCGCAAGGCCGCAGGTCCTCCGCGTTCCTGGTAGCTGTTTGCGTCAAGATTGACATAAGCAACCCGTGCAAACGGCTCGAGCGATATGGCATCAAAGGGAAGACCGTAACCCACCTCCCCGAATACTTGTGCGGTATGGGCGGTATAATTCGCTTTGGCATGGTCCGAAAAACCGGCAAAGGTAATGTCCCGGTTGGTATCGAGATCGTGCCACGCATACGCTGAGCCAAGGCGCAGACCGAGCGGACCCCACTGCGTGGCTCCATAAAGCGAAACATGGTAATTATCGCTCGAACTCGTCGAAAGCTGGTTAACGTTGTAAAAGCTGTGGCTGTAGCCGGTGGCGATACCAAGGAGGAACTTATCGGCAATCAGCACGTCCCCGCCGAGAAAGACCCCGCCAATATTGCGGCCTATCCGGGTCGCGTTGCCGTCACCGTCGCGGTGTCCGAAAGAGCCAAAAGCGCGGCTCCAGAAAGCGCGTCCCGTGGCGGAACTCTGCTGTAACGTCTGCCCTGGCAGATCCGATGTCGGCGCGCCAGCCGAGCCGAAAGCTTGCCGCATCCTGTCAGAGACGGCCTCCCGGACAAAGCGGCTGTCCTCGATCATTACCCCTTTCACACTTGCATGGCCTTCCCCGGAAAGCTTACTGAAAGCGCGCCGCGCACTCTCCTGGTCGGGCAAGTCCACGATAGCGCTGTAGATCGGATTGCCGGGACCCAGGCTTTCCGCGCCGCTTCCGCCCGCGCACTGGTTACGAGTACCGGCGATATCGCAAAAGCGCAGTACATCAAGATAAACATGGTTCGGATCGTAGGCAAGCCCGAGATTAATGCGGGGCAAACCTTGGGCGAGCGCGTCAAACTGGCCGGTTAGGCCACCATTGGCTGTCAGGATGGTGTAACGGCTGCCGGGTATGTAAGCACCGCTCGCGGCGATAACGGAAACGGTTCCTCCTTGAATATCTGCCGAGCCTGTGGCGATAATCCGATCACTGGCGCCGTTCGGCGCAATTTCCACTTCATAGGTGGAACCGGGAAGCTGAACGTAATTGCCGTTGACCATCAGCGTTCCGATCGAATTTCCCGGCGCTATCGTTCCGGCTACAATTGTCGCTCCCGCTCCGTCATTTGCGCCAATATCACCGCCACCCTGCAAGCGGCCGCCTGCCAGCACATCGAGTGTTCCACCCAGTTCCCCGTGTAGCGCGAGGGTACCGGCATCTACAGATGTATGTCCGCCAAAGCTGCTTGAATCGCCCGTTAATGTGAGAATGCCTGTACCTGTTTTAGTCAACACGCCAGTACCGGAAATCACACCACCATAGCTGATGCTGTCAGAACGATTAAAAACCAGAGTTCCGCTGTTGCTTACATTACCCGGTATACTGCCAAGCACGCCGCCATCCCCAACCTGTAGCACGCCGGCGGCAATCGTCGTGCCTCCAGCATACGAATTGACGCCCGTCAGAATAAGTGCGCCTGACCCGGTCTTATTCAGGCTGCCGCTGCCGCTTATAGGGCCGCCAACCACCAGATCCGCATCAGTCTGGAATGTATCACTGGCTGTATTGAGCGTAACACTGCGGCCAGTCGAAAACGCGGCCGTGTTCGCGAGCGTGCCCCCATTCAAAATGAGGGGACTTGAAGCAGCACCAAGGTTTGCGTCGGAACTTATCGATAGCGTGCCGGCAGTCACGACCGTACCACCTGTATAGGTATTGGCGCCCGTCAATTCCAGCAATGCTGTACTGGTACCGACAACATTGAGTCCCCCCGCTCCCGACAAAACACCATTGATCCGGGCATGACCGCTGCTGGCGCCACCCTCAACCTGGATAGTGCGGAGCCCGCCGCCAAGATCGATTCCATTCTGGAAATCGAGCATTGCATTGTTGGATGTGCCGAGGATAAGGCGATTGCCGTCGGGCACAAAACCACCGCTCGCCCAAGTCAGGGTAGTACCCGCACCGCCGATATCGACGATACGATCGGTATCCGAAGATTGGAAACCACCATCACCGGTCCATTGCACTTGCCCGGCTCCTGTGCCGAGGTTTCGCGTAAAGTCGCCCGAAGCAGCCGTCAGCTCAATTGACCCGCCCGTACCAACCGCGCCATTGAACACCAGGTTGCTGCCGGACGAGAGCGCTCCCGCACTGCCCAGCTGCAGGATGCCCTGGCTTACCGTGGTCGCACCCGTGTAAGTATTGTTTCCCGACAATATCATTCGGCCCATGCCGTTTCTTGTCAGGGAAAGCACATTAGCGCCCGTATCGGCCAGGTCTCCCGCCAGCGTGCCGTTTATTCCATTCAAGTTGAGAGTGGTCGGAGCACTCAGCGTCGGAGCGCCGTACCATGTCGTACCCTCTCCGCCTTGCACGTTCACCGTGGCACCTACCAATGTGTAGTCGTGCGTAAAGTCCGTATTGAAATAAAAGGTTGAGCCTTTGTTCAGTACCAGGTCGGAAGCTGCCGTCGAGGTACCAAGAGCATTGGCATTGTCCACGCGCAGCGTGCCCAGGATAACTCTCGTTACTCCGCTAAAGCTCAGGTTATTATCCGCGCCCAGAACCAGCATACCCAGACCATTTTTGAGTAACCCGTTGCTGGCGGCAAGAGTCGAGTTAATTATTGCCAGCGGTGTATTAACGATAATGGTGGGAGGAATTGCGCCCCCAAGCGCCAGCGTACCGCCATTGATCGTATATTCGCTCGTACTGAAGGTAATATTGTGCGCGGCAATGGTCGCATTCAGTGTTACGATGCCCGGCGTTCCCTTAAAGACTGCGTTGTCGAATGTGGGATTTTTCCATGCCTGGAAGCTTGTGCCATTAAACCAGTTCAAGGAACTCGTATCCCAGGTTCCGCTGCCGCCAGTGCCAGTCCCGGCCTCATTCGCATCCCAGGTGAGATCCTGCTGAGCGTAAACTGGCGGCAATAAAGCCGGGGCCGCAAATAACGTTACGACGAACCTCATGTGAAGAGAAGCCAGTCTCTTTCTTTTCGTCATCTCTCGCATCATAGAAATAACTGTGGATTTGCAGAAAACGGACCAAACTGTTCAAACCTGTCCCTCACCCTGTCATTTTGAAAGCTGAAGCAATGAGCTGCTTCGGGTCTTGCGGATAGCATAGAGCTTGAAATAATAGAACGTCCCCATTTCCGCGCGAATAAAGTGATCACTGTATATTTTTTCCTCTCGGATAAATCGAACGAGGCATATCGAAGAGAACGAATCTAAGTGTGAAAAAGCGCTGCCGCTATCTGTAAGATATAACAGGGCAATGATTAAAGGAGCAGCGTTTGAACTTCTCCCACCATCCACTCATAAACTTCAGGATGCCGTGTGAGCGCATACTGTTGGGCAGGAAACTGCCCAAATCATAAGCCCATTTTCCGACGGCGATTGAGCATGATTCCGGCAAAGCCGATGACAAGCAGCGCCATGGTTGCCGGTTCCGGAACCTCGGCAATGATTTGCGGTTGCGGGGGTAGCGGCATTGCTACGGTTTTTTGAACCTGATAGGAACCTTCGATGCCTTCGTCCAGGTAATACCTCATTTCCCCGAGATAATTATTGGAATAATAGGTAACGCCGAGAAAATAGTTGCCAGGGTCGAGTTCCATCGAAAGCAGGGAATGGCTATACCATACGCCACTGTTATCGTTAAAGTCATCGTTAAATAAAAGTAAGCCGCCTGATTCATTAAAAAGCGACAGCATGGTGTCGAAATCGGAACCTATCGTGTCTGCCTGGAAGAAGCCGCCTGCCCAATCGAAGCCATAGACATCGGCCCCATCGTTCGCGTGAATAGCACCGATTATGGTTGCCGTATCCCAGGAAATATAGTTAGCGGTTTCGGCTGTAGTCCCCGCGTCGTCCACTTCGAGATACAGGCTTGCATATGCAGGATAAGCGCCTGTCAGGATAGCGGCCGACGCGAGCCCTGAGCAAAATTTTCTAAATGCTGAAACTAAATTCATCATATCCCTCTTCAAAATAATAATATGCAGCCTGGATATAAAACAGGTTTGTCTTGCACCCAGGTGTAGCATTTTTTCCTTTTCGCTCCTGTTTTTTACGCTCAGGGAAACCTTCTATTGTTACCGCGTTGATCCCTTTATCAATAACAGCCTAGCGAAGAATGCATCATACGCATCTCAAGACGTAGGCCAATTGGACTAAGGTACACCTAAACGGCTTTTGAACGAGTTCCGTCGATTACGAGATGGAAGCGCGAGGAGGAAGAAATAGAATTTCTGCGTGGAATAAGAAGGGAGCTTCTCTCTGGCGGATCGAAAACCCGGTGAGAGAAGAACAATGAAACCCTGCGGTTAAGAGCTGTTCGCGAAGATGGGAAACCGGGTCCCCACGAACAGCAGGTTGGACCAGGCCCATCATGAGGTACTTGTGTCAAACAGGACGCGTTTCGTTTGCTCGCAGGCTACCTCAGTGAAGGCCTTAGTGAAGTCTTGCCGGGCCCGAATAACGCGCGAGGAGGCCGGCCGCATCCATCCCTGCCCTGCCAGCCATATGTATCCCCGCCTGGATGTCAATACTATCGGAAGACGGGTGCAGGACAAGGAGGTGGAAGTGATAGGCAATCGCCGCTTGGGTAGCCGGATCGGGAAGTCGATGGCGTCTGGTAGTAAGCCACGACAAAACAGCTAGTAATAGCCTGACCGAAGGTCTGTCATATTTTGATCTTGAATTTTGCACTGAATTTTCCATGGGAACAATGCTGGCTTTGTCATATTGAAGTGAAAACTCAAATCCTTTCGATAACATTAACCATAATGAGAATGATTGTCAATACTATTTGCAGTCCCGATTAGAGACCTTGTACAATGGCATTCAATAAAATGCCTGACTAATGGCCCCTGCTACGAAAGGCCGACCCAACCCAGGCTTTCCTCATCGTGGCCGGTTCCCTATCAACGCGCCATCCAGGCTCTTAATATCGGTCGAGCGGAGCCGGCCCTGAATCAGGATGTTCGTTTCTGGTATCGTGGTGCGGTTCGGTTCCGGTAACCGATTTCGCCTCCTCATGCGTTTCCTGTTTTTTATTAGATCGATTTTCTATTTTCTCTTCCGCTCTATTCCCATGAGTCTCCTCGCTCACGAGTACGCTTTCGTCCGATTCGTCGGGTGATTGATCCTGGATGTTATTGTCCTTCAATTCTTCATCGCTGGTTTTCGGCGGATTGTTCATGGATGACTCCTGCAAAAATTGCGTATCGGACTACACCAAATTTATTTTCCTGAATCGGAGCTACTCGTTCAGTGCGATAGCGCACAACACCTTATGGCGCAATTGCTGCCTCCGGAAGAGTAGAGGGAATGAAAACAGGATCACGATTACTTGACGCGATATGGGATTATCCAGTTCAGTTGAATGACAAGCCGCCCTGCCCAATGCTTTCTCCTTGTAATTTTGTTCGTGATTTTTCCTGAAATTTACTTTTGTGTCTGGTAGCGAACAGAAGCTTCATGCTCCACGCCCCCATTATTGCCGAGTCAGCGTTTTATTGACGAGCTGACCATTCTGTAACACATCATATTAAGGAGAAGAATCAATGAAAAATTTACTCATATTAACAATTGCTCTGATGCTACCTGCGTTTACCGCTACCGCCCAAACGGGGGATAAGAAAGGTGATCTCAATGACGCGGAAATTGCTCACATTGTGGTTACCGCCAACAACGTTGATATTGAAGCCGGTGAACTTGCAAAGAAAAAAGCATCCCATGAAGACGTGCATGCATATGCTCATCGGATGGTCGCCGATCACACCGACGTCAACCAGCAAGCGAAGGATCTTGTAAAGAAGCTCAATGTGACACCCAAGGATAACAAGATCAGCCAGAGCCTGAAGGACGATGGCAAGGCGAATCTCGATAAATTGAAAGGCCTGAGCGGCAAGGAATTCGACAAAGCCTATATCGACGGTGAAATAGCCCTTCATAAAAAGGTAATCGATGTGGCCGACAACAAGCTGGTGCCTAATGTCAAGAACGAGGAGCTGAAAGCCTTACTGGTCAAGGTACGCCCAGCGTTCGTTTCGCACCTGGAACACGCACAGAAAATCCAGCCCACAATTGGCGATAAGTAATAAAGCAAATTACGGCAGGATCCTGCTCTGCTGAGGATTTCCGGTCCTGCGCGGCCAATCTTCAGGGTGGAGTGGAATGTTGCGCAGCCATGCGCAGCATTCTCCTCCCTAAGGGCGCACTCGTATCATGCGTAAAATCCAAAAATTATCATCAATCTCGGGGCATGGCCGCGTTGAAAACCGGATACAAGGCAGCGTCAGTATTTTATCTCTGGCCGCGCCCCGTCATTGGTTAAGAATAAAATCAGTACCCTCCACCGCCGCCGGACTGCCCGGATCCTCCTCCCTGGGTTCCCCCTCCTTGGCCGGCAGGTCTATCATATGGCTTATCAGCAGGTCTATCATATGAGGGGGCTTCTTGGCCGGGGGTAGAGCCGTCTGGTTTTTTCCGATAATCGCGTTCACCTGAAGTTCCCTGTCCGGATGAGGGCTGCCCCGCACTGGGAGCCGCCTTTTTATCAATCGGGCCGCCATGACCAGACATATCGCCAAACTCTCCAGTCTGGTCCCCAGCGCCAGCCGCATGAGCCACGCCAGCAGCGCTGAAAATGATCACGCTGGCAAGCACTACAGATCGTGCCGTCGTTTTCAATGCCGAAATTTTTTCCATGATGGTTCCTCATAATTAATCCAGCGAAATTGCTGAATTGACATGCTACTCATACTGCCAGGTCTTTCCGTACGTTGACGCACAGAATGACGAAGAGGAAAGGACAATTGCGAAAGTGATCCCGACCGCAGGCCTCCCTCAATTTGCTACACCCGAGGCGGGTCGATTTCTCTTTCAAAATGTCGGTGGGCTGCAATCGCATTGATGAACTGCGGCAGAATATCGACAGCGTTTCCATCCGGAAAGTAAAGTACTCCCGGATCAGGTTCGCCTGAGGGAAGCGCTAGCTTTACCCCCGAGCTCTCCGCCAGACTTTTGCCATTGCCCAGTATCAGAATAGGCTTGCAGTGACGGTACTGCTCTTTGATGAATTCAACTACCTGCCCCATGCTCGCCAAAACGGTCATATCTTCATGGCCGCCCGGAATCGCAATTGCGTCAAAAAGCACGTTAGGCATAGCTTCAAACGTTACATCCACCTCAATATTATCGCCGCCCGTGCTCTGGACTGTTCCCAGACGAGCGCCCACAAAGCGAGGTACTGCCTCCTCTCGCGCCAGGGCAGTATGGAGCGTTCTTACGGCAACACCGTCCACTCCATTGGCTACCAGGATCGCGACGCGACGCATTCGAATACTGCCATCGCCGGGGCGAGCGAAAAGCGAGAGAGCGGGGGATGCGACCACCTCTGGCGGGGCCGTATTTTCCATTGCCTTTGGTAGAGGAGGTGGCAAGCTCATGCCAAGCCCTTGTGCGACACTTTCCGCAAGTTCCCTGGCAACGTTTAAAAGCATCGCAACAGTGCGTTGCCGTATCGAGGCTGTCTGTACCCGTGTCAACTCGAAACGGAAAGCACGTATGATGTGCGCCTTTTCCACCGGCGATTGGCTGTTCCAGAACAACGTCGCCTGCGTGTAGTGATCCGCGAACCGCTCCGGTTTTCCGCGCACCTTATCCCCGATCGCGGGTTCCCGGAACGAAGTGAAACCCGCTGCACCTGCCTGAAACGGGCATCCGCCCCCGAGGGAATTAGGCTCGTACGCAACACGGCCCCTGTTGATCGTCTGGCGATGCATTCCGTCCCGCTGGTTGTTGTGCGCCTGTGCTACGGGAGAATTGATGGGAATCTCGTGAAAATTAGGCCCGCCCAGTCGCAATAGCTGCGTATCCACGTAGGAATGGATACGGCCAGCCAATAGCGGGTCGCTACTGAAATCCAGACCTGGAACAATATGCGCGGCACAGAAAGCAACCTGCTCTGTTTCCGCAAAGAAATTGTCGGGATTACGATTTAGCGTCATTTTTCCGATAGGCTGGACCGGCACAAGCTCTTCCGGGACGATCTTTGTCGCATCGAGCACATCGAAGCTGAATGCTTCGGCTTGTGCCTCAGTAAAAATCTGCATGCCCAGTTCGTATTGCGGATACGCTCCGCATTCGATTGCTTCCCATAAGTCCCGGCGGTGAAAGTCGGGATCGGCCCCGCCGATTTTCACCGCCTCGTCCCAGTCAAGCGAATGGGTCCCGGCGAGCGGCCGCCAGTGAAATTTGACAAATCGTGAGGCGCCGTCAGCAGCTATCAGCCTAAACGTATGAACACCAAAGCCTTGCATCATGCGGTAACTGCGGGGAATCCCCCGATCAGACATAACCCACATCAGCATGTGCATCGATTCAGGCATGAGTGAAACAAAATCCCAGAACGTATCATGCGCGGTCGAAGCTTGCGGCATAGCGAAGTGCGGCTCGGGTTTGGCCGCGTGCACCAAATCTGGAAACTTCATCGCGTCCTGGATGAAAAATACCGGGATATTGTTTCCCACCAGATCCCAGTTCCCTTCATCCGTATAAAATTTCACCGCAAAGCCGCGTGCATCGCGAACGGTGTCGGCCGAGCCTCGCTCCCCGAATACGGTCGAGAAACGCACGAAGACAGGAGTTTGCTTCCCCGCAGCCGAGAACAGCGATGCCTGTGTATATTTCTCCAATGATTCGTAACACTCAAAGTATCCGTGGGCAGCTGACCCTCGCGCGTGAACGACGCGCTCCGGTATGCGCTCATGATCAAAGTGGGTGATCTTCTCGCGCAGAATAAAATCCTCGAGCAGTGCCGGACCCCGGTAGCCCGCCTTAAGGGAATTCTGATTGTCTCCGACGGGAACACCTTGATTGGTCGTCAATACACGTCCGCTTGAATCGGCACGAACGCGATCCAGCGACTCATTGCCAGCATTAAACCCTAATTGGGGGTCACCGCTACCACTTTTTTCCGAACTGATCGATTCGGTTAACGTGCTGCCTGTAGTAGAAGGATCTGAAGGCTCCACCGCTTGGCCTTTCTCCGGGTAGGCGGAAATTTCCCCGTACTCCAGCCCCTTGTTCGAGTTGTAAGGCATAGCCGCGGCAAGCTCCTGTGTAGCGGCAAGCTTGGAAGTAAATTCATTTTCTGACGTACCTTGGCGGGCAGGACCCCCGATGGTCGAACGATTATCACCATCATTTTCAGTTTTCATTTGGTTCCCTTTTTAAAGACGGACTCAAGATTTAATTGGCTGGGCTAACTGCCGAATATAATCGACGCTTAACTTCCCCCCGTCGGTGCTACGCCGCACATTGATCTGACCCAATAATCCGCACAGCTTACCGCTATGCGTCGGTATTGTTCGCGACGGGTACATCCGATGCGATACGCAATATTCCCAATTGGATGACAGGCGTTAAACGGGGCATTATTCGACTGTGCCCCATCTGTGATGCTTACGAGTTCAGGGATCGAGCCGTTGCTGTAATGTCTTCCTCCGCAAAGAAGGGGGCGAACCACGCATTGTTCTTAAAGACCTATACCAATAAGGTAACGCTCGTTCATATTGCGGAAGCCGCGCTCGGGCGGTTGGGCGAAAATCCACCGTCGGGTTTGGGCCAGCCAAATGGGAGCGAAATGCAATAAAATGGGACTGATTGTCGACCGCTATCAGCGCACAACGTTTTCAGGCCTTTATGCCGCAGGCGCTGTGATAAATGAACTAAGCTAGATAAGCGTTGCGGCCGGACAAGCTGCCGTTGCCGCAACTGATATCCACAATTGGCTAAACAGGAAAAATGATAAAAACCGGAGAATGACTCATCCTAAGCGATAAATCGTCTCCCACTGTTCGGGGAGCCATGCGTCAGCTTTCTGACTCGTGCCAGAATCACCAGAAGGCCGCGGCTGAAATTAGTTACGCAGCGAGAGCCCCATCCACCTGCCAATTCACTCTTAAGGTCGGCTTTGTAGGGTTATAGAGGAACCCTGATTGACCGCGCCAAGGCGTGGCGTCTCGCCCCGAATTCCAGCAAGAAAATTCAAGAGGAAAAAAGGTGAGACGACCCACCTTTTTTCCTCCAACTCTACTTAACCGTTTTTGTGGCTTTGGCTACCAGCCTTGGCATGCTGACCGGATGAGCCACCCCTGCTTGAAGATGAGCCACTTTTTCCACCACCATGGGACGCTTCGCCGCCCTTTCGACCAGCTTCGCGAGCTTCTTCAGAATCAAACTCATGCGCAGTTCCTTTTTCATGGGCTGCTTTTCCACCTTTGCTCGCGATTTCTCTCTGTTTAGCTTCGTCCATCGACGCGAAACCACGTTTGCTGTCGCCACCACTGCTTTTTGATGAAGGCATGTTTATCTCCTGATACATAAAATATTAAGAAATTCCCGCTGACATCCCGCTTACACTCAAATTGTGTTGCACGACGCTTTGGGAAGCCTTATCTCTGCCATAAAGCTGAGACGTGGCTTCATCTTAATAAGCATACTCGCGGTTTTATGTACGGCGGCACACATATACCCCAAAAAATCATTCACATGTATTATTACGCATGAATAAAAGCGATGCCTGAGCGACCTCTGTATCATCAATATTTACAGAGATACCTGGCCATGCGCACATCCTGACTCGCCAGGCTCGTATAACGTGCCTTGCGGATGAAGCGGCGGTATATTTTCCTGTTGACTGCTCCCGCGTTTGGCAGACAACTTGTCGCTGAAGCTCGGCATCAGCTTGGATATCGCAGTATTGATAACCGCCATCGCGCCAACCTTCACATCGCGCCCGCCTTCAGTAGCTGCTTTCAGTATCGCTTCCGCGACTTGTTCGGGGTTGATCAACGGCTGGGGTAATTTCGGTTCCCTATCCATATAATTCTTGGCATGTTGAGGGAAAGGCGTATTAACAGCTGATGGCTGAATCAGCGTAATCGAAATTGGTGCCATGTCGAAATCTTCGATCTCCACGCGGAGCGCGTCGGTAAAACCTTTGACAGCGTGCTTGGATGCGGAATACATGCCCTGTAAAGGTACGATCGCTTCAGATACTTCGCTGCCCACATTGATAAGCGCGCCGCCATGCTTCTTCAGATGGGGCAAAGCAGCGAGCGAACCATTAACCATGCCCCAAAAGTTGGTATCGAAAAGACGCCGGCTGTCCGCTTCGCTCACTTGATCCAGGCGACCATAGATCGATACACCTGCGTTATTGATCCAGGTATCGACACGGCCAAAGCGATCGATCGCATCATGCGCTGCGGCCCGGATTTTTTCTCGATCAGCGACATCGGCAACCACATGAATGGCTTCGCCGCCACTGCTCACGATTTGCGTCACCAGGCTCCTGAGCGTGCCTGCGCTGCGCGCGATAAGGACCAGTTTGGCGCCGCGTCCAGCGGCAAGCTTTGCCGTAGCAAGACCGATACCGCTGGATGCACCGGTAATAACCATGACTTGCTGATTTATGGGCTTAAGAGAAGCAGACATAACCCTCTCCTTGACATAAAACATAACATCGGAAAAACGACGGACTAAAAGTCGTGATCAAAGATTAGGAGTAATCTTTCATTGCGACTGTGCAGAAACACACATACGTGTGTTTACTGAGATGGGCTTGGGGCCAGTTGGCGGAGCATAGTCCGGCAATGACCCAATTGGCACCGATCACCGCATTGACGAAGAATGCCGCATACATGTGTTGTTACAACACAAGCATGAGTTGCCGGACTCTTACTGTTGTCGAAAATAGCCCCGAGTAGCTCAGGAACCTGCTCTATCCTGCATGGTGGCTATCAAATCCTTCAGAATCTTGAAATTCACTGGTTTGGTGAGGTGATGATCGAAGCCGCTTTCGTGCGAAAGCCGGCGGTCTTTTTCCTGACCCCAGCCTGTCAGCGCGATCAGCTTGATATCGTTGAATTGCGGCTGGTCGCGAATGCGGCGCGCCACTTCATTACCGTCCATGCCTGGCATTCCGATATCCATCAGGATTATATTGGGCTGGCAAATGGGAATTGCCGCAAGTGCCGCGGGACCGCTGTCGGCAGTTTCAACGTGAAGACCCATCGACTGCAGCAGCATGGATAGGACTTCGGCTGCGTCATGATTATCGTCGACCACCAATACGCGCAGCGCGAGCGGTGCGGTAACCGTTTTCTCCCGTTCGGGAACCCTGCTCTGCACGGCTGTTTCGGACAGAGGCAGGCGCACAATAAATTCGCTGCCCTTATCCTTGCCCTCGCTTGTCGCTTCAACAGTGCCGCCGTGCATTTGGACCAGACGATAAACCAGGTTGAGCCCGATGCCCAGCCCCTCCTGCGTTCCGACACCATTGCGCCGCTCCTGGGCAAATATATCGAATAGACGAGGCAGCATTCCCGGCAGGATTCCTATACCGTTGTCGCGCACGGATACGACCGCGCTATCGGCTTCATGACGTGCGGCGAGCCAGATATGCCCGGCTTTTCTGGTGTACCGTGCGGCATTGTTGAGCAGATTCGTGAACACTTGCTCAAGACGCACAGCATCGCCGTAAACGATCAAAGGTGTCTCGGGGATGAAAACACTGAGCTGTTGTTCCTTCTCCTCGATTTGCGCCCTGCTCGCCTCGACGGCATTACGCAGCACGACAGCAAGGTCCGTCGCGGATTGCCGCAATTCTACCTTTCCGCTCGTAATGCGCGAGATCTCCAGCAAATCGTCCACCAGGCGAACCATATAATTGACTTGCCGGTTTATGACCGGCAACAGATGGGAAACAGCGGTGGCACCGTCTGGGCGGGCGATAAGCGCCAGCGCGTTGGCAATTGGCGCAAGCGGATTACGCAACTCATGCGCGAGCGTAGCTAAAAACTCATCCTTGCGGCGGTCGGCTTCCAGCAGGGCAGTCTCCGCTTTGACCGCTTCGGTAATATCTATCGACACGCCGACATGTCCTGCATACTCGTCATTAGCCGTGAACCAGGGCAGCGCATACGACTTCAGCCAGCGCCATTCCCCTTCGCGAGTCTTGACCCGGATCCGATGTTGAAAGTGGGAGCGGTCTTTCAACGCCTGCTCGAACGCCGCCAGATACCCCGGTTTATCCTCCCGGTGAAGAATTGAAGCCCATCCGGAAGGTATCAGTTCTTCCATGGTCATACCGACCATATCCACGATCCTTTGATTGGCATAAACCAGATGGCCGCTTGCATCTACCTGCCATGTCAGGGCGGGGGAAGCTTCCGCCATAGCGCGAAATCTTGCCTCGCTCTCGCGCACGCTCTGCTCGGCGCGCTTGCGTTCGGTTATGTCGATAATGTACCCCACGCCTTCCGTCTCGTTGAGTTGCATCATAGCGATCAGCGCCCACCATCGCGAGCCGTCCTTGCGAAATAATTCCTTCTCATAAGGAGTAGCGCGTCCAGTTGCCTTGAGTTCCTCGTCTGCCCGCAGAGTACTGGCCATCCATTCCGGCGGCGTCAGCTCATCACATCGCAACATGCGCCTGCGCTCGTCTTCGCAACTGAAGCCGCTCATCTTCAGAAAGGCATCGTTGGCTTCAGTAACCTGGCCTTCCCTATTCAGGAAAATCACGCCGACTGTGTCGATCTCGAGCGCACGCCGAAAGCGTTTCTCAGTCTCGCGCAATGCTTCCTCGGCTTTTTCGCGTTTTTTCACGTGCTCCGTAACATCGACCCCATGGCCCAGGATGCGCTGGCAGGTACCATCCTCCTCTAGCAGCGGAAGATAGATAACATCGATAAAGCGCTCTTCCGGCGCTTCGTCAGGATCACGGCTTACTGTCACCGGAAGCTCGAATCCCATGAACGGCTCACATGTTGACATAACCTCTGCAAGCTTACGCCGGTAACTGTCCTCTGCCGCCAGGGGAAGCGCTTCAAATATGGGACGGCCCAATAGTTCACGTTGGCCGACCAACCGATAATAGGCATCGTTCGCAAGTTCAAAAACAAATTCAGGGCCGTGAAGCACATGCAGAAAAGATGGCGCGTTACGAAATACTTCTTCCAGTAGTTGAATGCGTTTCGCTTGAAGCTCTTCCTTGAGCCGGTTACATTCCGCCTTCCATGCGCGTTCCCTGATTATTTCAGTCGTCTCGCTCACGGTCACGAGAATGCCCGACACACCCGTTTCAGCGCTGCCATCAACCTCTCCCGGAATAGGGCTGTAGGTGAGCTTGAAAAAGGCCTCTTCAGGAGTCCCCGTGCGATTAATGATCAGCGGCTCGTCGTTAAAAACAAAAGACTCGCGTCGCTGCATCACGCCCTCGCAGACGGGCGCAAGAAAACGCCACACCTCTGGCCAGCAATCCGAAACCGGCTGTCCCAAGCCTCCGGGGTGTTTGGCGCCCATCAAATCACGGTAACTATCGTTATAGATCTGCACGAGCTTTGGTCCCCAAAGCAATAGGACAGCCGAAGGCATCAACAGTATGGTGTTGAGCATAAATTGAAGATTAGGCGGCCATGTCGAGACGGACCCGAGACCAGACTCAGTCCAATCATGGGAAAAAATCAGCTCGCCCATTTCGCTACCGCGCAGCCAGATCGGTATTTCAGCCGGATTCATGGATATCTGGTCCCCCGTTTTCTGCTTTGATAATTTAATATTTTGCTTGATATCGGGCATACCGGAATAACGCTGCCAAACCATACCTCGTTTCTAGACTAGCATAATCTCGTGCTCCCCTTGTGCCCGTACCCAGAGCTTGCGGCATTATGCACAAAAAAAGATGATGGAGTGCGACCGGGATCGATTTCCTGCGGAGCAAGCCAGGATCGCTGACACTAATCAAGAACCGGTCCCATCCTGTATATTAGCTATACGCATTGTGATATGGTCGGTCGTGTCCGGCCCGAAAATCTGCGCTACTGTTTCCATGTTTGTAATGTACTCGAAGAGACTCCCTCAGATAGAGCTCAAGGTACTCGGGGCTCAAGGTACTCGGGGCTCAAGGTACTCGGGGCTCAAGGTACTCGGGGCTCAAGGTACTCGGGGCTCAAGGTACTCAGGCCTGTAATACTCATTGTACTCAGGGCCTGTAGACTGAAATTAAAACCTCCTTCGCAAACAACTGTCAAAGGTACAAATACCGGGACGTGCCGAGGTATGCCGTCTGTTGCCGCTGTTTTCTTGCGAGCTTCAGCGGCCTTATAGAGGATAAGTAATAATGGAAGACAACGACGAAGAGTTGCAACCCCAGCCCTCTATCCCCCTGCAAACTTCCAATGCTGTTCTTCAGGCAGGTGAGCGTGTCGAGCACGAGCTCAAGGAGGTAAAAACAGCATTGGAGGACAAGACAAGACAACTTGATCACTCGCTATCTATCCTGCGGGCAACCATAGAATCCACGGCCGATGGGATCCTGGTTACCGACGAGGAAGGCCATGTGCTGCGCTTCAATGAAAGATACCTGCAGATGTGGCAGATTCATCTGCCCGAGATTATCGAGATGCAGCAGCATAGGCAACTGCTGAAATTCTGCTGCAAGCATTTGGCAGATCCGCAACAGTTCCTGGATAGAATGACGGAAATATACGCGACCTGGCCGGCCGAGAGCCACGATTTGCTGGAACTCGCCGATGGCAGAGTGTTCGAGCGCTTTTCCAAGATCCAGTATGTGGAGGGCCGCAGTATCGGCCGCGTCTGGAGCTTTAGAGATATCACGGCACGCAAGCGCGCTGAGGAAGCCTTACGGGAAAGCAGCGAGCGCTTGCGCTTTATGGCCGAGGCGATGCCACAGAAAATATTTACTGCTCGGGCCGACGGTGCGGTGGATTATTTTAACCAGCAATGGAAAGATTACACCGGGCTTGCCTTTGAACAGATGCAAGGGTGGGAATGGACAAAACTCATCCATCCCGATGATGTGGATGAGAGCGTCAGACGCTGGCGGCATTCCCTGAGCACGGGGGAGCCTCTCCAGATGGAATGCCGTTTCCGGCAAGGCAATGGCGATTACCGCTGGCATTTGACCCGTGCCCAGGCCAAACACGACGCCAAAGGATATATATCGATATGGGTAGGTTCAAACACGGATATCGACACCATCAAGCGCGCGGACGAGGAGAAAAAGCAACTCCTTGAGAACGAACGGATCGCGAGGAGCGATGCCGAACGAGCCAATCGAATGAAGGATGAATTTCTCGCCACGCTATCCCACGAGCTTAGAACACCACTTAATGCGATCCTTGGATGGTCGCAGCTCATTTTGCAGGGAACAATGAGCATGAAAGACATCCAGCGAGGCCTTGAGACTATCGAGCGAAATGCTCGAGCGCAGAACAAGCTTATCGAGGATCTTCTCGAAATGAGCAGTATCATTTCCGGAAAGGTGAGGCTTGACGTGCAAAGGCTGGACCTGGCCGCCATAGCGGAAGTTGCGGTTGAATCGGTAGCCCCGGCAGCGGAAGCCAAAGGAATCCGCATCCGGAAAATAATCGATCCAGGAGCCGGGCTCGTTTCCGGTGACCATAACCGGCTTCAACAGATAGTCTGGAACCTTCTTTCCAACGCGGTTAAATTTACGCCCAAGGGGGGTACCGTAGAGGTTATAGTCGAGCGGGTAGCTTCACATCTCGAAGCGACGGTAAGAGACTCCGGGGCGGGCATCAAGCCCGAGTTTCTGGTATACGTTTTTGATCGTTTCCGCCAGGCCGATTCTTCGCTTACCCGAAATCACGGCGGCCTCGGCCTGGGGCTTGCCATCGTGAAGCAGCTTGTGGGACTGCATGGCGGAACGGTCCGGGCGGAAAGCGAAGGCGAAGGTAAAGGAGCATCGTTTATCGTGAGTTTGCCGCTTGCTCCCATCAATGACAGTCACGACAGGCAATCCCTGGCAGCGCCCCCCCATTCTGCTCTACAGAACGGATACATATCGCTCCCCGGTGTAAAGATCCTGGTCATCGATGATGAACCGGATGCCCGTGAACTCATCAATGAGGTACTTACGCAATGTGAAGCCGAAGTCATCACTGCCGGGAGTGCCATGGAAGGACTGCAGATCCTGAAAAGCCAGAGGCCGGATGTGATGATAAGCGACATCGGCATGCCGGAAACCGATGGTTACCAGTTCATCCGCGCAGTGAGAAGCCTTCCCGCAACTCACGGCGGCAAAACACCGGCTATTGCACTAAGCGCATTTGCTCACTCTGAAGACCGGACCAAAGCCATGATTGCCGGTTACCAGATACATCTTTCCAAACCTGTTGAATCGCAGGAGTTGATTGCTTCGATTGGTAATTTGACCGGATGGCCGCGAAAGCCGGGCGGATAGCGAGACAATCAGCCGGCCTAAGGTTGTTCCAGATAACGAACAGTAGCGCCGTATGCCAACGAATCATCGCGATCGGCAAGCCGAGAGTTTACGTCGCAACGGCATAATTATCAGAATATCTCAGTTGATACCGGAACTCGGAACTGACAAGTATTCACACGGCTCTTCTGCCCTTCAATTTTCGCTATACATCTTCGGACGTCCTGTTTGATATTTGTGTGACAACGCACAGAAGAAGCCTTGCAAACCAGCAACCATAATAAGAGGGTTGGTGGGTTGAAACTGAAGAAGTGCAGCCCTTGGCAATCCTCCTGGGAGTCGCACAGATCTATCAGATTCGAGGAGTATAAAAAATGATTAAAAGAACAGTATTAGCACTCTCGCTGGCAGCAACAGCGATGTCATCGTACGCTGGATCCTATACCGATACAACATTGAATAACAGCTTTGCAACCGCCGCGAATATCAATCCATATTTCACCACTGCATTCAGCCCCGACATTGGTAATACTGCCGGGAACAATACCTCAATGGATGGACCTTGGGTGACGATTTCAGGCCAGGGCAACGACGCTTCCGATTACTTCAGTTTCGACATATCACAAGAAGGACAGCGGGTTACGCTCGACATAGACTACACCATGGATCATCCAAACAATCCGTATGGTTTCGATGCCGAGGTCGCGCTTTGGCAACAGGTCGACACCGATGCCTATTCACTCCTCGACTGGAATGACGACTCTTCAACGTCAGCAGGCGCCGGTGGATCAGTACATGACTTTGATTCTTTCCAGGTGCTAAATGCACCGGCGGGTCACTACATCGCTGGCGTGAGTCGCTTTTTTAACGAACCGAATGATACGGGCTGGAGCGCGGAAAGTTTTATTGCCGGTGATCGTCAATATACTCTGCAGGTCCAAGTGAGCCCGGTGCCGGAACCGGAAAGCTACGCGATGCTCCTGGCTGGTTTGGGGCTGATCGGAGCAATATCTCGTATATCCCGCAGAAGGCGAATATTTGGCTAGTGGCGAGGATGGGTGGAGCGTGCGCTGATGGGTTGCGTTTCGCTCAATCCATTCAAGGAATTGTTCAATGGCCTCCAACACATTGCTTTCAAACCAGCATGATTTCAAGGCGTGGAACTTCAGACTTTGTCATCACCTGGGTGAAAAGCCCAAGGGTTGCTACAGAGCCGAATATACAGTTCTATGCTTTGTTTCTTATTCGCCGAGGATCAGGACTGTCCGAGACATAACCGCAGGCACTCCGATTGAGGCAAACCCATTTCTCTGCAGCGTTCCCTGCAATCCAATGATCCGCCGCCGCCCCCATCATTCCCATCCTCTGGGCATTCGACTCTGCATCGTTCAAAACTGATTCCATTCTCAAAAACCCTCTCGCATACAAGTTCGCATTCAATGGGCTGCGCGGTGATCCCGGTCAATACCTGCATGTGCAGCCCTCTTTCAAGGAAACCGGAAACACACATGCGGTAATTTGCACGCGTTTTGTAAAGCGAAGCATCTGCCGTAAAGGTGGGTATATTCATTTTGGTTACCTCCCTGAATTGTTTGGTTCCACATCACAATATGATGGCGCCTCGGCGCGAAAAATTTAGCCGGAATTACATGCCCTCTGAATGTAAATATGGCAAAAACGTCTCTGGCAACCGTTTACTATCCATTGTTTAATCTTTAAATAGACCACGCAGGGAAAAAATCAAGCTTGGGTGAACTCAAACGACAATTCAATTACAAATCAGGAAACGTGATAATGGATGGATAGTTTATAACGCTCCTGCGATACGGCTTTACTACAAGTCTACAAGCGGCCACCGTGAACAATTGCCAAGCAAATGGGACGCATCTGCCCGCGATATGGCAAGCTCCCGTGGCAAAATAACCGGATTTTCAGTCAACCTCGTCAATCGATCAAGAATATGCGTCACTGGATGCTGGTCTCTGTGTTTTCGCTGCTCTGCGGCGTTGCGGTCATACTGCTCGCCGCCGTTGGCGTTGGGGAGCTGCTGTCGGGGCCGGTACCCACTGCCGTGGATTCGCTGTCCAGCGCCATATCGACCGACGTTCCGGTCGAGCCGGTGCAAATTCCCGTCAACATCAGTTCCAGGGATACTGATTCCAACGTGCACGGCTGGCTGGTGCGCGGTACGCGTGGAGACGGTGCGGTATTGCTTGTCCATTCGCTCCGAAGCAATCGTGTGGAAATGCTGAGCCGGGCAAAATTTTTGAATGAACAGGGATACACTGTTCTCCTCATTGATCTGCGCGGACACGGCGAAACGCCGGGGGATCGAATTACCTTTGGTTTGCGCGAATCGGAAGACGTGGAAGCATCAGTAGCATATTTGCAAAATACCTTTCCGGGAGAACGTATTGGCGCCATCGGCGTCTCGCTGGGCGCAGCCGCTATCGTGCTCGCGAAAAATTCCTTGCGACTTGACGCCGTGGTGCTCGAGTCGGTCCATGCCACAATCGAAGAAGCGGTGAAAAATCGGCTTAAGCTTCATCTCGGCGAGTTTGGGCCAGTCTTGTCCCCACTCCTGCTGGCACAGTTGTCGTTTCGTTTGAATATCTCTCCCGAAGAGTTGAATCCTGCCAATCAGATAGACAAGCTCAACGCCCCATTATTTCTTATTTCCGGCACCGACGATCAGCATACGAAAGTGGCGGAAACGCAACGGTTGTTCGATACTGCCCGGCAGCCGAAAGAAATATGGATTGTTCCTGGCGGCGGCCACTTCAATATGCACGCCTACGCCGGCAAGGAATACGAGAATCGTATATCCGATTTTTTTGAATGGTATTTGCGAAAACAGAACTAGGAACGGATATGGTCGAGCCTGTCCGTTAGCCAGAGCCTAATGAGCGATTGCCAGAGTAACACGGGCGGTGCGCTTCTTTGCCTGGCATTGCCCTGGCAGGTCAAACTCGAGCAAATCTAAATTCTCTGTTGCCGCTCAAAATCCGCTTTTTTTAGAGTGGCGTTAGAAATGACACACCGCTAGCGCCTACCGCAGAGCCATCCCAAAGGCGTTGCGCAAACCGGTTCCCTTGGGTCTCACCGGAATCGCCGAGCACACGCGCAACCCTGCACCTATGGAAGCTCGCCAGTTGCTTGCGGAACGGAATGACAATATCCGTTTTATTTCCATACAGCGCTTCATGCAGCTTGGGCAGTTCGTGCCATGGAGCGGTAGGTCTGCTGTGGTGCGCATTGTGATAACCAAAGTTGAGGGTGATGAGATTCAACCATGGATAACGGGTCGAAATCAGATTGCTGAATGTATGAGTTTGCTCATAATCCCGGTCCCCTCTGCGCTTTATCGAATCCGGGCCGCTACCGGATTCCATAACGATGTCATAATTATGCTGAAGTGCATCCATGAAACGTAAAATTGTTACAAGGATCGCATACGCGAGGAGATAGCACACAAAGGCGATAGGCGAATAGAGGAATAACGCCAGAAGCAGGCTCGACCGGACAATGACTATTCTTATCATCCGAGACCGCTGGTCTTTTTTCTCCGTGAAGAGAAAAGGAGCAAGAACAAGCGCGCCATGCATGAGAAACTCTACCGCCGGCACGTACAGCCACTCCAACGTCTCCACGATTCTCAGCTGGATCGGATGCCGCGCGAGATAGCCTCTGTAGTCGAACCCGATTACGTCGGCCCTATCCACATGGTGCCGCATATGTACGCTCCTCAAATCCTCGTAAGTGCCGTAGCAACCCCCGGAAAACCAGTTCAACGCGCTTCCAACCAAGGCATTGTGACGCGGGGATTTGAATAATGCATTATGGCCGCACTCATGGATCATGTATGAGGCGATCACCATGCCATGAGCCATTGCGAGCGTACCCATCGCCATCAGAACCGGATTCAGGGACAGAATGAGCGTGGCCCCGCCAAAATAGGCAAGCTGACAATAAAACAGGGCCAAAACACTTGGACGCAGGCCGCCCCTATGACGAAAATACGTTTTCTCGATTCTGTTGAACATGCTTTGCAAGTCTCCCATTAGCTACTACATGCAGCCTTAGCGCAGCTATTCCTGTAGCGGAAGTTATTTTCCAGGCTAAAATGCAATTATACATGTAAAATTACATGTAAAAAAGAATTAGAATTATCTGGCAATCCTCAATTTCGAAAAATGCAAAGATCAAAGATAAAGGTTTAAATTGGATAAACCGCAAAAACAGGCACATGCCGATCGCCTCCAGTTCATCCAGTTACTCAGCATTACGGATCAGTACTGGATAGATATGCTGGGAAACCAACGTTTCCACGATTTGAATTACTACGACCTCTTTACGCAAATGTGGCTAAGGCTCAACGGTGGCGGTTGTGACACTTTTCACAAGTCCGAGTTGTACCAGCTCATGCCGAACATCAGCCAACGAACCGCAATCAAATACATCCAGATCGCAATCGATCACGGGTTACTCCTGGAGCAAGCCAACCCGAAAGATCTCCGTTCCAGATGCGTAACCATGTCGGCCGATCTCAAGCAGAAAATCGAGCGTTTTCTGGATTATTCCATTTCAGTGTTCCAGGCGCTTCCTCCCCCCAGCCCACAGCAAGAGGGCGGCAAAGCGAGATGAATTGGGCCTGAATGGTTTCGTTTAGCAGATCGGAGAACCCGGGGAACCGTAGCCCCATCAGAAAAACAATCAGAAACAAATGTTCTGCGGCCGGCGCAACACTCAATCTGTCATTGTTCAAGAAGACGCTTCGTGCTGTAGCGCACAGAATGATCCAGGTTTACGTTTCATGATATTGATCAGTCGAACCTTTCATATATCTCATACATCTCGAGCGCGATTTTAGCGACAGCACGGCCGGAAAAGCTGAAGCGTCGCGGGTGCGGTTATATTTCGAAATGTCTTGAACAATAAAAGGGAAATTAACGTGAATACGATTTCTGTCTGGCGCGCTACGGCGCCCGAAGCAGGTTTTCCCATGCTGCAAGAAGAGACGACTGCGGACGTGGTGATCGTGGGAGGCGGTATCACCGGAGTTACACTCGCTTTGAATCTGGTCGAGCAAGGCACCTCGGTCGTGTTACTGGAAGCCCGCAATATTGGTTTCGGTAGCACCGGCAACTCAACTGGCAACCTTTATGAAACGGTTAGCCGAGGCATTCACAGGGTCGTCAATCAATGGGGCGGTGATGTCGCCCATGCCATAACCACTGCTCGCCGCACGGCGCTGGAGCAAATCGAGCAAAGGGTCAGGCGATTCAACATCCCCTGTGGTTTTCGCCGTTGCAAGCTGTACCGCTATGCTACAACCGAGAACGCGCAATCGACGATAGAAAAGGAGTACCAGGCCTCGCTAAAAGCAGGTTTGACGGCGCATTTTGAAAAAACGCTGCTGGCTCCCCTTCCCCGGCCCCAAGGGCCCGCCATGGTCCTGAACAACCAGGCGCAGTTTCACCCTCAGGCGTATATCCACGGGCTTGCTGGCGAGGCCGCCAGCCGGGGCTGCCGTATTTTCGAGAACTCGATGGCGCTTGAGGTGGACCCGGACCGGCGCGTCGTGCGCACCGCCAATGGCCAGGTAACAGCCAGGGAGGTCGTGCTTGCTACTCATTCGCCGAAGGGAATCCACTTGGTGCAAGCCGAAATGATCGTGAACCGCGAATATGGGCTCGCCACGCGCATTGCCAGGGATTCGTTTCCTGACGGAATTTTCTGGGGCAGCGGTATCGAGCGGCTCTCGGTACGTAGCGTGGACGTGGACGATGCAACGTTCTTCGTGTGTGTGGGGGAGGAGCACAAAACCGGACAGGAAGATGCAACCATCAACCTGGATCGGCTTGAAGCGGCTGCCCAGGGGAATTTCAACGTGAGCGAGATAGCGTACCGATGGTCGGCCCAGAATTATAGCGCCGCTGATGGCTTGCCCTATATCGGAAGGGATGCAGCCGGCTGTTTCATCGCAACTGGTTTTGAAACCGACGGTTTGATCTATGGAACGTTAGCCGCATCGCTTATCGCCGACAAAATTGCCGGTCGCGACAACGTCCTCGCACCGATCGTCAAAGCGACCCGGTTTTCACCGTTGAAAGGCGCCAAGGGCGTAGCCGAGGAAACCGCAACCGTGCTGAAATCGCTGATCAAGGACTACGTGACCGATCGCGAGACAATTCCACTATCTCAGCTCATGCCGGGCAAAGCGGCAATCGTGAAATTCGAGAACGTATCGCTCGCCGCTTATAGAGAGACCGACGGCACGTTATTTGCGGTTTCGCCGGTGTGTACGCATATGAAGTGCAGAGTTCACTGGAACGGTGTGGAAAAAAGCTGGGACTGCCCCTGCCACGGCAGCCGTTTCGCGCCCGACGGAACGGTAATTGAAGGCCCTGCAACGGAGCCGTTGCAACGCCACTTTCTGCCGGGGCACTAGATCAAAAAGTACGCTCATCAGCATGTAACTCACGGGCGGCAGGTGTATGTCAATGAAATGGATTCCTCCTTGGCATCGCACGTGCCGGGTGGTTCTGGACAGACAGCCAGCGGAAAGAAACGGGTATTTCAGCGATGCATTTCATTGACTATCAATGTCTGCCCGGCGCTGCCTGACCTGTTCCTCCGGATAAAACAATGGCCGACGGCATACTCGACCGGACAAGCTCTCCGCTCTCCTGCATATCACCCAGGGCTCGAAGAATCATTTGCTCAAGTACTTTTCCAAACCCCTGGTCCTGGGGAAAGGGCTGCACGCTGTCGGGTATGCTCATGTTGCCGATAGCGGTATGAACCGCATGCTTTATACCGGTTCGGCTGATTGTCTTTCCCTGTCTGGTGATAAACATCGATAATTCGTAGGCATCGGTGATGGTTTTTCCGACCATCCATAACGGATATCCGGTCCGAGCCGCCTCCGCGGCCACAGTGCCGCTGTCAGCAACATTGTTCAAGATCACTCTGATTTCGCCTTCTTCCTGATCTACGACCGGCAAAATCACGCCGGAATCCCTGAGTATCAAGGCAGTATAGTCTTTCAAAGGGACGTCGCCCTTGGGAAAGTGCTCGCCATTTCGCTGGAACTCGACAGTAAGCTTCAGCCGAAACGGCGCGCTTCGCTGCTCTATATCCTTATACGCGACCTTTGGAAACGAGGCGCCCAGGAAAGACCTTTTTGGTGATGTGCATCCCGCCAGTACAAAGGAGGCTATAACAGATCCAAGTACGATGCGACGACCGATATTCATAAAAACTCCGTCAGGATGGGGGCACATTCGGCTCTCAAGGCAGGGACTACTACTAAGAATAGCAATTGCTGAGAATAATGCGTTATTCTTTGCACTGCAACCTGCTCGACCGTATGGGTATTTGCTCCAAGGTTCGAATGGCCGAGCTGCTCCTCGGCAAACAGATTCCGGGCAAAAATGAACGCTCCAGCAACACCTCATTCCATAGCACTCGGATTTAACGATAAGCGGATCCGGGAAGTGCTTTCCATACTGGGCCTTGATGCGGCGCATCATGCGCTTGCAGAGCAGATACGCGCGGAAGTCATTGCCGGCCGAGCTGGCGAGCTCGTGAATTCCTGCTTTGCTACCTTGGCGCGTACTCATGGCTTCTCATTGATAGAGAAGGATATCGGTTCCGACTCTTTCAAACAGACCTGGGTCCATTACGTGCAGTGCTTTGGCAGGAATTTCGATACAGCTGAATATTTCGAAGAGCGGCTGCAATTGTCCGCTGCTTTCGCCCGTGCAAAAATCCCGCTCAGCGTTTTGCATCTTCCTTACTGCCTTACACAAGAGCTTCTGATAGGCAGTCTCTCGGATAAATTCAATGAGAATTCCAGGACCTTGTGGCCCCTCCTCGATGCTGTTTTGAAACTCATCTCCCTGGACTTGTACCTCACCGCGGAGGGTTATCGTCTACCGGAACTTGATGAACTGGAAGAGGATCTGGATAAGCTGCGCAAAGAAACTTTCCGCTTGCAGCGAAGAACCTCGACTGATGAACTCACCGGGGTGATGAGCTATGCCAAACTCATGGAATCCCTTGAACAGCAGATCGATCGGACACATCGCAGGGGCCACGATCGCAGCCCCTTGTGCCTCATAATGTCCGATCTCGACTTCTTCAAGAAAATCAACGACACCTACGGGCATATGATGGGCGACCTCGTGCTGCGCCACGTAGCGGGACGCATACAATCGGCAACCCGCAACTTCGATCTGGTTGGCAGATTTGGGGGAGAAGAATTTGTCATTATCATGACGGACACCAACCTGGAGCTGGCAACGGCGATTGCGGAACGAATACGCGAAGCCGTCATGCATGCGCCTTTCCATGTGAAGCGATTCAACATTAGGATAACCATCAGCCTGGGCGTGGCGATGTTGAGGCAAGGCGAACGCAAGGAATCATTGCTCGAGCGTGCGGATGCGGCAATGTATGAAGCAAAAAGAAGCGGCCGCAATCGCGTGGTCATCGCCTGACAGCGGCCAGCGATTCCTGACATCATCGCTAATCATTGCTAGCCATCACTAGCCCAACCGCACGACCTGCAATGTATCGGCTTCCTCTCCAGCGGTCCCGGTACTGATACCGGAAGCAGACAACACCACAGCCTGATCTCCTGGCTGTGCCAGCCTCCACGCAAACAGCCACTCCCGGGCTTGCGCCGCGCATAAGTGCGGCTCAACCAATCCCGGAGCGCCTGAAAAAAGCGGCGCGACGCCGTGCACTATCGCCAGACTCCGGTACAACCGCGCTGAATCTGTAATTATCACGAGCGGAACCCCGGGGCGAAAGCGGGCAATGCCCAGCGCCGTCCTGAGATTGCAGGCGGAAACGATTATGGCGCAGGCATTCAAGCGCGTCGAAAGCTGGCACGCGGCGAAGCTCAGGGCGTCCTCCGGAGATCCCGATGTCGCACTCGGACGCATGCCCTGCGCACCTCCCCTCCCATACCCGGACTCACCACGTCCGGACTCACCAGACGCGGCCTCGGTGGCGGTGAGCACGCGGTGCAGTATCTTCACGGCGGCAACGGGAAATTGGCCGATGGCCGTCTCCGCAGAAAGCATCACCGCGTCCGTTCCATCGAGCACGGCGTTGGCCACATCGGTAACCTCCGCGCGCGTCGGGTGCTCATGCTCCACCATCGACTCGAGCATTTGTGTTGCCGTTACTACCGGACGCGCCCAAGCATTGGCCATGGCAATAATTCGCTTCTGCACAATTGGAATTTCAGCCAGGTCGGTCTCGACCCCCAGGTCCCCGCGCGCCACCATTACGCCGTCAGCCGCTTCCACAATCTCTTCAAGGTTGGCGAGGGCCCGGCGCTTCTCTATCTTTGCCATCAGCAGCGGCTGCGCGCCGGCCGGGAACAACGCTCGTACCCGGGTAAGATCGTCGGCCGACTGCACGAACGAAACGCCAATCCACTCTGCCTCTTGGGAGACCGCGAATGCGAGATGCCGTCGGTCATCCTCTGTCGGGACCAGCTCATTCAAGACGGACTCTGGAACGTTGATGCCTGAACCGGAGCGAACGATGCCTCCGACACGCACTTCGCACTGAACCTGACCGGCATGGTTGGCGGGGCTGGCGTGGCTGGCGGGGGTTTTTACCCGAAGGTCGATCGAGCCATCGGCAAGAAATACCGATTCCCCGGTACGGAGTACCACAAGCAACTCAGGGTTCCGCACGGGCAGAAGACTGTTGCCTTCTCTCCGAACACCGCCCTCCTCCGCGATATCGTCCTCCGCCGCAAGCGTAACTATCGTGCCTTCTTCCAGCTTGCAGCACCCGTCGGGCAGCTCGCCAATGCGAAACTTCGGACCCGGCAGATCAATAAGAATAGCCACCGGCCGGCCGGATTCCCAAGCTGAGCGCCGCACCAGCTGAATGCGCCGTGCATGATCGGCATGATTGCCATGCGAGGCGTTTATGCGGGCGACATCCATTCCGCTCTCGATCAAACGCGCAACGACGCCAGGCTGGTCGGTTGCTGGACCCAGCGTACAAACGATCTTGGTTCCATGCCAGCGGTGATCAGTCATGATCCTACGTAAACCCTAATAACGATCTGACTCATAGTCGCGTAGATATTCCCGCTCGTGACGCTCAGCCCGGTCGCTTCTCTGCTCGTAGTCATTCCGGTCCCGAGCCCTTCGCGTCTGCTCCTCGTTTCTTTGCTTGAGAACAGCGCAGTCCGCGGAATCCTCCGAGCACGCGTAGCGGCCCTCTCCCACATACACCTTTTCATCTGCCTGTGCGGTTACCGTAGCCCCAAGCACCACCGCAAATACCAGCATAAGCCGTGTCATGCTTTCTCCCTTGAAGAGATATTGAGCGTTAAATGCAAGAAATGATATCGCAAATGTTCACATGCACACGGATTACCCTACACAATGCCCGCCTGCCCGGTCGCTCAGCAATTCATTCCCGACCGGTCCTGGACCAGACTTTAGGCAGTAGATGCAATATGATCAGGGCAAGGACAGTACATAAAACGGCGGAAGCTTCCCGTCCAAGCCCGGCGGCAATGCCGATCGCCGCCGTAAGCCATAACCCCGCCGCGGTAGTAAGTCCTTTTACCGTTTCTTCACTGGTACTTTTAAGAATGGTTCCGGCCCCAAGGAACCCGACCCCGGTGACAACGCCCTGGATCACGCGCGACAACGCGTCATCGGACATGTGCATTTGTTGAGGGATGAGGACAAAGAGCGCAGCGCCCACGGCAACCAGCATGTGCGTCCGCACTCCCGCCGCCTTGCCCCTGTGCTCCCGTTCCAAACCCAGTATGCCGCCAAGTGCGGCAGCGATTGCCAGACGCAGCGTGGTCCGGGCAAATTCAGTTGCAGAGGGAAGATCCGAAAACTCCGACACCAGCATGTTGACGATTTCCTGCCACCAGCTATTCACAATAGCTCCTTGTCCAGTACCGGATCTCGCCCGAAATCCACGCCAAAATTGCAGCTCCCTCAAGAATATCACAGTTGCCGCCGCTATCAGTGCCCCTGGTTCATCAACGGCACAGCTCAACAGATTATGCCATCCGAGTAGAGAAAGATACAGCCGGCGGCAGGCTGGGTTTCCGCTCGCCATATAGTTCCGCGCGGCAGGTTATTGGGCTGGACACCCCAATACTTGACCCCTCACCGTCCTATCGCGCTCGCCCGCGATCCTGGGGCCGGCCAGCTTATGCGGTTCATACCTGTAAGATTTTGCAGGTATTCAACTACAAAATTTTAATATCTAATTGCTTCCGTCGTTAACCGGCGATGAAGGAAATGCATTAGGAATACATGTCTCTTGCGCAATACCGGTTATGCGCGGTCTTAGACACGTACCTGACAGATTGTCGAACCACTTTGACACCGGGACTATAAAAACCAACCGGTTTCCGAGTTGGGTTCGTTTACCCATTCAGCATGGATATCGCATAAACTTCGTGCGACGATCGCCCGTGCCTCTTGGCTGCCCGCGAGGTTTCGTATTGGCAGGCATACGAGGCCTGAACAAGTGGATCTTTCACATTGATCAGAGAGTGAGGATCACACGAGCCAATTTATAAGATATCCACAGCTCATTCATAAGAGGGAAATAATAAATGAAAGCCGGATTTGCATTCTGGATCAGGAGCACGGTGCTTGCGTTTGCCATGCTCGCGCCACTGCCTTCATCCGCAGCGGCGCCGCTAGGCACCAATCAGGGAGCGGAGTGGACAGCCTCTGCACAGAAAGACTTCTACAGTCGCGACCAGGGCTCGCGGATCATGCCGCTTCGCTGGATTGCCGCCCTGAAGCAGTCCAATGGGGAGCCTTTCATGGCTTCCAGCCTTAGCCGATATGGTTATTTGCCCAATGAGGAGAGCCAACCTGCCGGGCTACCGGTCGGCTTTACCGTTGGCAGCGGGAGCAACGGCCAGGAAATCGGTATGAATTGTTCGGCTTGCCACACGCGCCAGATTGAGGTCAACGGCACGTCCTATCGCATTGATGGTGGTCCGGGTATCGTCGACTTTCAGAGTTTCCTTGCCGATCTCGATACGGCGGTGAATACGGTACTGACGGATCAAAAGGCATTTACCGATTTTGCCCATGCTGTGCTGGGCCCGTCGCCAGCGCCGGATGACAAGACGAAGTTGCGCGAAGCGGTGCAGGCCTGGTATTTGCCCTATCACACATTAATGAAAGGCGCACTGCCATCGCCCGCCTGGGGACCGGCGCGGCTCGACGCCGTATCGATGATTTTCAACCGGCTCACCGGGCTCGACATCGGTCCGCCGCCGACCTACATGATTCCCGAGAATATCAAACCGGCAACCGCGCCAGTGCGCTATCCGTTCCTCTGGAATGCGGCAATCCAGGACAAGACGCAGTGGCCCGGCTTTGCGAGCAATGGCAATGATATTTTAGGCCTCGCCCGTAATCTGGGCGAGGTTTATGGGGTCTTCGGCGTCTTTCATCCAAAAAAAGACGCGTGGAGACTGCTTGGAATCGACTATCTGGCAAACAACTCAGCAAATTTTCAAGGGCTCAACGCATTGGAGAACCTCGTTCGAAAGATCGGCCCGCCCAAATGGCAGTGGAAGATAGACCAGGCGCTTGCCAGCAAAGGCAAAGCGGTCTTTGAGCGCAAGACCGAACAGGGTGGCTGCGCAGATTGCCACGGAAAGACACCTGGCCAGACCCGTTTTCCCAACAAGAAGACCTGGAACACGCTCGTTGTGGATGTCGGCACAGATTCCAGGGAATACGACATTCTTGGCTGGACCGTCAAGACCGGAGTGCTCGAAGGGGCCAAAATCCCTTTTGTTGCCGCACCCCTCAAGCCCGTCGATACGGCCTTCAATGTCCTCGGAACCTCCGTGATCGGGTCTATTCTCCAGCATTACGTCCCGGTTTTGATGAAAACGGAAGATCAGGCACAAGTAAAGGGTACGCAATCCCCGCTTACACCGGAAACCGAATCACTGAGGAATGCGTTCATTTTGCCGGCGCCCGATGCCAAGCCTTCCTACGCCTACGAATCCCGAGTGCTTGAAGGAATTTGGGCAGCGGCTCCGTATCTGCATAATGGCTCTGTGCCGACGCTCGCAGAGTTACTGAAGCCAGCCGCCGAACGGGTCAGCTCGTTCAAGATTGGTCCGGCTTACGACCTGGTCAATATTGGCCTCGCCGTCGATCAGACCGCGTTCGACTATACGTTACAGACGACGGATTGCAGCGACCGGAATTCGGGAAACAGCCGCTGCGGCCATGAGTTTGGGACCAAACTATCGTCGGACGAGAAAAAAGCACTGCTCGAATATTTAAAGACGCTTTAACAGCCGGAGACACAACATGGAACCCTCTCCCATCACGGAGAGGGTTTTCCACTACCGGTTATTGATGTACGATTCCTCGACCCGTCGACCCGTCGACCCCATCAATCTCTGCCCTCAACCCTCAACCCCGGCCTGCCTATATCCCTGCGCCCATTTCGCAGTTAATACATCCTTCACGAACTGCAAGACAACGCCGAACATCCGGGCTTGTTGCGTGCCCATTCGGGACGCCTGGCCGCCAACTCATCGTGCGCGGGTTGCTCGTCATAAGGCCGTTTCAATACCCCCATTAGACGCTCAATAACGGAGGCGTCGCCCTGCTCGAGCGCTTCGATAGCCTGCTGCGCGAGATAATTGCGCGGCACATACTTGGGATTCGCGTGCCTCATTCGTTCATAACGCCTATCGGCAGGCTCATCATCCAGGCGAACGCGCGCGATATAGCGACGCAGCCATCCAGTCAGTTTGCTCAGTTGGGCGTGCGCGAACGCCTGTCGTTCATCGTAGAATGCGCGGCGGAAAAACCCGGCCAACGCGCTATCCTCGATGCGGTCCGCGTTATCGGCTACATCGCCCGCTGCGCTCTCATTCGCACCCTTCACGGGAATGTCCATCAGGCAGCGGAAGAACAGCGTCATGTCGGTTTCAACCTGTTGCAGCAGCTCGAACAGATCGCTCACCAATGTGTCGTCATCTTTGTGCTCCAGTGACGCCAGCCCGAGCTTTTCGGCCAGCATGCGACGCCATGTATTGTTGAAAGTTTCGCCAAAAACCGCCAGCCCCTGCTCCAGCATGGCATGATCCTCGATCAGCGGCGCAAGCGCGGCGGCCAGCCGGGTCAGGTTCCATTGTGCGATCTGCGGCTGATTGCCGAAGCAGTAACGCCGCCCCTGCGCATCCGTGGTATTGGGTGTCCAGCTCAGGTCGAAACCTTCGAGCCAGCCATACGGACCATAATCTATCGTGAGTCCCAGTATCGACATATTGTCGGTATTCATCACCCCGTGCACAAAGCCAACGCGCATCCAGTGGGCGATGAGCGTACCCGTGCGCCGGCATATCTCCTCGAACCACCTGGCATATATCGCAGGCGTAAAAGCTGATTCCCCGCCCAGCTCGGGGAAATGTTCCCTTATGACGTAATCGGCCAGCCGCTTGAGTATGTCCGGCTCGTCCTGCGCCGCAAGTATCTCGAAATTGCCGAAACGCACGAATGAGGGTGAGACGCGGCAGACGATAGCGCCCGTTTCCGGCTGGGGATTGCCATCGTAAAACATGTCCCGCACCACCGAGTCACCCGTCGCCACCAGACTCAATGCACGGGTAGTCGGCACGCCCAGATAGTGCATGGCTTCGCTGCACAGGAATTCGCGCACCGACGAGCGAAGCACGGCGCGGCCATCCGCGGTACGCGAGTATGGCGTTTTACCGGCCCCCTTGAGCTGCAACTCCCGGCGGATGCCGTCCGGGCAGAGTATTTCACCGAGGGTAATGGCGCGCCCATCACCGAGTTGCCCCGCCCAGTGGCCGAACTGATGGCCGCCGTAACGCGCGGCATAAGGTTGCATGCCTGGAAGAACACGGTTGCCACCAAGCACCTCTACCGCCGGACCAACAGGCGAGGTCGGACGCGAGATTCCCAGCATTTCCCCCACCGGGTCAGCCCAGGCCAGTAACCGCGGCGCTCTCACCGGGGTTGGCTCCACCCGTGTGTAGCAGGCATTTCGCACAGCACGCGGCACATTTTGCGCTACCGGGTCTCCCGGCAGCTCGCGCACGAAGCTATTGTCGAATTGCACATTACCCAGATCGTCGAGACCGGGCAGATCGGCAACCGCTGCATTACACTTTAGATGGGGGAGGCTCATTTATTTTCCCTTGAATAAATAGTCGTTTCTTGACACCGGTTCATGATAGCCCTAAATTCGATTCAAAGAAATTTACGGGAGGGAGAGAATGCCAAAACTGACGGACTACGTCAAAATGGCGGCGGACGAGTATGTGCATGATCGCGGAAGCACCGAACTCGATGCGCGCTGGATTGCTGAATTCTTTCAGGACAGCGGTGTGCAGGATGCTTACCCTCGCCAGGATCTGATTGCTTTTGCCGAAATGGTGCAAAAGGAGCTGAACCTGGAAGATGAGCGAGCAACAAAAAAAGCGGCTTTTCACCTGGATAAAATGATCCGCCGCATAAGGTTTCCGCCGAAAACCTGAACATGCTGCCCATCTTGAAGAACATCCAGTTATCCCCTGCCGAGTTATCGTTGAACCCTCCCGTGGATTTAAATTTATTGCGGGGGTGGAGGCGGTGGATTGCCGGGTGGTGGTGGAGGAGGCGTCGCCGCACCCGGTAAAGGTTGGCTCGGTGTTCCTGCAGGCCGGTTACGGGAATCATCCATGATCTGACCGGAGACAGGGACACGGTGGCCTTTGCCGTACATGCATTGCGTGTAACCCATATCATAACGCTGCTGCCGGATTTCGCCGGACGCCCTCGCTGTGCCGGTTCCCATCAGCCCTCCGAGCAGGAGGCCACTGCCCGCGCCGATTGCGGCACCGGTCCCTCCGCCAAAGGCACCGCCTGCCGCCGCACCAACCCCTGTGCCGACCGCAGCAGTTCCTAATCCACTCATCACCGAAGCTCTGTTCGGGGTTTCGCCCCGCGCTTGCTCGCCGGCATACAGCCTGCAGTAGCCGTCGTCATCACGAAATTGATCGAAAGTTTTACCGGAGCCTGGCAGCGCCATTACGCTGGGGCCGCTTGGTATGCTCGCACAGGAAACCAATAAAGACGCCAGTAGGAGAGGAGCTGATCTATAAGTTTTGGACATGTCTATTCCTTATTTATTGAGTTGCAGGTTGGGGAGCGACTTGCAGCCAGCCATCCGGGCATTTCTTTATATATGGATAATATCCTTCGGGGTTTCTGCAATAGTGCCAATAATTCGTTGACTTCGGCGCCGGCGCCGGCGCCGGCGGCGGTGCCTGTTCCTGCTGCTGGATATAGACAGGTGGCGCTGTCGGCACGGCAATGACCGGCGGATAGGAATAATAAGGGGAATAATAAGGTGGGGCAAAACCGTACCTTCCGTAGCCATAGCCCCCATATCCCCCATACCCCCCATAGCCGCCAAAGCCGCCGTAGCCCAGGCCCAAGCCGTAGCCAGGATAAAAACCGCCTACCCCATAGAAGACACTCAAGCCGTGGCGATGGCCGTGGTGATGATGGCTCCCATGATGATGATGGCCCCCATGATGGTGACCGCCGTGATGTTGATGGTCTCCGCCGCCATGATGGCCGCCACCATGGTCGCCCCCTCCACCGCCGTGATCGCCGCCTCCACCCTCTGCACCTCCGCCTCCGCCGCCGTCACCCTCATTGCTCCAGGCCGAGCCCGCCGAAATCGGTCCCAGGGCCAAGAGGATGAGACATATCAGTTTAATTTTCACGTAAACTCACTCCTGTAACCTAGAAACTGCTCTTCACGACATGACAATGCATAAGGACAAGATGAGAAACGTGCAGACTGATCGCGTTCCCTGCCTGCTCCGCCGACTGCTCGTGTCCGTCCCATGCCTGAGGATTTAGAACACCGGATTATTCCGGCGTTCCACTTGACTGGATCAATTTCAGGCCACGAGGCGGCGATTTTTGGTTGTCCCCATGGACATCGGCCAATTCGTGCCTGGTTGAAACTCCGGAAACGCCAGAATCGCTCGATCAGGCGTATTAAAGCTGCAGATTATCGTCGCTGGTCACCAATGTAGCTGCTTTTTCGGCAGGGCCGGATGAAATCTGGAAACTTTTCAGCAAAGACTTTTACTGTCAAAGGAAGCCCTCATGACCTCCTCTTCGCTTTTTCAAAAATATACCGCTATCCGTAACCGCACAACCGATTTGGTCGAGCCGCTTTTAGACGAAGATTGCTGTGTTCAGTCCATGCCCGAGGCCAGTCCGGTAAAATGGCATCTGGGCCATATTTCCTGGTTCTTCGAAACATTTGTGCTGCAGCATTACGAAAAACCGTTCAAGCCCTTTCATCCGGCCTTTTTTGCCATGTTCAGCTCCTATAACAAATCTGGGCAAACTCATCCAGACCCAAAGCGAGGACTCTTCACCCGGCCTGCCTTGCGGGTGATCCGGGACTATCGGACCAATGTCAGCGAGCGCATGGAGCGGGTTCTGGATCGCGTGGTGGAAGACGAAATGTTGTCTACACTAACGGTGCTGGGCATGCATCACGAGCAGCAGCATCAGGAACTCCTGCTCACCGATATCAAGCACCTTTTCTCGCAAAGTCCGCTGAATCCCTGCTACAGGGAAATGCAGTCCCTGGATTCTCCGACACCCCACCCCCTGGAATGGCGCGGCTTTGAAGGAGGGTTGATCGAAATCGGTTACCATGGGGAGGGATTCAGTTATGACAACGAATCACCGCGGCACAAGCAGTACCTTCAACCTTACCAGCTCGCATCCCGCCTCGTGACCAATGGCGAATATCTGGAATTCATGGAGGCGAACGGTTACAGCAGCCCCAGCCTATGGCTTTCAGAGGGTTGGGACTGGATGAAGGCGCAAAAGGGCGGTCACCCGCTCTACTGGCGATCAAACGGGGAATCCGGCGCCGAGTGGCAGGAATTCACGCTCGGCGGACTGCGTCCGCTGGACTTGAATCTTCCGGTTATTCATATGTCGTTTTACGAGGCCGATGCCTTTGCCCGGTGGTCCAATGCCCGGCTACCCACCGAGGCCGAGTGGGAAAATGCCGCTTCCCAACAGGAAATCGAGGGTTGTTTCGCGGACAATAACCGTTTCCACCCCTCGGCCGCCGGTACTATTGAAGATGCCGGCGGCATAGGTCTGGCTCAGCTGTACGGCGATGCATGGGAATGGACGCAGTCGAGCTACTCGCCTTATCCGGGTTATAACCCGGCAAAACCAAACGCCAGCGAACCCATGTCTCTTGTCTGGGATGAGGCGGTGGGGGAATACAACAGCAGGTCGATGGTAAACCAGTATGTGTTGAGGGGGGGATCCTGTGCTATTCCGCAAGAGCGGATCCGTCCAAGCTTCCGCAATTTCTTCCCTGCCCAGACGTGCTGGCAGTTTTCAGGCATCCGCCTGGCGCGTGATGCAACTTGACTGACCGTTTTGACAGGTTCAGTTTGAGTAATGCTCAACTGAACACAAGCCATGGAAAAAATATGATCAAAGTATTAAAAACGCTGTCCTTTGGCGTGGTTTCCCTCGTGTTGCTTGCGGTAGCAGGCTGTTCAACCATGCACAAAACCACCCAATCTCAAAGAACCCCCATCGAACAACTCCTCATTAGCGAAGCGGTACTACGAAGTCTTCCCGCCAAACCCGATGGTCTTCTGCCAATTCCGCACGGCTCAAGCGTAATACTCGATACATCCGGTATAAGCACGGCAGCGGGAGTAAGCTCAGACCAGGCTCTTCTGCAAAAGACGCTGGTCGGATGGCTGGGGCGGCAGGGGTATTCCGTTCAAAAAAATGAGGAAAACGCTACACATCGAATCAATGTGATTGTGGGAGCCCTGGGTACGGAGCTGGGTGGCAGTTTTTTCGGGATGCCTCCTGTCAGAAGTCAGATCATCCCTTTTTCGCTTCCCGAATTGGCGCTCTACAAGGCGCAATATCAAACCGGGTATGTGACGTTTTACATGGATATCTTTGAATTACCGTCAGGCACGTTTATCCAGTCGACCCCTGCTTTCCTCGCCGAAACGTATTACAACGATCATACGGTTCTGCTGATATTTTCGTTTAAATCAACAGACCTCGCATCTCCTCCGGAGCTTGGCTCATATCGCAAGCCTAATCTCAACGGGATGATCGAATAAAAAAAGATGGAGCTAAAGCCCTCTGGCCAGAGCCAGTCCGGCCGGAAATGCTGCAATGGCTTGGGTCTTATGCTGATGCACCAATTTCGAAGCGGCAGGCACAGTCATTTTCAATCAATTGACTCGAGAGCCTGCGATATATCCTCAATGATATCGTCAATGTGCTCGATCCCTACGGATATCCTGACAAGACCTTCCGAAACCCCGGCGGCCTTAAGCTCATCCGGGTTCAACTGTCTGTGAGTAGTTGATGCAGGATGACAGGCGAGCGATTTTGCATCGCCGATATTAACCAGACGCAGGATCATCTTCAGCGCATCGATAAACCGACTGCCGGACACCGAGCCGCCCTTTATCTCAAAGCTCAACAAACCCGAGGCTTTCCCCTTGCTTATTTTGTTGCACAGGTCGTGAAATTTACTGCCGGTCAACCCCGCATAATTAACCCTTTCCACCACTGGGTGCTCTTCCAGGTACTGTGCGACCTTCAGCGCGTTTTCACAATGTCTTTCCATTCTCAAACCCAGCGTTTCCAGGCCCTGCAGTATCAGGAATGCGCTATGCGGCGCCAATGCCGCCCCCGTATTACGCAGAGGCACGACTCGACAGCGTCCAATAAAAGCAGCTTGTTCAAAAGCCTCCGTGTAAACGACATCGTGATATGAAGGATCGGGCTCGTTCAGCAAGGGAAAGCGTTCTTTGTACTTTACCCAATCGAATTTCCCTGAATCAACAATCATCCCACCTACCGTCGTTCCATGGCCACCGATATATTTCGTCAGGGAATGCACAACAATATCCGCACCCAGTTTAAATGGCTGGCAGAGATAGGGGGTGGAAACAGTACTGTCAACGATCAGGGGCACACCATACTTATGGGCAATGTCAGCCATTTTTTCGATATCGACGATATGTCCGGCGGGATTCCCGATGGACTCGCAGAAAACCGCTTTTGTATTATGGTCTATATGCCTCTCGACCCCTTCATAATCGTCGTACGACACCATGCGCACATCAATGCCTTGCCGGGGAAATGTGTGAGCAAACAGATTGTAAGTCCCTCCATAGAGCTGACTGGTACTGACAATATTGTCGCCCGCGCTGGTTATGCATTGAATTGCATAGGTTATCGCCGCCATGCCCGAGGCGACGGCCAGCGCTCCGACACCCTCCTCCATCTCTGCTATGCGCTGCTCCAGCACGGCATTGGTAGGATTCATTATTCGCGTATAAATATTTCCGGGCACCTTCAGATCAAACAGGTCAGCGCCATGTTGAGTATTATCGAACGTGTAAGAGGTTGTCTGATAAATAGGAACGGCGGCCGCCCTGGTCGTCGCTTCGGATTTATAACCGTGATGCAGTGCCAGCGATTCTAATTTCATACTGTTCTCTCTTGTTTAATTTAGGGGCTTGCGGAGTGTGAATGCTTTCGAAGCGATGCGGTAGACCGGTTATCGATCATCTTGACCTGCCTTCGATTTAACGTGTCGTTCCCCAAAGGTCGCCACTCATCAATCCAATGTATCCATTAACCCCGAAGTGAGTCAAGTAGCAGAGGTTGAAAAGCTGGCGAACGGCGATGCTTTGCTTCCTGCCATAGTCCTTGTCTTGGAATCTCCGTAAACGACCAGCCCACGTCGTCCCGTCCGGTTTACTCGAAGTGCCCATCAGCCTTTCGAGCGTTCGTTGTTGCCGGCATTTGAAGGAACATCGCTCTTGTCGACTGTGCCGGTAATAGATGGCGGGGGCGCCATTTGCGCCACGACCTGCCGTTCCTGAGGGTTAATAAACTCGATGCCCCACTCGCGGAAGCGCTGCAG
Organism: Nitrosovibrio sp. Nv4; assembly: GCF_900215485.1. Lineage (GTDB taxonomy): Bacteria > Pseudomonadota > Gammaproteobacteria > Burkholderiales > Nitrosomonadaceae > Nitrosospira. Next base: position 422,556 of record NZ_OCMZ01000002.1, read on the forward strand.
AATCCGTCGGTTGAAGCCACGCTGCACCGGCCATCTGCCACTGTCCAGCGCGCTTATTTGTCCGAGAATAGTAATCGTCGATCCATCGACCTGATCCACACCCCAGATATTCACGTCGTCAAGAATCAGATCTTTAAATTCGGGATCTGCGCGCATCTCGCCAGCGACGCTTCTAATGGCGGCAAATACCTTATCGACGTCCGAATCCGCCGTTACGCTCACCTTGATAGAAGCATTACCGATGCCGCGCTTGAAATTAGTGACGGTGGAAACAGAGCTGAATGGTACGACATGCAACGCACCGTCGGGGGCGCGTAACCGGACTGTACGTATCGATAGATGCTCGACCGATCCCGAAACATCGGCGACGGTGATGAAATCTCCGACCTGAATGGCATTTTCCATCAGTAAAAAAATGCCAGTGATGAAATCCTGTACCAGCTTTTGAGAACCAAAACCTAATGCGACGCCGATAATACTTGCGCCCGCCAGCAGCGGCGCGATGGTGATGCCCAGCTCGTTTAGCGCAGCAAGCAGCACGACCATGGCAATAATGAAGAACAGAGTGGTGCGCAGCATGGGCACCAATGTGCGCAGACGCGCGGCGCGCGCAACGTCGCCAGCCTCGGTCCACTGGTCGATACGTCGGCAAACTGACATATTAAAAGCCTCCCATGCCGTCATCGCCACTGCGCAGGTTATCGCGATTGTGGCGACAGCAGAAGCCAGACGCCGGCCTACCGACCCGCTTTCAAACCATGAAAGCGTATCCACGCCCCAGACCTGCAATAACACGATAAAGGCGACAATGGCTATCAGTAAGGATACGGCACGGTCAACCAGCAGATGATAAGTGTTTTTACCGGCAACCTCGGGAGCAACAAACTGTGACTGCCCTGCCTGCCCGATCTGGTCCGCTTTATTTTTACGATGTTCAATGAAAGCGCGGTCGATCGCACCCAGAACAAAAATCGATACCAGACTGGCGCCGACGATAACCGCGGCCAACAACGCAAAGAAATGCAGTACGCGCTGGAAACCGTTTTCTGCCCCGACTGACCATAGCAGCCACGCAGCAATGATAAAAAACGTCGCTACAAACGTCCAGCTATCGGCCAGTATTCCGCGCAACCCAAACAGGGCCCCGTGACCATCTTCAGTTGTTCCGCGGATTGCCGTCGCCGTAGCTTTGCGGCTGCGGAAGACCATGATCAGCAACATGATGTGAACAGCCAGTCCAACCATTTTAGAGAGCGTGTCGTGAGTATCCCGCGTCCCCCCCGTTTGCAGCGAGATATCGGCAATGGCGGTACCGAACACGGCAACGATGACAATCCGCCGGAGCCAGCAATTCAGATAGTCCGCCGCGCCATCGCTGATGTGCATCAGGCGCAGCCCTTGTCCGAGTGGGGACGCCATGAGATGAATCACGCTGAGCACGATGCGGGTGGTTGCGTAAGCCTCGATAATAGGCAACGTCGCGCTATAAAATATGGCGGCCCGCCCCCCGAACACGTTCAATAGCGCGATGGCTATCGCCAAAAAAGCGGCCAATGGGATCAACTCAAGCACCCAGTGGGCAAGCGCAAACGGAAGACGGCGCAGCAGGCTCAAATGGCGATCGGCGGCTGGCCCCTTGCGGGTACCAGGCGTAACAAGAGGATCCCGGCCCGGAACTGCATTAAGGACGGCTCCATCCACCACTTTCGCTTTCGCGCTTCCCGGTTCCTCCTTTTCTCTCGGTTCTTCCTTCCAGCCGGCTGCCGCCTGACGAGCTGCCGCGCGTTCCTCAACCAATCGCCGGGGCCGCCCAAGCGCCCGCCGCAGCAGCCACTCCACGGACAAGGCTCCCGCAAGTATGACTGCAACCTCCCACAGCGCGCCAAGCACCAGAGCCCGGCGCTCCGGCACCCCCAGGTTATACTGCCACCAGTCGGCTACGGTTCTGACCTCAAGAAGCGTGCGAACGGCTAATCGCAGCTGGTCCACAACGGTATCCAGCCGCTGTCCTATCAGATCGAATATCTGGGCGACCAACCCGCCCTCGGCCAACTCGATGGGCGCTGCTCCCTCAGCCGCCGGTACGGCTGGAGGCGCAGGCGCCACGGGTTGGGCGGGTACGGCAGATTCGCCGGGCGCATTCTCTGTAGCTTCTGCGATCGCGCTGAGCGTTTGTTCGAGTTCCGCGCGCTTCTTGTCATCCTGAAGAATCGAGAGCGTACGCCTGGCTTGCGCTGGCGTAACATCATATTGTTTCGGAGATTCATTGGCATACGCGCCATTGAACCCCACGCCGGCCAATAACGATATCAATGACACCAGCAGGGAAACAGACTTTTTTATTTCAAAAAACATGGACGGGTAACATATTTGAGCGGGAATACCTTGGCACGGGCTGGTAACTCAGGAACTCGGAGGCCAGATCGCACTGAATTCCTTTCCACTCGGATGGAGTAAAGGATTAAAACCGGATGGAAAAAGGCGTTGCACTCCGCCATCGCTGATCGCGGCGGCGTCCTGCAATCCTTCCCTATGCATACTGAACTCCCGCAAAGGGCTCAGGAACGGCTTACCGGAAGTTCCTCCTTGAGGCTTCATCGAGTTCCTCAAGGTTTCATTGAGTCCATCGCCGAATCGCATGCCTTGTTTTCAGCGTCGGGAGATTACTGTTCCGCGTAGTGTTATCTTTTCAGCTTCGACCAATCGCCGCAATAAACACCCCGCGCCAAAATCGGATAGAAGCCCGATTATTTGGCGACAGGCCAGAGTAATGTGATCTTTCTATTACTCCCCTTCTGAATATCCAGATGACGATGAAGTTTTGTTGATTCGTAGATAGCGTCCAGCGAGTATTTTCCGGGCGGCAGTTTTACCAGTACGTACGGACCTTCGGCGCCGATATCCAGGACGGTATTGCCCGATTTATCCTTGATTGTTATCTGTACATCGCTGATGTATTGGGCGCGAGGGGTAGCAGCCTGGGCCAGTTCAAGCATCAACGGCCATGAATTTCCTTCTTTCAGTATTGCTTCCGACTCGTCTTTTCCTATTCCACCCGTTAGAAATTCGATTTGACCTTGCGATTGCACAGTTGGAAGTGAGGAGTTTACCGGAGAGGAACCGCCTTGCGCAAAACTTGAAGTTGAAAAGATACTGGTTAACGATAATGCCGCCAGCGCCATCAATATTTGAATGAGTTTAATATGGATTTTCATGAGATTACACCTCCGAATTCGTTAAGGAAGAAAATGTACCCAGCGGATTTCGGCAGAGCGATGTCTGGTCCGGCTTATGCGGATGATCGCTCGCGCGAACATCCTCGGCAATCATGTCGCCTTGCTGCCTTTTTTACGCTTCGCTGCAGGCACGCTCGGTGCGGGAACGTCCGAAGCGACGATATCCGAGGGTATCCCCCTGCGGTCCGTGTCTTTCAGGCCGTGCTCGGTATCTTCCGCTGCTTGCCCGATCACGGCGCGGGAGTGCTCATCTTCGTTAGCCTCGCCTGCGCTGGCCGGGCCGGTTGTCTGGTCCCGCTCATGCGGCAACAACGTCTGTTGCTCTGCTTGATTCTGCTCCTGCCGCTCTGGCTCCGGATTGGAAAGCTCCACCCGCTCTGTCAGCACGCCGGTTTCCTGTCTAGGGGGTTTTTGCTGCTTGGAGAGAGGTTTCTTGTCAGTGGCCATCGGCTTCACTCAAGGGTTGGTGGTTTGGATTAACAGGAACAGGATGGTTTCGAACGACGGCGTGAATCGTCTTCAGAAGTTGCGAAGCATGATTTTACACGCTCGATATCAGTCGCAGTCGGACTGACAGGTAACTATACGGTAAATACGTGCCGGTGGCTGTGCCCCACCGCACATAAGCAACGCAGGAGCGATATCCCCATCCTTAAGCCTCTGTCAAACTTTCGGGGGTTGTCCGTTATGTCCGTTAGGGCGCTGGCCCAAACGCCGCCGAATATACCCATCCTATGTTGGCTATCGCACCGCGCGCAGCGGCTTAGTCATTCATGCTTGCCCCTCATGCGCGCGGAGCTGGGGAGACGATGAGCAATGGACTCATGGGCTTCCCCACGGTAGCACTGAGGTAGCCTCCTAGGTCCACTGAGGCAGATGCTGAAGGAAGATATTGAACCGGATAAGTGTTCCAGCGGCGTTTCGAGGCAACGATACCGATCATCAAAGGAAAGTTTAGGGCCTATTCGTATGAAAATCTCCCGGATTTGCTTTTCTCGGAAGAACCGCTGATAAGCTCCTCGCGAGTGCATATTTGACACTTATCTCGCAAAAACGGGAGAATCGAAGGTGCGCCGGTGATCGTTCGGAGGTACCGGAGGTTCCTTAAAAGGGAGATTCGCCTAATCAGGCCTAAACGCCTTCACGGGAAATAGATGGAATACAAGGATTATTACAAAATCATGGGGGTTGCGCGCGGCGCCTCCCAGGATGATATCAAGCGCGCTTACAGGAAGCTGGCGCGCAAGTATCATCCCGATGTAAGCAAGGAACCGCAAGCTGAAGTACGTTTCAAGGAACTGGGCGAAGCCTATGAAGTGCTGAAAGATCCGGAGAAACGGGTGGCTTACGACCAGCTCGGCACAAACTGGAAAGCGAATCAGGAATTTCGTCCCCCACCAGACTGGAATACCGGTTTCGAATTTTCCGAGCGTGGATTTCCGGGCGGCGATGCCTCGCAGTACAGCGACTTTTTCGAATCGCTGTTTGGCCGGAGCTTTCGCTCAGGCGCCAGCAGATACGGCGGCGCGACAAGTGATCGAGGGGCCGCCGGGCGGGGCGGTGCCTCGTTTCATGTCCCAGGTGAGGATCATTATGCCAAGGTAATGATCGATCTGGAAGATTCCTACGCGGGCGCTACCCGCACCATTACCCTGCAAGTACCTGGGGTCGATGCGCAGGGACGCGTATCGACGCGCGAACACAAGCTCAATGTCGCCATTCCGCGCGGCATTCGACCGAAGCAGTATATTCGCCTCGCCGGACAAGGGGCGCCAAGCCATGGGCAGGGCAAGCGGGGCGACCTGTATCTGGAGATTGAATTCCGCCCTCATCCCCACTACCGTGTGGAAGACAGGGATGTGTATCTTGACCTGCCGGTAGCGCCGTGGGAGGCGGCGTTGGGGGCCACCGTGAAAGTGCCTACTCCGGAAGGGATAATTGAACTCAAAATACCTCCCGATTCTGCTACTGGCCGCAAGCTGCGGTTGAAAGGCCGCGGGATTCCCGGCAAAACGCCGGGAGATTTCTATGTTGTGCTGCGAATCGTTCCGCCCCCCGCCAACGATGAAGCGGCGAAATCGTTCTACCACAGCATGGCTGAGCACTTTAAATCGTTCAACCCACGGGCTAAACTCGGAGTGCATGCATGACGGAGAAAAACCCGCCCGGCACGTCAAACGATAAACCAGCGGAGACACCGGCCGAGCTAAGCACCATCATCATTGATGAGCAGCACACCCTCACGCTGACCGAACTCAGCCACGCCTGCGCAGTACAGAGCGGCTATATTGTCGAATTGGTTGACGAAGGCCTGCTCACCCCCGAAACCGTGGACGAGCATGAACCACATCGCTGGCGCTTTACCGGCACACAGATGCGCCGTGCCAGAGTGGCCTCCCGGCTGCAAAATGATCTCGGCATCAATCTCGCGGGGGTAGCGCTGGCCCTGCAATTGCTGGAGGAAGTTGAAGTTCTTCGGGCGCGGCTCGAGGCGATGGATAGAGAGTGATATTGCGGGTTGATGCCCGCCTCTGGAATTGTCATCGAAGTCTTTCCAACCCGCGCAGATCTTCCGTCGAGCTGAAAACGGCAAGGAAAATACAAGAATTGGGCGGCCGTCAAAAACACAAATCTGCTCCTTCCATATCTCCGGCAACGGCCGTTAATTTCCTGATCATCGATATCCATCGCCTGGACGGTAGTTGTAATCATTGCCCTGCTGGCTCCAGCCCATCCTTGCTGCCACTGAGGCAAGACATCTGGCAAGACATCTGTTATCCCCGGTTTTCGTTTATGTTCGACAACGAACGGAAGACCTGTCCCAGCAGGAGCATATTCGCCTGATCGGCAAGGACCGGTTTTGTTAGGCTTTGCGTTCGCTCGGCAGCGGCGGCGCATCACAAATAATTTGCATTGCTTCAGAATTTCGGGTTCCTGAGAGGCGGAGCAATTAAACCCATTGAATGAATCAGGAGTTGATAATGGAAAAAGACCCATTGATCAAGTTAACCTGGCGCGGCCATGAAACAATCGAATCCATACCTGCGCTGCTGGATCATGCGCGAAAACTGGAGATAACTCTCCCCTCGAACTATAACCATTCTTTGTTCAGTGCGTTGCATCGCGACGAACCCGCGGCTCAGCTGGAAGAAATTGATGTCTCCGGCGGTCCGGAACTCCTCGCACGCGTTGCAACCGTCAGTGGTCTTGAAGAATTTGCCACGCTCACTCGCCCGTTAACCGCCGCCCGAGCTACGATACAGGTCGAGAGTCCGCCAAAAGTTATCATCACGCTTCCTGCCGGGAATACCGAAGGGAAATGACTCGCCCTGCCATTCTAAAACCGGGGGATAACTGCTGGCGCATGGAACGCGCTGATCGGGCCGCCTTTATCGTGGATGGAGCTGATTTCTTCAAGGCTTTCCGCGAAACGGTAAAACAGGCGCAGCGCTCGGTGCTGATCATTGCATGGGACATCGATAGCCGGGTGAAGCTCGTGCGGGAAGGTGAATCGGACGGCCTGCCAGTCGAACTGGGCGATTTTCTCACCAGCATGGTCAAGCGCAACAGTAAGCTCGACATACACATACTGGACTGGGATTTCGTCATGATCTTTGCCCCGGACCGTGAATGGCTGCCGCTTTACAAAGAGAAATGGAACGGTCATCCGCGCCTGCATTTTTGCCTGGATGACCGACATCCGACCGGGGCGTGCCATCATCAGAAAATCGTGGTGGTTGATGATCAAATCGCATTCGCAGGTGGGCTGGATTTGACACTGGGCCGCTGGGATACTCCCCAACACACGCCTTGCGATCCCCGCCGGCGGGACCTTGAATCAGAACAGGTGCCGCAACCTTATCACGACATCCAGATGATGGTCAGCGGTCCGGCCGCGGCTGCGCTTGGGGAACTCGCGCGGGAACGCTGGCGCCATGCAACAGGCGCGACTCTTCCCGCACCCCGGATCCAGGCCGAGGCAAACTACTGGCCGGCCTATCTGGCGCCGGATGTGGAAAATGTGGACGTTGCAATTTGCCGGACTGTTCCCAAGTACGAGAACCAGGCGGAGGTGCGGGAAGTGGAGCGGCTTCTGGTCGATGCCATCGCAGCCGCCCGCCAGTCGATATATATCGAAGCCCAATATTTTACAGCACATAAGATTACTGCTGCCCTTGCGAAGCGCCTGAAGGAGGAAGACGGCCCGGAAGTGGCCGTGCTGTTGCCGGAACACACCGTCGGCTGGCTGTCGAAAACCACCATGGACGTCCTGCGCGAGCGCTCATTCCGGCAACTCCTGAAAGCAGATCACTACAACCGATTGCGGCTTTATGAGCCCTGCATACCCGGTCTTGATGATGAATGCGTCAACATACACTCCAAGGTTACGATAATAGACGATGAACTGCTCCGCATAGGCTCGGCAAACCTCAATAATCGTTCAATGGGCCTGGATACCGAATGCGATCTTGTGATTGAGGCAAATGGCAAGCCCCATATACGCAGCGCTATTCATGCCTTCCGCAACCGCTTGCTGGAAGAGCATTTAGGCATGGAAGCAAGCAGAATAGAAGAGCGACTCGCACAAGAGGGATCCCTGATCCGCACTATCGAATCGCTTCGCGGCTCTGGGCGCACCGTGCGCCCACTGACGTTTCGCGTGACACCGGAGATGGACGCGTGGGTACCGGATGATGATTTCGTTGACCCCGGCCAACCTATGGATCCGAGCGAACTGATGAAAGAGTTTGTTCCCGAAGAAGAACGCGGACCGGTGCGCAATCATATCTTTTTGATCTTGACGATACTCGCCGCCATTCTTGGGCTGGCCGCCATGTGGCAATGGTCGCCCCTGAGAGAATGGGTCAATGTCGACAATCTGGTCGGCTTCGCCGCCGAATTCGAGCAGGCGCCGAGCGCGCCACTATTGACCCTTGGCGTTTTCCTTATCAGCGGTATAATTGCGTTTCCCCTTACGGTGCTCATCGTTGTCTGCGTGCTGGTGTTTGGTCCGTGGCAGGGTTTTCTCTATTCAATGCTTGGTGCGCTGTTGAGTGCGGTATCCACCTATGGACTGGGTCATTTGCTGGGCCGCAACACGGTGCGGCGATTTGCCGGCAAGAAACTTCACGAACTGAACAAGCGGCTCGCCCGACGCGGGTTAATGACCATTATCGTTGTCCGGATCATTCCATTTGCCCCGTTTTCGGTCATCAACATGATCGCCGGCGCCTCCAAAATCCGTTTCCGGGATTTTGTCATCGGCAGCGCCATTGGCATGCTGCCCGGAATCGTCGGCATATCACTGTTTACGGATCGGCTGGCTGCCACCATCCAGGAACCTGATCTGCCAGCCTTCGCCATATTGGTGGCGGTTGTCGGGGTCATTATCGTCGCGGGCTGGACATTCTGGCGGTGGGAAGAGCGCCACCGGAACCCCAGGCTACGAGCTCAGTCAGATTGAGCGAGTGCACAGCATTTTTCCAGCGCGGTATAACGCTGCATCTGCCCACTTTGCCGCCACCTGTGTTTCAGGCACAAGAAATTTCAAGGTTTTTATCCGCTCCATGAACCTGACACTGGCCACCTATAACATACATGCATGCATTGGCACGGACAGACGCTTCGATCCTGACCGCATCGTCCGCGTGCTGCAGGAACTGAATGCCGATGTAGTGGCCTTGCAAGAGGTGGAGCATCATGACGTCGATGGTTATGATTTGCTGGATTACCTGGCGGAAAAAACGGGCTTGACAGCTATTGCCGGCCCTACGCTGAAGCGTGAAACCCGCCACTACGGCAACGCCATATTGACCAGGCTCCCCGTCATGGCGGTAAACCGCGTCGACCTGACCCTGCCTGGACGCGAGGCGCGGGGAGCGATTGATGTCACCCTTGCCGGCAATGAGCGGCGCGTGCAGGTTGTGGCAACGCATCTTGGGCTCAGGCCCTGGGAACGGCGTCAGCAGGTTCGCCGCTTGCTCGAACTGTTCGAAATCGGTCTTACAGATACTTATGTGCTGATGGGTGACCTGAACGAATGGTTCCTGTGGGGACGCCCTGTGCGTTGGCTGCACGCGCACTTCAAGCACGCTCCACATCCTCCGACGTTCCCCTCGCGCCGTCCTTTCATGGCGCTCGATCGCATGTGGGTACACCCCCGCCGCCGGCTCACAAAACTGGAAGCTCACGCGAGCGGCCTTGCGCGCCTTGCCTCCGACCACCTACCGTTGAAAGCCGTTGTTGAAATCTGATTTGTGAGGCTGGCCTCAAGTATTCATTGTCGCGCACGTCAAAAGATCGTGAATTTCCAGAAAAACTCGGCAACCTCAGATTTATCTCTGGATGTTATATCGGAGATGGCTTCGCCCGCTCCCCGAATTTTGCACTACGTGTACAACCGCACAGATAACATGCGCCCGAGAGCACATTATTTCCCCACGAGTACAATTTGTCGCCTTATTTGATTCGACCTGTCTGCTCTTGCAGGTACGCGTTATGGTAAAGGCGGACTTGTCTCCATTTGTCGAGCAATCTTTCGTAAACTCAAGCGTTCGGTTGGCATAAATTCCCAAACTCGCGGTGCGACAGCCTTCCGGACGGCGAAGCGGTATTCACCTGGAGGAGACTCAAAATGATAGGAAAAATTGTAACGCTCGCTGCGGTTGCCGCAGGCGGGGTCTTGTTATCCAAGAAGTTCAAAAATTCCCGGCACTCTGAGAAAACGTCGACCATGGAAGATTCGATCGAAGTTAATGTGCCGGTAAGTACTGCATATAACCAGTGGACTCAATTTGAAGAATTTCCCAAGTTCATGAAAGGTGTGCGCGAAGTACGGCAGCTTGATGACACCCACGTGCACTGGCGGGTTGAGATCGGCGGTAAAGAGGAACAATGGGATGCCGAGATCACGGAACAGGTGCCGGATACACGGATCGCCTGGCGAAGCACGAGCGGAGCCAAGAACGAGGGCGTCGTAAAGTTCTATAAAATCGCCGATTCTGTAACCCGGGTCGTGCTACAAATGGATTACGGCCCGAAGGGCTTGGTTGAAGAAATTGGCGACGCATTAGGGATGGTCAAGATGCGCACGAGCGGAGATCTGAGGCGTTTCAAGGAATACATAGAAAGCCGCGGGAAAGAAACCGGAGAGTGGCGCGGCTCCGTGCCCCAGCACTAACTCAGAGTAGGCCCCGGCCTGATGAACCGATCATATGCGTTGGCGTATTCGCGCGGCAGTGATCCTGAAATCAGGCTGTGTCTATTCCGCGTCCCCATGCACCTAACTCAGCCGTAAGAATCAGTGGAATCATTGCTTACACTTTTCAGGCATGTCTGCCTCCAGCGTCTCTATTTAAGCGAACTCCACTTCGCGGTAGATACTTCTGCCATAAAGCGAGAAACATCTCATCCCTTAATTCCGTTAGCAGCCGCTTTGACAGGGTATCAGGCACTTTCAAGGGCGACCGCGTGTCGCGCCACATGGGAGGGCTGGGCAGGATAGCGATTGACCTGAAATAGTACGTCCCGGGCCGAGACACCTCCTTAAGCCCTGCCCGTTGCTTGTTGACGGGGGCCCTCAATCAGTTGGTAAGCACAAAAGCGTCATGATGCCCAATGAGCACTTCGAACGCGCAGCAGCATCAGAAGGATCCTTATCAGCAGACTGCCGATGAATTAATGGCCGCGCTCGGTACCGATGCGCCGAGCGGCTTGAGTGAAACCGAAGCTCGCGCGCGGCTCGACAGATACGGTAAAAACGAGCTGGCAGCCGAGGAACCCACCCCCCGTTGGAAGAAGTTCCTGGCGCAGTTTCAAAATGTGCTGGTCGTCCTGCTGCTGATTGCAACGGCGATTTCGGCAGGACTGTGGCTATATGAGCGCGAATCGGCATTGCCTTATGAAGCGATTGCGATCTTCGCAGTCGTGCTGCTTAACGCCGCCATGGGCTATATTCAGGAAGCACGCGCGGAGGAAGCTGTAGCAGCTTTACGTGATATGTCGGCGGCGCACGCCAGTGTTATTCGAGAAGGCGCACAGCGGAGTATAGCAGCGGCGGAACTCGTGCCCGGCGATATCATCCTTGTAGAAGAGGGGGATACCATTGCGGCCGACTCACGACTGATTCAGTCGACCGCGCTGCAAACGGCGGAGGCGGCACTCACGGGTGAGAGCCTGCCGGTACCGAAAGATACAGCTGTGATTACGGAAGAGGCCGAGCTCGGCGACCGCCATAACATGATCTTCAGCGGCACGGCTGCAACTTTCGGTCGAGGGCGCGCCGTGGTCGTTGCAACTGGCATGCAGACGCAGATGGGGCGCATCGCAGGGATGCTGAAAGAAACCCCGGTAGAGATCACGCTGCTGCAAAAGGAACTCGCTCGCGTCGGCAAGCTCCTGGGGATAATTATTGTCATTATCGCCGTTATCATGATCGCAACGATTATCCTCATCGAGGATGTCAGCGGTTTCGCGGCGTTATTCGACGTTCTTATCCTGGGCATCGCGCTGGCCGTAGCAGCAATACCGGAAGGCTTGCCCGCGGTTGTTACAGCTGTCCTTGCCCTCGGCGTGCAGCGTATGGCGCGCAGAAACGTCATCATACGACACCTCCCGGCAGTCGAGACACTTGGTTCGGCAACCGTTATTGCCTCAGACAAAACAGGCACATTGACGAAGAATGAGATGACAGTACGCGCCGTTGTCACCGCGAGCGGCCGGGTAGTAATGGATGGCGCGGGGTATGCACCAGGGGGTGAAGTAAGACTGCAGGGCAGTGAAGAGATCGCTGATGGCGGCACTAAGGACGATACGGCCCGAAAGGGAGCAATAGCCGGTGCGCCGAAAATAGAGCTGGAGCGTGCGCTCGTAATCGCCCAGCGGGCCAATAATGCCGTGCTGCAGCAGCATGACGGTCGGTGGACGGTTCAGGGCGACCCAACCGAAGGGGCGCTCATCGTCGCTTCCCGCAAGGCGGGACTGGAAGATGAGGCACTCGATGCGCGTTTCGAGCGCCTGGGCGAACTACCCTTCACATCCGACCGTAAATTGATGACGACGATTCATAAAGACACACAGAGACAGGAGCATCTGCGAGTCTTCACCAAAGGCGCACCAGACCTGTTGCTCGAGCGCTGTTCGCACGAACTTGTGGGAGAAGAGGCGAAACCACTGACCGCAAACCGCCGGGCAGCGATTCTGCAAACAAACGAAGAGCTTGCAGGGGAAGCCCTGCGTTCACTTGGCGTCGCCTTCCGTTCTTTGCCCGCTAACGCGTTTGATGCCGACAAAGTTGACGAACGCATCGAGCAGGATCTCGTTTTCGCGGGCCTGATCGGCATGATCGATCCACCGCGTGAAGAAGCGAAGCAAGCTGTCGCCCGCGCGGCCGCGGCAGGGATACGCCCGATAATGATAACGGGAGATCACCCCGTAACCGCAGCCGTTATCGCCGGCCAACTCGGCATTACCGAAAAAGCACGCGCGACTACCGGCGCCGAAATCGAGAAGCTTTCGGACGACGCCCTCGATCAGACAGTAAAGGAAGTATCAGTCTACGCACGCGTCAGCCCCAGACACAAGCTGCGAATCGTCGAAGCGTTGCAGCGAGGAGGAGCGATTGTGGCGATGACGGGTGATGGTGTAAATGACGCGCCCGCGCTGAAAACCGCGGATATCGGCGTCGCAATGGGCATAATGGGAACGGATGTTTCCAAGGAAGCAGCCGACATGATACTCATGGACGACAACTTCGCATCGATCGTTGCAGCGGTCGAAGAAGGACGCGCTATTTTCTCCAATATCCGCAAGTTCCTGTGGTATCTGCTCTCGTCCAACAGCGGGGAGGTGCTCGTGATGTTCTTCGGCTTGCTGCTGGCGGACATCATCGGATTGAAGGCTGAAGGACAATCCCTCGTGCTGCCGCTGCTGGCAACGCAACTCCTGTGGATCAATCTCGTAACGGACGGCGCGCCGGCACTCGCGCTTGGCGTGGATCCTCCCAGCTCAGATGTAATGAGCAAGCAGCCCCGTCCGCAGGACGAAGGCGTGATCACATCCCGGATGTGGTTCGGCATCCTCCTGGTAGGCGTGATCATGGGTATGGGGACGCTGCTGGTACTCGATGCCAGCTTGCCGGGCGGTTTTATTGAAGGCTCCGGCAGCATACGCTATGCACAAACCATGGCGTTTACGACGCTGGTACTGTTTAACCTCTTTAACGTTTTCAACGCCCGGTCCGGCGAACAGAGCGCATCCGTTGGATTGCTTTCCAACAAATGGCTGTGGGGCACGATCCTGTTATCGTTCCTGTTGCAAATGGCGGTAGTGTACGTGCCCTTCCTGCAGCAGGCGTTTTCGACGGTGAGCTTGAGCTTTCGGGACTGGCTGTTTTGCATACTGGTGGCAAGTTCCGTGCTGTGGCTGCGTGAACTGAGCAAAATAATCGGACGCGCCACACGCGGCCACGCGGATGTGCCGCCAAGCTAGGTACGGCCAGGATCATCACACTATACATCTTGATGACTGACTCGGAAAAACCATGCCCCCATCCCCCAAGTCCCCCGGTTCCCCCAATTCCCCCAGTTCCCCCAAGCATTTTTCGATGATTCGCGGATTCCACCTGGCGGACTTTTTTACGCTGGGTAACGCCGCCTGCGGTGTAACGGCTGTGCTATTCGCCATGCTCTATATTGATAGCAAAGCCGCAACCCATTTCTTCAGCTCGGCCGCAATGATGGCGGCAGCTTTTGTATTCGACGTGCTCGATGGATACATAGCGCGCTTGCGGCGCCAGCATTCGGCGCTGGGGCGCGAACTCGACTCGCTGGCGGACATCCTTTCATTCGGCATCGCCCCAGCGGCTCTTGGTTTCGCTGCGGGATTGCGCGGCGGCTGGGATTGGTTATTGCTGATTTATTTTGTATGTTGCGGAGTAAGTCGGCTGGCAAGGTTTAATATTACGGCAGAAAGTCTTTCAGCGGGGGCCGATAAGGTAGCCTACTTCGAAGGTACCCCGATTCCTACCAGCATCTTTCTGACCGCCGTATTGGCACTAGCCGCATGGAAGGAGCAGCTGGGCGACAATCTTTACTGGGGGGCGTGGACAGTCGGACCATGGGAGCTGCACCCTCTAGCCCTGCTGTTTGCATTGTCCGGGACCCTCATGATCAGCAAAACGCTGCGCATCCCGAAAATATAGCCCGGTTCGCACGCGCACGCTTTGTAGTGACCCCTCTTCGCTGTCTGATGAGGAGGAAGTGCGGAGGAAGTAGGAAAATCACACTTCCCACGGCCTGGGGGTGGTGATAAAGAAACGGCCGGTCCTAGTGCCATCCCGGTGCCATCCCGATTCCTCCACCGCCTTTTTCGCCCTTTTTATTTCGCAGCAGACTTTACGTTTTCTTCTGCCCGAGCCGCGTTCTTGCAATCCGGCATCGCATCAGCCGTGGTTGGATCAGCCTGGCAGTCAGCCAGCATTGCTGCTCGTTCCTTGTCATGTTTTTCATACCAGTCTACTGGACGAACATCCTGCGGATCCCGTATCTTGCAGCCCACCAGTACCGATATGAATAGCAGGCTTGCTCCGATTCGAATAAAGGTTACGTTCTGTCTCGTCTTCATGGTTTAACCCATTAATGGAAATATGTTCATTAACAAATTATCGATCCGGGGACGCCACAGATAGAGCGAATAGAGGCTAGGGCGCTCTTGTCATGATTTTTGATGATGGCGCCCTGCTTCACTCTCCACAACCAAACCGTGGTATCCCCGCTCAAAAACCCAGCCCATCCATTTTGGCCGCCATATGTTGCAGGCCACGTTATTAATGATCTCGTATCGAGGCACGTTGCTCTGTGCGCTAGTCAACCTATCTGCGAAATTCCAGGATGAAAAAACCAGCCAGACCGATGCAAAACAACCCACCACCTCTTTCAATCTCACTTGACAATGGGCGGCGGGGTGGTCCGAACGCCCTCATCCGGCGTCCCCCATTCTGTATTGGCTTTTACGTTATTCTCCGCACGGCTGGCGTTCACGCAATCTGGCGTGGCGTCAAGCGTGCGGGGGCTGGTCATGCAGTCAGCCAGCTTTGCCGCTCGTTCCGCTGAATGTTGCTCGTACCAATCCACGGACCGGACTTCGTCCTGCGCTTGACGGCCTTCGCATCCCGCCAGTACCGATATCACCAGCACACTTGCCGCCATTGGAACAGCAGTTACGTTTTTTTTCATCTTCATGGTTTAACTCTTCAATAGAAATATATGCCCCCTGAATTTTCGGTTGGGCGCTTTGTTTGAAAAGTGGAGGCTGTAAGCCATAACGTATCATCTGCAAGCTTTCCCATTTCGAATCATCGTTCTTTCCAGCACCGTTGATTTCGAGCATTACATGTGGCCGCACCCTTTCTCTGTGCGCTAGCGAACCATGGCAATACATCATTGATGGATAATGCCGACTGCAGGCACAATCGTTCCACGCATCATTCCCCTCCGGCGAATTACCCACGCTAATCCGGTCTGCATCTATGACATTTCGCCTATAGCCGGACCATGACCCGAACTCTGCAGCAAATCCCGGGCTTCCATTTCCCTTTGCAAAATGTCCATGGCCTGGTTGTGGATCATATCCAGCGCATCATAGCCGCGGTTGCGCAGCGACGCCGCCTTGAGCATCCCGCATGACAAGTTTTTTCTGATCTCGCGCAGTCCTGTCTTTTGCCCACAGTAAGTGCGGATTATCAGCTCGACGCCTCTCCGACTGTGCATTCCCGTGCCAAAATTCGCGGCGAGATGGCGTGCAAGCAAATCAAATCCGCTTGCTTCCCGGCCGTACTGCACGGTTACGTAGGCCATATGCAAGGCCGATAATACGCGTTCGCACAGCCCCAGTATCAACGCCGCCTGAGCGTGCCGGTCATAAGCTGTCAGGTCGCCATCCGCACCGGTCTCCCCTCCCCTGTCCGGTCCACGCATCGCATTAACGGACGAGATTTTCACGATTGGCCTGTTAGTGGTTTCATAAGCCCATCTCAGGGCATGCTCCGGATTTCTGAACTTCACTTGTTATATTCCTTTTGATTGATATAACGCACAATGCTTCCCATATTTCCGTCCTTTCGCGCAATACTTCGAGAATTGCGAGTCAAAACGGATCGTTTCTTCAAATCGGCAACCGTGGCATGATTGCGCCTGCCTGCGCTCCGCAACCGCTTGGGGATTTCCGTACTCCCAGCGCTCGAGATGCGTGGAGCTGTCATATGCCGTAGTTGTAGAATTTCCTCCGATTCTGTGTGGTCCCGCTGTTCGAGTGGTTCTTGTTTCCATTTGCTTTCAGTCTCCTGCTTTAGCTGCTGCTATGGTTCCGATAGATTCCGCTTACCTTGTCTCGACCCGTAGGGGGCATCTCAACCTGCCTTTCTTTGCTCGCTCATCAGCCTGGTCTGGCTGTGCAGGGCCTCGCCCACAGTCTCGTCCAGGGCGACGCTCATGCGTTTCAAACCCAATGCCGGCCGGTCCGTTCCACCGCGCAGCACTTGCAGTGCCAACTGCTCATTCCCGATCAGCACCGGGTGGTCATTTTTGAAGCCCTTCAGGTTGTTGTGTGCTGCTGCAATTCCAATTAAAGTAGCCGGGTATTGCGGACGCTCACTGCGGGAACAGAATCCGCGATAACGGTTTTCAAATTCCCTCGCCACAAACGGCCATTCATCCTCCGCCTTGGCGCCGAGCGCAATCCATCCACCCATATCCTGGACTACACGATGAATCAGCGCATCGTCGAACACCACGTCGCAATAGGTTCCCACGCTGCGCACCGCTTGATCGACTTTAGCCCACGCCCTCATCGCGGCATCCTGCGTCGATCCTTGCAGCATGCGAATAACGTCCGCTGGCTTCGGCGCAAACTGCCCTGCGTCGGGATTTGCGAGATGGCGGTTAAAAGCGTCCACAATCGCGGCCAGGTCATACCGCTTGAGAGCGGTCCACCACACATCCAGTGCAAACCGCGATACGCTTTTGCCATAGAACCCCATCACCCCGGCAATACCATCCTGAAATTTCTGAAAATCATCAGTTTGCATGCTGAGCTTCCCTCAATTCCGGTGGCAGCCATCCTTCGGTCGCGGCCTTATTGGATGATTCAAGCATTTCCTGGCTGTTGGGCATCCGTCCCCGGTGCAAAACCAGTTTCGCAGCCTCTTCGCGCTGCCGTTTCACAGTGCCGACCACATAAGCGAAATTCGCTTTTCCCTTGGCAGCAGCGTTTCTTGCTGCCTGCACAAACTCATCCTCCACCGCTCCAGCCTGAAGCAACGCAAGCAATATGGGATGATGCGGATTACAACCTTGCACACCCAGCCGAGTCAGGGTTTTGCAGCACGCACCTCCTGCGCCAGACGGCAAGGATTCCCAATCGGCGGTTTCGGTCGAGTCTGTGGTGAGGTGAGGAGCGAGCGAAACGAAGTCAGACACGGGGCTGGGCGCGGACGTCTGCTCCTTCGAAGGCTCAATAGCGTCCGTATAATCGCAGCCTGTATTTTTATTAGGCTGGTGCTGGGATTGGTGCTGGTGCTGGTGCTGGCGCTGGTGGGTTTTCCCGATGGGTTCCCCAGGGGATATCCCGGCGGCCGCATTGCCGGAATCCGCGGGTAACCCATCAGGTAGGTCCGGGGTTTCCTGCCGCGCTTGCCGCAAGCTTTCTCTCGAAGGGCGGCCCCCTTTCCTGCCATTGATACGTGCCGCTTCTATTTTCGGTCGGGCTTTGGCAATTTCGCGGTCAGCACGATGGTTGTGGCGCAACCCGTCAATCCCCGAAACCGGAAAAAACTGCTCGGCAATCGTCTTTACGGCTTGCTGCTCAACCCTCGTCATTGCCCTGCAGACCCTGTAGAGACTGGGCAAATCTTTGGGCAACGGTTTTTCCACGCTAAAATAGGTGTCGAGTAGCATCGTATAAGCGCCGTGCTCGGCTAGAGAAAGATGTGCGGTATCACGCTGGTAGTCGCCGCAATAACGTTCATAATAATTCACGGGATAACTCCGTTCATTGAAGGTAACTGGGCTTGGTCAACACCTGCTTATCCGCCGGCAGGCGAACTTTTTTGATTAACCGATCTCCAATAGGGACATTATTACAAGTAATACTTGTATTGTCAAGTAATTCTTGTAAACACTCTGCAAGCGTTGCTTGTATTATGAATGCATGAATATTGCGAAAATAATCCGCGACGGTCGTGAAAGGCTCAACCTGAACCAGTCCCAATTGGCGGAACTGGTCGGTGTGTCTCCGCAGGCCGTGCAGCAATGGGAAGCTGGTGCAACCCAGCCTCGTGGAAAAAGATTGAACAAGATCGCGCAAGTACTCAAGCTACCGCAGGCACTGATGCATTTTGGCGCGTCTGCGGAAGCCCTCACGGCCTTGAGTGGAGCAGCAGTATCCGCCGGCGCCAGAGATGCAAGGACCGGTCAATCTTCCAAAACTGCCATTGAGAAATCTGCTTCAAACGAGAAACCCGTTTCAAACAACGATCCGCTCATCAATCAGGTTGTCGAAGCAATGCGACGCATGTCAAAAGAAGACGCTGCCCGCCTTGTAACGATCAGCAAGGCTCTGGTAGGCGAAGCCCCTGCGGAAGGGGCGGAAGCATCACCTGCGGTAGACCTGAAGCCCTTGCCTTTACCCGATATGGCCCCTCACCCGGCTCCAGCGTTTCCTGCGCGTCGGATGCCCGAGACAGGAACGAAGGTTCGTGGAAAGACGGCTGTCAGATAGAAGATTGCATGACAGACATCAGATAGATCGGCGAAAAAACGACAGACGCCGCAGCTAGCGGAAACAGACCTGAACTATACAAACTCGATCGGATAGATCGGGATGAAATAAGGATATGAAGATATGGAAAGGGACAAAATTCACAGGCATTGTGGCCCGGACACAAGCCAGCCCAGAGCCCCATTTTGTGATCCTGATAATCCGCCCGGGATTGTAGCAATATGAAATCTTCGATGAAAGCCGCCATGAGCAGCTTGCCCTATGATAGCCTGGAGATGCTGCTCGCTTTTCATGTTTCAGAAAAAGCGCGGGCAAAGCTGGAGCAATATATTACGCAATTTCCCGAGCATCTTCATGAAGTGGAAAAACGCAGGTACACCCTCGAGCAAGCGGTAAAGGAAGTCTTGGCGGAAGTGGCGGAGGTCGCGCTGCTCATCAAGGAATTGGAGAGCTAGCGCAGGGGAGCTAGCGCAACAGGACTCATTCTTTCTGCCCGGCGAGTGCCCGCGCCGACGGTGACGACTTTTAAAATAATACTGTTCATACTCTCAATGGAGCCATTATGAAAACTGTTATTTTCGCGCTGCTCAGCATATTGATCCTTTCCTCATGCGTCACGCGGGGAAAAATGACTGGAGTGCATGAGGGTATGACAAAGGCGGAAGTTATCAGGGCCGCCGGCGATCCGGATGGCTATCAGCGCAGCGGTGAATATGAAGTACTGTTCTACATCGATCGAAGTGCTGGTAACTGGTCGGCTTTTAGTACCTCCTACCGGGATGTCGTCGATTATTCGGTAATCCTGAAAGATGACCACGTCGTTGAGTACGGCCCTGGACGAACGCATCAACGCGCCTCCGGCGCCACGCCTTTTGTAAGAATGCCAGCCCGCTAAAGAGCACCAACCGACCCTCTGGCAAGAGCATTCCCCTCATTGGCGTCGAACCCCGCCCTTGCAGTCATTACAAGTTTCTCCTTGACAATTACAAGTATTACTTGTAACATACTCTCCATGCTGTAAAACATCTCCGCAGTTTGTTCGATGGGTTGTTTACAGCATTCGCGAAACAGATGTGTAGCCCGATTCGGCATAGCCTCGATCCAGTAAGCCCCGGGTGGCGTGGAAAGACAAGCGGTCGGTGACGGAAAGGCACAAAGAAATGTCCAGGCCGTGCCTGGCGCGGAACTCTGCCCGGTTTGAAAGGGCGCAGCAACAGTGGAGAAAGAGTCGGGGCTAAACTATGGGAAAGGGGGCTGTGCGCTGGATGGCTTGGAAAGAATTGTGGACCGAACAGCGTCCGGCCCCCCTTAACCTTTCGGACACCGAAATACTGGACTGGTTAGGTGAATATTGCGACCAGGCGGTCTATAACCGCCCTTCCCCTCAATACCGGGGCGGGTTCACTTTATACTGCGATGAAATCAGCACCAGCGGGGCAACCTTGCGCGAAGCGGTCTGCCTGGCGGCGGCAAAATTGGATGAATTGAACGAATAGTATTTTTTTCAATTATTACTGGTAAACCCAAGTATATAAATCGTTAACGTACCGCTTCATTCTTCGGATGTTCCTCCGGATACAGCAAAAGACTCATATTCCGCTACGGCGGATCTCAGCATTAGCGCATTATATTGCCCGGTTACGCTGCGCTAACCCGATCCGCCCCAAATTTCCGACCAATTTTGGGGATTCGAGAAATCTGTGAAAATCATTTTGTTCAGCTATGTTTTGCAAATACCTGATCCGGGAATAATCTCGTAACTTGCAGGTCGCGTTAGCGCAGCGTCAACGTTTCGCTGCAGAAAATGCGGCCAAATGACGTGACGGGATATCCATACCGATCGACCAGATCCAGGAGTGTGTGGAGACAATAGGCCATGTCCGCCATGTTTCGAGTGAGCACGGGCGGTAGCTCGATCGGAATCGAGGCACGTGTGTTCGGTTTCATTCTCCATCAATAGGAAATTTTCCTGCATGGCATGCTCCCGCCTCGACTCAGAAGTCGATCGTGGCCGATACCAGGACGGTGCGCGGCATGCCTAGCGATAAAGTGCCGAAAGAGGCCACACCTGACCAGTGGTTGGTATCGAATGCATTAAGTACATTGGCCCGGACAGTGGTCGATTTTCCGGCCACCTTGGTAGTGTAGCGCGCGCCAAAATCAAACGTCGTCCAGGAAGGCACGCTTTGCGTATTCGCCTGGTCGATATATCGTTTGCCGGTATGGATAAGATGTCCGGTCAAGGTGAATCCGGGCAGCCACCGCACATCCCATTCGGTGCTCAGATTGGCTTGCAATGTCGGCACGCCGACCGGTTTGTTGCCCACCGTGGCCGCGCTGCTGGTCTTCGTCAATTCGGCATCGAACAGCGTCGCGCCGCCCAGCAGCCGAAGACCTGACAGGGGTTCGCCAAATAGGGAAAGTTCCAGGCCACGGTTGCGCTGCTCACTATCCACGGCAAAGACATTGCCCGTGAGCTGGCCGCTAGGCCTTTTGATCTCGAAGAGACTAAGTGTAGTGATCAGGCTGCCATGATCAATCTTGACGCCGACTTCAACCTGCTCGGTTTTGTAGGGCGCGAAGATCTGGCCGGCATTGGCCGCGACCTGTGGCGCAATGTCGCCCTTGCTTAGCCCTTCCATGCGGTTGGCGTAAACGGAAACATTTTTCCAGGGCCTGACGACCAGACCGGCCAGCGGCGTGACGGCGCCCTTGTCATAGGAAGAAGTGACGGCGCCCGTTGGACCGAAGTTGTCCGAGCTGATCTGCTGCAGGCGCACGCCGAGCGTAAGCAGCACGCGCTCGTCGGCGATAGACAGGACATCGGTTAATGCGCCTCCGTAGAATTCTGTCTCCGAAACTTTCATCAGGCCAGGCCTGGCCAAGTCTTGACCGGGGCGATCGATTGGGGAATACATGTTCGACAACACTGCCGTACCAGTAGTGGAACCTCGATCCAGACGATCACGATAACCGCTGCCCTGAAGCGTCATGGTATGGCGAATGGGCCCGGTATTGAAGCGGGCGCGCAGCCCCCCGTCCGCGCTGGAGCGGTTGACGCCGAACCTGAAGTGCATCGGCGTTGACCTGGTATCGCCGGCGGCATTCTGGATCGTAGGCGTCTGATCCGAGAGCCGACTCACCCATGATTGGGAGCCGCCGACACTGCCGAACAGTGTCAGCGAGTCCGAGATGTCGTATTCCGCCTTGGCCAGGAGCGACACGTCCTCGATCGTCGACCGGCCCCAAGGCTGAGTTACGTTACGCCTGCCATCGGGGGCGGTGGGCACGGCAAGGCCTGCGGCAACCAGGAACGGGCGCGATGGAGCCTTGAACCGCTCATACTGCCCAAGGGCGTCAAAGGTCGCCCGAAACCTTTCGCCCTGATAGTCGAGCGCCACGGCACCGACATCCGCCTGGCGAAACTGGTTGTCCAGCATCGTATTACCCTGGTGATGACTACCGTTGAGCCGAATGCCGAACTGGCGATCCGCACCAAACCGCCTGCTGACATCGAGGTGGCCGCCTCCTTGCGTGTTCGACAGGTAGTTGCCCGTGAGCCGGGTCAGGTCGGTTGAAGATGCGCGCTTTGGAACGATATTGATGACGCCGCCTACGCCGCTGTTCGGGGACATGCCGTACAGCAGGGCGGCAGGTCCCTTGATCACCTCGACGCGCTCGGCGTAATCGGTAAATACCCGGTAATTGGGCGCTACCCCATACTGCCCGTCGAAGGCGAGTTCTCCAATGTTGCCTTCGCCGATCGGAAAGCCACGAATATAGAAAGAATCGACGACACCGCCCCTCTGGCCAGTAGAGCGGACTGAAGGATCTCTGGACAAGACGTCGGCCGCCGTAATTGCGTGCTGGTCCCGGACCATCTGCGACGTATAGCTGCTGATGCTGAAAGGCGTCTTCATGAGATCGGTATTGCCGAGCAACCCGAGCCGTCCACCACGCGCAACGTGTCCGCCGGCATAGGGCTCCGGAAGCGCATCAGGGCGTTCCGCACTGACTTTCACCTCAGGGAGTGTCGCCACGTCTTTGGCGGCCTCTTGCTTTGCGTCTGGCGCAGTTTGTGCATGACTAGGATTGATGAATCCCGCGGTCAACAGGCCCGCGAAGGCCATGCGCATGGCAAAGGCCAGCGGCTTGAAGCGTACTAGTGCAGGGACGCACGAAGAGCGGGGAGCAAAAGTAATCTCGCGCAGCACAATGTTTTCCTTTTTCCTGGTTTTTCTTGGAAGAGCACTGGCTGGCGATGGCTGGCGGGGTGCGGTTGCAGGTTCGCATTGTAAATTATAATCATTCTCATGGAAAGCAAGACGAGGGGTAATGGGGCTCACCTTCTCCATAGAGCTAGCCCTACTGAGAGCAAGGCCGAAGGCCGTGTCAGGAAGATTTCCTTTGTGTGGTGAAGGGTTGAATGCCTGTGGGCAATCTCTGTGAAAAACCTCGTGGACGGGGATATATCCGTCCATCAGGTTTTCCATTAGAGTTGTCCATGGCTAAGCGTAGCGTGCCGGGCGATCGGCAAGGCCGCTGCTACAATAGGTTTCAGCGATGGCTATCTGTAGCAACCTGCATTTAAAAATGGTCCGACCAGCATTCAACGCGATTTTGGGCCAGGAATAACTGCATCTATCCACCCCCGCAAACCAGAGATAACTGCAAATGAACCTGCGTTTATCCCCGTCGACCTGCATTTGATCTTCGCGAACCGGGAATAAGTGCGACTGAGGGGGCACTCACTTTAGATCGGCAAACCCGCAGCCAATATCCGCTCGCGGAACTCAGCTGCGCGGGCTGGTTCAACTGGTTGCTGAACTGCGCCCTGATTTCTGCCGGCTTGGCGTCGAACTTCTCCACCATGTCTTTAAGCCGATAGCCAATGGCGCGTCAGCGTCGACTCCAAATCGTCGAGCTGCCGCGACAGCACGGTTTCCACCAGTTCCGCCGTGACTGGCTTTTTACCTGTGTGGAAGCCGGCTTCCAGTGCCAATGTCAGGTGCAGCTGGACTTGCAGTGGGGTGCGCAGTTTGGTGGCCAGCATGTCGATCGCTTCAGTCGTCAAAATCGACTCCGGCTTGGTTTTGGTGGCAAAGCTGGCGCCGAGCAACCGTTACGCGAGGTTGCAGATCGAGTCCAACAAACGGACGTTTTTTACACTGACACTTGCGCTCTGATTTGACACAAGTAGGGCCTCTTTGGAATCGGGCTCCAGTTCTACAACAAAAGGTTCATGAGTCCGGGTTTCGCTCTCAGGCGTGTGGCAATGCGTGGGAGATTACTAGACGACTGGTCAGTTATACGCTATAGTGCGCAGCTATGAAGAAACCAGCACAGGAAACGCGGCAGCACATCTTGGATATAACCAAGTCGCTGATGACCAACAAAGGCTATACCGCCGTCGGCCTGGCCGAGGTGGTGACCGCCGCTGGTGTGCCCAAGGGCTCTTTTTACTACTATTTCAAGTCGAAGGAGGAGTTCGGACACGCATTGCTGGATGAGTACTTTTCCGAATATCTATCCAAGGTAGATACGATGCTGAATACGGACGGTCCTGCAGCTGAACGCCTGCTGAGCTATTTCCGCTACTGGGCGGATAGCCAAGGCACGGATCTGCCCGATGACAAGTGCCTGGTCGTCAAGCTGGGGCCGGAAGTATGCGATCTGTCCGAAGACATGCGCCTGGTTCTCAAGAAGGGAACCGATGCCATCATCGGGCGCATCGCCAAGTGCATTGCGCAAGGCCATGCCGATGGCTCAATCCCAGCCGGCACTGAGGCTCCTGTGCTCGCCGAATCTCTGTACCAGTTGTGGTTGGGTGCTTCACTGCTGGCCAAGCTGGGCAAGGATGGCGCACCGTTCGACACAGCTTTGTCTGCTATGGAGCGACTGCTTCACTGAGGTGTTTTTTAGCCAAAGCAAAGAGGAAATTCGACATGAATCATCTGGAGAGTAAAACCGCCATTGTCACCGGAGCATCGTCCGGTATCGGGGCAGCAACAACCCGTGCACTGGTTGCGCAGGGTGTTCGTGTGATAGCCGTTGCCCAGGACCAGCAAGAGCTCGATGCGTTCGTGGCTGATGTGCGCCAGACCGGCGGACGAATCGTGGGGCACGTAGCAGACGTCACGGATCTGGACCAAATGAAGGCGCTAGCCCAGTCCGCTCAGGACACCTACGGTTCCATCGATATCCTGATCAACAACGCCGGGCTGATGCTGTTCTCGAACTGGACGAATCTTGCAGTCCAGGATTGGGAAAAAATGATTGATGTCAACATCAGGGGTTATCTGAACGGGGTTGCTGCAGTTTTGCCCTTCATGCTGAAGCAGAAGTCAGGGCAGATCCTCAACATGGACTCCGTGGCTGGCCATCAAGTGTCTCCGTCAGCGGGTGTATACAGCGCCACCAAGTTCTTCATCCGGGCCATGACCGAGTCGATGCGAAAGGAACTGGGTGTCCAGCATGGTATCCAGGTCAACACGATCAGCCCCGGCGTGATCAACACCGGCTGGGCCGACAAGGTGAGCGACCCTGTGGGTCGCCAAGCTGCCCAGGAGCTCAACAAGCTCGCTATCGCACCCGAGGACGTTGCGCAAGCAGTCATCTATGCGCTCAACCAACCGGCGACGGTGACTATCAATGACCTGATTATCTCGCCGACGCGGCAAGACTGGTGATCAGAGTCATCCATGAGGAAACGACAGCTAATGAAGTCCGAATCGCAAGATAGGCTCCTGGAAACCGTTTCTCCGTACGAGCACGAGATTCGGCAGTTGGGACCCCGGATTCCGGCTGCTGCCGAGGCCACCGCATGAAAGCGAAACCCGTCCCAAGCCCGAGCAAGCGTCCACGAGACCTCTGCTTTTTTTTATTTTCAACAGGAGTTACGTTATGAGCAAGCCAACTTACGTCCAGGAATATAACGCCATCGTCGAGGTGCTGAACCAGTATAACGAAGGCGGCAAGCAGGCCAAGAGCAGCATCATGAAGCCGGCCTTCAGCGACCAGGCTACCATCTTCGGCATCGATGGCGACAACAAGCTGACCGGTGGTCCGATCCAGGGGCTGTTTGACACCATCGACAACCCGCCGTTCCGGCCGTCGCCCGAAGCCCAAGGCGTGATCGTCAACATCGATATCGTCGGAACCGCCGCCAGCGCCCGCATCGATACCAACGACATTTCGGGCTTCTGCTTCACCGACTTCTTCAACCTGCTGAAGGTCGAGGGCAAGTGGACGGTGGTCAGCAAGATCTACCATACCCACGTCGCCCCTTGAGCCGATCGCGCCTCGCATCGGCCGATGCGGTGGCGCCTATCCCCCGGCGCGTCATGCACCACTTGAACCGGAGAACATCATGAGCAAGAACATCAAGGCAGTCCCAACCGCCGACTACAACGCGGTGATCGCGGTGGCCCAGAAGTACGTCGACGGCCTGCGCATTGGCAGCGTCGAAGGCGTGGCCGAGGCATTCCACAAGGATGCGGTCATGTACGGCTTCACCAATGGCGAACTGCTGGGCGGCCCGATTGCCAATCTTTTTGACTTCGTCAAGAAGAACGGCAAGGCCCCCGAGATCACCACGCGACTGGACGTACTGGCGATCACGCCGACCACTGCGGTGGTGCGGGTGGACATGGAGAAGGACGCCATCGGTGCGGACTACAATGACTACCTGACGCTGATCAGGATCGACGGCGAGTGGAAGGTCATCGCCAAGGTCTATCACCAGTTCGAAGGCTGACGGCGGCATAAGCCGCAGGCTCTTTCAACTCATCGGGATGTGCGCGTGATGCAATCCACTTCAATGACCGAGCGGCTGGACGAGGCCATCGACCAGGCCTTGGCCGACGAGCGTATCCTCGGCACGGTGGTGCTGGTCAGCCGGGACGGCGAGCCAATCTATCGCCGGGCCGCGGACTGGGCCGACCGCGAGGGTGGCAGCGCCATGGGGAAGAACTGATCTTCCGGCTGGCGTCGGTTACCAAACCGATCGTCACGGTCGCGGCGACGCGGCTGATCGAACTCCGCACGCTGGCGCTGGATGCGCCCGTGACGCGCCACCTGCCCGATTTTCGTCCGCGCTTGGCTGACGGCACGGAAGCCGTCATCACCCTCAATCACCTGCTCAGCCATACCGCAAGCCTGGGCTATCGCTTTCTGATGGCCGAGGGCAGTGCGTACGACCGGCTCGATGATGATGCAGCCTGGTGGCGTGCCGATGCCGTCACTGCACCCTGGGCACCACCACCATCCGCACCGCCGGCTCGCAGACGGCGTTCCGTCGTGTGGATCACGATTATCCGCTGGCCGTGGCGCAACGGGCCCATGCCCATGGCACACCGACCTACGTGCTCAACTCGGCGATCGGCGCCGACGCAGGCTCGCGGTTCTTCTACAACCGGGTCAAGAGCGAGCTGGAAAATCAGGCCAACGACCTGCTAGGAGAATACCATGCCCTTGGTTCAATACAACGCTGTCGTGGAAAGCGACGCCGCACGCGTTTGGAGCGTGCTCAAGCAGTTCAGCGCCAAAATGAGTGTCACGTCAGTCGCGCTTATTCCTGGTTCGCGAAGATCAAATGCAGGTCGGCAAGGATAAATGCAGGTTCATTTGCAGTTATCTCTGGTTTGCGAGGGTGGATAGATGCAGTTATTCTCGGTTGGAAAAGCCGTTAAATGCTGGTTGGACCATTTCTAAATGCGGGTTGCTACACCTATGACCTAATTAGCTAAATGGTGCAAAGAATCCCGGATCATAATAATTGGTCCGCCCCCAGTCGGCGTTCAATGGCGTTAGACTTGCAGAGAATATCTTATTGAAATCTCATAGCTACAATGACACCCCCCGAATTAATTCTGAAGATTTGTAGAGTTCGGCGACTCCTGTGCAGAGAACGTCAAACGAACGTTTGTTGATCTCCCTAATAACTTACTTTAAACGTCGGACTATCCTCCGGCCGAGTCTTACGGTGATCATAGATCCGCGTCGTGGCAATGTTCGCATGCCCCAGCCATTCCTGCACCTTGGCAATGTCTGCCTAATGATCCAGAGCATTGGTTGCCGCAGTCGCGCGTAGCGCATGCGCACCGATCTTGAAACCCAGCGCAGTCTTCCGCGGATCTGATGTTTCTTACAGCCGCATTCAAGATCAGCAAAGGTGGTTTGGCGAGGCATGGTGTAGATAAAAAAGCTAGCGGATGCTGCTATTATCCCAAATCTGGTGATTTGTTCAGCGCTTCCTTAGAGATCTTGGCGGTTATATGAGTGTCAAGCGGATTTGGTCAAGATCATTGTTATTTGCGATTGTCTTTTTCGCAATGCTATCGGACTGTAGCAAGGCGAAAGCATGGCTTGACTTCGAGATTGAAGACTATTTACCTGAGGAGCAACGCCAACTCTCACGGGAATTTTCCAAAGCAGCCCAAGATGCGACTCGCGATTGGAGAACTCAACAGTGCAGTAAAGAGGGAATAGATACGATTCCATCCAACCATTATGATGCTTTTGGTCACTGCTGGTATGGCTGTCAAGCCGAGCGTTCTATCTTCCCAGGAGCTGGCGCAGTAGGATGGTTTCGAGAATTAGCGCGAGAAACTGGATGGGGAGGCGAACATGATAGCTTTTGGCAAGATATCCACAATGAAAATGAGGGGATATATTACAGTTTATGGGAAGGAAGCTGCTCAACCATTTGCGATACTGCTTACCAAAATAATGTTCTCGATCTTACTGCCCCTGAGAGACAGTGGTGGGACTGCGGAACTAGGCAGGTACGAAATACACGTGAAGAAGGAGATCGTTGCGAAAAATGCAGCGCCAGCCATGGTGATCCGCATATAACAACCAGGGATGGGTTTCATTATGATTTTCAGGCAGCTGGAGAGTTTATTGCGCTGAAATCAATCACTGATGACCTGGTGATCCAAGTCCGACAGGAGCCATGGGAGAATTCGAAGACCGTTAGCTTGAATACGGCTGCGGCTGCAAACGTGCACGGAGATCGGGTGGCGGTGTATGGGGCACGTCCGGAGGGGGTACAGATAAAAGTCAATGGACGTGATTATTCCGCCGATGACAATTGGCGTAACCTGCCAAAAGGCGGGACCGTGCGAAACCATCGGGGAAGAGTCATCACTCGCTGGCTCGACGGCACTGAGATGTGGGTCGAATCGTTTCCGAAGCATTTAAATGTTTACGTTAAGCTTGCTCCTGAAAGGTCTGGGCAGGTGCGCGGATTACTTGGAAATTACAACGATAACCCCGACGATGAGTTGATTACGAGGGATGGAAAGCAGATAACGCTGTCAGGGAAAAAGGATGAGCTGTATTGGGTCCAGCTATACGAAACTTTCGGCGAGAGTTGGCGAATCAGCGAAGCGGAATCTCTGTTTGATTACGTTCAGGGTAAGAATTATGCTGCATTTCAGATTAGGTCGTTCCCAATAAAATCATTTACTGTCATTGACCTTTCAGATGATGACCGTAAAAAGGCGCAAGCAGTATGTACAAGCAGTGGAATTCGAACGCAACCGTTGCTTGATGATTGCATCCTAGATGTAGGGGTAACAAAAGATGCTGAATTTGCTCGTTCGGCCCTTGCTGTCTCAAACAGTCGGCATCGCGAGAATACAGGTCATTCGTTAGAAGCAGAAACAAAATCCTTCACTGTCGAGATCGACAAGCCGGGTAGTTACCCAATCGAGAATTTTGAGGCCCTGGCGGGCCAGAAAATGTTTTTTCGTGCCTTAGCTTCCGGCGGACTGAAGTGGAGCGAATGGAAACTCGAAGATTCGGAAGGAAAAATTATTTTTACACAATATTTTGATCCTGGAGCAATGCAACCTGGCGAACACGTCTTACCAAAAACAGGCAACTATCGATCCACTCTAACGACATCAGGTAGTGAAACCGGGACTCTTGAAGTTACTCGTAATCTGGTTCCCGACCCTCAAATTTTCGATATTAGCCTACCAGCAAGGATATCGCCTGATGTCCCAGCAAAAGGGGCGGGGCGTATCGAGTTGCCAGGGTCGAAGGATACATTCCGTTTTGCTGCTAATAGCGGAGACATGCTTGCACTATCGGTGCTAAAAAAGGATAACCGCTTATATCTCGCGAAGTGGCAATTGAGAGATCCAAAGGGAAAGCTGATATTTGATCGACTATTGCCTGACCCGCTGATCGGCGACGTAGAGGCTCGTCAGGAAAAAGCTTCAATAAAAGAAAACGGAGAGCACACCTTAACAATTACAGGGGGTAACAAAGGACTCCCTTCCCGATTTGACTACGGGCATGGGGAGTACGGCATTTTTTTAAGATTAGTCTCTCACTGAAATTCGGTCATCAGCGCAACAATCCTTCCTTAGGGAAGGCAACTTATTGAAAAGATCCATCTAGTGAGATTACGGCGTAAGCCAGCTTACTGGCGTGTCTATTAATTCAAGGATCCTTTTGTAGCCGTTTCCCTTCCCCATGAAAAAATGGCATGCTTACAAGGCGCCCTGCCCTTCGCCCTCCTTGGGAATGAGGCACACTGAATACTTAACATTTTGCTACGTCACATTCCAGACGTGCCAACTCAACTAAGTCATCAGCGGTAGAACCAACGCCGCCGCATACGATAACCAATACGGTTTTATACCCTGATAACGCTGCAACTTTTTCGTACACCGCAGCGAGCGCAACGCCGCAAGCAGGCTCAACGACAATTCCATGATCTTGCAGAAACTGCAAAGAAGCAGAAACGGCCAACTTGTCCGGCAACACAACGCTTTCGATACGATGATTTTTGGAGTACGCCAACGCTTGTTCACAAACAATGCGCGCTCCTAACGTCGTCGCAATACTCGATATGCATGCAAGCTCGATAAGAAACCCCGCGTTTAACGATTTCCCATAGGAGTCGGCACCTTCAGTTTCAACAGCGATGATGGGCACGTCGGCCCCTCCATGCCGCTTCAATCCTTCTATAACACCGCAAAGGAGGCCGCCACCGCCGACTGACAGAACGATTGCGTCAGGCTTTAGACCAGCACGGAATATTTCATCAATTAGACTGGCATGACCCCTCCAAACCAGAGGGTCATCGAAAGGATGTATATATGCATCGGTAGATTGCATGATTGACAGCGCAAATCGGTGTGCTTCGTCCAAAGACTTCCCATGGACTATAACTTCCGCACTCTCTAAACGCATCAAGTTCACCGCCCGCTTTGAAGCTGTCTCAGGTACCACGATGATTACAGGTACCGAAAGGCAACGTCCAGCAAACGCAACTGCTAGCCCGGCATTACCGCCCGATGATGCAATGAAACGTTTTGCTCCTCGTTTTAGATATTCTTCGCATGCGTAGCCGATCCCTCGGGTTTTGAAAGAGCCGGATGGTTGCGCGGACTCCATTTTCAACCAAATGGATTGACCCACTTTACGGCTGATCGAATGGGATTCAATTAGCGGTGTTTCAATATGTAGCGGCATTCCGAAGAGATCTCCATGTAATGCGAACAGCTAATCCACGGGCCAGTGCAGAGAATCAAGTCGTACTGTTTCACCCAGTCCAGCCAGATTCACCGCTGAGCTTCTGGGCAATCCAAATCAATGTGACGCCCTCGAAGCAATATAATCGCGTTTCGCGAGCTGCGACACCATTCTGTGGTGAAAAGCAGATTCGGCGGCTTTCTCTGCCGCCCGCTTGTATTTTTGCACCAGGGCGATGGCATGCGCTTGTGAATCCTGCCCGTGTCTTCCGTAGCGGTAGCTTTTGTCCTCGTAATACTGGAGCCGTTTCTCGTGTTTCGCCGCTATTTCCAGCAGTGTCCTGGCCCGGTTTTCATACCGCCTGGCGAGGCCGTCGTGGTCGACAAAAGGCCTGATATTTTGTGCGGACGCACTCGTGTCGTCCTTCTTTGCTTCGATTGCACCGGTCTCCGAGCAGCCCGCTAGTAGGCCCAGCGTGGATATAGCCGCTACAAACTTCCTTATTTCTTTTTGCATGATAGGTACACTCCAAGAAAATGGATGAAGTGAAAGCCGCTTCATCTAATGCAGTCCATGCTTCAGAATTGTACTCAGTATTATTATAAATGAAAGTCACGTGTTTTGATTGTAAGCATAATGTTTTGTTTATACATTACGGACCTTTAATCCTAACTGCAGTGCCCCCGGAATATGCCCAAAAAATGGTATCTCTGCTCACTTTTGCTGCTCGAGCTTTAACGAAGGCAGGGTGTGAGCGAGTAAGACCGATTTCTCACTAGAGCCAGGCCCTAATAAGAAATCTTTCGAACGAAGGGAGGACGTGTGAAGCAGCAGTTTTGTGGTTGAGCCAAACTATTCGGATCTGTTCGCTATCGTTCTAAATTAACTCCCACTGGAATTAAGTCTCATCTGAAGGCGTTGGCTCTGGGAAAAATGTACAAATAACCGAGTCTGAGTCTGTCAACGAATAACGGCCCCGTTCATTATTAATAATTAAACAGGAGGATCTTCTCAAACTCAGCTTTCAGCTGATTTCGTTTTTAATAAAAAGGATGTTATTTCCTATATCTATCTGTCGCTATGGAAAAACTCAATATTGCTTATACGTGTAATGTAAGAAAACCGGGAATGGACGATGAGCGCTATGGTGAATTTGAAAGCCCCGCTACCATCAATGCAGTAACGGCAGCGCTAGAACGTATCGGCGCGAATGTGGAATTGATTGATGTTGGTTCTGATATCTATTACCAACTCGAAAGGCGCAAGAACCATATCGATTTGGTCTTCAATAACGCAGAAGGTCTCGACGAAAAAGAATTGCGTGAGGCTATTGTTCCCTTCTTTTGTGAGCACCTGCAAATCCCTTATACCGGCAGCAGTCCCAAAACCTTCATTAACAAGATGGATAAAGCAACGGCAAAAAAGATCGTTGCATATGACGCTGTTCCGACTGCACGATTCCAACTCATGGCACCAGGGGATCGACTCGAAGATTTATCCTTTCCACTGATGGTTAAGCCTCGCAGTGAAGGGACGAGCATTGGCATCAGTCAAAAAAGTAAAGTTCATGATTTTCCGGAGCTCGACGAGGCCGTGAAAATGGTCCACACGAATTTCAATGAATCAGCGCTCGTCGAAGAATTCTTGCCAGGGCGCGAGTATACAATTGGCATTATAGGTAAATACGTCTTACCGATCCTGGAGATCGACTACACGAGAATTCCAGGGCAACCACACGTGCGTGATCCACACGTAAAAGATATTGAGAATCCTTTTGTCACACACATTGCCTGGACTGAAAAGGCGAAAAGCTTTGCGCAGCTTGCCATCGTGGCGCACGAGGCCCTTGAAGTGCGCGACTATAACCGCATGGATTTTCGCGAGCGAGATGACCAGCTTTATTTCCTTGAAGCTAACGTGATTCCCGGCCTTCATCCAACAGAAGCTGATCTCACAAACATGTGCCGTCATGCCCATATCCCACACGATGACATGATTGCGCTGATCGTCCATGCTGCCTTCCAGCGGCTCTCCAGGCTTTATCCGATCCGATTTACAGGAAAGACTGAAATACTTGAGGAGCTAGCAAATCTTGCTATCAACAAGGCAACAAAAGCAGGCACGATTATCTATCGTGATCGAATGTATACACTTTTAGGAGAACAAATAAGAGAGGACGAAGCATGATTGTCCCAATCACGAAAGAATTGCACCTTGGGCTTGCGAAGATTGCTTTACAGGATATTGGCGCAATGTATGAATCTGCAATTCATGACGAACTGGAAGAGGTCGCGAGCGGCAAGAGTTTCGGCATTTGCGCTATAGACAATGGAAATCCTCTTGGCTATGCAGTGGCTAAAAAGACCGTTGATACATATCACTTGCTTACGTTCGCGGTGGACAGGGATCATCGCGGCAAGGGGTATGGTTCTCTTATTTTAGACGGCATTTTCGCCGAGATTGAGCAACAGGGAGGAAAAATCCTAAATGTCGTTACTGATGCCGATGCGAATGAAGTTTTACGGTTTTATCTTAAAAATGGCTTTTCCTTGACCGGTATTGTTCAAGATGAATTTATCTCCGGCATTGCCCAGGCGCATCTCACAAGACGGTTAGGTTATAAACCATAGTTAATTACAAAAGCTTATATTCCTCGTAATAAAGTTCCACTAGGTGGATCGCTGTGGTCAGTGACGGTTTGCAATGACAAGACCACGATCTCCAGATCACAATAATCTGCGCAAAGGCACGTGTATCACTTGTATGTGTATCACTTGCCCATTCGGCATGAAATCTTGAACTCCATGGCAGTTCGGTTGCGCAAGGTAAGGTGCCCAACTCGGGGATCCGCTTTTTCGATTTCCGTACTTCGACCCTCAAACACCATCTCCTCATCGGTACATGTGGTTTTCTCCGCTCATAAGCATTCTCCAACGGAATAACAAGCGGGGAGAACCACATTGTCATGGCACATATGACCTCATACCGGATTTAATCAGATTCCTCGACAGCTTTTAATTTACGCCAAGCCTGTGTGGGGTGAATTGGAACCACCGCAAGGAAAAGAGCGGCCTTTTAGGCAGCATCCTGCCTGTAATCGATTTTTTGCGGAAATTAACCGCTGAAAACATTGGAGCAGTGTCAACGGGCTCGCTCTTAGC
Source organism: Nitrosovibrio sp. Nv4 (assembly GCF_900215485.1). GTDB lineage: Bacteria > Pseudomonadota > Gammaproteobacteria > Burkholderiales > Nitrosomonadaceae > Nitrosospira. Next base: position 457,219 of record NZ_OCMZ01000002.1, read on the forward strand.
AGCGTTGTTGTTTTACAGGCTTTGTAACAATTGGAGGTATGGGGGAATACCAACGTGCCTTCTTGCTGGAGAATTTTATGAACTCATGAGGCGCGGAGGACGATGAGAATCAAAGCGACAAAGATTGACGGGTGTGGCAATTCGTTCTTGATAGTGGATGAGATGAAAACCCCGCTGAATGGGTTTGATCGATCGCTGATTTCGAGCGCGCTGGCGACTCAGCATGGAACCGATGGCATTATCTACGTGGACCAGCTGCGTGGAGTTCCCACGATGAAGATTTTCGATAGCGATGGAACTGAAGAGACCATGTGCGGGAATGGTCTGCGGTGCGCAACCCGGTATTTACGGGACACGCACATTTCCAATGATTCATTTTGGATCCTTACCGGCGATGGCGAGAAGGAGGTGTGCGTAGTCGATGACCTGATCGAGGTGAATCTGGGTGAGGCACGAAACTATCGGCAAATCAACCATCAGCTTCATTTTGTTTTTACCGGTGTCCCCCATATAGTGGTTCTTTGCTCGGAACTTGATGTGGAGAGCGCAAGGATGCTCGGCAAATCCTTAAGAGAAGAAAAATCACTAAGTGAACTCGTCGGTCATCCGGAAGGCGTGAACGTTAATTTTATCTGGCCCAACCAGGAAGGCATCTCCGTGTACACGTACGAAGTGGGCGTTGAGGACATCACCAGAAGTTGCGGAACAGGAAGCGCGGCAAGCGCGTACGTGACGGCCAAGGTCTTCGGGATGGCGTTTCCGCTCGTCACCAGTTCGATCGGAGGAAGTCTGGAAATCAAAGAAAGCAATGGGTCCTTGTCAATTCGGGGTCCGACATGTTATCAAGGGAAGGCAATCGGATTTGTGAAGGATCTTTATCCAAAACCGCCGACGCCAATCTATTATCGAAATGTTGGGTGATCGAAAACCAAATTCAGTCAATTATTCTCTTCAGGTCAACTTGGCAGGCTGCATATAAGCGATTCTTTTGGTAATCGTTTATTGATGCTACGTTCGCATTCTCATCCCGATTAAACCATGGGAGACCTGGCAGGGATCGCTCGTTGTTTTCGAGGAACCCTATCGGCTGCTGCCGGACACAAGTAGTTGACTCACAACACTTGCGAGCCGTTTAATTCGGCGCACTACTACTATTTTTAGGTCGTCGTATGGAATTTTCAATTGTCACGTTTTTATTAATTGTCCTGGCAATGGCGCTCGCAGATATATGTTGGACACTATATTTCATTGATGTAGATGAAAGAAAGGCATATGGCGCGTCGTTTTGGTCAGCTATGATTGTTCTGGTGCACGCATTTACAGTCACTACTTATGTAGAGAACAAAATCTATATAACCGCTGCGTTTATAGGCGCCTATTTAGGTACGTTTGGAACAATTAGGTGGAAGCAGAGAAAGGAAAAGCAACAAAATTCTTAGACAGGGTAAAACCAAATCAACGAAATTAAAATCCGCCATAACGGATCCGCATAACGGCTTTCGGATAGGGTATATACGGCTCTTGTTCATACAGCCCGTCTGCCTCCTCCACGCACGAAATCCTCGAATCGGTCTAATGGCAGAGGCGGACTGAACAGATAGCCTTGGTAGGCGCTACATCCGTGCATAGCGAGAAAGTCCTTTTGTGCCAAGGTTTCCACCCCTTCGGCAATTACCGCTAATCCCATGCTTTTTGAAAGGAGCAGAATAGCGCGGACGATTGTTGCGTCGTTATGATCAATCAGCACGTCTCTTATAAATGACTGATCGATTTTTACCCAATCCAGGGGAAGGCGTTTCAGATAGTAGAGCGAGGAATAGCCGACTCCGAAGTCATCCAGGGAAAAACCCAAACCCTTGGCTTTCAGTGCCATCATTTTTGCAATGGTTTCATCCATATTGCTTACCAGGATGCTCTCGGTAAGCTCAAGCGTGAGCCTTTGTGGATTGGCGCCGGTCCGCTCGAGCGTCGAGATCATCTGCTCGACAAAATCGGGTTGGCAAAACTGGCGCGGACTGACATTTACGGAGAGATGGAGCTGGGCCGTCTCCGGTTGAAGCGACCACCTTGCCAGCTGATTGCATGCCGTTTCCAGAACCAAGGCGCCCAAAGGCAGAATCAGGCCGATTTCCTCAGCCTGAGGAATGAATTCGGATGGAGACAAGAGGCCTCGGCGCGGGTGCTGCCATCGTACCAGCGCTTCGGCGCCTATGATTCCATCATTACTCACCTGGGGCTGATAGTGGAGAACAAACTCGTTTCTCTCCCAGCTTTTGTGTAAATCCGATTCCAGAATAGCGCGAGCATTCATTTCTGCTTGCATATCCGGATCGAAAAAGCACATGGCATTGCGACCTGATGCTTTTGCCTGGTACATCGCGAGATCTGCCCGCTTCAGCAGTTCGTCGGCCGTGTGTGACTGAACGTTAAATAGCGCGATGCCGATACTTGGCGTGGTGTGATGTTTGTATACATCCAAGGTAAAAGGCTGATTGAACGCGCTGCGAATCCTCTCGCAAATGGTTCTTACCTGAGCAACGGCTTCGTCATGATCTTCGCTAAAGTTAGCCGCCAGGATTACCACAAACTCGTCGCCGCCCAGGCGGGCTACGGTGTCGCTGTCGCGTACGCTGGAGATCAGGCGAGGAGCGACCTGCTGCAGCAATCTGTCACCCAAGTCGTGGCCCAGCGTGTCATTGAGCAATTTAAAATTATCCAGGTCTATGAACAGCAATGCGCCGGTGTGCCGGTGCCGGGCGCCAGAAGCGAGGGCTTGCCGCAGGCGATCCAGCAGAAGTTGCCTGTTGGGTAATCCAGTCAAAGAATCATAGAATGCCAAGTACTGGATTTCGTTCTCAGCGCTCTTGCGCCGGGTAATATCTGTGTTGATCTCCAAAATCGACCATGGTCGCCCCTCGTCATCTCTAACCAAAGTCCAATGGGCTTCAATGATCAGCATGCTTTGGTCCTTGCGCCGCTGCCTTATTTCGCCCCGCCATTCGCCAGCATTGAGCAGCAACCTGGTTGCTTCATTAAAGGCTGTCATACTGTCATATAACATGCCAACCGGTCTGCCCATTACCTCTTCGGATATCCACCCATAAAGCCGCCAGGCTCCCTGGTTCCAGAACTGAATACAGTCATCGATTCCACGAACAATGATCGCATTCGTTGCCTTGTCGAGAAGAGAAGCCTGTTGGCGAATGCGCGCGTCGGCTTCTTTGCGAGTGGTAATATCGCGAAAATAAATAGTCAGGCCTTCTTCCGTCGGATATGCGTGTACCTCGAACCATTTGCCAAGGGGGACATAGAACTCTTCAAATGTCGCTGCGGCGTTTTCCATGAGCGCTTGATGGTATTCACGATCAAAGACTGTTCCTTTTGTCTCCTCAAATTCTTCCCAGATCACTTTGCCCAGAAGGTCACCGCGGTCGCGCCGTAGCAGGTTTTCCGCTTCCTTATTTATATAGGTGAAGCGCCATTCCCGATTCAAGGTGTAAAAAGCATCGGCAATACTTTCCAGGATCCTCTCTGTTCGAATCTTCGAGTTCAGAAGCTCCAGTGTTGTTGACTCCTGCTCCTCCATTGCCAACAGCAGTTTTTTATTTATCCGGCCTAGCGCCGCAACTCTCTCTTTGTTTCCAGAAAGTACAAAGGCAACCATGGCCGTCAAAATACTGACCAGAATTCCGCCTAACAGAACGAGAAACGCCTGGTAACTTTTTGTCGCTTTTTCAAATACGGGACGTGAAGACACTTCGATCGCCCATGTCTGTCCATACTCGGATAAGGATAGAGGTATGATTCGTTTAAATTTAGGATCGGGCAGCGGTCCAAGCCGATGTTTTGCGCTGTCGAAAAGAAGAGAACTTTCTTCCATTACCCCGCCATCAAATATTCTCAAATCCAGAACATCAAGCTCGGTGCGAAGGGTGGCTCGTACGAAGTCATCCATTCTGATCGGCGCATATACATAGCCTGCAAGCGATTTGTGCCTTTCTCCCAGTGTTTCCGGCAGGTTTTCAATCCCGTAATACGGGACGTACATAAGAACGCCCGCCTGGATATCTTCGCCGGTTTCCTGGACGAGCTCTACCTTGATCGAGAGCGCGGCTTCTCCCGTATCGCGCGCGCGGGACATGGCGGTGCGTCGGACAGCGTCCGAGAACATGTCGTATCCTAGCGCGCGCAGGTTGCTTCCCGAAAAGGGTTCAAGATAGACGATTGAGGTGTACTCTTGCCGCGAATTCTCCGGCCAGACTTTATAATCAGGGAATCCCTCCGCACGTATTTCCTCTACGTGGGCCGCGAGCTCTGAAGGTGAGATATATTTGGCGAAACCGACACCGTGAATACCCGGATATCTCTCATTTATCCGCAGGGCATTTACGTATGTGCGCCATCCATCCCGTGAAACGAAATTGGAGGCAAGCAGGTGTCCCCGCCCTGCTTTCAATACCTGTTCATATGCCGAAAAGTGGTGCTCGATCTTTTGGATAACCTCTGCTACCACCTTATCGAATCGGGTATTTTCGTTCCGCTCCTGTAAATTGTGGACGACAAACCAGCTCACCAGGGTAAGTGATATAAAAATCGTAAACGTTAGAGTGGCGACAGCCCGCCGAGATAGGGTGTGTTCGGCAGGGAGAGTATGTTTGTAGATTTCTGTCTCCATCTCCGAAACGCCGCGAATCTCTATCGTATCGCGGCCTGTCTACTTCAGCTATGCGAAACCTCTGAGATAGCGATCGCCTCTACTACAATATGCAACAACTTGCTCGCGTAACCAGCCGAGCCAGCGAGAAGCAGATTTAGGAGGCGGAACGTTGAACCATGCCAGTTTTCCGGTTTGCAATACCCTGATTACGTCAGTTGCGCCTCAAACTTGAGATGCTCTGGCTGACTTAGTTGATCTTGCTCGCAATCCTATCCCCGATCTATCCCGGGTAAAGGGAAAAAACTCCGTTGGATTAATTTGACGTGGATGCAAGCCACATGAGCATCAAGTGTAGGACCAGCGGATATTCGCCCTTATCGCCCATGTGAATAGCTGCACCGACAGCTTGGGCTACGAGGCCGATTTCAGGCCATTGTGCGCACTGGCATCCCGCGCTGGCCGGCCGATCCGTGGCGAAGACAAAGACACCTTGCTGCATCGAGTGGCGGCTGAGGGCCCGCGAGGATTTGCGCGCCATTGTGGCCTACATCGGCAAGGACAATCCGAACGGGGCGCGCAGCTTTGGCCAAGAGTTGCGCGACAGGAGAGCGCCGTTGCTGACGCGACCCTCCTATATGATGACAGCCAGGTTTCTGGAGACTCTCGCCGTCGAGTTCGACGAGGTTGCGTGAGATGTTCTATTAAACCGATGACAAAAACTTCGTGGGAAAGATTCAATCCAGAAAACTGAGCAAAGGCCAAGATCGATGAAACTCAGCTCAGCCCTGCCAAGCATTCCAACTTCCACTTGAGCAGATAGAGGGATCTTCAGAACCCTTCTCTCAGAAATGTGGTGTTTAAACCCCCATCCAGGCAACATCATCATGGTAATTGGGCAGTTTCAGAGAACGTTGAATCTATTTCTAGAGCGCCGCTTCCATTGACGCCTGTTATACGGTCTTCGTTAGATCACTGGTCGCAATATTACTTCTTCCTCACCCGTAATCAACCAGTCCAGGGAAAAAACAAGATTTGAACTTAGTTTAATCAGCTTGCTTATTCCCGTCGTGGAGATTTCCTTCTCCCATTGAGAAATCGCGGCTCTAGTAACATCACATAGCTCCCCCAACTGGCCCTGGTTAAGCTTATATCTGAGCTGTAACTGTATAAGACGCGTACCTATCCCTGAATACACATGCTGATATAAATATAAACGCTCGCTTTCTTATTGAAAGACTAGTTATACTTTACATTTATGTCAAGGCACCTTTAACACAGCAGTTCACGCCAGCAGGCGCATTGAACTGATCAGCTGGTCCCTGGCGGTCAGCAAGGCGCATTGCTACATCACGGTGGAAAAGGGAAGAAAAAAGATGGTGGCCCCGGGCACACGAATAGATGTGGCCGCCGAGCAGGTGTGCAACCCAAAATGAGGGATCGGCTGTATTTTCGCACGTGCGAAAATCACTCCAACCCTCTTATCGCCATCACCTAAAAAAGTCTGATTAAAAAAGGAGGATTCCTATGGAAGATGAGGCGAAACCCGGCAAGAATGTTGGCCTCTCAAATAGAGAAAATCCAGATGAAGATGTATTAGATCTGTGGAACGAAGAGCTTCAGCAGTCATATCAAATATTGAAGAATGTTTTGAACACCCTCCCGCCCGAGCGCCGAGCAGAGCTTGTTGAGTTGGTGCAAATTATTGCTGAAAATTGTGTATCTCGGAAATCGCAATCCTCTCTAGCATCGACAGCGGAGCAAATCATAGCCATGATATGCAGAGATGATAGCGCGCGCCCTGGAGTTACCAGGCGTGAACCGGAGCGCAGAACCAACGAGAGGCGGCAGGGCGAAAGACGGCAGCGAGCATATAATTCATATGGCCCCTGGACAGCAGAGCACATTCACATTCTGGAGGCCATGGTCAGCCAGAATGTACCCATCAGGCGAATCGCATTGAAGCTTGGCAGAACTTCCGGAGCTGTCGAGGCCAAGGCCAAAGAGATGAATATCCCTCTGCCATCAATCGAGTAGTCCTCCCATTGCGCTGACTATTGCGCCAACCCGCGTTAAGCGGGTTTTTATTGCGCAATCTTCCCCCTGTTAAAGGCGGGCGATAAGCCTGAACTGAAGTTATTCAGGAAAAAGATAACACGCCTGTCCAACGGAGGTATCGGTAGATCAGATTGGAAAAAAACATGGCCGGGTAACTCCAGGATACCCTTTGCCCCTTTCATGAAAGTTAAATAATACTTGACATACGAGTAAAGCGTTACTATCATAAATTTCATATCCAATTTTTGTAATTGAAAAAATAAAATATTGAATACCTCTAAACTGAATCAAACGAATATGGGATCAAGGCTCGTCCAGCTGCGTCGCAGACATAACCTCAATCAGACTCAATTGGGTGAGTTATGCGGGGTCACTAGAGCAGCGGTTTCCCAATGGGAGAAAGGGTTCTCCACGCCGGAAATAAGTAAGCTGATTAAACTACGTTCGAATCTTGTCTTTTCCCTGGACTGGTTAATTGCCGGAGAGGAAGAGGTTGCGCCATCACCAATCAAAGAGCGACGGGAAGCGGAAAGACGTCAGCTGAACCGACGTCTGAGCGATAGGCTCAACAATGCCCTCTAGAAAACTTCAATTGCGGCGCTTATGGTGACTCATGATTGAGTGCTGCAGTGCCATGCCTTTCTTTTACGAGAGGACTTAAAAAAACATGTTTGGAAAAAAGAAGACTAATGAATCGCCAAACCATATAGATTCACTTATCGGCACAGATACCGAAATTCGCGGCGATATCAACTTTCAGGGAGGATTGCGAATAGATGGCCGTGTAACTGGAAATATTACCGCCTCAGGCGACAGGTCCAGCACACTGATCATGAGTAAGGAGGCCTTTGTTCAAGGCCAAATCGAAGTTTCATACGCGATTATCAACGGTACTGTCGTTGGGCCTATCCACTCATACGAATATCTTGAACTGCAAGCCGAAGCCAAAGTCTCTGGAGCAGTTTCTTACAAAAACATGGCAACGCATATTGGGGCAACAGTCAATGGTGTGTGCCGCCATCTGGATAAAGCGCAACCCGGCAATAAGGTAGTTACGTTAATACCACCTACAGAAGTCGCCTCACCTTCGCGGCTGCACCTTACAGTCGACTTGGACGAACAATAAAAATAAAACAGGAAGCCTGTCTTGCCCGGCCATTCATCGTGTCAAACCAGTATGACTTTCGCTTCCAGTAATTCGTCTTTCCATTCTTTTAACTCAGGTTGTTTTGCATTTCAATCGAATAGTTAATGTTGCGGGTCTTCTGTTTAATGGTGAGCCGCTGGATGTGCAAAACAACATTAGCTTGTTCGTGATCGAAAAAATTTGGTGCTAGGTGGCGGTCAGTTCGCAGAGATTCTTGCCATGATGTTGCCATTATGTGAAATGAAGTATGGATGGCTATGATCAATGGAGATAATCTCAATGATCATCAAGTTGGGATAGAACCGCTTGCCCTATTCCCCTCTCTACTTGAGCTTTCAAGCGAAAAGCTACTATGTTCACCAAGCGTGTTGCGCATTCATCCATCATTTATGCCGGAGAGCGTCTTTATGGAGTTCGTTATAACGATACTGTAGCCAATGGTGACAATGTTGCTTTGCTCCTCGGTACAGAATTAGTGTTGGTAGAAATTGTGCAAGTCATGGGCGGTTCCCGTTTTCGTGGACGAATACATGGCTTTCAGCTGAGCTGTGCGCGAGCGTTTAACGGAATGAAAATCCACGATGAAGTAGCGTTTGAAGAAGCGCACGTTCTTACTTGCTTTCGATAATATCGAAAGCCCCGAGAGATTGGCGAAGTTATGAGATCGGCCGTTGGACAGCTTGGTGTGTTGCCCGCACTTTTCTCTTATCGTAGCCATTGATTTCTTTTTCTGTGCATAAATTCCTGGCCCATTAAAAGCTATCAGAGCCGCAATTACATAATTGACCTCTCAGGTATACATACAAGGGACGCACCAGAAGGCAGCCAGATTCCAGCGTTGGTTAATTATTTTTTACTGACGTAATTAGGGCGGTTAGCATGTAAGAAGCCCTTAACTGCGAGAAATATACTATAGCTACGAGATAAGACATCTCAATTAAGGAGGTACGCCATGAACAACAGGGTAATGTTTTGGAGTACGTTTGCTCTTGTGCTTATAGCAGGGCTTGGAGTTCTAGGAGTAAGCTGAAGTTATCTTGGGTTTGGGATGAGATAATGGTGACCCTACCCCAGTAAACCGTACCATTTAAAAGTAGAATTTCCGGCATGATTTTCACCCTCAATGGAAAGGAGTCATGACGTGAAGAAGAGCAGGTATACGGAACGGTGCTCGCCTCTATCGCATTGATTAATCCTCGTCCGTTTACGCTGCGCTAGCCCGACCCATACCTATATGGTTTGCGAGCGTTATGATGCCGGTTTCAGAAGGAAACGCTACGGCTTATCGCCTCGGAAGTTTCCGTTTTCCCTGAGGAAAACATCAGCGGCGGAAGACTTCCGAACCTCTTCCTTCTGGCCCCCCGTTCGACCACCGTTATGAAAACGTAATCCGGCTTGTAAATATCCACCAGACGGGCAAATGTCTCGGGATGCGCCGCGTCGTAATGGAGTTGGAGCGTTTCACTAAAGGTGGCAGCCATAAAAGGAGCCATCGCCGTTCCAAAAGAGTCGCGCAGCCACAATATTCTCTTCTGATTCAAGGCATTTTTCGACTTGACAAGTAATGGGCGCTGCGCGGTATGAATTTCGGGATTTCCGCCGGAATGCTTGAGGCGGCCCGTCTCGAAATCGTACTGCTCGGTTTCGATGGGCAGCTTGCTGATGATATCGACGACCACCTCATTATCTCGCAATGTTTCCTTCAACCTCAGGAATTTAGCCAAATCCCCCCCCTGGCGATCGCCGATGCCCGAAATACGCACATCCTGCTCGGTAAGCCAGTTCAACCCTGCTTCAGTGCGGGCAATCTCCGCCTGGAAAGCATGAAATGCCACCCAGGCTCCCAGGCTGTTCCAATGGGTATCCGTTTTGTAGTAGAGGGACTCTGAAAACCGGGATTTTGCCGTTCTCAACGCGGTTCTGGTATCAACATAAAGGCCCTGGCTGACATTAGCCAACAACGTATCCGTCGCGGACGCCGAGGCAGGCTGTGCCCAGTCAGGAAGAAACTCGGGATAGATGCTTCCCTTGTCGGGTCCCAGCATGACCCGGAACGTACTGACGCCTTTGAGATTCAACCACTGGCTCCACGATTCCGTTGCGTGCCCGATTATCCTGGCGACTTCCGCATCCTCGACAGTCGCACCACGGCGTCCGGCAGTGATCGTATTTCCGTATTTCTCCCCAAGGTAGAGCCAGTCGTCTTTTCCTATCAATACCTGATCCGGGTTAGTGGAAATTCCATGTGGATAAAAGAAGCGGCTCAGGAAGGCTGAGGCGAAATCGAAGTTGTAGAGTACAGACGCTCTCCACCATTCCTGCTCCCCCTTTTTTTGTCCATTTCCCAGGTTCAGGTTAATTGCCGGAACAACCGCCAGCGCAAGCAAGGCAACCCAGACAAACATGAAAACCCGTTTTTTCATGGCGATGGCTTAAAAATTGAAGTAAAGAAATACCGAGCTTGTCGTTGCCATCGTGAAATGCATCGCGATGCAAAACAACAGAAGCGCGCCCGACAGTTTTACCGCGCCATGGCCGTCTACCATCAACTCAAATGAATTCTTCTGGCTGATAATTCCCAGCGTGAGCATGATCGCGCCGAAGCAGAGTACGTTCGCAGCAAGACCGGCAGGCAGCCATCTCAGAAGATAATCCGAAAACCAGCCGCCCCACACCAGGCTATTGGCCGGTATGTCTATTACCGGAAAATTCAGAACCGAGTCGATGTCCGCCATTCCGCGTATCACCCTGAGCGCATCATCAGGAGTGTTTGCCCGAAAGAAAATCCAGGTGATGTTGATGAAGTTGAACGTCAGCAGCCATGCCGCCGCTTTAGGCATGCTCAAACCCAGCCCGCTCCACGCCCGATGAACAACCAGCGCAGCACCGTGAAGCGCACCCCATATGACAAACATCCAGCTTGCGCCATGCCAGAGGCCGCCCAATATAAAGGTCGCCATGAGATTGAAGTAAACGCGTGGCGTGGAGCAACGGCTGCCGCCCAATGGAATGTAGAGATAATCGCGCAGGTAGCGGCTAAGCGTCATGTGCCATCTTCTCCAGAAATCCTGTATGTCCAATGCCTGATAGGGAGAATTGAAATTGATGGGCAGCCATATATTGAACAGCAGCGCAGCGCCGATCGCCATATCGCAGTATCCGCTGAAATCGAAATAGAGCTGGAACGTGTACGAGAGACTGGTTGCCCAGGCACTGAAAAAATCAAGCGTCTTTCCGCCATCGAATCCGGCATCTGCCCAGACCGCAAAGGTATCCGCGATGACCACCTTCTTGAACAGACCAATACTGAAAATGAACAGACCCAGGGCGATATTCCGATAACGCACAGCCAGCGTCCAGCGGGATGCGAATTGCGACATCATTTCGCGGTGATGCAAAATTGGACCCGCTATCAGGTGAGGAAAGAAGGTAACAAACAGCGCGTAGTTGAGAAAATCGTATTCCTTGGCTTCCCCCCGGTAACTATCCACCAGGTAGGCGATTTGCGTGAATGTAAAGAAACTGATACCCAATGGCAGCAGGATCTGAGGCAAATTCAAACCAACGTCGAATGCAGTATTAATATTTTCGATCAGAAAGTCGGCGTACTTGAAATAGCCAAGCAAACCAAGATTCGCAACAATGCCGGCGCCCAGAACAAAACGGGGTGAAAACCACGGGCGACTCGATGCCGGATTTCGGGAAAGACTTGTGCCAACGGCAAAGTTGAAAAATATGGAACCCAGAAGAAGCGGCAGGTAAGCAATGTTCCAGTAGGCGTAAAAGAACAGGCTTACAGCCACGAGCCACGCCTTGCCTGCGAGGACAAGTCGAAGTCGATTCAGGAAGAAGTAGCCGAAGAACGCTAGCGGTAGAAATAGCAGAATGAACTTCGGAGAGCTAAAAATCATCTGTCCGTAACTTATCTCTATAAATTAACCAGGTGCGTTACCGTGGCCAGAGTCAATATTTACGGCCGAATTTCCGGTTGTATTAACGAGAATTCGCGGATGACAAAGGCTTCCGCACGCTGGTTCTTCATGGACGAAGCCAGACTATAGCTTCACGGGTTCAAATGAATGCAGTCCAGACCTCGGGCGCATCCGCACGTTCGCGGCACACGCGCCGAATTAAGATGTTGTCATTGCATTGTTGCGCTTGCCCATTTTGCTGATACAGGGCTGTTTGGGATTGTACGCAAATTGAGCTCGCAATGCTCAGGAAATTTCAAAGAAGTCTTATGTGGGTGCGACGGCTGCCCCGCAGACTTCGGCCACTATGAAAGTCCATTTTTGCCTGTTGGGCTGAAGTATCCCTGCTAACATAACAATAGCCTTATGAACACGGCATTAGAGCCGGTTTTAAGGGCGATTGAGGGAGTTCTTCCGCACACAGTGGGAGTTCTTCAGCACACAAACCGCATGTGCATGTAGTCATCAATAACTATAACCAGCTCGAAAAGAAACAAAAGCTGCGCTTGAACCCGCCCGAGTTGTTTGCACTGCGCTCGGCTTTCGCGGAGAAACTGAACGCGCTAGGCATCGAGCAGGGCGCGACCTTGCGCCGCGACCGACTGCAGACGCTGGACCGAGTTGAAAAGGGAATCGAACGGTTGAGGCAAAAGCAGGAATGGTACAAAGCGAAAATGAACCAGGCAGCGCCAACAGTGGACGCTCTGAATCTTCGCCGCGCCGCTGCAAAGCAGAGCCGAATCCTAAAAGCCGAGATAAAGGCGGCAACTTTGCCGTTTAGCCCACTGCGCAAAGAAGCGATAGCGACAGTATGCGTCTTGGACAAGGCATTAATTGATCCCAAAGTTGATATAAGCCAGGCGGTAGAGGCAACATTCAAAAAACTTCAGAAGGATCACGGCCAGATGCGAGCGTTTGTTCAGGACCTTGGGAAGCCAGCTGCGGATGCGCCAAAACTCTCTTACCGGCAACAGCTACAGCGCAAGCGCGCAATCGAGAATTTGCGAGAACGCGCCCTGGCTAACGTCAACCAGGCGCGTACGGATATTGTTAAATCCGCTACGCCCCATGCACAGAAAGCCGCGATGCTACAACGGCTGAAAGCATTGGAACGTGGTTTTGGACGTGGCATGGGGCGCTTACTGTAGCCTATAGACCAGGTATTAGGATAATTCCTTAGGGGCGGGGCAACCCACTCACATACTGTCAGCGGGACCGGGCTTTACGTGCTACGCAAGTCCCTGCCATTCGGTGACGAATATCGGCGATTCCGTCCGATCAAACTTATAACAAAAATGAGACCGCTGATGAACATTGCCCAACTCGCTGGTTCAGGAATGGGGCTTGTCGTAAAGTTGTTCAATTGACCGGTTAGGGTGAAATCATTTTCCAAACCGGGACCGGAAAATACGAGTGTTAAAAGTGACGATTCCACCTCACTTGAGGTAACGAATGAAGCTGAATCTGGCAGCAATACGCTATCAACGAGACTTTTGTCCGCAGTGGAAATAAGGATAAAAGACAGCGCCTGTACATTCACGTCGCCAAAGCTCGGCGTCGAAAGGCGGGGAAATAAGGCGCTATGACCGGGCGTGAAACCAATTGCTAGAGCAATCGCATCGCGGTCATAATAGTAGGCCGGAGTCCCATTTGGGTTGAGATAGAAATCGCTATTGTTGACAACTTGTATCAGGTTTCCGGTGGGAGCGAACGTCAGATTATTTTGTAAGCAAGTACCGGGGCTGACGCACCATATCGACGACGAGGGGTCCTTGTTGTAACCAATTTGACTCGTCGCTGCATTGGCTGCAATATCTTGAATGTCTGCGGTTACCGTTGAGGCGCCAATGGTGGCGGTTGCCCCTGTGATCGCATTTATGTAGCCAGCACTCCGACTGTTACTGTTTAGGGCAGGCGCGGTGCTTTCATATGTAAACACTCCCGTCACTTTCGCAGTTCCCGTGGAGCCAATTCCGGAGCCGAACAACTCATTGATCAATGTGCCCGCATTCTGGCCCCCCACCCCGACGGTTGCTGATGGGTTGAACCCAATAGTTGCGGAATAAGAAACTGCGACAGGTGCAGCATTGGTCGAAAGCGGTATAGCTAGTGCGATCAAAATCCCAGAACACCACTTATTCATTATATTCATTATTTTTCTCTCTTATAGGTTAAGTAGCAGTTTCCTTGGTGGCAGCAACCAATCCCAGCTCAGCCTTTAATCCAGCTTAATTCAACGCCAGTTGCCCCGTAGCCGAGTAGATCATGTTATGACATAATAATAATTGCAATAGTCCGACAGGCCTATTAGAGAAGCTATGCTCAAAAACTTGCGTATGTCAAGGAGGAGTGAGGCGGCGTATGGTGTCACGACGAAACATGCTGGCCAAAAGTGCTGAACGCGATTGGCGCAAATTGAAAGGAGCGGGATGTTTGGCAGATTGATCGCCGGCGTTCAGTTCAAAAACGGAGTGCCGGAAAACAGCAAGAAAATCGCCGCTTAATAGCAAGCCATACTCGACATTTGACAATAACTCGCAGATCCATCTAGCAGTCTCGTCCATTCGACCACGCTGTCAAAATCTCAATTGCAGGATTAAACCAAAGCTGTTTTAGAGATTATCCCCCTCAAGCCCCCGACCCTCTGCGAGGGGGACTTGAGGGGGGATAACCAGAACGCAACGGGCAGGAAACAGCGGCCTGTTGCTTCCCGTCCATCTACCCCACCCATTCCCAACCCTTGCCCATGAAGGCAAGGACTATCCCCACCACCGCCGCCCCAAGGGCGGCCCGAGGAAGGCCAAGCGAAAGGATGTATTTATTAACCCGAACCGCGAGGAATCCAGAGCATGAAAACCACCAGCAGCCCTAAGAAAGATATGTATGCACAGATCACGGAAGAAATTATCGCCATGTTGGAAAGCGGGAAAAAAAGCAATATTACCTGGGCACGAACCGGCAACGGCTTGCCCCGCAACCATAGGACCGGCGCGACCTATCAGGGCGTAAACGTGCTTTTGTTGTGGGCCTCGGCCATGACTCACGGCTATTCAAGCGACCGCTGGCTGACCTACACACAAGCGGCAGAGATGGGCGGCCAAGTCCGTAGAGGTGAGAAGAGCGTTACGTGCGTTTTTTTCAAGACGCTTGAGCGCGAGTCGGAGAACGAAGGCGACAGCACCGAAAAAAACCGACTCCATACGCGTGATTAAGCCATTCTGGTTATTCAATCTTGACCAGATAGACAGCATAGACAAGCCACAGACCACCGCGCAGCTTAACGAGTTTTCAGCAGATCGATGCGGCCGAAAACGTTTTGATCCGTTCCGGCGCAGTTATCCGCGAACAGGGCGACAAGGCGTTTTATCGCCCTTCGACCGATGAAATTTATTTGCCGGAACGAAACCGCTTTGCTTCGGAGGTCGAGTTCTACAGCGTGGCCCTGCACGAGCTGACGCATTGGACCAGAGCCAAGCACCGTTTAGCGCGTGACTTCGCCAGCCGCTTTGGTACAGAATCCTACGCTTTCGAGGAATTGATTACCGAGCTTGGCAGCGCTTTCCTGAATGCGGAACTTGGCTTTGCCGCGTCTATGATCCCGAACCATGCCGGGTATATCGATTCATGGCTGAAGGTGCTGAAAAGCGACAAACGCGCAATATTCACCGCAACCAGCCAAGCCGCCAAGGCGCACCGTTATATCATGGATTTGGTGGAAGGCCAACAAAGCGGGCAGAAAGCCGCTTAACTAAGGAGATAGAGCCATGCCAATCATAAGCACGTTTTATGGGATTATAATTCAGATGTATTGGCGCGATCATTCACCGCCGCATTTTCATGCAAGATATGCAGGTGAACAGGTAGCAATCGACATACACACCTTGAAGATACTGCAAGGTAAAATGTCACGGCGTGCGCTAGTGCTGGTGCTTGAATGGGCGCAGGAACACCGCGACGAACTTATGGAGGATTGGGAATTATGTCAAGCCATGCAGTCACCAAAGAAAATCTCGCCGCTTCTGTAGTCCCACCTATACAGACTGGCGGGGTGTGTTGGGATGTGATGGCCGTCGAAGCGTTGGACGGCTACCGGCTGCGCGTTCGCTTCGCTGATGGGCTGGAAGGCGAGGTCGAAATGGCCGAGTTTGTACACGCACCCAATGCCGGAGTTTTTGCGGCTTTGGCCGACCCCGAAATATTCGCCCAGGCGCACGTAGAGCTTGGTGCGGTCACATGGCCGGGTGAGCTTGACCTGGCCCCGGACGCCATGCATGACGAGATCGAGAAAAACGGGGTGTGGAAGTTGTGAAACGCCGCGGGGCCCCTGGCCGCGCCTAGCCGCCTGCTTTCAGCAGCGGCCCAACAAAAAAGAGAAGTGGGAAAATCATTTCAAAAACAGATCCATTTCTTTAGCCGCGTTTCAAAATAGCAGCTGCCGGCAGATCCATTTTTTGATTAAAAGTGGGAAATAATTAATACCAGCAAGTTTTATTCCTGGGAAATCAATATGCAAAAAACCCAGTCATTACCAGATGTACTGAACTCTATTCCTGCAGATCTACCAATCCCGATGGATGATGGTGCGTGTCAGCATCTGGAAAACATGCTGCTGCCCGATGTTTCTCTCCCCTCCACAGATGATAAAAGAATCAATCTGTCCCAATTAGCAGGTTGGAATGTTATCTTCTGTTACCCCATGACCGGTCGCCCCGGATTTGCCATTCCTAAAGGTTGGGTGCAAATTCCCGGTGCCGCAGGGTGTACGCCACAAGTTTGTTCTTATCGTGAGAATCACGCTGAATTCAAACGCAATTGTATAAGCGTTTATGGGCTAAGCTCTCAAACACCGGAAGCACAAAAAGAAGCTGCTATTCGCCTAAAGTTACCCTATCCACTGTTAAGCGATTCAATGTACTCGTTTTCCTCGGCGATGGAATTGCCTATGCTTGAGGTTGACGGTCTAAGACTGATCAAGAGACTGACGCTCATTATCAAAGATGGCGTAGTCAGGAAGTGCTTTTATCCGGTATTTCCGCCAGATAAAAATGCTGATGAGGTGATCGTTTGGCTTTCCGCTTTAACGCTCGATGCAGGGTAGTGCGATCCACCTTCAACAATTCGGCCATGCCGGAAACTGTTTCCCGCTCTTCCTTGACCATCCCCGCCGCGTGATTAATTTGCTCCTGACTTAATTTAACTGGCCGACCTAAATGCTTCCCCCGTTTTCTTGCAGCTTGCATCCCGGCCTTTGATCTTTCAGAAATCAGCACACGTTCGAACTCGGCCAGTGCACCCATGATATGAAACACCAGTTTCCCGCCTGCGGTCGTGGTGTTGATGCCATCCGATAGGCTTTCAAATCCCGCCCGGTCTTTTCGTAACTTATCGATCAACTCTATTAGGAAACTCAGTGACCGGCCCAGCCGGTCGAGTTTCCACACCACCAGCACATCACCCTTCCCGACTGCTGCAATCGCCTGGGATAGTCCCTCACGCTCGATAGTAGCCCCGCTGACGCCCTGGTCGGTGAATATCCGTTCACATCCTGCCTTGTTCAAAGCGTCCATCTGCAAGTCAAGATTCTGATCGTCAGTCGATACCCGCGCATAGCCGATTTTCATGCCTGATTTCCTCCATTCTTTTCGCCACAGCCTTTCGCCACACCACGAACCTAAAAAAAACAATGCATTAGCATTGTTTTTTTTAGTGTAGCAAAAGGGAAGCCTTATGCTACAGTGAGTTCTTCTCCATCATCTTTTCACAGTACTCAACCAACTGATCTAAGCGCTGATTAGATTCTGCAATAGGATCATTTGGTAATCTTTGCTAATGCATCTGAAATTATCTCTTTTTGGACCTCGTAATTAGCCCGAGCAAAGTCGGGCATGTGTTAAAAGTCCCCGAATATAGCCTCAAGCTCATCAAAGGTATAAAGAGCTCCTTGATAGACTGGGTTATTTAAAGCAGGAGCAAGAGCATTGCTAAGATAGCGGGCTGTAATCGTACGCGAATTCAAGGCAGAATGTTTGACCGTCAACATCTGCAACGGGGATTGTCACCTGCTCTTTTTTTTGTCTATCCGCATAAGACTTGAAGGAACGTAGGCAGCCGCTGGAGGCGAGGCATGTGGCTCGGTCCTCCAGCTCAAGGCTCGATTCCTTTCTTGCGCAGTTCCGCTTGCGCCTCTTCGCTCTTGTCCAGGTCCAGTCCCATGGACTTCAGCACTGCGTCAGTCTTGGTAAACTGCAGGTCGCGGTACTCGACCACCTGGATGCGGTTGCCCCACGGATCGAGGAAGTCGAGCCTGGCGCCTTCCAGCATCGTTGCGCCCGCTATTTCCGCGAGTTCTCGTACGCGGGAACGGTCATCGACGACCAGACCGAAATGCCTGTGGTCGTCTGCGCTCTGTGAGCGCCCTTCCATGAGCGCGATGAACTGATCGCCCATATCGATGAAAGCGGAGCCTTGACCGCGGCCTCTTAATTTGAACGTGAAAATGCGACCATAAAAGTCCAGCGCCTCCTCGATATTTCCGACCTCAAGCGCGACGTGGTTGATACCCACAATATGCGGTTTCGTTTGCTCGTCCATGTTTGTTTCCCCCCGGGGTGGCATACACTGGTTTGATTGCGGAGAATCTTTCCTTGTCTATTTCAGGTCTGCCATTTTACTCTTTGTACTCTATGGCTGTGGTGTAACAACTACAGCTGTTTATGATATCCGCTGCCCTACCCTCACCCTGAAGACCAAATTTTCGGGGTGAATCTTCGGGAACCACCTGCAAGGCCCGTGTGCGGAGATAATTCAACCTCAAGGAGGATGTGAAAGGTTTCATGCTGAACAAAGCTTCCCCAATGACTTCTTCACCCGCCACGTCCTACATCGCGTCGGTGGATCTCATGCGCGGGCTGGTAATCGTACTCATGGCGCTTGACCACGTGCGTGGATTCTTCACTGAGGCCGATTTCAGCGCTACCGACCTTTCCCGCACAGATTGGGCGCTTTTTCTTACCCGCTGGATCACGCATCTTTGCGCACCGACTTTTGTCTTCCTCGCAGGCACCAGTGCTTTTCTGTCGGCTGCTCGCGGTATGGACCGCCGTCAGCTTGCCAGCCGATTATTTACCCGCGGACTCTGGCTCGTTATTCTCGAAGTTACTGTTGTGCGTTTTTCCTGGTATTTCAACCTCGATTATAGCCAAATGAGCTTGCAGGTCATCTGGGCGCTGGGCTGGTCAATGGTCGTACTTTCCGCACTGAGCTATCTCCCTTTATGGGCGATAGCCAGCGTCGGTGCTGTCATGATTTTTGGCCACAACCTGCTGGATGGCCTGGATGGCATATGGCTCGAGGAGTTCCAGACGGCGGAAGGCAGGCTCGAATGGCAGGGATGGCTGCTCAGCGTGCTTCATATTCCGCACTACCCGGTAATCTATCCCCTCATTCCCTGGATCGGGGTAATGGCGGCGGGCTATGCCTTTGGCCCCGTCATGCAATGGCCATTAACTGCAAGAAGAAAAACAGCACTTGGATGCGGAATACTTCTCATCGCAGCCTTCGTCATCCTGCGCGTTTACAATGGCTATGGCGACCCCGCGCCCTGGTCACGGCAGGACACTATTCTGTTTACACTGCTTTCGTTTGTCAACACTACGAAATATCCTCCTTCGCTGCTGTATCTGCTGATGACCCTGGGATTGATGTTCATTCTGCTTTCAGCATTTGAGCAGGCGTATGGCGCTCAACGCGCAATCGGACGTTTTTTTATCACTTTTGGACGCGTGCCCCTGTTTTTTTACCTTCTTCATCTATATGTCATACACGGGCTGGCCCTTATCATTGCGTATGGGATGAGTGGAGATATCTATTCCTCGTCTTCCCAATTTCCTTCCTGGTGGGGATTCGGCCTTCCCATCGTCTACCTGATCTGGATAGGGGTGGTTATGCTGCTCTATCCGGTCTGCACATGGTTTTCGGCGGTGAAGTCGCGCCACAAAGGCCGCCCGTGGACGCCTTATATCTAGCCTGGACGACTGGCACTGCTCATCGCGAAGTGATTGCAATCGCAAATCAAATTGCCGGGACGCTAGCTGGCAGACTGTACCTCATGCTCGAGCAGAACGGCGAAAACGACAACCATCATGACTCCTCATTTATCCGAACGGATTCCTGATAACCGCGCTTTCTATTGGGGCACCGATAGCACTGCCGGTTCTCCCGCTTATGTGCGTTAGGCCACAAAAAAGAAACATTTGCTTTGCTACACTGGCGCTTTATATTTGCCGGCGGGAGTTTTTATGGGTGACGATCTTTTTCAATTTCCTATCACGGGATGGGAAGTAAAAACAGAGCCAATTGATGGTTTGCTCTCTATTCGCTTTCCTTTTTTAGCTCATGAGCAGCAGAAACTGGCCGAAGCTGACCCAGGCAGGCCATACATAATGCAGGCAGAGCAGGCTCGCGAATTCCGGGACGCGCTGTCGAGGGCCATCGAACGTATCGAAAACCAGGGATTGGCTTCCCCGTTACTTGCGGAAGTGCCGGGAGAACAGTTCAGCTACTGATCGGGCAGCCATCTTTGCACGCTTGCCGACGTACGTAAACAGGACGTAAGCACATAGTAAATACGTGGGCTCGAATCCAGCCGTATTTACCCAGCGTGAAGCAGCGCCCTCGACATCCCTTCTACCCCGATCGACCGTGACACCGGAGACTCCGCCCAACCGGCTCGACCGGCCCGTCGACGAAAAGCACGACCATGTTCTGGGTCCTCCCGATGCCGAGATCACACTGGTCGAATACGGCAGCTATGCCGACGCTTCCTCCCGCGCAGCCCACGAGCGCGTCGCAGAATTGCGCAACCGGTTTGGCAACCGATTACGCTATGTGTTTCGTCACCGGCCGCTGAAAGGAAGCGATCTCGCGCGTCGTGCAGCCGAGTTGGTGGAATCATATAGCAGCGACCCCACGCGCTTCTGGAATGTGCACGTGGCGCTGATGACCCGGTCCGATAAGCTGAGTGACGACGATCTGCGCAAGCTTGCCGCCGACTTGAGTCTCGGTTCGGACAATGGCGGTCCTCGGGGAAATGACAGCGCCGCGCAAGCCAAAGCTCGCGTGGATGCGGATATCGACAGCGCGACCGCCAGCGGCGTCATCATGACGCCGACCTTTTTCATCAATGATCGCCGTTACGATGGCCCGTGGGATGTGAACTCCCTTTCCGAGGCTATGCTTGGCTCGCTAGGTCACGTGGTCCACTCGGCTGCACTGGATTTTGCCAAATGGGCGCCGTCGACGGGCATCATGCTGCTGGTGGCCACGGGACTTGCAGTCGTGCTGAGCAATTCCATCATTGGTCCCGATTTTCGCGAGTTGTGGAATCTGCGCCTGGGGTTTACCTTTGCCGGCGCGGAATTCGGTCTTTCTTTGCAGAACTGGATTAATGACGGACTGCTTGTAATTTTCTTCCTGGTTGTCGGGCTGGAAATCAAGCGGGAATTCACCATCGGCCATCTTGCAAACCCCCAGTCCGCCATGCTGCCGGTTGCCGCGGCCATTGGTGGAATGGCTGTACCGGCAATACTCTATCTGATACTGGTGCCCGGTGGTCCGGACGGCACATGGCCCCTCGGTTGGGGGGTACCGATGGCTACCGATACGGCATTTGCGATTGCGTTGATCGCAATGATGGGCAGGCGCGTTCCGATCGAGTTACGTGTTTTTCTTACCGCGGCTGCTATTGTCGACGATATCGGCGCAATCATTGTCGTGGCGATCTTCTACACCGCGGATCTGCATATCGAGTATCTGGCCAGCGCTGTCCTTATCGTGGGATTACTGGCGCTGCTTAATGAGGGAGGCGTCTATCGCGCGTCCCCCTACGTGGTCCTCGGTATTGCTCTCTGGACTTGCGTACATGCCAGCGGAATACACGCTACCCTGGCGGGCGTCATTCTCGCCCTTTTTATTCCAACCCGTCCGCCACCCAATCTCAGGGCGCTGATGCTGCAAGCCGACGCCATCCTGACTGCGGAAACGCAGCGCGGCAAGGAAGTGTTGCGTTATGGCCCATCCGAGCCCGCGCTGGAGGCGCTGGACGCCATCCATGATCGCCTTGAATCCCCTGCCGACCGCATGCTTCGCCATGTTGCGCCGAGATCGAGCTTTCTGGTATTGCCGGTATTCGCCCTGGCCAATGCAGGCGTGGTAATGGATACAAGCCTATTCAGCAACCATGCACCGCTAATGGCGAGTACCGCTGCAGCGTTGGTAATCGGGAAACCGCTCGGATTTATCGCCGCTGCCGCCATGGCGGTATGGCTGAACATTGCGAACAAGCCGTATGCCTATTCCTGGCGTCAATTGGCCGGAGCAGGGGCGTTGGCCGGCATCGGCTTTACTATGTCGCTCTTCATCGCAAGCCAGACTTTTCCCGTAGAAAGCGATTATGCGGCTGTGAAAATTGCGATTTTCACGGGGTCGATTCTGTCCGCGATGATCGGCGTTGCAATATTGTGGAATGCGGGTTCAATGGAGCGGCGATATCACCCGTCCTCCAACAGCATTGGATGAAAGTATCTCAAGCAGCATGCGAAAATTGCAGGAACAAGCGTCCAAGTAGCGGTATCCGTTAGAAAGCGCACAGACCCGCCGTGATTTTGCGCACACTCTGGCAATTTTTTATCAGCGCCGGTTCAATGCACGGCCGATTCTGGCAACAATAACCTTTTTCCGGAGGAGAGATCATGACGACAAAGAAAGCATGGGCAGTGTGGAAGGGCGGCATCAAGGATGGCGGCGGCACTATTTCCACCGAAACCGGCGTACTCAAGGAAGCGCCTTATGGATTCAAAGCGAGATTCGAGGACGGCAAGGGTACCAACCCCGAGGAGTTGATCGGCGCTGCGCATGCGGGCTGTTTTTCGATGGCGCTGTCCTTGATGCTCGGCGAAGCGGGACTGACGGCGGAGAAGATCGAGACACACGCCGACGTTACGCTCGACAAGATTGGCGAGGGTTTCGAGATTACGGCAAGCCACCTTACCGTAGCGGCGAAAATTCCGGGGGCGGATAAAGCAAAGTTCGAGGAGATTGCAAATAAGGCAAAAGCGGGATGTCCCGTGTCGAAGCTGATGAAAGCAAAGATTACGATGGATGCCCGACTGGAATAAATTATAGCCTCTCGTCCGCCAAATGCCGGAGCACCTCCGCTAACCCGGCTCATTTTCTCATTCCAAGCGGTCTTTCATGCAACGCGCTTATCGTCAGTTCGCAACCGGTTTTACAGCCTGGTCCGCACGGATGAAAATACCGCCGACGGATCTGTGTCATATCAGCACATTACGAATGAAGAAAAAACCCGGAGCAGGATCACTGCTGCCGGGCTGAATTGTCCCGCTACCGTGGAGGAGCATTTATGATATTCCTCTTCTTCTAGTATTATTTTACCGGCTTCAGGCGCGCTGCCTATCGGACTGAAGTACAACCACGGGGCCGGGGTAAAGTTCTCGAGGAGCAATAGCTATCATGAATAAACAGTGGGTACTGCCTGTCTGTTGCATCTCTGTCTTCCTCGGTTTTTCCCCGACCCGGTCATCCGCCCAGCCGCCCATCGATGTAGCTCGCTCAAACGCACAAATGTCGGGTTCGGAATTATGGAACCTTACCGAAAGTAAACTATTCGACGGGCAGGTGCACAAGATTTCCATTCGCATCAACCAGGCGGTGTGGAACCGGCTCCACGAGGACGAAAAGAACAATGGATGCCGCAATCCGGGCACTGCGAAGTGGGCGCATGTGCGGGATTTCACCTTCAATGACATTACCATGAAGGATGTTGCCATCAGGGTTCGCGGTAACAGCTCACGTTGCTTGCCGCAACTGAAACTCGGCATTTCCTTCGACAGAACAAAAGACGTCTACACCAGGCAAGGCACCGGGAACTGGATAGCAGTCGAATACAGCGAGCCTGCCAGGGAGGCAATTGAGGACCGTACATTGCACGGTCTCGAAGAACTGAACCTGAGCGGCAACTTCAGCGACTCAAGCCCGGAGCATGACAATGGCAATGACACGCTCGCGCAAGAATTCATAGCCACGTGGGCTGCCACAAAGGCGGAAGACGTTGTCAAAACCACGCTTCGCGGCCCGCCGGTCTATCGCACCGCCTACGCACTAGTCGAGTTTCAATTTTGCACCGGCGATGCCGACAATGTTTGCAA
Organism: Nitrosovibrio sp. Nv4; assembly: GCF_900215485.1. Lineage (GTDB taxonomy): Bacteria > Pseudomonadota > Gammaproteobacteria > Burkholderiales > Nitrosomonadaceae > Nitrosospira. Next base: position 481,273 of record NZ_OCMZ01000002.1, read on the forward strand.
TAACCGTTTTGCGCACGCTTACCTGATTGCCGAACCCCTCGACAAGGGGTTCTTCAAGATGCGCTACGACGACGACAAACCCACCGTCTTCTCGATGGATCATGGTTGCGCCCTGAGGGTCGACAGAGGCAGCAAGGGTTTTACCTACCCCTGCCTGGAGCCCGAATACCTGGATGGAAAAAAGATCGATGAAGCAGACGCGGCGGCGCAATTAAAGGCTCTGGCTCTTATTACCGGGGCCGGAAGCTTCAAAACGCGAATGGATGCGACCGCAACGGCACCGGAGCTTGGCGAGGTTCTCGACCTCGACTCGATCATGAATTATGCGGCATTCGCCACCACCACAGGTCATTGGGATAGCGCCTACGGAAATTTCAACAACGATGTGCTGTATTTTCACGCGCCCAGCGGCAAATGGAAACTTATCGCACGGGATGTAAACGACACATTCGACGCCGATAGCCGTGGCGGCCCGCCGTGCAGCTATTCGTATGCCGAGATTGCCCGAGCGCCCCGCATCCTGTTTGATAAATTGTTCGGTATCCCAAAGCTTGATGCGCAGTTCAGAAAGCACCTGGGTGATTACCTGACCGCGCTCTATGGTCGGCATGGTTCGGATAGTCCGCTCAAAAGCAAGATTACGGAGGTGCGCGACCGCTACATCAGAAAAACCGGCGAGGAATTGCCCAGTGGCGAGCGCCGGAATACTCAGACTGTACAGAAGATGCTCGACTATGCAACGCAGCGCTTGCGGATCCTGAGAAATCAGCCACGACCCCCCGAGGCGATAGGACTAACCGAGGCAGAAGGACAAACTAGATAAGAAATGTGGGTAACATCAAGGCATTCGCAGGCCATGATGCGGGCGATGGTCCAATTTGCATGGATAGGTCAGAGAGCACCGAAGGAACATTATGGGGCCATAGCCGGCCGAAAATCGTCTTCCGGACCAACTCTTGATTACCGGTGGTTTCGCTGCTTAGTGCCTGCCAGCGCTTCAACACCAGCTATGACATCAAACAATTCTTCGTCGATTTTACTCTGGCGCAAACGGTAGAACGTCTTTTGAAGGTCTTCGCGCAGTTGATCGATATTTCTTTCGGCTCGCTCCATCGCGGCCAGGCGGCTTGCGTTTTCGCTCGCGAGGGATTCGGCACATGCGCGGAAGAGCGAGACGAACAGATACTCCCGAACCAGCGCCCGTAGCGTCGCGGCATTGCCGCCCACCACCTCCGGCAGATTCCTTGTGGGCCAGGGCAGTTCAGCCAGTTTGCGCTGCCAGGTTTCGTCCAGCGGCAGGAGTTGCTGATTGACCGGCTCGTATATCTCGCCTGATCTGGAATTATTATAGAAGAGATAAAGCTGGGTGACCTTGTTCTTATCCCGATGTACTTTCTGTTCCAGCTGATCGTTGTTTTGTTCCCGATGCGCTTCGCCCTCTGCCAGACTCGGCGCCATGATCCGCATCAGGATCTGCCCCACCAGCGGCGTGATGGCGTTGATCGAAAGCGGAACGGTTAAAAGCCCCGCCAGCGACACGCCCGCATCAGCCAAGCGGTCATGCACGCGTTCGCCTACCGCCCAGACTTTCTTTTTACCCGGCAGGGCCGCCAGCGTATGAAGGGCGTAATCCACTACCACATCGTTGAACTGACCCACAAGTCCCTGATCCGAGCCAAATACGATGGCGCCAGTGACACCACTGCCTTTTTTTGCTTTCTGCTCGTATTCATGCGGCATGGCCACGCCTGTCGAGGACATCCTCGCACTCAGGCAGACACTCAAGCCAAGCTGTACGGCCCGATAATAATCATCCAGCGAGCGTACGGATTTTTCGTATTGCCCGATACTCGCCGCAGCCAGAGCCTTCATGGTGCTGACCACCGAACGCAGGTCTCGGGCTCTTTCTATCTTCCGGCGCAGATTCGCGAGGGTATCGCTCATGACTTCCCTCTGATTGTCCTGGCATGGCAGGTTGCCGGAATTTCCGGATCCTGCCTACTTCAACTGTTCATGCAGCAATTGCAATATCCTGCTCCCGTTACCGGATTTCTCGGGCTCACCATCCTTATTGAGCACCTTGACATCGGTACTCTCTCCTGCTTCTCCCGCTTCACTTAGCTGGATACGGAATTGCTCCGGCTTGTCGTCTTCACCGTCGCGCCAGAAGATAAGTTTCGAAAGCATGCCGGGTCCTGCACCGCTATCCACATCGGGGTTGATATAGCGCACGAAATAAATCCCCTGGGAACGGTTGCGGTCCTCGACGGTGAAGCCAATACGATCGAGCGCCAATCCGACACGGCGCCACGAGCGGTCAAACGCCTCGTTTACAGTAAGTACACCGCCCTTTTCCCGGTCGAGGCGCGCCCGCTCCACGGCGATGCCTGTACTGGCAACTGCTGATCGTGCACGTTCTTCCGCTACGCCAAAACGCATCATCAGGCGCGAAAGCATTTCAGCTTCAAGATCGGGATCAGCAGGGCGAGGCTGCCATACGGTGCGCACATCGCCCTGCATTACTTCATCCATACCGCGATGGCTGATATAAATCTCGGTGGTGCCGTCTTCTCCACGTTCGAGACGGGTGCGAAACTTGTCACGTTCAGCTGTCGAATACAAGGTATCCAGAATTTTTCCGAGCGTATTTCGAATCAGATCCTCCGGAATTTTGGCGCGGTTCTCGGCCCAATCGGTTTCCATTACGCCGGCTTCCGGCATCTCCACCTTGATGAGAAACCCTAATTCCTGCCAAAACCCTTTTACTACCGGCCATATCTCATCCGGTTCACCCCTCACGACCAGCCAGCGCTGGGTGCCGGATCGTTCCATGCGCACGCCACCCTCCTCCAGCGAGGGCAGAACAGAGCCACCGCCGGTGCTGGTGCCGGTCTCCTTATTGCGCTCTTTATTATAGGTGGAAAAAGTGGCACTTCCTGCCGTGCTGATATCCGGGACAATATAACGCTCGTCTGAACCTGGCGCCGTCAGATCAGGCGGCACTTCCAGCGGTGGAAGCTTGCCTGCCGATTTGTAATTTATTTTCTTGGCTTCCGGAAGCAGGTTGCACCCCGCCACCGTCACTGCTAAACATAGCGCGACCAATATCCGCCATCTCATGTGCAACATTCAATCCCTCTTAAATTCCGGCCAGCCATTTATACGGCGATCCCGGCCTTGCTCATTGCTTCTCTGACAATTTGATGATATTGATCCGACAGCGGCGTCAAAGGCAGACGCAGCCCGGCGCCTATCAGCCCCATTTGCGCCACCGCCCACTTTACGGGAATGGGATTGGCCTCGATGAATAAATCCTGGTGCAGACTTCGTAGTTTACTGTTGGCGGTTCGCGCAGCGGCGAGATCCCCGGCGAAGGCCGCAACACACATTTCATGCATCAGCCTGGGCGCTGCATTGGCCGTGACCGAAATCACCCCATGGGCGCCCAGCAACAACATTGCCAGAGCGCTCGCATCGTCTCCACTATAAACCGCAAAGTCTTGCGGCACCCGGCACAGCAGGTCGAAACCACGCCCCATATCCCCCGTCGCGTCCTTGATACCGACAATATTGGGAATCTCTGCCAGGCGCAGCACCGTGTCATTGCCAATATCGGCCACGGTCCTGCCGGGTACGTTGTATAAAATCTGCGGTATATCAACTGCTTCCGCTATTGCCCTGAAGTGCTGATACAAACCTTCCTGAGTCGGCTTGTTGTAATAGGGAACCACTGAAAGGCTCGCGTCCGCACCGGCGTTCTTGGCATAGACAGAGAGATCGATGGCCTCCCGGGTGGAATTCGCGCCCGTACCGGCGATGACCGGCACGCGCCCGGCCGCGCAATCTACCGCGGTTTTGATTACCAGATGGTGCTCGTCGAAATCGACCGTCGGAGACTCGCCAGTGGTACCCACCACCACGAGGCCGTCTGTTCCCTCCGCTACATGAAAGTCGATCAGGGCATGAAAACGCTCCAGGTCCAGCTCGCCGTTTTCTTGCATGGGCGTGACGATTGCGACGAGGCTGCCTCTTATTGGAATTGCAACATTATCCATGGCGGTCGATCCAGCGAAAAATCATATTTTACCCGAATCTCGCCTCTGCCAGCATATTCCCCACCCTGCACCCGAGTGAAAGCAGTTTACGCACACAAAATCCATCGCATCGCGTTCTCAGACCATTGCAGTGCTTCCCGGTTCCACAGCTATCCTCCTCGCGTGATCATGATTTCGAAAATACCATCGCGCCATTTCTGTAATCGACGCTGATCGTGTCTTTGGCGCCGAAGCGGCCTTCGAGTATCTCCTTTGCGAGGGGGTTCTCGATTTGCGCCTGAATTGCACGCTTCAACGGCCGCGCCCCAAAAACCGGATCGAAACCAGCCTCGGCAAGTTCCGCGAGGGCCGTGTCTGTCACTTCCAGATTCATCTGCAGTTTCGCCAGCCGCGCTTCCAGGTATTGCAACTGTATCCGGGCTATGGACTGGATGTGCTTGTCGGACAGTGCATGGAATACCACGACCTCATCAATGCGATTGATGAACTCAGGGCGGAAATAGGCTTTTACTTCGCCCATCACCGCCAGCTTGATTACCTGATAATCATCGCCTGCCATTTGCTGGATCATTTGCGAACCGAGATTTGAGGTCATGACAACGACAGTATTCTTGAAATCCACCGTGCGTCCCTGCCCATCGGTCATGCGGCCGTCGTCCAGCACCTGCAGCAGAACGTTGAACACGTCTGGATGGGCCTTTTCGACTTCATCCAGCAGAATTACGGAATAAGGCTTTCTGCGCACCGCTTCAGTCAGGTAGCCGCCTTCCTCGTAGCCGACATAACCCGGCGGCGCTCCGATCAATCGCGCAACGGAATGTTTTTCCATGAACTCCGACATATCAATGCGGATCAGATGTTCTTCCGAATCAAACAGAAAGCCGGCCAACGCCTTGCATAGCTCCGTTTTGCCCACACCGGTGGGCCCCAGGAATAAAAACGAGCCATAAGGACGGTTGGGATCGGCCAGTCCTGCTCTCGAACGGCGTATCGCATCGGACACCAGGCGCACCGCCTCATCCTGTCCCACCACCCGCTCGTGCAGCTTCTGTTCCATCTGCAGGAGTTTCTCGCGCTCACCCTGCATCATTTTCGATACGGGAATGCCGGTCGCTCGGGAAACCACCTCGGCAATTTCTTCCGCACCCACCTGTGTGCGGAGCAGCTTCGGCCTGTTCTCGCCGGCGCCTTGCCCGGCCATTTCGCTCTGCCGGTCCTGGTCGCTGAGTTGTGTCTGCAATTGCGCTTCCAGTTGGGGAATACGGCCGTATTGCAGTTCCGAAACTTTCTGCCAGTCTCCCTTGCGTGTCGCTGCTTCCATTTCCAGCTTGACCTTCTCCATCTCCTCCTTGATGTGCTGCGAACCCTGCACCTGCGATTTCTCGGTTTTCCAGATTTCTTCCAGGTCGGCGTATTCACGCTCGAGCTTCGCTATTTCATCTTCCAGCAAGCCCAAGCGCTTCTGTGAGGCTTCGTCCTTTTCCTTCCTGACCGCCTCGCGTTCGATCTTAAGTTGGATGAGACGCCGGTCGAGCCGGTCCATCACCTCCGGCTTGGAGTCGATTTCCATGCGAATTCGCGCTGCTGCTTCATCGATCAGATCAATGGCCTTGTCAGGCAGGAAACGGTCGGTTATATAACGATGAGACAGTTCGGCAGCGGCTACAATGGCCGGGTCAGTGATATCGACACCGTGATGCAGCTCGTACTTTTCCTGTAATCCACGCAGAATGGCGATGGTGGCTTCCATGGTGGGCTCGTCCACCAGCACCTTCTGGAAACGCCGCTCGAGCGCCGCATCCTTCTCGACATACTTGCGATATTCATTCAGCGTGGTCGCGCCTACGCAATGCAACTCCCCGCGGGCCAGCGCAGGTTTGAGCATGTTTCCCGCATCAATGGCGCCTTCCGCCTTGCCCGCGCCCACCATGGTATGAAGCTCGTCAATAAAAACAATAATACGTCCTTCGTTCTGCGCGATCTCTTTCAAAACGGATTTCAGGCGCTCCTCGAATTCGCCGCGATATTTAGCCCCTGCCAGTAACGAAGCCATATCAAGCGAAAGCACTTTCTTGTCCTTCAGGGTTTCCGGCACTTCACCCTTGACAATCCGCTGCGCCAGACCTTCAACGATAGCGGTCTTGCCCACGCCTGGCTCGCCGATCAGAACCGGATTATTCTTGGTGCGCCGCTGCAATACCTGGATGGTCCGGCGGATCTCGTCATCACGCCCGATGACGGGGTCGAGCTTACCCATTCGTGCGCGTTCGGTAAGATCAAGCGTATATTTTTTGAGGGCTTCACGGCTGCCCTCCGCTTCCGCGCTGCCAACGTTTTCTCCTCCCCGCACCTCACTGATAGCCTGTTCCAGCGCAGCGCGATTCGCGCCGTGCTGCCTGAGCAGATTGCCGGTTTCACCTTTATCCTGAAGGGCCGCCACCAGGAACATTTCCGATGCAATGAACTGGTCGCCCCGTTTCTGCGCTTCCTTATCCGCGACATTGAGCAAATTTCCCAACTCGCGTGAGGCGTTGATTTCGCCGCCGGTACCTTCCACCTTGGGGAAGCGCTCTATCGCTTTCTTCAATGCATCGCGCAAAGGGGGAACATTCGCGCCAGCGCGTTGCAACAGCGAAATCGTGCCACTGTCCTCCTGCTGCAATAGCGCAAGCAGCAGATGCTGTGGTTCAACGTAGGGATGGTCCTGGCCCACGGCAATGCTCTGCGCATCGGCCAGCGCCTGCTGGAATTTAGTGGTTAACTTGTCGAAACGCATGGGAACTCCTCGGTGGGTTCTGAATGACTCTTATATGTGGGAGACGAGTGGATTTTCAAGGTGACACTCCCAGGTGTGTCAATTCCCCACTGGGACGCGGGACAGAGGCAGACTGCAATAAGCGAAGCATATTGCGTCATTTTTGAGGTGCAAAGATTTCAAGTCGGGGCACGGTGGAGCAGCCCATACCCTCTCGTCGAATTCACTCCGGATTCACCCTTCAAGACACCTCCGGATAGGGGTACAACATATTGAGCGCTACGCTTTTGCCAGCGGTTTCAACGATGCGGACGTGCTCACGCCTCAATTGCCGCGCATGGTGCAACCCGCACGAGTAAGCAATCATGTCGATCTCCTTGTCCATGTTTCTCGCGTAATTTGCAACTCGCAGGTATTTTTCCCTCACCACGAGGCCGCGCTGCAAGCGTTTATTGTGGGTGGTAATGCCGGTAGGACATGTGTTGGCGTGGCAGCGCATGGCCTGGATGCAGCCGAGCGAGAACATAAAACCGCGTGCCGTATTGACGAAATCCGCACCCGCGCAAAGCGCCCATGCCGCCCTTGCCGACGTCACCAGCTTACCCGCTGCAACCACGCGTATCCGGTCTTTCAAGCCGGATTGAAGCAACGAATCCACCACTCGCGGCAATGCTTCGGCAATAGGCAGGCTCATGTGGTCGAGCAGGGTCTGGGGCGCAGCCCCGCTGCCGCCTTCGCCCCCATCAATAGTGAGAAAATCCGGGGCATATTCAAAACCCCGGCGGTTCACTGCGTCGCATAAGTCGTTGACAAAGCGCCAGCCGCCAATGGCAGCCTTCACTCCCACCGGGCGCCCTGTCAATTCCCGGACATAGGCAATCTTGTCGAGCAACTCATCCACATTGCCGATGTCGTGATGGCGATTGGGGCTGATTGAATCATGGTGAGCGGGAATACCCCGGATAGCTGCAATTTCATTGGTCACCTTGACGCCGAGCAGCAATCCGCCCTTGCCCGGTTTCGCACCCTGGGAGAGCTTTATTTCAAATGCCTTGACTACCTTGGCAAGTTCCTTCGCCCGATCCGGTGAAAAATTGCCGTCCTGGTCCCGAATACCATACTTGGCCGTACCGATTTGCATAACGATGTCGCAGCTACCCTCCAGATGATAAGGCGAAAGTCCGCCCTCCCCCGTATTCAACCAGCATCCCGCCTCCGCCGCACCGAGCGACAGCGCACGCACAGCGGGCGCCGAGATTGCCCCGTAGCTCATGCCGCTGATATTGATTATGGATCTCGCATGGAACGGATGCTCGCAGTAGCCGTCGCCGATTATCAGCGATGGGGTCGGCAGCCGGCCGCTCTCCAATACCGGAAAAGCGACATTGACGAAAATGATCGAGCCGGGCTCACGCAGATCATTGGTCGAGCCGAAACCGACCATGCCGCCCTCGTTTTTTGCATTCCTGTATACCCAGGACCGGGTAGCGCGATTAAAAGGCATTTCGTCCCGGTCGCTGGAAAAGAAGTATTGGCGAAAATATTCTCCCTGTTTCTCCAGGAAAAATCGCAGACGTCCAACGACCGGATAATTACGCAGGATAGAATGCTTCTTCTGGGTTACATCCTGGATGAACCAGAACACGATGATCCCGAGCAGGATCAAGCCAAGTATCGTGCCAAAACCGTAGGAAATAACCTTCAGTGCATCAGACATGCCGCCTCCACTATCGCATTCAGCTAAAATACTCCATTCATTCCAGTAAACATAATAAGAATGTTTTACGATAAGTTCATGAATCTGGAAACGGAGATCAAAAATAACGTCAACCAGGCGCTGGCCGAAGACACCGGCACGGGCGATCTCACCGCGCTTCTGATTCCTGCTGATGGGACCGCCACAGCCAGTGTCGTCAGCCGCCAGGATATGGTCTTATGTGGAACTCAGTGGTTTGACATCTGTTTTTGGCAATTGTCACCGCACACCGACGTGCGCTGGCTTGCGAAAGATGGCGAAGCCATAACCGCTGGACAGCAGCTCTGCGAAATAACCGGAAACGCCCGTGCGCTTCTCACCGGGGAACGTACCGCGCTGAACTTCCTGCAGTTGCTGTCGGCGGTTGCAACGCAAACCCGGCGCTATGTGAACGCGGTGGCGGGAACCGGCGCGGTGATCGTCGATACCCGCAAGACGCTGCCGGGGTTACGGATAGCTCAAAAATACGCGGTCAAATGCGGGGGTGGCGTAAACCATCGTTTCGGCTTATACGACGGCATACTCATCAAGGAGAATCATATTATCGCCGCCGGCGGCATCAGGCCGGCGTTGAACGCCGCAAAGAAGATTGCCCCCCCTGGCGTATTCGTTCAGATCGAAGTGGAAACCCTGGATGATTTGCGCATCGCGCTGGACGCTGGAGCGAAACTCATTCTGTTGGATAATTTCGATTTCAATTCATTATGCGAAGCGGTCATACTGAATGCGCGATTGACCAACAAAGACGCGAAACTTGAAGCATCCGGAGGAATCACGCTGGAGAACGTCCGTGCGATAGCGAAAACCGGCGTGGACCGGATTTCCATCGGCAGCCTCACGAAAGATATAAAGGCGATAGATTTATCGATGCGGTTTACCTCCAACACAACAGAGGTAGCGCGCTAATAAATGCAGCGCATTGCGCCGCATGAAAAAACCATTCAATACACTATTGCCTGATCAAAAAGAAGGTCGAAGTGACTCAAAATGTCATTATCGTCATGAGGCAAAACTGCAAATGAGCATTCAATAGCGCCGGATATGGAATTAGCCGTTTGACCGTAACGGAAGAAGGAATACAGTATTTTTAAAGAATAATAATATTACCCTGCAAGGGCAATATCACTGTCCCTTGACCTTCCTCGGGATCAGCGCTCAACGTACTAAGGGGCCAGGTGGGAAGATGCACTAAGGGCACAACAAATTCAGGCGGCTGTCCGCCTTCATCCTCGCTGAGGCCGAAAAGAAAGAAGCGCGCAGGCAACCACGCATCCCTGCCCAGAATACTTAAACGAATAGCATCGTCATTCAGGTCAATCTTTCGGAACGGTATGTTGACCGGTACGTAATAAAGATTCGCTTGTGCTCTTTCCAGATCATCCTGCGATGTGTCTGGAAAAATGTGATTCACAACCTGGCTGCCATCCCTGGTTGCGATCCGGATCTGAATATCATCATCGGTACCCGCATCGTCTGCATCCGCAGTAGTCATGACCACGAGCAACCGTCTGATTACCGTATCGGCATTCCCTGATTGAACACGCGAGGGCGCAAAGGAGAGCTTGCCTTCACTCGCATCCGTGCTGAGGCGCACACCTACCAACTGACCCCCGATACCGATCCGGCCCTGCAATTCGGTATCGAGAGCAAGCGGGACAATCAGTCCATCTTTTTGCTCTCCCCAAATAAAGACACTTTTGGGGCGCCATGAATCGTTGCCCCGGATACCGATACGGATTGAGGAAACGTTCAGGTCCTGAGGATCGACTGTAGCGCCGACAAAAGCCTGTGGCTCAAAATCATCCTCTGTTATCTCATACAGATTGGCTTGTCCTTGTTCCTGATCCTCCTGGACCGTATCCGGAAAAGTGCGGTGTAAAACGTCGAATCTGCCCCCCGTTACATTGAAAATTAATACGATAGGACTATCCGTACCTGAATCATCCGAATCATCAGTAAGCATTCCGAACCATACGGTTTTGAGATCTGCCATGATTTACTCCTCGCTTTTGTTTGCGCCCTTGAAAAACATAAATATTCGTTTTACAGAAAGCATCACTTCATTTTTAGACGCCGCAAGAATGTTTGGCAAGAAACAATCAGAGATAGGCACTTCGCTTATTGGCGTCCTGCCTCTATCCCTTATGTGATTTAGATGATGAAAGCTGGAGAAGCGTCGCAGGATCGGGTATTCCATCAAAATATTTGCCCAGGCATTCGTTGAAAACCTCGTTGTCAGCTGCGACCTCCGTAAATAGAGTCATTGACGAGTGAAACTTCATGTAGTCCGGATAGCCAAAAATATCTTCGATTGAGCGGCCATGGACGGCTGCCACGAACCGGCTGCATTCCCGCAGCCGGGGTCCGAGGATGGGTGTTCCAGATATGCTTTTGCTTCTTCACGAGAAGAAATGGCAAATTTTTGTGCCATAGCGCTCCTGCCCAAGCCTTTGGCCTGCGGGAAAATGAACCACATCCAATGGCTTTGTTTACTGCCCAGGCGTAGTTCCCGGCATACGTTTTCGTAGACCGGTTGCTGAGCAGCCACGAAGCGTTGCAGATTACACGGATCGTTCATATCTTTCTCGAAATCGTTGAGTGATTTAAGTTTAGAATGCAATCATGCCAGATGCCGCCAGTATTATCAGGGATCGAAATCCTGAGGGAAGGGAAGGCAAGCGAACAGGGCCACGCCGCATGTTTACTCGCTCGGGTGGCGTGCGCCGCCGGCGCGCCGGCGCAATCGTTCGGCTCATTGATCTTCCCGGGTACTGCTTGTAGTACAGCAATCGCTGTCAGCGCTTCCCACTTTCCATTCATGGTTTATAATCGCGGCATCTCTTCCGGATTAATCCAGTAACCCCACCGAACTGGCGAGTACTTTCTGTAGTCCAGTTGGGGTCCGTAAACTTCCAGTTACAGACCTGAACATCCGTATTTCATCCTGAAGGAGACCGGATGCATCTGAAAATAACGTCGACAGCTATCGGAACAGGTTCATTTTCACTGTTCCTCCGCGATCTCCCATGACCTGGTCCGCCTATCTTCCTGTCTGGCCGCTTGAGATCAGCCCGGCGCTCTGGCTTGCGCTCACACTCGTAGTCGCCGTACTGGTGGGTGAAGTACTGGTGCGCCAGCTGAGGCTGCCGCGCATTGTCGGCTATATCGGTATAGGCGTATTGCTGGGCCCTGGCGGGCTGGGCCTGATTCCCCAACTGCCTGCCACCGAATGGCGGCTGGTCATCGATCTGGCGCTCGGCATTCTTTTGTTCGAATTGGGAAGCAAGGTGAATCTGCGCTGGCTTAAAGCCAATCCCTGGATCGCGGGCACGAGCTTGCTCGAGACTGTTGCAACCTTTGTAGTCGTATTTTTACTGTTGACGTGGTTTGAGGTCGCGGCTGTCACCGCCGCGGTTGTCGCGGCAATTGCGATCGCCACCTCGCCCGCCATCGTAGTGCGCACAGTAACCGAGTCACGTGCTCAGGGGCAGGTTACGGACCGGCTCCTGCTCATGACCGCACTCAATTGTATCTATGCCGTCATCTTTCACAAGCTTGCTGTGGCGGCGATGCACGGGCAAACCGGCGTCAGCTTCGTCCATACGGCGTTGCAGCCGATCTACCTCCTCGGTGGTTCGGCGTTACTGGCATGGCTGTTCGGTATTACCTTCGAGCGAATTCACCATTATCTGGGACACCACGAGGAAACTTTTTCTTTTGTTCTGTTTGGCATGATCGCATTTGCGACTATCATGGCTTCAACGCTTAAGCTCAGCCCTATCCTGGTACTTCTGGTGGCCGGCCTTGTTACACGTTACCAGCGAAAGCGTACGCGGACTTTTCCGCCACATTTTGGTTCTGCCGGCGCCGTCCTGGTAGTACTGATGTTCATCGCCAATGGCCTGGCGGGGGACCTCAATGGGTTACGTTATAGTCTGCTGCTGGTGTTGCTGCTCATCGCAGTACGCACTATAGCCAAACTGCTTTCCGTGCTGGCGTTGGCGCATTACAGCGGGATCGGCGTGCGGCAGGCCATGGCACTGGGCCTTGCGCTTGTACCCATGTCGAGTGTGGCACTCTTGCTGACGTTGGACACTGCGGCGACTTTTCCCGACTTCGGCTCGGGACTGGGGCTGGTACTGATGAGCTGTATCGTAATTCTTGAGCTTGCGGGACCGATTGTCGTGCAAAAGGCCTTACAGATAGCCGGAGAAACCCCGGACAAAAAAACATGAGCCTGATGCCCTTCGCCCCGTCCCGCCCCTTAAGTATTGGGGTAGAGCTTGAGTTGCAGCTGCTCAGTTGCAATGACTATAACCTGTCTTCCTCTGCCCCAGATATGCTGCGCCGCGTTGAAAAACGCGCCCATCCGGGCGAAATAAAACCGGAAATGACACGCAGCATGATCGAAATCAACACTTCGGTGAAGCAGGAATACAGCGGGCTGGTCGAGGAATTGCATGCATTGCGTGATGTTGTTTGCGATGCGGGACGCTTTCTCAATGTCGCGGTAGCAGGCGGCGGCACTCATCCATTCCAGCATTGGAGCGAGCAGAAAATTTTCGACGCGCCGCGCTTTCATCACCTATCCGAGCTGTACGGCTACCTTGCGAAGCAGTTCACCATATTTGGCCAGCATGTCCACATCGGCTGCCCCGGACCGGATGAGGCGCTTCACCTGATGCATATGCTGTCACGCTACGTCCCCCACTTTATTGCCTTATCGGCCAGTTCGCCGTTCGTTCAAGGACATGATACGGGATTCGCTTCAGCGCGCCTGAATTCCGTATTTTCCTTCCCGCTGAGCGGAAGGGCGCCGTTCGTGCTGTGCTGGGACGACTTCGAACGGTTTTTCGGCAAAATGACCGGCACCGGGGTGGTCGAGTCAATGAAAGATTTCTACTGGGATATTCGCCCCAAGCCCGAATTCGGCACTATCGAGGTCAGGGTATGCGATACGCCTCTTACTGTTGAAATTGCCGCTTCCATTGCCTGCTATATCCAGGCAATGTCTCGTTACATCATGGTGGAGCAGCGTGTGGCGCCGGAAGAGGACGATTATCTGGTTTATACATTCAACCGTTTCCAGGCCTGCCGTTTTGGGCTTGAAGGGGTTTTCATCGATCCCCGCACGCACGAGCAGCGCAGCATCCGCGAGGATATAACCGATATGCTGGGGCGCATTGCCGACCACGCCCGAGAGTTGCATGCGGTCGAAGCAATGGAGCGCATCCGCGACATTCTTATCGCGGGTAACGGCACAAGCTGGTTGCGCCAGACTTATGCGCGTGAGCACAATCTTGCCGATGTGATGCAACTGCAGGCCGAGTTGTGGATGGGGAAATGAGGGTTTTCAGGCGATGTTGACATGGTTCTATTGTTACCCGTGGAAACCGGGACGGAGCAAAAACTTCAAATAGCTCCATTGGCCTGAAGGGGGTTTAGGGAGTAATGGAACGTAAAACCCGGTTAAGGCCCTGTTACCCCGCAGGAGACGCGACAGCGGAACTACTCGACAAAATGTTGCGGGGCTGAAGGGGAAGTCGTGGATCGGATCATTTTCGGATTTTGTACCCTGTTTTCAGCATTTGCAATGTCCACCACGATACTGCCAGGAAACATGTCATCAGAGTCCCAAGGCTGAGGTAGGGTGAAACATCCGAGGCGCGAAAGAAGCCGTAGCGAAACCCGTCTACCATGTAGAAAAACGGATTCAGATACGATAATCCTTGCCAAAGTGGAGGCAACGAGGGGATCGTATAGAAAACCCCCGATAAAAACGTCAGTGGCAGGACGATAAAGTTTTGCAACGCAGCAAGCTGCTCAAATTTTTCCGCCCAGATTCCCGCAATGATGCCTAAGGCGCCCAGCAACGCGGTGCCCATTAAGGCAAATGCGAATACCCATGCGAACGAGTACAGGGGAAGTTCAAAAAACCCCAGCGTCACCACGTAGATACCCAGTCCTACCACGAGACCGCGAACTACCGATGCCAGTACATAAGCAATGAATATTTCCTGGTAAGAAAGCGGCGATAACAGCATGAAGATGTGATTGCCCGAGACCGTCGATTGAATCAGGCTTGATGAGGAGTTAGCGAAAGCGTTCTGCAACATGGCCATTATCACCAGCCCCGGAATCAGAAAAACTGTGTAGGTTACACCGGGGTATGCCTGCACGCGTTCTTCCAGTGCGTGAGAAAAAATCAATAGATAGAGCAAGGTAGACAGCATGGGTGCAAATACGGTCTGGAACCCGACTTTCCAGAATCGTAGCAGTTCCTTGTAGAGCAGCGTAAGAAATCCATTCATACCGATGCAGGTTCCAGACTCTCTGCACCGTGCATGATCTTTACGAACACTTCTTCCAGATCAGGTTGCAATATCTGCAGTTCCAGGACTTGGGTCTGGGTTGCGCGTAATGCTGTCATCACATTTTCAAGCTGGGAGTATTCCTCGATTGCCAGAACGTAGTAGCCTTGGTCGTGGCCGATTATCAGTAGCTGTAACGCCGCCGGCAGCGTATCGGGAGATAACCGCAATCGTATCCGGTGTCCGGAAATGTTGCTGATGAGATTTCTGACGCTATCAAGCACAACGATACTGCCATTTTTGAGCATTGCCACGCGGTTGCATAAAGCCTCTGCTTCTTCCAGATAATGCGTAGTGAGCACAATGGTATGACCGCTGCGGTTTAACTGCTTGATGAAGCGCCACAGGGCCTGGCGCAATTCCACATCTACGCCTGCGGTGGGTTCATCCAAAACGATTACCGGGGGTTTGTGGACCAATGCCTGCGCTACCAGTACGCGCCGCTTCATGCCGCCGGACAACGAACGCATGTTGGTATCGGCCTTATCGGCAAGGTCGAGATGGTGGATTATCTCGTCTATCCAGCTGTTATTCTTCTTTATGCCGTAATAGCCGGATTGGAACACAAGCGTTTCCCGAACGGTAAAGAACGGATCAAATACCAACTCCTGGGGCACCACGCCTAACATGCGGCGTGCTTTACGGTACTCGGCAACGACATCATGCCCCTTTACCCTGACACTCCCGCTGCTGGCAAGGGTAAGGCCCGCGATAATATTGATCAGCGTCGTCTTTCCCGCTCCATTGGGGCCAAGCAATGCGAAGAATTCGCCTGTATCGATTTCGAGATCAATGCCGCACAAGGCATGCAATGCACCGAAACGCTTGTGCACCTGCCTGACTTCGATTGCCGGAGTCATGAAGAAAGCTCTGTTTCAAGCGTAGGAATAGCACGCTTTAATGTTTGCATGAGCGTACGGAATTCATCGAGCAGCAGTTTCGACCATGGAGACAGGCAGGTTTGGGGATTGAATGATGCTGGCTGAGGCGTCTTGCGAGAAATAGTTGCTCAGGTATTTATCGAAAGGGATCTCATCCGTGGCATCGAGCTGTTTCTGTTGCGCCAGCGATGTCTTGACCTGGAGATCAAAATTCCTCTTTACCGCCGCATCCAGTGTGGCCTTCTGGAAATAACGAGTGTATTCACGGGACTTCTGCAATACCAGTTCGGTAATTGACATCTTTTGCGCGCGCATGGCCGTCAGCACTCTTGCTGAAGCCGTCAACTCAGGATGGTGAATTGTTTCGATCTGCTGGTGCAATGCGCGGGTGTAGGGGATATCGGCATTGCCGTTGTCCAGGATCTCACAGATCTCCCGCATCTGCTCACACAGCGTCAGCGCCCATTGCCGCAACGGAACTTCACACCCATTGTCCAGCAGCTTAAGCTTCGGATCCCTGCCGCGATTGGCCACCGACAATACGTTATTGCTGATCTCGTCAAGCTGCTTCGAGTCATGCCCCACATTGGGTTGGAATAGACAGAAAAGACTCAGCGCTTCAAGAAAGCGCGTAGTTTCGATCGCAATGCCCGCAGGTTCAAACACATCGACATCCACGGATCGTATTTCAATATATTGAATCCCCCGGCTTCCCAGTGCCTGCAGCGGCCTCTCAGCGGGCCTCGTGGGCTGTTTTGGCCGCACCGAAGTGTAATATTCGTTCTCTATCTGCAGGAAATGGGTATTCAACTGCCGGTACTGGATGCCTACCTTTGCCCCGATCCTTTCATATCCGAGATAAGGTATCGTTGTTGCTCTGCCCAAATGCCGTATATATTCTTCGATGCTGTTAAAGGAAATATGAAACATCGATTGAACGGGATTCAAATAGCCTATCTCGCTCATCCTCAAAGAGGTGGCAAAGGGCTTGTAGTAGGAAGTCTCATCGAATTTCTGCAAGGTATCGGAATAAACAGAATTGCGGCTATCGACGAAGCTTTTGCCCACTGCCGGGGACGAGCCGAATAAATACAGGATAAGCCAGCCATAACGCTGCAGATTTCTGATCATTCCCATATAAGCGCTGGTGGTGAAGGATTGCAGATCACCCGTATGTTTCACGAACTGTTGGTATTCGGGCCAGAATTGTTCAGGAAGCGAGTAGTTGAAATGGATTCCGGCGATGACTTGCATGCAGCGGCCGTAGCGATAGCTTAAACCCTGCCGGTAGATGTGCTTCATCTTCCCGACATTGGATGAACCATATTCGGCGATGGGAATTGCCGGGTCCCGCAAATCGCCGACAGGCATACTTGCCGCCAGCAATAATTCGTCATTGATATTTGCGCAGACATATTTATGCAAGTCCGTCAAGGAATGCAGCACTTCCGTTCCATCCGATAATGCTGGCGTGATCAACTCAAGTAAGGCTTCAGAATAATCAGTTGTGATATTCGGATGAGTCAACGCGGCTCCAAGCTGAACCGGATGAGGTGACAATGATATTGATCCCTCCCGGTTAATTCGGAGGCTTTCTTTTTCGATGCCTTTCAAGCCATGAATTAATAACGGCTGAAGAGATTTGTCGATGGGTGTTGCGTGCTCGCTACAAGATAATTGTCTTGACATTTATCCTCCGATATTGCTTGCAATTAGCAAGTGGTCAAAGTATAGACCTGGAGACGGACAGGTGTGTAGTCTGCAAAATCAGTTATCAGAGTCCTGTTTTTGAAACTATGAGTGGCGCAGTGGCAGAGATGGATTCGTTGCGCAAGTTCCGACAGCGCTTTTAAGCTGGCCTAGTCCTCATGCAGCATCTCGAAACGCTGCGCGAGAAAATCAATTAATGCCCGCACAGAATGGCAGAAGACCGCGCCGGGACGGAAACACCGCATGAATGATTTCCCGACACGGCGCCCAGTCTGGCACCAGTCTAACCAATGAACCAGCCGTCAGCTGGTCCCGTGCCATGACCATCGGCAGCTGCACTACACCGACACCGGCCTCGGCGGCATCTCTTAGCGCGATCATGTCCGTCGTCACGAAGCGCGGCGTGTGATGAAGTGTGGCTTGTGCGCCATTCGGCCCATGCAGCGCCCAGCTATGGATTTGTTGTGCAGTCCCCAGGCCCAGGCTCGGCCAATTGCCCAAAGCGGCTGGTGCGGCAGGAAAGCCGAGTTGCTGGACAAGCGCGGGGCTGGCCACCAAACATTGGCTTCGATCAGCCAGGATGCGCATGACCAGATCACTGTCCTGCAGGGGCGGTGGCCGCACACGAAGGGCGATGTCCAGTGACTCGCTGATCAGATCGACACGTCGGTTGGTCGCCTCCATCTGCACTGTGACGCACGGATAGCGCACCATGAAATCAGCCAGCATCACTCCCACATAAGCATTCACCAGCGGTATGGGGCATGTCATCCGGATTACACCCCGGGGTTCGGCCTTTAAGGTGTCTATTGCTTCCTGGGCCCCCTCAGCTTCCACCAGCATCGCCTTGCAATGCGTGTAATAAGTCTCGCCGGCGTCGGTAACTGCAAAGTGACGTGTCGAGCGCTGGATCAGCCGCACACCCAAGCGCTCTTCCAGCTTGGCGATGCGGCGGCTAAGCTTCGATTTCGGCATGCCCAGGGCCCGGCCTGCCGGAGCAAAGCCGCCATGATCCACGGCCTGGACGTAGTAATAGAGGTCATTCAGGTCTTGCATAAGGGGGCCATCCATCGTTTCAAAAATAGAACTCTGATAACTGATTTAGCAGACTACACGCCTATCCGGCTCCAGGTCTATACTCTGACCACTTGCTTATTGCAAGCATAATACCTGGTAATTGCGTTAGCAAGAGGCTCCCTACAGGAAGAAGTGGTAGTCAGTTAACTAAAAGGAGTACTGAAATGGCAACAAGACATCGAAGGTTGCGGAGCTATCCGCAAGCAGGTGTTGGTGCTTCCAGCATGCCATCATTACACGAATCAAAGATGTACAAGTTTGGCGTGCTGGGTCTTCTGGGAATAGCACTACTCTGGAATGGGCTTCAAACCTTTGCCTGACAGGCAAAGTATTTTGCAAGGATGAATGATGTAACGACTTATTCACCATTTTGATATTTATGGAGAACCAAGTCAAATCCGCTCAGGCAGTTGCGGGTAATTAATCTAAAGGAGTATTGAAATATGGCAACAGCACTTAAAACGTCGAGCCCGGCGAAGTCGGAAGGTCGGGACTACGACATGTCGCTGTGGTACGACTCGAAGTGGTACAAATTCGGTCTCATCACCATGCTGGCGGTGGCGATATTCTGGATCTGGTATCAGCGCACGTTTGCCTACTCGCACGGGATGGACTCGATGGAGCCCGAGTTTGAGAAGGTATGGATGGGATTGTGGCGTGTACACATGATCGTGATGCCGATCTTTGCCCTGATCACCTGGGGCTGGATCTGGAAGACCCGGGATACGAAGGAGCAGTTGGACAATCTCGATCCCAAGCTTGAGATCAAGCGCTACTTCTATTTTATGATGTGGCTGGGCGTCTATCTGTTCGGCGTTTACTGGGGCGGCAGCTTCTTTACCGAGCAGGATGCCTCCTGGCACCAGGTCATCATCCGTGACACGAGCTTCACCCCGAGTCACGTGGTGGTGTTCTATGGCTCCTTCCCGATGTACATCGTCTGCGGCGTGGCCACCTATCTGTATGCCATGACCCGTCTGCCGCTGTACGCCCGGGGCACCTCGTTCCCGCTCGTCATGGCCATTGCCGGTCCGCTCATGATTCTGCCGAACGTAGGCTTGAACGAATGGGGCCATGCTTTCTGGTTCATGGAAGAACTCTTCAGCGCTCCGCTGCACTGGGGCTTTGTGGTACTGGGCTGGTCGGGGTTGTTTGCCGGCGGTGTTGTGGCACAGATCGTTACCCGCTACTCCAACCTGACCGACGTCGTGTGGAACGGCCAGAGCAAAACCATCCTCAACAACCGGATCGTACCGTAAGGGCTAACTGAGGAATCCGAGCAGTGGCCTGAAGCCTGAATCGCCCCGCTCCCGCATTACAGAGGACGGGGCGATTTGCAATAAGCCATAGTAAAACAGCATGCAGAGGATAACGAAGATCAGTTGAACCATACATCGAGGAGCAATCAAATGATCAAGCAAGTGATGCGGTCCACTATTATTGCCGTTGCAGCGCTTTACTGTGGCATGGCTGGAGCGCATGGTAAGGTGTCGATGGAGGAAGATACATGCACTCGAAGGCGACCAGGATAGCCAAGCGGCGCACCGGTGGCAGGCGACTGATCGCGGTGATCTTGGCGATGATCGGGATAACGCGGCGCAAATTGCCGCGCTCAAGTCTGCCGGGTGTGAACTTATTTTTCAGGAGAAAGCCACCGGCGGCCGCTGGGAGCGGCCTGAATTTCATCGTCTGCTCGGGCAGCTGCGCAAGAGCGATGTATTGGTAGTCTGGAGCTGGATCGCCTTTCACGCTCTTTAAAAGGCGCGCTGAGCTTGATGGAAAAAGTCCAGCAGGCGGCGCGGGGTTCCAGAGTTTGACTGAAGCGATTGACACCACCTCGCCCGGTGGCCGTATGATGATGCAGATTGTCGGGGCCTTTGCCGAATTCGAGCGAGCCATGCTACGCGAACGCACTCGCAATGGCCTTGATGCCTCACGTCAGGAAGGGCGTGTCGGAGGTCGGCGCCCAAAACTTAAGACGCACCAGCAGCAAGAGATTATGCACCTGGTTAACTCTGGACAGAAGACCGCAGCGGATGCCGCCAGACTATTCAACGTCCATCCCGCTACCGTGTCACACGCGTCTCCTGCAAGGTGCCAAGGTGCCTTAACCGGATTTTGCGTTCCATTGCGCCCTAAACCCCTGAAGCAGGGACTTGAGGAGGTATATTTATTTATATGTAACGTAGAACACAGCCGAGCGGCGATAATCTAATTATTCTTGATATTCGTTATGGACTCTATTCAGACTCGAAATGACGCGCCCGCTACGCATCGGATTGTCGCCACGCATACTGCATACTCCTCCAGCGGGATTGGGCTTCCCGAAAAAGACGTTACAGTACCTTGAGCAGACGGTCGCCCACTGGATCATGCGCCGCCGGGCTCTGGCTTTCATGCTGCCGGCCATAGAAACCGGTGGGGTCGAGCGTTCTCATGTGCGTATAAGCGACTATGTCAGGGAAATCGATGGGCTCGTACTGCAAGGTGGCGCGGATGTCAGCCCCATTTCTTACGGTGAAACCCCAACGCGGCCGGAATGGTCCGGGGACCGGGTGCGTGACCTGTACGAAATGGAACTCTTTTGGGAATGTGTCGTACAGGGAAAACCCGTACTGGGCATTTGCCGTGGATTACAACTTATCAATGTGGCGTTGGGCGGCACCCTTTATCAGGACATTGCTACCGAACACCCGCACGCAATCCTGCATGTAGACGATATCCTGTACGATCAGCACCGGCATACCGTTCTAATTGAGGAAAATTCGCGGCTGGCGAAGCTGTACGGTGAGAATTATCAACGCCTGGTCAACAGCATTCATCATCAGGCAATCAAGCGATTGGGGCGTGATTCGGTCGTCGAGGCGGTTTCCGACGTTGATGGCATTATCGAGGCAATACGTATGCGAGGGGAATGCTATGTGACCGCGTTTCAATGGCATCCCGAGTTTCATGGAGGCGCCACCGACCTGCTCGATTCAGGGCCCATACTGGACGATTTCCTTGCCGCCGCTGAAAAGCAGCGCATGTGACCAAGCCGACAGTACCACTTTAACCGCGGTGTTTTTATCTCAGGCCAGGCTCCAAATCGTCGTTCCCGCGAACGCGGGAATCCAGGGTTTTTTGAAGCTGTCAGATTCCCGCTTTCGCGGGAATGGCAGTTTCATGGGGACGATGGCAAGAGAAGGTGAAGCGCAGCAAATGATACTCTCCAGAGCGTTTGTTCAAAGATTCCGCTATTCGGCCTGCTCGGCAATGAATGCCTTGACCGCATCGGCATCCGCATTCATGACCACATACCGCTGCGGCATGTTTTCAATATTCTCATACCCGGCGGGACGCGCCGGCGCATGGCCTATGGCCTCGATAATGCTCTCGGAAAACTTGACGGGCAACGCGGTTTCCAGACAAATTAGCGGTACGTCTGTTTCGCGATATTCAAGTCCCACCTTCAAACCGTCGGCAGTATGCGGGTCCACCAGAATGCCGTATTGTTCATGAATCTGGCGTATGGTGGCGATGCGTTCGGCGTGGCTGCTGGTTCCCGACACAAGTCCGAACTCCTTTACTCTTTCCCACAAAGGCGTACCGGCAAGATCGAAAGCACCGTCGTGAGCGCGATCCGCTTCCGCTCCCCCGCCCCCACCTCTTTCCACCGCCCGCCACAATTCTTTCACCTTGGCCGCATCCCGTCCCGTCAAATCAAAAATGAAACGCTCGAAGTTGGATGCTTTGGAAATGTCCATCGACGGACTGCTGGTATGCAGCGTTTCCGCAGTAGCGCGAGGCCGATAGCAACCTGTCCTGAAAAACTCATCCAGAACATCATTTTCGTTGGTCGCCAGTATCAATTTTCTGATGGGCAACCCCATCATGCGAGCAACGTGGCCCGCGCAAATATTGCCAAAATTCCCCGATGGCACGGCGAAGGACACCTGCTCGCTACTAGAACCGGTAGCGGCAAAATAGCCTTTGAAATAATAGACGATTTGCGCAACGATCCGTGCCCAGTTTATTGAATTGACCGTACCTATGCGGTATTTTTGCTTAAAGGCATAATCGTTGCTGACTGCCTTTACAATGTCCTGGCAATCATCGAACACGCCGCGGACGGCAATATTGAAAATGTTCGGGTCTTGCAGGGAATACATTTGCGCTGTCTGGAATCGGCTCATCTTTCCTTGCGGTGAAAGCATGAACACGCGAATGCTGCGCTTGCCGCGCATGGCATATTCCGCGCTGGGCCCGGTATCGCCAGAAGTCGCTCCCAGAATGTTCAGATACTCCCCTGATTTCTCCAGGACATACTCGAACAAATTGCCCAGTAATTGCATGGCGATATCCTTGAACGCCAGCGTCGGGCCATTCGACAATCCCAGAATATGCAGTCCAGGTTCCAAAGTTTTAAGCGGCGTTATCTCCTCGCTTTGGAATGATTCCGTCGTATAGGTCCGCACAATGATGCCGCGCAGGTCCGCGACAGGAATGTCGTCTGCGAATCGCGAAATGATCTCGAACGCGAGTTCCTGATAGCTCAGGCCACGCAGTTTTTCCAGTTCGGCAAAATCAATCTGCGGATAGGTTTCGGGCATTGCCAACCCGCCGTCCGGCGCGAGCCCACCCAGAAGAATCCTGGAAAACCTTTTTGGCGGCATGCCGCCGCGAGTAGAAATATAACGCATTGTATTTACCAGAAAAGAATTCAGAACGTTCTCTTATAAAACACCTGAGCGGCCAACTAGACTCCAGTGGAGCCACCGGCTTGCCTAGGCGTCAAAAAATTGCCTGTATCCGTAAATTTTTAAGGCGCCTTCGGGATCATCGGGGCCTATTTGGGACTATTTACTACTCAAGTGTTCCAACCGGATGCGCGTCACTCTTCCGGTTGTCAAAGGCAGTTTTTTGATTTTGGCGATAGCGGCATTAATATTTTTTTCCATTGCGGAATGGGTGAGCATGATGATATCGACCTGATCTTCTCCTTCGCTGGGCTCTTTCTGTACCATTGCTTCGATGGAAATTCCCAAGTCGGCAAGTACACCGGCAATATCAGCCAGCGCCCCTGGCTTATCCATTACCCGCAATCGAAGATAATATGACGTTTCCACTTCCTCCATGGTCAGGATGGGCGTATCCGACAGCAGGTCTGGCTGGAAAGCAAGATGTGGAACACGGTGCTTAGGGTCGGCGGTGTGCATGCGCGTCACGTCCACCAGGTCCGCCACTACCGAACTCGCCGTAGGTTCGGCGCCCGCCCCTGCGCCATAATACAAGGTAGCGCCTACTGCGTCGCCTTTCACCACGATCGCATTCATGACACCTTCCACATTGGCTATCAACCGCCGGGTAGGTATCAGCGTGGGATGCACGCGCAGCTCGATGCCTCTTGGGGTTCGCTTGGTAATACCCAGCAGTTTGATGCGGTAGCCCAACTCCTCCGCATAACGGATATCCTCGCGGGTTAATTTTGTGATGCCCTCGGTATAAACCTTGTCGAACTGCATGGGAATCCCGAACGCGATAGACGCCATGATGGTGAGCTTGTGCGCGGCGTCTATCCCCTCGATGTCGAATGCGGGGTCCGCTTCGGCGTAACCCAGCTTCTGCGCCTGCTTCAGCACGGTATCGAACGTCAGTCCCTTGTCGCGCATTTCCGACAGGATGAAATTACTCGTGCCGTTGATAATCCCGGCAATCCATTCGATCCGGTTGGCGGTCAGACCCTCGCGCAAGGCCTTGATAATGGGTATTCCGCCTGCTACGGCCGCTTCAAACGCGACCATTACGCCTTTTTTCTGCGCTGCGGCGAAAATTTCTGTGCCGTGCGAGGCCAGCAATGCCTTGTTCGCGGTAATGACATGCTTACCATTCTCGATGGCCTTCAGCGTCAGCTCTTTTGCAACGGTATAACCCCCGATCAGCTCGATTACGATATCGATATCCGGATTGGTTACAACCGCGTTTGCATCGTCGGTGACGATGACGTCGTTTCCCGCGATTTTGCGGGCTTTCTCCACGTCGCGATCCGCGATCATTCGGATAACGATCCCGCGTCCTGCACGTCGTGTGATTTCCTCCTGATTGCGTTTGAGGACCGCAAAAGTGCCGCCCCCGACTGTGCCAATGCCTAACAGGCCTACATTGATGGGTTTCATATCTAGTGTAATGATAAATGGTCCGGATAAATCGGTTTCGGCGGGCAGGCCAGCGTTTTTCTTCTCGTTCTGTTCGATCTTATCCATTCTCAGTTCGCCTCAGGCAGTTCGGGTAGGTTCGGGCAGGTTCGGGACCCAGATTCGGTCAGGTACGGTGGCGCTTGCGATATCGCCCGAGAAAATCCGCAATGCGGCCTATCGCTTCTGTAAGGTCATCGCTATTGGGCAAAAATACTACGCGGAAGTGGTCCGGATGCGGCCAGTTGAACCCGCTGCCCTGCA
Source organism: Nitrosovibrio sp. Nv4 (assembly GCF_900215485.1). Taxonomy (GTDB): domain Bacteria; phylum Pseudomonadota; class Gammaproteobacteria; order Burkholderiales; family Nitrosomonadaceae; genus Nitrosospira. The sequence continues at coordinate 506,315 of NZ_OCMZ01000002.1, forward strand.
CCACCAGCACCTTCTCTTCCAGCAGCAGATCCAGCACAAACTGCTCGTCGTCCTCGATCGGATACATTCGCGGATCCAGACGCGGGAATAAATACATCGCAGCCTTCGGCTTATAGCACGTTACGCCTGGAATATCAGTCAGCAATTTCCAGGCGAGATCACGCTGCCGCATCAGGCGCCCTGTCGGCATTACCAGGTCGTTAATGCTCTGGTAGCCGCCAAGCGCGGTCTGGATACCGAATTGAGAGGGAACGTTCGCGCACAGCCGCATCGAAGCCAGCATGGTAAGCCCCGCAATATAATCGCGGGCAGATTGCTTTGTCCCCGAAACCACCGCCCAACCGGAGCGAAACCCGGCGGCGCGATAGTTCTTGGATAAGCCGTTCAGCGTGACAAACAGCACGTCGTCCGCCAGCGAGGCAATCGAAGTGTGGGTGGTATCATCGTACAAAACCTTATCGTAAATTTCGTCCGCATAAATGATGAGCTGATGCTGACGGGCAATCTCGATGATTTCGTGCAGCACATCGTCAGGATAGAGCGCGCCGGTGGGGTTATTGGGATTAATGACGACGATGGCCCGAGTGTTCGGCGTAACCCTGGAGCGAATATCGTCCAGGTCGGGTAGCCATCCTGCCTGCTCGTCGCACACATAATGCCGCGCCGTGCCTCCCGCCAACACAACTGCCGCAGTCCACAACGGATAGTCGGGTGAAGGAATCAGCACCTCATCGCCACTGTTCAGAAGCGCCTGCATGGCCATTACGATCAGTTCGGAAACCCCGTTGCCGATATAGATGTCCTCAAGCCGCACATCCGGAATATGCTTTTCCTGGGTGTAGTGCATGATCGCCTTCCGTGCCGCAAACAGTCCCTTTGAATCGCAATAACCGGAAGCCGCGGAGAGGTTATGGATAACATCCTGCAATATCTCCTCCGGCGCATCAAAACCAAATGACGCGGGATTGCCGATATTGAGCTTGATGATGTGATGCCCGTCCTCTTCCATTTGCCGGGCGCGATCAAGCACCGGTCCGCGAATGTCATAACATACGTTCGCCAGCTTGCTGGATTTTAGAATGGGCTGCATGAATGGAAAAACCTGATCCGCAAAAAGCGTTCCGATAAGTGCCGGTAAAAAATAACCCCTATGGCAGGGGCTTAGGTGATTCAGAGCCTACCGTTTCAAGCGGTGGTCCTGAAGTATTCGTTTGCCTCTATCTCATCATTTTCCGCTTTATTCGGCACAAAACCTTTATTGCGACGCAAAAAAGATGTAATGTTACCCGACCCTCCAACCCGCCGCAAATGGAGCCTTACGTGAAGCTGCATCTTTCCTCATTAACCGAACAAAATATGTTCACCGGCTACGGAGCCGGATATGTTCTGGTCAACCGGATACGCCATGAGCAAAATCTGATCGTACTGCCTGATCGCATTATTGAAAATTGGGGGACGACAACGTTCGAGCAACTTACCGCTGAACATTTCGATTTTCTGCTCCCGCTGCAACCCGAAATGGTATTGTTTGGCACTGGAGCCAGGCTACGCTTTCCGCATCCCAAGCTGACCCAGGCACTCATCAGATCAGGTATCGGTGTTGAAGTAATGGATACCAGTGCCGCCTGCCGGACCTACAATATCCTGACAGATGAAGGGCGGCGTGTAGCGGCAGCGCTGCTTATCCAGGACTGAATAAATCCCGTATCACGCAGGTGCTATAAAGCGGTATCCATGTACCCCAGGCCATACTGACACAGATCATGCCAAGCTTTTTTCTGGCCGGAACGGGCTCAGCAGATCGGGCGCCTGCCTCTTCGAGACCAATCTTCGTTAGCCTGGTCGGGTAATGGGTCAAGTCAGCATCGGACCTGCTGTGTTTCCCATCGATTTTTTACTATTGTTGAGTGCAATGCTGGCCGGTTTCTCCGTCGCCAAAAGGATAAGACGGCGGAAAAACATTGATGTCGAGCCGCTTCTCTTGAGAGTTTTGATTGCCTCCCTGATAGTGGCGAGAGTTATCTTCGTGATTGCGTATTTCGATATGTACAAAAATGCGCCATGGGGCATGCTCGATATTCGCGACGGCGGGTTTTCATCGGCAGCGGGAATGCTGGCTGCAGCAGCCGGCATCGCCTGGTATGCGTGGCGCACGCCCGGGGGACGCGGCCCTCTGCTGCTATCGGCATTGGCCGGGGGAACCACCTGGGCGGTTGGCGCAGTGGCCGCAACCGCCGTCTTTGCTGTTCCAGTGCAAATGCCGGAAGTTGAGTTGGTTCGCCTTGACGGTAGCTCTGTCGAGTTCAGTTCACTGACCGGCAAACCGATGGTGGTCAATCTGTGGGCGACATGGTGTCCGCCTTGCATACGGGAAATGCCGGTACTGCAGGATGCGCAAAAGAACAATCCGGATGTAGTCTTCGTCTTTGCCAACCAGGGTGAGTCGGCCGATACGATTCAGAAGTTTCTGGATCGGGAGGGACTCAGCCTTGATAACGTGCTGCTCGATCCCCGCCTCGAACTCGGCAGACAGACCGAGTCTCAAGGACTGCCGACAACCTTGTTCTTTGATGCAAGGGGTGCGCTGGTTGACCGCCGAATTGGCGAGTTATCGGCCGCTACGCTGGCACAAAGAATCAGGGGAATCACACGGCGCGATACCGGCCGTGGCAGTTTGCAGGATTGGATGAGTTCCGGTCCTTTCCCCGATATTTGTACGGTGTAGCACATTCAGCGCCTCAGACAATGCGGTATTGTACTGATGCGTGCGAGTACGTTGCGTAGTGTCCCATGTCTCCGTCATCCCGATGCTGCAGATGAGGGTGCACAGCTTGTTTATGAAAACGCCATACTCGATGAAGTTGCTGTCAATACTCGCAAGCTAAATATTCGGCAGTACAGCAAAGGATATTTTGATATTGCGGACCCAGGGAGAAAGGCCAGAGTTGAAGAGACGTTAATATCAACGATAAGGAGATCTCGACCGCCTTCCACTGATTAGATGAGGATGAAAATGGAAAATGTGAAAACAGTATTGGCAGTGATCGGCTCAGCCGCAATGTTCACTATTGCACCAGCAGCTATCGCGGAGCAGAGCCCAGGCCTGATGAACGTTCATCTCAGCAACGTCGCCAACAACATTGCCAGGAACATTAATGTCGACGTCAGCCAGATTCCAGCGACGGTTCAGGTACGCGTGGGTGTGGCTGCCGAAGTATGTAACGTGGCGGAAAATGTTTTAGCGGACAGGCATAAAAGCGGGATAGGGAACTGTACAGCTGAAACCACTTCGGCCGAGCTCGACCAGACCGTGCACCGACAAATAAAAGGTATTACACAGTAAGCTGCTGCTTTCCCGCCTGGCCCCTGTTGTGCACTTCAGCATAAAAATAGCTGACATCATCGCGTTCAGACTAAGCCAGGAAACCAGCCCGGGAAGTATGCCAATACTTGCGCGGACGTAGCCAGCTGAAAAACGACCTATGCTGGAAGGAGTCGAGAGAAGCGGCTGATGCTGGTTCCCCCGGCCTGCGCCTGACGTCCATATGCCGAGATGCAAACGTTTCCCCTGATTCTCCAAAGCAGCACAGAGGACTTTCCCCGGAACGGCAGATATTCCGTGACCACATCCTTGAAAACCTTTTTGCATAACTTCGCACACTGGCACTTCGGATTCAATATTCGGGTGAAGCCCAGATTGCGAGGCGCTTCTCCTGGGATGCGGCATTAGCGCAATTGGCCACACGCAGGCAGAATGACAGCGCCCAGACCTGCGTAGAGCATTGCCAAAATCGAAAGCCAGGCCAGAACGCGCATGATCGTCACGATAAATCCAGCCTGGTCCGCAGGGAGGTCGGCTCGGGCGATCAAGGCATGGACGAAACCGGGACGGGCGGCACTGAAACCAACGGCCGCAATGCACACGGCGGTCGCGACCAGAATGATGGCGATGATGGCGGCATTTCCCGCCGATCTGTCTTCACCCAGGTTTAAGGCGCATAGCAGGGATTGGCTGCCATAGATCAGGGTCAGATGCACGGTCCAGACAATGGGACCGACCAGCATGAAGACCAGCGTGCCCATGCCCTGGAGATTGGATCTGGATCCCGTGCGCCTCACCCGATCACCCTCGGAAAACCATGGATGAGGACGAGGCCGCACAGGCCTTGTCCCGCAGTGTACCAGTAGAGAAGGGCCGCATTGTCGAACGTGACGCTGCGCTTCTGGTCCAGTCGCTTGGAGACAAGCCTGCCACAGGCGAAGGCGCAAAGTATAATCGTGGCGAAAGCAGCCTGTCCTGTAAGAAATGAGCCCATGTATACCATGGCGCTGTACGAATTTGCGGACGGGTCGAGTCCCATCCGCAAATGCCCAAGCACCTCCACGCCGACCGAGCCAGCGAGAAACGCGGCGGCCAGTATCAGCATGGCAGGCGTCAGCAGGGGCAGGGGCAAGTCCAACCGGCCCGCTGCGGGAAGCCGCTTTCCTGCCCAGTAGACCAGTACACTGCCAAAAACCATAAGAATCGCGGAGTTGACCGGGTAGGTCAGTGGAGGTAACGCCGGAGAACCGGCTGGCGCCCAGACCTCCGGTGAAACTATCCAGAGATAGAGATAGGAGAAGATGTAAGAAATAAAGAGTGATGCCGCGACCAGCATCACGATCACCATGGCCCACCAGCTATGAGATGATGGGCCCGCCATGTAGGTTGGCAGCCTGATCCCACTGCCAATATCAACCTCTCCTTGATCCGGTCTGTCCAACTGCCACCCCCATACAATGAAGGAGACGATGGCTAGTACCCCACTGATGAGGGCAATGGCAACCGCCTTGATGGTCAGCAGTAAAAAGCACCCTGCAGTGAAGACAGCGGCAGCCACATGGGTCCAGCTCGAACCAGCCATCTGCATCAAGTATTGCGGCTTGGCCTCTATGACCGAGGTGATGATGGTTTCACGCCTTCCGGTGGGCGCATTGGGAAGATAGTGCAGCCCTTCGCGCACCTGCTGGGCCAGGTCCGGCTGATCCCATAGTGGCTCGCGACTGGTCACGTGGGGGACCGAGCGGGTCGAATAAACATCGGTGGGAAGAAACTCAAGCGTCCCCGCATTCCATGGATTTTCCGGTCCACCCCCGCCTAAGCGGAAATTGCGTATGAGGTCGATGATGAAAACCAGAACCCCGGTGGCCATGATGAAAGCGCCGGCAGTCGAAATCGAGTTAAGCAGATCCCAGCCGAGATAGCCCGAATAGGTCCAGACGCGGCGGGGCATTCCGGCAAGGCCGGTTATATGCATGGGAAAAAATGCAGTGTTGAAGCCGATGAACATGAGCCAGAACGCCCAGCGGCCCAACCGTTCCGATAACATCTTGCGGCTGACCATAGGCGCCCAATAGTAAAAGGTGGCAAACAGCGGGAACACCATGCCCCCCACGAGCACGTAATGCAGGTGGGCGACAATGAAATAGGTGTCATGAGCCTGAAAATCGAACGGCACAACCGCAACCATCACCCCGGTCAATCCGCCAAGTACAAAGATAAACAGGAAACCCAGGATAAACAGGGACGGGACATTAATGCGAAACGGCCTTTTGCCAGCAGCGATAGTGGCGATCCACGAAAATACCTGAATACCGGACGGAATGGCCACCGCCATGCTTGCGGCTGAAAAAAATGCCAGGCTCAGCCCCGGAATACCGGTGGTGAACATGTGGTGCACCCACAGCCCGAAGCTGAAAAAGCCTGTGGCGATCAGCGCGACGACAATCAGGCGGTAGCCAATCAACGGCGTCTGCGCCATGGTCGGGACCATCATTGAAACCAGGCCTGCCGCGGGCAGGAAAATGATGTAGACCTCTGGGTGGCCAAAGAACCAGAACAGATGCTGCCAGAGCAAGGCATCACCGCCAAGCGCGGCGGTAAAGAAGGGCCAGCCGAAGGAGCGTTCGAGTTCCAGCAGCATGGTGGCGAGAATGACCGCGGGAAAGGCAAACACGATCATCGCGGCGAAGATCAGCATGGCCCAGGCAAAAACGGGCATCTTTGCCAGCGTCATGCCGGGTGGGCGTGTGCGCAGAACGCCAACGATGATTTCTATGGCCCCCGCAATAGCCGATATTTCAATAAAGCCGATTCCGAGCAGCCAGAAATCGGCATTATTGCCCGGCGAATACTCGGTGAGGGTCAGCGGCGGATACATGAACCAGCCGCCCTTGGGCGCCATGTCGTAAAAGATCGTGGAGAAGAACACCAGGCCGCCGATGATATAGGCCCACATTGCAAAGGCACTGAGACGGGGGAAGGGCAGGTCACGGGCAGCCAGCATCTGGGGAAGCAGCATCACCCCCAGGGCCTCGACTATGGGGACCGCGAAAAGAAACATCATCGTCGTGCCATGGACGGTGAAGATCTGGTTATAAAGGTCCTGGCTGAGAAAATTGTTGTCCGCAACCGCCAGTTGCGTACGCATCAGCAGCGCCAGAATTCCCGCCAGAACAAAAAACAGGAATGCCGCGCCGATATAAATCGTGCCGACGACAGTGTTGTTCACCACCGTCAGCAGTTTGAAGCCTTTTGGAGTTGCCCAGATCCGCTCGAGCTCCTCGAGTTCCTCTTTGGGACGCGGGCCCTTGTTCGGCAGCTCTGCTGGATACTGTTGGGTCATGGGTCTCGATCAGCGCAAGGCCCGGGCGCTGACGCCCGGGACAGAAGTGTCGCCCGCAACCATCCCGGCCGCGACGATGGAAAGCAGCAGGATGCTCAATCCGCCTTGAAGCATGACGATGGGATCGGGAAGAGCCGAGGTCAGTGCGCTGCGTCCGATAAACTGGTCGACAATTGCCAGAATGGCGATCTGCGCGGCGAGTGAACCAAAGAGATTGTTGACCGCCATATCCGCCGCTCCGGTTGCAGTTGATGTCACCGTCACGCCGATCTCAGGCAAAGAGGTGATGCCCCCAAGCAGCAACAGGCCTATGGTTGACTGTCCGATTCCAGTTTTGGAACTGATCGCATTGGCATATCCGGTGATCCGGGCGCCTGCAAACCAGACGATGACCGCAGCAACTGCGAAGATGGAGAGGTTAACGAGTATATTGGCTTCGGCGAAGTCGAACATGGCTACTTCAGGCTCTCCAGATAGAGGGCAAGGTCTTCAAGTTGGGACTGAGTGAAGATGTTGTATGGCGGCATCTTGTTTTCCGGCTTGATGTGCTGATTATTGCTGATCCAGTCTGCAAAGGCTCCGGCGCTGTTGGGAAGGGTCGCCGCAGCGAGGGAGCGGCGGCCTCCAACATGGGTGAGATCGGGGCCGATGGCGCCAGTCGCCGCCGTTCCGCGGATCGTGTGGCAGCCTCCGCAACCGGCATCAAGAAACAACTCTCCGCCCCGCTCGGCGCGCTCATTCTCGTTTTTGACTGCGGGTCCGGATTCCTTTGCCATCCACTCCTCGAAATCTTCAGAAGTGTGCGCCACGACATGGAACGACATAAAGGCGTGGGCACCGCCGCAATATTCGGCGCACTGACCGCGGCTAACCCCCTCTTCAGTCGCGGTTAGGGTGAGAATATTGGTTCGTCCCGGGATCATGTCAAGCTTGCCTGCAAGGCGCGGAGCCCAAAACGAATGGATAACATCTGCGGTGGTCAGCTCCAGGCGCACCGGTTGGCCGACGGGGACATGCAGCTCGTTTGCGCTCTCGAAACTGTTGCCATCTGCGTCGAAGTAGGTGACACGCCACCACCACTGCTCACCTCTGATGGCGAAGCGTATTCCATTATCCGACGGGGGCGCGCTGGCGCCGGCACCCAGGATGACAAACCCGTAAACCAGCAGCATGCTTAGAACGACTGCTGGAAAAGCTATGCCGGCACCCCTGATGAAGCGCTCGCCGGAAAGCGGCGCGCGCAACGCCTCGCGCCCACGGATGGCCACGGCGCTCAGCACAATCACACCAACGAGAATCAAGCCGCCCGCGATAGTCATGACCCAGAACAGGACGTTGATTCTCTCCGCCTCTGCACCGGTGGGGGCGAAGGTCGATTGCTCCTGATTGCATCCCGCCAGCAGCACCAGGAGGCCCGCGCTAACGGTCGTCCGAAGCCGGCCTTTACTCATCGGACAGGCACCCCGGACCCCCGGCCCAGCTCTGCGGGCTGGCTTGCATAGAAGGCCGTGACGTCGTGGATTTGCGCGTCGTTCAGACGGTTAGCGACCACGGCCATGATGGCGCCGTAGCCCGACCGGTCCCGCAGCCCCCTGCGCCAAAGCTCCAGTTGTCCACGGAGATAGGTAGCGGATTGCCCAGCAAGTCTGGGAAACTGCGGATTGTCCCCCTTGTGACAGCTCGAACACGGCGGGATGCCGCCTTCGGCCAATCCCTCAGTTGCAATCCGCCGTCCGCGCACCACTGCTTCAGGGTCTTCCGATGCCACTATGCTGAGCGATGGCAAGGACGCATAATAACGGGCCAAGGCCGCGGTTTCCTCTGTGGACATTTCCAAGGCGATTGGCTCCATGATGCCGCTCTCACGGATTCCATCCGAATAGTTTTCAATAGCGCGTGTCAGGTAGGCTTCAGATTGACCGTGAAGGCGCGGTACGCGGTCGCTGACAGGTGGGGATTGTGCATCGCCATGGCAGCGCACGCAGTTTTCGAGCGGTTGAATCGCCACACCGGCGACTTCCAGCTTCATGGGCAAAACTCTTGATCGTTCGCCCTGGGTATAGCTATCCGCGCCTTCCCGGCGAAGCCGGTCGAGAAAGGCGACCAAGGCCCAGACCTCATCACTTCGCCCGTCGCCCGGCCATGCCGGCATGCCGGTGAATTTGAGTCCGTTATAGATAATCCAGAACAGTTCTCTGGAATTGTAGTCTTCGTACGCTGAGATCAGGTCGGGCGGGGCAGGCAGCATGTTTTGATAGACAGCACGCGGGCCCTGCCCCGGCACCCCATGGCATGCGGCACAAGCACCCCGATAGTGCTCGTCGCCGAGGTCGGCCAGATTGTCGTCCACCAGGTCGGGAACGGATATACCGCTGGCCGCAGCCGCAATAGAGCGGTCCCGCACCACGGTGAGCAGCCAATTGGTTATGGACAAATGCTCGCGTCTGGCGGCAACGTTGTAGACTCCTGAGACGATGAAAATTGCGCCGCCGGCGCTCAGTGTCCCTACAACTATAAGCAGCGCCGGACCTAGCCGCCGCAGGCGCGCCCACGGGCGGGCCCAGACGGTTTTGTCCTCAACCATCGGCACGACTCTCGGCTTCCATCGTCAGAAACCAGCGTGACGCCAGCACGACGCCGGCTGTGATATAGATCAGGGGACACACCACCAGCATCACCAGTCCCGCCAGTTGCTGGTCGGCGAGGCTTTCGGACATGGGGACGGTATCATGTCCGCGCATCATGACGCCGAACAATGGGCGCGGCGCGAAGACCAGCAGGGCGCCGAGCAAGCAGAAGAGCTTTCCTGTGACCAGCAGGGCAAAAATTGCGCGCCAGCGCCCGGTCGCCGGCGTTGCATAAATCGCCAGCCAGAACCATGCCGCCGCCGCAGTCAAGCTTGCGTCCATGGCAAGCATGATGGTCGGGTTCGACATCGCCGCCGCTAGTGCTGGCGGCGAATGCCAACTCCAGAGCAGGGCCAATTGGGTTGCCGTGGCCAGGGGCCAATGCCGGGAAAGTGTCGAGGGCACTGTGGAACCCAGCATATAGATTAGGCCGGGCGCGACCAGATTCATAAGCACCATATGCTGGAGCATGAGTTCGCTCAATTGTCCGATCGACGTGTTCAACTATCGCTCCCAATCCCTGGATTGAGCGGCATTATTCGATTTTGAGACTGCGGAACCCGTACCGCATACCGCGTACCGCTATCCAGCGCCATGCGAGTTCCAGAGTATTGCGGAAGCTCGCGACAAAACGCGCCTGGCCTTACTCGCATTTTTTCCATTTCTCGTTTCCGGATTTCCTGATTTCGCTTTATGCCGCCCCACTCGCTGTCAGACCCGCTAATAAGAATTTTATCTTGAGCGAAAAAGTTCGTCTGTGGGCTGTCACACTATAAAAGGCTAATGACAGGGGATGAGCAACGGCTACATCATCCAGTTCACGTTCTGCGCGTCCGCCGTTAAAGCGGTTGAACAGTTGCGCAAATGTAACAATTGCCAGAAGCTAAGCCGCTAAACCGTAAGAGGAGCGAGCGAAGGAGAAAAGAAGCGATTACCCGGCATGAATGAACAGTGGTAACCATTGCGCGTGACTTCCTTTAATCTTTCTCTGTCAAAAACCCCTTGATTCAGCCTAGCTTAAGACAAGAAATAAACAAGGAGATTTGGCTTACCCGGTTCACGTATACTCCTTTGAAGCTTGTTGAGCAGAAGGGAACGTGAGAGGTGGAACAGCAGATGGTGCTACGCGGAAAATCCGGTGCGGAGTTTGAATCCCCCGAGGCGGCAAGGCCGACGACACAGACTCAGGTGTAATCCGAGGGACGATATACGGGCATTTCGTGGCAAATGCCAAGACGGCAGGAAAGCCGCTATTCCCATGAATTCAGGAGAAAGCGGGCCTCAGATCACGATTCGCTCGACCCCGGATTCAGGGTTTAAGTTAAGGGATAGGCATCCATTTTTCAGGAAAGAAGATACTGATTCCCCTATCTAAAAGGATGATTTTGAGGAAAGTATGGGAGCAACACACCCCAGGATTGCAATTTCAAGGCTTTTCCGCTTCGAACAGTATGGCTTGCATCGGATAGCGCGTGGGATTTGAGCCATATTCTCTTGTCAGCGTTTCCGCCAGCGCCTCGACTATCCTCTCGGGATCCACTCCACCACGCTCTCTTATTTCCTCGATGAGCGGACTGAACACCAACCCGCGCGCGAAGGCCGACACATCCAGAATATCGTATTCCCGTGGCTGTACCGAGATGGCAATCCGCTCAAAGCCCGAGCGAATAAGCGTTTCTTTGATAGGGTCGATTTCGAAACAGGAAACGGGGTCCTCAAGGAACCTGGGCGGGTTCGACGGAAAGAACTGCTTCATCACCTCGAAAGTCAGGCTGGCGAAGGGGTTGTAGCGCCGCGAGTCCCAAACGCTGAACAAGTATCGCCCTCCACGCTTAAGCGTCCGGTGCACCTGGCGAAACGCAGCATCTTTATCGAAGAACATCACTCCGAACTGGCAAACCACCGCATCGAACGCCTCATTGTCGAAAGGCAGCGTCGTAGCGTCGGCGATCTGGAACGTGACCTGCTCGTGGGGAAGAAACTTTGTGCGCGCGACGTCCATCATGGAATCGCTGATGTCGATCGCAGTCAGCAGTGCGTCCTTGGGGAGTACATTGCGCAATTGCCGGCTGACGATTCCCGTGCCTGCCGCGATTTCAAGCACGTGGCGGACAAGTCCTTTCGTTGCGCGTCGTGCGATGTCGGCGGCATAGTGTTCGAAAAGCACAGGTCCAAGATCACGATCATAAGCGATGGCGACATCGCCGACATAACCTGCCATTTGATAATCTCCAGTAAATGCAACCGATAAAGGACAAAAATGAAACGGCCTTAATCGCGCATTTCAGCGATTGTGAACGTTCCGCCAGCTGTGAATCAGTTGCAGGCGGCGCCGCACGCCTGCTTCTGCCTGGGATCCGCAGTCATCAAATTGGGAATCCCATTAAAAAACGCAGGATTCCCCATCCTCGGGTACCAATACCCGTTGCGTCATACCTTTTTCGCTGATGAACTCTCGCAGTTCTTTCCTCGACAGCATGGCGTGGTTCACGGATTCCATGTGGCTCGCAATAATGGTTGCCCCGGGAGCCGCCTTATAAACCTCGTAAACATCCTCTTTATCCATGATGATTGGTTCATAGCCCAGGACCTGGGCGTCTCCGCTGTTCAGGACAACGACATCGGGCTCGTATTTCTTCAGATTTTCTTCGACTCCCTCATACCAGACCGTATCCCCGGCGATATAGAAAGTTTTTTCATCAGGATGCTTGAATACTACGCCGGATACATGCCCTAATAGCTCCGCAAATTCTTCAACAGTTTTTTCTCCGCCATGCCGACCAGGGGTTTTGATGAACGTGATGTCATCAAAAACAGTGCTCTCCCCAAGAGCTCGAACATTGCGGAATCCTTGCGCCTGTATTTCCGCCGCATCTTTCTCATTCTGGGTAAAGATCAGCATGTCCTTGGGCACCAGCTTTATGGCGGCATCGTCCCAGTGATCCGCATGAGTATGGGTAACGATGACAGCATCAACATCAAGAATCTCGTCCATGGGAACAGGCAGATCGACCAGGGGATTGGGTATGTGGCTATTGATGGTTCCGTCGAATCCCGGAAATCCGCCTTTCTCTGCCAGCATGGGATCAACCAGAAATCTTTTTCCGGCATACTCGATAATGATGGTTGCATTTCGTAGTTGTTGAAATTTCATGAGAAATAGCTCCTTTATTAAGTAAATTGGATAATCAAAGCTTTCTAAAGATATGAAAAAAAACTGCACCCAAAATCAGAAGGAGCATGGGCCAGAGTTGAGCGATGCCTTCGTACCATTGCGTTCCCACCATGATGGGGATTTCCAGCGTGAAATCGGCCTGCTTCTCATCTTTCCCCGATAGATAAAGCCTGTATTCTCCGGTTTCGCCGATACTCAAAACCTGCGTAATGATGCCGGATTCGTAGGTTTTTGGAGGAACCGCCAGCAGTGTTTTCGATGGCGCGCCGCCATCCATTTTTGCCAGCGTCATGGCCAGCGGCCATTCACGCGCGGATTCGGGGTAAAGAAGATCAATCGTGACGTCAAGTGTTCCGGGACCGGGTATTTTTCCGCACAAGACAGGAACGGACATCGCGCTGGTTGCATTCTCGGGGATTGCATAATCTCCCGGGATGAAATAACCCGAATAGCCAACCACCACGGATTCGGACTCTATGGTGCACGTGCCGCCGCGAAAGCCCTTCGGATAGGTGTTTGACAGATCCCCCTGGGAGCTCACGTGAAATTGCAGGCCAATCGCGGCGATAACGGCGAGGGACCCGGCCACGACCAGGAAACGCCGCATGCCTGTCGATAAATTTGCCCAGATGCTGTCCATAGACTTCTCCTGTAAAAATTCTGACTAAGCCGATTCCACGGCGGCAGCCGTGGCGGATGATGCAGAGCCTTCCGGGAGTGAGGGGGAGCATTCCATGCATCGCAAAATATCCTCGGCAGTAAGCCGTGCAATATGGGCGGCCTGGCTGTTTTGGGTGACCATGGCAGTCACGATCGCGCCCTCGATGATCAGGCCCAGTTTCTGGGTGACGATATCCGGATCCTTGGCCCCGCTTTCCGCAACCAGTGCCCCGAGCCGGCCAATTATCTGGTCCCGATACGTAACGGCCACATCCTTTACCCAGGCGCTATCCTTTTCATGTTCTGCCACGGCGTTGATGAATACACAGCCGAAGAAGTCTTCTTTCTCGAACCATTTCTCCAGCAGATCGAACAGCGCCAGGATGCGTTCCCTGGCGGAACACTTCAGACCCGGCAGATCCAGGTCGAACCAGTGAAACCACATGTTCGCTTCCGTATCGAAAACCGCCTTGAGCAGATTTTCTTTCGAGCCGTAGTGCGTGTAGAGACTGCCGCGCGCCACGCCTGCTTCCTCAAGAATCCGTGTAATGCCGGTCGCATGGATCCCCGCCCGGCAGAACAAGCGGCGGGCGGCCAAAAGCAGTTTTTCCTCGGTCGATTTGCGAGTTGCTTTCATCAACCTATTCCTCCGCGATCTGCAGTGATTGATGCGGGTTTGCTTGGCCGGCGGCGCCACGCGCCGCCAATTGTTTCCCGATTTTTGTTGCGATCCTGCCCGCGTCCAGGCGAATTTCACGCAGATAGCCGCTCAAGGGAACGAAGTGCCCGATGATGTAAAGCCGCGGGGCGTTCGGGAAGTCATGGTCCCCCTGGGCTACGGGCCTGTCATCCCCGGTGGTAATACCGGGAACCTGGATCAGTTTGGTGAGACCGGTGCGAAAACCTGTCCCGGCAACAATCGCATCCACGTTCAACGCGGCTTCCTCCGAGTATTCGTTCGGTTTCCCTTCGATGGAATTGAAGGCATGCACGGTCTGTCCTTCGATTTTTTTGATCTGCCCAACCACCCGGATACGCCCCGCGCGGATATCCTCCGCAAAGGGGTCATAGACAATCGGCACGACCTGGCTCCTGGCAAACTGCTGCGATACCGGGGATGCGGGAAAAGGAAGGCCGTAGGGTGTCAGGTCACCGATGAACAGCCGACGCAGGCCATGCAGGAGGCCATCCACCCAGGCTACCGGCAGGGGGCGAATCGCAACGCCAATTCCGGCCAGCGGAATGCCGAATACACTTTTGGGAAGAATATGAGGCAGCGTCCTGACAGAGAGGGTCACCGTTTTTGCGTATTCAGCGAGCCTGCTTGCAATTTCAGCAGCGGAATTGCCGCTGCCGACAACCAGCACATTCTTTCCCGCATAGGTTTGGGCATTCTTGAATTTCGAGGAATGGATAATTTCTCCAGGAAAGGTTTCCATGCCTTCCCATTTCGGAATGACGGGAGTACACGCGCACCCCGTTGCGACAACCACGGCGCGTGATTCGAACGTTTCCCCGTCCTGACTGGAGATGGCCCAGGTGTCGCGCTGACGGTCATACTCGACTTTCTCGATGTTAATTCCGGTTCGGACCTTGAATCCTCCTCGCTCGGGAAATGTTTCGAGGACACGCACCACTTCATCACGCGAAGGCCAGCCGCCGGCCGAGCGGGGAAACGGATTTCCCGGGAGTTGTGAAAAGAAGCGCCCCGTATTCAGGCGGACGCCGTCATAATGATTGCGCCAGACGTCTCCCACCGCGGCTGTTTTCTCCAATACCAGTGGATCGAGGCCAATTCTTTTCAGTTCATATGCTGCCGACAATCCCGCCGGACCAGCACCGATTACTGAGACATCATGTATGCCCGTCATCTCCATGCCCCCTCTTATGTGGTTATGAAAGCTCAGCCGCCAGTTCAGCCTGCTTGCAACTGATCTCGACATCGAGCGGAACGGGACGGATGATCGTGTCCGGAATGGGTGCGGTCTTCAGGAGTCTGTCCAGAATTCCCTTTACTTTGTCTGGCGAGGAGTCGGTCTGGATATCCACTGCTATCCTGATGCTCTCAAACCCCGGATTGGCGGCTTCAAGGCCAAAGGCGGCGCGGAAATTCACGCGGCCGGAAACATCGAGCCGCAGCGATTTCACCGTGATGCCGGCAGCCGATAATCCGCCAATATAGGTGGCGACAAGGCAACCGCCGATTGCGCTGAGCAGCATGGCCTCCGGTGTGACGCCGTCTCCGCTGCCGCCGTATTGCTCGGGTTCATCGCCGATGACTTCCTGACCATCCATAGCACAGGATATTGTGCGATACCCGTTTTTCCAGACAATGGTCGACTCGTACCGGGGGTTGGCGAAAGGCCCGTCTGCGTCCGCCTCAATAAGATCCTTCGTTGCCCGCAATTTGTCGACGTCAATTCCATTCACGCATTTCATCGTCATCGTTACCTCCATATCATCACAAGAAAATGGTGATGCCACTTATATTCCAGTACATTGTTAAAGAGGGTATCAACAATAGACCGATCAGTCTATTTTTATTCTACGCCCGGAAAAAAGACATTACAAGAGGAATGGATATGAATTTTTGAAGAGGGGAGTCCCCTATGAGGAGAGAGCTGTCAAATAGAGCGTCCCTTACCCAGGGTTTCGGTTCAGCTGCTGATCCCTGTTACAACCGCTATGGCCTTGACCCCCATTCCAGTCGCCACGGCCGCCGCAAGAATGGCAAAGCCTTTTTGCAATCCTGGACCTGTGAAGTGGTCGGTGAATCTGCCCGCGACCAGCATGGCCGTCACCGCGCCCGCTGCGAAGGGCAGCGCTATCGTCCAGTTCATGCTCCCGGCCAGTACCGCTGAAAAAGCACCAGCGGCGGACACCAGGGCCACGACCGCGAGGGACGTGGGCACGATGGCCCGCATGTGAAGAAGGGTGGCCTTCTGGAGTGCGGGCACAATGATGAAGCCACCTCCCACTCCAAGCAGGCCGGAGAGAAAGCCGGCAGCAATCCCGGATAAGGCAAGCGATCTCGCGCAGTGAGCATCCCAGACAAGACGCCCGCTGAAATCGTCGAGTTGGCATGGCGTGGCTGGCAAGGATGCATTTGCTGCCTTCACAGGATGATTTCCAGGCGGTCTGAACATTCTGATGGCGATATAACCGAGCACTGCCGCAAATAGGAGTCTCAAGGCTGCGTCGGGTATCTGGCGGGCGATGTATATTCCCAGCGGAGAGGCCAACGTGCCAGTAAAAGCGATGAAGCCAGCCGCCCGGTACCTTACCTTTCCCTCCTTCAATGCTAGCAGCGCGCCGATGGCAGCCGAAACACTGACGGCGAGCAGCGCAATGGGCGCCGCCTCCGTCACCAGCAATTGCAAGCCAAAAACGAGCAGCGGAACAGCGATTATGGCGCCCCCCGCCCCTGTCAGCCCGAGTATCACGCCGACCAAGGCGCCAAAAAATGCGGCGACTATTGAAACTGTCACGGTACTCGGGTGGTGCTGTCAGGGCGCGCAAACCACTCACGGCCCTTCAGGAAACCGTGCCAGTAAAACCACGGCAGGAACTTCGCCTTGAGCAGCCAGGCCAGGTAACGCGGAACCGTCGGATCGAGCGGGAAAGTTGGAAGCAGCTTGCCACCAAACCCGAACTCGGCAAGAATGACCTTGCCCTTTTCCACAATAAGTGGACAGGAGCCGTATCCATCGTAGCGGGTCGGCAATTCCCTTTCTTCCTTTGCAGCGAGTAGATTCTCCGCTACCACAACTATTTGCTTCCTTACCGCTGCGGCGGTCTTTGCGTTAGGTGAAGAGCACACGTCTCCCAAGGAGAATATATTGGGATAGCGAGAATGTTGAAGCGTTTCCGGGTTGACTTCGCACCATCCCGCCGAATCCGCGAGCGGACTGCGGCGAATAAAATCGGGCGCCATTTGAGGTGGCGTAACGTGTAGCATGTCAAAAGGCTTTGCCACACGCTCTACGTTGCCTTTCTCATCCTTGATATCAAAATACGCTGTCCTGTTGACGCCATCAACCCTTACCAGATTCGAGTCAAACATGAGGTTTATGTTGTAACGTCTCACATATTCCATCAGTGGCGGCACGAAAGCGGCCACGCCGAAAAGCACGGATCCGGCAGCGTTGAATTCGACTTCAATATCATCCGGGCTCCCTTTGCCCAGCCAATGGTCGCAGGAAAGATACATCGCTTTTTGCGGCGCACCGGCGCATTTGATGGGGAGGGGAGGCTGAGTGAAAAGCGCCTTCCCGCGTTTGAGGTCCTGGGTCAACGCCCATGTATAGGAGGCCAGATCGAATCGATAATTTGATGTAACTCCGTTCTTTCCCAAGGTGTCTTCCAACCCCTCGATCTGCTCCCATGCGAGGCGCAGGCCCGGACACACCACCAGTTGCCTGTAGCCAATAGAACGGCCGTCCGTCAGGTGAACAAGATTGGAGTCCGGATCAAAACCGCTCGCGGCAGTCCGGATCCAGGTGGACCCTGGGGGAATGACACTGGCCATGGGCTGCACGGTTTTTGAAATGTCATACGCACCTCCTCCCACGAGTGTCCAGGCTGGTTGATAATAGTGCCTGTCACTGGGTTCGACGATCGCTGTACGCAGAGAAGGCTGACGTCGAAGCAGGCTGGCGGTGATGCCTATGCCTGCCGTGCCTCCTCCGATCACGACGACATCAAAGTCTCCGCCCCTGCTGAGTGCTGCGTCCATCGGAGCCGCGGATGTGTCGTTGTTCCAGGTCCGCTCGTTCATCGTTTCGTCCTCCTTCTTTCAATTCAATTGCTTTTGCTCCGCCCGGCGCCCGCGCTCATTGTATTCAGCGTCTCAGATCACGTTCAGTGGTATTTTCAGGTACGAAATCCCGTTATCTTCGGGAGGAGGCATTTGCCCGGCGCGCACGTTTACCTGAACGGACGGAAGCAGGAGATTGGGCATGTCGAGCGTGGCGTCCCGCGCTTGCCGCATGGCCACGTACTGGTCTTCGTCGATACCATCGTGTACATGGATGTTATGAGCGCGCTGCTCGGCCACTGTAGTCTCCCACCGGATAGGGCGACCTATCGAAGCATAATCATGGCAAATGAAGAGACGCGTTTCCGCTGGGTAGGCAAGAAGCCTGCGTATCGACCCGAACAGACGCCGGGCGTCCCCTCCGGGAAAGTCAGCACGCGCAGTACCGAGATCGGGCATGAACAGCGTATCGCCCACAAAGATTGCATCGTCGATCTGATAGGACAGGTCCGCCGGGGTGTGGCCGGGTGTCAAGATCGCGGTTGCTGTCAGCTTCCCTATGCCGAATGTTTCACCGTCGGCGAACAGATGATCGAAGTGATCGCCATCCGGCGTAAAGTCCGATCCCAGATTGAAAATCTTCTTGAAAGTCTCCTGCACGGCAGGAATTTCTTTCCCGATAGCTGTTTTGCCGCCCAACTTCTTCTTGAGATAGTCGGCGGAGGTCAGATGATCGGCGTGCGCATGCGTTTCGAGGATCCATTCCGTCTTCAGTCGTTTTTCGCTGATGAAGGCGATTATCCTGTCTGCTGATGCCATATATATCCTGCCTGATTTCGGGTCGTAATCCAGCACGGGATCGATAATCGCGCAACTGCCTCCAGCCTCGTCGCAAATAACGTAGCTCAGCGTCCATGTGGCCGGGTCGAAGAATGCCTCAATATTGGGTTTCATCTGCGGTCTACCTTCTAGCCAGGCGCGAGTTAAAGGTTCCCACATCCGCAGCCTGGTCCGTGCAGATGTTTTGCCAGTTCGGCTTTTGGCTGAAGCGAACGCATTGCGTGATCCCGGCCTCGCGCCATTTCCCCATGCATGGCAGGAACAGAAAGAATCAATTTTTCTGTCGAGCTTCCGC
Source organism: Nitrosovibrio sp. Nv4 (assembly GCF_900215485.1). Taxonomy (GTDB): domain Bacteria; phylum Pseudomonadota; class Gammaproteobacteria; order Burkholderiales; family Nitrosomonadaceae; genus Nitrosospira. The sequence goes on from NZ_OCMZ01000002.1 coordinate 525,333, forward strand.
ATGCCAAACAATCCGGGTTAGGCGCATGAATCGAATGGCGTACTTCAAATTGAAGTTTGCACTCTGTACACATGTAGTCATAAGTTGGCATTTAGAATCCCTATATCCATTAAAACCACGTTAAGACGTGACCACTTGGCATGACAAGTGGTCACGTTTCCAGTTTTTTCTCTTGAACTTAGCTCCAGCGAAGTGGTTGCTTCCCTTGGATCCCGAATTGAGCTGAGGTCACATCGGTCCGGGCTCGTTTTTCAGCGTCCCGGGTCGGCGCTCTCAACCGACGTGTCTCGACTTCCCAAACCCAACCGCTGATGACCACATCCTTGGGGATGAGAGGATGATTTTTAAATGCTTCTATTGTCCTCATGCAGGTTTCATCCACGTCATCCATCATTCCGATCCACTTTGCAAAAGCACCCTTCTCCAGCTTCAATTCGGGCAATGTGGGATCCATTGGAATCTTGTCGGTATCGATCCCTTTATCCCGTAACATTTTCTCCAGCTCAGTTGCATTTGCAGACAGCATGCCGCATTGCGTATGCTGCACAATGACAATTTCCCTGGTGCCAAAAAAATGGCAAGTCAGCATTGCCGAGCGAATTGCATCGTCTGTGACAATTCCCCCGGCATTACGGAAGCAATGTGCATCTCCACCGCCTGCAGGGGTATCTACATGGATACCGAGCGCTTCATCTACCGGCAGACGTTCGTCCATGCAGGCAAGCACCCACAATTTCCGATTATTATGTCCATCCGGTCCATGACGGCGACGTTGGGCCCAAAAATCATATGCTGCGGCGCGTGTGTCCAGTTCCTCTTTAAGAGTTTTCAACTTTGAATCTCCTCGTTAACAGGCTGCAATTTAAAATCCCTAAAGTGATCTACTTTTTAAAGTACTAGAGGGGTTTCGCAACAGGTATTTAACCCGCAAATCTCCGTGCAATAAAATTAAATGCAAATACCATGCCAGAAGGGGAAATAAATATTTCCTCGCAATTTCAATAAATTAGTTTTTTATTTCTTGCCATATTAGTGAAACCGTGCTTCAATCAGTGAAGCTCAACTTCACATTCACTCCACATTCCATGAACAACAATCCTCTTTCTGAGTTAACACCGGATTTTTTTCTGCAAACCTTTATTCTTGAGCTAATGCATGCCAGCGAACAACAGGGACAAAAACATTGCGAACAGTTGATTGAGCATATAGCCAAAACTGCAGGATGCTTTTTTGAAGAAACTTATCGAGAAAATACTCATAAAAATGAACAGCTCGATAATGAAAGCTATACCGAACTCATACTCGGCATAAAAAACAATATCGGTGGTAAATTTTCACTGGTTTCCAGTAATCAGGACTGTATTACAGTTACCAATTCCCGCTGTCCTTTTGGCGAACAAGTCACCAACTTTCCCGAATTATGCAGGATGACTTCCAGCGTATTTGGGGGTATCGCCGCCAGAAACTTTGGCTATGCCAAAGTTGACATCAAAAAAAGCATAGCTCGCAAGGATGGCAAATGTGATGTATGTATTTACACCAATCCACAGGCAGCAAAAGGGCAGCGTGGAATGGAATATACCGATACAACGCCAGTCAAGGAAATTAACGATACCAGGGAATTGCAGTGTCGAATTGAAACAAGCATGCAAAGGCTGTGGCAGAAACAGAATAAAAAAATATCAGAAAAACATCAGCCCCCTGCCATCATCGCAAAATCGCCAATGATGCAGAAAATACTGCAATCAATCGAGGTTATTGCACCCACTTTGGCAACGGTTCTGATTCAGGGTCAAACAGGTGCAGGTAAAGAGCTGATAGCACGTGCCATACATGCGATGAGTGATCGCTCCCATAAACCATTCATCGCCATTAATTGCGGCGCGATTCCAGAAAGCCTGATCGAAAGCAGCTTGTTTGGGCATGAAAAAGGCGCTTTTACAGGAGCCATAGAAGTACACCAAGGCTATTTCGAGCGAGCCGAAGGCGGTACTTTGTTTCTGGATGAAGTCGATTCATTGTCGCCGGCAGCACAAACCAGATTGCTTCGTGTGATCCAGGAAGGAGAATTGGAGAGAGTTGGCGGTAAACAAACTTTAGCGGTTGATGTAAGAATCATCTCAGCAACAAATCAAAACCTGGAAGATCTTGTTAAACAGGACCGGTTCCGCAATGACCTCTACTATCGCATCAATGTAGTTCGTTTAAGTATTCCTCCCTTGGCCGAACGGCCAGAAGATTTGCCTTACCTTGTCCATTTGATCATTCAGCGCTTGAATAAACGGTATAACAAACAGGTCGAATCAGTAAGCCGTGAAGTCATGAATAAAATCCGGGGTTATCATTGGCCCGGCAATGTTCGCGAATTGGAAAACATCCTTGAACGCAACATCTTGTTTGTCAGTGGCAAGGAAATGACTGAATTGGATTTAGAGTTCCCAGCTAAAACCAAAAGTATGGGTGAATGGAAAGACGAAAAAGAACACGCTCTTACCAAAATAGAAAAATCATTCCTTGAGACAGCTCTGAAACAACATTACGGAAATGTAAAGAGAGTCTCTGAAAACATGGGAATCACATCACGTGCGGTTTATTCCAAGCTAAAAAAACACAAAATCAATCTGGCAGATTTTCGGGTCTCTTGATCGAAAACCTGAATATACAAACAGTTAGTTAGCACTAGGCACTGCAAGCCGGCTTTCCTGTTCGTAAGCCCGCCTTTTAGCTTCAAACACCCCTGTTTTTCGCGCTTGAACAGAACTCCTGGCGTTCCTAACAAAAGAGATTTTCGCACTTGAGAAAATCTCTTTTGTTTCAACTGAGAAAATGCGGAATCCTGTTCCCGAACTGGAATTACAGGTCCTTTCCAGAGCCTGTAACGGCAGCAAATTACGCCTTCTGCGGGGTAGCCGCATTGAAGTTTCCAGTTAGGTCCCCGCAAGCCAGATAACTGTAAGAGCCTGAGTTCGAAACTGCCCGACCAGCTTTAGCTCAAACTTGGGCCAGGAATAACTGCAACCTATTCATCCCCACAAACCGAAATTAACCGCAAATGAACCTGCATTTATTACCGCTGAGCTGCACCTGATCTTCGCGAATCAGGAATAAATGCAACTGCTCATTCATCGGGGTATTTGCCTGATTCCTTGACTTATCGAGATACCGATAGTTGGGTAGCGCACGGAATAACTCACAAATAAAGAGTATCTTTTGTGCACGATACGCAGGTACATCTCTTTCTGCACCCGGGAGCGAAACGCAAACCAAGGAGTACCTACTATGCAACCCTCCATCCCCAATCCCGATCCCCGGTTCCACACGGAGAACATCAAGAAAATGCTAGGTGAACTGATTGAGCATTTGCGCGAAGATACCTGCCAGATCAGCGAACCGAAGGCGCAAGTGCTATTCGAAACAACTGCCGAAGTCCTGAAAGGCCTTCAAACAGCCTTCTCCCATTACGAGGAAGGCAAGGAACCGGGAATGCGGCAATAGCGGTTGTTTTCCGGTTTGGCCAGAGCTTCATATTTCCTGAAGGTTCTGTCACTAGAATAGAGACAGGCCCGCACCGGTCATCGCGCTTAACAAAACAACCTTCCATGGTGAAACTTTGCAGACAGTCAGCAGGATGAATGCCACGAGCGCCACCGCAAAGTCCGGAGGAATAAGTACGGCGCTGATCCACACCGGGTCATAGAGTGCAGCCGCCAGGATGCCAACGACTGCCGAATTGGCGCCTGCCATCGCTGCCTGAACTCCGCTTCTTTTACGGAGGTCATCCCAAAATGGCAGGACACCTGCCAGCAGCAACATTCCGGGCAAAAATATCGCGATCAGGCAGATGGCTGCCCCCAGGATTCCGTTAGGCTCGGGTGAGACAACAGCACCGAGATAGGCAGCAAAGGTAAACAGAGGCCCCGGCACGGCCTGTGCCGCACCATACCCTGCCAGGAAACTATCCGCATCGATCCAGCCAGTCTCGACCACGCTTGCTTCCAATAGTGGCAGAACCACGTGACCGCCGCCAAATACCAGAGCACCCGCCCGATAGAATGCCTCGAACAATGCAATGGCTTGCGAGGAAGATGTCAGGGCAATAAGCGGCAAGGCGATGAGCAGAACGAAAAAGATCAACGATACAAGCAATGCCTTCGATTTGGAAAGCCGTATATTTAGGTGACCGGCATCTGTTATCGGCAAGTTTTTACAAAGCCACAGTCCAGCAATGGCGCCGGAGATGATTGCACTCATTTGCCCGACCGCTCCGGGTAAAAAGACCACTACCAGTACTGCGCCGGCAGCAATGCTGGCGCGCGCTCGATCCGGGCAAAGATTGCGCGCCATGCCCCAGACAGCCTGTGCAACGACGGCCACGGCAACAAGCTTCAGGCCATGAATCAAGCCGTGGCCGAGCAACCCTTCAAAGGCAGAGGCGCTGCAGGCAAAGACCAGCAACAGCAACGCGGAAGGCAGTGTAAAGGCAGTCCAGGCGATCAGGGCGCCCACAAACCCGCCCCTTGACAGCCCTAGCGCAAAGCCTACCTGGCTACTGGCAGGCCCCGGCAGAAACTGGCATAACGCAATGAGATCGGCATAGCCCGATTCACTTATCCAACGGCGCCGAGTGACCAGCTCATCCCGAAAATATCCCAGGTGGGCTATCGGTCCTCCGAAAGAGGTGAGCCCCAGTTTTAGAAAGGCGTGCAGGATCTCGCCCCAATGCTGGTGCTCAGGGGCGCCCGTGTCAGAAGTTTCTTGCATACTGGAACCTTTTTATTTCCATATAAGGAGGCCCGGCATAAGCTACCTTACAATCCGGATCATGGAATCCTGGCAGCATAGGAGGAAACATCGCATATCTGCAATGCGGCGCAAACAATAACAGGACGAAAACGTCCAGGATCAGGAAAATGGTCATACGCCTTTGGCTGGCATAGATTACTCAAATGAGCTATGATGGATGCTCAAATGGAGTGATGATATGACTACCAATATTGAGAAACCACAGGCACGGGTAAAGGTGCTGAAACGTCCCCACACCGGGGTTACCGTCACGAATGTTGTTGAAACGAAAAAACCCGTGAGCGTGACCAACTTTTCCGGCGTATACCAACTGGGACCTATGGAGCGCATCGAGATCATCAAAAAGGGCGTACCAGCCGGTGAAGTCGCGAAGATTGCCAAGACCATCGGGAGACCCAAGGAACGCCTTTTCAAAGTGCTGGGCCTGCCTCGAGCCACGGTTGACCGCCGGGCACGGTCAAAGCAGCAGCTGTCGCCCGACCAGGGTGAACGGGTGCTTGGGTTTTCAAAGCTGGTCGGACAAGTCCAGGTGATGATCGAGCAATCTGGAGATCCAAGCGGCTTCGACGCCGCCAGATGGGTTGCCGACTGGCTGGACAGGCCGGCGCCAGCCCTTGGCGGCCGGTGCCCCGCCGAGTATATGGATACCGCGGAGGGTCAGGAGCTTGTGTCCGGCCTGATCGCCAAGATCCAAAGCGGTGCTTACGCTTGACGGTTCTGCTCTGGCGTATCGGAACCGATACCCCGGATTATGGTGCGGACGACATGAGTGGAGAAGGCGCTCGCCGCACAGGGGGAAGGTGGAACCGCCCTGGAACGCCGATGATCTATGCGAGCAGTTCCATTGCGCTGGCCTGCCTGGAGACGATTGTACATCTGGCTGCAGGCGATTTGCCTCTCAACCGGTATCTGGTCTCTGTCGAGATACCTGACGACGTCTGGAAAACCGCAACGATCCTCAAGCCGAAGGATCATGTGGGCTGGGATGCAGTTCCGGCAGGCCTGACAAGTTTGCAGGCAGGAAATAAGTGGGCCACGGCCAGGATATCGGCACTCTTGCTAGCGCCATCCGTAATTGTGCCGGAAGAAAACAACGTCCTCATCAATCCGGCTCATCCTGCCGCTGCTCGGATCAAGGCGAAAAAGCTGCGGCGCTGGACATACGATGCTCGGCTGAGATAACAGCAGACCAGGGACGTCCCGCCCCAAGCGACTTGAGGAGAAAGCAGGAGAAAGTGTTGAGTTTCCTGCCGGGCTTTCACTTCAGCTCGCCAGTAGTCAAAGACTCCTTTTGAACCCGTTCCCGCCAACTCTCTATCCAGCCGGGCAGATTTTCAGCCAGCATGGGCCGGGAGACGAAAGCGCCTTGGGCGAGATCGCATCCTGTGCGGCGCAGAAGATCCCAATCATCGCGGTCCTCGACCCCTTCCGCCACCACCTCCATGCCTAATTGTCTTGCCAAAGACAAGCTCGCGTCATACATCGCACGCAACGTCTCGTCCTTCCACGCACGATGCACAAAGCCCTGGTCGATCTTGAGTTCGTCAAAGGGAATATCGCGCAACTGGGCGAGCGAAGAGTGTCCCGTGCCGAAATCATCGATGGAAAGGCGGAAGCGCTTCAAGCGCAACCGGGTCAAAATTTCGAGCGGGGCGCGTGTATCCTGCATCAACCGGCTTTCCGTTACCTCCAGCACCACGTTCTGGGGGGCTATGCCCACTTTAGCTGCAAGCTCGGCAACAAAATTCAGAAAATCCAGCGACGCCAGGTTGTCCATTGAGACATTAACGGCGATTCGCAAGTCCAGGTGCGCTTGCTGCCACACCTTGGCCTGTGTCACAGCTGCAGTGAATACAACTTGAGTCAGGGCATTGATCAGTCCCGACGCCTCGGCCACGCTAATGAATTGATCAGGAAAGATGACGCCATCCACCGGATGTTGCCATCGCACGAGCGTCTCGACGCCAACCACCTCGCCAGTGGCGACCGACACCTTGGGCTGGTAATAATTGACCAGCTCGCTCTTGGCCATGGCAGCCCGCAAATCATCCGCAACGTATACTTTCTTCGCTGACCCGGCAGCTTCGGCTGAAGGAGGGGCCCATTTCTCGAGCAGCGCGGATAACGCGTCCGGCTTGACTGGCTTATGCAGATACCCGAGTATGGGGATTTTATGCGCCCGCACCAGCTTTTCGGTGGTTTGCAGTATACGCTCATCCTCGCCGCTGACCAGAATGAGGCTGCCCGCATAGTGCTGGTCGACCAGATGCCGCACGAACTCAATCCCATCCATTTCCGGCATATTGAGATCCAGCAGGATCACATTCGGCGCATCCGCCTTGGCGACACGCTCGAGAGCAGCGCGCCCGTTGTCGCAAAGCGTGACCGAGGTAAATCCCAGATTCGTCAGAATGCGATTCAGCAGTTTGAGCATGAAGGATTCATCGTCCAGCACCAGAATCCTGACTGCGGATCGTTCGGTCATGTCATTTGTCTTTCAGTTATTGATCAATAGATGGGCCTTACGGCGGTTGCGATGACGGCCGCACAAGAACGGTAAACGTACCATACCGCATTATGCCAAGGAAGCAATGTATTTATCTACAGCTGCCGATTCCGACTCAAAACGCGGCAATAGTTCGTTTAACTTCTGAGCGTCGCCCGCCTTTCCCGCCTGTTCCATTTCGGCGCACAGCTCGCCCAGCGCCAATGCGCCGACGGAGCGAGCCGCTGACTTGAGCTTATGTGCCGCGGCCCCGGCCGTTTCCGTCTGCCCCGTCTGACACGCCGCCCGGAGATCCGCTGCTGCTTTGCCCGAACTGGTACGAAAATCCCGTAAAAATTCGCTGATCACCGCCGGATCGTCACCCACTAGCCCTTTGAGAACATTCACGTCCACCGGTTTATCAGCAGCGGGAACCGTGGCCGGGGTTGCAGGCGCCGCTGGAGGAGCCGGGGTAGCCGATGTAGGCGGCGCGGCCGGGGCTGAAGGGGCTGAAGGGGCTGAAGGGGCTGATGGCGCGGAGGGGGCTGATGGCGCGGGGGTGGCCGGGGTGCCGGGCGCGGCAAGAGCAAGCAACTCGGTACTGGCGGCGGGTGGCAGCCATTTATGCAATATCGCTTTCAGGTGCGCAAGCTGCACAGGTTTGCTCAGATAGTCATCCATGCCGACCGCGCGGCAATGCTCGGCCTCGCCCTTGAGGGCGTTGGCAGTAAAAGCAATAATGGGGGCTCGCGCCTTGCCTTGCTCGGCGAGGCGGATGGCCGCAGTCAACTGGTAGCCGTCCATTTCCGGCATGTGCAGGTCGGTGAGCAGCAGCGCATAGTTGCCGCTTTCCCAGCGTTTCAGCGCTTCCCGGCCGTCAGGGGCAATATCTCCCGCATAGCCCAGTAAAGTGAGCTGTTGACGGATGACCTTTTGGTTGATTTCGCTGTCTTCAGCAACAAGGATGAGCCTATTCTCCTTCAACGCCTGCTCGCGTGATGGCGCAACTGCTGCCTCGGGCGGGGCAGATTCCGGTATTTCAACTTCTTCCTGTGCTCGTCCTGCCGCAATGGCCACGGCCCGCAGAAAAGCGTCGCGGTGCATGACATCCCCATCCAGCGTAACGGTATCCACCGTTTCAGAGCGCTCGTGACGGCGGCGTCCCCGCCTGATTATGACAAAGCGGGGTTCAATGTCGGGCTGATGATGCCCATGCTCAAGAACCACGAAATGCGGGTCCAGGTCGGGGCGCGTATAACAGGCCGCGCGCAATTCCTCAAGCGGGGGAGCATCATGCCCCGCATCGATGATCAGTAGCCACAAGCCGGGCGGCAGTGTTTCGATACGCTTCCGGCAAGCCCCCAGATCTGTTTCACGCTCCACCGTAGCACCGCTGTATTTCAGATATACGGCCAGATCGTCGCCCAACCCCTCCTCGTCACCCAATACCAGACAGGAAACGCCGGTCAAGTCCACAATCTTGCTCAGCGCTGGCACGGCAGGTGGTAGCGCGAAGGCTACGCGTACGGTAAAAACGGAGCCCTCGGCCAAGGCGCTTTGCACCCTGATCTCACCTCCCATCAATTCAACCAGATAATGGGAGATGGCCAATCCGAGTCCGGTTCCGCCAAATCGGCGGGTAGTGGATGCATCGCCTTGAGTAAAGGGTGTGAAAAGCCGCGCCTGAGTTTCTTCACTCATGCCTATGCCATTGTCGGATATCTGAAACTCCACCGTCACCTGATCCTCACTGCGGTCCGCCAGCACTGTGCGTACCGATACCCGCCCCGGTTCCTTCTGACCACTGGAAAACTTGATGGCGTTATTGGTAAGATTGACCAGCACCTGGCGCAGGCGCAGGGCATCGCCCAGGACCTCCTCGGGAATTGTGGGGTCGAGAAACATGGTAAGTTCCACCCCTTTTCTGACAGCCAGGCTCTCTAGCATCGCACAAGCCTTTTCCACCACGTTAACCAGCGACATGGGCGCCTTTTCGATTTCCAGCCGGCCGGCCTCTATCTTTGAGAAATCGAGAATATCCTCGATGATCTCCAGCAGGGCAAATGCCGATTCGCGGATGAGGTCTACCATCTCCACCTGATAACCGTTGAGGCTGGTTTGCTGCAATACGTCGGCCATTCCGATCACCCCGTTCATTGGAGTACGAATCTCATGGCTCATGGCTGCCAAAAAAATTGATTTTGCCTGATTGGCCTGCTCGGCATCATGGCGTGCCTGTTCAAGATCCTTCAGAATTCGAATCCTTTCGCTGATGTCGATTGCAGAAGGAATTATTTTAACGATCTGGCCTTTGGCATCCCGGACCGGCACCAGCATGCAATCAGCTGTCATGAGACCGCCATTGGCAATGCGTATCTCAAAGTCGCGGCGGACGATTTCCCCGGCTTGCGCCCGCTTGATATCTGCCCGGAGTTGTTGCTGCACTTCCGGTTTGTAGGAGAACCACCCGGTGTCCGACAAGCACTTGCCTATAACATCCTCGCTGCGCAGGCCGCCTACCTCCAGCGCGGTACGGTTGATTTCCACCAGGACACCATCAGGGGTCATCTCGCCAACAAGCGCGGCCAGGTTATCCACGATGGCTCTAAAGCGCTGTTCACTATTGCGCAAAGCCTGCTCAACCCGCTTGCGTTCGCGGATATCGCGCAAAACGCCGGTAAAGTACCTTTTCCCTCCTACGAAATACTCGCTTACAGCCACATACAGATCGATCAATTCACCATTCTTGTGTCGCCCCTCGACTTCGCGCCCCATGCCAATGTTATGCACTCCTTCCACTTCCAGCGCGAGAATGTGATCGAACTCGCACCGACCCCGCCCGGTCCGGTAATACCTGTCGATATAATCCTGGTGAGCCCTGTGATGCGGTTCGGGCATGAGCATCGAAACGTTCCGGCCAATCACCTCTTCCCGTGTGTAACCAAAGAGTTTTTCTATCACCGGGTTGACCGACCGGATAATGCCTTTATCATCAATGGTGATGATGCAATCCACCATGTGTTCGACTATTGAGCGTGTTTCCTCTTCCTTGCTGGTCAGCGCCGCATTGGCGCGCTTCAGGTCATCAGTGCGCGCAGCAACCCTGTTTTCCAGATCCTGGTTGAGCTGCCGCAGATCGTCTTCAGCTACGTCTCGTTCACGGTTGCTGACAGTCAGGCGTTCCGTCATGGTATTGAAGGTACTTGCGAGTTCCCCTATTTCGTTCCATCCCTCCACCGGCACGCGCTGCTGCAGATTACCGGCGGCGATGTGGTGGGCGCCATGACTCAGGTTTTTCAAGGTGGTGACTACACGCCGGCTGAATAGAAGTGCGCCCAGGATAGCGGCAAGAAGCGTGAGGCCGAGAATCAGCAAACCCAAAGCGCGCACGCGTTTCACGGAAGCAAATACCTCGTCCGCATCCATTTTGACTTCGATGCCCCAGTTCATGCGAGGCAGGTAGCGCCAAGCCGCGACGACTTCCTTGCCGCGATAATCCGTTTTTAAACCGCCGCCGCGTTCGCCGTGCAGACCGCTTTGAATGGCTATCGAAAATGGCGGATTATTGAGGGGTATCTTGAATTCCAGCGCCGCATTGGGCTCATGTTTCAGTGGCGCCATCACCAGAGCGGTGCGGTCGTTCTGAAGCCGTGTAACCACCGTTTCACCGCTTGCTCCCAGACCTACGTTGTCGGTCACCACCTCGAACACACGTTCACTGTAGATCTGCAGCGCAACCACCCCTTCAAGTTTTCCGTCAAGCACAACAGGAAATGCCATGAACGCAGCAATCGCGCCATGCGACGGCGGATAATACTCAAAATCCGAGACGCTGTTCTGCAATGTATTCAGTGCATTGCGCGTAATACGGCCCAAACCGCTGTTTCGGAATGGTCCGGTGATAAGGCTGGTGGCAAAATCGACTTCATGCGCCTGACTGTAGACAATTTCGCCCTCAGGAGAAATCAGGAACAGATCGTAATAACCCGCATCCTCAACGAAGCGCATGAAGTGCTCGCGATAATATGCGTCCAACTCACGATACGCAGCCGATTTAACGCCACTCCTTTTATATACACGAGCAAATTCCTGCATGGCGGCGCGCGTAGTACTGGCTGCCTGGATAACCCGCGCGTCAAGGAGCCGCTCTCGCAGATAGCTGTCTATTTGCTCCGCTTTCATATCGGCAATGGCCGCGACCTGCCGGATCGCGGTGTTCTGCGTCTCGGTCTCGAAGGTACGCAAGAGACTGTATCCGATGATCAGGATAGGCAGCAGGGAAACTGCCACGAACCAGACCGCGAAGCGCTGCGTAAGCGATGTGAATCTCATCACGGCTTCAATCCGGCGGTGGTTTCGAGAAGCTCATCCCACTCTTCGCGGGAGCGGTATGTGGGAAATGGCGCCGGCTCGAGCGGGCGTCCGGAATCCCAGACAATATCGAACTGGCCGTCCTTGCGGGCTTTGCCAATGCGGGCTACCTTCCACACATGGCGCGTATTCGGATCGAGCGAGACGATTCCTTCGGGCGCCGGCAGGCTCTGACGCAGGATTGTGCGCTGCACCTTGCCCAGATCGCCCGAACCGGCTTCGAGCGCCGCTTGAATCCACATTTGCATGTTGACGTAAGAAGCTTCCATCGGACTGTCGAGCACGGCTTGCTGACCGAAACGGTCGCGGAATCGTTGCACGAAAGCCTGATTCTCAGGAGTCGGAATAGTCTGAAAATAATTGCGTGCGGCATAGTGACCTGCCATCTGCACGGTATCCTGGGTTGTCAGCCCCACTTCTGTCACGCTAAACGATAACACCGGCATCTTGTCCGGAGTGATTCCGTTCTTCTCGAGCGTTCGAAAAAACACGGCATTGTCTGTGCCGCTAATGGTGTTCAACACGATATCCGGCTGCTGCCTGACGATGTCCGCCACAAGATCGTCCATTACGACGGAACCCAGGGGGAGGTAGCGTTCCCCCGCCACCACCGCCCCGTGCCCGCTCAGCAAATCCTTGATGAGAATATTCGCAATGCGCGAGTATATGTAATCCGATCCCGCCAGATAAATCCGCTTGCCGCGTGTATTGGGGCTACCCGGCTTGCCGAGATTCTCCAGCGCCCAATGCACAGCAGGCATGACTAACTGATTGGGTACTGTGCCGCCGTAGAGGATGTTCGGGGATTCTTCCATGCCCTCGTACCGCAGCGCGTAAAAGAGCAAGTGGCGATGTTCTTCGACTATCGGTCTCACCGCTTTTCGACATTCCGACGTCCAGCAACCGAACAAGGCCTGTACCTGCTCTTCGACGATCAGCCGCTCGGCCTGCTCGGCGCAATAAGCTGAGTTGGACCTGCAATCGACCACAACGGCCTCGATCTTCCGATCGTTGATACCACCCGCGGCATTGGCCTCCTCGACCGCAAAGCGGATCGCATCCACCAACGGCTTTTCACTCGTTGCCAAGGGCCCGGACAACGAGTGAAGCACGCCAATCCTGATCTTCTCCTTCGTGCCCGCATAGTGTTGCCATATCATGACGCCGGCAACCAGCAGAACGATCAGCAAGATAACGGAAACACGCGACTTGTTGCTGCCCGTCAATACCTGGTTTCCGGAGCGCGCTGCCACGGAGGACTTGTTCAGGGATTCCCTCATATTCTTATCATAGACACAATAGCCGCCTGACGAAACAAATGCGGGGAGAAAATATTCGCAGCCACAGCAACTCCCATCAGGAGTCAATGAGAACTTTCACATGGGCGGCGACGCTCCGTCCCAGCGCAGATAACGCGTATCCTCCTTCCAGCGACGATACGATCCGGTCGTCCGCGTATCTGCGCGCGACATCCGTAATTCTTTCGGTTACCCAGGCGTAATCGTCCTCCGTCAGATTCAGTGAAGCAAGATCGTCATCTCTGTGAGCGTCGAACCCGGCCGAAATGAATAGCATCTGCGGTTTGAATTTTTCAAGAGACGGCAGCCAGAATTCGTTCACCACTTTCCGGAATACCTGGCTATTACTGCCGGCGGCTAGCGGGATATTCACCATGCGTTCCGAACGTCCCTCAACACCGCTATATGGGTAGAACGGATGCTGAAACGTGGAAACCATCATGACTCGCGGGTCATCGCTAAAAATATCCTCTGTGCCGTTGCCATGATGCACATCGAAGTCCACCACCGCGATACGCTGTAAAGCGTGTGCTTCGATAGCGTGGGCAATGCCAACCGCGACGTTGTTTAAAAGACAAAAACCCATCGCCCTATCACGTTCCGCATGATGGCCTGGCGGGCGAACACTGCAGAAAGCGTTCTTCACCTTCTTCCCGATCACCAGATCGGTCGCCAGTATCACCGCCCCTGCCGCACGGTAGGCTGCCTTCAGGCTATGCCGGTTCATCGCCGTGTCCGGATCGAGATATGCGAGACCCGTTGAAAGCGCCCGGGACGCGATGGCATCCAGTAGGGCAATATGTTCCGAGGTATGCACGCGCTTCACCTGCGCAGGCGTAGCCATGGGCGCAGCATGGCGTTCCAGTTTATCCATCAAGCCGGAAGCAGCCAGTGCATCCTCGATTGCCTTGAGCCGCGCCGGGCTTTCGGGATGAAATGAGCCCATGTCATGCAGCAGGCAGTCAGGATGAGAAATAAAAGCCGTATGCATTCAGCAACCTCCGATAAATCCTTTCTGGGCCGGGCGCAATCGGGATGCTCGCAAGGAGCATCACAAGAATAATAGTAGATCGCGATAACAAAGGAATCCCAAGTTTATTTTCAATGCCATTGATACATGCGGTACATTCGATACATGCGGTACATACGAATACATGCTGGCAGGCGCCTCATCTCAACCTGCGTTTGCTTTGCTCCTTGTTGCGCCTGTCGCATCCTTCACTGCCTTGATTTCCCCCAAAATTGAAACGATCGTCCAGTCCGTGATAATCTCATGACCCAATGAAATTTCTAAATAACGGCGCCCTTGCGCGTACGATGGCAAAATCGGGAACTTATTCAGGGTCATCCAGAGTTTTCCTAAAACAATAAGGCATTCAATGTCCCTTTCCCGACAACTCTGGCTGACCGTCATACTCGTTACTCTGATAAGTTTCACAGGCAGCCTTGCCATCAGTCTGATCAGCACCCAAAGCTATCTTGAGCAGCAGCTTCATCGAAAAAATATCGATAGCGCCAATTCCCTCGCCCATTCCATCTCGCAACTGAGCAAAGATCCCATTACGATCGGTCTGCAGATCGCCGCGGTTTTCGATACCGGCCAATATGAGACGATCTCGATCACTTCGCCCGATGGCAGAGTGATCGCTGAGCGGGTGCAGGATCGGACAGACACTACTGTTCCCGAATGGTTTATCGATCTCTTCCCTATCAGCGCCGAGGCAGGCCGCGCTCAAATCTCGGATAGCTGGATGCATTTTGGCGTTATCAAGGTGGCAAGCCGCGCTCAACTCGCCCATCAGGCGCTTTGGGATCAAACAGCAAGCCTGCTGATCTGGTTTCTGGCCGCGGGCCTCTTCTGCGGACTCATCGGTGTGCTGATACTGTACCGTATCAAGAAGCCGCTGGCCGCGATGGTCGGACAGGCCGAAGCTATCACGGAACGGCGTTTTCTGACTATTTCCGAACCTCGCATACCGGAATTGCGCAGCATCGCACGCGCCGCAAATGACATGATAAGACGCTTGCATAACAGGGCTATCGAGGAAACCTCGCGGCTCGAGGCGCTGCAAAAGCGGCTGAATTACGATCCAGTCACCGGCCTGGCCAATCGCGAGTATTTCATGAACCGCCTTGCCGAAATCCTCCGGGACGGAGATACCGTTCCTGGCATGGCCGTTAGCGAGAGCGCTTCGGCCGGAGGTGGAGAAGAAGCTCCTTCGAACAAAGACGCTGAAATTGCCGCCTCGGGCGGAGATGAGGAAGTTGCCGCCCGGATCGAGGATGGGGACACCGCCCCAACGGACACAGAGGATAAAGAGAGTGAAGTCGCCATCTCAAGCCCAGGCGAAGGCGCCGCGCCTGGCGAAAACGGAGAAGCTGCCGTCTCAGGCGAGATCGGCGAAGCTGTCACTTCCAGCGGGGGCGACAAAGATGCCGCACTGCATGAGGGCACCGAAGCTGCTCCAGAAGATATCGTGGCACGCAAACCACCACAAAGCGGTATTCTTTTTCTGCTGCGGCTCAATAACCTGCAAGAGATAAACCAGAAGCTTGGCCGCATCGAAACAAACAACCTGCTCCGTCAGGTAGGGACTCTCATGGGCCACGTCGGCGCCGAGGCTGCGCGTGGCGAAACGTCCGCTCCTCTCGCCGCCCGCTTGAATGGATCCGATTTCGCGCTTCTTGTCCCCGATATCGAGGATGCGCGCCAAATCGCAAATGAGCTGACGAAAGAGCTCGCTGCCCTGTCATCGCAAATCGGAGGGCAGATTACGGATTTATGTCACATTGGCGTCGTTCGCTACCAGCGGGGGGACCAGTTGGGTGAACTTTTCGCGAAAGCTGACGCCGCGCTGAGCACCGCCGAACGCGCAGGCATCAATGCCTGGCACGCCATTGCAGCGCGACCTGATCACTCCCCTGCCCCAACCATCAATATCGGCGATTGGCGCCAGATCTTCAGCGATGCATTCGCCGAAGACCGCTTCAAGCTGGCTCTCTACCCCGTGGCAGGACGCACCGGGGAGCCGTTGCATCAGGAGGCCTTCGTCCGCATGCAAGCCCAGCACGATGGAGGCTGGCTGGACGCAAGCGATTTCGTCAATATCGCGGTCCGCCTCAATCTCACCGGACCCCTTGATCTGGCTGTCATCCGCCACGCGCTCGAATCCTTGAAATCGTCCCCCGGTGAACTGGCGGTGAATCTGTCCGTTGAAACTCTGGCGGATTGGGATTTTCGTAATAAACTTGTAGAATTGCTGGGCCAATATCCCGATTTTTGTCCGCGGCTCTGGGTTGAAGTACCCGAGTATGGGGCTTTTCGCAAGTTCGAAGCCCTTCGTGATTTTTGCGACACCCTGAAGGCACTTGGCTGCCGAACCGGCATCGAGCACTTTGGCCCGCAAGCCGATAAACTCCAGCAACTCACCGGTTTCGGCCTCGATTATCTTAAAGTAGACGCTGCCTTTGTTCACGGCATCCATCAAAACAAAAATAACCAGCGGTTCCTGAAAGACTTATGCAAGCTGGCTCATAACATTGGCATTATCGTGATTGCACTGGGCGTACAAACTGAAGCGGAGCGGAAGGCATTGATAAAACTCGGCTTTGATGGCGTTGCCGGACCTGGCATACAATAATTTTCCTGTTTCACTTGCTTAGTCTTGCCAAATACCCTTCGTTGTTTGCATTGCTCAGTTGTTGCGTCTATAACTCCCTAGAGCCTTACGATTTTAATAATACCAAGGAGACAGGATGGCTACCTCACATACATGGAAGTTTTTCCGCGCGGGGGGTTTCGATCAGGTGCAGATCGACAACGGCGCAGACTTGCTGGCATTAAAAGACCTGGACCAAAAGTTGTGGGTGGCACTGAGTTGCCCGACGCGCGGCATAGAATTCGACACCAAAACGCTCGACTTGATCGACCATGACGACGATGCTCGCGTACATGCGAATGAAGTGCTCGCAGCTATCGCCTGGGCCGGCAATTTGCTGAGGAATCCCGATCTGCTGATCGAAGGTTCGGATCGCGTGACATTGGCAGATATAGACGATAGCGGCGAAGAGGGGCAGCAGGTGCTTGCTTCAGCACAGTATATTCTCAAAACCCTGGGCAAAGCGGATGCGGGGGAAATTTCCCTGGCGGATATGGCCGACATCGGGAAATTTGTTTCAGGTCTGGAATTCAATGGTGACGGCGTCATTCCTGCCAGCCAGATTGCAGACGCGGCATTGCGCACAACCACTGAAGACATCATCAAGTGTCGCGGGTCTGTGCCGGATGTAAGCGGAAAAGCAGGAGTCAACCAGGAAATCAGCGACGCGTTTTTCGCGGAAGTGGCCGCTTATGCGGAATGGCAGGCGAAGGGTGATAGCGATGCGAATATCCGGTTTCTTGCAGAAAAAACGCAAGCAGCCGCAGACGCGTTCCATGCCGTCAAGGAAAAAGTCAGCGACTACTTCACCCGCTGCCATATGGCCGCATATGATGCGCGCGCAGCCGTGCCATTAAGCCGTTCCGCCGAGGACTACAAGGGCATTGCCGCACAAATGTTATCAGCTCAAAACACCGATATAGCAAGCTTTCCGCTGGCGACAGTAGAGCCGGACAAGCCCCTGCCATTGATTTCCGGCATCAATCCCGCCTGGCAAAAAGAGATAGGTGCGTTGCGTGAGCAAGCCATTGTGCCGCTATTCGGCGAAAAACAGAATCTGCTTGCGTCGGAGTGGGCAGAACTTTGTTCTAAATTTGCCGCCTTTGAAGCATGGCAAACCGCTAAACCAGCCTGCTGCGCCGAGCAACTGGGCGTAACGCGCTTGCGTGAGATCGCAGGCAGCCAGCATAAGGAAGCGATCGATAATCTGATCCGTCAGGATAAAGCGGTCGCAAGCGTGGTAAAGGTCATCCATTCGGTGGAAAAACTGCTGCGGTACAACCGTGACTTATTCAAACTGGTAAATAATTTCGTATCCTTTCGCAGCTTTTACACGGGAAGAGATAAAGCCCTTTTCCAGTTGGGCACGTTGTACCTGGATGGACGCAGCTGCGACCTGTGCGTAAGGGTGGACGATATAGGCAAACATGCGGAGTTTGCCAATATGAGCGGGCTTTATCTTGCGTATTGCGATTGCGTGCGGAAGGGAGGCGCCGAAAAGATGAGTATCGCTGCTGCCTTTACCGCCGGTGACTCGGATTTTCTCATGGTCGGCCGGAATGGCATTTTCTACGATCGAAGAGGCCAGGACTGGGACGCCACCATTGTGCGAATACTGGACCACCCGATCAGCATCCGCCAGGCATTCTGGTCACCGTATAAAAAACTGATCAAATTCATCAACGAGCAGTTGGAGAAACTGGCCGCATCGAAGGCCGCCGCCGCACATGATAAACTGATCAAGGCAGCGGTGGAAACCGCAACGCCTGTAGCGGCTGGAACCCCTCCCCCACCCCCGAAGGCGCCTTTCGATGTGGGCAAATTTGCCGGGATTTTTGCGGCGATAGGGCTGGCGCTCGGTGCCATCGGCGGCATTCTTGCTTCCCTTGTCAGCGGCATTCTGGGATTACAGTTCTGGCAAATACCTCTGGCGATAATCGGACTGATATTATTGATTTCCGGACCGGCCATGGTGGTCGCCTGGTTCAAGTTGAAGAAACGCAACCTCGGGCCGGTACTGGATGCGAATGGCTGGGCGATTAATGCGCGAGCGCGCATCAATATTACGTTCGGCACATCATTGACCAAGCTTGCTTATTTGCCGGCAGGCGCGCGCCGGTCGCTTGCGGATCCGTACGCGGATAAAAAAACGGTGTGGCCTTTCTTTGTATTGATTGCGGGAGCCGTCGTTGCTTTGATCGTCTTGTGGCAGATGGGCTTCTTCGATGCACCCCAAACTCAATAACTGGCGTTAGAATAGAAAGTCCGTCTACCTGGCTTCAGGCTGATTTTTTGGTCTTTTTTCTGGCTTTAGGGCATAAATTTTCATCTTTAGAGGAGATACAAATCCATGAATATTGATGAACTCAAGTCAGTAGCCGAAGCCATTGTTGCGAAGCAGAAAGGTATTCTGGCGGCGGATGAAAGCAACCCAACGATCAAGAAGCGTTTTGATTCCATCGAGATTGAGTCGACCGAAGAAAATCGCCGGCGGTACCGTGAAATACTTTTCACCACCGATGGTATAGAACGCTATATCAGCGGCGTCATTCTTTTTGATGAAACATTGCGGCAGAGTTCACGCGACGGCACGCCTTTTGCCGAGCTGCTGACGGGCCGGGGTATCATACCCGGCATCAAGGTGGATAAAGGCGCAAAGGCGCTGGCGCTATATCCCGGTAACAAGGTCACTGAAGGCCTTGATGGGCTGCGCGACCGGCTTGCTGAATATAAGCAGTTAGGTGCGAAATTCGCAAAGTGGCGGGCCGTGATCGAAATTGATGAACATGATGTGCCGTCTGCCTGCGCTATTCGCGCAAACGCCCATGCATTGGCACGTTATGCCGCCCTTTGCCAGGAAGCTGACATTGTGCCGATCGTAGAGCCTGAAGTGCTCATGGATGGGGCGCACGATATTGACCGGTGCGAAAAGGTCACCTCGCAAATGCTTGAGGCTTTATTCACGGAGCTTAACGCTCATGGCGTACTGCTTGAGGGAACGTTACTCAAACCGAATATGGTGATTCCCGGAATGAAGTGCCCGCATCAGGCCAGTGCGAAGCAAATTGCCGAAGCCTCTGTCCGCTGTCTGCGCCGCTATGTACCGGCGGCAATCCCGGGTATTGTATTCCTCTCTGGCGGTCAAAGCGCGGAAGACGCGACCGATAATCTGAACGCCATGAACGGGATGGACGTGCATCATCCGTGGCAACTCAGTTTTTCATACGGTCGAGCGCTGCAGGCACCGGTTCTGGCTGCCTGGAAGGGACGGGAAAGCAATGTGGCCGAAGCACAGCGAGCGTTCTTTAAACGCTGCCAGTTAAACGGTTTGGCTCGCGAGGGAATATATAGCCAGAAAATGGAAAATAGCTGATTTGCGTGTACCGACGAAAAGATGGGCGTCTACGCGATAGCGGCGGTGGGCGCGGGTGCAGCGCTTGGCGCATGGCTGCGCTGGTGGTTCGGCATGATCATTAACCCGATATTTCCCACCTTCCCCCTTGGCACGCTGGCGGCAAACCTGACCGGTGGTTATCTCGTCGGCGTCGCGGTCGAGTATTTTCATCACAACACGGTGCTTCCACCTGAAGCACGACTATTTGCGATCACCGGCTTTCTCGGCGGGTTGACCACCTTCTCCACTTTTTCCGCTGAAACGGTCACCCTGCTGTTGAGAGCGCAATATGGCTGGGCTTGCATTGTCATTTTCTCGCATCTCGCTGGTTCGCTGGTGATGACAGTGCTCGGAATAATGACCATCAAATGGTTGGCGCAGCATTGACACTTATTTTTGGCTGAATTCAACCCCGAAAGTGAATGGAGGCAAGAGGAAGGGGAGGACGACATGCAGGGTATCTTTCTCAAATTCTACGTGGGCGAATACCGCGAGCACCATGGCATTCTTTTGTTCGAGTGGCTGCTGGAACGCGCAAAAAGATATGGGTTTAACGGCGGCACGGCAATGCGAGCGATAGCCGGTTTCGGGCGTCATGGGATATTGCACGAAGAGACTTTCCTTGAGCTTGCGGCGGACCTGCCGGTGGAAGTCAGTTTTGTCCTGAGCGAGGACGAGGCTGCACTGTTTCTGGACTTATTGCAGACGGAAGGAGTAGACCTGTTTTATGTCAAGTTCCCGGTGGAGTACGGGTTTTTGCCGGAGTGACGGCATGGACCATGAGTTGTCGCTATCGCTGGCGCCATTTCAAACCTGATAGAGCTGTATAAGATTACCGCAGGTATCGTCAAATACAGCGAGGGTTGCCGGTCCCGCTTTTGTCGGCTTCATACCGAACACCACGCCCAGCCCTGTCATTCTTTCATACTCTTTTTGAATATCCTCAACGGCAAATGCCGTTAGCGGGATGCCTGCCTCAAAGAGCGCTTTCTGGTATGTCCTGGCAGCGGGGAAACCGATCGGTTCAAGAAGCAACTCGACATCGTCCGGCGCATCGGGCGATACAACGGTCAACCACCTTGCTTCCCCCGCGGGCATATCGTTTTTTTTAATAAATCCCAAAACTTCCGTATAAAACTTCAGGGCCTTGTCCTGATCGTCAACAAGTACGCTATTCAGTTTAATTTTCATAATAATAACGACGACAATAAAGCTGATCTTAATGTATATGCGACAGTTCGTTACTGGTCCATATCATAAATCATATGAACCTCGCCATGCCCTTCTTTTGCATATAAAGATTCATTACAGCAGTTAATGGGATCACCCGCCAACATTTCACAATCCCGTTCCATTAGCGGCCCCGTTTCAACAAGTCCATCGTAATAACTGCCTGCGGGAAATAAAGGACTCGGCATTCTAGCCGAGATAGCCGAGGTTGCTGCGGAATCACGCTGCGCCAATCCAATCTACTTCTTTTCCCCTTGCCCGGATGCGAGGGTGGTCGGAACTGAGGCGACGCTATCCGGCTTGCTCGACGCTCGTTCGTTGCTCCATACCATCCCGATTACCAATGCCACGATAATGATTTTCACGCGCATGTCGCTATTCCTGAATAACATTATGACTATAACGGCAGTGGATCGAGAAAAAAAAGCCCGGCGCAGGATCGCTGAGCCGGGCGGTGGCGTTTGTTGCAACCGGGTTAGCTATTTCTCTCGTTAGCTATGCCCCAGCAGCATCTTACCCCTTCTGGGCTTGTTGCCTATTGGACTGAAGTACACCCTCAGGATGGCCGAACCATTTTCCTGACCACCGCCCCAACCAGTTGAGTCATTACGAAGTCGACTTTCCAATAGTGATACCCGCGTTAGCTTCTACAGATATTTATGCTATACATAAATGCAGCTTTACCATTCCGCACGGCCCGAAACCGGTCAAGCGTGTGGCCCGCCGGAACAAAAGGCTAACCATATGGCGGAACAACAAGACGAGAAACCCAGACTCCCGCTAGCGGGGCTCGCTATCTTAGTGACGATGATAGGAGGCTTACTCGTCTATCAGGACTTCGCGCTTAAAACCTCCCGGCCAGTCGACAAGGAAAAGGCAAGCTATTTATCTCTGGACAAGGAACGAGTACAGGCGCGCCTTTGGCAAGACCCGTTCGAGGCTGTCGCGACACATCGGATCAATGAGCAAAAACGGTTCAGGGAGTCAGGTAAAACAGTCAACCCCGCCACTATTGATGATTTAAGCACCAATGATTTCATTACCGGCCTCAAGAAATCAGTAAGCGCCTCGCCGGGACTTCGTATCTTGCCGGTATTTGTGGACGGGAGTCCGTATTCCAGCGGCGCCGAGTCAAGGCTCAATGACCGTTACGCCCTGATATCGGCTTTGGGCGCAGCGGGTTACGTACCGGAATCGGGGGACCATATCCGCGTTTTCAAATGGGATCGGGAGGAAGAGAAAAAGACGACAGCACGACTTGCGCAGACAGATGAATCCAGCATACTAATCCCCGCCGAGCTGTTTCACCCGAAGGCAAAAATCCGGGATGAGCCGTACGGCAAACACGTTCTCGTTTTATGGCTCAAAGACGAGGATTTCAGCGAAAAGCCGCTCGGGTCCCTGAATGTACTTCTGGAAGAGCTTGATAGAGCGTTCAGCAAAACTCCGCATGAAATAAAACCAACGTATCGCGTACTGGGACCCAGATTCTCCACCGGGCTGAGCGCCATGGTTAAGGAACTGCAGGCCGTCCAAACCGGGGGCTGTATTCCTCCCTTCAGACCATTAAATGATGCCAAATTCTATTCCCCCTGGGCAACGGCAGACGATACCTTTTTACTGGATTATTCGCTCAATCCGCCTGATTCGGATCAGATTCACAATATCAAGGAATCAGGCAGGACGGTCAAAGAAATATTCGACTGCGCAGGTATCGACTTGTCCAGGACGATCAAGACGGATGCCGTGCTGGCAGAGCAGCTTTTTGAGGAATTAAAACGTCGCAAGGTGGATTTACAGGACTGTCCAGCCAATACCTGTAAACATAGAATCGCATTGATTTCGGAATGGGACACCCTTTATGGACGCGCTTTGCCGCGTATCTTTGCCGCCGTCGCCCAGAACAACGGGCTCAGCAAGAGCCTGCAATTTGAAGCCGAAATCAACAAACTACGCGAAGACGAATGGCCCGACTGGGTTTCCCGATACTCGTACCTTATGGGATTGGATGGGGAACTGCCAGCCAAGACAAATGATAAGGAATCAGGGGCGACTCAACCAACAAACATGCTGGAGCGCCAGAACCAGCATGCCGATCAAGGGTCGGCTGAGAGACCTGAAGGCCGTAGCCAACTCGATTACGTTCGCAGGCTTGCGGTATCCCTGAAGCAAGAGCAAGAGCAGCGCGGTGAAGAATTCAAGGCAATCGGCGTGCTGGGCGGCGATGTATATGACAAGTTACTGATACTACAGGCATTGCGTCCGACATTTCCGCGAGCCATCTTCTTTACCACCGACCTGAATGCCAAACTGACCCATCCGTCGCAATGGCAATGGACGCGCAATCTCATCGTTGCGTCGCACTTCGGGCTGGAACTTCAGGAGGATCTTCAAACCCCGATTCCTCCATTCCGGGATAGTTACCAGACCTCGTTGTTTTATTCCGCTTTGTGGGCTCTGGACCACTTCAGATCGCCTCACCGCCCGGATTATTTCCAATTGAGGATGGGTGACGATGCGAATAAAAAATTTTCCAGGAACGCCGCACCGCGATTGTATGAAGTCGGCAAACATGGCGCTTTTGATATCAGTATCGGCCCGGACTCCGGATTTGGAGATTATTTAAGCATCCATCCGCCGCGGCCAGATCTGGATTTCGACCCTTGGCAGAACCTGAAACAGATGGCGTTGGGGTTCATCACGGTCATCTCCCTCATTCTGGCCGCTATGCTGATCAGTAGCGTCGCGGCAAATGTCTTTACCAGGCTGGCCTGGAAACTGTTCGGACTGGCCATTGCCATTGGAGCAATCTGTTACAGCCTGGTGGGGTGGGTAAGATGGACGATACCGAATGTGGCGGAGAATGAGCCATTTGTGCTGACCGAAGGAATCAGTGCCTGGCCAACGGTGGCAATTCGTCTGTTCGCTCTTGCCATGACTCTTGTATTTCTTCGGTATTCCTGGCAAAAGTTGAAAGATAACGAGAAAGCTTTGGCCTGTGACTTCGGATTCGAAGAACGAGATAAGCTCGCGGATCAACTCGATCCCATTCCTCTATTATTTTCCGCCAAGTTCCTTGACTGCTGTGTAGGGCTGCATAAATGGCGTCCGCAAGCCGGCGGGCAGATTGACGCTGCTCTTCTGTGGTGGGGAAGCGCAATACACAGCGAAATCAAAATGGTTGCCGCGCGGATTGTGCCACAGGTTATCGTTGCTTTCGCTATCGCATGGTTGTTGCTGGAACTGTTCGGCTTTCCCTATGTTCCTTGCCGGGGCGAAGCCTGCGCCAAAATCAATTATGCGAGTACTGTGTTGAGTTCGATCGCGACGCTGGTCCTGATATTCTATGTGATCGATGCCACCAGAATTTGCCTTAAGTGGGTCGACTGTATTGGCATGGGGAAAGTCCGATGGTCGGATGACACTCGGCGGACAATAGCCAAAGAGCGAGGCGTGAGCGAGAAGAATCTGGATGAATGGCTGGGCATCGAATTGATTGCCGAACGCACGGCCCTCCTCGGTAAATTTATTTACTTTCCCTTCATTATCATGCTGCTGCTGGCCTTTGCGCGCCACGCCTACCTCGACAATTGGGATTTTTCGGCCGCACTCATCATTATCTTCACCCTCAGTGCGACACTAATTTTCTTCAATAGCATGTTATTACGACGGTCCGCCGAGACAGCCAAACGACGGGCCATTGAGCGCCTTGAAATGAAGCTCATCGGATTGTCTGATCAAACCCCGGATGAGCGAAAAGAGAAGCGGCAGATCGAGTGGACAATTGCCGCAATCAAAAACAATCATAGGGGCGCCTTCCTTCCCTTTACCCAGCATCCGGTATTCGGCGCCGCGATAGCTCTGCCATCCGGAGCATATGGCATTGTGCTCTTGCTCGAGTATCTGGCGACGAGTTTCTGACACCTGTAACCTGCGGCATAGAGAACCCGGATATTCCTGTTTTCTTCAGGAGCCGATTAATATGAATAATAGAAGTCTCTTGCTACCCTTACTCTTCTTATTCTGCCCTCAATTTTCGAGCAGGAAGCCCGCGCCAACCGGCGTTAACGGGAAAATGAGGGAAACGCTGGATGAATGATCACTCATTTTTAAGAGGCATCCTTATCATTCAAGTAAGAGCAACTATGTATCACCCCGTATTAATCATCTTGCTTCTAGTGCTCAGCAAGATATTTGTCGTCAACTACGCTGATGCTGCGGGATTCGCATTGCAAGATCAGAATGGGGCCGGAGCAGGTTACGCGTTTGCAGGAACAGCGGCAGTCGCGCAAGATGCTTCAACGATCTTCTTTAATCCAGCAGGGATGACAAATCTCGCACTTGGGCATCACGTCTCCGGAGTCTTGAGCATACCGGTGAGCTCCCTAAGGTTTAAGGATACTGGTAGCAGCATTCTTCCCGGTAGCCCTCTCGGAGATAATGGAGGACAGGCCGGTGGCATAGCATTTATTCCAACAGGCTACTGGAGCATGTCGATCACGCCTGCACTACGCGTTGGACTAGGACTGTCGCCAACATTTGGCAGCATCACTGACTGGAGCAAATCTTTTGTTGGACGTTATCAGGGGACCTCATCAGAAATAATTGTTGTTAATGCCAATCCCAGTATCGCTTGGCGCATAAACAATATCATTTCTCTTGGCGCAGGTTTTAATATTGTAAGACTTGATGCAGACTTGCGTAGCATGGCGCGGCTAGCTGATAGTTCTATGGATGTCGGAACAAAGCAAACTGGCAGGGACATCGGCTTTGGTTATAATCTCGGGGCAACGCTGCAACTTAATCCTGCCACGCGCTTAGGTCTCACCTACCGATCGGCGGTAAACCTTACGGCTGATGGACATTTCAAAGGCGGTGGCATCAATATTCCTACATCAACTTCTATTAGATTGCCCGATACGGTATCAGTCGCGATATCTCATATGTTCAACGATCGGTTACAGCTTCTGGCTGATTTTACTTGGACGGGCTGGAGCAGTATTCCTGCATTAGTGGTTACAGATCTAACTGATAGAGTTAGCCTGCCAAGCGAGAGGCTGGGTTTCAGGGATAGTTACCGCTTAGGCTTCGGAACGCAGTATCAATACAATGATTCCCTGCGACTAAAAATGGGCGTGGCTTATGATCAGTCTCCCATTCGCAATGCGATGGATCGCACGGTCAGACTTCCTGATTCGGATAGGACGCTGTTGGCCGTAGGATTTAACCAGAGGATCGGTAAACGTATGTCCGTCGATGTCGGGTATATTCATATATTTAGTGAAAAGGCCGAGATCGATAGGCCAACAAATAATCCTCGCTTGCCTCCAGGCGTCGTCCGCGGCTCCTTCAGCAGCTCGGTAGATATTGTTTCAATTCAACTTAATCATCAATTCTGACCTGTTGGCAAGCACACCCCCTTCAGCTCCCGACGGTAGCTATGAATAACACCGTGTTGCTTGTTGTGCCACTGATAGTTTATAACAGCAGTTGCCGAAAAACTGAGCTCGTCGCTGCTGCTTTTTCTTTAAGCTGTTTATTTAGGTCAACCGAACCGATCCTGATTGATCACAGAAGACTGATGACCTCCGTTTTTCCCATCGCAAATTATCCCTTTCAACGGACACTCATTATAGTTTCATCCATTTGCGATCGCTTGACTCGCCAGTTATTTTCGACCACGAAACTATAAGTTGTATTTCATCCGCGCTTCAACCAATAGCCAAACGGCTAGCTGCATGGTTGCTAAGAATGAACGCCCTTGGTCTAGCGCCTTCTGAGCAATGTACGTGCGGTATTTTCTTGCAATGAAGTACCAAGCTAATAAGTAAATATATGGAGGCTACTTGGCAAATTGGAAACGAGTTTGCTGATATGTCTTTGATTTAATTACAGGATTTTCCATAGGGAAGTGGAAGAACCATATGTTAGTCCGATCCATGCTTATTTGTGTCTGGATTGCCGGAATTCTCCAGCGGAGCAGAGTCTGCATTGAGCAATATCTTCAGAGTGGTGAGTCTTACCTTCCACGACGAGATTACCGCGGGATCCGTCGATAACCCGTTTACCAACTGTTCCACTCCATCGACTTGAGCGGAATCGCAGGTGATTAAAAAGCGCTGCAATTCATCGCTGCTCGTTATCGCGGTGCGAAAAACGAATGCCGGATAATCTTCCCGCAGGTGAGTCGCAAGCCATGCTTGGTCTATCCATCGCTTCGACTGACCATAGCTGAAACAGGTGCGAATCGCCAGATCGACAGCATCGGCATTACTCAGGTTTTCAATATTGTCATAGCCCTCTCGTTCCAGTCTCAGTTCATGGGCATAGCTCATTCCCGCCAGCATGGAGAGCGGTAGAGCGCGATAGCTATCACCTGAAATGATATTTCTAAATATCCGTAATGCGATGCGCTCAACCGCGAGCGAGGCCCGTTTCGGATAAAAACCAAAGAAATAAGCCACAATGGGAATCAGACTCACAGAGACCGGAATTGCAGTGCCTCCATCATCAGAATTGCCCTCCGGACGCTTATCAGTAGTTGAAGCTGCAGTTGGCAGCAAAGATTCGGTAGTCGACCAGGGCTTGGGACACTCAGCGCCATGCCCAACAGTCGAGGCAGGAGCTGCTTCATCGATAGAGAGAAAAAAGATGAAAGCGAAGGAGAGCACCAGAGCAAGTAGGCTTGCGGCAATCATGCGCATTGCCCCTTCGACAAAAGTGTGAGAAGTCAGATCGTACGTGAAATATGCACGAACAACGGAGCCGATGAAATAAACGTAGGCACCGAGGAAACCGAACTGAAAAGCAGACGTGGTACGAAGCAAATGGGAATTAAATGCATGCTGATTTTGCTCGTATAATTCTGCAAAAGGCCCCATAAGCAACGAGTTGGCGCCAAGAGATCCTATTAATCCACACGAAGGATTAAATAGTAGCAGGCTCGTCATGCCGAGCAGCACGACAGTCGTGGCCATCCAGACACCACCTCGATAGGCGCTGAAGGAAGTGCGGTGTCTCATCCGTCCGACCAGTTCGGCGCGACGCTCGACTGGAACCTCGTTCTGCAACCGTCGTTCCTTTCGGTTCGCCATGGTAAGTGTATAGCTCAGAGCGAGCGTTGGTATGACAAGCATCGCGAGCAGCGACATGATCAGGTTATATTGAAACAACACCGGGTCAATCCAGTGTGCAAGAATTCGGAAATCGCGGTATTTGACATTTCCAGGACCGACGACGGATTCCATCCAAAGAATACCTATGAGGCTCACTGGCACTACAAATACCAGCCAGTCGGCCACAATCATCAGATAGACATGCCAGTAGGATATGTACCTTTTTTTATATTTGTTCTGATCCATACGATTCTCTCGTCATTTATTCTATCTTCTGCCGGCCATCGCCCGGGCAGTGGCCCACCATGCTAGAACAACTGCGCAACGATGTTCGGGAAGGAGAGCTAAGACTTCCAACCTAAATATAGACGGTGATAAGGATCTTTGCCTTTTCTCTTCCCCGTTACAGTTGATAACATACTGTAAACTAAGCTCATGAATTCGCTCATCCCAAAACCGCAAAACCCGGGTATTTCCGAACTGGCAACCGCCGCGGAAGTCCCGATGCTGACTTCCGCCCAATACCGCCAATTGAGCGAAGTGCCGTCCGCCATCGAATGGTTCGCCAATATTGATAATCCGCAAACGCGGCGCGCTTACGAAAACGACTTGCGCGACTTCATGCAGTTTGTCGGCATCCATCAGCCGGAGGATTTTCGCACCGTCACCCGATCCCACGTTTTGGCCTGGCGCAAAACGCTGGAAGTGCGCCAGCTCGGCGGCAGCACCATCCGCAGGAAGCTGGCCGCGCTGGCTTCCTTGTTCGAACATTTATGTGAATCCAATGCAGTGACCCACAATCCGGTCAAAGGCGTGAAGCGCCCGGTAGTGGAATCGCAACAGGGAAAAACCCCGGCATTGGGTGATGCCCAGGCGCGTGCCTTGTTGAGCACGCCGGACGCGAGTACGCTCAAAGGCAAACGCGACCGCGCCATTCTCTCGGCCCTGCTCTATCATGGCTTGCGCCGGGAAGAACTTACCAAGCTGAAGGTGAGAGACTACTGCCAGTCACGCCGGGGAGTGGCTCATCTGCAGGTACAGGGCAAAGGCGGCAAGATGCGCTTCGTGCCCACCCATCCTGGTACGTTAACCTTAATAGAAGAATATCTGGAAGCCGCTGGCCACGGACAGGATCTGGATGCACCGCTCTTTCGTCCCGTTAAAAACAATGTGCATGGTCATACCTATACTGCGATGACCCCCGGCAATGTTTACGAGCAAGTGGTGCTGAAATATTTAAAGAAGCTGGGTATATCGGGCAGGAACATGGGGCCGCATGTGATGCGGGCCACGGCCGCGACTAATGCACTGGATAACGGCGCAGATATCGCCAAGGTGCAGGAGTGGCTGGGGCATGCGAATATTGCCACCACCCGAATCTACGATCACCGCAAGACCCGGCCGGAGGATAGTCCGACGTTTAAGGTCGCATATTAAAGTTTGGTCGGAATTTCAGGCAAACAATAAAACAAAGCCTACTCAAGCGGATATAACTTACGATTAACGTATCAGCTATTGTTTTATAAGCTTAGAATCTATCTTTGACAAGCTTGCCCCTGTTAGGTCAGCCCCTGTTAGGTCAACCCCTATTAAGTTTGCCCCTGTTAGGTCAGCCCCTGTTAGGTCAACCCCTGTTAGCTCAGTCCCTGTTAGGTCAGCCCCTGACAAGTTTGCCCTTGACAGGCCAACTCCTGAAAGATTAGTCCCTGTTAGGTCAGCCCCTGACAGGTTTGCCCTTGACAGGTCAGCTCCTGAGAGATTAGTCCCTGTTAGATAAGTCCCTGTTAGGTCAGCCCCTGTTAAGTCAGCCCCTGATAGGTTAGCGCATGTTAGGTTGGTCTTTGTTAGGTCAGCCCTTGTTAGCTTTGCCCATGATAGGTTTGCCCTTGACAGGTCAGCTCCTGACAGGTCAGTCCCAGTTAGGTCAGCCCTTGATAGATCAGCATCAGATAGATCAGCATCAGATAGCTTTGCCCCTGATAGCTTTGCCCCTAGTAGGTTTGTCTTTGTTAGGACAGCCCCTGTTAGGTCAGCCGCTGTTAGGTCAACCCCTGTTAGGTAAGCCCCTGTTAGGTCAGCCCCTGACATAATTGCCCCTGACAGGTGTGTCCACCATAGGATTGCCCCTGTTAGGTCAGCCCTTGATAGGTTTGTCTCTGTTAGGTCAGCCCCTGACAGGTTTGTCTTTGTTAGGTTCGCTGCTGAGAGATCAGCTCCCATCGATGAGACCTTCGATAAATTGGCGCCTCGGAGATTAGACCTCGAAAAACCAGCCTCTTTCAGATTTGCCGAGACTAACACACACTCCTCCAGATTCGCACCTGAGAAATCCTGGAAACCCAGGTTTGCTCCGGAAGCATCTGTGAATGCAAGGTCTTGCTTAGGATCAAGACCAACCGCTTGCATAAGCTCCGACAAATTGTCGGAATCTGTATTGTCCAAATACTCAAAGGCCTTGATGAAAGCCTCTTGTTCAGGCTCGCTGTTCATCCTCTACCTTGAAACATTTGCAGTTAAGAAACAATAAATGAAAGTCTTGCCTGGAACGATATTTCTGTTCTGGTGCATCCTTATAACAGTATTTCTGAATTAATTTGCTTCTGACAAACCGATTACTTTTGTTTATGCCAGGCTTGAACACTCTAACCCCTTCCATTAATACATCTTTCTCATCCGCAACTATTTTTGCCCAGATCGTGCACTTCTCGCCGCTTTTCCTCAAAACCCCCAAGCGCAAATTTTCATCCGGTGCTCCACGGAGACCAAGTTCGCTTTCTTTTTCTTCAAGCTCCCAAATACGACTTGAGACCGTACCTCCCGCAAGAATTTGATATTCCTCGGTCTCATATGATTCATCGTTTGAGATACTTTCTTCTGAAGCTTGATCCGTGCTCTTGTTAGCCTCCATCTTGCTAACTAATCCAGCTTCTAGCCCCATGCCGAAGCCCTTTGACTTGGAATTCTTTGTACCAGTTGTTTTTTTTATTGCCTTTGGTATCTTAATTTTGAAGCTTTTTTTCAAGTCTAGGTCTTTCAAGGGAATCTCACCATCCTCAATGTCCAAAATAATCCTGCACTTCCGGAATGTGATCGATACCTCGCCCCAGGGGAGGAGTGGTCTATATGGCGCGAAATTGAAGTAAAGGAAGATTTCCCCATCCTTGTTCCCGGTAATTTCAAATTCTACGCCGCGTTGCTCGCACTTTCTTTCTTCTTTACATGAACATTCAACCAAAGGCATGGGACGATCATTAGTCAAAGTACTATTTTCAATAATGGATTCCATACAAGTAACCGTGGGATTTCAAAGAGGGATCACGTCAGAATTCGGAATTTAAAGCACGTTAGCGTTTTATAATAGATTGATTACTATAATTTTTTCTGGTTGTCACTGGCTATAAAATTAATCAAAAAATAGTATTTACTGAGTCTATGTAAGCCACTGTAATCATTTACTTTACGCTTTACTGGCGTAAGATTTTTTCCGAATTCTGTGACGGCCCCTAGCTGAGCGATTCTCTCTGTGCTCAGAGCCGGCTTCCTGCCCTTGTAGAGACATAACGGCAGCAAGCGCCCTCATTACGCCTGGCTATTTGCTGCTGCTGCCTGAACCTTCAGCGCGCAAAGTTTGGTAGTCATAGACGCGAACGAACACCCTGATGTCTGATGAGTCATTTGCTTCTTGCTGCCACTCTGCTTGCTTCTCGCGGAGAGCCTTCTCATTAATGTCAATGGTGACGAATGCGAGCACAAGCGAAAATACGTTTCGATTGTACTTCTGCGCTACCGCGTTGGCACCCGAAACCAACTGCGGAATCTGCGAAGATACTTTGGCATGCTCATTGCCAACAAACTCTACTTCGATGGCAATTACACGACCACGCCATGAACCCCACGTAACAGCATCGAAAGGCGTGCCATGAATCAGAACATTAGGCCGCATGTTCCCGCCAAACTCGCGTTCAATTCGTTCCAGCGCGAGTAGGTGTGCAGTGCGCACATCTTGCTCAGTAACTTGATACGTATCAGCCTCTTCTTCCACACGGGCATTAAGCTCCTTCAGCGTTTGTGGCTTGGCCTTTAATTCTCCCAAGATCGTGCTCAATTTCACCTCTAAGGTTCTAATCCACTGTGATATCGGATTGTGAAACAGCAGCGCTAGCACTATGACAACGGATGGCCAAATGAGTAACTGAATCAGAGAAATCAATAGCCTAAAGAACGCATAGTCGTCTTCTTGCTTTTGGGCCTGCAGGTGCGTCACGCGGTCCTGCATACGTAACAGCTCCTGCCAAACCGGTGACAAGTCTAGATATTTTGTTGATTCAACAGAACAGCAGCAACATACAGTACTAGACGGTTGGGTCGTAGCCTGACGATCCTCTAGAGCATGAACCGCGGTTGAGAGCGCCTCAACGGAAGCAGCAACTTTCGTTAGTTGCAGCCGAAGATCTATGAATGGTTGGGGAGGGCCATTATCCCCTCCAATCCTCTGTACCGACTTGTCAATCTGTTCCAACTTGTCACCAAAGCGCTCTAGCGTCCGAGGAATGTGATAGGTTGCGTTGACAGAACCAGATGGAATGTCAACGATAGATACGATGGGCGAATGGGGACGGGTGACGCATGCAGAGAGAAACAGCAGCATGGCGACTGGAACGCCTGTCCGTGCTCTCATGCAATCCTCCCTATGGTTTTGTTTCTGACGACCCTTTTTGTTATCGGGGAGATTTTTATGCCCCCAACTCAAACACCTGCTTCCTAACTCAGCTTAGCTGATCGTACAACGAAAGCAAACGATTACCTGCATTGACAACTGCTATGGGTCGCAGTAAACCAGGGTGGGATGGAACATGTAACACTCATGGCTTTGTTAGGCATCTCGCGCCTTTTCATTGGCGCTCTTCGCCGTTTTTTCGGTGGCAATCCGTTCCCGCCCGTTGCGAATGACTTCTCCAATGATCTTCTCGACCGCTATCAAGCCATCAACGGCGTCATCTAAAGGCATCTCTCCTCCGCGACTTAATACGAAGGACGCTGCCATATTGTCTCCACCTAAGATGAGTTCGAGCACTATCGAGGTGCTGTCACGAAATGTTGATCCCTGCATTGCCTCAATTGCCATATTAAATCTTTTTTGGTGGTGGCTGAGGTATTGAAGGTTTCTGCTCATTTGTTGTGGGTTGATGTCCGCCTGTGACACTTCCAGGAACCGGTTGGTAACCTTTTTTATGGGGTTGATAGCCATCATTAATTGTTTGCTTTTTATCGCTCATTGACTACTCTCCTTATAGTGAAAAAATTCAACTGACTCTATCTCGTGACTGATTAATAACGTGCCTGCTGTATCTACTTTAGGTCGTTCAAAACCACCGTCCGCATTCAGAAGCCAAGTTTCCTCGATATAGATTTGCTCTTTACATGAACCTGATGAGGCAAATGATTTATAGCCATATTTACCGGCAATTTTCGTTCCATCCTTCATCACGATAATGATCCAATAAGGTATTCGCTCACCAAAAACATAATCCCACGATCGCTCTATAGGGTGTGGTAGCCATCGCTGTAAACACTTTGATGTCCTAAAAAATTTGAGGATCGCCACCCAGATGATAGGTGCGACGAAAAGAACGCATGACCACAACATCACAAATAAAATTGGATGTGATTCCCTTATCCCTGCTTCATTGATGTAGTAGATGAGGGGAAATAGGATCGCATAGTTCAGGCAGGTATATGCAATCGCGTCAATAATCCGATCTGTTGTTCCTTTCGGTGGAGATAAGAACAAAATTTCGTACGCTTTAAGGCTTACGAAGCCAGGAATCACAAATACCAAAAAAAGCACCAGCTTGTTTGCGTCCCAAATATCCATGAATTTTTCGTTTTGAGGACGAGGAGATTCCTATCGATAGGGCAGCTAGTTAAGCTATTTTTTTTTCCTATCCGTAGCTTGCGTAAGAGCAGATGCGGCAACACTTTTCTGCGCTGACGTTGACTTGGGATTTGACAGAATTTTGCTGGCTTTGGAAGCCACACGAGCTGATGTATGCTCATTAGATTTTTTGGAGGACGTCATCTGGACCTTGTTGAAGTAGTGAGGCGATTGTTATTAAAGTCTATATATAGTGCCATAAAGGAGGTTATGATACTACATACTGCGTAATAAGGGGACTTAAAGCATTTTTTATTATGGATAATCCAGCGCCCAGTTACCCCGTGGATTTCGGTGTAAGCGGGACAGCAACGTATGGTAATTCTCGAATTTGTGGATGTGGGAACCGGATAATTCTCAGTGGCTAAAATCCACATCTCCTTGACCGACATCCACTGAGTAATCTTCCTTAGCAATTTCGATCTCAACTTCCCACTCAGCCGGCCAGAGGATATCACAATCCCGGCAGTCATCATTTACGCAATATCCGCGGTCGAGTTCATGGAGCAGATCGAGTTCCGCCGAGTAGTTACGATGCCGGATGTCGATGCCACGCTGCTTTCCATATTTGGTCTTGGGCAGGCCGCCTATCTGGGCAAGAAGACGGCGGGGGAGTGATAGCTTTCGATAATGAGTTTAACAAGTAATATGCGATTGACTTCCTGTCAAGCTGTCCAAAGGTCATGATTATTCTCCCCTGCTGATCCAGCCGTGCGGCGTGGCGACGGTCGCACGCGTGGATTCGGTTCAGGCCGAAAATTTGCAGTTATCAGGTCGAAATCCGGCTTCTGGACATGCCACGGCAATCGAAGAATTCAGGATTTGACGCAGTGTTTGCCATAGGGCGTTCGATCCGAGATGGAATGCTCCTTCAGTATGGCTCCTCTGGTCTCCGCGGCCCGCTTCGCTGCTGCTTCAGCATCCTGCTCGCGCCCGACTCCGGAAAGGGCCATGGCGTAATCGTCAAGAACGTTAGCATAGAACACGGGTACTCTCCTGGCAGTGATCAGGGGATCCAATTCAGCCAGAACACGTTCAAGATAAGACGCCGCTTCAATGAACTTTCGTTGGTCCAGGTTTAGGCGCGCCAATTCTGTCAGGGAAAGATAGAATACGCCTCCAGTGTGCTTGTCCAGGTCGTTCGCGAGATTGAGCTGGCGTTCCGCTTCCTCAAAGAAGCACGTCACGCCGAGGGAGCGGCCATATTCATAGTGGAGAACCGCTTTAAAACGGGGATCGGCCTGGGCAAGATTGGCCTCGGTGAATGCGCGAGCATAAATGCGACGCGCTTCATCCCAATCCCCTCCTTCCTGGGCTACCGTTCCATCCCGCATGTATTCACCCGCCGGTTTTTCATCGGCAAAGGCATAGCCTGTCAGGCTGAGCAAGATAACTGCGCCCGAAATTAATCGTTCCATATATTCTCCATATGAATACTGCATGAATAATCCATTTATTTGTCATGGGATACCTGAACTGCAAATCCTGGAAGTTTCGCACGCGTTAAAAGACTTCGCAACTTGTCGGATTTGTAGCATATGAATTGCCCGGCTTCAGTTAATGTTTCTATGGGGTTTTAAGTATCTGTACGATGATTTTTACTCGGGCTCCGAAGGCTCTTTAAAACAGAAATTAGAAAACCCGCCGAAGCGGGTTGCGATTGTTGCTTGACCGCGTTGCCTGTATGACCGAGTGGCGGGATTTGAGGAACAAAATCAGGCAATCGCAGTTTTGTTATCGTTTGCTTCCTTTATCGTATTCTTGGATCACGCACTTGCCCATATCGAACGTCAGCCCTTCGCTGCGATAGCCCCAGATAGCCGTGAAGTTGCGGGTATCGTCGGTCTTACTGTTTTCGATCGTCAAAGATACGATTATCGGCTCATTACCGGAGTGAGCGGTTGGGATTAACCTGCCAATAACAGTAAGGGTGCGAGCAGTTGGATCTCTGAATACGGTCGCCTTGTCCGCATAGCAATTCGTCCACAGGCATGCGGAGATTTCACCCGTTTCCTCATTGTAGGCGAACGACTCCGCATGCTGAAAATCACTGGTTATCTTTTGGCACTGGTCTGCCGTACACTCATATTTGGTATCCGGCCTGCAATCATATTCCCGGTTTTCGTGCGCGAGACCTGTCGCCGGGTTTAATAACAACGTTAATATTGGCCCCAAGCCGCACGCGACGACATGCCTCGCTTTCACGACCCGTCACGGCTCTGCAATGGCGAATCCCCATTCCCTTAGCTGGGAGATCAAAGCAGGCAGATCTCTCGCCGTCGCGGACTGCACGTGCATGAGCACATTGAATGAGACCTTCCGCGGTTGTTGCATAAACTGGGTCTCGATATATGCTATCTTGCCCGGCCCTAATCCTTGAGGAGCTTTCCAGTCCTCGGTATCGATGTCCCATGTCACGATGGTTAGCGACAGCTCCCTGGCCACATCGGCAAGCTCCGGATCGAGATGGCCACGAAAACCGCCGGCGCCATAGGGCGGGCGTATCCTGGTCGGCGTTACCCCTGTCGTTTCACGGATAATGTTCTGGGTTTGCTCAAGCTCCCATCGCACGTTCTGCTCTGTCTCCCTGGCCAGGTTAGGATGGCTCCAGGAATGGTTCTGTATGTCATGCCCCTGACTGACGATCATGCTTGCTGCTCCCGGATATCGCCTGACCTCATCGCCGAGAACATAAAACTCCGCCAGGATTTCATTTTCCCGGAGCGTCCGCAGGATGCTCTCAAGCGCACTCACGGGCGCCGGACCATCGTCAAACGATAGGACTACCGATTTTCCATCGCCTAGCATCTCAGGCTCCTAGAAAAATTGGACGATTACCGGCAACCCTGGACTCGCGCCCATTTTCATTTTTCACCCGATAAGTCTCAGCTTTTTGCTACTATGTTGTAAGGAAAGAAGGCGCCTTCCTTTAACTATTAGACCAACACTAACCGGTAGTCAAGCCTGGTTGTATTCCAAGGAAATCGCTGAAAACAGTGCGTACTCGAAATGTTCACATTCACCCGGGCTTTTTATAAGGAAATCTGACATGAGCAAATATCGAATTGCTGTAGTAGTTGGCAGCCTTCGCCGTGATTCATTCAACCAGAAGCTGGCTAACGCGCTCATAAAATTGGCCCCGGCGGAGTTTTCCTTCAAGCAAGCACAAATCAGCGACCTGCCACTCTATAATCAGGACGACGATGGGAACCAGGCCGAGTCTGTCAAACGGCTGAAGGGTGAAATCACGGGGGCGCAGGGCCTTCTGTTCGTTACACCCGAATACAATCGATCCATGCCTGGCGTGCTCAAGAACGCACTCGATCACGCTTCGCGTCCTTACGGTCAAAACGCCTGGGCGGGGAAACCCGGGGGCGTGATCGGTGCTTCCATTGGTTCCATCGGCACGGCAATAGCGCAACAACATCTGCGCAACTCCCTTGCTTACCTGGACGTCCCAACCCTTGGCCAACCGGAAGCATTCATTCATGTCAAAGAGGGCTTGTTCGATGAAGCCGGAGGCATCGGCAATGAAGACAGCAGGAAATTCCTGCAGAACTGGATGGACCACTATGTCGCATGGGTGAAAAAGCACGCTGACTGACAAAGCGACGGTTCACTGACGAACTCGTGCATTATTTCCAACCTGAGCAGCAGACGCACTCGGTATTCCAAAGGTATACGAAGCGAAGGCTTATGGTTCTATGGCTGCAGCAACCGTGGAAGTGGGCCATGTGATTGTGACGGAAGACAGTGGGCGGCGGAGGTGGACTTCCACAACCGCAGGCCGCTGTGTTGGAACCGGAGGACGCCTTGCGCTGGATGAACGCGGATACACGGTTGAGGAAGCTCGCACATTGCCCAAAGCAGGTCACTGCCTACCGACGAATTCATGTGGCGGCGCGTGAGCCGGGTGGTCAACTGCGCCAATCCAGATAACAACAGCAGGGAACTGCTGACACCGACAGGCAAGTCTGCCTAGAAATCTACTTTGACAGCTTAAACTCCATCACCTAGTTTTAAGTAATGGACTCTTCATTACTTTAAACGCCATCTTATCAGAGAACACAATGATAAGGTTTTTACTTATGCTAGCCATGCTCCTGAACCTGGGTTCATCGTGCGGGGCAAAAAGGGGGGAATATGACTTTTGAAAAGTATGCTGCTAAAGGAAACGAGATCGTTAAGCAGATTGCGCAGGCATTGGGAGATCCTGACACTGAGAGAGCAGAAAGTGTATTGAGATCAGTTTTGCATGCGTTAAGGAATGTAATGGTACCCGAAGAGGCGGTTCAGTTCATGGGACAACTACCTCTAGTACTAAAGGGAGTGTTTGTTGACGGATGGGATCTTCAGCAGAAAAAGAAGGTGAGGAGTATGCAGGAATTTCTGGAAGAGGCGCGGAAAGGCTCCGGTAAAGCAGCAGCTAGAGATTTTGGCAACGACCAGGAAGCAAAGAGAACCATAAAGGAAGTGATCAATGTACTGACACGTCATTTCTCTGAGGGCCAGGTGGAACAAACAAAGGATGTTTTCCCCAGGCATTTACAGGAGCTTTTTGAAAGTGCAGCTCAGGAAAACGATAAGTAAAGAGAAATTATCTTTTAATAGTCTCATACCTATTCACATGCATCCCTCTGGTAAATCACGAGGATACGTCCAGAAAACCAGTCGCCAACTGATATAGAAGTGGAGGAAAGAAGTTATTCATATCGACAAGCGTGATATGGAAGTCCGCCTAATCGGCTAAATGCTTCACCAGATTCAGCCCTGCAAAGCCGCCGCCGATTATGACAATTTCTTTTTTCATTTTTTATGCAATAAAAAATGCCCCCATGATGCTCAAATATCGAGGCATATCTTGCCGAAATGCCGGTTGGTTTCCTGATGGCGAAAAGCCTCGACGATTTCCTCCAGCGAAAAATGACGGTCAATTATCGGCCGTAATCCGTTGGCATCGATCGCCCGAATCATTTCCATCTGGTGGCGGCGGCTGCCGACCACCAACCCCTGAAGGCGCAACTGCCGTGTCAGCACGGAGAGCAACGGCAGCGTTCCTGTCATACCGGAAAGGATACCGATTACTGCGATGTGCCCGCCGATGCGCGCCGCCACCATGGATTGTGCCAGTGTGGCAGGTCCTCCCACTTCGATGACATGATCGACGCCGCGTCCTGCTGTCAAGCGGCGCACCAGATCGCCCCAGTTTTCATGTTTTCGGTAATTGATCAAGTGGTCTGCGCCCAGCGTTTCCAGCCGCGCAAGTTTCTCGTCGCTGGAAGAGGTAGCCACCACCGTTGCTCCCGCCATCTTTGCGAATTGCAAAGCGAATACCGAAACTCCGCCGGTTCCCTGAACCAGTACGGTTTCACCCGGCTTCAATGCGCCATCCACCATTAATGCCCGCCAGGCTGTCAATCCGGCGCAGGTAAGCGTAGCTGCTTCCGCATGGCTAAAACTCTTTGGCGCGGGAGTAAATGCGGTCGCCGGCATTGTTACCTGCTCCCTCGCGAAGCCGTCGATGCCGTCGCCTGGTACCGTGCCCATGTCGTCCACCTTGGGTTCTCCTTCCAGCCAGGCGGGAAAGAAAGTACTGACAACAGGATCGCCTATTGCGAATTCGGTAACTCCTTCACCCACAGCCACGATCTCTCCCGCTCCATCCGACATGGGAATACGAGGTACTGTCGGCGCCCACATTCCGCTGACTACCGCATAATCGTGATAGTTAAGCGAGCTCGCCCGGATTCTGACAGTAATCTCGCCTGCTTTCGGTTGTGATGTTTCGCAAGCGCCCAGTGTTACGCGATCAAAGCCGCCGCCTGGCGCCACATAGATTGCCTTAATGGTCATGATTTTCCTCTTCTCTCTGAAATGCGGACTGGATGACTGTTTGGCTGGCTGGCTGGTTGGAGCCAGGAAGAATATTTAATGTATATACTTAATCCGGTCGCCAATAAATACTACCACTCCGGCGGAGGCATGTCGTTACTCGCGAGAATGAAGCAATTCTCGCCTATCCAGTCAACAATAGGCTAAGCCATCTTTTTCGATGAATAAGGAAATAGATTCATGGAATCCAAACCCATCACCAATACGGCCAATATAATTAATTCTAAAGATTTGTTCGCTCGCATTAAGTGGTTAGAGCAGCAATTGAACTACCGGTGTTCCGATGAATATTCCGAGGAGCTAAAGGCGCTGAAATCGCTTATGGAGAACGTTGAAGCTATTGCCACGGCTTCAACATACGAACCCGGCTCGGACCTTGTTCGCGACAGTTATCTGGAAGAGTACAAGTCGATGGCAGAACCAGACAAAGGAAATGCTCGATTCAATCCCGCCGATTTCGGCGGTGTGGTTTACTGGCTACGACACTAAGGCCGAACCGATAGCCGCGCTGGAGTTGGTTGAAATTCCTCGATAACGCGCAGAGCTTGTTGTGAGCCCAAATGAAATATCGGGAGGTAAAGCCTCCGCACCAGTTCGATCTTTTCTTGTAATCAGGCTTGTGAAGGAGAAAAAGCCGGACGAGTAACGTGGCTGCGAGCGCACCGGGTGACTGACATAGCGCCGGCGGACACACGCACTGTCTTATTCCAACTGCGTAAAAATAGCATAACCAAATAAGGCGCTCTCTGCATTACCCATGCAATGTGCTTCATCGCACAGACCAGCCGCGCCCCCCTTTCTATCTTTGCATTCTTCCATAGGCGATGTTTAGGTCAAGAATTGCCTTGTGGCCTGGCAGCCTGTCGGGCTTGAAGAATCGAAGCGAAAAAGCCGATTTCCTTTAAGTCCGGCAGGCTGCTAGCCCTTATTTTTTATTTCGGAGAACAAAATGGATAATGAACGAATTGTAAACATGCTCAATAACCTGATCTAGATCTCACGCGATGGTGCAAACGGCTTCAGGACTTGTATGGATGATGCTGACGACGAAGCACTGAAGACGTATTTTCAGAACCGCGCGCAAAGCTGCGAAGAAGCGGTGCGAATATTGAGTGCCGAGGTAAGACGATATGGAGGTGACCCAGAGACAAGCGGCAGCGCCGCGGGAGCATTGCACCGCACCTGGGTTGACCTTAAAACCGCGCTGACCAGCCAGGATAACCTTGCGGTATTGGAAGAATGCGAACGCGGCGAAGCCGCGGCCGTAGTGGCTTATGAGAATGCGCTGAGGGAAGAAATGCCGGGTGATCTACGCGCTCTTCTGGACCAGCAATATGAAGGCGCAAAAAGAAATCATGACCGTGTCCGGCAGTTGCGCGATCAAGCCAGGCATGGTGTTAAGGCGATTTGAACGACTGAGATAATGCGATGTAGACCGTTCAATTCCACTTGGTACCCTGATTAAAACTTTCCCTTGAAGGGCAGGGTTGATGTGAAACGCAGAGTCGCGGGACATTTGACCGAGCTTCAAAAAAAGCTAAGCCTGGCGGCTGCTTGCAGGATGGCCGTGTGAAAACATTCGGGCAAATTTCGCAATGAAGTGTCTCAATTCGGCATGGTTCACCAAATGTGACGCGAGGATATGCGCCGCAGAATGGCCGCAGTTTTATAGCACCGAGTTTCCGCACTTCGCACTTCCAAACCCGACCAAGACTTACGTGGGGAGCAACTTTTAGCGAGAGTTTGAATACTTGAGTGGCTGGAGCTCAATTCCAGATGGGCTACAGTATTCACTAACAGTCGTGAACATACAAATGATTGTAATGCTAGGAACATCGCCTGACGCGTATAACGGTATCGCAACCGTCGTTCGCAACTATCGAGATTTCGGCATTCTCGCGGAATGGAAGGTTGCGTACTTGGTAACGCATGTGCAGGGATCGAGATTTGCGAAGGCGCGCGCAGCCTTAGTCGCACTGTCACGGCTGCTCCGCATGATTCTCATTGGTCAGGTTAGATTGCTTCACGTGCATATGGCCTCCAGAGTAAGTATATGGCGGAAAGTTTTTTTTATACTGACAGGAATGATCTTTCGTGTTCCTTATCTTGTTCACTTACACTGTTCCGACCTGGTTGAGTTTTTTGAGCATGAGAATGGAAAGTGGGGAAAGTTCATTATGAGATTTGTCTTTACCCACGCGACTTTCGTAATTACCTTGTCCCCAAGCATAGCCAACGCCATTAGAGAGATCGTGCCTACTACGCGCACCGTGACGTTGTTCAACTCCGTACCCTTGCCCGCGATGGACTTTGTCAACACGGAAGAGCGTGCATCTAAACACGACTCGTGCAAACCCCCGCTGATACTCTTTCTTGGTCAAGTGGGGAAGCGGAAAGGAGCGTTTGACCTGATCCGGGCTGTTTCTTTGCTGACCGTTAACTTCAAAATGGTTATCGCGGGTGATGGTGAACTGAAGCTGGCGCGGGCGCTGTCAGAAGAACTGGGGGTCAGCGAAAAGATTCAATTTACAGGGTGGCTCGAGAGAGCAGAAAAAGATGAGTTACTTGCGCGAGCAGCGATCTTTGTACTTCCATCATACGACGAGGCGATGCCAATGGCACTTCTCGAAGCGATGTCATGGTCGGTTCCCGTTGTCACGACACCCGTGGGCGGTATACCCGAAGTGGTAACGGAAGGGCAAGAGGGACTACTTGTGAACCCGGGTGACATCCCGGGACTCATTCGTGCTTTGGAGCGTTTGCTCGGCGCGCCATCCCTGCGCCGGATGCTGGGACAAAAAGGTAGGCATAAGATCGAGCTTGAATATTCAATGGAGGTCCTGCGACCTCAGCTCGAACAATTGTGGATCTACTCGGGTGTGCTTGAGCCCGAGTCGGTCGCCCGGCGACGACAGGCTTGTGTCTGACGAGTATGCGGGGGAGAGTTATCAGTGTTAACTTGTTTTGGACATAGACACGCGATAGTTTCCCATGCTTCGAGCAGAGCATACATTCAAATACAGAGCTCCCCCTCGATTTTTGAGCTGAACGCTTCCTTGCGGAGGGCATGCAGGTATCGGTTTCTAACATTCAGGCAGCATGGGAGCAATTTGGGCAGGCGACTCACGCACGAGAAGGATTTACTCACCGACGTGAGTCGTCCGATTTCGTTCTTGTCAGTAAATGATTGAGGATAAAGATAAGTGCCTGACGAAAAGCACTCTTTTTTTTAAGGGCTCTCTTACCTTGAAGCGTTCAATAGACTTATTCAGCGGATTACTTGGTCTTCTCATTTGTAGTCCATTTATATTACTAATGGCGCTCCTTGTAAGGCTAGATTCACCTGGCAA
Organism: Nitrosovibrio sp. Nv4; assembly: GCF_900215485.1. Lineage (GTDB taxonomy): Bacteria > Pseudomonadota > Gammaproteobacteria > Burkholderiales > Nitrosomonadaceae > Nitrosospira. Next base: position 568,865 of record NZ_OCMZ01000002.1, read on the forward strand.
TCCTTTTTTTACTCAGGTACGCGTAGGTAAAAATGGCAAGCATTTTATTATCTTCAAAATGCGGACACTATATAGAGAACATTTTGGAATTGTTCCAGATGAGGAAGGTCCCTGCGACTATCGGATTACGAGACTAGGCAAATATCTTCGCTTGTCGAAGCTGGATGAACTTCCGCAACTCTTAAACGTAATATTTGGCCACATGTCTCTTGTCGGGCCACGTCCTGATATACCAGAGCAAGCATGTAGCTATACCCCTTTTCAGCGTCAGCGCTTATTGATTAAACCAGGATTAACAGGCGTCGCCCAGATCAGCGGAAACACGTTATTATCCTGGCCCGACCGTATCGCGCTCGATATCTGGTATATCAAAAATTGGTCGTGTCTGCTTGATTTCAAGATCATACTATTTACCTTGCTCGCCATCATTAAAGGAGAATCCCTTAATGCTGATCCCTTTGGTCTGCACTCGCAGCTAGCCGACAAAAATAAAACTGTTTCAGTTGAGCGAACTACCGACTAGGTAACCCACACGCCGAGTTGAGAAATAGTCGAACGTTGCGTGTGGCATGTCTACGACTCAGTCACTGAAGCAAAGCGGTCAATGATGCAATACATGGATTGGGACAACCTATCCAGGCCGCATTTGAGCCTGAGCAAGAAAATATTTGATGAGGCTTGTGGCGTGATACTGCCGAGAGTTGAACTCACGCATGAGAATCGGTAGAGATTCCACTTAAAATATCCAAGTCGCTGTTCAAACAACTGGGGCCATTTCTGGACATTTAGGGCGCAGCTAAATATGGGGGAAATACGTTTTATTTCCAATAAACATGCAAAAAAGAATACTTTTTCTCGGCGGCTCTTATTTTCAACTTTCACCGATTTTATATGCCAAGCAACAAGGCCATTATGTAATTACCTGCGATTATTTGCCTGATAATCCTGGCCACCGGTACTCAGACGAGTATCACAATGTCAGTACAACAGATCAGGAAGCAGTCCTACAATTAGCGCGTCGTTTATCTATAAACGGCATAATAGCTTATGCATCCGATCCTTCAGCGCCTACTGCTGCGTATGTTGCGAATAGGCTACATCTTCCAGGAAACGCTTACCAATCTACACTTCTGTTAACACGCAAAGATCGTTTCAGGGAATTTTTAGGGCAAAATCGATTTAATGTTCCCTTATGGGCTAGCACTTCTTCGCTTACAGAAACCCAGGATTACTTTAAATCAATTAACCGGCCAGTAATGGTAAAGCCGGTAGACTCATCTGGAAGTAAAGGCGTATCGAGAGTTACTGATGCGAAAGAACTGCCTGCAGCTTATGAACACGCGTTGTCGTTTTCGCGCATAGGAAAAGTTATCCTTGAAGAATATATAGAAAGAAAAGGATATCAGATTGCGGGAGATGGCTTCGTGCTGGATGGACGGCTTGTGTTTAGATGTTTTGCCCAGGAGCACTTTAATCGCAGCCGAAACCTATTTGTGCCCGTCGGGGAAAGTTTTCCCCTGCAGTTGCCCCAAGCTACGCACGATAAAATACATAAGGAAATTCAGCGACTTTTATCTTTACTAGAGATGCAGGTGGGCGCTTTTAACTTTGATATCGTACTTGACCAGAAGGAGGAAATATATTTGCTAGAAATTGGACCCCGAAGCGGGGGTAACCTTATTTCAGAAGTAATTAAATATAGTACCGGAATAGATATAGCCAAATTCGCTGTGGATGCCGCCTTGAATTTAGATTACAGTCAACTTGCTCCTTATCCGGTAGCAATGTGCTGTTCCTGCTATATGCTACATACACAAGAAAATGGCTTTTTAAAGGGAATAGAATTTGACCCGTCTATCAGGACCAACATAATAGAAAAGATACTTTTTGTAAAAAAAGGAACGTTTGTCCAATCGTTTGAAAGTGCAAATCACGCACTGGGATGCCTTATTCTTAAATTTGATTCCCCAGAAGAAATGCTTGAGAAGATGGAATCCATGACCGAAAGAGTCCGGGTTAAGGTCACAAAAGAACCCACTTTATCTGCTTAACTTTAATCGTCAGTTATGTCGGGAATTAATAGTTTTAACAACGATCCCGGCTATTCTCTGTGCATCCTCCGTTGAAAGTTCATAGTAAAAGGGTAAGCACAATACTCTTTTGGAAATATCTTCGGCTACTGGACAATGCGCGCTGGAATAATAAGGCAATTTATTAAGAGATGGGTAAAAATAACGCCGGGCATGTATTCCTTCGTCCAATAAAGCATCTTTAACAGAAAGCATTCTTTCTTCCGAGGCAAATACCAAGGGGAAATAAGCATAGTTATAGGCTACCTCGGGAGAAAGATTGAGAAATTGCACGGACAAATTCTGCAGTAGGGATCGGTATATAAAATCAATTTCTTTTCGTTTTTGAATAAAGTCAGCAACTTTAGGCAGATTGCACAAACCCATTGCGGCATGAAACTCCGAATTTTTTCCATTGATTCCCGCCTCATGAGGTCGGTCATCATCAAGTCCAAAAGCTCGGAGCAGTACACACTTTTGTGCCAATCTCGCATCATTGGTAAAAATAGCACCTCCTTCAACAGTATGAAAAATTTTCGTCGCATGAAAACTCACGGTCGAAATATCACCATAGTTGAAAACAGATTGATTCCGCAGATTGACTCCGAAAGCTTGCGCGCCATCATAAATGACCTTTAATCCATACTTTTGGGCGATATACTGTATTCGACTGACGTTGCACGGATGGCCATAAATGTGAGTTGCCAAAATTGCACTTGTCTTGTTCGTAATCGCAGCTTCAATTCTGGAAGCGTCAAGGCCAAAATTTTTTTCCTCGATATCCACAAATACAGGTTTGCAACTTGCCCATAATATTACGTTCACCGCGGATACGTATGAAAACGGGGTAGTAATTATCTCGCCATATGCATCTAAAGATCTTAAGGCAATTTGTAACGCTACGCTCCCGCTAGATACGTAGCAAACATAGTTTACTCCTAGATATTCCTTTAGTTGATTTTCAAGTTCTATAACCAAAGGACCATGATTAGTTAACCAACCCCGGCTCCAAATCCCTGCCAAGTATCGACTGTATTCTTCAAAAGGCGGAAGATAAGGTTTTGCCACATTAATCATTAGCAACATTAATCATTATTTTTGAGCAGCTTATTTTTGTATTTAATGAATGGTCGCGTTATCTGCTAGATTTAGTATTCGAACCTCATAGCCTTCCTTCGGTTAAGCCTGTTCGAATCATCGATTACGTCCGGTTGCGGTATTGACGTTGCAAAATCCCGCGGCTCTCTAAGAGAATCGGCTGCTATCAATTTTTGTGCCGGCCTCCAAGAGTGGCACGCTTCTTGCTCATATTCTGGATTTTTGCAAAGTTATAGTAATGAGGTGTGCTCGGTCCAATAATATACCTTTTGTGAGTTAAATAAGCGGTAATAAGCTTGACGGGTTGTATGACAAGGTCTGATGTTTAGCAAAATGCATTAGAAGGAACGTTTTGCATTTGAACCTTTGATTCACTTTGTTCTGCTGCTTTTCTTCTGTAATGATGGGTTCGGGCTGCGTCCATATTTGAGCCACCTGAGTTCCTCTACGTTTGTATACCCTCCAGGCAATAGGGGCGTCATCCCGTTACAGGAATCTAAACTTTGCAGCTAGATTTCGAAGACGGCAGGTGTAGCCCGTATAAGGACACGGGACTCGTTCCAACCCACCTCGATTTCGAACCCCTGTTAAATAGGATCGAAAGGACAATGAATTATCGTATCAGCGCCGACCCCGCAGTCGGCCTCGCTATCAGCACTTCTATTTCGAGATCCGGTGCAACGTCAACGCAGTACCACTTTTTGATTCCATCGTTGCGATATTGCCGTCTGCACCCAGCTTGAATGAACTCGGATCGTTCCCCGAAAAACCTGCACAGCCATTCGTGTCGTATGTGAACGACTTGACACTGAAAGCGCCACTGCCAGCATCATAGCTATAGGAAGCGAATTCGACGCCAGGATCGCCGCAGCTTGTGTGGCCGGGACGTTCCGGATCTCCGAGGGGGTCAACCACCATGAATTTTCCGTTGGAAAAGAAAAAATAAGTTGGTGTCTTGATGGCTGCCGTATCGACCGCCCAGGCTCCAACGATGCCTTTGGGATCATTCTCCATCTTCGAAAAACGAATCTCCTTGACCTCGGTCTTGATAGGCTCCTTCGAAGAGCTGATTTCCAGCGTGCCGGCAATATGAAAGAGTTCACCGAATAGGCTGGCCTGTTTTCTTTCCCTTGGCACCGTCACGATGTCCGAAGTAATCAAATCGGAGCCATCCGTACGAATTCGCCAAGTTGCCCGTGGGTGGGACAACCCGGCATGAAGATTCGTATCGATTACTGGTTTGCCCGCGAACTTGAATCCTCTCGTATCGAATTCGGATACCTTCGCCGCGCCGTATTCCACGCCGGCCTTGCTGACCAGGTTCCCGCCGCACACCCGGTTGGCATCGCAGGAATCGTCAGGCGTAGCTTCCCCTTCGAGGTACTCACCTGTGCCATCCGCTGAAATACGGATAATCGAAGCAGTTGCGTCATCGTGTTTAACCCAGATGTTGGTACTGAGCAAGCTCAGGCCCTGCGAAAGAAAATGGGCGTTGGCCTGTTGCGCCGTTTTCACTGCACCCGCAACGCTGCCTGCCTCTCGTGCCTTCTGCAATTCGGCCGATGCCGCGAAGGCAGCGGGATCGCTATCCAGATTAATTGAGGCAGTAACAGCAGTTGCGGCATCCGCAGGAATGGAAATACCATTATCAGGATTACCATCCACATCCAGTGACTGCAACAGGATAAGCAGGTTTTGCAGCTTGTTTGCACTATCCCCTGCGAGTTCCATCGGCGTTACGATAGCCGCGCCTTTTACTTTCCCCAGAACCAGGGCGCCTAGCTTGAACTCAATCGTGTCACCGTGGTTGTACTTGAAGGTTCCATTCTCGTCCGTATTACCCTTATCGCCGGAAGATGCAGCGTAAGCCACGCCGCTCACCGCGGTATCAAGCAATCTTCCGGTAGCCGGGCCTTTTTCCGTTTTTCCACCGTCGCTGCTACCGCTGTCTTTGCTCGAAGAGGGCCCGCTTCCGTCTCCACAAGCCGCAAGGGTCAGGGCAAATGCCAACGGAATCATGCAACTCCAGGCCGGTTTTCTTACGTTCTGATTGAATTTCATTCAGGTGATCCATTCCGTATTTTAACGACGCGTTATCATATCAAACTATAGCGCTACAATACTGAGAACATCAGCCCTTTTCCTGTTCCATCCGAACAAATGGATGGACTTGATGTCCGGTAGATTGAGGCTTCCAAGCCTCTAGCGATAAAAGTGACAAAAACCAGCCTCGGCTGCCCTGCATCGAATCGGCTGCCAGGTTCTCCCTCCGCTTCCATGCAAGAATGTTCAAGAAGTGGCGCAATTTCTACAGCTCCATCCTTCAGTCGCGAAATTCAATGTTCTACTTACGGTCACCAGCCAAGCCCGACACCAGGCTAGCCGGTACAAGGTTTTAGAAAAGACCCGATAGCCCTGAAGCTCGGAATAATGCGATGAAACAATCTTATTAACCTCTTATGGAATTTGGACGATACCTCAAGTATTTTCCGCGCCAAACTCTGCCGCAAGGTCACTGAGGAGACAGCGGTATACGCCATTCATAAATTTTACCGCATCGGCATTTCCGGATTCCCACGATCCCGACCATTCTGCGAACGTAGTGTTATCGGCCGTAACCGGTAACAAATGCAGATTGCCGACATAATCGTGGATCTCCCTGGATGACATCGGAGTTGGTCCTTCATCCATGGAATACATAATCCGCTTCTCGATAATGCTGTAAGCGATCAAGGTATCCAGAAATACGCCGTTCAGTAATCGCTTCGCGCCTATGGTATGTCCATCGCCTTCACCGACCTTCTTACATGTAGTGATTACGGACGGCGCCCAGGAGAAGTCATGGAAGTTATTGATTCGCAACCATACTTGCTCGATCGAAGCAGGGACAATGATTGAGTTGTAGACTTTTGGCATACTTTACTCCACAAGAATGAACAAGCTCCTTGCCGATATCGGAGCCTGTAATAGCGCGCCCGCACGAACAGGTGTCATATTTGAAGGGGAAAATGATACAAGCGGTATCTCAACCCCTAACCCATAGGAAGGAAACGCCATGAACAACGTCATCTATTGGGCCACCTTTATTCTTATATTGCTGGCTGGATCGGGAGTCTTTGGCACACAGTAAACAGCCGACGAAAAGGCAATGAGGCAGATTTTAATAATGATCGCTCTGGATATGACAGTCTCCAGCCTGAATCCTTGCTGAATCTGCTCGCTTGCACTCGGGATTCTGTTGCCAATATTCTTCTCCATTTGACCACCTCCGTTCACATATCTATCTTCAATGTGCACGGGAAAAGCTGGATTAGCCCAAACACGGCCATCCTTTGATCCACTCTCGTGGAGCCAGTGCCGGGCATACCCCTGTCTCACCCTATTTTTTCCGCCATACCGGAAGCATGTCAGGAACCTCCGATGAGCTAGGATGAAGCAAGGCTGTGTATAATTCGAGCGGTAAAACCCAAAGGATGGAGGACTACCTTGGGATTTTACAGATTTCTGGTTCAATATAAGCTGAATCAGTTACTCCCGTATGTGTTATTCATGAAGATCAATACAACAAAACTCAAGGAGAATGACGATGCGCAAATTTTACGCTCTTGCAGCTTTACTTGCTTTTAGTTGCTCTGTCCCGGTTGCGCTTGCCGCCGATGGTTCAGTTGCTATTTCCTCGCCTCAGGATGGTGCCAAATTCACCCCGAAGACGGATATAGAACTTGTTTACGACATCGCACTCGGAGATAAAGGCGACCATACTCATCTCTACATTGATGACAAGGAAATTTTGACATTACGCAATTTAAAAGGAAGTCACGCGCTAGGTACACTCCCAGCGGGGAAACACGATATATGCATCAAAGTTGTGAACAAGGCGCATACGCCGATCGGCCCGCAAAAATGCGTCAATGTCGACGTAGGATAGATTCATAAAAAGTGTTCGAAAACCTGAACTACGCCATAGTGCAGCTGGCACACAACTTCGGTGCCGCTGCAGTGGTAGTCCTTCCCATCCTTGCGTTGTACACCGCGGAGCAAGCCGGTCCGATCCAGCACAGGTTTGCATGGCTGGCAGGATTGGGCTGGGCGGTTCAGGTCGTCAGCGGCACGGGGTTTGGCGCGGTCAGTTATTATTATTATGAAAAGCTGCCCGACTTGCACGGCATAGCCTTTGCCGCGCTGTTGATCAAGATCCTGTGCGCGGCAGGCGGCCTGGGCATTGCAATATTATATGTGCGGCGCGCTGCCGACTGGACTGCCAAACGACGGCGCGCCGCCTGGAAACTTCTTGGTTCACTGGGCATAACAGCACTCGCTGCCGCCGCATTCTTACGCTGGTTTGCCTGAATTTGATTTCGGCTCAACCCGTTCAGGGGTGTGCATAAGTCGACAGATTGGCTTTTATCAGCCGCGCCGCTGTTTCTGATGTTCCTCATCCTTGCGTTGGTTGTGTCCGTACCGAGTCATTCAAGGCACGTGCGGGAAACGCGCATACAAAAAAACAATTTCCACTGTTTATTTTTCGATCAAGCCGGATAATCCAAGCAAGCGGATTTTAATGGCTGGCAAATCTGCATCAACTGGTTGAATATCGGAAATCTGGCAAGTCAACAGACCTTTTTTGTAAAGGAGAGACCAATGTCCCACTACGACCCAAACAAGCACGATCAGGGCGAAAGCTCTCCATCCACCAGCGAGACAAACACTCTTACCGCTACAGCTATTGCCGCGGGCAAAACCGCCGCTTTATCTACCGGCGCTCTTCAGGGAGATATTCAAACCCATTGCCAGAGTGAGCACGACCGTGAAATCCCGGAAGTGGATCTCATGTCCCCGCTGACCATACGCGGCGTTACTTTCCGCAACCGGATCGTAATGTCGCCCATGTGCATGTATTCGGCTCAGGACGGTTTTGCCAATGATTTCCACTTTGTTCACGTTGGCAGCCGGGCGATCGGCGGCGTAGGCCTTGTATTCGTCGAAGCCACGGCAGTCGCCGCCGAGGGACGCATCTCACCCGGAGACATGGGGATATGGAAAGATGAGCATATACAGCCGTTGGCGCGTATCGCGCAGTTCCTGGAAACACAGGGCGCGGTTCCTGCCATTCAACTCGCTCATGCCGGGCGCAAAGCAAGCTGCGATGCCCCTTGGACCGGTGGGAGCAGCCTGAAAACCGCCGCGGAAGGCGGCTGGCCCGTTATCGGGCCCAGCCCCCTGCCCTTTTACCCGGCCGACCCGGTCCCGGCGGCCATGTCCGAAGCGGATATCGAGCATTGCATCTACGCCTGGGAAACGGCTACGCGGCGCGCGCTCGCAGCCGGCTTCAAGGTGATCGAGCTCCATGCCGCGCATGGCTACCTGCTGCACGAGTTTCTCTCGCCTATCAGCAATCATCGCACCGACGACTACGGGGGCAGCCTGGAAAACCGCATGCGGTTTTTGCTGGGTGTTGCCGGACGGATGCGCAGCATTATTCCTCCGGAGCTACCTTTTTTCGTGCGAATCTCGGCAACTGATTGGGTGGATGGAGGCTGGGACATCGAGCAATCGATCGATCTTTGCAGAGAACTGAAGGCACTTGGCGCGGACCTGATCGATGTCTCCTCAGGCGGCGCAACGCCTGATGCGAAGATTCCTGTCGCCAGAGGCTTCCAGGTCCCGCTTGCCCGGCGCATCCGTGACGAGGTGGAAATCCGGACCGGCGGCGTGGGCCTGATTACCGATCCGCAGTATGCGGATGAGATCATTACAAGCGGGCAGGCCGATCTGGTTTTTATTGGACGGGAATTGCTGCGGGAACCCTACTGGGCGCTTAAAGCGCAACACTTTATGGGGGTGGAGCCAACATGGCCAACCCAATATGGCTATGCCGTAAAGCGGCGGGCGAAATAAGCGGGACGAAAAGCAGGCCGCAACACAGGCTCACATCCATAGTTCAGATTATCTGATCACACGGCTACTTCCAGCGCCCCGGATATCGTAATCGTGCGCAAACTTTCCCGACTGCTCCCAGAGTAGTAAGTAATTGATTGCACAGGCGTAGCGTATAGAGCGAGCTGCCACCTCAGTATTTCTTGTAGTTTCTGGAATCGAAGCTATATTTAACAACAGCGATCCCTTATCTGACGAGATTGCATCTCATCCTTCCTTAAACACCGTTCGGAGGTATCTATGTTCTCTAAAACTGCCATCGCCTCGGTTCGATCCCCTTCCGTCACGGCCGGCTCAAATTTTCGGCCGGTGGGGGATACGCTGCGCTTTCTGCGTCACGGAACGATCATGCTCAGCCTGATGACTGGCGCCGCTTCAGTCCATGCGGATACCGTCAGCATCAATGCCTTTAAAGATGCCACCATTTTCGGGACCTCAGACGGTGCTGATACCGGAAATGCCAGTGGTATGGGACCCGGTCTATTTACCGGAACCGATGGCCAGCTCAACGACAAGCGCTCCCTGGTGCAATTCGATCTGGCAGCGGCAAATATTCCTGCCGGTTCACAAATCGATAATGTAACCATGAGCCTGTCTTTGGGGCTAGTTGGCGGAGGGGCCGGAGTGCCGCAGACTGTTCAGCTGTTTGATATCGCCCAGACTTGGAGTGAAGGCAGCAGCGGTAGCCCGACCAGCAGCAGTCTTCCTGGCTCCGGTCAAGGTTATCCCAGAGGCAATGGAGATTCAACGTGGGACTACGCCAATTACAACAGCGATCCTGCAAGTGCCATCAAGTGGCAGAACGGTGGCAGCGACCTTCCCGGCGGAAATTTTTCGCCTATTGAAAGTGCATCCGCAGCTTTTACCACGTTTACCCCCGGATCAGTTCACACCTGGAGCTCGGCAGCAATGGCTGCGGATGTGCAGGACTGGCTTGACAACCCCTCTCAGAATAACGGCTGGCTTTTGAAAAGTGACGAGGAAGGCGTCCGGCAATCGCTCTTGGGCTTCTGGTCCCAGGATGGTGCGATGGCGGCAGGCGATACCGCTCTCGCACCAAAACTTGAAATCATCTACTCTCCTATACCCGAGCCCGAAACCTATGCAATGCTCTTCGCAGGGCTCGGTCTGCTGGGGTGGCGGATGCACAGGGTAAAAAGTGAGTTGGGCTAAAGTTTAGCATTATGATTAGCTTGGCGCTGGCTCCCCATTACATTGGACTATGAGCATAATCGTGTCTGACCCCATTCTTGGCAATTTGCGGTTGATTTAGCGGTATCGGATGAGTATCTTCTGAATAACCGACTTGGGAGATGATATGGCCGGGGTAAAAACTGCGTCATGGATACTGACGATAATGCTCTGGATAGGAGCACCCGGAGTTTGGGGACATGACGAACACGGCTCCTCTGGGAATGTTTCGCATGAAAAACTGGGCCGAGTGACCTTTCCGGTAAGCTGTAGCACCGAGGCACAGAAGGAATTCAACCGCGCTATGGCGCTATTTCATTCCTTCTGGTTCGATCCCGCGATCAAGTCGTTTGGGAAAGTGCTCGACCACGATCCCGCATGTGGGATGGCCTACTGGGGCATTGCTATCATGTCCATGGGCAATCCCTTCACGTGGCCGGCCAGTCCAAAGGCATGGAAGGCAGGTGCATCCGCCATAGCCGATGCCCAGCGCGTGGGCGCAGAGAGCGAGCGCGAACGGGATTATATTGTCGCGTTGGCTCCGTTTTTCAAGGATTGGGAAACTACCGATTACCGGTCACGGGCATTGGCCTTCCAAAAAGCAATGGAAGGCGTGGTAGCGCGTTACCCGCGCGATATTGAAGCACAAATTCTCTACGCTCTCCTGCTCAACGCTACGGCGCTGCCCACTGACAAGACTTTCGCCAATCAGCTCAGGGCGGCAGATATCCTGGAACCATTATTCAAAAAATATCCGAATCATCCGGGAATCCCTCACTATCTGATCCATACTTACGATTATGCCAAGCTGGCGGAAAGGGGACTTCCCGCTGCAAGAGCCTATGCCAGCATTGCGCCCTCAGTGCCCCATGCGCTGCACATGCCGTCGCACATCTTTAGCCGGGTTGGCCTCTGGCCCGAAATGGTGGAGAGCAACCGTGCTTCTTATCTTGCAGCCAAGAGCGAACTCAAGGAAGAGACCTTCGGCATTGGTGCGTATGACGCGCTGCACGCCATGGACTATCTGGTTTTCGCGCATCTCCAACAGGCGCAGGATAAGGCAGCCAGGCGGCTCGTGGACGAAGCGGCGTCCATTCACAAAGTCAATGTGGAAAATTTCCCAGCCGCCTACGCCTTCGCCGCAATTCCGTCCCGCTTTGCGCTGGAGCGCGGCGACTGGAAAGGCGCGGCTGCGCTCGAACTGTCGCCCGCCGAACTGGATTGGAGCAAATTTCCACATGCGGAAGCGGTTCTCGTCTTCTCGCGTGGGTTGGGCGCCGCACGGGGGGGAGATATTGCGACGGCACGCAAGGCGCTAGAACGGCTGCAGGCACTCAAGGAAGCGATGACAGCCGCCAAACTCGACTACTGGGCGGGTCAGGCGGACTTTCAAATCAAGACGGTCGATGCCTGGCTTGCTCTCGCCGAGAATCGCAATGATGAGGCGTTGCGGTTGATGCGTGAGGCTGCGGAAACCGACGAGGCAAGTGACAAGCATCCTGTGACTCCTGGAAATGTCGCCGCTTCTCGCGAACTGCTGGGAGAGATGCTGCTTGAGCTAGACCGCCCTGCCCCCGCATTTGAGGAGTTCGAGCGTTCGCTGAAACGCGATCCCAACCGCTTTCGCAGCGTTTACGGTGCGGCCCGCGCTGCGGAGGCGTCGGGCAATCGAAAGCAGGCCCGCGACTATTACACGAGACTTCGGCTTTTGGCGGCTGATCATGATACGAAGCGTGCTGAACTCGTACAGGCCAATGTCTTTCTCGGAAAAAAGTGATCGCAGCGAACCGTTCATACCAATCCGACACAGATAGCCCGATGTGAAGAAAATCGAATCTCAAATCAGGAATTCAGCGTGGATCGCAAGGATAGTCAAAATGCTGAAAGCTGGATTCGAACGTGACTCCTGATAATGATCCTACCGTTTGAATATTTTACGCGGGGAACTGCGGGCGGGAAAACGCAGTCCTCCGATCGGCCGAAATGTGCCCTGCTACTTGCCCTTTTGCAATACCATGTGCAGATGCTGCTGTATAGATACACCTGATGCCGTTTGTGAGAAAATCGCCAATTCGGGTGAGCGGTACAGGGCTTAACGTGCTTTTCCGTCTTCACCACCTGAGATCTGGCCATAAGGAATCCATGAAAACACTCTCGATCGCTTTCTTTTTATCTCTCGTGTTCGGTATGGCACAACCTGCTTATGCACAGGAGACAAAATGGCGGACGATCAGTGTGGAGGCAATATCACTTTACCAGAAAGGCGAGTACGACAGGGCGGTCTCCGCCATCAAGAAGTCGCTTGCAGTGGCGGAAAAAGAATATGGTCCCAACCATCCCGATACTGCGACAAGCCTGAATAATCTGGCGGAGCTCTACCGGGACCACAACAAATTTGCACAAGCGGAGCCGCTCTATAAGCGGGCAGCGACGATCCGGGAGAAACACTTTGGCCCCAACCATTCCCTTGTCGCAAGGAGCCTGAACGGGCAGGCGGAACTCTATCGCGTACAAAACCGATTCGCGGAGGCAGAACCGCTCTACAAACGGGCGCTGATTATCCGGGAGAAGGCTCTTCGCCCTGACCATCCCGATGTGGCGCAGACGCTGAACAATCTTGCAGAACTCTATTGTGTGCAGGGCCAGTATGCATCGGCCAAGCCGCTCTACGAGCGTTCGCTGGCAATACGGGAAAAAGAGCTCGGTCCCGAGCATCCCGACATGGCGACAGGCCTGCACAACCTGGGATTAATCTATCAAAGCGAAAGCCGGTATGGGCAAGCAGAGACACTCTACAAGCGCGTACTGGCGATCCGGGAGAAAGCCTTCGGATTGAACCATCCGGATGTGGCGCAGGAATTGAGCAACCTTGCAGAACTCTATCGCACACAGGGTAATTATGCTGAAGCCAAGCCATTCTATGAACGTTCTCTGGCTATCTTCGAACAAGCCGAGGGTCCATACCATCTCAACATGGCAACAAGCCTCACCAACCTCGCATTTGCCTATCACATTCAAGGGCAGTATGGGCAAGCCGAGGCGCTCTACAAGCGAGCACTGGCAGTCTTCGAAAAATCTCTCGGGCCTGATCACCCTAACGCGAAGATAAGCCTGGATAACCTTGCGAAACTTTACCGCGCAACGGATCAGCTCGATGCGGCAAAGGAACTGGGTCAACGGGTAGCCGGTTTCCAAGCGCATTCGGTAAAAATAGCGAAAGACCCCAGTTTTTCGTCAATCTCAAAATAATTCGCCTGATTCCTGTTCCAATATCTTGCGGGCCGCCCTGACTTTCCAGTCACCACCCGTTTCCTAGGGCTGATGGCATCCGCGCAGAAAAGCGTGCGTTGCCAAGGGCAAAATTGCCATTCGTAGCCGACGGATTTCATCTACCAATGTCAGTTCCGACTCCTGGCAAATAACCCACGATATCGCCTGTCTCGTTGCCGCATCCAGACCCAATGTTTCGTCACGTGCATATGGCGTCACCGAGGCAGGTGATATCCCCCTCGTCTTCTCGGCAGCTGACGGATGGTAGCCGTCAGCTGCGCTACCATGCCCGTCCGCACCGAATTGCCTGTCCCCTATTCTCCTTCATTATCCTCTTCCAGACAGTGATTTGATCATGCGATTTCACAAATACGCCCAACTAGAGAAAGGCGGAGATTCCAACGTGATAAGCTGTGATGTCCACATTCCCCTCCCTCAATCACCAGGAATCTCCAATGAAAGATTTGCAAGAAGCCACCGTGAAAATATGCGAACTCAAGGGCGAGAATCTAGCATTATTGGCTTTGCTTGCTTGTTTGGTGAAAGCTTCGTCGCCATACGAGCGTAAAGCGTTTCCAGATGCATTCGAACGAGAACTGGAATCGGCCCGTATCGAATGGTTGAATTCGGATGTTTCAGAATATGTCTCCGTTGGGCTGGAAAACATGGCAACCGCGGTTCATTCTTTATTGGCCAGCCAGAGCCGGGTGTAAGCGGGATCAGCAAACATCCGGACAGATGGGCCCCGTGCTACATCGCTCTTAAGAATGGCCACTAGAATGGACGAGCGAAGGTTTCATGTCGAACCTCCTGGAAAGACAGACTAGCTCCATCTCCCCTATTCTTCGGAGGCTCATCGTTGCGGAGTGGATAGTTACGCGCTGATCGTACTATTCCCGCCCTGCTCCCTGCCAAAATATTTTCCGTACATATGCTACATTAAATTAGGAGATGCACTTGCGACCTTGGTTGACCGCCTTCGGCGTTGAGAGGAGCAATGGTGCAGACGCTTTCCACCATTATTTAATACTGCTCATATCGGGAAAAGGCTGTCGAAAAATCGGTCCGTGAATTGCTCTTCGCAATTGCTCGTGGTGCCATCTCCCAGAATTATAAAATGGCTGCCGAAATCGAATCATGCTTGTTCCACAGTCCTTGGGTAACCGAAACAGACAGGAGGAAACTCAAATGCCACTTGAATCCATATCTCTTTTCCCGAACCCCAATACACCCGACCTGGGCTGCTTTGTAAGACGAAAGCACGAACTTGAAATTGAAGAACCTTTTCAAAATATTCATGTGGAACTCAACCCGTCTATTGATTTCAATCCTCGTTATCATCAGCTGTACTTTCGGGTAACGTGCGGTGAGGCAGCATTCTTTCAACGATGCCTTGTTTATATGAGGACGGATCTATCCATTCCACCACCCAACTTGATAGCATTTCCACCAGATTGGATACTTGGCGGAGAGTACACTCCGCATCCCTCCGATTGGCAGAAATACCCAACGCAATCTGGACAGCGGTTCTACTGGTTCATCGGCCAGTACCGCAATCCTTCAGTCGGCTCATGGACGGCAGATGCGCTAGTAGGACATACCTACGATATCTATGAAAACGGTACTTTGAGCACGATTCATTATGATGATACGGGCGCAGATCGAGATATGAACGATTTTATACTGGAAGCGGCGATTGTTGGACGGCGGTCCTGGCTGGACGTCGCTCAGGCATCCAACCAGGAAGCTAGCAATGAACGATTCATTCGTGAGGGATTAGCCCAATTGAAATCCCGTATACCGTGAGCATGAACAAAGGATCAGCCAGAGCCATGATTTGACACCACGGCATAGCTCATCCGACGTGCTGTAGCATTACCCGGTAGAATCTACAAGGATGGTTCTTTCGGGGTCAGGCAGGAATGGAATTGCCGTTCCTGCCGTTTTCCACTACGCCTATAAGTGGAATACAGAGCCCCTAGAAAAAATAGCCAGATTCGATTGACCCACTACCCCTTCAACCTCGCAAAAGCCGCAGCCATTGCACCATTATTCTCGGGTTCCCGTTTTTCTTTTTGTTTCAGTTGAGGCCGGGATGAGTGGTCCTTCCCACCGCCGCGTTGCTCAGATTTACCGCTACGGTGCCCCTGTTGCCCCGGGGCATCCGTCAGCCGCATCGTAAGCGCAATCCGTTTTCGCTTCTCATCGATTTCCACCACTTTGACCTTAACAACCTGCCCCACCTTGACCATGGTATGCGGGTCTTTCACATATGTATCTGCAAGCGCGGAGATGTGCACCAGCCCATCCTGATGCACGCCGATGTCTACGAATGCGCCGAACGCAGCGACGTTGGTCACTACGCCTTCCAGAATCATATCCGGGCGTAAGTCCTTCATCTCGTTCACGCCTTCCTTGAAGACTGCGGTGGTGAATTCGGGGCGTGGGTCGCGACCTGGTTTTTCCAGTTCGCCCAGAATGTCGCTGATTGTCGGTATGCCGTTTTTTTCGTCTACATACTTGGCCGGGTTCAGCGACTTCAACAGTTTGCTGTTACCAACCAGCGCCTTGATGTCCTGCTTGAGGTCGGCAAGGATTTTTTCCACCACGGGATAGGACTCGGGGTGCACTGCGGAGGCATCCAGTGGATTATCGCCATTCATGATGCGCAGGAAGCCTGCCGCCTGCTCAAAAGTCTTTTCACCGAGGCGCGGCACACCGCGCAAAGCCGCGCGTGATGTGAACATGCCTCTCACATCGCGGTAAGCAACGATGCTCTGGGCGACCGCACTGTTAAGTCCTGAAACCCGTTCCAGCAGAAGTTGCGAGGCCGTATTCACATCCACGCCTACCGCATTGACGCAATCTTCCACCACCGCGTCGAGCGAGCGTGCCAACTGGGTTTGTCCGACGTCGTGCTGGTATTGCCCGACTCCGATGGACTTGGGATCGACCTTTACCAGCTCCGCCAGTGGGTCTTGCAGGCGCCGGGCAATGGATACCGCGCCGCGCAGCGATACATCCATGCCGGGCAGTTCACGCGAAGCGAACTCGGAGGCGGAGTAGACGGATGCGCCCGCTTCCGACACCACGATGGAAGTCAGCTTCAGTTCCGGGCATCGTTTGATCAGTTCTCTCGCCAGCTTGTCGGTCTCGCGCGATGCGGTGCCATTGCCGATTGAAATCAGGGATACCTGATATTTTTCGGCAAGTTTTTCCAGTACATGAAGCGATCCGTTCCAATCGTTCTTTGGCTGGTGGGGATAAATTACGGCGGTTTCCATGACCTTACCGGTTGCATCCACCACCGCGACTTTCACGCCGGTACGCAAACCTGGGTCGAGCCCCATCGTTGCACGCGGTCCGGCGGGAGCAGCCAATAGCAGTGCTTTCAAGTTGCGCGCAAAGACATTGATAGCCTCGGTTTCGGCGCGCTTGCGCAGCGCACCCATCAACTCGGTTTCCAGATGCACAAAACTTTTCACGCGCCAGGTCCAGCGTACGGTGTCACTCAGCCATGCATCAGCCGGCCGGTTCTGATTCCGGATGCCAAAGTGAGCTGCAATACGCGCTTCACAAGGGTTGTGAGGCGCGTCCCATTTGGGCTTTTCCGCTTCCGAGTCCAGGCGCAAGCCCACATTCAAGATTTCTTCACGCCGGCCTCGAAACATCGCCAGGGCCCGATGCGAAGGAATGGTATTGATCTTTTCGGCATACTCGAAATAATCGGCATACTTGGCGCCCGCCTCTTCCTTACCCTTCACGATCTTTGATTCCACTACCTCGTGCCCCAGCAAAAATTCGCGCAGCCATTGAAGCAATGTCGCGTCTTCGGCAAAGCGTTCCATCAGGATTTGACGCGCGCCCTCAAGTGCAGCCTTGGTATCTTCCACGCCGGGATTTTTGCCCTGATCGGTGGTGAACGGCGGCCTCAGGTATTTCGCGGCCTCTTCCTCGGGTTGCAGCATAGGATTGATGAGCAATGCATCCGACAGCGGCTGCAACCCGGCCTCCAGCGCAATTTGCGCCTTGGTGCGGCGCTTTTTCTTGAAGGGGAGATACAGGTCTTCCAGACGCGTCTTGTCTTCCACTTGCGTGAGCGAAGCCAGCAGCGACGGTGTCATTTTGCCCTGCTCTTCGATGGACGCGATGATGGCTGCGCGCCTGTCTTCGAGCTCGCGCAGGTAGCGCAGGCGCTCTTCCAGCAGGCGCAGCTGAATGTCGTCCAGCCCTCCGGTCGCCTCCTTCCGATAACGGGCAATAAACGGCACCGTTGCACCTTCATCGAGCAAGGCAACGGCGGCGGCAACCTGTGCGGGTTTAGCGGCGAGTTCAAGGGACAGGCGTTGTTCAATGGATGGCAGCATATTTAGAAAAATAATATTTTGTGAAGATAAAGGTATTGGGGGTGGAATGCTTGAAGCAGGGGGATGTGAATCAAGTACTTTCGTCCGGCTGCGGGGCCTCTTTTTTACCGCCATCCGCGCGCCTGCGGTACATCCCCGCCCGCATAAGCAGCATCGCAGTTACAGGTGCAGTTGCGACCACGAACAGCGTGATCAGCACCTCCTGAAATACGAGCCGGTCAGCCTGTATGGAAGCCATCAATATCGATGCCAGCAACACGGAGCCCAGACCCAGCGAGTTGTTCAAGGTGGGACCGTGGATTCGTGCAAATAGATCGGGCAGTCTCAGCAAACCCAACGAACCGATCAGTGTCAGCGCGCCTCCCGTTATCATAAGCAATGACGCGAGCAGGTCCGCCCACAAGGGGATATTCACCGGAATCATGGTTCGATCACCTCTCCGCGCAACAGGAACTTCGCCATTGCAGCTGAACCGACGAAACCAAACAAGGCAATCAGCAGGGCAATATCGAAATACAATCTGTCCCCGAACTGGATACCCAGCGTCAGCGCGGTTATCATGCTGTTCACATATAACGTATCGAGCGCGAGCACACGGTCCTCGGCCGCCGGTCCTCGCAACAGACGGATTCCCGCAAAGATCATCGCGAGCGCGAACGCGATCAGGGCAAAGGACACGGCGAATGGCAGTAAGGTAGTCATTCGAAAATCTCCATCAGTGGACGTTCATAACGGTATTTTATCGTGCGGACCCAGGCTTCCTCATCCTGCAGGTCCAGCACGTGAATCGTCAGCGCGGCGCCATCCGGGGAGAGGCCGGCCCAAACGGTGCCGGGTGTCGCGGTGATTATACAGGCCAGCGTTGCAAGACCGTACGGGTCGCGCAGGTCGATCGGAATTTTCATGAAACCGGAGTTGGTGCGCCGTTCTGCCGGCCCGAGAATAACGCCCGCCACGGCGATATTGGAACGGGCGATGTCAAGCAGCACAACAAAAAATAACCGGACCGCGGCCAGCAGGTGGTGGGGGCGCGCGCTCAGAGGCCGCATTACCGCTGTTCCAAGCGTAATGGCAATCGTAAGTATCAGGCCCAGCGCCAGCTGGCCGGGCGCCAGCGTATCGTTAAGCAGGAGCCATAGCGCAAACAGCGTAACTGTAAATAGTGTCAGGGATGGCCAACGCTTCATTGCCCGATCCCCTCTATTTCGTGTGAAGAAACCTGCAGGGGATTGCTGGCCAATACCGCATCGATGTATATCTGCGGCGAGGAAAGGGAAATGCCGGCAAGACCCAGATAATCCGTTGCCGGCCCGGCCTCGACAGCCAGTCCCACGGTCAGGAGCAGCAACACGGCGACAGGCGCCGCTTCGATCACACGCAACCGGGGGGTAACAATATCGTCCGAACTCCAGAATAGCCGCACGCCCATTCTGCACAGCGCGATGATGCCGGCCAGGCTGGACCCCAGCACTGCCGCCCACAGAACCCACACCGATCCGGGAAGTGTCTCGAGTGGCCCGGTGGTCAGTGCTGCCGAAAGAATCAGGAACTTGGCGACGAAGCCGGACAACGGCGGCAGCCCGGTAATAAGAAGCGCACACGCGATAAAACTCATACCCAGAAACGCCATGGCGGCTGGTATGGCGATTCCGACGACCTCATCGGGAAGGGTGAGGTCGGGCGGGTCTTCAAGAACGGACGGCTCAAACGGTTCGGCTGCGATGTCCTCGCCGAATTGCTGGGTACGCTCGATCATTTCGCTCAGCATGAAAAAAGCACCCGTGGCCAGAACGGAGCTGACCAGATAAAACAATGCCGCACTCTTCATCCCGGCGCCGCCCAGACCCAACGCCATCAGCAACGTGCCGGCCGACGCAACGACACAATAGGCGACCAGGCGTTGCGATTGTTGCGCGGTCAGCATGCCCGCCGTACCCAGCGCGAGCGTAGCCAGGCCGATACAGAACAACCAGCCGTCATTGAATGGAGCCGGCGCGCCTGAAACGGATGAGGCAGACAAGAGCGACCCCACGCGCAGCAGTGCATAAACTCCCACCTTGGTCATGATGGAGAATACCGCCGCGACCGGCGGCGCCGCCGCCCCATAAGCCGCTGGCAGCCAGAAATTCAGGGGCCAGGCGCCTGCCTTGAGCAGAAACGCGATGCCGAGTATCGCCGCGCCGGTTTCGAACAGAACGCGGTCTCCTTGGGCCAGCGCCGGCACGCGGGCGGCAAGATCGGCCATATTCAGCGTTCCGGTTGCGCCGTAGATCAATGAAACCCCGATCAGGAAGACAAAGGATCCCGCGAGATTGATGGCAATATAATGCAAGCCAGCCTTAACCCGGCGCTCGCCCAGGCCATGCAGCACCAGGCCATAGGAGGCGGCCAGCAGCACTTCCACGAATACGAACAGATTGAATAGATCGCCAGTCAGGAATGCGCCATTTACTCCCATGATCAGAAACTGGAACAGCGATTGAAAATGTGGACCCATTTTCTTCCAGCGCGCGAGTGCATACACCAGGGATGTCAGTGCCAGCACTGCATTCAGCATCAGCATTACGGCGGACAATCGATCCAGCACCAGCACGATGCCAAATGGCGCCTTCCAGCCGCCCAGCAGGTAGACCGCGATTCCCTCAGGCCACATCTCCGGCATCGCTCCGCTTGCGACATAGGCCAGCGCAACTGCCGTCGCCAGATTCGCCAAGGTGGCAATAAGGGCAATAACCGTGCGTGTCGTGCGCCGCGCTTCCGCGAACAGCAACATCGCCGCACCGGCAACCAGCGGGATGACTACCGGGAATACAGGAAGATGCTGTAGCCAGATGCTCATGATTCCGCTTCGTCACTGTCACGGTCGCCATCCACGTGATCGTTGCCGGTCAAGCCGCGTGAGGCAAGTAATACGACCAGGAACAGTGCTGTCGTGGCAAAGCCGATCACGATTGCTGTCAGCACCAGCGCCTGCGGTACAGGGTCGTCGTATAGAGAGGGGTCGGCTTGCTTGAGAGCATCGATGATAGGCGCGCCCCCGACTGCCAATCGTCCCATACCGAAAATGAACAGGTTCACCGCGTACGACAGCAGAGAAAGCCCCATGATGACCTGGAAGGTGCGCGGACGCAGCACCAGCCATACACCTGATCCAGTCAATACGCCAATCGCCAACGCATAGACAATTTCCATCAATCCTCCTTGTTGGCGTCCAGCGCTGCGCGGGCTTCGGTTTGCACGGATTGCGCGAGCCGTGCGGGTTCTGGGGCGTGCATTGTTGCGTGATGCGCGGCTGAGGGCTCTGCAAGCGGCTCCGTCGCACTTGTTTCCACATGAGCAGTGACCGGCTTGCGGTGCCCCCGCCGGGACTGGTGGGCCAGTGCCACCAGGATAAGCACAGTAGCGCCAATCACCAAAAGAAAGACGCCCAGATCAAACAGCAATACAGTGGAAAGATGCAACTCGCCGATCAGCGGCAAGGTCGGCTGCCAAACGAGGGCCGACAGAAATGGACGCGATACCGCCCACGCAGCCGAACCCGCGCCCGCTGCGCACAACAGACCCAGCGCAATCCAGTACTGCGGATAAATACGAGTACGCGATTCTGCCCACGCCGTCCCACCTACCATGTACTGGAGGATAACCGCGGTCGCCACGATCAGTCCGGCCACGAATCCGCCTCCAGGCTCATTGTGTCCACGCAGCAGAAAAAAAACCGCCACCATGCCGGCAACCGGCAGCAGCAGCTGCACGATAACGCCCGGCAGCATCATCGACCCTTCGGGCAACAATGCGTGAGGGTCCGGCGGCACCCCCCCGGCTTGCGCATCCTGCTCCTGCTGCTGGACAGGCAAACCCATGCTTTCCGGAGCGGGGCGAAACCGCCTCAGCAGCGCAAATACGGTCAGCGCCACAATGCCCACCACCGTGATCTCGCCCATTGTGTCAAAACCACGAAAATCGACCAGGATCACATTGACTACGTTGGCGCCGCCCGCCAGCAGCAGGGAATTCTCGATGAAGAACGGCGAGATGCCTTCCCCTGCCTGCCGCGTCAGCACCGCATAGCTCAACGTCGCAAGGCCGCCACCCGCAACCACGGCCAGACCGAGATCCCTCAGCCGTCGGGTTCGGGCACGCAGACGCACCTGGAGCGGGACCAATTTATCGTCGATCGATTTATAACGGGGTGGAAGCCAGCGCAAGCCAAGCAAGAGCAGAACAAGTGTTACTACCTCCACGATGAGTTGCGTCAGCGCCAGATCGGGTGCCGAAAACCAGACAAAGGTCATACATGTGGCCAACCCCGCTGCGCCCGTCAGGCTCAGTGCCGCGAGACGGTGATACTTGGCCTGCGCGGCGGCGCCGATCGCGCAGGCCGCGCCTACCAGCCACATCAGCCCAAACGCGGGATTGACGGCGGTCACCATTCTATCGCCCGAAGGCAATCCCCCGTGCATTAACGGTATCAGCGCGCTTGCGAATGCCGCAGAGATCAGAAGCAGCAACTGCACTTGCAGGCGTGACGTGGATAGCCATCGGTTCAGACCCTTGGCCACTGAATCAAGCTTTTCGAGCAGGAATTCAAAAATGCGCTGGCCATCGAAATGATTGATCAACGGCACTACCGCTGTGCCCTGCTGATATTTTCCGAGTGCCCGGTACAATATAACGCCTCCAGCCATCGCCATGAGACTCATGATCAGTGGCAAATTCAAGCCATGCCATACCGCGAGGCTGTGAAAAGGCATGTCCGGTCCCAGCACCGATCGTGATGCCATATCCAGGTAGGGCCCAATCGTTCTTCCGGGAATTACGCCAACCACCAGACAGGCCGTTACCAGCAGTCCGCTGGGAAACAGCATCCAGATGGGTGGCTCATGCGGTTTCTTTGGCAGATCGGCGGCTTGTGGCCCGAAAAATACCTGGAGGATAAGACGCAGGGAATAGGCAACGCTGAACGTCCCCCAAATCACCGCCATTATCGGCAAACCGACGCGTGTGATCAGATGACCGCTCACGAATACCGTTTCAGCAAAAAACATCTCTTTTGAAAGGAATCCATTGAACAGCGGCACACCCGCCATTGATGCCGCCCCAACCACCGCCAGCGTCGCCGTAATGGGCATCGCGCGATACAGACCGCTCAGCCGCGACAGATCACGCGTACCGCTCTCGTGGTCCACCATACCGGCCGCCATGAACAATGAGGCTTTGAACGTTGCATGATTCATAATGTGAAAAATGGCGGCTATCAACGCAAGCGAGCTGTTAAGCCCGAGCAGCAGTGTAATCAGGCCCAGATGACTTATGGTCGAATACGCCAGCACACCCTTCATGTCCCGTTGGAAAATTGCCGCGTAGGCCCCCAGCACCAGGGAGAGAAGGCCCGCGGTGCCGATGATCCAGAACCAGGCATCGGTACCCGCAAGCACAGGCCAGAGCCGCACCAGCAGGAATACCCCCGCTTTGACCATCGTCGCGGAATGCAGATAAACAGATACCGGGGTGGGCGCCGCCATCGCGTGCGGCAACCAGAAATGAAACGGAAATTGCGCACTCTTGGTCAGTGCGCCTAGCGCAATCAGGATCAGCGCCGTGAGATACCACGAATGCGCTCGGACCAGATCGCCAGAAGCCAGCACAATATCCAGGTCGTAACTACCCACGATGCGCCCCAGGATCAGCACGCCCGCAAGCAGGCACAGGCCCCCCGCCGCCGTAACGGTCAACGCCATGCGAGCGCCGCGGCGAGCATCCGCACGGTGGTACCAGTATGCTATTAGCATGAACGATGTCAGGCTGGTCAACTCCCAGAACACTACCAGCTGAATCAGGTTGCCCGATAGCACCACCCCGAGCATGGCGCCCATGAAAGCCAGAAAGAACGAAAAAAAACGCGGTACCGGATCCTGCGGCGCCATATAGTACCGCGCATACAGTACGACCAGCGCCCCCATCACCGTCACCAGCATCGCAAACAACCAGGCGAAGCCATCCATGCGAAACGTGAAATCGAGGCCCAGTCCCGGCGCCCATCGCAATTCCTCTCGCGCTACGCCCCCTTCGGCTATTTGCGTATAGTGCTGCAATGTGAGGACGACGCAGGCAACGGCAACTGCACCGGCAAGCCACGCTGCCGCATTGCGGGCGTGGGAAGGCACAAAGGCGGCACAGAGACTACCCGCAAACGGCAGGACGACAATCCAGACTAGCGACATGACCTGTTGATATTATTTCCCTCCAGAACCAGGGGACGCTGCTCGGCCCAGCCGAACGATCCGGCAGGCAAGGTCACGGACGGAAAAATGCGTCGGTTATGGAGAGGCCGGGCAGATCGGGCATGAGCGACACGCATAACCCGAATTCAAGCAGTTAATGTTTAAAACTTGACGCCATTCCTCGACTTCCCGGCGGGCGTTTGTAATAACGGTGCGTCGGGAATTTCCGGACTGACGCAGTCAACTACCGTAGCCTGGGTTCTATCTTCCCAATTCCGATAGATGACGGCTTCGAAGATCAGGCAGAATTTCAGGCGGAATGGAAACCTCTGAAAGTCCGGAGTCTGTCGCACTAGCTCCAGAGAAGGTTATTCAGAAATTCTTTATACTCTTTATACTTCCTGTCCGAATAATATCATCCCACGATATTTTTTGATTACTTGTCGCTATTAGAGCACTGCGAGACGTCCGCTTTTGTGTCTGCGTTTGAGCAACGACGCAGGACTTCACTTACCTTGGGAGCATTGCGGAATGTGGTGCCAGACGTGCTTTACAAGGAGCGGGTGTCCGCCATTGTTCAGATACCGGCACTCAAAGAGCAAACGTATGGCCGCGATCTGAGCGATATGCTGCAAAAACGGATGACATTCGATGAAGCGCTGGCCATGGAATCACTCACCATCATGACGCGCCAGCGGCTGAAGATAGTACGCGATAAACTCTACAGTGAGCTTGACGAGGCCGAAGTGTTGCTATGACAACAGATCTTGAGGGCATCGATGAGATCATCAAAGAGGTTGCGGTCAAGCACAACATCATGCTTAGCCGCGATGATCCCATACTGATGCTATACACGATCAACAAACAGCTCATGACTACGAGCAAGCAGGCCCAGGAAGGCATGCTCCAGGAGTTCCGCAAAGAGCTGGAAACCATCGCGCAGCGGTGGGGAAATGAAGCCAGCAATCAGGCGAACAAGACCCTCAACAGCACCGTGGCCTCGATGCGAGATATGATCACTACCACGATTAGGGAGGAAACCGATGCGGCAATGGACCGGTTAGCAGCGGGGGGTCAAAGATGGCAGCGTCTAAATAACCTTAACCTGCTCGCGTCGGTTCTGACGCTTGCCGCCGCCGCCATTGTACTTTGGGTGGCGGCGGGGAATTAATCTGTATCAGTTCGGATTTGATTGGACAAACAATGTCTGATTCGAACTGCTGCCAAGTGCCGGGAAGCGGCCCTCAGGCGCGAAAAACGAATACGCCACAAGGGGCGCGTCTGTCCCTTTGTGGCTCAAACTCTGCTTAAGCAGTCTGGCGGCGGCGCACGATAAAGCCTAGCAGGCCCAGACCGGCCAACAGCATGGCATAGGTTTCGGGTTCGGGGATAAGGCCCGTGACTGCGACTTGCCCCAGGTTATTGATTCCTCGGGCACCCGTTAGAACAACTCCATCTGGCAGACTCACCAACGAGTTTAAGTCGGTCATGCCCACGCCATTGGGGCCGGTGATAAAAGCGTACTGATCACCTGTGGCCGTGGTGGACCACCCCACCACCTGCCCGGCGTCATTGATGCCATAGGCCTGACTGAAATCTCCCCCCAGTGTGCCGAGGTCGGTCATGCCCACGCCATTGGGGCCGGTGATAAAAGCGTGCTGATCACCTGTGGCCGTGTAGGAGATCCCCACCACCTGCCCGGCGTCGTTGATGCCAAAGGCTAAACTGGGATCTCCCCCCAGTGTGCCGAGATCGGTCATGCCCACGCCATTGGGGCCGGTGATAAAAGCATGGTTATCTGGACCCGTGCCGGAGGACCCCACGACCTGCCCGGCGTCGTTGATGCCAATGGCGAAACTGAAACCTCCACCCAGTGTGCCGAGATCGGTCATGCCCACGCCATTGGGGCCGGTGATAAAAGCGTGCCGAGCACCTGTGGCCGTGTCGGAGTACCCCACCACCTGCCCGGCGTCGTTGATGCCAGTGGCGAAACTGAAATCTCGCCCCAGTGTGCCGAGATCGGTCATGCCCACGCCATTGGGGCCGGTGATAAAAGCGTGCTGAGCAAAATCCGTGGTGGACGACCCCACCACCTGCCCGGCGTCGTTGATGCCAGTGGCTTCACTGTTACCGCCAGCTACTCCAACTCCATCTAGCGTCCCGAGATCGGTCATGCCAACGCCATTGGGGCCGGTGATAAAGGCATGGAAATAACCTCCGGCCGTGAGGTACGCCCCCACCACCTGCCCGGCGTCGTTGATGCCAATGGCGAAACTGGAACCTCCACCCAGCGACCCGAGATCGGTCAGTCCTTTGCCATTGGAGTCCACGATGAATGCATGGTGCTGTTGTGCGGAGACAGGGGAAACAAAACCAAGCCCGGTACTCAGGGCTGCGGTCAGAATCAAGCCATGGATTGTAGAGCTATGGGTAATTTTCATGATTTCTCTCCGTTGACAGAGGGTTTTTAAAGATTCGGGGCTTTTGCTGATTTTTCAAAAGCGCGCCGACAGGGCGGTCCCCTGGGTCAAAGATAACTGCCCGGCCCCCCAGCCACCATTTCTCACAACTTAGTTTAGATCAAATTAGGGAAAAACATATGAACCGAACGGCCTATCCAGCGGAAGGCATCTACTCCTGGTTTCACAAACACTGAGCAGTAGCGACGACGGACTGTTTTGTATCGAAAGCAGCAGCTTGAATCTGACAACCAGGGTCGGATCAAATCTCAACTACTACAATTAATCAGCCTAGCGTTTTATTCCGCGGCTGAGCTTTTCAGAAGCTGTAACTGCTATTGCCCTATCGTCCTCATACGATATGCTTTTCATCGCTCCGTAGGGGGTGCGACGTCGAAAGCGTCAAGTGCATGCCGGATCACTCGCTTGCCGTCCCTGTCTTGCTGATACACGTAGTCTTTATCGGTGTGCAATATGACTCCGATGGAGGTTTTGGCCTTGTCTGAGAAAACAGGCGTTCGGCACTGTGTCAAAACAGCATCTGGCAGAGCTGGCCTTTGGCCGGGACGTGACAGTGCAGTGGGATAAGCGCGACCGCTATCAGCGTATCCTGGGAAAAGTGCTGGTGGACAGGGTGGATGCAAACCTTGAGCAGATCAGGGCAGGGCTGGCGTGGCATTACAAGCACTATGCCAGGGATCAGCAGCCGACCGACCGTATTCTATATGCCGAGGCGGAAGAAGCCGCGAGTCATAGCGGGGTTGGGCTGTGGCGCGATCCGGCGCTTATCCCTCCCTGGGATTTTCGGCGCAAGTGAAGGGTTAAATGTGTCCTACCACTCGCAGATAAAGTGCGCGAGATCGCTTCTGCTGGAGCCAGGAACAAGTTCAAACCATTCGGTTGGCCTTATCTTTATGTTTTGTGCTGTACCTTCGCCGTAGCCAATCTCGCGCATCTGGCGAGTCTTGCAGTTTGTCTCGGTTCTCGTGAAGCCCACTGATTCAAGGCCGATTCGTTTATGCAGGACCCGAACAATATTCCCCGACTTCTTTGATTCCAGCAGATAGTACTTTCCCTTATCGCCCTGCACGCTTCGAGGTATCGGTGTTTCGCTTTGCGCATATGCAATGGATGCTGCAAAAATACTGACAAGCGCCGCCATCAATACAAATAGCAGTCTTTTCATGAGGAGCAATTGGAGCACATGGGTCTATTCATGGCTTCAATTCTAAGGTCTATAGCTGAACAAGCAATTGGACTTAAGTACGATGCTGCCTGAGGTGAGTAACCGGAGAA
The DNA here is from genome assembly GCF_900215485.1 of Nitrosovibrio sp. Nv4. Lineage (GTDB taxonomy): Bacteria > Pseudomonadota > Gammaproteobacteria > Burkholderiales > Nitrosomonadaceae > Nitrosospira. The sequence goes on from NZ_OCMZ01000002.1 coordinate 596,773, forward strand.
CATGTGATTGTGTCCGCGGCCCTTGAATTGCTTTTTGAGGATTGATTCCGATTCCCCGTTTTGCTTGCACCTGGTAGCGGAACAGTGCGACCGTCTGTTGCCAGATACGGATCAAGGGGGAGGGATTGATATTGCCGTGTGGATGCGGGAGGGGGGAAAATTGCGCCTGTCGGGGAAGTACCGGCGGGTTTCTAAAATCCCATAGATGATGAAACCTTGGAAAGTGCATTAAGCTAACTGAAAGTATAATAATCGATACATTTGGCGAGAATAGGTATGGATGCCTCCGGTGGACCTCAAAACGATGACTGACGACGCCATGGCTCGACTTCTTCGGCTGGGGATGGATAATGATGGCACAGCTTTCGTAAGCTCGATGATGCTGTTGATACTCATAATTGGAGTGATACATGCGGTCTTCTTCACCGAAGACGGTTTGATGATGTGGCCAGTGGTGGTGGTCCTTATGAGTCTCGGTGGATATCTCTTGTTGACCTGATTCCCTTCCATTAGCTCTTTGGCAAACCCGCCTCCATGCTGTCCGCGGGGCGGGCTCTATGTGCTTCGCACACCGGGCCGTTAGTCCCGGCCATCCGGTTACGATCCCTTTTGCAAACCTCCTCATAAAGATTTCGCGTCCCAGGCTGTGAAAAAACAGGACGCGAGTCATGACCCGAAAGCGCTAGTAGCGCTTGAACTTTTGATTGACGCTAAATTCGGACTTCTGCCTTCTTCCGCCGCGCCGTGAACCCAACCAACGCCAACCCAGCAAGCAGCATGGCATAGGTTTCAGGCTCCGGGACCGCGATAGCGATGACCTGCCCCGCATTGTTAATTCCGTAAGCCGCGCTAAGGGAAAGCCCCTGCGGGAGATCCACCAGCGAATTGAGATCGATCATGCCCATCCCATCCCATCCGGACCGGTGATAAAGGCTTGGGAGCCGCCCTCAAACGTGTCAGATAACCCTACCACCCGACCGGCATCGTTGATGTCATAAGCAAAGCTAAACCCCCCGCCTAACGTGCCCAGGTCCCTCATCTCCATTCCATCTGGCCCAGTAATGAAAGCATGGGTAGTAGAGCCTATACCAGTCTCAGACGATCCCACCACCTGTCCGGCATCGTTGATGCCATGAGCAAAACTAACTTCCCCGCCTAACGTGCCCAGGTCCCTCATCTCCATTCCATCTGGCCCAGTAATGAAGGCATGTGAATCCCTTTCCCCTTCACCCGTGGTAGACCATCCCACCACCTGCCCGGCATCGTTGATGTCATAAGCATCGCTAACCCCCCCGCCCAAATGACCAAGGTCCCTCATCCCCCTCCCATCAAGGCCGGTGATGAAGGCATGTGGAGGTGTTTCAGTCGTGGTAGACCATCCCACCACCTGCCCCACATCGTTGATGCCACGAGCACTGCTGTCACCCCCGTGACCGGCGAGCGTGCCAAGATCTCTCATCCCCACTCCATCTGGGCCAGTAATGAAAGCATGGAAAGGTCTACCACCCGTGGTAGACCATCCCACCACCTGACCCGCATCATTTACGTCAAGCGCATGGCTCTCATGTCCCCCTAAAGTGCCAAGATCCCTCACCCCCATTCCGTCAGGGCCGGTGATGAAAGCATGGTCAGTGCCTTCAGCCGTTTCAAACCCTCCTACCACCTGCCCGGCATCGTTGATGCCATAAGTTTCACTGATACCCCTGCCTAACCCGAGGTCAGTTACTGTCCTGGTGTTAAGATCAACAAGGTATGGACGTCCTTCTTGTGCGGTAGCATGGGTAACGAGGCCGAAACCGCTAATCAGGGCCGCGGCAAGGATCAGGCCGCGGACTTTGAAGCAAAGGCTGAGTGTCATGGTATCCCCCGGCAAAGTAGCGTTCAGCATCTATTGTTTAAAATTAGGTGATGGAACTCAAGCTGTCAAAGACAAATTCCATATCTGTAGTCCTTTTCGCATATCAGGCTTTGAAAAAGCTTTTGCAGTTATTACACTGACGCGACACCAATATCCAGGTGTACACATGCTGCTCAACACCTTGCGGCCATTCTTCTCATAACCAGCATTCTTTCCAAATCCCTTCAAGCTTTCCTGTCGCCGAGAATGTGTAAGGCGAGTTTTTTCACAGCCTGGTCCGCGAAAATTTCCCCTGTATCTCGCTTCCTGCTGTCACAGGCCACGCCAGCCGCTACGCGGTGCGCTTTGCCTGTCATGGCCTCTGATCCTCAAGCGTTGCTTGCGGCCGCAGCTCACTTGAATGCCATCCCTGACGGCCCAGGCCCTGCTCATCCCCACATTGAATCTCCCCACAAGCGCCCCCAATCTCTGCGAGGGGGACTTGTGGGGGGATAAACATTTCATGCGGGGCCAGATACATCGGCCCTGCATTTGCCCGTCATCCAACCCCGCCCATTCCCAACCCTTGCCCGTGAGGGCAAGGGCTATCCCCACTCCCGTCGCCCCCAGGGCGAGGCGAGGAGAGTCCGAGCGAGAGGATCAGTTTTTAACCCAACCGCGAGGAGAAACCATGAATTCCGCCGCTTCAAAGAAAAAGGATTTATATGCCCAAGTCACGGATTCGATCATTGCCACCATGGAAGCAGGCATGACAAGCCGGATAGCGTGGACTCGAACAGGTCACGGCGTACCCTGCAACCATAAGACTGGCATAGCCTATCAGGGCGTGAATGTGCTTTTGCTCTGGGCTGATGCAATGAAAAACGGCTATGCAAGCGACAGATGGCTGACCTACAAACAAGCCGCGGAAATGGGTGGCCAAGTCCGCAAGGGCGAAAAGAGCGTGGAGTGCATCTTTTTTGGGACAGTCGAGCGCGAGTCGAAGAAAAAGGACGAGGGCAACGAGACGACTGAAACAGTGCGCGTCATTCGTCCCTTCCGGCTGTTCAATCTTGACCAGATAGACGGCATCGAGGCGCCACAGGCAGATGCGAAGCTCGACGAATTCCAGCAGATAGAGGCTGCGGAAAATGTTCTGACGCAATCTGGCGCGGTTATTCGGGAAGAGGGCGACAAGGCGTTTTATCGCCCTTCGACCGACCAAATCCACATGCCGGAGCGCAAATGTTTTTCATCTGAGATAGAGTTCTACAGCGTGGCCCTGCATGAGTTAACGCATTGGGACTGGCGCAAGTCACCGGCTGGCACGGGATTTTTCCGGGCGCTTCGGGACGGAAGCTTATGCTTTTGAGGAATTGATTGCCGAGCTGGGAAGTGCTTTTCTAAACGCGGACTTGGGCTTTTCCGCAGCACGCAGGTTACATCGAAGCATGGTTGAGAGTGCTAAAGAACGACAAGCGGGCCATATTCACCGCCGCAAGTCAGGCGAGCAAGGCGCACCATTACATCATGGGCCTAGTAGAAGGGAAGCGAGAGCAATAGGCGGCCCAACGTGAAATGTCGTTTATTAAGATAAGGCCACGAGCCGGCCTTATCTTAAGGGCAGACCTCAAATATCAGCACTCATGGCCTTCTTGCGCCACCCGATGAACCCGATCAAACCCAACCCAGCGAGCATCAAGGCATAGGTTTTGGGTTCGGGAACAGCTAAAACTCCTAAAGCAATGACTTGTCCATTGTTATTGATGTGTCTGGCATCAACTAGAACCATCCTCGTCCACTCCCACAGGTCAACTAGCGAATTAAGGTCTGTCATGCCTTCCCCATTCGGGCCGGTGATAAACGCTCTACTGTGACCTGATGGGAGGTAGGCTGCTCCCACAACCTGCCCGGCATCATTGATGCCAAGAGCCCGGGAGCCGTCGTAATTATCAACTAAGCTGTCCAGATTCCTCATCCCCATACCATCAGGACCGGTGATGAAAGCGTGTCCCTCTCCAGAGGCCGTAGAAGACTCTCCCACCACCTGCCCGGCATCGTTGATGCCCCAGGCGTAGCTATAATCTCCGCCTAAGGTGCCAAGGTCTCTCATCCCCATGCCATCAGCGCCGGTGATGAAGGCATGTTGATACCCTTCAGCAGTGATAGAAGTACCCGCTACCTGCCCGGCATTGTTAATACCCTCAATAGCGCCGTGAACGCCCAACGTGCCAAGGCTTCTCATCCCCATGCCATCAGGGCCGGTGATGAAGGCATGTTGATACCCTTCAGCAGTGGTAGAAATACCCGCTATCTGCCCCACATCGTTGATGCCAGCAGCCCTGATCCAACGACCACCTAACGTGCCAACGCTTCTCATCTCCATGCCATCAGGGCCGGTGATGAAGGCATATTGATACCCTTCAGCAGTGGTAGAAGTACCCGCTATCTGCCCCACATCGTTGATGCCAGCAGCCCCGCTCCAATGACCACCTAACGTGCCAAGGCTTCTCATCCCCATGCCATCAGGGCCGGTGATGAAAGCATGGTCAGTGCCTTCAGCCGTTTCAAACTCTCCTACCACCTGCCCCGCATCGTTGATGTCCTCCGGGAAGATGAAATAATCAAGGGAGGTTGCTGTCCTGCTGTTGAGGTCGATGAAAAAGAAGTCAACTTGGGCACTGGCATTAGTACCGAGACCTAGGAAGCTAATCAGGAATGTGCTCAGAATGAGGTTGCGGACTTTGAAGCAATGGCTGAGTGTCATGGTATCCTCCAGCAAGAGTGGGTTTAGCAATCCATTGCTTCAAAGTAGGTGATGGAATTCAGGCTGTCAAAGCTGACCTCTATTTCTATTTATGTGCGGACGATTTGAGCAATCTGGGACTCGTAAGCATTACGCGCGTGCGTTAGGCGCAGACATGAGCAATGATCTGGACTGGACCGGTGGCGACCATATTGCTATGTATAACATCGCGCCTGGCCTGTGCCCCTGGATGATAATGCTACACGATCGTAGACTGGATTTTATCGGCCATACCTGGGGCTATCGGACTCCCGAAGAAGCTGCTGCAAAGAAAAAACCGTGGATAAACGCTCGGATCGAGAAGGCTTTAACCGGGCGCTACTTCCGGCACATGTTTCGCGAAGGGCGAGTAATTATTCCCGGAGGTGGATGGTTCGAATGGACGCTTGAAAACGGCCAAAAACAGCCTCGGTATATAAAACGGAAGGATGTCGAGCCGATTTTCATGGCAGGGATAACGAACTTCAAGCCATATATTCAGCAAAACGTTGAAGTCGGATTTGTGATCGTCACGGAGGACAGCGGCGGCGGCATGGTCGATATTCACGATCGAAGGCCCGTGGTGCTAGCACCGGAGGATGCGTGGCGCTGGCTGGATGTAGATACACCAGTTGAGGAAGCGGCGCATATAGCGCAATCACGTTCTTTGCCTAGCGACGCCTTCACTTGGGTGGAGGGTGGATAGAGCCGTGAACCGGGCCGATCCTTCTAACAACAGCAGGGAATTGTTAAAACCCATAGCGAGCGAGTCCTACATAGATCATCAGGATGAATAGACGGATCTATTGGAAATCCCAAAATGGCAAAACCCAACGAAAAAAGCTACCGGTAATAGGTAGGTCCTATCAGCAAATGTGGAATTGAGCGAGAGCAACAGGCGGCCTGAAGTGAAATGTCGTTTATTAAGATAAGGCCATGAGTCGGCCTCATCTTAATGGCAGACCTCAAACATCAGTACTAATGGTCTTCTTGCGTCGCCCCATAAACCCGATCAGGGCCAGGCCCGCAAGAAGGAGCGCAGGGATCTCCGGCTCCGGGACTGCGATAACGAGGGCCTGCCCGGCGTTATTAATGTCCGTTGCGTTACTTAGGAAAACCCCGTCCGGCAGATCAACCAGTGAATTGAGGTCCATCATGCCTTCCCCATCGGGACCGGTGATGAAGGCATGGCTCTCTCCTGTTGCCGTGTCAGAATGGCCCACCACCTGCCCAGCATCGTTGATGCCCAAGGCCCAACTGTCATCCCCGCCTAAAGTGCCAAGGTCCCTCATGCCCAACCCATCAGGGCCGGTGATGAAAGCATGGCTCTCTCCTGTTGCCGTGTCAGAATAGCCCACCACCTGCCCGGCATCGTTGATGCCGAAAGCGCCGCTGTCATCGCCGCCTAACGTGCCAGGGTCCCTCATGCCCATTGCATCAGGACCAGTGATAAATGCACGGTGCCCGCCTTCCGCTGTATAAGACCTTCCCACCACCTGCCCCGCGTCGTTGATGTCCCCCCTATCACCAAAAATGCCAAGGTCCCTCATACCCATCCCATTGGGACCGGTGACAAACATGTGCTGACCCCCCGTTGAAATTTGCGAAATTCCCATCACCTGGCCAGCATCGTTGATGGCGTGAGCCATGCTGAATTCCCCCCCTAAAGTACCAAGGTCCCTCATGCCCATCCCATCGGGACCGGTGATGAACGCATGGTAGTGAAAGCCTCCAGCCGGACTAGAGCCCCCTACCACTTGCCCGGCATCGTTGATGCCGAGAGCATAAGCTAAAGCGTCAAGTTCCCTTATGCCTTCCCCATCGGGGCCAGTGATGAAAGCATGGGTGTCCCCTCCATCCGTGAGAGATATTAGCACCACCTGCCCCAGATTGTTTATGTCATAAGCCACGTTGTAATCACCGCCTAGAGCATCAAAGGGAGTTATGGTCCTGATGTTGAGGTCCACGAGATATGGACGAAATTGGGCATTTGCATGATTAACTGGGCCAAGACTAGTAACCAAGGCTGCGGCGAGGATAAAGCTGCGGACTTTGAAGCAATGGTTAAGTATCATCGTATCTCCTTTGGCAAAGGTTCGTTTAGCATCCATTGCTTCAAATTAGGTGATGGAACTCAAGCTGTCAAAGACAAATTTCTATTTATGTGCGGACGATTCGAGCAACCCCCGAAGACGTCATGCATTCTGACGTGAAATGCGGTTATTAGGATTACGGTCAGACCTTAAAGATCAGGACTTACGGCCTGAACCCCAACGTTCTCATGGCCGGCACTATCGACTGCCTTGATGCTTCATAGTCTGACCAGGGAGTATTTCCTTTCTCCAGCCGGTCTTGAACGTTGGAGGCGTTCCAGCGAGCTGCACTTGTCAGGCCGGGCAGCTCTTCCCATGCCAGCGGCACAGATACCCCCAGGCCAGGGCGAGCACGAGCTGACCAGGCGCATATGGTCGTGGCGCCAAAGCCGTTGCGCAGGTAATCGATAAAGATTTTTCCCCTCCGGTTGCTCGGTCCGCTCTTCGCGACAAAACGTTGGGGTATCGTCTTGGCCAGGTGCACGACGATAGCCTGGGAGAAGTCCTTTACCGTATCCCAGTCCCGCAATCTCTTGAGCGGAACAACGACATGCAAACCCTTTCCTCCGCTGGTCTTGAGGAAGGACTTCAACCCCAATTCATTGAGAAACACGCGCACGAGCTGCGCTGCTTGCTGCATATGCTCCCATTCAAGCCCTTCTCCTGGATCGAGGTCGAACGTCATTCTGTCGGGTTTGCCGATAGCGTTTTTGGTGGCGTTCCAGGTGTGAAATTCGATCACGTTCATTTGTGCCGCTGACAGGATTCCCTCAGTCGTTGAGATTTCCAGATACGGCGGATGATCAGGATGCAGCGCCGGATCGATCTGAATAACACCCGGCATCTTGGCGTTTTCCAGATGCTTCTGAAAAAACAAGTTTTTGTCTCTTTCGTAGCTGTTTATTTCCAGATGCATGCGGCAGCTGGCTGCGAATTCTGCTCCTCGATCACATTCCTACTACTCTCGACCATGTCGTGGAACTGTATATTCATATTTCACTTAAGGAGAAAACAAGCTAGGGGAAAGGTAGGATTTTCTTGCTCCATTTACAGTTGATAACGTCCTTTATCATTCATAAACGGGAATTGAAAAAAGATGATCTAGTGCAACCCCTGCACTCGAGCACGGGGCCGACAATGGCCGGTGGAGGAGTGGCTGGGGCATGCGAATATTGCCACGACCCGGATTTACGATCATCGCAAGACCCGGCCGGAGGATAGTCCAACGTTTAAGATTTTTTATTGACATTCCCAATTAGCTTTTTCGCCTTCCGAGATCGATGAGAATTTTATCTACCACGTTGTTAAATATCCTAACTTTTTCCTCATCCCATATCTTATTTATTATTTTAATTTCACTAAACAAAGAATCATTGGGCTCTTTCTTTTTAATTTTGTTTTTTAAATTTTCGATATTGCCGTTAAGTAAATAATCAAAATCGCTCAACGATCCTTTGAACTCATCTCTTTTACCTATAATGACTCGTGCATTCTCATTGGCATTCTCAGCTCCTTCAAGGCACTTATTCAGGGCAAGTATGCAATTTCCTCTATAGAATCTCTGGAACAAAAACCCGATTCAGAATTTAAACAAAAATCTGTAGCAGAGGATTTGGCCGGTGTTGGCGCCGATAAGGATAAAGAGCTACTCGACCAAGCGAAATCCCGATCGGTACATCAAGTCCCTTCGTAATTAGAGAAAAAAGAAAAGGCTCGGGTTTGCCCAGCACAACCCGACTATGGATATTTCAGAAGAGGTAAAACATCACATATCGAGCCGCTTGGCCTTCCAATAGGCGGACTTCCAGTAGCTTTCATTCAATCCGGAAATGGTAACGCCTTGTCTGGTTGAGGCATGGAGAAATCTGCCATCCTCCAGATATACGCCTACATGCCTCCCCGTCATGCCGGTCTTGAAAAAAACCAGATCGCCTGCCCGTAACTGATCTTTCGCTATGGTCTCGCCCAGCTGCGCCTGGAACTCGGTCGATCGCGGCAGTACCATGCCGAGCCTGGTTTTGAATGTGACGTGAACAAAACCGGAACAATCAATACCATTTCTGCTTAATCCGCCCATCCGGTATTTCGTATTTTTCCATTGGTTATATTGCTGATACAGGGTTTCCTTCACGAGCTCGGTATTATCCAGGTCCACCTTTGCGCCAGGCAGATACACGATCTTTGGCGCACCCCTTTCCGGCACGCTGCTGCAGCCAATGAGCGCCGTGATCGTGAACACGGCCGCAATCCATCGGCTATTTTTCATGAGCTTGCCGTTGGAATAAATTGTTTTCCTGAAACATAACAATTATCCAGATATCATATGAAAGCATAAATCGTCACGGTTGTGGCTACCCAATACATCGGCAATTGGCCTAGTCGTTCACACTATCACGATCCCATCTATGCTTTTGCAAGATGCCACCGGGTAAAGCTTCCCCATCTACTTATGCCCGTTATGGCATTTTATAATCCACGGTCAGCATTTCCAGAAGGTGCCCGCTGGGATCGCGAAAATAGACGCCTCGCCCGCCGTCGTTATGGTTGATGCTCATGTTATCAGGGTTGAAGGGACCGCTGCCGTATTTGATATTTTCCACTTTCAGCCGCTCGAATACCTCGTCGAATTCCTGTTCCGTTACTTTGAATGCATAGTGAAGGGAGTCGAATTTTTCTCTGTTATCGAAATCAAGAGAAAGCGTATCGTTTACCTTTACCACCGTGAAATGGGAAAACTCGCCGACGTACTCGAAACCGAATATTCTGGAATAGAATTTTGCGGATTCAACCTTGTCATGGGAAGGCACAATAGTGTGATTAAGTGTAATTGCCATAAATTCCTCTCCGGATGAACCATTCATTGTTGAACTGCGTCAGTTGGGCGAAAAAACAGCCCCTAACCTTCCGTAAAGTACAACTCCAGGTTACGACATCAGATTATTGCTTCTGAAAGTCATATACGGACCCCATCGCCAGTATGTTCGTGAGCTCCTCCAGTGCAGCGCGGCTCTCCCGCAGGAGTAACGGATCGGCCAAATCCGATGGCGAGATACGTTCACGATAATGTTTCTCAATCCACCCTTTAAGCGCATTGTAGAGATCCTGATCGAGAATAACCCTGCTACCCTCTCTTACTGATTGGAATTCCGGTTCGGTAAGTACGACGCGCAACCGCAGGCAAGCCGGTCCGCCGCCGTTTTTCATGCTTTGGCGCAGATTCACGTATTCCACCGAGGTAATGGGATTGGCCGTGTCCTGAATGATGCGTTCAAGAAAGGCCCTTGCCAAGTCCGATTCCTGACATTCGGAAGGCGCCAGGATCATCATTCCCCCATAGGAAAGACTGATTAACTGACTGTTAAACAAATAAGTGCTTACTGCCTCGGCAAGGGCGATATCCGATTCCCCGGCCCTTATGAAATGAATCGGATAATCGCAACTCCTTGTTATTCTTTCTTCCATCTCCCGCCAATCGCGGAATGCCGCCTCGTGATAGAGCAGCACGTTGCAATTCGCCACCGCAAGCACGTCATTGTGAAATGCGCCGGCATCAATGGCAGCCGGATTTTGTTGTACGAAAAGCGTTTTTCCCTGTCTGATCCGGTGGAGTCTGGAAATCGCCTCACTCGCTTCCAGCGATTGGCGCGCGGGAAACTTCAGCGGTTTCGCATCGTTGGCTACATTCGCGGAACGACCGAATACGAAAATCTCCAAACCGGTTTCGCCATGATCTGAACATAAGCGCATATGATTGGCTGCCCCCTCATCGGCAAAATACAGATTCGGCGGCAGAGGATCATGGTGTTCGAAGTATCGCTCATCGCAGAAAACCCGCTTCAAAATCGCGGCGGTGGCGGGCGGCTCGATGCTTCGATGAACTTGCGAGGGTAGATTGGCAGGGGTAATGTGCACCTTGCCGTTCTCTGTATCCGCGCCCGGTGAAACCGTAGCAGCATTTGCGACCCACATGCTGGAGGCCGAGCAGCATGCCCGAAGCAGCCCAGGCGCGGCCTTGGCGCACTGACCGATGACGGAAGCATCATTACCGGAAAATCCCAGCTTCCTGAGTATGCCAACCGCCGGGCGGTCCTGCGGTGGCAATACGCCTTGTCTGATGCCCAGATCGAAAAGATGCTTCATTTTCGCCAAGCCCTGAAGCGCCGCTTCCCGAGGGTTGGAGTCAGTCAGTGCATTTTCCGCCGCGGCGATGTTTCCCACCGCTAATCCGCTGTAGTTATGGGTCGGTCCGACCAACCCATCGAAGTTGATTTCGTGTGCATTCATGTATGCGTGCAAGCAACTCGCTTAATTACCTTTCCCATAATTCAGTGATTTTAGCTCTGCGGAAGAGACTGTTCATGACCTGCAATTTTCCGGGGTAATGGAATCGCATTGGCGGCAGCATTTTCGAGCCGCCGGGCCTTTTTCTCCAGAACCCCAATCACCAGTTTCTGGATGCGCTTGTGAGGAAGCGCTTCGCCTGCCGCCCATCGGGAAACCGTTGACGGAGCAAATTCGAATTCATCCGCGATAGCCCGTTGAGAGACGCCTGCAATGTCGCCGTGCTCGACAAGCCATGAGAATTCCGCTGAATCGCCATTCCATTCCGCGCAAATCTGCCGATACTGCTCTATGGTAACCATTACTCAACTTCCTCCAGTTGTGATATCTCTACAAGCAATATTATTTGCATAATGGAATTATTTATAGTCGAGTTTATTCAGTGTGTCAACTCGTTATATCAATAACTGGAATTGATTATTCATTAAGTCACCGAATCGCTCGCTGTATCGTGGATTGATTTTCGGCAAGCCGTCCCTATATAGCGCTATCCATCTACGACGAACAAACCTCTTCGCATCAGATGGAGCGACCGTGGGGGGACAAATACGTGCGGGACAGATACAAATGGCAGGTGGCCGTGGGTGGTGCCAGAGATATGCAGCAAGCATTCAAATCAGATGCAAAAAAACAGAGATGGAACTTAACACCGTAAAACAGTCTGAACAGGAGCGAGATAGGAGGGAGAACATGCTGACGATAACCCGTGCAACTGTCCGAGCGGCTGGCCTTGCCGATGTGGAGCGCATTTTGGCTGAATACAGCGAAGCAATCCGGAATTTGCCGCTGGAAGAATCAGCGAATCTCCTATCGCGGCCTTATGACCAGTTCAAGGCAGCCGTCGAGAATGGGCTCTTTTTTATTGTCGAAAACGCTGTCGGGAATTTCATGGCCGGTGCAGGCGCTTTTGATCTCGCAGACCCGACCGAGAAAGAACTGGGGATGTGTTATGTCAAGAAAGAGTGGCGCGGCTATGGATTGCAAACGCTCCTTCTGCAAATAAGGATTTGCGCCGCGACGCTCGGCCAGGTTCCCGATAAAAGCGAGAATAACAGCGCGAACAAAAGCTATGCAACATTGATTACCGGCGTAAAACCGGCCAATGAATACTCGGCTATAAATACGGTGAACCTTGGATTCAAGCCCTTCGCCACCCCCTCGCCCGCGATCTTCGCCGCTTGCGTATCCTGTCGAACTCCTCCTGCTTCAGATTCCGGGCGGAAGTGTTGCTGTGATTTTTTCTATCTTTCCGATACCAAGCGTGCGGAAGCAATAGAGAAAAGCTTGCAGATGGAGTCCTGGAGCAGGACGAGGAATGACAATCAACTCATTGTCGAGTTAAAAATCCGTCATTTGCTGGACCCGGACTTTCGAAAGGCGCTGCAAGATATCGCGCGTGAGCTTAAAGGCCCTGAATAGATCTTCCACAAAAGGCCATCGCACACACGCGCCGCAAAATCTGCGTTGATCGCAAGTTTTCACAAGGGGTACAAGGTTAACAGACAGGCGCGCGTGGCGTAGCCTGCTTACCCAAGGAAAAGTTTGCCAAGGTAAGCAAGCAACGCGGCGCCGGTTTTCCTGAACCCGAGGGACTGCTACGCCCCCGTCGCCACGGCGCCGCGATTTGTCAAAACATCACGCCTTTTTACGGCGCCTGATTACGACACTTACCAACCCAAGGCCCGCTAACATCATCGCATAAGCCTCAGGTTCCGGGACCGCGGCTGCAATGGTGGTAGTGTTGGTCAAGGAAAAACTCAGGTCATTGAAAACACTGGAATTCCCCACTGTATCGTGCAAATCTTCGAAGCTGATCAGGGTTGTATTCGGAAGCCAATTCTGCTCAACCCTTGCATGAAATTGCCCATCCGGGTTGCTTGAGGCGGGCCCGGTAAAAAAATCATGGCCGGTATTGGTGACATGTAAACGAAACATCAGATCCGTTCCGCTGGCGAAAGGCCCCAGGCTTTTAGTTTCGCCCACCGAAGAAGCAAGACTATTAAATAGCAGCAGGTCGTTGGACAGATCTCCATCATTACCCGCTTGTCCCGATGCGTTCAGCATGAGATAGAGATCATTACTATAGACGGTGCCATCGGAATTTCCCTGGTAGGTCGCCACTACTGGATCAGTTGCACTTGCAAAAATCGGCAAACCTTCTGTTCCCGGTGCAGCGACTGGGGCTGCGTATGCAGAAACCGATGCTATGGAACTCAAAACCCCCGCTATCAACAAGTTAATTTTTTTTGTCATTGGATATCCTTAGGTAAGAGAAATCAGCAAAATGAGGCGAATGAAAATTACATTGACAGGTCCTCTGGCTCAGCCCGCACTACCACGTTACTACTACACCGCTACAAATCAAATTCGAGGGTAAATCATATCGTATATTCTCGCAATAAAAATGTGCAGACTCAATGGAATCATCACAGGGACCGGCTCAGCCGTTCAGGATGACCAACTCCACGAAACGGGGCCCGGGAAGCCCTGTTCAAGGCTTTTTTTGCCGATCAGCTTTATTGCTGCGCGAAATGGAAAGCATCAGCCATACCCCTCCGACCGTTGCGCATAAATAGCCGATCAGCCCGAACAACGGCAGTCCCAACAAAGTGGGTCCACCCGACACGGTCATGATAATGGATGAGCCGACGATAATGGCCGCGACGACAATGCCAATCACCAGCCGATTGGCCGCGCCACCCAGTTGATCGCCCAAATATTTGAGTTGCGCAAGTTCAATGTGAAGATCCAGCTTGCCTTGCCGCGCAGCTCGCACCAATTTGGAAAGGTCGCGAGGCAAGTCCGCAACCAGACTCGTCAGATCAGACGCGACTCGCAAGCCTCGTTTGGTAACAACGGACGGCGCATAATGGGCGCGCAGAGCATCGCCCAGCAGGGGCAGCGCCTCCCCGGCAATATCAAGATTTGGATCGAGCTCCCGCCCCATGCCTTCGAGCGAAATAAAGGCTTTGAAGAAGAGCGCAAGATCGGAGGGCAAATGAAGCCGATGTCCGCGCAGGATGCCCACAAGATCGGCGAGCATGTCGCCAAGCTTGATTTGTTTTAGCGGTACGCCTACATACTGATCGACGAACGTCTGGATTTCCGCCGTCAGCCTCCTTTCGTTTACTTCCGCATCGCCAGTCCAGCCGAGTAGCACATCTGTTACACGCGGGGCTTCCTGCTCCACGAGCCCCAATAAAAGCAGGATCAACTGGTGGCGCCGATCCTCGGTAAGTCTCCCGACCATTCCAAAATCGATAAAAGCGATGCGGTTGTCGGAGAGATAAAATACGTTTCCGGGATGGGGATCAGCGTGGAAGAATCCATCGATAGTGATCATCTTAATGACTGCGGCCACGCCGCGGCGGGCAAGAACCTTGCGATCAAGGCCAGCCCGATCAACAGCAACAAGGTCACGACCGGGGATACCATCGATATATTCCTGCACACACACACGCTCGGATGTCCATCGCCAATAGACTTTGGGAATAATAATGACCGAAGACGCGAAAGACTGGCCAGTCGCAAGTGCTTCAGTGGCATGATCATGAGACTGATGGGGCGATCGAGGTGAAAAAGCCGAATCTGAATACGCCTCAAAATTGGCGGCGATCCGTTCCGCGTTCCGGCACTCGGCTCCAAAATCAAGCTCGCGTCGCAATGACTGCGTAAACTGCCCGACCACTTCCTGCCAGTGAAAATGGCTCAATTCGGAGTTTCCCGTTTCAAGGACTTCCGCCAGCTTTGAAAGCCAACGCAGGTCAGCTTCGACGACTGTTCGAACGCCCGGCCGCCGCACCTTGACCACGACCTCACTGCCATCTTCGAGGCGCGCTCGGTGCACTTGGGCTATGGAACCCGCCGCCAGGGGCTCGGGATCGAACGCGGTAAATACCTCTTCGGGCGGAGCACCGAGGTCTTCGGTAAGCTGCCGATGGATCTCGGGATAAGGAGAAGGCGGCGTGCTGTCCTGGAGCTTGCTGAATTCGACAATCCACTCGGGATCGAAGAGATCGACTCGCGTGGCGAGTATCTGGCCCAGCTTGACGAAAGTGGGTCCCATTTCCTCCAGCGCTCGCCGGACTCGGGCATGCGTTTCGAGCTGAGCCAATTCTCCCGGCTCACTCCAGTGCAATGCACGGCCAGCCGTCTCCAGCACATTGGCAAGCCCCATTCGGCGTACCATGTCACCAAAACCGTGACGGATCAGGATCGAGGCAATCTCGTGCAGACGTCCGAGATCGCGTGCTGCCGTCAGTGCTTGCCAGAGCATCAATTGTCCTTCGAATCTGTTAGCTTCATGAACACTAAGACTTTTATGCAGTTTTCAGCATGATGCGTGAATGAATGCAACCATCAGTTGGCTTATTCCCCTGCATCATCCCTTTCAACCACCTTTGCTCCGAAATTGCGCCTGGTGTTCCCTCTGATTAGTATCGTTGATAAGGATCTTGACGGCTTCGCTACGCTTTAGTGAGCGTTTCGCTACGCTTTTAGCTGTCCTTCACAAGCCGCTTTCCTCTATATGGAATTCAGCAGATGGTCGAGTGAAACACAATCTCATTTTGGCTAATCTCGAATCAACCTCGCAACATTATCGTATAACCAGGCTGACAATGCCTGAGCATTGATACCGTAATGTATTTCGCGATGACAATTGGGACAAAGTGCAACCGCATTGGACACCGTGTCCGGTCCACCTTCCGCCAATTGCCGAACATAATGCAGTTCCAGATAAGGGAGGCCGTCAGCGCCATTAAACGGCGCGGGTTTCTCGCAGCATTCACAAATTCCCGCTGCTTGTTGTAAAACCCAGGCTTCAACTGCCGCCTCCCGCTGAAATTGAGTAATCATTACACGCCTGAATTTCGGGCTGGGATTGCCGTTTGGCTTGGAAAGGTTCTTTTGCCGCGCTTCCTCTCGAACAGCGATCCCGAAGGCAGTCGGCGTCACCACCTTTTGGCCCTCGAGTTTCGCAAGTAATTTTTCGATCTGCTCCGCCACGTCAGCATCAACGTTTTTTGCCGGTCTAACACCTGTCAGCCAGCTGCGCCCCATAAGCGAGAGCACGTAGGAAATGTTTTGCATCCGGCGCTCGAATGCCTTTTCGCTTCGGCCGAACCTCTGCGCCAGCTTGTTGTAGTACTGCTTCTTTACGATGAGCTGACCAGCGCGCTCGTTGCGCTGCATCTCGACATAAGCTTCAACCGAAGCTTTCAGTTCCTTGTTATTCCAGTCGTCATTCATGCGGTAATGCTGCCAACATAATAGCCTGTCAAGCAATTCTAACTTCGGCGGGCTATGCGGGGTTGCGCCGTCGTAAATATACCCGACCACGTCGATACCTCTAAGTTCTACGACTATAACGTTAATACCGTAGAAGTTTCGAATTCTCCAGCATCCGCAAAGTCGAATCCACCAAAGTCAACCGGCCAGCCAAAGATATCATGCTCTTACACCGCTCCCGTGCCTTTACGTGGGAGAAAGCCGCTACGCATCCCTCGTCCTTGATTTCCTTACTTTTCGGGACGATTTCAGCCGCAAGATTTTCAGTTGTTCATTTGAAATGGGCTTCCAGCTTCTCGCATTCACTAATATAACCCTCAAACCTCTCTTGGAACGCGTGGTCGGTGCGCCATCGCACAGAATCGTTCAGCTTCTCATTCCTAAAATTGCTTTGGAGCTACTCCAATTTTTATCCCGCATCAAGTAAAAAAATAGAGATCAGTTCCAACAAGAGGAAGGAAATTTCTTACCGCCCATCACTTTCTTTTTACTTCGATTGGAGTTATCTATGAAACATTATTCGACTTTTAGCATCGCGGCCAGATCGATAGCAGTGCTTGCCTTTACTGTTGGCTTCACCGTCGGTTCAGTCGGAGCCGTTCACGCACAGGAAAGTATGCCTGATCCGTATACTTCAAGCTCAGACTCGCCTGCAAAATCTGGCAAGTCGAAACAGGCGCCTTGCGGCGGGCCTAGTGTCATAAAATGCCCTGTCGGCATGTCGTGTGTTGATGATCCTGCGGACAAGTGCGATCCCACCAAGGAGGGCTTAAACTGTCCCGGGAAATGCGTGGCAGGGTCCGGGGAGAGTAAAGTCAAGCAACCCTGCGGCGGACCCACCAGAATCTCGTGTATCGGCGGCATGGTATGCGTAGACGATCCCGCCGATAACTGCGATCCCACCAAGGATGGACTTGATTGCAAAGGTCTATGCGTGACTCGCCCATAACAATTTCCATCATTGGCGCTGTTTGACCGTTGCTAGAACGCTGGGTGCCCGTGAGGCAGAAGGGAGGAGTCTGCTGTGATTGGTCCCTTCCGGCTTCCTGGCCGCCACAAGGTCCCTTGATCCGATTATTTGGGAATGCAGAACTGCTACGGAATGCGATACAAGACTGACAGGCTGACGCATTTCAATCCCGCCACTCATCCGATCAAATTTTAAACCGGATGAAAGTGGAGATTTCGTGGCAACCCCAAGGGGATTCGACCAAATCCCCTGTGTCAAAAAGAGAAGATTTGTCACGATTCCGCGCCTAAAATCCCGTGCTATAGTGGCGTGATGGCCCTGCTCATCCTCTTCTTTATCGCCTTCCTCGCCCTGGTAGCGATCGCCCCGCACCAGTTCATGCAAATACTTTTAGCGTTCACATGGCTTCGCATGGGGCTATCAGTCATCTACACGCTTTTATCTGGCCTCTTCTCTTAATTCCTTCACCCGAACATTAAACCCCGTCATGAGCTTCGTGATGCGTTCCTCGACGGGCCTTTACCTGTTCCCGCGGAGCATCTTTCTCAATCAAGTTCCGATTTCATCTTCCGTTGTTTCGATACCAACCGTTGAATCAACTTAGCACGCTCTACCAATCTATACTCCGGATTCTCCACTTTAAATTCATCTATCGGCAAACGGTCTTTCCGGCGCCCCTTTAATTCCGATTCTATTTCATTGATGCGTTTCAGGTTCGAATAAAACGCATTGCCCTGACTGGATGAATTCTCGGAGTCACCGAAAAACCGCCCGAGAAGCGGGATCTTGTGGGGCGGCAAATCTTCCCCGGTAAGCACAGCAGAAACCGATTGCTGCGCCTTCCCTGATTCGCGCCCCACTCCACCGGTTACCTGCCCGGCAAGATAATCGATCTGATCTGCAGTTGGACTGAATACACCCGGCACATACTTATTCCCGCCGGAGATGGTATTGATCGCTTCCGCTATCCATTTCGCAGGACCGCTCGCCGTGTCTTTGTTGCGAGAGAAGCCGGGAGTCGGAGATAGCTTATTGAAATCCTCCTTGGCTATCGGCTTGCCGGTCCAGTCCCTGTTTTCCGATAAGGCAACGAGAGGATCAATCGCGGTAGGCGCTATTGTCTGAATTGAGAAACCAGCGCTGCCGATCGGATTGAATGCTTCAGCGAATACCGCGGCGAGTCGCATAGTATGATCGGCTGGCTTCTTGAATCCGCCCATGGCGAACTCGGTGCTGATGCGGCCGATATTCGGGATAGCGTGAAAGCCCAGTGGCAACGGGACAGTTATTTACCGCTGTGGGATTGGCGTCAATGATTCCTTGGCCAGCACGCTTTAGTGCGTTGTCTCGATCTACTCCGGGAATGAAAGTCTGCGGCAACTTGGCCGGCACCTTTAATGCCTGCTCCGGCTGCGCGTTTTGCGGAGGCGATGAAGCCACCTTCCTCTTTGGGTTTGTCTAACTCCCCGTTGAACTCGACATAACCCGGCAGATCATCATCCAACTCGCCATCAAATTCAGTAAATGCCATTTGCTTCCTTTAAAATGAAAAAACCGCCCGGAGGCGGTTGGTTGTGGTTCTCATTCGGGCAATAAAAAACCCGCCGAAGCGGGTTTTTATGTGGTTAAAAGTGATGCTTAATCCTAGTTGTTTTCATAATTCCATTTGCAGTAAATCTTGATTTGCAATTAAACGGTACGGTTACTTCAATCGAACCATTTGACCAGATTTCATGAGATCCCTTGCCCTGTCGATCATAGTAAAAGCCATGTTTTTTGAGTTGTTCTATAACGCTCGAATAAAATCCGTTCATGCAAGGGACAGTCGTACATCCTTTACGGGCTTATGCATGCGAGAATTATTTCGTATTTGAGCTTCAATCAAGTCATCAACAGCAAAAGACACTTCCTTCATCAACTCATCGATAGTGTCCGCTTCACAAACCAGTCCTCTAAGATCATCGCTGGTTGCGATAAAGACACCTACCTCTCCATCCCGTATAACATTAACGCGCAAAGTAAGAGGTACGCCAACCCCCCCGAGTACTCTCCAAAATGGGTAGCCAACTCTATACATGATTACCCTCCAAATAAATAAATTTATTACCTATGCTTCGGAAACAGCAATGGCGCTCAAGGCGCCTTAGTTGAATCTTTAACTCAGCTACCGCATGTGTTGTTGTTATTCTTATATGATCGTTAGCTTACATTTATGATGGACGAGTTCCGTCCTCAATCAATTTTCACCAAAACCTGTCTGTCTCAAGAGAGCTAGGTAAGCGACTGTTTTTACTTTAACTCAGCGCTAGCTACCCCTCTTGACTTTTAAACTTTACTTACAGGTAAAGTATAAGCTAGAACATGTAAAACTGCTAGTACCACAAGTGCTTATACCTGGCAAGCGGCTAACACAGCTTAGCATAGCCATTAACTTACTGTATTACCCACCCCTCCCATACTGTTTAGCATAGCTATTGGCTATTTCATTTGATCGACGCTCTGATCTACTCTGAAATGAAACGCCTGCCGTTGACCTCATAAACCGGCTTCCCTTTAGAGGTTCCAACCTGCTTAGCGCCTTCCGGCAAACCTGAAATGCGCTGGCTCGCGGCTGGCTATGACTGCGCAAGGAATGCGTCCACATCCTTTGCCGCTTCTGCGGGTGACATCCCTGATTTCATTCCGGCCTCTATAAGTGCCATTCTTTGTGCCGCTGGCGACTCGTCATGGAGCGTCTTGACCGCGTTGAACTCATCTTTGTGGTTGTCGTAAACACCATTTTCCACCAGCCATTCAGCAGTAGCAACAGGAGCCGGGAGCTTGCTTATGCGGCCTGTTGAACCATCAAGCGCACCAGAATTACGCTCTTCCCTGATGCTCTTCATCTCTTCGCCCAACTTGCCAACCTGCGCGTTTCTGACTCTCACGCTTGCATCGTTATCACGAACGGAAGAATCCGACACATTCCGCTTCCCTTCCGATTCGTTCTTGTCCATTCCATATTTCAGGTATTTCTCAACGTCCAGGGTAGTGCTGAGCAGTTCCCGAATATCGTGAACCTGTTCCCCCGCTCCGTTGATATTGATCTTCCATTTGGTTCGGTCGCTAGGATCAACCTGCTCCGGCCTGTCCTGTAGCTTGATGCCACCTTTTGCCAGCGCCTGGATAGCCTCGTCAACCTGGCCGCGAGCTAGAAACATCCCGCCCTCTATCAAGCCGTTTTTCTTAGCTATGTAGGCGCGCTCAAGAAATGGCTTGATCTTGTCTCCAAAGCCGTTCATTTCTGCATATGCATGCATCTTGCTGAGCTTATCCGGATTGCTGAGCAAGTCGGTTTCCATCATGGCCCGCGTAATTCGCTCGGTGGGGCTTAGGTTTTCTTGGGCTTGCTGCGGCTGTTCCGGCTGGGCTTGGGACTGTACTTGTTGAAGATCGGATAAGCCGCCAACATTAGAAGGGGCGCGCCTACCGGCGAAAACATTATCAGTGGCCTGCACAAGACCGCCTTCAGCAAATCCCCGCATTCTTTGCATGCCGTAGTTTGGTCGCTCGGTTAAAGGCTTGAGCGCCATGGACTGTTGTGGCGCTGAAATATTCATTGGCTGCCCGCTTCCGTCGGTTCTGAAAGACGGTGTACTCATGCCATCGACCATATCAGCAAACCCACCTAGGGATTTAAGCGCATTTTCCCGGTCCTCTTTCTTCCAGGCATGCTGTTCCTCTGCCGTGGCGTCCGCATTCTGTAATCTTCCGGCGTACTGCTTATCAAGATCCATCTGCCCTAATTGTTTCGACAATCCAACGCCGGCGCTAATCCCTTGCGCCAAACCTATCATTCCAACTTTGGAACTCATTTTGTTTTCGCCCATAAAAAAGCCCGCCAAAATTGGCAGGCCAGAAATGCAAAAAAACCCAGCGGGTTAGGGCTGGGTTAGGTTTCGGAGTGAGTATTTCGCACTCTATAGAATACTTCTATCAGTGCTTCCCGAGAAAAGCAAGTGGTTTCTAATCTCATTATTAAATTGATGCACCCGGTCTTTCCTATACAATCTACGGATAAGTTAAGAAGAACCCTGGGTTCACCAACCTTAAGGCGCAAGGAACATAATAATGACAACGGAAGACGTTCTTAAAAATGCAAAAGGCGGGATCGCTCTGATCGGAGAGGTTATTAAGGCCGCAGGCGACAATCCCCAGGTTAGAGAAGCGGGGCTCGAACTTGGGAAAACAGCTGTCACGATTACGAGAACGATCAATAACGTTCTTCTGCCATTAGCGGCGTTCAACTTCGCCGTTGAGAAAGCGCGAATATACTTTGCAGAGCAATTCCCTGATGATATGGCAAGGAAAGCGAAAAACATACCACAAGAGGCAGTCATTGAACCCAAATCTTCTGTTGCGGGACCAGCGCTTCAAGGCCTTGCATTCTGTCACGAGGAGCAAAATTTAAAAGAAATGTATTTAAATTTGCTTGCATCAGCAATGGATGGCCGGGTGGCCAGGTTGGCACATCCCGCCTTCGTTGAGATAATCAAACAGATTGATGCAGAGGAAGCAAAACTCCTCCAAAGCGTACTTGCAACTGACCACCCGTTCCCTATAGCGGAAGTCTTCTTTACTGCTGACAAGGGGAAATTTAAGCCTACTACGATCACGCTATACCGCCATTTGCTTAATTTGCAGAATGACAACTCTGATGACCCTGCTGAGGACGCTTTTTTACCAGCGATGGTAGACAATTGGATACGACTTGGGTTAGTTAACGTTGATTATGGACTATCTCTAGTAGACCATGATTACGATTGGGTAGAAAGTAGGCCTGAGTTTATTTTGCAACGTAGCAAAATTACTGCCGAAGGTATAGTGACCTTTCATAAAGGAGTTATGAAAAAAACAGCTTGGGGTTTGCAATTTTCACAAGCGGCAGGGTTATCCACTCTTCCTATGACTATAAATCAAGCTGATTAGACATAACATCCCTCTAGCCCAATTAAATAATGCCCCTCTAGTTCTTTCACCATCTCGCTCATCGCTCGGACTTCGATCTGATCTAAAGTGTCATAAACCTTCCTCCTAATCTCACTCACTACGGCGTCCCGACTTTCACCTCAAATTCCCCCTTACTTGCTCATCCCACTGCTTTGTGCCTCGTCCTTAACCTCCTCTGAATAAACGCCAACCCCTTCCCTATCACGCCCATACTCCGACCCTTCATTATCGCCTCGATCGTATTTCGTCTGCCACCGAACAGATAAAACTCGTCAAAAGAGCATAATAAAACCGTCAAATCAAAACGAGGAGAATTAAAATGACTCTCGGAACGATTCTTATAATTGTGCTGATACTTGCCCTGCTGGGTGCGATTCCAAGATGGGGTTACAGCAGCGGCTGGGGCTATGGACCGAGTGGCGGTATCGGACTGGTGCTGATAATAGTGCTTATTTTAATTTTGTTGGGGTACATCTAGCTTGCTAAGTTGAACGCGATGCATATTGCGTTTCAGCCGACCTGATTAATGTATGTTTTTCCATCTCATCGGTCATCTCTGCTATGGCACAGTCATGGATCCCATCAAGGGTTCTATAGACCGTGCCGCGAATCTCAATCACTACCGCATCCCGGCACTTCAAATCATACCGAATCGCCCGGTACCCAATGTTCGCGCCAAAATAGCACAGCAGCAACTTATACGCCCCTAGCCGGCCATGAATCCCGGTACCCAGCGCCTGGAATATCCTATTCATCATCACAGTGACGTCTTCTGGTTTACCTGATTAGCGCAGAGTTTGTTGACACGGTAGAGAGCGGAAAAAACGATAACCGCCCAGGTTTTCAGAATCTTCTAAGAGAAATAAAATCCAAAGAACGGCTATGGTCTGTCGTTCTAATGCTTGACACTTCCCGCCTTGCGCGAAACCAGTATATTGCCCACGCATTCAAGCATGAGTGCGCCAAGCGCGGTGTAACCGTAATATTTTCCAAAACAACAGAACTTGATGGCGTATCAGGCATTATCCTGCCGGCGGTGCTTCACGCGATGGATGAAGTGCATAGCTTCATGTCTCGTGAGAAAGGCTTGGCTGGAATGGCTGAGAACGTGCGCCAAGGATTCAGGGCGGGAGGCTGCGCCCCGTTAGGTTATAACTCGAATACACCCCGACAGGTGCAATTCGGGACAGCTCCAGTAACCAAATCAAAATTAATCCCATCTGAGGTTGCGCCAAAAATAGCCGCGTATCTGCAAGGCCGTGCGACTGGTTCTCGTAGATTGAGCTTGGCTCGAGAACTCGGATTTGATCTTTCCAGCAGCACGATAAACGGGATTGAATGGAATGCGCTAACCTACGCTGGCCATACTGTCTGGAATGTTCACAACGAAACAACCAAAGATGGTTATGTCGGGGGAAGGAAGCGGCGCCCCCGAGAAGATTGGATTATTCAGCGCGATACGCACCAGGCGCTGATTACGGAAGCGCAAGCCGAGGCTATTCTGGAAAGACTGAATGCTGGACGCGCATTGAATTACAAAACCAAGGCCACTCACCTGCTAACCGGCATATTGTCCACAAAGGACGAATCGATGTGGCACGG
This sequence comes from Nitrosovibrio sp. Nv4, assembly GCF_900215485.1. GTDB lineage: Bacteria > Pseudomonadota > Gammaproteobacteria > Burkholderiales > Nitrosomonadaceae > Nitrosospira. The sequence continues at coordinate 620,679 of NZ_OCMZ01000002.1, forward strand.
CAATGGAGACTTCTATCGGTCTGGGAAGCAGAGCATAAAAGCTGAACGAGTTGACTCTGCTGTGCTCGAGCACGTAGCTGCAGACCTACAATCTGACGCCTTCATCAAATCCCTCACGGAAAGCGCGAGAAAGTCAGCAAAGGTCACAGACGATGACGCAGAGGAAGAATCTATCCGAAGCGAGATCAAGAAACTAAATGCAAAAATAAACAGATTGTCTGACCTGCTTTCGGAAACAACCGCAGCCGATGCATTAATACAGAAGATTGAAGAATTCGCGGGACAGAGAGAATCGCTTGAGGATCAACTAGAAAAAGTTGAAATTTCGAGGCGGCAATCGAAGGCCATGAGCGAGATCAAAGAATCAGATGCCCGAGCAATGCTCGTGACTATGGCTGATAATCTGCCAAATCTTGATAGAAGTGCACTGAAAGACCTGCTGTGCGGACTTGTGGAACAGGTCACTTTAGACGTTTCCACTCTATCCTGTTGTATCCATTATAAAATAAGGCTACCAACAGGGGAATTGGTGGCGTCCCCAAGGGGATTCGAACCCCTGTACTCACCGTGAAAGGGTGATGTCCTAGGCCACTAGACGATGGGGACTAAAGAACTTTTTGAAACCGGTTGCAGCGACTTGCGAAATTACAAGATACTGGTGGAGGTAAGCGGGATCGAACCGCTGACCTCTTGCATGCCATGCAAGCGCTCTCCCAGCTGAGCTATACCCCCGACAAAATGAACGCGAATTATACTGAGCCGTCCCACCCCAGTCAACGTAAAGCAGCAGTAATGGCGCAAGGCTCTAAAACCCTAAAAGCAGATCGCGGGCGCTAACAGGCGGGACGTGGGCGAAGTCAGGCGGGAAAACCCGCCAGCTGGGCATCCATGCGTTTCAGCGTCTCTTCTCTGCCAAGCAACTCCAGCACGGCGTTTATTGAAGGCGTTTGCGCCGTACCTGTCACCATTCCCCGCAGCGGCATGGCTACCTTGGGCAGCTTCATGCCATGTGCCGTCGCAGCATTCTTGATTGCGTCGTGAATTGCATGACTATCCCATTCGACTGTAGCCAGTTTCTCCCTCAGATCGAGGATCGGCAGCCTTGCTTCCGCAGTGAAATGCTGCGCCTTGAACTCATCGGCGGGCTCCAGTGGCCGGAAGAAATATACCGCTGCATCCGCCAATTCCGCGACAGTACTGACTCGTTCCTTGAGCAGATTTACCACATTCGGCAACTTTGGCAAGCCTGGCCCTGAAGTGTTACAACCGTCCGCCTCAAGAAAGGGCGTTACCAATTCGGCCAGCCGGGCATTGTCTGCTGTCTTGAGATATTGCTGGTTGAGCCATTGCAGTTTTTCGGGATTGAATTTTCCCGGCGAACGGTTAATGGATGAAAGATCGAACCACTCCACCAGTTGTTCGCGGCTGAATATTTCTTCGTCACCGTGCGACCAGCCCAGCCGCGCCAGATAATTTATCAGCGCTTCGGGCAGATAGCCGTCTTCGCGGTACTGCATTACTGAAACCGCGCCATGCCGCTTGGATAGCCGTTCGCCATCGGGTCCCAGTATCATGGGCACGTGGGCGTACTGCGGCAGTGGCGCGCCCAAGGCTTTCAAAATATTGATCTGGCGCGGCGTATTGTTGACGTGATCATCGCCACGGATCACATGGGTGATATTCATGTCCAGATCATCAATCATCACACCGAAGTTGTAAGTTGGCACGCCATCCGCACGCAATAGCACAAGGTCATCCAGTTCGCTGTTGGCTACGGTAATCTCACCCTTGACCAGATCGTTGAATGTCACCTCCCCGTCCAGCGGATTCTTCAGCCGCACCACCGGCTTCACCCCGGCAGGGGGCGTTTGCTTTGAATCGCGCCAGCGACCGTCATATCGGGGCTTCAGTCCCGCCGCGCGTTGCTGCTCACGCATCGTATCCAGCTCTTCCTTGCTGGCGTAGCAGTAATACGCCTTATCTGAACGCAACAGCTGTTCTGCAACTTCATGATAGCGAGCCAAACGCTGCATCTGGTAAAACGGCCCTTCGTCGTAATCCAGCCCCAGCCAGGCCATGCCGTCAAGTATTGCCTGGGTGGACTGCACAGTGGAGCGTTCGAGATCGGTGTCTTCGATCCGGAGAACAAATTTGCCGCCGTGCCGACGGGCATAAGCCCAGGAAAACAGCGCGGTGCGCGCGCCGCCAATGTGGAGATAACCGGTGGGACTGGGAGCGAAACGGGTACGTATCATGAGGAAATACCGATTGCGGTTGGAAAGCGCGGTGCGAAAGTACGCTATTTTACGCGCGCCTGCCGCCCAGTGTTGAGTCATTAGTGACTTATCACCACTCTGCAGCAACTTTGGGGGAAGCGCATCGTTGACCAGAATCCGCGATTTATGCTCTAATTGCGCCTCCCCAGCGGTTGTCCCAAAAAACCCAGCGGGCGGTTAACTCAGCGGTAGAGTGCCACCTTCACACGGTGGAAGCCACTGGTTCGATCCCAGTACCGCCCACCAAAAGATAGTCCAAATAAAGCGAAGAGCGCTACTGCAATATGGCTCGCCGACGTTACCTGGCAGAACTAGCTGTATCGCTTCCTGCTTGAACTCCATGGCGTATTTTTTTCGTATCACCGTGGCACAACTCCTGACTCATTGTCAGCCTTTTTAAGGGTGTCGGTGAAAATCCAGGTAAAACCAGATGCTCTGGTGCCAAGAACTTTGTTTGTTCTAACGCTTCCTCCAACGGATCGATTTGTTTGGAGTTTGCAACAAGCCATCCAAGTTCATCATGAGTAAGGCCTCTGGCATTAATCCTTCGACCATCTTTAGCGGTAATCGAGACTTTTCGGTTGGGTCGGTCCAGGAACTCAATAATTACCGTTGGAAGCTTATCCCAGGTTTCCGCTGACTGAAGGATGCTTACGAACAACCTGTCCGTTTGCACGCTTGCCTTCAGTTCACCTAATGTGTAATGCAAGCTGTGCTTATTGAGCAGCGCCAGAAATGGACGGAAGCTATTTTTGCCGAGATGAATTTTAATTAATCCCATGGGTTCGCTCGCACTGTAGAAAATAAATTGAAATGCTACATATGTTTAGTATAGCTAGTCGCGACAATTGAGGAGAAAATCCGGTTCAATTCCCTGAATGCGACTATTGATAAATAAATTAATCTCCCTAGTCCTGATTGCAGCATTTATTATCGTGATGGCAGCGGGGCCAGCGCAGGCGGGATTACGATCCTCCGTGGTTAACTCGGAAACCACTGTGGCGACAACCTTAAATACTGTCATAGACGCGACGACGGAAGTTAACGCCGAGGCAAGCGCGGGAACAACTCCGGATAGTAACGAGGAGGTTACATCCGACAGTACAGCTGCCGTTTGGGTCCCACCCCCAGGGTTGCTCTCGGACGAAACGATTGCGTCGATAAGCGCCGGACTTAGCGCAGACACCGCAATTGCCACGGTAGATATTAATGCGGATTTAAATATCGGATCAACCGTAAATCGCGTTTCGGAGCCTGGCACAATCCTTCTTGTCGGCATTGGCCTTGCTGTACTGATCACAACAATCAGGCAAAAGACCCGAAAGAGACAAGTGGCTATCAACAGAGAAAACTTATGAAAGTGATAATCCGCGAGACTAAACCTGAAAGATAAAATTCTTCACACAAGTGGCTCAATAGCCCGCGACGGCCGTTTCTGATCCTGTTCACTGTGACTCACTGAGCTAATATAGCCGAAAACATGCAACAGAGAATATCAGTGTTACGAAAGAGCAGAACGCGGGCTTTCCAGTCTTTCCTGCTCCTGCTTACCGGCGTTTTCGCCCTCGCACTGCCGCTAACTTCAGTATTTGCAGAAAATTTCCCCAATGTCGAGTTCAAGAGAGAGGGCAACGCTGTCAACGAACTCTCGGTGGACGAACTCCGCCGTCTTGCACCCGAGGTGTCGCTAAAGGTATTCGAGGTCCACGAGAAGCAAAATCGGGTTTATCGCGTGCTTCCGGCGCGAGCGGTGTTCGACAAAGTTTTCGGCAAGGATTGGGAACAGGCGCAGGAGGTCGTATTCATCTCTATCGATGGGTATCAACCCAGTGTTCCCGTGAAAAAATTTCTCGCCCACAATGCCTATTTTGCCTTCGCAAACGCGGATGACACACCGTTTACATTAACGAACAGGCTTCAGAATAACGAGGTCGTACCCCTCGGGCCGCTTTACCTCGTTTGGGATAATATCGGTTCGAACGTACTGCTTGAGGCTGGGGCGTCCGACATGCCGTACCAAATCAGGGCCGTCGAACTCAAGTTCAAGGCGCCATTCCCGAACATAGTTCCACAATCAGGTGCGGCGTCAGAAGTACAACGCGGCTTCAGTCATTTCCGCCAGCATTGTGCGGCCTGCCATACGATAAATGGCGATGGAGGCGCCAAGGCGCCGGAACTGAATTATCCGGCAAGCGTCGTGGAATACATCAAGCCGGAGTACCTCAAGCGCTGGATCATGGCGCCCCAAAGTATCCGGTACAACACGACGATGCCGGGGCTTGGGGAAGAGATTTCCAACCGGGAAAAGGTTACAGAAGAAATTATCGTTTATCTCAAGGCGATGAGTACCATCAAGCGGGTGCCAGAAAGTGTAAAACCTGTAGAGAACCAATAGCGTAGCGTATTGCACCGTATCTTTCGCGATATGGATGATCTTCTGTGCGGCGGGTGGAACCTGCACTACCAGGCTCCGCCCCTTTCACTTGAGCGACAATTTCCGTCGCTGGCAGATTTCGCCATTGCAGCGTCCCACAAATTCAATTGTTTCCGCGTCTGGTCGCGCCAGTTGCTGTGTTCCATCACTGATACGACGCACTGCTTCAAACGGCCGTCCATTTACGTACGTTTCCAGTTCCTCCAATCCGCGGGTGGTAACGGTCACACTACTCTCGTTAATCTCCACTATCATCGCGGTGCGCGGGATACCTTTGAGGAGGCTCGCACAAAAAGCGATCAAATTCCGGTTTTCGTGGAGCAGATCGTCAAGGGTCATCTCGTACGCAATCCCTGGGATACCCAAGTCTTCGATAGGCATCCCGTCACAAGTCCCGCACCGGATCGCGCGGCGTATTGCCATCGTGTAGCCAACATCCGCAGGCAACGCTTCAAGCTCAAAGGATGTACCTCGCAATGCCTCTCGAAGGTCATAGTGCGTCCAAACATTAGCGCCGCCCGCACCGGTAGCCTCTCCCACACACACTAGTGTGCCTATCTCGTTATCCACAAAACCCGCAGCAAACAGATCACCTGACGAGTACGTATTGGGATCCACAACGCACACGACAGGTCCGCTGTATCTCTGGCCAATATCATTGCACCAGGCCGGGTCAGTCAATGGCAGTGGCTGTGAATAAGGCTCGCCTGTAGAAATAGCCGCCTCGAGCGAAGGCAGCCAGGCTTCAAACTCCATCCGGTTGAAGGGACTGGAAGCCATGGCGCGAGTCATGGGCGATGCGAGCAGGCTGAAGCGCGCCGGCATTATCGTGTTCGGGGCGAAAAGCTGCAATAATCGCTCCGCCGCCCATATCAATCCGCCAGGATTGCCGCGCAGATCGAGGATCAGGCCGTTATCAGGCAACAGCTCCAGCAGGCGTACCACCTCGGCGATGAAGGCGTCATCGTCATTGACATCGAAACTCCAGATGCGCAGATATCCCAGATTCCCGGATGAATCATTTTTCACGACTCGGGCTGCGAGCGCATCCTGAAACCGGGTCTCGATCCACCTTTCGCCCCGCGCAACAGGGGTTCCGCTGCGATCGGCCTGCCATACGTTTCCAGAAAACATCAGTTTCTTCGTGCGCCGCACGGCTTCCGCCGCCGGGTCTGCGGCAATGTAACTTGACGCACGCGAGCCCGGCTGATGGCTGGTTCGAGCACGATCAGGCTGGACGACACGCCAGGGAATGCGTACCTCTCGCAGCGTCCGCCTCAGTGGGATTCGGTACCCGATATCCACAATCATCTCATCCGGTGGCGGCCCGCATTCCAGGGCGCGGAATGTCAGCGATTCCAGCGCTCTGGCGCGACGCGCATCCGGGCGTCCGCCCGTTTCACGGTCGGCGTGCAAATCGACGGCGCGGGCAAAGGGTATGCTGTTCCAGCTTTCGAGGATTACTCCCGATGTAAATTTAGCGTCGCGTATCAATTCGGGCGCTGACACTTTCGACACGACAAAGATGGGGTTATCGTAAGGGCCATACTGCTCGACCAGGAAAGGCAGTGCTGCAACCGCTCCCTGCTTGGCCCCTGGACCCGAGTAGCGCGTATGCGCATCACGCAAGCCCGAGACTATTGAAGTGAGCGCCAGGTGAAACTCCCCCTCTGATAACGCAGCCACATGAGCACGCAGCAGTTGCAATGCCTGCACAGGATCAAGCGCGTAGGCAGCGCGCTTTTGGGGAAGATGGCAGTAGACCCCGCCTATTACGGCAATCAGGGTGTCAATAATTTGTAAACGTTCTCCACCGTCCAGCAGGCGTGCCCTGGGGATCCGAAAGTCGGGCCGGATTCCTCTTTTCGCCCTTCGCCCGGATGGCGGTTCGCCAAGCAGGAATTCGCTCAGAAGGCGTCCTGTCTGGGCTTGAAGAAGCGTGACATTCAAATCCTGATCAATCATAAAAATCGGCCAGTCCTTCGAGCAATCCATCATGAAAGCCGCGACCGGGAATCGAAGCAAAGAATTCTTTGTCATGCGCGAGCGGTTGAATTGGCGGGACGCTGATCTTCGACAGATCTTTCGGGAGCCCGCCGACCGGCACGCGGCCGGTGGGCATATCCAGCGCCAGACGCAATGGCGGTGGGTCACCTGAGCGAATGGCCGCAAAGGCAAGGCGCCGCGCGCTCTCGATCGCTGCCTTGGGGTCGTCACGGACTTCTTCCAGTCGTGCGAGAATTTCCTTGTAAGACCACGGCTCGCCGTCGCCTTCGAACCTGGTCAGGGCAAGACGGCGCGTTTCACCATTGATGGCGATCCTGTTCGTTTGTGTGACACCTGCCTCCTGCATAAGCCGTTCAGTTCCGTACAGCGGCCGCCCATCCACCACCACGAGCTGCACGTCCACTTCCGTGGCGCGAAGAATTGTTTTGAAGGGATCGGGTCGAGAACCGGCTTTTGCGTGAGCAGCGATTACGGCAACGTCCCCCAACGCGTCAGGCTCCAGGCGGCCCGCCTGCCGCCCCCATGCCTCGGCCAGTACATCACCTGGATTGGCGGTAATCATTTTGACCAGGTCGAAGGCTGCAAGCCCCCATCCCTTTGCCTCGCTGACTAGAGACGCCACCTTCAATTCACCCAGCACGTTTCGTGTACCGGATGGCCCCCAGTCCGATCCTGCGCAGAGGTTAATCTTTCGTGCCAGCGCGGCCGGAACATCGGTGGTGGCGCCATACAACCACAGGTTGGAGAATGGGGACCAGACAATCGCGCCCGGTTCGCCCCAAGTACCGTATGACGCGGAGTCGATGGCGTTGGTATGGATAGCGACCAGCCTGCGCTGCAGGCACCCAGCGGTGCGGGCCGCGCGATATTCGCGCTGGACGATTGAACCGGGACTTCCCTCTGCACAATGATAGATAAAGGTAGCCCCCTGCCGCATGCTGATAGCCTTCTCCCCTAGCTGCTCGGGTTTGAGTGTGAGAGTCGATGCGAGTACCTTGTGACGCCCTATCTCTCCACCCAGGGTTTCGTCCTCGATATTTCGCACAAGCCAACCATCCAAGGGACGATTGCTTGGGGGTGAGCCCTGAATGCTGGTGGTGCCGCCGATCAGCGCGCGGATCTCGGCGTAGGCAAGCAGTTCTGCCGGCGCTGCCTCGATAAACGCATAAGCAGGCCAGGTCACGCTCTCCGGATAGGTCGGCCGCGTGGGCCAGATATCATGGTGCTGGAAGGGTACGATTCGATTGGGCTCAACCCACAGGGGTAGCGTGGCGTAGGCGAGATGACTGTGCAAGTCGATAAATCCAGGAACGACAAGATCAGTACCGGCATCAACCACAGGAGCATTATCGAAGTCGGCAAGGTGCATCTGCGAGCCGGCTATGGACGCTGTGCCTTTTGTTACCGCTGCAATGCGTCCGTCGTTGCCGATCCATACCCTGCCCTGGAAGCTCGCCGCCTCACTCGGCGCAACCTTTCGGTCTCCGCTTATGGGAACAATTCGGCCGGCGATGATCAGGCTCATATGTTATAGAGGTTTGTATTCACCTGTGAGGGGAGCTCACACGTCTATGGCGATGGCCCGCCTATGGCTGTGGCACGCCTAGGGCGGCAACACACCCTTGGGCACACGCATCACAATGGTTCTGCGTTTCTCCAGTACGGTCTCGCCCTTTCGGTCGGCCCAGCCTTCCTCAGTGCGCATCCACGCCGGCAGGCCTGGCGGGAGATCATCCGGCGGGATATCCGGGAGATCATCAGGGCCGAAAGCGGTTCCATACAATTCAAGCTCACCTGGCACATCCGGATTCTGGATGACTGGCTTGAGCGCCTGCAATCCATCGTTCCAGTTCTTGAGCAGTTTCTCCACCGCTACTTCCCGCTCCGCCCGGCTGCGGGCGGAACTCTCCGGCCAAGTCGGATGCGTCAAGTGCTGGAACGGCAGCGAGCCAGTCGACGCGCCGGCGGAAGAGGTGAGCCAACCCCGCCACGCCATATTGGCGAGTCCACCGAAGGCCACTACCGCATCAATAGGGCTACGGTCCAGAATCGCCTTGATCCACCGATTGCGGTAGGCCGTTATCGCGGTGTTTTCGATATGCCTGTTCCCTCCGCCTTGTCCATATACGCTGTAGAGAAAAGTGTTGATGAAGACGTAATTTCGAGTGAAACCGAGGCGCTTCAAGAAGCCTTGCGCGCGCTTCCCCGCCGTGCCGACAAGAACCCGCCGCACGATTGCTTCATGCTGCGCCGGGTCCTGGCCAATGATGAGTACGCGGGCACTCCCATCCAATCGGCCCCGATGAAAGACAGGGCCCCATTCCACCCGAAAATCGGCTACAGGATAGATGTCGTCGCCCGGATACTCCGATACAAGCTTCACAAACGGCGGCTTGTAATAACCACGATCAAACGGAATAGCCATGGACTTGCCCCTCGATTAACCTTTGAACTGGCGTTGCCTCTATCTGTTTATGCTTAAAACAAAGAAACACCATATCAATAAGTGTAGGAGACTACCTCCACTTTTGCCCATGCTTTTGCTTATTTCCGGAGTGATATGATCATGGACGAACCACTGCTCCCCTCTCAAGATAAAATCGTGAACGGGCGCCAGACGCTTCTCTGGCGCTATACAGCTTTGCCATGTTCGGCTATATAACCGCGCGGGCCACTTTTTTCATTGGCCGGGAGGCGAAAACGTCGAGGCGGAGTTGGGGGAGCCGAATCGATGCGGGCGGAGATCAGGGCACTGCGTGAGGAAATTCGAGGACTGCATAGATAAAAGGACGCGGGACTGCGCATGTGACCGCAATAATTTCAGTCCCACTACCCCATCAACATATGAATTACAGCGAGACTCCGTACCCGTCGTTGATCAACATCGGCATCAACGCCCCGGCGCTTTAGAAAGCTCCATGATCTGGTCGAGTAGCGTCTTCTTCTGCTCTCCCAGTTCCGCATAACGGGAATACAGTCGGTTGAGGTCGTCGGTGTACTTTTGAATACGTTCCTGACGCTCTCGTTGCAGCCTGATGTTGTCGTCATAGTTCGTCGGGGGTGCGTCTTTCACGCCCCCCATGGCAGGAGGCCCCTGGACGATGAGCGGATGCCCATCCTGTATCTCGTTACGCCGAAGGTCCTGAATCATCTGGAACTGCTGGTACACGGACTGCTGTTCCTGGTTCAGGCGATTCAACGCCATCTCCAGCTGCGCCACTTGGGGATCGGGTTTTGGGCCAATGCTCACCGAAGTCTGAGCCAGAACAGAGCCCATCAGACTTGAACTGAGCAGGAACACCGCGAGAATTTTGATTTCCATCTCCTCTGTATTTATGAACGCCGGACTTTGCCTACCACAACAAACTACGAATTATCGGCGAATTATCGGTGGTCTACATTAGCGTTTCATGACAGCAAACACGAAGGTAACGACCGGTTGCAGCACATGCCGATGGAGTACTACGCTGACATCCTCGTTTCTGCTGATATGAGAAAATGCGTACAATGAACCAAATGAAAGGCCAAGATTCCAAAATTAACTGTTGTTGCAACAGAGCGCTCGTTATCGATCATTATGTATCTCCAAACGCGCTCCACCAATTCCTTCTTGGCTATTATAGAGGATCCACCGCCCCACAATGTCCGACTCTGATCCGCATATCGAAGCTGAACCGCCGTTCATTCAATCGCCCCTGAAAGCGCGAAAAGGGCGTGGCGCTGTATCCAATCTGCAAGGACGTTATGAAACATTGATACGGGAAGATATCGATGACGGATGGTTACATACCGATACTGATATAGGGGATGTGGAGGCGGACCCGAGTTGCGATAGCCCGGCTACTAGCGACGCAGAGCAGGATAATGCGCCTGCATGGAAAACCGAGGTCATCGAGGAACGGGCCAAGACCATCCTGAGCCGCAATCAGTCTCCCGATGTGCCATTCAGCATCTCGCTCAACCCTTATCGCGGCTGCGAGCACGGCTGTATTTATTGCTTCGCTCGCCCCACCCACAGCTATCTTGGTTTATCGCCGGGACTTGATTTCGAAAGCAGGATTTTTGCCAAGGTCAATGCGCCCGAACTGCTGAGGCGGGAACTGGCAAAAGCAACCTACGTGCCGGAGCCGATTGCACTCGGTGTCAATACAGATGCTTATCAACCCTGCGAGCGCGATTTGCGGCTCACAAGGCGCGTGCTGGAGGTATTGCACGAATGCGGGCACCCTGTAGCGCTCATCTCCAAATCCTCGTTGATCGAGCGCGACATCGATCTGCTCGCGGACATGGCGTCGAGACGGCAGGCGATGGCAGCCGTGACAATAACCACACTCGACCCGGCGGTGGCTCGTACGCTGGAACCGCGCGCAGCGGCGCCAGCCCGTCGCTTGCGTACGATTCGCACATTGACCGACGCCGGGATTCCGGTCGGAGTCAGCGTCGCACCTGTCATTCCCTTCGTTACTGATCCTGATCTCGAGCGAATACTGGCGGCGGCGGCAGACGCGGGAGCCATCAATGCCGGTTATGTCATGCTTCGCCTGCCATGGGAAGTCAGTCCGCTATTCAGGCAATGGCTGGAAGCCCACTTTCCCGACAGGGCAGCGCGTGTAATGAACCGGGTGCGTGACATGCGAGGGGGTAAGGATTATGACTCCAGTTTCGGCACGCGCATGCATGGTGAAGGCATATGGGCTGACCTGATCCGCCAGCGCTTCGAAAAAGCTGTTACGCGCCTCGGCATAGGTTTGCGTTCGGGCCGCTTCAAAGGGCTCGATACTTCGCAGTTTCGCGCTCCTTCAATTACCTCTGCAGCGGGATCTTCAGGGGCCACTGATAAAGCGAAAAATAAAAAGGCGAGAGGCTCTGCGGGTCAGCTCGAGCTGTTTTAATAGCCTGGCTTATATATAGGATAGCCCGATGAAGCTCCGGGTTACCTGCCAGAACCCGCGTCCAGCTCCCCGCGTCCGCTTACGGCACTGGTGCCATTGCATAAAGTATCGAAAGCTAAGTAGTACGCTTTGAGTTCAGTCCTAACGCATAATTTGAGCCATGCTTCTTACAATACAATATAGAGGTTACGTCTATCATAGGTGCCATCGACCCAGTGCGCCCCTTTACATCAACTCTGCTGCATCCCATCTTTGCCCTTGTTTTCCAAAAAATTTGCATAGCTATCCAAAATAAGCCTATCTTTTGGATAAACTTTCAGGGCATGCTTATACGTCAGCTCGGCAGCGTCCCACTTTGTGCGCTTATCTGCCAAAAAATTTGCATAACTATTCAAAACATAAGCGTCTTTCGGATCAGCTTCCAGCGCGCGCTTATACATTACCTCGGCAGAATCCCAATCCTCGCGCTTGTCTGCCAAAAAGTTTGCATAGAAACCCAAAGCAAACGCGTTCCTTGGATTGGCGTCTAGGGCACGCTGGTACATTTCGTCAGCGGCAGCCATATCATTGCGTTTGTTTGCCAGGAAATGAGCATAAGTAGTCAAAACATGGTCGTACTTCGGATCGGCTTCCAACGCTTGCTTGAACATTCCCTCGGCTCCGTCCAAATCCTCGCGCTCGTCTGCCAAAAGGCGAGCGTAGTTGCCTAATATACGTACGTCCTTCGGATTGGCTTCCAACGCTCGCTTGTACGTTTGCTCTGCACCGTCAAAGTCCTTGTAATCATTGGCAAGGAAGATGGCGTAATTATTCATTAGTTCAATACTTGAGGGCAACACTTTAAACCCTTCAAGATAGATATCCTTGCGTCTCTTTAGATCAGCTTCGGCACGAGCCCGCATCACCCATGACCACCAGTTATTCGTATCTTTGAAGGCATCTGCCAATACCTCACGGGTTGCCTGCTGGTCAACATTGGGGATATTGGTTGCTGTGCTAGTTTTTTGAAGATTTTCTGCCTGTTCACGATAGCTTTCGGCCCTTTGCTTGCCTCGTTCCTCAATACGGCGGGAAATTTTTGCCATGTCAAAATTGGGAATAAGTTTCGCCGCTAACCGCAACATGAATTCGTCGAAACCCGGTATCGCAACCATTACTCCGTAATGCTTTGCCAGTAATTTCTGCACCGCCGCTGACGGACGAGAGTCGGTTTGATAGCACCAGATTATCCGGCCGGCAATATCCCCGGGGTTCAAACTGCTCAAAAACCCCATCAGGCTCCCATCGTTACCGCCGTAACCAATTACCAACGGCATATAATGCTTAAACAGCCGGGTGAGCGCATCTGTCCAGCCTTTCTCAAGTGTACCCACGCCCGCCGTGTCATTTTTGGGGTGAAGAAACAGATCGCGATGTATCTTGGCAACCAGCGGTCTGCGCAACGCTGCCCGAACATAACCTGTGAGCGATTCGTGGCCGACGATCAGCGGCGGTTTGTGAGCATGAATGGCTAAAGCATCTGCTACCAGATTGTCGAAATTAGTTGTGACAACGACCTTGTGCCTGGTCTGTTGCATGATTTCCGCCAGCAATGAATAACCGAGGCTTGGTTCTTTGCCATCCATAGCCGCTTCAAGCGCAGCAAATCCAGCTTCAGGATCGCCACGAAAACGACGTTCAAATATTAGGGGATAGAACTCAGCCGCGCAGTCCCATGCAAGACCGCCAATTCCAAGCGCATCGGAGGCTATCCATGTATCACGATCGGAACCGTCGTGACATTCGCGTATATGTAACTCATTTAGCCAGTTCTCCGCCATTATTTTTCCGCTAGAAATACTAGAAGAAACAGAGGCCCCCGAACCTAGCAAAAATGCAATGGAACGGTCCGGCATGCATTTGTCGAGACTCGCTACTTCATCGAGGGCACCTGCTACAGTCCACTCAAGCGGAGATTTTGCCGAAACCATCTCACTCATATATCAACAGGACTTTTAGTAGACAATGGACTTAAAGGAGCAGGTTTACACGGATTTTCCAGCCGCCTCCACAAACACTTGCCCTTGCTTTCGCGTTCGATGCTTTCCAGCTGCTTCGCGTGGGCTTCAAGTTCTTCGTCAGTGGCGGGCAACACTACCAAATGCAAGTCACGCAAGCTGATGGCAAATTCGAGCGCGGAGGGAGGCTCCAGATCCATCAGCAAACTGTCTTGTCCGCGCGTCATGGCTAGATAAACTTCCGCCAGCAACTCCGCATCAAGCAGCGCGCCATGTAATGCGCGCCGGGAGTTGTCGACCTGATAACGCTCACAAAGGGCGTCGAGATTATTTCTTTTGCCGGGATGCAAATCCTTCGCTATTTTCAAGGTATCGGTAACCGAATGGCAGCAATCATTCAGTGGTGGCAACTCAGCCAGTCCCAGTTCATGGTCGAGGAATGCCACATCAAACGCCGCGTTGTGCATGATGAGTTCCGCTCCCTCGATGAATTCGAGCAACTCGTGCACAACATCATGGAATTTCTGTTTGTCCTGAAGAAATTCGGTGGTTAATCCATGCACCTGCAATGCGCCGTCCTCGATCTCGCGCCCGGGATTGAGATAACAGTGAAAACGGCGGCCAGTCAACCTGCGACTCAGCATTTCGACCGCCGCGATTTCGATGATTCGATGGCCGAGCCTGGGTTCCAGGCCGGTGGTTTCAGTGTCGATAAAAATCTGGCGCATGTTTCTGGTTCCCGTTCCTTTCTATTTCCATTCCGCGTGCAAAGGCTTTCTATTGTATTTCTTGATTTATTCGTCGATTCCCTGATGTTTCTTGTCACCCGCCAATGTTGAATTCGTGCGAACCGATTCCACTCGAATCAATTCCACGGAAGAATTTTCCAGCACGGACTGCACTCCGCAATTGGCAAGCCGATCCGCTTGTTCGTTGCCATCATGACCCGAATGACCACGTACCCACAGCCATTCGATTCGATGGCGCTGTGCCAGCAGATCGAGCTCCTTCCATAGATCGTCATTTTTCACGGGTTTTTTGTCGGCAGTACGCCAATTGCGCTTTTTCCAGGCGTGTATCCACTCGCTGATGCCCTTCTGCACGTATAACGAGTCCGTGTGCAGGCGCACCTCGCAAGGCTTCGTCAGTGCTTCCAGGGCACGAATTACCGCAAGCAGCTCCATGCGGTTATTGGTTGTCAGCTTTTCTCCGCCGAATATTTCGCGCCTTCGCCCATTGTATTGCAACAACGCGCCCCAGCCGCCGACACCAGGATTACCCTTGCAGGCTCCGTCAGTATATATCTCCACTACTCCGGGTCGCTTCGCGTTCACTCCTTTCCCTGCCCGGCGGTCCTGCTGCGGGCGGCCCTGCGCGGCTCACTGGTTTCGGCAGCGCCCTTGATTTTTTGTGCTACGGGCGCCATGCTTTTTCTCCTGGCACGCACTTCTTTCCACTCGGGCTTGATGACGCGCATGCCATGAACGCGCTTGACTGCTGTCAGAAAATACACGCCGCCCGAAAATCGCCACCAGCGGCTGCCTGCGGTCTCCATGAAGCTAAACCGCTTCAGCCATTTTTCCTGGCTGAAGGGTGGCGCATAGCAGCACAGCCGGTCTTCGGTAATTTCAAAATCCAGTAACGTCAACCAGTCTTTGAGCCGGGGTAGCGCAATGAAATTGCCGCGCCAGGGAAAATCGTCGTGCGGCGACCCGAATAGCCCTCGCACACCCCACAGGCTGCGCGGGTTGAAGCCGGAAACAATGACATGGCCCTCAGGCATCAGGACCCGTTGGACTTCACGCAGAATCTGGTGTGGATTCGCGCTGAATTCGAGCATGTGGGGCATCAGCACCAGATCGATGCTGTTGGTTTCAATCGGCAGAAAATCCGGGGCCGCCAGTACGGAAGCGCCCTTTTCTGTCCCCGCGCAGAACTGTAGCGGCATGCGATTGGCCCGCAGAAAATCATATTGCGGAAATCCAATTTGCATGGCATTGTAACCAAAGACGTCCGCCACGGTCTTGTCAAAATAGTTTTGCTCCCGTTCCAGCAGATACTGGCCCAGGCAGGTTTCAAACCATTTTCTTTTGCTTTTTACTGGCATATATAATGTCTAGGACAGTCGAAATTCAACCAAGCTCCACGAAATCAACCAAGCCGATCAGATCAAGAGTTGATAGTATTTATTAGACCGATGAACATCACCGTCGGCATCGACTTCGCACCTGATTTTTTTTACGCTGAATAAGCATAAGCCGCCAATTGCCATGACGCCGCATATCGTTCCGGTTCGCGCATTTGCCGATAATTATATCTGGATCATCCGCGATCATTTTCACGCCGCTGTGATTGATCCGGGCGATGCCTCGCCGGTGCTGGATTACTTGAGGCAGGAAAAGCTGCAACTCGTTGCGATTCTCAACACCCATCATCACAATGATCATGTGGGTGGAAATGCTGGGCTGTTGCGGGAATTTTCAGTGCCGGTTTATGGCCCTGAGCACGAATCCATTCCCACGCTCACGCACCGCCTCAAAGAATGCAGTGACAAAGAGAGCGCCGAAGACTGCGCCTACCTTCCGGAATTCTCGCTCAGCCTGAGGGTGCTTGACATCCCCGGCCATACTGCCGGACATATCGCGTATTATGGCGCAAACCTGCTGTTTTGTGGTGATACGCTATTTGCCTGCGGCTGCGGCCGATTGTTCGAGGGTACGGCCAGGCAAATGGTCGATTCATTGGAAAAACTGGGCGATTTACCCGATAAAACGCTAGTCTATTGCGGCCATGAGTATACACTCAACAATATTCGCTTCGCCAGAATGGTCGAGCCAGGCAACCAGGCGTTGATGGAACGCGAACGGGACGTTGAGAAACTGCGCAAGCAGAATACGCCCACCCTTCCTTCCACCATCGAAATGGAGAAGGCCACCAATCCGTTCCTCCGCTGTGACGAGCCGGAAATAATCCGGAATGCCAGCAGGTATTCCGGCAAACCATTAACGGACCGTGTCAGCGTATTTGCGGCGATCCGCGATTGGAAGAATCATTTCTAGTCAATATTTTTAGCCGCTTCCACACTCGTTGTCGTTACGCTATCGCGACTTGTTTTGCCATAGGTGATTGACGCCTCCGCGCCCGCGGCCTTCAGTTAGTTGATGTCCCTTGATGTCCTTGTCTTAAGACTGTTTTGCCCGGGGATACTTATCCGCGTACCATGGCCCTTTGCATTGGCATGGATGAAGCGGCTGATCCGTTGAATGATCCGCGACTTGTATTGTCCCATCATTATGCTTTACTTCAGGAGATGCGCGCGAGCGCACCGCCAATTGCGAAATAAGGCACGTCAACTCCCCCGCGGGTAGTTAAAGTCCTGAACAGTGGTATGGTGCTGTCCACTGCATAGAAATATTCACCGCGGTCATTTGCAACAGTGCCCATCGCTAGAGGAGGATAAATTACATGAATCCACTGGAACAGTTATTGCAATGCGGCCAATCCATTTGGCTGGATTCGATCAGCCGCGATCTCATCAATAGCGGAGAATTGCAGCGTCTGGTAACTGACGACAAGCTGCGCGGCCTGACCAGTAATCCCACTATTTTCGAACAGGCCATGACTCGAGGTCACAGCTATGACGACGCGCTGCGGCAATTGCTGCGTGCGGACGACAAACAAAGCGACAAGGCGCTGTTCGAGGCCTTGGCGGTCGAAGATATTCGCATGGCCGCCGATGTGTTGCGGCCCGTGTATGATGAAGCGGATGGCGGTGACGGCTATGTCAGCTTCGAAGTCTCGCCACATCTCGCTCACGATACGGCGGGCAGCATCGCGGAAGCACGGCGGCTTTGGCAGGCTGTGAAACGCCCCAATCTGATGATCAAGATTCCTGCCACATCCGAGGGTATCCCGGCGATAGAGCAATTGATCAGTGACGGCGTCAATGTCAACGTCACGCTAATGTTCTCGCTACGGCACTACGAGGCGGTCGCACATGCATATATGGCCGGGCTTAGCCGCCAATCCGCAGCGGCGCCGCGCGGATTGAACGTCTGGCCTGTTTCGGTCGCATCATTTTTTGTCAGTCGCGTGGATGTCCTGATCGATCCCCTGCTGGAGAAAATCGGCACGCCGGAGGCGCTCGCTCTCCGCGGCAAGATCGCTATCGCCAATGCCAAGCTTGCTTATCAGCGCTTCCGAGATATATTTTATGGCGAACCGTTTGCCGCTTTACGCGCTAAAGGCGCTCGGGTGCAGCGCCCGCTGTGGGGGAGCACGGGTACCAAAAACCCTGCATATTCCGATGTGCTGTATGTAGAAGAGTTGATCGGTCCGGATACTGTTAACACCGTTCCGCCCAAAACCCTTGCGGCATTCCGCGAGCATGGACGCGTGCGTGAAACGTTGCTGGAGAATATAGCGCAAGCGAAGACAGATATTGCGCAGTTGGAAAATCTGGGGATCGATCTCGAAGCCGTCACTGAAAAACTTCAAAATGACGGTGCGGCGGCTTTTGCCGCATCCTATGACAAGCTGCTTGCCGAACTGAAAAACAAACGGCACGATATTCTCGCTACGTGCAATCACCCGGCCTGAACACTCCGGGCTGTCCTTTAACAATCAAGAATACCTAAAGGAGAAACAATGGACCTTGGAATGATCGGTATGGGCCGCATGGGCGGCCCCATGGCGCAAAGGCTGGCTCGCGACGGGCATCGGGTAACCGGTTTGGCTCGAACGAGGGAAGCGTTCAAGCAGTTGGAGGAACAAGGTATTGTGCCGGCGGGATCACATGAAGACCTCGTCAGTAAACTGAAAACGCCGCGCATCGTCTGGCTGATGATTCCCGCGGGCGACCCGGTAGACGAGACGATTGACATCTTGTTACCGTTGCTGGCCTCCGATGACGTTATTATCGATGGCGGCAACTCGAATTACAAAGATACCCAGCGCCGCTCGCGAATGCTGAAGGAGAGCGGGATTCACTATGTGGATTCGGGCACCAGCGGCGGCGTATGGGGTCTCAAAAATGGGTACAGCATTATGGTGGGGGGCGATGACGAAGCGGTTGCGCGATTGCGTCCCATCTTCGAATCCCTGGCGCCAGCGTCCGATAAAGGCTGGGGTCACGTCGGCCCGAGCGGCGCCGGGCATTTCACCAAAATGGTCCATAACGGCATCGAGTATGGCTTGATGCAGGCATATGGCGAAGGCTTTGCGATCATGCGCCATAAAAAGGAATTCAACCTGGATTTGCACCAGGTGGCTGAGATCTGGCGCGACGGCAGCGTTGTGCAATCATGGCTGCTGGATTTGACCGCGGCCGCGCTGGCGGAAAATCCTGACTTGGAAGGCATTGCCCCATATGTATCGGATTCCGGCGAGGGACGCTGGACCGTCGCCGAGGCAATCGATCTCGACGTCGCCGCACCGGTCATTACGCTGGCATTGTTGCAACGATTGCAATCACGCGATTCCGAATCGTTCTCGAATAAAATGCTGTCGGCCCTGCGCAACCAGTTTGGCGGGCACGAGATGAAGAAGGGATAATGCGCTTCGGGTAATCTTCAGCCACTCGTCAGGCTGGCGCCAAGGTCATCACCAATCCTCGCAGAGCCTGGTCGGGTTTCGCCCGGCACTATCTCTTATCGTCGGGCAGAGCCCACGGCCTAGCTACAGTTACGGCCATGGCCGGCTATGGCTGGCAGAAGCGGGATAAATACCCGTATGCAGGATGCTGGGCCTCAGCAGCGGGAGCGCACCTTTCAGCGAAAAAACAAGGATCTAAGCGTGCGCAGGAAATTCTTGCGCTTTAACTCTTTTCCCATGAGCTGAATTATTGCTTGTCACTTTACTGATCCGGGAACGCCGAATGAGCGTCCATCCGAGTTCTCGACACCTTTATTAAACAAGCCTCAATCAAGCGCCATTAACTTTGGAGGGCTCGTCCGCAAAGTTGATAAATATCAGCAAAAAGATACTTTAAACATAAGTAAGTTGACAAAGGGTCAATCTTCACATATTCTTCACATTAAGGACGTTGGAAATAGTTATGCGGGAACTTCGCGATTTCCATCGACCGACGAATGCTAGAGAGGTGTGATGATGAATACGAAAAATATTGTTGCAACTTTATCCCTGCTGGGTTTATTTGTTGCGTTGAGTCCATCCGCAGCGGTCGCCGAGGATTTCGGTATTCATGCGCTAGCTCACAGCGCCGCCACACCAGGCGATCACGAGGCTATGGCAAAATACTACGAAGACTTAGCCACCCAGACGCAGGAAAAAATTCGGGAACAAAGGCAGTTGCTTGAGCATTATGAGGATAAAAGTTATCTCTATGGCAGACAGGCCCAGGATCTGCAAGCTCATACGGATGCGTTGATACACAAGTATGAGAAAGAAGCAACCGCCAATATTAAAGAAGCTGCCTTGCATCGTCAGTTAGCCTCGAAACTGGAGGAGAACAGTTATTCCGCCGCCAGGCTGAGTGCCGTTGGGCCATCTCATAAAAATACGGTTTCCGAGGAATAAAATCTGTGGAAATGTACAGACGTCCGTATATTGTCCTTATTGTTTAGATACCTGCAGCAATTCTCTCCATCGTCGGTCCTATCCCTGATTGAGGTGTTTTAACCCGCGAGAACTGAACTGTTCGTTCAGCGCCCTGTTTTCAGTCCACCTTCCCAGATCACTCGAGCCGTTCGCGATGTAAGCCCTGCTGTATCGATTTCCGCTTTACATGCGGGCAGCCGGTAAATTTTCACTGATATACCTGCCCTCCCCGTTCCATCTCAAGGTAATTTCTCTCTTCCAGCGGAAACCTGCTCGAAGACGAATTTAATTTTCTAGCGCCCTGCTGGCACCAATTGTGAAGAAAACGAACCGCAATAGGATCGGCGCTGGCGCGACATCAAGGTGATCAGATAAATCGCCATGCTATCGTTGGTGGCAACGATCATTTCAATGATTATTGTCAATATAATTCTGTTGACAAAGACCCTGTTTTTCACATATCCTTCACACCGTACTCACAAATTCTTCACAATTGAAGATCGGAATAAAAGCGTAGCTCCGTAAGTCCCATCAACTAAACGATATAGAGGTATGATGATGAAAACCGGAAAATTCGTTGCTATTTTTTATCTCGTCGGTTTGTTGGCCGCGATGATCACGTCTGCATCCGCTGCAGACATTGAGGCAGCACCTCAAATGCAACAATCCGAAGCGATCCAGAAATAATAGCCAAATATTGCTTTCTCCGCAATAACGGCAAAGGCAATGTATAGGTTCTCTATACATTGCCATTTTTTCATATCTTTCCACCGATTCTGTCATTATTGCTCACGGCTCAGCCTGAGCCAGGCCGGTCAATAAATTTCTTCCTGATCAAGCTTGCTGCCATGCTCAAGCGGGGCCATGGGAGATTGCCATCCTCCTTTTTTCCCCGGGATGAGCAGCCCATCACTTTAGACATATTAATATTGACGAAGTCTTGCTCATCTGATATCTTCCAATCATGGACATACTCTAGCCAAAACTCTCCGAAAGCTCCGATGCTCCATATGGCTGAAACTGAAAATCGAACGCTACAGCGCGGCATGATGAAGATGGGAGATATTTTTGCTGCTCTGCCCATACTCGTCCTGTTGGCGATACTAAGCCCGCCAGCTGTCGCTGCCGGTAATTCGGCTACCCAAAAACCTGTGGACAATGTTGCTAGCCGTAGTAACCACGAGTCCATCGAAAAATACTATGAAGAAGAAGCCAGGAAAAGGCATGAGGTCGTCGCCAGATACTACGAAGACGAGGCCGTCAAGATGCAGGCAAAGGCAGGGGAATTAAAGCTATTGCTTGAGCACTATGAAGAAAAAAGCTATCTCTACGGTAAAAAAGCTCAGGATCTGCAAGCACATACCGAGGCGTTAGTGCGAAAGTATGAGAAAGCCGCCAGGAAGGACGTAGCAGAAGCTGCCTCTCACCGGCAAATTGCCTTGAAACTCAAGGAAAAAAATCAGACTGCGTCAGCGGCGGGAAGGCTCAGTGCTTTTAATGGATTTCGGCAAAATAGCGTTTCGCCAAGATAATAGTCCGACCTCGACGGTTCAAGAAGACAGAGCGCAGGAAGTAGCAGTGCTATAGCTTATCTGCTGCCTATGCGGCGTCATCCCGGCGTTTGATTACTGAAATCAATATACAAATCAACCTGCGCAGAATGGTCAGCTCGTTCAATTCCAATTAGTCGAAACCTGATCGATGATTATCCCATTTCAAAACGCCGGACTCGCTCGCGCTCATCCAAACGCATACACCTTCCGAAATTAGATTCCAACCCGTGCTATTCTGAATATAGTCACGCAGGATTCGGGTCTGAAAATGGAAACGACAGGCCGTATCCATGACTAAAACCTCGGCGATAATTCTACTGCCCTGATCGTCGTACTCCAGGAGAGCACATGCACCGCCTATTCCACAATGATGATTTAGGCAAATTGATCCTTCGCGTTACAGTGGGAATACTGATACTGTTTCATGGCATACATAAGATACTCAATCCTGGCTCTCTCGACTTTATCAGCAAACAACTCACAAGCATTGGCCTACCCCAGGGTCTTGCTTATGGCGTTTATGCTGGCGAAGTCATTGCACCCTTGATGATTATTTTTGGCGTTTTTTCACGCTTCGGCGGTTTGCTGATTTTCGGTAATATGGTCTTCGCGCTTGTGCTGGCGCATCGCAGCCAGTTATTTACGTTAACGGCCACGGGCGGTTGGGCACTTGAATTGCAAGGCTTTTATTTATTTTCCGGCCTCGCGGTATTCTTCCTCGGCAGTGGCCGGACGGCAATTCGTCCGGACTAGCGTTTCATTGCTTTAACAGCTGGGCTGAAACGGGTTAAAATTAGCGTAAAATTGGGATTTTTCCCGCCATTGTTTTTTAAAGAAAAACCAAGAACAGGTAATCTGCAACCATGAATCCCACCCACCCGGAACGATGCCGATGGCATGAATTCGCCGATTTGCCAGCATTGCAGGAAGCGGCACTAAACGCCGTTCTCGATAGCGCGGCCAGGGCGATAGAGGAACACGGACGTTTTACCCTTGTCCTTTGCGGGGGCGAGTCCCCCCGAGGGCTTTACGAGCGGTTGCGGTCCGTGCCGACTGACTGGTCTGCATGGCACATCTATTTTGGTGACGAGCGCTGCATGCCCCCAACTGAATCCGAGTGGAACTTTAGAATGGCTGGAGAAGCTTGGCTCGATCACGTGCCGATTCCTGCCAGTCAGGTACACGCAATACCCGGCGAGATACGCGCCGATAAAGCGGCTGACGAATATGCGCAAACGCTGCGTGGAGTGGGTGTATTCGATCTGACTTTGCTGGGACTTGGGGAGGACGGTCATACGGCGAGCCTGTTCCCCGGCAACGAATGGGGAGCTGCGCCTGACTCACCTGACACACTGGCGGTTTTCAATTCGCCCAAGCGTCCACCACAACGGGTGTCACTCAGCGTTGCGCGACTGAACCGCTCGCGGCAGATCCTATTTCTGGTCAGCGGAAAATCAAAGCATAAAGCGGTGGCAAGATGGCGTGCTGGCGAGAAAATCCCTGCGCAAGCAATTGTGGGGGAAGCGGGTGTCGATGTGCTGGTAGAATCCGCGTTATTGGCGTAACCAAAGGGCTGAGAGATTAAACGCAGTCAAACGCGAGGAAATCAGGAAGCAGGACAAATAGGGACAAAAAAAAAGGAGTAGAAGCTACTCCTTTTTTGGCAAGAATCTGAATCGACAGAGATCTCCTCCGCGGGCCATGCATTCATGATGCTCAACCTTACTATCGGTAAATGTTTCCATCAGACCCCTGTCCAAATGGCAGATTTCAATATCTTTAACCGCCATCTGATGAAATACACAGTTATCGGCTTCAATTACGGCCTCGCCGCCGGGTAAAGTCGCATTTTTTGCATTGTAACCGAGCTGATCCATGACTTCGGCAAGCTTCTCGATCTTTTCCTGCTGTGTATTCAGCCCCGGATACTGGCCGCGTATCTGGTGTGCTATGCCTGCGCCGATCTCAGCCAGGCGCTTGCCCATATTTTCGGCACCTTCTTCACGCTGAACCGACGCTACCACCAACTGTGCAAGCCAGGAGTATTGTCGCGGAAAACTTTCCTGACCACGCTCCGTAAGAACATAAAGCTGTTGTGGGCGACCTCCACCCGATGGGCGGGTAGCACCAGCCGTTACCAGCCCGGCGCCCTCCAGAGATGAAAGGTGCTGTCGCACCGCGTTTCGCGTAATTTCAAGCCCTTTCGAGAGTTCATCCACACTCATCCCCGGCCTGGTTCCGCGCAGCAACTTGAGCAATTGCTTTTGGCGTTCACCTATTGTATTAAGCATTTGATATGCCTCCATTCCTCCCGCTACATTAGAAATCGCAAGCACCCTGATTATAGAGCATTTGTCGCTTGTTACCCCATGTTAAGACACTTTAAACATAAAATAGTTGACAAATTACCGCTTATTCCTTACAATTTTCCCATAATTGAGTGATGTTGCGATTTTCATCTGCTTTACCTTAATTCTACCTCTTTTCATCCTACCCCACTGTTTTATTTATATTTTCCGGTATTTTTTGCTATAAGTCCTCTTCGATTTTAAAGGAAAGTACGGCATGAAAACAAGGAAATTTTTTGCGGCTTTATCTCTCGGTTTACTGGCTGCGTGCGCTCAGGTGAGCCCGCATGAGGCTGTCCATAACACAAATGTGCGCAAGGCTGCGCAGAGCGCCAGAACCCGCAGCGATCATGATGCTCTGACCAAATATTTTGAAGATGCCGCAAGAGAAATGAAGGCGAAGGCCGAGGAGCAAAAGCACTTGCTTGAGCATTATGAGGAAAAGGGCTATCTCTATGGCCGGCAGGCTCAGGATTTGAAATCGCATACTGCGGCGTTACTTCGTAAATATGAAGCAAATGCAGAGGAAAACATAAAAGAAGCCGCATTACATAGGCAAATGGCGCAGGAACAGGCGAAGCGTGATTTCGCCGCTCATCAGGGTCATGTTGTGGATGCTGCAAAGCAAGGCTCAAACCCCAACTGAGCAATCGCCAACATAACTGACAAACATGGTTGGGTGAGTCCAGTTTAGCTGAGACTCGCTCGACTCCTCAATCCCTCCAAGCCGGGAATCCCGGTAAGCTCAGAAAGAAATCCATATCATGATTGGGCCATAGCTGGGCATTTTCTTCGCGCGCCAGCGCCTTAAGCTTATGGATACTCGCCAGCGCGAGTGCGTCGTTATCCTGCCAGCAGCATCCGGGAGCAATTTCCTCGACCAGATTCTCTCTCAGATCGGCCGCATCCCCGCACAAGACGACTGGCCGACCTCTTTGTAACTCGATGAATAGCGACATGTGCCCGGCGGTATGTCCAGGACTGGCGATAGCATGCACTCCCGGTGCAACCAGATATTCACCTGTTTTTTTCCGCCATCGATCCGCATTTACCAATTCATCTGCAAACACGCTCCCATCCGATCCAGTCCGCGCCGCAGCCAACTCATCGGTCTGGATATGTACTTCGCAGCCCCCTAGATCGCAGACGCCGCCTACATGGTCAAAATGCAGATGACTGATAAATACGACATCTATATCGGAGGGATCGAGCCCCAGTTGCATCAGATAGCGTGGGATTTGCTGCCCTTCCTGCATACTGGGCGGCTCAACCTGGGGACGCATGGGACTGAAATAGCTGGCGCGCAAAGCCGGATCCGCCAGCTTGCGGTAATCACAGCCTACATCATAGAGAATGCGGCCATTTGGCGTTTCGATCAGATAGGCGAGGATTGGAGCATCGATTAACTCGCCATGACCACGGTTGCGTGTTGAAAGTGTCTTTTCATAACGAAGCGTGCCTGTGAGCAGCGGCCAGATCCTCAGACCGCGAGACATATTAATTTCCCCTGCTGTAACTGCCGTAATGAACTTCTATCGATGCACGAGTCGATCAAGGAAAAATCCCGCCATCCGCTCATCTTAATGATGGTCTGGCTGGGAGATCGACTCTTCCGTAGCGCTTGAATTGTGCGTCATGCCGGATATCAGGTGAGCGGAAAAATTCATTGCAAAAGGCACAAGCAGAATTACGGCCAGCATTACCAGCAGGGCCGCGTTAGCGCTGATTCCAATTTCGCCACGTGCGATTTTTTTCAAAATCCATATAGCCAGCCAAAGGAATCCAATCAGGACTACGGAGCTAATGATTACTAAACTGTTATCGGCCATGGTTCACCAAACTGGATCGGTAATATGGTACCCCATCCACGTTGATCCCAGAATATCTGGCGGTTGAATTGTCACGATTCCGGATGCAGCGGCGAATAGGTTCATCGTCCCTTTATCTATCGACGTCAATGCGGCTCCATACTGATGCTGGCTTGAACATGAATCAAGCCTGACAGAAGATCTGAGAGTGAAAGCGCCAAAATTGTCATGTTATGCTATCCATCGCAAATTGGTCTATTCATTCGAGGAATGATGGAATGATCAGCATTGCCAAAGGTATCTGGTATCGCGTTCCCGTGACAAGGGATATCAGGATGTTGCAGACGATCAACTGGTAGCAGAGTCATCCTCACCCGTTATCAGTTCCGACTTGGAGAAAACGTCATGGAAAGCACTCAAAAGATTACGCCATGTTTGTGGTTCGATGATCAGGCCGAAGAGGCAGTGGAATTTTATACCGGTATTTTTCGAAATTCAAAAATCCTGAATATTTCCCGCTACGGAGAAGCAGGACATGAAATACACGGGAAACCAGCAGGAACAGTAATGACGGTGACATTTGAACTCCAGGGGCAGGCATTTACCGCCCTTAATGGCGGTCCGGCGTTCAAATTTAATGAGGCGATCTCGTTTCAAGTCGATTGTGAGACGCAGGAAGAAGTGGACTATTACTGGGAAAAACTGTCTGAAGGCGGAGATGAAAAAGCGCAGCAGTGCGGTTGGCTCAAGGATAAATACGGCGTTTCCTGGCAGGTTGTTCCCGGTATTTTGCTCAAGATGCTAAATGACCCTAATCCGGAAAAGTCGCAAAGAACCATGGAAGCAATGCTTCGCATGAAGAAGATCGATATCGCTGAGCTGAAGCGCGCCTCTGGCGGATAACTTTGGCTGACAGAGTATGGCATTCGCCGGATTGCAGCTCTCCCGATAACTTGTCATCGCTCTTCCCTATCAAGCCAGATTGAACTGGAAAAGAAAAACCCGCCTTTCAGCGGGTTTTAACAGGGCATGAAGCTGCCTGTTTCCATGCGATCCTGCTACGTCTTCCTGGTTTCCGTAAGATCTCTTTACTCGATGACGTTCAGGGAGCCGGGCAGGTGGATGTTCTTGGGGTGGAGCTGGCACCAAATGGTGAAGGCGCCGGCCTTGTCGGCTACGAAGCTGATATCCTTGGTTTCTCCCGCCTTGATGACTTCTTTGATTTTATACTCGTCAATGGAAAATCCCTCGCTGATAGGCGATTTGTTGTTTATTGTAATCTTTACCGAGGTCCCCTTTTTAACAGTCAACGCCTCGGGTTCATTGAGGACATTAAAAGCGCGAATATTTTTAACTGTCACGCCTTCGACCTTAAGCTCCGGAATGGTTGTGTCATAAGCGTTAATAACTACCGTAAATTTCTGTTCCGCTGCTTGGGCGGTCCCTGCCAACAGCAACCCAAAAGCAAGACTCACAAACATCGTTTTGGTTATTTTCATCGTTACTTTCCTTTATTCAAATTGACGTTTTAATGAAATGGCATCCAGCGGTCAATACTTTAGATTGGATAGTGACGGATGTCAATGGTCAGCGCTTCTGTCTTCTCTTCCAGGGCTGCCGATGAAAATCCCTATTCTTATAAAGGGATTACCGAAGCGTTCTTTTTCAGGCACCGCTGCAACAGCTTGTAGGTATCAGGATCGAAACCCGACATTGAGCGTGTCTCCAGTACATCTTCAAGCCCCCTCTCGTCTCCCACTGTTGCGAGATGGCACCAGCTCTCGAAGACATGAACCTCGGTGCGATTTGATGCCTCATCGTGTTCACGAATCCCGATCCTGCCTCCATAGGGCCAAGTCTTTAACCTGAAGGGGACCAGCGCCTGCTTGAGGCGCAGATAATGCAACTCGGGCTTCTCCTTGCCAGCGCATACGCCATCGCAGCGTTTTAGCTGGTAAGCGAAACAGGCGCCTTTGCCACTTTCAATCCCGATTACCCTGGGGCAGAGCCTGTTGTCTCTTGCAATGGCTGAAAGCGCTTCCGTGGCGGCCTTTTTCGATCTGAAGAGGCCATAGAGATGCTCGAAAACCTCCGGGTAAATTTCATCCCTGGTCACGATGTTTACCAATGGAATCTGGTTGAGGCCGTTTGCCAGGCTAAGCGAGAATAGATTGGGGGATCTGCGCAGAACACGGTTATAAACGGGCAGGCGTTCCTTGATCAGCCGCGATTCCAGCAGCAGCGCACCCAGTTCTCCAGCCGTCCCGATCCATTCAACACGGCGAACCTCCCGTCCGATACGCATGTCGTGGCTGGAGGAATGATCTCCACTGAAATGAGACATCACGCGAGATCGCAAGGTGACACTCTTGCCGATATAGAGAGGCAGATCGTTTTCTCCATAGAAGAGATAGACACCGGGACTATCCGGTATCTCTTCCAGGAACGCCGCATCCAGCCCTGCCGGCAGACTTGGCTCCCTCAAAAGCGAAGCAACGGCTTCAAGAATGCGGGCTTCTCCGAGTTCGCGCCTGGCTGCCTCCAGATAGGCGACCACCAGTTCCACATCACCCATGGCACGATGGCGTGCTTGCGTGCGGAGTCCATGCCGCTGCATGATTGCATCCAGCCCATGCCCTCTGTGCTGGGGATAGAGCTTGCGCGATAGCTTGACGGTGCACATGACCTTTTGCCTTAGGACGGCATCAAGGCGCCTGAATTCACTCTTGAGAAAGCCATGGTCAAAGCGCACGTTATGCGCTGCCAGTACTGTCCCCTCAATGTAGCCATAGAGTGTGTGCGCCACCTCTTCGAACGTCGGGGCATCCTTGACCATCTCGTTGGTGATGCCCGTCAAGCGGGATATGAAGGGCGGGATACTGATTCCCGGATTGACCAGTGTCTGCCAGCGCTCTGTTTCAATGCCGTATTCAAACCGGATCAAGGCAATTTCGGTAATGCGGTCATGGAGAGGAGTACCCCCGGTGGTCTCCAGATCCAGGATGACGTAACTGGGCAGGTTTGAAAACATTACTTGTAGTCTTTACGTATGTTAAAGAGTAACCAATCGGCCACCAGTGGCTTGCCCGGATATGGTCGAGCAGTTTTATGCTCAGGATGTATACCGCTGAGAGGCATTAACAGTGGGTATGGCTCTGGTCCTGCTTGAGCCGATTATTGAAGGGCAGTGTAAACATTTATGGTTACAATTACATAACTTGTCATTTTCAATGATTATTACAGATAGAGAGGCCCTTTATTGTGACTCTGACTACCGATCAAAATCTCAACCCTGAAAAACTTTCGCCAACCGGGAGAAGAATGCTGGAGCTTCGAGATGAGGTCCTATCGGAATGGGTAAAAAGGGTTCGGCAAACCATCAAAGAAGCCGAACGACTGCCTCACCCAGCCCTGATCAATACCTTCCCATTCCTATATGACAACCTTGCAGAAGCCATTACGCCGGACTACCCCAGGACGCCAGGGGATGAAAGCAACACTGTAGCTACTGAGCATGGCGGCGAACGCGCGCGACTGACCAACTACAACGTTCATTCGGTTGTATCAGAATATCAAATACTGAGATGGTCGATCTTTGATGTTTTAAAGTCGAATGATGTTCAGCTCGACGATAACGAAGTTTTTCTGATCAATGCTTCTATTGATGTATCGATACGCGAAGCAGTAAATGCTTTCGCTCTTGCGCAAGCAGCGCTGCGCGAAAGATTCGTCGCAGCTCTTACGCATGATCTGAGAAATCCATTATCAAATGCGCACATTGCTGCCCAATTAATCGAGCAGTCGTCGGATTTAGCCAAGATAAAGGAATTTGCGGGACACATTGTAGCCAACCTCAAGCGTATGGATGGGATGATTCGGGATTTGCTCGATTCCGCCAGATTCCAGACTGGAGAACGGCTACAGCTTCGTCTCGAGGAATTCGACATGCAAGAGGTCGCAAAGGAAGTATGCGCACAATTCTCAGTCATGCACGGAGCACGTGTTCAACTCATTGCCGAGGCAGCCAGAGGCTGTTGGGATCGAGAGGCAATCAAAAGGGCCATCGAAAATCTTATTGGCAACGCGCTGAAATATGGCGCTCCTGACACTCCTATAAGGATCAAAATCGATTCGTTACACGAACGCGTGATGCTGACCGTGCATAACGAGGGAGAACCCATACCACCGGAACAAATGGAGAGCATATTCCAGGTATTCCAAAGAGCAGGCGCTGCAAGCCAAGGGAACAAAGAAGGCTGGGGAATAGGCTTGCCCTATGTCCGTAGTGTTGCAGAAAGCCATGGCGGGAGTATTGGAGTCGATAGCTCGGTACATCGCGGAACGACTTTCATGATAGACATTCCAGTGGATGCAAGGCCCTATCAGCATACCCCAACGCTCGAGGGAAATAGGAAGTCGGATTGATTCCGCATGGCAGACGCGCGCTCGAAAGTCAGGTATTAAAGGTGGTTCGGGTGTTCAAGATGGTCCTCACCTCTGCGTCCAAGAAAATAATTAGCGTTAAGTATTGACCCCCGGACAGTTAAGGTGTTAACGGGAATGCGGCCTGCTAACACCCCCTTTTGTTCACTTTGCGCTTATATCTGTTTTTACGGGTATCACCGGCATGGGAGTGTTAGCTTCAAGTAAATCCTTCTCGATTTTCGCGCAATTTCTATCCTAATAGATTGCGGCTAGTCTCTTCCCCTTGGATTGCATTGTGCCCCTGCATCGGGACGAAGTAAGCGGCTATAGTGCCCATCCTGTCGGTGGAGGCTTCAATATTCAAGGCAAAGAGAGCAAGCGAGCGAAAATCCAAGACCATTAGTGCCGACGAAACGACGCCCTCTTTCTCCTGATTATTTCATTTCGCATTTCATGGAATTGCTCCCGCATTTCATGCTCGATGAAGACCTGTCCCACTGCCAAAGGAAACCAGATCTCCGGAATTGTATCAGTGTGATGGATAACACGGGTTTGTGCGCCTTCATGGATCAGATAAGTAGTACCTTCCATCTTGCGCATGTTGCCACTGATCAGGTGGGTCCGAATTTTATCGAAGGGCATCAGCCTGATTTCCCGTGTTGACTTGAACGGATAGCTGATGGGCCCGTAAGTTGCAGCACCGCGCTGAAAAATCGTAATCGTATCTCCAGAAACACTGGCAACCTTGCTCTCCCTTAAGTTGGAGACAAAATCAGCCATATGGTCAAAGTCAGTCAGCACGGCCCAGACCTCCTGCTGTGTTGCTGGAACGGAAAAAGTTACATCAACAATAATGCTTTCCCCGACCATTTTTACCTTGACTTCAATATCCCCACCTTCGGGCGAATCTGCTAGTGACGCTGTCGTAAATAGCACGGACCAAATGAACAGCAAGAGAGAAGCGTTTCTCATCGGCATATAGGCAATGTCACAACACAAATACAAGGGAGGGAACCGGGTTACTTGCTCGTGGAATATAGGAGGGAAATCTGAGTTCGCTCTAAATTATAAACAGATCGTTCGAGTTGTCGTAAATTGAACACTATTACATAATTCAATAGGAATGGAGTAATAGTGCACGCGGCAGCAGAAGAGCGGATCGGGGCCAAAGAAATCCATGGGCCCCGATGGGGAGAAAACGTCCATCATAGGGTACCTACTAGCCTCAAGTCGGACCTCCATGAGTGCGTCCACGCACAGTAGCAATAATGAGGGAGAATTCGCCTTGGCGGCTTGCCAGTCCCACAGCCGATGATTTTTACAGGAGGAGCCTCACGATGACCATTACCATTACCGCCTTTGAACGGTCGCCCGATGGCGGCAAGGGGCTGGCGCGTGACATGCGCGTGCGCTGGGCGCTTGAAGAAGTGGGCCAACCTTACGAAGTTCGCCTTATTTCATTCCGTGCGATGAAGGAACCAGCGCATCTGGCGCTTCATCCTTTCGGTCAGATTCCAACTTATGAGGAAGGCGATCTCGCGCTGTTCGAGACAGGGGCGATCGTGTTCCATATCGCCGAGCGCCACGCGGTCCTGTTGCCGGTCGATGCGAATGCCCGGGCCCGTGCGATCACCTGGATGTTTGCCGCGCTCAACACGGTGGAGCCGTCGATCCTTGAACTTGGAACTGCCAGGCTGTTGGAGGGCGACAAGCCTTGGAATAAGGAGCGCCTGCCATTAGTCGAGGAGCGTGTCCGAAAACGGCTGGACCAACTTTCCACTCGGCTGGGTGATGCCGACTGGCTCGATGGTGCGTTCAGCGCGGGCGACCTGATGATGGTGTCAGTGCTGCTCAGGCTGAAATCATCAGGCATTCTGGACGAATATCTGAACCTGGCCGCCTATGTCGTCCGCGGCGAGGCGCGGCCCGCATACAAGCGTGCTTTCGACGCTCAGTTGGCGGCTTTCACCGCCGCGTCGCATCGGTAACTCAACGAGATCGAGCCAGTCCATGTGGCCAATACCTGGGACTGGCGTGGCGCTACCGCCAAGGTTAGGGCGAATCGGGAGAAATCGCTGCTATCTCATATCTGGAATTATGCCAGGGAACGCGGCTTCACAGCGCTGGCCAATCCAGGCAAGGGCGTAAAGGGATACAGAGAAAATGGCCGAGACGTCTAAATTAACGATGATGTGTTCGCGGCCGTGAAAACAGTAGCAAGCCAGGCCGTGCGGGATGCAATGGATTTGGCGTATCTTACAGGGCAACGACCGGCCGACACGCTCAAAATGCGTGAGACAGATATACGCGACGGCATGCTGGTCGTCAAACAACGCAAATCTGTCAGGGATGGCAAGGCGGGAAAAGTGCTGCGCTTACGGCTAAACGACGATCGGGCGCGCTCAACGAGCTGGGGGACCTAATGGAACAGTTCCAGTGCGGTATTAAAGGAACAAGCAAGTTAATCAGGGATTTTCTTCACAAAGAAGCAAGAAATTTCCTCCATCTTTTCCTATTCGTTGCTGAGGAGTAAGCGAACATTGACCGTTGGATTTCCCATCGCTTTATGGGGGAAATGATCTCCAAATAGACTTTGATCAAGTGGTTCAACCCAAACTCCCAATTTTCCTCTAGAAACAGAATCTAAGGGCAATTCAAAATCAAAGTGTACAACTGCATTTTCAACACAATTGGCGCATTTCTCCACTTCGACAGGTTGGAAGAAGGCTTTGGAAGCGATGGTTTTTCCATCTTTCAAAAGATGCACTTTAAAACTGCCCGGTATTTTTAAACGATTTATACCTTTTACTCGTATATTGACGAAATCCGTATGCACAAAGAATTTCTCTGAAGCAAGTGTTGAACCTTTGGTTTTTACTTGCATACTCAATGCCATAGAAGGAGGTTTAATTTCATAACCTACATCCAGACCATTGATAGAATCAATGATTTCAACTGTATTGAGTTTAGGCGGTTTTTCAGTTAAAGGAGGTAAATTTGTCAGAGCCGGTATTGTAAAAATTTGACGGCTTTGAGCCGACTCAACTGTGCTCAATAAGCCGTTCAAATTGGTAGCTTGCATCGCTGTTTGCCATTGCCAGAACAATCGATCCAAATTGCAATGGTAGAACCAGAAAACAGGATCAAAGGCCGCGACATCTTGAAGGCTCATGGTATCCCCGATAGACACATGGCCTCCATCGTGCCCAGCTATTGTCGTATTGTTTGGTCGATTATCAATAAGGCCAGTGTAATCTTCCCAGTCGGTTTTGGTAGATGCCCGAGTGAAATCATCAAGCACACCATAAGATACAAAATTTGCTTGTATATCTGACGCGTTATATCTTGTCGTAACATAGCCTTTGCGGTAGCCTCCACCGATATCTACTGGAAGAGTATAACTGGCGAATGGTACTTGGTTAAAAATGTCAGGCAATGGAGTCGAAATATCCCAGTAGGGAAGAGTAACATTTTCACATCCTGGTACCGAACGAAGTGCATTCTCAAAACCTACTAGATAGGCTCGATGCCAAGGATTGTAACCCGGTATATGGTGCATGCAATAAGGATTCGGGCGACCGTGCACACCTGCCTGAGCAAAGTAACTGTTCGGATCGTCAATATCCTTTGCCATGATTCCAGAAAATGCCTTCTTGAGATTGCTAAGTTCTGTGCTCGACAGAGTCGTAATCTCTTTACGAATTCTTGTTGCTTTGCTTATGTTAGAAGTCAAGCTCGTCAGACCCGTCAGTTTGGGTTGTGACAAGATATTGGTGCCTTTTGGATAATCGTTTGTCATCCAGTTCAAAAATGTCTGTACCCAACCTGCGGACCAAGGTGCACTTGGAGGCCGGGGCATGTTACCGGATGAAACCTGGCCGTAAATTCCTGGTGCATTGTTTTTAACTGCACTATAATCACTTAAATCAAGACCTTGCGATCTCATGTGAGCGATGTCTGTGGTATTAAACATATTTCGAATATCGCCGTACCACGTTGGGTTCGGAACGGTATTATTAGCAGCCATGATAATGACCCTTAAGTGTTGTTTAACTAATAGTTGCGTATTGATACTAGCTAACATCTAACAAGCGCGTTGAAAAACTATCTGCGTTGCCGCTACAACGTTTAAAACAGGGTCACATACATTTGTAGCATTGTGACCAACAAGCACCATTAAGCGCGGGAATGGATGAGCTAGCAAGCTGTAGAAACATACAGCTTGGCAAATCTGGAAAAAAGGGGGTCATACCGATACAGGTGTTACCCACACTGGAATTCTAGCTCGCCTTTCCGATGAGTATTGGTGGCGCAGGGCATTGCGCAAAAATCACGTGCGGCAGTTCGAACACGGCGCGATTCGTCTGGGACTGGTGCATAGCCGCGAGGGCAAGTATGTCAGCGATGAGAATTTGAAGAGGCGGCGGAAACAAAACCGCCGTAACCGAGCCATTCTCGAACACTGCATCGCAACAAATGAGCTGGGCAAGGAATATAGGGTACTGCTGGTGCTACTTAACGGTTGCTGTCAGGGATACTTTAGGGAAAACTAAAGATAAATATTCCACCCTGCGATAGGTGGGTTTTAGAGGGGTTTTTGGTCAAGATTTTGGTCAAGTTGAAGGTACCCCTGGAGGGGTATATTCAGTATCTTCTTGATTTATCTTAGGTTTTGGCTCCCCGACCAGGGCTCGAACCTGGGACCTGCGGATTAACAGTCCGTCGCTCTACCGACTGAGCTATCGGGGAATTGAAGAGGTGCATATACTAATAGCTTGGGCCCACCTGGTCAATGCTGTAGCCCAAGTAATTACGATAGCGGAAGTATTAGTGGGTCGGCTGGTAACGCGGAAACGCAGGCATTCCATTCCGAATTAATCTGCTGCCACTGGTCGATATGAGTGGGTAAAGCTGGGCAGCAGCCGGATTTCACGCTACTGGAGCCCCCCCTCGTCACGCTACACTGCGCAAATCCGGCTTGGTTATCTGCACCCTTGTGCAGTTTATCTGAGGGGAATCAACGATAGACTTTCTGCTGAGTGAAAGAGGCCGGATTATGTTTAATTACCGATGCCTGCACCGCCAGCGTATTTCAAAAATATGAATGCGCCGACATCGGACCATTTCGTTTAAATCGTCGCTCAATACTCTTTCTCTGGCACGACGATAACCTTCTCGCTGGCCCCAGGTTCTCCTTGCGGGCCTTGGGGACCTTGAGGGCCAGGTTTACTTGAGCCTATCGATATGCAGCCGGTAATTCCTGCAAGCATTACTACTACCGTAAGCAGCTTTAAGTTTTTCATAAGTAACCTTTTTAGGTTGATTTTAGTTGCTGACGCATCTAAAACATACCCTAAAGCTGTAGCTGTAACTGTTCGTTGCCGCACACTCGCCCGTTGTGGGGCCCTCTTCTGCTTACCGTGGTTGAGAGGACATCTTTGCATTCAGGTCAGCGAAGAATCCCAACTAAATAGCAGCCGCTGGATCATCTCCGGCTAACTCCGCTCGTGCCGAGGTTCTATCCATTTTTCCTGTCGATCTGTTGGAAATTTTTCTTGACATTTCACAGTAATCCACATAGTCACGGAAATTTCATAATCACCCATGATTACCAGTGATAAACCCGCATGAAGCGTAGTTTTCAATTCAACCTATTGATAATAAATGTATTTTACAAACGTTTAAAAAATAGCCAAACGGGAAATATTGTTACAACTGGGTGACTTACCCACCGTGTACAGAGGTTATCAACAAACTTATCCACAGCAATTGTGGACAATAAAACCCATTCCACTCTCGGGAAAACAGACCCTTGCAGTGTGGCGTTGCAGTCGCCGGGGGCTGAACCTCGGGCACGTCGCGTGCAAGAGCTTTCATGGCTTTCGGATATCGTGCAAGCGTTTACACCCGACCGACGATCGGCAGCAGACGCGCCGTCCCGTCGCGATATTACACCTTCTGCACTGCATGGGTGCTCATGCTCATCAGAGAAAGAGTAGGGGCATTAAATATTTGCCCTCGGGAAATACAAGAGTCGGGTAGCGATTAATGCAACAACAATCTATTTCTTAATCTCGCCAAAATTTTCATACTCCTCCAAACGAAGAGCAGCTTCTACTGCTTTTTTCGCTTCCTCGACGGTTTTTGCATGGGAGAGATCTACCGCCGGATTAGGATAGCTGTGCCAAAATGAAAAACCGGCGGTTGTAATCCAGAGCAAACCTCTTACATGTTGCTCTACAAATACCTCTTGATGACTTTCATCAACTACTTTCCATTCAATATCCATAGTTCACGCTCCTCGCCACGTTACAATATCAAAAGGAATCCGGGTATCCGCTCCGACCAAGGCCGGACAATGCAGGGTAGAACCACGGGGATAGTTCTCCAATACAGGTCAAGCCTGACGCATGGCTTAAGAAAACACCCAAAGCGGGCAATAAACAGGCGGGCCTATGACTCGTCACGCTTTAAGTATATGGTTGTTTAATCCCAAAATGGAAAAAATCTATGATTCAAAACATCAGGACGCGCCCCAAGACCGGATTGCTGATCACTGTCTTGGCAATTGCCACCGCCTCTTTGTTTGCCAGTGCCATCGCCAGGGCAGATGCAGTTACCGATTGGAACCGCGTGGCCGGGGATATTGTTGTCAATGCAAAATTGGGACCGCTACCGGCCGACCGTGTGCTGGCAATTGTTCATGCGGCAATATATGAGGCCGTAAACGCAATTACCAGACGGTATCCGGATGATCCATCGGATGGGCTCAAGCTGAAGGCGGCGCAGGGCGCTTCGGTGGATGCCGCCATTGCATCTGCAACCCGGGCCACGCTGCTGGAACTCGCGCCGTCAGGACAGGCGGCTATCGAGGCTGCTTACCATGCTGCGCTGGCCTCGATAGCGGGTGGTCCTGCGAAGACCCAGGGAATCGTGATTGGAGAAAAAGCTGCTGCCGCGATCCTGGTTCGACGCGCGAATGACGGCATTGCGGCGGGGGAGACGTATCGGCCTCATACGTCTCCAGGCGTGTACGTGCCTACCGTAATACCGGAGGCCCCGCACTGGTTACAGATCAAGCCATGGCTGATGACGAGTGCTTCCCAGTTCCGCCCCGGCCCTCCTCCATCGCTGACCAGTGAGTTATGGGCACGCGATTATAACGAGGTCAAAACTCTCGGCAGCAAACACAGTACGCGCCGCAGTGCGAAACAGACCGCTATTGCCCACTTCTGGGAGGAAGTGATGCCGCCCATCTACCACGGAATCGTGCGCTCCGTTGCCGAAGTTCCAGGAAGGGAGATTACGCAGAATGCACGCCTTTTTGCGATGGTGACTCAGGCCAGCAACGATGCTCTGATCGCCGTCTTTGATGCGAAGTACCACTATGGCTTCTGGCGACCGGTCACGGCGATTCGTAACGGCGACATCGACGGCAACGACGCAACCGAACGGGACCCGTCGTGGCTGTCCTTTGTCGACACGCCCATGCATCCCGAATATCCATGTGCACACTGCATTGTTTCCGGAGCTGTCGGGGCGGTGCTGCAAGCGGAGATTGGCGCGGGACGGGTTCCGCTTTTAACGACTACCAGTTCTGCTGCTGGCGGCATCGCACGAAGCTGGACAGGAATCGATGATTTCGTTCAGGAGGTTGCCAATGCACGTATTTACGATGGCGTGCACTATCGTAACTCCGCAGAGGTGGGCACTGCCATGGGAAAACAGATTGGCGAGTTGGCGGCCGCTAAGTATCCAGGACCGCTTAGCAGGTAGAACGCAACCGGGGTACTGCGCTTCGCACTATTTGAGCCTTGGCCGGGCAGCAAACTTGATCGTATGCGGGTGCCAAGCTCGTTTGCACTCTGCACGCCCGTTACTTTTCAGAATAACAAAATTGTTGTTGACCCTGGGATAGCAATTTACATAGGAGGCACCAACTCACCTCCGACAGATCCACACCGTAACAAAATGTCACGCAATTGACGCCATCATTCAAACCAGGGTAGAGCAAACCCGCATTATTGCTGGCTTTCCTGTATGTTTTTGATAAAAGAATATTATTTCTAAAGTTCAAAAAATAGCCGAAAGGGAAATACCATTGCGGAAGGGTAACTTACGAATCGTGTTCATGGATTATCAACAAGCTTATCCACAGCAATTGTGGACAATGAAAGTTGCTGCTCAGGCTCTGGTAAGTTCCTCCACACGTATTAAAGACAGATCTCAGGGCAAATTCGGGGAACCAATACCAACGGCTTGCTGACTAAATTTATTGGATGGGACGTTCCTGGAAGAGCGTCGTCCAGGGGGCTGGTCTACTGTTGGAGGTTTTTTCTTTTGGGAAGGAGGAAAAAGTGAAAAAACGTAATCACCACGAAGCATTCACCACATTTTCCGGTTTACTTGATCAAGGAGCTGAAGTCTTTACGAAAAAAATGTTCAAACATTCTCAATCAAAGAC
This sequence comes from Nitrosovibrio sp. Nv4, assembly GCF_900215485.1. GTDB lineage: Bacteria > Pseudomonadota > Gammaproteobacteria > Burkholderiales > Nitrosomonadaceae > Nitrosospira. The sequence continues at coordinate 659,441 of NZ_OCMZ01000002.1, forward strand.
TCAGGAACACTGGGGCGATATGAAAAAAAACCGGCAGGACAAAATATCCGCCAGCAGATCACCGTCGCGAAGGGAAGGACTAAACCGAGGTTAGCGAGCTACAGTCAAGGCATGCGTCAACACGATTAATTGTAGTTGCTGCATGCAATTGCGGAAGGCTTTCCGGTCATCCCAGAGCTCCCCTCGTTATGTCATAAATCCCACAATGCCAGCAATCCTTTAATCTCCGGCTTCGATCGGGTTCTGCAGCCCGTGCACGAACCAGCGCACAATCCCGCAGCCAAAAACGTCCATGACCCTCAACCCTCACATCACCCGGATATTCTTGAACTGCCAGGGGTCATCCCAATCCACGTCCTCGCTGAATAGCCATCCTCTATCACGTAGCGGCGTCCAATCGGTAAATAAGGCCACCAGTTCTCCAAGATAAGGCCGCGCGATTTCCAGAATAACCTCATGGTCTATGTCGTCGGGCTCGACCACGCCCGCATTGGGATTTTGAAGCACCCATACCATGCCAGCCAGCACTCCGGCCACGACCTGCAAACTGGTCGCATTGTTATACGGCGCGAGTCGTCGCGCTTCCTGGATAGACAAGTGTGATCCGTACCAGTAGGCGCCCTTGGCGTTCCCCATGAGCAGCACACCCAACTCATCCACCCCATCCACTATCTCATCCCGGAGGATTCGCTTGTTGGACTGCAAACGCCAGTTTCTGCCTGCCAATTCGTGGACGGAAAGCACAGCATCATCACACGGATGATATGCGTAATGCACTGTCGGGCGGTAGATCACCTTTCCGTTTTCTTTCAAAGTAAGATGATCCGCTATGGAAATGGATTCACCATGCGTAATCAGAAAACCATGGTAAGAACCGCTGAATGGCACCCAACTGCGCACTCGAGTAGCTGCCCCAGGCCGGTTAAGGTAAATTGCTGCATCACAGCCAAATCCGTGACGTGCCCCGTCCGCCGGCCAATGACGCTCATGACTGCCCCACCCCAGCTCCGAAGGCTGAAGGCTTTCGCCGACAAACCCATCTACCGACCAGGTATTGACGAATTCGTTAGACTGTTTACGCCGTGCGGTATTCTGTGTATCCCGCTCCGCGACATGAATAGCTTTTATTTCAAGGCGAGACGCCAACTCCGCCCATTCTCCAGAGTTTGTTGGTTTTTTTACGCTCAAACCGCTATCGGCAGCAATATTAAGCAGTGCCTGCTTGACAAACGTCGATGCAAGCCCCGGATTGGCGCCGTGTGCCAGGAGGGCTGTTGGCCCTCCTGGCTTTTCGCGAGCAAAAGCGAGGGCTTTTTCGCGAAGGGCGTAATTGGACCGCAATGATACCGAAATCGACTTGTCGGTGTATCCACCCGACCATGGTTCGATGCAAGTATCGAGGTAGAGAGAACCACGCCGCCAGCACAGTTCCATAAGCGCCAAGCTGGAAACATCCACTGAGAGATTAAGCAGGAAATCTCCCTTGCTCAGGCATGGCTCGAGCACGGCAAGGTAATTTTCCTCGGTCAGCATATGGGGGGTGAATGCAACGCCGAATTCTCTGGCAATATCCTCGCCATTCTCATCGCCGGAAATTATTCTGATCCGATCCGGGCGTACTTCAATGTTTTGAAACAACAGCCTGAGCATGGCTTGGCCTATGCTGCCAAACCCGACTATTATCAAATTCCCCTGCAAGTGCGCTTGTTTTGTATGTGCTTTTTTGTGTGCTTTCATTTCCATGCTGATATTTTCCTTGCTTGCCAAACCTGGGCTCTCTTCAACCCCATACTCCCATTCAATACCGGGACGGATGCAGATAAACTCAATCACCACTCTCGGCCCCCGCCTGCGGCTGAAACTGCTTTGACCTGTTCGTGACGCTAAGGAACTGGACGTAACAGAATGTGTCAAACCCGTAGTTTAATATACTGGATATCGCAGGCGACACTGCTGAGCCAATTGATCTGGCTGATTCGGCCCAATCCGGCTTTAACACGGCGCGGGACCAAGGTTAGAGTCGATACCACTGGATTTTCTTATTGCTCTGTATGCAGGCGCCTATGCATTAATCCAGGTTTTATTGATAAGGAGAGCGAAAATGACTAATTGTATCCTGCCACAGCACGAAAATCATACTCATACCCATGGGACGGAGTGCGACCACACAGGTATTGTGCATGACGGCCATGTCGATTATCTGCACGATGGCCATCTGCATCACCAGCACGGCAGCCATATCGATGAACATGTACTCGACATAACGGAGACTAATCCGGACAGTTGCACGCCTGCGCACAAATGCGCTGGACATCAGCAGGAGCATATGCATGGGCCTGATTGCGGGCATGAAAGAGTCCCCCACGGCAACCATATCGACTATCTTGTCGATGGACACCTCCATTACCCTCACGATGATCACTGTGACGATCATGGCCGGGTGACCTTGGCTGGATGACCTGGGCCGGTCCGTTTGCCTGATCCGCGTCCTTAAGTTTCTACAAGCGCTGGCCTATTGTGGCCGTGCGGGGCCTGCGCCCGATCTTTTGACGCGACTGCGGGCCGGCAATTGGTACGCTGGCTCAAGAGATCGAATTGTGCGCACCCTGCCATCAGATTGTGTTAATCAATGCAGGATGAACTAACTCGATCTCGTGAATATGACGGCCTTGTTGTGGCGGTGAATAGGCGCTGTAGCTGGAAATAGCCGAAGGCTCCAGGTAGCCCACAATTTGTTCAAGATCCGACAACCGCAGCCCTTGACGTACAAGATAAGCGATATAGCTATGTCGAATCGCTTCAGCAGTAATTTCCTGGGAATCAGGCAAGCCCGAGTCGACCGCTGCACAGACTAATGCAGCCGATAGATCGATACGCGTTCCAGGATCGTCCGCATTCCATAATGGGTGACCATCCGACTGCATGAAGAGGAATTTAAGCGAATTGTTCAGAGGAATGATTCTCGGCGACACTCCCCCCAGGTTGATGGTTCCCGCTGGCAGATTGATTTGATCCGGTGTTAAAGAGGCCGCCTCATCAATATTCATGCCGCTGAGCAATAACCCGATCAGTTGTTTTCCTTTAAGGTTCGAAGCGCTGATCAAAGCCCTTAACTGATGGCTGGAAAGTTCTCTATGCGGGGGAGCCGCCGGACTCGCAAGGGTATTGTTTGTTTTCTGTTCCAGTGAGCCGGCCGCAGTACCGAGCGCAGTATGAGGATGATCGATCAATTTCGCGGCCGGCGCCGGATAATTCTGTACACCGAAAATCGCAATAGATGGCTGCTGTTCTTTCTTCTGAGTCAAATACTCGAAAATCCACACGCTGAGGAGCCCCAACAGTAAAGAACCCGCTATCGCTATCAAAGCTTCACGGTTATAGTCAGGTCTCACCGGCTTGATGGATTCGTAAGCCCGGTTAATGACGGTTACCTGCGGATATTTATCCTTGCGGCCGGTTTTGACCTGGACCAATCGCTCCTGCGCGTCACGATAGAGTGTTTCCAAACCCTCCAGATCGGTTTTTAAGGCGTCGTGTTCGGCAAATTTCGATGTGAAAGCGAACGCCTGCTTTTTGTGTGAGTCCAGTTGGGCTCGAATGCCGCTGGCGGTTTGTTGTGCAGCGGCATAAGCCATTTCCGCATCTGCCAATACCACGTTTTGACCATACCGACGCTTATTATTTACCGCAGCTTCCAGTTCCTTGATCTGCTCCGGAATAGATTTCAAATCGGGTTGCAGGTTTAAATATTCGCGGGTGAATTTTTTGTCGAATTCCGCGAGTTTCTCGCGCAAATCCTGCAATCGCGTTTCGAGATCAACCAAGCTGCCCTTTTCGTCGTCAGGCACCACCGCTTTTCCTCGGGCAATAGCCACTCTGATAGAGTCCAGCTTCGATTTCGCCTTGACTTCTTCCTCGCTGGCTTTGTTGAGCGACTCATTCAGGCCTCTAAGCCGGGCGGCTGCTTCATTTTCTTCGCGTTGGGTAGAAGAGATATCATGATTTCGTCTGAACGTCTCCAGGGCTACCCTGGCGGAATCTACTTTGTCAGCGAGTCCTTCCAGCTCGTCCTCGACAATACGCTTCGTATTGCTTGTCAATTTTTTGACTTCTTCAGCCCTTGCATCGAGGTACACATCGATCCAGGTATTGATGAGCAGCGGCAAAAATTTCGGATCGGTACCCTCCGCCACTATTTCGACGAGATTGGTTTCCGAGACCGGCTCGACATTCAATAAATTCTGAATATCCGGTGCCGTCAACTGGGATAGAAATTTACCCGCAGGCGAGGCCTTGAGTCGCGACACAGTCTCGGCAGCGATCTCATGCCCTAAAAAAATCTGTCGTTGAATAGCCACGTGCTGAATATCCGCATCGCTGCTTTCACGGTCTATGGCCGTCATCGCCGAGGTCAGCAAGGTTGCACTGCTACGATAAACGGCCGGCTGACTGTAGATATAAGCCAGGCTGATAGCGGCGCTGATTAAAAACGCCAAACTGAAAATGCTGAATCTGCGTGACCGATACCATGGCTGCTCATGCCCATCTGCCAATTGCTGACTACTGCTGGATAGGCGCGAACTGATCCTGTTTCTCATAAACCGGGGTAAATTCCCAAAGTTCGATAAGAGCGAAAGCAATCCGGAACTTCAATGGATAGGAAAATATTAGCCGGATACATTCAGGAATGGCAATTACGCATAATTTTCAGGTACGCCGAATTAAGCTGCGAGGGGAAGTAAAGCCGATTTGTTATTTTTCCTGCCGGCATTCTTATTCATCTTTCCAGCAGAGTGCGGGTTAAACAGTATGTCGATAGCAATATAACGCATCTCCCCGCGCGCTCCGCCGGACAATGGCTAATCTCGGTAGAAACGCCAATACTGTAAATGCCACGTAACTAATGGAGCTTCCGTTCGGTTCCGCACAAACGAAAGGCGGTTCCTCCCGTGACAATGTGCGCAATTCGAAATGAAGCTTTTCATAATATTGTAAAAGTCTTGTTTTACGCTGACCACATGGCAAGTGCCGGAATGCGGTAGTAAATTTTGGAAGAACTGAAAAATCATTACCACCTTGAAGAACTGCCTTAAAGAACCCTTAACCAGCCCTATTGGTATGCGGGAGAGTCGCCGATTGCGCAATGGCTTAGTCTGCTTTTTAATTATTCCCTTAAGGGGCTGAAAAATGAAAAAACATCATGATCAAGATGTGTTCGGCATTGCTTTTACCTTGTTCGACCACAGATCGGCGGCTTTTCGGCAAAAAATGGTAAAACATTTCCAGTCGAACAACCAAACGCATTTGACAAATGTTGAAAAAATACCGGTAAGAAAAAGAGACGAAGCCGCGATATTTTTTAAAGAAAGTGCTTGACTGCCGTGCTTGACTCGTAACCCCAATCCAATCCGGCATTTCTCATTTTTCTGTCATGCTGCTATGTTGCTGAGGGGCTGATTCCTAGCAGAAAAGATTATGCTTGATATCTTCGCTTATCGGGCGGTTCCTGATTAGAGAATTAAGATGAACTGCCGCATCCAACGTTCGTCTCCCGCTCTCTCCTGTCTCCCCCACTTCCAAAGCTACGCCACCTGCGTGGGCGTCCATGCTCCTTTGCCGTATGTAGCAGTCCGACGAATGCGCTTTCACATAAATTATATCCCTACACCGGCCTGCGATCCCACCCCTTAGTATCGCCGGATGCCCGCGGCACAGCCAACTTCAGCACTTGCGGCAAGCAAATTCAATAATTAAAACACCGAGCGTGAATCGTACTCGGCTCTGTCTAATATTCCAAGAGGAAGAATGGACTACTCAAATATTTCACGAGATAATCGAGGTGTCAGGGGGTCGGAGGTGCTATTGGCGGCCGAAAGTTCAAGCGCGTTTTCCCATGCAGCGGGATCGAAAGAGGACAGTAGAGTGCGCGATGATGTTACACGCTTGCGCCAGTTGACGTGATGATGCGTTTGAGAGCCTGGAAGCTTGCAAGTCTGTGGCACCGTGCGCTGGTATGGCCGTTGCGTGAATACCATAATCAGAGTATGGTTATACGATACTCTCTGCCTTTGGGCAAAACAACGGCAGTCCAACTTGCCGCTAATCAAATCTGCTTTCATATCTGATCTGCTTTCCGCTGTATTTGCAAGAATGTAATGCAGCTTCACCCCATATTGTTAGAAAACAGGAGTAGACACATGACCCAACAGCTTTTTCGCTCGGTGCTCTACTTCGGCTACGCGATACTGATAACTCTCGCATTTTCGCCGGCCACCCATGCCCAGCAAACCGAAGCCCTTCAGCTCCATCGCCCCGACAATCACGCGACACAAAAAGAGTCCATCTCCGGGGGCGCGTGTATCGTCCAGACGGGCGCATTCCCTGTCGGCTTCAATGCATATGTTGTACCGGATGGCGATCATCCATCCTACCCTCCGTTTTGCTCTCCTGTCCCGGCCGGCGCCCTGAATCTGGTAATAGATATACTGGCATCAGAATTTCGCGAGATGCCGCTGGCAGTGAGGCTGATGAAAATAGAAAACGGGGAAGAACGCGAGGTATTGTCGGTGCCGGCCGTGGAATACACTTCCGGAAACATTCCGCTTGTGGTCAACCTGGAGCCGCTGGGCAGGTATCGTGTGCTGTTGGTTGGCGACGACGCCTCGGGGAATACAGGTAATCTGGTTACTATTCCACTGGATGTAAGAAAAGCCGGGGATTATGTCCATACCGGCAATGGCGGAACCGGCTGGGGTTTTCTGCTACTGGTGGTAGGCCTTGCGGGACTTGCCGGGGGCTTGATTCACTTCTGGCGCCCCAAGTCGGCAACAACGGGCGCGGGTGCATCCAGCTAAACACCGAACGGCGCTCGACCCCTCCCGCCAGCTGATAATATCCGCCCGATGCTCGCAGTTTTTCCATTTGACAAAACAAGACAACCGGTCGTATTATTTGCACATGCCTAAATCGATAAAGAAGGAAATAAATAGAGAAAATCTATTGAATCAGGGGGTAACCACGCTCATGGGGCAAGGTTACCATGGTACGGGGCTGCAGGAAATTCTGGATGCGGTCAATATTCCCAAGGGCTCTTTTTACAATTACTTTGGCAGCAAAGAAAATTTTGGCGCGGAAGTCATTCAACACTACATCGATCCGTTTATTACGCAACTGGCCGCTCATTTGCAGCAATCCGAGACTGATGCGCTTAGTGCAATACAACTTTACTTCACCGAACTCATTGCCGAGCTTGAAAAGAATCAGTTCAAAGGCGGTTGCTTGCTGGGCAATCTGATGGGAGAAATAGGTGATACCAGCGAGGTTTGCCAAAAATCGCTTCAATCAGCAGTCAACCGGTATCGGAATCTGCTTCAGTCCGGGTTGGCCAAGGCGCAACAACAAGGCACTGTGAGGTTGGATAAATCAGCCGAAGACATGGCCGATCTATTGTTGAATAGTTGGCAGGGCGCGTTACTGAGGATGAAAATAGAAAAATCCTCCGCGCCGGTCAAACAGTGTTGTAATCAGTTATTAGGGGAGTTTTTCAGAGCATAGTTTTTTATCTCGTATAAATACGACCGGTCATTTTTAAATTAATGAGGAAATTTGAATGCCTAAATATATTATCGAACGCGATATCCCGGGAGCAGGTTCATTTACCACGCCTGATCTACAGATCATTTCCCAGAAATCATGCGCCGTACTGAGTGATATGGGTCAACGAATCCAATGGCTGGAAAGCTATGTGACAGACGACAAAATCTACTGCATCTATATCGCGCCCGACGAAGCCGCCGTCAGAGCGCATGCTGAACAGGGCGGATTTCCCGCTAATCGTATTTCAAATCCGTGATTGACCCGACGACTGCAGAGAATTAACGATTGATCCGAGCAGGAAGAAATATCCGGCTGCTCGTTAAATTAAGTCTTTTTACAGGAGGTGTGTAATGCAATTCCATGCGCTTAATTTCTGGTTGGCAGGGCTGGCGCTCGCTGCCGCAAGCGTCCCCTGCTCATCCGCTCAGCTTGGCGAAGAAGCACCCGCCAAAGAAAAGGCGCTCGTTGAATCCAAACGCTCCGCGGTACACGGAGCCGGCCACAAACATTATGAGGCCTCCGATATGGCGGAGCAGCCAGGACCGGCCGGCCAACTCGCACCCAGGCTGCAGGATCTCGGTCCTCATACATTCCCGGTCAGCACCCGGAACAAACAAGCACAGCTATTTTTCAACCAGGGACTTAATCTCGCCTACGGCTTCAACCATGCTGAAGCACGACGCGCATTCCGGGAAGCCGCAAGGCTCGACCCCACGCTGGCGATGGCTTATTGGGGACAGGCGCTCGTGCTGGGCCCCAACATCAACGCGATGATGGAACCAAACGAGGAACCCCAGGCTTACGAGATGGTGCGGCAGGCCCGGTTGCTTATGACTAAGGCATCGCCGAGAGAGCAGGCGCTTATCCGCGCCCTCGAAAAACGCTATTCTGGCAAGACCGAGCACCGTATGGCAAACAACAAGGCGTACGCGGACGCAATGCGGGACGTACACCAGCGTTTTCCGGAGGATCCCGACATTGCAATGCTTTATGTGGAGTCGATGATGGATCTCCGTCCCTGGGGCTACTGGATGCCTGATGGCCGGCCACATGAGGGAACGGCTGAAATTGTGGCCCTCACCGAGGACGTGATGCGCCGATACCCGACCCATCCTGCCGCGCTGCATATGTACATTCACCTCATCGAACCGACGGCCACGCCCGAGCTTGCCGAGAAGGCAGCCGATACCCTGCTGACTCTGATGCCGGCTGCGGGACATATGATACATATGTCATCGCACATCTATCAACGGGTTGGACGGTATGCGGACGCAATGAGGAGCAACCAACTGGCAATCGCGGCTGACGAGGATTACATCACGCAGTGCCGCGCCCAGGGGCTGTACCCGATGGCGTACTATCCGCATAACATCCACTTTCTCTGGTTCGCTGCTACGGCAGGGGGCCAAAGCAAAATTGCGATCAAATCAGCGCGAGAGCTTGCCGCCAAGATAGATGATGCAGTGCTGAAAGAGATGCCGCTGACCGCAGTATTCCGTATGGTTCCATATTGGGCGCTGGCACGGTTCGGACACTGGGAGGGGATTCTCGAAGAGCCGGCGCCACCCTCCACGAATGCATTTCTGAGGGGCAGCTGGCATCACGTGCGCGGTCTGGCATTCGTAGCGACCGCAAAGATCCGCCAAGCCGAGCAGGAACTGGAAGCCCTGCGCGAGATCATGAAAGATCCTTCGCTTGACGGTGCGCTCTTTTCGAAAAATACCCCGCGCACCGTACTGCAGATCGCGCCTGAGGTTCTGGCCGGCGAAATCGCCGCTGCACACGGACAATTCGATTCCGCCATCGCTCACCTCGAGCGTGCGGTTCGCCTCGAGGATGCACTGGTATATACAGAGCCTTTGGAATGGCACTATCCGCCAAGGCTTGCGCTAGGCGCCATCTTGCTTGAGGCGGGACGTCCGGCCGAAGCAGAGACGGTTTACTGGGAAGACCTGCAACGGAACCGTGATAACGGCTGGGCGCTTTATGGGCTGTTGCAGGCATTGCGTGCACAGAAGAAAGAGTACGAATCAGGTCTCATAGAAGCGCGTTTCAGGAAATCCTGGGCGCGCGCCGACGTGAAACTCAACTCATCTCGCTTTGGTCGTTAGTTCGGGTATTTACGGGGGTAGCGGGATAATGATGGACGGCTTGTGATTGACTTCGCATCCCGGACAAAGCCTGAAAGCAAGCCTCGAAGCCAGGCCCGCTGCCCCGCCCAGGCAAGCAGGATATCCGGGGAATAGTGTTTTTTTTGCCCGCTTTTTTGCTATACCCTACTTGTACTTCGACTCCTGCAGCCACCCATAATGCTGAGCTGCTGCTTTACCATGTCGCGTGGCGTGCGCGCTCACTGCATCGTCATATTCCGCAAAAACTGCAGATGACCCGCGTTGCATTTTCCCTTGCATTGCCTCCAGCAGCGCATGAGCGCCAAGCTGGGCCGATTCAATTGCCCATTCGATTCCCATGCCACTGAGAGGATCTGATGCAAAAGCAGCATCGCCGACGGCAATCCAACCGTTTCCCGCCGCTCGGTTGAACGTTATGGCGCCAGCGGTACGACCGCATATTGGCGCGATGCTTGCCGTGCCTGACAGTAGAGGAGAGAGTAGACAAGTGCGTTGCAACTCCTGGAAAAAAAAATCCTTCAACGGCGTCCGCCGCTGCTTGAGCTCACTACGGTCAACACAAAAACCGGCGAAGTAATCGCCATCCGCGGCGGGTAAGGCATACCACCAACCGTTACCCGTGGCCTCGATATAGAGGGCATCAGGGGGTCCCAACGCTGGTGCACAGGCAGGCTCGGCACCTCGCGCCGGCAGCGATGTCATCAAAGCAATTTGAGAGGATTCGGCCACTGACGATCGGTCGAGAAACTGTGTCGCCACACGTCCGGTAGCAAGAACTAGAAAACGCGTCCCTATCGAACTCCTTTCCGCATCCGTATCGCCTGAGGAGGTTTCCGTCGAGCGCATCAGGAGCCGCCATCCATCACCCGTGCGTTCAATTCCCACCACCTTGGCGTCCGCAGTGATCGATACGCCTGCGGCAGAGGCCAGATTGCGCAGTGCGCCGTCAAAGAGCGGACGCTCTACCGCCATGCCCGGACCCCAAGGATTAAACATGGCGTTAAATGTAACAGGCTTATGCGTATTCCAAAGCGATACGGTTTCGTGGATTTCTACTCCAGGCGCTGCCTGGATGAAGAAGTCAAAACAATGTTTTTCAATAATGCGTCGCGCGCGACCAGACACAAGCTCGATGCCCTCAGTGGCGTAGCCGCCCCAATGCAGGAGGCTGACACGGGCGCCCCCGCGAGCGAGCATGAGGGCGCATATCGCACCGGCCGGTCCGCCGCCTACGACAATGACATCCGCGTTGGGTCTACTTGTGGACATCGCCTGCCACCTGGGTCACTCCAAAACAAACCCCGGATCCAGCTCTTGAGTCTCTCGCCGCCCTGAAAGTAAAAGCAGCGTCAAAATATGAATACCGGGACCTGGGGAAAAGCTGATTGCCTGTGCCGGGAATATGAATACCGGGCCCAGCGCATCAGCATCAGCATCAGCATCAGCATCAGCATCAGCATCAGCATCAGTTTAGCTGGTAAATTCGCATATTCTGTACTAATGTAATTTAGTATGGAAGAACTTATAAAGGTGACACATGGGCCGATTGGAAGTAAAACCCGGACATACTGAAAATGGATCTCGGCCATGAGCGTTGATAATGGACCGCAAAATCGACGTGCGGCGTTGGGCCGCCGTACGGTATTAAAGGCATCAGCGGCGTTGCTCGCCGTAGGCTTGTTACCGCCGGCCGCGGTTTTTGCGAAGACCGCGCTGAATCGGACCCAAGACCAGATCCTGGGCCCGTTTTACCCCATCATGAGCAAGCCTGATCGCAGTGGAGACCTGACCCGGGTGCCAGGCGGGTCCGGCCGCGCTAAGGGACAGCCTCTCATTATCACGGGGCATCTGCGGGATCCTTCCGGAGAGCCGGTGGCGGGGGCGGAAATTGAAATTTGGCAAGCCAATGCAGCTGGTCGTTATGCCCATCCCGACGATACAAACCCGGCACCGCTGGATCCCAACTTCCAGGGCTTTGGCGCGATAACCACCGGTGCCGATGGCCTCTATCGGTTCAAAACAATAAAACCGTTACATTATCCCGCAGGAACCATCGGAATCCGGCCAGCACACATCCATTTCGATGTGAGAGGCCGTCACGACGAACTGGTAACGCAGATGTACTTCGAAGGAGATCCGTACAATGAAAAGGATGCGTTTCTCCAGAGCGCACTCAATCCGGAAGCGCTTATTGTAAAGCTGCGCTCACCGGCGCCGGAGGAACCTGAGTTTATGGTCGCCGTATTCGATCTCGTAATCAGAGGTTAAGGGTTATGGGGTTATGCGCCAGTTATGGAACCTGAACTTCGATCTACAGCGTAAGGGGAAAGGAAAGGGGATTTTTTTACGAGATTCCCTGAATGCATGACCTTGAGAATTTTCATGGCTGCTGCTATCAATAAACCATGGAATACCTCGGCCATCTATCGACGGATGACCCTTTTTATGCATACCTCCGTGACGATATTATTCCCCAGCTGAATGTTAGGGTAGATTCCCCCAACTTTCGGGTTTTCCAGCTCCCGGCTTCCAACAATGTCTACCTCTATGAAGAAAAGTACAGCCAGACGCGGATTATCGGGAAATTTTTTGGCGGCGTCCGAGGCCTCGACTCTGAGACAGCCTTGCGCCACATGGAACGGGAGTTCAACAATTTAAACCATCTGCGTGATTTGGGTTTTACCGGCTACCCGCATTACGTTGCGCGGCCACTCGGACGAAACGCAAGCCTTAACAAGGTACTGGTTGAGGAATTCTGTTACGGCGCGCCTCTCATGCATTTCATCGTCGAGGCGATCCGAAAAGGCGCACGGGACGCTCTTTTCCAAAAACTGACCGCACTGGCATATTTTCTCGCCACTCTGCACAACCGCACCGCGCACGACAGCAAGGTGGACTTCAATAAAGAATGTGAATACTTCGCTCGCATTCTTGAACAATTAACAAATGCCGGAAGGGCTGAATGGGGCGAGGTTCGGGAGTTCCATCAACACAAGGATCGGTGGCGAGGGAAAGCCTGCATGTGGGAAGACCGGCAAGTCCTTGTCCACAGTGATGTGACGCCAGCCAATATCCTCTTTGGAGACGGTCTCTGGGTGATCGTCATCGATCTCGAGCAGATGAAATCTTCAGACAGGGCGTTTGATCTGGGACGTGTAGTCGGCGAACTCCAGCACTTCTTTATGGAACAAGCCGGTGACAAATGGCTGGCAGAGCCTTTTATCGGGCACTTCCTGTGGGAGTATGCCTGTCATTTTCCGGACCGCGGCGCTGCTTTCGCTGCGATCACCCGGCGTACGCCGTTTTACACTGCGCTCACGCTACTGCGCATCGCGCGCAACGCCTGGATTGACGCAAGTCATAGCCGCCAGTTACTGGACGAAGCCAGGAAAACATTGAGGTAAATTATCATGACGATAAAAGGAATAGTGTTCGACCTCTACGGCACGCTGATCGACATTGAGACCGATGAATCAATGGATGAAATCTACCGGACCATTGCACACTATCTAACCTATCATGGCGTGTACCTGCACCGCTGGGAAGTACGGGAACGCTATTATCGAATCATGAAACAGCAGAAAGAAGCGAGCGGTGAGGAACACCCCGAAATTGACGTGGAGGCCATATGGAATGAGTTCCTCATACAGGAAGGAATTCGCTCGGACGCTATCCGGGGGCAGTTGGCCAAGGTTGTCGCGCACATTTACCGTGGCGTCTCCCGCAATCGCCTTCAGCTGTATCCCGACGTAAAGAGAGTATTGAATGAACTGCAGGCAAGTTACCGTCTCGCGCTTATCTCGGATGCCCAATCCTGCTACGCGCTGCCGGAAATCCGCGCCGTGGGCCTGACCGGTTATTTCAATCCGATCATCATTTCCAGTCACCACGGTTTCAGAAAGCCTGATCAAAGGCTTTTCAAAAAAGCGCTCGAGCGCATGGGCCTTGAGCCCTCAGAGGTGATCTCCGTAGGTAACGATATGTTCCGGGATACATACGGAGCAAACCTGCTCGGCATAAAGACGATTTTCATTGACTCCAACCAGGGCGCCAAATCTTATGATGAGGTTGCGCCAAACTACCGAGTGCAACGGTTTGACGAGATTCTGACGGGGATAGCATCGCTGGCATGAAGATATGAATATTTCATATTACCGATGCGGCCGCTTATTGCACCCCACCTTCTCCTTTCGCCCCTCATCCTCGGATGAGGAAGCTGCGGTCGAAGCCGCAGTCGGAGCTGCAGCCGGAAGCAGCAGCCGCCCCTTCCATTGCAGTTCCTTGATGGCGATGATCCTTTTTTTATCCGGGATACTTGATCTTCAATCGGTTAACGAAAGGTTCTGACAGTTGAAATTCCCGTTCCCCGGGGATAAAAACCTTGCAGCTATGTTCCGTTCCCTCGTGAGTAACCTTGAAACTTGCGAATACACCTGTATCCGCTGGCCTTGTGACAGGAATCTGCAAAGTTCCCGGCCTTAACTTATAGCCGACCGGTAAAGCCCTTTTGGGTGGAGCACCTGCAAATTTGGAGACAGCGCCTCTTGTCAAAAAGGAATACTCAACCTCGGGATGTGCCTGCGATTGCACGGGTCCGGCCTTATTCCAATTGACATTCAGCAGAATGTCATCGCTTTGCGCTGTGTTCAACGTGTGCGACGTGGCCGACGTGGCTGACGTAGCCGATCTATCCGACTTGGCCGGTTCGGCCCAACAGGTCAGTCCCTGGCGCTTCTTCAGGCATGCGGCTTGAGCCTCTACTGCGGATATCCCGAACTCAGGCTTTCGATCCGCAATCTTATGCATGAGAAATTCTGCCGCCTGCGCAGACTCAACCGGTGAGTTCCTGGAGCAATAACCGCCTTTCCACTGACTGAATCGTTCTTCGCTAATGGTGTTGGCCAACGGAGTTGGCGCAGTTTCAGGGTCGCCGTCGTCCAGATTGACGAGACCATACCATAGACCGAGCGATCGATCGCTGCCGAACTTCTGCGTCTGCTTTATCGCATTCATGGCCTGTCGGTAGTCTAAAGAGCACAGCTCAGCGTACATCACGCGGTCTCTGACCCGAGCGTTGGTTTTGGAATACTGGTCGTAAAAGCCGCTTGTAAGAATCTCACGGCAGGTTTCATCGGCGCTCGCGCGCTCTGACAGAGCGGACAAAACGAGCGACATAGGCAAAATGCAGGCAATAGCGACAATCCGGTTTTTCATGGTGTTCCTCCGCGGAAGCATGCATTATATAAAAGATGCGCCTCTTGCATAAGGTGCGGTGTTTTAACAGCGCTACCGCTGCTGTTGAATGGATGATCAAGTTCCCGCAAGCACTCTTGGGGGTGTTTCAAATATTTCCGAAGCAAATCAGGCATTGTTAGCGATCACACAGACAGCCCTGCCTTCTTATGCTCAACTATGCTGCACTGGAGCCTGGCCATTTTTCCGGTTGGTGATTGGTATCAAATAGGCAAACATAACCAAAGCAGGAACATTATCGTCTCTTGAAAACGCTCCACTTTTTTTATATCCGGATGATAAAGTTTCTTTTGCGCTCCACCGTTATATGATGAGTCGCCACCCTTGGCTCATCGTCTTGCTCTACGCCGCCTTTTCAACGCTGTGGATCACAGTTGCGGGCTATCTTATTTCGCTCACCTTTGATGATCCGGTGTTGCGGAGCCGTGCCTATCTGGCAAAGGAACTGATTCTTGTCGCAATCAGTAGTGGCATGTTTTATATGCTACTCAAGTTGGGGCGGGACACGCTTATCCCACCGATTGTCCCGGGATCCGATTCCGGACGCTTCCCTCTGAATCGGCTGGTGCTGATGTTTTTCTCATTGGCAATGGTCGCGCCATTGGTGAGTATCGGCATTGTCAAGGTATACGGACCGGAGATCGAACGGGGAGCCTACGCGGATCTTCAAACTATTGTCGATCTTAAAGCGGAGCAGCTCCAACTTTGGCTGGCCGAGCGCCAGGGTGATGCAGAAGCAATAGTGGTGAGTCAGGCATTCATCGGACGCGTAGCGAACATGGTGCGTAACAGAGATGAAACACTGCGAGAACCCGTTCGCAACCGGCTGGAAGCCGTTCGGCAAGCCTATAGTTATGAGTCTGTGCTACTGATGGATACGGCAGGCCTGTCTCTGCTGGCCTTGGGCGAGAAACATGAACTGCCGCCCATTACCGCGGAGTTGTTGCCTGCTGCTTTGCGTACACGCCAGATACAGAGCAGCGATCTGTTCAAGGATGAAAATGGAGAAGCATGGCTTGATATCGTGGTGCCTCTGGTGCCTGAGGGGATGGGTGAAGAACCCGTGGCAGTTGTGGTTTTACGCGCGAATCTAGCGCAATTCCTTGTCCCGTTGATCGAGAAATGGCCAGGCGGCAGCCCAAGCGCCGAAACTCTGCTAATACGCAAGGAGGGCGAAGTAATTACTTACCTTAACAAGTGGCGCCACTCCGGGGGACCTGCCACGCGGCATCAATCGTTGGCGGCAAGAAACGACCTGCCAGGCGCCATTGCGGCGCATGAAGGACGGCACGGGACAGCGACCGGAATGGATTATCGCGGTGAGCCGGTCTTTGTTGCTTACCGTCCAGTCGCTGGCACCGACTGGCGCCTCATCACCAAAATTGACCAACGCGAAGTACTCGCTCAGTTGTGGACGCTGGTGTTCTGGGTCAGCGTGGTTATTCTGATCGCTATGGCTGCGGTAAGCATAGCCTTATTGTTGTTATGGCGCCAGCAGCACCGTGCTCACCAATTGGCGCTTATTGTCCGCACTGCCGAGCAGGACCGTCTCCTCAAGTATTTTTATGAATTGCCATTCATCGGAATGGCAATCACCTCCCCCGACCCTAGGCGCTGGCTGCGTTTTAATGATCAGCTATGCGAGATGCTCGGCTATTCGCGCGAGGATCTTGCCAAAAAAACCTGGGTTGAAATGATTCATCCTGCGGATATCGAGAAAGACACCGCGGAGTTCGAACGAGTCATGCGTGGCGATTCTGAAGGTTATGGAATGAATCAGCGCTTCATCCGCGAGGACGGATCAATTGTCCTGGCCAATATCGACGTCAAATGCGTGCGCAGGGACGACGGTAGAGTGGACTACTTTGTCGCCATGATCCGCGACATTACCGAGCAGGAACGCCAAAAAACCGAAATTCTGGCTGCGAGGAGCCAATTGCAGGCCACCCTGGACGCCATCCCCGATCTGCTGTTCGAGCTCGATACGGACGGTTGCGTCCATGCCTGCCACACTGCCCGCCGCACTGATTCACCGGCTGCGCGTCTTGAAGAACTGGTTGGTAAAAAAGTTTCGGACGTCCTTTCCCCCGGCGCGACAGATGTCATCATGTCGGCGCTGCAGGAAGCGCAGGCAAAGGGCCTTTCATCCGGCAGGCAATTGGAACTGGAGCGTTCCGAAGGAGAAGGCAAGTTGTGGTTCGAGCTTTCCGTGTCGCGTAAACGCCTCGATCCTGGACTGGAGCCTCGTTTCATTGTTCTTGCGCGTGACATTACCGAACGCAAGGCATCCGAACAGCGCATCCTGAATCTTGCGCACTATGATTCCCTTACCCGGCTTCCCAATCGCGCGTTATTGGCGGATCGTATGAAAGTCGCCATTAAGCGTGCCGCACGGCAGTCCACCCGTCTCGCTGTCCTTTTCGTGGACCTCGACCGTTTCAAGCCAATCAATGATTCGCTGGGCCATGATATCGGCGACCACTTGCTGAAAGCCGTTGCGGAACGCATGCAAACCTCGGTTCGGAGCGTCGATACGGTAAGCCGGGTAGGAGGCGATGAATTTGTTGTTCTCTTGAGTGAGATCGAAACAACAGAGGACGCCGCACGCGTCGCGGAAAAGCTCATCGCCGGCCTGGCGCATCCTTACTGCATCGAAGAACACGAACTGCTGCTGACCGCAAGCATCGGTATTTGTATCTATCCGGATAACGGCACTGAACCCAATATCCTGTTGCGCAATGCTGACGCCTCTATGTACACAGCCAAGGAAGCCGGCCGCAACCGCTATCAATTCTACTCCGATGACATGACGGCGCGCGCCATCGAACGGCTGAGCCTTGAACGCGATCTGCGAGGTGCGGTTGAGCGTGGTGAAATGTTCCTGGTGTACCAACCGCAGATCGAGCTTGCCACGGAGCGCATTATTGGTGTTGAAGTGCTGATGCGCTGGCGGCATCCGGCGCGTGGGCTAATTTCGCCGGTTCGATTTATTCCCGTCGCCGAGGATACGGGTTTGATTCTCGCGATCGGGGAGTGGGCTTTGCGCGAATCCTGCCGGCAAGCGCAGTTGTGGCGCGACTGTCGATTGCTGGACGGCTGCATCTCAGTCAATGTTTCCGCGGTGCAGTTCCGTCAAACCGACTTCGTGAATACAGTTGCGCATGCGCTCGAGGAATCTGGCTTATTGCCAGCCAGCCTGGAACTGGAACTCACCGAAAGCGTGGTGATGCAGGGGGTGGAACCCAATCTGGAGAAATTACGGGAACTGGACAGGCTTGGCGTAAAGGTCGCCATCGATGATTTTGGCACTGGCTATTCAAGTCTGTCATATCTCCGGCAATTCACCGTCGACCGATTGAAGATTGATCGGTCCTTCGTTCGCGATTTGCCCGGCAACACCGACGCGGAAGCCATCGCTGCAGCCATTGTGGCAATGGGGCTCAATCTCGGCTTGCGCATTATCGCCGAAGGTGTGGAAACCCAGGCGCAGGCAGAATTTCTGCAAAGCGTCTTATGCAAGGAAGGTCAGGGCTACCTCTATGCCTGGCCGATGATCGCAGACGATTTTGAAGCGTGGGTGGGGGTATGGCGGAATCGCGCCGACGAAAACGATGAACTGCATTCTCACGGGTCGAAGTGAAATTCCAGCGCTCTCCATGATTCTTTCAGTCCACCTCCTGCTGTTCGCTGGACCTCTCCTTTTTGACTGGATTCTGCAGCGTGTAGCCCTCCTCTTTCGCCTTATAGCCTCCATACGCCCCCGCACCTCCCGCTGCGAGCAGCCAACACCCAGACAAGGCTGGAGTTACCAGTACAAGCATTCCTAAACAGAGCAATGTCTTTGCTTTCATAACCATCCCCCAGAGAACTTGGTAAAACACCAGATTTTTTGTATGCCGGGCACCCGCCAAAGTATATCCATAATACTAGGTGAATATGACCTGAGGTCTGTGCGGTCGCAAACATTCGTCATGGTGCACGCGGGTTATACTGCGGAGTATTTAGTACACGTGCTGCTGCGGCGAGGGTGACGAGGGCAGCGTTTGGAGCGTTTTGAAGCCTGGTCGGCTTGAAAAAAATATACCCATGATAAACTAAAGGTAATTCTCCGATTCTAAACTGGAAGGAGCGCCGCGTATTTCCCTTATTCCGCAATTTGTCATGTCGGTCGCAGGCAACGGAAGCGTCCATGTGGCGGAAGTATCATAAGGAGAAAAATCATGAAAGTATCCGAGCTTAAAGACGAATTGCTCGATTATTGGGTGGCGAAAGCCAATGGTGCAGCGGAAGTGCACGTTATTGATTCGCACTGTGTCATCGATCATGTCCGCTGGGAACCATCCGTTGATTGGGCTCAGGGAGGGCCTATTATCGAAAGGGAAGGAATAAATCTCAGTCATAGTCTAGAAGCGGGTTCGGAGCACTGCACCGCGTATATGCGATCGGGCAGAAACCGGCAAAAGGGACTTACCCCACTGATTGCCGCAATGCGCTGCTATATCGACTCGAAGTTTGGCGAGGAAGTAACGGACTGAACAAAAACCCGGACTGACATTGAAGTTGGAATATATTTTGATCCATTTTGCTGCGTAATCACGAAAACGTAAAGCGATAATCGTATGGCCAAAGTCAAGCTGACAGAGTATCCGCGTGAAGCAACCCATGCAACGCGCATTCTGGCGGCACAAGCGTTTTCCCGCGCGGCAGGCGCCCCTCTCGTACATGGCAACAGCATCCGCCTTCTAAAGGATGCAAGCGAGAATTACCCCGCGTGGCTTGAAGCGATCCATTCAGCGAAAAAGAACATTCATTTCGAAAACTATATTATTCGCGATGATGGTATTGGCCAGCAGTTTGCCGATGCGCTTATTACAAAAGCAAAGGAAGGCGTCAGGGTAAGAGTGCTCTACGACTGGCTCGGCTGCCTGACACAAACATCCAACAGCTTCTGGCGGCGATTGAGTGGTAGCGGCGTCGAGGTGCGCTGCTTCAACCCCTTGCGCTTCGACAGTCCGCTGGCCTGGCTGAGCCGGCTTCATCGGAAATCGCTCAGCGTGGATAACCGCGTCGCGTTTGTCAGCGGATTATGTGTCGGAGAAATGTGGAGAGGTTATCCCGAACGAGGTATTCCGCCATGGCGTGATACGGGTATTGAGATACGCGGTCCAGTCGTAGCCGATGTGGTACATTCTTTTTCCCGCGCCTGGGCCGAGACCGGGGGCGAGATGCCAGCGGATGATCTTCCGGACAGGGGCTCGATCCCCCTCACGGGTGTAGTCGATTTGAGGGTTTTGGGTAACGTTGCCGCCACCGCCGGACTATACCGGCTCGAACAGCTGATTACGGTATTAGCCCAGAAAACGCTCTGGCTCACCGATGCATATTTTGTCGGTACCACTAGCTATATGCAAGCGCTGAGGGGCGCTGCAATGGATGGCGTAGATGTCCGACTACTGGTTCCAGGTTCGAGCGGTGACCTCAAATTCCTGCGGCCGATTTCGCGTACCGGTTATCGCCCCTTGCTGGAAGCCGGCGTGCGCGTGTTCGAGTGGAACGGGTCAATGTTACATGCAAAGACCGCTGTGGCCGATGGCCGGTGGGCGCGCGTGGGTTCAAGCAACCTCAACATGTCCAGCTGGCTAGGCAATTGGGAACTCGATGTAGTGGTCGAAAATCACGACTTTGCGCAGGAAATGGAACAAATGTACCTGCAGGATTTGAATAATGCGACTGAAATCGTACTCAGCGAAAAGAACCGTGTTCGTCCGGTGGCGCAGTCCGATTCCGTAGTCAGTTTACGTCACGGGAATAAGGGGGGCCCCAGGCCTGGAAGTGCCAGCCGCTTGACGGCGGGGGCCATTCGCGTGGGCAATACTGTGGGGGCCGCAATTACCAGTCGGCTCGTGCTCGGCGCAGCCGAAGCAAAAATCATGTTGTTTGGCGGCGCTACCTTATTAGGTCTGACTGCACTTGCATTGCTGCAGCCACTACTGATGGTGATCCCTTTCTCCCTGCTCGCCGGCTGGATAGGCGTTTCGCTGCTGATCCAGGCCTACCAGTTGCATAAAACCGGGCAAAAGGATATAGCATCGGATAGAGAATCCAATAAGGCGCCCAACGAAATAAGGGAGAAGGTAGCCGAGGTTCCCCGCTTGTTACAGCAACCGGCCCCCGAACCACCGGCTCAAACGCCGCGCGACGCCACAGGCAAGCCTTGAGGCGCGCGAACAAGCTGTCTCCGTTAAGGGCGTTTTTGAATTAATCGCCGTAGCGGCATCTCCCATTTAGCTGCGGCCCAACCCGTCTCGCCAGTTGTTTTGCGAGTATCACAGCTCTGATTCCTTCAATGGAGACCCAGGTATGCCCATTGCATAACCATATAACACATTACGTCTTGCATTATTGGCTGGCGACGTTCATCTGCTTTCTTCTGATTATCTCATTTACTATTACGTGAAATTGATCCTGCGCTTCTCGCTTTATGAAAACCTTCGCTACCCCGGGTGGAACCCAAACACCGGGTACAAATACAGCATGGTAGCTGATGCGAGTTTGATTTCCTTCCGGCAATAGCTGTGTCGTCTCCTCCATTTGGCGCATGCTGCCGCTGATCATGCGTTCCTCAATTTTCTTGAAAGGAAGCAAATTTATTTCCCGTACAGATTCGAACGAAAAGGTGAAGAAACCATATTTGGTGACACCTTTTTGCGAAACATGGACATTGTTGCCTGTTCTGTCGATGACTTTACTGGACAGAACGCTGGAATTGAACTTGGGTATATTGTCGAAATCGGTCAATACCGCCCATGCCTCCTGGGGCACAACCGGAACGATAAAGCTCGCATCCACAATAATTTGTTCACCATCATTCTGTATATTGATCGCTATATTTTTGTCGAGAGGGTCCATGACTTGTCTGACAGGATGCGAAGTTGGCGTTTTATCGCTCCTGGCCTGTTTATCTTCCTCGGCCAGAACCGGGCCGCCAAGAAACAGATTTAACAGAACAGTGGCGAACGTGATTTGAAGTTTAGTCATCAAGATCGATCAAAACCGGGTTTTAAAGTGTTGTTTGTACATGTCGCTCTATCCTGAAAAAGACAGATGCCGCATGATGTCGATTTCGTAATCGCACGCGCCGGCTTCACCCTGCGTCAATCTTGCTGTCCGGCATATCCCGAGCTGCTTCCACACCGGTTCTGCTGAGTCAATCTTCGTAGTCTACAATAATAAAAACGATGGGCTAGAAAAAAATAATCATAAACACGTTGCTAATTCAGGGTGATATCCCAAGTGGCCTTTCGCCTGCGCAATATATAGAATTTGTGGATTCTACGGCTTCTGCACCAAAAAACGGTCCAGCCCCCGCTCGCCTCGATTGCGACCATTCGCTCTGCTCACCACCACTCGCCACCTGAGGACCTCGAAGCATTGAATACGAGGATGGAGATTCCGATTGCTGGAAGAAAACTGATAGCCTGCGCTCGGAGGTAGTTGGTTTGGGAAGCGCCGGGTCTGTACCGGCGGTTGTCTCAACTTTTTCTCATCGGAAAGTCTAGCGGCGCAGGAACTCTTGAAGAACGATAGCTTCGTTATGCGCTTCGTCCCTTGCGCCGTATACCAGCGTGACAACTTCGTTCTTTATTTTTTCCTTAAGCAGCGCGACCTGCTCATCGTTCTCCTTGAGTTCGGCCCGGTAACGCTTCTTGAACTCCACCCACTTATCGGTATCATGACCGAACCACTTTCGGAGTTCGGTGCTGGGGGCGATTTCCTTCAGCCAGAGGTGAACATCAGCTTTTGCCTTTGTCAAACCTCGAGGCCAGAGCCTGTCGACCAGGATGCGCGTTCCATCTTCTTTGTCTGATGGCTCATAAACCCGTTTGATCCTGATGTTCATTTTGTCTGCCGCTTTCTCTCAAAGATTTAATGACGGGGATTCGTCGAATTTAGTCATCCTTACTTTGAAGCTTATCGAGAGTTTCGCACTATCGCAATGGCTTTGGAATTTCAAGTAAGCGCGGAATTTCAATCGGTGTTGTACCATGAACCGCTTGCCGCGATTTGCGGGGCTGAACTGTGGGTTTCAAAAAGTGAATTTAGCGCGGGCAGCCCGCATAATAGAAATGGAAAAATGCATATGGGCGAAGACCTCGAAATAGGACATGAACACTACGTCGTCCAGCTCAGCCGTTCGACTCGTCCATATTGATCGAGAATTTAACAATGGAGGAAGAATGTCGGTAATAAGATTTACAGCGAGAATACTGGTTATGACAACGTTCTGCACGATGGCAAAAGCAGAACTGATCGGTGAAGTGGATACCGCCTTCCGGTGGCTGGGAAAGGATGATCGCGTGGTGATAGAAGCATATGACGATCCCAAGGTACAGGGAGTGACTTGCTACGTTTCGCGCGCAAGGACCGGCGGCGTCAAAGGCACCGTGGGATTGGCGGAGGATAGAGCGGAGGCATCCATTGCCTGCCGGCAGGTGGCTGAATCGGTCCGGTTTCTGGAAAAACTCCCCAGGCAAGAAGACGTGTTTACTGAACGCATGTCTATTTTATTCAAGCGTCTGCACGTGGTCAGAGTGATCGACTCCATGCGCAACACGCTTATCTATCTTACCTATTCCGATAAATTGATAGAAGGAAGTCCCCAAAACAGTATTAGTGCTGTTCCCGTGGGGCACGGAAATCCTATCCCCGTTAAATAGACGCTTGATAGTCATCAATAAAGCCATTCCTTTGATTATGGTTCGCACATCGCTGAACTCCACCGTAATCTCGAAAACCAACATGAGAAGAGCGGTCTGGAAAAACAGCGGGATGCCTGTCCAGCAGCCTTAGACACTACTCATCATATAATTTCCGCGTACCCCTACTCAGTTTATTATTTAAGTAGGCCATTGCATCAATGGCCTCTTTTTCTTCATTTTTCCTGAAAAGCTACTCCGACCAACTCGAAGCTGGGTATAAGCAGAAATAAGGCATACCGTGCGCCTTTCACGGTCATCCCCCGAACAGCGCTCACGCCGGACAGCGTCTATCGGGAAGCGGAGCTTTCCTGCACGAAGTTTCAATATGCACAGCTTGTATTTTAAGCCTTATCGAGCTCCCAATCCTGATCTCTGAAATCGGGTATAACGTGAATGAGAATTGATAACTTACGTACGCTACCGTACGGACTCATCCTTGAAGGCAAAATAAAATAACAAGAATTGGCTTCACCATTCGCAGACACGACAGCGCAACTAATAGAAGCGGACGCGAATGGAACCAGTCAAGGAGCCATCATAATCCATAATTTATCATTCTGAAGGAGGCAAACTAAATGAACACAATTGTTCAAAAATCCCGATTCTCCCTGGCTATTGCTGCATTGATTGCTGGCGCACTGACTCTGACTGGAGGCGCAGGACTAGCGACCGCGGGTGAAATCAAGGTGAATCTGAGTGGGGACCAGGAAGTGCCACCGGTCCAAACCTCCGCGTCCGGCAGCGGCGCCATAACGGTCGAGGACAATAAATCTGTCAAAGGCAAGATCACCACGTCCGATATAAAAGGCACCGGGGCGCATATTCACGAGGGAGCAGTAGGCAAAAATGGCCCTGATATCATTACGCTCAAAAAGACTGCTGACAACGAGTGGTCGGTTCCAAGTGACGCACAGTTGACTGATGCGCAATACGATGCCTTCAAGGCAGGAAACCTGTACATTAATGTGCATAGCGATGCGCATAAGAGTGGAGAAATACGCGGTCAGCTGAAACGCGTACTCCACTGAAACCTTGACGTAGGCCTTCAGCGCCGCCGGTCCCCCAGGGCTGGCGGCGATTCAAGTGTATTTTACTGGGCGAGTACACCATGACAAAATATTATTCTCAAAACCGGCCGAATGGACCGGATGGACCGAATGGACCGGGTAAGCCGGAGAGGCCCAATGGCCCCCGACCCCATCCTGACCGCTCTCCCGACAAACCTGTAGAAGACCCTCCTCGCCCCATCGATCCTGACAAACCAAGAAGGGATCCGGAGAAGCCTGTAGACCCTCGGCCGTATGATCCCGATCCAACGCCAGGAGATCCGATCATAGACCCGGCGGATGAGCCTCTACTATAAAATTCAGAGGTACGGCCGTTGATTCGAATCGTATATCAATGTATGCCTTCCCGGCTCTTGTCGACTTGAGCTGCCGTAATCAGGCTGGCACGATTACCCCATGCGTTGCGGATATACGACAAAACCAGCGCGACCTCGCCATCATGTAGAGCCTGTGCGAATGGCGGCATGCCGTAAGGATGCGGGTTACCCGCGGTAACTGGCGGATAACCCCCATTGAGAACGCTGCGAATCACGTTAATCGGGGGAGTCATGGTGACAGCGCGGTTACCCGCCAAAGGTGGATAGATGCCGGGTGCGCCTTGCCCCGAGGCCCCATGACAATCCTGACAATGTTGTTTGTAGATCCTGGCGCCCTGCCGCAACCAATTCTGCACTTCCTCGGTAGGAGCAGGAGCGCTTGCTCGGGAGCGTGCCTTGGTCTCGCGTAATGATTTCAGATAAACCGCCATTGCATGTGCGTCTTCCTTTGTCAGGTGCTGAAGGCTTTGCCCCACAACTTCCGCCATAGGACCTGACGTAGTCGCTCGCGGTGAAACACCAGTGACGAGTAACTGCACAATGTCTCCCACCGGCCAGTCCGCCGAGCCTGCTTCCGCACTCGAGCTTAACGATGGGGCATACCAGTTGGAGCCCATGATCTGCCCTCCCCCCAGAGTAGTTTCCCCCGCGGCACTCCTCATGCTGGCAAGGGGATTGCGTTCCGTGTGACAAGCGCTGCAATGCCCGAGTCCCTGCACCAGGTAAGCGCCGCGGTTCCATTCGTCGCTTTTCGAAAGGTCCGGCTGATAAATGCCGGGCTTGAAATAAACGGCGCGCCAGAGACTCAACAGTGGCTGAAAATCGTAGGGAAAATTGACCCGATTAGGCGGATTATGTTGGGCCACGGGTGCAAGCGATTGAAGATGGCTGAAAATGGCGTTGGAGTCCTCGCGTGTGACTTTTGTGTATTCGGTATAGGGAAAGGCCGGATACAAGGGACGACCATCGCGTGATTTGCCCTCGTGCATCGCCTTCCAGAAATCTTCCTCATTCCAGTCGCCGATACCGGTTGCCTTATCGGGCGTGATATTAGTCGTGATAAATGTCCCGAAAGGCGTGGATAGGCTTCGCCCACCGGCATAAGGTCGACCACTCTGGGCTGTATGGCATCCCACGCAATTAGCTGCTCGCGCAAGATAAGCGCCACGGGCACGCTGCTGCTCCGCAGATATAATCGTTTCAGGCCTTGCTTCCTTTTCTGTGGCCGTCGCACCTATCAATTCAAATGAAAAATCTGAACCAGATAGAGTCGCAAAAGCTGCCAAACCAAGCAGGCATGTAATAGTCACGACAATAACGTGCAGTTTCACCGAACTGTGCCTTCATGAACGAGGCTTCCACAACGCTTTGTCATCTCGATGGAAAGAGCGGTGGCAGGGCTACCGTTCTGCGGAACGGGCTGCGCTGCCAGCCATGCTGCAACAGCATTCGTCTCGTCGGTAGTAAGCTGTTTTGCGATTTCCGACATGCAGTCCGCTGTTTGCCCTCGTATTAATCCACCGTTCTTCCAGGCGCCGAACTGGGCCACCATGTAGACGCGCGGAAGGCCCAACAAACCGGGAATAAATGGTGCCGTACCCATTAACTCTTTACCGTGGCATTCGGTGCATGCCGGAATTTTTCGCGCAGGATCTCCCTGATCGATGAGCTTTTGAGCCAGCCTGATTTCTGCAGGCGATGAAACCATGCGTTCTGGTGGCGGGTAAGGCTGTTTAAGCGCGGAAAAATAGGCAGCCATTTCCACAAGATATGAGTCTGTCATGTTCGAAAGCAGCAAGGCCATAGGCCGGTAATAGCGCCGGCCATCCCGGAAATTGCGCAACTGATTGAACAAATAGCCTTCTGGTTTGCCCACGATACGCGGGTAATAGTCCCCTCGCCCTTTTTTATCTTCCAGACCGTGGCAAACAATGCAGGGTTTTACCCGCTCCGCCATGGTGTCCGGCACTTCGACTGGAGCCGCAGTGGCGACAGTGGTGACTAACGCCGTGGCATTGGCAAGCCCGCTAGCAAATAAAAAAGAGGTTATAAAAACAAGTCGTCTCATGAGTTACCGCTTACATCCACTGGATTTTACTGATGAGACTATGACAGTCTGACGAAGTTGCCGCAAGGGTGTCTTTCCGGCCGGCCATTTCCAAACCCATAAGCTGCCCGTAAGTTATGTCGAGCATTGCAGGGGAATCGCTGCGGAATACGGCCGATTATTGCTTACTCTCTCGCTCTTTCGGATACATTGTCACTGTTCCAATTACGCCTAGTCACCCTGCTTGTGCTTGCATAAGCCACGCCTCCGCGGCGGAATAGCGTTATTCTGCTAGACTGAATCATGCATGACGCGCTCAGGGTTCTATGGATGGAGGCGTAAATGTTCGGTTCAAATATATTGGAAGTCGCGATCGGCATCATTTTCGTCTACTTGCTGCTCAGCCTGATATGCACCGCACTCAACGAGGGGATCGCATCGCTGATTGACAAGCGGGGAAAAAACCTCGTGGCGGGCATTAAAAACCTTCTCAACGATCCGAAATTTACCGGGTTGGCGCAGCAAGTCTACAATCATGGACTGATAGGCGGCATTTCACAGTATGCGTCCAATCCTGACAAACGGACTCGCTTGCCGTCGTACATGTCCTCTTCTAATTTTTCGCTCGCTTTGCTGGATATTCTTGCTGCCCGCGGCGCTATTGCAGGGAAATACGGCGAACTGCTGGATAATGCCGAAAGGGCGGAAGACGCATATGAAGAAGCTCGGGAAGCAGCGGCAGCGGCCCCTAACGATCCCAAGATTGCCAACGCGGCCAATCAGGCGAAAACCGCTCGAGACCAGACCCGCACAGCACTGGAAACTATCGCTGACGAGGCAAAGGAGGCATATGAGCATGCCCTGCAAGCTTCGAGCGCAGCGCCTGGTGACGCCGATCTCGCCAGGGAGACAGCACAGGCCAGGAATAGCATCGACAGTATAAACGCTGCGGTGAAAATGCTGGATGCGCGCCGCGCCGCGATTGCTTCCGCGAAAAATCCCAAGGAGGTCAAGCTGCTCACGACGGCAGGGGCCACCTTGAAAGAGGCGCTTGCCTATGCTCGCGAGCTCGCCGCCCAGCATCCAGACCCGCTGGGCAACATTCAGGAAGGGCTGAACAGCCTTCCCGAAGGACACACTAAAGAAACGCTTCTCGTTCTTGTGGATAAAACCCGCCGTGAAGTGACCACAATGGACCGCCAGGCGGAAGCCTTTCGGGAAAACCTTGAGGACTGGTTCAACAACGCCATGGAAAGGGTTGGCGGCTGGTACAAGCGCTGGACGCAAAGGGTGCTGTTTTGCCTGGCGGCGCTGGTCGTTGTCGTTTCCAATGCGGATACAGTAATGCTTATCCAGCGGCTTTCAAAGGATAATGCGCTGCGCGCGTCCCTCGTTGCCGCGGCACAGAACGCAGTAAAGGTCCAGCCTGTCTTGAAATCGACCGAACCAGCATCCGGAGAAACGGCAGCTGCATCCTCTCCATCGCAGTCTGGCTCAGGCGGGGAAGCGAGTACCAGTCCCGATTTGCAGATGGTCCTTAAAACGGCGGAAAACCTTAAATTGCCGGTCGGTTGGTCGTTTGACTCCAAAAATCCTGATGACCCCCGCTATTTTCGAAGTCCAGAGCTGTCGTGGGGATTCGCGGGCTGGGCCTTTTACAAAACGTTCGGTCTGCTGATTTCCGTACTCGCCGTCTCGATGGGAGCGTCCTTCTGGTTTGATACCTTAAGCAAGTTCATCAATCTGCGCGGCACCGGCACCCGGCCCGGCGAGACGAGCAAGAGTGCCGGTCGAAACGCCGGTCGGAATTCCCGATAGCTCATCTTCGAACGCACCGGCGAAGAAACCGGGCCCGATCCGTAGCATAACCTTAGAGAAACAGATAACGAACTTGCCGCATTCGAGAGTCGAGCTTTCATGAATATACTCATTATTGTCGATGAGCCCGAAGATTGGCCTCTGCAGGTTCCCGATGTAACGATTGTCGCAGCACAAACTTATCTGACCGATCCCGCTTTCGCTGTTGGCCATGCCACCGGCCATGACTCCAACCGTGGCACGGGTGTCATGAGCCGCTCTGTCAAGTTGTTCAATCTTTGCAAATCCTACCGCTACCAGGGCTCGGGCTATTACGTTTCGTTGCTTGCCGAGGCACGCGGACATAAACCGCTGCCAAAGGTCGGCGCCATCGAAGATTTACAGTCCTGGAATCTGGTGCGCCATCTTACCGAGGATATGAAAGATCTGATTCAGCGGCAGCTGGCGCCGCGGCAGATGGATGATCTCGAACTCGGCGTCTACTTTGGCCGCAGTACAGCCGGCTACGATTCGCTCAGCCATCAACTTTTCAACTTATTGCAGGTGCCGCTCCTGTCGGCTCGTTTTGAACGCCATCGCAACCAATGGAGTCTGCGCGGTGTACGAGCCATTGGCGCAGGCGATATACCTTCTGATCACCAGGAGTTTGCAGTGCTTGCGGCTACCGAATATTTCATGGGACGCAGGAAATGGTCGAAGAAGCATCCGCCGCGCTTCGACCTTGCCATCCTTCACGATCCAGACAATCCCGAGCCCCCTTCCAACGCAAAAGCCTTGCAAAAGTTCAAAAAAGCCGCCGAAGAACTGAGCATGCGTGTGGAATTCGTCACACACGCCGACATCCGCCGCCTACCTCAGTTCGACGCCTTATTCGTTCGCGACACAACCTTTGTCAACCACTATACATATCGTTTCTCGCGATTGGCATCCGCAGAAAGACTGGTGGTAATCGATGACCCGGACTCCATCCTCAAGTGCAACAACAAAGTCTATCTGGCCGAACTCCTCGCTCAACATAATTTACCGACCCCAAAAACGCTATTGGTGCACCGGGACAACATTTCCCGAATCGTCCCGGAACTGGGTCTTCCCTGCATCCTGAAACAGCCGGACAGCTCGTTCTCGCGCGGGGTGGTAAAGGTCGAAACAGAAGCCGAGCTGATACCCAGGGTAACCGAACTGCTGGCCAACTCTGTGCTGATTATTGCCCAGGAATGGCTGCCTACCCAATTCGACTGGCGGGTCGGCATACTCGATCGGAAAGTGTTATTCGTCGCCAAATATTACTTTCCCACAGGGCACTGGCAGGTCATCAAGCGCGACGAGCGCCGGCGCAAGCTGAGTGAAGGCCCCACAGAGGCTATCCCGGTGGATGCGACGCCTGAAGAAGTAATCAGGATTGCCCTTGAATCGGCCAATCTTATCGGCGACGGATTCTACGGCGTGGATATCAAGCAGATGGATAACCGGTGCAAAGTAATCGAGGTCAATGACAATCCGAATGTGGACGCTGGCAATGAAGATGCGGTGCTGAAGGATGTGCTCTACCGGGAAGTGATGGGTGTTTTCCTGAAGCGGATAGAAGCGCACAAACAAGGCAATTCTCGATGAGCGATCAATGGCCTTCCCCAGGCGCACGCTCATGCTTTTATGAGGCCACTGGGCGGATTTAGGTTAAAAAGCTCCTTGTATCCACGTAACAAGGCTTTTAGCGTGCGGATGATTGAAAAATTGCCTCAGGCCAGGCTGTATCCTGTTGAGGAAAGGGAATCGTGGCTTTCCGCAAGATTTAGCAAATGTTCCCGCAAGGGGTCTGATACTTGAAGAGAGTTGAGCAGTTGATCGATCTCATCCTGTTTTTTTGATCGGCAGTGACTCATCCTTCTCACGTCATCCAGCCGATGATACAGTTTTTCCCCAGTCGCGTAGACCCTCCACGCGGCAAGGGGAATTTTCGCGTTTTCAACGATTTCGAGCGCCTCCGCAATATGCGAATTCGCTTCGTCCAAAACCTCTTCCGTTATCGCAATCTCGGCAAGCAGGCGGTGGCCGAGTGCAAGATAGGTGCGCTCAGGCGGACCGCTGGAAAGATCACATAAGCGCTGCGCATGGTCACGCGCCTTATCCAATTTTCCTAGTGCGAGCCATGTTTCCCCCGCTCCAAGGCAAGCAGGGAAGAAATAGTTGGAGAATATCGGGAGAGCCTTATTTTTTTCCGCCTGAAAAAAAGCGTCAAAGCATCGAATGGCGCCAGCATAATCCTTTAGTCCGTACAGGGCATTTCCCAGGATTGCGGAACAATGAACCGTGACGAAATCAGCCCAGGCACCGACGCCTTCCGACAGCGCTTCCTCGCAATATGCTTTAGCACCCAAAAAATCACCGCCCGCCACATGCAACCAGCCCATCAAGATGTGATGATGCAACCGAAGCAGCAAACCGCCGTCATGCCATTCAAACGCACGCCTGCTTTGTTCTGCAGTCTCGCGCAATCTGCCCCATTCACCGCCATGCAGCAGAGTTAAACCATAGTAGTAATGGCCCGCCATGAACATGTAGCCATCTCCCAACAAGCGCGATAGCGCTAGCGCCTCGACTGCTGTCGTCGCAGCGCTCTGGTAATTCGAGGCCAGCAATTCAACGTAAATGTGCTGGGTCAACCGCGAGTGAAGCGCTAGCGGATTTCCCGTGGCGCGAACCGCATCCATGGATTCGTGACATGCGGCAGAATATTCCTTCCGCCACGGCCGCAACAATAGGTTCAGGCCACCCCACATGCCCTTGACAATCGCCTGCAGGATCTTGTCTTCAAGGGCTACGCAAGCTGAAAGCGCTTGCTCCGCGAACTCGAGACACTCAAGGCGATTCAACAAAACAAGGACTCGACTTAATTCGAGGAGTCCTACAACCTGTTCCCGGCTGTTTCCCAAGGCTCTTGCCACCGCCAGCATTTTCTCCAGATCGGTTTTCGCTCCCGCCATGTCGCCCATCGAACGCCTTACCGCCGCTGATTGCTTGAGGAGGCTCATGCTTGTTTCCGCCTGTTGCTCCGCAGGTAAACGTTCTATTACCTGAAAGGCGTGCACCAGGTAGTCGTGCGCCTGCCGATTGGCAAAGCGCCGGGTGCTGTTGTCAGCCGCCTGTACCAGATAGCGGATCGTCCGAAGCCATTCCCACCCGTTTTCAAAGTGCAGAGCGAGTTCACCTGCATGCTCGACGTTTTGCTCGCCGTATAACGCTTCAAGACATTCTCCAATGCGAAGGTGCATTCGTATCGCTTCAGCGAGAGAAAGCCGCTGGTAGAGAACTTCAAGGTATAAGGCATGGCGGAATGCATAGTGGCCCGCAACATCCCCTTTCGCGCTTTGCTCCATTCCATCGGATACCAATATCTGGCCGCGTCTGACCAGGGTATTGCAGCAGCGGTCTACCTCGACGATCTCCATACCAAGAACAGCGCAAAGCAGGCTCGCCCGAAACTGCATTCCGGCCACGCTCGCTGCCGTCAGAACGCGCTGCTCCTCCGGACTCAATCGTTCGATTTCACGTTCTATAACCCTGCGGATGGTTTCCGGCAGCGCTGTATCCACCGCAATTTTTTGAGACGACGGCGACCATTGATGCTGATTTATCAAGTATTCGATCAGATTGGATATGAACAAAGGATGCCCGCCGGTTCTGATAAAAAATGATTGGCTCATCGAGTCGGGAATGTCTATGCCTGGAAAACGCCGAGTGAGGTAATGTTTGACTTCGTTGCGGGAAAACGGCCCAAGGGCAACTTCGGAACAGATTCCCCTCAGTTGCAAATCCCGATGGATCACCGTAACCGGGTGCACCTGCTGGCTTGCATCGACGGGACGATATGTCGCGAGCACCATCAGGCACGCCGGCACATGACGCTGTGCAAGCAGACTTAAAAAGTCCAGTGTTGCGTGATCACTCCAATGGACATCCTCAAGCACGAGAATCAAGGGTACCTTGCTCAAGGTTTCCAGCAACTCGCAGCCTTCTCGCACCATACGTCCACGGCTTGCACCAAAAATCTCGCGCTGAAGCGCTGCGCGCTCTTCGGGTTGTAGCACTGACGGCAATTGCGCAAGCCAAACCGGTGCGTGTCGATACAACAGCTCGACGAGTTTCCTTCCCTCAGGTGCACTGCAACGCTTTTCAATAGCCTCGATCATAGGAAGCAGCGCTTCACCCTGGCCAAAGCGCTCTACGCAACGCATGCGCAAGACGCCCGGATTTTGGCTGGATACTGCGGAGAGAAACATCTCGATCTGCGTCGTTTTGCCGATTCCGCTCTCCCCTGTGACGAAAACGACTTGGCGCGAACCTTTCATTGATTTCTGCCAAATAGCCAGCAGACGAGTTTGTGGCGAACCCCGGTCTATCCAATATTCGGCTTTGTCAGGTAGCTGGTTTTTGAGGTAAACAGTGGAGACTGCTTCTTCCGTTTCCTGTGGAGATCTAGTAACCGGGGCAATGAAACGGTAGCCGCGCCTGGGGACAGTTAAAAGGTAGCTTGGGGCTGAAACATTGTCACCGAGAGTCCGGCGCAATTCGTTAATGCATACTTTCAGCACTGCTTCTCCAACGCAGCGGTGCTGCCATACCTCATCAAGCAACTCATCCTTCGTCACAAGCGTGCCGGATCGCTCCGCGAGATAGCACAACATGGCGAAACTCTTCGGACGTAACCGCACTACCTGATCGCCGCGCCACAGGATCGCGTTGGTTTTATCCAGCCTGAAAGGATGGAATTCCAAGTAATTTGTCTGCACGCCATTGTTCCTGAACACATCTTAACCTTATGGAAGGGTTGAGAAAAATAAACTGAGCAATATTTAACCGATATTTAACCGAACCTTTATGAATTTTCCTTTCAATTCCGCGATTCTAGCTGATGAATAATCAAGAGAAGCACGTAATGAAGAAATCAAATTCAATAGACATGTTTGGCCTGAGTGGTGACCCATCCGAAGTGGGCCGGTTGGAAAAATTGCTTCCCCATCTTGCGTCAGACGAGCTTGATACGCCTGCGGCAGGTTCCAGCACTGCCTGCTTGCCGCTCATGATCCAATAATTGCCTCCGGGTATGGCGGGCACGTTTTCTGCTTCTCTATTAGGGTCACGCTCCCAAGCTCATACTCAGGCGTTACATTTTATCAACTGTTAGGAAGAAGAGGGAAATATGAAGATGTGGAAAGCAATACCGGTTTTATTCGCTTCAACTGTGCTGGCTGGCTGTGCCACCATCATGGGGAATAGTGCTCATGAAACCTTGAATGTCCGGAGTGCACCTGATCAGGCGACTATTGTGATCCTGGATGAATCCGGCACCAAAATATTCGAAGGCAAAACGCCTACCTCGTTGCCCCTTGAGAAAAAGAAGGGCTATTTCAGCGGTAAAAAATATTCGGTAAACATCAAAAAAGAAGGTTTTGCAGAACAAAATATTACTGTGGATACAAAGGTTAATGGCTGGTATGTTGCGGGCAATCTGGTATTTGGAGGAGTTATCGGCTGGCTCATCGTTGATCCTGCAACGGGAGCCATGTGGAAACTGGATACAAATGAAATAGATGTCACATTGCAAGCACCAAGACAGGGTAGAACAGTTGAGAATACAACTCGCATTGTTCTTTTAGAAGATGTTCCGCCATCTCTGCGTAGCAAGATGGTTAGAGTCTCGCAATAACAAGTTGCGGAGAAACCAGGATTCCCGACAGTCATCACGCCTGCCTTGATTGATGGCTGCCGGGAATTAAAACCAGAGAAATCCGTGGCTTGACGAGGAGCTGCAAGTAGTCTGATCGCATGCTCGCCTTAATACATGTACCAAGCATTCAGGATGCCATTCGGACGCCGACGAACAGGCTTTAGCTTTTAACAAGCGGCGCAAGTACCAAGAGGTGAAATTTTAATTTCAGGAGGAAAACAATGAACGTAACAACAAAGTCTCTACTGGTTGCTATGGCTTTTGGAGGATCAGTTGCCACCGCAACCGCTTCTTCCGTCATAACCGGCATCACAGCGAGCGGACCAGGCTTGGGGTCATTTTCTTTTGAAGATCCTGCTCCTACGTTTAAGTATCTTTCAACCGCGTTCTCCAGTGCCGATCCTGTCACTCTGAGGTTCACGGTTGCCCATACGGAAGGGGATAATTCAGAACATCATATATATGAAACAATCACTAATAGCACTGCAACAGCATTTACTGACCTCCACTTGCATATTGATGAGTCTGTGGGTATTCCTGGCGATGGCGTTGTTTTCAACTACTTTAGCGCTGATCATTACTTGGCACCGGATTTCGCCCCTAACTTCACTCTCGACTCAGTATCTGCTGGCCCCAGGGAATTGAATTTTACTGGAGAGTTGGAGGCGGGCGCCTCGGTCGAGGATAGCTACTTCAACCTGAACCTCCCCGACCCTGGGGCTGGGAACACTTATACTTTTTCCTTGACCCAGACCGCGACTGTCGGAGTAGTCCCAGAACCTGAAACATACGCAATGCTTTTGGCAGGTCTTGGCCTGATGGGCTTTATGGCTCGACGAAAACAAAACTGAAACATTAGCGTGAAGCAGCGAAGGAACCCGCATCCTGCGCTTCTGCTCATCCAGGAGAAAAGAACCTGCACAGATTAGGATGTGTTAGCCATCAGGGTTAACACGTCCTAATGCAGATGTTCCCTTGGGCTGCGAAAGCGATGCCGCCAGGATATTAACGGAGCAGGTCTCATCGGTGTCGGGCAATCCGACAATCAGTCGGAAGGAATCCCTCTCCATTTTTGGCTACGCCCCCATCCATTGGTCATCATTCACGGGTCCGAATAAGGACTGACGTTCTGATGACGTCCATGAAAGCGTTCGGCGGCTTCTTCTCCACAGGGTTCGCTATGCCATCCAGTCTACCCATCATTCTCAATGGCATTTGGCAGCCGTGCCCGATCATGAGGCTGATCAAGGTCCAGAATTGGACCTGCAGGTACAATACGATTGGGGTTGATGGTAGGATGACTGCGGTAATAATGCTCCTTGATATGCCGCATGTTCACCGTTGCCGCTACACCGGGCCACTGGTACAGCTCACGGACAAAACTCCAGAGGTTGGGGTAGTTTATCAAACGCCTGAGATTGCACTTGAAGTGGCCGTGGTAAACCGGATCGAAGCGGATCAGCGTAGTGAATAGCCGCCAATCAGCCTCCGTGATACGGCTACCCAGGAGATAACGCTGGCGCGACAGACGCTGCTCCAGTTCGCCCAGACAGTCAAACAAATCCGCTACCACGTGCTCGTAGACTCGCTGATCAGTGGCGAAACCGGCCTTGTACACACCATTATTAACGTTGTCATAGATGCGCCCATTGATCTCGTCGATCTGCGGCAGCAGTGCAGCAGGCGCGTAGTCCCCTTCCACTGCGCCTATGCCATCAAAGGCCGCGTTCATCATGCGGATAATGTCCGCCGACTCATTGCTGACTATGGTATCCCGCTGTAAATCCCATAGCACCGGCACGGTTACCCTCCCGCTGTAATCAGGGGCCGCGCGCAGGTAGACCTCATAAAGATAGCGGGCGCCACCCACGGGATCGGGCGCCACTCCCGCAGCCTCCTCAAACGTCCAGCCGTGATCCCCCATGTAGGAATTGACGACCGATATTCCAATCATGTTTTCCAAACCTTTCAGGACGCGAAAAATCAGAGAGCGATGCGCCCAGGGGCAGGCCAGCGACACATACAGGTGATAACGGCCCTTCTCAGCCGGAAAACCGCCTTCGCCGGTCGGTCCAGGGCTTCCATCGGCCGTGATCCAATTGCGAAACCGAGCGTTGGTGCGGACAAAACTGCCCCCCGTCGATTTGGTGTCGTACCATTCATCGACCCATTTGCCCTTGACCAGTAAGCCCATTTTGAATTTCTCGCGGATCAGATTGTGCGAGAATCCGTTCAATACCGCGCTATTTACCCATCAACTCACATTACAACGCCTTTTCTGGGAAATAAAAATGTCGGATTGAGGGTACTCCCACCGGCCTGCGCCTCGCGTCCAACCCGGCCAGTAGGAATAAAAAGCCCGCGTGAAGCGGGCCAAGATGAAACGTGGTGTATGAACACCTTATTATTGTTTTTCTTTCGATTTGCGCTGCGCGACGCAGAAGCCAGGCATTCCCAGATCAAGAAGCGCGAGGGGTTGCCGGTTTGGAAGCAGCTGCTATTGTTGTTGCGAACTATCAAGCAATTACTATGCCATAATAGCTCAGAAAAACATTATCGATGTGAATGAAAGGCTTACACGACCTTGGGATTCCGGCTCTCACCTCAGGTGTGAGATATCTCGACAGGCGGGAGGAGGTCAAGTCTCGCCACGCGCAATCGATGCAGCGTGATAACCTATCTACTCCTGGTACTCAGTTCCGTTCCAATTCCTCCGCCTAATTCTGCAACATGAAGGTTTCATATTCCAGGCGGTTGAATTTATGCGATAGGATGAACAGGCTGAGAAAGGCCGACAGCGTTACCGATGCTGCAAATCCGTAGCCGAATGTTTCCGCTCCCAGTTGCAATGTGGCAAAGGTGAATAGCAGGTTCGTGATGAAAAAACATGCTGTAACAATCAGTACCTCGCGACGGGCATCGAGGTAAAAGAGCACGTTGAGAATTGCCATCAGCAATACCTGCACGCTGACTGCAACGACATCGATGTAAAACAAATGAATATATAATGGAGAAATGCCAACAGCATGCAACAGGTCCCTGCCCCATAGCAGACACAGTACAACCGTTAAACCCTGCACTTTGAAAATCTCATAGATTCCTTGTCGGGCGGCATAGACCATCCGGTCGCGCCTGTATTCTATATGCATAAGCGTGTCGCCTTCCCGGACGGCACGGTAAAAGCGCTCGTGCTGTTCGGCGAAGTCCGCTTCTATACTCACGAGAAACACGGCCATTCCGGGCAGAATAAACAGATAGGCCAGAAAAATAGGAAGATCGTAGATGATGGAGGCACGCAGCGGACCGATGACCGCTTCGGACGTGAACGGCACGAACCAGAAAATGAACTTATCGATCCATACTGCCAGGTAATATAGAGTTCCGACTGCGAACAGGCTATAAAAACTTCGGTTGCGGTCGAGAAAATCGAATTTGAGCAGGGAGTTCCCTGGATATTCGCGAACGATATGATGCAGGAACGAAAACAGCAGATAGCCATGAGCCACCAATACACCCAGCAATAAACCGTTCAGTTCCCATGTAGATGCCACCAGCGCCACCACAATACCGAGCAGATAACCTTTGGCTAATGTCCAGACTATCCGGCGATAGGCCTTCATTCCCGATAGAAAGATCAGGGTGATCCACATGCCGCTCAGTACGACAAAATTACTCAGCAACAACAGTTGCTGGAAAAACGATCCAGTGAAAGACCAGAAAATAAACGGGCCAGCCCATGCGAAGCCGCCCGCCATCGTGATAATCAGAACGCCGAACAGGTTTGGCAGGACCTCGGGCTTGTCGTTTGCATAAGTCCGATCCGCGACGAAACGCGTAAACATCAGCTGCATGCCGCCGGTCCAGATTAACGAGCCCGCCATGAGGTAAGTGACGCAAATCTGGAATGCGTTGACCTCCTGCTGCGCGACACCAAGTGTGACGGCAAGAATGCCGATCATCATGATGCTCAGGATAGAAAGCACCCATGGGCCGCCGCTGACTAAACCCGCGTAGCCGTAGGCGCGCAGCACCGACCAGTAGCTGTCGCGCTCCAGGATTTTGCGAATTTCAAATCCTATGCCTGCCATCTCAGGTGCTTACTGAAGGTTGCCGAGCCGGGGCGAGGCCAGAATCCAGCGCTTTGGCATAAAGATCCCCATAGGACGAGAACATCAACTTGTCATTATAGTAACGTTTCACCCGCTCGAGCCCTGCCTGTTGTGCAGCGTGCCATCGGGGTGGGTTATTGAGCAGTTCAAGCGCGGCTTTTGCCGTTCCCTCCGGATCGGCGATAAAAACCAGGCTTCCCGCCGCGCCTAGCGCGCGATCCTCCTCGCTGCGTCCCTCGATAAGCTCGCGACAGGAACCCACATCGGTTGCAAGACATGGCACACCGCTGGCAAATGCCTCGAGCACTACCAGAGGCAAAGCTTCGCTGATCGAGGTCAATACCATCAGTCCCAGTTGTGGAAGAATTTCAAGCATATTCTGAAAGCCCAGGAATTTGACTTGGTCTTTCAAACCGAGGCTGGCGGCCAATTCCTTGCACTCATTCACATATACAGGGTCTTCATCTTCCGGACCCACGATCCATCCCTGCGCATCGGGTCGCTCATTAACGAGCATTCGCAACGTCCTGATGAATGTCTTGATATCCTTGATGGGCACCACGCGCCCGATCAATCCCAGCACCGGCGGAATTTCTTCCGGCCGCTTCTCCAGCGCGGCCTGATAGCGTTGAACATCGATTCCATTGGTAATGACCAGCGTTTTCTCCGCCGCTGCCCCATCCGCTATTTGTCTCAGGCGATTGCCCTCATACAGGCTGACAATGGGCGACGCTTGTGCGTAGGCCATGCGGCCGATCTGCTCGTAGAATTTGATCCACAAACCACGGATGTATCCCATTTCATCATGCAGCGTGTTACATACATCGTCATTATGATCGTGAATCCATGTAGCCTGTGCCAGATCGATTTTCCGCTCCTTCGTGTAAATGCCGTGCTCGGTAAGCACAAACGGAATATTGCGCCGCAGGCGAATCATCGCTCCAAGCAATCCGGCATAACCGGTCGAAATAGCATGCACCGCACGCACCGGTGGCAACCCCGCTGCAATATCCGCCAATACAAATAAGGGCGTATGCATTGCGCGTATGGCCCAGAAATAGTCGACAAACGAGGGCTCAGTGCATCGCTGCCGGTACTGCCCGGTGATGTAATCCCATGAAGCTTCGCTATACAGAAAATCTTCCTTGCTGATGCCGCCACCCGAACCCAGCCGGGAAAATGCATTTATCATTTTCTCGCTCGGTATTGATTCGGACTGGCGCATGTACGCGTGCAACTCGTCCATTTCCGAGAAGGCCCTGCGGTTGCCCTTGCGGGAGTTCGGCTTGAGCTGCTTTTCATGTTGCATTAAATAATGCGTTTCGACATGCGTTACGTTGGATGGGAATTGATACTGCGCGGAGCCATACATTTCCTGTTCGGCGCCAATAAAAATTACGGCGAATCTTATTTCCGGCAAACCCGCGATGATCTGGTGCACCCACGACGATACGCCACCACGTATATATGGATAAGTACCTTCCAGCAACAAGGCGATATCAGCCACCGGTTCCGTCGACGGTCCCCTCAGGGATTTGTCCGTGTCTGCCCTGATGGCGCTATTCATTGGGTCCACCATGCTCTTACCAGCGCCAGTTCGCGTCCCTTCTCGCCAGGCCGCGTGAGTGCCGACAGATAGCGCTTCACGTCTGAAAATTTTCGTTCCCGAAAGGCAGCTTCGGCGAGCCACGGCAGAATTTTCTGTTCCTCCATGCCGCCGGTTCTTGCGCTGATAAAGGCCTCGCGCGCGATTGAGAGTTCGCCCGATTCCAGCAGAATCCGTCCATATAATAGCCAGCTGTTTGCATCTGTCGCATCGCGCACAGGAGATGCGACAGGCTTACCGGCCGTTGTGGGCATACGGGGTCCAGCGGACGAAACGGGTGCGTCGGCTGGCGCACCGGACGATGGGACAAGTACAAGCTCCATGTGATGCCTGGCCGTATCCAGCCAATGCTGTCTGACGGCGCCTTGAACCAGACGGTGATATACCAACTCCCAGCATAATGCCGCAATCGTTTTGTGGTAAGAGTTCTGCATACGGGCTGGAACTTCCGGCAGTGCCTCCGTCAAGGTCAGGATGCGTTCAATCAGTTTTTTTTCGTTATCGTCCCTCATTGCATAAGCCAGCAGCCGCACGTCGTCGACAGGGTCGCGGGTCGCCTTCGACCACACCATCATGGCCTCGCGTGGCGCCATGTGCCGGGTCGCCATCACAGCTTTCAACCGCTTCAACGGACGCTCGGCAAAATATATTATCTGGCGCAGTGCGCCCTCGCTGTAGGGCGGCGTCGGGAAAATGACAGGAGGCGAAAAAGGGAGCTCAGGCAACGCAACCATTTTTACGTTTTTCGAAGAACGGCTGCGAGGGCGTTTCAAGGCGGTAGTGACACTCCACAGCACGCCCAACACACCGACGACCGGCAAAATCCATAACAGGACAAACAGAAAACCCAAGCTGCTCCGCGCGGGGAGCTTGTATCGGCGTGGCAGCAAAAGCCAGAAACCTCGAGCAAAATAATAAGATGAAACAGAGTGAAATCCCAAGGCTGCCAGCATCGCCAGATTCGCCGTCCAATTCGCTACCCAGCCACTCCCGCTCAACCAGAGCAGCAAGCCGGCCAGTGCCTCGGCTGCCAGCCCCAATAGCATGGGCATTCGATACATCAATGCTGCTCCAGAGAACGAACCTGTTGGGGGTCGATATCGCTGATGGCTACCAGTTCGCTTGACACCGATGCAAGAACATCATCCACGCGTTGCATCCATACTCGCGCATTCGCCGTATCGGTCAGCGGCAGCAGGAGCCAGATGACGAGCTGATCCTTATCATGCGTCATACAAAACAGGTCAATAGCGCGCACGGAAGACCGTAATTTTCCGTAAGTACTTGTGACATCCCCGGAAGATCCCGATAACTTCAGGAGCGTTGCGTCGAGATTGAATCTCAGAAAATCCTGATACACACGCTCGAAAGAAGCAATAAAACGCGCAACGGAAGAGCTGGCCGTGCCAAAACGAAGATGATCGACGCCATGCGCGGCAAGCACTGCAATAAGCTTTAAATTGTTTTCGTGGAACGCAAAGAATGGCATGGATTTGACCAACAGCATTGCATGAATCTCGCCCGTGGAGTCGGCCAGAGGAATGGCGGCCAATAACTGGTTCTGATCCAGCGCATATTCTTTTATAAGATTTACCGCCGCCAACTCGCCGCTTTCAATCGCGCTTTTCGCTACAGGATCGCTACCATCAATTGGAAACTTGTCCCCGATACAAGCCAACACTCTGCCCGTATCAATCCGGTCGGCTGTTATTCCGACGATACATGCCTGCGTCAGCGCACCGTATTCCGCAATGAATTCGATAAGCCGTTGTAGCGAGGATTCATTTAGCATATTGGCGCCATTCATGGCATCGAGCGCCGGTTGCAAGCGCATGATGCCTTCACGCAGCGAAAATCCGCTGTTGGCAACTGTTTGCTCCAGCCGATCATGCGACAGGCGTAACAACTGATAACTGCGCGTAAACTCCTCAAGACGTTCTGCACGATATTGATAGGCGCCTTCCAATCGATGTAAGCGACGCCCCCACATATCGCGAAATTCTCCCGCCACCATTGCCACGATAACCGTGCCAATCGCCCAGGGCAGCGGAAATCCGGTCGAAATTTGCCACTGCTGATTGATGGCCACGCCCAACG
This sequence comes from Nitrosovibrio sp. Nv4, assembly GCF_900215485.1. Taxonomy (GTDB): domain Bacteria; phylum Pseudomonadota; class Gammaproteobacteria; order Burkholderiales; family Nitrosomonadaceae; genus Nitrosospira. Next base: position 701,967 of record NZ_OCMZ01000002.1, read on the forward strand.
TCGCCAGTATCAGCAAGGCACTGACAAAACCATAGACAAATCCATATCGTAGTCCTGCCAGCAAGGGGGCGAGGACCGGCCATGGAAATCCTCCGCCCAGCCGGAAAGGATCGTGCTGCTGAGTAACAAATGACGCCGCGATCACAATTGCAGTCACCACGAATGTTTCGAGCCACCCGCCCCACGCCGACACAGGAGTATTGACGTCAATGACTTCAATTCCCTCCAGCCAGGGTTTTTTCATAGCTTTGCCGGCTCCTTGTCCGGTTTAGATATCATTTTGGATTCGCGGACTTTTGTCAGCGTTTGACGGCAGACGTCCAACTCCTTATTTAAATCGCTTTGATTGGGCGGCGCTTCTCCCGCAAGCCATCGGTTGGCCCGGTCAACGTCATCGATGGATAACGGCAGCATGTCCTTATGCGAAGGTCCGGCTGGCTGGCGTTCCAGATGCTCGGAAATTGCTGCCAGTTGCGCCGACACCGCCGGATCATCCTTCTTTCTTACCGCATCGGCAAACGCTTCCCACGCGGTCGTCTCCAGGCGTTCGCGTTGACGCCGCAGCGCAAAGTGATCCGCATTGTCCAAAATCCCCGTAAACCCCCAGCGCTCGCGTATCGATTGCAGCTTCTTAAAGTCATCCCTGCCCGCACCGTGTTGTACCAGCGAATCTTTTGATCCGAAGAGGTACTCGGCCAAACGCGGAGGAAACTTCACTACCGTTTGAGGGAAGCGCTGGGAAGCAAACATTTGCAGCGCATCCAAGCGGACATGGTTGGCGTTAGCGGGACAACCTGCCCACTCCATGTTGTCGGCCAATGTCAATGTCCATAAAAAATCACGAGGTCTTGCTTCCAGGGATTGCAGATACCGGGCCGCCGCCTGAGGGGATCTGCCCAGCGTGTGCTCTGCCGCTGCAAGGGCTTCAGCCAAAGGCGGACTTACCGCCGGTTGAGTACCCGACGGGTTATGGTACGGCTTAACGACCGTATCAAGCAATGCGGAATCGACTTTTTTGTCGGACAATAACAGCCAGATCATTGCCTCTGTAACTTCAGGTTCCGGCCCACGCAGCCGCAAAAGCTCGCGCAATGCCTCCCGGACCGCGTCCCTGTCGCCGCTGGCCATTTTTCGTATCGAACGAAAATACCAGTAATCAGGCGCGTGCGCTATCGCCGGCTGCGCTTCGGCGACAGACAGCAAATGATCAAGCTCTTCCCAATTTTTCCGAGCCCAGGAATAATGCATGAGGCGTTGCAGATCTTCGACACGCTTCAATCTATCCCATCCATAGTGCGCAAGACGCTCGCTTTTCTTATCGTCATGATGGCGTGCCGCCAAACGTTGCAGATGCTCGAGTATTTCCACATCCTTCGGTCGAAGAACCAGGGCTTTTTCATAGGCTTTGACTGCATGGTCATCCTTGCCAAGTTGCATGGAAACTTTAGCCAGCAACAACCAATACTCCTCGGCATACCCCGCATCGGGCGCACCGGATTCGCGAAACAGCAGTTCGAAACTTTTTTGAGCGTTCCCCGCTTCTTCATATAGCCGGGCCAATGCCAACCTCTGCTGTCCATTCTGCTTATCAGGCATTTCTTCGTACACCTTAATCGCCTCGAGAGGCTTGCCTTGAAGGACAAGTAGGTCTGCCAATGCTTTCATTATTGCTGGAGGGTCATCGAAACGTTCGGCGTGTCGGCGCAATTGCTCCTCCACATGGGAGGGCTGTGCGGTGCTAAGACCCGCTTTGACATAAGCATCGACTTCGGCCGCGGCCAGCTTGCGCCGCGGCATGACAGCCTCAAGCAACTGCACCAGCGCTGCGTGATCCGGTTTCGCTCGTGCAAGGGCAAATGCGCGCGACTCCGCCTCTTCATCGGCTGCATGGCGTGCAAAAGACAGCCAAAGGTCCAGCGCTTCGTCCGGCCGCGCGTTCCAGTCATAAATGCGGGCAAGCAAACGATGGCGTTCACTGCCGACGACAAGGGAAGTTCGCAGCGACGCCGCGCGCGAAAGACTTTCGGCCAGCAGTCCCATGGAAACCTGCAGCCGCAGGACGCGTTCGGCAAGCGCCTGATCCCGGGGTAATAACCGGCTGGATTCTTCCAGCCAGGCCAATGCGTGCTCACTATCCCCCATCGGCTCGGCAATATTCGCGGCCAGCAACAAAAGCCCGGCATCGCCCTTGAGACCAGAGCTTGCGGAACTGCTCAGCATCTGTACGGCAGCCTTCAACGCCTCTTGATCGACGCCTGCCTGAAGGTAGGCATGCAAACAGGATTTCGCTATTTCCATCTTTTTCTTTGCGGTTTGCTCAAGCACCAGGGCCTCGCACAGATGCCGCGCGGCCAAGCGGGGCTGAGCAGCCGCCATGCGCTGCTTTGCGGCGAAAACAAGCCAACGTGATTTTTTTTCGTCAGTTTCATCCCGCAGAACAAGCAACTGCTCAAACGTTTCGGCCAATACCGAGGGATCGCCAAACTGTTCTGCCAGTGTAACTACCTGGTTTAATTCGCTGTCTTTATCCGCAATGCGCAATAATGAAGGAACGAGTTCAGCGATGCGGGCGCGCAGCGCTGCTTCGACATCCTCGGCAGGACGCCGGTAGAGCTGCTGCAAGGACAGCTTGAGCTCCGCAAGACGGATTTCATAGGTCAGGTCCGATTCGGGAGCACGCTTCAAGGGATCGATGGCCTGGGCGGCCTCATCGGTCATGCCCGCTTCAGTCAACACCTGGACGAACGACAGACGCAACGGTGTATTGTGAGGATCGGATTGGACGAGGACACGAAGATAAGCCACTGACAAGGCATCGTTTGCGGATAAATTGGCCGGATCCCTGAATGCGGGCTGACGAGGAAACAGTATCCAGAAAACGATTAGAAGTACGGCACTAAGGAACATTAGCGCTGGCGCATTCAACAGCGATTCTCGCCGTATTTCAGCACTCAAGCCGGAATTCTCCTGATGCCTTGTTTGCTGACACCGCATAAATGGAATGGGAATTATCGCGGCGGGCGGTCAACGCCTCCCCATTCAGACTCACAGCGCAGGATTTGGATACCTCAAGGGTCAAATCACCGCGCGGCTCAAATAAAAGGGTGGCGGATCCATCGTCATTGAGATGCCAGGATTTCAACGGGGCGCTGGCATCGATCAGTCTCAAGGCCGGGGCCTCGTTTCGCTTATCACGCCTGTGCTTGAGGACGGCATGATTGCGCGCCAGATAAATATAGCGGTCGGCATTTCGATTAGAATATCCGACAACATCGGTTGAGATTTCCGGTGCCATTTCAGAAACAGGCAGTCGCACCGTTCTGAGCGCATCTCCGAAAAGTAGCCAATTGCCATTGAGGTCGCGCGCAATGCTCGCTGTTTGAAAGGCCTGCGCACGCTGAACATATTCATCAAGCCATATGCCAAGCACATTTTCGTTACGCTGTTCAGCGGCTAACTGATCCAGAAGGTCCGCGCCTCGCGCGTGTAATAGCGCGTCGGCATGTATGGATAGGGATGATATGCGCAGCCGCCGTGGAAAATCGAGCTGCCGGTTCCAGTCGCTGATCGTACCGAAGTTCAATGCTTCCCCATACCAGAGTTGCGCGAACAGCGGTTCGCCGGTCAAGGGGGTCAACACCTGGGTACCCCATTCCGTGGGCCGCAGTGTCGGAGAAAGATCAGCTATGGATAACGGGCCGCTCTGCCAGTGGAGACCGCCTCCGCCGTAATTGGGCAGGCCCGCCTTCCCCGCAGCCGCCAAAGCGGCCGGGACGGGTTTGCCATCGCCGGACCAGATAAGCAACAATGGAGAACCGGGCGCCACCGATTGCAGAAACGGGATGGTTCCCGCAGTTTCGCGCGTCATCTCCGCCGCATAACCTTCCAAAAACACGCTATAGCGATAAGGCTGCTGATCGGCATCTGTCTTGCCCTCGAACACGCCCCAATAGAAAGGGTGGCTATATGTGTGGCTCGCCAATCGAACCTGTGGCATGGCAGCCAGTTGCCGTACTTTCGCGCGCCGCTCTTCACTGTTTGCCTCAGCCTCGATGATGCCCAGCGTTACCGGCGATGGATTCCTGCCGATCCATGCCCGAAGCCGGTCGATTGCTTCAACACCGTGCTCATCTTTCTCAAACAGACGGTCGCCCCGCACCTCGACTATGCCCAGGCGGCGTCCATTTTCCGTCGTCATATCGAATACTGGCTGCACCGGCAGGCGGAAAGCCGCCTGGAAAAAAGAAAAAGGATCAAGCAGCCATTCATGGCGGCCCGATGCGGTCTCGCTCATCAAATGGGGGTGTAATGCATAGCCTCCCCATGAGCTGACCGCAACGGGATGATATACATTGGATCCATCGCTCAACGTCAACCATGCCTCCGTGCGATCTCGGACGCGCACGTCAAGCGTACCGCTGCCAACTACCGGCACTGCACCTGGGCGGCCCAGGCGCTCGCTGGCGGCGTCCAGCTTAAGCATGCCTGTTGTAGGTTGCAAGTTTCCTTGATAATCGATCAGATTGCGGCAGGCGATGCCCCCTGGCAAGTAGCCCATGAATACTACCGGTAAACCGGCATCGACCTCTGTTTGCAAACGCGCGCAGACATTTTCGTGGCGGCTCGTACCATTTTCGTTGTCTTCGCCCAGCCATGCAATTACGCCGGCGTAACGCCCGACGAGCGGTTCGATGGGCAAAGGAAGCTTATCGACATACCAATAGTCGAGCGCCAGACCGAGATATTCCAGCGGCATGGCTGCATGCTTGAACAGATCCTGATCCATTTGTTGCGCCGGGGTACCGTTTATGATGGCCAGCAGCCTGCGCGGCGCTAAACGGATGCGGCCATGCCCCAACCACGTCAAATCGCCATTTGCGACCCAGGGCATAAACCCCAGTTTGACAATTTCCCGCGCCGTTTTTTCGCCTTCTGTCCAATTGCCCGGCTCGACATAATCGAGCACGATAACCGGTACCTTGAATTCATCTTGCACACGCCTCAACTGGCTGAGGAGCCACGTCCTGTTCTCTTCCTTGACTGGCGCGTGCTTGCCGGTAACCGGATCAAAACCCTGAAAAAGCGATTCCGCAACCATACCATCCGCATATTGGCTGGCGCGGTCCAGCACTTCGAAGCCGCGATTGAGAATGAGCTTGCAACCGGGAAAGCGCCGCTTCACTTCCGCCAGCAGCGCAACCAGCCCTTTCTCCTGTTCGGTACGTTCTGCACCTTCCTTTGTCACAAGCAGATAGCTGTCAACAGTATCGAGGAAGAAGGCGCGGTAGCCATCACGCCATAAGCGACCGAAATGGTGCTCCAGCAGATATTCGTGCCAGGCAGGATCGTTCATGTCCATCACCAGGCTGTTCCATGCCGGATTAACACCGATCGACCATTTCGTATCAATTCGCTCCATGTCGTCGCTGTTGCGCGCGATCTCGCCGAATGAAATATAGGCAAATATGAGCGAATCCAGATTCAACAAGGCCGTTCTCTCGTGCGGGAGAACCTGGCTTGGCTGAATGACAATCTGATCGAAATGGCGCAAATCCTCGACCGGCGGCCGGCTGCCATAGTAAAACGCGATGTCGCGCTGTTCGAGCTCATCGGCGGACACTGTCGATGCCACTAACATGAGCGGCAGCAACAACGGCCAGATACGGAAGCGGAAACACAGTATTTTGCTATTAAGCATTTTAAGTTCACGATTGCTATGCATGAGGGCAAGGATATCAAACCAGGCAGTTGATCTTCCCATTACCAACTCTTTTGCTGGTTGAGCACCGGTAGAGCATTGTGATACAGCGTGGAGCAAAACTTATCGAGATATTCTTGCCGATCTGAACGATACGCCGTGACATACCCAGCAGGCGCTTAAGGTACCCCGGATAGCGTAATCTGTCGAACGTATGATATTTTTTGGTAATACCTTAAGTTCATAAGATGAAAAAAGTGGTGGTATTTTGTTATTGACTCACTTTATAAGGTAGTGGCATGATCTCCAGTGCCGGACCGTTCAGAGACTTCCAATAAATTTTACCAGCTCCGACGCTGCTTATCTGTACGACAGCTAACACATCATATCCACCGTCTGGCGAGGCTGCTGCGTTGACTACCATACCGCTTGATTGTTCTCCCATATCCGCGCTGAACAACTCGTCCCCCGCTTCAATCGGAATTTCTGGGCCAGTCGGCTTAATGTTGGCGAGATACATGCGGCGTTTTATTTTGCCCAAATACTGGGTGCGGGAGACGATTTCCTGGCCAGGGTAACAACCTTTCTGAAAACTTATCCCCCCGATGGCATCCAGATTGGCCATTTGTGGCACGAACTGCTCCTGGGTTGCAGGCGTAATCAGCGGAATACCGGCCTTGATCTCCAGCCAGTCCCAGCAGGGGGCGCCGACTGGCATAGCATCCCGACTCAAGCGTTCCGCTATTGAAGACGCATGCTCTGGGGCAACGATCAGTTCAAACCGGTCCTGTGCAAGGCGAATTACACTTGCATGTTCACCGTGAATCACGCCGAGATGGGAATCGGGAATACCACCCGTAACTTGCTGCACAAGCGGCCCGGCACCACTCCCGGCAAGGCCCATGCGCACCCACATACCGCTACTGTCAAACAGATTGACTTTGGCGCGCAGCACGTACATGGATAAACGCTTCTGAATGGCTGCAAGCAATGCCGATGGCAATTGCATGACAAAGTTGCCATCATCTCCGTCACGGTCGCGCCAGATCAGAAAACTTGCCAGCATTCTGCCTTTTGGATTGCAATAGCTCCCGTACAGAGCAGCTGAGGAACTGACCTGCCTTACATCGCAACTCAACTGTCCTTGCAGGAACGATTGCGCGTCGCCTCCCGAAAACTGGATCAGGCCGAAGTGCGAAAGATCGCTCAGCACCGTAGCAGATCCGGTACTTGCGGCGCGGGTGTTCGCAAGCTCGGCAGGGGCGTTGCCATAGCTGACGACGCGACCATCCCTGATTATTGCGCGACAATTTTGCAGATAGGCTTGCCAGATAAGGTTCATTCAGAACGATCTATGGCTGCGAAAAAGGTCGATTATAAAGCATACGCTCCGGATGAGCGGCAAATTGCCAGGAATGAGATAATTGACCATGGCTGATCTCCTGCCTCCGTCCCTTCCGCCGATACTCGTTGTCCGCCTCAAACCCTCCGCACGCCTTGCGGTGATGCTGAGTTTTGCCCACTTTTCCGCTATAGGCCTGTTGTGGCCCCTTTTGTTGCCTGCGTCAGTCAAGCTGGCAGGTTCCGCAATGCTTGCTGTCAGCCTTATTTTCTACCTGAGGCGTTATGTATTGTTACGTTCACCGGATTCGGTAACTGGTTTCGAACTATCCGATGAAATGGCTTGCATGCTTGAAACCCGACGCGGAGAACGCATTGCCTGTGCACTGCTCGCCAGCAGCTTTGTTGCGCCCTACCTTACCGTGCTCGAATTGAAACCCGTGAAGCCCGCCGATGTCCGATTTTCAGAGCTTCCCCGACGAAGCGTTTTCTCGCGCAGCGTCGTGATACTGCCAGACGCAATAGACCCCGAGGAGTTCAGGCAGTTGCGGGTGCTGCTACGGTGGAAATGGAAAGACCCGAAAGACGCTCCGGCTGATCATCAGGGCTGAGGCATTAGCATTGCGATAGCTACCCCCGCTTCCCGGGCTTCGGAAATCAGCGGTTTAATATACGGGCAGTTTAAGGCAACCCGCAATCAATTGCTCTGAATCTGCTCCGAAGCTTCACCGCTCCACCTTTGGCAAAATGTATTTTCCGGGCTTTTTGCCAAATGCCAAATACATCACGAGGCTATACAATACCCTTCGGTTATCCGCGCGCTGAGAAACAGGCTCAATCATTATGAGATATCTGGAAAAATAACAATATGAACTTTCAACAGTTGCGCATCATCCATGAGACCGTCCGGCAGAATTACAATCTCACCGAAGCGGCAAATGCCCTCTTCACGTCGCAATCCGGCGTCAGCAAGCACATAAAAGATCTGGAAGACGAACTGGGTGTCGAACTATTCGTGCGCAAGGGCAAGCGACTTCTCGGATTGACCGATCCGGGAAGGGAGTTGGTGAAAATCGTCGAACGCATCCTGATTGATACCAAAAACGTCAAGCGACTGGCTGAACAGTTCAGCAATCGGGACAAGGGACGGCTTACTATCGCCACCACCCATACGCAAGCGCGGTATGCGCTGCCCTCAGTGGTGACGCTATTCAAAAAGGCTTTTCCCCAAGTACATCTCGTTCTGCATCAGGCTAGCCCTGGTGAGATCGTAACGATGCTGCTCGACGGCATCGCGGACATCGGGATCGCTACCGAGGCGCTGGAGAGCGTCGCGGAATTGGCCTCTTTTCCCTATTATTCGTGGCATCATGCTGTGATCGTGCCACACGAGCATCCGCTGAAATCGATACATCCGCTCACCCTTGAGGCGATTGCCGAGTTTCCAATTATTACGTATCACGAAGGCCTGACCGGACGAGCCGGAATTGATCAGGCGTTTGCAAGGGCCGGTTTGCTGCTCGATATCGCAATGTCGGCCTTGGATGCCGACGTCATCAAAACATACGTTGAGCTCGGACTGGGGGTGGGTATCGTTGCCTCGATGGCTTTCAATCCGACACGGGACACACGACTCAATCTGCTCGACAGTTCACACCTTTTCGAGAAAAATACGACAAATATCTCTGTTCGCCGCGGCCATTATCTTCGCGGATACGCCTACCGCTTCATCGAGTTGTGCCTACCCTCCCTAACCGAGTCCGCAATTCGCTCGGGCGTCAAACCGGAGGCTGATGATGTAGAACTCGATAATTGAACCGACTGCCGCGACATTTCATTCCCTCTCGCTGTCCGTCCCAGAGAACCGATGCTTATCAACACTACATATCTTCCCCCAGAAACCCGCCGCTCTGATGGTTCCATAAGCGCGCATAGAGACCATGGAGTGCCAGGAGGCTCTGATGATTACCTTCTTCTACAATTCGGCCTTTATCGATCACTATCAGCCGATCCATCGCCGCAATCGTCGATAAACGATGGGCTATTGCTATCACCGTCTTGCCTTCCATCAGCCGGTATAAGCTTGACTGAATGACAGACTCCACTTCGGAGTCCAATGCGCTGGTGGCTTCGTCAAGCAGAAGAATCGGTGCATCTTTCAGCATGACACGCGCGATCGCAATCCGCTGGCGCTGACCACCTGAAAGCTTTATTCCGCGCTCGCCCACATGCGCGTCATAGCCTTTACGTCCCATTGGGTCGGTCAAACCCGTTATAAAGCCGTGTGCTTCGGCTTTTTTGGCAGCCGCTATCATGTCCGCGTCGGTTGCTTCCGGCCGGCCATAGAGGATGTTCTCCCTTACAGAGCGATGCATGAGCGACGTATCCTGGGTGACCATACCGATATGGGCACGCAAACTGTTCTGGGTAACGTATCTGATATCCTGCTCATCAATCAATATGCGCCCCTGCTCGACGTCATAAAATCGGAGCAGCAAATTGACTAAAGTGGATTTTCCGGCGCCCGAACGGCCAACCAGGCCGATTTTTTCACCGGGCCTGATATGCAAAGAAAGATGGTCTATCACCGGGGTATCCCCACCGTAACAAAAGAGGACATCCTCAAACCTGATTTCGGCATTTTTAATCTGAAGCGTCTTTGCTTCCGGATAATCGGTTACCACATGCGTGCGGGACAAAGTGGTAATACCATCCCGCACTGTACCAATCTGTTCAAACAGTGTAGTCATTTCCCACATGACCCATTGCGACATACCGTTGAGTCTCAGCGACATTGCACCGACGGCCGCCACCGCGCCGACCCCTATCTGTCCTTCCGTCCACAGCAGCAAGGCGGTGCCGACTGCGCAAATGATCTGGGCGGCGCTCATGATCTGATTCACGATTCCAAAGCCGGAGATCAATCGCATCTGGCTGTGCACCGTTTGCAGAAACTCTTGCATGGCCGATCTTGCGTAACCCGCCTCCCTCCCTCCATGAGAGAAAAGCTTTACAGTGGCAATATTCGTATAGGCATCGCTGATGCGTCCCGTCATGAGCGCCCGTGCATCGGCCTGGGATTGAGAAACACGGCTCAGCCGCGGTACAAAAAACCACAACACGAAAATATAAACGAGGAACCATCCTATAAAAGGAATTGCCAGCCAGGAATTAAAATTGCTCACCACTGCAACCAGCGTAAAAAAATAAATCGTCACATAAACGAGAATGTCGCCCAGAATAAAACAGACATCGCGCAGCGCCAGCGAGGTTTGCATGACCTTGGCCGCTACCCTGCCAGCAAACTCATCCTGATAAAAATTCATGCTTTGATTAAGCATCATCCGGTGGAAATTCCAGCGCAGCCGCATGGGGAAATTGCCCGCCAGTACCTGGTGCTTGACGAGATTCTGCAATCCCACCAGTAATGGACTGACTATCAATAACCCGGCAAACAGTAAAAGCATATTCCGTTCCTGAACCCATAAAAGAGAGGGCGGTATCTGGTTCAGCCAGTCGACAATTTTTCCCAGTATGGCAAACCATATTGCTTCGAATGCGCCTATGGTTGCGGTTAGCAGTGTCATCGCAACGAGATGCCACCTCACGCCGGTCGTAGCTACCCATATGAATGCCAGAAAGCCCTTTGGCGGGATTCTGTCCATCGAATCGGGATAGGGGTAAAGCAGTTTTTCGAAATAACTAAACATTTAAACCATCCAGAAGCAGTTTTTGAAACGCAAAGCTTATCGCCAAATACCACTAATTTGATCCTTGTTGATCCTTGGCGGACGCAGATATATTCGATGTTCGATGCGCAGCTATGCTTAATGGAATGATGGCTACAGCCCTATGCGTGCTGAATGCAATAAAATATACAATAGCACCGATTCTCCAACGCGGTATCCGGTCATCGATCGTCCATCGGCCTATCGAATCGTTGAATGGCGCATATCGAATAACGCAAAATCATGGAGCAGCGCTGCCTTGGCGCCGATGCGCACATCCCTCATCAATCCGATCCGGGAACCGGTCCGCTGCCTGGAAAATCACGTTGTCAGCCCCTGATTATCCTAATCTGCATATTGCTCGTCCTGACGCTTGCCTGAGCAGAGCGAATGCGCCATGAGAGGATCGGCGACATGATTAAAATGGGAATTACCCAATTGGAAAACTGGAAGGCGGATCCGGCGGAAGACATTTTCCTGGAGTGCCGGGATACGCCGGCCTGTTGTAACGAAGCGGCGATATGTATATCAAGAACCTCGGCGCTCACGAAGCTCTCCGCCATGGTGGAATTAACTGTGCGCTACAAGAATCCATCGCCTGAGCTACCGAATCCGAATTGCTGGCGCTCGCCGGCACGACCCCCTGCTGCTTGAAAATTTCAGAGGCGAAGGTCTGGGTGATGCGCAGAAACGCCACTCGTTGTACTTGTATCCAATGCGTCGGCAGAACTGCTTTCTGGAAGATGCGGAACGTTTCAGGCTGATGGACCGCGATGCGCAATGGGAAAGCCACGCGAGTTTTCGATCGATGCCAAAGGAGTATGTAAGAGAAATCGATGGTTTTACCAGGACTGCTCAATGCCGGAATGCGGCGGCATTTATCGTTTTCAGCTTTGCCTTTTCAGCACCGTATCCACCGCCTCAGGCAACAACTCGGGATAATCCCGGCTATAGTGCAAGCCGCGGCTTTCGTGACGCAACATGGCGCTTTGCACGATAAGGTCGGCGCTATCCACCAGATTACGCAGTTCCAGCAGGTCGCTGGTTACACGAAAATTAGCGTAATACTCGTTAATCTCTTCGTGCAGCAGCTTGATACGGTGCTGCGCCCGTTGCAGTCGTTTCGTGGTGCGGACGATCCCGACGTAACTCCACATGAAACGCCGCAGTTCATCCCAGTTGTGCGAAATGACGATTTCCTCATCTGCATTGGTCACGCGGCTTTCGTCCCACTGAGGCAGTTTCATCGCGGGCTCGAACGGTTGTTCGATAATATCCCTGGCTGCGGCCTGCCCGAACACCAGGCATTCCAGCAGCGAGTTGCTCGCCAGCCGGTTGGCCCCGTGCAGACCCGTATGAGCGGTTTCGCCAATCGCATAAAGGTTGTCCAAGTCCGTCTTGCCTTTCCAGTCGGTCATGATGCCGCCGCAAGTGTAGTGTGCGGCAGGCACGACGGGTATCGGCTCTTTGGTTATATCGATGCCGAACTCCAGGCAGCGTTTATAAATGGTGGGAAAGTGCTCCTTCAGGAAATTCGCCGACTTGTGAGAGATATCAAGATAAACGCAATCGAGCCCGCGCTTCTTCATTTCAAAGTCGATCGCTCGGGCAACAATGTCGCGTGGAGCCAATTCGGCGCGCTCGTCGTGTAAAGGCATGAAGCGCGAACCATCCGGGAGCCGCAGCAGGCCTCCTTCGCCGCGTACCGCTTCGCTGATGAGAAAGGATTTGGCGTGGGGATGATAGAGGCAGGTCGGGTGGAACTGGACGAATTCCATGTTAGCCACGCGGCAGCCTGCCCGCCAGCCCATGGCGATCCCGTCGCCTGTAGCGGTGTCGGGATTGGTGGTGTAGAGATAAACCTTGCCGGCGCCGCCCGTCGCCATTACGGTGTTGTGCGCACGAATGGTGCGGACTTTTCCGGTCACACTGTCCAGGGCATAAGCGCCGTAGCAGCGGTTGCTGGTTCCGGCGATATGGCCCAGTTTGGCGCTGGTAATGAGATCGATGGCAACATGATGCTCAAGCACGGAGATATTTGGATGGGTGCGTGCCTTTTCGCTCAGTGTCCGTTGCACAGCTTGACCGGTAGCATCCGCGGCATGAATCACCCGCCGCACACTATGACCCCCCTCCCGCGTCAAATGATAACCCGTCCCGTTGTCATGATCGCGTGTAAAAGGCACGCCTTCGCTGATGAGCCACTGGATGGCCTGTGGGCCATTTTCGACGACGTATCGGGTAACCCCTTCGTTGCACAAACCGGCGCCCGCGATAAGCGTGTCCCGAATATGGGCCTCGGGAGAATCTTCTTCAGAGAGCGTAGCAGCAATGCCGCCCTGCGCCCAACCGCTCGCACCATCCAGTAACGCGCGTTTCGTGATGAGACCTACCTTGTTGGTTTGCGCCAGGTTAAGCGCAAGAGTGAGACCAGCCAGACCGCTGCCGATAATCAGGGTATCAAAGTTGAGCTGTGGCACTTGAGTGTCATTATTTTATTTTTGTGAATAGAGGATGATAACAGACCGTTGCTGCCCTTTATACCCGCCTGACAGCTTCTGCGCCGCGCGGCTTCTTTACCCGGCAGCGAAACAGGATAATTCAGACGCAGTTGTCGCTATCTGGAAGATTCGCTCGGTTTGAGGATTATTTGACGGGACAAAAATGACTGATGGTCCCCTGTTCGATTTCCAGGGTGCAGTGATGAATTGCGTAACGATTTTCGAGGGTCTCTCTGATGCTATCCATGAACTCGTCGCCGGGGTAGCCGTCCGGCATAACCAGGTGGACTGTTAACGCACTTTCCGTAGTGCTGAGGCCCCAGATGTGCAAATCATGAATATCAGTCACGCCGGGTTGGCATCTTAGATAAGCGTCAATTGCATCGATATCGATATTTGCCGGCACTGCGCTCAAAATCAGTTGCACTGAATCACGAAGCAGGCCCCAGGTACTGCCGATGACGATAGCAACGATGATCAGGCTAATGACAGAATCGAGCCAGTACCAGCCGGTGAAAACTATAACGGTTCCCGCGATTACCACTCCTGCGGAAACCGCAGCATCCGCCGCCATGTGCAGGTAGGCGCCCCGGATATTCAAATCGTTCTTGCTACCCTTCAAGAACAGCCACGCGGATAAGCCATTGACAATGACGCCGGCCATTGCGACGAATGCAATAGTCAGACCTGCTACGACCGGCGGTTGCGAAAACCGTTGGGCGGCCTCCCAGGCGATTGCACCGCATGCCACGAGAAGCAGCGTGGCATTTGCCAGCGCGGCCAATATGGACGTGCTGCGCAGCCCATAGGTGTACCGTCCGCGCGCTGGCCGGCGCGCCAGAATCGCAGCTCCCCAAGCTAGTACCAGGCCCAGCACGTCCGACAGATTGTGTCCCGCGTCCGCCATCAGTACCGTAGAGTTGGCGGCAAAGCCATATCCGAACTCAACCACTACAAAACTGATGTTTAACACGATTGCGATGACAAAAGCGCGTCCAGTGTTGTTATGCAAGCCAGTGTGACGATGATGGACATGTCCGGTCTGCAGAGGCGCCCCGGAAGAATCATGTTCGTGGCTGTGGTGATTTACCATCGGTTCGCTGGATGAGGAACGAGATCTGGCAATCATGTGTACGCATATCGAGTGGGCTGATCCTCAACACTACCGGCTTTGATCCCACCCTGGCTGATGTGGACGCATGATTTACTCATAGGGTACTCATAGAAGCATGATAGCAACTTATTCATGCTCCTGATCGGATTGGAAAAGCTGGGAAAAGGAATATCTGGAATATCCGCGAGAAAAAGGATTGCCAGCTCTACCTTCTCTGTTTTAACGGCAAGGATTATGTCTGTTAGCGTACAGAATACGTCGGCCCGTTGGCGCACATTACGGATAGCCCGGTTTTGCCATGGCGAAACCGGGAAACCGTTGATGATCCTTGAAAAGGAGACTCCCATGTTCATGTATATGACTAACGACCAAAGCGTGCAGACCTGCATTGCAGCATGCGACAATTGCCATCAGACTTGCTTGCAGGCCGCCATGAATCACTGCCTGGAATTGGGCGGCAGGCATGTCGAAGCCGATCATTTCCGCCTGATGATGAACTGTGCCGAAATCTGTCAGACGTCGCTTAACTTCATGCTGAGCGGTTCTCCGTACAGCAATCAGATCTGCGGAATTTGCGCCGAGATTTGCGATGCGTGTGCCGAAAGCTGCGAACAGTTGGACGGCATGGACGACTGTGCCACGGCATGCCGCGAGTGCGCCGAGAGTTGTCGCGAAATGTCGGGCTAAATGTCGGGCTACAGCGGCTGATTTTCCGGTAAATGCGGACAGTTTTCGAGTTTGGTGAAACCCGTCACACCAGCATGGCGGGTTGAACGTTCTCCCAATGCGGCGCGATGCGGTGTTCTTTTGCATTGCGTCGGAGTAACAGCGATTCGGGCCATAGGTAACCTCAGGGAAAACCGGATTGCGGCTGGTTGAATTCCCCTTTAATTCCTTTTATCCGCCCTTGAATCCTTGCTGGCCCGTTATTAAAACCGTCATGAATTTTGCCATGAACTCTGTCTCACTGAATAACCATATCTTCAACTGAACTAATTTATAATGTGCGTTGTCTCTTCACACAGACCACGGATAGTGAGCCTCCGCGTAATTCCCTGATGGACCCTTGAACGGGTATACTTGGCTGGGCTGCCTCGTAATGCAGCAGTTGCAAGTAAAAAATCATAATTCAGGGATCAGGCGGCATGGGTGACCGGGAAATCGATCAGCAGTTGGTGGAACGCGCGCAGCATGGCGATAAACAAGCGTTCGATCTGCTGGTGGTCAAGTATCAACGCAAACTTGCACGATTGCTGTCGCAATTTATCCGCGATTCGGCAGAAGTGGAGGATGTGACCCAGGAAGCCTTCATCAAGGCTTATCGTGCGTTGCCGTCATTCCGTGGTGATAGCGCGTTTTATACCTGGCTGTACAGGATTGGTATTAATACGGCAAAGAATTTTTTGGTGGCTCAAGGGCGGCGAGCGCCAACCACCAGCAATGGATTCGATAATGAAGATGCCGAAGGCTTCGAGGAAGCTGGCCAGTTAAGAGAAATGAACACCCCCGAAAGTGAACTGACAAGCAAGCAGATCGCTCAGACGGTGAACCAGACGCTGGAAGAATTGCCTGAAGAATTACGTACGGCAATTACGTTGAGAGAAATTGAGGGGCTGAGTTATGATGAAATTGCAGTCATCATGAATTGTCCCATCGGTACGGTCCGATCGCGAATATTTCGCGCCCGGGAAGCGATAGCGGAAAAATTACGGCCCCTGCTGGGAACCGGCAAAGATAAGAGGTGGTAGACATGGAAGATAAAGTATCAGCGCTGATGGACGGCGAACTCGACCCGGAAGATGCTGCGGTTTTGGTCGAGCAATTCGCCGGAACAGATGGGCTACACGAACAATGGGCCATTTATCATTTGATCAGCGATGCGTTGGGACAATCGGAGGTAAGGCCTTTCAATATCTCGCGGCGTGTTAGCGCAAGATTGGCCTCTGAACCCGCTATACTGGCTATACCGGCTGTGTCCGTGCTTCGTCCGGCGAAGAGGCGGAAACCGGTTGCTTATGCGGCCGCAGCCTCGATCGCGGCGGTTGCAGTAGCGGGATGGATGAGCCTGCAAACAACGCAGGGCCCAGACCCGTTGCAGCAAAATCTTGCCGACAACCAACCGGCTCCCGCGGGTGCTTTACCGGCGATTCCTGTAGCGGTTTCTGTTCCAGCCTCCACTCCCGCTCAAATTAACGATTACCTGCTGGCACACCGGGAATTCTCGCCCAGTACCGCCATGCATGGCGTAGCGCCCTATATGCGTACAGCTGCGGAATCACGCGAAAACTTCGCCAGATGACACGGATTGCATTGATACGGGGCGCACTAGCCGCCCTGTTGCTGCTATCCGCCCACGCTCAGTCCGTATTCGCGCAACATCCATCGAATTCATCCCCAGAAGCATTAAGCTGGTTGCAAAAGATCGCTGCCGCACCTCGCCAATATAATTACGTCGGCACCTTCGTTTATTCATCCGGTAACCACATCGAAACGTCTCGCATCATCCATTTGGTAAATGAGGAAGGCGAGCATGAAAAGAGCGTAGTGCTCGACGGCCCCCCGCGGGAGATCATCCGCAATAATGACGAGATGAGATGTTATTTGCCGGAAAGCAAGACCGTCGTGACCGAGAAACGCTGGTTGCGGAAGGTTTTTCCGGCACTTCTACCCCAGCCATTGAGCAATCTCGATGAAAGCTATATTGTTAAAAAAGGCGGAGAGGAGCGTGTCAGCGATTACCTGTGTCAGGTGATCGAGCTCGAGCCCCGAGATGACAGGCGTTATGGCCAGAAATTGTGGGTGGATGTCGACACCGGTCTGCTTCTTAAAGCTGCGGTAATGGATAAGGATAGGGTGGTGGAACAGTTTGTTTTTACCGATCTGAAAATTGGCGGCGAGATAGACAAGGAACTGTTGAAATCAAGATATGCCGCGAAAGCTGCCGAGTGGCGGACAACCAATCTTGTGTCGTCGACAATGAGAAGCGGCAAACTCGGCTGGCAGGTAAACGATATCCCGCCAGGATTCAAAAAAATCATTGAAATGAAACGCAACCTCTCGGGAAAATCGGGTCCTGTCGGTCATATCGCGCTGTCGGATGGTCTTGCCGCGGTGTCAGTGTTTATCGAGCCAGTGTCGAAGGACATTCCGCCTCCGGCCGAGGGGCTTTACCACAGCCGGGGGGCCATCAACATCTATAGTCGCACCGCGGCCGACAACGTCATTACCACGGTAGGCGAGGTGCCGCCAGCCACTGTGATGCAAATCGGAAACTCAGTAACAAATCATAAAGTCCATTGAACGCTGGTATTGAAGTATTCCGCAAGAGCGGTATTGTGATACGTTTGGGCAATGCCTTCGGGAAATACCCTGTCACGGGCATTTGTTCAGATAACTTCGCATCAGGCTTGGATAATATGTATGCGAAACAAATAGTCAGACAATGATGAAAAAACATCTCAATCCGAAACGTTTGAGTTGAATCAGCTAGGACCTCATACCAACGCGTCAGGCGATTCGGTATGAATACGTTGGCAAGTTCGCTTGATCAGGTCAAGCGGACGGCTTTTTTCATTTTTATTCCAATGGAAGACAGAGAATGATAAATAAACTTGTTCTGATGGCGCTATTTGGACTATCCACGACCGTCTTCGCCCAAGCTCAGGATTTACCCGATTTTACCGACCTGGTTGAAAGAGAAGGTCCGGCTGTAGTGAATATCAGTACTGTACAAGCGCCCAGCATGGGAACCCCGGCTTTCCCGGGCATGCCGAATATCCCGGAGGACGATCCCTTTTTCGAATTTTTTCGTCGGCACATGCAACCTCACGGTAATCCAAGAGATTTCGAGTCAAAATCGCTGGGTTCAGGCTTCGTCATAAGCTCCGATGGCTATATTCTGACAAACGCCCATCTGGTGGATTCCGCCGATGAAATTAACGTAAAGCTCACCGACAAGCGCGAGTTTCGCGCCAAGCTGATCGGTGCCGACCGCAGAACCGACATCGCGCTCCTCAAAATCGAAGCCAATGGTTTGCCAAAGGTGACTCAAGGCGATCCAGCCAAACTGCGGGTTGGCGAATGGGTGATAGCGATCGGCTCGCCCTTCGGTTTTGAAAATAGCGTGACTGCCGGTATTGTCAGCGCCAAGGGGCGCTCTCTGGCACAGGAAAATTTTGTTCCTTTCATTCAGACCGACGTAGCTATCAATCCCGGCAATTCCGGTGGTCCCCTGTTTAACATGAAAGGTGAAGTAGTCGGCATCAATTCACAAATTTACAGTCGTACCGGTGGCTTCATGGGTTTGTCATTTGCCATCCCTATCGACGTGGCCACGAATATTTCTACCCAGTTGATCGCTACAGGCAAGGTGAGCCGTGGCAGAATAGGTGTATTGATTCAGGAGGTTACAAAAGAACTCGCGGAATCCTTCGGACTACCCAAACCCAGCGGTGCGCTGGTTGCTTCAGTCCAAAAAGACGGTCCTGCGGAGAAAGCGGGTATCGAGCCCAGGGACGTCATTATGAAGTATGACGGCAAAGCCGTGACCGCGGCGGGTGATCTGCCCCGCATGGTAGGCGCAACCAAACCAGGCTCGAAGGTACCGGTACAGGTTTGGCGAAACGGCGCCACCAAGGAAATGACGGTGACCGTGGACGAAATTCCGCCGGACGAAACACCTGTAGGCCGCGGCGGTAAACGGGGCAAAGCACCCGATACCTCGAACCGTATCGGGCTAAGTCTGAGCGAGCTCAACGCCGAACAGAAGAAACAACTGGAAACCGACAGCGGTCTTCTGGTGGAAGATATGGTACCGGGCATAGCGAGCCGTGCGGGCGTCCGTCCAGGCGACGTGATTCTCAGCATTAACAACCAGGACGTCAAAACCGTCGAGCAATTCAACCAGTTGCTTAATAAAACCCCGAAAGGTCGCAATATCGCGCTGCTGGTAAGGCGTGGCGACACCGCGACTTTCATAACGATGAAAATGAATGGCGAGAATAAATAACATGGCTACCCCTGATCCCGATCGCCCTCCTCTCACGCTGGTTGTATACGGCCGGGAGCATTGCCATCTTTGTGAGGATATGATTGCCGCCCTGCAGGAATTGCGGGGGCGGCTTCCTTTTCGCCTCGACGTAATAGATGTGGATAGCGATAGTGATCTACGTTCGCGTTATGGTGAACGAGTTCCGGTACTGGTAGCGGAAGGGGAGGAAATATGTCATTATCATTTCGATCCTATTGCGGTAGCCAGAATATTCCCCCAGTTCGCGGGATGATTGCGATGGGTGAGCGAGCAGATTTCGCGCACCCCATTTTCAAGTGAGGTCATGTTTGCTTCATGTCGCTTTTGCAATAATTCTCCTGACCTGTCTGATGAAACAACCAGCGCTGGATGCTTATTTTGCCGAAATTCGCTAGAATGCGAATTCTTGAATAAACAGGGTCGCCGGGTCTCGCGGAACTTGGAGTGACCAAGCTTTCAAGAGGGCACACGTGTGCCCTTTTTAGTTGTTCCGGTGCCAGCCCGCTCACCATCCTCTTTGATTTTATCCGTCCCCATTCCCGGACAACTGATGCAGCACATTCGTAATTTTTCCATCATTGCCCACATCGACCATGGTAAATCCACCCTGGCGGATCGCATTATCCATTTGTGCGGCGGCCTTTCCGACCGTGAGATGGAAGCACAGGTGCTGGATTCCATGGACCTGGAGCGCGAGCGCGGTATTACCATCAAGGCGCAGACGGCCGCTCTGGAGTATAAGTCGCGCGACGGCAATACTTATTTGCTGAATCTCATCGATACGCCCGGCCACGTCGATTTTTCCTACGAAGTATCGCGTTCGCTGGCTGCCTGTGAAGGCGCGCTCCTGGTGGTGGATGCTTCTCAAGGGGTCGAAGCCCAGACCGTGGCCAATTGCTACACGGCCATTGAACAGGGTGTGGAAGTAGTGCCGGTATTGAACAAGATTGATTTGCCCGCTGCCGAACCGGAACGGGTCATTAAAGAAATAGAAGATATCATCGGCATAGACGCACAGGAGGCCTTGCGTGCGAGCGCCAAGACTGGCGAAGGCGTACAGGATATTGTGGAAGCGGTCATTTCGCGTATTCCGCCGCCGAAGGGAGATCCTGCCGCGCCGCTAAAAGCCTTGATTATCGATTCCTGGTTTGACAACTATGTCGGCGTAGTAATGCTGGTACGGGTACTGGATGGCGCGCTCAAACCGAGAGACAGAATATTGCTCATGGCCAGCAAGGCCATCCACCTGTGCGAGCAGGTGGGCGTTTTTACACCCAAGTCAAAGAACCGCGAATCGCTCAGCGCGGGTGAAGTCGGCTTCATCATTTCCGGTATCAAGGAACTGAAATCCGCTAAAGTTGGTGATACGGTAACATTGGTGGATCGTCCGGCGCTACAACCGCTGCTCGGCTTCAAGGAAATAAAACCCCAGGTGTTTGCAGGACTCTATCCGGTGGAGTCCAATCAGTACGATGCCTTGCGCGATGCACTCGAAAAACTGAAACTCAACGATTCCTCATTACAGTATGAGCCGGAGACGTCCCAAGCCTTGGGATTTGGTTTTCGCTGCGGTTTTCTCGGTCTTTTGCACCTCGATATCGTGCAGGAGCGACTCGAGCGGGAATATGGCATGGATCTCATTACCACCGCCCCAACGGTGGTGTATCAGATAGTGATGCGCGACGGTTCAATAGTTGAAATCGAGAATCCGTCAAGACTGCCTGATCCTTCAAAGGTAGAGGAAATTCGCGAGCCGATCATTACTGCTACTATCCTGGTTCCACAGGAATATGTCGGATCAGTCATTACACTGTGCATAAATAAGCGCGGCGTCCAGAAAAATATGCAATACATGGGCAGGCAGGTGATGCTGACCTATGAAATCCCGCTCAACGAAGTCGTTATGGATTTTTTTGACAAATTGAAATCCACCAGCCGTGGCTATGCTTCGCTTGATTACGAGTTCAAGGAATTCCGGGGTTCCGATCTGGTCAAGCTGGACATTCTTATCAATGGCGAGAAAGTGGATGCACTGTCTCTGATTGTGCATCGGGGAAGCAGCCAGTACCGCGGGCGGGAACTTGCACAAAAAATGCGCGAGTTGATTCCCCGGCAAATGTTCGATATTGCAGTGCAAGCCGCCATCGGCTCGCATATTATTGCCAGAGAGAGCATTAAAGCCCTGCGCAAGAATGTACTCGCCAAGTGCTACGGTGGTGATATCAGCCGTAAGCGCAAGCTTTTGGAAAAACAGAAGGCAGGAAAAAAACGAATGAAGCAAGTCGGCAACGTAGAGATTCCGCAGGAAGCTTTCCTTGCGATTCTTCAGGTCGGTGACAAGTAGACAAACAATAGCTCTGCCTGTATCGAAAAACCACGTTGCCGATAGGCAGGTTTGCGTCAGTTCGGTGAAAGGCGCGGGGCATCTTCTACTAAAAGAATAAGGAACAGGAATGAATTTTCCGCTCATTATGCTGATACTGCTGGTAATAACCGGTGGTATCGCGTTACTTGATCGCTTCGTACTGGAGCGTCGCCGTGCGCCGGAAGCCCAGGGACCATGGTGGGTGGAGTACCCAAAAAGTTTTTTCCCGGTGATACTCGTCGTTTTCTGCCTGCGTTCATTCCTGGTGGAACCTTTCAAAATCCCTTCGGGCTCAATGATTCCGACCCTGTTGGTCGGGGATTTTATCCTGGTGAACAAATACACTTATGGTATCCGTCTGCCGGTCATAAACCTCAAAATAATGGACATAAAAGAGCCCCAGCGTGGCGAAGTCATGGTGTTTCGTTATCCCGAAAACCCTTCGATGGATTACATCAAACGGGTCATCGGCGTACCGGGAGATACTGTCACGTACCATGATAAGCATTTGATTATCAATGGTGCTCCCGTAAAAATGGAGCCGAATGGGGAATATACTTATGTGGAGTCCGGGCTGAATTATATTTATAGCCGCCGCTTTACCGAATCGCTGGGAGATCATGGCTATAAAACCCTCATCAATCCGGAGGTTCCCGACATACAGCTTGCCGGCGTCCGTCCGTTTCCCTTCCGCGACAACTGCACCTACAATGACAGTGGGTTCACCTGCAAGGTACCTGACGGCAACTACTTTACAATGGGCGACAATCGGGACAGCAGCAGCGATAGCCGCTACTGGGGCTTTGTGCCAGAGCGTAATATTGTGGGCAAAGCCTTCATGATCTGGTGGAATTTCAGTGATCTCACACGAATTGGATTGTCCATCGAGTAGCGTTGGCAAATAGAAAATGCTGAAGCAAGAGCTGATATGCAGAAAAAAACGGTCTCTTGAAACAGACAAAGCAGGAAGCAGTTGGACGACGCGGAATATAACCGGGGAAAGCACAAAGGAAGCTGACAAAGCAAGGAAGCTGAAAATTGGGAAGCTGCATATAGGGTTCTACTTATCAGGATATGGACAGTGAAGCACTTTGCCGGAAGCTTGGCTACACCTTTAACCAACCGAAACTGCTGCACCAGGCACTCACTCATCGCAGCCACAGTCTCCCGCACAACGAGCGCCTTGAGTTTCTGGGTGACAGCGTGCTCAACTGTGCAGTAGCCGGACTGATATTCCGGCATTTTCCCGACCTTACCGAAGGCAGCTTATCTCGGGTTCGGGCCAACTTGGTCAATCAACAGTCGCTGGCTGATTTGGCGCAGATGCTCGACCTGGGCAAGCTGATCAGATTTGGTGACGGAGAAATCAAAAGCGGCGGGGATCGGCGTCCCTCGATTCTTGCTGATACGCTGGAGGCCGTGCTGGGGGCGATCTATCTCGACGGAGGTTTTGCACAAGCCGAGAAAGTGGTCGCGGCCCTTTTCGCTCACGCTCTGCAAGATTGGGATGCGCGAACTCATGGCAAAGATCCCAAAACCCTTCTGCAGGAATACCTGCAGAGCCACAGGCTGGCACTCCCGCAATACTCTGTTATCGCCACCAGTGGCGAAGCTCATCAACAGCAATTCAAGGTGGAATGCATGATTTCCAAGCCCGATATCCGCACTGTGGGGGAAGGCGCCTCCCGGCGCAGCGCTGAGCAGGAGGCAGCAAAGCGAGCCTATGAACAACTTCATCCACAAGACTAGCAGGTTGGGGATAGGCCAATCAATGCCTCAGGCCTCTTCCGGTTTCCCCAGGCGGGATTCCCTTTTTGTACGTGCGGATAGCTGCGTCCATGACCGCTGATTCCAACGCCTCAGGCGCCCCCGACCATCGTTGCGGCTATGTTGCCATCGTAGGGCGGCCCAATGTCGGCAAATCCACGCTGCTCAACAAGCTGGTCGGGCAGAAAATCAGTATTACCTCAAGGAAATCGCAGACGACTCGACATCGCATCAATGGCATTCTCACCGACGAAAAATCCCAGTTTATTTTTGTCGACACACCCGGTTTTCAGACGCAGCATACAAACCGCCTGAACAGCGAGATGAATCGCATGGTTACCCAGAGCATGCGCGATGTCGACGCGGTGATATTTGTTGTTGAGGCCATGCATTTTGATGATCGCGACAAGCTGGTCGTAAATCTTCTACCTGCGGACCGACCGGTGATTCTCGCTGTCAACAAAGTGGACCATCTCGCGGAAAAATCCCGCTTGCTTCCCTTTCTCGAAAAAATGGCAAAGGAATTTGCTTTTGCTGCAATCGTTCCGATAAGCGCCGAGCAGGGAACACAGATAGCGGACCTGATACGTGCGGTACGGCCATATCTGCCGCAAAATCCGCCATTGTTTACCGAAGATGAGGTCACCGATCGCGACGAGCGCTTTATTGCCGCTGAGCTGGTTCGCGAAAAGTTGTTTCGGCTACTGGGTGAAGAAATTCCCTATTCCACCAGCGTCGTAATCGATCAATTCTCAATGGAAGGTGAACTGCGCAAAATTCATGCTTCCATCATTGTAGACAAAGCCAATCAGAAAGCCATCGTCATCGGCAAAGGTGGAGAAAAACTCAAGCTGATCGCCACAACGGCACGCAAAGATATGGAAGAAAATTTTGGCGGCAAAGTATATCTCAACGTCTGGGTGAAAGTGAAAAGCGGCTGGGCTGACGATGCGCGGGTATTGAGAAACCTCGGATACGAGTAAACGTTCGCACAAACAATGATTGCGGATAAACAGCGACAAGACGCACAGGCCGCATTCGTGCTGCACACCTACCCCTACCTCGAAACCAGCCTTGTAGTTGAAGCCTTCACCCGCAACTTCGGCCGGATCGCGCTCGTCGCGAAAGGAGCCAAGCGTCCCAAATCCGCGTTGAGAGGCCTGTTGCTGGCATTTCAACCATTGCAACTCAGCTGGGGAGGTAAATCCGAATTACGCACGCTGTACAAGGCGGAATGGCAGGGCGGCCAGAGATCGTTGCAGGGCACGGGCCTGATCTGCGGTTTTTATCTGAATGAACTGCTGATCCGGCTATTGCACCGCAACGATCCCCATGAGCAATTATTCGTTTACTATCAGGAAGCATTGGCAGCATTGAGCATGCAGACGGATTACATTCCCATACTGCGCCGCTTCGAGCAGCGCCTGCTGCAGGAACTGGGTTATGCGCTGACACTCAATCAAGACGTTGCGTCCGGTAAACCCATCGACTCGAATAAGGATTACTCTTACGAAATCGAACGCGGTCCCGTGGAAGTCGATAATGGTAACCGCCACCATGGCCTGCCAATCCGAGGCAGCACCCTTCTGGACATGGAACAGGGCGATTACTCGGATACCTTGACCCGGCAACAAAGCAAAACGCTAATGCGCTACATACTGAACCATTATCTTGGCGACCAACCGCTACACACACGGCAATTACTGAAAGACCTTCAACAATTATGATACTTCATCATATTGATGGAGCTTGCTTTCCTGATTGCGGCTGCCTGGACCATATGGATAAATTCGCAGACCTCAACCCGAACCCTATCAGGCTGACTATTCGACAGTTATCAAGCTTCCTTGTCCAGCTCGGACATCAAGTGGCTTGCTTCGGCACGGAGCCCTTTTGCGCGGTTGGCGAGGTCACGCGACTTCGCGTCCACGCGTTTGCGGGTTCTGACTGCCGCGCTGTACATCTTGTCCCTCGCCAATGCGCGGCGCCGGTTCCCTTTATCGGGGTCCAGCAGAAACATTGTAAGGGCGCCAAGCGCGATACCCCCGAGTATCCAATTAACCCGAGACACATTTGTTAAATATTGATTCATCTTTATCTCCTTCCATCAACGCAATACCGGAAGTAGCAATCGCCCCTTCCGGCTTTACAGCTGAAACTGCAATTCATACCCAACCTATTCCCAAGACCCCCAAACCAGCGACCAGTATTACAATATACGCGATCCAGGAAGCTATGCTGTTCATGGCGCCCTCCTCTTCATAAGCAGATCACGCTGATATCATTTTCCTTTTTACTTGCCGCATCTGTGCGTTGAGTAACATAGAAAGGCAGAACGGATAAGGCGACGGCTTATAGATAAGCTTCATGAAAATACCAGGTATACCGCAAGCAAAACTCCAATTGTGACAACCGATAAAGATAGAAACGAGGTAAGCCATGGTTTGGTCAACCGGGGTATATCCTCAGGTGGGAGCGAGCGCAGGTAAATTCGATGATTATGTAGAGCAACCAGCGTTGTTGCGGAGCCTGTGAGTACAAGAATGGTCCCAAGCACACCGGAGGGCCAATGCGCGGAGTGGGCATTCGTGACAGCCGCACCGGAATCTGCTAATGACGCCGTCAGGAGATTCAGAAACAGGCCAAACCTGGCAACGACAAAACCGAGCGCCATCAGGGTAAGTCCTGTACGCACCCACGCCAGAAGCGTGCGCTCAGCTGCGAAGAAAACGCGCGAGTCCGACATTTTCTCTTTTTTCCCCTATTTATCCATGGATCTTCAAGGATACCGCTTTCCCGGTAACTGGGACTCTTCTATCGAACTGAAAACCCGCAGCCCAACCTGATCCACCGGTTTCAGCTCGGGAGCAGGGTTGTTACCGCTTGGAATGGGGATCCTACGGCACAAGATCATGTAGATTGCCGTTCTTCTATCAGAAAACAGAAAAAAGCCGCTCGGCCCAAGCCGATAGCAGATCGGTGCCGAATATAAAATATATAAATTAAATGCATCTGCGGAGCCTGCCGCGAACCGGGCTGCCGCTGTTTTTACGCACCTGCGGTGACCTGAACAATCAAAACGATTAAACTTCCATCCTTGAGTTGTACAGCGCTATGTAGCATGGGTATGCGGCGGTGCGTTTTGAGCAGCCGTTTCATTTTAGCCCTCAATCAGCCGGAAATCAGCCATCACCGCAGACGCGGGCGGCAGAAAACGCTGATGTGCTGCATTGCTGTTTATCTATCTCGCCAACAACCGGATACACTCTCCCTAATTACTAAAGAGATGCAACAACTATGATCAGACTGGGCGTCAATATAGATCATGTTGCCACCTTACGGCAGGCACGTGGTACGACATATCCTAACCCTATCGAGGCAGCACTGATTGCGGAATCCGCCGGGGCGGATGCTATTACACTGCATTTGCGCGAAGATCGCCGTCACATACAGGACAGGGACGTCGAAATCCTGCGAAATCTGCTTAAAACCCGCATGAATCTGGAAAGCGCCGTCACTGACGAGATGGTGGAGTTTGCGCTGCGTATCAGACCTCACGATGTTTGTCTGGTGCCCGAACGGCGAGAGGAATTGACTACCGAAGGAGGGCTTGATGTGGTGCGCTATTTCGAACAGGTACAGCGTGCTTGCCGCAGACTGGCTGAGGCTGACATCCGGGTATCTCTGTTCATTGATGCCGACCAAGCCCAGATAGACGCCGCGGCGCAGACCGGCACGCCAGCTATCGAGGTTCATACCGGCCACTATGCCGACGCACGCACTGCGAGTGAGGAACAAAATGAGCTGGAGCGAATTCGCGCAGCAGTAATGCAAGGCATCGGCCTGGGATTGAGGGTCAATGCCGGGCACGGATTGCATTACCGCAATGTCCAACCGATAGCAGCGATAACCGATATATCGGAGCTGAACATCGGGCATGCAATTGTAGCCCACGCACTGTTTATCGGCTTTGAACAGGCCGTAAAGCAAATGAAAAGATTGATGCTGGAAGCGCGCGAATGATTTACGGAATTGGAACCGATCTGGTTGATCCATCCCGTATTGCACGTTTGCTGGAAAAATATGGGGAGCGCTTTGCCAGACGATTACTGGCTGATGAGGAATGGCCTGAATATATCGGCAGCGGACAGCCTGCCATGTTTCTGGCCAAGCGTTTTGCCGCCAAGGAAGCGCTTGCGAAAGCATTTGGGACGGGTATGCGTTATCCGGTAAGCCTGAACCACATTGGAATAACACATGATCATCTGGGCAAACCATACTTTACATTTCACCCCGCATTGAGTGCGCTTGTCATAAACGAAGGTATTACAGGCCATCATCTTTCCATCAGCGATGAGCTGAATCTTGCTTGTGCTTTTGTGATTCTGGAAAAATAGCGAGCACCATAAAAATTTTCTCTGGATATAGATGTGGTGCGTCCCCAAGAATTTGTTTCCTGTGCGTAAACATATGCATATATACGGCGAGTTAAAACTTCTTTGCCGGCATCCGTCTCAGTGGAATCCCGTCGTTACCTTTCTCCCCGCAGTCGGCAAATGAGGTTATCCGGAACTTCAAATTTATGGAGGTGAATTAATGTCGCTCGGGCCCATCATGCTCGACATCCAAGGCACGCAACTTACTGCCGGTGATAGGAAAAAACTCCGGCACCCGCTAGTGGGAGGGGTGATTCTGTTCACCCGCAATTACTCGTCACTCAGGCAACTTACGGAGCTGACCACCGAGATTCACGGGCTCCGAGCACCGCCGCTATTGATTGCGGTCGATCATGAAGGTGGAAGAGTGCAGCGTTTCCGGGAAGAGTTTACAAGGCTGGCTCCCATGCGCGAACTGGGCAGGATCTGGGATGAGCACCCCGGCCAGGCTCGCCACCTGGCGCAGCAGATGGGTTATGTGCTCGCGTCGGAACTACGGGCCGCAGGCGTGGATTTCAGTTTTACGCCGGTATTGGACATGGATTACGGGCAGAGCTGTGTCATCGGCGATCGGGCTTTTCATGGTAGTCCGCAAGCTATTATCGATCTGGCTCGCAGCCTTATCTCCGGCCTGAAATCAGCGGGGATGGCGGCAGTGGGAAAACACTTCCCAGGACATGGCTATATCCAGGCCGACTCCCATTTTGAAATGCCTGTAGACGAACGACCTTATGCAGAAATCGAAATGAACGACTTGATTTCATTTCGCAAAATTATCGATTTCGGGCTCACGGGCATTATGCCAGCCCATGTCATTTATCCCAGAGTCGATACGCATCCCGCGGGTTTTTCCGAAGTCTGGCTGAAAAGGATTCTGCGCCGCGAACTCGGATTCGAGGGCTGCATTTTCAGCGACGACTTGAGTATGGAAGGCGCCGCAGTTGCCGGCAGCATGTTGCAGAGGGCGGAAAATGCGTTAAATGCAGGTTGCGACATGGTGCTGGTATGCAACAATCCGACTGGTGCGGATAAATTGCTGGCGGAATTACGATGGGATATCCCCGCCATCAGCGTTATCCGTCTTGCGCGCATGCGCGGACGACCAAACCCCGATTCAATCATAAAACTCCATGAAACGGCCAGTTATGTCAAAGCTGTGGAGAACATTGCAACTATCGGAATCCGTAGCGGCGAGTTGCCGCTGGCATAGATAAAGCAGAGGCTCCGCTACTCTTTCCTTCCCCATCTGTTTTCCAATCCGGTCCCGGTGGATCAAGTCCGCCATTTCTCCTGTTTTACAACTCTATTAGATTCTCTCGCCGATACGCATTCCGAAAAGAATAAGAATCACGGTTGAAAAATAGGCAAATGAACCTATATTGATTACAGAGTGCTGATTTGAATACCTCAGCATTGGCAGGTCAACCTTAAAATCATATGGAGGTATTATGGCTATTGCTCGTTACGAACCGTGGAGTTTATTACATCAATTACATAGGGAACTGGACCGTGCACGCGAGGGCGGGAACGGCGAGGGATCAGCCGCTACCGCAGAATGGGCACCGGCGGTCGATATCAAGGAAGAACCTGATAAATTCCTTATTGAGGCTGATCTCCCAGGCGTTAAACCTGAAGAAATTGACATCACGATGGAAGACGGAGTACTGACCATCAAGGGTGAAAAGAGAACCGAAGCAAAAACAGAGAAAGAAGGCTATAAGCGGGTGGAACGTACCTATGGTTCTTTCCACAGGCGTTTCAGCTTGCCGGACACTGCCAATCCCGACGCGATATCGGCAAAATCGAATCATGGCGTATTGGAAATCGTCATTCCCAAGCGCGAAGCTGTCCAGCCCAAGAAAATTAACGTAACCGCCGCCGAATAATAGCAACAACCGAACGGAGTCTTCGGGCTCCATTTCGGGCTTCGATTTTAATTCCAGTTATTCCAATTCGGAATAACCAAAGTGCGCGCCTCGCCAGGCGCGAGGGCTTTTCGCCTTCCAACGGCAAATTTCATAAAGATCAGCATGAGCAAATCCAGATTGCCCGCGTTATTCATATCGCATGGGGGCGGGCCGTGGCCGTATATCCAGGAAATGAAAAAACTGTTTGCGAAAACAGCCGTCGAGTTCAGCAGAATTCCTGAAACGCTACCCTTCAAACCTGACGCAATTCTGGTGGTTTCGGGCCACTGGGAAGAGCCCCAGTTCACGGTGGCTACTTCCGAGCATCCGCCGATGGTATACGACTATTCCGGTTTCCCGGAGCATACCTACCATATCAGCTATCCGGCGCCCGGTTCTCCTGCCTTGGCAGGCCGGATACGCGCCCTCCTCAGCCAATCCGGGATCAATTGCAAAGAAGATCCCACGCGAGGTTTCGATCATGGGACCTTTACACCGCTGGTACTGATGTATCCGGACGCTGATATTCCCGTGGTTACGCTTTCGATGAAATCAAACTATGACCCGCTAGAGCACATACGTCTTGGGCAAGTGCTGTTGCCACTGCGTGACGAGGGCGTGTTGATTATGGGCAGCGGCCTCTCGTATCACAATATGCGTGGCTTTGGAGGCGATCAAGCGAAACCGGTTTCCGAGCAGTTTGAAGCGTGGCTCAATGAAACCATTTCAGAAGCTGACGTGCAGGTTCGAAATGAGCGGCTGCAAAACTGGGAAAAAGCGCCTGCAGCCCGTTTGGCCCACCCCCGGGAAGATCACCTGATCCCCCTCATGGTAGTGGCGGGCGCGGCAGGAGAAGATAGAGGCCGCCGGATGTTTATAGATACTGTATGGAACACCGTCATGGCCTCATATCGGTTCGGTGACTGAAACTCGATTCGTGCCTCCCTGGCGGCCTGTCGGACTTGAAGAATCGACAGGCTGCTAGTTCCTGTCCTTATATTTGACGCGTACGCGATAACTCAACGTGGTCTTCCCGTCGGCGGGGATCGAGACTTGCCATTCCGCCACCCCGGACGCAACTTTGGTATGAGGTTGCGACTCTGATACCATCGTCCAGTCACCCGGCACTGGTTCCCGCACCGTCACTACGACCGGTTGTTTCTTTGCATTCTTCAATACGATCTGATGGGCGGTTTCGTAGATGCTGCTGTAGCGCTTTTCACCGTCCAAGCTTTTAAAATCCGTCTGCTTTTTCTCAGCGGTCACATCGAACGCATTCCCCAGTTTCAGACGAACGGCTTCATTCGCGGGAGTGTGATCAATCTGATCTTCCCCCACAAATTGAGCATTACCCATCCCGTCCTTCTTGTAAACCCGGGTTATTCCCTTGGGTAGCGGAATGCCCAGGCCGGCACCCTTATTCATGAATTCGACAAATACTGCCACTTTCAGCTTCCGGCCTATGTCGTCGTACCGGCCCGAGTAATAATAATCCGCACCGATCAGCAAAAATTCCTTCCTGACTGGCACATTGGTGGCTGACATCAGCGCTACCTGCTTGGTTTGATTCTCTGCCAATGACGCAGGGCGCTGCAGCGTATAAAGATGGTATTCGAACAGGACTTCCTGCTTCATGTCCATCGCTTCGGCCATTTGTGACATACCCATCACCTTGCGCGATACAGGCTGCTGCTGACGCACTCTGTTCAAATCCCCGGCAACCAGTTGCAGCCTTGCGTCCGGATAGGTTGCTCCACTCTGGTTAGTCAATGTAACCCAGCCATTCAAATCGAGGTGGTCGTCGTGCTCATTCAGTTCCGCAACGTAATCGGCGCGCCACGACAGCCCCGTGGTCAAATAGGAAAGTTCGAGATTCTGTTCGCCCGACACGGGCGTAATGAGCGAGACAACAAGGGTCGGCTTGTCGCGCAAATTTTCGGGTACACCACGAAATGCCAGGCGGCCCTCGCCCGGTATGCCGCTCTCGATCCGATCAGCATATTTGAGTATGGCGCCATTATTTGTGGCAAGCACTGTGGCCGCTTCCGTGGTTTCCTTGCCCGTCGCGGGATTCACGCGAATGACCATCACTTCCTTGCCAAGATATTTATCCAGCAATGTCTGGGGGGTCAAGAGGTCGAAATCAAAGTTCTGCTCCTGCAAACGGAACCCATCCGCATGGGTCAGATTGCGCAATTGTGCTGTTTCGGGCTGCATCTGAGCGGAGACCTCACGCCACGCCAGTTTATTGAAACCGGCTCCCAGTCCGACTCTGCGTGAGTCTTTCACCAATGCGAGGTTATCATTGTAGATCGTAACGGCGACCTCCTGCTGCTCCGAGGCCGTTGTGACTATCTCACCTTTGCCGCTTCCGGAGGCGGCAACACCAATCGGGGAAATTACTGCCAGGCTTACTGCAAGGATGTTCGCGATCAATATCTTCAGCATTTCATTCCCTCATTAGCGCCACTCCCGCGCGACGCGCGGGAACCCAATATCCCGCTATCCCCGTTTTCGTTCATGCAGCGATATGAAAACATGCAACAACAGCAACTTCGCGAGAATAAAGGATTACGAAACTGTCGAGTCCGGCGGCCACGGGAATCTCCAGATAAACCTCGATCGCGTTGCCAACCAACCGTCGTTATTCAGAGGATTCTAACGTTAATCCTGCTGCGCGCGAGAGCCGAGGTATCCCTGCGCCACCCGATAGTACACGCGACGCAGCGGTTTGCCGTCCCGCTCGATCGCCACCTCCTGAACCGCGCCAGGCTGGATGAGCACTGGGGTAATATTGTCATTGCCCTCTATATCACGCTCGATCTGCCAGGGCCTCATGCCCACAAGAATGATCGGCCGGCTTGTCGGCGGCTCTGTCGGATACCAGAAATTGTACATGGCGGCATTCTGGCTGAACATATTGCGCGAGCGTATGTCCATCGGCTGCGCTTTATCGTTGTAGAAGGATAGCGCGCTGGCAACCGACCACTTGCTCATGCCTACGACAATTGGCTTTTGTCCGGTCTCGTGTTGAACCTTCGCTGCAATCTGCTCGACTTCATGCGTTGCCTCGCGCCAGAAATAGTGCTCGGTAAAACCCGCGTATGGAATGCCGGGGATGCCAAGCACCACATAATGCATCGCGAATGCGTAGAAAAACAGGCAAACCGCTATGGTGGGTTTCCAGGCCGTTCTCAGGCGAATTGCAATGCTGCGCAAATCGCCGGTTTGGCCCATCATCCACGCCATCGTTGGCAGCAGTGCAAGCCAGACCGGTCCGGTCCAGTGAAATTTAGGTGCGCCAAAGAGGCTGAGCCCGAAGAACACGGCCAATGGCACACCGGTGAAAACCCTCACGAACAGGCGTCGCCTGTTCGCAAGCGGGCGGGAATCATGGTCCCGCTCAGGCAACAACGCCAGTATGGCAGCCATCAAGCCAGCGGGAGTCAACACCAGCAGCATGTGGAGAAACAGCCAATGCAACGAAAATTTATTGCCTATTCCGGTTGCCCGCTCCGATTGGAACAGAATCGAGGCCCAGTCGTGCTGGATATTCCAGATGATCACGGGCGAAAATAGCAGCAGTGCAAGCGCCGCCGCAAGATACGGATGAGGGCGACGCAGCCACGGTCGTGCAATGGGATCGAGGATGACAAACAACAGCGCCGCAAGACCGAGCAGGCCCAGCGTGTATTTCGACAGTAGACCCAGGCCGAAAGCGATGCCCATACCCAACCACACTGAACGGCTGTAGCCTGCCAGCAACGCCCTTTCCATATAATAGAGCGTTGCGGCCCAGGCCGCCATCAATGGCGCGTCGGCTGTCATTAATGTTGCCGTAACAAAGCCAAACGGCAGCACGGCCAGCAATAGCACCGCGCGAATGCCCGTCGATTTATCGTACAGGTTGCGCGCCAGCGCGTATGAATAGCCCATCG
The DNA here is from genome assembly GCF_900215485.1 of Nitrosovibrio sp. Nv4. Classification (GTDB taxonomy): domain Bacteria; phylum Pseudomonadota; class Gammaproteobacteria; order Burkholderiales; family Nitrosomonadaceae; genus Nitrosospira. Next base: position 735,791 of record NZ_OCMZ01000002.1, read on the forward strand.
TTACCAGGCCGCAGATAAATGCGCCGATCCGAACCCCGAACTCGTTATCGCCAAAAATTGAAGTACCGAGCCATATCAGCCATGCGACCATTGGCGGATGGTCGAAAAAACTAAGATCCATGTGCTGAGCATAGTTCCAGTAGTAAGCTTCATCGGGAATCAGTTGCGCCACGCCGAGATAGACCAGACGCAGCAGCACGGCAAACATGACGATACCGAATGAGGCTACGCGCCAGCGTATATCCAGCGAGGGAGGATTCAGCCTGACAGGAAATACATAGAAGGCGGAGCCGAAGTAGTTGATTGCCGCCGTCGCGGCGATCGCGGGGAAAATGGCCAGGAACGACGGCACATTCCATCCATAGACCAGCAGGGCCAGTACGCCGCCGCGCATCAACAATGCAAACACGCCCACCGTTAGAAAGCGGCCGAACTGATCCCACCGCAAATACCCTTCATGGTGGCGGCGGAACGACCATTTCGAATTGAGCGAATAATTCAGCGCCGCAGCCGCGAAGAAGCTCATGATATGCGCCAGCGCAAGTCCGGCGCCGCTGCTCATGAGCCATTGAAACAGCAGCGCATCGACGACCACGCCGAACAAACCGACAGCTGCAAATCGGCTGGCGGTACCGACGGAAACCGTGCCGCCGGCGAGTGTCATCAAGCGCTGCAGATAAGTCCACTGGTGTAGAAAGGACAGCTTCGATGTGCCGCGGGTTCGATCATGAAAGCAGATAGGCACTTCGGTCACCCTGAGCTTGCCGTGACCTGCCATTAGCAGTTCGAGCAGAATCTTGTATCCGCGGGCGCGCTCGGCAACGGCGGTGGCCAGTTCCCGGCGGAATGCAAAAAATCCCGAGGTTGCATCGTTTACATCACAGAGGGGTCGGGCAAGCCAGCCGCCGAGTCGCGATAACCACTGACGATGCAGCGGCCATCCCACGGTGCTCCCACCCGGCACGTAGCGACTGCCGACAGCCACATCGTGGCTTCCATCCAGCACGGGGGCAATGAGGGCGGGCAGCCGCTCAGGCGGGTGGCTCAGGTCCGCATCCATCACGACGATGACGTCGCCACGCGCGAGCGCAACCCCAGCCAGAATCGAGCGTGTGAGATCCGGCTTTTCACGGCGTTCAAGCAGCTGCACATGCAGCGGTGCATCCACCAGCTTCGCCCAGGCTCGGACCCTGTCGGGCGTTCCATCGCTTGAGCCATCATCAACAAAAATGACCTCAAAACTCGACGCTGGCAGGTCAAGCGCAGACAGACGAGTCAATAAGGGATCGATATTGTCTGCTTCGTTAAGCGTTGGAACCACCACCGAGAATTGTACAGTGCTGGTTATAGCCGCGTTAGGCGAGCCGGACGACGTTGAGGAGAGAGAACGCAAAGACAGGAAACTGGTTGGGTCGGGCAAATTGATTAAGGAGTTCACGTGACCGTTATTTTTCTGCGCATCATCATGCGCTTGTTTCTTGATTACAGCAGGTCAAATGGCGGACTGGACAACATGCCGAAGGGTAGCATAATTCATGGCTGCGCGGCTGTGAATGGCGCTGTGTGGTGTGCAGAATGTGACGCTGAATATCGAGACCAACGATTTCCAAACAAATTCCAGTATTTCTTTTTTATGTGGCGAGCATGTACCCTCGGGCGCTCCAACGGTATTTTATGCTCTCTCTTCGACTGCTCATTCCTCGCGGAACCACCAGGTAAGTAAAACGCTCCCGGCGAGCATCAATTTTCGAGATGCCGCCCAAATATCTCAATGGTATGCTAGTATTAAGTTGGATTTAATTTATTTAATCTACTATAGGGAGGTATCTATGAAAAACATGTTGAAACCATTACTGATACTGTCTGCACTATTATTCTTTTCGCCTCAAGGGGCAATGGCTCATAGTTATGCGGAGGGAGTGGGCGACAAACTGGCGCATGGCGTAGCGAACACGGTAACAGGGATAGGGGAAATCCCAAAAAACATTATCCTCAATACTAACCAGAAAGGCCTTGCTTATGGAATTCCGGTTGGATTGTTTACCGGAATTGTACACGGGATTGGGCGCACATTAACCGGAGCTGTAGACCTGGTGACGTTTGTCATTCCCACCAAGCCGATAATTTACCCCGATTTTATCTGGAAAGATTGGGATAAGGAAACGCACTACCATCCCGACTGGAAGCTAAGCACAGATTCCAACGGTAAACCCGCGGGCAGCTCCTATCAGGACAAGCCTAGAGATCAGACTTACCCATAGTTCATTGTTTTGCCATCTCTCAAAAAGGGAGCTTCGGCTCCCTTTTTGTTGGGAACAGTGAAGCGTACAGAAAGTATCCACTTCCGTCTCCGGCACCTGCCGCGACATATCTTTTGGGCTTTACAATATTGCGCTTCCGATTGAGCGAGTTGCCTGCATTCCATGCGCTTCGGTTTTGTTGATGGCCGATATCATGCGCGCTATCATTCCTCGTAATACGCATCCTCAAGCAGAGCACGCATTTTGCAATCGCGTTAAACTACGGGCTCCATCGAGTTCAACCCATCCGGATACAAGGTTGCTTCAGGCATGACGACAAACGACACTCTCAAAACCAGGTTCGAAGCCATTGATGCTGACTGTGAAAGTGCGGCAAAACTGGAACTCGACAGATTGTTCGATCCCACACACTATGACGACGCGAAATTCCACGCGCCATCCCCCCAGGCGGCCGAGGCAATTTGGCTCAAGCTTATTGCCAGGAAGGAACATGACTTTACCCAGGAGATAGGCCAGGTTCTGAAGCCGAAATCTGCTGTCCAGTCTAATGCCTTGAGTAAGGAAGCTGTCTCTACCCTCAAGGCAATGGTTGACGCCATGTTTGCAGATGAACGATACCTGGAACGCATGCAGGATTTCTACAAGGAGGTGGCAAGGAAGGCGCTGTCATACGAATCGTCTTTTGTAATGGAGGCTAAACGGCTCGACCTTATCGACGACACATATCGGGCAGGAGTCAAAGACGCACTAAGCCGTACCCGGCGCAAGATTTTTGCGGAATTCGAACGGTATCAGACCAACGAACCGAAGGATACCGGATTTCTATCGCAGTGGCGCCATTACTCCACCCTCAGTCCATGGCAATCTATTGGTACGGTCGTCCTGTTAAGTTTAACGTCATACCTCATCGCGTTTCTCATCGCAAGCGATACAATTCAGGAGCTACTGGAGCGCTTCGGCTGGTCCAGTGGAACAGGCCTGTAATACTCGAGTACCGTTCCAGTTACGGCCTGCCAGAATCGCTCTTAACAGTCTGCTCAAAACCAATCATTCAACAAGATGGCTGAGCGAGCTGTCCCCGGACAGGCCGTTTTATCTCATTGATTCGCCTACTTTTTGCGTTTACGCATGGCGCCCAAGCCGAGCAATCCCAGACTAATGAGCGCGAGCGACCCAGGTTCCGGGATCGGGTTTTGTGGAACATCCACGGGTGGAGTGCCTACGCTCCCGACATACTTCAGAGAATCGTCTCCGCCTTCCCCGGCGCCCACTTGCTGGATGTGTACCATGGCCAGCGAAGCGGGGCCTTTACCCGGTACAGAGACAAGGAAATCGTCTAGTGAGACATTGCTGATTGTCCACGTGGTGAATTCGCCATCAACGAATCTATCCGCGAAGGAGGTGGGGTAATCCAGGTCCAGATAAAAGTCGTAGCCCGCATTCTTTCCGGACGGATCTATGCCAAAATCATCAGCATTTATCAGCTGCGTTCCTCCAAAATTCAGGAATGAAGCGCTGGTGAGAACAGGGGAACCGCTGTAGGAAAAAAAGAATTGCGAGATATAGGCATCGTCTCCGATATTTCCGGCAAGATTATTCACCATATTATTGAGTCTAAAGTCAACATTAGCCCCGTTCTGGCCCAGTATCAGGGTAGCGACCGTCGCTTCGGTTCCAGAAGACGGGCTACCCGTTACATAGGTATTTATGTCGATCGTCAGAGCAGAGGCGGACAAAGGCAAAGCCATTCCCAGGCCTATCAGTGCGCTCGTGACAAATTTATTTCGAGTTGCCGTTGGGGTAACTTTCATGCTCCCTCCATGGAATAAAATGCTCGCTTGAGCATTTTAATAATAAGCAAATATCATGCCTAACTATAGATTATTGATTATTAAGGATTCACCTTTATTTATGAGATTTAATGTAAGTTTTATCGACCCAATACGTTTAGCTATTCCAAACACATGGAGAGGTCAGCCCCTTCCACTCGACGGCGATTTACAAATGGTCATTGACCGAATGAAAATTCCTGATCAAAAACAGCAGCGGTAAACGCGTTCCCTTGCCGCTCCCAGTTTTACATCGAGTTTAAATCTTCAATGGCATCGATAACCATACCGGTCCCGACCGCAATCAGAAGAATGTCGGCGGCAACCCGAACATAACGGTAGCCGGGACCGGGTCCGCCCAGCCGCCCCATCAAATGAGGCGGCAGATCATAAAAGATTATATCCCGGGGCAAGGGGTAACCCATTCTCCATTTCTTCGCTTGCCCTGGGGGCGTACAGCCATTGTATTTTTTTGCCAGCCCGGGCGGACAATGGCCGCTCCGAAGCCTGGGCGCGTAATAATCTTGAACGATCGTGCGTTGACGATCATCAAAGTTATGAGGGATATACCTGTTGGTACTCCGGTGTTCCCTATAATTCCTGTCTTTATTCCCTTTTTTTCCTTTGTGATGACTATGCTGATCAGCTTTATGATTGCCTCCCCCCTTTTCGGCGGAGACAGGCATGGAGATGGAAAACATGGATAATGCAATAGTCAAAGCAAAAAACTTCAGAAATGTTGTATGCATGGGCTCATCCATAAAAAAACATGAAACTGCTGCCGGATATCAAGCTATTTCATCAACCCTTCATCAAGCTTGGTACGCAATTCCTCAAACGAACAGTAGCCTGCGGAAAGCAGGCTGCGATCCACTCCATTCTGCCCTATCACAGTGGGGAAGCCGTGCACGCCCCACTGGCGCGCCTTTTGAAAATGAGCAAGCGTCTGTCTTTTTGCCGTATCAGACTCGAGTGTCGGGAGGAACTGCTCCGCGTCCAATCCTACGCTGCTTGCAAGCTTTGCCAGAACAACGGGGCTAGTGACATTCTGCTGCTCGACATAAAATGCGGATTGCACTGCCTTGAAAAACGGGAAAACCGCTTCAGGGTTGATGAGGGAAACGGCGACCACTCCACGGCTGGCGGGTTCGGTATCGTAGACAAATCCTTCCGGCATCGCGCCTTCGAACTTGAACGATTGCCCCGTCACGCGATGCACGGTATGCCAGTGATGGAGTATCTCTTCGCGCTGTGCGGAAGGCATTGGCTCGTTCGTACCCGGCCGCAAGCCACCCAGCAATAACTCCACTTTCAGGTGGCCGCCATATTCATTCCGGATTCTCTCGATCACCGGCGTAAAGCCCCAGCACCACGAGCACATGGGGTCGGCAACATACCAGAGAATTTTTTCATTCATGGCGGACATGACCTCTCCATACGAATACCATTCGGCTAATGGAGAAGTATAGACGCACTGACCGCCATGCTGCCGATCGCATGCGGATAAAATGGGCGGAACATACTGACAAGCTTATCCGCCCGGCTCTGATTCATTTGAATTTTCTTACGCAGCAGCGCGGGAAGCTCTCTTGCGTTCGTGTTCCTGCAGCAAACGCTTGCGAATACGAATGGTTTTTGGCGTAATTTCCACCAGCTCATCATCGGCGATGAATTCGATCGCGGATTCCAGCGTGAGCTGAATCGGCGGCGTCAGGGTCACTGCTTCGTCGGTCCCCGATGCACGTATATTGGTGAGCTGCTTGCCCTTGATGGGGTTGACCACCAGATCATTGTCCCGGCTGTGTATGCCGATCACCATTCCTTCATACAAACGTTCGCCCGGACTGACAAACATGCGTCCGCGTTCCTGCAATTTCCAGAGCGCGTACGCCACCGCTTCGCCCTGCTCCGCTGAAATCAGTACGCCGTTCCGGCGCGCAGCAATTTCCGGCCGCATCGGAGCGTATTCATCGAATACGTGGCTCATCAGGCCCGTTCCGCGTGTCATCGTCATGAATTCGGACTGGAAACCGATCAAGCCCCGCGCGGGAATGCGATAGTCCAGCCTGACCCGCCCGCGTTCATCCGATACCATGTCCTGCAAATCACCCCGGCGTGCACCCAACGCCTCCATTACAGCCCCTTGATGGGTCTCCTCTACATCCACGGTGAGCATTTCAAACGGCTCGCATTTGACGCCGTCAATTTCGCGGATCACCACATGCGGACGCGACACTGCAAGCTCATAGCCTTCGCGCCGCATACTCTCAAGCAAAATGGTGAGATGCAATTCGCCCCGCCCCGACACCAGAAACGAGTCTGTATCGTTCGTTTCCTCCAGTTTCATCGCAACATTGGTCAGCAACTCTTTCTCGAGGCGCTCGCGCAATTGCCGACTGGTTACAAATTTTCCTTCCTTACCGGCAAAGGGCGATGTATTCACCTGAAAATTCATCGTCAGCGTGGGTTCGTCCACAGCAGGCATCGGCAAGGCCTCGGGCTGATTGATATCGGTCAGTGTCGCGCCGATACAGAGCTCTTCAATACCATTGATCAGGACAATATCTCCTGCCAGCGCCTCGTCGAGCTGCACTCGCTCGATGCCGCGAAAACCGAGAACCTGGTTGACCCTGGCCTTCTTCGGTACGCTCGCTCCAGCCATCACCATTACGTCCTGGCCGGGCTTGAGCCGGCCCCGGCTGATGCGGCCAATGCCGATGCGCCCGACGAAACTGGAATAATCCAGCGCGCTGATCTGCAGTTGCAGCGGTTTCTCGGCATCGCCCCCGGGCGCATGGACATGCTTGAGTATGGTGTCAAATAACGGGCGCATATCGGTACTGGTTTGTTTCAGGTCCGTCATGGCATAACCGTTGAGCGCCGAGGCATATATCACCGGAAAATCCAGCTGCTCTTCGTTTGCCCCCAACTTATCGAACAAATCGAAGGTATGATTCACTACCCAATCAGGACGCGCGCCGGGCCGGTCAACCTTGTTGACGACGACAATAGGCCGCAGTCCCAACGCCAGCGCTTTTTTGGTAACAAAACGGGTCTGCGGCATCGGACCTTCTACTGCATCGACCAGCAGCAGGACGCCATCCACCATCGACAGCACGCGCTCCACCTCACCGCCGAAGTCGGCGTGGCCAGGTGTGTCGACGATATTGATATGCACCCCTTCATAATCCACCGCGCAATTCTTGGCGAGGATGGTGATACCGCGTTCGCGCTCGATATCGCTGGAATCCATTACTCGATCGGCAATGTGCTGGTGCGCGGCAAAAGAGCCTGCCTGATGCAGCAGCTTATCCACCAGAGTGGTCTTGCCGTGATCGACGTGGGCGATAATAGCGATGTTGCGGATGGAACGAAGCATGGAAAAAACCTCAGTCGAAAGGACAAAAGGGCGGCATTATAACAGGTTGCTCAGGAGCCCGCCTGCATATAACCGATGGTGATCTTTCGGGTAAAATAACACGTGCCGCCTTTAAAAAAAACTATTGGGATTCGATTAAAAAACGAAACCCCGAACTCGCCGGGGTTTCGTATATTCCCGGGAAAATACTTCATACTCAACGTCTGCGTGTCCTGCGCATTTATGACAGCCTTCATCTCGTATCGTTCTCGGCAACCGCTATCTCCACTTTACTTGACTGCAGCCTTATCCTTCATTTTCAGAACAGTGGGGCCGGTAACTGTAATATCCTCGCGGAGTTGTTGCATATCCATAGTGTGGCTATTAATGCCTTCAACGTTTGCGATATCATCCGTCGCCCTGAATGAGCCCGCCTTTGAACGATAATCGATGATCGCCTTCGCATTGGCGGCGGTGATGCCTTTGACAGTCTGAAGCTCGGCCTGGGTAGCCGTATTGATATTGACGGCCGAGTAAGCAGTGCCAGTAAAAGTTAACAACGTGGCAATGGCAATAAGCGTTTTTTTCATGGGTTCCCCTTTTGTTAAAAATAAATGATGCGTAACGAAAAACTCCTGTCGAATAAAAATACCAGACAGACTTGAACCTCCATCCAGGATCGACACCGAAGAGTATCAGATCAAGATTCACATCGCTTGCCTTCTCGCCGGCGTCATTCTTGACGTTGCTGTCAAAGTAGACTTTCTTTGTGTCGAAATTCGATACAGGTAGTTGACCAATGCCGTGTCGAACCCGCCTGCAGCATCACTCACGCAGTTGATTTTTATGCCATCGTTCTACCACTGGTCAGGTGACAACGGGCATCAACGCCGACAAAGAAGTCTTTCCAAATTCTATAATCGGTACCAGCGCCAAACATGTCCGGGAATCGAGCGCTGTCATACCCTCACCACGACCGATCGAGCCCATCCCCAGTCTCGACGCGGTCGACTGCTGCTAGCTAGCAGCAGAAATCGCAAAATTCGGGCAGAATCATGTCTACAGCTTATACGAATCGCATTACGATGGTGCAACTGCGGTTTCAGAAATTGAAGACAGGCAAATTTTCATATCCGATAATCGATGTATAGCCACGGGCGGAAAAAATATCCTGACGAAGATCAGCTTCCTGTAGCGTTGCAGCAGGGATTTGACGAGTCTGATTCCATCGGATAAGAAGAAATTTGCATTTGATGCGTCTGAAACCGGAACGAGTCTTCCGTGGGAACGATATTGAAGCTGGTGAAGATTATCCGACTTTCGAAGAGCACATTATCAATGAAGTTAAGAGGCCCTTGCCATAGGACCACGCTTGCGCCGCCAGCAGAAAGGCTCAGCGATTTCCGAATTGACGGGAATTAAATGGATCGGCGCCTCAGCGGGAGAGGGCCGGACGATTGTAGCTGGGCCGATGATTGGCGATCTGCTGTAAGCGCGTTATATCGTTGAGCTTGATATGCCGGTATGCGCTGCTGATGATTCCGTCATCCTGAAAGCGCGCAAACACGCGGCACACAGTTTCCTCCGCGATTCCCAGATGGTTGCCTATATCACTGCGGGACATGCTCAGGTTGAATTCCGTCGATGAACAATGACGCTTCGCAAACTGTCGCGATAGACGGAGCAAAAAGATGGCCAGGCGCTCCTCGGCATTGTGCTTACCGAGCAGCGTCAGCAATTCATGGCTGTGCCGGATTTCCGCACTCATGATCTTGAGAACTTCATATTGAATGGAGGGATCTTTTTTGGCCAATTCTTCAAAACGATCAATCGACACTTCGCAAACCGAGGTGACGCCCATTGCCCGAGCCTCGCAGTGATATTCCCTGCTCTCGATAGCATTCAGCCCCAGCAGTTCTCCCTCCACGTGAAAACCTATTACCTGTACCTGCCCGTCTTCGGTGCTGACACTGGTCTTGACCGACCCGCCCCGAATGACATACATGTGCTCCACGAGTTGCCCCATGCGGTACAGGACTTCCCCGCGTTTGAACACCTGCTTTTTCTTGACGACGCGCTCAAGCAGTGATGAATCGCCGGTTTTCAGCCAAAGGGACATACATAACTGATAGGCGCCGCAATTTTTGCAATCAATTGGCACATTGGCCGATTCCGCGGTTGAGGATATCTTTTCAGGGGCATTTTTTAACATATCAGGACCTGCAGGTAATAGAAATACAAACTATCCAGGCAATTACAAGTCGCCTGGAACCTCACCAGGGAGAATTGCTCCTGGAAAATCGGTCAGTTGATACCTTCCGCTCGCCACCTTCGCAGCAAGCATTTCCAGGGTCTGGCCCTGCAGCAGTTTCACGATTTCCTGCTTGATCGGCCACCATCTCGCATGCATCGGGCAAGCGGTTTTGTCGCTGCAAACCTTGAGTCCCAGCACACAGTCTTCGGTAAACCCGGGGCCTTCCGTAATTGTGACAATTTGCATCAGATTGATTTTATCGCCGCTTTCCCGCAAACAGAAACCGCCTTGCTTGCCACGAAAAGAATAGAGCAGATTGCCCCTGCATAATTCCTGCAGGATCTTGGCAAGATACGTGGGCGGCGACCTCAAACATTCGGCCATGGTGCGATTCAATACCGCCACGCCGGGAGGTTGTGTCGCCATGTAGATGAGCGCCTGAATGGCATACTGCGTTGTGCGAGACAGAATCATCTATGTATCAGTGCAGTATCACTGTAGAGGTAGACCTGAATAATCAGCATAAAATCCCCCGGCATCATATCAACCAATAAACAAATATGAACAGTCCGAGCCAGACCACGTCCACGAAGTGCCAGTACCAGGCTACTCCCTCAAAGCCAAAGTGATTCTCAGGGGTGAAGTGTCCCTTCAGCACACGGCAATAGATGACGAACAGCATGATGGAACCCAGCGTCACATGGAAGCCATGGAAACCCGTCAGCATGAAAAATGTTGCGCCATAGGCGCCGCTCGATAGTTTGAGATTGAGCTCGGAATAGGCATGGCCATACTCATATGCCTGCAGGCCGACAAAGAGAAAGCCCAGGGCGAAAGTGAGAAACAATCCCAATTTGAGCTGTCCGCGCTTGTTCAGCTTGAGTGCCCAATGCGCCCAGGTAACCGTCACCCCCGAGGTCAGCAGCAGGACGGTATTGATGGCCGGAAGACCCCATGGTCCCATGGGCATGAACTTCTCGGTGACGCCGGGACCGGCGGTTGGCCAGTCCCCAGTGAAATTCGGCCATAGCGATTTATGCTCCAGGTCGCCAAGCTCGGGAACGGAATATATCCGCATATAATAGAGCGCACCGAAGAAGGCGGCAAAAAACATGACTTCGGAAAAGATGAACCAGCTCATCCCCCAGCGGAAGGATTTATCCACCTGCTGGTTGAACTTGCCGCTTTCGCTTTCCCGGGCAACGGTGCCAAACCAGCCGAACAGCATGTAAATGAGCACGGCAAAACCGAATGCCAGCAACCCGTAGCCCAGCGGCATCTTATTGACCGAAAATGCCGCACCGAAACCCATGAATAACAGCGCTATCGACCCGGTGATAGGCCAAGTCGATGGCGCTGGAACGTAATAGTGACTCCCCTGGCTCATGCTCTTTCTCTCGCTCATGATGTCATTAAATAAATTTTCGTAAATCAGTTAGCAACAATAAGCTTGCCACAAATAATACGATATAGGGATGACCTGAGAGAAAGCCAGCAGGAACAGGGCGGTTTTGATTGCCGCAAGCCTTCTCTCTATTTCTGCGCTGTCCGGTATATCCGCGTTCGGCATGTTCATATCTGCTGGCATGGTCCGCTCCTATCTCTGGTTACTTTATGACTGGGGATGTGTGGAAGCTGTGATAAGGCGCCGGTGATGGCAATGTCCACTCCAGCGTCTTCCCACCCTCCCACGCTTTGGCCGGTGCTTTCGCGCCGCCACGGATGCACTTCAGTACTATGTAAAGAAATAGTAACTGGGTGGAGCCGAAGCCGAAGGCGCCGATACTGGAAATCATGTTGAAATCCGCAAACTGCAGTGCATAATCGGGAATACGGCGCGGCATGCCTGCCAACCCCAGGAAGTGCTGGACAAAGAAGGTGAGGTTGAAGAAGAACATGGATAGCCAGAAATGCCACTTGCCCAGTGTCTCGTCATACATATGCCCGGTCCATTTCGGCAGCCAGTAGTAAGCCCCTGCGAATATGGCGAAGAGCGAGCCTGATACCAGCACGTAGTGGAAGTGTGCAATCACATAATAGGTATCCTGTACTTGAACGTCTATCGGGACGATTGCGCACACTACGCCGCTGAAACCGCCGATAACGAACAGGAAAATGAAGCCGATGGAGAACAGCATGGGGGTCTCGAAAGTCATGGAGCCGCGCCACATGGTGGCGGTCCAGTTGAATACTTTCACTCCCGTCGGCACAGCGATCAGCATCGTGCCATACATGAAGAACAACTGTCCGGTTACGGGCATGCCCGCGGTGAACATGTGATGCGCCCAGACGATGCATGACAGGATGGCAATCGAGGCGGTGGCGTAAACCATCGACGAATACCCGAACAATGGCTTGCGTGCAAAAGTCGGGATGACTTCGGAGACAATGCCGAATGAGGGCAAAATCATGATGTAGACTTCCGGATGCCCGAAGAACCAGAAAATATGCTGGAACATCACCGGGTCACCGCCGCCCGCCGCATTAAAGAAGTTGGTGCCGAAGTTGCGGTCGGTCAGCAGCATGGTGACCACGCCCGCCAGCACCGGCATTACCAGCACCAGGAGGTAGGCGGTGATCAGCCAGGTCCAGACGAACATTGGCATTTTCATCAGCGTCATGCCCGGCGCGCGCATGTTCAGAATGGTCGTGATGATGTTGATCGCGCCCATGATGGAAGACGCGCCAAGGATATGAATGGCAAAAATCATCATGTCCATCCCTATGCCCATTTGTACCGACAGCGGCGGATAGAATGTCCACCCGCCCGCCGCCGCACCGCCCGGCACGAAAAATGAAGTGATCAGCAGCAGGGCCGCCGGCGGCAGCAGCCAGAAGCTCCAGTTGTTCATACGGGCGAAGGCCATGTCGGGAGCGCCGATCATCATCGGAATCTGCCAGTTGGCAAAACCGACAAAGGCTGGCATGATGGCGCCGAAGACCATTATCAGGCCATGCATCGTGGTCAGCTGATTGAAAAACTCGGGATTGACAATCTGCAAGCCCGGCTGGAACAGCTCGGCGCGGATGGTCAGCGCCATCACCCCGCCCGTCAGGAACATGAGGAAGCTGAACCAAAGATACATCGTGCCTATATCTTTGTGGTTGGTGGTGGTTAGCCAGCGCATCACGCCGGTGGGATAATGTTCTTGCGTGTGCGGAATATCGTGCTCTACTGCTGCCATGGTATTCTCCTCGACCCTGTTTTCGGAAATGTCTGTGATTGGTAATGATCAACCAGCGCATCAAGCCGACGGGATGACGGTGGCGGGCGTACCCAGTGTGCTGCCATGGTTTTCCTCCTTGATGCTATTTTCTGAGTTCGTTGATTTCCGATGGCTGCACTACGTCGCCTGCCGTATTGCCCCAGGCATTGCGCTCGTAGGTGACCACCGCCGCGATTTGTACATCCGACAGATGCTTGAATGCAGCCATTGCCGTGCCAGTCTTGCCGTTCATGACGATGTCGATGTGGCCGGCCTTCGGACCCGTGGCTACCTTCGATCCGTCCAGCGCGGCAAATGTGCCGGGAATACCCTTGCCATTGGCCTGATGGCAGGCAACACAGTTGGCGGCATACACTTTCTCGCCTTCGGCCTTCAACTCGTCCATCGTGAATTCCTTGCTGACATCCACTACTGCCGCAGCCGATTTGCTCTTCTGTTCCGCCACCCATTGGGTATATTTTTCAGGCTCCACCGCTTCCACCACGATCGGCATGAAGCCGTGGTCCTTGCCGCATAGCTCCGCACACTGCCCACGGTAGGTGCCGGGCTTGTCGATCGTGAACCAGGCGTCGCGTATGTAGCCGGGGATGGCGTCCTGCTTGACGCCCAATGCCGGTACCCACCAGGCGTGCAGGACGTCGTTGGCGGTGATGATGATGCGAACCTTCTTGCCGATGGGCACCACTACGGGGTTGTCCACTTCCAGCAGGTAGTTCTCCTCCTTGGGCGAGGCATTCTCTATCTGCGCCCGGGGTGTGGCGAGGTTGCTTAAGAAACTGATCCCTTCCCCTTCTCCCGTCAGGTAGTCATACCCCCATTTCCACTGGTACCCGGTGGTCTTGATGGTAATGTCAGGACTGGAGGTGTCCTTCATGGCGATGATGGTCTTGGTGGCAGGAAAAGCCATCCCGACCAGAATGAAGAACGGGATGATGGTCCAGATGATCTCGACCGTGGTGCTGTGATGGAAGTTTGCCGCTTTGTAACCAACAGACTTGCGGTGCTTGAGTACCGAATAAAACATGACGCCAAATACACCAATGAAGATCGCCAGGCAAATCCATAAAAGCATGGTGTGCTGATCATATATCTGCCTGGCTATGATCGTCTGCGGCTCGGGCAAATTCAACTGGTAAGGATCCGCCGCCGCCATTCCCATTCCGGAATACAATGCGATCGCCATCATCCCCACTATGCTTGCTGCTGCTCTGTTCATATCATCCCCGCTTGATTACTGACTCGCCATGGAACCTGCATCTGGATCCAATAGACCAAAACTCCGAATCCTTTTATGGATCTCTCCCGACACCTCCCGACACGTCCGATCAAACATTAAAGAGATAATCGGATTTTCTTATCCGGTATCGAATCGTAGTGCGCGCAAGGCAATGAAACCTTGATCAATGTCAACTTTGGTGAATGTTTTTGGGAAGAGCTCAGCTCACCCACTATCGCAACACACAAAAGGGCATGCGAGCATATGGCCAAATTAGCAAATGGCCATGCGGAGCGATCAAAATGGGACTTATCGGAGATCTTCCAGATAATGAAAGATACTGAGGGGGAGCTATCTACTTCTGGTCCGGTTTGAGTACGCGTGAAATTTTGCGTCAGTCTCTTCCGAAGATGCCACTATCATCGAGCCGCCAGGGTCCGACGGCGCTATCGCGGCACAGGCCGAATACCAAAGACGGGGGGAGTGAAGGAACGGAGAAGCGCAGGTCAAAAAATGATACGCAAACACGACTCCCGCGAGACTCGATTTGATCGAGAACGGGAAATGCCGCGAATTCGCGGAATCGCGCAAAAATGTCCTGCTCCCATGCTTCGCGGGCAAGGACATTCTGGGATTTTGTTTCGCCGAACCGTTTCCGGCGCACCCATGTAGCCGCTGAAACAGGCCGATAGCCCGCGGCGATCCTTCCCCACATACCCAGCAATCCGCTAGCTGGATCAGGTATCTGCCGGCTTTGTGTACGCCACAGATTGACAAGCGCTATGTCATAGTTGCCTTCATGGCTGACGATGATCTTCCAGTTGAAAGGCGATAGTGGTTGAGGGAAAGCGTGAACTTCCGCTTCCATTAATCCGTGATTCTCCGCGTATGTCTCGCCAATGGTGACAGCACGGGAATGCAGAATGCCCTGAAACCCTACATAGCATCCCAGTACCAGGCAGGCGATGACAGCCGCATGTCTCTTTTGCGGCTTGATCATGACAGCCGCCAGCCCCGTCGCAATAATTCCGGTGAAGTATGGGTCGATTATAAACGTGAAGGGAATTGCGAAACGGTGGCTGGAAAAAGGCATTAGCAGCATTGTGCCGTAAGCGGTGAAAACATCCCCCGCGATATGAATGGCAATACCCAAGGCAGCCGTACCGAATATAGCCTGCCATGAATAGCGCCGATGTGTAAGGACGGAAAGCAGCCAAGCCACCAGCAATGCCCAAACAGGCAAAAGGATGATTGAATGAGTGACGCCCCGGTGCAGGCTTACATACGTAAGCGTATCAAACAGGCGCAGCACAAAGTCGCAGTCGGGAAACGCGGCTGCTACAAACCCGACCGTCATGCGCGCACGTATCGTCAACTGGCCTGCGTAATGACCTACCGGGGCAGTTGCCCGCGCCAGCAATGCGCCGCTCAAAGCATGGGTCAGCGTATCCACGTTGCTACGTTGGATATTTCATGAGACCGGCCCAGAAATTGTTGTAAATGAGATGAGCAATGGCCACCGGAGTTTCAAGGGCCACCAGAGCGTAAATGCAATTCTTTACCATACCGCAGGCCTTCGCCGTGACCGACGGTGCTTCTGCGGCATCTCTGCGTTCGGCCTGGCGCTAACAGACTCGGCTACTGGATTGGAAAGTGCGCGAGTCTCATCGCAAACACCTCATCGCCATCTGTGATCAGGATATTTCGTTGAGGATTATGGTACGCCATGCAGCCTGAAACGGAGACGCGATAACTGATTCCGCCCGAGAGGGGAGAACTCAGATACTTTGCGGCATTTTTTCGCTGTCCATTCTGTCCCCCGAGCCACGTCGAGTAAACCGGGCCATGCGGTCCAGGTTCTCAGCCATAAGAAGGCATCCGTCCAGAAACCTGCTGGTTCTGGTCGCACCGGAAGAGTCATCGTTCATCCAGCGAAAAAAAGTGGCCAGATAAATCGTGGTGAGCGCCGTTTCCTCCATCGCTCGCCGGACGTAAGTCGCGTCCCGGCCGGCGGCCTCGCGCATCCATTGGACAGTGCGGCTTATGCGCATCAATCCGGGAACCTGGACATGAATATGCCCCGGTTCCAATTTGCCGTAGATCATTTCCCTGGTTGTCTTGCGATAAGGATAAAGTGCTCCAAGCCATGTCATGATTAACTTATGCAGGCGCTGACGCGGTGTCAGGTAGGAAAAGTTGGGGGCTTGCGTGATTTTGAGCATGGCTCTATCGGCGCGCTCAAACCAGGCATCGACGATGTCCTCTTTTTCGCGAAAATGCGCGTGCACATCGTCCAGGGTAATCTCCAGCGCAGCCGCCACGTCGTGCAGTCGCACGGCTTCCCAGGATTTCTGTTCGCCGAGTTCAACCGCGGTGTTAACAATCTGATCCGCTGTTACCATATTTCCACCGATGAGCTATTGATTCGGGAGAAGAAGGGCAATTTCCGCCCCGGTCGATTTGAAAGTAGCGCAAACCCGCGCAAAGTGTCAAGCACATCCGGGCATTATCAATGCCTTGCCACAATCGAAATCCACCGATAGCAAATGAGACAGGTTTCGCTAATGGAGCGAGGGACGCAAGCCTTAATCAAAACGTAACGTGTAAAGCAGGTCTATCGCATTATCAAAACCAGCCCTCGTTACAAGCGTGATGTGAGGCGTCAGGGTATAGGTCAGTTTTGTTACGCCGACCACCGCCGTCATTCCCTGCTCATAGCTCAGATAGGCTCGCTTCGAAAGCCGTTTGCCGATAGTACCCACCTGCCCCATCAATGCATCGCTCCCCGCCTGCCGTATCGATAACTCATCCACGCCAAGCGCCTGACTGATCTTGTCCGTGACCCCGCCGGATTGCCCGCCCAGAATGGAACCTGCTGCAGCGAGCAATAATGATGCGTCGGCTTTCCCGCCCGGGGCGCGGCCCAGTGCAATCCACGAGAGTTTCTCCAGATCCGAGACAACTGGCGTGGATACCAGTCGCACTTTGGGGTGACGCACGCTGCCCGTCACTTCAACGCCCGCCACCACCGGCAACCCCTTGCGCAGAGCGAGCACATTCAATGCAGGATCGTCTATCGGGCCCTGAAAATTCACGATCCCGCGCTCCACGACCAAACGCTGGCCATAAGCCTCAAAATTGGTATTGCGGGCGGTGATCGTGCCGGTGGCGCGCAGTTTCTGCCCAGGCTCGGCGCGCAAACGCAACTGGCCAGCCAGTCTTCCCTCCAGGCCGGAGGCACGTATGTGGAATTGCTCGCCGAGATCAAGACCAGCCTCCGTGTCTATACGCAGTCCTCTACGCTCGGGTCGCTGCTGGTCCGCTGTTTCTCGTCCGGTAACGACGATGACATCGTCCGCCAGTTGTGGATGCCCGGCCGTGGGTTGGGCAAGTAAACCGGCATCTGCGTGGAGGCTGCCCCTCAAAGTGAGGACGTTGTTTTCCAGACTGGCGCGACCGTTCCCGGAGGCAATAATCCAGCGATCAGGCCGCTGCGCCAAGGGCACAAGGCTGGCGGTAATTTCCAGATTGCCGCGCTCACCTGTAAAGTCCATGATGCCCGATGCCCGCAATCTGCCCGGACCTTTCTCAAGCGACACGTTCTTAAGCAGCGGGTCATCGGGCCGCGGTAAGTGAGGAGCGATAAATTCCAGAACATCCATATTCAGAGATTCCTGGTCGAAACTTGCCGCCAGCTTTCCCTGCTCGAGCCGCACGCCCTGCTCCAGCAAAGCCATCGTCAGCTCATCGCCGCGTATCCGGCCTTTCAGGCGTGGCGCGCTGAAAGTTCCGATCACATCCGCTTCCAAAGCGAGCCTGCCGCCACTTCTGATGTTGTTATCGAAAGTATCGAGGGCGGGTCCAACCCAGGAAATATCGTCCATATTGACGAATACATTCCCTGCCAAGGCTGCATCAGGCAGCACCGTCCAATGCATGGCCGACTCGGCTGATTTTGTAACGGGCACGGAGATGCCGGCATTTGCCTCCCCCAGACGCTTTCCTCGCGCTTTCAATTCTCCCGTGAACCTGCCGTCCACGGCACGGGCAACCAGCTGAAGCGTCTCCAAACCCAGGGGAAGCGGCGGGTCCGCCGGCAGCACCCAGTCGCCGCTTTCGCGTGCAACGCTAAGGGTACCCTTCAATTGGGCGCCGGCTGTGATATCCCATTTCCCACCCAGACGAAGCGCCTCATTAACTGGCTCTTCACCGTCGGGTGTGTCAATACCGGGGCGCAATCCCACGCCGGTAAAATAGCCCCTGGTACTCCACTTCTGAGGGGTCCATTCGGTTGAGCTGATCTGCATCTCGCCGCCGGCGACGACAAACTTCGTTGTGCCAAGCGATACGCGTTGCGAGCTAATCTCCAAGGGAGCGGCATCCGTTAGATGAAAGGGAAATCGACCGGCTGCCGATAATTCAGACAGCTCCCCGAGCCACTGCGCATCATGCCATTGCCGAGCCGGCTTGTTCAGTTCTCCCCTCGCTCGCAGGGTAAGATTCTGGTTATCGTCCAGACGTGCGGCAACTCGCACTTCATGTCGCGATCTCTGGCCTTCCACTTCAAGCTTCAGACTCTGCAAGCGCTTTTTTGCCCTGGTTCCATAGTCAGCGGCTGTTATCATCAACGCAACGGTGTCACCATGCAGGGCACCATCGGCGGCAAGGCTGCCAAGATGATGTTCGCCCGGAAGCGTGAGGCCATCTCCCTGGGCATTAAAGGTCATATCCGGCCATTCAAAATTACTGCTACCCATATTGACAGAACTGCTCTCCAGTATCGCCTCGGCAGTAAGGGCCCCGCTGAATCCGTATCCGATTTGCGCAAGCGCGGGTGCGACAAGCTCTAGCCGCAATTGGTCGCCCTTGCTACCAAAACCGCCGCGTGCAATAAGCTGATTGATACCAATGCGTAATTCCACTTCTCCTTTAGCCCGAGCAAGGCCCGCAAACTCTATTCGGCCATTGCCGGACATGGGTTGTTCCGCAACGTGGCTGTTCGCCATCGCGAAATGAACTGTGCCTGCCGCACCGTCCCCCGCCTCAGGCTCCAATTCGCCTGCCAGTTTTAGCGTCGCGTTCAGATCGGTTCGCGGTGTCTGCACGAATGCGGAAAGATCGAAGTGCTGAAGCCTTCCGTCGAAAGCAAACGCTCGCCGTCCGGTCAACCCGAGCTTGGCGTGTCCTGCAAGCCGGGATCGGCCATGTCTGAGCTGCATCTTTTCCAGGACGAGCATGTTATCTGCTCTCGACACATCGGCATCCATATGCAGTGCCCTGTCTCGGTCGTGGAGTGACAAGGTGCCCTGCTGGCTTGTTGCGTCGCCGCTGAGTCTCACCTTCCCGTTGAGGTTCGCCGTGCGGAGGCGCGTATCCAGCGCGGCGGGGTTGACACGATTGATCAGCAGATCGGCGGAAACAGTTCCCTGTTTATGCTGCCAGGCCAAATTTCCGGAGATCGAGCCATCGCCGGGCGCAACCAGCATTAAATCGTCAAGCTGGAGCAATTCGGCCGAAAGTATCGGACGCGCCCGCATCTCGAGCAGAGGCAAGCCGCCTCGGTCGAGAGCCGCGGCAGCACTGTTTTTGGCCCTCATGTCACCCTCTAGCTGCCCGGCATCGTTTTCATGCAAATCCGCTTGCAATGAAAGACTGGCTTTGGGGGCGGCGGGTGAAAAGACGTGCGGGTCGAACCCGCTTACCGACAACCGCAGCCCAGCGACGATGAAAGGGGCGTAAGGCTGCAGTTGTGCCTCGCCTTTCCCCATCAAACCTGCGCCATTTCCTTCCAGTCTGACATCGAGCCACTCCAGGTTGCCGGTAATGGTGGCGGATATTCGCGCTTCCAACGTTTCGGGCGATACTCCGGACGTTTGCGACGGCACCGGTATGGAGACGCCAGCAAGCTTTGCCTCAGCATGCAGATCGAAAGGCCTGACGCCCTCTATCCGGCCCGACGCGATCAATTTGCCAAATTCGAGGCTGGCACTCAACTCGGTCAACTCATGCATACGGCCGTCGCTTTTCAATCGCGCCGCAAGATCTGTCGCAGCAAAAACCAGCGTGCCGCCCTTCTCATGCAATACGCGTAGCGCCTCAATATCCACCTTTTGCACGAGCAACGACAATGGCAACTCCAGGTTATCAGGCGGTGAAGCGGGTGTTGACGAAGGGGGTGAAACGATCTCCACGTCCTCTGCTCTCAAAGCGATTATTTTCAGTTGCCTCGACTTCAGCGCATCGGGTTGCCAGTTGAGTTGCACATTTCGAGCAACGACAAGCAGATCATCGCTTTTAAAACGCACGATATCCGCTTCGATCGATCCGAATAGCTTACCGTCCAGTCCTTCAAGCGATATCTTGCCTGTGCTCAGTTGCGATACGGTCGACCCAAGCCATCTAAGGCCGGAGTTGGTTGTTGCCAGCCAGACGCCAGCGCCCATGACCATGATGATGAGAACAGCAAGCAGCAGAACCGGACGCAACCATGGCTTATGCCTATCCGAGTTTTTGGTTTGATGTCCGTTGATCTGATTCATGCGCTATTAAAACGCCACGGCGATCGAAAAATGCAAACGTAATTTACCGTCGTTGTGTGCCCGGGCGAGATCCAGAGCAAGCGGCCCGACAGGGCTGCGCCAGCGGATTCCGCCGCCATATCCAACATTCAGGTCCAGCCGACGCATAGTGTCGGCCGCGTCGCCAATGTCGGTAAAGATGGCTGCGCCCCACTCGCGCGTGAACCAGTGATTGTATTCAATGGTACCGGTAGCCATTGCCCGGCCGCCGACTATGGCCTGGCCTTCACGCACGCCTAAACGCTGAAAAGCGTAACCTCGTACGGACTGGATGCCCCCTGCCCGGAACAGGTATTCCTGGGGGATGCCGAATCGTGATGGAGCGAACGTATACCCCAACTCGCCACGCAGGAACAACACATGGCGGTCTCCCACGGGATACCAGGACTGATGCCTTACATAGGTGCGGATAAAATCCTGATCGGAGAGTAATTGCCGGCTTCCGCCGCCAACACGCAGTTCCGTTACGCTGCCATCCCGAGGAAACAACGGATCGTCCACTGAACGGTAGCGCAACTGCCCGTCCAATACGAAAGTCTGATTGACCTGTTGCACGCCGCCCGTTGGTTGCCGGTCTTCCCGTTGCCAGTTCAGCGCAAGCCGGGTTTCCGCCTTGCCGGAAAGTTGATTACGGCTAACACCCGCTTTCTCGCGTATGGTTTCCAGTTCCTGTATAAAAGTTCTCTCGACCCCTGCTCCCAAAGAAAACCACTGGCCCGCCTGGTCAGGGACGCTGTCGATTGTAGTAGAGAGGGTCTGCCGCTTTTGCTCTATGCGCAGCCCGCCGTTCAGGCGCAAAGCGCGATCCAGAAAGTTGTTATTTGTATAGCTGAGCTCGCCTCTGGCGCCGGTATTGGAACTGTAGCCTCCGCCGGCTGACACACGCTGCGCCTGAGCTTCCGATAAAACCACCTCTACGGGCGCTGCCTGATGGGTTGCCGCGCCAGGGTCGATGTTGACGGCGACTGAGCTGAACTGGGGTAAATTCTGTAATTTGGTCTGGAACGAAAGCAGTTGGTCCCGGCGATAGGGATCGCCTGTCTTGAATGGGACCAGGCCGGTGATCAGCGATGGGTCGTAGCGATTGAGCCCTTTGATCATCAGATCTCCAAAGCGGAAAGCGGGTCCGGAATCCAGAATTACCGATAAGCGCGCGGTGGAAGAAGCGGAATCCACCTCCGCCTTGCTTTCCTCTATCTCTGCCGCGGCATAATCTTCCCCTGCCACACTGGATAACAATATCGCTTTGGCTTCTTCCCAGGCCGGGGAGCGAAATGGTTGACCTACACTCAGAGACCAGGCAGCTCTCAGCTTCTCAATACGGGCGTGTCGACTGGGTTCTTCAGTTGCCAGATCGCCCTTGAACTCGATACTGACCTCCGTGACGAATGTACGGGGTCCGGGGATGACCTCCAGGACCGGAGTTTTACTGGATGGGTCGAGATGCAGGTTTATGGCAGGAGTGAAATAACCTTCGGTAGCGAGAAGTTCGCTTATTTCCCGCTGCGCCCGGCGCATGAAAGTGGCACGAGCGGTTTCATCCAGAATCGGTGCGATTGGCAGCTGAAAATGATTCTTCAGCAAATCCTGCAATGGCTCAGGAGCGGAAATCGTGACATGTGGCGAACTGTTTTTAGCCCCAAATTGCTGTGCCTCGGCCCTGCCATTCCCCAGGGTAAAAAGGATGAGCCACAGGATGAGCGCTGATATCCATATTCGCCCTGGACAGGAATGAGTGAAATATTCGGGGACAGACATGGCAAGCGGGATATCACGCCTTGGAAAACTGAGCCACAAACGCGTGAGATATTCGCGATTGTGACTGCAGTCAGATAGAGTTTTGGTATAGCTGCCCGGCAGGTATACGGCTGGAAAACTGGAATTCAGAAGGTACGTGCAGACAATCGACCGCAAAAGGGATAAAGGGATATTGCGGGATCAAATCGAAGACGGCCATGGCCGGCTGAACCGATAAGGGCGCTATCGGATAATACCTAGCCAAGCCCGACATCGCAACTATCCAAACGGAAGGGAGGACCAACTCTTGCCCGCAGGGTCCCAAGCGAGTTCCCAGGAAAGCTGCTTCTGGACTACAAGCCGCTCTTTTTGCCTGGAGCGGCAACCACGCGTAGAGAAGCTATCCTGTGCGGTATCAATGGCAAATGGTTGCGCCGCCATTTAGCCAAGAGAACGTGTCAATTAACCGTTTTATATGGCTTGCAGGTTACAGGATGGCCGGTATCCATTTCGATCAAATTCTTTGATATATCCTCTACCGCAGTCGACACGACACGCTGAATGCCCTTTACCACGCCCGAGATACCAGCGTCAACCGGCTCTGAAATCGCTGCATAACAGGCTGCGCTACGTGTGTCGGTCAAACGCGTTATCGCCCAGCTGAATCTTGCCTTTACCCTCTCGCCAACTACTGCGTCGAATTGGCTAAGCTCGATCGCAATTCGATAGACCGGCTGATCCGGCGCATGCGCCGGGCGAGCACCGCGTGCTTCGCTTATCGCCCCGGTTTGACCGGCAATGCCGGCAGCAAACGCGTCACGCAATTCGTCATTGAAATGCGATGCCCATCGGTCCTGTTCAAGGACGAAAAGCTGTGTTTCCTGTCCCAAACCCTGGGAGCGCACAATCAGTTGCGGACGGGCCAGCCGCTCGGGCACACTGACCGGCATCACCTCAATATAAACTGGTGTGATCGAGCGCGGCATCCTGTCTTCTACGGTAGATGGCCTGAACGGCGCCGATAGCGTGTAGAACCGGGTTTCCGGGACTGATGCACAGCCAGCAGCCCATAAGGCTGCCATTGATGCTGTCATTATGGCGAACACGCTGCGTGACAGACCTGTCATTGGTTATCCCCCCGCTTACCCCGAATCACGGCTTCAGGATGACGCTCGAAATAGTCGGTTAAAATTCTAAGTGAAGCAGCTGCGCGCGTCAGTTCCTGTAACGTCTGACGCAAATCCTGTTGAAGCGGTGCATCTTCGGACAGCGTACGCTCAGCGGCGTTCAGGGTTTTACGTACATCCTGCATCGCCACGGTAATTTCAGGCGCAACATCGTTATTCAATTTTTCCGCCAGCTGTCCGGTGCTGTCCAGTGTCTCCTTGAGCACTTTTAACGATTGCTGCAACTCGTCGCCAATCTGGTCGAAGGGCACTTTACTTAACTTGAGCGCTATCTCTGAAACCTGGGTTTGAATTTCGTCAGTACTGCTGGGAATGGTCGGCAATTGCAATAATGAACCGGGCGTATCCAAACCGGCCATATTTTCGGCGCTGCCTTTTTTTGCTGGAACGATCTTTGGAAAAAAATCGAGGGCAATATAGACCTGCCCCGTAATGAGGTTGCCGATTCGTAATTGAGCGCCCAGGCCGCGATTGATCATCAGGTGTAAACGGTGTTGCGGTGTCAATTTTGACTGTCTTTGATATTCGATGAATTTCCGACCCAAGCGCTCCGGATAAACTTCGGCAAGTACCGGCATACTGAATTCCTGTCGCGCAGGATCATATTCGATGCCAATCGATTTAACCTGTCCCAATACCAGCCCGCGGAAGCTTACTTCGGCGCCCGGCGTCAAACCACGTACGGACTGCTTGAAATTTAGCAATACCATCTGCGCCTGGCCATCCTGTTCTCTTAACGCTTCAGCCTGGTTTTCCGCAAGAACAAACGCAGTATTTTCTTTGGCGGGAGTACCGGGATTGTCTTCCGGTGCCTGAAACGAAAGACCACCGAGCACAACAGTGGCCAGCGCTTGCGTATTGAGCGTAAAGCCGCTGGCGTTTACTTGCATGTTGAAACCACTGGCATGCCAGAAGCGCGTATTAATCCCGACAAATTTGTCATAGGGAGCATTAACAAAAATACGTACGGTAATGCCTTTGCCGTCGTCATCCAGATCGTACGCGGCCACCTGTCCCACTTTGATGCGGCGGTAATATACAGGCGAGCCGATATCCAGGGAACCGATATCGTTGGCATGTAAAACATATTGTTTGCCCGAGGCATCGCGTGTAACGATCGGTGGCACTTCCAAGCCTGTAAAGTGGTCTGCTTTCTCTTTTGCGGCACCAGCGTCGGCTCCAATATAAGGGCCGAACAGCAACGTGCTAAGTCCGGATACGCCAGAGCCGGCAACCCTTGGGCGCACGACCCAGAAGCGGCTATCCGCCGCGGTAAAGCTTTTGGCTTCTTTCTTCAATAGTACGGTAACCAGCACCAGAGCGTGATCTTCGCTCAACGTGATGGACTGCACTGTACCGATTTCCACCTCTTTATATTTGACCTTTGTCTTGCCCGCTTCCAATCCCTCGGCAGAGTGAAATGTAATCGTGATTTCGGGGCCACGCTGGACCCAGGTCTGAACCGCCAGCGAAATGCCGATAACGGCCGCGAGTATGGGAATCAGCCAGATTAACGAGGGAATCCAGTCCCATTGCCGCTTCTTCACTGGCGCAGGTATCGCTTCTACCAGGTCATCTGCCACGTCATCCGTTGTTCCTGTCTTTTCTTTACTCATACGCGTTTCCGCGATTCCTGTTCATTAACGTCCCAGGTCAAACGGGGATCAAAACTGAGCGACGCAAGCATGGTCAGCACCACCACCGCAGCGAAAGCGGCTATACCCGCGCCAGCGTAGACCGTGGCGAAACCTTTGATCTGTACGAGTCCGGCCAGGAGCGTTACGACAAAAACATCGAGCATGGACCAACGGCCTGTCACTTCAACAAGGCGATAAAGTTTTGCTCGTTGCAAAAGACGCCAGTTACTGCCCCGCTGTGCCGTTATTAATAACAGAATCAGGGCTGCCAGTTTGAACAGAGGCACCAGAAAGCTCGCAATAAAAACGATGACCGCCAATATCCACGAACCGGAAACCCAGAAATAAATGATGCCGCTCATGATGGTGTCCGGCTGTTCCCCCAATAGGGAGGCGGTAGTCATGACAGGCAATGTATTCGCGGGAACATACATTATGCAGGCCGCAATCAGAAAAGCCCAGGTTCGGTTCACGCTATCCGGCTTTCGCATATGCAGCCTCGCACCGCAGCGCCCGCAGCGATCATGACCCTTGACATCTTTCCACAAGGTGGCGCAGTGATGACACGATACCATGCCCAGGCTGGCAG
The DNA here is from genome assembly GCF_900215485.1 of Nitrosovibrio sp. Nv4. Taxonomy (GTDB): domain Bacteria; phylum Pseudomonadota; class Gammaproteobacteria; order Burkholderiales; family Nitrosomonadaceae; genus Nitrosospira. Next base: position 761,664 of record NZ_OCMZ01000002.1, read on the forward strand.
CAGTCCTGGCGGGCAATTCCTTCCCGGCTGATTCGCCCTTCAAGGTTTGTTTGACTGCTTGCGCTGTGTTCGGCGTGTTGTTAGCTGACATGGCTTCTCTCCGTTTTTTTCGACAAAGCCATCTTCCAGATATAGCGGGGATTAAAGGAAGACACGGCTGCAAGAAGGATTGTGAGGGCGCCAAAAGCCCATAGCGCAACGCCAGGCAATACGGTTGCCATATTGGTCAGTTTGACGAGTGCAACGATGGTGCCGAGCAGAAACACTTCCACCATGACCCAGGGCTGCAAGGTTTGAATCAAGCGCACCAGTAAATTGAAAGCCGGGTGATATCCGGATCGCGTGACTGAGGCAAGCAAATAAATCAAAACAAGAAGTTGTATCAATGGAAACAGAATCGTTGTGGCAAGCACCAGGGACGCGACGAAAGGCATGTCCGCGGCGTTCAAGGATAAAACCGAGCCTATGAGCGTGGTTCGACTGACGATACCCTGAAGCTCCATTTCAACAATGGGGAAGGTATTGGCAATGATGTATATCAAGAAACTGGCAATCGCCAGTGGCAAAACACGTCTGCTATAGGCGCTCATATCGCGCTCCAGTTCAGCGCCGCAACGACTGCAGAGCGCAATTTCATTGCGACCTGGCGCTGACCTGCTGTGAATTGCATCGCATTCTTCACAGGCGATCAAGTCTGCTACTTCCTGCATTTGATCCCTCGAGTTGGTTTTCAAGATCCTCGTAAAATAGGAATACGTCCAGGCCCTACCTATGATATCGCTTAAATTCATGACTTGTCCTGGATAAAACGCGCCCTGCTTCATGGCTTGGAATCCGGCATTTATCATCTGTGGCGCAATTCTGGACTGCGCCGTTGCTTGCCTGTTTTTTGCCATGTGCTACGCTGAAACAAACAGTTCTCCAAACTGTCTTTAAAAGGGGTGCATAGCAAGGAAAATTCAATGGACAAGAAAACGCAAATCAACTTTTGGTACATCATCATTGCGGTATTCGGCATTTTGCTGATACAGAATCTGTACTCGCAATATACGAAGGTTGAGCCTATACCCTACAGCCGCTTTCATACATTACTGGATCAGGACAAGATAGCGGAGATCGCGATAACCGAAAATCATATTTACGGCACGCTCAAGGAAGAAGGCTCGGATGGGTTCAAGGATTTCGTTACTACGCGGGTCGAACCCGAGTTGGCCGATAAATTGGATGAGCACAACGTTACCTATACCGGGGTGATTCAAAGTACCTGGATCCGCGACCTGCTGTCGTGGATAGTCCCCATGGCAATCTTTTTCGGGATATGGTTGTTTATCATTCGGCGCATGAATCCAGGCGGCATCAGCGGTGGACTGATGTCGATCGGCAAAAGCCGCGCAAAGGTGTTCGTGGAGAAAGAAACCAAAGTTACTTTTGCGGATGTGGCGGGCGTCGATGAAGCGAAGGAAGAGCTGGTGGAAATCATCAACTTCCTGAAGGACCCGACGGGATATAGCCGCCTTGGCGGTCGTGTGCCCAAGGGAATTCTGCTGGTGGGCCCGCCCGGCACCGGCAAAACCTTGTTGGCACGCGCCGTTGCCGGGGAAGCGAATGTTCCGTTTTTTTCGATCTCCGGCTCGGAATTTGTCGAGATGTTTGTCGGTGTCGGCGCGGCCAGGGTACGCGACCTGTTCGAGCAGGCGCGTCAAATGGCCCCGGCAATCATCTTTATCGATGAACTGGACTCGCTTGGACGAGCCCGCGGCGCATATGGATTGGGCGGCCACGACGAGAAGGAGCAAACGCTGAACCAGTTATTGGCTGAACTGGATGGTTTTGATCCAAAAAGCGGCGTGGTGCTGCTAGCCGCAACCAACCGGCCGGAGATCCTCGACCCGGCGTTGCTGCGTGCCGGGCGGTTCGATCGTCAGGTATTGGTGGATCGGCCCGACAAATTGGGTCGCGAGCAGATTCTGGCGGTGCATCTGAAAAAAGTGAAGCTCGACACCGATGTGAAGCCGGAGCAGATCGCGGCATTGACGCCAGGCTTCACCGGTGCGGATCTGGCGAATCTCGTCAATGAAGCAGCGCTGCTTGCTACCAGACGTAATGGTATATCGGTAACAATGGGGGACTTCAATAATGCGATTGAGCGGGTCGTTGCCGGCCTTGAGAAACGCAACCGCCTGCTTAATCCGGAGGAGCGCCGTGTGGTGGCATTTCATGAATTAGGACATGCGATGGTGGGACTGGCGTTGCCCGGCGCCGACGAGGTGCACAAGGTTTCAATCATTCCACGCGGGGTCGGCGCCCTTGGCTACACGATTCAACGTCCGACCGAGGACCGATTTTTGATGACGCGAGCGGAACTTGAAAATAAAATGGCGGTGCTGCTGGGTGGACGCGCGGCAGAGCGCGTGGTGTTCGGCGAGATATCGACGGGCGCCACGGACGATCTCGTCAAGGCTACTGATCTTGCCCGTGCCATGGTACTGCGCTACGGGATGAGCGACGCCCTGGGCAACGTCGCCTATGATCGGGAGCGGTCCGTTTTTCTCCAACCAGGCATACCCATGCCTCAGAGCCGGGATTACAGCGAGGAAACCGCAAACGCCATCGATAATGCGGTGCGCGCACTTGTGGACCATGCGCTGGAGCGTGCGGTAGCCATCCTGAAAGTCAACCGCGCACTGCTCGATCGGACTGCGGCAAAATTGCTCGAGGCCGAAACCCTGAATGAGCCTGAGATAGAAGCCATGAAGCGCGAGATCATCACCGGCTCAAAGATTCCGGCGATGGCATGACATTTGAAAGGGGCTTGAAGTAGTATGGGAAGGCAGCCCAGTTCGGCTCCCGCCTGTTTTTTTATTCGAGGAACAAAAATTCGAATAAAAAGTTTCTATACAGACTCTGATTCCTGTATACTCCGCGCTTCGATGAAAATCCCTTATATCTTGTAGGGCTTTTTTTCGGTTCATCGTTCCTGACCTCTCTTCGATTTTCAAGTCTCCAACGGAAATTGTGCGGTACCGTGGTTAGCGGCGATGTCTTATATGTGCGCTAGCGGTACTTTGCCCATTCGTTTCCAGGAGTCATATCCTGCTTGCGCGCGTTAGGGCGTATCTATAATTCGAAAGTTCCAGGCAGAAAGGCGGATGCGAATTGAGGGGCAATGCGCCTTCAACGCGGATTTCGAAGAAATTTTGAAGCGCTGCATCGTATTTCCATCGTAATTCATATGCAAGCGGCAAAATCCTTTTGAGCAATGCAATAAAGCCACGGAATCAGGATTTATAGATGCACCATATTTTTTCATTTAATAGGAAAAAAACAACGTGTCTTTTGAAAATCTGAATCTTCACCCACTCATTCTTAAAGCCATTATCGACTCGGGTTATACATCACCCACTCCCATTCAGGAACAAGCCATTCCGGAATTACTGGCCGGGCACGATATCATGGCCTCGGCGCAGACCGGCACCGGCAAAACCGCCGCATTCATGTTGCCGGCGCTGCATCGCCTTGCCACGCCTTCCGCAGTACACAGCCGTGGACCGCGTGTACTGGTGTTGACCCCGACGCGGGAGCTCGCGCTCCAGGTATCGGAAGCGGCCGCAAAATATGGTAAGCATCTGTCGCGTGTCAAGGTGGTGAGCATACTTGGTGGAATGCCCTACCCGCTGCAAAACAAGCTGCTCTCGCAGTCAGTCGATATTCTCGTCGCAACACCGGGTCGTTTGATTGATCACATTCAGCGTGGACGCATCGATTTTTCGCGCCTGGAAATGCTGGTGCTGGACGAGGCCGACCGCATGCTCGACATGGGTTTCATCGATGATGTGGAGCGAATCGCGTCAGCCACGCCTGCAACCCGCCAAACCTTGCTGTTCTCAGCCACCCTGGATAGCGCAATAAACAATGTTGCGGCGCGTCTGCTCAAATCGCCCAAGCGCATTCAGATCGCGACGCAGCAGGCAAAACTCGATAACATCGAACAGCGGCTGCATTATGTTGATGACATTTCGCACAAGAACCGTCTGCTGGACCATCTGCTTCGCGATATGGCGTTGAAACAGGCCATTGTCTTTACGGCGACCAAGCGCGACGCCGATACGCTGGCGGACAACCTTTCAGCGCAGGGGCATGAAGCCGCCGCGTTGCACGGCGATATGAACCAGCGAGATCGTACCCGCACGCTTACGAAGCTTCGTGGTGGTGGGCTGCGCGTTCTGGTAGCCACTGACGTCGCCGCACGAGGAATCGATGTGGCAGGCATAACCCATGTCATCAATTTCGATCTGCCGAAATTTGCCGAAGACTATGTGCACCGCATCGGCCGCACAGGTCGCGCCGGCGCATCGGGAATCGCGGTGTCATTCGCTTCGGGCAAGGATGGGATTAATCTGAAAAAAATCGAACGCTTCACTGGCCAGCGGATCGCCTCGCACGAGGTACCTGGTCTGGAGCCGCGATTCAAGCCACGCGTTGGCGCAGGCGGAGCATCCAGAAGCGCGCCGAGCGTCGCTCATAAACGTAGCCGTACGTGGTCGAACGATAACCCACGCCACACCAGTAGCGCCAACAGCGCCAACGGAAATTGGGATGATAGCCGCAACCGTTCACCGAGCGCTGGCCGGGGTGATACGTGGGGTAATACACGGGGTGGCGCAAGGGGCAATAGCGGCGGAAATACCCGGAGCAACTCGTTCGGGAACAGCAGCACTGCCAGCCCTTATTCCAGAACCAAGTAAGCCGATCCGCTCTGAAAATGGCCACATTGCCCAGATGAATGGGACAATGCGGCCGTTTGTTTTCATTCAGGACAGTAAGGTAAGATGGCCGCAGCTTGACGCAGCCATGAAATGGACATTCTGGTATAGCTTATAACCTCATTCGACCTTTCCAAAAAAATCATGTGAGAAGAACGACCTGAGAAGGGGCGATCGCTTGCTACTCCGGCTGATTTCGCATGAAATCCGCTGTCTGATCAAACGCCATGTCAAGTTTTTTGCGCAGTTCATCATCGAGTCCGATGTCCACCATTGCGCGACTCATACAAGACAACCACTGATCACGCTCGGGAACGCCGATAGGAAAAGGCATATGGCGGGTACGCAAACGTGGCTCGCCATATTTTTCCGTATATAAGGACGGACCGCCCGTCCAGCCGCAAAGAAACATGAACAGCTTCTGCCGGGAATGGGTCAAATCCTGCGGATGAAGCTTGCGGACGGCGAAATAGTCCGGATCCTCATCCATCAGATCGTAAAAGCGGTCGACAAGGCGGCGTATGGCTGTTTCACCGCCTATCCGTTCGTATGATGTCGCGACGTGCATTTGACTCTCTCCTTTTTCTTTGACAACCTCATAGCCTTATACTAAGCCATATTAAGCCATGCGGGAAAAACCCGCCTTATTCATGGCAGTGGCCTGCGTTTTCTCAACATGCGCACAACCAAGTAGATGGCCGCAGCGGCAAGCAAATGCTTTACGGTATGGCCGCTTATCACCTGTCCAATATCATAAATTGCCCGATCCCCGATTTCAGCCAGCTTGGCAATGGCATAGAAGGCAAGCGCCATATAAATACCAGACCCATGGGTATATCGCGACGGGAAGTAAATCCCGAGCAGAATAATAACCAGCAGTGAATAGAACTGCACGACGATATAAAAGTTCAGATTGCCGGCCCCGCGCTGCTTGCTCCAATGCCAATGCATCACGCTTCCCACGCCTACCGCAATCAGAACAGGCAGCAACAGCAATCCCGCCTTTGGATTGACCCGCTCGTTGAGCGCCGCAGCAAGCAGCGCCATTATGCCGATCGCTATCGGCAACCGATCCCACATCAATCGCTCATTGCCCGGTGCGAGGTGATAATAGGCTGAACCAATGCATGCCATCGCCACATTGAGGAAGAGAACCAGGTAGGGCCAGCGTTCCGATGAATCGACGAAAGCTTTGGCGATACGCGCTCCACCGGAGCATAGGAGAAAACCCAGACCCGCGATCCCGACAAGCAGAAAAGCGACGTTGGAAACAACATTGAAAAAATTGGGAATACCGAAGTAAGTGCGCTGATCCGCAAACTGATGATATTCAAGCGGTTGGGGAATTGGCGGAATAATCACTGCAAGCAGCAGCATGCCTGCGGAAAGAAGGCTCAGCATCCATAAGCGGCGCTTGTCATTCATGGATAATCCCACATCAATCGAAGCGTTGCATGTAACGATATTCTTGCTTATAATGTTGCATGTAACATAATTCCATGGAGGCGATTATGAGAACAACTACTTCAGCGCGTGTGCAAAAGTATCGAGCTGGGCTACGCGCCTCGGGTCTGCGCCCCGTACAGATCTGGGTACCGGACACTCGCCGTCCCGGCTTTGCGGAGGAATGCCGCCGTCAATCCCGCCTGTTGCGCGACGACCCGCACGAACTGGAAACATCAGCGTGGCTATCCGCCATTGCTGACACAGACGGATGGGAATGAGGCGCGGCGACCTGGTCACAATCTCGGTAAAAGGTGACTACGGCAAGCCGCGCCCGGCACTGATCATTCAGTCCGACCTATTCAATGAGCATTCGTCCGTTACCGTATTGCCCGTGACCAGTGTGCTTCGGGGAGCGCCCTTGTTTCGCATCACAGTACAACCAAACTCAAATAATGGCCTACTCAAACCGTCTCAAATTATGATAGACAAGACACAAACCATTCCCTGCGAGAAGATAGGTGGGGTTATCGGACATTTGGACGATGAAGCCCTACTAGCTATCAATCGCGCCCTGGTTGTGTTCCTGGGATTTGCATAATCTATTTTTTTTGGTGGCAACCAAAACAGCGTTGAAACAGTAGCTGGCAACCCCCTGACGGGAGCGCATTAAAGTATTTTTCACCGCATTTTCGCTACTGCATCGTCCACCCGATCCACCGCAATAATCTCGATGCCGGCAATTCCCTGCTTCGGCTTGTTGGCCTTGGGAACGATGGCCTGAACAAAACCCAGCTTGGCCGCTTCTTTCAGCCTTTCGAGACCGCGCTGGACTGGACGCACTTCTCCAGCCAGCCCCACTTCGCCAAACACCACCATCTTTTCCGGCAGCGGCTTGTTCTTGAGGGAAGAAACAATAGCAAGCAATACTGCCAGATCCGCGCCTGGCTCTGTTATTTTCACGCCACCCACCGCATTGACGAACACATCCTGATCAAAACAGGCAATGCCAGCGTGGCGGTGTAATACCGCCAGCAACATCGCCAGCCTGTTCTGTTCCAGCCCCACGCTCAGCCGTCGAGGGTTCGGCGCGTGGGCTTCATCCACCAAAGCCTGAATTTCCACCAGTAATGGGCGGGTGCCTTCCTGGGTCACCATTATGCAGGAACCCGGCACCTGACCGCCGTGGTGCGAAAGAAACAGAGCGGAAGGATTGCTCACTTCCCGCAAGCCTTTTTCCGTCATGGCAAATACGCCCAACTCATTCACAGCGCCAAAGCGATTCTTGAAGGCGCGGATCAGGCGAAAGCTGGAATGGGTATCCCCCTCGAAGTAAAGCACCGTATCTACCATGTGCTCAAGTACGCGAGGCCCGGCCAAGGTACCTTCCTTCGTGACATGTCCCACCAGAATAATACATGTGCCGCTGGCCTTGGCAAGCCGCGTCAGTTGGGCTGCGCACTCGCGCACCTGCGCCACCGAACCGGGCGCTGATTGCATGGCATCGGAATAAATGGTCTGGATGGAATCGATTACTGCTATATCGGGTTTACGCTCCGTCAGCGCTGCCTGGATTCTCTCCAACTGGATTTCCGCCAGCAGATGCACCGCCTTTGCATCCAGCGCCAGGCGCTTTGCCCGAAGCGCCACCTGCCGCGCCGATTCTTCACCACTCACATACAGCACGTCGCGCATAACGGACATATGACATAGCGCTTGCAGCAGCAGTGTCGATTTGCCGATTCCCGGGTCTCCTCCCAGCAGTACAACCCCGCCATGCACCAGACCACCGCCCAATACCCTGTCAAATTCGGCCACACCAGTGGAATAACGCTCTTCCTCCCCCGCCTCCACCTCGCTCAAATTCTGCACCTGGCCGGTTTCGGATACGGGAGTAAAACGCGATACCGTTTTCTCCGCGATTGCCTCGACCAGCGTGTTCCATGCCTGACAATGCGGACACTGACCCTGCCATTTCAGAGTCTGGCCACCACATTCGGTGCAGGAATAAGTGGATTTTGTTTTAGCCATTTTCAAGAAATTAACATGCCGTAATCCGCATGACTGCGATCCAGAGCCAGATCGATCCTTCATCTGTTTCTGGGCGACAGCACGACGGCGCATGCCAATTCTGCTCAATCTGTTTTTCGATCAGCCATATATCGCCCATATCATCTCCATTAGTTTGATACTTTGATTACCATTCTAACTCGTTCACAAAGCGTGGCGGGACTGGCGTTTAACCGCGCTACTGATTCTGTGCTCCCTGCGGCATGTACTGATATTCCAACGCCATGCTACAAACGAAGAAGCTGCGTCTCGAAAACTTGCTTCGAATAAGAGCTTGCTATTTAGATTGAATTGTTTATAAATGAAAACTACGCAGAAAAAATGAAGCATTAAAAAACTATTATTCCCTTGATGAGCAATCCAGCCGCAGATACCACCCCGAATACCTCGAACATTTCGAATCCCGGCGTATACTCGCCGCTCAAATTGCCCGTTTTTCGGGTTTTCTGGTTTGCCGCGCTCGGTTCCAACATCGGCACCTGGATCAATGTAGTGACATCCGGCTGGGTAATGACTGACCTGTCGCCCTCGCCCGTAATGGTGTCCCTGGTGCAGGCAGCAACGTCCCTGCCGATGGTACTTTTCGCGCTGGCGGCGGGCGCCCTCACCGACATTGTGGATCGCCGCCGCTATCTGCTCATCACACAAATATGGATGGCACTGACGGCGGCGATACTGGCTGTACTTGCCGCCACGGACCAGATTGATGTGTGGAATCTGCTGATCCTGACATTCGCCCTCGGTGTCGGTGCATCAATGGCCACGCCCGCGCTGAATGTTACTGCGCCCGAGCTCGTTCCCAGAAATCTGTTGCCTCAGGCTGTTGCCTTGAGTTCGCTGTCAATGAATCTCTCCCGTTCTATTGGCCCTGCCATTGGCGGCCTGTTGCTGGTGCAGTTTGGAGCATGGGCGGCTTATAGCGTTAATGCTATCTCGTTTATCGGCATGATACTGATGTTGTGGTACTGGAAGCATGAGCCGGCTGAGCGATCTCTGCCGCCCGAGCGCTTCTTCCAGGCGTTGCGTGCCGGCCTGCGCTATGCGCATATGGCGTCGCCTTTCCGCGCTGTGCTGATTCGCGCCACAGCTTTCATTCTCTTCGCAACCTCCGTATGGGCACTGCTCCCGCTGATTGCACGAGTCGAACTGGCGGGAGGACCAGGAACCTATGGACTTCTCCTGGCCTTTGTCGGCATTGGAGCGGTTGGCGGCATTATTATCCTGCCGCGGCTACAAACGCATATCTCCCGGGATCGACTGGTGCTTGTCGCAAGCATAGTTTATGCCTTGACGGCTGCGGCCCTCGCGACGATCCGCAGCGAAGCGGTTTTGTATGGCGTTATGGCTGCTTGCGGCGCGGCGTGGGTCGGTGTCCTCTGGTCTCTGCAAGTAGCCGCGCAGATTTCGGTTCCAGCCTGGGTCCGGGGACGCGCGTTATCGCTCTACATTATGGTCTTCTCCGCCGGCATGGCGCTCGGAAGCCTGCTATGGGGTTGGGTGGCAGCCCAGACCAATATTCCCGCTGCATTGCTGCTGTCCGCTACCGGGGCTGTGCTGGCCGCCCTGGCCGTTCGTGGGTTCAGCCTAGGAACACAAGAGGCCCCCGATCTGGCTCCATCTTACCATTGGCCGCCCCACCCGCCAGAAGCGGAGGAGCTGGACAAACGTCGCGGCCCTGTACTGGTCACCATCGAATATGAAATTGCGGTGGAGCAACGTGAAGCATTCCTGGAGGCAATCCAGCCGCTCGGTGCCATCCGGCGGCGCGATGGCGCATTTGCCTGGGGCGTTTTTGAGGATATTGCCATGCCCGGCCGTTATGTCGAATTTTTCCAGCACGATTCCTGGCTTGATCATTTGCGCCAGCATACTCGTGTCACCCGTGAGGACCAACGCGTCCAGGAAAATGTTCTCCGTTTTCATACCGGGAGTGCAGCACCCAAGGTATCCCATTTTGTCGGAGGCGCGCCGACGGCATCCACGGACAGCTCAATGGCAACCGGTCCGTAAAACCGCAGCCGACCTGCTGGGCTTATTTTTTTCCCGGCTGCCTGACAGTATGATGTGCCGGTGCGTGTCTAGTCTTCAATCTTTATTCATACAAGGAGAATATTCATGATGGAAATACGTCGAGCCCAGGAGCGTGGACATGCCGATCATGGATGGCTGAATTCCTGGCACAGCTTTTCTTTTGCCGATTACCAGGATCCCGAACATACCCAGTTTCGTGCGTTGCGCGTCATCAATGATGACACCGTCGAGCCCGGCGGCGGTTTCGGCACGCACAGTCACCGCGACATGGAAATCGTCAGCTACGTGCTGGAGGGGGCCTTGGCGCACAGGGACAATATGGGTAATGGTTCTGCCATTCATCCGGGCAGCGTACAACGCATGAGCGCTGGCACGGGCGTACAGCACAGTGAATTCAATACTTCATCAAGCGAACAGGTCCATTTTCTGCAAATATGGTTCCTGCCCAATAAAACGGGTATCCCCCCAGGCTACGAAGAAAAATATTTTGATGATGCGGCAAAGCGCGGCAGGCTATGTCTGATCGCCTCACCGGATGGCGCTGATGGCTCTGTAAAAATTCACGCTGATGCAAAGATGTTTGCCGGGCTGGTGGATGACGGAGAACGCGTAGAGCATACGGTAGCAGACGATCGTTTTATTTATGTCCATGTTGCACGCGGCAGCGTGTCACTCAATGGCACGCTTTTGCAGGCAGGCGATGGTGCCAAACTTACCGGAGAAAACCACCTGATTCTCGATCAGGGGAGGAAAGCAGAGGCGCTTGTTTTAGAGTTGTGGTAGAGCCTATCTTGACTGTATCCCGCTTGGAATTCTGCAACGTCGCCCTATTGTCATTACTACCAGCCGAATAAAGGATACAGATGTCATGTGACAGAGAGCCCCATACGCCGCTCAGGGCTGGTTTGAACGGATTTCGCGTCGAGCGGAATGACGAACTTGTTATTTAATCTGTGAAACACACCTTTGCCGAACATGATCCCCGAGAAAATTTATGATACCTTCTCACCGGTTAAAACAAGGTCTGGAGTAGGCTGCCACTCCACCAGCAAGCCGGGCTCTCCGGCTACCGCTTGAAAATCGCAATCCACACCGATTCCCGGCACACAGACGAGACGTTCTTCGCTGAATATCAGCGGCAGCGCTTCCCGCTCCCATGGGGGTAGCGACGCTTCCCTTAGAAGGTTTTTGAGACTTCGGCGCGGACGGTTGCAATCCGGGCGCAAACGCTCCCCGCCGCGACGCGGTCGTATTGTGACTGCCTGCCCGGAGAGTTTTTGCAAGTTGAGCCCCGCGCCCTCGTGGCGCGTTAATTTGAGGGTGCCGCCAAGCTCGGCGATGGTGAGTTCCTGCTCTCCTTTCCATACCAGCCGCCATTCCGTCACTGGTGAGGTACCTTTTCTCAACGAGCGGGCGCTGCGCACGTGAACCTCCCCCTTGAAGCAGCGAACCTCGGTATTTCCGAAAATCAAATGCAATTTTGTATCGGGACGCGAAGACAGCATTTGCCGCAGAATTTCTTCCAGCTTTATTGTGCTGGGCAGAATCGCGCCCTGCTGCGCCAAGATGTAGCGCAATAGATTTTTGGCGCGCAAAAAACCCAGGTTCCGCAAGTCTTCAACGTGCAGTTTTCCCGGGACGACACATGCCTTGCTGTCGGCCTCGGCCAGTTCATCCAGCAGGCAGGATGCCTCCGCCATATGCCGGCTTGCGCGCATGAAAGTAGTGCGATAAGAAGGGAAACGCTTTTCCAGCAGGGGGAAAAACTCGTGACGCAGGAAATTCCGGTCGAAAGAGATGTCATCGTTACTCTCATCGGTAATCCACTGCAACGCATGTTCGCTGGCGTAATCCTCGATTTCACGCCGCGACACTTCAAGGAACGGGCGCAGTATTCGGGGTCGACCTCCTGACAACTCTGACGTTCCGGCTCCGATTCCTTGCTTATTGATTTCTGCTGCAAAGTGACGAACTACCGGCATGGCTCCCAGCCCCCTCACACCCGCGCCACGCAGCAATTGCAACAGCAGCGTTTCAGCCTGGTCATCCAGGTGCTGAGCCAACACTACATAATCCGCTTTCAGTTTTCCGAATACCCGATAGCGCTCGTCGCGAGCGGTAGCTTCAAGGCTGACCCCAGGTTCCTGGTTGATTTTCAGCCTGACAACTTTAAGCGGGACGCCGCTGGACCGGCATAGATTGCGGCAGAATATGCTCCACTGGTCTGCATTAATGCTAATGCCATGGTTGACATGAATGGCAGAGAGCGAAAACTGCATTTGGGCCGATAGCGGAACAAGAAAATCCAGCAGAACGACCGAATCCACTCCGCCGCTCAACGCTACAGCCAGATGATTGCCGCACTGAATTTGTTCACGCAAAACATTTTCAGCCTTGCTGAAAACACTATTTGATTTTGACTTCCTTGAATTTGCCATATCCCATCAGTCGCTCAAAGCGTTTCTCCAGCAGCAACTGTGTGGAGTAATCCTGCAAGTGCCTGAGCGATTCCTGCAACTCCTTCCTCACGGATTGCATGATAGTCATGTAATCGCGATGGGCACCGCCAGGAGGCTCGCTGATGATCTTGTCGATCAGCCCCATGGTCTTGAGGCGATGAGCAGTGAGGCCCATGATCTCGGCGGCTTCGGGCGCCTTGTCAGCACTTTTCCAGAGGATAGAAGCGCAGCCTTCGGGAGAAATGACGGAATAAGTCGCATATTGCAGCATCTGTACCACATCGCCCACCGCCACTGCCAATGCTCCGCCAGAACCGCCTTCCCCCACAATGGTGCAGATCACCGGCACTTTCAGTTCCGCCAGAACATAGAGATTTCTTCCGATGGCCTCGGACTGACCACGCTCTTCGGCGCCAATACCCGGGTAGGCACCGGGAGTATCGATGAAGGTAATCAGCGGCACACCGAATTTTTCCGCGAGACGCATCAGGCGCAGTGCTTTACGGTAACCCTCAGGCTTGGGCATGCCGAAATTACGATGAATTTTTTCCTTGGTATCGCGTCCCTTCTGATGGCCGATCACCATAACGGACTGACCGTTAAACCGCGCCAATCCACCGACAATTGCATAATCATCGGCAAAACTGCGGTCACCGTGAAGCTCTTCGAAATCCGTAAACAGATGCTGGATATAATCAAGCGTATAAGGGCGTTGCGCGTGTCGGGCGACCTGTGAAATCTGCCATGGTGTGAGCTTTGCATATATGCTGTTGGTAAGCGAATGGCTTTTCTTCTGCAGACGCAGGATTTCGGCTGAAATATCCACCGCCGAATCGTCCTGTGCAAAACGCAATTCTTCTATTTTTGCTTCAAGCTCAGCGATAGGCTGCTCGAAATCCAGAAACGTAATTTTCATGGAGCACGGGCATAAATTGAAACGTGCAATGATACAGGAATACCAAAACACCGACGACTGTATCAGGAACGAATCAAACCGTTACGATTTCATATTCTCCGAAGCAGGTATATCGACAGCAAATTTAGCTTGATGCCAAGGGTTCTTATAGGATACGCATGTGTTAATGCGGCTGTCGGCTGAGGTCAAAAAACATCCGGACACCTGACATGAGAATTAACCTTAATGTTAAGAAACTCTTTCAATCCGATCGTTGCTACGCTTGTCGCGTTGGGCATCTGTCTGCTGACAAGCGAGAAAACCCATGCACAGCATGGCGCCGGAATTACCCGCAATCTCCTCTCCCCATTAACCGTTAGCGGTTACGTCGAAACATATTATGGCGTTGATTTCAATAGACCTGCCAACGATAGAAGGCCTTCCTTTTTGTATAATTTCACCAAGGATGAGGAAGTTTCGGTAAACCTGGCTTTCCTGAAAGGTTCGTACAACGCAAACAATATCAGGGCAAACCTCGCGTTAGCGGTCGGCAGCTATATCAATGCCAACTATGCAGCTGAGCCTGGGATATTGGGAAATTTTTATGAAGGTAATATTGGCGTAAAGCTGTCTAAAGAAAATAACCTGTGGCTGGACGTGGGTGTCTTCCCCTCACACATCGGTTTTGAAAGTGCAATGGGGAAAGAGAACTGGACTTTAAGCAGAAGTATCATGGCAGAGAACACGCCTTATTTTGAGACAGGCGCCAAACTCGGCTATAGATCAGACGATGAAAAATGGTTCTTCAGCGCATTGGTTCTGAATGGCTGGCAACGCATCAAACCTGTGGAGGGGAATACTCTGCCCGCATTCGGCACCCAGGTTATTTATACGCCTTCCTCAGGAATAACCCTGAATAGCAGCACATTCATCGGCACGGACAAGCCTGACGATGCGAGGCAAATGCGCTACTTTCATAATTTCTACGGTATTTTCAAAATAAATAGTGCTCTTGCTGCAACGCTTGGTTTTGATATTGGTATCGAGCAAAGAAACCGGAATTCCTCAGCCATGAATACCTGGTTCAATCCAACGGTTATCCTGAGGTATACGCCTACCGCAAAAACCGCCATTGCCGTCAGGGCGGAATATTACGATGACAGGTACGGCGTAATCATTGGCTCCGATACGCCCAATGGCTTTAAAACCTGGGGCTTATCAACCAATTTCGATTACCACGTTACGAATCACATATTGTGGCGTATAGAAGCGAGAACATTGGGCAGTAAAGATCGCATTTTTACCCGAAATGATGGTCATACATCGGATAGAAACATATTTCTGACAACATCATTGGCCATCAGTTTCTGATGCGGCATCTCAAGGGTAATGGGTAATGGGTAATGGGTAATGGGTAATGGGTAATGGGTAATGACAATAATAATGGAGCATATTCGTCATCAAATAAATCAAGAGACCGAATCCGTTCCTAACTGAGCCATTTCAAATAATGCACGTTGCGGATGCATGCCGCTTGACATTACTTTTCGCCCGCCTGGCCGACAGCCCAGCGCAAATGAATTCGGAATTCACTGAAGAAACGTATAAAATAGAGGGTTTTTCCAAATCCTTTCCAAGGAAAAAGCTTTGATCACCACAGCCAACATCACTATGCAGTTCGGGGCCAAGCCCCTGTTCGAAAACGTCTCGGTCAAATTCGGCGACGGCAACCGCTACGGTTTGATCGGCGCCAACGGTAGCGGCAAATCCACATTCATGAAGATTCTGGGCGGCGATCTGGAGCCGAGTTCCGGCAATGTCAGCGTAGACGCCGGCGAGCGGGTGGGCAAGTTGCGCCAGGATCAGTTCGCCTTTGAGAACTGTCTCGTGATCGATACCGTAATGATGGGGCACGATGAGTTGTGGCAAGTGAAACAGGAGCGCGACGCGATTTACGCCAATCCTGACGCCACCGACGCCGACTATATGCATGCCGCGGAACTCGAAGCGCGCTTCGCCGAATTGGACGGATACTCCGCCGAGGCGCGTGCCGGCGAACTGCTGTTAGGGGTCGGTATTCCATTGCCGCAACACCAGGGACCAATGAGCGCGATAGCACCCGGATTCAAGCTCCGCGTCCTGCTGGCGCAAGCATTATTTGCCGATCCGGACATCCTGCTGCTGGATGAGCCGACCAATAATCTCGATATCAATACCATCCGCTGGCTGGAAGATGTAATCAACACAAGCAAGAGTACCATCGTCATCATTTCGCATGATCGCCACTTTCTGAACAGCGTCTGCACACACATGGCTGATCTGGATTATGGCGAAATCCGGATTTATCCCGGGAATTATGACGACTATATGACCGCGTCCACCCAGGTGAGGGAGCGCATGCTGGCCGATAACGCAAAGAAGAAAACCCAGATCGCGGAATTGCAATCGTTTGTCAGCCGCTTTTCCGCCAACGCATCCAAGGCGCGACAGGCCACGAGTCGCGCGCGCCAGATCGAGAAGATAAAACTGGAAGATGTGAAGCCATCCAGCCGCCAGTACCCCTACATTCGTATTGATGTGGACGAGCGTGAAAAGCTGCATCGCCTGGCGGTCTCCGTGCAAAGCATCAGCAAGCATTTCTCGGGCATGGAAAAGCCGCTGCTTCAGAAATTCAGCCTTAACGTCGAAGCTGGCGAGAAGATCGCCATCATTGGTCCCAATGGCATTGGCAAGACCACGCTGCTGCGCTGCCTTGCCGAGGATTTGGCTCCGGACGCGGGCGAGGTAAAGTGGGCGGAGAAAGCGCGCCCTGGTTACTTCGCGCAGGATCATGCCGCCGACTTTGAAGCGGAGATGTCGCTTACCGACTGGATGACGCAGTGGCGGCGCGAACACGATGACGACCAGACTGTACGCAGCGTCCTCGGACGACTGCTGTTTTCCGGCGACGAAGTCAAGAAATCGGTAAAGGTCATTTCGGGGGGAGAGGAAGGACGCATGTTGTTCGGCAAGCTCATGCTGCAACGAAACAACGTGTTGCTCATGGACGAACCAACCAATCACCTGGACATGGAATCGATAGAATCCCTGAACGCCGCGCTGGAGAAATATACGGGCACACTGATTTTCGTTTCTCATGACCGGGAATTCGTGTCATCACTGGCCAGCCGTATCGTTGAAATGAAACCGGATGGGATCACTGATTTCAAGGGCAGTTACGAAGACTATCTACGGGGCCAAGGTGTCGGTGCGGATAGCGCTGGCGCGCGTGGTGGCAGTTCAACGCCATCCAGGGAAAAACTTCGGGCGTCGTCCAGGTAATTCGTCGAGGCAATTCATCGAGATAACGCTTCCCGAGAGTTATCTCTAACAGAGAAATGTGGACTCAAGCCAGCCCGGTGCGGTAACGATCCCAGTCGAAACAAGGACCGGGATCGGTCTTTCTGGCTGGTGCGATATCGGAATGTCCCACAATGTCGGTAATGGGATAGGTCTTTTGTAGTGCCCGAGTAAGCACTGCCAATGCTTCATATTGGGTATCGGTAAAAGGCATGGTATCGCTGCCCTCAAGCTCTATCCCGATGGAAAAATCATTGCAGCGACTCCTTCCCTGCCAGCACGATTCTCCCGCGTGCCAGGCGCGCTTTTCGCAAGGAACGAACTGGATGGTCTCGCCGTCCCGCCGGATGAAAAAATGCGCGGAAACCTGCAGGCCGCGGAGAGTCTGATAATAGGGATGAGCTTCGGGATCGAGTTTGTTGGTAAAAAATTCCACCACCCCATCACCGCTGAACACCTCGGGGGGCAGGCTGATATTATGGATCACCAGCAGGCTTATCGCGCACCCGGCCGGACGTTCGTCGCAATTGGGTGAAAAAACAACACGTACATTGTGCAAGTAATCCGTTGCATCAACTTTATTGATTCGCTCGTTCCTGCACTCTGCTTCCAGTTGTTCGTATGCTGCCTTCACTCTTCTTGAATCGCTTTTGTTTGGGAAAGAGAACTACGGTTGCAAATGTAAACGCCGATGCTCTTCGCTACAAAAAAACTTGCCTTCCGAAGCGATGCTTTCACTTCTGGGCAAATGCACGCCGCAATGGGTACAGCGAACCATATCCTCTCCCTCAAGGGATGACGATTCCCTATGCACTTCTTCGTCCCGCTTTTTAAGCGCGCGCCGATAACTTCTTATTACCCAGAAAGCCAGTACGGCAATAAGAGCGAAAAATAGCAGTCTACCCAATGCGCCGCCTCCGTTGACGTATCAAAATCGGCCATATCCCGTTTAAAAGTATAATCACATTCTACTGGTTGTATGGTACTGCGCAAGCGTCATACGCAATGGCAGATGTTTTCAGAAAGGAGGAAGCATAGCGTTGATCGGAAAGTATTGCGATCGGCTAAACAGCATCACTTGACCCATTGATTCGCATCATTTGAGCCATTGTCCGTATCCCATTGCGCCAATGCTTTGAAGACGACAAAGATAATTCTGCTGGATCGTCGAATCACAGCTTTGTGATCCAAGGGGGGTCATACCCGCGAAAGTGAGAATCCAGTCAAATCCAGTCGCTAGACGATGTCCTGCCATAAATCTCGCCATAGAGGATTGGTCTTTTCGATCAATTCAATCTTCCAGGCTCTGTTCCACTTCTTGAATTGTTTCTCGCGCTGGATTGCCTCGACCATTTCGTGATGCATTTCGAAGTAAACGAGCGTATGCACACTATATCTTCGGGTAAAGCCTTCCACCAGATCATTCTTGTGCTCCCATACCCGCTTCACCAGGTCGCTGGTCACACAGATGTATAACGTGCCGTTACGCTTGCTTGCCAGTATATAGACGGCAGGATTCCGTTCCATTCAACCATATCCACGACTGTCATTCCCGCGAAAGCGGATTGTTCCGTCATTCCCGCGAAGGCGGCAATCACCCTTGCTTCGTCATTCCCGCGAAAGCGCACTGCTGTCCGGAATAAATTTATCCATAAATCTGGAAAGGGTTGCAGGCATTGGTTTAAAGGGTTAAAACCCTGTTTGCCAACTTAAAAACCAAACCTGCAACCATGTTTAGGATAAGCCGATTTCAGGAATTAATGAAGGGGTTATCGCGTGGAGCGTTCGATCGCATTGTCGAGCAGCATCAAGCGGACAAATACAGCAAGAAATTCCGTTGCTGGGACCAACTGCTGACGATGGTATATGGCCAATTAAGCGGAGCAGGCAGCCTGCGGCAAGTGGAGGCGGGTTTTAATAGTCACATTGCTCACCACTATCACCTCGATACCGGCTGCATCAAGCGCTCCACCCTGGCTGATGCCAACGGCAAGCGCAAGGAAGCGGTGTTTGCCGACACCGCGCAGTTACTGATGGGACAGGCATCACGGCAAATGCGCAAGCAGGTCAAACAATTGCTGTATCTGCTGGATTCGACCTCGATCACACTCAAAGGAGCAAAGTTTGATACCTGGACATTGGAGAATCGCACTCGCAATACCCAAGGCATCAAGCTGCACGTGCTGTTGGCTTCAGAGCCGCATGCGCCGGTCTGGCACGACTTCAGTGCTGCCAACGTCAACGATGTAGAAAAAGCTATCGCTGTGCCACTGCGGGAGGGGGCATTGTATGTGTTTGACAAAGGCTACTGCGACTACAACTGGTGGCATCGGATCGATGCGGCAGGGGCAAAATTCGTCACCCGCTTCAAACGCAATGCTGCGTTACGGGTCGAGCAGGAACTGCCTATCCCGCCGGAAGCTGCGCCCATCGTGCTGCAGGACCGGATCGTGCGCTTCAAGCACAAGCATCCACGCGGTGGCTGCGTGAACCTCTACGACAAGCCGCTGCGCTACATCAGTATTGCCAGATGCGACAAGCCAATACCCCTGATATTGGCGACCAACGACCTGCGCAGCACGGCACTGGAAATTGCGCAGCGCTATCAGGGTCGCTGGCAAGTCGAACTGTTCTTCAAATGGATCAAACAGCATTTGAAGATCAAGCAATTTCTCGGATGCAGTGAAAACGCCGTGCGCATCCAGATATTGACCGCGCTCATCAGCTATTTGCTGGTAGTGCTCTATAAACAGGTGCAGGGCTTGAAGCAGAGCCTATGGGAGTGCCTGTGCCTGATTCGCGCCACGCTATTTCAGCGTCCCGATATCGACGTTTCTTTATATCGAAGGCGACGATCCCGGCTTGAACAATTGGCACAGGTACAGATAGGGCTGTTCTCATGAATTTGTCAACAGATTTATTCCGGACAGCAGTGCGCGAAAGCGGGAATCCAGCTGTTAGCTTTTAAAAAACATGGATTCCCGCTTTCGCGGGAATGAAGGAGCAAGGGGTGCCAGTTATACGCATTCTTTTGCCGAAGGCTCGTTCAGGCAGGTCAGTTTGGCTGGCACGAGCGTGCTGGACGTGCTTCACTTTGAAGGAGATGAACTGCTGGTCAATCTCAGCATAAAATCGACCTCGTGCTGACAGGATTTTGAGCACCCCAAACCCTGAGGGATCGCTTCTCAGACGAGACTCGAAATTGGAAAAGGTCAGTATGAACAAACCGAATGGTCGGGGTGAGAGGATTCGAACCTCCGACTCCTGCGTCCCGAACGCAGTACTCTACCAGGCTGAGCTACACCCCGAAACTATCTACCCCGTGCTTCTTCGCTCATGGCGATTCGCGTCCGAGTACGTGGGCAGCAATTGTACGCAGGAAGGGATTTCCGAGCAAATCCAAATTTTTCGATGCGACCGATACTATTCAAACTGGAGATGCGCAGCACCAGGAACATCTCAATAATTTCGCGCTACCGCAAACGTACTCAGCTGTAACAAACTTTCCTTGTAATCGGAATCAGGCAACAATGAAATCGTTGCGGAAGCCGTCTCGGATTCGGCTTGCGCCCTCTGCCGGGCATAATCCAGTGCGCCGGTCTGCTGGATAACTTCTAAAACTGGCTGAAACCCGCCTTCCCCGCCCTGCTCTATTGCACGTCGTATTATCCCTGCCTGCGCGCTTGACCCTGTTCTCATCGCATAAATAAGAGGAAGCGTGGGCTTGCCTTCAGCCAGATCGTCTCCCAGATTCTTGCCGGTTTCGTGATAATCCCCGGAGTAATCCAGCATGTCATCGGTTAATTGGAACGCTGTGCCGAGATGCATGCCGTAAGCGGCCATCGCCTCCTCCTCCGCCAAGGTGGCATTGCCGAGGATCGCGCCGAGCCGCGTCGCCGCCTCGAACAGCTTGGCAGTTTTATAACGGATTACCCGCAGGTAATTCTCCTCGTCAACATCGGGATCACGGCAGTTCAGCAACTGCAGCACTTCGCCCTCGGCTATGGTATTCGTGGCGTCCGCCAGTACCCGCATGACGCGCATGTTGTCCACTTCAACCATCATCTGAAACGCGCGGGAGTATAGAAAGTCGCCGACCAGCACGCTGGCGGCATTTCCGAACAGGGCATTTGCGGTCGCCTTGCTGCGCCGCAATTCGGAAGCATCAACCACGTCGTCATGCAGCAGAGTCGCGGTATGAATGAACTCCACGATTGCCGCGAGATTGTAATGATATTTTCCGGCATAGCGGAAAGCACCGGCGGAGAGGATTACCAGCGAGGGTCGCAAGCGTTTCCCGCCGCTGTTGATAATGTATTCGCTTACCTGCCGGATGAGCGCCACTTCGGAGTGGAGTTTCTCGCGGATAACGGTATCGACCGCCCCCATATCCTGGGCGATAAGGCTTCTTATACGTTCAATTGACACAGAGGTTCCTGCAAAAAAGATGCCATGGTAGAAACGTCCCTGCCAACGTGTCAAGTTCGGCAATCGGGACCTCCCGGCATTTTGACACAAAACTCATCCGCAACAGTCCTTTGACGTTGTATAGGGGACTATGTATAATTCGCGCTTACTCTTTTCAGGGTGCTTTCACAAGAGAGCAATAGGGAATCCAAACATGTATGCAATCATCAAAACCGGCGGAAAGCAGTACCGTGTCGAGGCCGGGCTAAAACTCAAAATAGAACAGATACCGGCGGACATCGGGAGCGAACTCTCGATTGATCAGGTGCTGATGGTTGCTGATGGCGACAATGTCTCCGTGGGCAAGCCTCTGCTAAGCGGCGCGTCGGTCCAGGCAACGGTGCTGGAGCAGGGCAGACACGACAAGATACGTATTTTCAAGATGAAGCGGCGCAAACACTACCAGAAACATCAAGGCCACCGGCAGAATTACACCGAAATTCAGATTACCGGCATTTCGGTATAGGGAGAGTTTACCATGGCACATAAAAAGGCAGGCGGCAGTTCCAGAAATGGCCGCGATTCGAATTCCAAGCGTTTGGGCGTAAAAACCTTTGGCGGCGAGCTGATCCCGGCTGGAAGCATCATCATTCGTCAACGTGGCACGAGGGTTCATGCCGGCGAGAATGTTGGAATGGGCAAGGACCACACGTTGTTTGCCAAGGTTGACGGCAAAGTAAACTTCAGCACGAAAGGTGCGCAGCAACGAAAAACAGTGAGCGTCATACCGGTATAATTTTAATTATCTCCGCAAAAAAGCCCTGTCAGTCCGATAGGGCTTTTTTGTTTGTATCGTGGTAAATTGGAAAGGCTTATGAAATATATAGACGAAGCGATCATCCAGGTAATTGCCGGAAAAGGGGGCGACGGTGTCGCAAGTTTCCGACGGGAAAAATTTATTCCAAAAGGTGGCCCCTCGGGAGGCGATGGCGGACGCGGCGGCAGTATTTTTGCCATCGCCGACCGGAACATCAATACCCTGGTGGACTATCGTTTTGCCCGCATGCATCGCGCTAAAAAAGGTGAAAACGGCCGCGGTTCCGACTGTTATGGGAAGGGCGCGGACGATATCGTGTTGCGCATGCCGGTAGGCACGGTTATCACTAACGCCGCCACAGGAGAATTGGTTGTCGATTTGAAGCGGCATGAGCAAAAGGCGCTGCTGGCAAAGGGGGGAGGGGGAGGACTTGGCAACCTGCACTTCAAATCCAGCACAAACCGGGCCCCCCGCCAATTTACCCTTGGCGAACCGGGGGAGGAGTTCGATCTGAAGCTTGAACTAAAGGTTCTGGCGGACGTCGGGCTTCTGGGCATGCCTAATGCCGGTAAATCCACGCTAATCCGGGCGGTTTCGGCCGCTCGCCCAAAAGTTGCCGATTATCCCTTTACTACGATGCATCCGAACCTTGGCATGGTACGGGTGGATCAAAACCGCAGTTTTGTGATGGCGGATATCCCCGGACTGATAGAGGGCGCAGCAGAAGGTGCGGGACTTGGCCATCAATTCCTGAAACATCTCACCCGCACCCGTCTGTTGCTGCATATTGTGGATGTAGCGCCCCTGGATGAAAACGTTGATCCCGTGCACGAAGCCAAGGCCATTGTTGAAGAACTCAGGAAGTACGATGAATCTCTTTATCAGAAGCCTCGCTGGCTGGTGCTCAATAAGGTCGACCTGCTACCCGAAGATGAACGGGAGAAAATATGCAAAAAATTCATTCGCAGCGCCGGCTGGAAGGGAAGAAGCTTTACTATTTCGGCGCTGGCTGGCGAGGGGTGCAAGGAGCTGACGTACGCGATCATGGAACATCTGGAGCAAGAACCAGCAGAACCAGCGGATGAGAATCAGGAGCCGCCAAAAGCTGCGAGTGAGCCTGCTCACGAATCTGCCGACAGGCAAAATATCTGACCCCGGCAGGGTCTTCTTCTAAAGCCTTTATTCGGTTTTTGCGAGCATTTTCTTTCGTACCCAGCGTTTCTTCTGCCAGATGATCACGCCGGTAATGGAGAGCATCGCTACCAGCAGCCCCATTGCTGAAATGAAAATGCGTCCGGGCAGGCCGATGATGCGGCCGGAGTGCAAAGGGAACTGGGCCTGCATGAAGATGTCTCCCGCACTGCCGGTACCGGGTATTTTAAGCCCAGCGAGGTCTCCAGTCCTGCCGTCGAAGTACAGGGATGGATTACCCAGCCCGACATCGCCATGCTCGTGCCCCGGTTCAAAGAATGTTACCCCATAAATTCCATGCTCCGGCACATAAAATATCCCGCCTGGAGGGGCACTCCAGCCGAGCTTTCCAGCTTCCGCAATGGCAAGCTGGAGAATATGGCGCCGGCCGACTACCGGTTCGATGGGCTGGTCCGGTGGACTGGGGGTACCCGTAAAAGGGCTCGGCGTTAGCGTCGAGAATAGCGACACCAGCGGTCGCATTACCTGCCGATTGAGGTTCATCGAGACAGCGGTGACCGCGAGAAGCAGCAGAAATCCCCACACCCAGACTCCACCGGAGCGGTGCAAGTCAAAATTCAGCTTTGAACGCCCCTGCCGCCAACGGAATGCAAACGATTTAGGCCACGCGCTCGCATTGGGAAATGAAATCCACAGTGCGATGAAGCAATCCAGAGCCCAGACCATTGCCAGAATACCCATGAACAAGATGCCAAGCTCAACACCGAATCCATCGGGGATGTGCATGCTGTAGTGCAACTTGTACAGGAAAGGAAGCAGGTTCTCACGACTGAGCGAAATCTCCCCCCACATCCGTTTTCCTCGTACTTCCCCATCCACGGGATCAAGCGCAACATTGTTGAAGTTGAGCTCGAGCGCTTTGCCTGTGGCCGGATCCAGGCGCGGGCTCACCGCGAGGCCGAGATTGTGCCCGGGCTCGATCGTCAACGGCAGCCAGGTTATCAGCAACCGTGGGTCGGCCGCTTCCAGTTGTTCGGCGAGTACCAACGGGGACCGGGGAACACCTTCGCTTTGCGCTTCAAATAAATCCGGATTGAGCCACTCATCCAGTTCATGGTCCCATGAGATGATCGCTCCGGTAAACCCGGAAATGAACAGGAATGCAGCCAGAAAAAGTCCGGTCCAACGATGCATCAGGACAAAAATATTGCGGCCGATAGACCGTTTGCCAGCCGCTTGTCTCGCCGGTGAACCGACTGAGTCAGGCATCGCAGATGCGATAATTCGTTTCACGGCGTTAAATTATGCTGTCAAGCGCTAGCGAAGGCGTCGTGCCGCTGTTTTTTGTCGCACTGTCTTTCATTGGTCCCCGGCTATTGAAGGTCAAACATCCGCTTTCCATGCGCACAAGGCGGTCGGCGAGATGGAAGTAACGATCGTCATGCGAGATCACGAGTACAGCCTTACCCATCGCGCGAAGTTCCGGGAGCAGTTCGCGGTAAAACACTTCCTTGAATACGGGATCCTGATCCGCTGCCCACTCGTCGAAGATAAAAAACGGGCGATTTTCCAGATAGGCAACGACCAAAGCCAGACGCTTGCGCTGCCCTTGCGAGAGCGCGAGGGTGGTAAAAGCACCATTCTGCACCTTAACCTTGTTTTGCAAATGCAGTTTGGCCAAAAGATTGTTACCCTCGCTATCCAGATCAGCCCTGCCTGTTTCAAGCAAGCGGTCGAAAAGATGGAAATCGGAAAAAACCGTCGAAAAAAGCTGCCTGTAACGGTCACGATTGCTCTCATCCACCACGTCGCCGTTGAGAATTATCCGGCCTTCCTCCGGCGGATAAAGCCCGACCAGGAGCTTGGCCAAAGTGGTCTTGCCGCTGCCATTGCCGCCAACGAGAAAAGTGATCTCTCCCGGATGAAAATCGAGATCGATCGGACCCAGCGTAAAGAACTCATCGCTCTGTTCATGATAATACCGGTGCAACACACCCTGAAGCAGGATGGACTGCAACCCAGGGGGGGAAGAACTATCGGACTCTATCTCCAATGTGGTCATCTCCCGTGTTATTTCTTCTATTCTCTCCGCGGAAACCTTGGCCAGGTTGGCGCGCGGAATATGCAATAGAAGCGCTTCGAGCGGACCCACCATGTAGACGAATACCAGCGCATAGCCCGTCATGATCAAAGCTCGATCGGGTCCGTCACTTACCAGGGCAAATAATACCATCCCAACAAACGCATAAAGCAGGAATTGCGCCCAACCACCAGAAGCAACGAAGACCGACATCCCAAAGGTCCTTTCACGGCGCACGGTTTCAATCGAGCTCGCGAGCACGTCATCATAAAACGCCTTTCGTTTTTTTTGGTTCAAGCGAAGTTCCTTGGCCCCATCTGTGAGGGAACGAAAGTAGGAAAATAACTTGTCCTGTTCCAGGGACGCATTATTGAGGTGGCGTATTGCGCGCAAATGCGCTAAATGGTACCCCACGGAGCCCAAGCCGACTACGATAATAGCAAGCAGGAACACTTGCGACGAGAGCCACGCCATATACAGAAGACACCCAGCGACGATGACGGCGTTCATCAGGATTACTGGAAAGCTGACAAAAAATTCCGCTACGCGGGTGCAATGCTCAGCCAGGACCGATTGTATGCGAGCGGCGCCGACAGTCTCGAGATTACGGTAATCAGCTGCCAGAACCTTTCTCGCGACAAAGCTGCGCAGGTCTGCGTGCGCGCGCTGGCCCAGGCGCTCAAAAAGAATCGCAGCGCCGACATAACTTAGCATTACCGCAACGGCGGTAGCAATGAACGTTGGCGCCATTGTTCCACTTTCCTGCTCTGTCGCGGTGAGCGCAGAACTGATCTGCGCAACCAGAAAAACGCTGCAAGCACCGTGAAACACGGTCACCAATGAAGCACCCGCCAACAATATCCGTGATTGGTTGATAAGATACTTGAGCATGGCTCTCTCGCAATATAGTGATAGTGAAGAGACGAACCAGTATCGTAAATATTTATGAGCCGGTCTGAGTACCCCAAATCACTTTTGGCGAAAATCTTCACCAGGGGACACTAAACATTGTAGGTCGCAAATCGTCTTGAACGTAACGCACAACCTCATGGCGATTGCACGGACATGTCGAAAACGAAGCTTGCCTACATCTGTTCATTCAGGAACGCCGCGGCCGACAAGGCCGGGCAGTACGTCGAGTACAAGGGAGAGCGGCGGTACATGAAGTCCCCGCTCGAGTACCTGGTCGAGGCTCTGAACGGGACGAAACTCGGTGCGGCCTATTCCCTGGAAGCGGTGATTTTCGACGACGACGAGGGATCGGCGCGGGATCGTGAGAAGGTCAAGGAGTACGGGTTCTTTTGCCGGCCGGGCGGGCTGTGGTTCTATCCCCCGGATCTCGAGGTACAGGGCCAGCGCCTGAACGATCTTCTCCACGGGGTTCCGTCCGTCTATCGCAGGCTTTCCCTCGATGCTGCCGATCGGCCGGCAGGCAAGAGCGCCTTCGAGGCGTGCCTTCAGGACACGCTGCTGGCCGTGGGGGCGGAACTCGTCGTGGTGGACGGGTTGCTCATCATCCTGGATGAGCTGGTCCGGCCGGGCACTCCATTCCATCGCAAGATGGTCAACATCCATCCGGGCATCACCCGTCTGGACTCGCCCCATGAGCGCCGCGGCGCGTATGCGACGCTGGATGCGCTGTATGGGGCAAGGGGCCTCAAGGTGGTTGATTGGACGACGATGGAAACCGCTCCCGTACCCGTGGCGGACATGACGGGTGCATCGTTCCATTACATGGACAACGGCGTCGACTCCGGCGAGGTGATCGTCGACGTCCTCAACACGAAGATCAGTCCGCAGGACACCATCCTGGAACTGCGTTGGAACAACTTCAACAACAGCTTGTTTCCGGCGTTGTATCAGGGACTGGCCCAGATGGCAGGTATGTGTGAGGGAAGCTGGCCGATTCGGAGCATCGAGGGTGAGGGCTGCGATGAACGGGGTGCCATGGATTCGGCTTTCTGGGCCGGATAAGGGAGTGCCTCGGCGATGGTGGAGAGCTTGAGCTGCCCGCAAAGTTCGGCGATACGTTCATGTGCCAGGTTCAGTCGCTACTCCCATGAACGTGCCGTAGAGTGATAACGGTGCCGCAGCGGTGAAAGCCAGCTGCGGAAGCGCTCATGCAATTCCTGGCTGCTTGCCGGCTGCTGATTTCGACAAGGCTGAATACGTTGGCCATGCGCTTTGCAGGGCGATGCACTCCTCGCGCAATTGTTCCCCGGGCCGCTTGCCCGGTGGTGCCATGCGAACGCATATCTGCTACTTCCCGTAGCCAACGCCAGACCTCGGTATTTGGCCCCCTTCAAACCACTCGAAACAGTTCACACGCCAGGAATGGAAGGAATGTGTGAGCGCGCGCTTGAATACCGCATACAGATTTTTTTCACAGCCTGGAAACAGAAAATAATTGAGCGGCATTGAAAGCAAACCAAACCACAATTGTAAAAAATAATGTTTCTCATTCGTCTTTAAGCAGAATGACCACCATAAGGGATCGAACTGGCGGTTCGCAATTGGCACCTATTCGCACTGGAAACACAACCGTTGGCTGGGAACTGATAGATGGGACATTTACATGAGCAAGGCCTGAATTTGCAGCGCTGTGCTACGCCTTTTACAAGTGGTCCCGACCAGGTCACTCATGTATCGAGCTGTGATGGCGGCAGACTGCTGTTGCAATCCAGGGACGGAGCGGAAATTTCCACGTGATGGCTTCGTCAGCAGGCAGATCAACTAAAACTCGAGTAAACGAACCACGCTGGGGATGCTGTTGCGGGAGCGCTTCTTCGGACAATGGCTGCGGGTACCGCGGGACGCTGTCGCAACAACCTATTCCACATCTTTATCCTGAGGACAGCTATGCAAATACATGACCTGATCGGTATCGGCTTTGGCCCCTCTAACATTTCGCTCGCAATTACCCTGGAGGAAAAGAAACAGGAAGGATACGAAATAGACGCATTCTTTATCGAGAAGCAACCAAATTTCGCCTGGCATGCAAACATGATGCTGGATAACACACATATGCAGATATCCTTTCTGAAGGACCTGGCTACCCTGCGCAACCCATCCAGCCATTTCACGTTCATCAATTATCTGCACCAGAAGCAGAGGCTCCAGGACTTCATCAACCTCAAGACATTTTTTCCCAGCCGCCACGAGTTCAACGATTACCTTGCCTGGGCTGCGTCCCACTTCGACGATCGCTGCGCTTATGGTGAAGAAGTGCTGGAAGTGCTGCCGGAAAAACGGAATGACGAAGTAACGCTGCTGCGGGTGCGTTCGCGCGATTCGCAGGGGGCGATCCGGGAGCGATTCGCACGCAACCTGATCGTCAGCGTGGGGGGAGTGCCCCGTATTCCCGAGTGCTTCCATCATTTGAGAAATGATGGGCGCATTTTTCATTCGAATAGCTATCTTCGTGAGATCGCCCGGCATGGGAACGCCGAAAAGATAGCGGTTGTCGGCGCGGGGCAAAGCGCCGCCGAAATCTTCATGGACCTACATAATCGCCCCGACGCCCCCCACGTCGACCTGATCATGCGCGCGCGCGCGATCAAGCCCTCTGATGACAGCCCATTCGTCAACGAAATTTTCAATGCGGATTTCACCGACTTTATTTTCAGCCGCTCCGAGCCGGACCGTACCGCCTTGCTGGAGGAAGTCTGGCACACCAACTACGCCGCGCCCGATCTTGTCCTGATCGAACAAATCTTCAATGCCTTCTACCAGCAAAGGGTTACGGGCGATTTACGCCACCGATTCCTCAGGCGCCATGAAGTGGGCTCCGTCCGCACTTTACCTGAAGGACGAATCGAGCTGCTCCTTCGCGACCTCAATACGGACCGCGAGTACAACGCTTTGTACGACGTGGTGGTGCTTGCGACCGGTTACCGACGAGATTATCACAAGTCATTGCTGCGGCCACTTTCACCCTACATGGGCAGCTTCACCGTTGACCGCCACTATCGTTTGAAGAGCACACCCAATTTCCATCCGGCTATCTTTCTTCAAGGAGCATGCGAAGAAACTCATGGTTTAAGCGATACGCTGCTTTCGGTGATTGCAGTGAGGACGGATGAGATAGGCCATGCCCTGTTTGACACGATCGAGCAGAAGGATGTAAGCCAGGCAGGAAGCCAGATACGCGCAGTGGCAAACCAATGAGTATAAAAATAGAAACGAAAACAGAAACGAAAATCGCTCTCAGTCGCATTAAAGCGGTTAAAATATCGAATGCAGATACTTAACTTTTTTTAACTTCCAGCAAACAAAAAAATGAAAGCCTATACAAAAACTATTAAAGGGCGCCGTCCACTTACCCACCGCATCCAACGCACCAAACTCGCAACCGCGCTACAGTACGCCCTCCTCAGCCTGTCGATGACAGGATATGCTCATGCACAACAGGCTTCTCCAGAACCGGCCAAGGCTGGGCAGTCCGAAAGGAAAATTCTTCCGGGAGAAGGTAGCACCGGGCAGTCCTCTGCAGAACCATCATCCGAATCGAAAGAAAAAACTTCAGAAGTGAAGGCTGCACCGGTTGCAAAAGATACTCAAACGCCGGCTGAACCGGGCAAGCAGGGGGAAACTGTCTTGCCAACAATGGTTATCAAGGATACAGGACTTGACAAAGTCGAGTATGGTACGAAAGATACCATGACAGCGACAAAGACGAAGACCCCGATTATCGAAATACCCCAGTCGATGACCGTCATTACCCGCGATGAGATGACCATGCGCGGCGTGAACCTCCATTTCACCGAAGCACTGCGTTATATACCGGGCGTAACGGCAGACCAGTTCGGGTTTGATGGACGGGGTTTCGAGTATGTAAGCATGAGGGGCTTCAACTCCCTGAGCACTGCCAACTTCCGGGATAATTTAAGCCAGCAGGGAAGAGGGCTCTTTTTCGCCGACTTCATCACCGATCCCTATTCTCTCGAGCGGGTGGATGTATTGCGCGGTCCCACCTCAGTCACGTTTGGACGCGGCGATGCCGGAGGTATCGTGAACAGGATAACCAAGCTTCCCACTGCCGCTCCTATCCGCGAGATCGAACTCCAGTACGGCAATTTTGACCGCAAGCGAATCGCGGGGGACTTCGGCCTGGCCAATGAAGATGGAACGCTGATGTTCCGGCTTGTGACCTCCGCGCTCGACACGGGTACCCAGCTACGCTTTGCCAATACAGGAGGAGACCGCGCCCAGATCAGGCGCTTTTACATCTCGCCGTCGCTGACCTGGCGTCCCACCGACAGGACATCCGTCACTCTTTTTGGTGATATCCTGAATAATCGCAGCGAAGCGTCTGCCTTTTACCAGGCTGCGCCAGATGGCCGCCCGACCAGAACAGTTCTGGGGGTACCCAACTATACGCAGTTTTCGACCGACCAGGCCTCCTTCAGCTATAAACTTGAGCACCATTTCAATGAAACCTTCACGGCGCGGCAAAACTTCCGTTTCATGCGGCTCGATGGCAGGTACAGAGACATTAATCCAGCGGGACTTGCCGCAGATGGAACCTTGGGTCGCAGTGCATTCGGTACCCGGGAACGAGTGGATCAAACGGTGCTCGATACGCACGTGGAAGCTCGTGCTAACACAGGTCCTTTCAGGCATACGGCTTTGGTTGGAATCGACTGGAACCGCGTCGAATCCACCCTCAAATATTTTAACGCCAGTGCTCCAACACCCTCCATTAATGTTTTCAATCCCAACTATAACCTGCCAATACCCACACCGGATTCCCTGTTCATCGACGGCGTCCAGAAGATAGACCAGGTTGGCTTTTACGTACAGGATCAAATCAAGTTTGATCAGCGCTGGGTTTTAACTCTAAGCGGCCGCCACGACAAGGTGTCGAGCGTTACTGACGTTAATATTTTCAACCCGCAGCATACCGCGAGCAAAGATTCAGCGTACACCGGCAGGGCCGGCCTGACCTACCTTTTCTCCAACGGCGTCGCGCCTTATTTCAGTTATTCGCAATCTTTTCTGCCTCAATATGGGCTCGATTTTTTTAATAACAGTCCCTTCGAACCTACGCGCGCTTCCCAGTATGAAGTGGGCATCAAGTATCAGCCTCCCGGCACCAGGAATTTGTTCACGGCAGCGTTGTTCGAGTTGACCAAAACCAACGTTCTGACTCCTGATCCTCGCACACCGCTTGGCTTGTCGGTAGCAGGTGCGGTTCGCTCCCGGGGCGCGGAACTGGAAGCAAGGACAGAGGTTTTTCGAGGCCTGAATGCGATCGGCGCTTTCAGCTATGTCGACGTCAAGGTAACCGAAAGTAGCCTTGGTTTTGAAGGTAACATGCCAGTCCGCGTTCCCAATCTGACAACCTCGGGCTGGCTCGATTATAACCTCGGCACGTTGAATGTCGACGCGTTGAGAGGATTCTTCATTGGGGGCGGCGTACGCTATGTGGGCAGAGTGTTTAATGATGAGGCAAACACCAGCACTACGCCGTCGTTCACCCTGTTCGATGCGGTCCTTCGATATGATCACGGCCCCTGGCAGTTTCTCATCAATGCGAATAACATATTTGATGAAAAATACTTTACTGCAGGTCCCGCCTCAGGCAGCGGGAGCTTCTTCCTGGGGTCGCGACGTACTGTTGTAGGGACATTGAAACTGAGGTTTTGATATGCCGGCAAAACCCTGCTGTACTATAGCGGGGGAACGCCTGGCAGGACCTGACCCCCGATCTTGCCGTGTTGCTGGATCGGGTGAAAGTGGGCGTCGGCAATGCCAGCACTTGATAGTTCCGGAATAAAGATCGTGAGCGTCAACCCGATCAGCATCCCTTGTTGCGGTGAAGGAAGCGGAAGTTGGGGGCTGATCACCCAGCCATCCACGTCTTACAGGCGTCTATTCCTGAAATTGATCGTTCAAAGCTGACTACATAAAACCCGCTGTTGAGTTGGTCGTAACTGGACCGTTCCCTCCAATTTCATGGCATCTTCTGGCCACTGATTGCGCTGGATCAGAGCGCCATCTCTGTCTCCATTGGTGTGGGAAGCGAATCTTCCAATGCAGACTCGACCCCTAGCAGCAAGGCGTTATGACGCACAATGGCGAAATGATCAGTATCCACTTCGATCGATTGCAATTTATCCTGGTCTATTTGCGAGGCAAGTGCCAGCCGATCCGACGATGTACGTTCCGCCGCCCACCAGCAAACAGGTTGCACTTGTAGAGGATTTAGGGCTTCCGCCTGCCAGGCAAGGGCTTTCAATCGACGCGTTACAATAAAAATTTGCGCCAACTGCTCTGCTCCCATATCAGCATAGCCAGGAGTCCGCGCACCTCTTGTCTGCTCGCGTTTACGCATCTGCTCGGCTGAAATCAAATGTTCCAGCACGCTAATAATCGTCTTCTCCGATTCCACGCCCCACAACGCGGCGTTCATGACGTCTCCCGTCTCGCTGCCCGGAATGACCACCGAAAGAAAATCCAGAAAATCCGCTTGCCAATCATCGTTGCCTCGCTCCGCATTACCAGGAATAAATGGATCAACCAGGCCGAGGAATGAGACTGATTGCGCATCCGCCTCAAGGAAAGCCGCTATCATGGCTGCAAGGGCACCGCCCAGGGACCAGCCTAGCAGGTGGTATGGACCTTCAGGCTGAACGCGTCGAATGCTTTGACAATAATCGGCCGCCATCCGATCGAGAGAAATGTCACGGTGTGCGGGATCAGTAAGCATACGGGAGGGTAGCCCATAAACATTCCACTTTCCCTGTAAATGCCGTGCTAATGGCTGGTAGTCAAATACTGTGCCTGATCCTCCATGGACGCAGAATAACGATCTGGTTTCTGTTTTCTTATGAGAAAGGTTCAATGTCAAGGGCATGTATGGCCCGTTTTGATTTTGCGGTTCCAACTGGAGCAATGTGGCAATGGTAGGCCGCTCCATCAGATCACGAATTTTGAAGTTGAATTTGATGCTTCCCAGACTGCTCATTCGTGACATTACTTTCAGGCACAATAACGAATCTCCTCCCAGAGCGAAAAAATTGTCCGTTTCCCCTACTCGCTCTATGCCTAGAACTTCCTGCCAGATTTCAGCCAACAACCTGCCTTCCTCAGTGGATGGAGGTACATAGGTTCCCATCTCAGTATAATCGGAGTCAGGTAAGGCCTTGCGGTCCACCTTGCCGCTCGGGTTGAGAGGCAGACTCTCCAGCACTATAATCGCGGAAGGAAGCATGTAGTCAGGCAAAGCCTTGGCCAGGGCTTCGCGCAGTCGCGCAACCTCCAATTCCGCACCCGTGTGGAAGGAAACATAGGCAATGAGCCTTGCTCCGCCTGTTGCACCTTGCCCTTCCCGCGCAACCACCACCGCTTCCCTGACTTCAGGCTGAGCCAGCAATTGCGTTTCAATCTCGCCCAGCTCGATCCGGAATCCCCGTATCTTGACCTGATGATCCAGCCGTCCCAGGTATTCGATCTGTCCATCCGCGCGCCATCTTGCCAAATCTCCTGTGCGGTAGAGACGCCCTCCTCTCTCATCGAAGGGATCAGCAATGAAACGTTCCGCTGTCAGCCCGCCGCGGTTGAGATAGCCGCGTGCCAACCCAGTGCCGCCAAGATACAGCTCTCCAGCCACCCCCTGAGGAACCGGACTGAGGTTCGCGTCAAGGATGTACGCTGTCCTGTCGCCGACAGGACTGCCGATCGGCAGGTAGGCGCACTCGAAGCGCGTTCCGGGATAAGCTTTTGAAATGAGCGGTGTGATAACGGCTTCCGTCGGCCCATATCCGTTGATGATACGGGGAGGTTGCAGCGTCTCCTGGATGAATTCGAAGCTCGCCCGACTCGTCGCTTCCCCACCTACGATATAGAAACGGATCGGCAGATTTCGACCCGCACTACCCATCAGTTCGGCAAGCTGATGCAGATAGCTCGGCATGAAACAGGCGATGGTGATGCCATGCCTTGCGATTTCGGCAGCCGTCCGGTCCACGGGCCAAAGCTCGTTATCGCGCGGCATCAGGCCCGAGCCGAAAGCCAGGGGGACCAGCGAGCGCTCGTGCGCGCCGTCGAAATTGATCGAGGCAAATTGCAGCTCCCGGTCAGCCGGGCCCATGCCATAAGCTTCGCCTATCGCCTGGACATGCATTGCGAGAGGGCCATGCGCCACGCCCACGCCTTTTGGTTTTCCGGTGGAGCCGGAGGTATAGATGACATAGGCGAGGTTTTCACCATGCAGGCAGACTTGTGGGTTCCCCTCAGGCTCATCCTCGAGATCGAGCACATCCAGTTCCAGCACCTGGCACTTGGACGGATGCGGAATGCGGGATTGAATATGGCTTTGCGTCAAGAGCAGTTCAATGGCGCTGTCCGCTACCATGTGGGCTAGCCGCTCCTGCGGATACTCGGGATCCAGCGGGACATACGCGCCGCCTGATTTCAGGACGGCAAGCAGCCCAACCACCATGTCGATGGAGCGCTCCACCGCAATGCCCACCCTGGTCTCGGGCTCAACCCCTAATCCAATCAGCCGGTGCGCCAGCCGGTTCGCCCGCCGATTCAACTCGGCATAGCTCAGTTCGGTATCGCCAAAAATCAGCGCAACTCCTTCCGGCCGCGCTTCTACCTGCCGCTCGATCAGCCTGTGTACAGGTTCTGTATCCCCATAACGCTTTTCATTGATGCCCCAGGCCTTAAACTGCGCACGCTCGCCTTCACCCAGTATGTCAATGTCGCCCAGACGCTTCGCAGAGCCAGTCAAACCATCCGCAATCTCCCCCAGCAACTTGATAACATGCGTAGCGATAGAACTTACCAAATCCGCGGAAAAATGGTTGGTAGCGTAAATATATTCCAGGTATAGAGTATCGCTTTGCATCACCGATACGGTTATCGGATAATTTGTCGCCTCCCTGCTTCTGACTTCCGAGAAGGCAAGCCCCCCGCGGGCGGATTGCTGCAAGACCTCGTCTATTGGATAGTTCTCGAACACCAGAATGGTGTCGAATAATCCCTGACCGCTTTGCCCCAGCCAGCGCTGGATTTCGTACAAGGGTGTATGCTCGTGTTCTCGGGAGGCGAGATTCTGCGCTTGCAGATCGCGCAACCAGCCACCTATCTCTTGCTCCGGCTTAAGCATAACGACCACTGGCAGCGTATTGATGAATAGCCCAAGCGTGCGCTCCGCTCCCGCCAAATCTGCAGGTCTACCAGCCACGGTAGCGCCAAAGACAACAATTTGTTTCCCGGTATACCGATTAAGCAAAATTGCCCAGACTGCTTGTATCAGGGTGTTGAGCGTAACGCGTTCGCGCCTTGCGAACTGAATTAACCTTTCGGTAAGAGCCGGCTCCAGTTCACTGATATGCTTCCCATGGCTCGAATCATCGGGAAGCACAGGTACCAAGCCGGCCAATCGGGTCGCCTCGATGCCATCCAGCCGCTCCCTCCAGTATGCTTCCGACGCCTTCGTATCGCGGCCCAGGAACCATTCGATAAAACTCCTGTAGCGGAGCCGGCTTCCGGATTCCGGTGCCGGCAGGGCGTTGCCTCCATGTTGCCGGACGACTTCCCCCATCAGTTGTGCGATGCTCCACCCATCAAGCAGCAGGTGATGGACCGTCCAGATGAGGTGATATCTATCCTCCGCCAACCGCACAAGCGTGAGGCGCATAAGCGGCGGCTTCGCAAGATCAAAACCTGAAGCGTGCTCTGATTGCGCCAGTTCATCAAGTTCACGCTCCTGGTCCTCACGTACGTATTCAGCCTGATGAGACCAGTCGTATACTCTAAACGGCAACCCGACGGACTTGGCAACCCATTGCAAGGGTTTGCCATCCTGAACGACAAAACCTGTACGTAATACTTCATGACGCTCCAATGCCGTCTGCCATGCCGACTTGAATCGTGCTACGTCCAAACCCTCGATGTCAGCTCTCAACTGGTTAAGATAAACGCCGCTGTTCATATCCAGTACGGCGTGGAACAGCATCCCCGTTTGCATCGGAGAAAGCGGATAAAGGTCTTCAAGTTGCGCCGGGGGTATCCGCAAACCGTCCAGCTCCTGCTGGGTGATGCCCGCCAGGGGAAAATCCGATGGGGTAACATTGTGGATACCGCTGGTGCAATGGGCAATCAGCGTTTCAAGCTCGGTGCGGTAGACGTTGATAAGCGCTTCGATAGTGCGCTTGTGGTAGCGCCTCTCGCTATAGCTTACCGTGAGCCATAGTTCACCCTGGTACACATGCCCGTTTATGGAAATATCGTGACTGAGGGGCGCATTTTCAGCGGTCAAATCCCCTACCGGCTCGGTCGCCAACGTCCACAGGGCACTTTCGTCAAAACTCGCATCGAGTTGCCCCAGGTAGTTGAACACGATTTCAGGTTTAGGCAGCGACGTCATGGCTTCACGCTGTTCGGGTGTTCCATGGTATTTGAGCAGCCCGTAGCCCAGTCCTTTATTCGGAATTCTCCGCAGGTTTTCCTTGATGCACTTGATTCTCTTATCCAGATCGCCGGATGGATCGAGCATCACTGGATAGAGGCTGGTAAACCAGCCGACCGTTTGCGAAAGGTCGATATCGTATAAATCTTCCCGTCCATGGCCTTCCAGGTCAATCAGAATTCTCTTGCGGCCACTCCACCGGCAGAGGGCGCTTCCCAACGCGGTGAGCAAAAGGTCATTCACCTGGGTACGATACGCTGCGGGCGCCTGCTTAAGCAAGGCCAGGGTCTGCGCGCGGCCTAGCTTAAGTATTGCACTGGACTGATGGCGAGCGGTGCTGGCGCCATAGGGATTGTCGCAAGGCAGCGTGACGGGCACCCCCGCCAACGCCCGCCAGTAAACCAACTCTTCTGCATGTTCGCACGCGTAAGCCTGCAGTCGCCGGGTCCAGTCCTCATAGCTTTCGGTTTTTTCCGGTAGAGTAATCGGATTGCTGCCGCGGGCCTGACTGTAAACACTCTGCAAATCTTCGAGCAGGACGCGCCAGGAAACGCCGTCGATCACGAGGTGATGGATGACCAACAGCAAGCGTTGACTACCATCCGCCATATGGACAAGCAAGGCACGCAGCAGCAGGCCTTCTGCGAGATTCAGGCTCCGCTGGGCCTCGTTGCATAACGCTTCCAGCTCCTTTTCAGTCCCAGCCTTCCGGACCCGCAGCAAATCACCTGGAACCGATTTCCCACAAAACTGCTGCCAGTCGCCACTCGCATTTTTCACATAGCGAAAGCGAAGCGCCTCATGATGATGTACCACGGCTTCCAATGCTTGTGCAAGATTGACAGGGTCTAAAGGCTCTCGGCTTTTCAGCAATGCGACCTGGTTCCAGTGATGTCGTGCTGGAATTTTCTGTTCAAAGAATTCAGCCTGAATAGGGAGCAGCGGTATGAAGCCATCCCTGGTTCCTTTATTCCTGTCTGCATTTATTCCTTCCTTCGATGTCACAACCGAGGCTACATTTGGGTTTGGGTTTGCGGTTGCAGTTGCCAATGATGCCTTGAGCGATGTCGTGACGCTCGCGAGCTCCGCGACGGTCTGCCGTTCGAACAGTTGGCGGGGTGTGATCTTCCAGCCGGCCCGCCGTGCTTTGGTGACAATCTGAAGGCTGAGAATGGAATCTCCCCCCAGTTCAAAGAAATTGTCGTGCCGTCCCACCCGTCCCACTCCCAGCACCTGCCCCCAGATGCCAGCCAGCACTTCCTCCACTTCTCCTTGCGGCACTTCATAATTATCCGTATTGGCGAATTCCGGCTCAGGCAGGGCCTTGCGGTCCACCTTGCCGCTCGGGTTGAGAGGCAGACTCTCCAGCACTATAATCGCGGAAGGAAGCATGTAGTCAGGCAAAGCCTTGGCCAGGGCTTCGCGCAGTCGCGCAACCTCCAATTCCGCACCCGTGTGGAAGGAAACATAGGCAATGAGCCTTGCTCCGCCTGTTGCACCTTGCCCTTCCCGCGCAACCACCACCGCTTCCCTGACTTCAGGCTGAGCCAGCAATTGCGTTTCAATCTCGCCCAGCTCGATCCGGAATCCCCGTATCTTGACCTGATGATCCAGCCGTCCCAGGTATTCGATCTGTCCATCCGCGCGCCATCTTGCCAAATCTCCTGTGCGGTAGAGACGCCCTCCTCTCTCATCGAAGGGATCAGCAATGAAACGTTCCGCTGTCAGCCCGCCGCGGTTGAGATAGCCGCGTGCCAACCCAGTGCCGCCAAGATACAGCTCTCCAGCCACCCCCTGAGGAACCGGACTGAGGTTCGCGTCAAGGATGTACGCTGTCCTGTCGCCGACAGGACTGCCGATCGGCAGGTAGGCGCACTCGAAGCGCGTTCCGGGATAAGCTTTTGAAATGAGCGGTGTGATAACGGCTTCCGTCGGCCCATATCCGTTGATGATACGGGGAGGTTGCAGCGTCTCCTGGATGAATTCGAAGCTCGCCCGACTCGTCGCTTCCCCACCTACGATATAGAAACGGATCGGCAGATTTCGACCCGCACTACCCATCAGTTCGGCAAGCTGATGCAGATAGCTCGGCATGAAACAGGCGATGGTGATGCCATGCCTTGCGATTTCGGCAGCCGTCCGGTCCACGGGCCAAAGCTCGTTATCGCGCGGCATCAGGCCCGAGCCGAAAGCCAGGGGGACCAGCGAGCGCTCGTGCGCGCCGTCGAAATTGATCGAGGCAAATTGCAGCTCCCGGTCAGCCGGGCCCATGCCATAAGCTTCGCCTATCGCCTGGACATGCATTGCGAGAGGGCCATGCGCCACGCCCACGCCTTTTGGTTTTCCGGTGGAGCCGGAGGTATAGATGACATAGGCGAGGTTTTCACCATGCAGGCAGACTTGTGGGTTCCCCTCAGGCTCATCCTCGAGATCGAGCACATCCAGTTCCAGCACCTGGCACTTGGACGGATGCGGAATGCGGGATTGAATATGGCTTTGCGTCAAGAGCAGTTCAATGGCGCTGTCCGCTACCATGTGGGCTAGCCGCTCCTGCGGATACTCGGGATCCAGCGGGACATACGCGCCGCCTGATTTCAGGACGGCAAGCAGCCCAACCACCATGTCGATGGAGCGCTCCACCGCAATGCCCACCCTGGTCTCGGGCTCAACCCCTAATCCAATCAGCCGGTGCGCCAGCCGGTTCGCCCGCCGATTCAACTCGGCATAGCTCAGTTCGGTATCGCCAAAAATCAGCGCAACTCCTTCCGGCCGCGCTTCTACCTGCCGCTCGATCAGCCTGTGTACAGGTTCTGTATCCCCATAACGCTTTTCATTGATGCCCCAGGCCTTAAACTGCGCACGCTCGCCTTCACCCAGTATGTCAATGTCGCCAAGGCTCTGTTCAGGGTGCTCGGCCAGTTGCTGCAGAAGATGAAGGTAATGCCCGCCCAGCCGCTCGATGGTGGCAGACTCAAACAGCTCAGACGCATAGGTGAAGGTCGCCTCTAACCTTCCGTCCGGCTGCTCAGCAGTGTCCAGGGTCAATTCGAACTGGGCCGCCTGCTCACTCAGTTCATGATTTTCCACCGTAAGTCCGGGCAATTGCTCAAGCGCCCGGTAGTCTTCGCGCAAGTGGTTGTACATTACCTGGAACAGCGGATTCTGATTCAGGTTGCGTTCAGGCTGCAGTGCTTCAACCAGTTGTTCGAACGGCAGGTCCTGATGGGTCTGGGCGCCAAGCGCGGCTTCACGGGCCTGATCGAGAATGGCCCTGAGCGGCATGCGCCCGTCAATATGGTTGCGCAATACCTGCGTGTTTACGAAGAAACCAACTATGTTTTCTATTTCAACCCGGTGGCGGTTGGCAATCGGCACGCCCACACGGATATCCTGCTGCCCGGTATAGCGGTGCAGCAAGGCCTGGAAACCCGCCAGCAATACCATGAAGAGAGTTGCCCCCTGGCTTTGGGCCTGGCGCTGCAAGCGTGTAACCAGACCGGCCGGTAGCGTAAACGTATGGCGTGCAGCCCGGTAGTTGGCGTTGGATGGCCGCGGGTAATCGGTGGGAATCTGTAGTACCGGATGTTCTTCCCCTAACTGGCTGCGCCAATAGGCAAGCTGGCGCTCTTTTTCTCCCGCTTCCAGCCAGTTGCGTTGCCATATCGCATAATCGGCGTACTGGATCGGCAGCGCCGGTAAAGAAGGTTCTCGTCCGTTAATTCGTGCTCTGTACTGGACGGCAAATTCGTCAATGACGATGCGATTGGACCAGGCATCCGATATGATGTGGTGCATCACCACCACAAGAAGGTGTTCTTCCGGTGCTATCCGGATAAGGGCTAGCCTGAGCAGCGGACCGTGTGTCAGGTCAAATGGGGTGGCGCTTATCCGGCTGGCTTGTTCGTGCGCCCGTGCCGCGCCTTGCTCCCTCGGCAGACTGGAGAAGTCAATCAGCGGAATATCGAGCTTGGGTTCGTCTTCAATGATCTGCTCGGGCAGCCCTTCCGCATTGGCACAGAATACCGTGCGTAGCGATTCATGCCGCCTTCTCAATGCCTCAAAACTCGAACGCAACGCGTCAATATCCAGCTTCCCCACCAGCCGCAATCCACCGCTCAGGTGATAAGCCGTACCCAAGGGCTCCAACTGCCATAAAAACCAGTGACGCTGCTGCGCATAGGAGAGAACCCGCCGGTTTCCCGCTTTTTGCGGGACAATGGGAAGAAGAGAAAAATCGAATCCCCGTTTTTTCAGCGCGCTCAGGAATTCTTTCTGCTTCTCCGGAGCAAGGGCCGCAAACCGCTCGGCAATATCCTGCTTGTTCAATTCCATTCAGCTCTCCAGTAAATCGAGTAATTCCGACATCCCCAGCAGCTCAGCATGTTCGGCAGATTCATCCGATATTAAAGAACGTTTCTCCCCTACGGCCGCGGCAATATCTTTCAGCACGGGATTTTCGAAATGCAGGCGCAAAGGCAGTGAAACGGATAATGCCTGTTGCACCTTCTGTTGAACTTGCAGGATCGCAAGCGAGTGGCCGCCCAGTTCGAAGAAATTATCATTTCGCCCGACTTGCACAGTGCCAAGCACTTCAGCCCAGATGCCAGCCAGCGCTTCTTCCATTTCATCCTGGGGCGCCTCATAACTGTCGAAATTGCCGATATTGGCAAATTCAGGTTCCGGCAGCGCCTTGCGGTCGACCTTGCCGTTGGGATTGAGCGGCAGGCTTTCCAGCACCACGATCGCCGAAGGAATCATGTAATCGGGTAGCGCCTTGCATATGGCACCACGCAAGGCGACAGCGTCCGCCCCAGTACCGGCATGCAGGGATACGTAGGCCACAAGCCTTGCACCCCCTGTGCCCCCTGTTCCATTGAGCCATTCCCCGGCAATGACAACAGCTTCTCTCACCTCGGGCCGCGCGAGCAGCTGGGCTTCGATTTCGCCCAGCTCTATGCGAAAGCCCCGCACCTTGACCTGGTGATCCAGACGCCCCAGATACTCGATCTGCCCATCTGCGCGCCATCTCGCAAGGTCTCCGGTACGGTACAGCCGCCCTCCCCGCTCATCAAAGGGATCGGCTATGAAACGCTCCGCGGTCATACCTCCTTTATTGAGATAACCCCGCGCCAACAGATCTCCTCCGATGCATAGCTCGCCTGGAATTCCAGGTGCGACAGGAGCGAGATTTGCATCAAGCAGATGGATACGGCGTGCTGCGAGTGGCCTTCCGATAGACACTTGTGCAGGTATCGCGCCCTCATCCACTTGGTAATCGCTGCAATCCGATACGGTAGCTGTCACGATTGCTTCGGTCGGTCCATAGGTATTCAACAGGGTAACAGCGCCAAGTCCCGCCCGATGCCAGGCTTTGATACCTTCTGGCGACATGGCTTCCCCGCCCGCGTGAACCTGCCGCAGCAAGCCATAGTTCCGCGATCCATACCTTGCGAAATCCTGCACCAGCAGAAACCAGTACGCCGTAGTCAGATCGGCCACGGTTATCCGTTTATCGATCAGCTCACGGTAGAAGGTTTCGCTATCCCATAACATGGGACCTCGCAAGACGATGGCCGCGCCCATGGACAAGGGCGGAAAAAGCTGCTCGATAAAACCGTCAAAGTTGATGGTGGAAAACTGCAGCATTCGATCCATTGGAGTCAGGCCAAAGAAGTCGACCGCTATCTGGGCATGTTCGGCCAGGGCATGATGAGGCACGCCCACGCCTTTTGGATTTCCGGTAGAGCCGGAGGTATAGATGACATAGGCGAGATTATCCCCATGCAGGCGTACCGCAGGGTTATAGTCCGGCTCGCCGCCCAGCTCCAGCGTATCCAGCTCCAACACAGTGCATCCCCCGGAATGCGGTATCCGCGCCCGAAGATGGCTTTGTGTCAGCAGCAGTCCAATGACGCTGTCCGACACCATGTAATTCAGGCGCTCCTGCGGATACTCGGGATCCAGCGGCACATAAGCGCCACCGGCCTTCAGTATCGCCAGCAGGCCCACGATCATGTCGATGGAGCGTTCCACCGCCATGCCCACCCCGGTCTCCGCCTCAACGCCAAGCGCAATCAACCGGTGCGCCAGCCGGTTTGAGCGCTGGTTCAACTC
The DNA here is from genome assembly GCF_900215485.1 of Nitrosovibrio sp. Nv4. GTDB lineage: Bacteria > Pseudomonadota > Gammaproteobacteria > Burkholderiales > Nitrosomonadaceae > Nitrosospira. The sequence continues at coordinate 804,656 of NZ_OCMZ01000002.1, forward strand.
GGCATAGCTCAGTTCGGCATCCCCAAAGATCAGTGCGGTCGCTTCGGGGTGCGCTTCCACCTGACGCTCGATCAGCCTGTGTACAGGCTCGGCATCGGCGTAGCGCTTCTCGTTGATGCCCCACACCCTGAGCTGTGAGTGCTCGGCCTCATTAAGAATGTCAATGTCGCCCAGGCTGCGTTCGGGATGCTCGGCCAGTTGCCGAAGGAGATGAAGATAATGCTCGCCCAGTCGTCTGATGGTGCCCGGCTCGAACAACTCGGGGGCATAGGTCAAGGTCGCCTCAAGCTGGCCGTCCGGCTGCTCGACAGTGTCCAGGGTTAATTCGAACTGGGCCGTCTGCTCACCCAGTTCATGGTTCTCCACCATGAGTCCGGGTAACTGCTCCAGCGCGCGGTAGTCCTCGCGCAGGTGGTTGTACATGACCTGAAACAGCGGGTTCTGATTCAGGTTGCGTTCAGGCTGCAGCGCTTCGACCAGTTGCTCGAATGGTAGGTCCTGATGGGTCTGGGCGCCAAGCGCCGCTTCGCGGGTCTGATCGAGAATGGCCCTGAGCGGCATGTGCCCCTCGATACGGTTGCGCAGCACCTGGGTATTTATGAAGAAGCCGACGATATTTTCTATTTCAACCCGATGGCGGTTCGTTATCGGTACGCCGACGCGAATATCCTCTTGTCCGGTATAGCGTTGCAGCAGAGCCTGGAAGCCCGCCAGCAATGCCATGAAGAGGGTCGCACCCTGGCTCTGGGCTTGGCGCTGCAGGCGAACAACCAGCGAGACTGGTAACACAAAAGCATGGCGTGCGGCGCGATAATCCGCTTTGGATGGCCGGGGATAATCGGTGGGAAGCTGCAATACCGGGTGTTCTTGTCCCAATTGATTGCGCCAGTAGGCCAGTTGCCTCTCTTTTTCTCCCGCTTCCAGCCAGTTGCGCTGCCATATCGCATAATCGGCATACTGAATTGGAAGGGGGGTAAGAGAAGGTTCCTGCCCCTGTCTTCCCTGCCCTGCTTTTGCGCGGTATCCGGCGGCAAACTCGTCAATGACGATGCGATTGGACCAGGCGTCCGATATGATGTGATGCATTACCACGACGAGCAGGTGCTCTTCCGGCGCAACCCGGATGAGTACGACCCGCAGCAGCGGACCTTGTGTGAGATCAAACGGCGTGGCGCTTATCCGGCTGGCTTCCGCATGCGCGCGCGCCGTCCGTTGCCCAGCAGGCACATCGGAGAGGTCAATTACCGGAATATCCAGCTTACCTGCCGCCGCAATGATCTGCTCGGGCAGCCCTTCCGCATTGGCCCGGAAACTTGTGCGCAGCGATTCGTGCCGCGCGACCAGCGCCTGAAAGCTCGAACGCAGGGCTTCCATATCCAGCTTACCGGCCAAACGCAATCCGCCGCTCAGGTGATACGCCGTGCTCAACGGCTCCAGCTGCCATAAAAACCAGTGACGCTGCTGCGCGTAAGAGAGCGGCGCCGGTCCCGAGGATTCCCTGCGAGAAATGGTTAGTTCCTGCCGGACCGAAGAACTGCCAACTGCCAGGCGCTGTGCCAGCCTGTCCCGCTGCTCGGGAGTCAGGCGCGAACGCCTTTGCGCGAGATCGCTGCTATTCAACATAGCAGCGATCCTGGACGAGCATGTAAGTATGATGGATACGGCAAACCGACAGGATCACGGATACGAAACAAACGGGTGAAATCATGAGCATTCGATCTCATCCAGCAATTTTGTCTCGACCAATGCCGCGAGACCCGTAACAGTGGGCGATCTGAAGAAGTCCGCGGGACGCAAGTCAACGGCAAAAGCGGACCGAACCCTGGAAAGAAGCTGAATACCCAGCAAGGAATCGCCGCCCAACTCGAACAGGTTATCATTAATGCCGACAGCATCCATTCCCAGCAGGCTCTGCCAGATCTCCGCGATGCGCTTCTCCAGCTCGCTGTCCGGCGATATGAAAATTGTCTGCAATGCCGGCCTTGGGTATCTCCCCTGCTCCTCCTGTTCCTTGTACTTGCGCGCGGTAGCAAATGCCAAAGGCTGAGCGACGAGATCCTCCTGAGTCTGGCTGAGTCGGGCACCCAAATCCAAGGTCGAAACGATTACTTGAGGTCGCATCAACCCGCTCACGATGCGCTCGAACGCCCCGACCCCTTCGTTCGGTGCAATTCCTACGCCTTCCGGCATGGCCATATTTGCCGCCATGCCGACATCTCGCCAGCTATCCCAGTTAACCGAAACCACGGGAAACGCCGATTCGCGATGGGCAACGCGAGCAACCGCATCAAGGTAGGCGTTGCCAGCACAATAATCCACTTTGCTGAGGCCCCCGGCGATGGCTGCCAGCGATGAGCATAAAAGCATGAAATCCAGGGGCTCGTCCTTGAACACGGTATGCAATGCGCGCGTTCCCTGTATCTTGGGCGCAAATACTTTTTCGACCATCTCCCTTGTTTTTGCCGAAATCAACCCGCTACCGACTTCGCCAGCTGTGTGAATCACACCGTGAATGGCGCCGAAGCGCCGATGCGCCTGGACAACGGCAGCCTCCAATTCCGCCTGAATTGCGACATCCGCTTGCAATACCAGCACTTCTGCGCCCAAGGCCTCCAGGTGCATGATCTTCTCGATCTTGAGACGGGTGGAATCCGCTTTTTCAGCAGTTGACAGCACTTTCGGCCAATGTTCGCGCGATGGAATGGGAGACCGGCCCAACAGCGCCAGTTTCGCTCTCCGGGTCCGGGCCAGGTGTTCGGCCAGTGTCAATCCAATGCCGCCCAGTCCGCCGGTAATGAAATAAACCCCCGCCTGCCTGAGAAAGGTCTCACTGTGTGGAGGGCATTGCATGGGCTCAAAGGTCTGAATCCAGCGATGCGGCCCCCGATAAGCCACCACCGACGCAACTGTATCTGCCTGCGATTCTCCAAGAATCTGCTTGACCAGCCGAATATTTGCAAGGCTGTCAGCGATCTGCAGTTCGACGTCGACAATGCGGCATACAAGATAAGAGTATTCTTGTGGGATAACTTTGCACGGACCGAGCAGCAGCGCTTTATCCGGACGCAGCTGTTCGTTGCCTGTGACATCTTCCAACTGATTGGTGATAACCGTGATTTCCACCGATGTACCTGGGCGAATAAGCGCTTTGGCACTTTCCAGCGCCTGGGCGAGATAAAACAGACTGAAGAAATTTTTTGCCTGGCTCTCGGCGTGAGAGGGCGCATCGTTATCTGTAGTCACGCTCCAAAGATGAAAGATATGGCCAATGTTTCTGCCATCATCCCGCATGCCGCGCAGCAGAAGGTCATAATCATGGCGCTCCCCGGCGCGCACGGTATAGTGGTTCTTGTCCAGACGCCGGAACACAGAACCAGCGGAAACCACGATAGGCTCGATCTCTTGCGTCAGCAAATGCTCGATCAGCGCTGAGCCGAGGTACTCATCCCCGAAGATGATGATGGAGCCGGCTTGTCCGGGAAAAATACCGTCGAGTGGGACACCATCAGCACGTCGCCATGAAGGCGCATAAAACCAGTCATCCAGCAAGCGGATGGCCGATCCGTATCCCTCCTGCAGAGGCAACGCGGCGTTGTTTCCCGTTTCGGCATTGTTTTCCCTTTTTTTGAGAGCTTCAATGCTTGTACCTGTCGACCCTCGTTTAACCCAGAAGGACTGACGCTCAAACGGGTAGGTCGGTAGCGAAACACGGTGACGGCGTTCATCCGCGTAGAAATTTTGCCAGTCAATGGCAAGACCGCTCAACCAGAGCTTGCCCAGGGTGAGATAAAAGTGTTTCTGAGCCAGATACGCCTTGCCCGGATGAGGTAAGGACGACAGAATCAATTGTTCGGATTTTGCGTCTGGATGCCGTTGGGCAAGGGTTGTCAGGGTTTCACCGGGCCCGACTTCCAGCAGAATTCGCGCCGGATTGCTCAGCAACTCGCTCAGGCCGTCGCTAAAACGTACCGTCCCGCGCAAATGGCGTCCCCAGTAATTCGGATCGGTCGCTTCCTGCGGCGTAATCCAGTCGCCGCTGAGGTTGGAAAGAAATGGAATTTTCGGCGAACGCCGTTCGGTCCCGGCAACCATATCGACAAAAGCCGGCAGCATGGGCTCTATCATCGCTGAGTGGAAGGCGTGGGAAACATGCAGCCGCCGGGTTACGACGCCTTTATTTCCGAGATCGGCTTCCACAGCCTGGATTGCTGTGGCCGGGCCGGACAGGACACAAAGCGCTGGCCCGTTGATGGCTGCCAGATCGCAATTTCCATTCAGGTAAGGCTCGACTTCCGCTTCCGGCGCCATGACGGCAAGCATGGCGCCGGTCTCCATGCCTTGCAGCAGCCGTGCCCGCATGGTTACCAGGCGCAGTGCGTCTTCCAGCGAGAAAACGTCAGCCAGACAAGCGGCGACGTATTCTCCGACGCTGTGGCCTATCATTGCGGCAGGCATGACACCCCATGACATCCACAGTCGTGCCAATGCATATTCCACGATGAACAGGGCCGGCTGCGTGACTTCGGTCTGTGCAAGCCGCGCGGACGCTGCATCCTTTCCTGCTCCATCTTGAGCTTCGTCCGGACCGGGATACAAAAGCGTCAACAGATCGAAACCGACATACGGCTTCAACAAATCGAGACAACGGTCGAATTCCCGACGGAAAACCGGCTCTTCCTGGTAAAGATCCCTGGCCATATCGACGTATTGGGCGCCCTGACCCGGGAAAAGAAACGCAACCGGACGGTTTTCGAACGTTACCTGCCCGGTGAAAAAACGGTCCGGATACCGGTATTCCAAAAGGCTGACAGCGTCGCTACCGTCATGGCAAAGTGCGATAGCCCGGTGGGCAAAACCTTTTCTCCCGGTCTGAAGCGTGTAGGCCACATCCGCCAGCGGTAACTCGGGATGCGCTTTCAGCTTATCGTGCAACCGTGCGGCCATTGCCTCCAACGCATTACCGCTGCGCGCCGAAAGCGTGAGCAATTGCCAGTTCCTGGATGCGCCGAATGGCTCCGTGGGTGGGGATTCTTCAAGAACCACGTGAACGTTGGTGCCCCCAATACCAAATGAGCTGACGCCGGCACGGCGCGGCGTGGAACCGATCGGCCAGGCGGTGGTGGTGGTATTCACATAAAAAGGACTGGAGGAAAAATCGATCTGCGGGTTAGGCTGCCCAAAATTAAGGCTGGGCGGAAGAGTCCGGTGCTCCAGCGCTAGCGCGGTCTTGATCAGGCCCGCGACGCCGGCCGCGGCATCGAGGTGTCCCACATTGGTCTTGACCGAACCTATGCCGCAAAACCCGCGCCGCTCTGTACTTTCACGAAACGCCTGGGTCAATGCTGCAACTTCGATAGGATCGCCCAAGGTTGTCCCGGTACCGTGTGCCTCGATATAACTGATCGTATCGGCGGATACGTCAGCGATGCTCTGGGCGGCAAGAATCACTTCCGCCTGTCCTTCGACGCTGGGAGCGGTGTAACCGACCTTAGCCGAACCATCGTTATTCACGGCCGAACCTTTGATTACTGCATGAATGGCGTCTCCATCGGCCAATGCATCCGCCAGTCGTTTGAGTACCACGATGCCGACACCGCTGCCGATTACGGTACCCGCAGCCTTGGCGTCGAAGGCACGGCAATGACCGTCGGGCGAGAGGATCGCGCCGGGTTGGTAACGGTAGCCGCCCTCATGCAACAGGTTGACCCAGACGCCTCCGGCAATGGCCATGTCCGCCTCGTGATTGAGCAGCCCCCTGCAGGCCACATGCACAGCTGCAAGCGAGGTGGAGCAGGCAGTTTGTACGGTGATTCCCGGCCCACGCAGATTGAGCTTGTAAGAGACGGTCGTCGTCATGGAATCCTTGTTGTTGCCGTTCATCAATCCCTGCAGAGAGGAAATATCCTCCATGTCCGAGAAACGCCCGCTGGAAAACAGATTCAGCAACAGATAAGTATTGACGCCGCAACCCGCATATACGCCGATTGGGTCTTTGCAAGTGGAAGCGTCGTAACCCGCATCTTCCAGGGCCTGCCACGCCACTTCCAGGAACAATCGATGCTGCGGGTCCGTCTCCGCCGCCTCGCGCGGCGTAAAGCCAAAGAACGAAGCATCGAACAAATCCACCCCTTCCAGTTGGGCGCCGGCTTTGACATAAAGCGGATCATCGAATGTCTTGGGCGAAATACCGCGCGCCAGCAATTCCTGATCGGTAAAGAAAGTGATCGACTCTACGCCGTCACGTAGATTGCGCCAGAAAGTCTCCACATCATCTGCGCCCGGAAAGCGGCCCGCCATCCCGATGATGGCGATATCGATCTCTGCTCTCCCCGGCAGCTCTTCTGCATGATTCATCAATTGTTCCTCCCTGCGCGCTGCTTCCGTTGAATAAAAGTGCCCCGTTGCCGCTGTGCCCGCTTCTGGTGGCGTTGCAACGACAAGTGCTCTGTCCGTTCCTGACCGAGGAATTTCGCGAGGCTGGCAACTGTGGTGTATTTGAAAAGATCAATAATGGCAATGCGGGTGTTCAGGCGCTTTTCCAGCCTGCACTGGACCTTGATCAGCAGCAGCGAATGGCCGCCCAGATCGAAAAAATTGTTATGCAATCCGACACGGGGAGCCTCCAGGATTTCCGCCCAGATTTCCGAAATCATGGTTTCCATTCCGCTTGCCGGAGCTTCATAATCCTGCTCGCTCAGTTGCTCAGGCAAGGGCAGCGCCTTACGGTCGATCTTGCCATTCGGCGTGACTGGAAGCGCCTCAAGGAAAACAAATGAAGTGGGAAGCATGTAGTCGGGAAGCACAGCGCCGAGGGCTGTCCTCAACATGGATGCATTCAACAGGATCCCGGTGTGGGCCGCCACGTAGGCCGCCAGACGCACGCCATTGCGGCTTTCGTGCGTCAGGACTATCGCATCGCGCACCCCGGTCTGAGCCAGCAGCTGCGCCTCGATCTCACCGAGTTCGACGCGGAAACCTCGAACCTTGATCTGCTGGTCGAGCCGGCCAATGTATTCCAGTTGCCCGTCGCTCCGCCAGCGCACCCGATCTCCCGTCCGATAGAGGCGGCCGCCGCTCTGGCTGAAGGGATCGGCAATGAACCGGTCTGCCGTCAGTGCCGGCCGATTGAGATAGCCGCGTGCCAACCCCAGGCCTCCTACATGAAGCTCGCCCGGCGTGCCCGGCGGCACGAGATTGAGTTCCGAATCGAGGACATAGAGGCTCCTTTCGCCAACTGGACCTCCAATAGGCGCATAATCCCCATCCATGGAAGCCGAAGCATTGTCGGCCTCGATCCTGCCTATCCATGCCGCCGGTGTGATTATCGTTTCGGTCGGGCCATAGGCGTTGACGAGCCGAACGTTCGGAAACGCCGCCCAGGTAGCTGCAAGGTCTGCGGCAAACCACGCTTCGCCCCCTGCTATGCATGTACGAACCGAAGATTCGCCGCTGCGTATCAGTGGCAAAAGCAGACGCAGATAAGCCGGGGGCAAGTGCAGCGTCGTTATCTGATGCGCCGCGATCAGGCCGGCGAAGCTATCGCTTGCCAGGCCACGCACGGAGGGCAGCACAATCGCCGCGCCTTCGCATAACGGGGTCATCCACTGCTCGGCGGCAGCATCAAAGTTCATCGAGAAAAACATCAACTCCCGATCCCCTGGCCGCACATCGTAGATTTTCCTGATGGCGGTCAAATGCATCGCGAGAGGGCCATGGGTTACCGCTACACCCTTGGGCCTGCCGGTCGATCCCGACGTGTAGATAACATAGGCAAGGTTATCGCCGTGCAAGACTGTGTGAGGATTGGTATCGACCCCCGTGGTCAAATCAAGGGCGTCGAATTCCAGCACTTCCAAACCCGGCGAAAGCGGGATATGGGCCTTGATATGGGTCTGCGTCAGCAGCAGGCCGACGCCGCTGTCTTCCAGCATGTAGCTCAGGCGCTCACTCGGGTAGTCCGGATCCAGCGGGACATATCCGCCCCCCGCCTTGAGGATAGCCAGGAGACCGATGATCATTTCGAGAGAGCGTTCGACCGCAATGCCGACCTTTACTTCCGGCTTTACACCCAGCGTAATGAGCCGATGCGCCAATCGGTTGGATCGGTTATTCAATTCCGCGTAGGTTAGTTCGGTATCACCGAAGAACACCGCAGTAGCCTCAGGACATTTTTCCGCCTGGCGCTCTATCAAGAGGTGTATGAACTCCGCCGCTGAAAATCCGGGCTCAATTTCTCCCCAGGCTTTGAGTTGCAACCTGTCACTCTCATTCAGCAGGCGGATATCGCTAATTGCCCTCCCAGGCTGCTCGGCAAGGTTACGCAGCACATCAATGTAGTGACGGCCCAGACGTTCAATGGTAGGGGAATCGAACAATTCGGACGCATGGATGAAACTGGCGCGCACGCTGCCATCCGGGGATTCGATTGTTTCAAGCGTCAGCTCGAACTGGGCGGCCTGCTCCTGCAATGGGTAGTCTGCCAGGGTAAGGGAGGGAAGTTGCTGAAGCGCCCGATAATCCCTGAGCAGATGATTGATCGTTACCTGAAACAGCGGGCTATGGCTTAAACTTCGCTCAGGCTGCAATGCTTCAACCAGTTGCTCGAACGGCAGGTCCTGATGGGCCTGTGCATCGATGGCGGCTTCCCGCACCTGATCCAGGAGGCTTGCAAGTGGCATCCGGCCGTGTATCTGGCCCCGCAAAACCTGGGTGTTCACAAAAAAACCGATCAGGCCTGCGGTCTCGATCCGATTGCGATTGGCTATCGGCACGCCCACACGAATGTCCTTCTGCCCGGTATGACGGTACAGCAAAGCCTGAAAGCCAGCCAGCAATGCCATGAAGAGCGTTGCTCCCCGGTCCTGGGCCAAGCGGCGCAATCCGTTCAATACATCGGGCGGCAAGTCGAACACATACCGTGCCGCCTGATAATTTGCGATCGGCTGCCGCGGATGATCGGCAGGCAGGGTCAGTATCGTGTCTTCATTGCCCAGGTAGTCGCGCCAGTAGGCTAACTGTCTATCTTTCTCTCCAGCCTCCAACCATTTTCGGTGCCATAGCGCATAGTCCGCATAGCGGATGGGCAGTTGATCGAGGCACACGGTTTCGCCTTGCACATGAGCGAGGTAACACGCCGCAAGCTCATCGATCAGGATCTGCATCGACGCCCCATCCGAGATGATGTGATGCATGACCATCACCAGGATATTCTCGTTCTCTATGATCTTTATCAGCGCCACTCGCAGCAGCGGACCTTGGGTAAGATCGAAAGGGGCTGAAACAATGCGTTGCGCTTCTTCCGCCGCCCGCGCTTCCCGCTCTGGCGCAACGGTTTCGCCTAGATCGACGTGTGCAATCTCAAACGGCAGCACTGGCTGGATGGTCTGCTCAACCGAACCATCCGCTCCAACGCGAAAAATCGTGCGCAGCGACTCGTGCCGCCCGGTCAGATCGTTGAAGGCCGCCCGCAAGGCCGGCTCATTCAGCGATCCGGATAACCGCAATGCGTGTTTAATGTGATAGGCGGTGCTTGACGGATCCAGTTGCCAGAGAAACCACTGACGCTGCTGAGCGAAAGACAAAGGCATTGAATTGGCCCTGTGTCCGGTCGGCAAAATACTGACGCTTGCCTTGCGCCCGGAAACTCCCGCAGAGAGACGACGCCTTATTTCTATCGCGCAATCACGTAATCTCGGATTCTCGAACAGGCTGCGCACAGGGAAATCGATCTCCCACTGATCCGCGGTGCGCACGGCAGCCTGCACCGCGGACAGCGAGTTGCCGCCAGTGGCAAAAAAATGATGCTCAGGCCCCAGCCCTGTGAGATTCAGCACAGTCTCCCAGATAGCCGCCAGGCTGATCTCGGTTTTATCCGTTAATGTCTGCGCCGGCTTATCGCCGCCCCCAAGCACGTAGCCGCCGTACTCGTAAATCGCATAGGCATCGAGTGTGCGCTCGCGCCACCCCTCGCGGCACGCGGCGCGCTGCAGTTTTCCGCTGGAGGTTTTGGGCAGGGCGCCTGGGTTCAATAACACAATCACCGACAGAGGCTCATGACAGCTTGCACTGACCGCTTCGCCCAACGCTCTCACCAGCGTTTCCACAGGAACCAGCTTCTGCATCCCCCGGGATATCTCAACCGCAATGCCTATCCCCTCCGCGACGGCCTCCCCTGCCCGCGTTTCTACCGAGAACGCGGCTACCCGGCCCTTCCGCGCCGCCTCGACCTCCTCTTCGACCACCTGTTCAAGATCCTGCGGATAAATATTCTGCCCGCGTATGATGATAAGATCCTTGTGCCGTCCTGCAATATACAATTGCCCGGTATGGATGAAGCCCAGATCTCCGGTGCGCAGCCAGCGTCCACCATCGTGGTTGACAAAAGCTTCCGCTGTTTCCAGAGGTCGCCGCCAGTAGCCGCAGGCAAGGCTTGGACCGTCCGTCCAGATTTCGCCAATATTGCCATCCGCCAGCTGAACCGACGTTTCCGGATCGACGATTCTTACCGTATGACCGGATGCCGGGGCGCCGCAGGCCACCAGGGACGTTCCCTGCTCCGCTACCTCGGCTCTGCCTTGCGCCAGCATCCCGGCTGAAAAAAGGTGCATTTCCACGCCGTCGCCGCGCGTGCCGCCAGTGACAAAAAGGGTCGCTTCAGCCAAGCCATAACAGGGATAAACGGTGCCTGCTGAGAACCCCACCGGCCCGAACCGTTCAATGAACGCGCGCATCGTATCGTTCCTTACCGGCTCTGCCCCGGAAAAGGCAACCCGCCAGCTCGAAAGATCAAGCGCCTGCAATTGCGTATTGCTGACTCGATCCACGCATAACTGAAAAGCAAAATTGGGAGCGCCGCTGACGGTAGCCCGATGACGGGAAATCGCCTCCAGCCAGCGTACCGGCCGCTCAATAAAAAACTGGGGCGCCATCAGCACGCCTGGAATGCCGCGATGAATGGGCTGTAATAAACCGCCAATCAAACCCATATCGTGGTAAAGAGGCAGCCAGCTGACAAATATGTCGTCGGCGCTGATCGACATGCCCTCTTCAAATGCTCTGGCATTTACCATCAGGTTGCCATGGCTGACCATCACCCCTTTTGGAGTGGACGTGGATCCTGAGGTATATTGCAGGAACGCGATATCCTCATCCCTCGGGATATAGGTGCGCCATGCCGATGCTTCATCCGGGCTCACTGCATCTACCGCAAGCACGTCAGCTTGAGTAAATGGCGTTACGGCCGCGCCACGTATCAATGGCTCGATTTCTCTTGTGGTGAGGATGCAACGTGCTTCGGCATCGGAAGCGATGGCAAGCAGCCGCGCCAAATGCCGCTCCCGCACTGACTCAGGCGGAAAAACAGGCACAGCAATCAGGCCTGCGTAAAGACAGGCAAAGAAGGCAACGACGTAATGCTCGTCGTTGTCGAGCAGTAACAGCGCCCGCTCCCCGATTTCGAAACGTTCCTGCAGGGTAGCAGCCAGCGCGCGGACATGCTGATCCAGGGTTTCATAATCGATCCTTTTATCGACCGCTGTATCATCCTGACGCACCACGATCAGCGCGGTATCGCTGGAACGCCCTGACGCGAGAGTCATCAGATGGGCGACCATATTTGTCGGATAACTACGGCGATAAATCAATCTTGCATTCATGTAAATCCTTGGATTACTTTATAGAATTTAAGATAATAGGGGCTTATGCAGAGATCGGATCTGATCACCGCAATATCTTTGCGTTGCATTTGAATCCCTACAATGCGCCCTGATGTTGCTGCGATACCTCGCAAGAATCGAGGAATGAATCATGGTTTTTCACTGCCAGCGCGGCGGCATAACCAACAGGCGATTCAATGGACCAAACCTTTATTCCTGCCCAATCGGGATTATCGTGAGCAATCTCATAGCATTGCCCATTACATTGTCCATTGCCTGGCAGGATGGAAATCGCTTGCAAATGCTCTGAAATACCCAACCCCAGCGCTTTTAGTACCGATTCTTTTGCCACCCAGCGCTCAATGAAATCTTCTGCCTCGTCCGCCAGTCGTAATCCGGATCGGCGCTCCAGCGAAGAAAAGACATACGGGCTCAGACTCTTCGCGTCTATCCCGTCATCATGACTTTCGATATCCACACCGACCTGACCGTTGGTTGAAAGCGCAATCAGCGCGAAGCACCCGGCATGTGAAACATTGAACTCGATCCCCAAATCGTCTTGCAGACGGGGCTTGCCATGGCAGTTAACGACGAGGTCCAGCTTGTCCGGCCTCAGCATTGCCCGCGCTCCCAGTATTCTTCGCAGGGCCGCCCGTGTCACAGCCGAACGCACCTGGTCTTCTTGCCTTCGGTACCGCAAGGCGCGTATGCGTTCGTTTTCACTTAACAGCGATAGATCAGAATCCGGCACAGGCAGCTGTAAATCCAGTTTGAGTAGCCACACTTCAACACCGGGCGGAATAGTCTCAGGCAGAGGCCAGCGCTGCACTGTGCACATGCGATACCTCGACTGGATTGCCTGACAAACGATCCGCCAGAGCGGCAAGAAAGGCGTCTTCCTGTTGCCGGAGAAAGAAATGCCCCCCGTCGAACCAGTCCAGAGAATAGTTCACGTCATTTTCAAATTGCCACGCCTCCAGCTTGGACGGACGGATCTCATCGGCGCGCCCGCCAAAAACGTGAATGGGGATGGGTAGCGGCGGCAACTTCCGATAATGGAAGCCTGCGCAAATGCGGTAATCCGCACCCAGCAAACTCAGCGTCATGGATAGCAGCTCGGCGTTTTCAAACACTTCTTCCGGCGTTCCATTCTGTTTGCGCAGATCAGCAATGAGCGAAGCATCGCTGTCCTTGTCGGCATAGCGTTTCCAATCCTGGTGAGAAGGGGCCGCACAGGCTGATACCAGCAAGGCCACAGGTAGCGGGCGTTTTCTCATCCGCAGGCAATGAGTGATCCGATAAGCCAGCAATGCCCCCATGCTGTGCCCGAAGAGTGCATATCGCTGGGGCGGGTACATTTCCAGCTCATCGCACAAACGGTGAGCGAGTGCATCAAAAGTCGTCTCCGGCGCTTCATTCAAACGTCCGCCGCGGCCGGGTAACTCGATCGGCTGGATCTGCAGCCAGGATGGCAATTGCCGTCGCCAGCGCAAATACATGGCGGCACTCGCGCCAGCGCACGGCAAGCAGAATAGTGTTAGTGGCGCAGGCATCACGGCGCTTTAACTACGGGTTGCTCATCCATGAAGCACCGAAGACTAAGGGGACGCATGTCCGTCCAGACTGTTTCAACGTATTCCAGGCAGGTTTTCTTATCTCCCAGTACCCCAGTATCGCGCCATCCGCCCGGAACGGCTTTCCAAGCCGGCCAGATAGAATATTGTTCTTCGTGGTTTACCAAAACACGGAATGTCCCATCTTCGCGGTCAAAGCAGCTCGTCATGACTATTTTTCCCAAGTTATGAACAGATAAAATTCAGAGGAGCGAAATGCGTCTTAGTCTTATTTAGCTAGACGAACCAGCGGGTGAAGAATTCAGGAAACTGATTGATGTGTTACCTGAAAACTGCTGAACAAGCGGCGCAGCGTCTACTCGCAGCCAAAACCGGAAAATCGAGTGATGAATGTTTAGAAGATGCGGGAGAAACTTATTCGGAGTGAACGATCGGAGAAGTGTTGACGTCGTGAGCGGGGGTTGCCGTTCGGCCATAGGCAGAGGCACCACAGCATTGAATACTTTTGCAGATACGCCGTATGTCAATTACCGTCAGGGGAGACAGTCAAAGAACAATAGAAAAACCCGAGATAGAAAAAACCGGAATCAATGGAGAGAAATACCGGCTGATACCGATGAAAGGAAACGAGGCAGGCACCATGCCATTCAGTTATCGGAAGGCGGGACAGATGGTGGAACAAGACCGGTAAGCAGCCAGAGGCGCGAAGCTTCTTCGTAGGCCGCCTGATTCGCCGGGTCCTCCTTAAGCCAGTCGATCAACTCCTTCATATCAGCGGGACTTAACGATTCATGTCCGCGTATTACCCACTCCACTGCTGTTTGCCACACAATATCTTCTCGTTGCATGTCCGTCACAAATCTACTTTGCTGTTGATCCGATTAAACCCAACAAATGGATGCACCGGTTTTTCGTGTTTGGCCAAACGGCCCCGAAAGTCAGTATAGTAGAAATGTGGCGTCGTGCGCGGAGAAAAAGAAAAGATGTGCGATTACGCAGACTGGAAGGCTGCCCGACAGTGATCAAGTGCCTGGTGGATCAGGATGTTGACCAGGGAAGTCGAGATATCCAGCTCTGCGGCAATTACGCGATGAGTTTGCCCTTCAAGGCGATGAAGCTCAAAGGCACGCCTCGTCCGTTCAGGCAACTCGGATATTGCCTTTGCGATCAGCGTCAAATGTTGACGACTGATTACAATAGCCTCGGGGGTTCCCATGAGAGATGGAACGTGCAGTCCTTCGTCTTCGTTCTCAAAGAGATTCATTTCCAGAGCTGCGCGTCGATGATGATCAATCGCCAGATTGCGAACCATCTGGAACAGATACGCCAGCGGTTGCTTGATATCAAAAACCGCCGCGGCCTCGCAGACTTTCAAGTAGGCATCCTGTACGACATCCTCGGCACGTTCCGGATTGCCCAGAATCTTCAGTGCCGCCCAGCGCAGCTGCAACCGATGAGCCATGAACACGTCGCTTAACTCAACCTGCTTCTCAACAATCATCTCTGCCATCCCTCACTAGAATATAATAATAACGAGAACCATTCGTATTATCATATAACAGTTTTTGTTTTACAATATGGATGAATTTGCCGGATGTTAGTTGCTATAGCCCAGCGGTTGATTCGTCTAGTTTTTTTACATGGAATTATTGATAAAACAGGATAGAAGCCTCGGCCGCATCGCCAGGAGCGCGCGCTCAAGCTGATCTGGCGCTACAATCGTCCAATTCACACCATTCTCGGACGGAAATGTGCGGATGGTAATGTTTATTAACAGGGAATATCGCTATCGTATCCCTCTCAAAATCCGCTCAGGCGAAATGCCAAAGATAATTGCGATAAGCATTATTTCGATCTTCCTGGTTAGTATCGGGGGCTGCAAAACAGCGCCGCAGCGGCACGCCGAAAATGTGGGCGCTGCAATACCGGACCGGTGGCGCGCGAGTAGCGAATCCCCCCAACCGGCATTCGAGAATTGGGTCGAAACATTTGGGGATCCCAGCCTGAGCGCCTTGGTGAATAACGCGCTGGAGGAGAACTATGAACTGAAGGCCGCGGCAGCGCGGGTAAAGGCTGCGGTAGCCCAGGCCCGCATTGATGGGGCTGCACGATGGCCGCAGCTTTTCCTGATTCCGGGTTACCAGCACGCCCAGGTCCGCAATGCGGGATTCGGTTCGCCACGTTTCAGCGTTTTCGAAGCCGTATTCAGCCTGAGTTGGGAGCTGGATGTCTGGGGACGAATAAATGACTTGAAGACAGCCGCAATAAGAGAGGCGGATGCGACGGCAGCCGATTTTCATGGCGCCCGTTTGTCTCTTGCCGCCCGGGTAGCGCAGGGCTATTTCGAGCTGGCCGAAGCCAGGCTGCAAGCGGCTGTGGCCGAGCAATCAGTGAAGGATCGAGGTATTATAGTCGACCTGGTACGGGGACGCTTTGCGCGCGGATTGACAAAAGCGCTCGATGTGCGTCTCGCGCTCACCGATCTTGCCACCGCGGAAGCTGAACTCACCCAGTCACGCAACCGGATCCAGATTATTACGCGCGGGCTTGAGGTTCTGCTAGGGCGCTATCCGACCGGAGCCCTGCCGGAAACATACGAACTGCCGGAGCCTCCTCCAAGTATGCCCGCCGGACTGCCTTCAGAACTGTTGGAAAGACGGCCCGATCTTGTCGCGGCATTTGATCGCCTGCGATCGGCCGACTCACGGTTGCAAGGTACAAGGAAATTATTGCTGCCTCGGGTTGCGCTGACTGCTGCTGGAGGAATGCGCAGCGCCGCGTTGACCGACCTGGTCGACCCCCGGGCGCTGGCCTGGAATGTGATTATTGGCTTAGCCCAACCGTTGTTCACCGGGGGGCGAATTCAGGGTGAGATTCAGCTTAATAAAGCTCAAGCCGAGCAAGCGCTTAATCTATACAAGGATGCGGCACTTAACGCCTTCAGGGAGGTGGAGCAGGTACTTGCCGCGGATGAGTGGTTGCGGGAAGAGGAAAAGGCTTTGCGAAAAGCCGTTGAGCAAACCGAAGCCAGCCGCAAACTGGCGGTCTATTCCTACCAGCTAGGATATATCGAAATCCTTACATTGCTGGACAGTTATCGTAGCACCCTGATTGCGCAGAGTGCTCATCTATCCGTCAAGCGACAACTTCTCAGCAATCGAATCAATCTTTTTCTGGCGTTGGGAGGCGGCATTTGAAAATTAGGGAATCAGGTGTGCTGAAAAATTTGACAAGAAAAAGCATGCTCAAAGTTATTATTCCCATTCTTGTCGTATTGGCCGGCATCAGTATTTCATGGGCCATTGTCATTCATCGCCCGCAAGCAAAATCCGAGTTACCAGGGAGTGACACGCCGGTGGTTCAGGTAATCAGCGTCGAGCCCCGGACACTCAGACTCAGCATTCAATCACAGGGCGTCGTCGTGCCGCGTACCGAGATCGACCTGGTGCCCGAGGTAGCGGGGCAAATCATCCGACTCCACCCCAGCCTCGTGGCGGGGGGGTTTTTCGAAGCCGGCGATATATTGATCACGGTAGATCCGCGCGATTATGACTATGCAATCGCGCAGGCGCTTGCCCGGATCGCCGAAGCCGAGCGGCAGGTTGCCATGGAAGAAGCCCAGACGGAGCAGGCGCGCAACGAATGGAAGGTTCTTGGCGAAGGACAACCTACGCCGTTGACCCTGCGCGAGCCGCAATTGGCGGAAGCACACGCCAAATTGAAGGCTGCGCAAGCCGATCTGATCAAGGCTCGATTACAGCGTAGCCGGTGCGAGTGGCGTGCACCGTTTACCGGAAGAGTGCGGAACAAGCATATCGGTCTCGGGCAATACGTTCAGCCCGGCCAAAAACTGGCTCGTCTTTATGCCATTGATGTCGCCCAGGTGCGTCTGCCGCTTGCTACCGATCAGCTAGCATATCTCGATCTCCTCCTGGACCATCGCAACAGCAAACCGGAAACAGGTCCGAAAGTCGTCTTGAGCGCAGAGCTGGCCGGCGCCCTGCGGCATTGGGAAGGCCGCATCGTCCGTGCCGAGGGGGCGCTGGATGAGGAAACCGGACTGCTTCACGCCGTGGCCGAGATAAATAATCCTTATGCAGGAGAAACAGGCCAGCCGCCGCTCATGCCGGGATTGTTCGTTAAGGCGGAAATCGAAGGACGAGAACAATCGGATGTATTTGTACTACCGCCGGGCGCTGTCAACGGCGCGCGGGAGGCATTGTGGGTCGATGCGGAAGATCGGCTGCATATTCGCCGCCTCGACATCCTGCGTAACGAGCCGGATCGTATCCTGGTAAAAAGTGGCCTGAACACCGGCGACCGGGTGGTGATTGCCGGGATCGACATACCGATCGAAGGCATGAAAGTGAAGATCCAGGCTGCAAGACCAGAGCAAAAATTTGAAAAGGCCGCAACCGCCACATCCACCGCCGGCGGAACGCCGTGAGCCATTTCCCGCTATCCCCGCTCGGTTTGCTCAGCGGGCATTTCTTCAAGTGAAGAAAATGACTTCCGCTTCGCCTTCATCCGGGCCAATTGCCTGGTTTGCCGGCAATCCTGTTGCCGCCAATCTGCTGATGTGGCTGATACTGCTTGGTGGAGCCGGCAGCCTGATGCTGATGGACAAGGAAGTGTTTCCCCGTTTCATGCCCCATCAGGTCGAAGTCAAGGCAACTTATCCCGGGGCGGGACCCCTGGAAATCGAGGAGTCGGTTTGCATCCGGATCGAGGAGGCAATCTACGATTTACCGGGTGTAAAGCGGCTGAATTCGGAAATTATCGAGGGTGAGTGCACCGTCAAGCTGGCGGTATTGCCAAGTTACAATAAGGATCAGGTCATGAACGCAGTGCGCGGGCGAGTACAAGCCGTACAGCGTTTGCCTAAGGGCCTGGAAAAAATAGACGTACAGCCCGCCAACCGCATCGGTGACGATGGCGTGATCTGGGTGGCGCTACATGGCCCCACCGATCAACTTACCCTCAAGCGCCTCAGCGATCGAATTCAGAATGAATTGTCGCAAATCCCGGGTGTTACCCGCGCGCATAATTATTATGATCTGCCTTATGAGCTTGCTATCGAGGTCTCTTCGGAACGGTTGCGCCAATACGGTATATCGTTGAATGAGGTTACCGAGACAGTCCGGCGCGCTTCGATAGATCTGCCTGGCGGAGTCATGAAGAATCCGATGGGCGAACTATTGCTTCGCGTTAAAGGTAAGGCCCAGGATAACGTTTCAGCGGGAAACCTGGTAGTTCGCACCAATGCCGATGGCAGCCGGATACTGCTTCGCGACGTGGCAATCGTCAAGGACGGTCTGGAAGAGCGTCTGTCGGAATGGCACCATAACGGGGAAACGGCGCAAGGCTGGGAAATTCATGCGGAAAAAGATACCGTTGAAGTGGCGCGGCGAGTCAAGGCTTATGTAGCGGAAAAGAAGGCGGAACTGCCACGGGGTGTGGGGCTGACCACCTGGTGGGACGACTCCCAGGCATATGAAGAACGCATCGGAACCTTGCTTGAGGATGGGCTGACCGGCTTCGTGCTGGTTTGCCTCATACTGACTCTATTCCTCCATCTCAAGGTGGCCATCTGGGCTGGCATCGGGATCCTTACCTCGATATTCGGCGCTTTCTGGCTGATGCCGGCGCTGGATGTGTCCCTTAACATGCTATCGTTATTCGGTTTCCTGCTGGCTATGGGAATTCTGGTGGATGATGCCATTATCATCGGAGAATCCATTTATGCAAAACAGGAAGCGGCGGATGCCGCCGGCTTGCCGGAATCCGGCAAGGAGTCGCCTTTTATGGCTGAAACCCTGAAAAATCTGGCATATCTTGAGGCCGCCGTTTTGGGCGCCCGCGAGGTTGCCCTGCCGGTTGTCCTGGCTGTGATGATCGCCCTTGTCGCCTTCCTGCCCGGCCTGTTCCTGCCCGGATGGGCTGGCCAGATGATGAGACCGATCTGTCTGGTGATGATTCTGACCCTGGTATTCTCCCTCGTTGAAGCACTCCTGATCTTGCCCGCTCATCTCGCGGTACCCTCAAAACCGCCCTCATCCCCTACTACACTGATGCGGCTGCGCCGGGCTCTCAATCATGGTTTGCAGAATTTTATTCACCGGGTTTATGAGCCGTTACTTGAAAAAGCCCTCGCTTGGCGTTATCTCACCATTGCCGCTTTTGCCGCCCTGCTGATGCTCGCGGCCGCACTGGTGGCCGGGGGTCACGTCCGGCTTTCCTTGCAGGCAGACGTGACAAAAGGCAGCTTCTGGGTCTATCTGAAATTACCTCAAGATACGCCATACAGCGAAACCCGCAGGATCGCGGAAAAAGTGGAACGGTCATTGCTGGAAATCCGGGACGAAGTCGACAGAAAAGCCAGGGTTCATGATTCGGACATTCAACAAAGCGTGATCGTCGGTATAGAAACGATAATCTCGGAGCACAGTGCCGGTTTCTGGACCGAATTGTCGCCAGCAGGACGTCGGCATATCGTCGTCGAGGATTTCATCAGGGAATGGCGCAAGCGTATCGGCGACATCGGTCGCGCCAAGATTGATTTCCTCTACAAGGAAGGCGATCTTCCCTACGATATTGAATTCGATCTGGGCCATTCTGATTCAGCGGTCTTGAGCTCGGCGGTAGCACAGCTCAAACAGAAGCTGGCGAGCTACCCGGGTGTATATGATGTGGTGGATTCCGCCGAACCCGGAAAGCCGGAAGTTCGCCTCCGCGTGAAGCCTGAAGCCGAACGCCTGGGGGTGCGCCTGGAAGACGTCGCCGAACAAATGCGGCATGCCTATTACGGTGACGAGGTGCACCGGTTTCAAAGAGGGCGTAACGAAGTCAAGGTGATGGTACGGCTGCCTCGAAGTGAAAGACAGTCTCTGGATGATCTGCAGAGCCTTCCGATTCGCCTGCCCAATGGGGCACAGGCCCCTTTGGGGACTCTTGCAGAAATTGATCTGATGCCTGGACAGGCAAAGCTCCTCCGCCAGAGCCGGCAGCGCATCCTGAAAATCCAGGCGCAGGTGGACCCCAGGATGACAGACGTCAATGCGATCT
The DNA here is from genome assembly GCF_900215485.1 of Nitrosovibrio sp. Nv4. Lineage (GTDB taxonomy): Bacteria > Pseudomonadota > Gammaproteobacteria > Burkholderiales > Nitrosomonadaceae > Nitrosospira. Next base: position 824,949 of record NZ_OCMZ01000002.1, read on the forward strand.
ATGCCGGTCTGGCAGCGGAAGAAATCCCCCAGATAAAGCGGCAGTTTCCCGGACTGGATGTCAACATCGGTGAAGAACGCCAGGAGCAGGAGGACACTGCCCGGACGCTCGTATTGTTTACCGCTGCGGCTTTGACGGTAATCTATGCTTTGATAGCGATTCCATTTCGTTCCTATGTCAAACCGCTGATCTTCCTGCTGGGCGCGCCCGTTGCCTGGAGCGGCGCAGTGTGGGCGCACTGGCTGATCGGCTTGCCACTGTCCATGGAATCCCTGGTCGGCATGATCGCCGCCAGCGGTGTAGTAGTGAATGATAGTCTTGTACTGCTGGATTATGTCCAGAAACGCGAAAGCACGGGTCAACCGGTGGCAACACTCATCCTCGAAGCCTGTACCGCTCGCTTTCGGCCCATCCTTCTGGCGTTCCTCACCAACTTTGTCGGGTTTCTCCCCATTCTGCTGGAAACCAGTGAGCAGGCCCAGTTTCTGGTCCCGATGACCCTCTCCTTAACCGTTGGCCTATTGGTTGGCATGACCGCCAGCCTGATACTGACGCCTGTCTGCTATGCAATTGTAGAGAAATCATGGTTGTCACCGTCCAGTTTGCCCCTTCGCTCGAGGCCGTCTTTATAAAGAGAATGGCAGGGCTTATACTATTCACCTCCCCCACGTGATTTCCCATTTGATTGCCTGCCTGGTTTGACCAGATTCTTGTTGCCAGCCCAATGTCCCACACTCGAAATGATCCGGAGTATTTATTCAGAAGTCAGAGCGTGAGTCACGTACTCATGGTGCAGAGTCAGATATGGAACCTATCGTAAAACAGTCGCGGCGTATCGTTATCAAGGTTGGCAGCAGCCTCGTCACCAACCAGGGACAGGGGCTGGATCATGCCGCGCTCGCACGCTGGGCGGAGCAAATCGCCAAGCTCAAGAAAATGGGCAAGGAGGTCGTGCTGGTCTCTTCAGGCGCGATAGCGGAAGGTATGCAGCGCCTGAAATGGAAAAAACGCCCTCATGCGCTGCACGAACTACAGGCCGCTGCCGCCGTCGGGCAAATGGGGCTGGTACAGGCCTATGAAAGCTGTTTTCGCCGCCACGAAATGCATGCTGCGCAGGTGCTGCTTACTCATGAGGATTTGTCCGACCGAAAGCGGTATCTTAACGCCCGCTCGACACTGGTTACACTGCTAAGCCTGAATGTGATCCCGGTCATCAATGAGAACGACACGGTGGCAACCGATGAAATCCGTTTTGGCGATAACGATACCCTGGCCGCATTGGTAACCAACCTGATAGAGGCGGATGTACTGGTGATTCTCACCGATCAAGGCGGGTTATTTACCGCCGACCCGCGCAAGGACATGCAAGCCAGACTGGTGGATGAGGCCAGGGCTGGTGATCCTGCCATCGAAGCCATGGCAGGCGGCGCGGGGAGCGATATCGGGCGCGGCGGCATGCTGACCAAAGTGATGGCTGCCAAACGCGCGGCGCGCAGCGGCGCCCATACCGTGATTGCATCAGGACATGAGACTGACGTCCTGATTCGTCTCGCTCAGGGAGAAACCATTGGCACGCAACTGCTGGCGGAGACTATGACACTGGCTGCTCGCAAACAATGGCTTGCCGATCACCTGCAAATACGCGGAAATGTCATGCTCGACGAAGGTGCGGTGGAAGCGCTCGCCGCCGGTGGCAAAAGCCTCCTATCGATAGGTGTGGTAAATATCAGCGGTAATTTCGAACGCGGAGAAGTCGTCGGCTGCCTTGATCCCCACGGAAGGGAAATCGCGCGTGGGCTTGTTAATTACAATGCTGCGGAAACCCGGCGAATTCTGCGGCGAGCAAGTAACGAAATCGAGGCTATCCTGGGTTATGTTGGTGAACCCGAACTCATCCATAGGGATAACCTGGTTCTGCTGTAAGGAACTGACGTAGAATATTTACGGTGTCCAATATTACTCTGAGGAATTTTAATGAAGCCGCGCACTGCAATTGACGATAATTTTTCGACCAGTCCACAGATCAGCGTCGAGGATCTGATTGATATCAAAGCGGCCGGTTTCAGAAGTGTGATCTGTAACCGACCGGATAATGAGGACGGTGGCGCTCACCCGGATCACAATCTGCTCGAGGCAGAAGCAAAAAAACTGGGCATCGAATTCGGCTATCTGCCGGTCGCGCCAGGACAAATAAATGAGGCACACGTCGCTCAATTCAAAATGCTTGTCAGCGAACTGCCCGGCCCCATCCTGGGGTATTGCCGCCTTGGAATTCGCTCGAAGACGCTCTATGAGCGAGCGCGGTGAGAAAGCAGAGCCCGGGTTTGGCAAGGTAAGGCAGCCACAGGGGCTATGGCCGCTATGACCGCTTATCCCGCTTATACTATGCCACGGCAGTAACGGGATAAGAAGGGGCGCCATGATATTTCGCCAGCTATTCGAGCCTTTATCCAGCACCTACACCTATCTGCTGGGGTGCGAGGAAACCGGGCAGGCCTTGTTGATTGATCCGGTTATTACGTCACTGGAGCGCGATCTGGGCGAGGTACAACGCCTCGGGCTGACATTGGCCTATAGTGTAGAAACACATATCCACGCAGATCACATCACCGCCGCACTCGAACTGAAAAAGCAGGCCGGCAGCAAAATCGCCGGGCCTGCTTTCGACCGGCTACCTTGCACGGATTTTGGCATTGAAGAAGGCAAGCTCCTCCAGATAGGAAGTATAACATTGCAGCCGCTGCACACGCCCGGGCATACCGATGGACACTTTGCATATATATGCAATGAACGGGTATTTACCGGGGATGCTTTACTTATCGATGGATGCGGCCGCACCGATTTTCAAAACGGGGATGCGAGAACCTTGTTCAAGAGTGTAAGGGAAAAACTGTTTTCCTTGCCGGATGACTGTCTGGTATATCCCGCGCATGACTATAACGACAAACGGGTCTCTTCTATTGCACAGGAAAAGAAGCGTAATCCCCGCCTGGGAATCAGCCATACTCTGGAGGAGTTCGAAAAGATCATGGCAACCCTCGATCTGCCACCGCCGAAGTTTATCGATTACGCGGTTCCGGGAAACCGGCGGTGCGGTATTTGTCCGGATGACCTGCCCGACAATCTGCAGAATTATTGTCTACACATGACCGACAGTCCGCAGGGGTAAACTCGGGAATGAGGCTTTGCCTCCACCTAATACCGGACCGCCTTCGGGTGGACGCCCGCTTTCAACGCGTCAATAGCCTCATCCGCATCCTTTACCCTGTGAATGCCAAGCGGGCAGAAAAAGTATCTGTAGAGTGCACGGTGGGCGTAGTTCTGGGCAATATCTTCAAGATCAATCCATTTCGACAATCTTGCCCGCATCCAGGTTTCGTCGTTCCGGCCATAGGCATAGGTTCTCTTTTCGGCGGTCTGGCAGCGTATTCCCTCATAGCTCACGTTCATCGCGCCCGTGGGTGACTTGACCACGAGACTGAAGCGCACTACGCCGTCCTCTCCCACTGTAATGGATGGAGCGTCAACATAATGAAGATTTGTGCTGACGGGGCCGGCATCGAACTGCAGCAGATTTTCCTCCTTGGGATAAGCAGGCAACTGTGCCTGCAGCTCGACCCAGGGTCTCTCGTGATCAAATTCATACTCGAATTTTTGTTGCTGGGCACAAACGACAGCCGGCAAGAAACACAGCAATACAAGGAATCTGCTCATTACGTATCAGTCCACCGTCAGATCTTTAACTAAAGCGTCGCGCACCGCCTCGGCCACTTCTTCAGCCGGAACCTCATAGGCGCGGTGGTCGATGCCCATGCTCAAGGGTGCATCCCGGCGCAGTGCCCTTATCATCTCGGGAGCCAGTTCGAACCGTAAAAAGTGGATCGACGAGGTTTTTTCTTCGGTTTCCCGCTCCAGATCTTCATCAGCAATCGCATAAACCGGATCAGAGCCATTCACTTTAACCCAAACCCTGTCCTCTATGCCGATCAATTCCGCGAGCTTCGCGGCGCGCTCGATCGGGTCCGGGTATTCGATCATCATGGTCGCCTTCCAGTTCGTGCCATCCGGAACGAGGGGCCCATAGGAATCGAGCTCATCGTTTATGCCTGCTTCATCAAAAATCTTTTCGACCCGCAGCATTTCCTGAATTTGATACCGTACCGTCAATTCATCCTCGAAAATGAGCGTTACATTTTCTCCCAGATGAACCTTGCGGTTTTTTTTATGCGCCATCACTTTGGCACGGAATTCCTGCCGTGCTTTGGAATAAGCTTCCAGGGTCATCAGGCTGTCGCGGGTAATCTGAGGCATGGTGTTTTGCTGTAATAATGTGATAAGCAGGGTAAAAGGGAAATTCGACTGCGTCGATTGCTCGCCCAGCCGTTCAGTCAGGTGCTTGAATCAAGTCCATAAGCAATCCGGATGAGCGTTAACGGATGCTGTTTTTGCGCAGTGGTTTCACCCATGCCTTGCTGAATGTGGCGCCCTGCGATGGCGCAATCAGAACTGATGTAGTCAGGGTCGGACGCCGCCATTTGCCTGAACACGGGTTTGCCGATTTTCATGGAATCGTCAAAATATTCGCTTTTTACGCCCCATGTGCCGTCATGGCCGGAGCAGCGCTCCACCACGCTCACCTTCGTGTCGGGAACCAACTGGAGCAGGTCCCTGGTCTTCTGCCCGATATTCTGCACGCGCAAATGGCAGGGGATGTGGTAGGAAACTTTACCGAGGGACTTTTTAAAATCGGTCTTCAACAGGCCGTCCCGATTCCGTAACATAAGGTATTCAAAGGGATCGAACATTGCCGCCGCCACCGCTTTCACATCCTCATCCCGAGGAAACATAAGTGGCAATTCCTGCTTGTACATGAGCGTGCATGAAGGTACAGGCGTAAGTATCGCGTACCCTTCTTTGGCAAGTTTCGCCAGCGGAAGAATATTCCTGTTTTTAAGTTCTTTCACCGCGTCCAGATCGCCCAGTTCCAGCTTTGGCATTCCACAACAGGCTTCCCTTTCCACCAGGCACACGGGAATTTCATTATGGTCAAGTATTTTCAATAAATCGTGGCCTATGCCCGGCTCATTATAGTTGACGTAGCAGGTGGAATAAATTGCCGCTTTGCCCGATGTCCGGTCGCCGTCGCGAACTTCATGTGATGAATTGATCCGGGCATTCGGACGGAACTTATGGCTATCGTAATCCGGCAGTTTCCGCTGCGAGTGAATACCAAGCACATTATCCATCAGCTTGCGGGCAGCGGGCGCCTTGTTAAAGGCATTTACCGCCTGCACCACTACTGGAATACTGGCAAGCTTGCCAACCGCATCGGTACTGGAAAGCAGCTTATCGCGGAAACGGACGTTGCCCTTTTTATGCTTGACCGCTTTGGCGCGCAGCATCAGGTGCGGGAAGTCAACATTCCATGGATGAGGGGGAACGTAAGGGCATTTTGACATGAAACACATGTCGCAAAGATAGCAACGGTCCGCTATCTCCCAGTATTTTGTCTTCTCCACCCCATCCAGTTCACCGGTCGTTCCCTCATCGATGAGATCAAACAACCGCGGAAACGCCGTGCACAGGTTTACGCAACGGCGGCAACCATGGCAGATGTCAAAGACGCGCTCCATCTCGCTGAATAGCAAGGGCTCGTCATAAAAATCCGGGTTCTCCCAGTCGATCGGATGACGCTTTGGTGGCTCCAGGCTGCCTTCTTGGGCCATGGCGATAGGGAAATAAGATGGGAAATAAAATAGACGGAAATTCGGAGTATTAAAACCGCCGGATCGAATTGAAGCATTCAATCCGGCTCTTTATCCCGGCTTACCCTTACTCGATCAGATTATCCAATACCTTCTGGAAACGGTTGGCGTGTGAACGCTCGGCCTTGCCTAGCGTCTCGAACCAGTCGGCGATTTCATCGAAACCCTCCTCCCGCGCAGACTTGGCCATACCGGGATACATATCGGTGTATTCATGCGTTTCGCCGGCTATGGCTGTTTGCAGATTGGCTCGAGATGAGCCGAAAGGCATGCCCGTAGCGGGATCACCGCAAGTTTCCAGATATTCCAGATGACCATGGGCATGCCCGGTTTCCCCTTCAGCCGTAGTGCGGAATATGTTTGCCACATCGTCCTGACCTTCAACAGCCGCTTTGTTTGCGAAATAGAGATAGCGGCGGTTTGCCTGAGATTCTCCGGCAAAAGCTGCTTTCAAGTTTTCTTCAGTTTTAGATCCTTTAAGTTCCATGTATTTCCTCCTGTTAGTTCAAGTTGCCAATGGTCAAACTGATCAGGCTTTCGCGGGACTTCCCGGATCCCGCTCGGCCAAAATCGTGTGAAAACAAGCTGTCTGATATCAGCCAGCTAAACCATATGAGACTATCGAAGGAGGCTTGACTTGTCAACCGTCCGGCTCGCGGCCTTATTACATCGGCTTATTATCGATAACATATTTGTTATCACCGTATTCATGTAGGGCCGGGTACACGGTCATGTATAGGATATTGCATCATGACTGCGCCACGGTTAAGGCGAGTGATGCCAAACAACTGCTGCTCGTAAGTACCGGGAGCTACTTTGCGCAGGAAAGCGTGAGCGATCGGATGGTTTCAAAAAGTCCGAGTTTTTTATCAAGGTTGGGCGCGCGGTGACCCTGTTCAAAAGTCGCAACTTTATCTTTGAAGAACTCATTGTCATAGACTGTTAGAGTCGCATCCGGTCCCACGACGAGGCTATCATATTTACGACCCCAATCGAAATCCCCAACACGCGCCTTGGGAACGTCGATCGGCCCTGCCAGTAAAAGCACATCACCCTTGTAGTTCTCACTTGGATAAAGTCGCGCCCAGCATCCGCCTGCACGCTGAGAGTCGATTGCAAAAATCGGTGGCACTAGCATGATAATCGGCGCCAGGGCCTCGTTCTTGTCTTTGTTTTTAAATTGGTCTTGTTCCTGAGCGGTGGCCGCTGTGCTTATCCCAATTGCAAGCATAAGTGTCAGCAAAGCTGCCAATATTCCGGTTTTTTTCATTTTTCATCTCCTGATTTCGGTTTATGCCGACTTTAAATCTAGATAATATCGGGTGAGAAAAGGATAGTATGTGGCGTGACGCACATAAAACCTTGGTCTGAATCCTGCCGCGCGTACCGCTCTCGACTCTCTGGTATGTGAATCTTGTATCAAGCCGAAGGGCGAGATGCCGAAGCAAGTTGGATTCAGCGTGGCACATAAATGATGGCCGAGTAGCCAGGAGCTTCATGTCCAGGCAGTTTTGCAGGATCAAAACCTTCGGACTCCCATCTCGGCAATTGTCGCGAACCATCTCTGTAACTCTTGAGTAGATCCCCGATGAGCGAATTAGCGCAACGCGACAGGCTGGAAAGCGGAATTTTCGTTACAGCCGCTCATGGGCTCAAGCCAGTTTTTGATCAGGTAACCAAATTCTGCGGCTTGCCCGCCACCCAGGCCTCGATATTATCGATCAGCTGATCAGCGAGAAATTGCATTGCCTCGGCTGCGGCCCAGGCTATATGTGGCGTCAGGATGAAATTGGGGCGGCGCAGGTCGAGCAAGGGATTGCCATTCGTCGGCGGTTCGGTAGTGAGCACGTCAAAACCGGCGCCGGCGATGAGACCTTCGTCCAGCGCCTGAACCAGCGCAGCCTCATTGACCAATCCGCCGCGGGCGGTATTGATCAGAAGCGCGCTGCGCTTCATCTTGCGCAGCTCATTGATGCCGATCATGTCTCGCGTTGCGGCGGATAATGGACAGTGCAGCGAGAGTATATCCGATTCGGCAAGCACCTGATCAAGCGGCGTGAGTACCACGTCCTTTTTCTTGGACGAGGCATGATACGCGAACAGCACGAGCATGCCGAAGCCGCGTGCAATGGCTGCGGTGCCACGTCCGATGGCGCCCTCGCCGACAATGCCCATGGTCGCGCCGAACAATTCACCAATGTCATGCGTAAACAAGCAGAATTGCTCCGATTTCTGCCACGCCCCCTGCTCAATCTCCTGCCGGTACGCCAACAAATTCCTGCGTAACGCGAGCACCATTGCGAACACATGCTCCGGCACGGTATGAATTGCATAATTGCGGATATTCGCCACGGCAATGCCGCGCCTTCGGCAGGCCGCAATATCGATGGCGTCATATCCCGTTGCGGCGATGGCAACCATTTTCAGCCTGGGTAATTGCGCGAGAGTTCCCTCGCTCAAGCCAACCTTGTTGATAATTGCGATCGTCGCGCGCTGAAGGTGCGACACGATCTGATCGGGACCGGTTTGGGCATATTCTTCATAAGTATGTTCGAAATTCGGCCGGCGCACCTCCACCTTCAGCGAATCCCGTTCCAGAAACACTACGTGATGATTCATGTTCATCTGCTCTCTTTCAGGTCTGTGAGAAGCCGATACGGCAATTGCAATTTGTTACTTACGGGGCCAGCAAGGCAACCTCCTACTCTCGATTCATCCTTGCGGAAAGCAGACTGGCCGAAACGATCATCGCGCCGCCAAGCCATTCCCTGAGCGCCATTACCTCGTCAGTCAGAAAATACGCCGCAACCGCCGCGGCGACCAGTTCGACCAACATAATTACAATAGCCCGATTCGCGGGAGTATGTGTGAGACCATATTGCACAATCACACTCAGCGCAAACACCACCAGTCCTACTCCCAGCAGGAGCAGATACGTTTTGGTAGAGATATCACTCAAAACGGGCAGGTCCGCCAGAAAGAGGCTGTACCCGAATGCTATCAGTGCAACTCCGATCCACACCGCCACCGATTTCAATTGAACACTGTGGTATTGGTCTTTGCGACTCAGCACGTTTGAGAGCGCAAACGTGAAACCGGCTGACAGCCCCATCCAGTCACCGTAGGAGGAATGCAGCGAAACACCATTGTCGGGCTGCCACAACATGATTATCGCGCCGGCGAGAGAAAAAGCAATAACCAGATACCCATGCAGGCTCAACACCTCGTTCAGCAGGAAGCGTGCAAATACGATAGTCCACAGCGGCGCGAGATAGAATAGCAGCAAGACCCGCATGATTTCGCCGTGGATCACCCCAAGCACGTAAGCGAGATTGGTCCAGCCTGCGAACAACGCTATGCCGAACAACAAATGGGATCCGCCGCTGCCAGGCATCTGCGTTTTCCGCAGGTGCTTCCGAAATACGACCAATCCCAGCAGCAAGGCCATAACATAGGTGATCGCGGTTGCAACCGGCCCACTTATCCCGGCTTGTTCAAGTAATCGGTACGGATACCACAGCAGACCCCAGATAACGGCACCGATGAGCAGAGCTGCCACCGGTAAGACATTTTGGCTGTTTTGCCCATTTTGTTTATTTTGATTGGTTGGCAAGGCGCCTGCCCTTTATAATCCTGCTTCGATCAATGACTCAACTTCGGGAATAATGGTTTCAGTACCAGCCTTCTCCAGCCTTTAAATTGAATCCCAATCTCGACCGCCTGCAACCCTACCCCTTCCAGAAGCTCAACAAGTTGTTCGAGGGAATCGAGCCGGAGCCGGCTTTTTCTTCCATCAATCTACACATTGGCGAGCCCAAGCACGCAACTCCCGACTTCATTCGCCAGGTTCTAACGGACAACCTCGCGAAAATGGCCCACTATCCCACCACGGCTGGAGCAAGGTCGCTGCGTACAAGTATCGGAACCTGGTTGATGCAGCGCTATCAGTTGCCTGCGATCGATCCGGACACGCAGATTCTGCCCGTTAACGGGAGCCGAGAAGCACTGTTCTCTTTTGCCCAGACAGTGATTGATCCGTCACTTTCAGAAGCCATTGTAGTTTGTCCGAACCCGTTTTATCAGATATACGAAGGCGCGGCCTTGTTGGCAGGGGCCACGCCTTATTTCCTGAATACGCTCCCACAAAATAATTTTGTACTCGACTATGCGCAACTGCCCGAGGACGTATGGTCGCGCACACAACTTGTGTATGTCTGTTCACCGGCCAATCCCACTGGCAGAGTAATGTCGAAGGATGAGTGGCGACAGTTGTTCGAGCTTTCAGATCGTCATGGCTTTATTATTGCCTCGGACGAGTGCTACGCGGAAATTTATTTCGACGAAAACGGGCGGCCCCTTGGCGCGCTCGAAGCTGCTCATCATTTTGGCCTCAGCGGCTTTTCCCGGCTTGTCGTATTTGGGAGTCTCTCGAAAAGATCCAATGTGCCGGGGATGCGTTCAGGATTTGTAGCAGGCGACGCAGCGATACTGGAACAGTTCCTGCTCTATCGCACTTACCATGGAAGCGCCATGAATCCGGCAGTGCAGGCCGCCAGCGAGGCGGCATGGGACGACGAGCTTCATGTTATCGAGAACCGCCGCCTTTACCGGGAGAAATTTGCCGCGGTGATTGAGCTGCTGAGGGGAACGTTGCAAATTTCCATGCCTGACGCAGCCTTTTACTTGTGGATAAAAACGCCGATTAGTGACATCGAGTTCGCCCGCCAGCTCTATCGTGATTATAATGTAAAGGTTTTGCCGGGCAGTTATCTGGCGCGGTATGCGCATGGGATTAATCCTGGCGAAAATTTCGTTCGCATCGCCTTGGTCGCCCCGTTGGCGGAATGCGTAGCCGCGGTCGAGCGGATAAAAATGCTGGTATCTTCTCTATAGCTGCGGAATCAGAATAACCGGAATTCAAAGGAAAACCATGGATCAGCTCCAAAGCACCATTGAAGAAGCATTTGAACGTCGTGCTGAAATCACTCCACGTAATGTCGAGGCAAAACTCAAGGAGTCCGTTACGCAGGTATTGGAAATGCTCGACAGCGGCAAACTGCGGGTAGCGGAAAAAACCGACGGCGAGTGGAAGACACATCAATGGATCAAAAAAGCCGTGTTGCTTTCTTTTCGAATGGAGGATAACAGCTTTATCAAGGGCGGCTTTTCCAATTATTTCGATAAGGTGCCCTCCAAATTTGCGGATTACAGTTCCAAGGATTTTCGTAACGGCGGCTTCCGGGTCGTACCTCCCGCAGCAGTGCGAAAAGGCTCGTTCATCGCCGGCAATGTAGTTCTGATGCCCTCATACGTCAATATTGGGGCCTATGTTGATGAAGGTGCGATGGTCGATACCTGGGCTACTGTGGGCTCTTGCGCGCAGATCGGTAAAAATGTGCATCTTTCGGGCGGTGTGGGGATAGGCGGCGTGCTTGAGCCAGTGCAGGCGAATCCCACTATCATTGAAGATAACTGCTTCATTGGCGCACGCTCTGAAATTGTCGAAGGCGTGGTTGTTGGGGAAAACTCGGTCATTTCCATGGGCGTCTATATTGGCCAAAGCACCAAAATTTATCACCGGGGAACCGGCGAAATAACCTACGGCCGTATTCCACCCGGATCAGTGGTGGTTTCAGGAAACCTGCCTTCTTCAGATGGAAAATACAGCCTTTATTGCGCTGTCATCGTTAAGCAGGTGGATGCCAAAACCCGTGCAAAAACCGGTATCAACGAACTGCTGCGCGGGATTTAACCGGCGAATTGTCATTTTTCTCGGCAGTCGTGCGCCTCTATCCCTATTGCTTACTTGACAGACAAAACATCATGAATTTCGGCATTCCGGCTTGACCCGGAATCCAGTCCCATCAGGGATGGCGTGCTTAGCACGCCACTGGATACCCGCTTGCGCGGGTATGACAGCTATGGTGTTGTCCAGCGAATCAATGGCCGACCAGCGTACGGTATTTCAATTTCCCTCTCATCAGGAACCAGTTTCTTTTCAGGAAAATATCAATGCATAACGACACACTGGCTCTCGCACAGGCGCTAATCGCCCGCCGGTCTCTGACCCCCTTCGATAACGGCTGCCAGGAAATTCTGATTAATCGCCTCGAAAAAATCGGCTTCAACATCGAAAGAATACGCTGCGGGGAGGTCGATAATCTGTGGGCACGGCGGGGAACGGGCGCTCCACTGCTGTGCTTCGCAGGCCACACCGACGTCGTGCCAACCGGGCCACTCGAAAAATGGGACAGTGATCCATTCGACCCGGTGATTCGAGATGGCAGGCTTTACGGCCGAGGGGCGGCCGACATGAAAGGGTCAATTGCGGCGTTTATAACGGCAATAGAAGCTTTTGTTGCCGAACACCCCAACCATGACGGCTCGATTGCGCTGCTTATCACCTCCGATGAGGAAGGCGTGGCCGTGGACGGCACCGTCAGGGTGGTGGAAGCCCTCAAAGCGCGTAACGAACGCATCGATTATTGCATCGTCGGTGAACCGACCTGCGTGGACAAATTTGGCGACACGATTAAAAACGGCAGACGCGGCTCCTTATCCGGCACATTGACCGTGAGGGGCATACAGGGCCATATTGCGTACCCTCATCTGGCAAAAAATCCGATACATCTGGCGGCCCCAGCCATTGCTGAACTGGCGCGAACCGAATGGGATGAGGGCAACGAATATTTTCCGGCCACCACCTGGCAGATTTCCAATATTACCGGAGGCACTGGCGCCACTAACGTTATTCCGGGCGAAGTCACGATACTGTTCAATTTTCGTTTCTCCACCGCCAGCACGGTTGAATCGCTGCAAGCCAGAGTACATGAAATTCTTGATCGGCAAAAACTGGATTACCACCTGCTATGGGAACCCTCTGGCAAGCCATACCTCACTCCCCGGGGTAATCTGGTCGAAGCGGTAAGCCGCGCAATCAGAACCGTGACACGAATCGAGCCCCAACTTTCGACGTCTGGCGGAACCTCCGATGGGCGTTTCATCTCCGACATCTGCCCGCAAGTAGTGGAAATGGGTCCGCGCAACGCTACGATCCACAAGCTCAATGAATACGTGGAAGTAGAGGATCTGGAACAGCTGCCGCAAATTTACCGTTTGGTATTGGAGGATTTGTTATTGGGTTGATGATCGACATCCCAACTATTGATGAATCGACAGGGATAGCGGGACCGATAATCAGCTTACTGTTTATTTCCTTCGCGAGCCTTTCACGCGTAGCCGACGGTAAATGGCGTAGGTAGCGGTGAGCAGCAGCCAGGTGTAGAGATTGGTCGCCACATCGTCGAGCACGATTCCCAGGCCTCCCGCGACACTTTCCATTTGAGCGGTAGGGGGAGGCTTGAGACCGTCCAGTACTCGACTGGTGAAGAAGGCGCCGATCAGCATCGGTGGGTGCCGAGCTATTGCCTGGCCGGCCACGGCAGCCGGAAATGTGAGGAATTCATCGGCGACGATCCGGCTGTCATCTTTTCCTCCCATCGTGTGGGAGGCGCAGAGAGACACAGCGAGTATAATCAGGCCAGCGGACATGAACAGTTGTACTCGTCGTGACTGGCGCAGGATAAGCCACGCCAGAACGATGCCAGGGAGGGCTCCAAAGGTACCAGGAAACAGGGGGAGCTGGCCCAGCCCGAATCCCGTCGCCAACCCGGTAATGAAATCACTCATGAAAATATCATGGCAGCAGCTAGCCGTCCCGCGTCCCATTATTACCTCAGTAGCGGGAGGCCATGCAACATTTGTTAAATTACGTAACAGCCGTCAGCTTGAGCATAAGGCACATTTCAAATAGATGAGGGTGAATAAATGAAAACCGGTTTTTGCCTGGGTATACTGATTATCCCTGTTCCCGCATTCGCTGCGGGTTAGGATACTCTCTAATAAACTTCATGTTCACTCAGGCCAATACCCAACTGGAAACCATCCGCGATCTTCTACGCTTCGCGGTAAGCCGCTTTAATGAGGCCGTCCTGTTTTTCGGCCATGGCTCGGCGTCAGCCTATGATGAAGCGGTTTATCTCATTCTCCATACATTGCACCTGCCGCTTGACCGACTGGAACCATTTCTTGATGCACGTCTCACTACAGCCGAACTGGAGCAGGTGCTGAGAATAATCGAACGCCGCGTTACAGAAAAAATTCCTGCCGCTTACCTCACCAATGAAGCATGGCTTGGAGACTTCAGTTTTTACGTGGATGAGCGCGTGATCATCCCACGCTCCTTCATTGCGGAATTGCTGCAAAACCAGCTCGCTCCATGGGTAGAAGAACCCGATGACGTCCACTCCGCGCTTGATCTTTGTACCGGTTCAGGATGTCTTGCCATATTGCTTGCCCATGCATTTCCAAACGCCATGATAGATGCCATAGACATCTCGCATGAGGCGCTCCAGGTCGCACAAAAAAATGTAATGGATTATAACCTGGAGCATAAAATCAGCCTTATTCAATCCGATTTATTCACTGACCTGGCGGAACGCCGCTACGACCTTGTTATCAGCAACCCGCCTTATGTCGGAGCAGAAGCAATGATGGTGCTTCCCGAAGAGTATCTTCATGAACCGCGTAATGCCTTGGCAAGCGGCGAAGATGGGCTGGAGACAACACGGGCAATATTACGAAGCGCAGCAAACCACTTAACCGATCGAGGAATGCTGATCGTCGAGATTGGCCACAACAAGAAAATTCTGGAACACGCTTTCCCACATACGCCTTTCACCTGGCTCGAGACCAGCGCTGGGGACGAATTTGTTTTCCTGCTGAAACGAGATCAGCTTCCTCAATAGGTACCCAGGAATTAGCGTAGATCAAGTTTGCTGCTATATAAATGTCATACCTGGGGAATCGGGTATCCGAAGAAGTGGGGGGCACCCCATTCGTTGATTGTTTTGAAACTGGATTCCGGGTCAAGGACCTGGAATAACGAATGATTTGGATCGATTCCGGTTCAAACCGGAATCGTAAGTTGTTTAGGCTGATTTCGGGTCAATCGGGTAGAACCAAATTTCTATCCTGCGGAATTAATAACCAACCAGTTCCAGGAGCCGCGTTATCTCGGTCTCGTCCAACTCCATCCATTTTCCACGTTTCAAGCGCGGGGGCAGATTTATCGGACCGAAGCGAACTCGCATCAGTCGGCTTACTGTCATCCCGACCGTTTCAAACATGCGGCGTACTTCACGATTCCTGCCTTCCTTCAATATCACTCGATACCAGTGGTTGGAACCCTCGCCACCTTCATCCGACAAGTAATCGAATTTTGCTGGGCCGTCTTCCAGTTCCACCCCTGTAGTCAGCCGTTCCGCTACTTCCGGAGTCAGACGACCCATAATCCGCACCGCATACTCGCGCTCGACTTCGAAACGCGGGTGCATTAGGCGGTTAGCCAATTCCCCGTCAGTGGTAAAAATCAGCAATCCGCTGGTGTTGTAATCCAATCGACCGATAGCTATCCATTTGGATGACCGCAGTTGCGGCAGCTTATCGAATACTGAAGGACGGTCTTGAGGATCATCGCGACTGACTATTTCCCCTTCCGGCTTGTGATAAAGCATGACCCGCGGCAGACGCCCGCTGGACTTCAAATGAATGGTGCGCTTCCCCACCCGTACAATATCTTCGGGCCCAACACGGTCGCCTATGTTCGCAATCTTTCCGTTGATGGTTGCCTGTCCGGCAGCGATCAATTCCTCCATTTCGCGGCGCGAGCCCAGCCCGGCTTGCGCCAGCAGTTTATGCAGTTTTTGCGTTTTGGCTGGAGGGGATGCGGGGCCGTCGATAGAGCGGGCCACCGCGGGCGTTTTCTTCCTTATCGGTCCAGGCGACGAGTGTGATTTCGGCTGCGGCGTTGCCGATTTCGGGGGCTTCGATGACTTGGAGTGCTTTAAGGGCTTCGATAGCATGGCTTTCATCTATATCTCACTTTCAAGCTCTGCAATGTCTGCGTTCATTGTTCGGCAACGAATAATACAAACGGAATACCGGTGAAGGCCTGTACGATGGCATACAAAACACGTCAGGATTGATTTGGGGCGGATCCTGGGCTCAAGCCAGGAATGACAATAAAATAATCACGAAATCTCTCTGCGTTCAAAGACGGCCTGCGCCAGTGTACCGCTATCCACGTGTTCCAGCTCCCCTCCCACCGGCAATCCACGCGCAATGCGGGTTATTTTCAGGTCCTTATTACTTAGAAGCTCGCTGATATAATGGGCGGTTGCCTCGCCTTCCACCGTGAAATTGGTGGCCAGCACAACTTCCCTTACTACATCGTCCTGAGCCCGCTTCACCAGCCGATCAAGATGAATTTCCCTCGGGCCAATACCATCCAATGGCGAAAGTCTGCCCATCAGCACGAAATACATACCCTTGTAACAGTGTGCCTGCTCCATCATCAGCAGGTCGGCGGGCATCTCAACTACACATAGCAATGCCGCGTCGCGTCGTGGGGAACGACATAACTCACATATTATGTCTTCGGTGAAGTTGTTACATTTCTCGCAATGCTTGATATGCTCCAGCGCATAATCAAGCGAACTGGCAAGGCGCTGCGCCCCGGCGTGATCGCGTTGCAACAGGTGATAGGCCATACGTTGGGCTGATCTGGGGCCCACGCCCGGCAGGCAGCGTAAAGCATCGATCAGTTCATCGAGGCTGGTTGGCGCTTTCACTTAAGCGAAACAAGGAGAAACACTGAAATGTGGATATCCTGTGGCGGAAAATGGCCGTTGCCGGTATAGGGAATATGGTGCCACTGGAATGTGTTATATCGTTCAGATAAAACTAAAATGGCAGTTTCATCCCTGGCGGCAAGGACAGGCCCGAGGTGAAGCCCGCCATTTTTTCCTGAGTGGTGGATTCGACCCGTCGCACGGCATCGTTTACCGCAGCGGCAATCAGATCTTCCAGCATGTCCTTATCGTCGCCGATGAGGCTGCTGTCAATGTTGACGCGCTTCACATCATAGCGGCAAGTCATCACTACCTTGACCATCCCGGCCCCGGATTGCCCTTCGACTTCTATCGAAGCCAATTTCTCCTGCATGCTTTTCATGTTTTCCTGCATTTGCTGAGCCTGTTTCATCAGATTGCCCAAGCCGCCTTTCATCATTTTTTCCTCCGCTATTGAATGGGTTTGATCGAAGAAACGATCAGTTTTGCATCGAAGTGCTCCACCATGTCCCGAACAAACGGGTCTGATTCGATGGCCGCGACCGCCTGAGACTGCCTCTCCCGCTTTTCACGATCCTCCAGCTCCGCAGCGGTATGGCCTGTGACGATCCCAACCGAGAACTTCAGCCGAACCGGCTTACCCAGGCGTTCCCTCAGCGCAGCTTGCATTCTGTCCTGATAGGCTTTATCGAGCAGGTGCTTATGCATCTCCGGCACACAAAATTCGATTTCGTTCGGTGAAACATTCTTCACTTCACAGTGTTGAGCCAGCATTTTCGTCATGCCGCTCAACTTTAACTGGTTTACCATCGCCACCCAGTCGCTGCTGAATGAGCTTATGTCAGAGTCCGGTTTGTCAAATGTTTCTGCTGCCGCTGCGGTCGCTGCAATCTCTACTGTTTCTGGTGCCTTTTGTGTCTTTGCTATCTCTATATCTATGGTCGGTGCGGCCTTTGCGCTCTCCGCAGCCCGTGAAGGCTTTGGGATTGAGGTCGAGGGGAGATTCATCCTTGCATCGGGCTTCCCCATCGCTTCCGATACGTTCGATATGCTGTCCGGCATGAAAGCCAGCATCCGCATCAGCGTCATCGTGAAACCGGCATACTCATCCGGTGCCCGGCTCAAGTCATCCCGGCCGTGTATGGCGATCTGATAGAACAACTGAATATCTTCCGGCATGTACATTTTTGCCAGCGCGAAAATCTGCTCACGCTCCGGGGCATCCTCCCCGATGGCTTCCGGCACGATTTGCGCCAGAGCAAGACGGTGTAATAACGTTGCCAGATCCTGTAGGGCCGTATCAAATGATAGACTGCGGGTTTCCATCGCATCGGCAATCTCTAGCATTCGGGCGCCTTCTTTTAGTGCCAGTGCATACAGCAGATCATAAAGATAGCTTTGATCAATAGCACCGAGCATGTCGCGCACCCCGGTTTCTTCTATCTTGCCCTCTCCGAAAGCAATCGCCTGATCCAGGATGCTCAAGGCGTCACGCATACTTCCCTGCGCCGAACGCGCCAGCAACTGTAACGATGTCGCATCGCAACTTATATGCTCCTGTTCCAGCACATGCTTGAGGTGCGCAGCGATCAGCGGCAGCGGAATCTGCTTCAGGTTGAATTGCAGACAACGAGATAGAACGGTTACGGGAATCTTCTGCGGATCGGTAGTGGCGAGTATGAACTTGACGTGTTCCGGCGGCTCTTCCAGGGTCTTCAGCATGGCATTGAAAGCCGATTTGGAGAGCATGTGTACTTCATCAATAATATAAATTTTGTAACGGGCTACTGTAGGGGCGTAAAGTGCGTTTTCCAGCAGTTCACGCATCTTTTCCACCTGCGTATTGGAGGCGGCATCCATCTCGATCAAATCAACGAAACGACCACCATCAATTTCGGTACAGGCGGAACATACGCCGCAAGGTGTTGGCGTAATGCCTGCCTGACAGTTAAGAGCCTTTGCTAAAATACGTGCAATAGTCGTCTTGCCGATGCCACGTGTGCCGGTAAACAGGTATGCGTGATGCAACCGCCTTTGTTCAAGCGCATTGGTAAGCGCTCTTACCACGTGATCCTGTCCGGTCAGTTCGGAAAAGCGCTTTGGGCGCCATTTGCGGGCAAGAACCTGAGTCTGGGACACGATATTGAACGACGACTATTATGGAATGAATTTGAAGGCTGAAAAGAATGCAGGATCTGTTGTGCTTAACAATCTCGAGGTGAAGTAGAACCGGCTTGACGCCGGCTCCACCAGGCCATCCATCTGCACCATCTCTCTATGCAAGCAAAGGGGTGGCGAGCCTGACCCCCGGCACTTGCAGAATATAGCTGTGGCTGCTTCCTTCCGGACCTGACCAGGTTCACTATTATGCAATGCGGGGAGGCCCGCCATAAAAACTGAAAGTCAAACAACGCCAAAATAAAAATTATAACATGCATGGGCAGCGGCCTTATCCTGCTTATGCAGAAGTAGTCCGGCAAACTCTGAATCCCTGATTTTTCGCTCAGTGCCAGCAGTTCCTCGCCATTCTCTAGACATCGAAATCATAATACCGAGCATCCCAACCTGGCACATCATCCATTACGCCTCCATGATAGCGTCCAGAAATTCGAACGGCAATGAATTCTAGGTCTGAGAGCACAGTGAGATCCAGTCAAAACGTTATCGGCCTCGGTCCGGCGCCCATCGGCGGCACGCTACGACTACTTGCAATTTGCCAATGGTAATATTGCCCAATGATTTCTTTATGCAATGGATTACTGCCTGCACAGCCCGCAATGCTACAAGAACGTCTTTACGGCCAAGTATGCGAAAAGGGACAATCAAAACCGGCTTTCCGACGTATAGCACAGGAATTAATTAAGATTTAATCACAATTCTAATTGCTGCTAATGGCTAATGGGGCGTTACGTCCCGAATCGGTTAAAAATTATCTGGAATATGCCATCTGAACATAATGCGCTTATGCAGTTGATACGGCAGATTTGGATGGGATTTTTAACAACATGCCGGGCTATATTTGCTGCTTCTGCTGCTACGCGTGACTCCGCCCCTGTGTTTGGCAGAGGGCGGAGCGGTCACAGCTACAACCGAGACTTAGATAACGTCATCTAGAATGGCTCTACTTTGGTTATTCCACTGCACATCCAGAAGATTCGAGAAGCGTGCGATGATTTGTACTGCAACACCACCCGCAAACAGAGCCGCCCAGGCCAATACCACGAAGCCCCAGTGCAACGGTGCACTGAAGAGTTCTTCCATGAACCAGAAGGCATGTCCCCATTCGTTAAGACCCACGTTCGGCAGACTCATCAGCGGGCCGGCAATAGCCATCACCAGGGGAAACGATGTGCCTTTTGCATATAGCGGTAACCTGGTGGTTGCATACAGAAGAGACGCAACGCCCATGATGATATACATCGGGAAAGAGCCATAGAAAAGTGGAATATGGCTTGGCGTGAAACTGGTATCACGAATGATCACCTGATGCCATGAGGCGTCTTGCTCAGTAAAGAAACTTGACCCCCAATACACAGCGAACAAGTAAACACCCAGCCACATGAGGAAATAAAAGTACCGTTTGATTTCCTTCTTCACCGGTAAGTTGGCCAGCTGCTCCTGGGTATCGCGCGTCTTCCATACCCAACCCCATACAATCAGCGCTACAACGGGCCAGAGCATCATTTGAAATCGCCATAGACCCATCCAGATTTGTTCAAACTCGGGCTCCATTGAGTCCATTCCGTGGGAATAGGCATAGGTGCGCTGGAACCAGACCCAGAATATTGCTATCCCCAATATGGGTAACAGTCCCAATTTGTAATACTTCGAGTCATACCATTCCGATATATCGTAGGAGGTAATATTTGCCTTCGCTTGATCTACCGCTTTGTTACCAAGTGTAGTTGTTGACATCGCCAACTCCTATTTTAATCAAAGACTTACGAACTAATAAAAATATATATAAACTACCAGTTGAATTTAGATCAAATAAATTTCAATATGGTTCCAGGATTTCTTCGGTAGCCACCGGGTTCCCACTCGGGATAATGAAAACCATCGTAAACTCCTGTGAGGTTGATAAAAATTAATACATAAACTACCAGTTCAAATTAGACCAAATTAATTCACAAAAGTTCCGGCTGCGCGATCGGCAATGACCGAACGGTGACTCTTTTCTTGTAACCCGTAATTTCCAATTGTCGTTATCATTTGTTAGCTCCTGTTCGATAATCAAGAAATACCTGTATCGTCCCAAAGGGACTACCAGTCCTCATTCGACTCAGCCTCTTCAGTAAAGTTCCCTGTGCATGCGGCCTGGGTAACTTGGAATCATATCTTGCGAGGACTTGTCCAGTGGTGGTCCATATTCATTCGGCAGAGTCTCTCTGGTCGAGTGTCATCCCGCAGAGCTACCGAGGTCATGCATTAGATGGAATTCTGCCCCGTGCGTCTCCCCTGGCTGGCCTCTAATTATTAACTTCATGACGAAGTAGAATTTGATTCCTGGAAAAGGTGCGGCCGATGAAGAAGCGATTTTTTTGGCAAGGAACAGATTATTGGATTTTTTGAAGGAAGCAGATATGGACATGCGGTTAAGTTGTGCCGCAAGCGTGGTTTTTCCGATGCGTCCTATTACAAATGAAAAGCAAAGTATGGCGCCATGGTAGTCTGCTACCAACCTGCAAACCAGAATGCTGCTGCGCTATGTGGCTCATTCCTGGGAGCAGGTCACCCTAAGAAAACTCTTGTTACAAAAAAACTTGTCCAGAAGAGATTGGCAGATACAGGTTGAGTGGATAAATTGGCATAGGGACGGTCCATTGGACTTCGCTATGCCACACCATCGGCATGCGCATCTGCGCGATTCGAGAAGATGAGGTCATGAGAGGGAGAACTCCAGGGCGCGAAAACTCGCCACACTCCGGTCACCCTCATGCAGATGCACTTCGTTTCGTACGTGGATTCAACTTACGGCTGGACTTGCGCTCGCAAGAGTGCGTCCCTGCTGGACGCATAAGAAAAAAGCCACTGATCACGTTGATAATCAATGGCTTAATGACCTGGTTGCGGGGGCAGGATTTGAACCTACGACCTTCGGGTTATGAGCCCGACGAGCTGCCAGACTGCTCCACCCCGCGTCAGAGGGGGCAATTATATAAGGAGAGTGTGCCAAGGTCAAATATTATTCCGGTGCAAGCTCTGGTCGAGGCAATTTCTTTGGGGCTAACCTCAGACATTCTACAGGTGCCTTTTGATAAAGGTTTTCCTATTTTAGTTACCGGAGCAGGTCTCGCAATGATGTAGAAAATGAGTATTCCATATATCATCCCATCCGGGTTTGTATAAGTCCTCCATAAGTATCTGGATGGCTCCGGCATTGTGCTGTTGGGAAAATCGATTTCTCTGGACAAGCTCGCCTACAGAACCGATGAGCCACATCTTGGAGGAATAGAATCGCTTCCTGTTTTTCTTATGAGAGTTAGCGCACAGAGGCACACGCAAAATAGCGGCAAAATATGCGCGTTTAAAGCGTGCGTGTCTGAATATCGAACAGGACTCCCTAAAATTCGCTGTTCTCTCAGGCAATTGACCTGGTTAAGCTCAGCAATATGCCGAGTATGGTTAGGTTTGAGGGGCAGTTTGGTCCGGATGAATATGCAAACAATATGATCACTGAAACGGATATTCATAGCGCAAAAATCCTGATCGTCGATGATCAGGAATCAAACGTCCAATTGCTGGAAGGCGTGCTGGCTGCTGCAAACTATACCTCCGTCAGCTCGACGATGGATCCATATCAGGTATATGACCTGCACCGGCGGAATCATTACGACCTGATCCTGCTCGATTTGAAAATGGCTGGCATGGACGGATTTCAGGTGCTGGACGCTCTGAAGGAGATTGAAGCGGATGGATACCTCTCGGTACTGGTGGTTACAGCCAATCCGGACTGTAAGCTGCGCGCGCTCCAATCCGGGGCAAAGGATTTCATCAGCAAACCTTTTGATATGGCCGAGGTGCTTGCGCGCGTTCATAACCTGCTGGAAGTACGCCTCTTGCATCAGCGAGCACGCAGCTATGCCAAAACCCAGGAATTCATGGCGTTGCATGATCCGCTGACGGGACTTGCCAACAGACGACTCCTGGAAGAAAGGGTTTCCCAGGCTATTATCCATGCAAAGAGGAACAGCAGCATAATGGCGGTTTTGTATTTGGATCTGGATGGGTTCAGGCAGATCAACAATACGTTGGGTCACGATGTCGGGGATCTGCTTCTGAAACTCGTGGCAGCACGCCTGGTAGCCGCGGTCAGACAGGAAGATACGGCGGCACGCCTTGGCGGCGACGAATTTGTGATCGCAATGCCGCATGTCAGTAATATCGGCGGTGTGACCCTTGCGGCAGAAAAAATAATCAAGGCGCTATCGCAGCCCTATACTATTCAGGGGAACAATATCAGTCTGACCGCAAGCGCCGGTATCGGTCTTTATCCTGTCAATGGCAGAGATGTGAGAACGCTGTTGAAGAACGCAGATGCGGCTCTCCTGGATGCCAAGCAAGCGAACAAAAATACCTATAGAATTTCAGAGCAAGCGTATTCCTAATGCCGAATTATATTTTCCGTAGACTCTCGCGGGCTCATTTTCTACTTGGGCTTGATAGTTCACGGCAATCACATGAGGAGAGCCCTCCATCGCAGCCTTACTCCCACTCAACAACCTGCCATTTGCCCCGAATGATGTACCGGAATGCGGTAGCTTTCTGTTATCGGGAAAAATAATACAGCCAGTACACAGAAATAACCGCTTTTGCATATCATCTTTAGAACCAATACGATATCTTTGTCAACTTGTAAAGAATTGATCAATTGCCAGTGAAATAGGACAAGAATAATGATTAGCAAACCCGACATTCTTAACGCTAAAATCCTGATTGTTGACGATCAGGAAGCCAATGTCCGGCTGCTTGAGCAAATGCTGAGCGATGCTGGTTATACCTGTATCGCCTCGACAATGAATCCCCGCGACGTTAGTGGACTCTATCGCCGGAACCAATATGACCTGATTCTTCTCGACCTGCAAATGCCGGGCATGGATGGTTTTCAGGTATTGGAAGCCCTGAAGGAAATCGCACCTGGAGACTACTTGCCGGTACTCGTGATCACCGCCCAGCCGGGCCATAAGCTTCGGGCGCTACAGGCGGGCGCGAAGGATTTCGTCAGCAAGCCATTTGATCTGATTGAAGTCCAGACACGTATCCACAATATGCTGGAAGTACGTTTATTATACAAACAACTGGAGAATTACAATAAAAAACTGGAACAGACCGTGGCGGAGCGGACCGCGGAATTGCGCGAAAGCGAGGCGCGATTTCGTCGCCTGACCGAGTTGGCCTCTGACTGGTACTGGGAGCAGGATGAAAAGGGCCATTTTACTAAAGTTTATGGGCCGGTCCTTGAAATGCTCGGAATCACAGTTGACAACTTGATGGGTGAGCCCATAGACCATAAAGCGCACTGGAACAAGGCTGAATACAACGCATTCAAGGCTAACATCGCGGCAAGACGGCCGTTTATCGATTTCGTTTACAGCCGGACCAAATCTGATGGGACCGAACAATATTTGATGGTTAGCGGCGAGCCGATGTTCGATTCGTCCGGCCGTTTCGTTGGCTATCGTGGGATAGGAAAAGATGTTACCGACAGCATGCGTTCCAAGCAGCATTCATGACGACGATGCCGACATGAGCCTTTTGGGAATTATTTCACCGCCTCCAGTCATTTCTCCCAGACCTAAGAAACGGTTGTCCTGATCGTACAATCGAATCTTTTGTCCCTCCTGCAAGCTATCCGTAGAGAAGTAGTCCCGGATCGTTCGTCCTTGTAGCAAAGATGTTACTGCTGCGGCGTCCAGCGTAGCGGCGGGACAACCTCGCATGAGAGTATCAGTGGGGAGGAGGCAGCAGTCCCGCTGCGGCAAGGACATAGCTTCAAGCGCATCGAGCGTATAGGTATGCGACAAGTCGAAATTATCAAGAGTGCTTCTGCACAAAAAGGTAAGGTACGCTCCACCACATCCGAGCGCCTTGCCTATATCTTCAGCTAGCGTGCGAATATAAGTACCTGTACCGCACTTGACCAGGATGCGCATTTCGTTACCCTCAAGGGAGTTGATATGCAGATCGTGTATAAAGGCATCACGTGGTTGCCGTTCGATTTCCACCCCTTCCCTGGCATAAATATACATGGGTTTTCCCCGATGCTTCAGCGCGCTGTACATAGGCGGTACCTGCTTGATTGCACCGGTAAAGCTTGCCAGTACCGCTTCAACTTGTGGCAGCGTAAATTTCAAATAACGGGGCTCTATCTGGCTCGCAACTGAAATTTCACCCTCGGCGTCCCCGGTAGTACTGATATAGCCGAGTCTCAGGACCGCTTCATATGTCTTGTCTGCGCCAAGCAACGCCGACGAAAACTTTGTAGCTTCACCAAAGCAAATTGGCAATAGCCCGGTTGCCATCGGGTCTAGCGTGCCTGTGTGCCCCGCCTTGCGCGCGGCAAAGATGCGTTTGGCAATTTGTAGCGCGTTATTGGACGAGATGCCGGAAGGTTTGTCGAGCAGCAAAACGCCACTGATCTCGCGTTTGATGGGTTTAGGCTTTAAAATTTGCGGATTCAATCCAGGCACTGAACCGCGAACTGAACCGTCGGCAGATCAACTACCATCCGGTTCTTTTGCAGGACTCTCCAGCGCCACGGCTTCATCTATCAGTTGTGATAGACGCACGCCTCGCTCTATCGATTCGTCATAAATGAAATGGAGTTGCGGTACAACCCGAAGCTTCAATCGATGCAACAGATGACTACGTAAAAATCCGGCTGCATGCTCCAACCCTTTAGCGGTGAGAAAATTGTCACTTTCACTACGCAGCGTCGTATAAAAAACTTTGGCGTGCGTATAATCGTGACTCACCTCAACACCGGTTAACGTGATCATGCCAATACGGGGATCCTTCAATTCGTTGCGGATCAGATCGGCCAGTTCACGCTGAATTTGGTCGGCAATACGCAACGAACGAGAATAATCTTTAGGCATAACGGTCCCTACAGGGCCTGCAGTTACAAGCTGCGTGCGACTTCGACGATCTCGTACGTTTCAAGTTGGTCGCCCACCTGAATATCATTAAAGTTTTTCAGCGACAAGCCACATTCAAAACCCGCCCTCACCTCTTTCACATCGTCCTTGAAGCGTTTCAACGACTCAAGCTCGCCAGTATGGATCACCTCGCCGTTACGTATCAGTCTCACTAGCGACCCCCGCTTGACGATGCCCTCCTGTACAAGGCAACCAGCTACCGCCCCCACCTTGGAAATACGGAATACTTCACGGATTTCCACCAATCCGGTGATATTCTCCTTGCGATCCGGCGCCATCATGCCTGACAGTGCTGCTTTGATTTCGTCTACAGCCTCGTAAATAATGCTGTAATAGCGCACATCCACCCCAGTTGAACTGATGAGCTTGCGCGCGACTGCATCCGCGCGGCTATTGAAGCCGATCACAACCGCTTTCGAAGCTAACGCCAGATTGATATCGGATTCAGTAATCGCGCCCACACCACTGTGGATAATGTTAACCCTGACCTCATCGGTAGAAAGTCGTTGAAGTGCATGCGCCAGCGCCTCGTAAGACCCCTGCACATCGGCCTTGATGATGAGCGCAAGCACTTTGACCTCGCCTTTCTGTTCGAACACATTTTCCAGCTTGGCTGCCTGCTGTTTGGCAAGCTTTACGTCCCGGAACTTGCCTTGACGAAACAGCGCAATTTCACGGGCTTTACGCTCATCCGCCAACGCCACTACCGCTTCGCCCGCCACCGGGACTTCTGATAAACCCTGAATTTCAACCGGAATGGAAGGCCCCGCCTGCTCCACAGGTTTGCCGGTCTCGTCGAGCATCGCCCGCACCCTGCCAAATACTGCGCCTGCCAGCAGTATATCGCCGCGCTTCAAGGTTCCAGACTGCACAAGTATCGTTGCCACCGGACCTCGACCCTTATCAAGGCGGGATTCGATGACAATACCTCTGGCGGGCGCATCTTTTGCCGCCCCGAGTTCCAGCACTTCAGCCTGAAGCAAAACGCTTTCCAGAAGTGCATCGATACCCTGGCCAGTCTTGGCGGAAACCTCGACGAACATGGTGTCGCCACCCCAGTCCTCCGGCACCACTTCCTGCGTCACCAGTTCTTGCCTGATGCGTTCAGGATTAGCTTCTGGTTTGTCTATTTTTGTCATTGCCACCACGATTGGCACTTTGGCAGCCTTTGCGTGATGTATGGCCTCGATTGTTTGAGGCATTACACCGTCATCGGCCGCCACGACCAATATGACCAGATCGGTAACCTTTGCGCCCCGAGCGCGCATGGCTGTAAACGCTTCATGGCCAGGTGTATCCAGAAACGTAACCATTCCTCTCTCAGTTTCCACGTGATAGGCGCCGATATGCTGGGTGATGCCACCTGCTTCTCCACTTGCCACACGGGTACGGCGTATGTAATCAAGAAGGGAGGTCTTTCCATGATCGACGTGCCCCATTACGGTGACTACCGGTGCACGCGGCTCCGTCTTGAATTCCACTCCTGGTAACTCCGTATCCGCCAGAAAGGACTCGGGACTGTCCAGCGCTGCGTATTTGGCTACATGGCCCAGTTCCTCCACCACGATCATGGCAGTTTCCTGGTCCAGCATTTGATTGATAGTTACCATATTTCCCATTTTCATCAGAGCCTTGATAACTTCTGCGGCCTTGATTGACATTTTCTGGGCTAGCGCCCCAACGGAAATGGTCTCCGGTACCATAACTTCATGGACAACCGGCTCTGTCGGCACGGAAAAGCTATGGGCGCCCTGGTCTTCGGCGGAGGGTCTACCGTGTTTATCCCTGCGTGTGCGCCATCCTTTCACGCTTGATAAATCGCCACGCGCCTTGAGTCCGCGTTTGTCGGTCCTTTCGTCTTTCCAAACTACCTGCTTGGCCTGCTTCTTCTTCTTTTCGGCCTTAGCTGCCTTGTCTTCAGGCTTGACGACCGGTTTATGCAAGGTCCCTTCGGTCGGAACAGGCTGCGGCTGAGCCGTTTCTGTTACAGGAGCTACGGATGGGGTAGCGGCAGGTGCAACGGCAGGCGCGGGTTCAGCAGGCGCCGCGGGTTCACCCACCGCCACAACCGGTTCTTCCTTGACATCTGCCGCAGGCTTTTGCCGCTGCTTCTTCTCCCGGAGTTCTGCGGTCTGCCTTGCAATCAATTCGGCCTGTTTTCTTGCTTCCTCTTCACGCAATGCCTGCTCCGCAGCATCTATGACCGGGGCACGAACCGGCGCGGCCGTTGAAGGAACAGAAGGCGCTACGACTGCGGCTTCGACCGTCTTGCTCGCGACTGTTGTCAAATCACCTTTTACAAATACACGCTTTTTGCGCACCTCTACCTGGATACTGCGAGGTTTGCCGGCGCTATCCGATTTCTTGATTTCAGAAGTCTGGCGACGCGGAAGGGAAATTTTGCCTTTTTCCTCTTTAGCGCCATGAATTTTGCGGAGATAATCAAGAAGTTGCGTTTTATCCTTCTCCGTCAAACTATCCTCAGTCAGATGCTTGCGTACCCCCGCAGCCTGAAGCTGTTCCAGTAGTACTGCTGGAAGCACACCCAGTTCACTAGCGAATTGTTCTACGTTCATTTGAGACATTGATAACCTTTAAATAGCCTATGCCTTATCTGCAGAGGCAAACCACGGCGCGCGCGCCGTCATGATCAATTGCCTGGCTCGTTCGGCGTCCATCTCGACCATTTCAACGAGATCATCCACTGCCAGGTCGGCGAGGTCTTCCTGGGTATTCACCCCTTTAGCCGCAAGTTCCCGCGCAGTATGGCCATCCATACCTTCGAGCGAAAGCAGGTCTTCTGCTATATGCTCTACTTTTTCTTCACTGACGATCGCCTCAGTCAGAAGAGCGTTACGAGCCCGAGTGCGAAGTTCGTTGACCGTTTGCTCGTCAAATGCCTCGATTTCCAGCATTTCGCTGAGCGGCACGTAAGCCACTTCTTCCAGCGTCGTAAAACCTTCCTGTACCAGGATATCCGCCACTTCCTCATCCACATCAAGTTTTTCCATGAAGAGCTGACGAAGAACGGAAAATTCTTCTTCATTTTTCGCCTGTGACTCTTCCATTGTCATGATATTGAGCTCCCAACCAGTCAACTCCGAGGCAAGCCGGACATTCTGACCCCCGCGCCCAATGGCTTGGGCAAGGTTGTCCTCATCCACCACGATGTCCATACTGTGTTTTTCCTCATCCACCAGGATACTGCTGATTTCGGCAGGGGCCAGCGCATTAATCACGAATGTGGCAGGGTCATCCGACCACAAAATGATATCCACCCTTTCTCCTGCCAACTCACCCGTCACCGCCTGTACCCTGGAGCCTCGCATACCAACACAGGTACCTATCGGGTCAACACGCTGATCGTTTGACTTGACTGCAATCTTGGCGCGTGAACCTGGATCCCTTGCCGCGACCTTGATCTCCAGCAGGCCCTCCTCAATCTCCGGCACTTCCAGTTCGAACAGCTTTATCAGAAACTCCGGTGCAATCCGCGACAATATCAGCTGCGGGCCACGCGCGTTTCGGTCGATCTTGTACAGATAGGCGCGCACACGATCGCCGACCCGCAGGTTTTCCTTGGGAATCATCTGGTCACGGGGCAAAGCAGCCTCCACCCTTCCGGATTCGATGATCGCGTTACCGCGTTCCATGCGCTTGATGGTCCCCGTGACCATGTACTCTTTGCGTTCGAGAAAATCGTTCAGGATCTGCTCCCGTTCCGCATCCCTTATTTTCTGGAATATCACCTGCTTCGCAGCCTGGGCGCCAATGCGTCCAAACTCCAACGGTTCCAACACCTCTTCAACGAATTCATCCAGATTGATTTCCGGATCGCGCTGCTGCGCCTCGCTCAAGGGAATTTGACGGGCAGGGTCCTCAACCATATCGTCCGCTACCACCTGCCAACGGCGCAACGACTGATAATCACCCGTCTCGTGGTCAATCGACACGCGCACATCAGCGTCCTCGTGAAAACGCTTTTTTGTAGCGGATGCCAACGCCAGTTCGAGTGCGACAAAAACAATGTCCTTCTCGACATTTTTTTCGCGCGCCAGCGCATCCACCAATAGCAAAACCTCGCGGGTCATGTTACCTCCAGCCAATTCCTCGGATAATCACAATTTTGGAACCAGACGAGCCTTCTCAAGATTATTCAACTCGAGATCAAGCATTTTTCCGTCCACTTCCAGCTTCAACACGCCATCATTCACTTCACGCAGGATTCCGACAAAATTCCTCTGACCCTGTAACCCTACACGCAACCTCAGTTTAACCGACTCTCCCGCAAAACGGATGAAATCCGAAACCTTTTTCAGTGGCCTGTCCAAGCCGGGCGATGATACTTCCAGCCGATCGTAATCGATGTTCTCAACCGCAAGCAGCCGACTCAGATGATTACTGACCGCGACACAATCATCTACACCGACACCATCAGATTTGTCGATAAACACCCGCAACAGTCTCCCTCGGGATGACCGCTCCACTTCAACCAGCTCGTAGCCCAGTCCCGCCAGAGTCGAGTCGAGTAATTCATACAGATCCATAGCATTGACACAAACAAAAAATGGGCTAAAAAGAGCCCATAGTCGATGGCTATTTTAGCAAAAATTTATAATTAATGAAATAGATGCTTGCCAGGAAACTCCCTGCGCGAACCACGGCGAACACATGGATTGCGCCCCGCCAAAATTTCAGGGCACTCCCCCTTCCAGGATTCTGGCGACGGATGGCCATTACCATTTGTATCCGCCTCCCTCACTGTTGGGCGTCCAATTGCGAAGTATCCTGGCGCCCCTGCCGCAAATATCGAAACGTTACTCCCATTACTAAGAGGTTCATAATTATAAATGGTTGCGTTAGCCGATACTTTTCCGGTTACGCTCGCTATCAGACGTGTCGCAAATCCGATTTCGAAGCCAGTTGCGGCACGTAAAAAATCTGCCACCCGGGTTTTTGCCCCAGGCTATTCATGCCTCCTTGCGGTACTACATGTAGCCCAATCAAAGATTCTTCCGTATGGCCTGATGCAATTTTCATGCAGGGAATCGTCGAGTGATACAATTTCACGATTCCCAAAAACAATTAACCGGAGGGTACCCGTGGCCACGATCAAGTCGATCTTGCATGAAACTCGCATATTCCCGCCCGACGCGGCGTTCATTGGACAAGCTAATGTGTCCGGCATGGAAACTTACCATGCCCTCTGCGCAGAAGCAGAAAAAGATCTTCCCGCGTTCTGGGGAAAACTGGCGAGAGAACATATATTGTGGCATAAACCGTTCACTCGGGTGCTGGATGAAACAAATCATCCCTTTCTAAAGTGGTTTGACGATGGTGAACTGAACGTTTCTTATAACTGCCTCGACCGCCATCTCGCCACTCAACCGGACAAAACTGCAATCGTTTTCGAGGCGGATGACGGCGCCATTACCCGTTCCACCTATCGCGATCTCCATCGCCGGGTATGTCGGTTTGCCAATGGACTCAAGGCGCTGGGTATCAGGAAAGGTGACCGTGTGGTTATCTACATGCCGATGAGCATTGAAGCCGTGGTAGCAATGCAGGGGTGTGCCCGCGTTGGCGCTACTCATTCAGTGGTATTTGGCGGTTTCTCCGCCAAAAGCCTGCACGAACGGATCCTCAACGCAGGAGCGGTGGCTGTTATCACCGCCGACGAGCAGTGGCGCGGCGGCAAGATTAACCAATTGAAAGCCGTGGTGGATGAAGCGCTGGCAAGGGGGGAAACCGATTCGGTGAAATCCGTCGTGGTCTATAAACGTGGTAACGGCAGTGCGCAGTTGCAGGTCTCGCGCGACGTCTGGTGGCACGAACTGACCCGGGACCAGAATGATACTTGCGAGCCGGAATGGCTCAATGCCGAACATCCGCTGTTCACGCTCTACACCTCAGGTTCCACCGGTCACCCAAAGGGCGTGCAGCACTCATCCGCAGGTTATCTGCTAGGCGCAATCACGAGCATGAAATGGGTTTTCGATTACAAGCCCACCGATGTTTTCTGGTGTACAGCCGATGTGGGTTGGGTTACCGGGCATAGCTACGTTACGTATGGTCCATTGGCGCTAGGGGCTACACAGGTCATCTTCGAAGGGGTTCCCACCTATCCCGACGCCGGCCGCTTCTGGAAAATGATACAGGACCATCGGGTTACGGTGTTTTACACCGCACCGACCGCAATTCGGTCGCTTATAAAACTCGGGCCGGATTTTCCGGGAAAATACGATCTTTCATCATTACGCCTGCTAGGCTCGGTAGGCGAACCGATCAATCCGGAAGCATGGATGTGGTACTACACCGTCGTTGGCCAATCCCGCTGTCCCGTAGTGGATACCTGGTGGCAGACAGAAACGGGCTCTCACATGATCGCTCCCCTGCCTGGCGCCGTACCGCTCAAGCCCGGTTCCTGCACTTTGCCATTGCCCGGCATTGTGGCCGCAGTCGTGGACGAAGCGGGACAAGACATACCTGACGGCAAGGGAGGTTTTCTTGTCATTAAACGTCCGTTTCCCTCCCTGGCGCGCACACTGTGGGGCGAACCGGAGCGTTTCAGGAAAACATATTTCCCCGAAGAGCTTGGCGGGAAGTATTACCTGGCGGGCGATTCGGCCAATCGCGATTCCGACGGCTATTTCTGGATCATGGGACGCGTTGACGACGTGCTTACTGTCTCCGGCCACCGTTTGGGAACCATGGAAATCGAATCCGCGCTGGTGGCTAGTCCTCTGGTCGCGGAAGCGGCAGTGGTGGGCAAACCCGACGAGATCAAAACCGAAGCAATAGTCGCGTTCGTGGTGCTTAAGGGCGCACGTCCGCAAGGCGAGAGCGCTCACGATATCGCGGCAGAATTGCGTAACTGGGTGTCGACGGAAATCGGTCCCATTGCCAGACCTGATGAGATCCGCTTTGGCGACAATCTTCCAAAAACCCGATCCGGTAAAATCATGCGGCGCCTGCTGCGCACCTTGGCCAGGGGCGAGGAACTGACCCAGGATATTTCTACACTGGAAAACCCCGCAATTCTCGAGCAACTGAAGCAACCGATAGCATAATTCCTGAAATCAGACCTTATTGTTTTATGGATGACGACTTGTCTCGCCCTGCGAAAGCGCTTGCAACCCCTTCCACCCAGCCAGCCCGGCCCCGCGTTACCGATTACGAAAATGGCATCAGTGCCATTGACGCGGATTATTTGCGCCAGGGGCTGGCTGCGATTCACCTCATCGTCGAAGGCGGCAAAGCGGCGCTGGTAGATACCGGAACCTCATCTTCCGTTGCTGGCGTAATGGAAGCGCTGCGAAGAAAGAATCTTGCCCCCGACGATATGACTTATGTATTTGTCACACACATACATCTCGATCATGCAGGCGGCGCGGGAGAGTTCATGCATCATTTTCCCAACGCAAAATTGGTAGTGCATCCGCGCGGCGCTCGGCATATGGCCGACCCCGCCAGGCTCATCGCAAGTGCAATGACGGTTTATGGGGAAGCCGAATTCAAACGCATATACGGAGCCATCCGTCCGGTGGACGCAAACCGCATTATCGAAGCGCCAGATGGGTTCAGTCTGGATTTCAACGGTCGCCCATTACTATTCCTCGATACGCCGGGCCATGCACGCCATCACTACTGTATCTTCGACCAGCAATACCGGTCATTTTTCACCGGAGATACTTTTGGAATTTCCTATCGTGAATTCGACGTGGACGGCATGGAGTTCGTATTTCCCACCACCACTCCGGTACAGTTCGACCCCGTAGCATTGCACGCCTCACTGGACCGGCTCATGAGCTACAACCCCTCATACGCCTTTCTGACGCATTACGGCCGCATCGGCAATTTGCCGCGCCACGCGATCGAGATGCACGATTTGATCGATGCGCATGTGTCGATAGCCAGGAAGTTGCAGAATCACGTTCCCAACCGGCACGCGGCACTGGTAGAGAAACTTGGAGAACTGTTGTTGCAACAAGTACTCGCACACAGCTGCAAATTGCCGGAGGAAGAGATTCGAAATTTGCTAAGCCTGGATGTCGAGCTTAATGCGCAGGGTCTGGAGAACTGGTTGGAACAGACACGTGCAGGCTGAAATGACTTGCAGTGTCGAAAGCCGCGTGAATCGAACTCTGGCGGAATTAGGAAACCCGAAACCAAGTGCTACACTCCGGCTGTTTTATCTGCCTCACCCTCTCAAAAAAACACACCGCCGCCGCAGCAGCAGCGTTCAATGACTCTGTTCGACCCTGCATGGGAATGCTGATTTGTTCGCTGGCTGCTTGCAGCATCGCATCCGACAGGCCCATTCCCTCATTACCGAACACCAGGGCGACAGGCCCAGTCAGCCGGGTCTGATAAAGACTATTTTTCGCCTTCAGGGAAGCGGCAATTACCCTGCCGTTAAATGCCCGTGCGACTTCCACCAGATCGGATTGCTCGTGTATACAAATTGAAAAATGCGCACCCATCGCGGCTCGCAGCGTCTTGGGCGACCAGACATCAGCACAACCATCGGACAGGTAGATATCACTTGCGCCTGCAGCGACAGCAGAACGCAGTATGGAACCAACGTTTCCTGGATCTTGTATAGCTTCGAGCAGCACGCAAAAACTTTCGCCCCTCCCTCCCTTACACATGAGGATGGTCGACTCGGGAATAGATATCAGCGCCATGACACCTATGGGTGTCTTTACCGGAGAAACCTCGCGAAACAAGGCGTCGCTCAGCACCACCACCTCCGTGCCTGCGTTGATTGACTGCTCCGCCTGCAAGCGCCTTATCTCCGCATTCTCAAGACCCGACTCGCTCACGATAAGCGCTTGCGGCGGTCCCAGCGCAAGATTGTAGGCATCTATCAGGTGAACGCCGTCAAGTAGCGTTTGCTCAGCCGTCCGACGTTGCCTGGCTGATTCTTTCAGTTTAACCAGTTGCCTGAAGATTGGATTATCGCGAGAAGTGATAAATTTCATCAACTATCAGCTACTGGGGTGAGCTCTATCCACCTCAGCCCCGCCCGTTTCCCCGAACGGCTCCATCGGAATCGTCCGATATTCGACCTCCAGAATGTCCAGCTCTTCAGTTCCACCTGGCGCATGCAGTGTCACCACATCGCCTTCCCGCGCTTTTATCAACGCTCGCGCCAACGGCGAAACCCAACTTATATAGCCTCTGGAGGTATCGATCTCATCAACGCCGACGATAGAAACTGTTTTCTCCTCGCCTTTCTGATTGGCAAAAATAACGGTGGCACCGAAAAAGATCTGATTGTCATTTTCCCTCGGTGCTGCAGGATCCACGACTTCGGCTATATCCAGCCGTTTGGTAAGAAAACGTATACGCCGGTCGATTTCCCGCAAACGCTTCTTGCCGTAGATATAATCCGCATTCTCCGAACGGTCACCGTTGGCGGCGGCCCATGACACCGTAGCTGTCACATTGGGGCGCTCTTTATTCATCAGCCACAGAAACTCGTCCATTAACCGTTTGTGCCCTCCGGGGGTGATGTAGTTCTTGCTACCTGTGGGCAAAGGAGGCGAGGAACTGGCAGCCTTTTCTTCGCCAGGATCGTTATCCGATTCGGTTTCCCTGGTAAATGCCTTACTCATATACACTGCCGATCCAGTCGATGAATTGTCTATCCGTCAAGAAATTCGTGAATTTTGTCATTACGACTCAACCCGGAATCCAGCCAAAACCTACGATACTGTGTTTGCACATCCCGGATACCTCGTTCCCGCCCGTGTGACATGACGGCCCCCTAGTCGTTTTCAACCAGCATCCGCCGCGCTTCCTCAGTCGCGCCGAGCAATCCGGCTTTGGGGTTCATCACCACGTGCACAGGCATCTCTCCCATCAATGAGGAAAAGCGTCCCTTGTCGAGAAATGCTTTCATGAAGCCGCCTTCCCTCAACTTGCCGATAATTCTGGGCGCAATACCGCCAGCCACATACACGCCATTACGACACAGTCCCGCCAGCGCCAGATTTCCCGCATAAGCGCCATAAACCTCAACAAATAAATCCATCGCTTTCACTGCGATTGGATGCCTGTGGTTGAAAGCGAGATCGGCGACTTGTGCCGCGCCATCCTCCTCAAGGCGCACCTGCACCAGCCCAGCAGGACCCTTCAGATCGGTTTGCAGGAAATTGAAAATATTCGTCAGCCCCGGCCCGGACA
This sequence comes from Nitrosovibrio sp. Nv4, assembly GCF_900215485.1. Taxonomy (GTDB): domain Bacteria; phylum Pseudomonadota; class Gammaproteobacteria; order Burkholderiales; family Nitrosomonadaceae; genus Nitrosospira. The sequence goes on from NZ_OCMZ01000002.1 coordinate 860,754, forward strand.
ATACCCGCTCGACCGATACATGCCCAAATATCTTCCGCAAATATTGCAGTAGCCGGGCCTGTAACTCATCCGCGGGAGCGAAATCCATATGCCCGGCTTCACTTGCTAACGGTATATAACGGCCGCCTTGGCATACTAGCCACGCACCCCCCATGCCAGTACCTGCACCAAGCGCGACTCGCATTCCCCCGGCATGAGGATTACCAGTTTGCAGCGTCACCAGATCGCTGACGGAGAGGACTTCAACGCTCAGCGCCACGGCTTCGAAATCATTAATGAGTTTAACCTTCGGAATGGAAAATTCTCTCGCGATGTCCTCCTTATCCATCACCCAAGGCAAGTTGGTGAGAGTTACCTCCTGCTTTGCGACGGGCCCTGCCACTGCAAAACAGGCGCTGGCCACACTGGAGCCAGCTCCGAACGTCGATGTATCATTCAGGAAATCCCTGAGAATGTCCGAAAAGCTCGAATACTCGCGGCTGGCATAGCGACGTTCGCAACACACCTGAACATTGCGGTCTTGCAGTTGCGATGCTTGCAGCAAGGTCTTGGTTCCGCCAATATCGCCACTGATCAAGTATCCGGTCAAAGTTCGCTCCATCATTGTGCGGGATCCTGCCGATAAAACAACGCCAACTGTTCGTAAACCAGAGGAAAATGGAGTTTTACCGACAAGGGTGTTTCAAAAAAAGCCTCGCTCATCACCGCAAAGAACTCGGCAGGATTCTCGGCCGCATACGAGTCCACCTCTGTCACCTCATCTGCGTCAATACTCATGCAAAAATCCGCATAGGCTTTGCTGAATGCTTCGCTCCATGCCTGCCTGCTCATGTCCGCATGCAGCGGGGGAAATCCGTTGGCGTCGCCATTCAGCATGTCAAGCTTGTGGGCAAATTCATGTATCACGACGTTATAGCCCACCCCGGTTCCAGCAGCGGCGGTATCCTCCCAGGAGAGAATCACGGGCCCACCCAGCCAGGATTCCCCTGATGCCGGCTCACTACCGAGATGCACCACGCCATCTTCGTCCACATACTCATAATCGCGAATAAATTCGCCCGGATAAACGATAATTTCGACCCAGCCATCGTAATAATCCAGATCGAGATTCAGAATCAGAATACAAGCCTGCGCTGCGATCAGCACATGCATTTCATCGGTGACAATCAATCCATGCGCACCGCTTATTTGTTTCGCATGAAGGAACAGTATGGCGCATTCGCGCAGGCGCGCGAGTTCAATGGGGCTCAGGTTGCGCAGAAATCGCAGCCGCGCTACCGCATTTTGCCAAACATCATCAGGGATTGAATCATTCTTGAGGATGCGGCGGCGATACCAGGTTTTAAAATTGGAAAGCATTGAGACTCGGAATCAGTCATCATCGGGCTCCAGCCTAGAGGTTTCCACTTGCAGCGATTCCAGTTCCACCGCGTCAATCCGGGCAAAGCGCTGGCTAATCTTGCGGCTCGAGACATGAACCTCTTCCACATCCTGATTAGCCTGCCGAATATGATCGGAAAGTTTTTTCATGCGCTCGTCGAAGCGGGCAAAATCCTTGCCAAGCCTGAAGAGCTCGTTCTTGATGATATGCACCTGCTCGCGGGTTTCAATATCTTTCAGCACGGCCCGGGCTGTATTCAGCACCGCCATTAGCGTTGTAGGCGAAACTATCCATACCTGTTTCTGCATGGCGTAATCGACCACATCGTACTGACAGGCATGGATTTCGGCAAAAACCGCCTCTGCCGGTACAAACATTACCGCCCCATCGCAGGTTTCCGGTGGCACTATATATTTGCTGGCTATGTCATCCACATGTTTTTTCACATCCGCCTTGAATTGCTTTTGGGCCAATGCCCGGCTGGCGTCATCCGCCTGGCGATCAAACATGCGATGGAAATTTTCCAGCGGGAATTTTGAATCAACCGCGACCATTCCGGTTGGCGGCGGCAGCCGCAACACACAATCCGCGCGGTTGCCGTTGGAAAGCGTATGCTGCATCGTATATGCAGCCGGCGGTAAAACGTTGCGTACCAGTGCTTCCAGTTGCACCTCGCCGAATGCGCCACGGGAACGTTTGTCCCCCAGAAGCTCCTGCAAACTCACCATGTTGGTGGTAAGACTGTCTATTTTCTTCTGCGCCTCGTCAATAGTTGCGAGCCGCGTCATGACGCTGGTGAAAGTCTCATTCGTTTTCCTGAACCCTTCATCGAGCCGTTCAGCGACATGGCCGCTGATCTGGTCTAATCGCGCTTCCACCGTCCCACGTAATTGCTCGGAAGTTTTGCCGAGCGTCCCTGATATCCGCTCACCCTGATTGGCCAGGCCCTCGTGCAAATCCTTGAGCATGTCGCGATGCTTGTCTTCCATCAGCTTCGCTTGCTGTCCCAGCAGATTGCGCACCAGGGTTGAGAGCATGCCGAGTCTGATCACCAGAAAAGCCATCGTGACAAGCAGGACCGCAGCAGAAGTAATAATCAATAAGTTTGCGGACATCATGATATAAAAGTATACCGGAGAATGGGATTAGGGAGCGTCCACCTTTTTTACCGGTCCGTGCTGGATCGGCACAGGTTGACGAGCAAGAAGGACGACCGGTTATTTGCGCCTTCCACTGCGCTGGCTCGTCTTTGGGTTAATAAATCATGCGACTGCTGTTTTAATCCATTGGCAGTCGCTGAAAGCAACCCATCGCTCTGGTCATATCCGGAAAGATATTATGCCCCGTCTGCGAACTATCTCATACCTACAGGATAGTACCGCTCGCTTTCCATCTGGTGCCTCCGCCATTTACCCTGGCGTTGCTTAAGGCGATCCTGATATCCCCCAAGCTCCTCCGTATTTTTCGTATTTTCCGTATTTTCCTTCTTTCTCTCAAGCCGCTCCTTCCGGGCTTTTCTGCCTACACGACGCCTCTCCTCCGTTGCTTGCCGCTCTCCCGGTCTCAATTCCTTCGGCCTCAACTCTTCCGAAGCGGACTCCCAGGGTCTCGATTCCTTGGGCTTCAACTCTTCCGAAGCGGACGCCCACGGCCTCGACTCCCATGGCTTTGGCGGAACATTTTTCTGTCCTCGCTGTTTTGCCTGATGCGCTGCCGGCTCTTGTTGTCCCAATGGGCTGTCCTCATATGCGATAACGTGCTGCGGTGTCAGCATGACAAAAGCGATAAGTGCTGCGCACGGGGTACATGTGACTTTCATGATTGTGCGGCTCCTTTGCTGTTAAGTACTGTTAGTATTAAGTTAGTTATTGATAAAATTAACCTTGAATCATCAACTCGTAAAACTGCTTACTTATCGGATTGCTTATCGCCCACGGCTGCCGTTGCTTGGGGAGGATAACAAATCTTCAAGCCGTCTGTTTGTGCCCACGGCGTCATCAAATGCAGCTTCCGTCCCTGGGCGTTGATGATGTCTTCCACCCTCGCACCGCGCAATGTAAGCGCATCGGCGATCAACGAACGATGGCAACGCCATGGTACCGCTTCGGCACACATCAATGCACACCGCTCGTGCGCAGCAAGCTCCAGGACATCCTGCACATTGTCGCTGAATTCCGGCGTTTGCATGTAGTCGGCATATCCTCGAAAAGACGCGTTGCGCCAGGCGCCGTTGATCGAATCCTTCCGGGCGTGCCGCAGTCCGCCAAGTCCCGGTAGATGCGTGTATTTGATTCCAACCGCTTGCAGGGAGCCGGGCAAGGTTTCTTTGTTGAATTGCGGATTCTGCCGGGAACGCGGCATAGTGCGGACGTCAAGAACATGCGTGACTTCGTTAATCGTTAACAGGCTGACGAACGCATCCAATGAATGCGTCGAATGCCCGATCGTGCATATCAACGGTTCCAGTGCTGAATGCTTTTTCATAATGTTTGCTTCGCTCGCTCAGTTGCTGCTCGTGGTATCGGCAAACCTGATATGGGAAACTCCAAGCCACTTGAAAACCAGCTCTACGGAATGCCGACAAAATCCGGTTTCACGAGAGCGGATACTGCCATATGCTAGCCTTGCAATTTACCCACTGTTATTGCGCCTTTCCTGCCGGCGGTGCTGCAATGCATCCGAAGCGCGAGGCGCCGAGTTTCACATCCGCCCTCGTCCATGCCTTCTCGAAGCGCGCCTCGATCAGCGCTGCGCGCTCGTCCTTGCCCTGCGCGCGAAGCGCCTGCAATAAACCATAAAGCGCCCATCCATTATTACGATTGCGCCGCAGTTCTTCCCAATATACAGTCTCCGCCTCGGCTGGGCGCCCCGATTCCAGCAGAATAACACCCAACGTCAATCTCGGAGGCGATTGCCATTCCGGCGGCTCGGTATAAGCCAAGGCATCTTCAAGGCGAACCGCGCTGTCGAGATGCGCGACGGCGGAATCGAATTGTCCCCGGGCCGCGGCGATCTCGCCGGCGAGCACTTCGGGGCCAATGCTCAGAACAGCGCGCGCGGTGTTGGGTGAAAGGAGCGCTGCGTCCAGCGACTTATCCTTCATTATCTCCCGCAGCGCCGCCAACTCCTGCTCAGCCTGCTGCAACTGCCGCGTGGCGGCAAAAGCCAGGCCGTGCGCATAATGCCATGCGCCTTTCAGAAACGCGTTCGTTGATGTTGGCGCAGGTTCCTGGAGAATCTCGTTCCATTTCCCGAATCTTGCAAGGGCCCAGTAGGGGACGGCACGAAATATCGCTGTTCCCGGCACCTCCTTCAGCACGGCATCGTCTATCATGCTCGCCACCTTCTGCGCCGACGCTATCGCAGTACGGCTCTGGCCGTCCGCGGTAGCGGCAGCCCAGAGAAAGTGCATGTTGTGGGTAAAATACATTACCGGATAAAGTTCCTGTTCCTGCGACGCCTGATCCCGAGCATGACGCTGCGAGAAATACCTCTCGTCAGCCGCAATGGCGAGCTGATTACTTTTTATTGCATCGGCATATCTGCCCACCCGCAGGTAAATGTGCGACGGCATGTGTACCAGATGCCCTGCATCCGGCATTAATGTTAGCAGCGTATCGGCTGCCTTCTCAGCCCGCTCGGGTGTATCGGTCGGCTCGATGAGATGGATATACAGGTGTACCGCCCCCGGATGTTTCGGATTGCGCCGCATCACCTCCTCCGTAAGTGCGACTATTTCAGCGGTACCCTCAAACGGATAGCCGTCGCGCATCCAGTAGCCCCAGGGCTGGAGGTCCATCATCGACTCTACATAGAGCATGGCAATATCCAGGTCGTTCGGAAAACGCCGGTGCACATCCCGCATCGCATCGGCGTAAGCCTTATCGTTAGCCTTGCGATGCTCGGGATTGCCGCTATAACGCTTCTCGAGCGCGCCGAGGAGCGCACGCTCGCGTGGCGAAGCACCTGCCACCCGCGACGCGGCCTTTCGCACAAGCTCCAACGCCGGCATCTCATCTTCTGGTTCCATTGCCGCATTGATGTTGGGGCCGAGCACGAGTGCCTGCCCCCAGTAAGCCATCGCCAGCGAAGGGTCAAGCCGTGCCGCCTCCCGGAAGGCACGGCCTGCCTCGGCATGGTTAAATGCGTACGAGAGGTTCAGCCCCTGGTTCATGTACTGCTGCGCCAGCTTGTTTTGCGTACTGACCGGAAATGTATGGGAGCCAAGGTTTAGCAGCTTTGGAGCGGCTTCACTGCCGGCATCGGACTTGTTCGTCTGATCTTGATGCGCATGAGCTCGCCCCCTGGTTGCCGAAGCCGGCTCTTCCGTCTGGGCAAACGTAGCGGTAACGCCGCTCATCGCCAGCACTAATCCCAGCATCGTGAAATGACGAATATGGGTTTGCATGGGCGTTACCTCCTTGACAACCGTTAGTTTGCTATCGGATAGCTGGATTACGCAGTTCCGCCAAGCGCGCCAAGCCGAAATGAATGAAGGCAAGCGCGGCCAGCACCGGTGCGAACAGGTTTAAAAATGGTATAAATTGTACCAGGCCGGTCAAAAGCCCCAAGCCCCACAGTGATGGCCGATGAGCGGAAAATATCGCCTGCATTTCCGCGCGGCTGGCATGTTCACTCAGTGCATCATAGCGGAACAGGCGCTGATTCAGATAAGCGGTAGCGGCAAATGGGATGACCACGCCAGCGCCGACCAACCACAAGGGAAGGGTGACCGCCCAAATTGCGACAAAGATGCCGAGAGCGATCAAAGCATTGAGCAGACTGCCAACGAGACCGCCACCACTCTCGCGTTTAAGCTGCGGATAATCGCGATTGGCCACCAGACGAATTAGCGCGGACATTGCAAATAGCGCTGTAATCACCAGCGCTGTAACAAAAACCAGCGGCACAAACAGAATCAGATGCGCAACCGCCTGAATTCCATACGCGATCCATCTCGGTTCCACGCCTTCCAGCCAGGTTTGAATACCGATCGCCGTAAGGCCGCTCGCTATCCATCCTGAGAAAGTACTCCAGAATGTCACACCCAGAATCAACCACAACAAGCTCGCTGCCAACATGGGCCAGATCACGATCCACAAGACCTGAAACTGGAACAAATCACGAAAACCGCGCGAAAACGCTTCGAATACTCGGGCCACGCATTCTCCTTTCTTAAACTTCTTCTCGGCGGTAAATGTAGGCTCAACCTTTACAGCAGTTGAAAATTAAAATGCTCCCCTTGAGTTCGATGATGACCCGCCCATTCTTTTCCAATACATTCCTCACACGGTTTACGCATTCCTTATCCATAGCTTAGACTATCTCTATAAATATTTTTTTGATCTCAGATGCTGCCTTCATTTTTTCGAACAATCGATTAAGAGTCCGATTTGCTCCGACCGACAAAATTTTCCTCTTTTGTCTCGCCACCCAGTATGCCCCCGTTATCTTGACGGGTCTTACTTTATCCTCCAGCGTGCAGCACTCAAACTTGCCATCCACCGGCATTTCGCCAATCGTACGTACTCTGTTCAGAAAAATCTGTTCTTTTAACATGCAACTCCATTTTTCAGATCTCCTTTATGTTCGGATAGAACAGAAAAACTGTCATAGCCTATTCTATCAATCAGCTCCAGAAGATAGAGGCTATCATAAGCCTTAGAAGTGGCCTCGGGAATTTAACAAGCCTGTAGGAAAAGCGCTATCGTTTGATGGGCTTAGCTGGAGACGAATGGACGGATGGAGCAAAAACAGCAATGAGGGAGGTCTTGCGGAAAATGCACTTTGGCGCAGCGTTCACTCTCCATGACAAGCCGGGATCGTGAATACCGGCCCAAGCGGTACACGTTTGAGCAAGAAAAATCTGATGGGGTTTATCTCGTAATGCAGCGAGGCGTAAACTGGCACGTGCGAATCAGCAGGGATTTCGTGCGGGCGAGAAACAGAAGGTAGTAAAGATAGATTATTAAAGGTCTGATTAATAGCGCGTTCTTTTCTATATTCTATTTGTTATCACATTTTCTCCATGCTATGACTCCCGAAGAAAAGGAAATTCAATCCCGCCGCCAGGTCGTGCCCTGCGAGCCATCTTCCAGGATAATCCCGACATCCAGCAATTCCTTGCGAATGCGGTCTGCTTCGCTATAATTCCTGTCCGCTCGGGCAAGGAGACGCTGTTGAATCATCTGCTCGATGCGTTCCGGCGGGAATGCAGAATCTCCTGCCAATCCGCCCTCCTGCAAATATTGCTGTGGATCCTGTTGCAGCAACCCCAGCACGCCGCCCAGCGCTTTCATCAATTCGATATCCTTCGGTGACGCGGTCTTGTTGACCTCGTTGGCAATATCAAACAGTACCGCTATCGCATCGGATGTATTGAAATCATCGTTCATCGCTTCCCGGAACCGTAATGCGTAGGGCCCATCCCAATCTATCCAATCTATCGCTGCCACAATTTCGCCGGCTTTACCGCTTTTCAGGGAGGTGTAAAGCCGATCAAGCGCACGTTTGGCGTCGTCAAGATGCTGATCCGAATAATTCAACGGGCTGCGGTAATGGGCACGCAGGATAAAGAAACGCACCACTTCCGGCTGGTAGCGGGCAAGAATTTCGCGCACGGTAAAAAAATTGCCCAGCGATTTGGACATCTTTTCATCGTTGACGCGCACGAAACCATTATGCATCCAGTAGTTGACGAAAGGATGATCATGCGCGCCTTCACTTTGTGCAATCTCGTTTTCATGATGAGGAAACTGCAAGTCCTGACCACCCCCATGTATGTCGAAGTGTGTGCCCAGATAACGCTCGCCCATCGCCGAGCATTCGATATGCCAACCGGGGCGTCCCCTACCCCAGGGCGAGTCCCATTGCGGTTCACCGGGTTTGGCCGCTTTCCATAGCACGAAATCCAGTGGATCATTTTTGTTGGGATCAATGATTACTCGCTCGCCCGCGCGCAGATCATCGAGTGATTTTCCGGAAAGCTTTCCATACCTGGGGAATCTATGTACGGCATAATACACATCGCCGTTGGAAGCCGCGTAAGCGAGGTTCTTATCCGCCAGAATGCGGATCATGGCAATCATGTCTTCCACGTGCCGGGTAGCTCGCGGCTCACACGAAGGCGCGGCCACACCAAGCGCGGCGGCGTCTTCTTCCATAGCCTGGATAAAACGCGTGGTCAACGCTTCGATGGACTCATTGTTTTCCTGTGCACGTTTGATAATTTTGTCGTCAACATCGGTTATATTGCGAATGTAGGTAACGTCAAAACCACTCGCCTGAAGCCAGCGTTGTACCATATCGAATACCACCATCATCCGTGCGTGACCCAGATGGCAATAGTCGTAGACAGTCATGCCGCAGACATACATTTTGACCTTGCCTGGATTCAGAGGGATAAAGTCCTGTTTTTCCCTGGCGAGCGAGTTATGGATTTTGAGCATCTGGCGAGATTGTGATATGGATAGGCTTCTTGGTAGAATCCCCAGGATTCTGGATAACCCAACAAAAATCGGAGCAGTATAGCACAATGAAAACGCTGGACTTTCGCCGGATAAGCGCATCCATAGCCGCCGCGCTGCTACTGCTGTCGAGCTCCGCCGCACTCGCCGACGAAAACGATAAAGTTGCCAAGCTCTACAAGCAGGGCAATCTGGCCAAAGCGCTGGAACAGGCAGATGCATACCTCGCCCTCAAGCCAAAGGATGCACAAATGCGCTTCAATAAAGGCCTGATACTTACCGAGCAAAAGAAGACTGCCGACGCCATCAGTATATTTTCTTCACTCGCGGAAGAATATCCGGATCTGCCCGAGCCGCATAACAACCTCGCGGTACTTTATGCCGGCCAGGGCCAATATGACAAGGCCAAGGGTGCGCTCGAAGCGGCGATACGTACCCATCCAAGCTATGCTACGGCGCATGAGAATCTCGGTGACATTTATGCAAAAATGGCAAGTCAGGCGTATGGCAAGGCATTACAACTGAACAAGGATAATGCCGCTGCGCAGACCAAACTCGCAATGATCAAAGACTTGTTCACAGGTAAATCCAGAGAAATACAAACCGCGTCCGCACCCCCGTCTGTTTCCTCGGCGCCGGCCGTCAATTCGCCGGCAACCGTTCCGGAAAAAGCGACGGGAAAAACGCCGGAGCAGTCCGAAGAAAAAGTGGAGAAGCCCGAGACCGAAAAGTCCGCCGTTGCTGAAAAACCGGCTGAGGAAACCCCCTTGGTTCGGGACAACTCGGATGAGATCATCAAGACTGTGGACGCCTGGGCCAAGGCCTGGTCCGATAAGGATACCGCTGCATATCTTGCATTCTATGCAAGCAGCTTTCGTCCTCATGGCGTCTCATCGCGCGCGGCTTGGGAAAAAACCCGCCGGGAGCGCATCGGCAAACCAAAATCCATCCATGTCGCCATCGCCAGTCCCAAAGTCAGCTTTACTGACGCTACCCATGCCAAGGTAAGTTTCAAACAGTCCTATCACTCCGATTCGATCAAGAGTAATACGGCCAAAACACTTGAGATGGTCAAGACAGGGGAAAAATGGCTGATACAGCAGGAACGGGTCGGGCGATGAAATCGGCCGACAGCCTGATTACTCATAAACGCCCTGAATACAGCAGATTATTTATTACAGCTACGATTCTCACGTCGGTAATAGCCGCATTCGGCCTCCTGGCCTCTGGCGCACTGGCCAACGATCATTTGACTTTACCTGAATCCGTGACCGGACCGGAAACGCTGCTCGTCAAAAGCCTGGAGGAAATCACGGAGAGCCGCATGGATTCCGCGTTGAGCGGAGTCGAACAACTACTCAAGACCAACCCCAACTTTCGACTTGCCCACCTGATCAAAGGCGATCTGCTGCTGGCTCGCTCGCGCCCGATCAGTAACATGGGCGATACTGCCGGGCTCTCGCAACAGCACATTGCTGATTTACGCGAAGAAGCGCTAGCCCGAGTGCAGCACCACCGGGAACCCGTTTCACGTAATATGACGCCCAAGTATCTTGTGCAAATGCCGCCAGAACAGAACTATGCGATCATTGCCGATACCGGCAAATCCCGGTTGTATATATACGAGAATGTGGGTGGCCGGCCCCGCTATCTCGCTGATTATTACATCAGCAGCGGCAAGAACGGGTCGCAAAAACTGAAGGAAGGAGACAAGAAGACCCCGATTGGCGTTTATTTTGTGACCGCTAACGTACCCCGGGAGAAACTTACTGATTTTTATGGCGGGGCGGCATTTCCCATCAACTATCCTAATGAATGGGACAGGCGTAACGGACGCAGCGGTTTCGGCATCTGGATTCACGGAACCCCTTCGGATACTTACAGCCGTCCACCGCGTGCCAGCGACGGCTGCGTAGTGCTTGCCAATGAGGATTTGCAAACTGTGGCTAAGCGACTGCAAGTTGGCATAACGCCGGTGATCATAAGTGACAAAATAGAGTGGATAAAGCCGGACGACACAGCCGTCCTGCGCAGCAAGCTGATCAAGCACCTGGAAAATTGGCGGCGTGATTGGGAAAGCGGAAATATCGAGGCTTATATCGGAAACTACGGACAGGATTTTTTTAGTGGAAACCGGAATCTGGCGGAATGGTCGCAGCACAAACGCCAGGTCAATTCCGCCAAAAACTGGATCAAAGTAGGAATCAGGAATATCGGCATGTTTCTTTATCCTGGAAGAGACGATCTGATGGTCGTCAATTTCGACCAGGAATATTCCAGTAACAACCTTTCAAACAGAATAAAAAAACGTCAATACTGGATGAGGGAAAACAAAAAAGGCCCGTGGAAAATTATCTATGAAAGCGCGATATAGCCGTTAAGTTCATCATTTATTCTTTTTCCCCTTACAGGAAACCCCCATGCCCATCAATAAAGTTCTCGCGGTGTTCTCACTTCTTTTCTTTAGCGCCGCCACTTACGCCGCCAATCCGCTGGTTGAAATAAAGACCAATTTGGGTAGTATAGTGGTGGAGCTCTACCCCGATAAGGCGCCTAAAACGGTGCAAAATTTTTTGAGCTACGTAAAGGATGACTACTATACTGGGACGGTATTCCATCGTGTCATCTCGGGATTCATGATCCAGGGGGGCGGGTTCGAAAAGACGCTCAAACAAAAGCCGGCAAGACCACCCATCGAGAACGAGGCAGCTAATGGCCTCAGGAATGAGACCGGGACCATTGCGATGGCTCGTACGTCGGACCCTCATTCAGCGTCGGCACAATTTTTTATTAACGTCGCCGATAATGCTTTTCTCAATCATACTGCACGTACAGCCCAGGGATATGGCTATACCGTGTTTGGAAAAGTCGTAAAAGGAATGGAAGTTGTCACCAGGATTGCTGAGGCGCCCACAGGACCGGCGGGCCCCTTCCCATCCGATGTGCCTAACGTGACTGTAGTCATTGAAAAAATAAAACGCGTTACAACAGAGCCTTCGCCCGATGCAGCACATTGATAATTAGCCCATCGGTAAATTGGTAAAATTAAGCCGCCAGACAAGGAAAAACATGATCAAACTGCACACCAATCACGGCCTCATCACGCTGGAACTCGATAACGAAAAAGCCCCGTTAACCGTTCAGAATTTTATCGAATATGTAAAAAGCGGACATTATGATAATACGGTGTTTCACCGGGTTATTGACGGTTTCATGATCCAGGGCGGTGGATTCGAGCCGGATATGAATCAGAAACCGACTCGTGCTCCGATTCAGAACGAGGCTGCCAACGGCCTGAAAAATGAGAAATATTCTGTCGCCATGGCCCGCACATCCGACGTACACTCTGCCACTGCGCAGTTTTTTATCAATGTGGCAGACAACAGTTTTCTTGATTACAGCTCACCCACTTCCCAGGGGTTCGGCTACTGCGTGTTCGGCAAGGTGGTGGAAGGCCAGGATGTGGTGGACAAGATCAGACAAGTGAAGACGGGCAACCGAGGCGGTCATCAGAATGTGCCGCTGGAAAACGTTATATTGGAGAAGGCGGAAGTAGTTTAAGAGGATTCGTGACACGGCGGTTTAGGCACATCACTAACATCGCCACTGGGAGCCCTGGTTCGCCAGCGGTATAGATCGGCATGAAAACGCGAAGTGCGTGGTATGGGGCTCACCTTCATTGAGGGCTTCTGAGAGCACTGCTTCCCGATTCGAGGGGTATAGGCTCAAACTCGTTCTCGATGCCGGGTAGGAGCGACTGATGTTGACAGCTGGGGGAGCTCCCACTCCCAATTGTAAGCACAACTATCCAGTCCATGGGCCAGAACATCAAATAGTCGAAACATCCTCGCCTTTGTCTATCATCATTATGCGTGTTGTTGACTCCAGGCAGTACGAAGGGGGTTGCCTGATGCCTGAGGCGGCTCTTGGCCTCCCGCAGCACAGACGTTATGGGTTACTAAACCCGGACCGGATTGTCGCCTTACCGTCAAATCGGTAAAAATTGTTACTGCGGCAATCCGAGCGCGGACATGCCGACATGCCGACATGCCGATATCCCAACAGGTATTCAAAGACCTGGCCGATGTCCGGTATACAGCACCTGGCTCAGGCATAGTTTTGTTCGCATTTATCAGCTATGATTTAATCAAGTATCTCTGCCGGTACTCCTCCCATGCCAGAGCACCCAGCCGGGCAACGAGTACCGAACACGAGGAAGAACACGGTGTTGCCGTTGAAGGCAACATTATCGGGCGAGGGTGATGTACAACCGCTCTTGAGCAATCGAATAAAAGGTGCTGATCACGGGAAGAATTTCTAATTCTGTCATTGGGGAAAAATCATGTCCACTTTTCGCTTCCTTACAGCAGTATCCGTTAGTCTCTGTTTAGTCATTCTAACAGGGTGCGCGACGACCACTACGGGCGGTGCGGTCGGTGCAGACCGCTCTCAACTGTTGCTCATATCCTCCGAACAACTGGAGCAAACGGCCGCGCAAGGCTATAACCAGCTGAAGTCGGAAGCAGCGGAGCAGGGTGAATTGAATAAGGATAAAAAGATGCTGGAGCGGGTGCGGGCGATAGCCCGCCGGATCGAACCGCAGACAGCCGTGTTCCGAAAGGATGCGCCCGGCTGGAAGTGGGAAGTCAATATAATCGACAGCAATCAGCTCAACGCTTTCTGCATGCCTGGTGGCAAGATCATGTTTTATTCGGGACTGATCAATCAGCTTAAACTCACAGATGAGGAAATTGCGGTTGTGATGGGTCATGAAATCGCCCACGCGCTACGCGAACACTCGCGTGAGCAGGTATCGCAGGCAATCGCTGCGCAGACAGCGCTGGGGGTAGGCTCCGCAGTGTTTGGCCTCAGTCAGACCGCAGCCGACCTTGCCGGCATTGGCTATCAAGCCTTTATCGCGACCCATTTTAGCCGTACCGACGAGGCCGAGGCGGACCGTATCGGTCTAGAACTAACCGCCCGCGCGGGCTACAATCCGCGTGCGGGGGTGACATTGTGGCAAAAAATGATGAATGCCAAGAGCGGCGGGCAGCTACCCGAATTCCTGAGCAGCCATCCCGCAGACTCAACCCGGGTCCAGCAGGTTGAGTCCCTGTTGCCAACCGTTATGCCGCTCTATGAAGCTACGCGCCGCTGAAGCTGAATTACCATTGCAGGTTGTGTAAAACCTGATGCGGTTCGGATAGCGTTGTGATTTCTACTTTGCTGCAAGACAAGTTTTCCGACAAAGCAATTGAATCACCAGGCATAGGCCAAAGTCGCGGTATGCGATCTGCGATACGACGAGCGTAAATACGCCGTTGCATCGTTATTACGCGTTCAGCCCTCTTGCCAAATCAGCCTGGAGATCCCTCACCGCTTCCAGCCCGACCGCAATACGCAGCAAACCGTCGGTGATCCCCGCAGCATCCCGGTTTTCCTGACTGATACGGCCATGGGTAGTAGTGGCGGGATGGGTAAGTGTGCTCTTCGTATCGCCCAGGTTGGCGGTGATCGAAATCAGGCGAACAGAATCCACCACTCGCCATGCCGCCTCTTTTCCATTCTTCAGCTCAAATGAGACAATTCCGCCGCCGGTTTTCTGTTGGCGCTTGGCGAGCTCATACTGAGGATGCGAAGGCAAGCCAGGGTAATGAACTCTCGCCACGCTGGGCTGTGCTTCCAGCCAGCGAGCAATTTGCAGGGCATTTGCGGAATGGGCGTCCATACGAATTTTGAGAGTTTCCATTCCTTTCAGAATTACCCACGCATTGAAGGGGCTCAGGCTCGGCCCGGCAGTGCGCAGGAAGCCGAATATTCCTTTGTCCATCACCAGGTCACGCCTGCCGAGGACCGCACCGCCCAACACCCTCCCTTGGCCCTCAAGATATTTGGTCGCCGAGTGAATCACAAGATCGGCGCCCAAATCCAACGGCCGCTGCAGCACCGGGGAACAGAAGCAGTTATCCACTGCAAGCCATGCGCCCACTTTTTTTGCCACGGCGGCAATCGCGGCGATGTCCGAAATTTCAGTAAGCGGGTTCGACGGCGTTTCTATAAACAGCAGTTTTGTGCCAGGTTTCACCGCCGCCTCCCATGCCGCAAGGTCCGTGGCGGAAACAAACGTTGTGTCGATGTTGAAACGTTTGAGGATATTGTTGAACAGGCTCACTGTCGCGCCGAACAGGCTGCGCGATGCAACGATGTGATCCCCAGCGGAAAGAAGCCCCATCACACAGGCGAGGATGGCTGACATACCGGAGGAAGTGGCCACACAGGCTTCCGCCCCTTCCAGCGCGGCTAGCCGCTCCTGGAAAGCTGTGACTGTGGGGTTGGTAAAACGCGAATAGATATTGCCCGGCTCGGCATCGGAAAAGCGTGCGGCAGCCTGAGCAGCGCTATCGAATACGAAACTTGAGGTAAGGAACAAGGCCTCCGAGTGTTCATTGAATTGGCTGCGGTGAATTCCCGTGTGTAACGCCAGGGTTTCCAGCTCAAAATCATCAGACATGCGAATCTCCTTCAAAAAAACCCGTCCAGCATTCGCTAAAACGGGTTTTTTCCCGCTTTAGCCGAATTTATAACGCGCCCGCAAGCTGAATATCAAATCGGCGCATGCAAGATGATGTCAAATAACACTCGTAATTAAGTTACGCCCGGTAATCGTTTTTGTCAAATCCCCGTTAATCGGCTGTCACGAGATTCAAGTCCAGCTGGGTGCTGGACCGAACTCGTGACATGGGCACTCCCCCGCTGCGTTGCGCCTCAAGAATAGCCAGATACTCCGCCGTGACATCCCCGGTAATGTAACGTCCATCGAAACATGAAGTTTCATAATGAGTAATTGATGGATTGACTCGGCACACGTCTTTTATGAGGGAATCGATATCCTGGTATACAAGGTGGTCGGCCCCGATCTCCCGGCAGATCTCATCTTCGTTCCGGCCTGTAGCAATGAGTTCCTGGTGCGTCGGCATATCAATCCCGTAAACGTTTGGATATCTCACCGGTGGCGCGGCGGACGCAAAATATACCTTGTGGGCGCCGGCCTCCTGCGCCATTTGCACAATTTCACGACTAGTGGTGCCGCGCACGATCGAGTCGTCCACCAGCAGTACATTTTTACCGCGAAATTCAACGCTCATGGCATTGAGTTTCTGCCGAACCGATTTGCGCCGCTGTTGCTGGCCCGGCATGATAAAGGTCCGTCCAATATAGCGGTTCTTGACGAATCCCTCACGGAAGCTCAATCCCAGACGATTGGCAAGCTGCAGGGCACTGGGACGGCTCGAATCGGGAATGGGTATCACCACATCGATGTCCAGATGCCGCATGGTTGCGGCAATTTTGTCAGCCAGACTCTCACCCATGTTAAGCCGGGTTTCATATACCGAAATACCGTCTATCACGGAATCCGGCCTCGCCAAATAAACATACTCGAAAATACAAGGATTATGCGTTGGGTTGTCGGCGCATTGTTTATTATAAAAATTACCGCTCTCGTCGATAAAAATCGCTTCCCCCGGCGCCACATCGCGCACCAGCTTAAAACCAAGTGTATCGAGCGCCACGCTCTCGGAGCCCACGAGGTAGTCCATCCCATGCTCGGTCTCGGCACAACCAAACACCAACGGACGAATGCCGTAAGGATCGCGAAACGCAAGCAAGCCATATCCTGCAATCATCGCTACCACTGCGTAGGCGCCCCGGCAGCGCTGGTGCACCCGCGATACTGCCGCGAAAATGGCAGCGGGATCGAGCTGATGGTTTTTCGTGCTTCTTTGTAACTCGTGGGCCAGTACGTTGAGCAATACTTCTGAATCCGAATTGGTATTGACGTGACGAAGGTCCTCCCGGAACAACTCCTCATTGAGTTGTGCGGCATTCGTGAGATTGCCGTTATGCCCAAGCACGATGCCAAATGGCGAGTTGACATAAAACGGCTGTGCCTCCGACGGCGATTCGGCGGAGCCGGCGGTAGGATACCGCACATGGCCAATGCCCATGTTGCCAAGCAAAGCACGCATATTCCGGGTGCGAAACACATCCCGCACCATCCCGCTGCCCTTGTGCATATGAAAAGTATTATCCATGGCGGTAACGATGCCGGCGGCATCCTGCCCCCGATGTTGCAGCACCAGCAGTCCGTCGTATAGCAACTGGTTGACAGGGGTTTGTGCAACAAGACCCAGAATTCCACACATGATTGCGCTCCGCAAAGATCGCTTAGGTTAACGCTACACAAAAAACGGTAAAGAGATTTCCCGGATGTTTATACACTGGCACAGAAGAATAAGTTTTTCCGGCCCGCGTTTACTTTACCCGGACGGCCCATCCGCTGCTACTCACGCTCCAGTTTCACATAGCTGATGCGACTTGACAGATCCTGCGGCAGCCAGGGTATCACCATCATCGCCGCTGTTTCCAGCGGCTTGCTCAGCACGGCTTTCTTCCAGAACGGCTCCTGGGGCAAGGCGGTGAATCCCGCAGCCAGTACCATCAATAACACTACCAACAAACCACGCGCAAAACCGAACAATGAACCCATGAATCTGTCGGTAAATCCGAGCCCCACGGTTCTTACCAAAGCCGACATCAACATGGTAATCAGGCCCATTGCCAGCAATGCCGAAAGAAACAAAGCGGCAAATGCCAGCAATAAACGAAGTGATTCGCCTGCGATACTGGAAGGCAGCATTGGCGCCAATGCGGCTGAAAAGGAATTCGCCACCATGAATGCAACGACCCAGCCAGCCAGCGATAATATCTCACGCACTACACCCCGCACCACACTCAGCAAAACTGATAGAACCAGTATGGCAAGGACGGAGTAGTCGAAGATCGTCAAGTCATCCGTAAACATGAAAACTTACAAAGCGTGGTGTGCCTTTTGCCTGTTGGGTAATCTCATCATGATGCTTATTTCTCTGTCACTACGCCTTCGAATCCCAATTTCTTCAGTTTCTCGCGTGTACTTTCCGCTTCCTCGCGTGTACGGAAAGAGCCCAAGCGCACACGCGTTATTTCCCCCTTGCCAGCCTTAACCGTTTCAGTATAGGCCTTGGCGTCCGTCTGCGCTTTGATATCCTTCGATATCAGGCTTTGCAGCTGTTGCCTCGCCTTTACCGGGTCGGAAAAAGCGCCCAATTGTACGACAAACAGGCTGGCATCATCGGTAGCTACGCCAGTTTTGGCAGTTCCTGATTCAACCTTCGGCTCGGAATTTCGCCCTTCCGTAACAGCATCCTGCTTCTTTACGGATTCCTTCAAGGATTGGGCAGGTTTTGCTGATGACCGGGAAGCTATCTGATCTTCCTGTTGTATTCCAGTTGCAGCAGAGTTTCCGGGGATGGCTGTAACCGGTGCTTCTGTGGTGGGGACGGTTTCGGGAGCAAGTTCGCCTGGCGAGTCTTCGGAAGGTATGCGAATGTCAATCTCGTGGCTTCGCTGCTCTGGTTTGCTATCGAGTACCATCGGCAGAATTACAACCGCTGCGATCACCAGCGTAATTGCACCGACGAGGCGCCTTCTGGCGCGTTTCCTTAGCTGAATTTCTTCTTCGCTGACGGTCTTTGCCATTTGAACTTGCTTGATTCTAACCGTGCTCAACCGTTTTCCGGTGCCGCGTATTCTGGTACCGCAATACTTCCGCCACGGTATGGAATGAGCCGAAAACGCAAATTCTATCATCTCTGGTTGCCTGCTCACAGGCAAATGCATAAGCTGCGGCAGGATCGGGAAATCGGTGCATCGCCTCCTCTCCCCCTTCCTTCACTACACCCGCCTCTTCCAAGGCCTGCGCCACCTCATCGGCCGTAGCGCCGCGTGGCGCACTGATGCCCGCCGCCAGCCATATATCCACTCTACTCCCAAGCGCCCGCGCTACGCCAACGATGTCCTTATCTTTGAGCATTGCGAATACGGCATAAGTTTTTTGATAGCGCCCCACGCTGTCGAGGCTCGAAGCCAATGCATGCGCGGCACCCGGATTATGCGCCACGTCGAGGACGGTTACCGGCCGCCCAGCCAATACCTGGAACCGCCCCGGCCATACCACGTCAAGCAAACCCTGGCGTATGTCACTCATTGTAATCGGCATACTATCCCTGATAGAATCCAGCGCAGCCAGACTGGCACTGGCATTGCGCAGCTGATAGGTCCCTCGCAAGGCAGGATAGGGAAGCGCGTGGCGCTTTACGCCGCTCCCCCAATAACTCCATCCGGCTGCATCAATACCGGCGGAGTACCCGAAGTGTTCGCCGATACGCATTAAATTTGCACCGCTCGCATTCGCATGACGATACACACTTTCAGGGATATCCGGTTCTGCGCAGACCGCGGCTTTTCCGCTTCTGAAAATACCCGCCTTCTCGAACCCGATTTCCTCGCGGGTGTTGCCCAGATAATCCATATGATCGAAGTCCACACTGGTGAGCACCGCGCAATCGGCGTCAAAAATATTAACCGCATCCAGCCGCCCGCCCAGTCCCACCTCCAGAATCGCGATCTCCACTTCGGCCTGGCTGAACAATTGCATCGCCGCCAGCGTGCCGAACTCGAAATAAGTCAGAGTAACATCGCTGCGGATTCGTGCCGATTCGACCGTTTGAAAGGCATTACACAACGCTTCGTCGCTTGCTTCCTGGCGGCCTATCCGCACCCGTTCGTTGTAACGCAATAAATGCGGTGAGGTGTAGCAGCCCACGCGATATCCTGCGTTGCTTAGAATTGCCTCCATCATGGCGCAGGAAGATCCTTTCCCATTAGTGCCGCCCACCGTAATGATGGGGAACGAGGGAACAAGACCCAACTCGGCCCTGACGCGGCTTATTCGCTCCAGTCCCATCTCGATAGTCCTGGGATGGATGCTTTCGAGGCAGAGCAACCAATCGGAAAGCGTTCTGGATTCCGGATGGGGCACGTTCATTCCCATCGCCATACCCCGGCCTGAATTTGAGGAGACGTCAAGATGCCGGCGGAGAGGCGCGCATCAGCAATGTGCAGAGGTTGGCGATCTTGTCGCGCATACGCCGCCGATCCACTATCATATCTATCGCTCCATGTTCCAACAGGAATTCGGCGCGCTGAAACCCTTCCGGCAGGGTTTGCCGCACCGTCTGTTCGATAACACGCGGGCCCGCAAATCCAATCAGCGCCCCTGGTTCGGCGATTACCACGTCACCGATGAAAGCAAAACTGGCCGATACTCCGCCCATGGTGGGGTCTGTCAGCACCGAGATAAACGGCAGCCGTTCCCGGCTCAACTGGGTAAGCACCGCCGTTGTTTTGGCCATTTGCATTAACGATAGCAACCCTTCCTGCATACGCGCGCCACCGCTGGCGGCAAAACATACAAAAGCCAGGCGCTGCTCGACGCACGTCTGTACCCCACGCACAAAGCGCTCGCCCACCGCCGAGCCCATTGAGCCACCCATGAAACCGAATTCGAATGCCGCTGCCACCAAAGGTACGGTCTTGACGCTGCCTTGCATCACTACCAGGGCGTCATCTTCATCAGTTTCTTTTTTTGCCTCCGATAACCGGTCAATATAGCGTTTGCTATCCTTGAATTTGAGCGGATCCAGAGAATGAACTTCCCGGCCGATCTCATGACGTCCCTCGGCGTCAAGAAACAGATCCATGCGCACTCGGCCGGAAATACGGTTGTGATGATTGCACTTGGGGCAGACGTTGAGATTGTTTCCCAGATCGGAATAATAAAGCACCGCTTCGCAGGATGCGCACTTGCTCCACAGCCCCTCGGGTACTGCCTTTTTTTCGCCACTTTCCTTGCGCTTGATTTTCGGCGGAAGAAGTTTCTGAAACCAGCTCATAGATTGGGGAGTTTAATGACAGCTAACTAGTGTTTAGAACCGGCTTCGTCGATGGCGCTACGAAGGCTTGTTACCAGACGATATACATTCGTCAATATATTTTCTTCGGCCGAGTTTTCTATTTCTTCGATAATACGGCTGCCTACCACGACTGCGTCGGCGAGCTCTGCCACCGCCTTGGCTGTCATGCTGTCGCGTATGCCGAAACCAACGCCAATGGGAATGGAGATACGGGAACGCAACTGGATCAATTTATCGGCTACGTCGCGCAGATCAAGATTTGTGGCACCGGTTACGCCCTTGAGAGAAACATAATATACATACCCCTGCGCCATTTTCGCTACCTGTTCGACGCGCGTCTGCGGGGTCGTGGGAGAAAGCAGAAAAATTGCGTCGATTTGCTGACGGTTGAGATATTCGACCCACTCCCCAGACTCTTCCGGTGGATAATCCACTGTCAACACCCCATCTATGCCCGCCCCTTTTGCTCTTGCCGTGAATGCTTCATAACCCATCGCTTCTATTGGATTAGCGTAGCCCATCAGCACCACTGGGGTGTGGGTATCGTCTTTTCTGAACTCCTCCACCATTGACAGCACGTCCTTCAAGCCAACCCCGTACTTGAGCGCCCGTTCCGAAGACCGCTGGATGGTTGGCCCATCAGCCATGGGATCGGAAAACGGAACCCCCAGCTCGAGGATGTCGGCGCCGGCCTTCACCAACTCATGCATCAACGGCACCATCAAGGCGGGTTGGGGATCACCCGCGGTAATGAAGGGAATCAACGCCTTCCTGTTTTGCTGGCGCAGCTTGTCAAATACGGTGGTAATACGGGACATGAGTGGCGGTTTCAGAAGGTAATATCGGAGGCTTGCGCCACAGTGGTCATATCCTTGTCTCCGCGTCCAGAGAGATTCACCAACAGCAGTTTATCCCTGGCGAGCGTGGGCGCGAGCTGGGCGGCATAAGCCAGCGCATGGCTTGACTCCAGCGCCGGTATGATACCCTCATAATGGCACAGGGCATGGAATGCCTCCAGCGCCTGGTCGTCGGTTATTCCGATATATTCCGCACGATTGCTGTCCTTGAGCCACGCATGTTCCGGTCCGACACCCGGATAATCCAGACCGGCCGAAATGGAGTGGGTCTCGATAATCTGTCCATTCGCGTCCTGAATCAGATAGGTGCGATTTCCATGCAATACACCCGGCCTCCCTTGTGTCAGGGCAGCAGCGTGCTGGCCGCTCTCGATGCCGCGCCCTGCCGCTTCCACGCCGATCATGCGGATATCGCTGTCCAGATAGGGATAAAACAAGCCAATGGCATTCGATCCGCCGCCTACGCAGGCAATTAACGCATCAGGCTGGCGATCGTATTCTTCCTGCATCTGCGCCATTGCCTCGCGTCCAATGATAGCCTGAAAATCACGTACCATCATAGGATAGGGATGCGGTCCCGCAACGGTGCCAATAATATAAAACGTATCTGTAATATTGGTTACCCAGTCGCGCATGGCCTCATTGAGTGCGTCCTTCAATGTTCTCGAACCCGATTCGACCGGGATCACGGTCGCTCCCAGAAGCTTCATCCGATAAACATTGGCAGCCTGTCGCTCCACATCCACGGAGCCCATGTAAACGATACATTTCATGCCATAGCGCGCGGCCACCGTGGCGCTGGCGACGCCATGCTGTCCTGCACCCGTCTCAGCGATCACCCGGGATTTACCCATGCGCCTGGCCAGGAGCGCCTGCCCGATAGCGTTGTTGATTTTATGAGCGCCGGTATGGTTCAGATCTTCCCGTTTCAGTAGAATCTGTGCACCACCCAAATGTGCCGACCATCTTTTTGCATGATAGATAGGACTGGGACGTCCCACGTAGTGCTTTAATTCATAAGCAAATTCGGCCTGAAAATCAGCATCGTTTCGATAGCGGTCATACTGAACGCGCAAATCCTCCAGCGCTGAAATCAGCGTTTCAGCAACAAATGTGCCGCCATACGGCCCAAAGTGACCACGGCTATCCGGAAGATCATAAACTTTCACTGATTCGAACTCCTTGCATGAAAGCAGAAATTTTTTCGACGTCCTTGATACCCTTGGCCGATTCCACACCGCTTGATACGTCCACCGCCCACGGGTGGGTTTGCTGGATCGCCTCTGTAATATTGCCAGAGTGCAGCCCCCCCGAAAGAATCAGCGGCAGGGGTAAATGTCGGGGAATCAAATTCCAGTCAAATGCATGCCCGGTTCCACCCGATTCGCCTTCAACATAGGTATCCAGCAGCAATCCTCTGGCTCCGGTGTAACGGGTTGCGTATTGTAGCAAATCTACCCCCTCTCTGACTCGCACTGCCTTTATATAAGGCAGTGTAAATTGCTGGCAAAATTCCGGAGATTCGCTGCCGTGAAATTGGAGCAAATTCAGCCCCGCCACGGAAGAGGTTTCCTCTACCCACCCTCCGTCCGGGTCCACATAAACACCCACGGCGGTAGTGAAGGCTGGAAGCGCGGCGACAATTTCCCGAGCTTTTGCCGGCGTGATATGACGCGCGCTTCTCCGCCAGAATACAAGCCCAATGGCACTTGCGCCAAGGCGTACCGCTGCCAGCGCATCCTCAACACGCGTTATGCCGCAAATTTTTACTCGGATTGGCATAGCGGTAACTTTTGCTTCTCTGGTTTCCAGACCTGATTCATCCATGTGGCATACCGGTGACGACGCAATTAGCGGAGTCGCTCATCCTTGGCAACGCCACCGCAAGCGGCGAATCGACAAAGGCGGGAAGCTTCCATTTGGCATCATAGGTGACTCCCGCCAGGTATAAGCCCGCCGCAGGAAAGGTCGGGGCGGCATCGATCCGCTTACGGCCCTTGAGCAGGGCATCTATCCATTCCGCGGGATATTTGCCCTTGCCGACATAAATCAGACAGCCGATGATATTGCGTACCATGTGATGCAAAAATGCATTGGCACGTAATTCAAACAGAATGATGTCTCCCTGCCGCGTGATTTCCAATTTCGTCAGATTTCGTACAGGAGACTTGGCCTGGCACTCGGCGGCCCGAAAGGCGCTGAAATCGTGCTCGCCCAACAGCATCTTCGCCCCAGCCCGCATGGATTCAAGATCAAGAACCTGGTGAAACCAGCCAATCTTGCCGCAATAAAGCCCGGGGCGGATGGGATGATTCAATAAAAGGTAAAGATAGCATCGTTCAAAGGCACAATAGCGAGCGTGGAATTCATCCGGAACTTGCGATGCCCACTGAACTGCAATACTGCCAGGTATCAGCGCATTGACGCCACGAACCCAGGCGCTCATCGGCCGCTCCGCATGTGTGTCGAAATGCAGCACCTGATACGAGGCATGAACCCCGGCATCGGTGCGTCCCGCTGCAACCACCCGGATATCATGACAAGCGATTTTCGATAACGCCGCTTCCACAGTATCCTGCACAGAGCCGCCTGACCGCTGGCTTTGCCAACCGCAAAAATTGCTGCCATCATACTCCAGCACCAGCGCGATTCTCACTGTACAGGCATCATAATAGTTATTATAACCATGGGGCCGGCATGAGCTTATTCTGAGTTTCCCCAAGCAAATTTTGCGGCAGAAACAGAGGGAATCGAACAGATGGGAGGTTGGGCGTCGGAAGCAATCAATCCAATTTTTCGTTATTCTGATACTGCGCCCCGGAAATTCGCCAATATCAGTCTTGCACTATTCTGCTGCCGTGCGTCACCCTCCAGCATCACTTCCTGAAGAACTTGCATCGCGGCATCCTTGTCACCCATTTCCTGATAAGCTCGGGCAAGATCAATCTTGGAAACTATTTCATGCCAGTAAGGACTTCCTGCCGCAAACCCTTTTTTCGCCGGATCATACGATTTGGCAAAGTTTGCGTCGTCCATACTCAAATTAATGTCAGCCAAGCAGCGTTCTTCCAGGCCAGCGGGAGCAGACTCCAATGGAGCCTGTTCCGATGAACCACCTGGTGTCCGGGGCTTCTCCGATTGATCAGGATCGTCTACCGAGGCATCCTCGACAGTTTCCATGGTTTGAGTGTCGTGATCGTCTGGATAATAAGTTCCGCATTTAGCGGCCGGACCTGCTCCATCAGTCGGCTCGGCAATGTGTGTTCCCTGGCTCATGACGGGGGCAACCGCTTTATCATGCACCCCAGAGTCGAGAATAGGAGAGATTATATTCTCATTGTCATTATCAGACCCTGCCTCCCTCGGGCCACGTGCCATGGAGACCCCAACTATACCAGTAATCAGAAGAACAAGCGCGCCGCCAAGGTATTCGATATTCGCAGTCAGGTCATCGGCCATACTCTTGATATATGTGCGCGGCCTACGGTGAGCGTCATCCCCTTGCTCATGGGACGGCGAGGCGGCTGCTTGCATGGATTTGGCGATCTCCACCGGTTCATCCGTGGCCGAAGCTATTGTTAATTCCTCCATGTGGCCGGTTTGGGTATCCAGGGATGCGGATTGGCGTTCCGAAGCAGGAGAAAGGGTTGATGTCGCCGCACCCGGATCAGCAGGGTTGAGAAGCCTGATAGCTTCTGCCCGCTTCTGCATATCCGCCAAGGCAGGGTTTCTCAACTCCAGCAGGCGTTGTAATTCCTCAATATTTTTCTCAAGCAACGCAATACGCTCATTGGCTTCGCGGATTGATCCGTGCTTTGCTATGGCATCCTCTTCCATCGCCACTAATCCGTCCTGTCCATCTACCTTTCCGCGCGCTTTACCTTTACCATCTACGCTGTCGTCCACGTAACCACCCAGGTTGGTTGCAGCATCAAGTATCGCTTCGCCTTTGGAAAGCTTTAATACCTCCCGGGGCGGGTCTTGCGCTGAAAGTGGATCTACCTCAGCAGGCGCATCGACCTTTCCGGCAGCTGTTTGATTCAGTTCTTCGACCATGCCCTCCATATCTCCAGACCTCCGGCGGCTCCAATCCGCGGTCTGTATTTTTACTTCCTGATTAGCCTCCGCTCGGCTTATCGTACCGATTTCACTCTTATCCGGTATCCTCAAAATTGGCCCTGTCTTGAGCTGGTGCATGTTGTTGCCGATGAAAGCGTTGCGATTTGCGCGGTGTAGAGCGACCAGTATCTGGTTAAAACTGACCCCAGGCGGGGGAGCGATATTTTTCGCTATTTCGGCCAGGGTATCACCCGGCTTCACCGGACCATATACCGTATGAGCCTTGCTGACCGAAGCTGACCCTGGCGTCCCGTCGCGCTTGATTGACAGATCTGATTTGCCCACAGCCTGTTCAGCTTTACCGGAGATAGCCGGTACGGCTTGAGTTGCCGCGCCTGCCGGCGAATACCCGTCATTTTCCGACGAAGAGAGTAGAACAGTGTATTCGCGCAACAACCGTCCCGACGACCAGCTTAATTCAACCAGCATGTTCAGCAATGGTTCGGCGACTGGCTGCGGAGAAATAATCCTGACGTAGGGCTGGCCGTCGGAACGGGTTTCGATGCTCGCTTTAAATGTAGAAAGCAGGGGCGAATAATCTACGTCTGCCTCATGGAAGGTATCTTTTGAGGCAAGACGAGCCGTTAGAGAATATTTCTCTTCTTTTTTTACCGCAACCAGATCGATTTCGGCTTTGAAAGGCTGACCCAGAGCGGAGATGATGGTTAGCCTGCCCAAACCCGCCGGATACACCACTCCTGGCGACAGGATCGCAATTAAAAGTAAACACGCTTTAGAAGAAACAGGCTTCCACACAGCAGTACTCTCAAGAAGGCGTATGGATTAGTGTCGTAGCAGAACTGACAAGAAGTAACACTTTGCTGAAGTTTGTCTTTTTACTAACCGTATTGGCAAGTTTTATGACCAAGCCTTGGCCCCCGCAAGAAGAAGTATTGCTGCAGAACCAGCAAGCAGTGAATCGGCTAATCAGCAGAGTTCACCGCAATTATCACGCTTCTTTTTATTAAGCAACGAAAAAACTTCTATCTATACTCAGGCTTCCACAAGGATTCTCAACATCCTGCGCAACGGTTCCGCCGCGCCCCACAGCAATTGATCTCCTACTGTGAATGCCGAAAGATATTCCCCTCCCATGGAAAGCTTACGCAACCGCCCTACTGGTATGGTCAACTTCCCGGTAACCGCGGCTGGTGTCAATTCTTTCAAGGTGTTCTCACGGTCGTTGGGAACAACCCGCACCCAATTGTTGGAAGCGGCAAGAATATCCTCGATCTCATCCAGCGGAACGTCCTTCTTCAACTTGACGGTCAGCGCCTGACTATGACAACGCATTGCGCCGACACGAACGCATATGCCATCAACGGGAATCGCATGACCAGCGCGTCCCAGGATCTTGTTCGTTTCGGACTGGCCTTTCCATTCTTCCCGCGTCTGCCCATTGCCAAGATCCTTATCTATCCAGGGAATGAGGCTGCCTGCCAGCGGCACGCCGAAGTTCTCGGTCGGAAAACTCCCGTTGCGCAGTGTTCCCGCAACCTCGCGGTCGATGTCCAGTATTCCCGCAGCCGGATCGTCCAGCAAATTTTTAGCCACGCGATGCGCTTCACCCATCTGCAGCAGTAATTCCCGCATGTTTTGGGCGCCCGCACCGGAAGCCGCCTGATAAGTCATGGCGCTCATCCATTCGACCATATCTTCTTCGAACAAGCCGCCCACTGCCATCAGCATCAGACTCACCGTGCAATTGCCCCCGATGTAGTTCTTTACGTCATCGTGCAACGCCTGTTCAATAACCGGCCGATTGACGGGGTCGAGTATGATGATCGCATCCTGTCCCATGCGCAATGTAGAGGCCGCATCGATCCAGTAACCCTTCCACCCCGCCTGACGCAACTTTGGGAAAACAGCGCTGGTGTAGTCCCCGCCTTGGCAGGAAATAAGGATATCCATCGACTTGAGCTCGTCTATATCGTGCGCATCCTTTAGCGAGGGCGTTTCCCGGCCGATATCCGGACCTCTGCCCCCCTTTTGGGACGTAGAGAAAAATGCCGGCTCAACCAATGCAAAATCATTTTCTTCCCGCATTCGCTGCATGAGTACTGAACCTACCATGCCGCGCCAGCCAATAAAACCAACTCGTTTCATCGATCGCCTCTCTCCAGGATAACTGTTCCTGGTCTCTTCCATGTCTGATCCATATTCATATGTTCGCCAGAATCGCGTCGCCCATTGCCACAGTGCCGATCTTTTTGGTTCCCGGCTCGTAAATGTCCGGGGTTCGATATCCGCTAGCCAGCACTTTTTTTACCGCACTCTCGATGCGGCATGCTCCCGCTTCCTCATCGAACGTATAGCGCAGCATCATCGCCGCTGACAATATTGTTGCCAGGGGGTTTGCCACG
Source organism: Nitrosovibrio sp. Nv4 (assembly GCF_900215485.1). Classification (GTDB taxonomy): domain Bacteria; phylum Pseudomonadota; class Gammaproteobacteria; order Burkholderiales; family Nitrosomonadaceae; genus Nitrosospira. The sequence continues at coordinate 888,795 of NZ_OCMZ01000002.1, forward strand.
TCCTTGCCAGCGATGTCGGGCGCGGACCCGTGGATAGGCTCATAAAGGCCCTTGTTCCGATCATCCAGCGATGCCGATGGCAACATCCCGATTGAGCCGGTGAGCATGGAAGCCTCATCCGACAAAATATCGCCGAACATGTTACCTGTCACCACCACGTCGAATTGCCTGGGGTTGCGTACCAATTGCATGGCGGCATTATCCACCAGCATGTGCGACAGCTCCACGTCCGGATAGTCTTTCGCTGTCTCAGTCACTACGTCGCGCCACAATTGCGTGCATTCGAGCACATTCATTTTATCCACCGAGCAAAGCCTGCGATTACGTTTGCGCGCGGCCTTAAAAGCCACTCTGGCAATTCTGCGAATCTCGGCTTCGCTATAAATCATCGTATTGTAACCAACACGTTGCCCACGCCGCTGTTCAATACCCCGCGGTTCGCCGAAATAGATATCACCGGTCAACTCGCGAACAATGAGAATATCCAGTCCCATCACGACTTCTGGCTTTAGCGTCGACGCATTGGCGAGTTCAGGATAAAGTACCGCCGGACGAAGATTGGCAAACAAGTTCAGCGTTTTGCGTATACTGAGGAGACCTTGCTCCGGTCGTTGTTCGCGCGGCAGGGTGTCATATTGCGGACCCCCTACAGCGCCCAGCATCACAGCGTCCGCATCCGTGACAAGCCTGCGTGTCGCCTCTGGAAATGGTTCGCCAGCTGCGTCTACCGCACATCCGCCTAATAACCCCGGTTCCAGTTCAAACTTTAACCCGTCACTTCGCAGCGCTTCCAGAACTCGAACCGCCTGAGCGACAATTTCCGGGCCGATACCGTCTCCGGCCAGGATCGCTATTTTCATAAAATCCTTTTAGGCCGGTGACAATGCTTCATGCAAACAGCCATGGCTGGGCTGCACGACGCTTTTCCTCGAATGCCTTGATTTTGTCCGCATGCTGCAACGTCAGTCCAATTTCATCCAGACCATTCAATAAACTATGTTTGCGGAATGGATCGATATCGAACAGGAAAGATTCATCGCCGGGCGTCGCCACAGACTGATCCTGCAAATTGACCAATAACCGATAGCCTTCCGTTGCTTCTACCTCGCGGAAAAGCTGATCGACGTTACTTGCGTCGAGCACAATGGGAAGCAGACCGATCTTGAAGCAATTGTTGAAAAAAATGTCGGCAAAACTCGGTGCAATAATTACTTGAAAGCCATAATCCTGAAGCGCCCAGGGCGCGTGTTCGCGGCTCGAACCACAGCCGAAATTTGCGCGGGCAAGCAATACTTGCGCGCCACGATATCGCGGCAGGTTGAGTATGAAATCCGGGTTGATCTTACGTCGGGTTGCGTCCATGCCAGGCTCGCCATGGTCCAGATAACGCCACTCATCGAACAGATTCTGTCCGAAACCGGATCGTTTGATGGATTTCAGAAACTGCTTGGGAATGATGGCGTCGGTATCCACATTGGCGCGATCGAGCGGCGCCACCAATCCGTCGCAGAAATCAAATTTTTTCACTCGTTAATTAATCGGTACCTATTTTGCCTGTTTCTCCAACGCTTCACCGCCACTCTGAACATCCTTGCCCAAGCCCTGCATGGTATTACAGGCGGACAAACCAAAAGCAGCAATGAAGGCAATCGTTATCGTCAGCATTCTCATCATAATCCCCTTTTGTAGTAAAAAAATACAACTCATTTTTTGTTGCACTCAAATTCTAATATATTTCCCTTATATCCACAAAATGTCCCGCCACCGCAGCCGCTGCAGCCATTGCCGGGCTCACGAGATGAGTGCGGCCGCCGGGACCCTGCCTGCCTTCAAAGTTACGGTTGGAAGTGGACGCGCAACGTTCCCCCGACTCAAGCCGGTCATCATTCATCGCAAGACACATCGAACAACCCGGTTCACGCCATTCGAATCCTGCATCACGAAATATCTTGTCAAGCCCCTCCTGCTCCGCCTGGTACTTGACCAAACCGGAACCCGGCACGACCATCGCCAGTTTGATGTTGGCGGCAATATGTCGGCCTTTGACCACTTCCGCCGCCGTCCGCAAGTCTTCTATGCGCGCATTTGTGCAGGAACCGATGAATATCTTGTCCGGCCGAATTTCGCTGATCGGCGTATTAGGAGCCAGTCCCATATACTTCAAAGCACGCTCCATATCATGACGCTTCACGATATCGGTAATCTGCGATGGATCGGGCACCCTTCCGTCAATGGTCGTTACCATTTCCGGAGATGTTCCCCAGGTTACCTGCGGCTTGACCTTCGCCGCATCCAGGGACAGGGTCTTGTCGAAGCTCGCACCCTCATCGCTTTTCAACGTGCGCCAGTAAGCAACCGCTTTTTCCCACAAATCACCTTTTGGTGCAAAAGGGCGTCCGCGGAGATATTCAACAGTGGTATCGTCCACCGCTACCATGCCGGCGCGCGCACCGGCCTCGATAGCCATATTGCAGAGCGTCATGCGTCCTTCCATGGAAAGCGCCCGTATGGCACTACCGGCGAATTCAATAGCGTAGCCTGTGCCTCCGGCCGTACCAATCTCACCAATGATGGCGAGCGCGATGTCCTTGGCAGTGAGGCCATGACCAAGTTCGCCCTCGACCGCAACCTGCATCGTTTTTGCTCTTTTCATCAATAGACACTGTGTCGCGAGCACATGCTCCACTTCCGATGTGCCTATACCAAAAGCAAGACAGGCGAACGCACCATGGGTGCTGGTATGCGAATCACCGCAGACCACTGTCATGCCTGGCAAGGTAGCGCCCTGCTCCGGGCCGATTACGTGGACAATGCCTTGGCGCAGGTCGTTCATCCTGAACTCGGTAATACCCAATTCCTCGCAATTCTGGTCTAGCGTCTCCACCTGGAGTCGCGAAGTCGGATCGCTGATGCCATGGTCGCGCCGGGTAGTGGGCACGTTGTGGTCCGCCACGGCCAGAATGGAATTCAGCCGCCAAGGCTTGCGGCCGGCCAGCTTCAACCCTTCGAATGCCTGCGGGCTGGTAACTTCGTGCACCAGATGGCGATCGATATAGAGCAGCGTCATGCCATCCGGTTTGTCGGATTCTTCATGAACCACATGACTTTGCCAGAGTTTGTCGTATAACGTTTGCATATTGCTGAACTCGGATTTATTCGAACTTGAACTTGAATTCCTTATGGAATTTGAAATTATCCCATAACGGAACATCAAGAGACAGCGAGAACGGCACTATCCTCGTCCTTGTTACAATTTACGTTGCTCGTCAACGTCCATCTTCCAGATCACCAGCCCCAACCCGACCAAAACTGCAGCTGCGCTCAGCGTGAACGTCAGACCCGGCCCCAGCCACTCCCAGGCATAGCCGCTGAATATACCCCCAAACGTGCCACCGAGACCAAATGTAAGACTCGTATAGAGCGCTTGTCCCTTGGCCTGATGGCGTCCGCGAAAAAATTGATGCACCAGCATCATGGCTGTAGCGTGATGGGCTCCATAGGTCGCAGCGTGAAGTATTTGCGCGAGCAATATTATAATCGGCAAGTCCACTCCCCAGCCGATCATCAAAAAACGAGCTATCGCGCAACTCAAGCTGAAAGTCATAATCTGTTTGAGGCGGAATCGGTGCATCAGTTGCGGCATCAGAAAAAATATGCCGATTTCGCAAGCTACGCCTATGGCCCACAGCCAGCCGACCGTACTCTTACTGTAACCGTGCTCGACCAGATAAATAGAATAAAAAGTGTAATAAGGACCGTGAGCAAGCGCCATTAACAGGCAGGCTGCAAAAAAAGCCAGCACTTCCGGCCGCTTGAATATTTGCCGTACGGAGTGCCCGTCGGCAGCGTGAACCACTATTTCGGCTTCGGGAATCTGGCGTGAAAAAAATACGATACCCAGCTTGAACCCAAGTACTGCCCATAACAGCGACCCTATATCTGTAGCATCCAGCAAATAGCCGACACCGGTTACCGCGAAAATGAACCCCACTGAACCCCAGACTCGAATACGTCCATATTTTGTAGTACTCTCACCCAGATAAGAAAGCGTCGTTGCCTCGATCAAAGGCAACGATGCGCTCCAGAAGAAACTCATCAGCACCATGATCGCGAATATCCAGGCAAACGACTCGCCAAAGAAAAAACCGCAATAACTTATCAATCCAGTAATTGCCGCCCATCGCACGATCAGCAGGGGTTTACCAGTGTGATCGGCAAGCCAGCCCCACGCAGCCGGCGCAAAAATACGCGTTACATGGAGCAACGACATCAGTACGCCGATCTGAAAGGCGCCGAACGAAAGGGATTTGAGGTAAAGGCTCCAGTAAGGAGCAAAGGCACCGATAAAAGCGAAATGGAAGAAATAAAAGCCGGAAAGACGCCAGTAGGGAATAGGATGCATCAGGCTAATTCTAACAGGCTACTGAACAACAGCCAGGCTACCACGATCAACAGCTGACGAAAGAGGCAACGTTTCTCAGTCAAATCCAACGCCCATCCACTAACCCAACGCTGGTACGGAACCACACACCTTCAGTAGGCAGACGGGCTGCGGAAACTCATCCATTACCAGGTTACGGGCATGAATCCAAATTTGCCTTCAACGAAACGTTATGAGCGCTGGCACGAAAAACGCAACCCTTCATCAAGAGATCGATACTGCAATCCTTGATGCAAACATCAATATTACCGTTTGGCAGATCGAGAGAGGTGTTCCTTTGGGAAGCGCGACGATTCGCCGGTATATAATGAGGTGCCGCTTCATTAATAGAACAGCGGAACGACTGAAGATGAGCAATTGAGGTTATGCCAGATTGTTAACGCAACCAAGTATTGCAACGAGGCACGGTGGTCATTTGATTTTTAAATCGGTTGGTCTGTGGCATGCAGCTGGCAAAGGGTAGGCCAGGGTTTACCGGGATTGGGCCAGAACGTCCAACAAAATATACGGTATCCGTTCGTGCTTTATGCGAGTTCGCTGCCAAACAGGGCGATCTCGATCTGCGCTTCACCCCTGCGCCCTCGGCGCAAGAAGGCATCATCGGCCATCGGATCGTTGCATCGCGCCGTCCGGACGGTTACCAGACGGAAGTAAGCCTGACCGGCGAATATAAACACTTGCTCATTCGTGGCCGGGCCGACGGCTTCGATCCAGCCCAGAATCAGGTCGAAGAGATCAAAACATTCAGGGGCAACCTCGGCATCCTGCCCGAAAATCATCGTCAGCTACACTGGGCGCAGGTCAGAATTTACGGATGGCTGCTCTGCCAGAAACTGGAATTGTCGAAGATTCGCCTGGCACTCGTGTATTTTGATATTGTCAACCAGAAGGAAATCCTGCTCAGCGAGACCCAGGATGCTTATTCGCTCAAGCAGTACTTCGAAAACCAGTGCGAATACTTTCTGCATTGGGCCAAACAGGAACTGACTCACCGCACGACCCGTGACCAGGCATTAAACGCACTGCGCTTCCCACATGCGTCGTTTCGCCAAGGCCAGCGAGACTTGGCTGAAGCCGTTTACAAGACCACCACTGCTGGCCGCTGCCTGATCGCCCAGGCACCCACCGGAATAGGCAAGACAATCGGCACCATATTCCCTCTCCTGAAAGCCTGCCCCAGGCAAAAACTGGACAAGGTTTTTTACCTGACAGCAAAAACGTCGGGCCGCAAACTTGCGCTCGACACACTCGCCTTGCTCAAAAATAATGACCCGGCATTACCTCTGCGAGTGCTCGAACTGATAGCACGGGACAAAGTATGTGAGCATCCGGACAAGGCATGTCACGGGGACTCATGTCCACTTGCGAGCGGGTTTTATGATCGTTTGCCGCACGCACGAAGCGCAGCACTGGCGGTCGATGCGAAGGGCGAGGCGGGCGAGACCGGCAGGGCGCTGCTGAACAAGGATTCCCTGCGCGCCGTCGCTCGGCAACACCAGGTTTGTCCTTATTATCTCAGCCAGGATTTAGTCCAGTGGTGTGATGTGATCGTGGGCGACTACAACCATTACTTCGACCGGAGCGCAATGCTGTACGGATTAACGATGTTAAACCAATGGGATGTCAGTATTCTGGTGGACGAGGCGCACAATCTGCTGAAGCGTGCACAGATGATGTATACGGCAGAGCTGGATCAGGCAGCTTTCAACGCAGCACGAAGATCGGCACCGGTGACGCTCAAGAGGGCCCTTGACCGCGTCAACCGCTGCTGGAATGAATTGTACAAGGGTCAGGAGCATGTTTACCAGGTTCACCCAGTCGTACCGGACAATTTCGTAACGGCATTAGAGCGAGCACTCGCCGCGATCACGGATTTTATGACCGATAATCCGACCGGCGTAAACGGGGAACTGCAACGCTTCTACTTCGATGCATTGCACTTCTCCCGAATGGCTGAGCTTTTTGATGAGCACTCGCTGTTCGATTTAACGAAGATAATCAGGAATCCCAAAAGGAATGCCAGGAAAGGCGTCTCGAAAAATGCCCGGGCAAGCGTTGTGCTTTGTCTCAGAAATATTATCCCGGCGGCGTTTCTAGCACAGCGTTTTGCATCCGCTCAGTCGACTGTGCTATTTTCGGCCACAATGACACCATGGCATTTCTACAGTGACACCTTGGGTCTGCCTGAGGACACCGCATGGATCGATGTACAGTCGCCGTTCAAAGCCGAGCAATTGTCGATACAACTCGTCTGCGATATTTCTACGCGTTATCAACACCGTGAGCATTCCGTTTCGCCTATTGTCGATCTGATAATCCGGCAATACAAAACGAAGCCCGGAAATTATCTGGCATTCTTCAGCAGCTTCGACTATCTGCGAAAGGTTACTCTCATGTTTAGAGCGAGATATCCGGAAATTCCGGTCTGGGAGCAAACACCCCGAATGGGAGAGGTTGAGCGGGACGAATTTCTGGCACGATTCACTACCGAGGGCCAAGGCATCGGATTTGCCGTGCTGGGCGGATCCTTTGCCGAAGGCATTGATCTTCCCGGCAGTCGCCTCACGGGCGCATTTATCGCAACACTCGGGCTACCGCAGATCAATCCTGTCAACGAGCAAGTCAGGCAACGTATGAGCACAAGGTTCAATGCCGGCTATGACTATACCTATCTCTTTCCGGGCATACAAAAGGTGGTGCAAGCTGCAGGTCGTGTCATTCGCACACAACTTGATCAGGGCATTGTCTACCTTATCGATGACAGGTTTACACGGCTTGAAGTGCTTCGTCTATTACCAGGCTGGTGGAAAGTTGAGCGATATAAAACAAGAGAGGCAAGATAAACCTGCCTCTCTTTTCTGTTACAGAAAATCCAGTCCGGCTGATAGCGCTAAAGTTCCGGGCGCTTACCTATGGATATCTTCAGTTTCTGCTGCCTTTAATGCGATCAGTCCAACTCGCGTTTGACGTGATCGGCGCCAACCGGCGCCACTGGAATGATTCTTTCGTCGTTCCTGTGAGCCGGTGTCGTATAGTCCTTGGTGGACTTCGTGTCCGTGTAGCTTGTGTCAGTGTATGACTTTGCTCCGTAATAGGAGTGGATCGTGCTCTGCCAGGTCGGATCCGCCATATCGGGCCAGTCATCCTTATCGAACCCAGGTGCGGATTCAAGGCGCTCCTTATCCACGTTGAGGATGAAACGCTTGTTTCCCGTGTCCAGCTTGAGCGCGCTCCAGGGCACCGCGAAAAGTTTGTTGGCAATACCCATAAATCCACCGAATGACAATACGGCGTAGGCAATTTTGCCATTGTTCATGTCCAGCATGATTTCCTTGATGTCGCCAAGGTCCTCATCCTTTTGATTGTAAACATCCTCTCCAATGAGTGTGTCAGCGCCCATCAGCCGAGGTCCAGGTCCCTTTTCATCATAGCTTTTGTACATATCGCTTTTGTACATGCCGTAGGTATCACGATCTTCGTAGCTCATGGTTATCTCCTGTGAAAGTAGTTGAATTATAGGCTTTGTTTGACGCCCGATGGATTCTATACCTGGCCGCTTCGATTCCATTTCCGAAGTGCTTCAGACGTCTACAGAATGCTTGAATCATGAAAACGGGTCAGTGCGGTAACGTACAAAGAGCTCTTTTTTCAATCACCAAATATTATCGGCGACGACCAGCCAGCGACGACCGGAATCCGGCGCCATTTGATTGCCGTATGTCTGACAGCGCACAGAGCATCCACTCACGTCTATGGAAAATCCATGGTAAGAATAGTGCTTATTGGCTAATTGGCTAATTGGCTAATTAGGCAAATCTTTAACTCAAGCGAACGATTCATGCGACATGGCCGTCAAGAAACAGTTTGCCATCGACTATTGGAACTGGTTTCGCAACCCGTAGCCGTGAAGAACTCACAGACGAGATAATCATGCCCGGAACTTCCAATCCACATATCGAATCTTCGTTGGCGCATAAGTGCGTGGAGCAATACGATGAAGTGCGCAATCAAACCTTGAAGCTGGTCGAAACGCTCACGCCGGATGATCAGATGGTGCAATCCATGGCGGATGCGAGCCCGACAAAGTGGCACATCGCGCATACAACCTGGTTTTTTGAAGCATTTATCCTCATACCACACGTGCGTGACTATGTGCCTTTCGATGCGCGCTTCAGCTTCCTGTTCAATTCGTACTACAAGCGGCTCGGAGGTCATCCCCATCGCACCATACGGGGAACGCTTTCCCGCCCTACCCTCGATCAGGTTCGCCTTTATCGTACGCATGTCGATTACCACATTCATGAACTACTCAATCGCGGTGCTTCAGCCGAAGTTTTGCGATTGCTGGAACTAGGGATGAACCATGAGCAGCAACATCAGGAGTTAATCGTTACCGACATCAAGCACGCATTCTGGACCAATCCATTGCGTCCCCCTTACCAGCCCAGCCAGTCCCGCCAGATTCGTGTTGTTGAAGCTCCTGCTGAGCCGCCGTTGACCTGGTGTTGTTTCGACGATGGTATTTATGAGGTAGGGCATGAAATGGGGGGCTTTGCGTTTGATAACGAGTTGCCGCGGCATTACACCTATATAAACCCGTTCTGTATCGCCTCCCGGCTTGTTACGAATAAAGAATATCTGGCATTCATGGCCGACGACGGTTATAGACGCCCGGAACTTTGGCTCTCCGACGCCTGGGATCATCTTTGCGAGCATGGATGGATAGCACCGCTCTACTGGGAACAAGCGGGGGATGACTGGGCTCAGTTTACTTGCCGAGGCATGCAGCCGTTAAACCCTAACGAACCGGTATGCCACGTCAGCTTCTACGAAGCCGATGCCTTCGCCCGATGGGCAGGCGCGCGGCTCCCCACGGAGTTCGAATGGGAGGTTGCCGCCGATGCGACTAAAAACGCAGGCAGGATATCAGGAAATCTGCTGGAGAGCGAAACATACCATCCGCGACCGCTCCATCCGGCGGAGTCGCAAGAGACGGACTTGCAACAGATCTTCGGGGACACGTGGGAGTGGACCGCGAGCCCCTACTCCGCATATCCAGGTTATTGCGCACCATCAGGCGCCGAAGGGGAATATAACGGCAAATTCATGTGTAACCAGATGGTGTTACGCGGCGGGTCATGCGTCACGCCCGAATCACACATACGTAAATCTTACCGTAATTTTTTTCTTCCCCAGATGCGCTGGCAGTTCGCCGGCATAAGATTGGCTCACGATCGGGTGGCTCATGATCAGATCTGAATATTTGAATCGAGTATCCGTCCCGCCCTCGATTCCGGCCATGGATATAGCGGGAGACGTATTGGAAGGGCTTTCCCGCACGCCTAAAAGCCTGCCGCCGAAGTTGCTTTATGATGCACGAGGTTCGGCATTATTCGAACAGATTACGTGTTTACCAGAGTATTATCCGACACGGACGGAAGCCGCCATATTGATGACTCATGCCGACGAAATATGCGCCCGGCTCGGCCGAAACGTTTCCGTCGGCGAACTCGGTGCCGGGACCGCGACCAAGACGCGCATTTTGTTGCGTTCGTTGCTGCGCCGGCAATTCAGTGTAAATTACTTTCCACTTGACGTCTCCGATGCTGCTCTGCAATTGGCGAAAGAGGAAGTCGAAAGAGAATTGCGGGCGGTGAATGTGCATCCCCAGGTTGGGGATTTCGAAGACTTGACGTTCCTCGAACTACAGCCCCGACCACGTCTGGTTCTGTACATAGGTTCAAGTATTGGTAATCTGGAACACCACGAAGCCATCGCTCTGCTCCAAAATGTTGCGCGGCACTTATCAAGCGGAGACCAGCTACTGCTTGGAGTGGATCTCGTGAAGGATATCGCTGTTATGCATGCGGCGTATAATGACAGTGCCGGAATTACCGCTTCGTTCAACAGGAATCTTCTCGTTCGCATCAATCGGGAACTTGGAGGACACTTTGACCCTGACGCGTTTTGCCATGTATCTTTCTGGAACGAGGCGAAATCGCGGATTGAGCTGCACCTGGAAAGCCGGCGTCCCCAGTCAGTAAGAGTGGATGCGCTTGATACGACACTGCGGTTCCATCAGGGTGAGCGTATTCATACGGAAAACAGCTACAAATATACGATTGGGCGCATGAAGGATCTGCTCCGGCGCAGCGGCTTCGAAGTGGAACATACCTGGACAGATTCCGATTGCTGGTTTGCGTTAAGCCTGGGCGTGATAATATAAAACCCTGACATGTTTTACAGATTGTTTCCCCATCAGTGCTGCTGGTGCTCTCTCACGATAATCTGCAAGATCCAAACTCGAAAGGCCAATGAGTCAGTTTTGTCACAACATCCGGTATTATTATAGAAAGCGAGAACGAAACTATATTACGTTTCAAACTAAAGCTGCCTTGCCTTGAAAAATGAGTTGAAATGAGAGAAGCCGATGTTTGAGTGGCTGGCTAGCCCGGAAGCGTGGATAGCGTTAGTGACGTTAACCACGCTGGAGATTGTTCTAGGCATAGACAACATTATTTTTATCTCGATTCTTGTCGGTCGTCTCCCCGAAGCTCAGCGTAATTTCGCCAGAAGGACGGGGCTCGGTCTGGCCATGCTTACCCGGCTCGGTTTACTGTTCTCCATTTCATGGGTGATGGGGTTAACCAAACCGTGGTTTTCGGTATTTGGCAACTCGGTTTCGGGACGCGATGTCGTGCTGATAGGAGGAGGCCTGTTTCTGCTGTATAAAGCGACACACGAAATACATAACAGTCTCGAAGGTGTGGAAGAAAGCGACAAGAAAGTTGTCGTCACAGGCATGGGAATGGTGCTGCTTCAGATCGCCATCCTGGATATTGTGTTCTCGCTGGATTCGGTCATTACGGCTGTCGGTTTGGTCGAGCATGTGTCACTGATGGCCATTGCCATTGTTCTGGCGGTACTGGTTATGCTGATGGCCGCCAAGCCCATCGGCGATTTCGTAGAAGCCCACCCCACCATCAAGATTCTTGCGCTTTCCTTCCTGATATTGGTAGGAATGACACTGATAGTCGAGGGGTTCGATATACACGTCCCGAAAGGCTATATTTATTTTGCGATGGCATTTTCAGTCGGTGTGGAATTTCTCAATCTTCGGATGCGTAAAAAAAGCAGGGATACCGTCAAATTACACAGGCACATCAGTAACATCGACTGATTGCCCAGCCTGCACCTTCCCAAGTCTTCATTTGTGCGCTTTCTTTTAACACATCAACGAACGGCTTCAGCAACCTCTATTACGTCGCAGCTCTGAACCGGTGCGGGAAATGATGAGCGCTTCAAACGTCCCCCTTCACGCTTAGTTTGAACATAATGGAATAATTTGGCCAAGTCACAAAAGCGATCTGTAACAAAACCATATGTCAAACCTATCGTAGATGCTTGACTGGCAGAACGGGCAACCCTTTTCCTCCCGTTTCGGCGATGTCTATTTCTCAAGCGATTCCGGGTTGGCGGAAAAACGCCATGTTTTTCTTCAAGGCAACCGGCTGGCTGAGCGTTTTGCATCATTGCGGGCCGGAGACAATCTTGCCATCGGCGAAACGGGCTTCGGCACGGGGTTGAGTTTTTTATGCACCTGGAAACTATTCGATGAGGTTGCCCGCTCATCCAAATGCAGCCTTGATTTTTTCAGTGTCGAAAAATATCCTCTTAATGAACGCGAACTGAGCGACACGCTGGCGCTTTGGCCGGAATTGCGGGGGTACGCCGATAATCTCATCGCACGTTGGCGGCGCCGCGTGCCCGGCTGGAATCGATGGAGCTTTGCCGAAGGACGGGTGCGCCTGACGCTGGTGATAAGCGATGTAACCGAAGCGCTCCCTGAAATCCCTGGCAGCATCGACGCATGGTTTTTCGATGGCTTTTCGCCGGCGCGCAATCCTGAAATGTGGACACAACAGGTCTTCCAGAGCGTTTTGCGCGCTTCGCGGCCCGGCGCCACATTTGCGACCTACACCAGTGCCGCCGCAACAAGGCGGGGTTTGGCGCAAAGCGGCTTTGAGGTTAGTAAATCGCCCGGCTTCGGCCGCAAACGCGAGATGCTGCAAGGCTATCTTCCCGGCTTGCCCCCGATGCGAACCACTCCGACAACAGCCATTGTTATCGGCGGAGGTGTAGCCGGCTGCGCCGCGGCCTCGGCACTGGCAGCGCGCGGTGTTTCCGTTAAACTGATCGAGCGCGCGCCGGCATTGGCTACAGGGGCTTCGGGCAATCCAAGGGGCATACTGCACACTCGCCTGAGCGCAGGCATGAACTCGCTGCAACGCTTCGTGCTGGCATCCTACGGGCACGCGCTTGCCGTGCTTGATGAAAAATTGCCGGTAGACGGCGTCATTCGTGCGGAATGCGGCGAGTTGCAGCTGGCATTTTGCGAAGAAGAGGCAAGACGTATCAACAAGCTGGCCGTGCTTTCCTGGCCGCCTCATGTCTTGCAACGAGTTGATGCAGCTAAAGCTTCCAGTCTGGCTGGTATCGCGCTGGCGCACGGGGGTTTGTGGTTTCCTGCTGGGGGATGGATCGTCCCATCACGGCTGTGCGCGGCATTGGCAAGCAGTCCGGCCATCGTCCGACATACTGGGCACCTTGTGGAATCGTTGAAAGCAGTGGAGGGCGGATGGCGCGTGGAAGGAAAAGGCCAGCGTGACCAGGCATGGTGGTCTTATGAGGCTCAGGTAGCGGTGGTCTGCACTGCATACCAGTTGAAATCATTTGCGCCTTGGGCAAACCTGCCGCTGACGCCGGTGCGCGGACAGATCACCGTATTACCGGCCACACCTTACAGCGAAAGTCTGCGAACAATCGTGTGTGCCGGCGGCTATCTGGTTCCCCCCATTTCCGGCCTGCATATGGTGGGAGCAACGCACAGCTTCAACGATGAGTCGGTTGACTTGCGCGCATCCGATCATGTCGAAAACTTGTCCAGACTCGCGGAAATATCTCCGGCACTAGCCAAGGCAATGAATATTGATTCGTTGGATGTGGGACAACTATCTGGTCGTGCATCGGTGAGAGCCTCCGTTCCAGGCGCAATACCACTCGTAGGCGAGCTATTGCCCGGGCTTTATACCAGTCTCGGTCATGGCACTCGAGGCATCATTACCGCCGGACTTTCCGGGGAATTGATCGCAGCGGACTCATGCAGACAATTGTCGCCCTTGCCATTGGCTGTGGCAAATGCATTGAGGCCCGCTGGACGAGCTGTCAGGTAATGACAATGTACGCGGCTGACTATAAACAGCACATGCGTTGTGGGCTGTTAGGTTCTTTCCAGATATACCTCGGGTGGCGCGATAGAGGTAGGGTGTACTTAAGTCCAATGGGCAACAAGCTTAAAAAGCCATAAAATACGCAGCACATCTCGCTGGATAATTTGCGCTATATGGCATTCGGACGGCCGTCACTCTTCCCTATCAGGACGCCGATCCCGTCATTCCACTCCATGGCGAGAGAGAGATTTTTGAACCATTTATCAGGTGCGTTGTCTAAAGGAATTTTCGTATGAATGCCAAACCCAAGCGCCAAGCCCCGCAAGTTGACAATTTCAGTTCTGAAACAACGCAACCGCTTAAACCGATCAGTTCCTGGACGAGCGCTGCAATCGGCATTACCGCATATATATTCGAAGAGTCGGAAGCCGCCATACGCGAGTCAGGCCTGGTGCCCGAGTGGGTGAGCTATCCCGCCGATGGCCCGGGCAATGGTATTGCGGTACCCGCACACCATGCTTTTCCAAGCTATATGAAGCTCGTGAGATTGAAAAGCGGACGTTTACGTCTTGTAATCGATGTCCGTGCTGTGCTGCCAGGAGATACTCAATTCCAGCGCTTTCTAGGGAGCCTTACAGCGGACGCGAGCCTTTCTCTGGTTGGAAGAGAGTCTGCATGACCGAGCAAACGGCTCTCATCCGCACAAATCCTGCCATAGCCTCGGAATCTAAATTGACGGGATTTGTTGCGTCGCGTGAAGTAACTTCTCGACGAACTCCAGCCTACTCCATTCCGCGGATGACGAGTACGATAGCTTTCTCAAAAAAACCTACCGCTTAATTCAAAATGATATCAACTGCGGAACATTCCGCTCCCGTTCAGAATGGCAGTAGGGGCAATGGGTGGAGCGAGTCGTAACGCGCGACTGACCGTTATCCTATCCTGAACGAAAGTCAATTCAAGAAGGATAAAAGGGTCGTGATCGGGCAGTCACACCATGTGTACCTGCCTTGCCTAGTGCTTCGCAGCGGCGGACCCGCGATATACCCGCCCTCCCAAGCAGGCACACTGAGGTAACCTTCCACCTATATCCGGCCGACACCTGCATCTGTCCAACATTTTAATTGCTCAGTCTTTCGACCTCATCCTGATGTTTGCCTGAGCTTCTGCTTTATTGAGGGCGGAAATGCTGCGCCCAAATGCATCTCTCGTTTTCCTGTCAGCCTGAGCGCTCTTTATGCTGCGCTCGCACCGCCAGCGCTTGCCCGTCTTTGTGACAACCAGACGCATTTCATCGCGTGAATGTTGAACGTGACAATGGTAGCAATAGATATTGGTAGGCATGATAGTTTTCCTTGTACGCATTCCCAGCATTTGACGATAAGCGGCTGGAGTCTGAAAAAAATAAGGGGCTAGACTTATTGCCTAACCCCTTTTTTTAATGGCGCGCCCGGCAGGATTCGAACCCACGACCCCTTGGTTCGTAGCCAAGTACTCTATCCAACTGAGCTACGGGCGCCTAAAAGCTGGTCAAGTTTCGGCTGATCAAGTTTTGCTCAGAATATTAAAAATTGCCCATCCATCATTATATCAGACCGATGGGCTCAAGGGTCAAAGCAATTTCGAGCTCCAACCGCTGCTATTGTCTCTCGAAACTAAAAAATACTCATGTGGAAACGCGGGCTCGGGAAGCTCACAGGATATCCAGAATTTCATACGGCTTAAAAATCGGGAATGAGCACGGCCGCGCCCGTCAGTTTCCCTTCACGCAGCCTCATTAAAGCTGTATTTGCTTCACTGAGCGGCAGTGATTCCGTAGTCACCCTGATGGGTATTTTCGGGGCCAATGTCAGAAATTCTTCGGCATCCTGGCGGGTAAGATTGGCAACGGATACCAGGCGTTTTTCGCGCCAGAGAATGTCATAGGGAAAAGCAGGAATATCACTCATGTGAATGCCCCCACAGACGACGATTCCGCCAGGGCGAATTGACCGTAGCGCGGCAGGAACGAGATCGCCCACGGGGGCGAAAATAATGGCGGCGTCCAGTTCTTCCGGTGGCATCATATCTGAATTGCCTACCCAGGCAGCGCCCATCCTGACGGCAAAATCCTGTGCCGCAGTATCTCCAGGCCGCGTGAAGGCAAATAATTTCCGCTCCTGATAACGCAGGATCTGCGCAACGATATGAGCCGCGGCGCCAAAGCCGTAAATTCCAATTCGCTCAGCATCGCCGGCTATCTTAAGTGCGCGGTAACCGATCAATCCGGCACACATCAGGGGAGCCGCTTCCATGTCGCCATAAGTATCAGGAATACGGAAACAATAGCGGGCGTCGGCTACGGTATATTCAGCGTAGCCTCCATCAATCTGATAACCGGTAAATCTGGCGTTTGCACACAGATTTTCGTGTCCGCTACGGCAGTAGCGGCACTCACCGCAGGTCCAGCCCAACCAGGGAATACCGATCCGTTCACCCACAGAAAAATGGCGTGCGTTTGTTCCACGTGCCGCCACTCGCCCTATAATTTCATGTCCTGGAACAATCGGCAGTTTTGGATAGGGCAACTCGCCATCCACCACATGCAGGTCAGTACGGCAAACAGCGCATGCTGCAACCTTGACCAGCAGTTCATCAGGACCGGGTCGTGGACGGGACAGCGAGCGTTTTTGAAGCATTTGTCCAGGCACGTTCAGTACCATCGCGTACATGGCATCGTTTGGCATAGACTCTCGATACAAAATCAGTAATTACGATTATTGCCGAACTGACCGGTCAGGGATGCTTGACGGCACAAGCATACGACCGCTGAAACCCGCTCTGGAATAATCGCGTAATACCGCTTCGCAAATTTCCGGCAATGCTTGCGGTTCACACAAGGCTACGCATGCGCCCCCAAATCCGGCCCCGGTCAAGCGTGCTCCATATACGTGAGGATGTGCCTGCAACAGTGCCACCAACCGATCAAGTTCGGGTACCGAGACCTCATAGTCGTCACGAAGGCTGGCATGTGATGCGTTCATCAGGGCGCCAAATTCTTCTGCGCCGCTGCAGGCGGCCGCCAGAAGCACCCGTTCATTTTCGCTCACGATATGGCGTACCCGGCGGCACAATGGGTCAGGTAGAGTATCCGCAACCGAGATATCGTTAACATCACGCAGCGAGATCACGCCTAGCCGCCGCGCCGCCTCTTCACATTCGGCCCGGCGTTGATTATAGCCACTGCCCGCCAAGGTGCGGGCTAACCCCGAATCGAGTACCAGTACCGCCGATCCAGGCGGCAATGGGATGAGCCGACGCTCCAGCGTGCGAGTGTCGAGAAGCAGGGCGCTTTGCGTTCCGGCAAGGCTTGAAGCCATCTGATCCATGATGCCGCAGCGGACACCCGCGTGTTTGATTTCCGCGCGTTGCGCAAGCTGCGCTATAAGTACGTCATCCACGGGCTTACCGGTCAAAGTACGCACAGCCCGAAGTGTGGCAACCTCGAGCGCCGCGCTGGAAGACAAACCCACTCCCATAGGTACATCTGATTGAATATATATATCCGAGGCCGGAGTTTTGATTCCTGCAGCATGCGCTTCCACGAGACAGCCATAAACATACGTGGCGAAATGTTCCGTGGGGGGTGAATCAAGCGTGAAGCGGACTGTACGGTCGAGCATCTCGGAACGCAGCACATACCTACCTTCATTATTGCGGCGCATGCTGACACTCGTCTGCTGGTCGATAGCGATTGGCAACACATAGCCGTCATTATAGTCCGTGTGTTCGCCCAGCAGATTGACCCGCCCGGGGGCTCGCGCCACCACTTCCGGCAACCCGCCAAACACCGCCTCGAAACTGCTCATCCGGCCTCCAGACGAGTAAGGTGGCGCCGCCCGTATCCTCGCATTTCAGCACCGGGCTGGCGGTTGGTGCTGGCGCGATCGGGAACGGAATTCATTCGAGAGCGACCTCCACTTGCTGAAGCTCGAGAGCCTTCTCTTCCGGCAGCGCATCCATCGCGAAAAACCCCGCTGCTATTTCGGTTCCGGCAAGATATTTGAGGCGGTCGCGGGTGCGATAGGGCGGATAGAACTCCGCATGAAGATGCGACTCAGGGTGAACCTGACCATCAGCAGGCGCTTGGTACCAAGCCATCAAATACGGAAAAGGCCTCTGCCATAGTCCATCGTATTTCAGTAATACCGTCTTTAACGCCCGTGCCAGGTCGGCGCGCTGATCGGAGGTGAGTCGAATAAAACTTTCGACTGGCTCGATGGGGGCGACCCACACTTCATACGGGTAGCGCGCGCATGCAGGAACGAAAGCTACGGCATGGGAACCTTCGTAAAGCATGCGCAAACCAGCACGGCGCTCCGCCACAATGAGATCCTGCAGGACCCCGCGCCCTTTTTCTCCGTAATAACGTTGTGCTTCCTGCTGCATGCGTGCTGGCACCGGCGGCACCAGGGGGTAGGCATAGATCTGGCCGTGGGGATGGTGCAAGGTCACGCCAACCTCCGCTCCGCGGTTCTCGAACGGCAACACGTAGGCGATATCCTGCCGCTGTGCCATCCTGTCGGTACGATCTCCCCATACTTGTAGCAACAATTCGATGTGAGCAAGCGGTAGCGCCCCGAGGGACGCCGCCGAATCCTTCGTAAACACAACCACTTCACAGTGCCCCGCCGCGTGTTTGCTCGGCACGATCAAAGCGGGCGGCGCTGCACTGACCCCGCCGAGTGATGGAAAACGATTATCGAACACCGCCACATCCCAATTTCCAGCCGGTACTTCCGTCGGGTGAACCGGATCCGTGGTCACCCCCAATGGATTGTACTCGGGGGGAGGCAAGAAGGTACGCCCTTGACGATAGGCAGCATACGTCACCCATTCACCGCGAAGGGGATGCCACCGCAAATGTGGACTTGCGTTCAGCGGCGCATCGAATGGGCTCGGCGCGGTGATTTCCGGGTCTATCTGCTGACGCGCGTAGAGGGTCAGCCGTCGACCATCCGGCTTGATGAGATCGAGCGAATACACCTAGACACCTCCAGGTATATGTGTGCGTGAAATGCGCGTCAACTTTGCAATTTGCTCAATGGGAATTTTCGGCGTGCGATCCGCACAGAGCAATCCGTTCGCTTCCTGAAAAGTATCAGCAAACTGGGTGTAGCAAAAACCGCTGAAGAGCGCGGTATGAATGATCGTGAGCATCAGGTCGCCATACATCCGCGCGAATTCATCGGCGTCTGTGGCCTCCGTGTAGCCCCACGAATGCTCGACGCCCGGCTGTGGACACATGGCGAAAGCAATGCCGCCGAACTCGGTCAGCATAATCGGCTGACCCCGATGCGGATAGCCGTCGAGCGTCAGAATCCGGCCGCCCGGCCGCCTCCGGTCGAATAACTGCTCGGGTTGGACCTCTGCGCCATAACGCTGACGCAGGTGCTCGATGTTAGCGTCGTAATCGTGAATGCCGATGATGTCGGTGGCGCTGCTTTCCCAGCCGTCGTTGCCGATTACGGGGCGAGTGGCGTCCAGCGTTTTAGTCAGATGATACAGCGCTTCGACAGCGTGGCGCTGTTTGCCCACCGCGGTTAGTTCGGGTACGCCCCAGGATTCGTTGAAAGGAACCCAAACGATAATGCAGGGGTGGCTGTAGTCACGCTCGATAACCTCTGTCCACTCGCGCACCGTCCTTTTGATAGCACTGCGCGTAAAACGATAGGCCGAGGGCATTTCTTCCCACACCATGAGTCCCAGCCTGTCCGCCCAGTAGAGATATCGCGGATCCTCGACCTTTTGATGCTTACGCACGCCGTTGAATCCCATCGCCTTCGCAAGCTCCACATCTCGCCGCAACGCGTCGTCGCCGGGCGCAGCCAGCAGGGTATCGGGCCAATAGCCCTGGTCAAGCACGAGTCGCAGGGTATATGGCCGTCCGTTGAGCATGAAGCGGTCGCGCAGAATATGCACTGATCGCAGTGCGGTGTACGAAGTGAATTCGTCCACCACCTCTTCACCTCGCATGAGCCGCACGGTCGCATCGAGCAATGTCGGACGTTCGGGGCTCCACAGCAATTCATTGCGATAATCATCGATACCGGGGTCGGACAGCACAATGAGCCGGTCGACTTCGCGGTCCACCACCTGGTAACGGTCATGCGCAAGCAGCTGCTCGCCATTCCGCAGGCAGACATCCACAGTAAGGTCGGCGGCGCACTCTCCTATGACCCGGGCCTCAAAACCGATGGCGTACGTCTCGACCTCGGGCGTCCACCGGATTTTTTCAATATAGTTATCCGGCACCCGCTCTATCCAGACTGTCTGCCAGATTCCCGTCGTTCGCGGATACCAGATAGCATGAGGCTCCAGTTGCCAATCCTGCTTGCCGCGCGGCTTGGCCAGCTCATGCGGGTCGTCATCCACTTGCACCGTCACCCTCTGGCTCCCTGACGAGTTCAGCATGTGAGTGATATCTGCCCAGAAAGGCGTGTGCCCGCCTTCGTGCGTGACAGCCAGACAGCCATTGATCCATACTCGCGCCGCGTAGTCCACCGCGCCGAACCGCAGAATCACGCGGCCGGGAGATGGCTCGCAGTCGAAGTCCCGCTCGTACCAGCACAGCGGGTGAAAGCCTCGATCGCCGATCCCGCTCGCTTCAGATTCGGGCGGAAAGGGCACGGTAATCCTTAATGGCCAGGTCTTGATTTGGGAAGGCAGCGCAAACTCGCGCGCGTCGTCATAGCAAAAACGCCACGTGCCGTTGAGCGAAGTCCAGTTCGAGCGCTGCATCTGTGGCCGGGGGTAGGCGAACTCCAACGCACTTCTCCTCTAACAGGCATTTGCAAGCTCGTCACCGAGACCAGCGGCATCGGGTTGCATCCGCCTTGACTTATGCCATGCGATGACTATGGCTTACGTTTCCTACCGCGAATACTGCGGCGAATACTGCGGTCGGGGGAAGCACTGGTATCCCGCAGACAAACGGTATCGATCAGGCAGGTAATCATACTATCCCAGTCTCAAATGTGGGTAGAAGCGAGCGTAGAGATGAGACGTCGAATGTTTAGATTATCAGTAAAAGAAGCAGTTAACAAGAAAGCCCGGCTACTACTGTGACGCGGTGAGCCGTATCTCCAGGTAAGTGATTCCGGCAGCAAGTCTTGGATCTTCCGCTTCACCTTGAGTGGCAAAGTGAGGTTCAAGAACCTATTGTTGGGCCTTGGCTTTGCAATTTCGGTTGCGATGAGTTCTGCAGTCTGAGCGATGAATGGCTCATAAAACTTGGGAGATGTGCGGCAGCAACTTACTCCTGATTATCATGTTCTGCCTGCGGCGGCACTTGCTCCCAGTCACCGGGGCATTCCTTCACCTCGGGATAGTAACCTTCCGCTTCCCGGCAGTAATACCAATTATTAGTTTGCGGTTCAGGAGCCCACTGGGAGATGTCTTTTTTTTCGACATACACGACGCCCGGTTGAGTGGGCCGGAAACCTCCGGGGGAATATCCATAATACGGCGCTGGCGTATAGCCGAAGGCACCAAAGCCGAAAGCCGGGCCGAACCCATACGCGGGCCATCCGTGGATAATATGGGTATGATGGCCTATTCCGTGGTGTCGATGACCGCCGTGATGGCCATGTCCATCGGGACGCCCGTCTTTATCCCGGTCCTCTCCTTGATGATCATCCTGTCCGCCATCATCATCTTCCATGCCGTCGCTGTCAGTGTCGCTGTTAGCGCCTTCGTCCCCCGCGTCGTCCCCTCCGCCATCAAACCCTCCATCGAACCCGCCATCATCCCCGTCAAAAGCTATTGCCGCTCCCCCGAGGATCAGCCCGAGCAAGGCGACGATCAAGCATGAAAAACATAATAGTTTGAGCTTTTTCATGGCAGCGCTGGTTTAAGCCTGTTATGCGTGGAGCTCCTATGACCAGGAAAGGTCGTAATAATTACGAGCAGCGCGAATATGAATATGAGTACGGGCGCGCTTCAACTTCATTAACGCGCGGCTCGGCTGTTCGATGACAGCGACAGCTTGCTCGGACTGGTCAGTGGTTGGGAACCGAGCCGGGAGTGGAAATTCTACTAAGAGCGGGCTGATTGGTTCGGCTATGCCTTGCCGTCCTGATGAGTTGGTTAGAGTACAGAACTAAAAGCGCTTCAAAACCGCTCTGGGTTAAAGCAGACCACCGACAAAACGGTGGAGAAACTTTCGATGCTCTCAGATACTATGAATAGCTGCGGGACTACTGGGCAATGAGACTGATTACTAGTGACGGATCACCGAGTCAGAACCAAACCTTTCCTCCATGGCGCTGAAGAGTCATGAGAACGCAGGAGCGGTATTTACGAGCACCTGGAGAAAGAAGATCAGGTCTGCTTCTACAATGCCAGTCTCATCAGTCGAGATTTCGAAAGGGTATTCGGTAACGCCTCTTACTGCATGGAATGAAAAAACGAGCCGACAATCGGAACCGAGCTATTCGAAAGCCGGAGTTCCCCTGGGGATACTTGGAAGAGCATGGCACACTCGACTTTGTCGCAGGGGAAATATTTTCAACATAGCGGGCATTCTTTGACAGCAAAATACTTTGCCAAAAAGATGCACTTCAAAAGGCTACGATGTCTTTTATGGATTCGTTGACGGGATGGTTTTTAAGTCATCACAGGGCCAAAGTAGCCAGTTGTTTGGGGGGATGACCATTCTTTTACTGAGCTGACTCCAAGTGCCCGACCTGCGGTTTGCAAAGATCAATATAGTAGGATTCAGTGGCGGAGAGAGAGTCCTCCAGACTGCTGTTCTGTCATATCCCAGCAAGTCTCGTAAACCCTTACCCAGCTTAGCTTTCACTTCATTTTTTGTATTGACGTGTTTCAGGTTGTCTCATACTATCCCAGTCTAAAAGTCTCATACTATCCCAGTCTAAAATGTAGGTAGAAACGAGGGTAGAAATGAGACGACGTATATCTAGGTTATCAGTAAAAGAAGTGGTTAACAAGAAAGAAGCTGGGTACTACTGTGATGGCGGTGGACTGTATCTCCAGGTGAGCGATTCAGGCAGCAAGTCGTGGATCTTCCGCTATTCCTTGAACGGCAGGAACCGGCATATGGGGTTAGGTCCATTTCATACCGTATCTCTTGCTGATGCACGTCACGCTGCCGTCCTCTGCCGCCAGTCGCTACTGAAGAAGATCGACCCCATCACAGCGCGAGATGCTGAGCATGCCCGGCAATCGCTTGAAGCTGCAAGATCGATGACTTTCTCAGAGTGTGCCACTGCCTATATCAAAACCCACCGCTCCAGCTGGAGAAACGTAAAGCATGCCGATCAATGGGCCAATACGATCAAGACCTATTGTGGGCGGGTGATTGGACCATTGTCCGTACAGGAAGTGGATACGGGATCGGTCATGAAAGTGCTTGAGCCCATCTGGACCGAAAAGCCTGAGACGGCAAGCCGCTTACGCGGACGAATTGAATCGGTACTTGATTGGGCCACGGTCAGTGGTTATCGCGAGGGGGAGAATCCCGCGCGTTGGCGAGGACACCTGGAGAACCTGCTTCCCTCGCTTAACAAGAAACTGCGGGTGAAACATCACCCCGCTCTTCCCTTCAATCAGATCGGTGAGTTTATGGAATCACTCCGGCTACAGGAAGGCGTTGCAGCCAGAGCACTGGAGTTCCTTATCCTTACTGCAGCACGGACCGGCGAGACGATTGGGGCAAGGTGGGAAGAGTTTGATCTGAAGGCAGGAATCTGGACTATTCCAGCTTCGCGCATGAAAGCTGGCGTAGAACACCGTGTGCCCTTATCGACGAGAGCACTGGAAATTATCCAGGGACTCCGCGAGATCAAGCAGAGCGACTACATATTTCCGGGGCAGAAGGAAGGTAAACCACTAACCAACATGGCGATGCTGGAACTGCTCAGGCGCATGGAAAGGACTGGCTTGACGGTACATGGCTTTCGCTCATCGTTTCGCGACTGGGCCTCAGAGTGTACAAATTTCCCACGAGACGTGTGCGAGATGGCACTGGCTCACACGATAGCTAATCAGGCTGAAGCAGCGTATCGCCGTGGGGACTTGGTCGAGAAGCGACGGAATTTGATGAGAGAATGGGAAGCTCATTGTAAGACCCAGTAACGTGTCACCTAGGTGCGCGTATGCGGTCTTGCGGTTCGATGAGGACAGGAGTAGTAAAATGAATATATGCGGTCAACTGACGGTACTGATAAATTCTTAAGCTTCACGCGCTGCCGTCGCTTGAGAGTAGCAGTTTCCTTCAAGCGTTCACTGTAAAACACGGCGGGATAATCCATGATCAAGAAGTAAAATAAAAACCATTAATAAGAATATGGGACTTACTATCTAAAATCGCGGCAACATTTAACGCTACATCACCAGAAGAATTTCTATTATCAAACAAATTTATATAACCAGCGGGGCGACAAGACGAGTGGAAACTATCTCAAGCTATCGCGCACCTCAAGTTATCCCTACATTTACAACTAGCGCCTGTTAACACTTTTAAAGTAACCACTTGACGTAAGCAGTTATCTAGAATGCTCGGACCAGAAGAAAACTTTTATAACAATAATATGGGCAATTGTGTTAACAGGCCGTAGACTAATTCCCCGAAAAGATGTCCACTTACGTCTCATCAGCTTGCCAATCGACGACTATCCACAGATCCTCAAGCGTGTTGGATTCAAATTGCAGCTCATAGTCCCCGCTCACCTGCAGCGCGTTTGACGCAAAGGTCATCCCATTCCCAAGAGCGACCTTGCCGCCGAGCGAGCTGCCGTTTCTTCGCAACTCGACCTCTCCGTCGGCAGTGCCCGAGAAGAATAGATGCAAGCGCTTTGGCTGCACAGTGACCTCCTCCATCCGGAACGGGAAATGATAGGGTGCAAGTGAGAATTTCAACATGGGGCGGCCTTCTCCCTCCGAACGCTGACGCTTGAACCCAGCCCATTCAGTGCCAAACTCGTGCCTCATCGAGAAGACCCGCGCAGCGTGCGCCTCCAGCCACCGTTTTGCGCTCTCCTCGGCTTTCGCGCGATCTCCGTCTGGACGAGCCGTGTAGCGCATGGTGAGCACCACGTCGGCGATCGTATCGTAATCGAACGACGGCGGTTGTCCGAGCAACTCCAAAGACCAGGCGCTAATCACGCCAGACCCCTCAAACGGAAGGTAGCGCTCGTCGCGCAGGTTGGCCTCGAACAGACCGGCGTCCGCCTGCCCGGTGCTCGTTACAACTGCCTTCACCGCCGACTGATAGGGAGTAAAGTTCGCATCATCACTCCGCGGATCATTGCCATAGCCTGCGGCGGAGCGCCGTACGAAGCTTTCTCCCAAAGTCAAAGCGCAATTCACACTTGCGTACGGCCCTGTTACACAGGGAATGGACAGTGCCACGGATTTGATACGTCGGAAGCTATGTCCCGGGCAATCAAGGTCGAACAACTGCTCGGACAACTCGATCTGACATTTACCAGATTGGCGCAATGCTATGAGCTGTAGCGGGAACCACTCGCGCAAGCTAATATGCCGGGTAAGTTCGTACTCGCGTCGATTGCGTTCCTCGAACGAGAGCTCGAGTCGTTTGAGGTCGAACCAGAGCCGCTCCCCCGCAAAGAGCCCCTCCTTCCCGGCTAGGTAGCCTGTCTGGATGAAGTGCAAGCTGGAGTCTCCGAGTTCGTATTGCAGAGCGCTCTCGGCCTTGCGCGCGGTTTCAAGCGCGAGTTGGAAGCAGCGAGTGTGCAGGCCCTGAGCCTCGCGTTTCATCCACAGATAGAAATCCTCTGTCGTAGTCTTGCGCCGGTCGCCGCTTAACAGGTCCTGCTCGTTGGTGAGGAACTCAAGCACGTCTCTGGATTGTTGAACCTGCGTAAGGTGGTGTTCATGCTCGCGCTTTGCGATGTACTCACGAATCTCTGCGGAGCGATACTGTTTGTAGAGCTGCGTCAGCTCGCCGGCCGCCGCCTTGCGCTGCAGTGCCCACTCCTGTTCGCGGCGACCGAATGACGCCATGCGACCGGCCATGCTGGCCTTATGTCCGAGGCTACCTGCCGCGCCGCGAGCGATTCCGCCGAGGGCCTGAAACAACGGACCCAGATTGCGCCCGCCGATCCGCGCCGACACCCCTGCCCCCATCGGTTTTGCCGCTGCTTCGACATCCGGGATCAGGTTCAGAAACGAGCCGATCGATTCGATGGCGAGAGCCACCTCCTGCGCGATCTGCGTAGCTTCGAGCAGATCCAGCTCGTGCGCTTCCTCGTCCGACACCTTGTGCCCACCGTCGCGGGAGCTGGTGCCGATGCGCACGTCCGGGTCTGCCGCGTCGACCGTGGGCTCGTCAAGCGAGGCGTTGCGCCCTTCGAACTGGGCTCGGTCAAAGTTTGCGTAGTCCGGGAGCTTGATCTGTCCGTCGTCGGTACCAAGAAGGCGGTGATAGTGACGAAAGCGTTGAAAGGTATTCTGGAGATTGACAGTAACGCCCTCCCGCGCCTTGATTGCCTCCTGCCACTGCGCGTATTTCACGGTCTCGCCGAGATCCAGCATGCGGAGCTCGTGCCGAGCGCGCAGTACACCAAGCGTCTCGCCGTCCTTCTTTTCCAGCGCGGAAAGAATCTGCGAGCCCAGTGACTTCACCTCCTGCGCCAGCTCCATCGCCCGCTGTTGGATCACCTGAAAGCGCACCGGCAGAATGGCACCTGCGGTTCCAGCGATGATGGCTCCGACGTCCACGCCCGCAGCCACCGCGCGAGCGAGCATCGCCGGGTCGATCGGCGGAGCAAACAACGGCAACTGCCTGAAGATGCCCTGGAGGTTCAGGCTGTTCCGGATCTTGAATAGCCGGTCGCCGACCGTATCCCAGTAGCCAATCAGCTTTTCGTTGCGAGGCACGCAGAAATAGAGGCTCCGGCCGACGCTTTCAAGCACGGTCTGCTGCGTCCGGGCCTCCGCCTCAGGGGGCGGAGGAAACAAATCGAACGCGATCTCGGCTTCGAGCGCGACGGCGGCATTACCGAACTCGTCGAGCTTGTTCTTCAGACTCGCATAGGTCTGTTTGCGATTCTGGCCGCTGGCGGGCACCTGCTGCGGACGCGGTCCAAGGATATTCGCAGCCAGAACGTAGAGCTGCATCGCCTCATTTATGCTCTCTCGTGTGTCCTGCTGAAAGAGCGAATCACCCCAGGCGATGAGGTTGTCGAGGTATGCCATGACCGCTGCGTACATGTATGCGGTGGGGCGCGTGCGTGCGACGAGATGCGGACGGAATGGACTGTCACGCCATGCCGCGATCGCGCGTACGGTGGCATCCCGCGCCAGCGGATCGTCACCCGTCGCGAGATTGAAAAGCACGTTTTCTACATGCTCGACCTCATCGACACGGAACGGCTTCACCTTCCAGAATCGCTTCGGCCCCTGCGCCGGATTGGTGTTGTCGGTCGGATCGAAGATGTAGTGAAACCAGCGTTGTGCTTCGGCAAAACGGCCGTTTCGACTGAGGTGGAGACCGATCGTGTACGGCACGTGATAGAACAGCTCCCAGTTGTAGACCGAGTACGCGCCATTTTGGTAGTCGAAATCGAGGTCCTCGACCGGCAGCCCGTCTTCAGCTACAGTGGATCCCTCCTTGTGCGGGGCAACGACGGCCGTCACGTCGGAGCCGCATAGGGCAGGATCAACCCGCTCGATTACCTTGTTTGGCGCATAGTCCCTCTGGAAATACGTTCTGCGCAGATCGACCTCGGTGTCCAGGCGCTCCAAACCATCTATATCCTTGCCGATCAACTCGCTCATCAGCAGTTGCGCGTACGGATGCGTGTGCCCGCTGAACTTATAGACAAGCCGGCGAGCATGCTGGACGGAATGCGCGTACTTTCGCTCCTGGCTTACAATGCGCCACTGCGGGAGGCGTGCAGAATAGGTATCGAACGCGCCGTGAAAGATGCGTGAGTTGCTCATGGGAAGACTCCCTTCAGTCTGGCGAGATCCACAGCGTCTCGCGTCACCTGTACATTTACCCCCTTTGTCACATCTACCAGCTTCGGAGAGAAGTGCGAGGATGGCGATGCGGACGCCTCTGCCGTGACTCGCGCCACGCCCTTGGTGCTGACATCGGTACGCGGATCGATCACGCCTCGCGGGGTTCGGACGATGACGGGAATGTCGTTCACGTATTTCCGGGCGCGGTCCGCATTGCGCAAAATGCCGGTGGGGTCCGGAGTCACAGCGATCGCTTCCGGATGCAGCGGCGCGAGTGTCTTCGGTTGCACGTACTCAATACGCTCGCGCCTGGTGACTATCCACTCCGTCCACTCGTGCACGGTTGTTTCGACGACAGAAGGCTCGACAAAGAACGTGTGTGGACGAGATCCCCGCTCCTCGTAGAAGAACGGCGCAGCGAGCGCGCTGAGCGAGTCCGGAAATGGGTTGCTGAGTGGGTAGCCGCTGTCGAACCACGAGCCATCCCAATACAGTTCCCGCGGCCGGCCGCTCTCGTCGAAATAGACAACGTGCTGTTGCTTGCTGGACTCGAATGAGTAGCCGGTTGTGTCCGAGCCCACCTTTAGCGCGCCTGGCACCACATGCGTAAGCACGTTCTCGTACCACGCTCCTCGCCACCATTGTAGTCCGACAAGCTCGTCGCCTTCGCCGCGGTAGACGACGTGTTGTGATCCAGCCCATTCGATGACGTAGCCGAACGGATCACCCTTTGCCTTCGTGAACGGCGTACCGATGGGATTGTAGTTCCAAGAGCCCGGGAAACCCCACAGCTCGTGAATCTTGTCGTCGCGTCCGCGATAAACCACATGCAACGTGTTCTGCAGGAGAAATGCGTAGGCCGAGAGCGAGGCGTTTGGGGCCGGCATCACCACACCGGTCATTGCTTGCGTGATGTTGGTGTAGGTCCACACGAGTCCCGCGTTGTCGCTCCGCAACTCGTGAACGTGGCCGTCGACGCCTATATAGAAGAGATGGCGGCTGGTCACTCGCGTCATCGCCAGCTCGGTTTTGGTCATCAGCAACCCGGCCGGATCGCTCGCGGGCTTGGGCGCGCCCACACCGAGTTCTCGGAGGTCCCACGTGCCGTCGGCAGTAGACTCCACCACAGCGCGCAAGCGGCCATCGGCGGTCCGAAACACCACACCGCGATTCGGCAGGTACATGCCGCCAAGTGGGCGGCCCTGCGGGCGGTCGTTTGCAGTGACGGCACTATAGAGGGTGTCAACGCGCCATTCCGTGCCCAGAAATCTCCCATCCCCCATATCGGCGTCAAGTTGCGACCAGACAAGCTCGTGAATGCGCGTTTCGCCGGCATAGGCAATGCACAGCATGCCGCGGTCATCCACTCCATACCCGTAAGGATCGGAGGCGGCGGATTCGGCGTCAGCGAGCGTGCTGGAGCCCGCCGCCTCAAGGCTTGGAGACTGGTAAAACCATCCCGTACGATCGCCGAACATATCGTAGATGCTGCCGTCTCCACCGCGATACACCACATGCTGCGCGTTCTGCGGTTCGAAAACGAAGCCGTGAGGTCGGCCCACTCCCGCTGGCGGCGTGCGAGACGGCACCGGCAGCGTCTCGTTCGTTGGGAATAGCAGCGAGAAATTGTGTGCGGCGTCGAGAATGGGAGATGTATCGCGCTGTAGGATGTCTCGCTCCGCGACGGAGCTCTTGGAGACGGCTGAAACGAATGTGATGCTCAACGGTTGCTGCTCGTTGGAGACCCACTTCGTAGCCTTCGGGGAAATCGCATCGAAGGGCGGCAGAGTCGGCGCGGACGAGTCGGACTCCGAGCGGGGTGGCGCGAGCTTGCTGA
The DNA here is from genome assembly GCF_900215485.1 of Nitrosovibrio sp. Nv4. Classification (GTDB taxonomy): domain Bacteria; phylum Pseudomonadota; class Gammaproteobacteria; order Burkholderiales; family Nitrosomonadaceae; genus Nitrosospira. The sequence goes on from NZ_OCMZ01000002.1 coordinate 918,292, forward strand.
AGAACACGAATTTGTGTCCTTTGTTTTCGTTCGTGATGTGGATCTCCAGATCGTCGTCCTGCGCTCCAGCTTCGTTTTCGATCACCACCGTCCGTACGAAGAAGCCTCGTTTTTCCTCATCCGAGGTCGCCTTGCAATCCATGAACGCAGTATCCACGAACCCCGATGTGGAGCCTCGATTCGTCCACTTATCGTCAATGCGCTCGGCCCAGTGCAATTGCACCTTGACGTACGTGGGTCCACGCAAATTCCTCGTATCGACCGTGTCGCTCGCCGGTGTGAATATTGGAGGGGGATCAATTGGCAATGTCTGTTCAAGAAACGTCACCCAGAACAGATGCATGCGGCCGCGCCAAGGAGCGAGCACGAGATGCTCGCCCTCGATGTGCATCTCGATTGGCTCCCACGGCGTCCAGATACCGTGCGAAATGTTTCGATAGAGATAGGTGAAAGGCGCGCTCGGCGTTCGCCCGACGAGGTGCACGATGCTGCCATCCGCACTGATGCCTGGCTCGAAGTACATCGTGAGCATTTCGAGGCGTGCGATCGTTTCGAGGCCCTTGAGATATTCGTACAGCGCGGCACGCACCAGATCGTCATTCACGTCCCCCTGCAGCAGATTGCCCTCCAGCGCCCGGAACAAGTGCGTGCGATCGTCCCGGAACTCTGGATCAAGCCAGTTCTCGGGCCAGATGAACATTTTGCGGTTCACTTCCCATACCCGATATCGCCTCATCCATTCCCAGCGCTTGGTGTCTATGATTTGCGGGTCGACGCGGTCCGGCTCCAGATTCATCAGACAGCGCTGGACGAACAGCTGCACCGAGGAGATAGCAAGCTGGATGCGTGACGCCAGCACCACCGGCTCCATGCCTGGGTCGAGCAGCAGATGCTCGAAGAGCTTCTCCATCGTCTCGCCATAGCGGGGCTGACCTTCGGCGTTTAGCACGTGAGTGAGATGGACGACCAGCGCATCCCTCTGCTTTTTGCGCAGTCTATCGAATATCGGCTGCGCCAGTTTGCGCCACGCGGAGCGCGGGTAGCGAGCCTTGACGGCGGTGCGCAGCTTCTGCGCCACCTTCTCGTCAATGTACACCGTGGCAAGGTCGACAATCGCCTCGGGCCTCAGACTCAGCCGCATGCAGCACTTGATTGCTTCCAGCGACTCGCGCAACCGCGCGGGATCCTTCATTACTAAGACACTGAAGGTCGGCCCCGCGGTGGGTGTCGCGCCGATGGCGACCAGCAATGCAGGCAGGAGATCGACCTTGAGACCCGTAAGCGCGCCGAACGCGTCACGCAGCCCAGCCTCACGCGCGGCCACTGTGTTCTGCACGTCCAGGGGTTGCTCTGCCGCTCGTAGCACTGCCAGAAGCCGCTCACTGCGACCTGTGCTCCTTCGAATGGCTACAAAATCGATCCACGGGGCTAGTCCCTTGCGCAGCGCCTGCGCTCGAGCGTCGTCTACAACCTCATCGAGCGGCAGATCGTTCGGGTTCACGGCCCCCGGTACATTCATCAGGTAATCCAGTTCCGCAGCCGTGACCTCCAACGATTGAATGAGATCAAGCGCTTTGCGCAGCTTGCGCAATGAGTAGACAGTGTGCTCAGGGTCAGAGAAGCCACTTTCCTTGATGAATTTGCCGCCAGCGTCTTTCAGAACCTTGCTGACCAGCGCCTCCACAAGCGGAACGGGCGCGGACAGCTGTCCAGCCAGCGTTTGCACGATCAACGCCGAAAGCTTCTCCGATGCCGCCTGATCAGCAGCCGGCAACAAAGCGAGCGCAAGCGATGCGGGGTCGCTCGCGGCATAGGGCGGCGGCGAGACACCGCGATGCCGACACTGTCTGTCCAAGAACGAAACACCGATGCCTGCTTTGCCGAGCAGCGCCACCTCATCTACAAACGCAAGAGCTTGAACCCATGGCGTGTCCTGAGCCAGTTCTGTGAGCGGCATGTTCGGCAGCGCAGTGAAAGGCTTGTGCTCCGAAAGGCTGAGCAGCGACAAGAGATCGGCGATCGGAAGATCGAGTCCGCGAGCAAGTACGCCATAGCGCCCGAGCATCGAAAGATTACTGATGGACAGCAAACGATCCCCCGCCTGTGCAGACTTTAGAATCGGCTCTATTTCCTCGTACGCCAGTTGCAGCGCCTGACGCACAACGTCCACGTGGTCGCTAATCTGTGCTGTGCCGTCCTGAAGCACTTGACCGAGGCGTTTGTCAAACGTGGGATTTCGCCCCATGGCGCCGGCGCTGGTGAAGAGGCGCTCATACAGGCAGTCCGTGCCTGTCGTCGGGATATCACTCCACAGCAGCAGCAGTTCCTCCCGCGACACGCGATCGTTAAATCGCTCGCGAAGCTCTTCGACATGCGCGAGATAGATGAGTGCGGTCCGCATGGCATCTGCAAACGACGTCATCGTGAGCGCTCCGACCCCGGGTACAAGAGCCATGAGCGCACGGTCGAGCTCGTGGATCTCCCAACTCAGCCTTCTCTGCAGCCGGACGAACGCGTTCATCTTCAGCAGCACAAGTGCCATGGCAGCATCGGGCGCCGCCGGCGCCAGATCGAACGCAAGCGTCGCCTGAGCAAAATCGCAGCCCGCAGCAGGCGCGCTTAGCACCAGCGTCGCGTTGCGCATGGCTTCCGTTCGAAGTGGGGCGAGGTCTGCCGGTCGCAGGCCCTGCGCGAGCAGATCTGCCTCGAGCCCGGACTTGTCGGCCTCATTCAGAGGGTCCCCCGAGCCGAAGTAGCGATCAATAGTGTTCGGATCGACGCCGACGCGCTTTAATGCAATGAGTTTCTCGATCTCTGGATTGATGAAGCGCGTGCGCAGGATCTCGACCAGTTCCTCGTAGGATACACCCAGGCGCCGCGAGAGTGTTTTGGCATTACGCAAGCTCGACGCGGCGGGGCGCGAAACACTGTTCGCCATCTCCGTCTTCAGCGCTTCGTCCTCGCTGCCGAATCCGTACAGCGCAAACCAGTCATCGGAGCCCATAATCGCCGCGACGTCCCCAGGTGAGAGCCCGAGCCGCTCGAACCACACATCAGTCCAGCCATCGGTACGATCATTGCGGGTGGCCAAAAGTGTGGTCGGGCGTGCGATGCACTGCCGCAACCGCCAAAGCGGCAGATCAAGCTGCCTCAGAAAGGTACGTACGGTTTCGAGCGGAAGATCGAACGGCAGCGCGAGCGGATAAACCCGATCGCGCAGCCCCTTGAATCCGGATTCACCCACATACGCGCTCCACAGAATATTCTGGGGCTCGGCGATGAGATCGGCGCTCGAAGCGTCACCGACGTCGTAGGCGTACAGATCCGGCACGTCCACACCGTCAGCAACCAACAGTTGTTCGAGTACTTCGTTGACCACATCGATGTACGGAAGCGCTGTGTTCGTGTTCTCGCAAGTCAGCGCGATGTTCTTTATGTCGGGACGGCGGCGGTTCAGTGCGTCAAACGGCTTGCTCTTCGTGTAGGAGGCCCCCGTGCGTGCTTCATACGATCCCTTCGCAGTCGCCCAGTCCTCTTCATTCGGATCGATGAAATGCAAAATGTCGACCAGATAGGCCGCGGGGCTGAGCACTGATCGACACGTCGAGCACTCGCAGTAGTCTGCCGACCCGAAAAGCGTCTCGAGCGTTGGAAACATCCCACTGAGTTTCTGGCGCGCGACAGCCTGTTGATCGCTGCGACGCTGCACATCTTCGGGCGTGGAGCCCGGCGCGTATGACGGCGTCGCCATCCGCTTCAATCCGTCGAAGACGTTGAAGACCGTCGCAGACTGCTGCTGCGCTTTCCAGTAGACGAACTGGCTGACCGACGTCTGGCGCGTCCGGCTACCTTTGGGAAGGTAGGGCGCGACACGGTGCGAGAAAGTAGCGAAGTCAGCCTTTGCAATCGCAGTCGCCGAGCGAAAGCCGGCTTGGAGAACCGCACTGAGTGCCTCATCCGTCGGACTCGCGGCGTATAGCGATGAAAGGGTTTTCACGCTTCCGAGCACGGCGTCGCGTTTCTCTGCAGGTATGCCGTTCCATACCGCCGCTTCGTTCCCCGCGATGAACGTACTGAGAGGGGTCTGGCCGAGACGGAACCCCACGGGTACGGCGTTCCGGAGAAACACAGCGATGCCGTCGCGCTCCGCCACGCCCGCGAGCTTTCCGCTCGCGATCCTCTGGACCGTGACGGCGTGAGGATCCATCTGTCGCACACGACGGGCGAGCTCAGCCGCATAAACATCGAGTCGCTCGTCCTGATCGCGGCCGGTGAATGACAACGGGATCAGAGCGGCGAGCTTCGCATTGTCGTCTGATGCGAGATCACGAATTGTCACCTTCCACGTGTCTTCGTCGCCGTACCCGAGGTCGATGAGGGCAAGAACGTTGTCGCCGACCTTTCCCACCAGAACCTCGACCAGCTCTGCATTGTTAAAAGTCAGGTAGGCCAGCTTACCCTGCAACTGCAGCTTGTCGATTGCACCCTGTGAAACTCCGGCATTTTTCGCGCGTTCCCAGAGGCCCCTAGGCTCGTCGTCGCGCACGACCTTCGCAAAGGCTGCACGATCAGCGTCAGAGATGCGCGCTTTTGCAACGAAGTCTTTCGCGCTCGACGGCGCGCCCGAGATGCCCGTGGTGAACTTGTAGTCGGCCGCGAAATTGGTGAACGCCTCCAGCCCCTTGCTGACGACCGCGTCATCGACGATGCCGGCTTGCGCGGCCTGCCTCAGCGCATTGGCAACCGTCTGCTTCGAAATGTGGGCGATCGCGTTGGTGTTTGTCGGCAAGCCAGAGCGTGCGAGAGCGTAGAAACCCTCTGCAGGAATGCCAGTGCGCGCCTCGCCATCCACGGCCTCGGAAGCGAGCGCCAGCGCGGTGGCGTCCCACCCGGTCGAGTTGGAAAGCAGTGTGAAGTCGTGGCGTGGGCCGCGTTCAAGCGCGTCCCTCAGTGCGTCGAACTTGCCCCCCAGTTGCGGGCTGACCGCTGCGCGCAATCGTGAGAATTCCGACGCTGCAGGCTGCACTGCGGCCGGCGCGATGAGGTCGAGCCGCTCGTCCGCATTCGCGCCAAACTTGGTTCGCGAGAGCTGGACCTCCTGCCCGTTCGGCTCCACCGCATAGACTTCAATGTTTGGCGTTCCCTTAGCGGTATAGGACAACGTGTACGTTCCACCGCCGTCAGTCGATGCTTCACCGAGCAGCGTGCGAACGCCGCCGAAGCCGCGCTGATAGACTCGTACATTGATCGCGGCAGCGGCTGGACCATAGTCGAGCGCAATCGTTCCGGATACGCGCCCTACGAAGCGGCTGCCAGCTGGCAGCGGCGCGTTTGGTGCGACCTCCGGCACGGTTACCAGAATTTCTACTTCCTGATTCTTGGACTGAAGATTTGAAATGGTGGTATGGGTATCGAGGGTTTTATCTGCTTGCTGAATGTGAAAGGTGACTTCCACTTGGTGGCCCGCTGAAATCTTGCTAAATAGGGCCTCGTCGAAAGGCAACAAGGCAACGCCTTTTGCATCGGTCGTGCCCAATTGGGTCATCAGCACTATCTCGCTCGTGCGAAACTCAGCTTCGACTTGTACGCTAGGTAGAACCTCTCCTGTTGCCTTGTTCTTGACGGTTGCGGTCAGGATGAAGCTCTTCGGCTCGGCATTTTTGACGGTGATATTCAACGTTACTGACTCAGGGGCAACGGATTGCCGCACTTCCCCGACTGTACGGCCCTCCGGAGTGACGGCGCGAACAACGAGATTCGGACCTTTCCGGGCGTCGGGCTGCCACGAATAGCTTAAATGATAATTAGCCTTCGGATTGGGTGCAGCTCTGCCCAGCTCGAGAAAGTTGTTAGCGGAGAGCGCATCCAGGACATGAACGGTCAAATCACTCCCCAGGAAGGCGGTATTGTCGGGTCTGCGGATTTGGCCGCTGACCGAATAGGTGACCACTGGGGAGGTATCAGAACTATCCGAGTCAAGTGTGACGGTAGCGATGTCATCAAGCTTCTTCTTGAAATCGCTACCCTGATCGGAAGAAAGATTTTCAATGGTGAAACCCCGCTTCCAAAACATCTCTGCAAAGTCGTTTTGAGAATCAGGGTCAGCTCCGGTCAGTCTGAATAAATATTCGGGCGTGCCGTCGGCTATCATCAGCCGGAGAAAATCCTCCTTGGCGGTATAGTCATAATACTTTAGACTTTTAAGCGCTTTCTCCAGTGCTCCGACCTCGCTGGCGCTAAGCCCTTCGAACAACAAACCCCGAGCCAGCACAGGCTGCGGAATCTCGTCCATGTCCCGGACGAAATCCAGGAATGCTTTGAGAATGGCGAGTTTATTCGTCGGCTCCTTGAATATGATAGTAGCTTTCATACTGAATCTCCCTATGTGGTAGCCCCCTTCTAAGCCGCCTTGTCGATTTTGTACATGGGTTGTTGTTCAGTTACCCTCATCCACCTTCTTAATCGCCATTCACTCCTTCCTCAATCATTTCCCGCTCCCATCCGGCAAAATCGGTTTCACGTAGGGGACCCCGCAGGGTGATTCGCTAATACGTAAGAACGAGGGCGTGTTCCATATATCCACGTAGCATGTGCTCTGCCTGACTTCTAATGGTCGTCACTTCGATCACCACATTCGATAGCAGTCCTCCATCCGTTCCAAAGAAATCTGCCACACCATCTCTAACTCTTCCGCGTCGGACGGCTCCTCTCGCAGGTAACCGAGCTCCCCCTTCAACATGAGGTTGAATTGTGGGATCGAGTGCAAACCTAAGCCGAACATGCGATTCTACAAATTTTCCCATTAACATTGCTGCACGCGGCCTACCATTTAGGATCTCGGTCACCTCACTGGGTAAAAGATGCTCCTCCAGTGTTAAACGATCACCTGACCTTACTGCTTGCCTTGCTACCTCGCCACTATCACGAACAACTGCTCCCATTCGTTCAACCAACTCTATTCTCTGCATTATCTCTGATGCCTCGGAGGACGCGCTTTCAGCAGATACTGGCTCTCGTGGTAATACTTGTGGTTCCACATCATCGTGCTCACCTCTTCTGCCACTACCGCCACCCCCACTATCAGCGCTATCGCTGCTAACGTCGTGAACTGTGGAAGCATCACGAGAAGATCTACTATCTAATCTTGTATGATGCGAAGGGGGAGGGAGAGTTGAAGGTTGGGTGTCTGGAACTGACGGATGCGCAGGTACGCTCGGGGATCTAGTCGCAGCAGGAACATCAGGACTTTGAAGAGGTGGAGGCACACCAGCAGATTGTGCTACGTGGGCTGGAGTTTGCACAGAAGTTGAGGTTGATGAATGAGGCGTTGCATCAGGTACCTGAGTAGCTGGGCTTCGTGATGCTGCTCTATCCATTTGTCTATCTGCAGCAGCACGAGCAAACACGCTAAAATCATGAGCATTAGGAGGCATATCGCCAAACAACCAGTTTGCGATTATTGTCCCAAGTGCCGCTCCTGGGGCACCACTTTCCCAGGATTCTCCCTGGACTACATCTGCAGGATCGAGACGTTGCCACCTTCGAGCTTGTTGTCCATTTGGATCACTGTTGGATATGGGATTTTGAGCTGAGTAGCAATATAAATTGAGACCATCTCCAACCCCTATCGGATCGCAACTCGCCCACGTTCCCAACCAAGGTAAATAATACCTCGCCTTGTGGTAACTCAACCCGCTCTCCTCATCCCGCTCCATCCCGGTATAGCGATAGCGCTTGGCGATAGCCTGCACACGCCGTCCGCGTGCCTGATACGCCGTCGTCCCATAGGGATGGTATTCCTCATACGAAATAATCTGTGCTGCGCCATCCAGCTCCAGCCCTACCGAACCGAGGTGGTTGCTGTACTGATAGCGATCCAATACTGTCTTTGGCAAGCCAGCATCCGTTTCAATAACATCCTCTATGATCAACACGCGCTGATCGTCCACGAACAGATGATGCGTTTCGATCTCTTCCACCAAGCCGCCATCGTGCCAGCGCCGGTACCATTCCATGCCGCCGAGATAAAAGCGCTCTTCCACCGTGTGGCCGCCATTGTTGCGCTCGACGCGCTTGCGCGTACGCTGCTGGTTGCTGTCGTACTCGTAATAGGCCCAGCCCCCGCCGCCCAGATCGAGTGTATGGATCATGTCGCGCGTATCCCAGCGCAGACGAAATTCGTCCGGCACATTAGCCAGGTGGCGCATGCTACCGTGGGTATCGTAGCTGTACTGCTCACTGAGAGTGGCTTCATCCGCTGCCACGTAAGGTGCATAAACCAGACTGCTGCCGTTTTGTGTGGCGAGCAGGCGGTTGCTGTGCAGGTGGTACTGGTAGTTGCGCGTCCAGTTGCCACGATCGGCGGTATGGCGCATTTGCAGAATGTTGCCCACGCTGTCGTAATGGTAGCGCTGGGTGTAGTGGCGCAATACGTTGCCATCTAACCAGAAATTCACCGATGCAGGTACAGGCGGACGTTGCAGCGGCGGACCATCTGCATGATAATTTTCACGTCCGGTGGCTTCGATCAGCCGGTAGAGTGCGTCGTAGGTATAGCGGCTGCTCGGCCCAACTTCCTGGTTGCGAAAGAATACCGGCTGGTAAGCATCATCGTGAATTTCGGTGATATTGCCGGAGGGGTCATAGGCATAGTAAAGGTTTTGAAACACATTCTCGTCGTTCAGACCACTGGGGAGCATCGGCAGTGTTTCTCCCGGACTCGTGCGCGTTGCGCGCAACTGAATCAGGCGGAATGTCAGTGGGTCATAATGATAACGGGTGCTCGTGCCATTGCCGTACTGGATACGGGTACGCTGACCTTTGGCATCGTATTCAATGTTGAGAACCGCGTTTTGGATAACTCTCCGTTGCACGGTGAGGGCTTCGCTTTGCAACAGCCCGCGCGCGTTATACTGCGGCTCGTATAGCGCCGATGGCCGGCCTTCACGATGCCAGTTCTGCAGTTCTGTCATTCGGCTGAGCGCATCGTACTGGGTGCGCTGGGTGAAGGTCTCGTGCTCAAACGCAGCCGGTGGCGGATCTTCCGGCCAATGAATGATAGAAGCGGCATAGGCGCTGCCGAACTGTCGCGTCACTTCGAGCAGGTTCCCTTTGAAGTCAAAGAATTCATTCGTGATCAAGCCGCTGGGGTCGTAGTGCTGGTAAACCTGTCCGCGCCGATTACGTGCCTTTGCTTCTGCCTCGGATTCTGAAACGCTTTCACCATAGACAAATCGTTCGGTCACAAGCCATGTTTCTCTGTTTATCCGCAAGCGCTGTTCCAAGGGACGGCGCAGTGGGTCGTAGACCGTGTGGTAGAGACGGCTTTCTTCCTGCAACCGACTCTCTTCGACTATGCGCTCATTCCTGTCCCACGCGTAATGCGGCTGCCCGGTGGCATCCATTAGCATCCAGCGGTCGCCGCCATCCATACTGTGCTGGAACAGTAAATTGCCTGCGATGTCGTAGGCGGGGAAATATTCCGACCCCGTACCGGATGCGTTGCGCTTGATATATTCCATGACCCTATTGCCGCGTGCATCTCGTATCCACAACGGCTTGCCTTCGGCATCGAGATGGGTATAGGTGGCATATCTTTCGTCACGACTCACACCGTCACCATCCTGATACCGGTTATGAGCGACACTGATCACCTCCCGACCTAAGCTATCCAGGAAAACAGCAGCGGGCGTGCCGGCATGTTGCGCCGCCAACCAGGCAGCACGCTGTTGCGGTGTGACCAGCAACTGACCAGTTACATTAGTGGGCAATGGACTTGTCGGATCGAGCGGATCTTGCGCCGCGTACCAGGCATTGCCCCCTTCAAGTACCGTGTCATTCTGATCATACGTGTAAACATGCCAGGGCGTGAATTCCACCCGACTGTAGCTGCCGTCCGGCGCTTCAGTGCGAATGAGGCGGCCTGCGGCGTCGTAATACAGGATGGGCGTGACGCCAACGGCCTGTGAAGCTTCTTCGTTGTCCCACCGGTGATGTCCGCTGAAGTACGGCTCGTATTGCTTTACAGATTTTCCCTTATTGTTGAGGATCATTTTTCCGCTGGTAATCCAGCGCAAGGAGGGGTCCGGCGCGAATCTCGGAATAGGCCCGCCTTCGGCTTTGACCTTTGCCATTAATAACTGCCCGGTGCCGTCGCTATACTCAAAAACTGTCTGCAGTCCGCTGTTGGCGCCGCCTGGGGCCGCAAAGTGTGTTTCGCGCCTGAGTCCTGCAGCACAGGCAGGATGGCTGCCGTAGGTGAGACGCCCATCCGTAAATTGTTCGCCAAAGTAATAAACGTGGCGCGCAGTGGCGTTACCCAGAAGCGCGCGGGCATCCGCTTCGCCTTCGTTATCGTAGCCACCAGTAAAGAATTGGATGAGTGTGCCGGTGTCCGGGTCGGCGGAAACATTCTCCAGATTATCGCTCTGGCTACCTTTGCCTTTGAGCGCCATGGCGGCAGGCAGCCCGAGAATATCGAAGGTAGTCTCGGACAGATTGTCATTGATATCCCGCATCAGGCTGGGTGCCAGGACGCGGAAGTCAAATGCATCAATTTCGGTTACATTTTCTATCGGATCCTTGCTGCTCTGGATATATAGATGGTAATCGCTATCGTAGGTCAGCTCGGTGGTATTACCGAAAGGATCGGTATAACGGTTGGGTGTATAAAAAGTTGCCGCAGTGTTGTCATCAAACCCCGCAATGCCGGAGCGGATCCACCACTTATCAGTCTCACCCGTGAATTGATGATAGCCGCCCTCTTGCAAAATCCGGTCAAGCACCCTGTCTCGGTCTGTTTCTCCCGCTTCCAGCGGCAACTCTTGCAGTTTTTCGCCCAGGATGGCTTCCAGCAAATCATTGGTGAGCGCCAGTTTGTAGGTTTCATACGGCAGGCCTAATGCGCCAAGTTCGCCTAAGGCCAATGCCGCGTCCAGCGCGTTGTTGAAATAAAGGACTCGCACATGCTCAACGCAACGTTTCTGTGGCGTGGCGTCATTGGCAAGCTGATGGTAGAGGATCTCAATGACGGCATCCTCAGTGACGGCGTTCTCGGCGTTCTTTATGTTTGCTTCCCGCAACTCTGCTAATGAATAGTAAAACCCTCTCTCCGGCCTAATGCCGGTGAGTTCATAGGTCTTGACTTCGCAAGGCAGGGGCAGCCGGAAATTATCCGGGCCAAGGAAATCACTTATGTCATCGGTAAACCGATTCTCGGTGTAAGCCAGATGCTGCTCGTCCTGTACTTTCGCGATCAGCTCCAGAGTGCCGTCCGGCAGCGGTGCTACACCGGTTTCGTTATGCTGGCCCAGACGTCTATAGGCGACAGCCACCGATTCCAGCACATTGCCGTACTTGTCTGTACGGAGGTTCAATGCATGCGCGATGCGGGGGTCTGGTTGCAAGGGCCGGGGCACCTCATCGCGCAAATCGAGCTCGTAGTGATACGCTATTGCTTCGCTTTCGGTGACGAGAAAGACGGCATGGCGGTTTTGGGCACGGGGTTGCAACCGTTGGATATGGCAGTTGTGATAAGCGGTGGAGAACAGCTTAACGCGTTTTTCTTCGCCATCCTCCAGCGCATCCACCTCCAGCTCGTAAATTTCCTGCCGAAGCATCATCCCCTTGCAGGCGCGCAGCGCTTCGCGCCACTCTTCTGTTGATAGATCCAGTGCTGCGAGGTCAGGCGCACGCAAGGCGTTTTCGAGAAAAACATCGGGTTGCGGGAAATACTCCTGCTGGAGCTGGTTGAGAATGCGCTCACGGCTCAGGAAGGCTCCCGTGTGAAACCAGGTTACGGTCTTGACCGGGGGTTGGTAAAGCATGCGATCATTGGTTATGTAGGGGCTGTTGATGTTGCCCCCGATGAATTCCCCGTAATTTTCCACATCCTCCTGCTCTACCCGTCCAAAGCCCCTGAACTCCCGCTCTGCTCCATCGAAATACCCATGATGGTAGCTATAGCGAGTGACAAAGGCGGTTCCCCGCCATTTCTCCCTGACGACCACTTTTTCGACGACGTGGACGGGAAAAGGTAGCTTGGTGATCCAGGGTGTGCCTGCCGCCTTATCCGCAAGGTAGAACTTAGTGGATGCGGCATAATGAATTTCCGTTTTTGCACCCAGGTTGTTTTCTACTGTAATTAGCAAGTGAGGCTTTTGCCCGCGCATCAGGTCGGGTAGATCAGGCCTTTTTCCGCCCATCAAGTCGATATAACGTAACGGCTGGGCTACGCTTCCGGGCAAGGGTGACGACCACACCAGGCAGGCGGTACCGTTGCCCAACAGGTCAGCAGTCATCACGGAGGAAAGATTATCGACCGCAGGAAATTGGCGCAGGGCACGGGGCGCGCTCCAGCGGTTGCCGGATTGATTGAAGTAGAGACGTACGCCATCCCGGTGCAGGTAGATGATATCGGTGGCGCCGGAGCCGTCGATATCGGCCAAGCGAATGCGCTGCTGGCTGAACTGGTCGGGATTGTCGAACCATGGCGCGTTATCCATGGTCACTTTAGCGCCGAACCGTCCATAACCCAGATTGGGCCAATAGCAGACCTCGCCATTGCGGATGCGCACCAGCGCGGTAAGTCCGTCCCCGCACATATCCGCGAGATAAATGGATTGCGTGCCGTCAGCGAAAACCAACCGGGGGCCATCCTCTTCATCCAATGGCTGTGAGACTTGCCGCGCCGGACCGAAACCTTCTTCGGCCATTGACGGATACCAGGTGAAAACCTGATGCTCGCTGATAAGCACATCGGCATGGCCGTCGCCATTGAGGTCGAGAAAACGCAGATTGGGCTCGTCCCATGGTACGTTGGGCAGCGCTTTGAATGATAAAAAGGGCTCCCAGTCTTCATCAAATGTGCGTTCATAAAACCCTGGCGTAGGCCCGCTGAATTCCACCAGATCAAGCTGGCCGTCTCCCGCCAGATCGAGCAATTGCTGGCGTCCGCCGCTCAGTGCCGCCAGTGAGGGCTGGCGTGACACTTGCTGCATGGGTCCGAATTTCCCTTCGCCCAGATTGGGCTTGTAGAACCAGGTATTCGCCTGTTCGGTGAGAATGCCGGCGACGCCTTCGCCATCCAGATCCACCCACTGATACGTGCTGCCATCCAGTCCGATAGGCAGGTTCTCCAGGCTTGCTGCGTCCAGTTCGCGAATATCATCTTGAATGATTGCCTTGCTGTATGTGAATAGTAGCGGTGGCAGCGATTTCTTGAGGTAGGTATGCTTTCTGTATCTATCCTCCGTAGGCTCGCTATTTTCCGGCGCGGCAGCGTCGATGAGGTACCCAGATTGGGCTACGTTCTGGATGAAGGAGGCAAAGCGCGTGCTACCGTCGTGGTCGAGTTCGGTTTCGACTGATGGATTGGCGGAATAATCTAGATCGGCATACTCGAACTCGGTGGACCGCACGAGATACGGCTGAACGACCAGCTCAGCAAAATTATGGAACATTAGCACGCGGTGGCAGCGGCGGTAGGTGCGAAGCTCAAAGCCGGCACGGTAACTGGAAAACGGATCTGGCCGCACTGCCCAGGGTTGGCTTTCTGGTTCCGCCGCAGCTTCAGCGCTCGGGTGTTGAGCGGCTACCGGAAGCGAGGCATCAAGCGGGAGAATGCGGTAATGGTCCTCGCCATAGTCGAAGACGACTTCGAATAGCCATCTGGTTTGGCCGATTTGCTCGGGAGACAGGAAGCGCGGGCGCCGGCCTGCATCCAGCAATGGCCTTTGATTACCGTAGCGAATGTATTTGATGTAGCGATTAGCCGTACGCTCACGGTTTCGCTCGTTGGCTTGAGACGAGCCGACACCCGTCCCGTCTTCGGCCTTGTATTCATACAGGATGGCATTACCCTTGTCGTCGCGCGTTTCGCAGATCAGCCAGCTGAAAATTTTCCGGAAATCGGTCGGATCACAGATGCGCGAATTGCTGTCCTTACCATAGAGTGTGAGAATATTGTCCTTTGAAATCGAGCGCCAATGAACGTCTGTCGGGTCTAAGTTGTTCGTCCATCTCTCGATGCGGGCAAACAAGCCTTCGACGCGGGGCCGGTATCGGCGAACACGGTAGCCCTCATGCAGAAACTCATCGAACTTGTGGTTGCCGTTCTCATCCAATTCCCACTCTTCAGGCTCCTCGCCAGCCTTCTTGAATATCGGCACCAGGTCTTCTGCACCCGAGAGAATGAAAACATCCGACTCTTCGGCATCGAAATACTGCGGTAAACCTTTGTCAGTCTTGCGGGTGATCGAAGGCAGCGAAAGATTCCAGCCGAAACCGAAAGGTCCGTTGCCGGCCCCCGAGTCGTAGGAGAGCGATAACTGCGGGCCGAAGCCATTGCGCCCCGGGCTGGTTGCTATGGGAACCGACATGGAGCCGGTGCCCGTCACCGGGTTGGCGGCGAATTTCTCGCCCATGCCACGGATGGCGCCGCCGCCCTTGGGCAGGCTTATCTGCGGAGCGGAAAGCGAGAACTTATCATCCTGAGCTTCTTTCCCCTTGGGGGTATTTTTGTCGGTTTGATATTCCACTCAAATCTCCCATGAGAACTGCTTGGGTATGTCATAGATTTGATACAACAAATCCTGAACCGAATTCCGCGGGCTGTTTTTTCTGAAAACCGGTTAATTAGCGATCAGATTATTGCGATAAACAGCATCCAACAATAGTTAATTTCACACATCGTCCACATAATTTAATATGTCGACGACATTGATTGGAACATCAACCCGTTGCCTGCAGCCTGCAGCCGTACCACGAGTTCGCTACGGGAGCGGACACCCAGCTTACGAAAAATGGATTGCACCTGGTTAGCGACCGTATGTTCGCTCGTTCCCCTTCGGTTTGCGATATCGGCATTAGTGGATCCGGCAATCATGAGCGCGGCCACTTCGCGCTCGGTCTCGGACAGGTTGGCGATATGACGGGTATTGACCAGGGGATAGTTACCTATGAGCAGTTGTTCTCCAGCAACCGAGGTCTCGGCCAGCTTGCGCCTCAGTCCGCTCGGCGCGAAGAATGCGACCAGTTCGGCGCGGGAAGCCATGCCCAGCTTATCCTGTGCACGGGCAGTGCAATTGGTGATGGCCGAGTCTGAAAGTCCCAGCGTATACGCTATTTCCTTCGAGGCATACCCCAGCCCCACATACTCGGCGACTTGCCGCTCACGTATCGTCAAGCCACGCGGATCAGGATGAGTTGGATCGTTTTTGACGGCTACGACAAAACGGCGTCCGTCGCTATCGAAACGGTCGAGCATCGACCAGCGCCCGCTAACCAAGCCTTCCCAGTTCCCTAATGCTTCATCCACTTCCGATCGTCCGTCAAGAGTCCGCGACCGCTCAATACGGCGAACAGTTTCACGTAGATTCTCTCTGGCGTCATTGTCCTTAGCAGGTCCGCGAGCATCATGCAGTCTGCCGCCAGAATCGAGTACCGCCTCGACTTCGGGTGAATCGACGGACAGAGCGGCAGCCTTAGTGCGCAACCGGATCGCCGCTCCCACATGCGCGGCGATCCGGGGCCAACGCCGTCTTTCTTCTTCGGTCGCTCTCGACGTTTCCTTAAGCAGCATTCCAACGGATACACCACTCCCTTCGCCCGACTGACAATTGATGACCAGCAGGTCCTGTACCCGGCCTCTGAGCAGTTTCATGAACATCTTGTGCATGTCCGGCAACCGGGGAAACACGAGTTCGCTGGCGGTCGCAATGACAACCCCCGTACGATAAGTCAAATCTAGCGATTTTTCCGTCGACAGTGCATGTGACATGCGTGCAGCATAAACTAATGCCTTGGAAGTTCCCTCGGAAAAACTGCCAAGGGAGAAAGAAGTAGGAGTGCAGTTGAATGTCCAGCCAACGGGCTCATTGCCACGGCCGAGGAGAGGTGAAGCTCGATCAAGAACCCGTTTTAGCCAGGTGGAATCGGACCCTTCCAGATTGTAGCTCGCTTCGATAAGTGAAACCCAGTCGGCGCCTTTCGAGCTCATGAATATATTGCCCTCGAGCTTTTATTTTTTCGTATTCTTCGCTCGGTGTGATCCACGAAAATTAACATTCGTCAGGCCTGGTTTATAGGTCTTACAATTCTTGGGTGGAAGCGCGTAGATTAAAATTAGCTGATACTGATCAGAAATCAAGAGCAATTTTTGTGACTGTTGCATTCTGTGTAATTAAATCCGACTCAAAAGTATTTCGTTGCGGTTCCAGTACCAGGGACGTACGCTATTTTCACTCAACTAAAAACGCGTTAAAACCGGGGACTTGTTCTAATCCTAGATTCTTTGACCGGCCGTGTTACTGCAGAGTAACATTGCACGCGCGCCGGCTTGGTAGCCTAGGTTCAAGGTAAAGTGTCCGTCGCTGGAGTGTTTAATGGTACAAGAGGAAAGATAGAAGATTTTTTTCAGTGCGATCGATGACGTCGGGTTGTCTCCACCCGGCGTGGAACGACCTGACCGTGTGAAGGGAGTAGGTGGTGGGTACCGACGGGATGACGAAGTTCGACAGAGCTTAGACGGGCAAGAGGTGGTTACGGGTATTTTGGGGCAACGGGATTCGAGTTGGCGGGTGGACGTCTCTATCTAGAGACGCATCACGTCATTGCTCTCGGAAAAGAGTGCCCGATAAGGTAGAGAACGTAATTGGGCTTTGCGCCCACCACAATAGAGAAGCTACTACGGACGCGACGCTGACAATCTGGAGGCGAGTTCTATGCAAAAATTGCTGCGCTAATTTCTTAGCCCCCGAGGGACGCTGCTATCCGTTTTGGGGATTGATGCACCGCCTCGTCACCGTCTGGTTATTTCGACACCGCAACCTCGAACAACAGATAAAACAATGGCTACGCGCTTTTTCGCCAACGTCACGGACCCTGTGCGATGAAGTCGCGTACCATCGGGCTTCTACCTAAGCCAAACTGCTGAATAACTATGGTCCACCATTCCAATTTGATTTTTACGGTCTAGTGGACGCGTTATTCAGGCGCGACATTTGCAGAATATTGGCGAAGTCTCCTGGATATTGATACCGGCTAGAGAACGCGAATGACAGACGACTACGAATACTTCCGAAACAAGCGCGATGACCGAGTGTACCTCAGCCGGTCGTTAAGCCAGAAGTCATACCGAAAGACAACAGATGGCGAAGTTGAGGAGTTTGAACGTCCATTTCGTATCGTATCTAAAATCATCGGCTGTGCTGAATCACACCAGTTCTTTCGCGACGGAAAGCAAGTGTCACTTCGCATTACGGAGGGTCAGAGGCAGGAGATCAAAGCGACGTTCTACGAAGACACGCGCGATGTCGCAACTCTACAGATTCAAAAGTATACGGTCGAGGGGGGTTCACCTCATAAATGCTACTTCACCTTCATAGGTGACGAAATCTCATCACTCTACAATTTCCTCAGGAACATTGAATTTTTGCCTATCAAGGACGAACACAGCACGAAGCTTGACGACAAATTTGTCGAGAGCCTAGTCCTTACAAAGGAACAAGCGCTGCGTCTTCTGAGCCAACAACCTCAACTTTTTGAAGAATTGACCCGCCATCAGATAACTGCCCGGGATGTTGCCGTCCTTGGTCACCGCCGCAAACAGGTTGCGGAGTTCGAGTCTTTGCTCTTCGACGACTCCCACTTCTTAAAACGCAAGCCTGAGCTAGGGCAAGGAAAGAGAAACGAAGACGTCTGGCAACGGTTCTTTGAACAGAACACCTGGATATTCGGCTACGGACTGAACTATTTCCTAAACTCCCCACTGGACAACGAGAAGCTCGAACAGGTAGTCAAGGGCCACGATCTAACC
This sequence comes from Nitrosovibrio sp. Nv4, assembly GCF_900215485.1. Classification (GTDB taxonomy): domain Bacteria; phylum Pseudomonadota; class Gammaproteobacteria; order Burkholderiales; family Nitrosomonadaceae; genus Nitrosospira. Next base: position 936,107 of record NZ_OCMZ01000002.1, read on the forward strand.
GGCTCTGGCAAGCGTGTCGATGCCTTACTCAAGACACAAGGACTCATTGGCGCCTTATCCTTTGGCGAGATCAAGACGCACGCAACTCATCTTTTAAAGCAGATCTCGTCGCCATACAGAAAAGAGTGCTGGCAGATATCTGACGAACTCGCAGGTGGCATCGGGCAGGTACAACGGTCGGTACAGGTCTCGTTAGCCAATATCCGATCAAGGACAGAGATCACAGACTCAAGCGGAGCACCAACAGGCGAACAGCTCTTCCTTTATCAGCCGAAGTGCTTCATCGTCGTGGGCTCGCTATCTGAATTTCAAACAGAGCATGGCATCAACGAAGAGAAATACTCGTCCTTTGAACTCTTTAGACGCAACACAATGTCGCCTGAGATCATCACGTTCGACGAGCTCTTTGAACGAGCAAGATTTATTGTGGAGTCAATCCCTAAGGAGACGGAGAACTACGAGCCTATTGGGCGAGCGGAGAGCCGTGGCAAACAGAGTATATAAATCGATTTCGGCTCTAAACGCGCACTGCCCCTCCTACCCCCCCTCTGCCAATTTCGCGCACCCGATTTTTTCACTAAGCAATCGGGTTCCACCTCAAAAGTCATTGAGTTTTGACCCGCGCACCCCCATCACAGGAGCTGTGGTCATCATTCTTCCAGCGTAGGTTTATATGTATACGGCGAGAAAAGGTAAATAAGGCAAGAAAGGCATGGCTACTGGGTTTCAGCCATATTGCTAAGGGTGAGAAAAGGTAAATTAAGCAGGGGATGAGGAAAAACCTCCATCTGTTGTGATCCTGCCTCTCATCCTTTTCTCACCCTTTTCCACCCCTTAAATCGTGCTGCAGACCGCATGGATAAGCTTTTCTACCTTATCTTACTTATTTCCCATAGACGAAATAGGTACGGGCCGGCCGCCCAGCGGTTTCCCGCTTGCGCTCTTCGATCAGTGGCGGAGCCAGATCGAGCAATACCTTCAACGCGTTCGTCACCTTTTTCGTAGACTTGTTGTTCCAGCGTTGCTGCAACTCGCTGAGCGTGATACCGGGTTCGACCTTGATGATCTCGAATACCTTGGCAGCTTCGGGGTCGAGTGCACCATCATCATCTCCACAATTGAAGATGTAGCTTACGCTTGAGCTCCAGTATTCCACCCAGGCAAAAGCGGCACGGAGATCTTTTGGCTCAATAATGAGCCGCCCGTCCATTGCAGCAAAGGCCATCGCAAGCATCCGCGCATACATTTCCGATCTCGCAAGCAGGCTTCCTGCCTTGCCCTCGCGGTCGCGTGTGATGGCCGGGTAGTGTTCGACCCACAAGTCACGGGCAGGATCGCTGAAGGTACTCTCATACATATTATCAGCCCACAATTTGCCTTCGGTGACAGCCATGATTGCATCCGCTACCTGCTGCGCCAGCTCCTCAATCCTCGCCTCCGGAGTAGGACGAGGCAAAGCGACGAGCTTGGGCCGGGAAACATAGAGCATGAGGAAACGATTCAACAGCCCGTTTGCGACATCGTTTGCAGTCGCTTTTTCGCGCAGTTCATGCCCGGTGATGTGACCAAGTATGCACACGTGAGGCCGGGTTGCCCGTGTGGGGCTGGTTTTGGTGAGCGGCTCAAGGTCGCGGCCATCAAAGAGATTGCGGATAGCGGCCGACAAGGTGTTGCTGTCGCGCCGCAACTGCGAAAGAACATTGTCAAATTCACTCTCGATGGCCAGCAATCGCTTGTCTGTTACACCCGGGTCGCTACCCCTGTTTTTTTCGTCGGGTTCGACTGGATCGCGAATGGCCCAGGCAATGCCCTCACCTGTGGAGAGGCCGCCAGTATGGCAGCGCAGACCTTCTTTAACACCTCTTCGCTTGCAAAGGATCGCATCAGCTCGCTTGAAGATCTTGCGTACTGTGGATTCTGACGTCCCCTTGCGTGCCTTTCCGCTCTTGCCGACGATAAGCGGAAAGGGCCGGCAGTGGATCACGACATCTCCAATACGCTGATAGATCCCTCGCCCGATCATTGCGCTGAAGTAGGCCAGCTCATTTGCCGCCACTGCGACCGGATGAGCTTCGCTGCTGTCGCATGCAGCCTCGACGATGTCACGCATGAGCGGGGGAAAACCTGCATCGGGCATGTTAGGAGGGGCCAGGGGACCAGAGTCCTCGGTGGCAGACGCGTCCTCCTGTTTGGCAGGGTTCAGGTTGTTTCCCTTGACTTGCATTACCATATCTTTTTCCTCCATTGGCATTCCTGTCTCCGATGTCACAGATTTGGCTGCCGCTTCCGCAGCAGTGCCGGACTGGAGATCAGGTTGTTGTTCATCTATAACGATTGCGTTGTTAAATGGTTCGAGCGTCGGATCTGCCTCCAGATGTTGGAGGAGCTCGACATGTGAATCAGCCCGTCCGACATCGACTTTTCCGGCTGTAGAGATGGCCTTGCTTACTGCCTCCTTTCCCGCCAGCACATGCAGATCATTGAAGTCGGTCGGCCTGCCGCTCATATCACACCCTGAGAAGTCCGGCACAGCTAGCAATGCATCGACTGCTATGGCAGCCTCCGTTGCCTTGGTCAGGCCGGGGTTGCCTTCCGTCCACTGGTCATTGTCGGCACAGAGGATGAGGGTGGCTCGCTTGTACCGTTGACGCATGGCTTGGGCCACGTGCATGAGGTTGCCCGCATTGAAAGCCACTGCTACCGCATGGCCCGTAGCCTCACATATGCTGCAACCAGTGGCGTACCCTTCGGCGATACAGATGACCTCTCCAGGCGTACCCAGAACGCAGCAGCCGCCTTTGATTTCGCCGTTGGTGAGGAACCGTTTGGTCCCATCCTCTTCGATGAATTGAAGGCTTGTAAGCTTGTCCTCGACGTATACGGGAAGGCGCAGCTGGCTTCCCGATTGCCTGATCGCGCCGCACGGATTGATGCATTTCCTGACCAGGTACGGGTGATCGGCTTTGGCACTATTTGTACCTGCGTAGATTTCGGCCGCCTTGACTGCCGCAGCTGCATGCAGTCGGCAGCGCTCTTCCTTTAGCTCCTCACGGACCTTCTTTAATGCAAGCTCGTGAGCGGTTCGCTCTGCCGGCAGAAGCGTTTTTACATCTCTGGCGCTCCAGATGAGTTGCGTCCCGGATTTAAAGTCACCGACGACCGCTCCTTCACTCTCGGGAAAGAGTTTGACGTAACCGCTCATATTGCCGTTCGCCTCCTTGCCGACGGGAAAGCGGAGGAATCCGCTTCCACTTGATTTCAGCGGGTTCGGCCGATATCCGTGCTGGTGCATGAACTCGATCAGGGCAGGGGGTAAGAATGGGCTCATTGCGATACCTCGCCGTTTATGAATTTCTCCACAGCGGCGAGGACTGCGTCCTCCTTTTTCCCGCCTTGTTTCAGTTGTTCTGCGCACCCTCGACATAGCGGATAGATGAAGATGACAGGTATAAACAGCTCAGCCGAAGTAGTTCTTAAATGCCCAGCTATCCGGCGCGAGGCGTTGAATGGTTTAAAACATGATGCGCAAATGTGAGACTTTTTGCCTATTGAAGGCAGTTCGCGCTTTGCCCCCAGCAGGTCCAGGAGCGTTGTGCCTTCCGGCACTTGGATAAAGTTATGCACGGCAAATCCTCCTGTCGGCTGGGATTTCTGTGAACAGGCTAAAAACAGGGTAAATCTGGATTCCAAATCGTCTCGCAACTGGAGGCGTGAAGCGCAGCAGATGGGGTACGTATAAAGATGTTCTCATTTCATCCCCCTTGTTGCAGCAGCGAGAGGGCGATTGGAAATCCAGCTATGCACGTCTTTACTGCGCCAGCCACTTGCTGACGCAGCTAGTTTGATCCTGGCTGGAAATAAGCCGAGAGCTTCGAGTCTGTAAATGGAAGAACGCGACAGGCCGGTGAGTTGGATCACTCTGCCCATCCGGTAAACTGCATCGTAGGCCGGGGGAACGAGGATGTTTGTTACTTCCATTCCTTTGTTCAAAGTGTTCTGAGGACTGCCAGTATCAAAATCGCTGGGCTCCCGCGCAGAGGAAGCCTTCTTTGTTAGCGACCGTTGTACGGGAACACCGATAGCGGGACATAATTCTTTCAGTTGGTCTTTCACAATGCCTCCTATAGATTACCAAGCAAGCTCAAGGTGTCGCTTGGGAATAGAGGCAGTTTCCGTCGCTCGCATTGAGATTTCAAAAATGGCGTAAAGCGGCGGGTTTTGGCGGAAACGTGGCGGAAATTTGCTTAGAAAATAAGCAGAGGGGGCGACAAATGGCGAAAACATCGGGTGAATTAAATACGGCTGCCGCTCGGCCCTGATCATCCGATGTGGCCTTGAGCCTTAAAAATATGGCAGCACTGTATAGAAAAAGTGGCAGGGAAGAAGAGCTTCCGCCTGTACGAGCGAGCCTGCGATCCATACGCGCAAGCAGTGAGATCACGTGGGGTGCTATGCCGTTAGACTGAGGGTGAGCTTTTCTTGAGCATCGGCATTGCAGAAGATGGTGGTCCGTTCTGTATCAATAACGGTGACGTCAATCTAACATTACTTGTCAGTTGAAATCTCGACTACTACAAATTATTCCTCGGTCAATATTGTTGTTGTCACAGCAATACATTCCCGTCCGGAGGTCTTCAATCAACCTCTCCAGTAAAGAGCGCTTTCATGCCCTTACTGCGCCGTGGAAGGTTATTTGCTAATTTCCGATCGATTTGGCTCTGTGTGCAATCCGCGTTGTGTTTGATCAGCCATTCCCCCACATGAAAAGGGTTATAGCAAATCGCCGTCGGACCTAGTTGCCTAGCGTAGATTAGTCCATTTCGAGCGGCTCTTTCGAAATATGCCCTCCATGTTTCTTTGTCGATCATATTAAACAACGCTGCTATTCCTGCTCTCGATAACGGATCAAACAGCTCAGCAAGGCGTGACTCAACGGGGTCCGCTGCGGGAGCCGTAACTGGAACATGGTTTGATCCGCCCAAAGCGATAGAACCTGGTTCGTAGCCCTCAATTACGATAAGTGACGTAAGGGAGCGTCCTTTATTTTTTGGAAGCTGCGCTGCATATAGCGTCAAATATTCCCGTAGCTGATATTCAAAAAAAAGGGCGTTATTAGTCAATTTTCTAAATTCAGCTTCTTCACCTGCCCTTTCCTCTGGCAGGCTTTGTCTTGAGGCTCTCGACTCATTTCTTTCAGCTAATGCATCAGCGGTCACGCGGTACAAACCGACCATCAGCAATACTTGGCAAGCTAATGCTTGACGGTGAGTCATTGAAGACTTTTTCTTGGCAAGCATTCTTCCCAGCATCCAATCTGCCCGACCTTGGCCTATCTTGCCAACGGCCCACTCGTAGTAATCCGGCGCCAACTCACCCAAGTCGTGCAATACTTGGGCGCGGATTAACATCAAATCCCCCTCGTCCATTATTTTCCCTGTATAAATGGCGGTATAGAAAATCGGTGGGCGTTTTACCGTCCAATTCGTATCTTTGTTGAACTTACCTACTAGAGATCCTAGGGATCAGCGGTTGATTAAATAAATGTTCCAGTTCAAGGCGTAATTCGTTGTAGGTGCAGAGGGTTAATACTTAATTAAACGTATGAATTCTGCTCCAAGGTCGTTTACGTGATAGATGTTTTCAGCAAGGCCTTCGGAGCGTACAAGTCCAGCGTTATAAAGTATTTGAGTGGTATCGTTGTCCAGGAACGCGCTAAAAGGTTCGCGCAACTTAGGATCGTACGACTGTATTTTTTGGTAGTGGAATTCTAGGTTCTTCAGGTCTCCGATGAATGTCCGGTCGATAACCGCGGCGAGCCGCAAAAAAGCCTCGTATCCAATCTCTTTCCTCAGGTAACCGGAAAACACCTTACCAAGTAGATGAGGTTTGTCCATATTATCGTGTCGGTCCAATAGGAGAATTAAATTTTCACCGACTTTTCGCAAAAATGATGGGTCTGATGCAAGCTGCTGAGTAAATTCCTCCCTATCCGCTTTCGCTAATAGCCGCACTGGCTTGAAGAAACTTCGCGACTTTATTGAGAAAAATACGTTCTTTTACAGTTGATGCCGCACCCCACAATTTTATCCCCCAACCAACCACCGGTATTTCCTTGAGGACACCCTCATCTAAAGAGGAATCAAGAACGAGTTCAGTAATATCACTCGCAATATCCAGTACGTTCGGAGAAAGAATTGATTTCACGAGCGATGTCCCTATATTTTCCGGTCGGGGCCGGCGAGCATCCTCGTCGTTGTCCTGCAACTTAACCTCCTCTAGGCTAATAGGTGTTATTGTTAATTAGTCGAGCTTGAAAGAGTACCTGCAGACTGAAAAGCCGTCATTCCATGATATTGACATGCCGCCTCTCGGCGGATCAAGACACTTCCGTTTTCCGATAGCAGATGGTCAACATTGGCCTCTAGCGGCAATAGCGCCTAGTTGCGGCATGACCGGGCATGGAAGGGAGCAGTCGCTCCAGATAGTGTAACCTCTGGTATTTACAGCTTATGAAAAGCGGATGCAAGGTCGCTGAGTGCAGTCAACGATGACACATTAAGTGCCCTGCCATAATGGATCTCATCCTTCCCTCGGTTCATTTTCTTGGGGAAGCGCGACATATTGCTGCCGTGCTGAAATTCTTTAGGAGAGTTTGCTGTTACGCCGGTAAGTGCAATAAGGCCTGCTATTTCCTCATGTGGATGGACCACAAGTCTGATGTACTCGGGAAGTCCAATCTCTGTTCGAAAGTAAAACACTTTTCCGTTATGAGATGAGCGGTACTCCACAACCTTTTTCGTTTCGTGTGAGCGTACAAACCCGCTTCGTTCGATCAGATTCTCAACTTCAGACCTGTCAATGGACAAGCTGATTCTCCTGTAGGGATTAGTAGCGTAAGTAGTGGGAAATGACGCTAAACACGAGCTTGAGGAGTGCAGAGCAGAGAAACCTTGCGCCAGAAACAGAGGCATTAATCAAGATTAATGCTTGGTATGTTCTTTGAGGGCCATGACTTTACCGGGGAACCCTGCTATTGAAATGGGGGCTAGAGAGTAGGTAACATAAGTTATACAATTAAATCTTATTTAATATCAGAGTATTACAGCATTCACTGGCGGAGAGAGAGGGATTCGAACCCTCGATAAGCTTTTTGAGCCTATACTCCCTTAGCAGGGGAGCGCCTTCGACCACTCGGCCATCTCTCCGCAAAACCACACTAGGATAGCGGTTTACAACTCTTCGGTCAAACGATGGATTGCGAGCAATATATGGTATGTCCGGCTGAACACCTGTCACCGTGATTCAGGATGCCTGGTCCAGTTCGAACACCTTATGCAACACCCGCACGGCAAGTTCCATGTATTTCTCGTCCACTACCACAGAGATCTTTATTTCGGAGGTGGAAATCATTTGAATATTGATGCCTTCTTCCGCCAGAGCGCGAAACATCTTGCTGGCAATGCCGACATGCGATCGCATTCCGACACCCACTGCCGATACCTTCGCTATTCTCTCCCCGCCAATGACACCCCGTGCGCCAATGTGGGCCTGCACCTGATTTTCCAGAATATCCATGGTCCTGGCGAATTCACTGCGATTTATGGTAAACGAGAAGTCAGTCAAACCATCATGGCCGACGTTCTGAATGATCATGTCCACATCAATATTGGCATCAGCCACCGGGCCGAGAATCTGATAAGCAATACCAGGGCGGTCCGGCACGCCCAGCACGGTAATCTTGGCCTCGTCGCGATTGAATGCGATGCCTGAAATAATCGCTCGCTCCATGTTCTCTTCTTCCTCGAAAGTAATCAGGGTGCCCTCGCCTTCTTCTTCGAAACTGGACAACACCCGCAATTTGACCTTGTACTTTCCCGCGAATTCGACCGAACGAATTTGCAGCACCTTCGAACCCAGGCTCGCCATTTCAAGCATTTCCTCGAAGGTAACGGTCTTGAGTCTGCGAGCTTCGGGCACGATACGCGGGTCGGTTGTATAAACGCCATCCACGTCGGTATAAATCTGGCACTCATCGGCTTTAAGCGCTGCCGCTAGCGCAACAGCTGTGGTATCAGACCCACCGCGGCCAAGAGTCGTGATGCTGCCGGTTTCGTCCATTCCCTGGAAACCGGCGACCGCCACTACATATCCCGCGTTGAGATCGGCACGTATTTTATCCTCGTCGATTCTGAGGATGCGCGCTTTGGTGTAGGCGTTGTCGGTCAGTATCCGCACCTGGGCTCCGGTATAGCTCTTCGCTTTGATGCCCAGATCCATCAGTGCCATCGACAGCAGCGCAACGGAAACCTGCTCACCGGTTGAAACCATAACATCGAGTTCACGCGGTTCCGGATGAGCCTGGAATTCCCTCGCCAAGGCAATGAGGCGATTGGTTTCTCCGCTCATAGCCGAAACCACCACTACGACCTGATGGCCATGCGATTGAAATTTTGCTATGCGGCGGGCGACATTTTTAATGCGCTCGGTGCTGCCTACCGATGTACCACCGTATTTTTGAACAATAAGTGTCACGATTACCGACGCTTTCCATGTTGATAACAACGAACCTGTCCGGCAAAACAGGTTATATGCCGGATCAATTTAGTACGGTGAGCGGCTAAAATTTAGTACAGTAAGCAGCTAAAATTAATAATTGCCTGAGGAAATATGAATTCCACATCCGGATTTTACCTCATAACCGAAAAGAAAATCGGGGAACCGCCGAACAAAATCCCATAGAACGTGTATTGCCGCTATATCCGGAACCTTATCCAGAGATTCCCGGATATGCAATATGATAAGCACCGGAGCTGGGATAATTCTGGCAGAAACCGGAAAGCAAGGCGCTAATACTTGCATAGAATAAAAAAACAAATTAAATTTATGTATGTGCAATAATCCTATAACATAACCCTAACTAATAACCTATTGAGAGCTGATCATGAAACTCTTCGAAGAAATATCCAATCCTCGTGAAATTCGCCGCAAATTGGGTCTTAATCAGCATGACTTCTGGAGCAAGGTCGGCGTCACTCAAAGCGGTGGTTCCCGCTATGAGAGCGGACGAAATATGCCAAGGCCGGTAAGGGAGCTTGTACGACTCGTGCATATTGAGCACATCGATCTCACAAAAATCAGAAAAGACGATCTGGCTGTAGCCGCGTTGCTGAAAAGTCAGGATCCTGACCGGTACAAGAGCCTGAAGAAAGCTGCCAAAGCGAAGTAACTGGCAAAAATTCGCTGCGATCCCACGCGTCGCTATCGTCTTCGTTGAGTATCAACTGGAGAATCGAGCAGGCAAGAAAAATTGCAAGTCACGGATTAAGCCTGACAGCGAGTCCGAGGGCCTCGATTTTCGCTGAAAACGCCTCCATCCACTCCCCACTGATTTTTGTGAGCCTTGATGCTTCCGGCTGCATGGACGGACGCGCAAGGCCATATAGCAGCACACCTTGGAGTGGCGCTCCCTCCTGCAAAAACTCTTCTATAAATGTCAAATATGCGTCTGACTCCGTCCTGGTCGGCGGCGCATTATCTTTTTGAAACACACATGTTTGCAGCCAGGTAGGACATAGGGACGCAGCTAGTTGAAGATTATTACGCATTTTCTTCAAGCTCATCCGGGTGTTGTTGATGTGCTGCCTGCCTTCGCGGGTGACGCTATCCAGCTTGAACCAGACCTCGCCGTTAAGCGCCGCCATGCGGCGCAATCCCTCCTGCACGCCGGGCCTGTCTATCAGGCTGCCATTCGTGATCAACACCAGTTTAAGTTCCTCAGGCAGCTCGTAATCGGCTTTGATGCGCGCGATCAACTCCACCACCTGTTCGAATTCGCGGGCGCTGGTAGGCTCGCCGTTACCCGAAAACGCAATGTCATTAATGCGCCGTACTTCCGGCGGCACGTGCGTCTGCATGAAGCTGCCGTACAGAATTTCATGCAGAAACGTACCTAATTCCGTTTCGAGCTTGGCAAGATCAATCGCCGGCGCCGTGCCGCGCTTGAGTTCCGGAACCTGGCAATAGATACAACGCCAATTGCAGGCATTGTTGGGATTAAGATTGATGCCTATCGAGACGCCGCCGGCGCGGCGCGACACGACGGGATAGATATAGGTCATTCCCGCAATGTCACGGCTGTGGTCGGTGATATGCAATAGTTTAGAAGTTCGCTGCAATGTTACAATTCCCATAATGTTAATCACACGCAGGCTGGAATTCGATGCCGGCCATCGCATACCTTCCCATAATAGCAAATGCCGTCACTTGCACGGGCATCGCTACGCTATTGAAATTACCCTGTCGGGGAATATTATCAATAAGGCCGGCGTCTCCGAGCAAGGAATGGTCATGGATTATTCGGAAGTCAAACGCATTGCCAACACTGCGCTGGTTGATAAATGGGACCATGCATTTCTCGTGTATTCCGAAGACGTAAGGTTGCTGGAATTCCTTCAATCTCTGGAGAACCATAAAACAGTAGTGCTGGATACGCCGCCTACAGCCGAAAATCTCGCTCTCACCGCGTTTCGTATACTCGATGCAGCTTATGAGGATATCTATGGGAACCACCTCAGACTGGAGCAGGTACGATTGTTTGAAACACCTAATTGCTGGGCGGATGCAGTGCGAGGACAGATTATGTCATCAAGGTAAAAGACAATTGTTCGGCCAACGGGTTTTACGGTGCAGCTTTGCTAAGGGCTGACCTGATGCCTGACATTTGCTTTATGCCATCTTTTTGTTAACATGAAAAATGAAAAAAATCCCGCAAGCAAGTCTTTTTAAAAACGAGCCTTTTCCATGCTAAATCAACCTGTCCCCGATTTTGAGCTTCCTTCCACCAATAATAAGACGTTCCGCTTATCCACAGTCTCCGGAAAAAATCTGGTAATTTATTTTTATCCCAAGGACAACACGCCCGGTTGCACTACCGAGGGCCAGGAGTTCCGTGATGCTTACACGGAATTCACCAAACTCGACTGCGATATTGTGGGTATCTCGCGAGACAGCATCAAATCACATGAAAATTTCAAGATGAAGATGGGTTTCCCTTTCGAACTGTTGAGCGATGCTGACGAAACGGCTTGCAAGCTGTTCGACGTCATGAAGATGAAAAACATGTATGGCAAGCAGGTCCGTGGCATCGACCGCAGCACTTTCGTAGTTGATGGGAAAGGAATATTGCGGAGGGAATGGCGAGGAGTCAAGGTCGCCGGCCATGTTCAGGAAGTGCTGGAGTACGTGAAAACCTTGCCCAGAGAAAGTCATGAGTCCTAGAAAACCGACTTCTCCCCGAGCCTCTTCCGTTTCCACAATTACGCATTTAAGAACCAATCCCAAGCTATTCGTACTCGACAGCAATGTGCTGATGCATGACCCCACCAGCCTGTTCCGTTTTCAGGAACACGATGTTTATATTCCCATGGTTATCCTCGAAGAACTCGACAATAACAAGAAAGGAATGTCGGAGGTGGCTCGAAACGCCCGTCAAACCAGTCGTTTTCTGGACGAGATCGTCAGTAGTGCCATAACCGACATTGACGAGGGCATTCCGTTGCAATCGCATGGCACCAAGAGCGCAACCGGCAGATTGTTCCTTCAGACCCAGGCGATCAGCAGTGTTTTGCCCATGCGACTGGCTAGTGGCAGTGCCGATAATCAAATAATCGGCGTGGTGAAGTTCTTGCACGAAACCTATCAGAACCGGACTGTTGCACTGGTTTCCAAAGACATCAACATGCGTATCAAGGCGCGTGCACTGGGACTGGCGGCAGAGGATTATTTCAATGATAAGGTCCTGGAGGACACTGATCTTCTCTTTTCAGGAATACAGGAATTACCGGCAGATTTCTGGGACAAGCACGGCAAGGAAATGGAGTCATGGCAGCAATCCGGTTCTACGTTCTATCGCGTGAACGGACCGCTATGCGCGAACTTCATGATCAACCAGTTTGTTTACCTGGAGCACGACAAGCCGTTCTATGCCCAGGTCAAAGAGCACAGCGGCAGAACCGCGGTTCTGCAAACTCTCAAGGAATATACACACCATAAGAACAACGTCTGGGGAATCACCGCGCGCAACCGTGAGCAGAATTTTGCGCTGAATTTACTGATGAATCCGGACGTGGATTTTGTCACGCTGCTGGGACAGGCCGGTACAGGCAAAACGTTACTTACGCTTGCGGCCGGCCTGATGCAAACGCTCGAGCACAAGGTTTACTCCGAGATCATCATGACGCGTGTTACGGTGCCGGTAGGTGAGGATATCGGATTCCTGCCAGGCACCGAAGAAGAAAAAATGACGCCGTGGATGGGTGCGCTGGAGGATAACCTGGATGTACTCAACAAGACGGACAACAGTGCGGGAGAATGGGGGCGCGCCGCCACGCTTGATCTGATTCGCTCACGCATCAAAATCAAGTCGCTCAATTTTATGCGTGGCCGCACTTTCATCAATAAGTTTCTGATAATCGATGAGGCGCAAAACCTCACGCCCAAGCAGATGAAGACACTCATTACCCGCGCCGGTCCCGCGACCAAGGTAGTGTGTCTGGGCAATATTGCCCAGATAGACACGCCTTATCTGTCCGAGGGAAGCTCAGGATTGACTTATGTGGTGGATCGGTTCAAGGGATGGAACCACAGCGGGCACGTGACCCTTCAACGCGGCGAACGCTCCAGGCTGGCGGATTATGCGGCGGAGGTACTGTAACGGTTTTCATTCCAAGTATTGATGACCCATCAAACGCCCATACACAAGGGACTGATTCAGGCGTTGCCTAATAATGCCCCGATTTGGCGTAGCTCTCAAATCTGGTGTATTCGCCCAGGAAGGTAAGGTCGACTTTCCCAATCGGCCCGTTCCGCTGTTTGCCTATAATGATTTCGGCGATTCCCTTGTCCTGCGTATCGGGATTGTAGACTTCGTCCCGATAGATGAAAAGAATCAGATCGGCATCCTGTTCGATAGCGCCGGATTCGCGCAAATCCGACATCACAGGGCGCTTGTTGGGGCGCTGCTCCAGGCTGCGATTCAATTGCGATAACGCGACGACGGGCACCTGGAGTTCCTTCGCCAGTGCTTTGAGCGAACGTGATATTTCTGAAATTTCGGTCGCCCGATTCTCGCCCTGGCCGGTGGCGGACATGAGTTGCAAATAATCCACTACGATCAATCCCAGTTCGCCGTGCTGACGATGAAGCCGTCGGGCCCGCGCTCTCAATTCCAGCGCATTCAATGCCGCACTTTCGTCAATAAAAAGGGGTGCATCGCTCAGCTTGCCTAGTGCATGGGTCAGCTTGGACCAATCCTCGTCCTGCAAACGGCCGGTACGCACCTTGTGCTGATCCAGGCGTCCCACTGAGCCCAACATCCGCATTGCCAGCTGCGCCCCGCCCATTTCCATGCTGAACACCGCGACCGGCTTTTCCAGCATCAGTGCGACATGTTCCGAGATATTAAGCGCGAAGGCGGTCTTGCCCATGGACGGCCTGCCAGCGACAATGACCAGGTCGCCCGGCTGAAAGCCGGACGTTTTCTGGTCGAGATCGTGAAATCCGGTAGCGATTCCAGTGACATCGCTGGGATTATCCTGATTGTAGAGTGTCTCGATACGCTCCACGACCTGCTTGAGGAGTGGCTGAATATCGACAAAGCCCTGCTTTCCCCGTGCTCCCGCCTCGGCAATCTCAAATACCCTGGCTTCGGCTTCATCCAGCAAATTCGCTGCGGATCGCCCGGCCGGATTATACGCAGAGTCGCAGATTTCCGAACCGATCTGAGCAAGCTTGCGCATCACTGCCCGCTCGCGCACGATTTCTGCATAGCGCCGAATGTTGGCTGCGGACGGAGTGTTTTGAACGATCACCCCAACGTAAGCCAATCCACCTACGTTTTGCAGTTCGGCTGATATTTCGAGCGACTCAGCGACTGTCACCACGTCCGCGGGTTTACTGTGTTCAACCAGCTTGCAGATATGGCGATAAATGAGCCGATGATCCTGCCGGTAGAAATCATCCTCGGTGATGACGTCAGCTATCTTGTCCCAGGCATAATTATCAAGCATCAGCCCGCCTAGTACAGATTGCTCCGCTTCAACCGAGTGCGGCGGCATTTTGTAGGATTCAAGCGCCTGGTCGTTGGTGGCCGCGGTGAGGAATTGAGCCATGGGGGATCCAGTTGATGTTACAAAGTCGATAAGGATTTTACCATCCGGGCGAGATGACAATATGGGAAAAACGAAAAAGGGCTGTCAACAGCCCTTTTATCGTTTGCTGAATGGAACCGATTTCAGGAAGCGGCTTCGCCCAGAACGGAGACCACAATGTTTGCCAGCACCTCACTGTGCAATGCAATAGTCACCGGATGGTCGCCCACCTGCTTTAGCGACCCTTGCGGCATACGTATCATTGATCGCTCAATCTCGAAGCCCTGGGCTTTCAGCGCCTCCTCGATATCAGCGTTAGTGACCGAACCAAACAGTTTGCCGTCTACCCCGGCTTTCTGGGTAATCTGCACCATCAAGCCGTCCAGTTTAGCTGCACGAGCCTGAGCAGCAGCCAATACTTCCGACTGGGTTTTTTCCAATTCTGCTCGCTTTGCCTCGAACTCGGCAATAGCTGCCTGCGTTGCCCGCTTTGCCTTGCCTTTCGGAATAAGGAAATTTCGCGCGTATCCGTTTTTTACTTTGACAACATCACCCAACTGGCCGAGGTTGACAACTTTTTCCATTAGTATGATCTGCATATTATCGCTCCTCAGTGCAAATCGGTGTAAGGAAGCAATGCGAGAAAGCGCGCACGCTCTACAGCCGTACTCAGCTGGCGCTGATAACGCGATTTGGTGCCGGTAATGCGAGCAGGAATGATTTTGCCATTTTCGTTGATGAAGTCTTTCAACAACTCGATATCCTTGTAATCCACCGTCTTTATGCCTTCTGCAGTGAAACGGCAGAATTTCCTGCGCTTGAATAACGGGCGGCTGGCCTTTTTGTCCTTGTCTTTGTCCTTGCCATCCTTACGTCTTGATATAAAACGAGCCATAATTTTTCCTGTTCCTTTAAATGATATCTACATTTAAATAAAATCGATCTTGTTCACATGCAACACCAGTTGCAAACTCATGCGGCTCTTTTTTGCCAGAAAACCGGCCAGCTTCACCATGGTACCCGGCGTTATGCGGGCGATGGTTTCAGCCATCTGCGCGAGCGCCACTGCGGGGATCTCGCACTCTACCTGACGCGGTTTACCTGCTTCGATTTGACGCGAGACGTGACTGATCCTGAGTTCGGCTACGGCCACGCCTGCTGGTGTGTACCGCAGACCACTGATATCGATAAGCTTGCCGCAAATTACAGTCTGGTTACAGTTCAATTAACCTGCCAGCTCAGGTTGCAAGCGTGGTTTCTCTAAGCTCCTCGGTTGCCGGCGAAGCTGGCCTGGCCTTTTCCTCGCGCATCATCGGTGATGGAGCAGTGACCGGTCCATCCATCTTAATGGTGAGATGACGCAATATCGCGTCGTTGAACTTGAATGCATGATCCAGTTCGTCCAGTGTTTCCTGATCACATTCGATATTCATCAAAACGTAATGTGCCTTGTGAACCTTCTGGATCAGGTAGGTGAGCTGGCGGCGCCCCCAGTCCTCCAGGCGATGAACCTGGCCATTCCTGGCCGTGACTATGCCGCGGTATCGCTCGATCATCGCGGGAACCTGCTCGCTCTGATCGGGATGGACAATAAAAACGATTTCGTAATGTCGCATGCAGTCTCCTTATGGGTAAAGCCTCCCGTGATGCGAACACGGTGAGACAAGGGGTTGAAGAGCCAGTACTATACTCAACCGGGAAAAGAATATCAATTGCAAATATTTCAAAGCGGCATCAAGAAACTGCGAATAAGTCCTGCAGGAAGCGGGACGGGAGCTTTGCGAAGGTACTTTCAGGGGCCCGGGCGCTTCATGTACGCGCACCGCGTTGCCGGCGTGTCTCAAAAAGGCATATGCCGGCACTGACAGAGACATTAAGGCTCTCCACGCTGCCCAGCATGGGAATGGAAACAAGCTGGTCGCAAGTTTCACGTGTCAGTCGGCGTATCCCTTTCCCTTCCCCGCCAAGCACCCAGGCGATAGGTCCGCCAAGCCTGACCGAGTCGAGGCTACTGTCCGCATCGGCAGTAGCGCCAATTATCGAGACGCCATACTGCTTCAGTTCCCGCAAGGTACGGGCAAGATTGGTCACGGAAATATAGGGCACGGCATCGGCCGCACCACTTGCCACTTTGTGTACTGTCGCTGTGAGTCCGACAGCGCGGTCTTTCGGCGCGACTACAGCATGAGCGCCGAAGGCATCAGCCACGCGCAAGCAGGCACCCAGATTATGCGGGTCCTGTATACCGTCCAGTACCAGCAGCAATGCCGGTTCGGTGAGCGTGTCGAGTACGTCTTCGATATCCACATGACTGCGGGAAGCGTCTACACATGCTGCAACCCCCTGATGGCGCGCGTCGCCCGCCATTGCAGCAAGCCTTGCGTTATCGCATGGGATCAACCGCACATCCTGGGTTTCAGCAAGCTTCGCCAGATCACGCGCACGCTGGTCATACCGGCCAGCATCAAGAAAAATTTCCTTGATGCTGGCTGGATTCTGCCGCAAGCGGCTTGTAATGGCGTGGAAGCCGAATATAAAACGAGTGTTGGACATACAAAAGAGAACAATTGAACAACTGAATGGGCCAGAATGCCGTACTCTGACCGATCAAGAACACGAGGCGATATGACGCCTCATCGTTAGCTCCTGGCTTCTGAATCCGCTGAATCCGGTCCGCGATTTTCGGCCAGGACAAAATCGATCTTGCTGGATTCAAGGTCGACTCGCACCAGTGTGACCCTGAGCCGGTCGCCCAGGCGATAGCGCTTACCGCTGCGCTCGCCCAACAATCTATGCTTGGCGGCATCGAAATGGAAATAGTCGCTGGGCAGCTCTGAAATATGCACCAGCCCTTCCACATAAATGCCATCCAACGCCACGAAAAGGCCAAAACCGGTTACGGCGCTGATGACGCCGTCAAAGGATTCACCGATTCTATCCTGCATGTAATAGCATTTAAGCCATATCTCTACATCGCGGCTGGCATCATCCGCACGGCGCTCCGTCTGGGAGCAATGCGCGCCCAGTTCATGCCAGTTTCCGGGGGAATATACTGTCTCCTTCAGCACGGCCTTGATCGCGCGGTGCACCAGCAGGTCGGGGTAACGCCTGATTGGCGAAGTGAAATGGGTATAAGATTCGTATGCAAGACCAAAATGGCCAACGTTGTCCGGACTGTAAACCGCCTGACGCAAGGACCGCAGCATTACGGTCTGCAACAGTTGCGCATCCGGCCTATCCTTGATTTTGGTCAACGTCTTGGCATAGTCCTTGGCGTGGGGCTCATCGCCACCGCTTAGCTGCACGCCGAATTCCTTGAGGAAATCACGCAAGGCAACCAGCTTTTCGGGCGTGGGGCCTTCGTGAATGCGATAAAGCGTAGGCTGTTTGTGCTTCTGCAAGAAATCCGACGCACATACATTGGCGGCCAGCA
Source organism: Nitrosovibrio sp. Nv4 (assembly GCF_900215485.1). GTDB lineage: Bacteria > Pseudomonadota > Gammaproteobacteria > Burkholderiales > Nitrosomonadaceae > Nitrosospira. Next base: position 953,687 of record NZ_OCMZ01000002.1, read on the forward strand.
TACATTCCTCGATCAGACGATGGGCATCGTTGCGCTTCACGGGGAGAATACGCTCGATTTTACCCTGATCGTTGAAAATCATCTGGGTTTCAATAGTTTCAAAATCGATTGCGCCACGCTTACCTCGCGCTTTCAACAACACTTTAAATAACTTGTAGAGCAATTGGATATGCGGCAGGAGGCTTTTATATTGCTTCGCGTCCTCACCCTTGGGATTGTCCAGCATGGCCGCGACTTTGGTATACGTGAGCCGGGCATGGGAAAACATCACCGCTGGATAGAAACGGTACTCGCGAAAATTGCCGGTTGCATCGAGATTGATTTCGCATACCATGCACAAACGCTCCACTTGCGGATTAAGCGAACACAAACCATTGGAAAGCGCTTCCGGCAACATCGGGATTACTCGGCGAGGGAAATAGACTGAGTTACCGCGATTGAATGCCTCCAGATCGAGCGCATCACGAGAGTTCACATAGTGACTGACATCAGCGATGGCGACATATAGTTTGTAATTCTTTCCGTCACGCTCGCAATACACCGCGTCGTCAAAATCTCGCGCGGTTTCCCCATCTATTGTCACCAGCGGCAAATGCCGGATATCCTCCCTCTCCATCAGATCTTTTTTCAGCACTTTGTCGGGGAATTTGGCGGAACGTTTTTCCACTTCCGGCGGAAACTGATGAGGCAGGTCATGTTTGCGCAGGGCAATTTCGATCTCCATTCCAGGCGCTGTATATTCACCCAGAATTTCGACGATACGGCCAATGGGCTGAGCGTGTTTACTTGGCTGCTGGATGATTTCGACCATCACCACCTTGCCCGCCTTCGCGTTCATGGATTCTTCCCTGGGTATCAGGATATCCTGACTGATACGTCTGTTCTCGGCCTCCACAAACAGAATTCCGTGATCGTCGTGCAATCGCCCGACCAGCTGCGTGACAGCACGCTCCAACACCTCAACAATAGTTCCTTCCCTGCGTCCACGCCTGTCCACACCGATTTCTCGCACCATTACGCGGTCGCCATGCAGCGCCTTGTGCATTTCCTTGGCGCTCAGGAATAAATCCGGACTGCCATCGTCGGACATCAGGAAGCCGAAACCATCCGGATGCCCCTGAACCTTCCCCTTGATAAGATCGAGCTTCTCGACCACACAGATATCGCCCTTGCGGTTACGCATGATCTGACCCTCGCGTAACATCGCGGAAATACGGCGACCGAAAATTTCGTGTTCTTCCTCGGCGATTTCGAGCAGGCTCTGCAGCGCTTTCTCGTTTACCGGAACGCCCTGCTCTTCCAGGATTTGGAGTATAAATTCTCTGCTCGGCAGCGCATGGCCGTAGCGGGCCTTTTCGCGCTCAAGCTCAGGATCCAGATCGCGGAGTTTACGTTTCTTCTTAATTGACAAAGCGATGATTTCCTATAAAATTGCGCCTCTGTCCCATATCCGGACAAGACGCACCATTGCCCAGATGGCGGAATTGGTAGACGCACTAGGTTCAGGTCCTAGCGGTGGCAACACTGTGGAGGTTCGAGTCCTCTTCTGGGCACCACTATTCAGAACACGCATTCCAGTCAAATTCGGGGAATCCGCATTTGCCCAGAACTGGGCCGTTTTTCATTTGTGGTATCAGTTCGGCGTTAAAATTATAGCAGGCAGTACAGTCGGGTATCGAATAAGAGTTGAGTACTTGTACTGCCATGCCGACGTGGGCTGATATATCGTGCAACTGACGATGCTGCGACAAAAACATTCGTGCCAGCTTCGATTTGGGCAGAAATGCATCAGTCTTGGGTGGCCCTTTATCAATTTAGCAGCTAAACAGAAATCCTGCACGGATAATCCCGCATTTCCCCTGAATCAGCCACAGTGGTTGATTACCGCCGATTCAAGCAATTCCTAGCTGTAAAATCTTACAGCTATTCATGAAACTCAATCCATTGTCTCATAGCATATTCCCCGATCAACAATAATAGATGGCTGAAAACATGCGTCCTCCGAGAGATGAAAGCTTATGCCGTCCATGCTTCAATCTGACTCCAGGCCACTAAAATGCCGACTATCGAAGCGTTATGGCACGCATTGATCAACTTGAGTTCAGAACACAATCCTGTCCGATAATGAGCAACGCACTTCGCGGCCCTGCGCTTCCCAAGCCCCTTATCCCGAACATTCTACTCATTATGCTACGCCGTTATATTGGCGCCATGCCAGCAACAGCGCGGGCGGATGCAGAATCCAACGATCCATGGCAGAGAGAAGGCCAGTCATGCCGCACAACTCGCCCGGTGAAAATAAGCGGAAAACGCAGGCAACGCCATTGCTGTGCAACCAGCGGCAAAAGATGAGGCAGTTTGTGCCGTTATACTTGACAAGCCAAAAAAATACGTACTATTGCCTCCACAAGGGAACAAGGGAACACGGTTTTTTTCTAAATTTTTTTCTACGTAAAGACAACGTAGTTTTGTCGGTCCGCTCTGCTCTGCTCTACTAGTAATGACTTCTGATAAAAGCGCTTCCAACTGGAGAAAACGGTAGTCAAGCAAAGATGTTTCCGGGTCAGCCTAGTGCACTGAAGTGGATAAACAGCGACGCGATTTCAAAATCTGCGGATTTCTATTAAAGTTACCTGAGCTCATCTGATGAATGACATAGTGGCCGCCTTTAACGAATACTTTGAAGTTATTGATGCCGATTCCCCGGAATTATTGCATGAAGTATTTCGTCTGCGTTACCGGGTGCTGTGTATAGAGCAGCGTCTGCCAGGATTTGACGCCTCATGCTATCCGGAAGAGTACGAACGCGACAGCTATGACGATCATTCATCTCATATTCTTCTTCGTCACCGCCCCTCTGGTGATTTTGTAGGAACTGCGCGTTTGATACTTCCAGTTCCGCTGAATCTGGAAATACCATTTCCCATTGAGGAGCATACCCGGTTTGATCCCGCGCTTTTTGATATCAACACGCTTCTTCGACAACATGCAGCCGAAATATCGCGCTTACTAATTGTGCGCCGGTTCAGTCGGCGCAGGGGTGATTGCGAAAAGTTTGGAAGTGAAATAGCTGTTGAAGGGACCGATAGAAAAAAACAGCGGCGTTTCCCTCATCCCCTCCTAGCGCTTGTTGTTGGCATTATACGCATGTCCGCTCAGAACAATATTACACACTGCTTCTCGGTAATGGATCCCTCACTGAATAGATTGTTGGGCCCCTACGGCCTGCAATTTGATGCTATTGGACCCTTGATTGACTATCACGGTCCACGCCGGCCTTACTTCATCGATTTGATCAAGATGCTGGAAAGGACTTACGTAGATAATCACGATATTTGGGAATTGATAACCGATTACGGCAAGGTCCGGCTAGGACCGACAAAGCCGATTGGACAATTATCAGCACAAAATATTAAGAAGCTAAACCCCAGAGTAGCGATCGCTTAGAAGCAAATCGACCTCGATCACAACCCCGTGCATTTCAAAGATTGTCGTTGACTCTATTAGCTATCTCGGTGCCTCAGCCAGGCTGCAATGCAGCTCACGAAATGACGGGTCAATAATATAAATCGTGGCAATTAAAAAAAATACTGGCCGTTTTATCGTATTCGTGTGCTTGTTGCTCAGTATGCTATATGCCATAAGCATGGCTCGGGCAACGGATCAATATGAGATTATAACCCACACCGGCGTCAACGAAAAAACGCTTTCCAAGGGTTCCTTGCGTGCCATCTTTGGCATGCGCCTTCATACGTGGCCAGATGGTACGGCAATCCGAGTGTTTGTGATGCCGGATGATGCGCCTTTACACACTGCCTTTTCCAAGGAAAAGCTCAATGTCTTTCCGTACCAGCTTCGCTCGGCCTGGGATCGGCTGGTATTTTCCGGAACGGGTCAAGCGCCCTATACGGTAGCTTCTCCCGAGGAAATGCTTGCCAGGGTTGCCAGCACGCCTGGAGCAATCGGCTATTTGAATAAATCCATGATGGATGGCAGAGTCAATGTACTCCATATCAAATAGCGGCCCCGCCCGTTCCCCATGGATTGTCAGGCTCGTTGTCGTGCCGGCTTTCCTGTGGAGTTTTGCTGCTCAAGCCGAAAAGCTGCCGCAGAACCTACAGATACACGGTTTTGCGAGTCAGGGATGGTTAAAGAGCTCGGAGAATAATGTTTTCGGAAAAAGTGCTTCTGATAGTGGCAGCTTTGACTTTAGAGAACTGGGGCTGAACGCCTCGATGCGCCCTCTGACCAATCTGCAGTTTTCGGCACAGATGCTATCACGCACGGCAGGTGAAGGCAGCCCCGGCAACATCCGGCTCGATTATGGATTTATTGACTACACTTTTCTCTCTGGCGAAACCAGTCAACTCGGAATACGACTGGGCAGAATGAAAAATCCGCTCGGCTTCTACAATGACACGCGTGACGTTCCCTTCACGCGGCCAAGCATACTCTTACCGCAATCAATATATTTCGATCGCACACGCAAGCTCGCGATCGCCGCGGACGGCGCACATTTGTATGGTGAGCACCGCTCCAGTATGGGAGTAATTTCCTTTCAGCTTGGGGCGGCACGTCCATTAGTTAGAGGCGCAGAAACCGAGGTGGCCTTCCTGGGACATGATTTTCCCGGTCACTTTACCCCGAAAGTGTCGTATATCGGCCGCGTAATTTATGAACTCGACGAAGGCAAACTTCGCTTCGCACTCAGCGGGTCGCAGCTCAATTTAGGTTATAACCCGGGGGCAGCGGATATAATTCAAGCGGCCACTATTCGCTTCACGCCGCTCATTTTCTCCGCTCAATATAACGCCGAGCGCTGGAGCCTCACTGCCGAATATGCGCGACGCCACCTCGAGTACAAGAATTTTGGGGTAGCTCCACTCAACCTGGATTTCACTGGGGAGAGCTATTACCTTCAAGGAGCCTATCGTATTACCCCGGAATGGGAAGCGATGGTTCGCTACGATGTTCTGCACATCGATAGCGATGATCGTGATGGGAAAAAATGGGCGTCCGCCAACGGACGCCCAGCGCATAATCGATTCGCCAAGGATATTACTGTCGGCCTGCGCTGGAATATCACGCCGTCGTTTATGCTGCGGGCCGAATATCACCGCGTCAATGGCACCGCTTGGCTCTCGACGCTGGATAATTCAAATCCCGCTGACCGGTCTCAGCACTGGGATCTCTTTTCAATCCTCGGTTCGTACCGGTTCTAGCGATAACCCTGATGGAAAAGAATCTCCATAAAAACGCGGTTCAGCTTGACGGCACGGGCAATTCCGGACCACCCAAATTTCTGAGCCTGAAATGGAAGGTCTTGCTGCTAAGCAGTTTGATCTTGATCACCATTGTGGTTTCATTCACTGGCATTATTTATGTCAGCTTGATGGATGATTTTGAGAGCCAGCGAAATGCGCAGCACCGGCGTTATGCCAGTGAGGTTGAAGGTTTAATAGATCAGATTTCGAGAAATTTGCATCAGTCTGCTGAATTGATCCCTTTTCTGGAAGGAATGGGTACGGGCCTGCTGGTGCATGACGGAAAAAACATCGCTGAAGCATTCGACCCGTATTGGGCGCCAATGCAGCTTACCAAGGGCTTCGAGGTGATACGTTTTTATGACAACTCGAATCAGCTGCTCGCGAGCTGGGGCGCCTCAGAGTCTGATACTCATGACGACGTAATGCTGAATTGGGTTCGCAAGGTCAATGCCCGAGAACAGCCTGTCAGCCCGCTAAGCTGCCGGAAAAGCTGTATGCAATTCATAGTGGCGCCCTTGCTGGTAGAGGGCAATAGCGTTGGCGTTGTCGTCATAGGCGCACCCCTGGTCGACGCCGTCCTGGGGTTCAAGGATATTTCCGGGGCCGATATCGGTTTGCTTATCCAGGAACCAGGCAATACGCCCAAGAATAACGAAAAGAGAATTCCCAGTTGGGATGTCCGGATCGCGGCGCACAGCAGAGAAATGAATCTTGCGATTCTCGATCAGGCCGCGTTGCAATACCCAGATTTTAACCAGCTGGAAAAGGGCATCCAGGTTTTCTGGGAAAACCAGTACCTGCAAATCAAGCCGCTTTCCCTGGGAAAGATGAACGCATCTGATAACGCCCAGTTTATAGTCGTCACCGATATCACCTCCACCATCCACACTATTCAAAGTTCGACACAGCGGAATATGATAATAGGACTGATGGGACTCATACTCTCGGAGCTATTATTATTTGTCATACTTTCCCAGCCACTCTCGCGGCTCAAGCACATTGTCTTTACGTTGCCGCTCCTGGCCCGCAGCAGTTTCAAGAACTTCCGTTCGGAGCTACATTCCGTCGGCCAGAAACGATGGCTAAAAGATGAAATTGACATGCTCGATGAAACAGCGGCGGCTCTGTCTTATCAACTCGAGAAACTTGAAGATCAGGTCGCCGACCGGACCGCGATATTGGCAAGGAAAATGGAGGAATTAAGCAAGGAGAGGGATTTCATCACAAATCTGCTTGATATCGCGCAAGTGATCGTGATCACACAAAATGCCGATGGCGAAATTCTTACGCTTAACGCCCACGGGGAAACGCTCATTCAATATACGGAAAAAGAGCTTCAAGGAACACAATTTCTCGATCTTCTTGCTCTTGACGGAGATCTGCGCGATCTACCCGGCCATCTGGAGGAAGTACGTTCTGAACGAAGAGACCAATTGCGTCACGAAGCCAATGTCTTGTGCAAGGATGCATCGGTACGGCATATTCTCTGGCTGCATTCCCGCCTCACGCGACATACCGAGGACGATCCTGCGATGCTATCGGTAGGTCTGGACATGACCGAGCATAAGCGTACGGAGGGTCGACTGGCCTGGCTGGCCGACCATGACCCGTTGACCGATTTATTCAACCGGCGCCGCTTTCAGGAAGAACTGGAGCAGATGCTGAATCTGGCTGCACGCTACAGGCATTCCGGCGCACTGCTCTTTTTTGACCTGGATCAATTCAAGTATATAAACGATACAAGCGGACACCAGGCGGGTGATGCGTTACTGAAGATGGTCGCCCGTATGTTGCATGGCAGCATTCGCAGTGTCGATATACTGGGGCGGCTGGGCGGCGATGAATTTGCAGTGATACTGCCTCAAACTACCCCGGAGGGAGCAATAGAAGTCGCGAAAAATGCGCTTGCTTGCCTGAACCAGGGAAAGATTGCGATAAACAGCCGAACTCATAAAGCTTCAGCCAGCGTTGGTATTGCCCTTTTTCCCGAGCATGGAAACAACGTGCATGATCTACTGGCGGCAGCGGATCTGGCCATGTACCAGGCCAAGGAAGCAGGGCGCGGGGGCTGGCATCTGTTTTCCAATGAGGAGAAGACCCGCGAACGCATGCATACCCTCGTGTATTGGAAAGAAAAGATCGAGTATGCGCTGTTGCATGAACGGTTCCTGTTCTATTTCCAGCCTATCATGCATATCCCGGACAAGACCATCGACCATTACGAAGTACTGTTGCGCATGCTCGATGATGATGGAACCATACTTGCTCCTCATTTTTTTATACCCGCAGCAGAACAAACCGGCCTTATTCATGCCATCGATCATATGGTGTTACGGAAATCCATTGCACAATCGGCGGAAATCCAGCACCGGGGTCACCGTGTTCGTTTTTCCATAAACCTGTCAGCTCACGCATTTCATGATCCGGAGTTATTACCTATGTTGAGGGAGGCCTTCACTCAATATAACGCCGATCCTTCGAACTTCATGTTTGAAATAACCGAGACGGCAGCGTTGGAAGATTTGCCTGCCGCAAGGAAACTCATGGAAATGATCAGAACACTTGGCTGCAGTTTTACCCTGGATGATTTTGGTGTCGGCTTCTCCTCCTTCTATTACATAAGACAACTACCGATTGACGTTGTGAAGATCGACGGTTCTTTTATACGAAACTTGGCCGATAGCCCCGACGATCAAATTCTGGTAAAAGCCTTATGTGATGTGGCAAGAGGATTTGGCAAGAAAACAACGGCCGAGTTCGTTGAGAACGCTGCAACGCTCTCCATTCTGGAGGAAATGCAGATAGATTATGCACAAGGTTTTTTGATAGGATTACCCATGCCCGCTTGTGATTCGCCATTCAAGGATTTTCTGCAGACCTAAGCTGACGACCTTGCATTCGGACTCACATCGAACACGAATGCTGGAGCAATAACGGGTGGATACGTGGTTAAACCGGAAAATGGGCATAAACTGCCACTGCCGGGCGTAGACATGGACGGGTTAAGGGTAACCCTCAGGCCTCATCGGGATCAGGGTTTTCCTTCAATTCCGGTTTTTCCCCGGCATTGGACGAACTTCTGCCTTGAGACCCGACCTTGCCGGGAATTTTTGGCGTTGTGCACACCACGTCTGCATTTTGCGCGCGGTGACGCAAGGCATGATCCATCAGCACCAGGGCCAGCATTGCCTCGGCGATAGGCGTCGCGCGGATACCCACGCAGGGATCGTGCCTGCCATGCGTTTCCACTACCGCCGGTTTGCCAGTCTTGTCTACCGAGCGTCGTCCTAGACGGATGCTCGACGTCGGTTTAACCGCAATGTTCACGACGATATCCTGCCCGGTGGAAATTCCTCCCACTATGCCGCCCGCATTGTTGCTCAGGAATCCTTCCGGTGTCATCTCGTCGGAATGCTCGGTGCCCTTCTGGGACACAGCAGCGAACCCGGCACCAATTTCCACACCTTTTATCGCATTGATGCTCATCATGGCGTAAGCGATCTCCGCATCCAGGCGATCATATACGGGCTCGCCCCAGCCTACCGGAACGCCTTCCGCCACTACGCAAATTTTTGCACCGACGGAATCACCGGATTTGCGCAGCTTATCCATGAATTCTTCCAGGCCGGGCACCAGATCAGGGTTGGGAGCAAAAAATGGGTTCTGGCGCACTGCGTCCCATTGTTTGAACGGAATCTCCATGGGTCCCAACTGGGCCATAAAACCACGTATTACGACGCCATATTTTGTATGGAGCCATTTCCTGGCAATAGCGGCTGCCGCTACCCGCACTGCCGTTTCGCGCGCGGAGGAACGACCGCCACCTCGGTAATCGCGTATCCCATATTTTTGCCAGTAAACATAGTCTGCGTGTCCCGGACGGAAGGTATCCATGATTTTGCTGTAATCCTTGCTGCGCTGGTCTTCGTTGCGGATCAGCAGCGCAATGGGCGTACCTGTAGTCCTGCCCTCGAACACCCCGGAAAGGATTTCCACCGTGTCTGATTCGCGCCGCTGGGTCACGTAGCGCGACGTACCGGGCTTGCGCCGGTCCAGATCCTGCTGGATATCCTCAGTAGACAATTCCATCCCCGGCGGGCAGCCATCGACAATGCAACCGATGGCGGGGCCATGAGATTCTCCAAAAGAAGTAACGCAAAAAAGCTTGCCGAGGGTATTGCCTGACATTTTATTTTTCTCGCAAAATCAAGGCTTGAAGTTTAACATATCCTCCATACCTCGCTATTTCCACAATAATCCGACAATGGAGAAACCTGATCCCGACAAGATAAAAGGTCCCGGCGGTTTGACCTTACGCCAGATTCATGAACAGGTAAAACTGAGCACAGTTCGTGATCGAGAGGAAAGCGCGCAGGATAAAGCCGAGCAAGCAATCAGCCGGTGGCAGCGGTTTACCCGATATATCTGGCGCAAGAATAAAGGAAAACCATGAGAGCTGTCCTGATGAATGCGCCGGGGGAACCGGATGTCCTGGCAACTGCGGATATCCCCATACCTGCTCTGATCGGTCCATCAAGCGTGCTGGTAAAACTGCATGCCGCAGGCGTGAATCCGATAGATACGAAGGTACGCAAGCTCAATATGTACTATCCGGATAAGCTGCCCTCGATTCTGGGTTGCGACGGGGCAGGGGTTGTGGAAGCGGTGGGTAGTTCCGTCACGCGCGTATGTCCAGGTGATGAGGTGTTTTTTTTCAACAATGGCTTGGGCGGCGCACCGGGAACGTACGCTGAATACACGGTGGTGCAGGAAGACTATCTGGTATTGAAGCCGGGAAATCTCTCCATGCTGGAAGCTGCGGGTATACCGCTGGCCCTGATCACAGCGTGGGAAGCGTTGGTAAATCGCGGCGATTTGAGGGACGGCCAATCCACGTTGATACACGCTGGGGCGGGTGGCGTTGGGCATATTGCGATTCAGCTTGCCTGTTACTTTAATGCACGAATCGCCACCACCGTCTCAAATTCCCTGAAGGCGGAGTTTGTACGATCGCTGGGCGCCGAACTGGCGATCGACTATAGCCGACAGGACTTCGTTGAAGCTGCGTTGAACTGGACAGATGGCCTGGGCGTGAGACTGGTAATGGATACGGTTGGTGGCGAAACGTTTTGCAGATCCTTTGCTGCGACCCGGTTGTATGGCCGTGTGATTACGCTGCTCTCGACTTCATGCGATATCCAGCACACCAATACGGCACGGCTGCGCAATCTATGTATCGGTTACGTGCAAATGGCGGCCCCTCTCTATTTCGGCTTGCACCCCGCGCGCGTCATGCAGACACGGATACTTGAGCGCGGAGCAAAACTGTTCGAGCAGGGCATCCTCAAGGTTCATATTGGTCTTGCACTACCACTGGAGAAGGCTGCAGAGGCACACCGGCTGATAGAAACAGGACATACCACCGGCAAGATAGTGCTGCAAATTGTTTGATCAGGCGATAAACCAGCTGCGGGTTTATCTATCAGTCTGCCTATCCGGGCTACGCCTGCAACTCGCGTAACATCTCGACTCCCCATGCCACGCCAAAGCCGGTGACATCGCTTCCCACCGCCCCCAGCCCACCCTTGTTGTTGCTGGAGGAGAGATCCATATGCAGCCAAGGTATGTCATCCACAAACCGGCTGAGAAAGCGAGCAGCGAGAATGTGGTCCGCCTCGCCTTCCAGTGTGCACTGCTTGACGTCGGCAATCTTGCTTTCCAGTTCCGCATCGTAGTCGGCATCCATGGGAAATGCCCAGACTCTCTCGCCAGCGGATTTACCCGCTGTTAATGCCTTCTGTACCAAGTCCTCCCGGTTGCTTAATATCCCGCTGTAATGCGATCCGAGCGCAACGTGCATGCTCCCGGTCAACGTCGCGAAATCGATCATTACGTCGGGCTTCCGCTTTGCGGCCAGCGTCAACGTGTCCGCCAGCACCATTCTTCCTTCAGCATCGGTATGGATAATCTCGATAGTGGTGCCATTTAACGCCGTTATGACGTCGTTCTGCTTGTAAGCATGCGGGCTGATGTGATTCTGGGCGATGGCGAGCCAGCAATCGATATTTAACGGTAGATTGGCACGAGTTGCAGCCAATAGGATGCCCAGCGCGACAGCCGAGCCGTTCATGTCCTCGTGCATGCCGTGCATATGGCGGGCCGGCTTCAAATTATGACCTCCAGTATCGAAGCAGATGCCTTTTCCCACAAGAGCCACCGTTTTGTTCGCATTTTGGACGCGCCGTCGCAAATGCACGATAGCAGCATCCTCCGGATCGCTGCCTTGAGCCACAGCAACAAATGCTCCGGCACCCATCTTACGCAATGCCTTGACATCGAAATCCTGATACTTCCACCCTTCACTGACAGCCAGCTTTTTGATTTGCTTGCGATAAAGCTCCGGTGTCAATTCGTTGGGCGGCAATATCGTCAATTCACGCGTGAGCAGATTGCCTTCCGCTTTAGCATGCAGCAACGCAAAATTATCCGGGTCCTTATATCCATGCAGCACGATTCGAGCGAGCGACTGCGCCCGCGCGTTCTTGTTTCCTGTTTTCCGTAAAGGCAAAGCCGGTCCGTTAATCCATGCGGCATATACCGCCAATTGCGCAAAGGCGCGCTTTTGACTGTTATCACCATAAATCGCAAGATGTATTTCCGCCGGATTTTCTTCCAGCAACAAATGCACGGCTTTGCGCACGGATGTTTGTTGCTCGAACAGGGACTTGCTCAAGTCCACCGTCACCCAAACGCATAAAGTACCACTTTCGAGATTTGCTGCCAGTGGGGTATCGCCAATTTCTCCAGGCTGCATCTTGCGCCTCGACAGCAGGACTTCCAAAACGCCTTTACCCAGAAAATCCAGCTTAGCCGGAAGCTTAACCGATGGCTTATCCGATGGTTTCCCGGTTGAAGCCCCGACCTGCGGGAGCATGACCAGAATATGAGTTGCCTTGACAGATGGACCTAGGGGTGAAGCATTTTGTTTCAATGACGCGAGCATCAGCCTACCTCAAATCACAATTATGGAAAATGATACTATAATACATTTGATTCTTTTAGATTCGTCAATACAGTTTCGCTGATCCGGACTTTTCAATATCGCTCCTTATCTTTTCTATCGTTGCTCCTCATCTACACTCAATGCGCCAGTATCTTGAACTCATGCAACATGTGCTCGACCACGGACACAGGAAATCGGATCGCACAGGCACGGGCACCCTTTCCATATTCGGGCACCAGATGCGTTTCGATCTATCCGAAGGCTTTCCGCTGGTAACCACGAAGAAGTGCCATTTGAAGTCCATCATCCACGAACTGCTATGGTTTTTACGCGGCGATACTAATATTCAATACCTCAAGGAAAATGGAGTTTCCATCTGGAATGAATGGGCCGACCAGAACGGCGACCTCGGCCCGATATACGGCCGCCAGTGGCGGTCCTGGCCGAGCATGGGCGGAGGCCATATTGATCAGATTACGCAAATAATCGAACAGATCAGGAATACCCCGGATTCGCGGCGCATGATAGTGTCATCCTGGAACGTGAGTGAATTACGGGAGATGAAATTGGCTCCATGCCATGCCTTGTTTCAATTTTACGTGGCGGACGGCAAGCTTTCCTGCCAGCTTTATCAGCGCAGCGCCGACATCTTCCTTGGCGTGCCATTCAACATCGCCTCCTATGCCCTGCTTACTTTGATGGTGGCGCAAAGTTGTCACTTGAGGCCGGGCGATTTCGTGCATACATTGGGCGATGCGCACCTTTACCTGAACCATCTGACGCAGGCACGAGAGCAATTAAGCCGTGAACCGAGAACCCTGCCGGTAATGAAATTGAATCCGGCGATCCTCAGCATTTTTGATTTCGGGTACGAAGATTTCAGGCTGGAAGGTTATGATCCTCATCCAGCTATTTCGGCGCCGGTGGCGGTATGACCACGCAACTGTCCGCGTTAGCAGCGATGGCAAAAAATCGCGTGATCGGCAAGGACAATACATTGCCGTGGCGGTTGCCGCCGGATCTTAAGCACTTCAAGGCGCTCACCATGGGGCATCGCGTTATCATGGGACGTAAAACCTATGAATCTATCGGCCAGCCGCTTCCGGGGCGCACCTGTATTATCGTTACAAGTCAGACAGAATATAAAGTCCCGGGCGCCATCGTCGTGAACTCGATAGCGGAAGCGTTAAGAGTCTGCCAGGACCACAGACAAAACCCCGACAGATATGCTACGACCGATGATTCTGAAAGCTTTGTTATTGGGGGCGCTGAAATATTCCGGCAAATATTGCCATTATGCGACAGATTATATATTACAGAAATTCAGAGAGATTTCGATGGTGATGTGCTGTTTCCCGAATTCAACCATGAGGAATGGAGCGAAACCTCGCGTGAAAAATACTGCTGGGGGGATGACAACGGGCTGGAATACCATTTTGTGGTATATGATCGGGAAACAGGCAAAGGAACTTATCGTGGCGGCTATTCCGGATCACTCTGAAAAATAAATGGGCGAGGGCCATTCCCGGCGGAGACCATTCGTTGGCCTCCGCCCATTTATTATTTTGCAATTGTCATTATGGATCCGTTACAGAACAACCACGTCCGGTAACGGGAATCCGTTGAAGTTGCTGGCATATGCGGTGGTATAAGCCCCCGCATTCGGGATATAGATGAAATCGCCCTCTTCGATATCTTCCGGCAGCATTTCGTCCCGCATTAGAATATCCACCGAATCGCACGTTGGTCCGCCCACGGACCAGGGAATATTCTGTCCCTTGCGGTCGGAAAGAATTTCATAACGCAGCCCCTCGGTAACCTCGATCACGCCGCCGAACATGCCCGCATCCCAATACATCCAGCGTTTGCCATTGCGCGTTGCCGTACCGACTACCCGACAGACAAAGTAAGCTGCGTCCGACACAAGGTAACGTCCTGGCTCGGCCATGACGCGAACTTCTTTCGGCAAGTCCGCAATCGCCTCATTTACAACATCCGCTATTATTTCTATCGACGGAATAGGCTTGACATGACGTACCGGATATCCGCCACCGATATTGAGCAAACGCGGGTTCAAGCCAACTCGGCGCATATCTGCAAAAACTTTTTTGGCCCGTTCGATACCTACTCGCCAGTTCTGCGGGTTACGGCACTGCGAACCCACATGGAAAGTCACGCCCGCCAGATCGGCATTGAGTTTCGCCGCTTCGCTGACGATACCGTCGATCTCGGCAGTATGCGTACCAAATTTACCAGCCAGCGGCCAATCACTGCCGATGTTGGGCGTATCAATGCGCAAATACATTTTTGCATCCGGCTTGACGCTTGCGATTTTACGCAACTCCTCGACGCTATCCAGCACATACCATTCCACGCCTTTGGACGCGGCATATTCCAGATAGGCACGTGACTTCATCGGGTTGCTGTAATAGATTTCCGCCGCGGGCACGCCCAGGCTAAGCAGGAGATCCAGCTCCGAAATCGAGGCGATTTCAAATCCAACGCCTTCCTCGATCATCGTTCTCAGTACGCGCGGATCCGGATTGGCCTTGACCGCATAGTGCGGTTGCACCTGTGGCATAGCTGCTTTGAACCGGCGGGCTTTATTGCGAATAATATCGGTGTCAACCAGCAGGAACGGCTTGCTGTAGCCTTTTTTCAAGGCTGCCTGGACATGTTCAAAATCCAGTCTGACTTCGGGATGGGTGTCGAATACTTCTTCGGCTTCTACGTCGCGCCGTAGAGCGGTGGTACGCATTTGCATGAGAGTCGTCCTTTCTGAAGGAGGCGCTACGTTACGGGAGTGTGAATGTTTACCAGATCAGCCGGCGCGAAATAGTTTGCTTTGCTTGTCATGATGACCTCCTGTTCCTTATTTAATTGCACGTCAAAAAAAAGCGGATTATAGACGTGATTCCGCTGGAATCAAGCGTTTTTTTTGAATGAAAAAAAGACCTCGCACTCCGCCTTAAGTTCCGACAAAAAAAACGACTCCGTATCGTATTGGCGTTTCTGGTTTTGAGAGAAGACTGTGGGAATATATTGGGGAGTAAATACAGCATATCGAGCACACTTTGTGTTTTTTTAAGGCTGAAAAACCGGATGTGCGCGTGATGAGAAAGTTGTAGCGAACGTTTTGCTGTCAGCGCGGGTGATGATCAGATTTTCGGCAAGGTTACGCCATGCTGACCCTGGTATTTCCCTCCTCTATCCTTATACGAAATCTCGCAGACTTCATCGGATTCGAAGAAAATCACTTGAGCCACTCCTTCATTCGCGTAAATTTTTGCGGGAAGCGGTGTGGTGTTGGAAAACTCGAGCGTGACGTAACCTTCCCACTCCGGTTCGAGTGGGGTGACATTCACAATAATGCCACAACGGGCATAGGTGGATTTTCCAAGGCAAATAGTGAGTACATTTCGCGGAATGCGAAAATACTCAACAGTGCGCGCAAGCGCGAAGGAATTGGGCGGGATCAGGCAAACATCGCTCTTCACGTCGACGAAAGAGTTGGAATCAAAATTCTTGGGGTCGACGATGGCGGAGTTTATGTTGGTGAACAGCTTGAATTCATCCGAGCAGCGAATATCATAGCCATAACTCGAGGTCCCGTATGAAACGATTTTATGACCATTGGCATACTTGATCTGATTGGGCTCGAAAGGCTCGATCATCCGGTATTCGGTCGCCATTCGGCGAATCCATTTGTCTGATTTTATTGTCATTTTTTAAAGGATGAGAATCTCAGCGAATGTCCGTCGGAAATGGGAACATACTCTGTCCCACAGACGCCAACACAGCCATTTCGGCTGGTTCTCCTTTCTCCTCAAGGTGTACGATGATAATCAGGTATCCTCAATCACAATCTTCGCAAATAGCGCTGAGTGATCCAGCGCCAATTCGTCGATCCTGACTGCGAGGCG
Organism: Nitrosovibrio sp. Nv4; assembly: GCF_900215485.1. Lineage (GTDB taxonomy): Bacteria > Pseudomonadota > Gammaproteobacteria > Burkholderiales > Nitrosomonadaceae > Nitrosospira. The sequence goes on from NZ_OCMZ01000002.1 coordinate 969,880, forward strand.
ACGGGCAATGCTGCGGTATGTCTCTGCTATCCGTCCCTCTGGTTCCGCGATGACCGTCGGCGTGCCGGAATCGGTATGTTCACGGATTTTTATATCGAGGGGCAAGGCGCCCAGGAACTCTACATTGTAATCCTTGCACATCTTTTCACCGCCACCAGTGCCAAAAACATGTTCCTCATGGCCGCACCGGGAACAGATGTGGGTGCTCATGTTTTCGACAATACCGACGATGGGGATACCTACTTTCTGGAACATCTTGAGCCCCTTGCGAGCGTCAAGAAGTGCAATATCCTGAGGGGTGGTAACGATAACAGCGCCCGTTACCGGCACTTTCTGCGCGAGTGTCAACTGGATATCACCGGTTCCAGGCGGCATGTCCACAATAAGATAGTCCACATCATTCCATCGGGTATCGTTCAATAACTGCTGCAATGCCTGCGTGACCATCGGTCCTCGCCAGACCATGGGTGTTTCCGCGTCGATCAGAAAACCGATGGATATAGCCTGGACGCCATGCGCTTTCATCGGTTCCATGCTCTTGCCGTCCGGCGACTCGGGGCGGCCTGTAATCCCGAGCATCTGTGGCTGCGAGGGTCCGTAAATGTCGGCGTCCAGAATCCCGACGGAAGCGCCCTCTGCTGACAGTGCCAGCGCCAGATTCACCGCCGTGGCGGATTTACCCACGCCGCCCTTGCCGGATGCCACCGCGATTATGTTTTTTACCCCCGGAATGAGCTTTACCCCCCCCTGCACGCTGTGCGACACAATCTTGCTGGTGACATTGGCATTCACGCTGCCAATCCCGGGAATGCTTTTGAGCTTGTCCTCCACCTGTTTACGGATACTTTCTATTACGCTTCTGGCCGGGTAACCCAGCACAATATCCAGTGACACGTTATCGCCAGCTATTTGGATGTTACGCGCCTCATTGCTGGTCACGTAATCCTTGCCGGTGCTGAGGTCGGTAATTTCCTTGAGGGCGGACTGTATTTGCTGCTCCGTGATAGGCACTTTTGCACTCCTTTATCTGCGGCACAAATGAAGACCGAATATTAACAAATATCGGGGCCAAGAGTCTGGCGACGTGATAAACCGAGTACGTCCTGCGGGTCAGCAATCCAGTTTGAATAAAACGTTGGCAAGAAGCGGAGAACCATACCTTTCGAATTTACGATTGGTTTCCTTTAGTTCAACAGACCGTCAGGGCCTACAGTTTGCTACAATCACGTTTCGAATCTTTTATAGCCGATTGATGAGCAAGCGAAAAATCCTGGTTACCTCCGCCTTGCCGTATGCCAACGGCAGTATCCATCTTGGCCATCTGGTGGAATACATACAAACGGACATCTGGGTTCGTTTTCAGAAAATGCAAGAGCACGAGGTGCATTACGTGTGTGCGGATGATACTCACGGCACCCCGATCATGCTACGTGCCGAACAGGAAGGCATTACACCCAAGCAATTGATAGATCGCGTATGGCAGGAACACAAGACTGATTTCGATGGCTTCCATGTTGATTTTGATAGCTACTACACCACCGATTCGCCTGAAAATCAGGAATTTTGCGAAGACATCTATCGCCAGCTTGAAGCAAAGGATTTGATTGCGAAACGCTCGGTTCAGCAGTTTTATGATCCGGTCAAGCAGATGTTCTTACCGGATCGGTACATCAAAGGTGAATGCCCGAACTGCCACGCCAAAGATCAATACGGCGACTCCTGTGAAGCTTGCGGCGCCACGTATTCGCCAACCGATCTGATCGATCCTTACTCTGCCGTTTCCGGGGCGAAGCCGGAACGCCGCGCTTCGAAACACCACTTCTTCAAGCTTTCGGATCCTCGCTGCAGGGCTTTTCTCAAAGAGTGGGTCTTTGAATCGATTTCGAGCCAATCTGGCGCAACCCTGGAAATGAAACCCCGGCTTCAGCCCGAAGCGGCCAACAAGATGAATGAATGGCTTTCAGCCGGCCTGGCGGATTGGGATATTTCGCGCGATGCGCCCTATTTCGGCTTTCCGATTCCCGGGACTGCCCGCAAGAAATTTTTCTATGTCTGGCTGGATGCTCCCGTGGGCTACTTCGGCAGCTTCAGGAATTACTTCAAGCAACAGCAGCGATCGCAAGCGGAGATCGACGAATACCTTCGGCCCGGCGGCAGTACTGAAATGGTGCATTTCATCGGCAAGGATATTCTTTACTTCCACGCCCTGTTCTGGCCGGCAATGCTGGAATTCTCCGGCTACCGCACGCCCACCCAGATTTATGCCCATGGATTCCTTACCGTCAACGGACAAAAAATGTCCAAATCCCGCGGGACATTCATCACTGCGGAAAGCTATTTGAAGCAAGGCTTGAACCCGGAATGGCTGCGTTATTACTACGCTGCCAAGCTCAACGATAGTATGGAAGACATCGATCTCAATTTCGATGATTTCACTGCGCGCGTTAATAGCGATCTGATAGGAAAATACATCAATATTGCCAGCAGGTGCGCTGGTTTCATCAATAAAAAATTTGGTGGCAAGCTGACGCACACCATTTCGGAAGCCAATAGAAAATGGTTCAATCAATTTCTTTTCTGTCAACTCGGAGAGGGAGATACTTTCCTCGGCCGCCATATTTCCATTGCGAACTTTTACGATCGCAGGGAGTACGGCAAAGCGATAAAGGAAATAATGCTGGCGGCGGACGTGGCCAATCAATACGTGGATCGGACGAAACCGTGGATTCTGGCAAAAAATAGTGAGAACGATCGGGAATTGCATGAAGTTTGCAGTGTTACTTTAAACATGTTCCGGATTCTTACCGTTTACCTGAAACCGGTACTGCCGAGGCTTGCTGCAAAAGCAGAACGATTTCTTGGCCTTGAACCTCTCACCTGGAAAGATGCCAATTCGCAAAACCGGCTGTTACCCGAAGGGCATCAGATCAATGAGTACGAGCATCTGATGACCCGTATTGATTCCAGACAGATCGAGATGCTGATCAATGCCAATAAGGAAAGCCTCGAGCCTTCAGTGCAGCCACCACAAACCAGACAAAATGTGCAACCCATGGAAAAAAGTTCTGTCGTCCCGTCCGCCACTCCTGCAAAAGATGAAGGTGATGTCAAAAGCACCACGGCGGCAACAATAACAATTGATGACTTCGGCAAGATCGATCTGAGAGTGGCAAAAATCGTCGATGCCGAGCACGTCGAAGGTGCGGATAAATTGCTCAAACTCACGCTGGATATCGGATCGGATCACCGTACCGTATTCGCCGGCATAAAATCTGCCTATGATCCGGAACAGCTCAAGGGCCGTTTGACTATCATGGTGGCCAACCTTGCACCCCGCAAGATGAAGTTCGGCTTATCCGAGGGAATGGTATTGGCCGCAGGTGACGGAGATGGGCCTTATCTGCTCTCTCCTGATGAAGGCGCGCGGCCGGGCATGAAAGTGAAGTAACTAACCCTAAATCCTTAGGCGCAAGATGGGTGGAGGCGCCAGGCCATACCCATAGCCATACCAACATCGTTTCGATGGGTTGCACTTCGCTCCGCCCATCCTACGACTGACATCTGAATCATACAAGGCTGGCGTGACACGGGAACCCCAACGTTTATTTCCAATAGACAATGGATTGGGATTCGTGCCTCACCCCAACCTATCCAACCTACGCATGGCAGACTATGCTCTCTGCCGCCGGGCTAATTCATGATCCGTCTCCAGCTTCAACGGTCCGCTGCCGGAAAAGCGATCCAGGTAAAGATAGATTACCGGTGTAATGAAAAGCGTGATCACTTGCGAAAATAGCAGACCGCCCACCACCGCCAGGCCCAGCGGCTGGCGCAACTCGGCACCCGCCCCCAGTCCGAGGGCGATGGGAAACGCGCCCATCAATGCAGCCAGCGTCGTCATCATGATGGGCCGGAACCGCAGCAGGCAAGCGGTTCGGATTGCTTCACGCGACTCCATGGCATCATTACGTTGCGCGTCGAGCGCGAAGTCGATCATCATGATTGCGTTTTTCTTGACAATGCCGATCAACATCAGGATACCTATCATGGCGATGATCGAGAGCTCCATATCGAACAGCCACAGCATCGCCAGCGCACCGACCGCAGCGGAAGGCAGCCCGGAGAGTATCGTGAGCGGATGAATGTAACTCTCATACAGTACGCCAAGCAATACGTAGATAACCAGCAACGCAGCAACGATCAACACCACCTGACTCGTTTGAGAAGACTGGAACGCCGCCGCATCGCCTGCGTAGCTGGTCAGAATGCTCGCTGGTAGATTAAGCTCGCGCTTGAACTGCTCGATACGGTTGGAAGCCTCGCCCAATGCGGCACCGGGAGCCAGATTGAACGCTATCGTCACCGCTTCCAGTTGGCCCGCATGATTGATCGCAATCGGCCCCACTTCGCGCTCGACTGTTGCAACGCTCGATAACGGCACCAGCGTATCATTCGCGGCACGCAGATAAATCTTGTTGAAAGCACTCTCGTCGTACTGATGTTCGGCGGCGACCTGCAAAATCACATAATAGCTATCGCTGGAAGTATATATCGTCGAGACCTGGCGCTCGCCGAAGGCGCTATAGAGGGCGGAACGGATATCACCAATTTGCACGCCCAAAAGATTGACCTTGTCCCGATCGATATTCAGACGAGCCTCCAGACCCCTCAATTGCGAATCGCTGGTGACATCCCGAAAGATGGGGTCCGCCTGCATGCGCGACATGAGGCCATCCGCTGCGGGGCGCAGATCTTCAGCTCGCACGCTGCGCATGACGTACTGATAGCGGCTCTTGCTGGTGCGTCCGCCAAGCCTGAGATTTTGAAGGGGGTTTATAAAGACGTTTACTCCCGGGATTGCGCGAAGATCCTGTCGCAGCTCTTCCGTTATTTCTTCGAGGGGCGCGCGTTCGCTGCGCGGCCTGAGGGTCATGTACACGCGGGCACTATTGCTTTCAGTGGCGTAGACATTCAGGTAATCGACGGAGGGATGGGCGCGAATCACATCACTTGTACGTTGCAGCAACTCTGACATGGCCGGAAAGGAAATGTCCTCGACCGCCTCCACGGTAATCAGCGCCTGACCAATATCCTCATTGGGGAAAAAACCTTTGGGCAAGACCATGAACAGAACACCCGTGGCAAGGAAAGTGGCAAATGCAATACCCAAAACCACGCGGTGGTGAACCAGTGCCGAATCGAGTACGCGTTCATATCCTCCCAGAACTTTATTGAACCCACGGTCGAACCATTCCGTCCATCTCAGACTGAGGACGTCGGCGTCATGCCCGGCGAGATAACGGCTGGTCATTACAGGCACCAATGTAAGCGATACAACAGCCGACATCAAAACCGCGATTCCCACGACAGCAGCAAACTCATGAAAAAGCAGACCAATCACACCGGGCATGAAAAAAATAGGGATAAAGACGGCAACCAGCGAGAGGGAAATCGAAATGATGGTAAAACTGACTTCCTTTGAGCCTTGCAGCGCAGCCTGCAGAGGCGGCACACCCTTTTCGATATGGCGAACGATATTCTCAAGCATTACGATGGCATCATCGACCACCAGTCCCACCGCGAGAGTGATGCCAAGCAAGGAAATATTGTCCAGGGTGTAATCAAGGGCGTGCATCATCGCCACTGTCCCCAGCAGCGAGATCGGCAGGGACATTGCAGGAATCAATGTGGCAGAGGCTTTACGCAGGAACAGGAAAATCACTAGCAGGACGAGAATGATTGTTATCGCCAGCGTGACCTGCACATCATGGATAGAGTCACGGATGGAAACGGAACGATCGCTCGTCAGTTTAAGCTGAACAGATGATGGCATTTGGGCAACCAACCCTGGTAGTGCTGCCTTGATAGCATCAACGGTCGCGACGGTATTGGCACCCGGTTGGCGCTGCACCGATAGACTAATCGCGGGCTCCCCATTAACCCAACTTGCGGTCTTGAGTGATTGCACGCTGTCTTCAACCTGCGCAACTTCGGAGAGTCTTACCGGGTTTCCGCTGGGAGACGTCGCAACGATCAGCTTCGCAAACGCTGCGGCATCGTTGAGCTGGCGATTCGCCTGGATAGTGAGCGCCTGACGCGGCCCCTCCAGCGTCCCAATCGGAGAATTGGCGTTGGCAGTACGTAGCGCGTTGGCGATGTCATCGAGTGTAAGGTTGCGGACGGCCAATGCGTCAGGGTTCACGCGTACGCGCACCGCATATTTTTTCTGTCCATGAATATTTACCTGCGCTACGCCAGGTAGTGTTGATAGCGTCGGAGCGATAAGGTCTTCGGCAAAGCTGTTCAATTCCGGCAGTGACATTGAGGGCGACATCAGCGCCAGAAAAATGATTGCCGCGTCAGCCGGGTTGATCTTGCGATAGGATGGCGGCGTGGTCATTTCCAGGGGCAGCGACCGCTCCGCACGCAGCAATGCCGCCTGCACGTCTATGGCAGCGCTGTCGATATCGCGGTTCTGGTCGAACTCCAGCGTAATCGCAGTATTGCCCAACGTGCTTGTCGAACTGATTACCGACAAGCCAGAGATAGTGGAAAACTGCCGCTCAAGTGGCGTTGCCACCGAAGAGGCCATCGTGTCGGGACTTGCACCCGGCAGGACCGCAGTCACGGAAATAGTTGGCGAATCGTAACTGGGCAGTGCCGCTATGGGTAAGCCGCCGTAAGCAATGATGCCAGCCACAACCGCGGAAGCCGACAGCAGCACCGTCATGACCGGGCGGCGGATACACAACTCGGATAGATTCATGCCACCACTCTACGGAGCGTGCCGGCGATGCTCCGGCACGCTGATATGTTCATCCAGCTGGTTCTACCCATCAGCGTCAGCCTCGACACCCTTGGACCCGTCCTCTGTTACCAGACTGCCTGGCCTGAGATTCTGCGCGCCTTCCAGGACAACCCGCATCCCTTGAGTAATAATTTCTCCCTCTATTACGGCCAGCCCATCCTGTACCAAACGCACATTCACCGGAAGAGAAGTTACTTGATCATTGTCACCGATAACATACAGAAATTGTCCCTCTGGACCATTCTGAACCGCCTGCACCGGAACGGTGAGCGCCCCCGTCAGCGTGCGCGGCGCGAGCGTTACTCTGACAAACATTCCGGGCCATAGATGTTTATCCGAGTTGGGAAATTCGGCTTTAAGACCAATTGTGCCGCTTGCCGTATCTACCGTATTATCGATAAATATCAAGCGTCCTTTTCGTGTTTGCTTTCCCGTAACCCCTAGTTCCACATTAACGGGCACTTCGCCTTTTGTGCGCGCCTGTTGCAAAGGTATAAACTCTCGTTCCGGCAAGGTAAAGCTGACGTTGATCGGATCAATCTGCGTGATATTGACGAGGATATCGTTCGGCTGCACCAGACTGCCCTGGTATACCGGAATGGCGCCGGTGCGTCCGGCAATAGGAGCAATGATCTCACTGAAACCACGGGCAATGCGATTTGCCTGCACCGTGGCCTGATCCACGGCAAGTTGACCGCGCAGCGCCTCGACCTGACTCTCCGCCACATCTAGCGCAGCCTGTGAAATAAAGTTTTGCCGGAAGAGTTCAAGCTGGCGCTCGAGGTTGCGCTCGGCATTTCTCAGATCGGCGCGGGACCTTGCCAGCTGCCCTTCGGTCTTGCTGACATTGGCATCCTCCGTGCGCGCATCAAGGGAGAAGAGCTTCTCCCCTTTCTGCACAAACTGTCCTTCCTTGATGTGGACGGCGCTAATCACGGCACTCAGCTGCGGCCGTACCGCCACCGTCTGTTGAGCGGATACCGTACCATTTGCGGTAAGTGTGACAGGTACATCGTTTTGTGCAACCACAGCGGTCACGACCGGTGTCGCCTCAACTGGCCTGTCCTTCGCCTCGGTCACACCGCTCGGATTGCGCCAGACCCAGGCCCCAGCGATCAGGGCGGCGAGTAAAATCCAATATGCCGCGAGCCTGAGGCGACGCCGGGCAGGTGCTGCCGGCTTTGTTCGAGAAATAGCTTCCATTAAAAAGTCTTACCAGGTACTGTTGAACCGGTAGGCAAAAAGTGGAGGAGCATATCAGGAAACCGTGAACAAGCAAGTGTAGCGGGCGAGGCACGAATCCCGATGCATCATGTAAAGTGTTGACGTTTGAGTTCGGCCGGCACCCAATCTAACGTACCTGCGCGTCCACTTCTGGATCATGTATCCTTGCCGCAATACCTCCACTGAGGAATTGTCAGAGGTTCCACGTGGGAATTGTCTGGGAGTTGTTTAACTGCCCCTAATCTACGATCTTTCCCCCGGCCAACCGTATCCGCCATGCACAGCGGCTGGAAATGGCCTCGTCATGAGTCACCAGAACCAGGGTGGTGCCACGCTCGCGGTTCAGTTCAAACATGAGTTCTATGATTTGTGCGCCCGTGGTGGAATCCAGATTGCCGGTCGGTTCGTCGGCCAGGACTAATTGCGGTTGCGTCACAAATGCGCGTGCAATAGCGACACGTTGCTGCTCCCCGCCGGAGAGTTGTCTGGGATAATGCTTCAGACGCATGCCGAGTCCGACCCTTTCAAGCAGTTCCAATGCGGCGGTGCTTGCATTGCTCGCGCCGGCAAGTTCAAGTGGCAGCATTACGTTTTCAATCGCAGTCAGTGCAGGTAACAGTTGAAATGACTGAAACACGAAACCCAGCATGCGTCCGCGCACCGCCGCGCGCGCATCTTCATCCAGCAAGAAAATATCCTCTCCATCAAGATGAACCTTACCGGCCGAAGGAGTATCTAATCCTGCCAGCAGTCCCAGCAGAGTCGACTTACCCGAACCCGATGCTCCAATAACGGCGACAGAGTCACCTGCATTTACCTCCAGATTGATATTCTCCAAAATCGTGAGCTGTTCGTTACCGGTGCTTACTTGCTTGGTTAACCCGATTGCCTGCACAATGGGCCGTACAACAAGGTTATCTGTCATGAAAAATTTCCTGATTATTCTCTCTATCCTATTAACTGCCGGAGCCGCCAACCCTGGCACAGCAGCACCGCCGGGATCGGCGGCCACACCCGGAACCACTACTATTATGGTATTTGGCGACAGCTTATCCGCAGGCTATGGCCTGCCGCGCGATGCCGGATGGGTCAGTTTGCTGAAGAGGCAGCTGCAAACGCAACCACAGACATATCTGATCAATAACAGCATCAGTGGCGAAACGGCGGCAGGTGGACGCGCCCGCATCGAGCAAGCGCTTAAAACCCATCGCCCGGACATTGTCATTGTCGAGCTTGGCGGCAACGATGGATTACGCGGAGCATCCATTGAATCCATCCGTGAGGATCTCGAAGCCATCATTGAAGCCTGCCAGCGAAATAAAGCCATTGTCCTGTTGGCCGGGATGCAATTACCGCCTAATTATGGCATAACATACACGCAAAAGTTTCAGGATATCTACCCGCAATTGGCTAAACGTCACGGGATCAAACTCGTACCGTTCCTATTGGACGGCTTCGGGAGCAAACGGGAGTTTTTTCAGGCGGACGGGATACATCCAACCGCCCAGGCGCAAGAAAAAATCGTCGAGAATATCTGGAAAGTCTTGAAGACGATGCTTAAACCTCAGCAAGCCGTTGCGGCCGGCAACGGCTGAAACTTCACGGGGATTCGCTATTTCGCGCTATCCAAAGGATGATTTTCCGTTTCATGAGCTCGCGCCATGCCGTTCGGTTTCAATATTGGAGCCCTTGAGTAACTTACCCGGTCTTTTCCTTTTTCCGATTTGTACTCCATAGTATCTGTGAAAAACGAATGGATAACTATCACCATATTTTACTCGCAGTGGATTTTTCGGAGCACGGAAATCATGTCACCCGAAAAGCGGCGTATTTAGCAGGAGTATTTCATGCAAAATTGAGCATTATTCATGTATTGGACAATATCCCGATGCCGGATACAGCCTATGGAACCATCATTCCCCTGAATGAAAATTCAGCATATGAATTGCTGGAAACGGAAAAATCCAAGTTGAAGCAAATCGGTGATCAATTACGAGTGGAACCGACCCTTCGATGGATGGTTTGGGGTGTGCCTGGACAGGAAATTGTCCGGATTGCCGAGAAGGAGCATGCCGATTTGATAGTTATTGGCTCCCATGGCCGTCATGGTCTCGCTTTATTGCTCGGATCAACCGCGAGTGACGTCCTGCAGCATGCCAAATGTGACGTCATGGCAATTCGTTTGCAGGATGAGGTTACGGACAGAGAACCGTTGCTGGAGAAAGCCACGCTCAGTCCTTCAGGTTGAATCCCCCGGATCGCATCTGGCCCCGGGAATACTTCGATACTTTCCAGAACCGGTAACTGTCCGTCCCCGTTTTTACCAGAATCGCCACCAGGGTTCGCCATCCACTCCGGTGGAATCGGCGAAGAACCGGCTGTTGGGGAAATTTTTCATCATCACGCGATTCGCATCGTCGCGCAAGTCAGTCATTCCCAATGCGTCATAGGCTTTCACCATAATGAATAGTGCTTCTTCCGTTGCCGGGGTCTGCGGATATTCCTTCAAGGCATATTGAGCACGGTTGGCCGCAGCGACGTAGCCCCCCCGTTTCATGTAATAACGCGCGACTTGTACTTCGTTCAGCGCTACCACGTTAACCAGATGCTTCATTCTCTGCACCGCATCAGGCGCATACTTGCTCTTGGGAAACCGGCTAACCAGTTCTCTGAAATTTTCAAATGATTCGCGAGACGCCTTCGGATCGCGCTCGCTCATATCCTGACCCAGAATTTTTTCTGATACGATGCCCATCAACCCCAGATCGTCATTGAAATTCGACAGGCCTTTAAGGTAATAAGCGTAATCCACGTTTGCATGATTGGGATGAAGCTTGATAAAACGATCGGCGGCAGCAATAGCCGAGGCAGGTTCGCTATCCTTGTAATGCGCGTAGGCAATCTCCAGTTGCGCCTGCTGCGCATAGCGCCCATATGGATAACGGGCTTCCAGCGCTTCGAATAATTTGATGGCGCCCTGGTAATTTCCATCATTCAATTCCGTTTTTGCCTCGGAATAGTATTTGCTTGCCGACCAGCTCTTGGAATCCTGCACCTCCTTGGGGAACAGACCGCATGCTGATAGCAGCAATACCAGAAATAGAGCTACACTACGCGACATAATGAGTTCGTTTGAAGCTAAAAATAGATTTGATCATTATAGCGCAAAGCCCGTACTGTCTGACTCGGCTGAAACCACCATCGAGCTGATAATACCCCAGGGGTTTGCCGGGGCACGGCTCGACCAGGCTCTGGCGCAGCTGCTGCCAGACTGGTCTCGCACCCGCCTCCAGGCATGGATTCGCGACAAACGGATAAGCGTGGATGGAGCTGAGGCTGTTCCCAAACAGAAGGTGTGGAGCGGAGAAAAGATCGAGGTCAAGCCATCGTATCATCCCATTGAAACCGGTCATGCGCCCGAAGCTATTTCGCTGAACATTGTTTACGAGGACGATTCGCTCATCGTCATCAATAAGCCCGCGGGGCTTGTGGTGCATCCCGGCAGCGGGAATTGGCGGGGAACCATGCTGAACGCATTATTGCACCACGCCGCGCAATTGAGTGGAATACCTCGCGCTGGGATCGTTCACCGGTTGGACAAGGATACAAGCGGCTTGCTGGTTGTGGCGAAAACGCTGGAATCGCAAACCAGCCTGGTGCGACAACTGCAAAACCACACCGTGAAGCGCGATTATCTGGCACTGGTGCTGGGCCGGGTTTCGACTGATGGATGGGTTGACGCACCGGTAGGACGGCATCCGGTACAGCGTACCAAAATGGCTGTCGTTGCAAGCGGTAAAGAGGCGCGTACCCATTATCGGGTACTGGAAAAGTTTGATGACTGCACTTTGCTTCAGTGCAGTCTCGAAACAGGACGCACGCATCAGATCCGCGTGCACATGCACTCCATCGGTCACCCCCTTCTGGGAGATCCCGTATATGGGGGCAAGCCGAAAAAGAGCATACACAACACGGGATCACTGCTTGCTCGTTTTCCAAGACAGGCCCTGCATGCGCAAAGGCTGGAACTGACCCATCCACAACACGGAAAAAGAATGACGTGGGAAGCAGCATTGCCCCAGGATATGAACAATCTCCTGCTGATGCTTCGCCAATGCCGTGATGAAAACCCGCTCCCGACCAAATCGGTTCCAGTATGAATAATTGGATCACACCCGACTGGCCCGCACCATGTAATGTGAAAGCCCTGTTCACCACGCGTAATGGCGGCGTCAGCAATGAACCTTATGCCAGCCTCAACCTGGGGGATCATGTTGGCGACGATCCATTAGCGGTTGAACAAAACCGCGCCCTGCTGCGCCGCTTTCTGCCGGGAGAGCCCAAATGGCTCAAGCAGGTACACGGCACGATATCCGTAAGTATCGATGGATATGATTGCACGGCCCCGATTGAGGGCGATGGGGCGTTCAGCCGGCATCCAGGAAATGTGTGTGCGGTACTGGTAGCCGACTGCCTGCCGATACTACTGTGCGATCGTGCAGGATCCGCCGTTGGGGTGATCCACGCCGGTTGGCGCGGATTGGCTGGGGGAGTCATCGAACACACGGTATCGGCGATAGGTGCGGTGGATACCCCTATCATGGCATGGCTCGGTCCGGCAATCGGACCCGATCATTTTGAGGTCGGTGAAGAGGTACGCCAGGCTTTTATCAAACACGACAGGAAAGCCGCTCTCGCCTTCCTTCCACACCCCGGAAATAATGACAAATGGTTCGCAGATCTTTTTCTGCTGGCGCGACAGCGATTGGTGGATGCGGGCGTCACCGGGATTTATGGTGGGGGCGAATGTACCTATGGCGACCCGGTCAGATTTTTTTCTTATCGTCGCGATGGCCATACCGGACGTATGGCCGGTTTGATCTGGCTAGTACCATAAGTCAGTATTTGAATTGGCAGGACTATGACTGAAGCAAACCGGAAATTGTCATTTACGGTCTTTCATGTTCCCGCCACGAGCTGTCACGGTCCAATTGCTACCGCGCTATTTGCCTGAATCTGCATCTTGCAAGAGCGTATAATCCCGCATTTTCCATTGTTCGCCGTAAATGTCTATTCTTGCCTGGATCATCGTCACCAGCCTGTTTGGCGGAACGTTAAGTGTACTGTTTGCCGCCGCGCTGACGCTTAATACCCGAACATCATGGGTGCAGATGCTCATTTCATATGCCATCGGCGCGCTGCTGGGGGCAGCTTTTCTCAATGCATTGCCGGAGGCGCTCGAGCTTTCGAAAGATCCTGCCCAGATGACAGCCACGGTGCTGTTTGGCATCCTGTTATTCTTCATTCTCGAAAAACTGGTATTGTGGCGCCACTGTCATGCAGAGGAATGCGAAGTCCATGATCCTTTGCATGCCGCCACCATCGTTGCGATTCCGCCTAGACCCATAGGCTATGCCATGGATCAGCATGATCATGGCCGCAGCGGCATGATGATCATGCTAGGCGATACGTTTCATAATTTTGTCGATGGCATACTCATTGCCGCAGCGTTCATGGCGGACGTACAATTGGGCATTGTCACTTCTATCGCCATAATCGCCCATGAGATTCCGCAGGAAGCAGGCGATTTTCTGATTCTGCTCAATTCCGGCTACACCCGGAAGCAGGCGCTGCTATTCAATCTCTTGTCGAGCGTTGCCACTCTGCTTGGCGGCATGGCGACCTACTTGATGTTGCAGGATATGAATCACCTCATTCCGTCGCTACTGGGAGTGGCCGCCGCAAGCATGATTTATGTCGCCATGTCGGATCTGATTCCCGGCCTGCACAGGCGTCCCGAAATCGGGGCCACGATACAGCAAGTTGCGCTCATTACGCTGGGGATCAGCTCCATCTGGCTCGCCGGCAGCCTGTTCACTCACCCTGCATGAGTTTAAAAATTTTGGGCCTCCTTCACTCCTGAATCGGATATTTCCTGTTTTCGAGAAATACAGGGTTCCGATACTCATTTCACCATTTCAATATTACATATGGCGTCTCTCAAACAACTGCCTCCCAAAATCGGTTTCGTCTCGCTCGGTTGCCCCAAGGCGTTGGTGGATTCCGAGCAAATTCTCACCCAGTTGCGTGCCGAGGGCTATGAAACATCCTCCACTTATGAGGACGCTGACCTCGTCGTCGTCAATACCTGCGGCTTCATTGACAGCGCAGTTGAGGAATCGCTGGACGCTATCGGCGAGGCACTGGCAGAAAACGGGAAGGTCATCGTCACCGGCTGCCTCGGCGCAAAAGACGGTGGCGAGGTGGTCAAACAAGCCCATCCGCAGGTGCTGGCGGTGACGGGTCCGCAAGCGCTGCCGGAAGTCATGGCGGCGGTTCACATGCATCTGCCGCAGCCACATGACCCTTACACCAGTTTGATCCCGCCACAGGGAATAAAGCTTACGCCCAGACACTATGCTTACGTCAAGATTTCAGAAGGATGCAATCATCGCTGCACATTCTGCATCATCCCTTCCATGCGGGGCGATCTGGTCAGCCGTCCAGTCAGCCATGTCATGCAGGAAGCGGAAAATCTGGTCAACGCGGGAGTCAAGGAACTGCTGATAATTTCACAAGACACCAGCGCCTACGGTGTGGACGTCAAATACCGCACCGGCTTCTGGCAAGGCAGGCCGTTGAAAACCCGTATGACCGAACTGGTTCGCGCCCTGGGTGAACTGGGCGTCTGGGTCCGGCTGCACTATGTCTATCCCTACCCGCATGTTGATGAAGTGATTCCGCTGATGGCCGATGGTAAAATTCTTCCGTATCTCGATGTACCGTTTCAGCATGCCAACCCACGTATTCTGAAAGCAATGAGACGCCCGGCAAGCTCCGAGAACAACCTGGCGCGTATCCATAGCTGGCGCGAAAAATGCCCGAATATCACACTGCGCAGTACGTTCATCGTCGGCTTTCCCGGCGAAACCGAAGCAGAGTTCGAACAACTCCTGGATTTCCTTCAGGAAGCGCAACTGGACCGTGTGGGGTGCTTCGCCTACTCTCCAGTGCAGGGCGCGGCGGCAAATGCGCTATCCGATCACATTCCGGAAGAGGTGAAAGAAGACCGGCGCGGCCGTTTCATGGCGGTTCAGGAAAAAATCAGTACCGAGCGCCTTGCCAGAAAAATAGGCAAACACATGACGGTGCTGGTGGATGAAGTAAGCAAAAACACAGCGATTGCGCGCAGCACTGCAGACGCGCCGGAAATCGATGGCGTGGTTTATGTCAGCAACGTGAAAAACGTGAAACCAGGCGGGTTTATGAAGGTTGAAATTGTTGGGTCCAACGAGCATGATTTGCGAGCAAAAGGCTTGCAAGACTGGCAAGGCTAACCTGCTGTTCCAACCCTCCTGCGAGTTGTACCGCCGAGCCAGCGGACCCCGGTGGGAAGCGTTGGTATGAGGGAAACTCATAGCACCATTGCGACAGGCGGCGACCAAAAAAATAATGCGAAAGCCTGGCATTAAATCTACACGGGAGATTGAGTTGAAAAAAATCCTTGTAATTGCGCTGGTGTTTATTACCGCGACCGCGACAGCGGCTGAAATTGATAAACGCCAGATCCTTCCCCTTAGTGAGCTTCAGCGAAACCACGTACTAACGGAAATGCGTGCTCTGCTAGCGGGAACGCAGAACATCCTGGATGCGCTTTACAAGGAGGATATGGCGGCGGTAGCAGATCACGCCCGCTCGCTTGGCATGGGCATGGCCCATAAGGGCGAGGATCATCTCAAAGCAGTGCTGCCGAAGGAATTCATGCAACTCGGCATGTCGGTACACAAGGCTTTCGATCAGATAGCAGTTGATGCGGAATCCTTGAAAGATCCCAAGCACACGCTACAGCAATTAAGTGAATCCCTGAAAAAATGCGGCGCATGTCACGACAATTATCAAATTCGCATTACGGAGCAACCGGCTGCCCTGGGAATGAATCCCTCCTTGCACCATCCTCACCATTAGCGAACAATTGCCCAGCGATCAGGTGCTCCAGAGCGTATTTCCTCGGGATCTGGAGATTACCGGACGCTATTAGCGCTTAAAAACCGATTTTTCTCAAATCGTAATTGCCGGTACATCCAGCCGTAACAGCGCCAGTAAAGCTGATCGGAGCGCAAAAAAATAATCAGAGTTAGGGCAATATCTTCATTTGCAGAAGGTGTCGCCCTGACCCTGATTCACTATTTATTATTATTGTAGTTATTGTTATTGGTACTACCCTCCTCTGCTACTATCAAGCAAACTTTGAAACATCCGGACGAAACAAAGTTTGTCTGATCGGCTCATCCAGCGCGACCCGAATTCGTATCCTTTTGTTATTGGCGATGCCGTCGCGATGGCGGTCAATCCAGAACTTGTAATACCTATCCCACCATTGCCACTTTTCATTTTCTCTTCGTGGCACTGTCGCAACATTCATGAGGCGACCACTCGAACTGAAAGCAAATACTGTGCCATATATGATTATTTAAATGTAAACAAAAGCTTGTAATAAAATCTCCAATGACCATCATGCGAGTGTAAGAATTTTCGGCAATCATCGTCGCAAGACCATAATCTTGGCGCTTCAACCAGAATTGCCATACCGAATTGCCATACCAATAGGCAAGAAAAATTACTGTATTGCCCCGAAAGTGGTTGTGGACTGCAGACGATAAGCCGAAGGGGCGGCACCAGGTAGTTACGCAATATTGGTTTTCCCAACCCCTGCTGGGACATGCGGTGCTTGACAAAAACCTTGAATGAGTTCTACTAGTGGGAGAATCAATTGCACGCGATAACCCCCTGACTGGGCAAGAGGGAAGCGCGCCCTTTTCGTGCAATCCTCACGGAAACGCACTCACAAGAGGAATAGAATAGAGAACACTGAACAAGGCTGTGAAAGCTTATCCTGTCGTTAGTGTCGCGCAGAGGGAAATCACGATGCCGGAGAATCAAGGCAGCAATTCATCGATAGTATTGCGTCGCGTAACCAGCGAGGACGGGACGTCTCGTTTGGTGCTTGCCGGAAATTGCACGCTGACCGCTCTTGGGAAGAGACTGCAGCCGCTCGTCGGTGAACTTGCTGCGCACGCAGCCGATCCGGAACTACAGTGGGATCTTACTGGGGTTACGCAAATGGATGACGCGGGCGCGGTTCTACTGTGGCGGGCCTGGGCCGAACACCGCCCCCGGCACTTGCTGCTTCAGCCTGAGCATGAGAGATTGTTCTGCCGCCTGGAAAAAATGCCCGCCCCCCCCGCGCCCATAGCACGAGATCGACTATGGCCGATCACTGTTCTTGGGAAAGCGGTTTTCCTGTTGTGGGACCATTTGATCGGCCTGATAGCACTTTCTGGCCAGTTATTGCTCGATGCGATGTATCTGATCGGTCACCCTGCGCGTGTTCCATGGCGTGAAATCTCCGCGAATCTATACCGGACCGGTGCGCAGGCACTGGGTATCACTGCGCTGGTCGGATTTCTCATTGGTGTCGTGCTGAGCTTTCTCTCTTCCAGGCAATTGCAGATGTTTGGCGCGGACATATTCATCATTAATATTCTTGGTGTAAGCGTTATTCGCGAACTCGGCCCGGTGCTGGCAGCAATACTGGTCGCGGGACGTTCCGGTTCTTCCATGACGGCGCAACTGGGCGTGATGAGGGTTACAGAGGAACTCGATGCGCTGACCGTGATGGGGATACCTCACAGTCAGCGGCTGGTGATGCCGAAGGTCATAGCGCTCGGCATCGCGATGCCGCTGGTGGTATTGTGGACCAGCGCAGTCGCCTTGATAGGAGGAATGGTCGTTGCTGAAATTCAACTGGGGCTGGGCTATCAATTTTTTTTAAGCAAGCTGCCGGATGCCGTAGCCATTGCGAATTTGTGGCTGGGGTTGGGGAAAGGCGTTGTTTGTGGCATGGTGATTGCGCTGATTTCCTGTCATTTCGGGCTGAGGATCAAATCCAATACCGAAAGCCTGGGTGAAGGAACGACAAACTCAGTCGTAACCTCTATTACCGTCGTTATTATTATTGATGCAATTTTCGCCGTGGTTTTTTCCAATGTTGGATTAAGGTGAAATGATAACCTGATGGCAGACGGAGAATGCATTATCGAGGTCGAGGGACTTTATACACGATTCGGCAGCCACGTCGTGCACGAAGACATCAATCTCTGCGTACGCCGCGGGGAAGTGCTGGGGCTGGTAGGCGGCTCCGGCAGCGGCAAGACCGCATTGATGCGGCAGATGCTGGGTCTGGAGACGCCGGCACAAGGGAAGGTTCGATTTTCCGGCCTACCCCTGCATGGCCAGGACCGTAAAAAATTGCAATACATGCGCAACCGCTGCGGCGTGTTATTTCAAAAAGGTGCATTGTTCAGCGCACTATCGGTATATGACAACATAGCGCTGCCTATGCGCGAGCTGCGAACACTTGACGAAGACATAATACGCCGTCTGGTAATGCTAAAACTTAAAATGGTCGATATCGACACCAGGCATGCTACCAAAATGCCCGCCGAGCTGTCCGGGGGAATGATCAAGCGCATTGCGCTGGCACGGGCTATGGCACTGGATCCCGAATTGCTGTTTTTGGACGAACCCACTGCCGGTCTTGATCCGCAACTGAGTGATGCGTTCGTCAAGCTGATCCAGGGCATGCGTCACGAATTACCACTCACCATCGTCATGGCAACGCATGACCTTGATACGCTGGTCGCACTCTCCGATCGGGTGGCAGTTCTAGCTGAACAGCGTATGGTGGCGCTTGGAACTCTGCAGGAAGTGATCAACGCGAAGCATCCATTTATTACCAGCTTTTTTTGTGGTGAGCGTGGCAAGAGGATATTAGAAAACAATCGCGGTATTTTACAGGGGTAGCATTATGGAAAACCGTGCCCATGCCCTTGCGGCGGGTTTATTCGTAATTCTTCTAACCGCAGCTGTGGCGGTCGCTGCCATGTGGTTCAGCGGCGACACCATGACGCGTGACAAATATCTGCTGGTATCAGAATTCCCCGTTACCGGTCTCAACTCCCAAGCGACCGTGCGTTACCGCGGCGTCACTGTCGGCAAAGTCGAGAATATCCGGCTGGACCCGCAAGACCCGCATACCATTCTCATCCGGATTGCCGTGGATCGGGATCTGCCGTTGACCAAGAATGCCTATGCGCAGCTCGGCTATCAAGGTTTGACAGGTCTTGCGTATGTGCAATTGAATGACGAAGGTGGCGAAGCTGAGAGACTGGAAACTGATGGAGACGATCTCGCGCAGATCCCCTTGCGTCCGTCCACACTGGATAGCATCACCAATTCGGGACAGCGCCTGCTCAGTAATGCGAATGGATTGGTAGAGCGATTAAATGTCCTTCTTAACGATCAGAACCGAACACGGTTTGAGCATATATTGGAGAATACGGAGTCGGTGACCGGGCGTTTACGCGGCGTCGTGAGTCAGCTGGAGCCTGGGCTGAAAACGTTGCCGGAACTGGCTGCCGACGCAAGTTCAGTACTGCAGCATACCGACCAACTGGTACTCGACCTTAATCAGATAACGGCGAAACTGAACCAGCAGGGAGGAACTATCGACAGCTTTGCTCAAACTGCCGGAGAGCTTACCGCCACCATGCATAAACTGCGAGAAGCAACTGAGGGAATCAAGCGCAATTCCCGCAGCGTTGATCGCGTTCTTCTGCAACTGGAAGAGCAGCCGCGGAGCCTGCTGTTTGGCAGACTGCCGCCGCCGCCCGGTCCGGGAGAAGATGGCTTCGCACCACCTGGGGAAAATTGAAATGAGAAAATTGCTGGTTCTTGCATTGATGGCACTCGCAGGCTGTGTCACGCCTCGGGCACAAACACCAATAGCGGTATATGACTTCGGCCTGCAACGACTTGCAACCGCATCCAATGCAGAAACATCGGGGAACAGGCGATTGAAGGCAAGTTTATTTGTGGCGGATGCGGCAGCACCCGGGTGGCTGGACAGCACGGCGATTCATTACCGTCTGGCATATCATGACTTGGCACAATCGCATGCTTATGCTAACAATCGCTGGGCTGCTACCCCTGCAATATTACTTACCCAGCGCATCAGGAGCCGAATTGCGGAGATCAACGATGGCGCAGTGGTGAGCGCTGCCGACGGTGCGCGGGCCGATTATATGCTACGTCTTGAACTTGAAGAATTTACTCAGGTATTCGATACCGTCGACCAAAGCCGTGCCGTAATTAAATTTCGTGCGAGCCTCGTCGAGTCCGGCACGCGTCTGTTGCTGGCGCAGCGCAGTTTCAGTATGGAGCAGGCTGCGCCTGCAGCCAATGCCCAAGGCGCAGTACGCGCCCTCACAGAAGCAAGCGATAAACTGATTGGAAATCTGATCGGCTGGCTTATCAACGAATTACCGAGGGAAAATCAAAATCCCGGAATGGCCCAAACAATTTCAGATGAATATCAATAAAAGTGCCGAAAAGAAGGAATCGAAGAAGAAGGCATTTCAGAGCCATGCCTGGGAGCATTGTTAATCACGCCTGAACGGAAAGATAGAGCGCGGAGAATCACTGCTCTTGGCAACGTATTGCAATCTTTACTTCAGTGAGCCAAATACCCGCTGCAGCAGTTTGCTACCTTGACCCATCGGATCATTTCGGATGGCCCGCTCCTCCTCCGCCATCATGAGATACAGTCCGTCGAGCGTTTTCTGTGTGACATAGTTTTCAATGTTTGCATTTTTTTCCGCCACTAAGCCAAATTTCGCGCCCTTTCCCGCGAACTCATTGTATTTTTTAACCAGACCAGCCTGATCGGTCGCGTTCTTTACTATCGGCAGAAACTTTTGAGTCAACGCTTCAGAAGTCGTGTTACGGAAGTATTGTGTTGCCCCATCATTACCACCGGTAAGTATCGCCCTGGCGTCATCCACTGACATCTCTTGCACAGCGTCCATCAGTAGCGGCTTAGCTTCGGCTGCCGCCGTTTCCGCAGCGTGATTCATTGTCACAATCAGGCCATCCGCATACTTGCTCATGCCCAGCGTGCGCATGAGACCTTCCACTTTCTGTAGTGATCCGGGCAGTGGAATTTTAACCTTGGGATTCTCGAGAAATCCGTTCTCAACCCCCAGTTTATCTACCGCTATGTTGGCGCTTTGAGTGAGTGCTTGCTTCAGGCCACCGGCGGTATCCTCGTCGGAAAGAGGGTCGCTTCCCGTAGCACAGGCGGAGATAGAAACGCAAAGCCAAACAAAAAATACAGTAATGATACGCATGGGAGCCGCTCCTGTTGGATGTCCATTGCTTACTGGCCGTGAAAATCACTCTGTTGAATAGAGCCGGTACTTCGATCAGCCGTTGTCGATACTCGCTTATATCTGATACCCGCTGTTATCTGATACCTGCCTCATGCGCCTGCTGGTCCGCATGGTAGCTGGATCGCACCATCGGCCCACACGCAGCATTGCTGAAACCCATTTCAATTGCAGCCCGCTCGAGTTCTTTGAACCCTTCCGGCGGCACATAGCGCAACACGGGTAGATGGCCGATGCCGGGTTGCAAATATTGCCCGATCGTGAGCATCTCGACGTCGTGTGCGCGTAAATCGCGCAGCACTTCAAGAATCTCCTCATCCGTCTCTCCCAAACCCAGCATTAATCCGGATTTTGTAGGGATTTCCGGAAAACGTACCTTGAAGTCTTTCAGTAATTTAAGGGAATGCGAATAATCGGCGCCCGGCCGGCACTGCTTGTAGAGCCGTGGAACGGTTTCCAGATTGTGATTCAGTACGTCCGGCGGACAGGCAAATAATTTTTCCAGAGCAACTTCCAGCCTTCCACGGAAATCCGGTACAAGAATCTCTATTTTTGTTTGCGGCGAATGATTCCGAACTTCACGTATGCAGTCCACAAAATGTTGAGCGCCGCCGTCACGCAGATCATCTCGATCAACACTGGTGATAACAACATATTTCAGTTTCATGGCGGCGATTGATTGCGCCAGATGCAACGGCTCCTGCGCGTCCGGGGGTAACGGCTTGCCATGCGCCACGTCGCAGAATGGACAACGACGGGTACAGAGATCACCCAGTATCATGAAGGTAGCCGTACCTTTACCGAAGCACTCACCGATATTCGGGCAGGAAGCTTCTTCGCACACTGTATGCAGTTTCTGCTCCCGCAGGATCCGTTTAACTTCGTAAAATTCCTGGCTGTTGGAAGAACGTACCCGTATCCATGAAGGTTTACGGAGCAGCTCGGTGGTAGATTGCGGTGCGATCTTGATGGGATTGCGTGCGGTCTTTGCTACGCCTTTCTGGCGGGTTTCAGTTGTCATGGCTAAGGGGTATGATTTCTAGAGATAGACAATATGAAAAAACTTATTCCTGCGGCTTGCAGTCCGGTTTCCCGTTATGCTGTACCGCGCCGGACACAGTGTTGCAATATATTTCCTGTATATCAATCAAGCGCCGCGTGAACATTCTTGGGTGATCGCGACACATGGGCTTGTCGGGATTGCGATATGCTTAAACCAACTTAGCCACCAAACTTAACTACCCAGCTTAACTACCCAAAAGCCTGATCTGTAATTTTTCCACAAGTTTTCTACGCAGTATTCCCGGCTCGTCGGTTATTCCAAGATCTCTGGTTTGAGTTACCTGTAACCCGGAATAGCCGCAGGGATTAATTGCGGCAAATGGAACCAGGTCCATGTGTACGTTAAGAGCCAGTCCATGATAGCAGCAGCCTTTTTTTATTTTCAGCCCCAGTGCGGCGATTTTTGCGCCGCCCACGTACACGCCCGGCGCATCGGCGGAGCCTTCAGCGTCGATGCCATAGTCACGTAGCAAGTCTACCACGGCGCCTTCCATTTTCCTGACCAGCTCGCGCACGCCCAGCTTAAGACGCCGCATGTCCAGCAGCAGGTATGCGATAATTTGACCAGGACCATGGTAGGTAATCTGACCGCCACGGTCCGTTCGAATCACAAGAATCCCATTGTTGTAGAGCAGATGCTCGGGCTTGCCTGCGATACCTTGAGTGTAAACAGCCGGGTGCTCCAGCAACCAGATTTCATCTGGAGTTATTTCCGTACGAGACGCCGTGAAGTCTTGCATCGCATGCCAGGCGGCAAGATAATCCGTCGCGCCTGAATATCTGATCTTGATATTTGACGTATCCGCTCCTGATTTGATCTCTATGAGGCACATGGTCGAAAAGCGTAGCCCCAAATTATAAGGGATTCGTTAAAGTACCATTACCACCGCGGGATGATCGCACAGTTCCTGGTATAGCGCATCCAGTTGTTCGCGGGAAGTGGCCCGAACGGTGCAGGTGAGACTCAGATAATTATTTTTGCTGCTGATCCTGACCTCCAGGCTGGTGTCGTCAAAATCGGGGGCATGGTGTTTCACAATCATCAGCACTGCTTGAGTGAAATCCTGCCGACGATGCTCCAGCGTGGCGGCACTGGATAGAGAACCCGGCAAAGAGCCAACTCGTCCCATGATCTTTACAGGAAAATCACAGGGGTATTCGATCAATGTGGTTTGGTCGGACGAACTCACAGGTTGCCGTTTCCTACGATATTGAAGGGGCGCCCCGCATAGTAGTCTGTTTATAGCTCTGGTAGAGGCGGTGCAGTAGTGCGAACATCGTTCCCGGCTTCCCATCTCCCACCGGTTTGTCATCGAGACGGGTGATAGGCATTATTTCTTTAGTTGAGGAGGTAAGCAGCAGTTCCTGGGCGGTACGCACCTCATATTCCGAAACCTCTCTCACTTCACATGGAATCTTTTCGGCAGCCGCCAACTCAAGCACGACATCATAGGTAATGCCAGGCAGCATCAGATGATTTTTTGGCGGCGCCAGCAGAATCCCGTTTTTAACCACAAAAATATTACTGGCTGCGCCCTCGGTCATGAAACCTTCCCGCAGCAATACTGTTTCCATTGCACCTGCATCAACCGCCATTTGACGCAGCAGTACATTGGGTAACAGCGAAATTGCCTTGATGTCGCAGCGTAGCCATCGGTTGTCACTGGCCGTGATCGCCGCCACACCGGTAGCGAGTAATTCTCTCGGCGGCGCCAGGAGAGGATTGCTCATGATGAATACGGTCGGCACGGCGCCTTTTGGAAAGGCATGGTCCCGCCTCGCCACACCGCGGGTGATATGCAAATAGAGATACTGGTCATCACCTTCATTGCCCGCGATGACTTGTTCCAGCATGTCGCTCCATTCGCTGTCGGAATGGGGGTTTTGCAGACGAATGCCGTCAAGGCTGTGCTGCAGGCGGAGTAGATGCTCGGCCAGCCGAAAAGGCTTGCGGGAATAAACAGGAATGACTTCATATACCCCATCACCAAAAATGAAACCCCTGTCCAGCACTGGAACACGTGCTTCCTCGATAGGCAGGAAATCACCGTTGAGATAGATCATGATGAGCCTTGTTCATAATCGGTACTGAAACGCGTCCACACTAGTTTGCGCTAATTAAATATCAGCCGCAAACTATCCCAGGCGCGGCCAAAAAAGTTGGCGGCACTCACAGTTTCCAATGCTACCAGCGGATGTTCGGCCACGGGTTTACCGTTGAGCGTGAACTTCACCACACCTACTTTTTGTCCTGCATTAATGGGCGCCACCAAGGGTTGCTTATATTCCATCTTCGCCTTCAGTTTATCCGCCTCAGATTTGGGAAGCGTAAAGTAAACATCATAACCGAACCCTGTCTTGAGTTTGTCCTGCGCGCCTTTCCATAGCTGGATGGCAATCACCTCATGCTCCTTCGGATACAGGCGGATCGTGTCGAAGAACTGAAAACCGTGATTCAACAGGCGCTGGCTTTCCATAGCGCGCGCAGCTTCGGATGCGGTTCCCATCACTACGGAAATTAAACGCCGCTCGCCGCGTCTGGCTGAAGTAACAAGGCAATAGCCGGCGGCTTCCGTATGTCCTGTTTTGACTCCATCCACGTTGGGGTCAAGCCACAGCAGGCGGTTACGATTGGGTTGGGTAATTTTATTGTAGGTATACTCACGCAGAGAATAAAGCGGATAGTATTCGGGAAAATCCCGGATCATGGCTACCGCCAGCAAGGCGAGATCGTGAGCGGTACTGTAATGCTCGGCATGCGGCAGCCCGGTTGAATTGGTGAAACGAGTGTTCTTCATTCCCAAACGGCTCGCCTCCTTATTCATTAGCTGCACGAAGGCGCTCTCCGAGCCGGAGACAGCTTCTGCCAGCGCTATGCACGCATCATTACCTGACTGCACGATCATTCCGCGCATCAATTCATCAACCGTTACCAATTTGTTCGGCTCGATAAACATGCGGGACCCTTGTGAGCGCCAGGCACGCTCTGACACTGCCACAGACTGTGTCAAGGTGATGCGCTTCTGGTAGAGGGCCGAGAAAACCACATATGCCGTCATCAGCTTCGTAAGCGATGCAGGTTCAACACGTTCGTGAGCATTCTGACCGATCAAAGTCTGTCCACTCTGAAAATCAGTAAGAATGTACGATTTGGCGGCCAGCGATAACGCTTGCGGCGCGACGTGGATCTGAGATTGCTGAGCAGCCACAGGCAAGGCAAGCAGGCACAGCAATAGGGGAAGGCAACGTTTCATGGCAAAACTGCAAAAAACGTTATTATAGCCCAGCCACGGGGAACACGTTATCCGGTATGTCAGGCGGGCTTTTGTCCCGCGTCATTTGCCGCCACGGTTGCGACCGCAAAGGCTGAACCCGTCCTTCCAGCCCAGCCGGTATTGAGCATCAGCAGTAAATCGGCGCTGGTCCTTGAATCCGTAAGAAGTTTTTTTTGCGGTCTCGCAACCATCAATATACCCGTCCTTGAAGGCGGCCGAGTAGCCGGCAAGGTTATAAACGGGCCGCGTGGTTGTCGGCAAGGGTCCGGCGGGACGTTGGCTCGGCCCCGTGGTCGTGCAACCTGCGAACGTAATCATCAGAAAAATTGCCACGATCAAACGCATGGCCGCCCTCCTCTACTTGATAGGGATATTGCCAAATAACCCCAAGTCATCTCGGGTCGGCATGAAGGCCGACCGCAGTAGCCGAAAATACCGAGAGCTGCTTGGCCCCGCACCCATACAACATCGAGAGAATATTGTAACCGTCAGCGCCTGCGCCCACTACCAAAGATACTACCTAAAACACCCCGAAAGATTTCCCGGCCGACCCGTGAACCAATGGAGCGAGCCGCACTTTTCGCTGCCGCATCGAGAATGCCCGGCTGATGGCCGCCGCGCGGGCCATTTTTACCGAGCAGCATATCGCCCAGCATATCCATCATGCCGCTGCTGGCGCCCGTCCTTTCCGACCTGTCCGACCGGGGTACTGCATCGCTCCCGTCATCTTGTTTGAGTTCTGTACGACTTTTGATTATTTCATACGCCGATTCCCGATCCACTCTCTGCTCGTAATGGCCGAAAATAACGGATGACCGGATGATGGCGCTGCGTTCCGCCTCGGTGATCGGACCTATTCTCGATGCAGGCGGCAGGATGAATGCTTGCTCGACCATGTCGGGACGGCCTTTCTCGTCCAGTAACGACACGAGAGCTTCACCGACCGAGAGTTCGGTGATTGCTTTTTCGGTATCGAAAGCGGGGTTGGCGCGCATGGTTTGGGCGGCCGACCTGACTGCTTTCTGGTCGCGCGGGGTAAACGCGCGTAACGCATGCTGCACACGGTTGCCAAGCTGACCTAAAACACTCTCCGGGATGTCCAGCGGATTCTGAGACACAAAATACACGCCGACGCCCTTTGAGCGTATCAATCTCACCACCTGCTCTATTTTCTCCAGCAGGGATCTGGGCGCTTCGTTAAACAGGAGATGAGCTTCATCGAAGAAAAATACCAGCTTCGGCTTCTCCGGATCACCTACTTCGGGAAGATGCTCGAACAGTTCCGACAAGATCCACAGCAGAAACGTCGAATACAGCTTCGGAGAGTTCATCAGCTTGTCCGCTGCCAGGATATTGATCATGCCGCGACCCCCGGCGCCGGTTTGTATCAGGTCATTGATGTCGAGCATCGATTCGCCGAAGAAGTGATCGCCACCCTGTTGTTCGATCTCCAGCAGCGAGCGCTGAATTGCACCGATCGAGGCGGCTGAAACGTTGCCATACTGAACCGTGAACTCCTTCGCGTTAGTGCCGACAAACTGCAACATGGTGTGGAGATCTTTCAAGTCAAGCAGCAATAGCCCGTTATCATCTGCGATTCTGAATACGAGGGTCAGCACGCCCTGTTGTGTGTCGTTAAGGTTGAACAACTGCCCGAGCAACAGCGGTCCCATATCCGATATGGTTGCGCGCACCGGGTGTCCGGATTTACCGTAAATGTCCCAGAATGTAACCGGGCACGCCATCCATTGCGGCTCATCAAGCTTGAGTTGCGCAAGCCGCTCCTTCATTTTCGGCGAAACCGCACCTGCAACGGAGAGGCCTGCGAGATCGCCCTTGACGTCAGCCATGAACACGGGCACGCCAATCGATGAGAATCGCTCGGCCAATACCTGTAGCGTAACGGTTTTGCCAGTACCGGTCGCCCCGGTGATCAGCCCATGCCGATTGGCAAAATGGGGCAAGAGCGCGATTGCGCTATCGGAAGGAGCAATTATCAACGGTTCTGGCATGGGTTCGGGATTGGTTTAACAAGACTTCAACGACTTGGCATTATCGGTTTCGCGATTAAAAATCCACTCTTTTTGCTTACCCGGCCCAGGTGGCAATCTCCAGCAGCAGAAGCAGCGCAAGCCACAAAATCAGGGTGCGCCAAACCAGGCCAACGGTACTTTGCAGAAAATCCGCGTCGGCTTCTTCGCCCACGCCTAATTCGGGACGATAGTGCCTGCTGCCGGCCTCTCGCAACGGATCTCCCAGGCAGACTCCAAGTGCACCCGCACCACTGGCCAGAATGATGCCCTGGTTGCGGTCCATCCAGGATGCCGCTTGTGCACGCCAGCAATAAATCGCATCCTCGAAATTGCCCGCGATGGCAAAACTCATGGCAGTCGCTCTTGCCGGCAGCCAGTCAATGATCCTGAATGCTTTCACGGCAAAGTCCCCAAATGCGTCCGGACGTGCGCCCCAGCGCTCATCCAATAGTTCTGCCAGTCGATACAGGACCGCCCCCAACGGTCCGGGCAGTAGTGCGAAACAGATAATAACCCCGAACACATAGCGATGCGAATAAATCAGGCCCATCTCGATGGTGATTCGCGCAATTTCCTGGCTGCTGAGGTCGTCTGCTTCCACCCCATGCAGCTTCCACAACAGCTTGCGAGCAAGAAACAAATCCTTGTTCTGCAGCGCATCGCTGATTTCATTGGATGAATAGCTGAACTGGCGAAAACACATGGTGAGATAAAGCGTTATTACGTTCCATGCCCACGCCAGCAGGGGGCTGAGGCTATACAATAAATAGTAGATCCAGCCGGAGAGCAGCAGTACGGGGATTACGGCGACGACCCAGGCAGCGATGATGTGTCTGCGCAGGCCGGTGTTGAAATAACCCTCCAGCGAATCGGCATAGGAGAGAAAAAGCGAGACAATACGGTTGCGATCGCTACCGGGACGCCATCGCTCCAGCAGGAGAACGAAAATCAATGAAAAAAAGGTCATTGCAAAAAGGCCATTGTAGTCAAGTCAACTCGCTTTCAAATATGCTGGCAACATTATCGCAGCACTGATTTGAGCACCTTGCCCATCTCGGCCGGATTTCGCGTGACTTTTATCCCGCACTCCTCCAGCACCGCCAGCTTTTCCTGCGCGGTGCCCTTGCCACCCGAGATGACTGCACCGGCATGCCCCATGCGTCTGCCTGGCGGCGCCGTCAGGCCCGCAATGAAACCCACCAGTGGTTTTTGCATATTATCCCTGACCCAGCGGGCGCAGTCTTCCTCGTCGGAACCGCCGATTTCGCCTACCATCAAAACGGCATCCGTTTCATCGTCGTCATTGAACAGTTTCATCACATCAAGGTGTTTCAGGCCATTCACCGGATCACCGCCAATACCTATACAGGTGGACTGCCCCAATCCCTGCCCCATCAATTGCGCCACCGCCTCGTATGTCAATGTTCCAGAGCGCGACACCACGCCGATGCGGCCCTTCTTATGAATGTAGCCCGGCATGATACCTATCTTGATTTCGTCGGGTGTGATAATGCCCGGACAGTTGGGGCCGATCAATCGGGTCTCACGCCCCTGCATCTTGTAGCAGGTTCGCAACATGTCGCGAACCGGGATGCCCTCAGTAATGCAGATTACCAGGTCCAGTTCAGCATCCACCGCCTCATCAATCGCGGCAGCAGCAAATGGCGGCGGCACGTAGATTACGGAAACCGTTGCACCGGTCGCCTGCTTTGCCTCCCTGACGGTAGCAAATACCGGAATACCTTCGAAGTCCTCGCCCGCTTTTTTCGGATTCACGCCGGCGACAAAACAATCTTTTCCGTAAGCGTAATCACGGCACATCCGAGTATGGAACTGCCCGGTCTTGCCGGTAATACCCTGCGTAATCACCCGGGTGTCCCGGTTAATCAGGATGGACATGTTATGCTCCTCCCATCGCTGATTCCGCTGCCGATGCTGCTGCCGTAACAGCCTTCTCCGCAGCGTCGGCCATATTACCCGCCGAAATAATCGGCAATCCGGACTCGGCGAGAATCTTTTTGCCCAGGTCCACATTGGTGCCTTCGAGTCGCACCACCAATGGCACCTTCAGCTTCACCTCGCGCGCCGCTGCCACCACCCCTTCGGCAATCACGTCGCACTTCATGATGCCGCCAAATATGTTTATCAATATTGCTTGCAGATTCGGGTTGCGTAACATCAGTTTGAACGCTTCCGCCACCTTCTCGGCGGTTGCGCCGCCTCCCACGTCCAGGAAGTTAGCGGGGTTTCCTCCATAGAGCTTGATGATATCCATGGTTGCCATTGCCAGACCCGCGCCATTAACCAGGCATCCGATATTTCCGTCCAACGAGATATAGGAGAGATCATGCCTGGATGCCTCGATCTCCGCCGGATCTTCCTCGTCCAGGTCACGCAGTTTGGCAATATCAGGATGGCGGAACAGGGCGTTGTCGTCAAAATTCATTTTCGCGTCGAGAGCGACGAGGCGGCCCTCAGCGGTTAATATCAGTGGATTGATTTCGAGCAGCGAGGCATCGGTGCTGTCATAGGCCTGATACAAGTCCTGCAGCAGGGTTCGCGTTTCTGCCACGGCTGAGTCCTCAATACCGATTTTCCGCGCGACATCTTCGGCACTCTGGACGGTCAAGCCGACCAACGGATCGATGAACACCTTGTGAATCTTTTCCGGCGTTGCGGCGGCAACCTCTTCGATGTCCATCCCGCCTTCCGAACTTGCTACCAGGCAAACGCGCCTGCTGCTGCGATCCACCACCAGGCCGATATAAAGCTCTTTCGCGATATCGACCCCTTGCTCAATGAGAAGCCGTCGCACAACCTGACCCTGCGGGCCGGTCTGATGCGTAACAAGCGTCATACCAAGTATTTTCGCGGCGAACTGTTTCACTTCGTCGAGCGACTTCGCCAATTTTACGCCGCCGCCCTTGCCCCGTCCGCCGGCGTGAATCTGTGCCTTAACAACCCAAGCGCTGCCACCCAGTTGCTCAGCTGCCGTCACCGCTTCATCAATGCTGAAGCAGGCAATGCCGCGTGGTGTGTTAATGCCGAACCCGCGCAAGATATCTTTAGCCTGGTATTCGTGAATTTTCATGGCCACCCCCGCGATTCAATAATGGAGTATATCGTAATAGTTTTGCCGACGTTGCATGAAGGGGCGCAATCCCGCCGGGATCGACAAGGCCCTGAGAAACAAGGCCCGATACTGCAGATACCCCATCATAGGGCGCCGCTCGCCCGTTGAAAATTAAATGACTGTTTATATCTCCGCCTCGCATAGAACCACAGTGACGTTGTCTCTTCCTCCAGCTGCTATCGCGGACTCGACCAAACTCTTCGTTTTGCGTTGAATCAATTCGTTAGAGGCGAGAATGTCCTGGATCACCGAATCATCCACCATATCTGTTAGTCCATCCGAGCAGAGCAGAAAAACGTCATGGTTGAGCACCGGGCCGTTTAAAATATCGCAGCAATCTGATGAGTCGGCCCCGATGGCGCGGAGGATAATATTTTTTTGAGGATGATGTTTAGCCTCTTCGGGACTCAATGCTCCGCTATCCACTTGCAACTGCACCAAGGAGTGATCTTTAGTGAGCTGTTGCAGCCTCCCATCCCTTAGCAGATAGACCCGGCTGTCTCCAATATGGCCGATAATGTATGTGTTTTCGGAAAACACCAAAAGGTCACCGGTGCATCCCATCCCCTTGTCACCTGGATGTTGTGCGATATGCTCCGATATCCGCTTATTTGAGTCCCTGAACACCTTTTGGACAAGTTCGCATGTTACTTGGCCGGATGAAGGAATTCGATTACCAAGAACGACCTGCACCGTTTCAATAAAATATCCGCTGGCAATTTCGCCTGCCGCAGCCCCACCCATCCCGTCCGAGATCGCAAAAAGACCGGCTTCTGGCAGGAGGAGAAAAGCATCCTCATTGTTACTACGCCAAAGCCCTACATCGGTGGCACCCGCAGCAAGCAACCTGACCATGTGCCCTCTCCCTCAAATTTGTTGAGCCCATTTCTCTTCTTTCTTTTTTATTTTGATACGGTAATCTCTACGAGTCGTCCTAGATGAGGAGTTTTGTAATTTAAGCGGAAGATCAAGCCTCAACTGTCTCGTCATACTTCGTATGAGATGAACATGAAGATATTAACAATACTTCATTATTGATCTTAGAACGCTTGATTATCTTACGGCGCGTTGGATTAGTAGGCGTCGATGGGTATGCAGAAACGACCTATATTCCTGCCAAACTCGGTTCACGCATCTTAACGCTCCTAAAACACGAGTAGCAGAATATGAAATCATTGCCCCAGGAGTTGGGCAAACTCCAGTCCACCCCCAACGCGTTGAACTTGGTTTGCTTTCCCGAATACTCAGCTCTTATTAAAAGCCAGCAAGCTGGTTTGATCAGTCAACCGCGCCGCTGCTTTCCGGTTACGTTAAATCAATCCCCTCTCATGAAACCCTGGCGATACGGTTTGACGCGATTGAAGCGACGTTATCAGATGTGAGTGGCGATTTGAAGACACTGAGCAAGCTTCACGCAGTGATTGAGCGTCAAGCCCGGCTTATTCTGACGTTTGCCACAAAACTGAGACTCGCTCAGCAATCACGCTACACCCCTACTATTGCTGCTGTAGCTGCCGGCAAGGCATCGGGAGTCCGGCCGTGGGCCATGGGACGAGGGTAAGTGATGACGAGACTCTACCAGAAGCCCTGCAATCGCTTTAGATCAAGCTCTGGCTACCTCCATATCCTCAGTTAGTCTCCCAACTGATTCTCAAGTGTACTTCAGTCCAATAGCAATTAGTTCCAATCGATACTATTGTGATAACTGCTTACACAGCTGAGCTAAGGACCGCAATGGCGTTATATCAAGACCAGAGCTTTCTCATTCAATCCAGTCAGCCCCTTTTCGATCTGAAGAACGCTCCTGGCGCCATCGCTACCGCTTCGGGAATTTATAGATGCAATGGATGTGGATGTGAAATAGCAGTCGAAAAAGGATATGAACTACCATCCCATGCCAAGCACGACCATGGATTCCAGTTTGGACCAGCGACTTGGCAACTCATCGTTGCGGCTATATAACGGGGGCTTTAAACCAATGAATGACCAGTATGCCGAATGTACGAGCAACGGAGTTACAGATCAAGAATCAATAGGGCTGATTTGAATCTAAGGGTTACAAAACGGTTACATTACCCAATAAAGCAAAAAGGAGTTACAAGCCTTCGCGTATAACTCCTTGTTTTATTGGCAGGTCTGGCTGGACTCGAACCAGCGGCCAAGGGATTATGAGTCGGAGTCAATCAATACTTCACAGCAATCCGCAACAAATCAAAACAATTGAATCAATAGCTTATTACATCAAGCATGTTGCTACTGATTGTATTTTATTGCAGGTTTTTATAGGCAAGTGCCCCATCATTGCCCCCTCGCAGATGGGGCATTGGTTTGCCGATGCTTACCTCGCTATCTAGGGGCGGGAGGGGCGTCTCAAAAAGACATGGAAATCAATTCAGGCTTATATCGCCTGTTTCTCTATTTCTTTTTAGCTGTATTTTTACCTGTTTTATTCCTTGTTAAATGAGATCCTTCGCCTTTTCATTTTTCCGCATATGCTTATGGAGTCGCCGATTACCCTCCACGGTAGGTAGTTATATCGAATATGTATTATTGATAACGTATTTTTTATCGGCCTTATGCAACAGCATTCTAGGTTAGCCTTGATTAGTTTTAAACTAGCAATCAGGCATGGGCAATTCCGAATCGCCTCATGTCTTTGCAGTTCCTCTTGCCTTGTTTATGGTTTCTACTAGCTCCTGTACTCGTTTTCCATCCTTGCTAAATAGATATTCAAGGCTAGAGGTCAATTATATCGAGCGCATCGAATATATCATCACGCGTCAACTCATCGGTATGGCTGGCTTGATTTCCAATCCACTTAACTGCATTCAAATAAGAAAATAGTTTTCCATCATGTGTATTTGAATCATTAATGCGTTGGCCCAGGCTTAGACGAACGCTATCTCCATTTTTTCTACTGCACCGTGTAGCTAATTACTGGGAGCAGGTCAGAACTACTACAATTTATTGAACGGCTCCATTTAGTGCGACTACGGCGTAAGCCAGCTTACTGGCGTGTTTATTAATTCACATTCCTTTTATGACCGACCGTTTCCTTCTACCCCAATTAGCCCAATTAAATAATCGTTTTGCGTGAACAAAAGTGATTAAAAGGATCTCTCGCATGAGTTTGTTTTATTCTTACCAGTTCTTCATAACTTTTATCGAAATAGGTTTTGGTAGGCACCGAGCTGTCTTTGAAACTGATAAAGGCACCTGAGGTATTGGGAATATCGTAATCGCGACAAACATCCACCCAGTCAAGCGCACGGTTTACACGGGTGTGCACTTCGTTGTTCTGGTCTTTCTTCTTTTGTTCATCAGTTTCGTTCCACCAGGTTTGGTACTGTATGGTGAATAGCTTATCCTTGTAAGGAAAGGCGCTTTTTGTTTTCTGCTCTGGGGTAATCACATGCTGATAGTAGTTTCCGGTGATGGCACCCAGAGTAATATAGGTAAACAGTCCCAAACTTTCGTTGCCGGGTAGTACGAGCGGAGAGGTGAGACTCTCCAAGAGCTTATAACATCCTTCTTCGCCAAGACCCTGTGCATCAACGAGGCGCGAGGTGATTTTATGAGGCGCTGGTTGATCCTCATCAGGAGGAAACGGCAATCCTTCCAATCCCCGCATCAGGAGATCCACGTTGTGAAACGAATAGCGATCCCAAGAGCTCATCAAGTGATCACCATAGGGCACGTGCTTGTTGCCGTTGCCCTTGGGACTGTTGTACTTTCTCCCGGCCCTGCCAGGAATGACAAGCTTACCGCCGGATCCGAAATGTTTATGTTTAAACTCCGTCAGGCTGTTTTCATCTCCTTCCCAGTAGCCATACATCACACAGTTGTGACTTACGGTAGGAGGATCAAATGGCGCATTTTCGGGAGCATGCTTAGCAGTGATTTTCAAATTGGTTCCGACCAGTTGATTGGCTTCCGGACCGGTAGAAGCAATGATTTCTTCCCAAGCTTTCAATATGGTAAGAGTGGAGGTAGGTGCTGAGCTGCGTATGGCAAATACCTTGTCTTCAGGCACATAATGCAGTTCGTTCCACTGGATCTCAAACTTGATCATCTCCCAAGGCAGCTCAAAGGTTTCGATCACAAACTCAGTAACAATGCCATAGCTGAAACCACCACCGCCCTTAATCGCCCACAGCAGTTCTCTTTCCTCCTTAAGCAGTTTTTTTTCTTCCTCAGACAGTTCTTCTTCCCGATGAGAATTTCTGTCCATACGCAATTCGCGTATGGTGCCATCACCAAGCACTACGGTCGCACCTACCACACGCTCGCAGCACATACCATGCTTGCGGGTCCATGGGCCCCAACCTCCGCCCATCGTATAACCAGCTATGCAAACGGTGCCACAAGTACCATGCGGAATCATGACGTCTTTTTTTGCCAGTTCCGTAGTGAGTTCCTTAAATGGTGTACCGGGTTGCACGCAGACCACCTGAGGTTTTGAACCAACTTCGACCCAGCCAATTTTATTCATTGGCGAGAGATCAAGGAGAATAGTATCAGTACCAGAACATTCACCTTCATGGTCGTGGCCGCCCGAGCGCACCCGCAAGGGCAGAGCAAGCTTGCTCGCAAATTTAACCGCCACACTTACCTGTTCGGTAGTAGTACATAGCACAATGGCGGCTGGCATAAACCGAAACCTGGTGTTGAAAATCTCGCGGCGTTCATCGTACTTTTCCCCATTTTCTTCCTTATTTTCCAGAGAAAGAATTATAGGAGTCTTCACTTTAGCTAAGTAGTAAGCCGTTCTGAGAGCTTCTCTGAGTTCAAGAGTAACATTCATGTTATTTATTAGTTATTAAATTCGTGAGTTGAGCAAACAGCCAGTTTTACTGGACCGTAGCAGAATGTTGCTGCACCGGGTCCTGTTTGAGCAGAGACTATAGGAATAGTAATGGCGGGCTACTTCTCGTGCCTGCGCACCAGGCCTAAAGTCCTAATGGTCTAAAAGGACTTAACCCAGGCTTTGTTCTAACCATGCTGTGCCTGAGACGAAATCGTTATCAAACAAGCCCTCGCAACTTGCGACGCCCTCATATACATCCGCTCCATCGTCTACGAATAATTGGTTCGGCATCAAGCTAGTGACTACAAACGACGCGGTCAACTGGGGGCTATTAATCTCGACTCGAAATTGCAAATAATATTCGAGGCGTTTCTCGCTTATTAAAGGTGATCCGAGTGGCGTGGTAGAACTCTTCACAAATATGGTCCTGCCATCCGGCCACAACACAGTAACGTTCGATCCCATTGCTACGTTTTCCATGGGCTTAACGCCAATATTTGTATAGTTCGAGAGGTGCACACCATTACTCAGTTGCATATCCTGTAATACCCAAATTACAGGCGTGCCATCTTTGTTGGAAAAAAAGCCGTACTCGTGATCCATCCAAGTCATTCCTGTGACGGCCAATTTCTCCGCTCCGATAGTAAGGAGGCCTGAGGCTTTAAGCCGAGTAAGGGAATAGTAGTAGTTGTTCTTTGTAAGTGGTGTCGTGCCCTCTGGGTTGACCTCAAAGCAACCAGTTCCCCAAACAAGCAGAGGGGGGCCTTCCTGGTAAAGCTGGAGATTAAGTTTGCATGGTGTAGAAGTGGTACGGTCTACAAAAGTGGCCTTAACATCCATATTTAGGGGATTGTTATCGATGGCCTGCATCGATATCGCACCATCATCCTGCTTCTCAATGGAGCCGCCCAAGTTCACATACCAGGGTTTTGTGATGTCGGATTCTGCCCAACCGGAAGGCAACGCTGCAACAACGTTGACTTTCTGATAGTGGCACTGTCTCTCTACATCGATGATTGCTATTTGAGTGAAGCCATAAGGCGGCGTGCCCGTCGCATTTATCTCAAAACCAAATTTGCGTCCACACTCGGTTAATAGAGAGCCCGTGTGCCACCACCACTCCGTGGGTGCGCCTTTATGGGCATACTGATCTTTAGGAAGTGAGATTACGGGGCTATCTGGTTTTAATGACATTATTACGCTCCGAAATTTAATGTTCGCTGCAGCAAGGGATAGTTAGGGCATTTGCACAGTTAAAGAATGCTTAACAATATAGATAGTTATGCCTTCTAACTCCAAGTAAAGCTTTCACGGTGAGCCACCGTTTGCCTTCCTTTTCGCATGGGCGATTGGTTTTATGAGCACAAGTGGAAACTCGACGCGTTAGCCCAACTGAGTATAAGCTCTAACTCAAACTCAGCAAGCTGTAAATTCTTACAGCTATTTCTCCATCAATATATCTCCGACAATGTACTGCGTCTTATGTCATTGTCGTGATTGTTAGGATCTTGGTAGTCAATTTGAAGTGAGTCTCCATGTTAAGTTTTTACATGGAGCAGTGATTTAGGGAAGAGCAGAATTGGAATTTGCATGAAGGAGAAGTTGACGACCGTTACTGGTGACATTAATCGTAAGCACAGTAGATATTTTTCCGCCGCTAGCCATCCGGTTGCGGACAGTGCTGAGGTTTAAAGGGAATTGCAAAAAAACCAGTTCCCGTCCCACTAAGTCGAGGGGAGTGAAATCCGGCAATGTGATGAAAAGCTAAGTCTTGATAATTCACTACCCTCTTTTGAATTAAACAAGAAGAACAGGAAAAACTATGAAATCCATTTTAGGTTTAATGTTTCGCGCACTAATCTTTATCTGTATTAGCTTAAGCGCGCTGTTACCTGCGTATGCTGCTGAAGATACAGACTCCTTTACCTCTATAGATTCTATTTCATATTTTCAGGCTGCTATTAAGGATGCTGAATACTGTTCAATGACCCTTGCGGGGGGAGAACTCACTCCCATCAACAGCCGGACCGGCAAGGCGTTGAGTAATGCCGCAATGCTTTGTCCAGACATGTTCTCTTGGAAACTTTTTGCTGAGGCGATTCACGCTAAATTTTGGTCAAACTGGGCTGACGAGACAAACAATTGGCCAAGCGAGCCTTATGCGCTTTGCAAAACTGGCCAGTCCCCCGACACATATGAGCCTGGTTGTTGCATGCCCGGAGCCGGAGCTAAAAATAATTCTGTTCATTGTCCCGTATACCCAGGTAGCCAGTATGAGGCAACACTTAAAAGCCTGACTCGGGGGCTACCGGAAGAGGCGCATAAGTTGGCTCGCGATCCCGTCTTACGGCGTAATACCCGTTTGCCATTCCATGATTCACTCACACCTATTGGTCGTGCTGGTAGACTCGGTAGACTCAAATCCATGAAGGGCGATACTGCCGCACCTACTTCATGTTCAGAACACCTGGTAGCAGAAATCGTCAAGAAATTTAACCCCACTGATGCGGAAAGTACTGGCAGGGTCATCCGCCAGACCAATGCTGAGTTGACGGTCCGTAACCGTGAATTTCATGACTACCTCTTCGCAAACAATTTATATAACGCTAACGGCGTCCTAGAGGTGTTCGCTGCTAACCAGATAAATATGCAGGAGGAGAGGCCTTACCGTCGTGCTAATCAATCATCTAAGGATGGAAAACCTGGTTCACTTTACCGGGTGGATTTACCACCTGATGCTGTAATGATCAAGAGTAACTGGTTGCACCAAGATCTGGCTAAAGCATTGGGATTGCCAAGTGATCAAAAACAGTACATTAGCAAATTTTTACAGACCGAGATTGACCTGAAAGCGCTCGGCATCAGCAAGACAGATCAGACGTGCAACCTTGAGGGGATCCATCACTTAGTAGCATTTCATATTTCCTCAAAAGACATTCCCAATTGGGTTTGGGCCACCTTCGAACACGTCAACTTGCCAGGTCGTTGCGATATTACTGGTTGCAATGATGCTTACGGTTATGCGAGCGGCGACAACAATCGTCCAACGGCGACTGCAGCCAATTATGTCAAACCGAATCAGCGTTCAGATGGGTTGAATTCAAGCAGTACTATCTTCGATTCAGGAAAAACTTATCCTCTCGAAAAGATCCGGCCAGAATGGAATGAGCTCCTTGTCAAATTAAGTATCGGCACCGGCACCAGCACTAGTGAGGTTGAGCCTGATCCTGAAGATATGGCTTGGCGTAATTTTCGCCTCAAGGGGTCGCAAGTAGAGTTTGTTAACTCAGTCGGTCAATCGACGCTATTGGGCAATTCGGTTACCGAGGGGGGCTTTATGGATGGCTCAAGCTGTATCAGCTGTCACGCCAGAGCAGGTGCAGCGGCAGAAACAATCAATCCCCCTCCCCTCTCAGTATTCGAACGAAGCCTGACCAATTTTGGGTATGCGCGCAGTCATCATGGCATTCCTAATCCCTTCTGGTTTTACAACGATATCAACCGTGGGCCAAAAATGCTGGTCATGCAAACAGACTTTGTTTGGGGGTTCCTCAATGCGAAAGGCATCTGCCGAAACATGAAGAAACAGGATGGCTCGATCGGCCCGGTCTGCGACAAGCTTGGAGCAGGGAAGGAGGAATTTTAGCTAAGTTAGAAAATCTCTTTTTCTGTTCAATCAGTAAGAATCTACCGAAAGCTCTCTGGAATAACAGGCCCTTTGTAGGGCCTGTTAAACAAACCTGATCTCTCACTAGGGCTAGCCCTAGTGAGAGATCATTTAACCCCCCTAAAAGCCTATCATTAGACACATTTTTGACTTCTGATTGGACCTCTATCACATCATCTTTAATCCGTGTGAGAGCAAATGATCATTGGCTACGCGAGAAACTTCAACTATCGATCAAACGGCCGGTTTCGAGGCGCAGCTCAAGGAACTTGAAGGTATCAAGTGTTAAAAAATCTTCCGGGAATAGACATCATCGCTTGGCGTTCGTCCACAGCTAGAAACGACGGCACTGGAGTTCATGCGGGAAAGTAGCCATCGAACAAGGTCCTTTCACGTCCTATTTAATCCTCACGAAATAGCGACAAATCTCGCCTCCGATGGCACGCCCTGGTTGTTCACGACAAAGAGCATGTAAAACCCCGGTGGGGCAATATTGCCATTGGCTGGGGCGGCGGTTTCCAGGGTGGTTGCCGTGCGCGAGTTGATGGGCAGCTTGATGTAGCGCTGCCCCGCGTCGGTATGG
Organism: Nitrosovibrio sp. Nv4; assembly: GCF_900215485.1. Taxonomy (GTDB): domain Bacteria; phylum Pseudomonadota; class Gammaproteobacteria; order Burkholderiales; family Nitrosomonadaceae; genus Nitrosospira. The sequence continues at coordinate 1,009,758 of NZ_OCMZ01000002.1, forward strand.
TGCGTGACGGAAATGGGTGCAATCAGCGCGACGCTGCCAATATTTGCTGCCTGCGGCGTTTCGACCGAGAAAGTAGTGCCATAGGTCACGCTGGGCGGTGCGGTCGAAATGATAGGACGTGCCCCTAGGCTCAGGTAGCCGGGCGAATACAACTCCAGGGTGTGCTGATCGGGATCAGCCGTGCCGGGCGCGACTCCTCCGGCGGCAAGAATCCTGCCGTCAGGCAGGAGAATACATACCGAATGATACTGGCGCGGGAAGTTCAGGGAAGCGCCGGGTGTCCATTCATCCGTATCCGGGTTGTAGGTTTCGACCGGAAGCACGGGCGTGGGGGACCATTTTTGACCATTGCTGTGGCCGCCAATGATGAGTATCCGGCCGGTGGGTAGTACCACCGCGTTGACATTGGTTCGTCCGAAATTCATGTCGGCGATGCGCCGCCAGGACGATCCTCCCACGCCGCCGCTGAATTCGATCACTTCGGCGGTAGCATTGTTGCGCGCCGTGGCCGGGCCGGATACGCCGCCGCCGAAGATGTACAGGCGGGTTCGCTCCGGTGAGGCAGTCGTGTCGATTGTGAGCAGGCTCATGCCCTCCTGCCGGTCGTAGAATTGCTCCTGCCCATAATCGGTCCAGCTGCCGCTAGTTGGCCCGCTCAAAGTCAGGTAAGCAGTTTGCGTTCCTGTCGCGCCCGCCCAGCCTGCGCGGGTGTAGAAGATTTCTCCTGATGGCAACAGGTGTAGCCCGGGATAAAGCTCCTCAAAGGTCCGATCCACTCCTGTTACCGGCGCCCAGCTTGTGCCGTCGTAGACCTCGACTTCCGCCGCAATGGGATGGCCACCGGAAAAAGCCAACACGCGTCCATCGCTCAGGCTGACCGCCGTCGGGTACCAGCGGGCATGAGCCATGCTGGCCGTGGCCGAGAATGCACCGGCATCCGGATTGGTCGTGTCCGGCGTGAAGATGAAGCAGCGGTTATTGGTGTGCCCCGCGCCGTTGGTATCGCCGCCTACCACCAGCAGGCGGCCGTCCGGCAGGAATATGTGGCCGGAACAGAAAAAATCTTCCGGAAGGGTAATGACACTCGGCATGATCTGTCTCGTTGTCGGGTCCCAGATGCGGCCTTCCAGGGGATAGTTTCTTTCCGCCGCTCCGGAAAAGAGCAGTACGTGGCCGGTATGCAGCAGCGCGCCATGAACCGTGAAGATGGGTGAGGGGTCAAGCAGTTCCCAGGAGTCCTCGCCATCGGCCCCGCAAGGGTGATGACCCACCTCGGGGCATTCGTGCATGCGCACATTGGGCAGCTGATAGCAGATCCGCTTCACCTCATCCTCGCTCAACTCCACTTCCTGGATGGCGCGCAATATCGCCGCCATGCCTTCCATCATGTGCATCTCGACGTGGCAGTGAATCAGGAAATCGCCCTGCAACTGGTATCTTTTGCATTCTCTCTGCCGATCCGGATAAGCGCTGTCGCATTCCCCGGAATGCTCATGCGAATGTTCGTGCTGGCCTCCGGAATGGGGAGATGGGTCGGATGCCTCCGATTCGAAACGGGAAGGGTGGGCATGGGTGTGTGCCCCGGCTCCTGCCGCATTCGCAGCACCGAGACGAGCCGGTTGGGCACGGCCTCCCTGCTGATTCCCCTCTTCTTCCGCGCCATGCTCGGGTTCATGGCCGGGCCCGTTCTGGCCATTCTCACGCGGCTTGCAGCAGCAATCCAGTGGAAGGGGTTCGAGAATGACGCGCGGCACGATCGTGTCTGCGACGAAGGATTCAGCAGGGCCGAGCGAGCGAGTGTCAACCCACTCCGTCCCCCAACGCCAGCGCTGCCCGTGCAGATGGAAATTGTGCCATACCATGCTCATGTCCAGGTTGAACACATACCAGCGTATGCGCTTGCCAGACTCGGCGACGATTGTGGGTGTATTCCCCACGAAGGTGCGGCCGTTGATGGCATAGGACTCCAGCCCCGCTCCCGCACGCTCGGTCACGGTATGCGGTTGGTTGCCTGCATGGTTCCAGGTGACCTCCGCCCCTACTCCCACCGTAACGTCATCCAGTTCAAAACGGGCGGGTGTGTCGAGGATATTGATGGTTGCTGTGAGGGGGCCTGTCGCCGTGACACGCACTCGTCCCTGCATTGGATGAAAACGGCAGTAGTATTCAAACGTGCCTTCCTCATTAAAGGTGTGTGCAAAGGTATCGCCGGGGTTGAGGGTATCGCTGTCGAAGGCTGCTTCAGCAATATCGACATTCGCGGTAAGGCGATGGAAGAAAATGGGAACTTCGAGGTCCACCTTCTCGCAATGGGGATCACGGACGATAATGCCGCCGAATAGCCCACGCTTGACGACCTCCTCGATATGCATATGGTGGTCGTGAAAAGGCCAGCAGCCAATCGTATCTTCCCTGGCATCGAAGATATAGCACCACTGCTCACCGGGGCAAATGGCATCGCTGCGGTTGGGACCGTCATATTCCTGCACGCCAAAGGGCCACGATCCGTCCGAGTCGATGCCATAGTGCAGGCCATGGACGTGCAGGCTGTGCGGCTCGATGTCGCCGTTGAGCACATGCACGTAGAGCCTTTCGCCAGGCTGCGTGTAAATCACCGTTCCCGGAATGCGCCGCTCCACCCGCGGCTCATTGGTATCGGCGGCAATGAGCGGATCGTCCTTGAGTATGGTATAGGCTCCATCGAGGTATTCCCGGTAGACCAGGGCGTTGAGCGTGCGCCGATCCACCTCTGCCTGGGGAATGGTGGCATCCTCATGCCCCATGTTCCTCATGCAGTCGAGACGGTGCTTGTGATGTTCCGCATCGTCTGGCGCGACCGGGCTGTAATTGGGTATTTCCTCGATTTTTACGTATATGTGTCGCGTTTGCATGGTCCCTGTCTCCTGTTCGTTCGACCATAACCTGATGCTTCATGATTAAAAATAGCGGGAATTCAAGGGAATGCAAGGAGAAACAATTCAAGTGAGAAATAGCAGGAACAGGGGATGGGAAATTTTCGCGAACGCGAAATCAATTTTTTTACTTAAGTCTTCCCCTTAGCCCCTTAGCCGGCGGCCATGAAGGCCGGCAATCTCGAACGAGTCGTCCGCCTCTATACGCAATCGCTCAATCGGGCGACCGACAACTATCGCTCGTTCATCGCGGCTTGGTCATCGCTGGAGATCCTAGTCGGCAAGATCTTTCCTGTCTACCACCAGCTTCTCGCAGCGGAACTGCAGAAGGTGAGCCAAGCCCCCGGCCTCCACGCGTACCTTGACCGCATCATGTTAGTGATGGGAGGAAAGCACAATCTAGCAGACAAGTTCTCGGTAATTTCGATGTTTCTCGATGACGAGCGTAACCCCGAAGAGATAAAGACCTTTCGTAAGCTGAAAAACGTTCGTGATCACTTGTCCCATGGCAAAGAGCTGCCCGAAGATAGTTTGCCCACGACAGAGGTGCAGAGATTATTTGACAAGTACCTCCGGAATCATTTGCGTCATGGCGCGTAAGGGCTTTTATCGAGCGGGCTCGGCAGAAGTCTTGAGCAGTAGCCAATCTTGACCTTCAACCTTTTTTTTGCCAGAGGTAGCTGCAATGTTTTCTGACTTAGTGCCCCTTCAGTGCCCATGTGGGGGGGTGTTCAGTTTGAGACATTAAGAGAGAAGAAAAAAAAGCGCGAAAACCGCACAGATTAAGGATTTAGGCGGATTTTAAGGCGCTTTCGTCATTTGAGACAAAATAAGAAAAAACGATAAGAAAATGGTGACTTTTGCGATTTATTTGGAACTACTCTGATAAATCAGTAGTGACTTACATTCGTCGCCCAGCCCATACCACCCTTCCCACTACGTTCAGCGTGGAGGCCCTCGATGAGTCCAGTACCTCATCTGAGTACTGCTTGTTGTCGTTCATAACCACCATTGTGTCATCCAGTTTTCGGTGAATACGCTTGCAACGCAAGTCGCCGTTGTGCGCCAGCACATAAACTGCATCATTTTCAACCCGCCCACTATGTGTATCAACCAGAACCATATCGCCGCTCGATAGCGTGGGTATCATGTTGTCGCCCTTTACGCTAATTAATGCCAGGTCTCGGGGCGCCACACCCAGGTTGTGTTTAACCCAATCTGCCTTGAATGCCCAGTGGTCCAGGATCTGATCAGAATGAACAGCAGGACCACCGCCGGCGCGCGCGTGTAGGTCATGTCGCGGCACCTGGACAAACTCTTCCAGGTGGGGATGTTTGAAATCATCGGCTCGGCGACCATAACGAACGCGAGACCCATCCTTCTCATCACGCACTATCGGCGCGTTACCAGGCGCTTTTTCTGGAGCTTTTTCAGTAAGTTTATCAATAACTTGTTTCGGTACTAAAAAGAATTTAACCCCTTCCTTTGCACCCTTTCCAGGCCGGTTAATTTGGGGCCACCCTTCCCGAGCCGCCGTTTTATAAATTCCAGCCCGTGTCGTCGGTAGTCCAGGAACCTTTAGCTCCGCAAGCTTTGTTGCGGAGTAATACGTTCCCTCCTTGCTCACAATCATCCCTCGCTCGCTTTCCATCATATCTCCACGCCGATCTTTTTCGCTTTCGCTCATAACTGTCACCTAACTGTTACCAACTGTAAAATAAAAAGACGTACCTTTATTTGAGTATTTACTTCGTAAAAACAATAGCTTAGACAAATTCATGGCTGCACTAACTGTCACCATAACTGTTACCTGTAAATTATTTGTTGACAGCTATACAGAGTCGGTTTACAGTTCGATTCATGTATATAAACAAATCAACGTTAAACATGACAAAAAAACCAGCCTCGAAAGACTGGCAGCGCTGGCGAATCATCGGCGCGGTTCGCGAAACCGGCACCAACCTGCAGCAGCTCTCATTATCAATCGGCTATTGCCGCACAGCCCTCAGCAATGCCCTTTACGGGCCCTGCCCAAAGTACGAGCGCCTGATCGCGGAGTATCTTGGCGTAACGCCTCAAATCATCTGGCCCAGCCGTTATCACGCCGATGGAACACCGCGCAGTGGACGTGGAGAGCGCGGGCTGGGCCGTTTTAAAGCCAAGAACGTGAATGGTAGCACCGTTAAAAAAACGCGCAACGTATATGCGTTAAACAAAGCGGGGGTAGCGTAATGCGCAAGCGCGACATCATTACCCAGGATATGTTCACGGTCCCTCAGCCAGCTCCCCGCTCGGCCGGGAGCTTAGCCTGCAGGGTAGAGATCGCGCACACCATGAGCGAAGCTCTGGACGGACACGACCGCTACGAAGTTTCTGCCACCATGAGCCGGTTGCTCGGCCGCGACATCAGCAAGCACATGCTGGACGCCTATACCGCTGAATCGCGGGAAGACCACATTCCACCCCTGGATACCGCCATTGCCTTCGACATGGCGACCAGCGACATATCACTACTCAATCTCTACGCATCCAAACTCGGCGCGCGAGTATCCGTTGGTAAGGACGCCTTAAATGCGGAGCTTGGCAAGCTCGAAAACATGCGCGACGAAGTGGTCAAGCAAATTAAGCGCCTTAAAAAGGTAATGGGAGAGCGGCCGTGAGCGCGCTCAAAAGCCATTACTCATGTGCCGAATTGGCAGCAATGAGGTTGACCGGATTCCCTTCCACCAAAAAAGGTTGGATCGAGTTGGTGTCACGTCAAAAATGGCAGAAACAAGAGCGCGTGGGACGTGGCGGCGGATTTGAATACCAAGTACCTTCAAAGGTGCTCACGCGAATAAAAGAAGAGGCTGTGCAGGCTCTGGTTAAAGCCGTGCCAATCGATCAGCTGCAGCCGGATACTGATGTAGCGCAGTTAGAAAGTGTTAAACCTGCCGAGTTGAAGGACTGGCAGCGGAAGACTGCCCAGGCCCGGGCTGCAATTTGCGCCGAAGTGCGCCGTCTGGCCGAGGTCGGCGGCACGGAGCGAGCCATTCGTTCTGTGCTCGATCTGGCCGCACGCGGCAGCCTGGCGCCGCATTTGCAGCGCCTCGTACCCATTGCCAACGCGAAAGCCGGAACAGACCGCGCATTGTCACGCGGCACCCTTTATCGCTGGCTTAACGATGCCCAAGGAGGTTGGGCGGAGCTTGCCCCGAAATCCCGCGAATCTATCGAAGTGCCCGTCTGGGCACCCTATCTCTTGAAGCTGTACCAGCAGCCACAAAAGCCAAGCCTCGCTTACTGCATAGAACAGCTCCCTTCAATACTTCCATCTGCAATCACGCCGCCCTCCTACCACGCCGCCAATCGGTTTCTGAAAAAGATGAGCAAGGTGGACGTGCAGCGCGGGCGCATGGGAAGTCGTGAAATTAAATCCATTCGGCCGTTTGTGCGACGCGACACAGCTCAAATGTGGCCAACTGATGCATATACCGCAGATGGTCACACCTTCGATGGAGAGGTGGCTCATCCGGCTCATGGTAAGGCGTTTCGTCCTGAAATCACGACAGTGATAGACATCGCCACACGTCGTGCGGTTGGCTGGTCGGCCGGGTTGGCAGAATCCACTTGGGCAGTACTGGATGCCCTACGCCATGCTTGCGAAACAGGCGGTATTCCCTCCATTTTCTATGTCGATAACGGTTCTGGTTATCGCAATGCTGCCATGTCCGACGCCGCAACCGGTTTCATGGAACGGTTGAGCATCACGCTTACCCATAGTCTCCCTTACAACTCCCAGGCTCGAGGTGTTATCGAGCGCGCGCATCAGACAATCTGGGTACGCGGCGCAAAATCTTTGCCGACCTACATGGGCGCGGCAATGGATCGCCAGGCGAAACAGGCTGCTTACAAGATCACTCGTGCTGACATCAAAACCAGCGGCACCTCCAGACTACTCATGGGCTGGAACGACTTCACCAGTTGGTGCCAGCAGCAGGTCGATGACTATAACGGCCGGCCGCACCGGGCCCTACTAAAGGTGCGTGACGAAGGCGGCAAGCTGCGCCATCAGACACCTAACGAAGCCTGGGCGCAAGCAATAGCGGAAGGCTGGAAGTCCGTACCAGTTTTGGCGCATGAGGCCGAGGATCTCTTCCGCCCCTACAAGGAAGCCAAGGTCAGCCGAGCAGAAATACGCATGTTCGGCAACCTTTACTTCCACCAGGATCTGGACCCCTACCACGGCGAGATGGTCCGCGTCGGATACGACATCCACGACGCCAGCCGGGTGTGGGTCCGTGACCAGGAAGGCCGCATGATCTGTGTGGCTGAGTTCGAAGCCAACAAGCGCAATTACTTTCCGACGTCTTTCCTGGAACAAGCCGCCCAGAAACGAGCAGAAGGCCGCATCAAACGTGCGCAGGTCAAGATCGAGGAAGCTGAGGCCGAACTCAACCCACCCCAGATGCTGGAATACCAGCCTGCAGTTGAGTTGGCTCCGATGCGAATTGAATACCCCAGAGAGGAGCAGGAAAGGCAGTCGGATAAGCCAGGCGTGGAAGTCGCCGAAACCGCTGTAGCCAGCGTCGTCAACCTGCCTAAGCGTCGCCCTATGTTCAGTACCGATGCAGCTAAATACCGCTGGCTGATGACCAACGCCGAACAGATTAACGCAACAGATGAAGGATGGCTGGACTGGTATCGGTCCACCCCCGAATGGGAAGACATCTTTTCGGGAACGGAAGATGAAGAGGTGACCGTACGGTAGTTGCAGCTACCGCACGGTCTTTTTGACGCACTACAGCAAAAAGGAGTGTAGCACAGTGAAAAATGTGTTTGTAAAAACCAGCAATTATGAGCGGTTCCGCACTGGCATTACAGCGGTCGAGGATCGTGGCGCAGCCGAGGCCAGCCTTATGCTGGTCACCGGCGAGGCCGGGTATGGAAAGAGCGAAACGGTTGACCATTGGGCTATACAGAGCGGCGCCGCATATCTGCGCGCTAAGGTGGAATGGACTCCCCGTTACTTCATGACGGAACTGGCGGAGCATCTAAAGATCGATTCGCGCGGTCGTGCTAAGGATATCTTTGCGCGCATCTCCGGTTACATCGGCGTGCAGCAGACCCCGCTTGTGATCGACGAGGTCGAGCATTGTCTGCGTGACAACGCTCAGGTGCTGGAAGCGATCCGTGACCTTTCCGACCTGACTGAGGTGCTGGTCATTTTGGTCGGCATGGAGCAGGTCCAGGCAAAGATTGCGCGCCATGCCCAGATAAGCAGCCGTATTGCAAAAGTTGTGGAGTTCCAGCCTTCCACCATTGACGATGTGGCGCTTGCATGCCGGCAGTTGGCAGAGGTGGAAATCCTTCCGGAATTGATTGCCGAGATCCACAGGCAAAGCACTGGCCGCATGCGTGAAATCATGAATGCGATCGCAATTTGCGAGCGTACTGCGAAGCGCAACGGCATCGCCAAAATTGGCCTGCAGGAAATGGCCGGCCAAACCCTTACCCACGACTGGCAAGCACGCCGCCCCCGTGTCGTAAAGGCGGTGCGGTGATGCAACTCCATCCCATAGATGAAAACGTTTTAGTTTTCCACGTGAGCGGGGAGCGTGGTGCTCACGGCGACCTAATATTGAGCGTATGGCGATATGAAGATCTGGGAATGCGCACCGTTCAGTTGTCCTTTGTGATCGCCGGACGAGGTGCCATTGATGTGGAGCTCACTCCTGAAGGCGCGTTGAATTTCGCAGCAAGGCTGGATTCCCATGCGCGCACCATCATGGCTCTCAATGAGGAGAACCGTTAAATGGCGTGGATCTCCGAACAACTCTTAGCGGCCATCGGCAAGCATTCGCCTGATGAGTGTATCACCGTCGAGCGGCTGATCGCACTCACCGGGCTGGATGTCAGGCAAGTGGACAACGCGCAGCGCAAGCTGCGCAACCACGGGCTGATCGAACTGACGGGGCCGGGCTGCTACCGGCTCACCAGTGCGGGCAAAGAGGCGCTTGCAGCTGGCAGTACTGCGCTGCGGGCAGGCCCGAAAGGCGCTCAGCCAGGGACGAGGATATTCAGGGATACCCTTCGCTCCCGAGTCTGGCGCGCCATACGCATCCGCCGCAAGTTCAGCATTCCAGATCTCGAAATGCTGGTAGCACAAGGCGGCGAACGTGACATCGCCAGCAATATCCGCAAATACCTGCACGGACTGGAGCGTGCCGGTTATTTGATGAAACTGCCAAGGCGAGAGGCTGGGACAGCGCTTACCTCCAATGGTTTTGCGCGATGGTGGCTGCCGGATGATAAGGACACGGGACCGAGGGCGCCAGTCTTGAGCGTAGCCAAGGGTACCGTTTATGACCCGAACACCGAGGCCAAAATCCGGATCAGCGGGAGGCCGGCATGAGTTGGATGGAGCTGCTGATATCCGCCGTGGCCGCCACCAATAAGGCAAAGGTGGCAAGCGATCTTGGCGTCTCTCGAACCGCGATCAGCCTGGTGGTGTCGGGCAAATATCCAGCCAAAACCGACAAGATCGCAACCAAGGTGATCGAGACGTATGGTCGCGTTACCTGCCCGCATCTTAGGGTGGAGATCAGCCTAAGCGAGTGCAAGACCTACCACACGGGACAAGTGCCGACCAGCAGCCCACGCGCTATGAAGCACTGGCGCGCGTGCCAAACCTGCCCCAACAATCAAGCGAGGAGACCATGAAAACAATCAAAAGAATCATGCTGGCGTGCCGCCTATGGAGTGACCCTGCTCTGGGTTACACCCTGGGCGGCGCATGGAGAACGGCATCGGTACTGGTGAGAGCGGCATCATGACAACTCCACCCCTTCCCAACGCGTCGTCTATCGGCGTGAATTATCAAATGATGGATGCCCTCGCGCGAGTAAAGCGCGTCGCCTTAATGCTTGTGCATCGGGGGTTCCGCATCCTAGAAATCCGGATGAGTCCGATCGCATCGGTCATCACCATCATGCCGGAGGTCGAGTGCTCAAGCCTGGGTGTGGCGGAGATCAGCCGTAACGAGCACCGGGGCGGCATGGATTACACGATGGTGGTGTCGCACGATGGCGTCGATGTCCAGTGGACGGTTACAAAGCGCAGGAGTCTGTCATGAGCGAAATCCAATTACTCTTAGGCACGATCGCGCAGCTGGCTGACGTGATGCAGCGGTGCGACGCGGAGGTCGCGCAAGACAATCCCACAACCGATGAAGAATGGGATGCCGCCCTGAATCAGGCTGCGCACGTGTTGCTTGAATCGGAAGGGAGGCCGCTATGAACAACCGGTATATGCCGCCTGATCCGCAGGATATGGAGCGGCCCGAGTCCGGGTTACCACCTGTACGGCACGCGGAGAATGGCATCAGTGCCCATGATGGCGGCAACATGACAGCACAGCCTGTACTCAATGCGCCGTCAATCGGCCAGCAAAATCAGGGCGTCATCGATTCCACAAGTCGCGCAAAGCGCGCTGCCGTTCGGCTTGCGCGAGCAGGATGCACGATAAAACACATTGCGGTGGGTAACCGGAATACGCGTGTCCTGGTCGAGAATCACCCGCTGCTGCCGATCTTTCTGGAAGCCTCCCCGATCAAATACACCGGCACGGAAACCACCATGGCCGCCAGCATAGAGGGCGTCCAGGTCGAGTGGGTTATCAGGAGGGTGCCATGAGGAGAGTCTGGTATCCAGGCCATCTGGGCCGCGCTATAGGTCTCACCAGCCTTTGTTTAGTAGTGGCTGGCGCCTTCGTGCTCAGCGATCGCGATCACGCGCAGCGCAACGAAATCTCTCGTTTGTCCTCTACGTGCCCGCCAGCCCAGGCGGGCGAGCAGCTGGCCGCTACGGTGCAAAGCGAATGCGGGAGCGGAGGCGAAGAATTGCGTTGCGTGTACATCTCAACCAGCGGCTACGGCCGCATCATGCGCAGCCGCCCGGCTGCGCCAGGGGGATCGTCATGACCACGTATACATTTCCGACGCTTGCCAACCCGGCAGCATTGACCGAGCAGGAATTGCGTGTGGAGTTGGAGCGCGTCAATCACCAGGTGCTAACACTGGTCTCGCAGCTAAACACGTTGTCAGAACAGTTTAATGCGCATCGGAGCGTGTTGATGGGTATATCAAGCAGTATGGCCCGAATCGTGGTTGAGCGCATGAAGAAGGACAAGGGCGACGTCAACTCGATTATCGATGAAATCATCCGCACGAACATAATCATGGTGCCCCAAGGCGGGTCAGGCGGGGTGCACTGATGATGCGGACAGAAACTCAAGAGAGCATCTCCGCTTGGGCCGAGCACGTATTCGGCCCAGCTGGTAGCAATGCGCGCACTGTCGGCCGGGCAAATGAAGAAATGGCCGAGTTGATCCGGGCAGCGACAAGCGACAGACCGATACATGAGCTGGTCGAGGAAGCGGCTGATGTTGTGATCGTGTTGTATCGGTTGGCAGCGCGAAACGGGTACAGCCTTGATGCCGCAATCGACGCCAAGATGGCGCTCAACCGGATCCGGAAATGGACGAAGGATGGTACCGGTCACGGATATCACGTCCGCGCTGACAAAGGGGAGGCGCGTTGATGGAGGCCAAGAGAAAAATCCTGAATCTACTAGCAGACAGCAGCTCGCAAAACCCTATGCCAGAGGCAGCGTTGTTTTTGCAGCTGGACCTATCAGCTGTCGACTACCTCCGCGTGCTCACGGAGTTGTATGACGCCAGGGCTATCAATCGGGCGACTATCCATCGCGACGGCCGCACGGAAGACTATCTTTGGCCCACCGGCATGATCTCGAAAATCAATTACGGCAGGCAATACATCGTCTCAACCCCGCCCCCGAGTGACCGCAAAGCGGAAGCCCCAATCACAAAAACCCAGGAGAAACAAATGGAACAAACAATAAGCAAGACCCAGATCATGCTTGATCTACTCAAAAAAAATGGTTCCGCAACCAGTAAGGAATTGATTGCGGCCTCCGGTGCTGCGTCCGTTAAACCGTATCTGGAAGGTTATTTCAAGCGCGGCTTGATAGTGTCCGAGGGAAGCTACTCAGACAAAGTTTACAGCCTTGCGCCAGGCGTAAAGCCAGAGGATTTGGTTCCTGCACCAAGAAAGCGTGCAACGCCAGTGTCTGCGGCAACCTCGCCTGTGGAAGTGATCAGCCACACGCACTCTCTACGCCGCACATCAGCTAAAGGTCTAGGCCAAGAATTTATTGGGACTTGTGTTCAGTGCGGACAGGAAGACCTCACCATTGCTGATCTGGAAGGGTGCCCGAACCCGATCGGTATCACTGAGAGTGAGGCCGTGATCGAAGCTGTGGCACCGCTAGCGCCAGAGCCTGAGCCAGCTAAAACCAGTCAGGAGGCGCCCGCAAAATCTCGCTTTCGCGTGGCTATTACATCTGACCAAACCATCATGTTGTTTGGATTGAGCACGCAACCGATCGAGCTGGACCGCGAGCAGGCCAAAACGCTGGCTGAGTTCGTGTCGGATAAAGGCGAGCTTCTGTGCGTCTGATCTGTCCCTGTTGCCACACCGATTTCCCGATCGAGGCCGCGATCAACGATATCGCGGCCCGCAATGCGGTGGTGCGCGCTTTTTCAGTCACACCATTCGGGGATCTGCTGATCGGCTATGTGCAGCTATTCAAACCGGCGCAGCGGGCTCTTTCAATGCCGCGCCTGGTGAAATTACTGGATGAGCTGATGCCAATGATCCAGACGGGACGAATCGAGCGCGGTGGGCGTATCTGGCCAGCTCCCCAGGAATACTGGCGCCAGGCGTTTGAAGAGATGCTGGGCAAGCGCGACCAGCTCACCCTGCCCCTCAAATCGCACGGGTACCTGCTCACGATCATTGCCGGCTATGCGGACAAGGCAGAAGCAAAGGTAGAAGCAAAGTCAGAGGACCGGCGAGCTGGTAGGACGCCAGTAGGCGGGCAAGTAGTGAAGGAAGCAGGGTTAAGTGTGGACGAAGCTGGCGCCGAGCTCATGAAATTGGTGGATGCCAGCAGGAAACCCGCAACGCAACGCCCAGCCATGCCCACGTCCGTCAGGCAGCAGCTCGACAAATTCAAATCCCGTCCCGAATTACCAACCGAAGGAGAAAACCATGGCTAAAACCGCCACCAGACTCAAAGCCCAGGCGCAGGCTTATGTGCCGCAAACAAAGGATGATGCTGCCGCTGATATCCGCAAGATCGGCGACCTGCAGCGCCAGCTGCTGCGTGCCGCCACGGAAATGAATGATGCCGTCGCCATCGTCACACAAAATTTCCAGCCACGCATGGAGGCAATCAAGAATCAACTGCAGATCCTCCAGGATGGCGTGCAAGGCTACTGCGAAGCACATCGGCTGGAGCTGACGGACGGCGGCAAGGTCAAGACCGCAAACCTCATCACAGGAGAGGTGCAGTGGCGCAAGCGGCCAGCGAGCGTTTCGGTGCGTGGTGTTGAAGCCGTGATTGAAACACTCAAGCGGCTGGGCCTCGGCAAGTTCGTACGCACGAAGGCGGAAATCAATAAAGAGGCCATCCTCAATGAACCGGATGAGGTGCGTGGCGTTGCTGGGATCACGTTGGTTACCGGCGTCGAGGATTTTGTGATTACACCGTTTGAGCAGGAAGTGACGGCATGAAGCTACAGGTCAACCTCAAAGGCGCTTGGCGCGAGGTGCTCTCATTTTCCGACAGGAACGCGGGGGGCGTTTGTGAAGAAGCCGCCCGGCTCGGTCGTCTTGCGGACAGGAAGGTCAAATTCCGCATTGCAGATGACGCGAATCGTGCGCTGGCACACTGCGAAGGACCCTATTTTATTTGGAGCGAGGCGGGCGGCAAGTCGGAACCCACGTAAAAATGCTTGCCAGAAGGCGTTAACCATAGCGCCTTCGATCAAGTTTTTTTAACGGAACAGAAACCATGTCAACCAGCAAATACACTCTCACGAAAGACCAATGGCAAAAGATCGAAACGGAGCTATCTAGCCCTTATGGGAACGTAAAGCTGCGCTGTGACGGTTACGAGATTACTGCATCAATACAACGCTTGAAGCCCCTCCAGAGCTGCATCGCGGTCTATGTTGATGGCTGGATTAAAGGCGAATGGATGAACGGGAAGGATGAGCGTGCCCTAAAGTTTTACTGTGAGAAAAAGAGATTTCTTTGGTCCGTCCAGAACCGGAGTGAAGCAAAAAAGAAGTTGCTCAACCGACGACTGGGTAAGTTTCTCAAGGATTTTTACAAAAAGATGGTTGAGAGCAGCTTTTCCGTGTGGGAACCATACTGGACCAGTCCGAAAGCATTCTGCCGCCATATCCGCAAAACATGCCAGTCCATCGAACTGGTGAAAACTGGATTTGTTGACTGAGATGAAACGCCCAACCCCTGATCTCCGCAAACGCGAGCTTGCACAGATCCACATCGGCAAGGCGCAGCTCGGCCTGGATGATGAGACGTACCGCGCAATGTTGCAAGCGGTTGCCGGCGTCGGCTCGTCCGCAGAGCTGGATCATGCCGGGCGGCGCCTGGTGCTACAGCACATGCGTGCCCGTGGCTGGAAGAACGATAGAAAGCGGGTTACCCCTCCATCCGCAACGCAGAGCAAACAGGCGTTGATGCGCAAGATCGCCGCTATGCTGCACACGGCTGGGCGGCCTTGGCAGTACGCGGACGGTATGGCACGGCATATGTTCGCCGTGGAAAAGGCAGCCTGGTGCGATGTTGCACAGTTGCGGAAGATTATTGCGGCGTTGGGTTATGACGCCAAGCGGAGACAGGGCCATGGTTGAGCTGGACGAAAGCTTGTTGCCAGGCATCTTGCGTGATATCGCGCGCCTGATCGGTTTGCCTGGCACGCTCCAGCTAGTGAAGCACTACGGTGGCGTGCGGCTGTATGTCCCGAAGCGGTTCGATCCGGATCATGTGCTGGTCAAGGTTATCGGTCCGGTGGCCGTAATCATACTGATCAAGCATTTTGGGGGTGAGGCTCACTTTGATATTCCGCGAGCGCTCGCGGCTGCCAATGCCGTGCGCAACGCCGCTATCCGGGCGGAATATGCGGAGTTAAGCCAAAGGCGGTTGGCACAGAAGTACAACCTTACAGAGCGCCAGGTGCGAAACATTCTGGCTGGGGATGAGCCTGATGAAATGCAGGAAAAGTTGTTCTGATATCAATAATAAAACAAGGAGCAGTAAATGTTAAAGATATTGCTGGTTACAGGAATCGCTGTTTTTTTATCTGGATGCGCTAGCGAAAAAGAAAGCCTTCCGCCCAAAGAGCGATGTGCTGCCGCGATGGAATCTCAATCACAGTCAGATATCGATCGTGAATGTAGCTCCCTGTCAGGAGACGACGTCAAGGCGGCAGGAGAGTTGGTGGCTAAACGCAATCCCTCCCTTAATGTCGTAATTGACGATAAGCGCGTTGCACCTAAGCAAGCTTCCCTGGGTATTACTCCGGCTGAATTCAAAACAGAATTCAATAAAGTCGCTAAGGAATTGCGCATGAAGTTCGCTATCGGCGATATTACGATCAGCAGCAAAGGCGAGGTATTCGATACTTTTAATGTTCAGTTTGGTGAAAACAATGGACTCATTGGCGCTGTGACAAAGGATGGAATGCTCTCTTCTGTCACCTCAATATCGACTGGCGATGGCTCCGTGGAATCGGGTGCCAGAACAATGGTCTTGGCTTTGATGATCGTCAGATCCGTCATCCCGAATCTGGAAAAGGATGAGGCTAGTCTGATTACGCTGGACTTGATAAAGAAAAGCACAACATCCCCAAACGGAATACCGTACAAGCAAATTGTTAGCGGTGTGAAATTGTGGGCGTTACTCACTGAGCGGATAGGGTTTTTTTTCGGGGTAGAGACTCCCAAAGATGATGATGTCAATGAGCCGGGTTGACGTCAGGGAAAATCCCGCATAATCTGTTCCCCATCCGCCCGGCCCATCCGGGCGGAATTGTTTCCACCTTAACTCCTTCCCCGGCCGCCAGCAGAATGGCGGCATGTCCTCAAGGCTCATCAATTTAATCGTTGTCCACTGTGCGGCTACGCCCAACGGTCGCCGTACGACCGTGGAAGACGTCAACTCATGGCATTACCAGCGTGGATTCAGGCGCTCTCCAGCGTTCCGCGCACGGCAAAACCATTCTCTTGACGCAATCGGCTACCACTTCCTGGTCTATATCAATGGGGCGATAGCAACCGGGCGTCACCTCGACGAAATTGGCGCGCACGCGGCCGGCTTTAACCAGAAGAGTGTTGGCGTATGCATGGCCGGTACGGATAGCTTCACTTTGGCGCAATGGGACGCTCTGCGCGGCAACGTGCAGCTGCTGATGGATAGGTATCCGCAGGCGCGAGTAGTCGGCCATCGAGATCTGCCCAAGGTGGCTAAATCCTGCCCTGGCTTCAACGTGGCGGACTGGCTTCGCGGAGATATGGCGCCATTGGCCGGACATGTGCTTGAGGCAAGCCGCCCATGAAACTCGCTGACCTTGTCAGGGACGCGGGCACGGGCCAGCTATCCCAGACCAAGCTGTGGACCAATATCGCTTACGCGGTTGGCACCATCGCATTTCTTTATCCGGTGGTTAAGTCTGGTACGCCGCCGGACCCGGAATCGTTATTGATCTATCTGGGCGTGGTCGGCTCACACTGCGCTGTCTCCAAATTCATTTCCATGAAATACCGCAACGTGCCGTAAATGAGAAAAACTCTAATCCTGTGCGGGTTTGGCCTGATAGTAGTGGCGCTGCTATGGGGATGGCACGTTTCTCAGTTGGAGCCCTTGCCTCCAGTCAACGTTTCCATGCCGGCCGAGATTGCCCCGGAGGTTGAGGACAGCCCCAAGGTGCCGGTTGTCATCAAGGCGCCAGTGCAGGTCTACAGCGGTGGTCGCGCGCTCAAGAAAAAACTGAAGCTGCCGGACGTTGTAACCATCGATCCAACCAAGGAAGTCATCGCGTCCAGCCAAGTCAAGGCGGATGAGCGGCCGCAAACAATCACAACCATCATCAATACGGAAACCGGCGAGAGCGAGACATTCGTGCGCCGTGATCCGCTGCCGTGGCTCGCTTGGGATACCAGTGGCGAGGTCGGGGCCTATGTAGGCATCAAGAACGGACAACAGGCCGTGCGGCTGCAGGCGCGGCAGGGGATCGTGCAGGTCAAGGGATTGCACCTGGGCTTGATTGGATCTGTCGACCAGGCTATGAGCGGCACCGCCGTGGTGAACGGGACGGATTACTTTGTCGGTGCCGGTATCTGGGCTAAGTGGTAGTGGATCAGTTCGATCGGGCGCAGGCGCTGGAACAGGCAGAGCGGGAAAGCATCCTGCGGAGCCAACGTTCCAGGACGGCCGAGCAAAACAAACCTCCGCTGTCGCACTGCGAGGATTGCGGCGATGAAATACCGAAAGAGCGACGCCTGGCAACGCGCGGCATAACGCGCTGTATCGGATGCCAGAACGTTTTTGAATTTGAAATCAAACGCAGAGGCAGGAGATGAGTGATGATCAATCGCGCTCGCTGGGGCGCATCGAAGGGAAACTGGATATGCTGATTGCTCAGCATGCGGATACGAATACCCGCCTGGGAAAGATGGACGGACGCCTTCGTGATGTCGAGATGAAGGCGGCGACAAACGGGGCTGTAACAGGCGGACTGGTTTCGGTTGGTGTCGCGCTGGTGATCGAGGTGAGCAAGCACGTAACTGGGCTCTAAATGGCGCATCCTCAAGAAAAGATAAGCGCCGCCCGAGGGGCGTATGTCTACGAAGCGTTAACCATGGACGCAATCGCGCGGAAATGTAACGTTTCTGCCGGCACGCTCGCACGCTGGAAAAAAGCTGCGCTTGCTGATGGCGATGACTGGGACCGTGCTCGCGCAGCGGCACGGCTATCGGGCCAGGGTGCGGAAGCGGTCACCCAGGCTGTGCTGGAGGATTTCGTGCTGTTGTTTCAGAGCACGTTGACCGAGGTAAAGGCAGACAAACAGATCAAAGCTTTGGCCAAGGCGGAGGTGATCAGCCGTTTGTCCGATGCCTACAACAAGACTATGAGCGCAGTTGCCAAGGGTAACCCCAAGCTCAACAAGCTGGCGGTGGCCATGGAGGTACTGCAGGCACTCGCGGAGTTCGTCAGGCAGCACTACCCCAAGCATGCCAACGCGTTCGGGGAAATTCTTGAGCCTTTTGGCGAGGAAATCGCAAAGAGCTATGGCTAATCGCTCAGCACGCCGGGAATTCCTTGACGGCATTGCCAATCTTGCTGCCGAGTATCGCCGCCAGATCGAGGCTGGCGTGGATGGTTTCGCGCCTGATCCGGCTGCGCGCCAGAAGCGAGTGAAGAAGGCCAACCACGATCTGGAGTATTTCGCGCGGACGTATTTCCCGCACTACGTCAAGCACGCCAACGCGCAGCTGCACGAATTCCTCTACAAACGCCTGTTGGAAATTGTGGACAACGGCGTGGGCGACCATGACGCGATCGCGGCGCCGCGCGGCAATGCCAAGTCGACCATCGTCACGCAGATCTTCGTGATCTTCTGTGTAGTTACAGGGCGGAAGCGCTTCCCAGTAATCATCATGGATGCGCTTGACCAGGCGCTGCCAATGCTGGAAGCGATCAAGGCTGAACTTGCGTTTAATCCACGCCTGGCGATGGATTATCCAGAGGCAACCGGTCAGGGGCGCGTGTGGCAGGTCGGCACGATCATTACCGCCAACGATGCCAAGGTGCAGGCATTCGGATCGGGCAAGAAAATGCGCGGCCTGCGGCATGGACCGCATCGCCCTGACCTAACGATCTGCGATGACCTCGAAAACGACGAGAACGTGCGTAGCCCCGAACAGCGCGACAAACTGGAGTCCTGGTTGAAAAAAACCGTGCTATCGCTCGGTCCCGCCGATGACAGCATGGACGTGATCGCGATCGGCACCATCCTGCACTATGACTCAGTCTTGGCGAGGCTGCTCAAAAACCTGTTATGGAAGTCGCGTAAGTTCAAGGCGGTGATCGCATGGCCGCACAGAATGGATCTGTGGGACAAATGGGAAGAGCTGCTGCTCAATACCGGAGAAGATGAGGCGCGGGCTTTCTATGCGGCGCACTCGACCGAGATGGAAGCAGGTGCCGTGGTGAGCTGGCCAGCTGCGCAGCCACTCTACAAACTCATGGTAAAACGCGCCAGGGATGGCCGGGCGGCTTTCGATTCAGAACAGCAGAACGACCCGATCTCAGGCGAGGATGCGCCCTTTGCCAACTGTATCAGCTTCTGGGTGAATCGGCTGAGCGAGTGGTCATTCTATGGCGCATGCGACCCTAGCCTGGGTAAGCATGGCGCGAGCCGCGACCCTTCGGCGTTGCTGATAGGCGGCTTTAACCGGCTCACTGGCATCCTGGACGTGGTCGAAGCGCTCATCAAGAAGCGTCTGCCGGACCGCATCATAGAAGACATTATCGCGCTGCAAGTGCAATATCACTGCCGCTTATGGGTGGTCGAGACTGTCCAGTTTCAGGAGTTCCTGCGGACGGAACTTGTCAAGCGTAGCGCGAAGCGTGGCATCCCGGTTCCCGCCCGCCCCGTGATTCCGCACGCCGACAAACTGCTGCGCATCGAATCGCTGCAGCCACACATGGCCAACGGTCTGATTCGGCTGCATCCGTCACAAGCCACGCTGATCGATCAGCTGAGGCATTTCCCCAAGGCCGACCACGATGACGGACCGGATGCCCTGCACATGCTATGGATGGCGGCGGTCACGCGCGGTGCGGGCATGGCCTACCAGGGCGCGCGGAGCAGCAATAAGGATGAATTAACGGGAGCAGGCGCATGGTAGGCATCGTCGACGTCAACGGCAATCCAATCAATACCGGACTGATCAAGGAAGCGCAAAGCGCCAGGGTTGGAGCCCTTCGACATGAGTTCGCAGGCCACCCCAGCCGTGGCCTCACCCCCGCCAAACTGGCGCGCATCATGGAATCCGCCGAGCAAGGCGATATCCGCGCCCAGCACGATCTGTTCCTGGACATGGAGGAGAAGGACGGCCATATCTACGCCGAGATGAGCAAGCGCAAGCGCGCGCTGCTCACGGTCGATTGGGATATCGTGCCGCCGCGCAACGCCAGCGCCAGGGAAAAGAAGGCGGCCGCGTACGTGAAGGAGCTGCTCACCGACGTGCCCAATTTCGAGGATGTGATCCTGGATGCGCTCGATGCCATCGGCCACGGCTTTGCATGCCAGGAGATCCAATGGCAGATGTTGGGGCGGGAGTGGCTCCCAAAAACGATCAGCCATCGCCCACAAAGCTGGTTTCAGACCGACCGTGAAACGCGCTCGCAGATCCGGCTGCGCGATATGTCGCTTGATGGAGCCGAGTTGCAGCCGTTCGGCTGGATCACTCATGTGCATAAAGCCAAATCAGGCTTCCTTTCCCGCGCGGGACTGCACCGTGTGCTGGCCTGGCCCTTCCTGTTCAAAAATTACAGTGTGCGGGATCTGGCCGAGTTCCTCGAAATCTACGGCCTTCCCCTGCGCCTGGGCACGTATCCGACCGGCAGTAGTGACGATGAGAAAGGCACGTTGCTGCGCGCGGTGACCCAGATCGGCCACGACGCGGCCGGAATTATTCCGGAAGGGATGATGATCGATTTCAAGGAAGCCGCAAAGGGCAGCCATGATCCATTCCAGGCGATGATGGACTGGTGCGAGCGCACCCAGAGCAAGGCTATCCTGGGCGGGACGCTGACCAGCCAAGCTGATGGCAAAAGCAGCACCAATGCCTTGGGACAGGTGCATAACGAGGTGCGGCACGATCTCAAGGTATCGGATGCCATCCAGCTTGCCGGAACATTAACCCGCGATCTGGTGTATCCGGTGCAGGCGCTTAACGTCGGCGGCGTCGAGGATCTTCGCCGAGCTTCACGCCTGGTGTTCGATATGCGTGAGCCGGAAGACTTCAAGATGATGGCCGAGTCGCTACCCGGCCTGGTGGACGTGGGCGTGCAGATCCCGGTTAACTGGGTGAGCGACAAATTGCGCATCCCGCAGCCGGCAGAGGGCGAAGCGGTGCTGGTCAGAGCGCGTCCGGAATCGGGCGGGGCCGGACAACCGTCCACGATGGCTACTGCCGCATTGTCTGCATTGCCTCCCGATGCGGATGAGTTTGACGTTCTTGCCGATGAGCTGGCCGGCGACTGGGAGCGCGTCACAGATCCTCTAATTGCTCCGATAATTGCCCTGGCGGCCGAGGTGGATGATTTCGAGGCATTTCAGGCGCGCCTGCCGGAACTGATCCATGACATGGACCCGGCAATACTGGCGGAAACCCTGGCGCAGGGACAATTCGCGGCCCGTATCTGGGGCAAGGTCAATGGCGGGAATTGATCTCAAGGCATTGCCACCGAAAGAGTCGATCGGGTATTTCCGGCAGAAGGGCTACAAGATTGGTTTTAGCTGGGAAGATGTCTGGCAGCAGGAACACCAGGCGGCCTTCACGGTGGCCAAGGCCATGCAGCTCGACATCCTGCGCGACATTCGGGCTGGTGTTGATGATGCTCTGGCAAACGGCACAACGTTTGCCGATTTCCGCAGGAACCTGAAACCGCTGCTGGTGCAGAAGGGTTGGTGGGGCAAGGCGGAAATGACCGATCCGGCCACAGGCGAGGCTAAGGCTGTTCAGCTTGGCAGCACGCGCCGCCTAAAGACGATCTACGATACCAATCTGCGTACTGCTCACGCAGAGGGCCAGTGGGAGCGCATCCAGGCAAGCAAGGCCAGTTTTCCCTATCTGCAGTACTCCGGCAACAACAGTGAGCACGCGCGTTTGCAGCATGCGGCGTGGGACGGGCTGATACTGCCCGCCGACGACCCTTTCTACCAGGCGCACATGCCGGTCAAGGCATGGGGTTGCAAATGTCGGGTAATACAGATGAGCCAGGGCATGCTCGACCGGCGCGGCTTGAGTGTGGGTGAGACGCCTGTCGTGCCGCAATACACGTACATCAATAAGAGGAGCGGCGAGGTGCAGAAAATTCCCCAAGGAGTCGATCCTGCGTTTCATTACCCTCCAGGCGGGCGCCAACAGAGCCTGGACAAGATGCTCGCAGAGAAGATCGAGAAACTGCCGGAGGATTTTCAGGGAAAAATCGATAAAACAAAATAAGCGGTTTTGGAGCCTGGCCCGCCTTAGTGGTGGCATAGGTAGCGGGAATGTCCTGTTACCCGCGTTAGACCCCCGTTAAATTCGCTTGGAAGGGCATTCAAACCTTCGACGCCGCCTGCCAATCCAAGCTCCTGGCGTGAGCAAACTCAATGGGCAGTACGGTTCGGCCTAACTGCCATGTCCCCTTTAGACGTAGGTCGCCAGGATTCCACACAAGCGAACCCCAGCCTAGGACCGCAACTCGCGCGCTTGCTCCTGCTCAAAGTATCGGAATCTGGAGGCGCTCGAAGAACGACCTGTTTCGTTTTTTGGCATCACTCAGCACTTTGTCATAGGACAATATTTCAATATAGCAGCCCGAGTGCTTGTGATACTGAAAATATCCCTCGTTGTCCGGAGTTTTTACGAAGTCTCGACTCTCTGCGATTGCGCGGATGCGGGGGGTAAGACTGCACAGGATATACGCGTAGAACGGAATTGCCCCAACGTTGAGAGTCTTTCCATCTCTGTCTTTCGCTAGCCCGTCTTTGATCTTACTGACATAGCGCAGGACTTGGCCGACAGGATCCTCCTCTCTCAAAGGATATTCATTCCTCTCCGGGCGCTTGAACTCCACGATCACGACCGATTGATAGGGACTCCGCGTGTCTGAGAACGCCCGTGGCGTATTGAAGACCACCAAGTCCGGTTCATCTCCGCCGTCGACGTTAATCACCTTCAATCGACTAACCGGGAGGTCGGAAGCTAGGTGCCAGTGATACGCCAATCGTTCGTCAACAACCCATAGGTTCTGCTTTTCAAACTCCACATCGTCCGACGTCTTTTGCATCGGGTAAATAAGTTGGTGCACAAAGTCTTCCCGGGCGTAGGCACCACTCTCTTGGAGCTTCAAAGCACTGTCGAGCATTTCGAGAATTGTCCGCCTGTGCACAACGTATTTCGCCAGGGCTGCCTTCCCCAATTCGTTCTCTTCGTGCAAATACTGGTCGTAGAGAGCTTGATATTCGAGGGCGCCCGTAGCGGATTCTGGAGGCGGTACCTTAATTTGCGCAGCCAGTTGTCGGTGTTCGACCTCGATGTCTTGTTGCGTCTTGTAAAGCTCAACGTCGAGTTGCTCATCAGTAAGATTTGGAGGAATCTTCGCAAGCCGGGCACTGTGGCGCTCCTGCAGAACGTACCGAAATTGAGGTGCCTTCTGCTGCACAAAGGCCTCAATAGTTTGGCGCTTCTCCTGCTGAAGCGCGGTCGTGTATGGCTCAGCTATAGTGCGGAGAACGTTGGCGACTTCAGCGTCCAGCTCGGCCCGTGTCATCTCGCCCGGAAACTCAAGGTCCGCATCCTGTAGGAACATGAAGTCTGTCCGTTCCGAATTAACTCGAGCGTCGAGATAAGATCCTGAAACATACGCCTTGAAGACAAATGACTGACCATGCTCGTCAGTGAATCTGGCATCGAACTCTGGCATGGATTTTGCTGCTTTCCGCTCAAGTACTTCACGCTGGTTCGCGCAATATGAGACAGTGTGGTGTTTCTTGGAACTGGACTGAAACCGCAGGATCTTTGCCTTAAATCTCTGTGCACGTATGCTGAACTCCACGTCCTGCGCGCGTTGCTTGGCCTCCTCGGCGAACACATAGTTTAGGTTGATCGAGTGACCAGTATTGTCGTGAAGTGCAATTTGCGGACAGGATCCGCTGACGAAATGGATCAGGAAATGGTCTATTACTTTATGGCCAATGGTCTCAAGCGACTTCGGGAAGTGCTTCTGATACTCAAGGCGTAGCCCGGTGAGCTTCACGGCGGTCTTGCGGTGGCGTGTTGATGAGGGCTCCACCCGCTCGTTCTCGACGCCATTCGTCGTCTTTACGAAGTCAAATGTACGCCGCGTCCAAGCTTCACCGTCATGGAAGATACTGTCGATAATCGCCTTATCGAAAACTTTCAGCCAAGTAAAACGTCCTATGCCCTTGTTGCCACGGGTAGCTTTGCCTGTAGAGTCCGAGAGGAAAAACGCTCGCGCATTGCCGTCGTCGAATCCCCTTCCATTGTCGAAGACGGAGATGTTTCGAATCGGCGCAATATTGATCTCTTCGGAGCCAGAGCCAGGTAGGGCCGCCTGGGAGAGATCTCGCTCGACATGAACATCGATACGCCCATCAGCGGCCTTCGCATCTTCGATGGCCTCAATTGAATTAACTAGACATTCGAACAGTGGGAGGAATGGCTGAGTCAGCGGGAGTTGGAGATTATTTACCCGCCCAGCGATATCAACCTGCATTTGCTTATTCCCTCCCCAGAGCCCTCGGGGGCATCATGGCTATATGTGAGACACGTAGCTTACATGACTTGTGTCGATAACGGATGAGTTTTGGCATGCATGTCAGATCATAGTGCCCTGTCTGTTCGGTGAACGATCCTATCCAACAGTTGATATAGCAACGCTGCAACTCATTTAGCAATTACGGCCTGGATTGCTTAAACTTGAATGAATTCGAATGCGCGTAACAATTGATATGGAGTGTGATTAGCATAGGCGAGTGTAAATTCACATCCTTCAATTGACGACTCATGTTTTGCAATGCTAATCTGACTTAACTCTTCTCCCGTTTCCGGGAGGAAATGCTTCCGCCTTAACTCCTCTCCCAGCCGCCCGCACAATGGCGGCATGAATCGCAAGCACAAACTATCTCGTTCCGCAATCGGCATTGCCGTGTGCGCGTTCACCTTGTCCGCGAGCAAGGAAGTGCAGCTGCTGCCTGCCGGACAATTCCGCGCCAAGGACGGCCGCCCCAAAGATGTGCCGCACTGGTATATCGATGCGGCGCTGGCCGAAATCATCATTGCCGAAATTGCCAGGCTGAACAATTCCCTGGTCATCGACTACGAGCATCAATCCCTGCTGGCCGTCAGCAACGGCCAACCCGCCCCGGCCGCCGCTTGGTTCAAAAAGCTGGAGTGGCGCGAGGCAGATGGCCTTTACGCTATCGACGTGGAATGGACGCAACGCGCAGCCGCCATGATCGAGGCCAAGGAGTATCTCTACATTTCCCCGGTTTTCAGCTACGACAAAAAAACCGGCGCGATCAAATCAATCATTAACGCAGCGCTGACCAATAACCCTGCCCTCGATGGAATGGATGAGGTGACAGCCCAGGCTGCCGCTACACGTTTTTCAACTGAAACACAGGAGCTTTTAACTATGAACCTCGATGAGCTGTTGGCCAACATCCGTTGGCTTTTGAACTTGCCGCTCCTGGCAACGCCGGAAGAGATTGCTGCGGAGCTGCAGAAGGCTGCCGATGTAATCAAAAACGGTAATCCGGAAGCGGCTGCAGCTGGATTCAGCCTGCCGGCACTGCTCGAAGCGCGGAACACGGAAATCGTTGCACTCAGGGCTGCCGCGCCAGATCCCGCCAAGTATGTGCCGATCGATGCGATGCAGGCCGTGCAAACCGAGCTGGCGACGCTGCGGGCAGACGTGAACGGACGCGAGGTGGATGGCCTGGTTACCGCCGCTCTGACCGACGGGCGTTTGTTGCCTCCGCAGGAAGCGTGGGCGCGTGGGCTGGGCGGCAAGGATATCGCGGCACTGAAAAGCTATCTCGACATCGCGCAACCGGTTGCGGCCCTGAGTGGCACGCAGACCGGCGGCAAGAAACCCGGCGACAGCGGAGACGGTGAGCAATTAACCGAATCGCAGCTGGCTGTATGCAAGGCGATGGGCGTTTCGGAGGACGACTTCAAGAAAACCCTGCAGGCTCAGCCGCAAGGCTGATCGCGTCCGGGGAAGCGGCGCTGGCCGCATTTATCCATCAATAGAAAAAGGAGAATCACATGGCAGCTCTCGCAGCAGATCGCAACACACCGATGAAAGACGGCGAGCTGATTTCCGTCTCCGTTGCCGCCGCCGTCAAGATTTATGCAGGCTCCCTGGTAGCGGTCAACGCCTCAGGCTATGCCACGCCTGGCGCCCTTGCTGCCACGTTGACTTATCTGGGCCGTGCGGAAGAGCAAGTGGACAATACTGGCGCTGACGGAGCGAAGTCGGTGCTGGTGCGTGTCGGGAAAACGTTCAAGTGGCTCAACCACGGCGCTGATCCCGTGGTTCAGGCTGACCTCGGCAAGCCTTGTTATATCGTCGACGATCAAACCGTGGCCAAGACCAACGGCAATGGAACCCGTTCTGCCGCAGGCACGGTGATTGCAATTGATTCGGATGGTGTCTGGGTGGCGGCTTCGGTGCGAGGCAATCTGACCGCCACTGCAGCACTGGATTTTGCATCAATCGCCGCTGCTGCCAGCGCGGATCTCACTATCGCAGTGGCGGGTGCTGCAGTAGGCGACGCGGTATCTCTGGGATTGCCCGCAGCGCCGACGGCGGGGCTCATTTTCCAGACGTTCGTATCCGCAGCCGGCATCGTCACTGTGCGCGCCACAAACATTACAGCCGGGGCAGTCGATGCGGCGTCCGCGACGTACCGTGTCACGGTGCACAAGTTGTAAAGCCTCATCGATCAACTGATCGACCAACTGAATTATTGATCAATCTTCAGGAGATATACAAACATGAATCCAAGCAAGATACTCGTCCTGGCCTGCGCTGGTTTGCTCGCCATGGCATTAATACCGTTCGGTGCGATGGCTGCGCTGCCCCTGCCAATGCCTGACACGGACGTGGAAGTGATCGGCCTCCTTGGCCTCCTGGTAAACAAGGCAACCATCAGCAATGTTTTCATCAGTCTGAAAACGACTTTCAACAATGCTTTTGGCGCCGCGCCGACCGTATGGCAGAAAATCGCCATGAAGGTGACATCGACCACGGGCCAGAACGATTACGCATGGCTTTCCAAGTTTCCCAAGATGCGTAAATGGATCGGGGACAAGGCCGTCAAGTCGCTGGAGGCGTTCAAATACACCGTCGTCAACGATGACTTCGAGGCAACCGTAGAAGTCGATCGCAACGATATCGAAGACGACAACCTTGGCATCTATGGTCCCCAGGCACAGATGGCTGGCGAGTCTGCCGCGCAGTTGCCGGATGAGATCGTGATGGATCTGGTGAACAACGGTTTCACCAACCTGTGCTTCGATGGCCAGTATTTTTTCGATACTGACCACGTTGTGGCCGGCGCCAGCGTATCCAATAAGGGCACTAAAGCACTTTCCATTGCCACCCTGGCATTGGCGCAAGCCAGCTACGGCGCTTACCGCACCGCGATGAAGAAATTCAAAGATGATGAAGGCCGCCCGCTTAACGTCAATCCGAATATTCTGCTAGTTGGCCCCTCTCTGGAAGATACCGCCAACGCATTGATGACGGTGGACCGCCTGGAAGACGGCAAGCCCAACCCGTACAAGGGCACCGCCACCGTTGTGGTTGACGCACGTATCACCTCGGACACCGCATGGTACCTGCTGGATACCACCAAGGCCGTCAAGCCCTTCATCTACCAGGAGCGTAAGGCCCCGGTGTTTGTCGAGCAGACGGCCTCCGAATCCGACGACGTATTCAACCGCAAGAAATTCAAATTCGGGGCGGAAGCGCGGGCAGCCGGCGGCTACGGTTTCTGGCAACTGGCTTATGGTTCGGACGGTACCACCTAAGCCGGGTTAACCCAAGCGGATGCAAATGCAGGCGCCCCGTTAAATCGGGGCGTAACCCCCGATAGGATTAACGGAGATTGATATGGCAAAAAAACAGAAAGAAGTGAAGGAAAGCGAAGGCACGGCACCCGCTGAGGCCGCGCCTCTGAGCAACCAGGCACCGCAGAGCGAAGTCGTTTCTGAAACTGAACAGGCGCCGCAGACCGAAGCCGTTTCCGAAGCTGAACAGGCTCCGGAGACGAAAACCGCTATTGAAGCTGAACCGGACAATTCTGTGAAAGCGTTGATTGTTGTGGCAGCGCGAGGCGGGTTCCGGCGTGCGGGAATTCAGTTCGGCAAGGAACCGGTCACTCTAAACCTGCATGATCTGACGCCCGAGCAAGTGGACCAGATCATCAACGAGCCGATGCTGACCGTTACCCCGATTGAGGGTGTCGCGGAATAATGACCTACGCCACCGCCACAAATCTGCTTGACCAGTTCGGCGCCGAGGAAATCGCGCAGCGGGCCGATCGCGGCACGCCGCGCCTGGTGACGGAAGACATGCTCAAGACCGCAGCTACCGGAGGAAGCTTGGCCGCTTACACGGCGGCCGAGCAGGCGGCAACGGTGGTGGCGCTGGCATTGGTCAACGCCAGGCTGCTCGATGCGGATAGCACGATCAATGGCTATCTCGCTACGCGCTACTCCGTACCTCTGATTACGGTGCCGCGCCTGGTAATGGTGGCGGCATGCGACCTTGCCCGCTATGCGCTATACGACGACGCTGCCACCGAGACTGTAACCGATCGTAATAAGAACGCGATCAAGCAGCTGGAAGCGATCGCAAAAGGCATGATCAGCCTGGGCGTCGATACGTCCGGCAACCGGCCAGCCGCCAACGATGCGGCACAAATATCATCCACCACTCCGGTATTTCGACGTGGCGATGCGGGAGGGTTTATCTGATGGCCGTGCCTGGTATCGCCATTCGTATGGAGCATAACGATGCGAAGATCCGCGCGAAGCTGCTTAACCTGCTCGCCTTCGGCCGCGACCAAAGCGATGCGATGCGCGACATTGCCATTCTGGGAGGAAGCAGCACGCGCGAGCGCTTCCGCACCGAAGTCGGACCGGACGGCAAACGCTGGAAGCCCAGCCTCCGCGTTCAGATCAGTGGGGGCAGGACGCTAACTCAGGACGGGCACCTGGGCGATTCCATCAATATCCGTTCCGGACGCGATTTCGCGGAATGGGGCGTTAACCGCATTTATGCCGCCATCCACCAGTTCGGCGGCAAGATCAAACCCAAGAGCGCCGCATCGCTCCGTTTCAGGCTGGCTAACGGCGCATTTGTCAGCGCTAAATCGGTGACTATCCCAGCGCGGCCCTATCTGGGCATTGATGCTGGGGATGAGGCGGACATATTGGACATTTTGCAAAGCAGGATTCAGGGGTTTGTCAATGCTGGCTGAAGCCGAAAACGAGTTAATCATCCTGATCAAGGCTTCACCCCTTGGGGCCAAGCTGCGCGAGGTTGCAAGCCTGCCGGATCTGTCTGGGGAAAGCCTGGTGAAGAAATTCGGGATCGCTGCACCAGCGGTATATCTGGCTGCGGGATCTCTGCGGGTGTCGGACCGCTCGGCTCAGTTGCGCTTTGGCGCGGCATGTGTCGCGCGCAACAGCAGGGGACATGATGCCGCCCGCCAGGGCGATGGCGCCATTGGCCCGATTGGCCTGTATGAAATGCTGGAAACTGTCTCGGGCCTGCTTGACGGCGCGTCGGCAGGGAGCAGCAGCTGGAAAGTGACCGCCATCGATTTCATAACAGACGAAACGCTTTACAAGGCCGGCGTCTATGCCGGCGTGGTCCAGATCGAGACATACGGTACGGTCGACCTGCCCGCGCCGGTGGATGAGGCAACGCTGTCGCCATTTATCACGTTCCACAGCGATATAGACATCCCGCCACATGAGGCTGGGGCCGAGCATGAGAAGTGGTTGCAGGAGCCGCCAGATCAAACGGCATCCAAGCCGGATGCGGAAGACCAGGTGGGGTTGGGTGAGTGATGGTTTACGTCGACGATATGAAAGCGTGGTTTGGCAGGATGATTATGTGCCACATGATTGCAGATACAGAAGCTGAACTGCATGAAATGGCGGGCAGAATCGGGATCGCGCATCGTTGGTATCAAGGCGATCACTATGACATTTCCTTGTCCAGGCGCGCCCTTGCGGTTGCTGCAGGGGCGGCTGAAATCACGTTACGCCAGTGCGGTGTAATGGTTATGCGCCGCCGCGCCACAGGATCGCTTGGCCTGCCCGGCGACGCCTTCGAGTGGTTTAAAACCAGAAAATTGGAGAAATGATGCAAACCAGATTTATCAAGCCAGCACCAGGCTTGCTTGTGCGCATGCCAAACGGAAACGTTCTGCCGGCAGAAGGGGCTGAAGTTGAGATGAACAGTTACTGGCTGCGTCGCCTGGAAGACGGCGACATTGATGTGGTCAGGACGGTAAAAGGCAAAAAAAGCTAACTTGCGCAAAATCGCAAACTGAACGGAATGCTTGACCAGACAGTTAACCAGGAGAAATAAGCTATGCCAGAAAATGTAAGTTTTGCCGAGATACCGGTGGACATTCGCACACCCGGCCAGTACATCGAGATCGACAACAGCAAGGCGGTGCAGGGACTACCTACTCAGGATCGGAAGATCCTCATTCTCGGCCAGCGGCTGGCGGCCGGTACCGTTGCACAGAAAGTCCCCATGCGCGTACTCAATGCCGATCAGGCGGCCGGATACTTTGGCCGTGGATCTCTGCTGCACGGCATGATCGCGGCGGCCAAAGCTGCAAACCCTTATACCGACATGTGGGCGGTGGCGCTGGACGATGCTGGCGCCGGGGTGGCGGCAACCGGAACCATTACGGTGACTGGCACCCCGACCGAGGCTGGCACGATCAATCTCTATATCGGCGGTGTCCGGCTGCAGGCGGGCGTTGCAGCCAATGATTCGGTGACGGTTGTGGCTGCCGCTATCGCGGCTGCGATCAATGCTGCAGCCGATCTTCCGGTGACGGCAACCTCCGCGCTTGGCGTGGCGACCATTACTGCCCGGCACAAGGGCGAGACCGGAAACGCCATCGATGTGCGTTTCAACTATTACATGGGCGAGGCGACGCCGAAAGGCATCACCCTCGCGATCGCGGCGATGTCCGGCGGCACCGGCAATCCTGCCATGGCGGACGCGCTCTCCGCGATCGGCAGCGATCAGTATTACACCATTGCCACGCCCTGGACCGACTCGGCCAATATGGTGGCGCTGGAGTCCGAACTGGGTACTCGCTGGGGGCCAATGAGCCAGAAAACCGGCCACGCCTTTGCCGGGCTGTCGGGTACGCATGGCACGCTTACCACCTACGGCGCTGCACGCAACTCGCTGCACTCCACTGTGGTTGGTTCCGGCAAATCGCCGAGCGCACCGTGGATCTGGGCCTCGATACTGGCAGCCGTTTGCGAGTTCAACGGCGCGATAGATCCGGCCCGGCCTTTCCAGACGTTATTGCTGCCCGGCTTGCTGCCGCCGAGCGAGAAAGAGCGCTTTACGCGCGACGAACGCAATCTGTTGCTGAAGGATGGCATCAGCACCTTCCTGGTCGATGCGGGCGGACGTGTTCTGATCGAGCGTGTCATCACGACTTATCAGACCAATTCTTTCGGCGTTGAGGATATCAGTTACCTGGACCTGGAAACCAAGTGGACGGTGGACTATATCCGCTATGCCGTGCGAGCCCGCATCGCACTCCGTTTTCCCCGCTACAAGCTGGCAAATGACGGCACCAACTTTGCTCCCGGCCAGGCAATTGTCACACCGCGCGTGATACGGGCCGAGCTGCTCGGTTTATTCCGCGAGCTTGAGCAGTCCGGCCTGGTGGAAAACTTCGACCAGTTCAAAGCGGACTTGCTGGTGGTGCGTTCCAACAGCGATCCGAACAGGATCA
Source organism: Nitrosovibrio sp. Nv4 (assembly GCF_900215485.1). Lineage (GTDB taxonomy): Bacteria > Pseudomonadota > Gammaproteobacteria > Burkholderiales > Nitrosomonadaceae > Nitrosospira. The sequence continues at coordinate 1,041,421 of NZ_OCMZ01000002.1, forward strand.
ACGCGGTCATTCCTCCGGATATCGTCAACCAGTTCCGCGTGTTTGCAGCTGCGGTTCAGTTCCGGCTGTAATAAAGAGCAGTTAAACCAGGACAACTTTTAACGGGAGAGTTAGATGGCGAATCAAATTACCGGTCGAGTATTTGTCAGCATCAACGGCAAACGCCTGGCATCCAAAGAGGGTGGGAAGCTCGGCTTTGGAACAGTCGAGCGAGAGGCAGTGCTGGGCGATAGCGGCGTGCTGGGCTACAGCGAAAAGTCGACCGTACCATATGTCGAGTGCACCATCGCGCACAAGAGCGATACGTCGCTCAAAGAGTTGCAGGACACCACCGACGCATCCATTACGTTCGAGGCGGATACCGGCAAAGTATACATGTTGCGTAATGCCTGGAATGCAAAAGCGATCGAGTTGGACAAAGGTGAGGTCGCATTGCGTTTCGAAGGCATGAGCGCGGAGGAAGCGTAAATCCATGGAAACCACAGGCGGAAAATTCAAGCACGGCTTCAAGATCGGCGAGAAGGTCTACACCGATTTCGTGATGCGTGAAATAACGGTGCAGGATATGACCGATGCCGAGGTGGCGGCCACCCGGCAAGGCGGCGGCGTGCACACACCGATAACATTCAATGCGCATGTGATGGTGCGGCAACTGCAGGCTGTCTCCAACAAGGATGGCGAAGTCTACGAAGGGCCATTCACTTTCGCCATGCTGCAACGGCTGAAGCCCGCCGATTACTGGGAGCTGCGCAGGACGCAGCAGGAGTTGGATGAGCTGGGGGAAGCCGGGTAGCGCAGCAAAAGGGAATGCTGGATAGCATTTTTTTGCTTGCGCTAAAAACCGGCTGGTCCTATCGGGAAATCAAGGCTCTCCCAGTATTCGAATTTAATCATTTTCTATCGCATCTGACAAAAACCAAGAATGGCTAATCGCGATCTCACCCTGGCAATGAAACTGCATGCGGACGCAACCCGGTTTGTCACCGGGTTGACTTCGGCTGGAGGCGGGGTACGCAGATTCACGGGCGGGGTCAAGCGTGAGTTCGAAGCGCTGAAGGGCGCGCTGAGCAGTGTCGAGGGCAGACTGGCGTCGATTGGTGTGTCCGTTGGCACTGTGGCCACGATAATGCAATCGGCGCGCATGGACAAGAGCCTGACGCAAATTGGCCAGACGGCAGGCGCAAGCCGGGCTGATGTGGCAGGGTTGCGCAGTGAGCTGTTCCGCATGTCCAGGGATACCGGGCAGGACGTGGATGATCTGCAGCAAGGGTTCAATAACGCGGTGCAGTCCGGGTTGCAATTCAAAGAGGCTCTGCCGGTGATCGATGCCACCAATAAGGCGGTCGCGGTAACCGGCGCAAAGGCGGACATTCTAACCGGTGCGCTGACTGTTGCGGCCACCGCGTTCGAATTCGACCTATCGAAACCAGAAATGGCGGTAACCCTACTCGATAAGATGACTGTGGCGGGTCGGCTGGGCAACGCAGAGCTGGAAAATCTCTCAAGTATATTCGGTCGGGTTGGCCCGAACGCGGCCGCGGCTGGTTTTGGGTTCGACCAGACGCTGGCGTTTGTAGAAGGTTTATCGCAAATCGAGCGCCAACCGGAGCGCTTGGCCACGTTAGCGGATAGCACGATCCGCTTGTTTACTAACTTGCGCTACATGAAGGATGCGCAGAAAGCGACCGGCGTGAAGTTCTTCGATGCCTCTGGTAGCCGTCGCGATGCGGTCACAGTGCTGAAAGATATCAAGGTTCAATACGACAAGCTTGGTACAGAGCGGGATCGTGCGCTGTTTGTGCAGAAAGCGTTTGGACAGGCGGATCTCGACACCATCAAGGGCATGCGTGTGCTCCTATCCGGCGACATGCTGAACATGGTCAGTAACTTCTCAGGTGAGATTGCTGCCGCAGGTGGTGCGATCGGACGAGATCTGCCGGCGGCGATCAGCAACTCGGTCGACCAGGTGGGGAGGCTCAAGGCTGCGTTGCGCCAGGCAGCGGATAGTTTCGTGCAGCCTATCAACGAGACGCTTTCCAGATCCGTCAAGCGCGCTATGGACAGCAAGGCGGATGGCGGCATGGGGCTCGACGGCAAGGATATGATCCTCGGCGGCGGCGCGGCACTGCTCGCGACCTTAGGCTTGGCGCGCTACGGCGGAAAGGCGGTCGGTGCACTTGCCAAGCGGTTTGGCGGAACGGCTGCTGGCGTGGCCGAAGGCAAGGCGCTGGAAGCAGCTGCCGGCGTGACGCCAGTGTATGTGGTCAATATGCCAGAGGGAGGCGTAGCGGGGGCAGCCGGAAGCCTGCTTGGCGGAGTGACCGGTCTGGGCAGCTTGGCCGGAGGCGCGATGTTGGCCAAGGCAGGGCTTGCCGCTGCGGCAGTAGGTGCGGCCGGCTACGGGGTTTACAAGGTAGCCGAGGGCACCGCAATCGGTGACAGAATCGGCGCGACCTTCGATAAGGTAATGGCGTTCTTTGGTAGCCAGCAAGCTGAACAGGCGATCGCGCTTGAACAGAAGCTGCAATCCACTGATATCGGCGGCACGATCAATATCAAGATTGACTCTGAAGGCCGTGCCGCCGTGATAAGCACATCTTCAAGTAACAAAAACGTGCGCTTCAATGTAGATGCCGGCATGACAATGGCGGGGGCGTACTAATGGCCGGCTGGCGCGATCAGCTCCAGGCCGCGACCTTCCGAGGGGTGCCGTTTCATGTGCGCTCGGGTGACGGCACGATCGGGCGCCGCACGGTCTCGCATGAGTATCCAGGGAAGGACGTCCCATACGTCGAGGATCTGGGTCGCCGCGCGCGTGAATTCACGCTGGAGGCATTTGTGCTGGGCGCGGATGTCATGCGCGATCGCGATGCGCTGATCGCCGCCCTTGAGGAGCCAGGCACCGGCGAGCTGGTGCATCCCTATAAGGGCCGCATGAAGGTGGCGGTACCGAACGGGCGCTGGTCGCAGTCTCTCGATCAAGGGGGCATTGTCCGCTTTTCGATCACGTTTCAGGAATCGAGGGACGTGGTGCAGCCGACGGTGCGCGCCGATACCCAGGCAGGTGTGGAGGTTGCCGCCGATAACGCCGAGAGTGCGGTGATTTCTGAGTTTGAGGAGGCGTTTACCGTCGACGGTCAGCCCGATTTTGTGAGTACTGCGGCGCTGGCCAACGTCGCAACGGCGTTGGATGAAATCAAGGCTTCAGCAAATGGCGTTCTGCAAAATTCCGCGACCATGCCCCAGTTTCTGCGCGATCTCGCCGCGATCAGCACTACCAGCGCCAGCCTGATACGGTTTCCAAATAGCCTGGCGGGAAGTCTGTTCTCGCAGGTGCGCAGCCTGCGCGCGATCGCGCTTTCGCCGGCAGCGGCGTTTCACTCTCTATCCGGGTTGTTTGACTTCGGGACTACTGGTTTTTCACCGCTCACCGGTACCACGGCCGCCTATCAGCAACGCGCTGCAAACCAGCAGGCCGTGATCAACCTTACCCGCAATGCGGCGCTGATCGAGGCATCCCGCGCCAGCAGCCAAACGGAGTTTGCCAGCTACGATGACGCGATTGATGCCCGCGTTGTCTTGGCCGATCAGCTGGAAGCCGCCGCCGAGACCGCCCCGGACGCTACTTACGCTACCCTGATTGACCTGAGGGTGGCAGTGGTACGCGATATCACCACCCGTGGCGCCGATCTGTCGCGCATTGTGCAATTCACGCCTAACACGACACTGCCTGCCCTGGTGGTGGCGCATCAGCTATATGGCGATGCTGAGCGGGAGACTGAGATCGTGGCGCGCAACCGCATCCGCCACCCTGGCTTTATTACCGGCGGACAGCCGCTTAAGGTGCTGACATGAGCAAGGTTGAGCTCCGGGTTAATGGTGCTTTCTATGGCGGGTGGAAAACCATCCGCATCGAGCGCGGTATCGAGCAGATTGCCGGCACATTCGAGCTGAGCGTGACCGATCGCTGGGCGGAACAATCAGCGGTGCGGCAAATAAATCCAGGCCAACCATGCGAAGTGAGAATTGACGAAGCCGTGGTAATTACCGGTTACGTCGACACAGTGGCGCCGCAATACGATAAGCAGCAGCACACCATTACTGTGAGCGGCCGTGACAAGACTGGAGATCTGGTTGACTGCTCAGCGATTCACAAGAGCGGACAGTGGTCCGGCCGCAAGCTGGACCAGATCGCCGCCGATCTCTGCCAGCCGTTCGGGATTACGGTTTTTCGCAATACAGACGTCGGGAGTGCTTTCAATCCCCCATTTTCAATAGAAGAAAGCGAGACGGTATTCAACTGCCTGGAGCGCGCTGCCCGGATGAAAGCAGTGCTGCTGGTATCCGACGGCCTGGGTAACCTGGTGCTTACTCGTGCCGGCTCCGGCGCTTCGGTGGCAGTGCTGACCGAAGGCGAAAATATTCTCGCCGGCAAGGGAGAATACTCGTGGATAGACCGGCACAGCCGCTATGTCGTCAAGGGCCAAGGTGTGGGCACCGATGATTTTAACGGCCCGCAGGTCGCGCATCAGCAAGCTGAATCGATAGACTCAACAATTACCCGCTACCGGCCATTGACGGTGCTGGCCGAAGACCAGGGCACAGGTGCTACCCTTTCCCAGCGGGCGCAATGGGAGCGCAACGTGCGTATGGGACGCGGCAATCGCGCCACGATTACCGTGCAAGGCTGGGCGCACGACGGCAATTTGTGGAAGCCGAACACAATGGTGCATTTGCGATCGCCCATGCTTTATGCAGACCATGATTTGCTGATCGCCTCGGTGGTTTTTCTCCTTGATGAGCAGGGTACCCGCACGGAGCTGCAGCTCGTGCGCCGCGAAGCCTTTGACCTGGTAGCCGGAGTTAGCCTGACCGGCAAGCAGAATAAAGCCAAAAAGGCAAAAAGCGATGATTGGAGTATCGGGTTTTGATGCGCGCTATTAATAAGCTGCTGGCGCCACTGACCCGCCGGGTACGGCTGATGGTCGGGCGCGGGGTGCTTTCCCTGGTAAACGATGGGCTCAAGATGCAGGGCGTGCAGGTTCAATTGCTCGCTGATGAAGTGCGGGATCTGGAGCGTTTCCAGGACTACGGCTTTACCTCTGTACCTCATGTCGGGGCGGAAGTTGCGGCGGTATTTGTCGACGGCAACCGGGATCACGGCATTGCCATCCGCATCGATGACCGGCGCTACCGCGTCAAGGGACTGAAGTCCGGCGAGGTGGCCATCTATACGGATGAGGGTGACAAGGTTGTAATGAAGCGTGGACGTATTATCGAGATAACTGCGGGCACGAAAGTGCGCATGGTGACACCGCTTCTCGAAGTGACGGGCGAGATCAAGGGTCTTCAGCCGTGAGCGATATTCGCACATTATTCTTCGGGTTCGAGCGGGGCGCGGATTATGCGCTCGATGCCCTTGGCCTGACGTCAGACGATGGGCTGGAAACCGCCGTAATCCTCTCGCTTTTCACAGACCGCCAGGCTGAGCCGGCGGACATCATCCCGGATGGCACAACTGACCAGCGCGGCTGGTGGGCGGATGCTTTTGCCGATGTGCCGGCGGACAAGATAGGCAGCCGATTATGGTTGCTCCATCGGGAAAAACAACTCCAGTCCGTGGTGAACCGCGCACGTGAGTATGCCCAGGAGTCGCTCGACTGGCTGGTGGATGATGGCGTGGCCAAGGCAGTGACTGTCACTGCAGAAGTCGTGCGCACGGGTGTGTTAGGTCTATCCATCGAGATTGTCCGGCCCGATAGCACTGTTGCTAAATTCCGTTTTGATAATTTCTGGAAGGCTGCGTAAATGCCATTTTCCCGCCCTACACTTGCCGATCTGATAGAGCGTTCGATTTCCGATATCGAAGCGCGCCTGCCAGGCGTGGACGCCCGCCTGCGCCGATCCAACCTCAACGTTCTCTCGCGGGTGCATGCCGGAGCAATTCATGGCCTGTATGGCTATCTTGACTGGCTGTCCAAACAGGTGATTTACGACACCGCCGAAGCGGAAATCCTCGACCGCTGGGCAACGATCTGGCTGGCACAGCCGCGCAAGGCCGCCGTATCGGCCATTGGCGATATAACTTTTACCGGTACCGATGGCGCGGTGATACCGACGGGAACTCTGCTGCAGCGCGCCGACGGCGCGGCATTCACCACCAATGCCGCTGCTACCATTTCCGCAGGCACCGCCACCGCCGCAGTCACGGCTTCGCTTGCCGGTACCGCTGGCAATACGGATGCCGCCGCGACGTTAAATATGGTGGTGCCGATTGCCGGGGTTAACGCCGCCGCCACCGTTGCTGTGGGCGGACTTTCCCAAGGCTCCGACACTGAGGCGGATGCCAATCTGCGCGCCAGGCTGATAGCGCGCATCCGGCAGCCGCCGCACGGCGGCGCGGATTATGACTATATCGCCTGGGCGCTTGAAGTCGCTGGCGTAACCCGTGCATGGGTGTATCCGAAGGAGCTCGGCCTTGGCACCGTTACGGTGCGCTTCGTGCGCGATGATGATGCAAGCATCATTCCAGACGCCGCCGAGGTGACAGCGGTGCAAGACTATATCGACGCTCGCCGTCCGGTAACAGCTGTGGTAACGGTGGTCGCGCCGGTAGCGGCGGCGCTGAATTTTACCATCTCGGCAGTTACGTCAGTCCGGGACGCGATCGCTGCTGCGCTTACTGACATGCTGCTCCGTGAGGCCGAGCCGGGCGGCACCATCCTTCTCTCGCGCATTCACCAGGCTATCAGCGTCGCGGCGGGAGACAACGATTACACGTTGAATGTGCCGAGTGCGGACGTAACGCATACCGCAGGCAAATTGGCGACGATGGGGACCATCACATGGGCATAACGGCTGACGATTATCTGAGCCAGTTGCAATCGTTGCTACCGCAGGGGCAGGCATGGCCGCGCGAACCGGACGCCACGCTTACCCAGTTGATGGCAGCGCTGGCCGAGGAATTTGCCCGTTTTGATGCCCGCACCCAGAGGCTGTTCGACGAAGCCGACCCGCGCACCACGGTCGAGCTATTAGCCGACTGGGAGCGGGTGGCGGGACTGCCGGAAGCCTGCCTGGCTGCAATCGCCCAGACGACGGGAGAGCGTCGCTCTGCGCTGCTCTCCAAACTGATCGGCGTGGGTGGACAGAGCAGGCAGTATTTTATTGGTATTGCGGCCGCGCTCGGATATACGGTCACCCTAACCGAGTTTCGGCCATTCCAAGTTAATTCAGAAGTAAACGATGCCCTCCGGGGCGAGCAATGGCGGTTTGCCTGGCAGGTCAATTCCGCATTGATTACGGTGCGCGCCTCCACCGTGGCCGCAGCGGTTAATGATCCGCTTCGGTCGTGGGGGAATGCGGCGCTGGAGTGTGTTATTTCAAAATACAGCCCGGCACATACGAAAGTTTTATTCGCTTACACATAGAAAGAAGAGGAACAGCATGGACAATAGAAAGTTTCAGACCGCCGCTTCCGCCAGCCCGCCGCCCGCCGAGGCAGCCCCATCGACCGGGTACCCGACCGATGGCAACCCGTCCCTCGCACTGCCGGCCACCGTGCCGGGCGCCGCGTGGTTCCACCAGATTGGCGAGGAGCTGCGAAACCTGCTGACACAGGCGTCCATCATACCCAGCGCTGCCGATCTTACGCAGCTGCATGCGGCCATAAAAACATTGTTCAGCAACGCGACGATCACCAGCGCCGGTGCCGCGCCGACCTTTACCCTGACACCGTCACCAGCGATTGCCGCGTACGTCGCCGGGCAGCGGTATCGGATCAATTTTCATGCTACCGGAACCACGGGTAGCAACACGCTGAACGTGTCTGCGCTGGGTGTCAAGAACCTGAAACAGTACGATGCCTTCGGTGCGAAAGTGCCAGCGATGGTCGTGTCTGGACAATTGACAGATGTCGAGTATGACGGCGTGGATATGGTGATCCTTGACCCATTGATGGTTGACTTTTCGAGGAAGCCTATCTCTGCAAATGATTATCAGCTGCTACCGAGTGGATCTATTATTCAATGGGGAATCAATGCGCAAAACATAACCGCTGGAATAGAGAGCGCAGCCGTTATGTTTCCGATCACTTTCCCGAATGCCATTTTTGGTATTTTTATTTGTCATATCGGCGCGATAGAGACTGTAAATGTAATCATTTCCAACACAACTCCACATACCACATCGAAGTTTCACTGGAAATCGAATCATACCGGAAGCCAATCTCATTTCTGGTTCGCCATAGGACGCTAATAAGGATAACTGCCATGTTCTACTCACCATCAACCTTCGGTTTTTACCACCCTTCTATACACGGCGACAACATTCCTGTTGATGCCGTCGAAATCACTATTGATGAGCATGCCGCACTGCTCTATGGCCAGTCCCAAGGCAAACGTATCGTTGCAGACCAGTTGGGCCGCCCGGTTCTCGCCGATCCCCTGCCGCCGACCGCTACCGTGATGATTGCCGCCGCGCTGGCACGCATCAATGCTGCCTATGAAGGGGCAGTAGCGTCAATGACAGCGGGCTACCCGGAAGATGAGGTAAGAAGCTGGACAAAGCAGGAAACGGAAGCCAGGGAGTGGCTTAAGGACCCGGCCACGGCAACGCCATGGATTGATGGGGCGGTCTTGGCACGTGGCATAGCGAAGGCCGATCTCGTTACCAAAATTATCGAGAATGCTAACCTTTTTGCGCCCATGCACGGTGAGCTGACCGGGAAAAGGCAGAAACTCCGGGATCAAATAGGGGCACTCGGAGCAAGTCCTACGCAGCAGCAGCTGGACGCAATTCGGTGGTGACTGCAATGAAAGTAAAGAAGAGAGAGCGGCCGAAATCATGCTGTAACATGGTCCCGGCCGCCGTAACCCACAGGACACACCTGTGAGCCACAGCCAAGGCTCCCTGCCAGTCGACCGGCAACGGGAGTCTAGCATAACCATGAGAGAGGCTCACAATGCACAACCCTATTATTCCGTGGATCGGCGGTAAACGCCGCCTGGCAAACAAGATCATGCCGCTTTTCCCAGCCCATGAATGCTATGTCGAACCGTTTGCCGGCGCGGCCGCGTTGTATTTCCGGAAGGCGCCGGCACAGGTCGAAGTGCTCAACGACATCAATGGCGAGTTGGTGAATTTATACCGAGTGGTCAAGCATCATATGGAAGAGCTTGCCAAGCAATTCAAGTGGGCGTTAACCAGCAGACAAATATTCAAGTGGCTGCAGGCAACACCAGAGGAAACGCTGACCGATATCCAACGTGCGGCCAAGTTCTATTACCTGCAAAAACTGGCATTCGGCGGCCGAGTGGAAGGCCAGACCTTTGGCACAGCCACTACCTCACCGCCCAGACTTAACTTGCTACGGCTTGAGGAGGATCTGAGCCAGGCTCACCTGCGCTTGGCCAGAACCTACATCGAACATCTGGATTGGCAGGAATGCATCAGCAAGTACGACCGGCCGCACACTCTTTTTTATCTCGATCCGCCGTACTGGGGGACCGAGGGATATGGCGTCGGGTTCGGTCTGGAGCAATATGATGAGATGGCGAAACTGGCCAAGACGATAAAGGGAAACATGATCATCAGCGTCAACGATATCCCTGAGATGCGAAACGCCTTCGCTGGACTGACGATGGAGTCAGTCGATATCAACTACACGGTCGGTGGAGCGCAGAGGTGCGGGAAGCGTGCCGAGCTGATCATCAGGAGTTGGTGAGCATCGGCATGTTAAGTTTTCTGACCATTCTGTATGGTGTGATTTATTAACACCGGCGCAGGAGGAGGTGGATGGCCGTTAAAATGGCGGAAACGTTTCCGCCCTCAGTCCCAAATTACGCGCAAAATAGTCTCAAGCAAAACGCGCGTTTACAGCCCAACAAAAAGAAAAGGCTCACGATAGCAATCGTAAGCCTTTGTAAAATTGGTGGGTCTGGCTGGACTCGAACCAGCGACCAAGGGATTATGAGTTACTCTTTCTGCTGGTTGAATATAAATGAAATCAATAATATCAGATACTTACAAGATGCGACAAAAGCAATAAACCGCTAAAAGTGCTATTGGATGGCAAAATAATCCGCACCAACATTTGTCATAAGTTAATTTGGCACAATTCCACCAGATTAAACCAGTGCTATACTCCCCTAATGGTCCCGTCCATCCTCTTCTTCATAGCCCGATGCTGACATTCTTAGCCGCCCTTCTCGGTATCGCCATGGTCCTTGTCATGACCCCGGCCCTTATCGGCGCGATTCTGAAACACAGTGACGCGCTCCCAATTGTCGGGATCATGTTTGCGGCAATAATAATCTTCGGCGTTATCTGGTAGCCTCGACATAGCGCTTATTGAAGTCGGACATTAGCACCCTTTTCCGCTCCGCCAGTTCTTTCAATTTTTCCCGCTTATCATCCGGATTCGATTTCTCGATCGCGCGTTCACGTTTCCGCATGTTTTCCAGAATGTTCGATACGAACTTTGCCCGACCGGAGAGTTTAAGTTCCCCATATTCATCACGCAGCGCAGCCCGCTTTTCTGGATCGCCGCGGAAGTTCTTTAACTCCTCTTCCGCCAGGTTCACGCTTTTGAGGTTCTGGTAGAACTTGCGCTCAGTCTGGTATTCCGGTTTCGCGCTCAGAAAGATATTAGCGAACGGAACTTCCTTTGCCTGAATCTCTTCATCCTGGGCGGCTTTTATCGGCAGGCTGAATGCTTGCAGATAAGTGCGCCCAGCGCCGCCGGCAAGCGATGAAACCGCAAAGTCCAATAGCGCGGGGTTGGTATCTATGAATCCAGGCCGAACCTCATTCCCCCCCGTTGCATCGTTCAGAAACTCAGTCAGCCATTTAGCCGGCGCGCTGGTTGATTTAAACCCCATTTGATATTCAGGCTTCGGCACACCAAAGGGCGATTGCTCGCGCCTCATCGGATTGCCAGCGAAGTTCTTGTTTTCGCCCCACTGCACAAGAGGATCGCCGATGGTCGGCGCAATTAATTGTGTTACTGAACCTGCCTGCCCTACCGGGCTGAACGCATCGAAGAATACGGCTGCGAGCTCAACCGCGCTATTTGCAGGACTATAGTTCTCCCTGAACATACCCTCGCTCATCTTCCGGCCAACCGAGGCAAAGAAGTTGTAACCGTAAGGCATGGGAACAGTTACCGGCCTGCTGCCCGCCATAAAGACAAAGTTCATGGCTTTTGTATGTTCGGGCAATTGGTCGTAATCGTTCTCACCATCGTCGTCATCGTCACCCGCCATTGAACGAGCAAGAATATCCATAAGGAAGCCGGAAGCGACTATGCCGCCCACGATCTTCTGAACTTGCTTATTGCCCAATGCTTGGATGAGCCTTGCCGTGCCCTGAATGGATGCGTTCATGAACATGTACCACATATTCAGTTCCGTGCTCTTGGCGCCCTTCAGATTAAAGTTAACCGTGAGCCCCTTGGCAACTGAGCTGCTTTTACCCTCCGATAACCCGCGCTTGCGCGCATTCACGTAAACCGCCAGGCGGATTCCATTCTCGACGGCACTATTCGCGTCTTCGATCAATTCCCACCAGTCCTTCGCAAGCCGCCGGGTAAAATTCCACTTGCCCGGCCCCATGACCTCAAGTTGATTCCTGAGCTTATCTGCCCGCTCGCCAATGTCCCGGTAGTTGTCCATCCAGCCAACTTGCCCGCCGGAATCCCTGAATTCCCGGGCATCTTTCGCCCACTGAGAATTCATGTTGCCGCGGGTTAATTGCCACATGCCCCGGATAGCCTTTGGCACATCCGCAAATACCTGTCTTTTCATCCCCGCAAGTTCGGTATCTGACAAATTGACATAAGCCGTCTGCAGGTCGCGTAAGAAGTTACGAGCAACAAACACCGGGTTTGCCGTGGTATTCATCGTTGCCAGAAAGCGCGTGAATTTACCGACTGCCTGAGTCACTTCCCCGAGTTGCTGAGTGCTCAGATTCTTGATGGATGAGGCAAGCCGCATTGCTGCCGGATTCTGTTTATTGAATTCGATGGTATGCTCTTCGCCGTCGATCTTGAACGTCAACACTTCATCGCGCTGCTTATACAAGGGATCAACACGCTCGACTACAAGTCCTGTTACCGGATCCATTTCGCGCTTGGTATCCTGATCATCCACCTTCCACAGCTCCGGATCCGGGTGCGCCATAACGAATTCAAATAAAGCATTGTCCACTCTGGATTTCTCGGCCCGAATAATTGCAGTTTCATGCTGCGCAACCACATGAGCGAGAATGTCCGTTACCGCCCTATTCGATCCGGTAGCCCGCTTGCTTTCCTTGCCTCGGATATTAAAGCCCCGGCCTACAGGCGGATTCGTGTTTCCACCAACTTCATCGCGATGTAAAGGAACATAGTGATCGTACTTCGCCTCCCATGCGGCGATCATCTCGGGAGTCTCCAAACCGGCATCCACGATCACTTTTCTGGTTGCAGTAGTTATCTCATCAACCATGGATGAAGCGCGCTGCAGGGCCTCTAATTTGCCCGTTTCCTTGACTTTCTGGATTACTGCTTTTGCCGCGGCGTCACTCATTCCAGACAATGCCGTATTGTCGCCATCGAACGGTTTCATATTTTGCAACCGCTTCAATTGCTCAATTGACTGCACGTAATCCTGAACGGCTTTTTTCTTCCGCAGCTCAGATACTTCTCTATCCAACAGAATCTCGTCGGTGGGATCGACAAGACCATCCTCAACGTCAGATTGCGCCTGTCTCAACTCGCGCCGCTTCTGGATGAACTCGACAACATTTTTATCCTTGGCCAGCCTGTCACGAGTCGCCGCAAGTTTCTTGATGCGCTCATCCAACTCCTGAACGGTCGGGTTGATGTCCTTCATGGCCGCATTGCGGGATGGAGCGTGCATCGCGTGCAGGAACTCTTCAACCTCCTCATATTTCAGATTACCGTCATGGATAGCCTGAATAAGCGGATCACGCATATCATCATGGAAGTCATCGGTGCGCGCGCGAACACGGCCAGGATAGTTAATCTCAGCAAGCGATGCGTCCATATCCTCATTCACCGGCCCCGCTTCTTTCTGAATATCCCGAAGATCCATGAACCGATCCTGGAAGTTGAATATCAGAGAGTCAACGATACGGCTGGTTCTGGAGGGGCCGGATGAGGCGTTATTGTCGGGCCGGGATGGTTTGCGGCTGAACATCGTTCCGCTCGACGCTTCCCTATAAGCCTCAGCCTGCTTGTCATCAAACAGCGATACCTCGTTCTCCGCCATTCCAACAACTTCCGCCCCAGCCACCAACTGTTCAACCATCTCATCAGTAAAGGTGAGATTAAATCTCTCCGCGATCCATTGCTTGATGAAGCGCACGAGTTTCTTCCAGCCGTTAAGCGCCTTTGCCCGGTCAATCGACATATCGGCAAGAACTTCCTCGACGGCCGTTTCCTTGGACATGTCTTTGTGCAATCGCATCATCCGGTCCGCGGCATCGCGTACACGCTTATTCGTCGCGTAGATTTGCCGCATGATCGGATCAATACCGGGACCAAACATCTTCCTAAACCCACGGTGACGCGCCTCATGCATTGTCACCAGGAAAACCTCGAACGCATCATTCAGTTGGTCGGCGACGAGCCATATTTCGTCTGGGGCAGGAATGTAAACGCCACGCACACCCCCTGCATTTTGAGACTTGATCTGCTCCTTAACGGCTTTCGGCAAGTCGCTTTGGGTGGCGGCAATATTGATCTTCTTGAACCCGGCTTGTTGCAGGGGCTCAATGAGTTTCTCGACGCCGGAAACAGAAAGGCCACCGCGATGGGTGGCCTGTTTGGATTTGGTGGATGCTGCTTTTAGGCGCTTACGGGTTTCGGCGATTCTTTCACGGTTGAATTTAATGCCTTCATCTGCTATATTAGAATTACTTTGGCCGCGAGCGATGGGGTCGTCCTGACTGGAACTTGCTTCAGGATTGGCAGCGTATGCGGGCTGTTTTCCAGTGACAGCGAGTGTGGGTTCGCTCCCACTCCAAAGCACCTTCATCCCTTTCTGTAGTTGCTTCTCAAGATAATCTCGGCTGGTTGGAAACGCCGTGTTTATCCGGTAATAGTCTCCGTTCTCGCTCGGCTCAAGCTGCACAAACATCACATCTTTCCGGCCATTCTCTACAGCAACAAGTAGCTGACGGCCGCTAGCATGAAGAATTTCATTGAAGTTCTTCGCTACATGCGCGACAAAAGATTCAACTGATTCAAACCCGGCGTTCCTAATCTGTTTTCCATGGTTGGCCTCTATATGCACGAGGCCATGCCCTGAGCCATCAGGCTTGTGTACCCCATGCGCGAGGCGAATGGGCGCGGCCTGGCGCTTAATCTTGCTCCCCACTTCCTTGTTTATATGACCAAAGTCAATCCCGCCGTCTGGGGTCTCTACAAAATCCGCCGGTTGTGGCGCGCGACTGAATTTTGGCGCATCAGTAGTTGATTCCTTCGCCTTCACCGCCTCCGCAATCTGCCGCAAAATCTTCGCCGCTTCAGCATCAGCCTTCTCGAACGCCTTGGCTTGCAGGCTGAAATACCTTCCCTCTACTTTCGCATCCGTGCGCTTGCCTTCCATCACTTCCTTGGCGCGTTCAATTGCTTTGGACAAGTCCTTGCCACCTTGTCTGGCAGCGGCCCGGCGCTTGATAAGGGATTCTACGTGTGAGCGGACGGGGTGGGCGGCTTGTGTCCCTGCGGATGCGCGCTCAACTACCGAATCCTTTTTGTTTGGAAGGGTGTTATGTACACGCGATCGCTCAACATTAGCCCAGCCGCCATCTTTATCCTTCGCGACCTTTCGAACGGTCACAGACCAATTGCCATCATTCCAATCGAACGACTCTACCCGGTCATACGTCCCCCAGTAGTTGCTGCGGATGATACTGCCGGGACGAAAATGCTCCTCCAGTTCGGCGCGCAAACTGGACTTCTTCGGTTTTGGCGTCTTCTTTGCAGGCTGGACGGCTTGCTTTCCCTCTGCTACGCTTTCATTCCCTGCGGGAGATTTCGCCTCGCGTGACTTGCTTTCGATTGAGGGCTTGGGCGCGGGGCGGGTCTCCCTGGCAGGACCAGATTGCGATATGGGATTCGTCGTACCGTTCGTAACTGACTGATCTATATTCGATGTCGGAATCACGACATCGGCCTGAGTTTTAACTCCCTCGAATTCGGGGGAATTAGCTGCCCGCTCCGCCATCGCCTCTGCAACCGGCCTGACCTCAACAGTTCCATTCTCCCCCGCCACAGCAGCCGCAGCCCGTTCAACTCCCGGCCTTCCATCGGTCGCCACGTCCTGAATAACCGTTCCGTTCGCATCCCGCGCAGTGACAACCTGATCCGTTTCCGGCTTCTCATCAATCCCATACCCCAGCGCCTCGCCCATGCGATTATCGAGCGCAGCTTGCAGGGTAGCGTCATCGCGATATAGAAGAGTTCCCCGGCCCGGTATCTCTGCGGCCTGTACGCCTTCCGGTAGAGTGTCAGGCATAGGCTCGCCGGGAGTCAGCAACACGCCAGGCTTACGGCCTTCAGCAAGCGCGTCCATTTGCGCGTTGAGCGTTTCAATGCGCTCGGGAGTTGGCGCGTCAACCATATTCCCGACGTCAGGAACATGGTCAGGCTCTTCATCGAAAACATCATCCTGAATCGCATCAGGAGCCGCCTGCTGGCTTTGCCGAATCTCGTCAGCCTTATCCTTGCCCGTAGAAATAATGCGGTCTACGGCCTCAGAAGTGGACTCAGGGGCGTTCGCAATTTCAGGATCAATGCCTTCCGTTGCCCGGCGGCTCAATTCAGCCTGTGCCGCAGCTTTTGCACGCTCTCCGCCACGGGCAGCGGTGTATTTCAGGACGGAATTGGAAACTTCTGTTATTGGTTTGCCGAGAATGGTTGCTGTGTGATCAGCATCTTCTTGTGCCGGGTTTCCGCGGAATACTGCGCCAGTTCCGCCGCCCATTACCCCGCCGCCAATAGCGCCCATGGCGCCGCCGAACAGCGTTTCATCTATATTCTCTGGCGTGGTCGGATTGTCAAATGCAGCAAGTTGCTCGACTGGATTCTGAACTAGCTCTTCCGTGCCTTCCGCCATCATGCCTTTGCCGATGCCCTTGCCGATCGATCCTTTCAGGGTAGTGGCCGCAAACTTCTCGGCCAACTTCGCCCTACCCTCTTTCGTCATCGCGGCAAGCGCCCAATTCTGCGGACCAAAGCGGGATTCGATAGCGCCCACGGTTGCGGCACCAAGCGCGGCAACAGCCTTCGCTTTCGCGGAATCCTGATTATTCGGATCGCTCAGAATCTGCTTGTCACGAATACCGCCGAAGGAAGGTAGCGCGGCAATAGCGGCAGGCCCGAGCCATGACACAACCTGCCCGGCGGCGGCAACCAGCGGCGCAGCGGGACCGGCCAATGGGGATAATGCGGTAATGCCCTGGCCTACTGCTCGGGCTCCAACAATACCGGCCATGGATGAGGCTGCGTTGCCCGAAGCTTCAGCCACGGCGGTACCGGGCTTGTCGGCAATATCATCAAGGCTATTTACCGCCGTGGGATTGGCGTCGATGATTCCCTGCCCTGCACGTTTAAGAGCATTGTCTTGATCGACTCCGGGGATGAAGTCGGCGGCGACTTGACCGGCGCCCTTGATGCCGGCGCCAGCGGCGCGCGCAGCCGATGCAACAAATCCGCCTTCCTCTTCCGGTTCTGTGTTGGCCAATGCGCCTGCTACAGCCTGTTTATTGCCTTGCGCCTTTGTATCATTCGCGGCCGCATTGCGAGTTCGCGCAACAATCCCTGTATCCGGTTCGCTCGATCCTTGCGGCGTTTCGGAAGCCATCCGATTGTAGAAGTCCCGGCGTACCGGAGCGCCTTTGACTTGAGGCGCGGCAAGTCCAGCGGTTTCAGCAGACCGTTCCTCTGCTTGCTCCGCAATACTCTTCTTGGGCGCGAACATGGAGAGGCCGGCGTCGATGGCGCTCGATACAGCAGACTTGCCCTTCACCATCAGCGAAGCGTCAGGATTAAGGTGCGCTTCATTCTTCTGGATAGCGGCGGCGATGTCCGCATCGGACATATCGGCAGGGAATTCCAGCACGTTACCCCAGGCTTCTACACGTTGAACCATTAATCAAAACCTCCGGTGCGAGGATTGTATTTTCGGACTGCGCCAGCCTTCGGCGCGGGCGAACCTTGACCTGATTGCGCAAGGAAAGCATCAACATCTTTGGCTGATTCTGCGGTAGACATGCCAGCTTTCACATTCGCCTCTATGAGCGACATCCTCCATGCTTCGGATGACTTGTCGCCATTCGTCTTAACTTGCCGCCATCCTTCTGCCGGGCTGTCAACGATCCCCTTCTCAACAAGATACTCAACCATCTGGGCGTCAGAAGGGAGTTTTCCGCCGCGCCCCCCGAGCGCACCAGAATTACGCTCTTCCCTGATGCTCTTCGTCTCTTCGCCCAACTTGCCAACCTGAGCGTTTCTGACTCTCACGCTTGCATCGTTATCACGTACGCTGGAGTCATAATTCCGAACCTGAGCATCTGACACGCTCCGCTTCCCTTCCGATTCGCTACGGTCCATCTGGTGCTTGAGAAATTTATCGACATCAAGTGTGGTTTGCAGCAGGTCGCCAATGTCCATAACCTTTTCGCCCGCACCGGAAATATTAATCTTCCACATACGCGGATTATTCGGGTCCGCAGGCGTAGGTCTATCTTCCAGTTTGATCCCGCCCTTTGCCAACGAGTCAATGGCCTCGTCCACTTGGCCGCGCATCAGTTGCATACCGCCTTCTATCAATCCTTGTTTCTTTGCTGTGTAGGCGCGCTCAAGGAACGGCTTGAACCTGTCACCCATGCCGTGCGCTTCAGCAATTGCACTCAACCGGTTCAGCTTGTCCGGGTTGCTGAGAAGATCAGTGCCTAGCATTTGCCGGGTTAATTCCTGAGTCATATTCGCCGGATCGATTTCTTGCTGCTGTTGCGGCTGTTGTTGCTGTTGTGGACGCGACGCCTGGGCGAGTCCGCCAACTTGATAAGCGGCCGCATCGTTACCAGCGAACGCCTCGTCTGGAATCTGCACTACACCGCCTTCCGCAAATCGCTTGAGCGATACGAGTCCGCCCTGAGCAAAGCCGGGCATGCGCTTGAACCCCGGGTCCATCATTACGGGTTGTTGTGGAGCAGCGGCATTCATGGGCTGACCGCTTCCATCGGTACGAAAGGTCATCAATTCTGCACTGGTCGCCTTTTTCCATTCCGCTTCACTGGCAGCCGCTTTATCCCGGTCTGCTTTCTTCCACTCATGTTCTGCGGCGTCACGATCAGCAAATCCCTGGCGCAAATCCATCAAGCCTTTCTGATTCATAAGGCCGACACCAGAAGTAATCCCTTGTGCCAAACCGCCCGCGAATCCACCTGAAGCCATTACGCACCCCCTTTGTTCAGCATTGCCAGTCCACCTGCATTAATGCGATGAATAAAATCTTCCCCGACCAGATTCACGGCTTCCTCATTCAGCACCGCCTCGCCGTTTGATAACCTGATGGGCTGCTTGCCCTCGATGCTTGCCGGGATGGAATCGCTCGTACCCGTGCCCGGCCCCGAGATCATCCCGCCTTCCGCATAACCCTTACGCTTCAATGAGCCAAGCCCGCCGCTGTACCGCCCCGGCGTCAGCCTGTACGCTGCATTGTGGCGAACCATGCCACCCTTGCGCATAGCCATCAAAGCCATGCTGCCGCCCATGCCGGCGAGTTGCCCCAAACCAGCAAGTCTTTCTTGATTCGCTTGCCATGACTGAAGTTGAGCATTGTGCTGTCCAAGCATGAGATTGCCCCCAGCCGTATTTCCGGACTGCGCCCCGCCGAACCAGTTTTGCGCCGAGTTCATCCCGGCGTTGTGTATCCCGGCGCCGCTCGCCATATTTCCGGTTGCCGAGTTGCCGGCGTTCAAAGCCGCGGCATCAGCGGCTAATCCAGTGTTCGGCATATTCCGGCCAAAGTTGGCAACACTTTGCCGTTGCGACATTCCGAGTAATTCCGTATCGCGCCGAGCCTTGTTCATTGCTCCCGCAGTATCTTTTGCCTGACCAAGGCTGGCCTCCTTCTGTAGCGCCTGAAATCGGCCTGAATTGGGATTGACGCCCATGCGTCCCATTGCGCGTTCGTTCTGCTCGCGCGCGCCTTGATAGCCGAGCCCCACGTCGGCGGCAGCTTCAGCCGCCATGCGGCTTTTGCGTTCGTCAGAATCGAAGTTATTCGCATCCTGGACCATTTTCTCTTCAACTGGAGCAAAGAGGTCACGGTAGATTTGCCATTGTGATTCGGCGCGGCCAGCATTCGCATCGCCCGCAGCGATTTGCTGATTGACGATTTTCTCAATGAGAGGATCTTGCTTCGCCGCCCGGTCTTTTTCCCAGGCAAGTTGCTCTCGGGCAACGGCAGCCTGTTCCTTTCCGAGCTCAACGTTTGATTTAGCGGCCTGGCCAATTGCAGGATCCGGCTCAGGCACGTCAGGTGCGCAGTAGCAAATATTCGGATTCAGGAACTCGATGTCACGCAGCCTTGCCAATCTACGCTTTCTCATCTCACGCATTTGCAACCTCCAATATTTTAGAGAGCCCGTTTTCTGTGTGTCTGTAACCGATCATCTGGAAAAATCTACCGGCCTTGTTGATTACCTTCACGCTCACGTTAATCTCGCGAACGCCTATCTGTTGCAGCGCCCTTTCCCCGTATTCGATGAAGCGCATCGCCGTGCGCCCCTTTCGCGCTTCCGGCATTAGGAAAAGAGTATCCTCTCGTGAAAAGAGCGTTTGGGTATGCATCGACTTGCTTACATAAACCGAGAAATTCCCGAGCAATCTTCCTTCTTTTCGCAGCGTGAACACAACTGCGCGCCCAGCCCGCTCATGGCGGAAGAAAGTCTCATAGTCCGGATTGAATTCAATCGAATGACGGTGCTGTTCCGTCTGCTTCCAGTGCTCGACATGAAGAGGTTTCATTTCCTCCAGAATATCCTCAAGTTTTTCGTGCGCAAACACGAACTCGCCGCACTGCTGCGGCTTGATCCGGTCCAGCACATCAAAAGAAACAAGTGTCGGAATTTGGTCGGCGGCGAGCATCAAATCTGCTGCCAGATCAGGTGTTAGAGATTGCCCGATATTCGCTTTAAGAATCTCTACTAAATGATGATTCAATCGGCTCTCCTTGCGATAACATATTGTAACATAATAGTAATTCCTTAACTATCGAATCTATTGATAAGACTTTCGAGCGAGCTTCTTACGCTATTGACATATGAATAAAGCGCCTCGCATTCGGCTTTTGTCGGAATGGTGGAGAAGGTCAATTCCTCAAATTTAGGTACAGTGATTTTGTTACCGCGACGCCCTGTGAGAATTTCCAAAAGGGTTTTGAGCCACGGCGCGGTTCCGACTGGAATGCCAGGTTTCTTGATTGCCGTCGATACCGCCATCGATGACAGGAACGCATCGGCAACGATTCCTTTGTCAACCGCTTTGCCCGCGAAGCTACCCCTCCGGCGTATTCCATATCCACCGGAACCTAACCTTGATTTAGATGCCATGACTATTAGTCTGATCGCCGCCAAGATACCGTGCGGCTTTCATCAGGACACTCGCATCTTCGTCGAAACCGCCAAGCCCTGTATTGCATCCATGACACAACAAGCCACGCACTACTCCTGTGGCGTGATCGTGGTCAACATGAAGCTTCTTGCCTACACCATTTTCAGGTGGCTTGCGACAAATGGCACATAATCCATTCTGCGCAGCCGCCAAGGCATCGTATTGATCCACAGTCAGTCCGTAGCGACGCAAGTTATACCTTCGCTCGCGTTCTCTAAATGCTGCTTTGTCTTTTGCCTTTTCTCTTTCCCGGTATTCCGCCTGCGCTTTAGCCGAATACTCTTTGTATTCAACAGTGCCGCGGATTTTCTTTTCACAATCTATGCATCGCAAACGGCGCCCACGTGCCGTCTTGGCTTTCCAAAACTGCTCGGGCGTTTTTTTTAGCTTGCATGTTCCACAATCAAGTAATGGCAAAGCGATCTCCGGAAGTCGGGCTTGTGGTCAAAGCTGTTACTGTGATCGTCGGCGTGGCAGATGCCGTGCTGGCGGTAATGTCCGTGCTTTGGCCGCGTAGCGCTGCGGTCGTCGTATCGTCCGCGAAGGTAAGTAAGCGACCTTTGAACTGATCGGCAACCGATGCGGCGGGAGTTACTGATGATGTGACAATACTGGTTGTGGTTGATCCAGACCCCACCGTCCCGATCACATTACCCTTGACCGCCCGTTCGAATGCATTGAGCGTTGTTGTGGAGTTATTAATCGCTGACAGATTGCCGTCCATGCGCCCACCAACAAGGGCAGCGGGTAAGCGGGTTTGAATATCGTTTGTATCTGCCTGGATGCTTGCGGTCTCAGCCTTGATTGCCGCAATCTCCGTATCCAGCAGATCATCAATCGCATTGACGCTGGCCTGAGTTGCGAGTGCCGTTAAGCCCGCGCCCGCCGCGCCGATTACAGCGGTGTCCACTAGGATCGCGTCAACGACTGTCTTGATCGCTGCCACTTCGGTATCAATCAAGTCGTCAACCGTGTCAACGCTCGTCTGTGAAGCTCTGCTGGATATAGTGGCATTGATGTTATCGCCCATGATCTTGCCAGCCGTGCCAGCGCCATACGCACCAGGTAAGGCAGTTGCCCAAGGATCACCAGCGGAACCTGATGCATTCAGAGCATACCCTGTGCTGCCAGCGGTCAAGTGGCCGGACAGAACCTCATCCCATACCGCATCAGCAATCCCGGCTTCGGTCAGGCTTCCTCCGCCTACCGTGCTCACCTGCGCATCAAGGTTCGTTTCGATCAGCAGGCCATAACTGCCGGCGCTACCGTAGGTAGCTGTCGCCGCATCCCATACCGCCGTAGCTACTACGGAAGCGCCCATGTCAACCAGGCCGCCAGCAGTGATGGACATTGCGCTGAAATTCGTCGGGAATGCCTGGGTAAGCGAATATCCGGTTTTACCAACGTTCCAGTCGCCCTTGCCGTTAAGCGCACCAGCGGCGATGCCGGCAGCCGTAATCCACCCAGCAGTAATGGACGGAAGATTGGTTAGATTTGTTACGGTCGTGATCGTGCCGGCAGTAATATTCGTCGGGCTCGCCACGCTTGAGGGGAAGGTAACGCCAGCCGCCGCAGTAATCGTTTGTCCAGCCAATTGAATGGCGGACACGTCCAGATAATCTGTTCCCAGCACCAGCGCATCGTAAACATTAGCGGGCAGAACCATGAATTCACGGCGAACCGCGAGCGCGCCCGCTACATGGACGTTTATTTCCAGTTTTCCAAGGGTATTGGTATCTGTCGCATCGAGCACGGTGTAGTAGCGCCCATTGGCGATGTGGGTAGCTCCACCTGAATTTTTGCTCGATTCTGTCGTACCGCCTTCTTTCCATAGCTTAATATCAGTGTTGGCAATGGTGAGCGCGGTTTCGGCGCTGTCCCCATCTAGCTTATCTAAAAACGGCCCCAGTAAAACCTCTTGACTTGCCGTTGACTGTCTTAACCAAAGCATGGCAACTCCTCGCAAACTATAGTATTATTCGTATTTCCATTATCGATGAATGAGCCACGCATATGAGCTTTAAATTTGTTGAAGATAAATGTAGGTGTGGATGCGGAACTGCACTTGGATGGGTGAGTAAATCTACCTATTACCGTCTCATTGGTGGTTACGGGAATGCGGGGTGGATAAAGGGACATCGCGGCAACGGCTCCCTTAATTGCAACTGGAAAGGCGGGGTAGCTCATCCTGCAAACGGATACAGACTTATCAAGAGACCGGGCCACCCCAATGCAAGAAAGAGCGGGTACATTCTCGAACACAGGGCGGTTGCATCCGAGAAACTTGGGAGACCGCTTACCCCAAACGAAATTGTTCATCACGTTAATCATGTGAAGCTGGACAATTCGACAACTAATCTGGAAGTCATAACGCCGCGCGACCATATAAAAGAACATGACCCAAATCAATTTAAGAGGGTTGAGAAGAAGCCTAAAACATGCATAAGTTGTGGAAAGAAGTTCATAAAACCGATAATTGGAAACCATAAACGAGCGAAGTTCTGTTCTATGAAATGCCGCAACAGCAAAGGCAGTACCGCTGTCAGGCGTAAGATTACGCTCGCGGATGAAGCGGAGATTCTTCGCCTTCGTGGCAACACGCCACGGAAGGAGATCGCCAAACGCTTTGGGCTCACTGAAGGCGGCATAAAAGGTGTGTATAAGCGCAACATCCATTACATGATCCCCTGATTGCGATAGTGATTAACAAATACTGGAATTGCCGCTCCCCCGCCGCCGCCCCCAGCCTCGTCCGCGCTGAAGTTGTCTATATGAAGCTGCTCGGCATTTATGGCGGTGCCGTATGCATTATTAAATGCCCGTATACCTGCTTTTCCTGCGGAAGTAATTCCTGTATCAGTAGCCTCAATCGTCGCCACGCTATCCACGTATAGCTTAATCGCGCTGCCCGACATATCGAGCTTGAGATTGTATGTATTGCCCGGAGTCAGCGTGGCAGCTACGGCGCTTCCGAGTTGCGTCGCCGCGCCAGAAACGAACCTATACATTTGCCAGCCGGCGCCGATTGAGTGCCTGGCGTGGTAGAACGTATTTACGGAGGTTGAGGCCCTTCCTACCACCCCGACGAGATTATTTGTGGCTGTGTAAGACGCTACGTAGATGTCGATTGATACGCTATAGTCGGCTGTCGCCGGGGTAGCGGAGTGGCAATAGGCAGAACTTGCCGCCCCAACAGGGTCTAGCTGACATCGATTATTCGCAATAAGAACATTATTGGAATAACTCGGATGCCTGCTCCAGTTCGCGCTATAGACCTGTAGCGTGTCTCCTGTGGTGCCAGTGAAACTATCTGATGCGAACTGAGCCATTACGCTACATCAAAGTTATTTTCGTCGAACGCTGCTTCAAGTTTCTGACCTATGCCGCGAATAACATCTCGGTAGCCATCGGAGCCGCTAACGAAATCAGTGTTAATCCCCCGCCTAACAAGAGCTTCGTTCATCCTGGATTTTGTAACGTTGTTGATCGCGTTGACTTTGCCGTCTAGCGGAAAATCAGGGAGCGCGTCAACACCTTTTGCGTCGATAACCTTTGCATGATTGTCCGTGTTAACCAACACCAGCGTCCAAGTATGTAGCGGATGCCCGGTTACAGGATCGGACGGGATGCTGCCTACCCATGACACGCCAAGATCAGCGATGACGGGACGGAATGGGCCGGTTGTGGGCGTGGGCGGCACGTCCTGTCCGTCACCGATGATGTCGCAAATGTAGTATTTTTTAGCCATTTTCATTTCTCCATAAAAAAGCCGCCCAAATGAGCGGCCAGTTTCTTTTAAATCAATGTAACTACGCCTGCTTTAATCCATCCATCGTTTCAGCCAGAACAACCCCTGTCACTTTCACATTACCCGACAGCACAACCTCAACGTTATCCGCCTTGTACCCACCCGGCAGCCTGAAAGCGCGTGTATTTGTCACCTGTTTCGTATGCTTCAACTGACCATCGGCCCATAGCTGAAACTGCAAGGAATCTATCGATAAAGGCGGCAAGGCCTCCATCGCATCCCCGCCAATTTCATACTCACCAAGGTACTGGTCAGCCAGCCCGTCATTCGTCTCGCCGCTTGTCATCAGCGCTTGATTTGCGGCAATGATTGCGTCCTGCGATGAAGAAGCGCCTGACTGCTCCGCTTCTGTCATATCGAAATCAGCATCGATCTTTGCCGCGCCATAGTTGATAGGTGGGGCCGTGATGAACTTCTTGCTCTTCCACTCGTAGGATAGTTTCGTCCCTACATCGCCTTCCCAGTGGTAGATTTTCTTGTCAGCCGCGACGTAGAGCTTCCCGGTCCAAGGGTCAGCCCATATCGCCGTGATTTTCTGATTAACCTTGATGAAAGACGCTGACTCAGCCTTGTCGATGACAAACATTAGAGAACTGTCGTCAACGGTATACCCGCAGTAATAGCGGTTGTCGGCAGATGCCGCGATGAAGGTATCAGGATTGAGTTCCGCCCATTCCTTCTGAGTGAATAGGTCTTTGGTCACAATATCCGTACTCACTCCGGCGATCACCAGCCCTTGCGGCGCAGGATAGCCCACGCCGAAGGCAAAGCTCGCAACACCGCGTTTCGCCATGCACGGCCATGCAACACCCATCTTCTCCATGCCGCCGCCCATCGTCACGGGCTCAACGCCGGTAATGGTGAAGGGATTGCCTTTCGTCATTCCAACAAGGGTCGTGCCGATGACGCCTATCGCCACAATGTCCTGATCGTAAGTTTGCCGGTAAGCAGTCGGCCAGGCATAGGGTTTGAATGGTTCCGAGAAGCAAATCTCGTTGCCGAAGAATCCGCAGGCTATGCCGTTCGCCATGATGATGATGCCCTTCATATCTG
Organism: Nitrosovibrio sp. Nv4; assembly: GCF_900215485.1. Classification (GTDB taxonomy): domain Bacteria; phylum Pseudomonadota; class Gammaproteobacteria; order Burkholderiales; family Nitrosomonadaceae; genus Nitrosospira. Next base: position 1,066,971 of record NZ_OCMZ01000002.1, read on the forward strand.
CAGGCGGCATAAGCCAAGTCGTTGAGGGCAACACTTCGCCTAATGCGACAGTTTCATCACTGGCTGTATCGTCATACGTCGTGGTAATCGCGGATATGGTTACAACGTAGTGATATTCAGTGCCGGAAGAGGTCGTGAGCGTACGGTAGATGCGCTTGTTCATCGACGCGGTATTGTGGGGCGCTTGCCGCATCCACGTGCCGCCGGAGGTATAAGTCTGGGTCGTGGATAAAATGATCGTGACTTTATTCGTAGCCGAATCGACGCTCTCAAGCGTGAAGGTTTCGTTTATATCCGTCATGCCAGCTACTGCGGCGAATGTCAGTGTTTCGCCTTCGCGCAACCCAAATACTGTATCAAGGGTGATCTCAACGTAACCCGCAGAAGGCGTATCCTTGACCGCAGCGGTTACAGTTCCAGAGTTCGGAGGCGCAGTATCCAGACCTGTTAATGCCCAGGTCGCGCCCGATTCCTTGCCGGTAGCAAGGGTCGATGCCGGAGAAGGCGCTGATTCCTCGCCCCAGGGCGTAACGAAGGTATAAACGTATGCCCTGGTGACATCAGCGCCAGTGCCGCCAGTTGCAGATACAGATGCGGCGGTAACCGGTGGGGATACGCCCAGCACGAAACAACCAGAAGGATACGGTCCCACCCCAGCGGTTGCTGTGTCGTAATTCGATACCCTTGGTTCGCCGTCTCCGGTGTAATAGAAGCGCCGATCGACATTGTCCGCAATAGGCGAGCGCGCAACGTCCACATCCTTATCCCAGGCCAACCACTTCTCGTTACCGTCCTTCTCCATGCGGAACATCGATTTAATATCATTGTCGATTACCGGAGCAGCGATGAGCAGCGGACCATTGCGCGGACGCAAGTCACCGGACGTGAGGATGCAGTTCGTCGCAATCTGGGCCTGACTAGGGCCAAGCAACTGCTTCGCCAGTCGGGGGACAAGACCGGAGAAACCGGCAATTCGGAAAGCAGCCATCTGTTATTTACCTTCCAGCCAGTCAAAGAACGAAACGATGCTGAACGCAATCACCCCGGCGATCACCGATACGGAAATCAGCCCAGTTAGGATGTCCGAAGTGAAATACTCCATGACTTGATTCATTTATCTTATGCCTAATAGATTGTTTAAGCCATTCCGCATAAATAGACGATAGGCAACAAAAAAGCCGCTATTGCGGCCTATGTCTACCCCTCAACTCACTGATTTAAATCGATTGTAGGGCTTCTACGCTTGTCTAGTTTTTAAGCAGTTTCGACCGCATAAATCTGTTTGCCAGGTTTCGCCCGGCGATGTCCACCTTTTAGCCCTAGCGAGCGCAGGTAAGCATAAAAGTGCTTGAACTCGGCCAATGTTGGTCGTTGGCCACACAATCCCATAAACTCATAGACTCCGTTTTCCACGTAGACTGTTACGACACAGTTGTAAGGCCCAGGGATTGCATTGGCATCATCATGCACGCGCACCAGTCCGACATTCGGGGTAATCCAGTTAAGCGTTGCTCGCCCGTTACGGTAGTCGTAGTGGTAGGTCACGCCAGCCCCATGTACAACTTGTATTCAGTTTCGCGTCGGATGGTTAGGCCCTTGAGTGGCTTGCCGTTGAACTTATTCCAGCGCAAGATTTCTTTGCCCGCGCCCTCATAGTCGCCCGAATTAAGCTTGCGAACGAGTGTTGATCCGCAGAAGGCTGACACGCCTATGTTGTATGTAAGGCTGACCAGCGCATCATACTCATGCTGATAGAGCGAGACCTTAACGCAGCGCTTCACTCCCGCGGCATAAACATCCTCAACCTCATCCATAAGCCTTATAAGGCTGCGAACAGGGTCAGTCTTATCACCCATCTTGACGCCCGCAGTAGTTCCGAAACCAATAGTAGGTACATCACCGGAAACGGGAACATACGCTTCCTCCTCATAACCCTCATGCACGGCAAGCCCAACAAGGGTAGATGCCGTCAGTACCAAGGCAGCGATAGCAGAGCGGGCCTGATTTACGGATGGCTTAATCATTGCGTTCCTCCATTCTTGGCCGCATCGAGCGCAGCTTTAATCTGTGCCACGGCTATTCCCTGATCGGTAGGCCGCGCAAGAAACGCACCGATAGCACCGATCAGATACCCGAGGTACTTCAGCACCGGAGCAGCAAGCTCGAGTGCTTCGGGGGTTATGCCAAAAACGCCGGTCGGCAAAAGATGAACTGATTCCGACGCGCTAATGATAAGCGCAGCAATGGCCGCAAGCCTTACGCTCCAGGCCTTGGTCATGATTACTTTCCAGTTCTCGACTAGCTTCATTTCTTGGTTTCCAATTCAATCAATCCTTGTAGGGTGTGCGCGGCCTTCTCGATGTCCTGAAAGCCGCCCTTGCTCTGCTCCCGCGCAAGATAAGCGATGGCCGTGCCTTTCATGTAACCCCTAAACTCTTCCGGCGTCAGCCAGGCACGCAATACCTCCCACGGCTGAAACGCGCCCATATCCTTGTAATGGCTGCCGCCTATCTGCACATTTAGCGCCGACTCTTTTTTATTCTCATCGGCAAATTCACTTGGGTATTCCATCAGCTATATGCCTTTTTTAAGAACGCGAGACTCACGCTCATAATGTCGTACCTGCCCGCGTCAACTTCATGCTTCACTATGATTCCCCGCTTATGATCATCGCCCTGCGGCCCAAGATAACTTTCGTCATGTGAGTAACAAGTCGCGCAAAACAAAGCCGTCTGTTGTGTCTTCTTGTGGATAGCAATATCCATATGCTGAACATGCCCCATCGTTGCAGAGCACTGCCGCTCACGCAGCAAAGCCGCTGCGGAACTCACCGGCCTGCCCATGACGCCAGACGTGAAGAAGTGAGAATATTCAACGCCGTCCTTCTTGATCACTTTCAGGAACGGGTGAAAATTCCAGCCATACTCTTCAATACCCAAATCCAGACGGTCAATCTTCCCGCTGTATTCCGGATTGTTATCGGCAACCCGCGTGATGCGTTGCTCGTGATTGCCTTCCGTAAACTCCATTTCCGGCCTGTATTGCTCATGCCTGGGCGCGGTTCGGTTGTAGTCATGAATAGGCTTTAGCAGCCGCTCCATCGCATCCCGCCCCGCTTTCACATCCTTGACATACCGCCGCCCCTCGAATGGCAGCTTGCCTTTGTCGTACATGGACAGGCTCGGCATATCCCAGAAGTCGCCAATGTTGATAATTACATCTGGCTTCTTCTCAACGATGTAATTCCCGATCCATTCCCAATGGTCGGTATTCACGCCTTCCTTGACTTGCCCATCAGGGATAACAAGGTGCATCTTGCCGATCCGCTGCCTCGAATGGATCCTTGGCGCTTCTTTCCTGAACGTCGGCTGCAATCCTCTGATTCTCGCGGTGGCGACCCGGCTTTCAAGTGTTCCTTTCGGTATCCCGCATCCTGCTTTTGCTGCTAAAAAAGGACTCCCGTATTCCTCGATCAGATTCAACGCCTGGATCAGCATCGAATCCGGCAGTCTTGGAGTTGGCATTTATTTAACCGGCTCTCTAGTAACGGTGCGCAAATACCAGTTCACAGCGTTGTTCCCGGCGCACACCAGCAACAGGACGATGTAAGCCCAGCCGGGCACGAGCTCTTTAAGGAACCCGGTAAAGAACTCCACCCCCGCGATGCACGTAGACAGGACTCCCAATATCCCGTTGTACCAAAGCGTCTTGCTCTTCTTCTTTGGCTTTGATTCGGGGCCCTGATCTTGATATTGATTTTTCTCGGTTCTCGTGGTCATCCCCACACTCCTTATTGCAGTACGCGCCAATGGACTTTTCGCCGCAGTTCAGACAGTGTCCGTCTTGCTCCGGTACCGGCTTTCTGTGGCGCAATGCCGCATCTCTGTGTATCGCCTCTTGCTGCTCAGCCTTCTCCGCTTCGTCCATGATTTAGCGCTTCAAACTCAACAGGCAATCAAACTTCAAGTGCACCGACTCCTCTGCGTCGCCGGCATCGATGTCTGCGCACGGCTTACTCTTTCCGTTACGAATCACGGTTACTTTCTCTTTCGGCTCTTCCCGTGTCGCGCGGACTTCAATCATTGGTGACATCGATGCGAGTTCAGGAATTGGTGTTTGCGGCGGGACGCTGCAGCCTGCGAGAACACACAGAATGAATAAATATTTCATCATCTCCTCCCGTGCGGCCACTGCTCAATCAGCCGATCCATTTTTGAATTGAGTAGTTGCATGGATTCACGCTGCTCAACTCTTGTGGATTTGAGTTCTTCACTCAGCCGTTCATTGGTTCGTTCTTGATACATTTCGCCGCGCTTTAAACTGGCGATGTCGTTTTGTACGGCGTTATATGTCGCTACACCCGAGGCAAGCAGGCCAGCAACAGCAATAATTCCGCTGAACGACAAAGCGTAGGTAGACGGCCCTCTTGGACGCGGCTTTTCGTCATCACAGTTCATGATTAGGAAATGGCCCACAGAAATATGATCATCACTACGGCCGCGCCCAACAGCATTACCGCAGTCCACTTCGATGCTTTCAGCCTGTCCAGCAGAGAATCCGCTCCCTTGTCGGCCTCTGCATTCATCTTCTCCGCGTACTCCTTGAGCTTCTGGCGCTGGAACATCGTCATCTGAATCTCCATAAAAAAAGCCGCTCATTGGCGGCAGTAGTTTCGTTACAGTGCTTTGTTTCTTAACGGAAATAATAATACCAAATATCGAATATGAGACAGACCAGGAACCAGAAGAACAAATCAATGCGGCCGATCAGCAGCACGCTCCACTTCTTTTGCTCAAGCTCGCGGATGGTTGCGACTGCCATCACAAGGATCGTCGCGCCCCATGCCGGTACAGGCTGAGTGAAAGCGATCAGCAGGCATAGGCCGTAGAGCATATGGGCAGCCTGATCCAAACATCCTGTCCAGAATGTTTTGACGCGCGGCGGGTTGCAGGTGCAGACGGTCATAATGCGTGTTTCGGCAATTGATCGACGGTGAGGGAGTAAGGGTTGCTCCGGTCCAGATTGTGAGAGTAAGGATTTAGTGGGGTGCGGCACTCAACCGGCAGTCGCAACAACTGTTGTGTCTGCTCACCCTGTTTCACCATTTCATTCCGGAACGATTCGGTGGCCGCAACCCCTTTGCGCGACTCATTGGCTGTGTTGATCATGAGCATTGGCATCCAGGCAATGGCGCAGGCAAAACTATCGGTTTCCTGCCCGGTGTTGTTGTCCACGCCACGAATTTGCACGTACCATGGGCAGCGATGCAACTCCTGCTCCCCATCCTTATTGACCTTGACCTCTTCGCACTTTGCCCCAAGTGGGCACTCCGCTTCTTTTACTTTCATTAGTTTTTGCTCGCTATGATCATGTCAATGTATTGCACAGCCATGCTAATGGACGTGCCGGTGAATGTGTGGGTGTGGGAGCCGCCTCCTCCGGCGCTGTCGCTCGTAACCACCGCGCTAGACCCGTCGGAATTTCCTTTTCCTGGACTGCTTCCACCCCCGCTTAATCCGTAATGAGTGGTTGTGTGCGTATGCGCTGGTATCTGCGCTATAGTCAACGTAGTGCCCCCAACCGTGCCGGATACAGGGCGTACTCCGAACGTATCGGTAAAGGTGTTGGTTCCGCCCGACCCTCCACCTGCCCCACTTACAATTCTTAGCGCCTTGTTGTTATGTGTTGTTACCTGCGTCCACCCGGTGGGCGCGGCGGCTTGGAAAAAAAACATAACCGTGCCCGTAGGTATAATCTCAGCGCTTGTAGCCACGCCCAACGTTGCCCGCATTGCTGCCGCGTCCGCATCGTCCAGAAGAGCGCGCGCAGCGGCCGTCAAATCAGCTACAGAAGCAGTCCCCGATCCAGTAAAGTAAGGTAATTTGTCAGCGGCAGAAGCGAGTCCGCCTAAAGCAATCAGATTCGCATTCGACAGCGATTCTTCCAACGCGATATTGCAGAGCCCGGCAACGAAATAATCCCCCGCACTCCACGTTCGCGCAGTCGTTCCATCCAGCCCGCGCCCACCTACGGCAATGGTCATTGCATCGGTCGAACGAGCCTCAATCTTCACTACCTCACGGTTACCGGAAGCGTCTTTGAAGATTCCGTAGAAGTAGTCTCCGGCGGCTAAGCTAGGAAAGAGCAGACCTTTGCCGGCTTCGACTGTGAAACTTAGACCGGTTGTGCCGCTGGGTGCTGAGCCTACGATTGCTTTACCGAAATTGGAAAACTTAAGTCCCATGTATTAACCCCTTCTCAAGATCGATGTTTGCAGCGGCGATCTTGTGTAATTTCTGGCCGCGCGCATCCCGGCAGCAGCCGTCTTAATCGTGAATTGCTGCGCGTGATAGGCAGCAAGCTGCGCGCTACTGTACGGCTTCTTGGGCGATAGCATCAGCCTCGACAGAGCCCCATGAACAATCGCCTCGCGGTATTCGTTGAACAGCAGATCATCAACGCCTGTTGCGTCAACCGAAGGTTTGAGCGCGACAATCATGGTCAGCGTTCCGGAAACGTCAGGCTCAGGCACGAGCGTGAGCGATGTAGCGCCTCCCATGATGTATTCTGGCGTACCGGTTTCGTTGCGCCAGTCGGCAATGTGAATTCCAGACTCGCCGGTTATCCGTAACTCGTCGTCATCGAACTGTGCGTAAGTGATCGTGTGGATTACGGCTTGAGCAGGAGGAACAAATGCATATGAGGCGGTACCGCTCGTTACCGCTATGTCGCCGTGGGTTGCTTTGTATGCTAGAGACTGCTCGCAGAACGTGATCGCGGATTGGCGTAGGGCTATGTCAGCGGCGGCAAACGGACAGCCAGGGACGTCAGGAATAATCAGATCGTAGAATTCGCTCCATAACTTCATATCAATCCACCTGACCCTTAAATGATCCCACTATCAAGGCAGCGATTAACAAAAACCAGCCCCACCCATCCACTTGCTTATAAATCAGGAATGCCGCCATACCCATGATTGATACAGGCACAGAGCAGATAACAATGGTCTGGATCAATTCCTTCATACTGGTGCCTCCGCTCCGAATAGTTGAGCGAATGCTGCAGCTCTGCCTGAGTTTGTGTGCTCATCGTCTGCGAGTTCAGCCCTTGCTACGACATAATCTGCAAGCGTCTGAACATACTCAGCATCCAGCGGAAACGCATCTCCCAGCAAAGCCTCTCCGGTTGGGAGGCTCGAATACTGCCCCACGAACAAATCCGGCCTGCGCTTGGTGACAGCAAGAACGCCATGATTGGCGTAAGCAAGCAAATTAACGTCCGTGTACCGGGCTTTATCGGAATCGTTGAGCGGGATCCTGGCCAGGTCCACCACGCTTTGGTAGGTGAACGCCATCAGTTATCCGTCTCATGTTTACCGAACAGCGCAATGACTCTGTGCCGGATCGTTTCTTCGTTCTTGCGCTTATCCAGCCGCTCGTTGTATTTCGTTTCAGCGAATTTGATCAGAGCGTCCTTGTCCATGGCATGGAAGTCGACTACAGGAAGTGGCTCTTCCACAGCCTTTTCTTCAGTCGACAGGCCTATTTCTTCGGCTTGCGTCGACGTAGTGTCGACATCTTTTTTTTCTGTGTTATCAGGCTCTTGATTTGAGTCGACGTTATCCACCGGCGTCCATGTGTCGACGTAGACCAACAGTCTTTCAGCAACCTCTGCGCTTACATTGCGCACTTGCCCGGGCTCCCAACGCAGCCCTACGCCGCGTATGCTGTCTACCTTTACGCCTTGGGCTATATATTTAACTTGTGGCATTTGCACTCCAAAAAAAGGGCAACCCCGAAGAGTTGCCCCACCGCTTCAAAGGAAACTTACTTGACGCCGGTCGCTTCGCCGGTTGCTATTGCCGTAACCTTGCCCGATGCGAACGTTGCGGCGGCGGCTGTCAGAGTCACTGTTACCCACACATCCTTTTCGAACTTCACCGGCTGGAAATTCATCGACGTGCGAGCGGCGCTCCGCAGGATCGTGCTGCCAGCAGCGACGAAATAATCATCGTCAGCGGTAGGCCCATCAGTCGAATTCACCGGCTCGTAGCCGATCTTGCAGGCCATAAGAGGCGTTGCGTTGCTGTCCAGGTCATCATTCACGATTTCCAGGCCAGTCAAAGTCATTCCAGCAGGAATGCGAAGTGGTTTGTACACATCAGCCAATGCGCCAGCGGTCGGCGTAACCGAGCCCCAGGCCAGTGCCATGTTTCCATACCCGCCCATGTGCATGGGTTTGGTATTCAAGTCTGTTGCGCTAAATGTAGCCATTGATAAAACTCCTTGCGAATTAAGGGACTAGCGGGCTATGAAAGCCCCGCTTATGTCATTTCAGGTTAGAGAGGGACGGCCGAGTCAACCGCTATCACGCCGAAGTCTGTCGGAACCTTGGAACCGGTGCCGTCGTCGATGGAGAAGCGGGTTTTCATGTGGCCGCAAACCTTCTCGCCCATGACTTCCAGATTGCTCTCGAAGTTGTACCAGTGCTCTTTCCAGCCGAACTGCATGCCGCTGGTCTTGGTCTTGCCGTAGGCGATACCCAAGGCTTGCGCGCCAAGCAACAGGCCGCGCTCTACCCCGTAACCGGCGCCGATAGAAGCATTCACAGTCTGATCGGTTTCAGTGGCGGTTGCGGCATTGGCCGAAGTGATGATCTTCGTGGACTCGCTCGGGGCAAAGCGCACGGCACGCTCGTTCTTCACCACCAGGATGCCGTTCCACATTCCAACTTCGCCGGCAAACAGCGGATGGCGAGTGTCGAAATAAGCGGCACGGTTCACGGCGTTTTGCTGGAAAGCGCGGAGAGACCCTTCGCTCAGCAGAATCGAGTATTGATTCGGCGTTGCGAGGAATACCCACATTTTCGAGGTTTGCGAGGCCTTGTCACCGGCGAGTTTGATGGATTGCAGAGGCTGATCCATATCGTCGATGAGCTTGCGCAATCCGTCCAGGTGAGCAAGCTTCAGCGCATCGGTAGATACGATGGAGCCCAATTGCTGGCCACCTTGCGTAAGGTTCGCGCCGTTCACCACATAATGCCGGTTGTAGGTAGGGGCCTTAACCGAGTTAACCATGATCGAGCCGAAGTTCGATGCGCTTTGGAGAGGGATAACCCAATCCGTACCAATTTGCGATCCCCGGGCACCAGCCAGATGCACGAGCACTTGCTGGGAGTTCAGCCGCGGAAAATAACCAGACAACTGAGCAAGAGCAATCTCGCGCAGATTGTGCTTCGTGCGTTGCTGCGACATCGAGCCGCCAGCGTCAATGACCTTGCTGGACAAGTCGATCTTGATTTCCATCGAAGAAAACGAGAGCGCGCTGCCGCGGCCTTCGCGGTTTACATCTCCCATCAGGGGTTCGCCGCTGATCGTATCAACCAAGTCGAGAGATACAACGTCGCCTGCGCTCTTCATCAGGTTGTCGATGCGCACGATCGGCATGCCGGCATGAGTCTGCCCGGCTACCATTTCCATCCCTGAGCTCGGTTCAATCGCCCCGACCAACTGATCGATCGCGGTGGAGCCTTTCAGCGTATTGGCAAACAGCGCCGCGCTATAGTGTTTTACTGCTAACGAACTTCCGCTCGCTACGTTTGTTTCAGCCATTTCAAATTTCCTTAATCAAATTCGGCTCTCAGGGCGCGCGCTTTATGTTCCGGCATGCTGGTGAGCTTCTTGACGAGTTCCAGAGGACTCAGGTTCTCAAGTTGCTCACTTTCGGATGCAGGATTTGCGCCGCCTTGAATATCCGATAGGGTTGTGGGTTTCTTCGCCGGTGCAGCGTCAAGCTTGGCTTTCGCCTTGACTTTGATCTGCTCCGGCTCATCTGCTTTTTTCGGTGCGGAGGCGTCAGGCATAATGGCGCGCACCCGGCGGGCGACTTCCTCGAATCGTTCAGCGTATGGCTTGCTCGCCCACTTGCTGGCGGTTCTCAGAATCTCGTCCTGCTTAAGCGCTTCGTCCCAGGCTTCCGGATCGTTGCTCTCCCAATGTGTCAAGTCAGGGTTATTGTCCTTGGCTTCGGCAACCTGTTCGGCAACGCTCAATTGCTTCACGCGCTCGGATTCCTCCTTTTCGCGTTTCAACTCTTGCAGCGTCTTTTCCAGCTTTTCGCCTTGCTCTCGGCTTCCTTTGAGAACTGAGGTAATCACTTCGTGGAGTTCCGGCATGTTTTCCTTGATGTTCTCAAGGTGCGCGGCTATGGCATCATCTACCTTCGCCTCATCCTTGCCAGTCTTGGCCTCATCCTTAGCCTTCAGCAGTTCGTCCAGTTTGCCTTTGGCATCCTCGAGTTCCTGCCTGAGCGTAGAATTCTCCACCCGCAATTCCTTGTGCTTCTCGTAGGGAATAATCCCTTTGCCGCTCTTGTTCAGAACGACCGGCACATCTTCGCCCGCGCCGTTAGCCGCGCTATCCACTTCCTGTTCGGGCTCATCCTTTGCCGCTTGCTTGCCTAGAATCTCCTCGATTTTGCTGGGGTCGTTCTCCAGTTCCTCGATTTGTTCCGGCGTGAGATTTGCTATTTGCTCATCCGTAAGTTGATCTACTTCCATTGCCTTCATCTCCACTTCTTAACGCAGTGAGCGCGCCCTTTCGGGGTTAATAAAAGACTGCGGTATCGCCGTTAGCGCGTGAAACTATCAACAGTTATTCGAAGATTTCGAGTAACTGAAGTTGATACCCATTAAAAAAGCCGCCCGAGTTTCCAGGGGCGGCTTAGTGTGTTGATATTTAAGTAATTCTTATCCGATAATAGCCATAGCGTTTTTGGCTGCGGCCCACCAATTACCCGACGCTCCGCCCCAATTGAGCCAAACTGTAATGTCAGCTCCGCGCAGAGCCGTAGTTCTTGCGTTTTCCAGCATCCTTTCGGTTACGCCCGAATCATCCTCCCCGACGCTCATGTAATCGACGCACATGATCGTTTTGGCGGCCATCGGGAAGGCTGTCGCAACCGGCGGTATTCCTGACTGCATATCAGGTATTCGGTGCGTGTCAGAGAGACCGGCATACATTCCCTGCCCGATAGACCAGTTAAGCTCGGCCACGACCTCCGCGTCTTCGCTCCCATCGCAATAGTTATAGAAGGGATAAATCTCCTTACCGGGGAAGCAGCTCTGAATGTGTAAGCACATCTCGCGATGAGCGTCTCTAATCTGCCCTGTCGTCAACCCGGCAACAGGCCATAGCTCGCCAAATCCCCATGCGGATTCGTCAGGGCCAATACCCTGAAGGGCCGAGTGGTTTCCGACTGCTGCCGCCATCGCTGTAATCAACGCTTTGTAACGCGCCATTACATTCGGATTGTCTAGCCGCGGAGACCATGCGCTGAATCTGTTTATCCGTAATCCACCTGTTGTTGCATCACCCCCGTAGGTGACTTCATCGTTCAGAATATACGCTGGCAAAGGCTTCGGCTTGGCGGCGGAAACGGTTTTCGTGAAGATTCGAACGATTACCTTTTTTCCGTATGTAGCCGCGTAATTAAGGGTCGTCGTTAACGCCGAGAAGTCGTAAACGCCTTCCGCTGTCTCCATCGCTACCCACGAGCAGGGATATAAAATGCCTTCCGTATCCAAGACGCACTGATGATGCCAACTCAGAGATGAGCTCATCGCAACGTCGTAAGAATCCGGGAGCATCCAGTTTTCGTGATGGCCAGCGAAAGGCGCTACCGGAGCGAGATTGACGACCAACAAACTCATATCGATTCGAGAATCACTGAGTAACTGATCAAGTCAAAGGAATCCAAGGCGCTCGCGGTCGCCACGCCGATTGAAACTGTCATAGCCGCGTCAGTATTGATATTGGTAGTTAGATCAGACGCTGCACCAGTCGTTTGCTGCTGTGGAGCAAGCCACGCGGTAGTACATGCTGTGGTCGCAGTTGCAACAACCAGCTCTGCATCTGCCCTGTTCTGCTGTAGGTTCGTGGCCGTTAGGCTCAGGAAATACGCCCTTGGGTCAGCGGAAGTCCCGGCAGTGCCGATATAGATAGTCGCCGTGGCTGCAGCTGTTGCTCCGCGGCGATAGAATAAAGCGCGCAGCCGAAGCGCTGAATGCCCTGGGATAAGCATCTTGGCAGGGATGACAAGAGAGCCGAATCCACCGCTCAGGTTGAATAGAGCATCGGCTGATCCTGTAATGGTGGCTACTGGAGCCGCTATCGATCCCTGCTTGCCGGCCAGTTTTACTTGACCATTAAGCGGCATCCATCCCGCCGAGGTCGCCTTCCAGAAAGATCCCGCTTCACCCCCAACATCTGAGATATTGATGACCGTACCGACCGCAGTAACGGAGTAATTCGGGCGCGTATTCCAAGTGTAAGTCAGTACTAGAGGTAGAGATTCCGCCTCTGCCGCAGATACAAGTTGCGACTCGATCTCAGAGGAAAAATTAACGACATCGCCGGCGCCATAACGAACGCCCGCTACTGTTTTTGCTTCCAATAATCGAATCATGTCTGTCCTTCGTATTTTTGTTTAAATATGCGCGCTATCTATATGCTTTGACACTATTTCCTCTGCTTTAAGCCTGGAGTTAATGTCCAGTTCCCGCGCTTTCAGTTCCGCGTCAACGTCGATCTTCTTATCCTTGAGTTCAAGATCCTGTTCTTTGATGTCCAACTCGCGGGATCTGTCGGATAGTTGCTGCTGAGTCTTGGTCAACTCGCCCCGCAATCCTTGGATAACTTGATCCCGCTGCTGTATCTCAACCTGCGCCTGCTGCTGCATGGCCTGCATTTGCTGATCAGACTCAGCGATGCCCGCTACTTGCCGCAGTTGATCAGCAAGCTCATGACGATTCGGCACATCGGACAGTTCGAGCATTACCGGATAGAGCACAGCCTGGAACTGAGGCGGCGCTGCCTGCACGATCTGACTCATCGCCTGCAGTTGTTGCGCCCTGAACGTCGGAGTAGCGGGAATGTCCTCAAGCACGACCTTGACCGCCGCGCTCGCGATGTCGTTCTCTACCGTTCCATCGTCCAACTTGCGATTAAAGTAGATGGTCTTTTGCTTTGCTCCCTGCTTAACAGCGATAGCCGTAGGCCTGCCGATCATCTCTTGCTTGATTAATGCCAGCAGTTGCTCGCCTACCATCCGCCGGGCATAACGGAAATTGTCGTTCGGCTCAGCCAGTACCGTGGATCCCTGCTCGACCAAATTATTGATTGCAACGCCGCTGGTCGCCGAAGAATCAGCCCCGAGCATGGCGCGGTAGATGCCGCCAACCTCTTCAATCCGTTTCTTGCGCTCTTGGACCAATTGGAACACTTGAGCCGCAAGAGCGTGTTCCCGGGTGACTCTAAAGCCGTTCGCGTTGCGCCGTTGCGAATTCAACACAGTCATCGACCTCAGACTGCTCATGTTCTGCGCGACTTCCTGATACGTGTTTTGAGACAGGTCCAGCGCGTCGTTATCGACCTCTACCTTGACCGAATTCAGGACTTCATAAAGCAGAATATCCAGATCAATGATCTGATCCTGCGGCCCGCGCATATCGCGAATCAGGCCGTAAGGTGTGCGGCTTCTGTCTTTACGGAAGCACCAGAAAGGCACGTAGGGGAAATTGCTGTGTGGGAGAGGCGTAGGCACGTCCATCAATTTATGTGGCCCGAGCCATATTGAGACACGCAATCTCGACAGCAGCGCCTTCTGGACCTGCACGAGCCCTTGAGCGACCGCCGCCTGGTGATATGGATTCTCCTCAACGTACTCTATGGACTTGCCGTCAGGAAGCGCCAGAACGTGCGCATCTTCGTAATGCCGGTACCAGAGCTCAGACAAGCGCACCATGCCAGAAGATTGATTCAGGTAATCCTCTTGATTCCTTCCCCAGGTCTGCTCGATCTCGTACGCCCGAGCCATGTTCGTATCGCCACCGTCGTAAACGTCCAACGTGTTCCAGCGATTCCACGAGTTCCCGATCAACTGAGATTCTTCCGGAAACATGCGCAACGCCTGTTCTCGGTCTACCCATTTATCACGGCGCAAGTAACGCGCATCGGACAAGTCGGGTTCCCTGGCCGTCCAGTCCCAATGGATCTCGTTTCTATGTACTTCGCGGACCCGATACGGGTACTTCAGCGGATCGAATTCGCGTGATACTTCAACCCAGCCGATACCGGAGCGAATCATGCTGGAATAGGCGTCGGACATTGCCCGATCAGCGCGGCTCTCGCTTTCTACTTCTTTGATCTTCGCGGACAGACCCTCGGCTATCTCGGCCTGCTGTTCATCGTCGGAGGTTACTTTATAATCGGTGCGTGAGCGCGCTTCAAGGCCCAGGACGGCGTTTATCGTCGGCTTGATCAGGTTGCTATCTTGCGGCGGAATTCCGGCATCCTTGAGGCGCTGGTTAACCTCGACGCTCGTCTGGGCGCCATCGTAGTAATCGCAATCGGTATCGGAGTCGAGGCGCCACTTTGGAGAGTTTCTGATGTCGCGGCATATCTTGTCGTATGCGGAAACATCAATATCCTTGGTGATCGGGGCTTCAGTTGTCATTAGCTAAGGAACCAGTCGAACAGTTTTTTGGATGCATCATCGGACAGCCTCGCGGAATCTTCCATTCCATACCCTGACACCCTTACGTATTCGCCGAGCATTGTCGCTGAGGCATATAGCGAGCTTCTTTTCGCCGATCCGCCATTCAAGGACCAACTCAAGGATCTCGCTTGTGGTTACCCGGACCGGTTCTGCGCGCCCCTGAAACATTGAGTGCGCGTTAGCGCTCAACTCGATCGCTCGCCGAACTATGGCAACAGGAAACTTGATCACGCCCTCCATCCTGGCATCCTGATACCGCGAGCGCTCGATGCCGGCTTATCCTCTTCAATCGCCACAGCGAAATATCTGAAAGCGTCGGCCGCGTGACTGTGGTAGTCATGCAATGGCCTTCCGCTAAACTGCTTGGTATCTTTGTCAACTTCGAACCGGTAATGTCTCAACGATTGCAATCCTTCAGCACATTTCTGCTCATCAAAATAACAGCGATTGAACACGGTTCTGGCGGCGTTGATGCCGTCGAAGATGGAAAGATTCGGCACTATCTGAACTTTCCGTCCGGCTGATACCATCAACTCCTCCACGCTTCGCCCTGTTGAGAGTGTCTTTGCGCGGGCATCGTGGGGTAAATAATCGGTCCCATATATGTACCCTTTGTTTTGCAACACGCCGATGTAGTGATTCAATGGCATCTGGTTATTACTGTAATAATCTATGAGCCTCAGTTCGGCGCCGATGCTCTGCGCGAACCAAATGCTGGTGTTGTCTGCGAAACCAAGATCCCAGAACGTTTGTACTTGCTTGGCCGCGTCATATGGAGCCCTGCCAATCCGCCCCTCTTCCTGGGCCTGCCTCAATTCCTTCGCGTAAATCGCCCCATCGAGCGTTACCCTGCAGTTTCCTTCCCAAATATTCTGATAAGCATCCGGATCACGCGCCTTCAGCTCATCCTTTTCCTTCTGCAGCGTCTCAGGAAACCATGGGTTATCGTCCCAATTGATCTTGACCACGACAGCGTCACTCGGCGGCTTTGCGACAAAACGTTGGTAAGTCTCGTCTGAATCCAACTCAGGGTTGAACGTCAACCATATCTCTGAGCCATTCTTCCGGATGGTGGGGATCAATACTTCCCAGGATGTTTTCGAAACGGTCTGCGCTTCCTCAACCCAGACTCGATCCACGCCTTCAAATGACTTGATCTTGGTAACGTTGTTTCTCAGGCCGGCGAATACGAACTCACTGCCGTTGGCTCCCTTGATAGTGGCGTTCTGTATCTCGTAAAACGAATCCAGGCCAAGAGAGGCGATCTGCGACTGCAATAAGTGATGCACTGACTCAACTATGGAGTTCTGAAACTCACGAGCGCACAGTATGCGAAGCGGTGAAGCGGCGGCTTGGATCAATAATGCTCTTGCGACTCCCCACGACTTCGCGCCACCACGACCACCGTAGAGAACCTTGTATCTAGCCGGGTGAAACAGGAACTCAAGTTTCTCGGGGAATTCGGCTCTATGGGAGGTCATATTTCGTATGAGTCGCAACCATTCCCACAATCAGACTGAAACACACAAGCAACCTGGACAGCCTCGATTGCAGATTTGCCGAGATGCATTGCGGCCAACGCAAAGTCCCTGCCTGACCCCGCAGCCCAAAACTTATCCTCAACGGCGATTGGGTATGGTGTCCGTTCGTAGCTGCGCACACCGTTCGCATCAGCCACAACAACTGTCGCCCAATCATCTTTGTCTCTCTGGCTACCTGGAAACGTTTCTGGATTGCATCCATTACGAACCCACTCGACCATCAGCAGGCCTTGGTCAAGGTTTCCAGCAATCGCCACAACGGAGTCACCAACTCGGTAGATTTTGGTTACGGTGCGAGCAAGGCCGGAATTAATAGACCTTTTGTCGGCCGCTAGAGTGCGGCCGTCCCAGGCAATGACTGTCATTTACTCTGACACATCGGGCAAACAAGGCGGGGCTAAACGCAGCACCACATGACAGTTAATCGTGGCCGCGAGCCACAACCGCAGGGTTTCGCAATAAACCTTACGAAACGGAACCTTGTAATAACCCTTCATTTTTCACTCCTTTTTAATGTCATTTCCCACTTCTGAAAATATAACCCCGCTAATTTCGATACCAACTCAGAAAAAAGGATGATGGTTTCCCACTTCACCCTATACCTGAGTATCAACCGGCTAATTTAAATCGCTCATATCGCCTCTACGATTGAGGTTTTTGAGCGGGGATGAAGGAAATCTCGATTTTCGATAGAATCGGCTTGTCGGGATCACCGCCTTCAAGGGCGGTAGTTGTACGATCCCCATATTTCTTTGGAGACAATCTTGCGGCGACCCACTTACGCGCATCGACTCTCAGCCTGGAGCGGGCGATAGCTTCGTGGTTCGTTACCTCGCGTCCGTCCTCGGCAACAATGACATCGTTTGCGGCGTCATCAGCAATATCAATGATGGCTTCAAAATGAACATCAGCCGAGAGCTCCTTGGCCTTTATGTATTGCTGCATAAATTCTTGATCAGAATCAAGCCAGTTCCATAAAGCGCGCTGGCTGATACCGAGTTCTATGCACATCGACCTTGCGGACTTACCGAGAGCGATGCCTTCAAAGATAGCGGAGCGTAAAGCGGGTGTCTTGATCGATGGCGCTCCCGCCTTTCTTTTGACGGTGCCGGGCTTGCGCTTTTCCGTCGGTTTCTTTTCCCCAGTCACGGCAACGCGTGCAGTAAAGCCGAGCCGTTACGCACGCACTCAATCCTCACAAGGCGCGGCGGGGTAACTGGCTGCATGTTGAACGAACGCTCCAGCGGTTCCCCGCAACACGCGCACATGCCATTCTGTGAGTCAAACAACTCTTGCCGCTTCCGGTCATTGGCTTCGCATCTTTCGAAATCTGCTAGCGCAAAATCATCGGCAACGAAACTGAACGGATCACCGCACCATCTGCCATCCGCAGGCTCTGACTTAAGCAAATCCTCTTCTGTTGCGTACGGGCGCGTTGAAAAGACAACGCCATCTGAGGTCCGCCATGCGCGCTTCCAAAGGATTACGCCGCTACTTTGCGCCATTACTTATCTCCTAACGAATGATTACAGCCTCGTACCGCAGCCCTGAGCATCACTTCACAGGCAGAACGCTCTTCGATCTCCGACCGCAACGCCCTATTGATCGTCAAGGCGTCGTCTTTGATGGATACCTTGTCTACCGCATAAGCATCCTTGCACTCAGCGGGAAGCGTGACTTCACACGGTACAGGCACGAGCTTTTCAACTACGTGCGTTTCGACAACCGGTTTACCTGCGCATCCCACTAGCGCCAGCACCAGGATTAAGCTACTCGGCCGCACGGCGACCTCCCACATATTCCCGCTGCTCCCTCTCTACTGCCTGGCACTGAGTCTCACCTGGGCGAACGGGCAACCCGTTACGAAGCTCCGCGGCCAAGTCTGAATGCTTCTTGGCAGATACCTGAGCCAACTTCATCGCCGCCTGAGCTTCGAGTTCTTTGGCTTCCAGCGCGTCGGTGACTTCTTTTACCCCAGCCTGAACCGTACCAATGTCGGTAGCGCATTTATCGTTCGATGCTCGCAGCACTACATTCTCTGATCCGAGCCGCTGCACCTCCTTGCCAGAGCGCCAATCGCTAACGACGAAGCCGCCACCGAAAGATAGCGCAGCAAAGACAGCGATGATGATTGCAGTGATAGCGGGACTCGCAAACATTGTTTCTACAGCTCGCTACGATGGATTAAGGACTGGATGCGGTCCAGGCTTGAGTCGATGGAATTAATACGCTGATTGAGTTGTTCAAGAAACTCTGGCATAGGGGGCAACGCTGGCTCCGAGCCGTTAACGCTGCCGCTGGATACAGAATCAGGCCGAAGCACGCCAGCGAAAGCTTTCTCCAAACTGGCAGCGAGCATTTCAAGCCGCTGCGCCTGATGATCTAGACTCTCCAATACGCGTCCGCTGCACTTTTCCCGCATTACGGCCTCTTCGTTAAGACCGCTATCCACCCGAATCTTCGCTGCACGCAGACCCACCATTCCGCCGCTGGAGTTCATTTTGTTTTCGCCCATAAAAAAAGCCCGCCGAAATTGGCAGGCCAGAAATGTAAAAACCCACCGGGTTAGGGGTGGGTTAGGTTTCGGAGTGAATATTTCGCACTCTATATAAATACTTCTATCACGTTCCCGAGAAAAAGCAAGCCTTATTCGTTTAAATTTGACCCGTAACTAACTGAACCTATATGATGCCCCTCTTTTATGGAGAAGCAACAAATGGATATTGATCCACTGCCGATTGGCGACATCCTTCCATGCATCGATATAAATGACGCAGGGTGGGGTGGTTCAGACGTCCGGAAACTTCTGTGCCCAGTTTGCAGTGGCTCATATAATCATATGGAACCTTCGTATTTAAAGGATGGAGGTGACAACTACGATGCCAAATGGGGCGGAAGAGGAGATCTCACTGTTGTCCCGATGTGGGGTGAATGTGGTTCGAAGTGGGAGGTATGTATTGGCTTCCATAAAGGCGAGAGTTTTATGTTCACCCGAGTCTCTCAGTCATGCAAGGATCAAAAAAACCCTTAAGAGCGCACCGTTCCTTCGATTAGATCGCTACGCATAATTCCATTCGCGCGCAATCAACCCGTGCGACTCTAAATCTTCTGCCATATCAGCCATGGCGCGACTGTGGATCACGTCAAGCATGTTATAAACCCCACGTCGAATAGCAACCACCATGTCATTCCCGCACGCGAGGTCATATCTGATGGATTTGTGGCTAATGGTTTTTCCAAAGTAACACAACAACAGTTTATACGCCCCTCGCCTGCCGTGAATCCCGGTACCCAGCGCCTGGAATATCCTGTTCATCATCACAGTGACATCTTCCGGCTTCGTCATGCCCCCGAACCTCGCCGCGATGTACTCCCGGTAAGCCGGATCCTCTAACCGCTCTGCTATGCCGATTATCGCCGCGGCTTGAGCGTGTTGCTCATGCACCGATAAGTGCGACAGCAACAGATTCTGACCGGATCGCCGCGGAGTACCGCACATTGCGTTGACGCTCGATAGCTTTACGATCGGCGTTGCAGAAACCTGATATGCCCAGGCAAGGGCGCTGTGAGCGCTATGAAACATTGCGTAATCCTCCACGTTTGGCGATGCGTACGAGTTCCCGCAAATGAATTGACCGGCTTTGGCTGTAGTAACGATCCTTGCGCTGCCGTTTTGGTTGCGGTTTGGGTGCGGGCTGGTCCTGGCGGTTTGATCGGGCAATAAGGCCATCACAAATCTCTTCTGGCGATCTGTACATCCAAGATGGGAGAATGGCCGTTTTCATTTCCGCTCTATCTCCCTGATAATTAATCCAGTGCACGCAAGGATTACGGGCACCAATGTCGCCGGCTGATCGCCAAGCGACTCGACCACAATAAATAGCAGCGCAGACAAACTCATCCAGGACGAAGTTCTCATCGTTTACGCATCCTGTTAATCACCCGCGACCGCTGAGCCATGCGCTTGATGGAGCGCTCTTGATTGCGTTTGGGTGATCCGGATGGGTTGGCTCTTCTCTGCTCGCCATGTTGTGGCATTGAAGACATAGCAAAAGCGATCGCGTTTAAGACACTTCTTAAGCTCATTTCACCACCTTCAATTTTCCGCTCTCCCATAGATAGTTCTGCGTCTTAACGAAAGCGCGTAGCCAAGTTGCCTGCTTGTCTTCCCGGTCCATATAATCAAGCATCTTGTGAGCCGTGTTGCAGAGGAACGCTACAGCCCAATCGTTGCTTTTATGCCCATGCCCGCGTCCGAATATCTGACTATCGCTATGCGCCGGATCGCATCCTTGCCAGCCGTGACACTCATGCGGGAAGTCGGCGAAGCATGGGGCTTTGTGGGCAAGGTCAAGGAACGATCGGTTGCGATAGGTCATCGCTTTCCCATTAATGCGGGATCTGTTGTGTCCACTATTAACCTTTCGGCCTGCTTATCTAAAGCCATTTTCATAAAGCGCATTTCTCTTTTGGCGATAACAAGTCTCTCAGCAAGGACTCTTGGATCTCTTGTTTCCTCCAGAATGTCATTGATTGCACGCTCTCTATCCTCTGCCGCATTACCCATGCCCTAGCCTCCTTTGATGGTGGCGCGTAGGTACCTCGCCAAGCTGAATCGATTCCAATGTTTTGTGCGATGTTGGTGCTATCAGCCGATGCGAACGGCAAGCGACTGAAAACGTCAGGGTTGAGCATCCTCAAGCCGTGCAATTTGCAGATCGGCAAACCGGATCGGTCGCAAATAGCATTCATCGCCTCAGCCATGCGATCCCACCAACGCGCATTTCCTACCGCTGCAAACTCGCCACTGCTCCCGATGCAAACGCGCGGGAAAGTATTTGCCAATCTGACTAGCCTCTCTATGGATTCGTGCATGTGCCAAACAGGGGCGCCAATCCAGGGCGCGGTAGTGCGCCAGGGCCACTCTTCTAGCAACTCATCGTTAGCCGCTTCGTCGCCGTCGATAACGTCGGGGATTACGGCAAAGTCGAATGTCGGGACTCGATGCAATCCGCCAACCCATGCGTAATACCTACTCCAGTCTGTAACGGGCTTCCCGCTTTTCCACGCGCTGAAAGCCCCATTGTCTACAGCAAAGGATTGGCAAATTTCGAGAGCTAAACTGAGTTGTTCGGGCGAGCGAAAGGAGATGAAAGCATGGCCGGCATTAATCGCCGCAACGGCAGCTGTAGCGCCCTGATTCGTGATCGGCAGCCCGTGGTAATGAATCACGCATACCTCCTATTCATCATTTCCTCATCCTCTGGCCGCTCCGGTTCGCTCCATTGCACACCATGCTCGCTACCATAGGCAGCAACGTACTCGATCAGGCTGGCCATGCGCTTTACAGACATCTGCGCCGAGCTTTCCCGGATATTGGCAAACTCTCCTTCCAGCCCAGGCACGATGTCAGCGCCCAACCCTGTCGCTATGGCGTGGCCAGAAATAAACAGCACCTTCCACTGATCCTTGGTGAGCGTCCTGCCCATGTATTTCAGTTGGCGCGCCACATCGCCGCACATCGCGTGGAAACGCCCGCTCTGAATTTCCTTGCGCGTCTTTGGTTTAATCTGGCACATGAAATCCGCTGGAGCCCGATCTATGCACTGATGAGCGAATTGCTTTTGCTTGAGGCCGACTAGAAAGATGGTTTGTTTGTCGTTCACTTTTGCGCCTCGTCAAGAAACTTCCTGAGCTCGTCTCTCGCGGCCTTCAAACTATTAAACGAGGACATCGGCCTATCCGCGAACATCTCGAGCCATTTATGAGCATCCTCAGCGGCAGCCAGAAGGTTCAGGGGATTACCCTCTCCGTCCCATTCGGCTTTCACGCCTCCAACTCCTTCACAACTCGCAACACGTCATCCAGCGACTCGACTATTACAGCCTCTCCTCGCCAAGCATCCAAGAACACTCTCTCCAGTGGCGTAAGTTGCCTAGCGCTGGGCGGCTTGCTGCCATCCTTGACTTCTACAATCACTGTCTTTCTGTTCTTTGCCACAACCAAATCCAAGCATCCCTTTAGCTGGCTAATGATCAGCACAGAACAGCCCATCTTGCGGAATGCTTCGACTATCTCGGGTTGATTGGCGTCTACCTTGGCGGCGCGGCGGAAGGTCATTTCAGCTTGCACTCGTACAATTTGCCGTTGAGCTTGACTGCGCCGTAATTCTCACAGTCGGCAGATGTAGCGGATTTGTCTGCCACGACGCCAGCGCCGAATGCCAAGAAAAATACCGCGACCGAAAGCAGTATCACCATCATCCCTTTCGCAAAATCAGACACTCTCAACCTCCTTCATTATTTTGCGCATAGCATTCACGTCATCGATCAACTCATTCGCCTTTGCTTTCCCGCGATGTTTCAGGACGCCTTCGTAATAGGTTTGGCGGCGGGTATCATCCATTTTCATAACGTATCGGGCCTCGCATTCGCGGCGGTGTTGTTCGGAGTCATTCACGACTCACTCAATTCCGGCTCTTTCTGCGAGCAGACGGAATGCTGTTGCTGCGCATAAGGGAACTTGCCCGTTGCCGAGGGATCGAATTCTGTCCATCCGATGGGCCACCCCATGAACCACTCGGCCCACGTTGGGTTCAGCGGGCCACCTATCACTTGTGGCAGCACTTCTCCCTGCTTGCCACCCGTTCTTTCCATCCTGCTTTTCCCCGGATAACGGTAGTCCCTGGCACAAATTGTGGGATAGAGCTTTACTTGCGCGCTCAGCTTCGGCTCTCCCCTGCTGTTCCATTTGCCGTTCACCCTGTCGTGCGCATCGTCCGCCGTTAGCGTTTGCCACAATCCAGATTCGCTCTCGCAAGTGGGGTGCACCAACATCGGCTGCGGATAACACTCCCCATTCCGCATCAAACCCCATCGCGGCAAGGTCAGCGAGCACCCGG
The DNA here is from genome assembly GCF_900215485.1 of Nitrosovibrio sp. Nv4. GTDB lineage: Bacteria > Pseudomonadota > Gammaproteobacteria > Burkholderiales > Nitrosomonadaceae > Nitrosospira. The sequence goes on from NZ_OCMZ01000002.1 coordinate 1,089,968, forward strand.
TCAAGTCCTCGATTAACGAGAGCTGGGCTGTTTTCAATGAACGCGAAACGGGGTCGTACTTCGCCAATGATCCGCGCCATTTCCGACCACAATCCGCTTCGCTCTCCTGTGATTCCGGCGCCCTTTCCTGCAACGCTAATGTCCTGGCAGGGAAAGCCTCCAGATACGACATCAACAATTCCGCGCCACGGCTTTCCGTCAAAAGATTCAACGTCAGACCAAATTGGGAAAGGCGCGAGAATTCCATCGTTTTGTCGTTGCGCCAGAACTTGTGCTGCGTAGGCATCACGTTCAACTGCGCAGACTGTTCGCCATCCGAGGAGCTTGCCGCCGAGTATTCCGCCACCAGCGCCTGCGAAAAGAGCCAGCTCATTCACCCAACGCTCCGCAGTTGCTTCATTTCCGGTTGCTCGACCGCATCACTCAGCCGCTTGAATCCAATCGAAGGTTTATCCGTCCCGCCGTTGAGCACTTGCCGAGCCTTCAATTCGTTGCCAATCAGCACCGGTGCATCAGCCTTGAATCCCTGTTTCTCGTTGTGCGCAGTTGCGATTCCCATCAGCTTTGCCGGATATTCCGGGATCTCGCTGCGCACCCGAAAGCCGCGGTAACGGTTCTCGAATTCCTTTGCAACGAACGGCCATTCATCCTCGTTTTTTGTCCCGAATCCGATCCAGCCGCCCATGTCCTGGATTACTCGATGGATGAGAGGATCATCGAAAACCACATCAGCATATGTGCCGACGTGCCGCACTGCTTTATCGACCTTCGCCCAGGCACGTAAGGCCGAATCTTGAGTTGAGCCTTGCAGCATGCGGATGATGTCGGCGGGCTTTGGCGCGTACTGTCCAGCGTCGGGATTTGCAAGGTGGCGATTGAATGCATCGACTACTGCCGCCAAGTCATAACCCTTCAGCGCGTTCCACCAGACATCGAGCGCGAAGGTGGAAACGCCTTTTCCGTAGAAACCCATCACGCCGGAAATACCTTCGTGGAATTTAGAAAAGTCATCAGTTTGCATGCTGTCTCTCCCTCAGTTCTGGCGGCATCCAGCCGGCTGTTGCTGCGCGGTTTGATTCTTCGAGTGCTTCTTGTTTGTTGGGTAAGCGGCCATGGTGGAGAACGAGTTTTGCGGCCTCTTCGCGCTGGCGTTTGACGGTTCCGAGTACGTAGGCAAACTTTGCGTTGCCCTTGGATGCAGCGTTCCTGGCTGCGTAGGCAAACTCATCTTCCGTTGCCCCGGCTTCCAGCAATGCCAGCAGTGTTGGATGATGCGGATTGCAGCCATGGATGCCGTTGCTCATCATGGTTTTGCAACAAGCTCCGGCTAATCCTGGTTTGATTGGAATCACACGCGCTTGATCGGCAAGTTCTACGTACTCAGGATGAGTAATAGACTCTGTGTGTATTACCTCTGGTTTTAATGGTTCTTGGTTTACGGTTCTTGGTTCTTGGTTTTGGTTAGTTGAACATTCGTTGAACGGCTGTTGAACATCTGTTACCCCCCTATTCAACGGCTGTTGAGAAATAGGCGTTTTGTTCGCCCTTTTTGCAGCGCTTGCGCGGCCCGCCGCAGATTTCGACTCGATATTGCTGTGATACTTCTCGATTTCTTTCTCACAGCGTTCCTGATACCAGCCATGTTCTGTTTCTGTGAAAAACTCGGTCAACACCTGTTGAACGGCTGTTACTTCTTCGTCTGTTCTTGCTATAACTTTCCTGCACAAAGCCTTCATATCGGCGGTAAGCGGACCCTCGGTGTCGTAATAAAGCTCGATTAGGTCACGATAGATACTCCGCTCTGTGCGAGTTAAATGCCTTGTGGCGCTATTGAAGTCGCCGATGTGATGTGGGTAGTAGTTCACGCTATCGCCTCCTCTTGCTCGAATGCGAACAGGGAGTCTTGCTGCGCTATCGACTTCATGTTCTTAACTGCTAGGTTAAAGTAGCTGCGCTTGAGTTCGGCGCCAACAAACCTGCGGCCCATCTTTACAGCGGTGTATCCCTCGCTACCGATGCCAGTGAATGGCGAGAAAACCAGATCTCCCGGTTTGCTCCATAACTCCATAGCTCGCTCAATTACATCAAGTTGTAATGGGCAAATATGCCGCTCGTCCTCGTTCTCCCTTGCGGATTGGTATTGCAGGGTCCGAGTTGGGTTAATGTCGAACCAGACCGGCGAGGCGTATCGCTGCCAAAGCTCTACAGGGAATATCTTTTGCTCTTCTTCCGCGTAGTCCAGTAGCTCCTTTTCACATACCTCAAGAACTTCATCCTCATCCCTGTAGTGGCGTATCGGATCTGAGTTAACGCCCGGCTTACGGAACGTCACGAGGTAATCAGGAACTCCCTGCCGGCTCATGCTCGAGTCCTTGCGGATCGTCTTATGCAACAACCCGAGAGCTTTAGTACGCTGCATTGCGGTTACAGGGTCCTTCCAGATGCAGACTTCGGAGTGATATATCCATCCGTGAGCACGGAATAGCCGGATAATGTCGCCCCTGAAATCATCAATACCGATGTACCCATGATGCTGCTTGCTGGTCGGGAGATTCATGCAATGCACTGAACACAAGCGCCCCGGCATGGTCACTCTATGCAACTCCTCGACCAAGTAGCCGAAGTGCTCCATAAACTGTTCTTTGGTCTTGCAATTACCCATGTCCCGATCAGAGTTTGAGTAGGTGTACAGGCTGGCAAAGGGAGGACTGAATACAGAAAACCCTATCGAGTCGCTTTCCAATTCGCTTGCCACTTCTACGCAGTCGCCCAGGTGTATCGTCCAATCTTTCCCGGTTGCTAAATCCCGCCGGTATTCCGATTTATCTGCTGTCATGCCGAATACGCTCCTTTGCATGAATTCCTTCATATGCTCCACCATGCGGGCACTCATTTCGTTGTGCTGCTGTTCTTTGCGCTTGATGTTTTCCAGGATTGGAAGCTCTGCCTGAGACAGGAAAATGTGAACGTTGACCGGTTTTGTTTGCCCGAAGCGATAGCACCGGCGGATAGCCTGATACATGGACTCGAATGAGTTATCCAGACCAGCGAAGGCCATGTTATAGCAGTGCTGCCAGTTCATTCCAAAGCCGCACAGGGACGGTTTGCTGATCAGGTCTCGATGATCGCCAGTCGTAAATCCCTCCATCGCTGACTCTTTGTGTTCGATGGAATCGGAACCAGACACCGTTACCGCGCTCGGGATCAGCTTGCCTAGCGCCTCGCTCTCGGCGTTCAGATGACACCAAACGAGCCAAGGATCGGAAGAGTTATTAACCAGAGACGCAACGGAGCTAACCCGCTCATCCATGCTTTCGCGCTTGGCTGCCCGCTGCTCGCTCAGCCCCATTGCGGGCTTGTAGAACAATTGCCCTTCTGCAGCCTTTTCTGTCTCGATGATGTGCTCATGGATAACAAGGGGCGGCAGGTCGTATGCGCCGTCGTCAAATCCAATGTCCGACGGCATGCGAATAACAACAGCCCAGGTAGATAACCACTCCCAGAACTTAACCTCGCCATGGCCCTTGAGACGCCATTTAGTGGTATCGCCGCCGTCATGGGTAAAGAACATGGCAAGCATTTCTTCTCGGCTCATGACACCCACAAACTCAGCTTGATTGCCAAGTTCCATGAAGTCGTTAGGGGAAGGCGTCGCGGTGCAGGAAAGACGATAAGGCACGAGCTTTGATGCTTCCAGGATCGCGCTGCGAGTCTTGCCATCGTGCGATTTGAGGATGCTTGATTCGTCAAGCACCAGGCCAACGAATAACGATAGATCGAACCGATCCAACATCTCGTAATTCGTAATGATGATTCCGGAGGGGTTTTTGGGCTGGCTGCGGTGGTAGGAAACTTCGATCCCAAACTTGGCAGCCTCCCGGACGGTTTGAAGTGCCACAGAAAGAGGCGCGACTATGATTACCGGCCTTCCCGTTTGATCAACCACCAGGCGCGACCATTCACATTCCATAAAGGTCTTGCCGAGCCCGGTATCGGCAAATATTGCCGCCCTGCCCCGACCAACTGCCCAGCGAACCAGAACCTTCTGGAAGTCGAACAGATTGGGGTTGATGGCTGCCAGCGATATATCGTGGCCGGTTGCAATCTCTCGTATCTTCTTGCTTGAGAGAAAGTGTTGGTAGTTCATTGCAGCGCCACCCTCACCGGATGAATGCTGATACCGCTTATGCTGCATTTGCGCGTCGTCTCAAGTCGCTCCAGGCGCCCTGCTGCAACGAGTGCGTTCACTCGGGCAGATACCGTGCTCAAGTCAATTTCGCCGTGATAGCGGCGGTAAAGGCTCTGTATTTCCTTGAGGCTGATATTGCCGCCGAGCCAGCCGTGATAGCGAGTTACGATGTCGCAGATACGATCCGCCTGAGTCGCCAGATGCTTGACCGGCAATGCGCGGTAAGCGGCTATCGAACTGTCTTGCACGGCCGTTTTCATACCCGCTGATCCTTGATAAGCCGCGCGAGCTTGTACAGGATTTGTGCACTCTCTGGTGTATCAACACCGAGCGATTCGGCCGATAATTTGCTCATCTCGACCTTGCGGCGATCCTGACGGATGAGCTCTCTGATATATGCGCTTTGCGAAACACCCCGGCCTTCAGCCTCGTCGCGGCTCCAGGTGAATTCATCCGGAGTTAAAAGGGTAGATACCCGCACGGTGTGGTTTTCACGAAGGCTGAACAGTGTGTTTTCGTCCAGTTTGTCGCCGTCGATTTCGATGGTCATGATTCAATCCTTAAAAAGAGCCCCCTCCGAAGAGGGGGATAAAACCACCCGGCACAAGAGGGGGGGAAACGGCCGGGCAGAACAGAATGGTGGGAGGTTTCTGCCGTGGTAGAGTTTGGGTTCCATAACAATCACAAGATAAGCATCCATGTACTCAGAAATCTCTGCCGCGCTTCAGAGCGTCAAAACGTTAATCGACCTGGCCAAGAGCGCCAGTTCTTTCTCCCAACAATTCGAACTGCAAGTAGCTGTCCGTGCAGTCGAGGAAAAGCTTTCTCAAGCTATCGCTGCGAATCTGGCTAGCACCGAGAAGCAAGCGCTTTTGCTGGAACGTATACGCATGCTCGAAGAAGAAAAACTGCAACTTGAGAACTGGGAAAGAACAGCGGCCGATTACTCGTTGCAGCAGATCGGCACTGGTATTTTTGCTTATGTTTATAAGCCGGCTGTGGAGACGCCCAAGGAGCGGCACTGGGCTTGCGCAAAGTGCTTTCATGACCGCAAGCTGCTTGTCCTTCAACGCGAGCACCGGATAGGGTACGTTTGCCACGGTTGCGGGTCGAAAATCTCTGCCTTGAAGAACGGACAGATAGCAACGATAGATTCGGCTTATGGGTAATCGACTCACGCAACCTCCTTTGATTTGGAGGGGGCGCGGAAGACCTCGGGGCGAATTACTTTTAAATACATGAGCCGGGCATTAGGGATGCCATCTTCGCGCCAACCTGACACTGAAGGCGGTTTGACATTACATAGGCGCGCTACGGCATTGGTTCCACCAAGTGCATCAATGATTTCATTAGCAAGATTTTCTTTGTCCATAGGCAATACTATAAGGCATACCTAATAGCCTTGTCAAGGCATACCTAACGGACAAACTGTTAGCATAATAAAAATGAAAAAATGGAATGACAGGCTTGATTACGCGCTCAAAGTCCGAAATAAAACACCGGCTGAGTTGGCGCGCGCTACCGGAACAAAACCGCCTTCTGTAAAGGAATGGTTAGATGGAATAACCAAAAATATTGGCGCTGGGAATGCGGTAAAGGCGTGCGGTTTTTTAAAAATTAATATTGATTGGCTGCTGCACGGAAAGCTTCCAAGCGGACTAGAAGATTCAAGCAAAGCGGCTGATGTCCAAGTTGTCGAAGAGAGCGAGACGGAGCTTTCCGGCGAGCAAAAGCAGATACTTTCTCTGATAGCCGGCATCGACAAAGAAACTCGGAGCGCAGTTTTAACGATTCTTTCAAAGCTAATACCAGAGAGGCGAAAGGAAAATACCTTGCCCAACGAAGGCCGCAGATTGGGTGAAATTAATTACAGAGATAGCGTGACCAAAGGGCGATTGCTAAACCATGGCCATAAGATCAACGAAAAAAGGAAGAGAGGGACATGACCGGACCTTTTAGACTCGTCACTAAAACAATCTCGCACGACACGGTAGGGGCGCTTCAAACTCTGCTAGATGAGGCCGAAAAAGGCGACTTAATTGGTATTGCCTTCGCGGTCATGTACAGCAAAGGTGGATATATAACCGATGCAGCTGGCGAAGCGTACGAAAGCCCGACCTTTGCGCGCGGCATGGTCAAGGCTCTGGACGATCGGTTACGGGAAATTTTGCGCGAGCTAAGTAGTACCAAAGTCCAATAGCAGCGCAAGGCGCATTCGGCAACAATTCCAAAGGCGTACACGACAGCGTTTAATGCCGTCCCTCTGGGAAAGAAAAATGACGAGATTGTTGCTGGTTTTATGTTTATTTATCTTTGCCTCCTCAGTTTTTTCCGCAAATGAAAGTCTTCACCCTGCTATCGAAGCGCAGCAATCGCATGAGTGCCAAAAGTCGATTAAATCCCACGAATCCAAGGAAGTACTCGCGGGACGTGGATGCTGCTCCCATCATAGCGGAGTTTGTGGGTGCTCAGGCGGCAGGGCTACTTGCTGCGATGGATCGCTGAGTCCAACATGTGGATGCCACAAGGACGAGCGGACCGGTACTCCTAATTAAACGCTCTATGAAAAACGTATTTCTTCTGATAATTTTGACGACCTTTTTGGTCGGTTGCGCTGGGACAATGCTGCCCGGCCGCATACACGTTTCCCCTGACGACAAGGTTATGGAATTTAGCATCGAAAAAAGTAGCGGCAGGGGAAAGATGCAGGCGTTCGATAAACAGACTGGGGAAAAATTCACAGGAAATTACTCCGCCTATTACAGCGGCCAGAACGCACGGGGGGAAGGCATGCTGATAGGAGACAGAGGCAAGAAGATCAAGTTACGCCTTTTAATAGAGCCAGGAATCAGACCAACGGGACGCGGAACCGGATCGGATGGATCAGGTAAGCGTTATGATATTGTCTTTTGAGGGGAGCGTTTAATTGAAGCGCATTGTTCAATTAGGGCTTTTTATTCTAGCAACCGCCTTTGTTACTCCAACGTGGAGCGGGGGCGGGTTTGCGGGCGGCTTGGCCGAAGGCTTGCAACGAGGAATGCAGTTAAATATGCAGCGTCAATTTCTCGAATTGCAACAGCAGCGATCTTCGAAACAGGAGGGCAGCGATGAAGATTGGCTTGAGCAGGTGCATCAGACCGAAAGCAAGCAGCCGGACGCTAGGGTAAGAATCATGAAGGCAATGGCTACGACTGACCTGCTTGATGATCCCGAAAAACTGTCGAAGATGGCGGCTATCTCAGCAGATCATGGAATGATGAATGAAGCAATAAAGTTTTCCGAGCTTGCGAGCCAAGCCAAACAACGTGCCCAGGTTGAGGTCATGCAAAACCTTATGATGGGCAATGTAGAGCGCGCAATGGATATGGCTAGAAGAGGCGGCACGCCCTTCGCGGACCGTCCTGATAAAGTTCACCCCGCCAATCCGAACGATTACCAGTGGCGCGTTCTGTACGAAGGGTCACCAGAAACGGTAATCAACGTGCAGAGTTTGTATGAAACGTACGCACGCACAGCTCCAGTTAAGGATGTAGCTGGAGTCATGCAGAGCTTTCAGGGTGATCAGGAACGAAATGCTCGCATGGAGCTGATGGAAGAACAAAAACGCGCATTGGAGGAACAACGCAGACGGGGTTCAACATCGGAACTCAGGGACGCGCTTCTAATAAATGAAATGCTCGCGCCGAGGCATTGAAGGCGCCAAGGGCCAGGGTATTATCTAAACGAGAAACACAAGGAGAACAATCGTGAAAACTATCGTCGCCGCCCTTCTCGCCTTTTCCCTGCCCGGCATTGCTCAGGCCCAAGGATGGACAAACCCCTACTCGGATACGGCCGAGCAGTTGGAGACGAAAGAGCGTAAGTTGCGCATGGAGCTCATGGAAAAGCAAAGTAAGGCTCTTGACGAGCAGCGGCGAATGATGCGCAGCCAGGATCTGAGAAACGACCTGCAATCCCTGGAGATGCTGGGCGATAGGTCTGGAGGTATCAGACCTATTCCGCCTATCGGCTATTAACCCCCTCTTTCCGTCGAATGCTCACGGCTCTCTTTTTGGCGACCGTGATAGGCATATCCGACGGAGACACCTTAACGGTCCTGAACGAGAGTAAACAACAGATCAAGATCCGTCTCGCCGAGATTGATGCCCCCGAGAAGCGGCAGCCTTTTGGTGCGCGTTCCAAACAATCCCTTTCTGATCTATGCTTCGGCAAGAAAGCCCAGGTAATACCCCAAGCAAAGGATCGATATAAGCGCATAGTCGCGCGCATCAAATGCGATGGGACCGATGCAAACGCAGAGCAAGTTGGTCGGGGCATGGCTTGGGTCTACCGCCGCTATGCGAAGGATCACGATCTGTATGTGCTGGAGCATAACGCCAAAGTAGAGAAACGCGGACTATGGTCAGAGCCCTCCCCTATCGCTCCTTGGAATTTTCGAGATAACCGTCGAAAGAATGTGCGGACGCTTTGAACAGTCGGGAACGCGGAAATATTACGCTCGCCACATTGATCCAGACGCGCCTTCACGAGAATGGGTTGGAGGCGACACTATTCCTCAATATAACGTCAGCCCAGGGCAAGCGCTTCTAGTCCTCCACATGCTGGATGGCACGCTTCATTCTGACCGTATCACCTGGGGCTATAGAACACCGCAAGAGGCAGCAGAAAAGAAAAAACCTTGGATCAACGCCAGGATTGAGAAAGCGCTAACTGGGCGCTATTTTCGCCACATGTTCAGGGAAGGCCGAGTGATTATCCCTGCCGGCGGATGGTATGAGTGGACCGTTGAAAATGGCAAGAAGCAGCCGTGGTACATCACGCGGAACGTGGATAAACCAATCTTCATGGCAGGGGTAACGAACTTCCGGCTGTACAGTCAGCAAGCTGTTGAGGTGGGATGCGTCATTGTCACAGAGGATAGTGGCGGCAGCATGGTGGATATTCATGATCGCAGGCCTGTTGTGCTGGGACCGGATGATGCCTTTCGTTGGATGGACCTTGAAACGCCGGTTGAGGAAGCGGCGCATATAGCCCAGAGCAGATCCTTGCCAACGGAAGAATTTATGTGGTGGCGTGTGAGTACGCAGGTGAACCGGGCCGATCCTGCGAATAATGGACGGCATTTGCTCGAGCCAGCGCCTCTTAGTTAACGTCCCAGACATCAAAATCAACAGATTTTGGTACTCTTCGCGCAATAAAAAGCCCCAGCGTTTGTACATGCGGCATCTCTGCATGAATTACTTTTTGGACTGCCTTGAAATGCGAGCCCGTTGTTAACACATCATCAATTATTAGCGCGACAGTCGGTATTGGATTAACAATACTTTGATCAATCCGGTAATTTTCAGCTAACTCATCTGGCGGCGGCCGGCCGGTAGTTTGGTCGTGCGAGGGTGATTTCGATTCAAGCTGTATGACAAGCTCGCGGATGTCGCTTTTGTAGCCAGCGCACATACTCTGGAGCATACGAAGCAGACGGTCATCGTATAAGGGATCTGTTTTCTTCTTGGACGGGGGGATGGGGACGAAGGTAACTGATTCAAAAGCGTTCGGTGACAATGCGGCTCTAAAGATTTGGGCCGCCTTAGCTATGGCCTGTTCCTTGTAACGCCACTCGGGACGCCCTTTCCTGTCAACTTCTTTCTTAAAATTGATTATGAGTTGATTTGTTTCGCTATAGGCAAACCCTTCCCCGGCTGTGTATTCGCCATGGAAATAACATTTGTCCCCGGGCAGTAAATAGTGATGGTCACGACGGATTAAATCATCGACCTCGATAATTCTCTTATTCAAGCGCCCCTGCTATATCATCGTAAGATCGGACCCTAATAGCTCCGATTTTTTCAAATCTTTCAGGCCATGAGAGATTTGGATTTTGGAAGCAGCTATCCAATATGAATAGCTTGCGCCCTTGTTTCAGGGCCGCTCGCGCTTGAGTAAGAGTTCCGGATGTCTCCCCCGCTTCAATAATAATTGTAGCGTCCGTTAAGGCGGACATCGTGATATTCCTCTCTGGAAAAAACAAACGATTTCCGCGATAGGTTTGCTGCGAGTAGCGCAATATCGGGACCTGGCTTATCAGCAAGTAGTTCTCTGCGATATGCTCTTGAAGGTCAACGTTCTCTGCGGGGTATGACTCTGTGACGGGCGTGCCAATGACAGCGACAGTCTTGCCACCGGAATCTATCGCTGCTTTATGCGCCGCAGAGTCAACTCCCTTGGCCAAACCAGAAACGACGGTGAAGCCATCTCGAATCAATAGCTTTACGATTTTCTTCGTCCTGCGTAAACCCTCTTCACTCGGGTTTCTCGTCCCGACAACGGCTACCGATTTCTTTGAGTTGACCAAGTCCCACCAACCGCGAAAGTAAAAGAACTCGATCGGATTCGCTGCATCTCGTAGCTTAAGTGGGTATTCCTCGGATCCGTGTACACGAATACCTAAATCTTTTATTCCCGCTTTCTCAATAACCCTTAGTACCTTCGGAAGAACGTCTTCGATCTCATGCTCGGTTACCAATTCAGAAGGCACTAGATCGGGGTTATCTCGAAAGCATTGCGCCAGGGTCTTGAAGGAAGAATTTTCGTGCGCCCAGAGCGCCTCGTAGCCCCCCATTTCGCGAATTGGCGATATAGGTGGTTTATTTAGGATGTGCTTTAGGTCAGTCATGTCTCTCACAATTATATCCCTTAACAGCCTCATCCCCTAACTGGTTTACCTTCTAGCTTAGAGGCCCAGACTTTCCCTGGCCCGCCCAACCCCCTCTAATCATCATGGGGCTATTGTATCAAAATAATTAGGTGGTCCTTATTTTTATCTTGACTTAACGTTAGGCATACCTTATAGTTCTCCCATGCCGAACAAAACGGCAACGAACAAATGAATTGCCTTCCATGAGTCGTCGAGCGCGGGAAGGAGCGGAGCAGCAAGCTTCGTCGAGCGTGGGAGACGTTAATCACATGAGGCCTTTAGATAGGCCAAGTCCGGTATCCCTTGAGCAAGGTGACAGCCTGGAAAGACAGGTAAAGATTAAACGATCAGCGGCTAAACGTACTACGCCAGTGATGAAAGATAGCCTTTAGGCGACAGCACAAATCTGGTGCGTGACAGCCGGGAGAGTCCGGCAAGAATTTAACAAGGAGGCGGACGTGAACGTATACGCAGAAGCGGTAAAAGCAGGCGGGGATTATTGGAGCAATTACGTTCCTGAAACGCTATCCATACCCAATGCCATGAATCGAGTAACCCCGGCTCACGCGGACGACCTCCGCATGTACATGGCCGAGAAATATCCAGAAACAAGACGCGCATTTCAGACGATTACCCTCGGCCCACTGTAAGGAGAAACAGCATGGATTGGATCATTTACTGGTTATTTGCATCAGTGATTCTCGGCCCCTTAGCTGGCCAGTTCATCGCAGCTCAGGATCAGGAAGATTAAGTTCACCGCGGTGCTAGGTGCTGGTATTTACACCAAAGTCCGGTTCGATTCCGGCTCGCGGCTCATACGCATGGTTATTGAAGGGGAATATCTGTTACGTGGCCCGGTAGCTGCCGGGAGGGTCGGAGTAGCTTCTGAACGTGGCGGGTCTATTCAGTACCCAGCCGTATGAGTGTGAATGCGCAGGCTGATGCGCCGCAGTTGTAGCGCCTGATACCGAAGACTAACAACCTGGGTACGAGAAATGCAGGATGCCGGAGTTCAGTACCGGCCACACTCACCAGTTACTACAGGAGGGGAAGATGGCAACACGAGTTTTTCATATGAATGGAATCGATGATGAGGAAAGGCTGCGCGAATTTTTGCGCGACATTCATCCTCGTGGCCTCTCGATTGTTTCAGACGGCGACGCGGAAGTGTGGCTTCTCAAGCCTACGATCAAGGGCGGCAGAACCATTGGGAGAATTATTGTTAAGGACGACTCCTTCTCTGATTTGGTTATGGATACATGGCGTCAGGTTATGAAAGAAATCAGTGAGGCGGACAAAAGACGTGCCGCAGAAATGGACGAGGCTCAACCATGAGCGCCCTAGAAGCCCTCAACTGGCACAGCGCATTAGTAGAGCGCCGCCCTGCCCCGCTTGAGATGACAGCGGAACAGATTAGATCATTCCTGGATGAGCACGAAGTCGGCGTGTCTTGGACGCCAGCATCAAGACAGACATTGCGCGTTGTCACGCTTACATCGGATTCGTTCCCCACAACAAAAGGCATCACGCTGCATCAAGCGGTGTGCAGAGCAGAGGCGAAGTTTAAGGAGATAGACGGTGAATAACGATAAGAGCAAGCCCTTTGATTTAGAAGCAGCGAAGGCCGGGAATCCCGTGGAGTATTGCAACAAAGGCGGCGTCTGGACTGAGGCCGAGTTTGTTGCTGTAAATAGAGCTGGCCGGCTTGTGGTTGTTTTTAAGTCTCCAGACACAAATACGTGGATGCCGATATTTGCAGAAGAAGATGATCTCCGCATGGCCGCAAAAAAGGTAACTGTGCGGTATCGAGCTTATCTGTGGAAAGACAAAGATGGGTCTATCAGGCCTGGGATCACCGATCCAAAGAAGATGCCATACGCGAACCCTGAGATGGGAGAAGAATTCATAGAGTGGATTCACCGCGACTGGCAAGAAGCCGAGATCACACCGCCAGAGTCTACCTGATCCTCCCTAACCATCCCCCGGCATGGGTGTAGACAGCCGGGACTAATTTTAGAAGGAAATCATTATGAATGCATCGATTCAAATATTAACCCCTGATCGCCAAACCTTTATTGGAGGTTCCGATGTCGCGGCCATTCTGGGCATATCAAAATGGAAATCGCCCTTCCAGCTTTATCACGAAAAGATCGGTGCGTATGTCGAAGAGTCCAACCCACTCCGCGACAAGGTGCTAAATCGCGGGAAAAGGTGGGAGCCGGTTGTCGTTGAAATGCTGATAGATGAACTCGAATCACAGGGTCGCGAAGTAAAGATTATTGGGCGCAATGCCCGATACCAAGATCCCCAACACCCATTTCTAGCAGCAGAAATTGACCTTGAATTACTGATTGACGGCGAAGAGGTAAACGGCGAAATAAAGACCGTTCACCCTTTCGCGGCCAAGGACTGGGGTGAAGAGGGAACCGATGAAATCCCGGTTTATTACACCGCCCAGGTGATGCACGGCTTGATGATCAAGCCCCGCCGCCGTGCAATTGTCGCCGCGCTAATAGGGGCGGACGATCTACGGCTGCACGAAGTTGTCCGCGATGATGATCTTATCACCGGAATAAGGGCAAAGGAAATCGAGTTTTGGCAACGGGTTCAAGATCGGGTCGCGCCCGAGCCGACAGAGGCAGCGGATGTGAAGTGGCTTTATGGGAAAGACCTTGGAACGGTAGCGGAAGCAGATGATGGTCTAGCTCTGCTATGCCAGGCGCTTAAAGACAAAAAGACATCCTTTAAGACTCTTGAAGAGGAAATCGAGGAGCTATCAACGAGCATAAAGATACGGATTGGCAATGCGGCAACCTTGCTGTATCGAGATCGCCCCATAGCAACGTGGAAAACACAACAAACCAACCGACTCGATACGAAAGCACTTGAAACGGCTCATCCTGAAATAGCCGTAGCGTTTAGAAAAACAACCGAATCTCGCGTTCTGAGACTCAAATAAAACACACCGACAGGAGATAGGATTATGAGCACAAATGCCTTGAAATCGGCCGTTACCGGGCAAACCCCGGCGCCTAAATTCTCGGACTTGAAGCCGAAAGAGCAGATCGCCCACTTGTTGAAGGTGAAGCAAGGCGAGATAGCCAAAATGCTTCCGAAGCACCTGAACGCGGAGCGGCTTATGAAGGTTGCTCAAATTGCGGCAACCACTACCCCGGCACTTGCCAAGTGCGATGTGCCAAGCCTGGTAGGAGCCATAGGGCAATGCGCCCAGATGGGATTGGAGCCGAATACCGTACTCGGCCACGCCTATCTGGTGCCGTTTAACGTCAAACGTAAGGACGCAGACGGCAACGAAAAATGGGTAAACAGCGTTCAGGTAATCATCGGGTACAAGGGGCTAATAGACCTTGCGCGGCGCTCCGGCCAGATTGTGAGTATTGCGGCGCATGAGGTATGCGAGAACGATGAGTTTGAACTCGTGTATGGATTGGACGAAAAACTGAATCACACCCCGGCCATGGGCGAACGCGGAGAGATTGTTGGTTTTTATGCAATCGCCAAACTCAAAGACGGCGGACATGCGTTTGAGTTCATGAGCCGGTATCAGGTGGACGAGATTATGCGGTCCAGCCAAAGCAAGGGCAAGTATGGGCCATGGAAGGATCACTTCACCGAAATGGGCCGCAAGACCGTTATACGTCGCCTTGCCAAGTATCTTCCCTTATCCATTGAATTCCAGACAGCTGCCGCGCTTGATGGGATGGCCGAAGGCGGTAAAGACCAGCACAACGACAGCATTGACGGCGACTTCATGATCATGCCGGACGATGCGCCAGGAGTGGATACTGAAACCGGCGAATGGCAGCCCTCACCCGAAGAGCAAGAGCAAATTAAGCGGCGTGAGTTGGCAGAGGAAGGAAAATAACCATGGCATTCGAGCAGCGCCCCGGCAACGGGGTTTTATTCCGCAACACAAAAAAGGGTGATAACCCGAAAGCTCCAGACTATACCGGCAACGCGCTATCTCCATCCGGCGAGCATTTCTAGCTTTCGGCCTGGATCAAGGAAGGCGCAAAGGGCAAGTTTATGAGCATTGCGCTGAAGCCCAAGTTTGAGCCGAATCAGCAAGGCAAGGCCAAGACGAGCGATCCATTCCCGGCTGACGCTGGTGATTTGGGCGATTGCCCGTTCTGATGGAGACAGACGAAATGATCAACGACTTCAAAAACTACCAAGCTCGCCCCAAGATTAACAGGGATCGCGTCATAGCCTGCGTACTCTTTATCGCGCTCGTAATCGTCCTGTCCGTCCGATTAGAGCCAGCCAGCGCCGAGCCTCAGTTAGCAGTGATTACATACGACTGCGCCCCGGCAATGGAAATGGGTATGCCGATCCAGGAAGTGCGGCTATGAGCGAACCAATCCAAATAGCCCGCGCTCAGCGTCCTGGCGAACCCATCCCGCACTACTCAACCATGGCCCTCTTGTGCGGCTGTACTTTCCCTGCTCCCACGCCAGCGAAAAACGAAGTCCCAGAATGGGGTCGAATAATCGGAAGCCGCAAGGGTGCTGCTGTCTTGAAGCAAAGGCGTGATGAGCGTTTCGAGCCGCATCTACGCACGATCATCAAGATGCTTAAAGACGGTGAATCAGCAGCTGCGATTGGGCGCGCTATCGGAATGAGCGAAACTCCGATCCGGAATTACATTCGTGTTAAGAATTTGAGGGAGGTGGAAAGTGAGCGATAGAGAACAATTCGAGAAGTGGTCGGATGAGAACGTAGGGTTCTTAACCCCTTTCAACGCATGGCAAGCCCGCCAGCCCGAGATTGATGCGCTCCGGAAGCAATTGACGGAGTCGGTCGTACTTGATGGAGCATGGGAAACATCGAAAGTTCTGGCTGATAAGGTTTACGCACTACAGCAAGAAAACGCCGCGATCAAGGCCGAAGTAGATCGGTTGCGGAATAAGGTAGAAGCTCCCAGTTTTTTCCTGCTCGGACTGACAAGCTCCCCTAATGTCCCAGAGGTTTTCCGACAAGCCGCTCTTATGCATTACAAGTCACTTCACGCCGCAATGAAGGAGACGAAAACACCAAAGTTCGATAAAACTTTCTGCTCCAACTGCGGCGGCGAGTTCGGACCAGGGGATCACGGTTACTCATATTGCGAAAGCCACGAAGGTCAACGGAGGATAGGATGAAAATACCAGAAGGATGGCCGACCGATGAAATGACGCAGGCCGGGTTCTTAGTATTACCTGCGGGCTTCAACCGTATTGGCTACGATGCTTTGCGATCCGTACTCCAAGCCGCGCTCGAAGCCGCCCCGACACCGCCAACGCCAGAGGTTGAGCCGGTTGCGTGGATGCACAATGAGTCACGCCGGGTTGACGTAGTTCATGCCGAGGCAAAAGGATTGTGGCTAAAGGTTTCGCCGAAACGGGTCGAGCACTACACCATTCCGCTCTACACCCACCCCGCCAACGACGAACTGCTGAAGGCGTTGCGGCAATGTCAGAACGCCCTTGAACCCTACGATGACATAAAGCCGCGTGACTGGAAAACAGACAGGGAGAAACTTGCGGCAGCACATCAAGCCGCAAAAGCAATCCTCGCACGATACCAGGAGGGGAAGTGAAAGAGCGCCCAATTTTATTCAGCGCGCCGATGGTTCGGGCGTTGCTTGAAGGCCGCAAGACGCAGACGAGGCGGATTGTGAAAGGAGCAGCCCTGGAATGGCTCGCGCCTGGAATGTTCACGTGCGAGTGTGTGGCATCACCTGAGAATCACCTGTGCCCCCACGGACGGCCGGGCGACAGGTTATGGGTGAAAGAGACGTGGCAAGTATTTAGACCCGGTTCTGAAACACCGATTCTTGGCCGCATGAAAGAACAACCAGGCGGGATCGTCTGTATGAGCTACGCCGCATCTGAAGATGAGCGTGTAGCAGAATATCCTCACGCAAAGCGGTTTAATGGACCTTGGCGCCCATCGATCTTCATGCCGCGGTGGGCCAGCCGCATCCTGCTTGAAATTACCGACATTAGGGTCGAGCGTTTGCAGGATATAAGCGAAGAGGATGCGATTGCGGAAGGTGTTCAGATCACGGATGAATGGACTGGATGTGCCGAGGACTTGAACGGCAGTCACGTCCAGGCATACCGGCATTTATGGGAATCAATCAACGGCGCCGGTAGTTGGGACGCCAATCCGTGGGTATGGGTTGTGGAGTTTAAGAGGATTGAGTCATGAGCAAGATCAAGGTATCAACGCTCGATGGCGTTTCTTACTCATCGCTGAAGGCTGAAGCGAAGGCGCGGGAAGCAAATGGATAATATTAAATGGAACGAAGGCATGATCGGCAGAGAACTTGCCTTGAATTATTTCCAGCGGCGGCATTTGGTGGTTGTGCCTAATTGCGGCTGGACTGGCTATGAATGTGACCTGCTTGTTGTAACCAAAAATCTCCGCATTATCGACGTTGAGATAAAGATAAGCCGATCTGATCTCCGGGCTGATGTCAAAAAGGACAAATGGTGGAAGACTTATGCCATGGATCCGGTTGCAGGATTTCATCGTAGGTTAGATGAGCCGGAGCCGAAGACGTGGCCAGAAAAGGTGTGGAAGCATTACTACGCCGCGCCCCTTGAAATATGGGATGAGTCCCTGACAGAAAAAATTCCGGCCGCATCCGGCATCCTGCTGCTATACCGCGGACACCATGGAGAGGTTCGGTACGAATGCCGGAGACCAGCAAGGCCAAATCCTGACGCAGAAAAACTATCACCGGAAAGCGCCGTCGATATAGCAAGGCTAGCTAGCCTACGCATGTGGAACGCGTATCAATCTCTTCAAAATGAACGGGCTCGGGCGACATGAGACAGCACCATGATCTCAAATCCATTCCCGATCACTTTCAGCCGTCAACAGAAGGCCGGAAAACGTTCGAGATACGAAAGGATGACCGGAACTTCCAAGTCGGCGATACGGTAACGCTCCATGAATATTGCTATGACTATTACACCGGGCGCCAAGTCAGTGGCCGGATTAGCTACATTGACCGATTCGCTCAACAAGAGGGCTATGTTGTTTTCGCCCTGGAGTGGATCGGGATGTGGATTGTGCAATGAGGGGAAGTTGAAGTGAGCAAATATTCCACAGACTGGCGCAAAGTGATTTTAACGATCAATCGCTCACGGAAATGGCCTCGCAAGACTATAGCGGCGCAAGTTGGCGTATCTGAATCCACGATCCGCGACTGGCAGGCCGGAAAGAGCGAGCCGAGATATTCGTTGGGTATGGAGCTGTTGAGGATTGCGGGGGAATGAGCGACCTTACCGCGCCAGAGGCTGCAGCGTATCTTGGCCTACCTCTCCGTACCTTCTATTATTTCGTGCAGCAGGGGCGGATTCCTCGTATTATTTACGGGCCCCGCGTCACGCGCTACGAACAATCAGACCTCGATTCATTCAAAAAATCATGCCGATCAGATTCGACAAGAAAAATAAACGCTGGCGTTTCGAGTTCAACCGAATCGTCGGGAACGAAAGGGTCAGACGTTCTTGCCTCCTTCCGGCGAGCTGGAGTCAGGATCAAGCCCACGCCTACGACCGGCAGGAAAGCGGCCGTATTTACGCTGTCGCTAGTGGACTCGAAAAACCAAAGCCAGAGATAATTGAAGCGGTAAATTTATATCTCGATCACAGAATCCCGCGCCTGAAAAACGGCAAGAAAGCCGCACAAGATTTATTCCTTCTGTACCCTCTCATAAACGGGAAAAAGCTGGATGAACTTGGCAAAATCGCCAGGCAATACCAGAAAGATAATCCCGCTCTAGCCCCGGCCACTATACGCAACCGTTTATCTTATCTAAAAGCGGCAGTTCGATATGCCTACAAGCACCACGATCTAGGTGACCGCGACTATACCGATAAAATGATCATGCCAACCGTCAAAAATAAGCGGCAGGTTTATATCAATCAGGACGAGCTCCATAACAAGTTGCTGGCGAATTGCGATGATCCGGAAGCGGCCGCAATATTCAAACTCGCCTTTTATACCGGGCTGCGCTGGCGCTCCGAAATACTCACGCTCACGCCCGAGCAGGTAATCACGACTCACGAGCAAGCATGGATCAGCCTGCCTGACTCCAAGAACGGGACGCCGCACATGATACCTGTGCACCCTGACGCCATGGACGCGCTCGCGTTCATTCCTTTCAAGTGGGCTGAGACTTACTATTACAAGCGATTCTGGAAGGCGAGGAAGGCTGCGGGGCTGAATCATTTGCGGTTGCATGACGAGCGGCACTCTCTCGCGTCCGCCCTGCTATCGTATGGCGCCACCCTGGGAGAAGTGGGGGGCGTGTTAAATCATGACTCGGTGCAGTCTACAGAAAGGTACTCCCACCTGTATCCGGAGAGGATAAAAGAGCTAATCCTGAGATTGCCTTCGACAAAAAAATCCGCACCCGTGTAATGACGTTATTCTAACAATCGTTCATAAGTGCTTGAATAAATTGGTGGGTCTGGCTGGACTCGAACCAGCGACCAAGGGATTATGAGTCCCCTGCTCTAACCAACTGAGCTACAGACCCCGGTTATAACCAAAAATGGAGCAATACCGACAACAGGTCAGCCTTCGGTATCCAGGAAACTTCGCAGGCGCTCGGAACGCGAAGGATGGCGCAGTTTTCGCAGCGCCTTGGCCTCGATCTGCCGAATACGCTCGCGAGTCACGTCGAACTGCTTACCGACTTCTTCCAGCGTGTGGTCGGTATTCATTTCAATGCCGAAACGCATGCGCAGCACTTTCGCTTCACGCGGTGTCAGGGAGTCCAGTATATCCTTCGTAACATCCCGCAGGCTGGCGTAAACCGCCGCGTCTGCCGGGGCCATGGTGGCGGAGTCCTCAATGAAATCGCCAAGGTGAGAATCCTCATCGTCGCCAATCGGCGTTTCCATGGAGATCGGCTCTTTGGAGATTTTGAGGATTTTACGAATTTTCTCTTCCGGCATTTCCATTTTCTGTGCCAGAAGCGCGGGCTCCGGCTCCTGCCCGGTTTCCTGCAGAATCTGGCGCGAGATCCGATTCATCTTGTTGATGGTCTCGATCATGTGCACGGGGATACGAATCGTGCGCGCCTGATCGGCGATGGAACGCGTGATGGCCTGACGAATCCACCAAGTGGCATAAGTGGAAAATTTGTATCCACGCCGGTATTCAAATTTGTCCACGGCCTTCATGAGCCCGATGTTACCTTCCTGAATGAGGTCAAGAAACTGCAATCCCCGGTTGGTATATTTCTTGGCGATGGAAATCACCAGCCGCAAGTTGGCTTCGGTCATTTCCCGTTTCGCCCGGCGCGCCTTGGCTTCGCCGGTAGACATCCGGCGGTTGATTTCCTTGAGGTCTTTCAAGGGGATGCCAACCTGCTTTTGCAGAGCCAGCAGGTTTTGCTGCTGCTCCACGACATCAGGCAGGTAACGCTCCAATGTCTGGCTATAAGGCTTGCCAAGCGCCACTTCCCTCGCCACCCAGTCCAGATCACTCTCGTGGCCGGGAAAAGCTTTAATGAAATGACTGCGCGGCATCCCCGCCTTGGTCACACACAATTCCATGATTTTACGCTCGTAGCTCCGCATTTCGTCCACCAGTCCGCGTTGGGTATCGCAAAGCCTTTCAACCATTTTCGCGGAGAAACGAATCGCCATAAGTTCGGCTGAAATCTGTTCCTGTATGTCTTTATATGCCTTGTTACTCGACCCCTTTTTTTCCAGCGCCTTCTGCATCTCGACATATGCCTTCTGAATCACCGCAAAACGCTCCAATGCATCATTTTTCAATTTCAGCAGGTTTGCATTTGCTATCGCGGCGATATCTTCATCTTCCGAGCTTTCCTCGCTCAGTTCCTGCTCAAGCGATTCATCGGAGACTTCTTCACCGAGCAATTCCTCGGCATTGGGATCCAGCAATCCATCAACCAGCTCATCGATGCGCATCTCATCTTTCGCTACCTTATCCGCGAGATCGAGAATTCCGGCTATGGTGGTCGGGCAGGCGGAAATCGCCTGGATCATATGTTTTAACCCGTCCTCGATACGCTTCGCGATCTCGATTTCGCTCTCGCGCGTGAGCAATTCCACCGAACCCATTTCTCGCATATACATGCGTACCGGATCGGTGGTGCGTCCAAACTCGGAATCAACTGTGGAAAGCGCCGCTTCAGCTTCTTCCACCACATCCTCATCGGCCACTGTGGGCGCGGTCTCGGACATTAGCAGCGTTTCTGCGTCAGGCGCCTCATCGTAAACAGAGATGCCGACGTCATTTATCATGCTGATGATATTTTCAATCTGCTCGGCATCGAGCATATCATCAGGAAGATGATCGTTGATTTCGGCATAAGTCAGATAGCCGCGCTCCTTGCCTTGCACAATCAAACTCTTTAAGCGCATGCGCCGCGCTTCAAGGTCTTGTGGCGCGAGCAGAGTTTTCTCGGCGTCCTTTGCCTGGCCAGTTTTCCCTTCCTTTACCGCCTTGGCCTTGACTATTTTGGTAGTAAGCAGACTCGGTTCCTTGGCCGCAATCACTGCCCGCGCGATTTCAGTCACGCGAGCTGGGGCTTTAGCGGACGCCTTTTTAACGGACGTAACATTATTGTCCAGCGTTTCCTCAGCCGTTTTCAACAGCGCTTTTGCCGCTGCTTCTTTTGTCTGCCCTCTCGACGATTTCCTCATATTGTTTCCTTCCGTTTTCGCTGCCGCCCTAACGACGGGACGGCTGACAGCCCCGGCCTTTGCTTTTTCCGGCGCTTTGACTTGTGTTTTTGGTTTTACCATGTCTCTTCCAGATAGTATCGCCAGTTGAAATTAAAAAACTCTCTATTATATCAAAATCCGATTACACTGTCCGTGCGCCCGCTTCAAGAAATCACCATGCGCTGGAGTTCCTGTTTTTCCTCGGGGGTAAGAGCGCTCAAGGACTTGCTGTGTAACGCCGCCATTCGTTGTTTGCGCTTCATTTCGCGCAACCGTGCCATTGCTCCGGCAAATTCCGCTTCCAGGTCTATACCACTATCCCATGCAAGAGTTTGGCTCTCAGCCTTTTCCATAAGAACACGATGGGGACTATTGTGAAAATAGGCTATGGCCGAGGGTATTGCGGTGTTTCCTCCAATATTGGGGTGAATGTCAATAAATTCAACCAGTGCCGCCAGCGCAACTGCTTCTTCAGAGTATTCCTGATCTTGCGGGAGCAATTCTCTATCCAGTTTCCGGATATAACCGGGGTCGTATAACAATACTTGTATCAACCAGCGGAAAGGTGAGGCAGGTTGCTGTCGTGGCAATCTTTCCCTGGAAGGGGAAGTCGAAACACGTCTGATCTTCAGTAAACTCTCCAGTTCACCCTGGCTGAAGCCACTAATCTCCGCCAATCTTTTTAACAGCATCAGCGCGAGCCCCGGCGCAGTAATTTTGGCAAGCAGCGGCTTTGCATCCTGCACGAGTTTTGCGCGCCCTTCGCTGGTTTTGAGGTCGACGCGGGCTGACAGTTCCCTAAAAAGAAAAACGGACAGGGGCAATGCCTGTTTCAGCAGCCCTTCGAAGGCCTCTTTACCGAAATTGCGAATGTAACTGTCCGGGTCCTCGCCCTCTGGCAGAAAGAGAAAGCCGATGGTCTTGCTATCCCCAAGCTGGGCAAGGCTATCCTCCAATGCACGCCATGCCGCTTTTCTGCCGGCATTGTCTCCATCGAAACAAAATACAACGTTATCAGTCTGGCGCAAGAGCTTCTGGATGTGATAAGGCGTTGTCGCGGTACCCAGCGCAGCAACGGCATTTTCAATGCCATGCTGAAAAAGTGCCACCACGTCCATATATCCCTCTACCACGACAACCTGTCCTGCTGCACGAATGGCCCTGCGCGCAGCAAAAAGGTTGTAGAGCTCGCGACCCTTCTGAAACAGAGGTGTTTCGGGGGAATTGAGATATTTGGGCTCTCCCTGCTCCAGGATTCGCCCACCGAAACCCACAATCCTTCCTTTAAGGTTAATAATGGGAAACATGATGCGGTCGCGGAACCGGTCGTAACACTTGCCGTCATCGTTCTCAATTACCAGCCCGGACTCTACCAGCAGTGTTTTTTTCGCCTTTGCCGCGTAACCAGAAAATGCAGCCTCCAGATTTTGCCAACCGGATGGGGCATAGCCAATGCCGAAATGGGCAGCAGTCTGGCCTGTCAAGCCACGTCGTTTCAAATAAGCAATGGCACTTTTTGAATACTTGAGCTGTTCCCGGTAAAATTGTGCGGCAACGCTCGTTACCTCCAGCAAATCCTTGGAAGAATTTTCTGTTCCTCGAACGTTGCTCTGCGCCGAGCCGGTCGCAGGCCCCGATTCTTCAGTTCCTCGATGGAGCTCCGGTTGCTGCACAGGAACCTGCAGTCCGACGCGAGTTGCCAGATCATTCACTGCCTCAACGAAATTCATGCCGGCGTACTCCATCGCGAAGCCGATGGCGCTACCATGAGCGCCGCAACCGAAGCAGTGATAAAACTGCTTGGTGGGGCTTACCGTGAATGAGGGAGTCTTCTCGCTATGAAATGGGCAGCATGCAGTATAGTTTGCGCCGGCTTTTCTGAGCGGCACGTCACGCTCGATGACATCAACGATATCTACGCGATTGAGCAGTTCCTGAATGAATGATTGCGAAATCATTTATAGCGGATCAAACAATAGTGTCCCAGGGCGGAGTGCAAACAGAAAAGCTGTTTTTTTACTAAAGGAAACGGAAAAACGCACTCCCACGCGTTCTATACCCGCAATATTTGTAATTGAGCTTGCTGCAACAACCCTGCGATGACTATTAATGAGGTGATGATATCAGGCGGCGAGCTTCGCTCTGACCAGAGCCGATACTTTGGCCATGTCGGCCCGCCCGGACAGTTCGGACCTGAGTACCGCCATCACCCGACCCATATCTTGCTGCCCTTTCGCTCCAACAGCGGAAATCGCTTCGTTTATGGCCCCTTCCACTTCGACATCACTTAGTGCCTGAGGCATATAAGCTTGTAGCACGCTTACTTCATATTTCTCTGCATCCGCTAAATCATTGCGCTGAGCTGCCTCATATTGGGCAATGGAATCTCTGCGCTGTTTGAGCATTTTTTCGATTACGGCAACGACTGCAGCGTCATCCAGCTCGATACGCTCATCCACCTCACGTTGTTTGATTGCCGCCCGCAACAAGCGGATTGCGTCCCGACGTTTGGCATCGCCCTCGCGCATTGCGGCCTTCATGTCTTCGGCGATTTGCTGTTTCAGATTCACAATGAACGCAACCAAGCAGGACCTTTATGAATATGGGGAATTACTTTTTTCGACTGGCTTTGACTAATAAAGTTTCGGCGGAAGCAACTGGCTGCGCAGACGCTTGTAAGTACGTTTAACCGCCGCCGCCAGCTTGCGCTTGCGCTCGGCAGTCGGTTTTTCGTAAAATTCCCTGGCGCGCAACTCGGTGAGCAGCCCGGTTTTTTCTATGGTACGTTTGAAGCGTCGCATAGCGACTTCAAATGGTTCGTTTTCCTTGACTTTAACAGTGGTCATGAAGATGCGGTTCCTCTCTAAAAGTTAAATTACCAACAATTGATCACCATCCACCACATGTGTGGTAGTGTGATCACTCTAAATATAGACAGCTTATTATTATATAACAAGTACTCATTACTGTCGTAAAAGAGTCATTCCTCCATTACTCTCCCTTGCTCGTACTTGGCATTGAAACTTCGTGCGATGAAACTGGCGTAGCGCTTTACCAAACGGAGCGCGGCTTGTTGAGTCACGCGCTTTATTCCCAGACCGAAATGCATGGGGAGTATGGCGGTGTGGTCCCGGAACTGGCTTCCCGGGATCATATACGGCGGGTGCTGCCCCTCATCAGTCGCACTCTCTGCGAGTCCGGACTCGAACTGCGTGATCTCGATGCCATTGCCTACACCCAGGGACCGGGGCTGGCAGGAGCACTGCTGGTAGGCGCAAGTATCGCGGCCGCCCTTGGCTTCTCGCTGGAAATTCCAGTACTGGGCATTCATCACCTCGAGGGACACCTCCTGTCTCCGCTGTTGTCGACTCCCGCGCCTGCTTTTCCATTCGTGGCATTGTTGGTGTCGGGCGGCCATACCCAGCTAATGGAAGTGAATGGTCTCGGGCAATACAGATTACTCGGCGAAACTGTGGATGATGCGGCGGGAGAAGCTTTTGACAAGACCGCGAAACTGCTGGGGCTGGGCTATCCCGGCGGTCCGGCGCTCTCAAAACTTGCCGATGAATTTTCCCGGTCAGGTCAACCTGCACGCTTTCAGCTTCCCCGCCCCATGCTTCACAGCGGGAATTTCAATTTCAGCTTCAGCGGCCTGAAAACCGCCGTGCTGACACTGGTCAATAAACAGGAAATGACGCAGCAAACCCGAGGCGCCATCGCCTATGCTTTTCAGGAGGCCGTAGTCGAAGTGCTGACGGAAAAATCACTCTCTGCACTTGCAAAGGCCGGCCTTACTCAACTGGTAGTGGCAGGCGGAGTGGGGGCGAATCGTCAACTGCGCAGCAATCTCCGAGACAAAGCTGAAAAAATCGGCGCTACTGTTTTTTATCCAGAACTCGAATTCTGCACGGACAATGGCGCCATGATCGCATTTGCGGGAGCGATGCGATTGCAATCATCGGAAATCTCAAGGCTTAAGCCCGATAACAGGTTCACGGTAAATGCACGGTGGGATCTGGAAATGCAAGAGGTGGCATCGGAATCATGATGTGCTGCGCTTCCCGATACGCGGTTCGTTACCCGCGACCAGGCTGACAATATTTGACTTATGTCGCCAGATGAGCAATAAGGACATTATAAGAACGGTGAGAGTACGCGCTTCGAAGCCGAGAAAAAATACTGCATAAACTGGGGCAAATGCGGCTGCGGCTAGCGCAGCCAATGATGAGAAGCGCCATATGGCCGCGACTGTAATCCAGAGTGCGACTGCCAGCAATCCCATCCATGGATTAAATCCCAGCAATACACCCAGCGCGGTCGCCACGCCCTTCCCGCCTTTGAAACGCAAGAACACCGGAAATAAATGGCCCAGAAACACTGCTAGCGCCACTATGGCAATCACTTCTTCGCCCAGCTCCAGTGCGGGTGCAAAATGTTGTGCCAATGCTACTGACAGCCAGCCTTTACCGGCATCGCCCAGCAGTGTAAAGACGGCCGCCGCTTTTTTTCCGCTACGCAGCACGTTCGTCGCTCCTGGATTCTTCGAACCATACGTACGCGGGTCGGGCAGGCGGAAGAGCCAGCTTGCCAGTACTCCAAAGGAAATGGACCCCAGCAGATAGGCCAGCAGGATCAAAGCCAGCAGCGTCATCTTGTTAGCGCCATGTTTGCAAATAGAATAGAATCCCTGCGCTGCTGATTCTACGTGATAAACAGCTTCAATAATGCATCTTGAATGGGTCTTAAATCCTCATGGATATCATTTTTCTGCACGAACTCAAGGTCAAAACGCTGGTTGGCATTTACCCGTGGGAACTCAACGCCGAACAAACCATCCAGCTCGATCTGGAAATCGCGTTGCCAACGGACCTGGCCTGCCAGACAGACAATTTCGAGGACGCTCTGGATTATGCCGCTATTGTCCAACGCATCAACGATACGCTTGCGCAGAAACATTTCTCCCTGCTGGAAGCCTTGGCCGAACACATTGCGCAGATCATCCTGACGGAATTCAAATCGCCATGGGTCAAAGTTAGCGTGGCGAAACTCAGCGTGATACGCGGTGTGAAAAGAGTGGGGGTGCGCATCGAACGGAAATCGAAATCGGTATAGGGCGCGCAGGCGACTCGAATTCCCCGAAGTCATTGGGCTCACCGTCCTGGCGAGGGGAACGAGGACAGAGATTTGCCATTCCCGAACCGGGAATGGCAAGAGTGCTCTACGAGGAGAACAAACAATTACGGATCCGAAAACCGCTACGTGGTGATCGCGGAATTGCAATTGTCCCAGACTACCCCGCGATTAATGCCGCCTCGATTTCAGTAAAAGTCTTGGCAATTTCCATGGACGAAATTGTGGCGCCGAGCTGCTTCTCGATTTGCGTCAGTGAAAAAATGCCGCATACCGCTGACGTGCCGTCTACATCTTTCTCTATCACCAACGTATGTTGCCGTCCCATATCCCGCAAACTGGCAATGACATTTCCAACCTTGGCGCCCTGAACTTCCTGGATAGGAATAGCTTCCAGTCGGTCTAGGGGGGTCATGATATCGGAAACCAGAATCTCATTATGCTTTACACACCGCTCCTGGATGAAGCGCAGGGGCTTTTCACCGAGAATATCGGTTGCGGTGATAATACCGCAGAGAAGCTTATCCTGGTCTAATACGAGCAAGGACCGTACGCCGCGTTGCATCATGTATGCGTTAGCGGACTCCATCGTCATATGCGGACCGATTATGGCGGCATGGATGTTCCGCAGGTCGGTCATCACATCAAGGGCGGGCGACGTCAGCGTTACAGGTTTGGGCGGAGCGGAGAAAACTACCCGGACAGTACCTGTGAGACGCTGTGCGGGAAGGAGGTGATAGTCGGGCATGGCATTATCCTCCGGCGTTAAGCGGAATACACCCGAACTCGACAAAATAAAGTTCAAGCATTCCTCGATCAAACTCTACGCTCACCACAATGAAGGGTCAATACGACTTTCGCGACCAACAAGGAAACCTCTGCAACTAGTCTGCAGGATTATCAGCAGGCACGACGTCGGCTTTTAGGGCTGGAATGCTCAAAAGCAAGGGGGCCAAGGGAGAGGGGAGCAGCAACGTGAAGAGCCGATTTTTCCGACAAAAGTCTGACGAAAGCCAGAGAAGCAGACCGCTTACGCAATGCAATTGGAGGCCCATCCATTGCGCCATCTCGAGCCCGCAAGGGCACTTATCAAATCCTATTAAATTCTCGCCAGGCCGATCTACCAGTCATTGAATTCCTTTCTGCCAAGCAGCATCGCGGCGATAAGGGGCCCCTGGCTTGCGGTCTCGGCGGTAGTGAACACAAGGGTTTTGACGGTCATTTTCGATTCGGTGTTATGTGGGAAAACGAACAGAGGCGACAACTGAAACTGTGGAAGATTGTCTCCGGATTTCTTATAGAGGGTGCAATATGAAAAAATTATATCGAAATATGTCTGATCTTAATCCTGCCGAATTTGATAACTGGATTGAGACGACTACGACAAAAATATTCAAGCACACAAAAATGAATAAAAATAAATTTTGGGGCGATACTGAAAATAACCGGGATCGAAACAAGAAAAAACGGGACGTCAGACCTTATTCCTGAGAAAGTTGAGGGGGTTCTATTCCTGGTTCCTGCTCATTCTTCGTTCCTTCGATTTCCTCATTCAATCGCCACAACATGGATACCGGGTCGCACGCCTGCGTGACGGGTCGGCCAATGACAAGGTAATCCACACCATTTTGGATTGCCTGGCGCGGGGTTGACACCCGTTTCTGCTCGTTCAGGGAAGCATCAGCCGGGCGTATTCCAGGCGTGACCAGGCAAAAATCCTTGCCCATCATTTTCCTGAGGCTCGGTGCCTCAAGCGCGGAACATACTACTCCATCCATTCCACAATCGTGCGCAAGCAAGGCCAGACGCTGTACCACATCCTGCGGATCGCCATTCAGGCCGATCTCGTTCAGGTCGCTGCGTTCCATGCTGGTAAGCAGAGTGACGGCGATTAGCTTGCTCAAGCCAGTCGGCACCGCCTCCCGCGCCGCCGATAGCATTCTTCTCCCCCCGAGGGCGTGAATATTCATCATCCATACACCCAGGCCGGCTGCAGCCTTGCACGCATTCGCTACTGTGTTGGGAATATCGTGAAATTTCAAATCGAGGAAAACTTCGAATCCTCTCCCCATCAATTTTTCTACCAACTGCGGACCGGCAGCGGTAAAAAGCTCCTTGCCCACTTTTACCCTGCACCACTTTGGGTCAAGCTTCGCCGTAAGCTCTAATGCCTGTTTCGCAGCGGGAAAATCCAGAGCAACGATAATCCGGGGATCACTCATAGTGTCTTTTCACCAAGGCTAAACAGGTATTTGAATAACCGCCGTGTTTATCCATGTTCACCCTGTACGGGATATTTTTTTCTGTATGCAGCAATTTCCCGCCGTTGCCTGAATATCTTGCCGAGGCAGGACCCGACACCAACCGCCACCCCCACGGCGAAAAACAACAATATTATCAATACCAGCGGCGCATGCCACTGGTAGCCGAAATAATAATGCAGCGTCACCGTTTCGGCGTTCCTCACGGTAAAGCCGAGCAGCAACAGAAACAGCACGATGCGCAAGAACCATTTCAGATAACGCATGATTCCTTTTCAGAAGGGGCCAAACATACGCCAGGACATGACCTCGACAGGAACACACCAATCGCCTTCCCTATCAGGTCGAGTTGCCTCAGTCTTAAGTGAAAAAAAAGCGGCATGATCCTGCGACCTGCCGCCTCGTACCTATCCATCTATATGAATTTTTAGCTTTTCTGATCCACCCGTTCGCGCATTTCTTTCCCTGCCTTGAAATGAGGAACATACTTTTCGGGAACCTGAACCTTCTCTCCCGATTTCGGGTTGCGCCCGATACGCGGCGGCCGGTAGTTCAGATCGAAGCTGCCGAATCCGCGAATTTCAATGCGCTGTCCCTGTGACAAGCTCTTGGCCATGGCATCAAGTATCACCTTGACCGCAAGTTCAGCATCCTTCGCTCCTAATTGTGGATAACGCGCTGCAAGCCTTGAGATCAGTTCAGACTTCGTCATGTCGCCCTTATTATTGTTCAGTATTCTTGACATCCATCTTGGCCTTAAGCAGCGCGCCCAGGCTGGTGGTTCCCGCGCTGGCAGCGCTATCCGCCGCAACCTTCTGAAGGGTATCAGATTCCTCTGCCGTATCCTTGGCCTTGATCGAAAGATTAATGCTCCGGTTCTTACGATCAACATTAATGATCATCGCCTGAACCGTATCGCCTTCCTTCAAGTGCGAACGAATGTCCTCCACCCTGTCGCGCGATACTTCGGACGCGCGCAGATAACCTTCTACCTCATTCTCCAGTGCAATTACCGCACCCTTGGCATCAATTGACTTGACAGTACCTTTGACGATGCTGTTCTTGTCATTTACCGATACGAAGCTGTTGAATGGATCACCTTCCAATTGCTTGATGCCCAGCGAAATACGCTCCCGCTCGACATCGATGGATAGCACGACGGCCTCAACTTCATCGCCTTTCTTGTAGTTGCGAACCGCTTCTTCGCCTGGCTGGTTCCAGGAAAGATCGGACAGATGCACCAAGCCGTCTATGCCGCCTTGCAAGCCGATGAAAACACCGAAATCGGTGATGGATTTGATTTGTCCGCGCACCTTGTCACCTTTTTGATGATTCATGGCGAAGTCTTCCCACGGATTAACCTTGCATTGCTTCATGCCGAGCGAAATGCGACGCCGATCCTCATCGATTTCCAGAATCATCACTTCCACTTCATCGCCCAACTGCACGATCTTGGAGGGATATACGTTCTTGTTGGTCCAATCCATTTCAGACACATGTACCAGTCCTTCAATACCTTGTTCGATCTCGACAAATGCACCGTAATCCGTCAGATTGCTGACCTTGCCGAACAAACGGGTATGAGGCGGATAACGCCGGGAAAGTCCTACCCATGGGTCTTCGCTCAGTTGCTTCATACCCAGCGATACGCGATTCTTCTCCTGATCGAACTTGAGCACCTTGGCGGTTACTTCATCGCCAACGCTGATGACCTCGGAGGGGTGTTTCACCCGACGCCACGCCAGGTCAGTGATATGCAACAGCCCGTCTATGCCGCCCAGATCCACGAATGCGCCGTAGTCCGTGATATTCTTGACAATTCCCTTGACCACGGCGCCTTCCGTCAGATTTGCAAGCAAAGTCTGTCGATCGGCACCCTGGCTTTCTTCAAGAACTGCGCGACGGGATACAACCACGTTGTTACGCTTGCGATCAAGTTTGATGACCTTGAATTCCATCTCCTTGTTTTCGTAAGGGGTTGTATCCTTGACTGGGCGGATATCCACCAGCGAACCAGGCAGAAAAGCCCGAATGCCGTTAATCATGGCAGTGAGGCCGCCCTTGACCTTGCCACTTACCACGCCGGCCACAATGGCGCCGCTTTCCATGGCAGCTTCCAGATCATGCCAGGCCGTAAGGCGCTTGGCCTTGTCGCGCGACAGGCGGGTCTCGCCGTAGCCATCTTCAAGGGCTTCGATGGCGACGCTGACGAAATCGCCGGGCTTGACTTCGATTTCGCCTTTGTCATTCTTGAATTCTTCGACAGGAATGAAACTTTCCGATTTCAGTCCAGCGTTTACAACCACAATGTTGTAATCAACACGAACAACCTGAGCGGTGATGACTTCACCGACACGCATTTCCTGGCGGGAAAGACTTTCTTCAAATAACGCTGCAAAACTTTCGGAAGAATCTACAGCGGGGGAAGCAGTGGCCATTATAAAAACACCTGATTTGGGATCCCATCAAAAAATGAATTCTGACGGGGTTAAAGGTTAGTCATAACTGCCTGATAACACCGTCTTCTTTCCGCTTCGGGCAAGAGGGCGATGAGGCAGCACACGCATGCTATTGTATTAACTGTCCTGAACTATCTATTTCAACTGGCGTTTCCTGATTCCAAAGAAACTATTTTGCCACAAGTAAGCCGCTTTGCCTGTAATATACGCGCCGGCCAGAAATGCCGATATCGTATCACGACGACGGGAGCACCGGCATTTCTCGTTCGCGCTTTATCACTTCCGACCACCCTGGACGATGATCAAGACCGATTAAGTCTGGTTTAAGACCAACCAGGACCAGCCATCGGGCGGATCAACAGGCTGCATCTTCGATTTTTCAAACATGCCCTTTTGCACAAATCTCAGCATACTGCTGGAGTACGCAATTTACCGCCTGAGTGATGTCGAGCGAAGTTGTGTCCAATAAATTCGTATCTGCGCCTAATTGCAACGGTGCCACGCTGCGATTGCAATCACGGGCATCGCGTTCCCGTATATCCTGCAAAAGGGTGGCAATATTAGCATCTACCCCTTTTTCCATCAACTGCTTATGCCGCCTTTCCGCGCGAGTTTCGGCACTTGCGGTAAGAAATATTTTAAGAGCGGCTTCAGGAAAAACCACCGACCCCATGTCCCGCCCGTCCGCCACAAGGCCCGGAAGCTGGCAAAATGCGCGCTGCCGGGCTAATAGCGCCGTTCTGACCAGCGGATATGCAGCTATTCTGGAAGCCGAGTTACCGCATGCTTCCGAGCGAATCGCGTCGGCCACATTTTCATCGCCCATTCGAATTTCTGTATCTTTAAAGACGACATTGAGCCGTGCAGCGACTTCACTTAGTGTCTTTTCATCACCCAGATCGACTTCCGACCGCATTGCCGCCAGTGCCACCAGTCGATAGAGCGCGCCGCTGTCGAGATAATGAAACCCCAGCTTTGCCGCCACCTTTTGCGCCACGGTACCCTTGCCGGAGGCAGAGGGACCATCGATCGTGATCACCGGAATGTGATTAGTATTCATGAAAAATACCTCAATAAATTTCAACTGGAGATTCGCCCCGGTCGGTACGAATTATTGACGCGAACTTCTCGAAATAATCGGGAAAAGTCTTCGTTACGCAACCGGGATCATTGATACGCACAGGCGCGCCAAATGACGCCAGAGAGAAGCACATGGCCATCCTGTGATCGTCATACGTATCAATCACCGCGTGCGCGGTAAGGCCCCTCGCGGGCGGTGTGATGCGCAGAAAATCTGCACCCTCCTCCACATCGGCGCCCAACTTGCGCAACTCATTCGCCATTGCCTCAAGGCGGTCGGTTTCCTTCACCCGCCAGCTTGCGATATTCCTGAGCGTGGTGGCGCCGCTGGCAAACAACGCGGCCACCGCAAGTGTCATTGCGGCATCCGGGATATGATTGCAGTCCATATCAATTGCCCGCAGATAATCACGTTCAGGTGCGCTCGCCTCGATCCAGTTATCGCCCATCCTGATCTTCGCACCCATTTCTTCCAGTGCTTCAGCAAAACGAACATCTCCCTGAAGGCTGTCATGCCCTATGCCTTCCACTCGTACCGGACCGGCACCGATAGCACCCGCGGCAAGGAAATAAGAAGCAGAGGATGCATCGCCCTCCACGAATATCTCGCCCGGACTGCCATAATGCTGATCTGGACGCATAATGAAGCGCCGCCATTCCTCGCGCTCCACTTGAACGCCGAAACGGGCCATCAATGCAAGCGTCAGCTCAATGTAAGGCCGCGAAATCAATTCCCCCATCACCGTTATCGCCGCCGTTTCACCAGAAGAACCTGACGCAAATAAAGGCAACGCCATCAGCAAACCGGTCAGGAACTGGCTCGATACATCGCCTTTTACGGTTATCTCTTTTGCCCCACTTCCAGCAGGCTTGATTTGAAGCGGCGGGAACCCTTCCTTGCCGAGATAGGTGATATCGGCGCCCAACTGCCGTAGCGCATCCACCAGATCGCCGATGGGACGCTCGTGCATACGTGGCACACCGGACAACCGGTAATATCCATGAGATAGCGCCAGCACGGCGGTCAATGGACGGAAAGCGGTGCCCGCGTTGCCCAGAAATAAATCGGCTTCGCCGATCGGGAAACGCAAGGGAAACTGTCCACCCACACCCTGCACACGATAATGATTTTCACTGATCTGAACGATGGGCACACCTAAAGTCTTAAGCGCTTCCAGCATTCGTTCCGTGTCATCGGAAATAAGCAAATCGCGTATGTCTGTGGCGCCATGGGACAACGCGGCAAGCAACAGAATTCGATTGGAAATACTCTTGGAGCCAGGCAAACGCACCGTGCCCTGAGCAACCTTGACTGCCGGGAGATCAATAAAATTCACACTCTGCCTTGCGGATGAGCTTCACAATATGTCGATACGTGACGGGGCCCCATTATAATCCAGTCTGAGCAATTTCCCCGCCGGTAGCTTCTTCAGATGGGCTAAGAGACCTGCACGGGGCACTGTGGCACCTGCTAGAGACCTGAATAACTCCCGGCGTTGCTCAGCAGGGTCCGCCGCGGCTTCCTCGTTATGTGCGAGCAACGCGCGGAGAGTGAGAATGAGGCGCATATCGTTCATTCCCTTGTTTCCACTTTCCTGGGAGCCTGACAACAAACTTTCCCCGAGACCGCTACATACCTGCCACCGCCACTCGGGTTGCGATAAAATCAGGCGCTCACTGTTTTGAGCGCCTGAGTCGAGGACTCAACAATAGCGTGGGGTTGCCATAGCTCTCCGCGATCATCTCGGGCCAAAGAACCTTTTCTTAAAATACGGATACGTGCCCAGAGGTTGATTCCGTATACTTCTTATACTCGGCAATCGAACACGATAATTCATACGGAAGGGCGCGATAATTCATACAGAAGGAAGCACCAGAATGTCGCATTGGTTCAAAGATAGTTCACAGTCCGTCGGCCATACTCCGCTGGTCCGGCTCAACCGCATCACCGACGGTGCGCCGGCAACGGTGCTTGCCAAGATCGAGGGACGTAATCCTGCCTATTCTGTAAAATGTCGAATTGGCACGGCAATGATCGAGGATGCGGAATATCGCGGATTGCTCCAGCCTGGAAAAGAACTGGTGGAACCTACCAGCGGCAATACGGGCGTTGCCCTGGCGTCTGTGGCAGCCGCTCGCGGCATACCATTGACCTTGACCATGCCGGAAACCATGGGGCTGGAGCGCCGAAAACTGCTTGTGGCCTATGGCGCAAAATTGACCCTGACAGAAGGTGCGCGCGGGATGAAAGGCGCGGTGGCGAAAGCTGAAGAAATTGTCGCTTCCGATCCTGACCGGTACGTGTTGCTTCAGCAATTTTCCAACCCGGCCAACCCGGCCATCCACCACAGCACCACTGGTCCGGAAATCTGGAACGATACTGATGGCGCGATCGATATTTTTGTTTCCGGTGTAGGTACAGGCGGTACCATAACAGGTGTTTCGCGCTACATTAAAACGACGAAAGGAAAAGCGATCGTTTCAGTCGCTGTTGAACCGTCCGCGAGCCCCGTACTCGCCCAGCAACGCGCAGGCGAACCGCTGAGACCCGGCCCGCACAAGATCCCTGGTATCGGGGCAGGGTTCGTTCCGGAAAATTTGGACCTGTCGCTGGTGGATGATATCGAACAGGTCAGTAATGACGACGCAATACGGTATGCGCGGCGCCTCGCACGCGAAGAAGGTATTATCTCGGGGATCTCATGCGGGGCTGCTGTGGCAGTGGCAGTGCGTTATGCCAAGCGTCCTGAAAACGCCGGCAAAACGATTGTCGTCATTCTGCCGGATTCGGGGGAACGTTACTTGAGCTCCATCCTCTTCGAGGACGTGTTTGACGCTCAAGAACCGGTGCAATGATGACAAAATTAAAAAAAATGGGACACTCATCATTGAAAGGAAAAGGGCTGGAAATCGATTCGGTTGTTGCCGAGTTACGCGCATTGCGTGTGAAATCGCTGGAAAACCGGCAAAGACGCGATAGACCGCCCAAGCTCCCTTCGCGCAAGGTATTGGTCGCGATCGCCGACGGATTGAGCGCCGTATTGTTTCCCAACCGTCTGGGTTTACCGGAGCTCACCAATGAGAGCGTCGATTATTACGTGGGACATACGCTGGATGTAACACTTCGCGAATTACTGGTGCAAGTGCGGCGTGAATTGCGCTTTACATCCGGCATCGAAACCCCGGGCACTGCGGATCGGGAGCAGGCTGGTGCCATTACCCAGGCATTTGCGCAACGATTGCCGCATATACGCACCCTGCTGGAAAGCGACATTCAGGCCGCTTACGAGGGGGATCCGGCTGCCCGAAGCATCGACGAAGTCCTCGTCTGTTATCCGGGAATAACAGCCATTACGCATTATCGGCTCGCCCACGAATTGCATTGTCTGGGCGCGCCACTGATTGCGCGGATGATATCCGAAATTGCCCATTCCGCCACCGGTATCGAGATCCATCCGGGGGCAAGCATTGGCGGCAGTTTTTTTATTGATCACGGCACTGGCGTAGTCATCGGCGAAACCGCTATCATTGGCGAGCACGTGCGCTTGTATCAGGCAGTGACGCTCGGCGCCAAGCGGTTCCCGGTGGATGAGCATGGGGCCCTGGTAAAAGGCAATATACGGCATCCCATTGTCGAGGATGATGTCGTCATTTACGCTGGCGCCACCATTCTTGGACGCATTACCATCGGACGTGGTTCGACTATCGGTGGCAATGTGTGGCTCACGCGCAGCGTTCCTCCCCGCAGCATTATCTCGCAGGCGCAGATACGCAATGAAGTATTTGATGGCGGCGCGGGAATCTAGGACGGGTATTCCAGTCGTCGGTATCATCACTTGATGCTGTGGCCACCGTATCTGGACTATATTGGCTGGGGCGCATCTTTTCAGACCCGGCTTCAAGCCAGCGGAATAGGAAACCCCGTGGCCCGAATTGCGCGGTAAATTCTCCCGGCGCGCGCCGGTCGGGTTGACGCTCAGCCGGCCAATACTTAGACTGTGTGGAAAATTACAAAAAAATGCTTTTAAAGCAGAACAGCAACGATACCGGATACTATGTACGCGAAATGCATCAAGTGCGGGAGTGAGAAAACGCACAGCTCTCGTGTGCGGCCGGGCGAACGCACCATCTCCATGCTGTTTCTCCGGCCAATACGCTGCCGTGAATGCAGAGAACGCTTCTGGGTGAGAAATCCGAATGCCTATCTTGCCTTGGGAGGCGCCCTGACCATCAGTGTGCTACTGGTCGTAATGGTCTGGCTGATCATAGAACAGAACATGGCTGAGCAGTACGTCGCGCCAGTATCAGAAATAGAGCCGGAGAAACCCGCCGCTTCCAGCGTTGGCAAACTTGCAGGCAACCAGGGAGACCATTTAAACACGACGACAACTGACGTCAAATCTTCCAGCAACGCGCAATCAAGTCCCGGGACAAAGCCAACCCCTTCTCCGCAGCAAAGTGCCACCGACGATCACCGCTTTGCAGTGCGACTGTATCAGGAGAATGCGGAAAATGGGGATAGCGATGCGCAGTACAAACTCGGCCTGTTGTACCTGACAGGAAATGGCGCTCTTCAGGATTTCGCAGAGGCTGCGAAATGGATTAAATTGTCGGCGGAACAAGGCTATGGGCTTGCACAGTATGAGCTGGGCCTCATCTATCGCACCGGATATGGTCTTGCTGTTGATCAGGTGCAGAGTTACGTGTGGCTAAATCTGGCGGCAGCTGCAGGCGTCCAGGAAGCTGTGACGGTTCGGGATGAAGTCATGCGCTCTCTCAGCACCAAACAACTTGCGCAAGCACAAAAAATTTCTCGCGAGTGGCTCGCCGCGCGACCCAAGCCTAAAACGATGAATAACGGCTCTGATCAGGCTGAGCCAGAAGCGTTGTCAGCACCGACACATAACGCGGCATCCTACGCGGCCGCCTTACCTCTGCATGACAGACAGTAATTCTAAGAACATCAGCGGATTGCGGCGGGGATATTCTCCGGTTCCTTACTCCCGTCTCGGAGTCACATAACGTTGCAAGTTTTTGCAGCACTGCGAAAATTTGCACATTGCTGCTTAGCTGATTGATCCAATGTTTGCAGCGACAGACTCTAGTGTTTGTAGCGACAGACTCTAGTTGCTTGCTCATCCAGGTATTCCGTACAAACACATCTCCGGAGAAATGTCATGAATGGAACATTTGATGTCATTATTATCGGGGCCGGCACCGCAGGCCTGGCTGCGTTGCGGGAAGTAAAAAAAAGGACAGGAAATTTCCTCCTCATCAACGACGGGCCATGGGGGACAGTCTGTGCCCGGGTGGGCTGCATGCCATCCAAGACTTTAATCGAAGCAGCGAATGCTTTTCACCGCCGCAACACGTTTGAAGAATTCGGTATCCGGGGCGCGGGCTCGCTAACACTCGATATTGCCGCTGCGCTGCGGCGTGTACGCCGACTGCGCGACCAATTCGTTGCCAGCACATTGAAAACTACCGAAGCGCTGGGCGACCGCGCGATTTCCGGCCGCGCTCGCCTGCTCGGGACAGGGAGACTGGAAGTAAACGGCAAGGAACTCCGCGCGCACAACATCATCATTGCCACGGGGTCACGCCCGGTTGTGCCTGCGCCCTGGCGCGCATTCGGCGAGAAATTGCTCACCACGGACACGTTATTCGAGCAGAAAACCCTGCCTTCCCGCATGGCCGTAGTAGGCCTTGGCCCCATCGGGGTCGAGATGGCCCAGGCGCTGTCCCGGCTCGGGGTGGATGTGGTGGCGTTTGGTGAGCGCTCCACTATTGGGGGATTGAGCGATCCGCACGTGAATACCGTCGCGACAGATCTTCTGAACCATGAATTCCCCTTGTATCTGGGAGAAAAGGCTGATCTGGACGTAGTCGATGGCGGGATGCAAGTACGTACCAATGTTAAAGGAATCGTGGTTGACAGCGTTCTCGTCAGCCTCGGCCGTCAGCCTAATATTGACGGCCTCGGGCTCGAAACATTAGGTATCGAACTCGATGCGCACGGTTTGCCGCCGGTCAATCCCCATACTATGCAAATAGCTGATCTCCCTATTTTCATGGCGGGCGATATCAATGATCATACACCGTTACTGCATGAGGCGGCCGATGACGGGCACATTGCAGGAATCAACGCCACATGCCCTACGCCGTCCCGT
The DNA here is from genome assembly GCF_900215485.1 of Nitrosovibrio sp. Nv4. GTDB lineage: Bacteria > Pseudomonadota > Gammaproteobacteria > Burkholderiales > Nitrosomonadaceae > Nitrosospira. The sequence continues at coordinate 1,128,669 of NZ_OCMZ01000002.1, forward strand.
TTCCCCCGCCGCACTCCGCTTGCGATAGTTTTTGCAGACCCCGGTATCGTAACTGTAGGCAGACCCTTCAACTCGCTCGACGGGGACAAAACGCTGACGGGAGAAGTGCAGTTCAAACACCAGGGCCGCGCCGTTGCGGGTCAGCGCAACAAGGGCATCCTGCGCATTTATGCCGAACCGGAAAGCGGCCGTCTGCTTGGCGCCGAAATGTGCGCGCCCGCTGCGGAGCATATGGCACATTTGCTGGCATTAGCCCTGGGGCGTTCGCTCACCGTGCATGATATGCTGCGACTGCCGTTTTACCATCCTGTCCTGGAAGAAGGCTTGCGCACGGCTTTGCGCGATCTCTCACGGCAGCTTCCCACCTGCGGCGAATCCGACTTGGCCGGCTGCGACGCTTTCGATGCCGAGGCACTGGATTAATGCTGATTGAACTTTGCCCCTGACTGGGTGTATCCCCGATTACTAATATTAGTTATCAGTGTAGCGATGGGTTAGCGCTGCGGCCGGTTGGGAATGGTTTCACAAACCGAATGGAAGAATGTGTTTCGTGAGCGGTGTCGACCGCCTTACCGAAAAGCATTCGGCAAAGATTTTCTACGGAAACGTTGATATTCGGCCGGCACCTTTATCTGTAACTTGCTGGAACATTTTCGCGATCAGCCTGCCAAACTCAAACACAAGTATCGGAGGGCCCTGTATGTCAATAAGTGTGAGATTGCTCGTCGGCGCTGATATTCATGGAAGAAAAGGCAGTCGGCTTGCTTGAGAGCAGCCATGATGAGTATGAAAAAAATTTCTGTTACTTGGATGGCTTCGATGAATTGCGGTAATGCATTGGAAATATCCCTGCATAACAGCTTCAAGCACCAGCATCAGAGGGGATCATGAACGAATTCGCATTTGCCAGGGTACTGCATGTGCTGGGGATCGTGTTATGGATCGGCGGCGTAGCAATGGTCACCATTGTGCTGTTTCCCGCCATGGCACAATTAAAATCAGCGGCCGAACGAACAGAATTCTTCGGCCGTATCGAAAGCCGCTTCGCTCCCCAGGCGCGCGTAACCACGCTGATCGTCGGCTTGAGCGGCTTCTACATGGTGCATATCCTCGATGCATGGAGCCGTTTCACCGAACTGCGCTTCTGGTGGATGCACGCCATGGTTCTCGTATGGCTGATCTTTACCCTGATGCTGTTTGTCGTGGAACCATTGGTGCTGCGCAAGCAGCCCGCAAACACGGCACCGAGCGACCCAGCGAAGCGTTTTGCGCTGGCTCACCGCATGCACTGGATACTATTGAGCTTGAGCCTCGTCACCATTGCTGGTGCAGTGGCCGGCAGCCACGGCTGGATGCTGCAGGGAGAATAAGCATGAGTTATGCTGCTCTGAAAATGATCCATGTCACGAGCGTTATAATCAGCTACCTGTTGTTTTCTTTGCGCAGTGCCTGGAAGATGCAGGGCTCCGCGGCCCTGCAACGGCGTTGGATAAAAGTTACGCCACACGTCGTGGATACCGTATTGCTGATGAGCGCCATTGCACTGGCCATCAGGATTCAGCAGGATCCGCTACATGATTCATGGCTCGGCGCCAAAGTCGTGGGTCTGCTGGTTTACATCGGTCTCGGCATGATGGCGTTGAAATTCGGAAAGACGCGTAAAACAAGAATCTCCGCATGGGTTGCAGCTCAACTGGTCTTTCTTTATATCGTACTGGTCGCCGTGACTAAAAACCCGGCAGTATTTTTCTTTACATCATAAACAGACAGAATCCGGCCTTCACGCTTTTTGACAACCACTTCAATTTTGCTGCCAGCAATCTCGGCAGCGTATTCCCTCGCATGGCGTTCAACGCAATATTCTCCGTATAATTGCATATGTTCATTTTGAACCCTTTTTTCGAAAATCCTCTCACATGCTAACGCATTGGCGTTGGTGGGTTTACCCGCTTGCCGCAATTTCCGCGATGGGTCTCATCGGCGTCTTGCTGATCGGTTTTGCGGCGCTGGTTACGATTCCCACACTGCCGTCGCTGGAAGCGTTGACCGACTATCGCCCGAAAATTCCGCTACGGGTCTACAGCGCAGAAGGCGTCCTGATCGGCGAATTTGGCGAAGAACGACGCAGGGTAGTCAAAATAAGTGCCGCGCCGGAGCGTCTTAAACAAGCCATTGTCGCCGCCGAGGATGACCGGTTCTATCATCATGGGGGAGTTGATTATCTTGGCATATTGCGCGCCGCCTATTCCAATTTCACTTCCGGCGGCGTACGGCAAGGTGCAAGCACCATTACGATGCAGGTTGCGCGGAATTTCTTCCTCACCAAGGAAAAGACGCTGACTCGAAAATTCAGCGAGGCTTTGCTCGCTTTCAAGATTGAACACAGCTTGAGCAAGGACGAAATTCTCGAACTCTACTTCAACCAGATTTATCTCGGACAGCGCGCTTATGGCTTTGCCGCTGCCTCTGAGGTTTATTTTGGCAAGCCGCTGCAGGATATCAACCTCGCCGAAGCCGCGATGCTTGCAGGCCTTCCCAAAGCACCCTCGCGCTTTAATCCGGTGGTCAATCTCAAGCGGGCCAAAGCACGGCAACTCTATGTGCTCCGGCGCATGCACGACCTGGGCTATATCACCGACCCGGAGTTCAAGGCAGCGGAAAAACAGCCGATGCAGGTCAAGCGCGAATCGCAGGAATACCTCGTACGCGCCGACTACGTTGCGGAAATGGCGCGCCAGGCCGTATATGAACGCTATAACGAAGATACCTACACGAAAGGCTTTAAGGTCTATACCACGGTGCGGCGACTCGATCAGGAAGCAGCATATAAGGCAGTGCGGCAGGGCGTGGTGGACTATGACAGACGCCACGGATATCGCGGCCCGGAGGCAGCGATCAAGTTGCCGGAAAATGATCTGGAGCGGGAGGAGATACTGGAAGATGCGCTGCAGGAGGTATCCGATAGCGATGATATTCTTGCTGCGGTCGCGCTGGCTGTCGATCCGAAGCTGGTCAAGGCGTATCGCAAGGGCGGAGAAATTATCGAGATTAGCGGTGATGGCCTCAAGTTCGCCCAAAAATTCCTTTCCGGCAAAGCTGGCGCCGGCCAGCAGCTTATTCGCCCAGGCTCGTTAATCCGTATACGGAAGAGTGAAAAAGGCGCATGGCAAATTGTACAGCTTCCTCAGGTCGAGGCGTCGCTAATTGCCATAAATCCAGGAGACGGCGCAATTCGCGCAATGGTAGGGGGATTTGACTTCAACCGCAGTCAATTCAACCACGTTATGCAGGCCTGGCGTCAGCCCGGTTCCAGTTTCAAACCGTTCATTTATTCCGCCTCGCTGGAAAAGGGTTTTACGCCTGCAACCGTCATCAACGATGCGCCGCTTTCCTTTACCGCGGAGGAGACGGGCAGTGATCAGTGGGACCCTCGAAATTTTGAGGGAAGCTATGAGGGACCAGTGCGCATGCGCCAGGCGCTTGCCAAGTCCAAGAATCTGGTGTCCATCCGCATTCTTCAGGCCATCGACGTTCAATATGCGCAGGATTACGTCGCCCGCTTCGGTTTCGACCCCAAGCAGCACCCGGCCTACCTGCCGATGGCACTGGGCGCCGGATCGGTGACCCCGCTACAGATGGCGGTGGGTTATGCAGCGTTCGCCAATGGCGGGTTTCGCGTATCACCCTACTTCATTCAACGCATAGAAGATGTGAAAGGCAATGTACTGGAACAATCACAACCCGCAGTGGCAGGCGAAAGTGCCAAGCAGATCATAGACCCGCGTAATGCGTTTCTTATGACCAGCATGATGCAGGATGTGGTGCAGCGAGGAACCGCCACCAGAGCAAAGCAGTTGGGCCGTACCGATCTGGCCGGAAAAACCGGCACCACCAGCAATTACGTCGATGCATGGTTTTGCGGCTATCAGGCTGATCTGGTCGCCATTGCCTGGATTGGCTTCGACAATCCGAAATCATTGGGAAACAACGAAACCGGAGGCCACGCTGCCTTGCCGATGTGGATGAGTTATATGGGAAAGGTACTGAAAGGTACCCCGGTGGCAACCTATACGCCCCCCGCGGGTATCACGACGGCCAAAATCAACCCCGAAACCGGTTTGAGGGAAGCCGACGGTACGCTGACCGAATATTTTCTTGAGGAGCAGTTACCGCCCGAGGCCGAGGAGAAGGTGGAGACACCTGCAGATCAGGCGATAGACATAATAAAAGAGTTATTCTCGCAGTAGAATCATGATGGGTCCCCCATGTCTTCCTGTTTTTTCTCCCTTCCTATTTTTCCTGCCCTTCCTTTTCCTGCTTTAGCCACTCCGCTACATCCAGGGCATAATAAGTCAGAATGCCATCCGCACCCGCACGCTTGAAGGCCAGCAATGCTTCAAGAACGCAAGCTTTTTCATCAAGCCAGCCATTTTGCGCAGCGGCCTTGAGCATGGCATATTCACCGCTTACCTGATAGACAAACGTCGGTGCACCGAACCGCTCTTTGACGCGCCGCACAATATCGAGATAAGGCAAGCCGGGCTTTATCATCACCATATCGGCGCCTTCTTCCAAATCCAGCCCTACTTCCCGCAGTGCCTCGTCCGAATTACCTGGGTCCATCTGATACGTATATTTATTTCCTGTACCCAGATTGGCAGCGGAACCCACTGCATCGCGAAAAGGGCCGTAAAAACTCGAAGCATATTTCGCCGAGTAAGCAAGAATGCGAGTATGAATGTACTTTTTGTCCTCCAGCGCGCCGCGAATTGCTGCGATGCGCCCGTCCATCATATCGGATGGCGCCACCACGTCGGCACCGGCTTGGGCATGCACAAGCGACTGTTGCGCCAGCATCCCCACCGTTTCATCGTTCATCACATACCCGTTGGCGTCAATCAGGCCATCCTGACCATGACTCGTGTAGGGGTCGAGCGCGATATCGGTAATAATGCCAAGCTCGGGAAACCGGCTCTTCAGTTCGCTTACTACGCGTGGTACAAGTCCCGTGGGGTTGATTGCCTCAGATGCAGTAAGATTTTTCAGGTCGGACTCGATAACCGGGAAGATTGCAAGAGCCGGTATACCGAGCTGCAGGCATTTCTCAGCCTGATACAGCAGCACGTCCAGGCTTTGACGCACAACACCCGGCATTGAGGAGACTGCTTCCTCCCGTTTTTTTCCGTCCAGCACAAATACCGGATAAATCAGGTCGTCCGAATACAAATGATTCTCGCGCATCAGGCGGCGCGAAAACCCATCGCGGCGCATGCGGCGCATCCTGTTCTGTGGAAATTGGCTTAAAGCTGGCATGAACCGACCTTAAAAAGAAAAAAAATCGATAAAAATTAAAATTTGGGAACTTGTTGGCAAATTTTATATCTTACTTGCAGACGTTGTTTATTTGTCTCCCGCTTTTCCTCCCTGAGCGGGTACCTTAATCCCTATTAAGGTAGTTTGCCCCCGGTTTTATTCCCCTTTAACCGGGGGTTTTTTATTTTTGTTTTTGTTAGTGCTTGTGTCTCTCCCGCTTTTCCTCCCCTGAGCGGGTTTGTTTTGCCCCCGGTTTTTATTCCCTTTAACCGGGGGTCCTTTATTTTCACCTTGCCATTTTGTCTGGGAACCGCATTTGGTTCGTGAACCAGGTCCCTTTCCAATCCTTCCCCTTCCAGCCACTTGCCAAGCAAGGCTGTGGCCTCTTCGACACCTTCCTTGGTGAAACTGGAAAATAATTGTACGCTGCATTGCGGATAAGTTTCACGCAAAAAAGCCAGCACATCCTTGAGAACCTTCTGCGCATGCTGTCTGGCAAGCTTATCCGATTTCGTGAGCAGCACATGCACTGGTTTTCCTGTTGACCCGAACCAGGTCAGCATTTGCCGGTCAAGCGGGGTCAAAGGGTGCCGCACATCCATGATAAGCACCATACCGTGCAGGGATTCCCGCGTCTGTAGATAAGTGCTAAGCAGATGCTCCCAATGCTGGCGCACTTCGAATGGTACTTTCGCATAACCATAACCCGGAAGATCGACCAGAAAACGACCGTTTCCCAGTTGAAAAAAATTCAGATGTTGAGTGCGCCCCGGCGTTTTGCTGACAAAAGCAAGACGGCCGCGATTGGCCAGCGAGTTGATAGCACTGGACTTGCCGGCATTGGATCGGCCGGCAAACGCTATTTCCACCCCGTCAGGCGGGGGTAAGTCGCGTATTTGATTGACAGTGGTATAAAAGACCGCATGCTGAAAAAGCGACATATTCCAACCCAGATCCGTAAACGTACAGGAAAAAAATAAAATTCCATTGCTGTATTTCGAAAAAACCCGTCTACAGCAGTGTTTCCGAATTCTCCCGGGCAATAGCCAGCAGGCCTTCCAATACCAGATTATCCATCACTTTGGCATTTATATTAAGCTGAGGTTGCAACTGCTGCGCCGCGCCACCGCTGAGGATACAGTCGGGCATATGGCCTAGCGTGCTGGCAAGCAGCGCGGCCATGCGCTCGACAGCACCCGCCATTGCCTGCACTGCTCCGCTGTATATGGCGTCAGCCGTATTATCAGGATAATCGCAAAATTTTCCATCCGCGGGTTCCAGGGGTGCGATGTCTCCTATCGGTATTCTCAACATCAGATCAATACCGGGGGTGATGATTCCCCCAAGAAATTCTCCAGTGTCAGAGAGCGCGTCAACTGTCATGGCGGTACCCGCATCCACCACAAGACAACCCTGCCCCTGCAATCCCCATGCTGCAATCAGCGCTGCCCAGCGGTCGCTGCCAAGCTGTGCCGGGTGTGTGTAGTAATTGCGCACGCCACACTGGTACGCAACAGCGGTGATCCATTGCGGCTCGGCTTTCCATCGCGTAAATACCTCGGACAGATCGGCTGCAATCTGCGTACCGGCGACGTTGGATATCACTACACGAGACGGCTCCCGTAAATCCCACCATTCCCGCTCCAGCAATGCCTTTTTTCCCTGGATCACTGTCCCTTGTTTCAGCCAGTTGCGTCCGTCATGCAACCCCCACTTAACCTGGGTGTTGCCTGAATCAATCGCGAGTAAAAGCGGCTTCATTCACGCCATCCTGCACAAGGTGATCTCGCCGCCGCTGTAACTGCGAATACCCGCTGCGGTTTGTAGCAGCAGCGATCCGTCATCCGCCACCCCGGACACCATGCCCTGCTGGCCTGAGCCGTCCGCCAACCTGAGTATGACTGCTTTGCTAGCGCAAGCATGACGGTCCATCCATTCGCCCTTGAAGGGCGCAAAGCCTTTTTGCTCAAATTCCCTTAATGCCGATGCAAGATTAATCAGTAGCGCAGCCAGCAATTTATTACGGTCAGGCATGTCGCCGCTAATGGAAAACACGTCTGTTGCACCCTGGTCTATGCGCGCCTGCACATTACTGGACAATTTCAGGTTCATGCCGACCCCGATCACCGCAACGGTTGGGCCAAGCATGTCTCCTTGCAATTCGATCAATATGCCCGCCAGTTTGCAAAAGTTGAACATCACATCGTTCGGCCACTTCAACACCGCTCCTTCGATTCCGGAAGCTTCGAGCGCACGTATGATTGCCACCCCAATCGCCAGGCTCAAACCGGACAGAAAACCCGCTCCCTGCTGGAATCGCCATGATAGAGAAAAGGCAAGGCCGTCCCCGAGACCGGAATGCCATTGCCGGCCGCGCCGACCGCGTCCGACCGTTTGCAGCTCCGCAGCCGCCGCGTGAATTCTGAGGTTGCCTGAATCCGATCCGTTTGCGGTTTCCCGCAGCAAAAAGCTATTGGTTGAATCGATCGTATCCAGCACGGCAAGATTAAATTTGTTCGCCTCGTCGCCCAAATGCTTCAGGATGATATCCTTCCCCAGCCATTGCACCGGATCGAGCAGGCGATAGCCGCGCCCCTGAACTTTATGCACTGTCAAACCGACTTCATCCATGTCTCGAAGTGCATTGGACACGCTCGCGCGCGAGACCCCCAGAGTCTGCGCAATGGTTGCGCCCGACAGGAATTCGTTAGCACTCAATAGACGCAAAATGGAAAAAGCAAGCGGCTTCATGTTATTCAGTGTAGTGCAAATACATTGGCCCATGCTACAGCTCATACTGTTCACCCGGCGCGCGGCATTTTACCGGATTTAGCCTGATACACTATTGCCACTATAATAAGGCGAATCGCAGCTAAGCATAACGAATAACATCTGGAGAGGCTAACTTGAAAGAAAACCCTGCAACTGGTTCCAACGCGCCAACCGCTTCCAACTTTATCCGCAGCATCATCGAGGAAGACAACCAGTCCGGCAAATGGAATGGGCGCGTGGAAACCCGTTTTCCACCTGAACCCAACGGCTATCTGCACATTGGCCATGCCAAAAGCATTTGCCTCAATTTTGGCCTTGCCCGCGATTATAACGGCATTTGCCATCTGCGCTTCGATGACACAAATCCCGAAAAAGAAGAACAGGAATATGTCGATTCAATACTTGAATCGGTGAGATGGCTTGGTTTTGATTGGGGCGAGCACCTTCATTATGCTTCCGACTATTTCGATAAATTATACGAGTTTGCCGAGTACCTCATCAAACAGGGGAAAGCATACGTGGACAGCCTCACTGCCGAGGAAATCCGCGCGTTGCGCGGCACGTTAATCGAGGCGGGCGAGAACAGCCCCTACCGCGAACGCTCTATCGACGAAAATCTTGACCTGTTCCGTCGCATGAAATCGGGAGAGTTTCCTGACGGCGCTCACGTTCTGCGCGCCAAGATCGACATGACTTCTCCCAACATTAATCTGCGCGACCCCGTCATATACCGTATCCGTCATGCTTATCATCACCGTACGGGCAATAAATGGTGTATTTACCCAATGTACGACTACACGCATTGCATTTCCGATGCGCTGGAGAAAATCACCCACTCCCTTTGCACACTGGAATTCGAGGATCACCGTCCGCTCTACGACTGGACATTGAATCAATTGGCGGACATTGTTCGCTGCCACCCCCAGCAGATCGAATTTGCACGGTTGAATCTCACCTATACTGTCATGAGCAAGCGCAAGCTGAACGAATTGGTTGAGGGCGATTTCGTCGATGGCTGGGATGATCCACGCATGAATACGCTGGCCGGAGTCCGGCGCAGGGGCTACACGCCAGAATCCATCCGCCTTTTTGCCGAACGCATCGGTGTCAGCAAAGCCGATTCATGGATAGACATGAACGTACTGGAAGACTGCCTACGCGAAGACCTGAACGAACGTGCCCACCGGCGTGTGGCCGTTCTGGAGCCATTGAAGGTCGTTATCGATAATTATCCGGAAAATCGAGAAGAGGACTGCCTCGCTCCCAACCATCCGCAAAAGCCGGAGCTGGGCAATCGCATTTTGCCCCTGTCGAAAGTACTCTATATCGAACGCAGCGATTTCATGGAAACCCCCTCCAAGGGCTACTTCCGTCTTTCGCCCGGCGCGGAAGTCAGGTTGCGTTATGCGTATATCGTAAAGTGTGTCGAGGTCGTGAAAGACGCCAACGGGGAAGTCGTGGAAATTCACTGTACCTATGATCCGGGCAGCAAGAGCGGGACGGCGGGAGCCGACAAACGTAAGATCAAGGGTAATATTCATTGGCTCTCGGCGAACTACGCCCACCAGGCCGAAGTGCGGCTTTATGACCGTTTGTTTAGCCATGCCCATCCTGACGCGGGCGGGCAGGACTACAAGGCGTCCCTAAATCCACATTCGAAGAAAATTATCACCGCTCATGTGGAGCCATCACTCACTCGGGCTCAACCGGAGGATCGCTTCCAATTCGAGCGCCACGGTTATTTCATCGTGGACCTCAAGGATACAAAATCGGGAAAGCCGGTATTCAATCGTGCGGTAACACTAAGGGATTCATGGGGAAAAACTTTATGATGGCCGATTTTGCAGCACGGAACCGGGGGTATTACGCAACACTTTTACTCCATTTTCTGTTTTAGGTACTATCATACGAATTCGATGTAGCGAATTTCCTTTAAAATACGCTTCCCTTTCACACATTTTTTCGCTAGCATAGTAAAAGTAAAAAATACGCGGATATCAGACGCGCGGCATAGCAAAAACATATAATTTCTGGTATTTTTGCATACCTACCTCAACTGTTTTGGTTTTCCAATCTGTCGCATCAATGCAACCCTGCCCTCGCGGGCATTAGCCGAATTATACTCAACTTGAATGAGAGCCCCATGAGCCAGCATATCCATTACGTTTCCGATGGAACATTTGAAGCCGAAGTATTGCAGTCAGCCGTGCCTGTGCTAGTTGACTACTGGGCGGAGTGGTGCGGGCCATGCAAGATGATAGCGCCGATTCTTGATGAGGTTGCAAAGGAATATGGAGACCGGCTGAAAATAGCAAAACTGAACATTGACGAAAATCAGGCTACGCCACCAAAATATGGCATTCGCGGTATCCCCACTCTTATGCTGTTCAAGAATGGTAATATCGAGGCAACCAAGGTTGGCGCTTTATCAAAATCCCAGCTCACCGCTTTTATTGACAGTCATATCTAAAACAGCTAATCTGATAACTATCCGCCTCCCCAAGCGCTCCGATTAGATTCCGGTTCGATTAGATTCACCGCTTAATTCTCGTTCGGCCCCATCAGTTTTTCCCAACGTTTGCTGACGCTTTACGTCCCTGTTCTTCACCCACGAGCTCCATTCAATGCACTTATCCGACCTCAAAAACTTCCATGTTACTGAACTGGTAGAGATGGCTATCGCCAATGAAATAGACGGCGCCAACCGTCTGCGAAAACAGGATCTGATTTTCGCGCTACTGAAAAACCAGGCGCGCAAGGGCGAAAGTATTTTCGGCGAGGGCACTCTGGAGGTTTTGCAGGATGGTTTCGGCTTTCTGCGCTCTCCGGATACTTCATATCTGGCGGGACCCGATGACATCTATGTCTCTCCCAGTCAGATAAGACGCTTCAACCTGCATACCGGCGATTCGATTGAAGGAGAAATTCGCACTCCCAAGGATGGCGAGCGCTATTTCGCGCTGGTCAAGGTGGACAAGGTCAATAGCGAGCCGCCGGAACAGGCCAAGCACAAGATACTGTTTGAAAACCTCACCCCGCTATTCCCCACCGAACGATTGTTGCTTGAACGCGACATCAAAGCCGAAGAAAACGTCACCAGCCGCATCATCGATCTCATTGCCCCGATTGGCAAAGGACAACGCGCCTTGCTGGTGGCAAGCCCGAAGTCGGGCAAAACCGTCATGCTTCAACATATTGCCCATGCGATCGCAGCTAATCATCCCGATGTTATCCTGATGGTATTGCTGATAGATGAGCGCCCTGAAGAAGTCACAGAGATGATTCGTTCAGTCAGGGGCGAAGTGGTTTCTTCCACTTTTGACGAGCCCGCGGTGCGCCACGTGCAAGTGGCCGATATGGTGATCGAAAAAGCGAAGCGCCTGGTAGAGCATAAAAAAGATGTAGTGATACTGCTGGACTCGATTACACGACTGGCACGCGCATACAATACGGTGGTACCGGCTTCCGGCAAAGTACTGACCGGTGGCGTTGACGCCAACGCATTGCAGCGTCCCAAACGTTTTTTTGGTGCTGCGCGAAACATCGAAGAAGGCGGCTCGCTTACCATTATCGCTACCGCGCTGGTCGACACCGGCTCGCGCATGGATGATGTGATCTATGAGGAATTCAAGGGTACCGGCAATATGGAAATCCATCTCGACCGGCGCATGGCGGAAAAACGCATTTACCCCGCAATCAATGTAAATCGCTCCGGTACCCGCAAGGAGGAGCTGCTCATCAAGCCCGACGTATTGCAGAAAATCTGGGTGCTGCGCAAACTGCTCTACCCGATGGACGACATGGACGCAATGGAATTCCTGCTCGACAAGATCAAAGCCACAAAAAACAATGCGGATTTCTTCGATTCGATGCGGCGGGTCTAGCAGAGATTCATCGCAATTCTTTCCACCGAACGTATGTTGCATCCCCCTTCAGACTAGAGGATAATACCCGGCTTTCCGCTCCAATCATGCCGGGCGGACACAGCTCAAGGACACATGCCATGAAAGCAGATATTCATCCCAATTATCAGGAAATCACCGTGACATGTAGTTGCGGCAATACGTTCCAGACCCGTTCCACCATGGGCAAGCCCTTGCATGTCGAAGTATGCTCGGTTTGTCATCCCTTCTATACCGGCAAGCAAAAGATCGTTGATACCGCCGGGCGGGTAGAAAAATTCCGCCAGAAATACGGCAAAAAGGCGGAAAAACAACCGGCAGCTTAGGAATTGATTTCTAAGTTCTGATCAAGGTTGGCAGACAAAAAAGGGCAGCTCAAGCTGCCTTTTTTTTCGTCTGCATTTTTTATTTTCAGCAGTTAAAATAAATCCATGAGGACTATGGCTGCATTTCAATTCATCGCTGCGCTTGGCTGTGTATATCTGCTCGGCGGTTGCGCTGTCAATCCGGTTACGGGCAGCCAGAACTTCACCCTCATGTCTGAAGCCGATGAAATGCGTAAGGGACGCGACGCTGCTGCCGAGGTCAGTAAAGCATATGGCGTTTACAATTTTCCCACGCTGCAAAATTACGTTAATGAGGTTGGACAGAAACTCGCCAAGGAAAGCCACCGGCCGGAGCTTGATTACCATTTCACAGTGGTGGATAGTCCCCAGGTAAACGCGTTTGCCCTGCCCGGCGGTTATATTTACGTCACACGCGGCATCCTGGCATACCTTAATTCCGAAGCCGAACTCGCGGCTGTACTGGGCCATGAAATCGGTCACGTCACGGCGCGTCATAGCGTACAACAATACAGCGCCGCCACTGCCGCCAATGTTGCCGCCACTATTGGCGGTCTGGTGGCAGGAATATTCATGCCGCAAATGGGCGGACAAGTGGCGCAAGGCGTTCAAAGCCTTTTAGGGATTACGGGCAGTGCTCTCCTTTCAGGCTATGGCCGCAGCCACGAACTGGAGGCGGACCGTCTTGGCGCGGAATATCTGGCGCGAAGCGGCTACGATCCGCAAGCGATGATCAAAGTTATCGGCGTGCTCAAAAACCAGGAACTGTTCGATATTGAGGTTGCCAAGCAGGAAGGGCGTGAGCCCCACCGGTATCATGGCATTTTTGCCACTCACCCCGATAATGATACGCGCTTGCAGGAGGTGGTTGGCGAAGCGAAGCAATATGTTCAGCCAGGCGCCGTGGATGATGGACGGAAGGAATTCCTGCGCCACACCAAAGGCATGATTTTTGGCGATAGCGCCGATCAAGGGATCGTTCGAGACAATACATTTCAACACAAGGAATTGCGATTTACGTTATCGTTTCCGCCTGAGTGGCGTATACGCAACAAACCCGATGAAGTTGTAGCGATAAGCCCTGATGGAGACGCACTGATGGTGTTGAGCCTTTTTGATAGCGTCCGCGGTTCGCCTGCTGATCTTGCCCGTGAACGCTTCCGTCTTGGACTCTCAAGTGAAGCCTCTTCAACGACCAACAATGGCTTGCCCGTTGCCATTGTCACCTCCACTACCCAGGAAGGAATGCCATTCAAGGCGGGCGTGATTTATCACGACAACAAGGCATACCTCCTGGCCGGACGTGGCGACTCCCCTGCTGCGTTCGACCGCCATCGTTCGGCAATTTCCAGCGCAATAGAAAGTTTTCGCGCGCTTTCAGACACGGAGAAAGAATCCATCAAGGCGCTCGAGATCGGAACTATCACTGCTACGAAAGGCTTGAGCTATGCGGAACTGGCCAGAACATCCCCCTTGGGCGTGAATGCCGAGAATTACTTGCGCCTGCTCAATGGGCAGTATCCCGAGGGCGAACCGGTTTCCGGCCAAATCATCAAAATTATCAGGTAACGCCGCATTTGGCGTCCCGTGGAAACGGTTATGCGGTTTGCATCAGAAGTGGATAATCGGTAATCACGCCATCAGCGCCCTGTTGCCGGCAATCGTCATGCTCGGCTTTGGTTATCGCGCCATATACAAGGTTACGGAACCCGTCTATCGCGGCCTGCTTCAGCAGGACGCCATCCAGTACCTCGTAATCCCACACAATATGATTGATCCGGGGATTGCCATTACAGTTAAAGTCGGCCAATAGTGAACTTAGTGTTCGAGGTCGATGTGCTACCAATATGCCACAATTAATTTTAAGGGATGATGCGCAGATCGCGACCAGATCGTGACGAAAGGAGGTAACCACAATGCGGTGGCCGGCCTGATGCTTTTCAAGAACGCTCATCACGGCAGGTAATGCTTTCATGGTCTTGACCTCGACATTCCACAGGATGCCGGGGAATTGCTCCAGCGCCTCGTCCAGGGTCGGCACCTCATAACCCGCAATTTGCTCAATTTCGCTTCGGGTAAGATCTGCCACTGCCTGGCCTGATGCGGTAACACGGTCATGGATCAGTATCGGCAAGCCATCACGGCTAATGCGCACGTCGGTTTCAATACCGCTCGCACCAACCATTACCGCCGCCTGGAAAGCCGCCAGCGTATTTTGAGGAACCGCGGCGTGATAACCCCGGTGAGCTATTACCAACATAATTTATTCCAATATGCCTTGTCGGGCTTTAATGGATTGGGCTTCGGTCCGCTATTTAATATTATTCATGATACTTAAAAACGAACCAGCGTAAAGATCAAAGAGGCAAAATTTGATTGATCATGCCCGCCGCTTTCCATTCCCATGACTGGAAGGTCACCATACGAGGCGGCGGCGATCCAGGGGTGCATGCGTCATCTCGTAAAGACGGCTGACGATTTACCGGAGATTCTTCACGTCGCTGGTGTGGCTGTCCGCTTTGATGAGCGCGATCAAATCGCGCGAGCGGCAATGGTAGTGCTGTGCACGCTGATTGAACTGTCCGCGTCAAAGATAGGCCTGCTCTCCGCCCAAGAACTGGACGACAAACAGCGCTGGATCAAAAAACGTCTTTGAATCCGAAGTAAGCGCTATCCAGAAGCGGATTCGTGCATCCAGGACAGTGCCGCATTTGTCGACTGAAGCCGCTTGGTAGCGGTTTACGCATTCATCACGGATAAACCGGGCGCGGTCAATCAAAACGCCTACGCCGGTCTCGTAGACTTTTCCGTTGCCACCCGCTACGTCCCGAACCGGCCGAAGATCCACCGCTCCGACTGCGGCAAATTCCCCGAAACGTGCCACATCGGTTAATTCGGACAAGTCTGCCGTTCGAACAACCCCTTTCCCCAAATAAGGAAGAGAAGGCCCGGTATAAATTTCGCCGATCGGAGATATGACCGGAATGCTCGCCGTGATCTCCGCAAGCAGTTGCCGATCAGTCTGAAGATGCTCCCACAGTTGATTTGCAAGCACCTCGGCGCTGTAGTCTGCCAACTGCTGCACAGTTGCTTCACCAAATTGTTTTGCCAGTAACGCATGGATCACATAGGCCAGGACAATCTCTTTTTGCGCGCGAGCGGAGCCTAGTGCTGGATAGACCGGACAGGAGCGCTTGCCGTGCTGGGTTTCCAAAGCAGCCAGCCTCTGTAAGACCCAAGTACGTTCATTCTGCCCTTGGGCTGAAGGCTCTATGATCTTTCCGCTGCCAAGCGGCACCTGGTTGTAGCCCGTGGCTCTGCCAGTCAGTTCATCAATGGCAATCTTCGCGATGTAGCTGTCGGCATTAAACCCCATCTGAAATGCATGGGATATACAGGCAAATTGCAAGGGGGCAGTATCGCCAGTTTCCCCGCACTTCACTTTTGCGCCCACCAAAAACGCCTCTGCTGCTCGCCGCTTCTCCCAGTCGATCACCTCGTCGGAGAGATGTTGCAGATTTACCTTGACGGGTTCATATAAGGGCACAAAAAAGTCATGAGCGCGAATAACATCTTCAATAGCCGGCGGCATTCCACGCGGAACCAAAAAGTATCTCACCGGACCAAAATCCACCTGATCGCAGCCCAACAGACTTCCAGGGGTCAGAAGAATGTAACGAACTTTGGAGTCAGTATCGCTTGACGCCCGGTCCAATACCCCCAAAATTCCGTATGCCGCCAGGACCTTTGCCACCTGGTGTACATCCATCTCCTTGTGGCTCTGATGCGTCCAAACCAAATTGGTGCCCTGACCCCCCAAAGCCGTAGTCCCTATAACCGCAACCGCTTCGACACCCGCTGTATCAGCCGCACGTTTTAGCGTCGTCAATAGCCACGGGAGCACCAGCGCCTGATCCTGCGCCGACCGCATCCCGTAAGCCATCATGGAGGCGAGGTTCGCTCCGATCACCAGAAACCTCGGCTGCTTCTTCTCAATGTAGCTATGGAATGCGGACTGTTTCCGGAATGTCTCATCGTCGACGTTGGCTACCGTAAGTCCGTCTGGGAGGATATCGAGTGACTCGGCCTCGATGCGAAGCGATGTATCCCCACAGCGCACAATAAAAACCAGCGGGGCCTGATGCGTGACGCGGACTTCTGGTAGCGGGCCGAGAATATCCTTGAGCTTTTGCAATTGGACCGCTACACCAGCCTCACCCGTGGCAGTGAAAAAGATTGTTTCAAGTCCCAGGTGTTCAGCTGGTCTTACTTTGCTCGGCTGCCAAAGCGTGCTCGCTCCACCGTTAGCATGAACCCATCCCAGAACAACCTCGTGCATTATGGCGCCACCAACCAAACCAGCTCCAATAATGGCGATGCTGCTGTTATTGATTGAACGAGCCGACGGCATGTTAGCAAGCGACCTTCTTCAAGCACCCGGTACGAAAGTAAAAAACTGGAGCGACAGCGCCTGATAACCCTGCTGTCGCAAACTTCTGCATCTAACACACCAAATCAATTGGAGATCCATTCGATTGATCTCAAACTGTTCTGGACTGTCTATCTATGTTCTTGGTCCGCTGGCTCTAGCCGTCTTTAATTGCTGGCTGGAGATGCCGTAATGGTTGCGGACCGATAATAAACTTCGCTCGCCGCCTCAAACCCAGAATCAATGCCAAATATAAGCCACAGGGCTCCCTGTGAGTCACTCCTGGCTTTGAGTGAAGCAGTACTTGTCAAGGTTTTCGACTCAAACCTTGGCTGATCGCAATCCGTATTTGTACCGGCAATGTTGCCTAGGGCGAAAGCGTCTTTCCCCCCTTGTGCCTGATTGCCCTTGTCAATATTCATCTGATATTGGCCGTCAACTATTACCGTGACCGGCTCAGTGGGGGTGGCTCCAGCCTTCAGGGTGACCGCCTCCCCCGGCGCACCGCCCACCCCAATACATCCGGCCGGAGCGTCAGTAAGAAATGTAACGCTGAAAGTAAGCAGATAATCCTGGTTGGGCCTGAATTCAGAGAATTTCTTCTTTATATAGATAAAAAGATCATCGCTTCGGTTCGTACCGGCAGTGTAGAGGCCGTAGCCCCCAAATGGCGCGGGTACCCGCCGAGGCGCAACAATGACATCATTTGGTTGTGTATCAGGCATATAGTCCGAGCGTCCTCCGGCCCAATCGGTGGAGGTTCTATTAAAATCCTCAGCGATTTCGATCGGACCGGGCTTGACGTCTCGCCCGCCTGCGCAAGCGGTTACAAGAAACGATATGAAAAAGGTAGCAAACAACGTTTTTTTTATACCCATGTTAAATTGTCTCCTATTTGTGACCTAAAAGGACGATGTCCTAAACAAGCCAGTTGCGTCCATTTGCTTTCCATATAGAGCATGAGAAAAAAGCAAGGTAACGGGTTTCTTTATTCAGTGTAGCAAAAGCAAGTTGTTATGCATGACGAAGAAACGCGGGTAACGGATGCAATGTTTTGCGTGATGCCGGACAATCTTCAGATCCTTGGTAAGAAACGCCGCCTGGCCGTCCAGGTCAGCCTGCGGAACTCGGCCCGCTATAACGTGTTGCTTGCATCGCAGGAGTCGAGCTATGCGACCGGACAAGTGTTTGGGATGTCGGGCGGAGAGGGAAACCCGTAGGGCATTACAACCGATGGCCGCAAACATTAGCAGCGCGCGCCGGCCAAGACCTTGCGCATCTGTGCTGTTTCAGCACTGCCTGGCTGAGATGGTGTTTTATCAATCCAGATGATTTGGCAAGATCAGATTCCCAGACTAGCGCACCTCGCTCAAGCCGAGTATGGTGCGGCACAGAATTGGAGGCAGATAGGCAAGGTAGACGTCTTGAGGGAGACGGCTCGCTACTTGGACCGCATTTCGCCTTTGCGCACCCACACGCCCCGCTCCTCGCAGCGCAGCAGTTCACTGCCGCTCAGCACATACTGATCAATCCGGAAGGCCACATTATTGAAATAACACACACCAACCTCCAGTTCGAGGTCAAGCGAGATATCCTCGTACTCGTCGAAGATAGGGGAGGTGTTGAGTTCGGGGTCTTGGGCACCGACTTGAGGCACATGATCGGGCATGATCTCTTTCCTTTAAAATGGACTGAAGGCTTTGTGACCGAAGGCTTTATACAAGCAAATAAAAAACGCCGGGGTCACAACGCAAGCGGTTATGCGAGGCCGATGTGACACCAGCGATTCCTTTCACGCTGGTCATTAATTTCCAGGCAATTGCGCAAGCAGATTTTTAACTCGGTCGTGCAACGAAACTGGAGATCGCCATGGTAAGCCTCGCCGGTGCTGCGAGCAAGATGAATGTCGATAGCGGTAACCTGAACAGTGCCATTCTGTCCAGTATACGTAGCACCTAAAAAAGAGGTGTGTTCGATTTCGCCAATCCGCCCTTGCGCTACATCCCAAATTCGACCCCTCGCGTCGGGATGAGTCCGACAAGCTGCGAGGATGACGGATATCCATCATATGGGCGCTGTACATTACAGACTCTCGTCGTCGGCCAGCTTGATCAGCATCCCCGCTAACCCCTCCACCACGGTCGCCATGCGGCGGTAATCCAGCTTCTCTGGCGTGTCCTGAGGCGCATGGTAGTGGGGATAACGGAAGAAAGCAGTGTCCGTGACCATGAGCGCCGGGTACCCCTCCCGCCAGAAATTAAGATGATCGCTCCAGTTCACGCCGGGCAGCCAGCCAAAGGTTGCCGTTCCCTCCACCGGGAAATCAGTACACTCCTTGAATGCGGCCAGGGCTCGCTTGAGCAGCCGGCGCGAGCGCAGGTTGGCCACGAAGGCGATGAAGTTACCCCGATCCGGGCGACCACGGCCGAGGAAGGGCGGATATTGCTGGCTTCCGGATTCGTCCCTATAGCAACCCAGCCTCCCTATGCACTGCGGAGGACGGCGTTGGCAGATCAGTAATTGTAGGTCAGGTTAGCGAAGCGTAACCTAACATGCGAAATTTACTTTTTTCATGATGAGATAACACGCAATGGGCAAGCGTCGCAGCAAATCGCGCGCGACCAAGCCATACCGCTCTTCGACCAGCCAGATAAGAGGAATTATCCGGTTCTTTGTTGGAGTTACGCTCCGCTCCAAGCCAAACAAGCCAAACCTGCCACTACTCCGCCAGCGGCTCCAGCCACGCCTCCTTTGAAGGGGTTCAAGCTAGGCAGCAGAAAATGCAATGTACCTCACTCAAATGAGTAATATAGTGAAAAGCGCTCCATCTATCCATCACCAGCTTATGAACAGGAGGAAAGATGAGAAACTGGAACGTAATCGTAACCGTGGCGACAGGACCGGGCCGTCAATCCAGGGTCTTGGGGCAATTACGTCGCCTTGGTCATTTTGAGCGCACCGAATTTAAAAACGTGTGCTTAGGGCATGTCGAGAATGTGACCCAATTCCTGGAGACGCTGCGGGAAGCGCGCGAAAACGAAAAGCCCTGGTTTTCCGATGTGGGACGCGCCATTCCAGTCGAGCAAACCTTTTCCTTCACTCCCGAAACCCTGACCGAACAGCTCAAACAGGGGATAGCGCCTTTCATAGAGCGCATGTCGGAGGGCAGTTTTCACGTGCGGCTGGAGCGGCGCGGACTGCACGGCCAAGTAATGAGCCAAGAGGTGGAGCGCCAGGTGGGCGAGCACATGAAGGCGTTGGCAGAAGCAGCGGGCAAGCGGCTGCAGGTATCGTTCGCAACTGCCGACTATGTCATTGCAGCAGAAACGGTAGGCACTGAATGCGGCGTCGCCCTGTTTGATCGCGCCTTTAGGGCACGCTATCCATTCGTGCTAACGCACTGAAGCAGCCGGATTAAGCCATCCATATAGCTCTCCTTCCCAGTCGGCTTCACGCAGTCTCGCGGCGATGGTGTTGCGTCGTGCTGGTCGGGCTCCATCGGCCCTGAACGAATTATTAAGCCGTCCACTCATTCAATGCCTGTTGATATAACTGAAGGTCTTGCTCGGAGAAACAGCAAAACAACACTTCTTTGAGCGAAGTCTCAGTTTCAACAAACTTCCGCACCGTTTTGACCGCTGTTTCCGCAGCAGATTTAGCCGGGTAACCATATGCACCGGCGCTGATGCACGGAAACGCAACTGAACTCAAGCCGCTGGCAACAGCAATTTCCAGACTCCGCCGATAACAGGAAGCAAGCTGTTCTGGTTCATTGCTTTTTCCTCCATGCCAGATTGGACCAACGGTATGAATGACGTGCTTTGCCTTTAAACGGTAGCCTTTTGTGAGCTTTGCATCTCCAGTTTTACAACCCCCAAGCAACTTGCATTCCTGCAACAACTCCGGGCCCGCAGCCCGATGGATAGCGCCATCAACGCCACCGCCACCCAGCAATGACGAATTGGCCGCATTCACAATTGCATCAGTTTCCAGCTTTGTAATGTCACCACGAATGGCACGGAGCCTTGTTGTCATCGTTGTGGCCTAACCTTAACTTTTATAAATCGCAAAACGCAAATTTAACATGGCACCCTTTCGTTTAACATCCCCATACCTGCGTCCTGTCACATAGAGTTCGGCGAGCGCGACAGTCGGCGCCTAGCCAACCCCGCTATGCAAAGCAAAGCTCACATGGGCGGCTACTAGACAAAGTTGCCTTTTTCTTTTCGGATATCTATAAAAAACTTAATGCCTATTTAATCCTGCACGTAAATCGGCAGCACATTTGATCAGGTAATCAGGTAATAGCGTTGACTCAGAATTCCAACCATACGAAAACGTATAAAAAGTTTTTGCACCGGCATCTTGCATGAAAGGTTCGAGTCATATTGGCGCTGAAACTAGCCAAATTCAACTCTGATTGAGAAGCTATGCTATTGAATTTGTGCGAAGGAGAATAGCTATGACAACCAGTACAGTACCCGTTACACAATAGCTCAAGAATCTCCAAGAGGAGTATCGAAGCCTGGTCAGACAAAGCGCTTTCTTTAAAAAAGTGGCTTCGGCGTCTTCCGCTGAAGACTTCCAATGGATTTAGCAGTTGTATTATTTGTCCTCCGACTTTACCGCGGCAGTGGCATTGCGCTACGGCAGTTGCCGAGATCCACGTTTTCGTGATGCTTTCGGCGAACATGCCGCGGAAGAAGTGATGCATCCCGCAGACTTAACCGAATGGATGCGTGAGTTCGGTTTTCTGGCCGCTGACGACGAACCGTTGTCGGTTCCACCGACCTTCGAAACTCTGGCGTTAGGCTCGTATTTTCTTCGCTCGGCTATTCGCGAGCCGATACCCCATCAGATTGTCACGCTTAATTTGATGATTGAGGGAATGGCATGTGATTTCTACGGGGCCATGAACCCGAAATTAGACGAATTGGGCTTGACTCCCAAAGGCTACTGGGCGGTTCATGCGAAAGCGGATATGAAACATCAAATTTTAGGTCTTGACCTGATTCCGCCATGTGATCCCGATTCCCCTAGTGGCAGATCATACGCTCGGACCGCTTGGGAAGTGGCAAGCCTTTGGGTTCAGGAGTTCGAGGCATGGAGTGATGTTCCAGTCGAACGAAGACTTAAACTCCCCTCCCCGGCAGAATGATCATTGAGCAGGGCTTCTACGAAAACGTCGAGGGCAACCCGACTCAGCAGGTATCGGTGGAGGTGGCCTGCGCCTTGGAGGGACTCAACGACGCCTACGCGGTCACACACACCTCAGACGATAAGCGCGCCAAACGCTACCACCGATGCATCTGCACGGGGCTGGCATATCTGCTCAGGTTGCAATGCACCCGCAACGGAACAGAAACGGAACGGGGCGGGTTCGGCCTGACCCCCGAAAATCGGACGCAGAGGATTGACATTACGGGCCATGCAGCCAACGCCTTCATGAAGAGCGTAGAGAATGGCATCGAACGTGCATTGCCGCCGTGAGACATCAAATTATAAATTATGGCGAGATGCCTGAATTCTCTCGAATAAAGTCGCCCAATGCTTCCTGCCAGTCTTCCTGCATGTAAATGAAACCGTTGTTGTGCCCCCCCTGCAATTCCAGAAATTGCTTTGGATCGGGCGCTGCTTCATATAGTGCCCGGCCTTGCTCAAATGGCACAATTTCATCTTGTGGACTATGCGCAATGAACACCGGGCAATTAACACTCCGCAAATACTCCAGGGTGTTGTATTCGAAACGGGACAGTAGCCGTATTGGCAGAAAAGGATAAAGCTTCGCTCCCATATCGGGTACGGAGGTGAACGCAGAAGCCAGCACCAGCAAGGCCGGCTTTTCGCGCGCTGCAAGCCATGCTGCTACCGCCGCGCCCAGGGACTCGCCAAATAACACAACATTGGAGGGTACTATACCTTTTTTTTCAGTCAGATACCGCCATGCCGCCTGAGCATCCCGATATGTGCCCGACTCTGAAGGTACCCCGCTACTTTGCCCATAGCCGCGATAATCGATAATAAAGGTATTGTAGCCAAGGCGGTAAAACATCAACAGATAACCCATGCGATGCGAAATGTTTCCGGCGTTGCCGTGAAAAAACAGCACTGTCCCCGCTGCGTCGGGTGCAGGAACAAACCAGCCATGCAGGATTTCGCCGTCATCGGTAGCAAGCTCCACAGTCTCATAGGGGAGCCCCAGATCATCCGGCGTCTCGGTGATGCTGCGCCCATATTCAGGATAATAGACAAGCCGCGGCTGTACAAAAAATATAACCGCGGCGAAAACAACATAGGTGATAGCGACCATAATGCCTAAACTGAACAGCATTCGTATGGGTGACATATATTGAAAATCAAATCCGGCAATTGACGCTTATTATTCAGTTTAGCTAGCCACGAAGACCTTTGCGCCGCTCGACCTTCCTACCGTTATAGTGAATTCGCTACCCGGGCGATGGCGGATGCGATGCCGGATTTCGGTTTAAATGGATCAGTCCCCCGGGCCTCCCGGTTATAATAAGCCACTATACGCAACCAACAACAGGAACGCCGATGAATCTTGACCGCGTAAGTTCTGGCCGGGACGTGCCAAGCGATTTCAACGTCATCATAGAAATACCCATGAATGCCGATCCCATCAAGTACGAAGTGGACAAGGAAACCGGCGCGATGTTCGTGGATCGTTTCATGTCAACGTCTATGCACTATCCTTGCAACTACGGTTATATTCCTCACACCCTTTCAGAAGATGGAGATCCCGTGGACGTGCTGGTGATTTCGCCAGTTCCGCTCATTTCCGGCGTAGTAGTGCGCTGCAGACCTCTAGGCATGCTAAGAATGACCGATGAGGCCGGTGGAGATGCCAAAGTTCTGGCCGTGCCTATCGACAGGCTTTGCGGCCTCTACCGCGACGTTAAATCGCAAGCCGATCTTTCGGAACTGGCGCGTTCACAGATCGCACATTTTTTCGAACACTACAAAGATCTGGAACCAGGCAAATGGGTCAAGATAAATGGCTGGGCAGGGGTCGCAGAAGCTGAAGTGGAGATCACGAGCGGAGTAGACCGTTATAACTCTGCGAAGAAAAAACCGATGTTTTAGATCATTTAACCAATACCGGGAAAACGAGCCATATAAGTCCGCTGACGCCTATTCATCGATCTCGACTACTTCGACAACTTCTCGGTGGCGCCCCTAAAATCCAGGGTCATTTCCATTATTCCTCACAATCGATCTTGCCTTATTTGAACTCCTAGCCTGTCTCTTGTAATAGCAGGTGACGTGCTGAGCATTGCGCAATTGCTGAGGCGCCCCATGCTATGGCAGGCTGGTCATATTAGAGGATGGCGAGAGGATGCAAATTTTCGTTAACAGAATTCCCGAGCGCAAAACGTTTCATTCTCTCCTGTTGGGCCAAGAGGATCCTAACGTGCTCGTTTATCACGGTATCAGCGGCATAGGCAAGACGACTTTACTCAGAAAGCTACGTAACGAAATAGCTGAGGATGCCAACATCGGGGCGATTAGCGGTTCGGTTAATTTTGCGGAACCGGAGTATGGGCGAGCAGATGAGGCGCTGAAACGGCTGCGCCGCGAGTTGGCGGTTGGCGCTAAAGCGGCAAAAACCTCGCTGATGTTCAACGCATTCGACTTGGCGATCTATGCCTACACTGATAAAGCGTTTGGGGCGGAAAGGAGCAAACCGCTTGCCGATGAGCTTAGGCAGCTTTCGGATGGACCGCTTCAATGGATGCTGAGGAAAGCTGCCGGGCCGGCGGGCGGCTATATCCCTGTCGTCGGATCACTCTTTCGGGATGTGGTAAACCAGGCCATTGATCATATAAAGAAAGAGCATGCACTTGCTGCGGCTCCATGTGAGGTAGAGCTTCGGCAATTGCAGTGGATGGATGATGCCGAAATACTCCAGTTGCTCCCATCTTTTTTTGGCCATGACCTCACTCTGTATAAACAGCGATCGGATGCTCTGCATGTAGCCATCTTCATGGACTCATACGACAAGCTTTGGGGAGGACTTGAGGCGGAACAGCATCGACGAGGCACTGCCATGCAGGACGAATGGGTTCGTCAATTAATCATAAACGTGCCTCGTGTACTATTTGTCATTGCGGGACAAAATAAGCTTAACTGGGAAAATTTATCGCAGACTCATACGGCAAGACCAGAGCAATACGAGTTGAGCGGACTTCAGCGTGAGGACGCTTTCCAATTTCTCAAGCTGCACGGCATTGACGATCAGAGCTCTCTCAGTGACATCTTCAAAACGACGCAAGGGCATCCGTTCTGGCTGAAGCTGGTTACGGAGCGATACCTTCGAGCTGTGCGCGACGGTTGTCCGATTATTCCCGTCATTCTAGGCATGGATGAGGCGAGTCTGCTCGATAGCTTGTGCATTGGCCTAACCCGGGAAGAACAACAAACAATCAAGCAATTGTCAGCGGTTGTCTATTTCGACGAAGCGTTATTCAAGCGCCTGCTTTCCGGGCCATTGGAAACGGGATATCCAAAACAACGCTTCGGGGACTTTACCCAACTCTCGTTCGTCGAGAAATTGACGGATGAGCATTACGCAATTCATAGCGTTATGAAAGCCCCTATGTTGCGCGAGCTCGAGAAGAAAGATCCGGGTATCTTGCAGATGATACGGAATGCGCAATCCAGATATTTCCAGGAAAAGGGACTGCCCTTTGGCGTCGACCCTTTAATACAGGGATACGACGACGTGGCAAGGATCCTTAACGACTATGATGCGGGGCTAATCAGTACGGAGCAATTGCAACTATTCCTCGACAGTGAAGTTTTTTCAGAAATCCTGGAAGCTGCCACGAGAACGCGCTCGGAAATGGAAATCGTTAAAAAGTGGATTGAAAGTCTGCGCGAAACAACCAAAAAAATGGAAGATATTGGACGCGCGCTACGTGCCGATGCGGAAAAGACGTTAAACGAAGGCGAATCAGTCACCCCACCCAAGCTTTCCGATAGTTCTGAATCTGACAAAAACTGACTCTAAAAAGAATCACCGGCTTACAAACTCGTTTTGCTTAACGGAAAATACTCCGGGTCTCATTTTTCAGAGTGTAAACGGGTAATGTTATCAATATAATCGACATACTTCAGAGTATAAGCGGTCTGACAAAAAAATGAGTTGGCTCGAACCGATAGAATTGAAGGGGAAAATTGTTACCCTTGATCCTCTTGACATTAGCCATATCGAGCCTTTAAAGGCTGCGGTAATGGACGGGGAGTTCTGGAAGCTCTGGTTTGCAAATGTGCCCTCTCCTGCCCAGATGGAAAGCTATGTAATTAATGCTGTTGAAAATGCCAGGAAAGGAAATATCGCGTTTGCAGTCAGACAAAACAATACAAACAGAGTCGTAGGCACCACCCGCTTCTACAACGTGGACGAAACGAACAGGAGGGCTATGCTCGGTTACACCTGGTACGCAAAATCAGCCTGTAAAACAGGCGTGAATACAGAAAGCAAGCTGTTGTTGCTTGAACATGTCTTTGAGCAAAAAAAAGCCATTGCGGTAGAGTTCAGAACACACTATTTTAATCAGGCCTCTAGAACCGCGATTGAACGACTGGGCGCCAAACAGGATGGAATTTTACGCAACCACCAAATAATGCGTGACGGCTCAATTCGTGATACGGTTATCTACTCGATACTCCAGCATGAGTGGCCGTCGGTGAAAAACAATCTGGTGTGCAAGCTTTCGCTTAATAAACCAGCTACTCTTTGAATAATTGAAAAAGATGCATAATCTGCCTTGCCTGAACTATTTCCGAATTCAGGAACTTCGAAAGCAGCAAAGCCGTCAAAGTAAATGAAATTGACATCTTGCTGACGCAACAGTCAAGGAAGACAGCATGAACGCGGAAGATTGCCAGAAGTGGTTGATGAGTCGAAGGAAAATGCTTGCTTTACTCAGCGTAACGGGAATTAATATGCTCAGCGGATCTTCATTCGGTAATTCTGCCGGCAGGGAAACAGTTCAAAGGGCACTCTCATGTGTCGTCACCCCTCAGCAGACCGAAGGCCCTTATTTTGTTGATGAGCGTCTGCATCGTTCGGACGTTCGGACCGATCCTTCTGATGGCTCGATAAAAGAAGGGCTCCCGCTCGCACTCGAGATTCGCGTTTTCGCGGTTGGCGGCGACAGGGGAGCCGACTGCAAGCCGATCGCAGGCGCCGTTGTGGATATCTGGCATTGTGACGCGCAGGGGATTTATTCTGACGTCATGGATGACCATTTCAATACGGTCGGGAAAAAATTTCTGCGCGGGTATCAGGTAACCGACAAAAACGGCAGTGTACGATTTATCACTATTTATCCTGGCTGGTATCCCGGCAGGACGGTTCATATTCATTTCAAGATCCGCACCGATCCGAAATATATGCAGGCCCATGAGTTTACGTCGCAACTCTACTTCAATGACTCGATTACGGATTCGGTATATGCACAGCAACAGGCGTATGCCAGAAGGGAGGCTTACCTGACCAGAGCGAGAAATGAAGATGACAGCATATTCCGTCAGGGCGGAGACCAGTTAATGCTCAAACTTGTCGAGACGGGCGAGGGGTATGCGGCAACTTTCGACGTCGGACTTGAACTCGCCTGAATGACTAACTACGAATCAGACTCAGACAAGCTTGAACTCGGACCCGGCGCGACTCGCACCCCGCTGCCCTAGCGATGCCTGGATGGCATCACTCACTGTTTCAAGAAAAACGAATTGCAGTGTGGAGCGCGCCGCTTCGGGTACATCCCTCAAATCTTTCTCGTTACGCGCCGGCAGCAGTACCGCACGTAGACCGGCACGCTGTGCCGCAAGCACCTTCTCCTTGATTCCTCCCACCGGCAACACCAATCCGCGCAGACTGATCTCGCCTGTCATCGCTACGTCATGATTCACTGGCCGGTCGGTAAAAAGTGAAGCGAGCGCTACGAACATGGCGACTCCGGCGCTTGGACCATCTTTGGGAATAGCGCCTGCCGGCACGTGCACATGCAAGTCGATGCCCTCAAACATCGATGCCGGGATTTGTAAATCGCCCGCGCTCGCCTTCACGAGGGTCAGCGCCGCCTGAGCGCTTTCCTTCATGACGCCGCCAAGCTGCCCGGTCAGAATCAACTGTCCGCGCCCGCTCACTCGCGTCGCTTCGATGAAAAGAATATCGCCGCCTACCGGCGTCCAGGCAAGGCCGGTAGCCACACCCGGCAGGCTGGCACGCAGCCCGATCTCATACTCGAATTTTGCAGGACCCAGGATAGCGTCCAAATCGCCGATGTCGATACGCACCTTGAACTGCTCACCATCAGCAGTGTGATCGGCAATGCGCATGGCTGCGTGGCGCATGACACGCCCGATCTCGCGTTCGAATTGGCGTACCCCCGCCTCACGGGTGTAGTTCGCAATAATGCTGTCCAGTGCTTCGACCGTAATTTCATATTGCTCTTCGCTCAGACCATTAGCCTCGCGTTGACGGGCCACCAGGTATCGCAGACCGATCTGGAGCTTTTCCTCCCTGGTATAACCCGGAAGATCTATGATTTCCATGCGGTCGCGCACCGGCGGCGGCACGTTATCAATCACATTTGCCGTGGCGATGAAAACAACGCGGCTCAAATCAAAGGGTACACCGAGGTAATTATCCCGAAACGTCGAATTCTGTTCCGGGTCGAGCACTTCAAGCAACGCCGCCGAAGGATCCCCGTGAAGACTTGCTGACATTTTATCGACCTCGTCAAGCATCATCACGCAGTTGCGCGCGTTGGCCTTGCGCAAGCTTTGGACAATAGTGCCCGGCATCGCGCCGATATAAGTGCGGCGGTGTCCGCGCATTTCAGCTTCGTCGTGCACGCCGCCCAAAGACACGCGCACGAATGGCCGTTGCAATGCGCGGGCAATGCTCTGACCGAGCGAGGTCTTGCCTACCCCTGGCGGACCGACAAAACATAGAATCGGCGCGCGTCCCTGCGGCTTCAACTTTTGCACTGCCAGAAATTCGACAATGCGCTGCTTGACGCGCTCAAGCCCGAAATGATCCGCTTCGAGAATCTCGCGTGCGGCGTTCAGATCGATCGGCGCGTCCTCTGGCAGCCGCCAGGGCAGCTCGGTCATCCATTCAAGATAAGTATGGAGCATTGAATATTCGCTTGAGGCTGAAGGCATGCGCTTCAGCCGCTGCAATTCTTTTCGTGCCTGCACCTCGATTTCATCGGGCATGCCGGCCTTGGCGATGGCCTCGTCCAGCTCTGCAATCTCCTGATCCTCGCCTTCGGTTTCGCCAAGCTCCTTCTGGATCGTTTTCAGTTGCTCACGCAACAGAAATTGCCGTTCCCGATCCTCCAGGTGTTCCTTGGTACGTTCGCCGATCTCCTGAGAGAGCCTGAGCACCTCAATGCGGCGCGACAGTATCTGCAGCACCTTTCGCAACCGTTCCTCGGTACTGACAGTTTCCAGCAGCAGCTGCTTCTCGGCCACTTCCGTATCGAGCAGGCTGGCCGCAATATCGGCCAGATGCGATGGCGCCCGTGTGGCCTGGAGCGCGTGAGCCAGCTCCGCCGGCACGCCTGGCAACAGCGACAGGATTTCGATGGTGCGCTCGCGTAGTTGCATCGCAAGCGCCTCGGCCTCCGTGGATACCTCGGCTGGTTCGCCGATACGCCGTATCCGGGCAGCTAAAAATGGATAACCCTCGACCAGTTCTTCAATGCAGAACCGCTCCAAACCCTGGCACACAGCATGACGCAGTCCGTCCGTCGAAGTAATATGCCGGACGATATTGACTACGGTACCCATGTTGAACAACGCATCGATTCCCGGCTCATCGACAGCCGGGTCCTTTTGCAGAACGATACCGAGCGGGCCTTTAGTGTGCAGGGCATGTTCCACCGCGGAGATCGATTTGGCACGGCCTACCGTAATAGCCGTCAATACGTGTGGAAACAATACAATGTTGCGCATGGGCACCAGCGCGATCACATCCTGGGGTAATTCGAGACTGGTTACATTAGACTGTTCCATAACGACTCCCTTGGCGTTAGCGGTTCTTCAGGAAGTTGCATAGTCGGATGCCGGATGGGCCCACCCCTGTGGCAAGCGGCCCGTTGGTGTTGCAGCAGTTAACTGCAAAGTCGGGATGAACGACGAAAATTTACGTTTTCACATCTTCAGTCTAGCATCGGTCGACCGAGCGTCAACTTGATCGGGATTTTGCCTGATCCAACAGGTTACCTTCGGCACGTATGACAAGCAACCACTATAATGAATGAGGCAGAGCATGGGGTGCCATATTCGGTATTTGATCCATTGCATTTTGCCAACGCTGAAGCGCAGGCCACCGCCGTGCCCTCGCAACATTGCTCACATTCAAGTTGCCGAGGACGCAGACTTCATACGGTCGAGCTCATGGCTGTCCTTGGCGGCACAATCAGTTACAGAGGATTAAATGAGCAGATACCTCGTCCAACTCGACTTCACTTCATTCATAAAATTCAATTCTCTGGCGTTCGCTTGCGCTAATACGCTTTTTTCTCCTTTCAATGCATTTTTCACTTTTCAGAGCAGCGGTATCAACACGGCAATTTTCGCGCTCCTTTTAGCGCCGTTCGCCGGTCTGCTTCTGGGAATGATCTTTGGTGCGCTCGCATTCCCGCTGTACAGGTTACTGACCACTCATAGCCAATTCCTTGCTTCTCTTTCAGGCACATTTCAGGAAGTACCGAATGGCCCGGCGAATGAGCCTGTTACTGACGACTAACCGTACTACACTACAAAATCTGTCCAGCAAGGAGTTCCCATTGAAAGTTAAAGCGACCTTTGAAGAAGTATTTTCCCGCATCCCCGGTCCTGTCACCGTCGAATGGCCGATGGGGGAGCGTTTTGCGGTGGCTCTTGCTCACGGCACCATGTCGGTCGAATATTACGCCCCCATCGGCCACGATCCGCAAACTCCGCATGAACAGGATGAGGTTTATTTCATCCATCGGGGAACAGGCGAGCTTGTCATCAGCGGCAATCGACACTCGTTCAAGGCCGGGGACTGCCTTTTTGTGGCGGCTAACGTTGAACACCGGTTCGAGAATTTCTCCAGCGATTTTGGGACCTGGGTGGTATTCTGGGGAGCAAAGGGTGGTGAAAATGGTGTTGAACGCTCGTAATCGGCTGCTGATCCAATGAATTGCAACAGGCGAGGAAGTCATGAAAAATCTTCCACTTGATCAACTTGGTCCCCACGAGTCCGCACCCGGCATCGTGGATTTCGGAGTATTGCTACCGTGGGTTTCGGCTACGCTCGGCAATCGACTGTTTGTAAAGATCATTCACGAGCGCGATCAGTTCATCCAGTCAATCCAGCCGCTATCTTTCGAGTTGCAGCATGGTATCAATGCCGATTATGGCGATATGTGGTCGGTAAAGGTGGATTTCAACACCGTTCACGATTCTCAACCGGGTTCGCATTTTGGTTCACCCGGCCGGCACGTCTACCGCTTCGAACTGCATAATCCGAACGTCGGCATACTGGACTGGATTATTGATCCTTTTGCCCGCGAATACGCTGTCGGTAAGCTGTCTGCGTTCACACTCGGCTATATTCCCTATGTCTGGAGCACTGAAGAGGCGAACTGGAAAACACCAGCGCTGCACGACCTGATTCTGTATGAGTTGAACCTCGCCGAATTTGGCGGCAGCCTGCAAGGGGCCATCGACCGACTGGCCTATCTCGCCGACCTTGGTGTGAACGCGTTATCGGTAATGCCTGTCAGCAATGTTTCGCTGGAGGTCGATTGGGGCTATCTGCCGCTGGGTTACTTTGGAGTCGATGAACGTTTCGGGCGAAGGGACGATTTTCAGCGCTTCGTCGATGAGGCGCATCGGCGTAGGCTGGCGGTAGTTGTTGATGTGGTTTACGGACATACCGGAGAAGACTTTCCTTACGCCGACCTCTACCGGCGGCTCCAATACCATGAAAATCCTTTCATGGGCTCGTTTACCAAGGACTATTTTGGTGTCAGCACTGATTTCAACCGTGATCTGACCCGCGATTTTTTCTATAGTGTCAACCGGCACTGGCTGGATACCTATCATGTCGACGGCTTCCGTTACGACTGCGTGCCGAACTATTGGGATGGCGCACTGGGTACCGGTTACGCCAACCTGGTCTTCCACACTTACGAATACGTAAGAGACTCGCTTGACGGTCTTACCCGGTTCGACGCGCCGGAAGGCCCGCGGCTGATCCAGATCGCGGAGCAGTTGGAAGCTCCCGAACAGATTCTTGAGCAGAGCTATAGCAATACGACATGGCAAAATGCGACTTTTGGCGCGGCCACAGCCTGTGCTCGCGGCGCGTCGGGTGCGATAGAGAATCTCGGACATCGGCTTGGCGCGCTGGGCTATATCGAACAGGCAACGCAGAACGGAGAAACCTTGGTCAAGGCACCTCTGCAATATATCGAGAACCATGACCATAGCCGTTTTCTGTGCGAATTTGGTCTCCATCATCGCGACTGGAATCCGTTATTTACGGAAGGAAACCGGGCGAACTGGTATCGGCTCCAGCCTTACCTGATTGCGTTGCTGGCGGCAAAAGGCATTCCCATGCTATGGCAGGGCCAGGAATTTGGGGAGAATTATTTCGTCCCCGATGGCGGTCTTGGCCGGGTATTGCTATTGCGGCCATTGCGGTGGGATTACTTCTACGATGAGGCCGGTAAAAACCTGGTCAAACTGACGCGCAATTTGGTGAGCCTGCGCAAGAATTGCGCTGAGCTGCGCCGGGGCGCTCATTATTTTCATAATGATTACGACCGCTATCTATCGCGCGGCGTTCTGCTTTTCCGACGTGAAGATGCTGCTGCGGTGAGCCTGATCGCTGTGAATTTCACTGGTATAGAGCAAAGCGTGCCGTTCGTATTCACGCGCAACGGCAACTACATCGAGCAGCTTCACGGACAGGATAATTTTGCGGTCGAGGAAAGGCAAGAGCGTTGGTTGACTGTGCCGTCCAATTACGGCCGTGTTTGGCGAAGCGCGTAATTCTATCCGGTTAGCTGAAGCTCGCTGCTCCCACTTGGGGAGACACATTGAAACACAAAAATTGGCATTACTCTTCCTGAGGGGATACAATCTGAACGCCATGAACAAGCGTCGCCATACTTATTCCGTCATGCTTGTACTGTTCGTCAGTATGATGACGAATGCTTTTGGCTGGGCGTTTAATGGCGAAGTATTTGCTCACGAGCTCGATCACGAACATCATGTTCTCTCTCTCGATCCGGCGGCTCACCTTGAGGCCCATCAACATGCAGCAATAAACGACGACGATCATCTGGATGCCGCGACCCATATGTGTCTCCACGCGGCCGGGCAATACCAGCCCTTTTTCTTCACGGCTCCCCTGATCGTACCTGCTTCCATCGGTATTGAAGTTCCGACGGCATTTGTCTCCGTCATCATTCCCGAGTCCATTCCGGATTCGCCTCTGCATCCTCCCCGAAGCATTTTCTCAAGCTAGATCATCGGTCACCTTTGACGTTGTTACCGGTACAGTTCAGACGTGTGTCTCTCTGAGGCCGGATCAAGCACGTTCCTGTCGATTTTGACAGACGGCAGGACGTTCTCATTATGACGCCATTGGCGTAGTCTGCGTGTAACTGAGCGTAATTAAGTGCACAACTGAGTGTTTCACACAACACTTGCGGAGGATTTCCATGAACTTTGATCGGTTGTTCATGGCGCCAGGATATCTGGCGCCGTGCGGATGGCTTATTCTTGCGCTGGGTTGGCCCTCTTCAGCAATCGCCGAAAATAGCTTTGCGGGTATCATCCCGGACAGAGAAGACAGAGACATGAGCTTCTCGATGGGCTCCCCGCTTGAGGCGAAGGGCGACCTGACCATGAAAAATGCGGTACGCCTCGCGCTACGGCATAATCCTGAGCTGGCGGCTTTCGACAAGGAAATACGCGCCCTGGAAGGCGCAACGCTGCAAGCTGGACTGCTGCGAAATCCCGATTTGTCCGTAAATATCGACAATGTCGGAAATATGGGGGTCCGTCAGGGGGGTGGTGCCCCCTTGGGCACGAGCATCAAGGAAAACGTCGAACAGCAGGATTTGATTTTCCGCATCAGCCAACTGATCGAACTTGGCGGAAAACGCGCCGCTCGGGTATATGCGGCATCGCTCAGCCAGGAATTGGCGGGCAAGGATTTTGAAACTAAACGACTGGAACTTATCGCCCGCGTGGCAAACACGTTTATGGAAGTGCTGGCGGGTCAGGAGCAGTTACGGCTGGCGGAAGAGAGCCAGCAACTGGCACAGAGAGTGGTGGATACGGTAAAGAAGCGTGTTCAGGCCGGAAAAGTGCCTCCCATCGAGGAGACCAAAGCCGGGGTTGCTTTTTCCACCACACAGATTGCGCTGGGACAGGCACAGCGGGAGCTGATGGCTGCCCGCAAGCGGTTGGCACTGCTATGGGGCGACGCTTCGCCTCATTTCGTAAAGGTCCTTGGAAATCTGGAGTTACTCACTGCCTTACCGAATTTCGAGGCACTCACGGAAGGCGTTCAGGCAAGTCCCATGGCCGACCGGGCCAGGAAAGGGATAGAACATCGCAAGGCGCTGCTGGAAGTGGAGCAGACACGCCGCGTGCCAAACATCACCATTGGAGGCGGCATGATCAAACATTGGGAATCGGGCGGAACAACGGGCATTGTCGGGATTTCCATGCCATTGCAGTTTTTCGACCGGAATCAGGGAAATGTGCGGGAAGCCCACCAGCGACTGAATAAGGCACTTGATGAACAGGCTGCCACCGACTTACGGCTCAAAACCGAGCTGGTGCAGGCTTACGAGATGTTATCGGCGGTGCAGAACGAGATCATGATATTGCGCAGCGAGATACTACCCTCCGCAAAAAGCGCTTTCGAAGTTACCAATAAGGGCTATGAACTCGGCAAATTCGGCTTTTTGGAGGTGCTCGATGCGCAGCGCACTTTGTTTCAGAACCGGGTCATGTACGTCCGCGCCCTCGCAAACCACCATCGCCTGGTCAATGAGATCGAGCGTCTGACCGCAGCGCCGATTGACGACATTGCCAACGCGGTTGACGATGGCCACGCCGACCTGGAATATAAGGAGTAGACGGTGGAGAACAAAAAACGACTCATTCCAATCATCGCCGTGATCGCCATCGGAATTGCAGTGGGCGGTCTGATTCTCACATTGGATAAAACGCAGCCTGCCTCAACCGAATCCACGGCCGATGCCGAAGCTGAAGCGACCGGTGTCCAGGAGCCCGGCGGTACGCGCGGATCGCCGGGCGGCGAAACCGGGTCTCAATATCGCGAGGGATCCAAAGGCGGCAAGCTGTTCACAGCAGATGGCTTTGGACTGGAAGTAACCATTTTCGAAAAGGGTGTTCCACCACAATTCAGGCTTTATCTTTATGAAAATGGTGAACCGCTTCCACCTTCCGCCGCCAAAGTCACCGTTACGCTGTCACGGCTCGGCGCACCCGCCCAGGTTTACAAGTTCAAGCCTCAGGCCGATTACCTGGTGGGTGATCAGATAGTGGAAGAGCCGCATTCGTTCGATGTTGCAATTGCCGCCGAGCGGAAGGACAAAACCTTTCACTGGAAATATAGCCAGGTCGAAGGCAGGGTGACAATGCCTGACGAAATGCTGAAAAGTATCGGGGTCGAAATACTTACCGCGGGGCCCGCGATCATCAAACCCACGCTCAAGCTCCCCGGCGAGATCATCTTCAACGAACACACCATCGTGCAGGTAGTGCCCCGCTTGCCGGGAATCGTCACGTCTGTCGAGCGTCATCATGGCCAGCAGGTAAAGAAGGGAGAGGTTCTTGCGGTAATCGAGAGTCAGATGCTGGCGGAGCTGCGCAGCCAGTATCGGGTAGCCCGGAAGCGATTGGCGCTGGCACAAACTACCTATGAGCGAGAAAAGCGGCTCTGGGAAGAAAAAATTTCCGCCAAACAGGATTATCTCGTCGCACAGACGTTGTGGAATGAAGCCGAGATCGCGTTGGATCTCGCTTCGGTAAAGCTGCGCGCGCTGGGGGTACAGCCCGAATCGGGCTCTCACGGAAACAACCTGGCACGCTATGAAATCCGTGCACCTATCTCCGGGCTCATCACTGAAAAATCCATCGCACTGGGACAAACACTCAAGGAAGATAACAATATTTTCACTATTGCCGATGTATCGACAGTGTGGACGGCAATAACGGTTTACCCGAAAGACATAGCGGCGGTCAAGATCGGTCAGAAGGCAACGGTCAAAGCAACCGCATCTGATATCAAAGGAAAAGGCACTGTCACTTACATAACCGCCCTGGTTGGGGGGCAAACCCGTAACGCCACAGCACGGATCGAGCTGGAAAACAAGGACGGCAGGTGGCTCCCCGGTATGTTTGTTAATGCGGAATTGGTGGCCGAAGAAATCCAGGTTCCCGCTGCGGTATCCACAACCGCTATTCAAACAGTCAATGACTGGACGGTGGTATTCGGCCGCTATGGCCAATACTTCGAAGTGCGTCCGCTGGAACTGGGCCGCAGCGACGGCAACATGGTAGAAGTGCTGGAGGGATTTCGCGCAGGAGAACAATACGCGGGGGGCAACAGTTTTGCCATCAAGGCTGAGCTGGGCAAATCAGGCGCAACTCACGACCATTGATCAGTCACTACCCGAGAATCTCACCTTTCCCGGTGCGAAAAACCAGCCCGAACCCATATCATGATTGAACATATTTTACGAATATCGATTCAGCAGCGCGGCCTGGTCCTCATGGCGGTAACAGGAATGGCCATGCTTGGATTCTACAGCTATCAGAAACTTCCCATCGATGCGGTGCCGGATATTACAAACGTGCAGGTACAAATCAATACGCACGCGCCGGGCTACTCTCCTGTCGAGGCAGAGCAGCGCGTAACCTTTCCGATCGAGATTATCATGGCCGGACTCCCTAATCTTGAATATACGCGATCGCTTTCACGCTACGAATTATCGCAGGTCACCGTTATTTTCAAGGACGGGACCGATATCTACCTTGCTCGGCAGTTAGTGGGTCAACGAATTGAAGAAGCAAAAGACCGGCTACCCGCCGGCGTCGAGCCCACAATGGGTCCTATCTCCACGGGACTGGGCGAAATCTTCATGTGGTCGGTCGACGCCGAAAAGGGAGCGACCAAACCGGATGGCTCGGCATATACCCCGACCGATCTGCGTGAAATCCAGGACTGGATCATCCGGCCGCAATTACGTCTGGTACCAGGCGTCACGGAAATCAATTCCATTGGCGGTTATGTCAAACAGTTTCATGTTGCCCCCTACCCCGAAAGGCTGATCTCTTTGGGATTAACCCTGCAGGATGTGGTCACTGCTCTGGAACGGAACAACCTCAACGTAGGCGCGGGTTACATTGAAAAAAGCGGCGAACAGTATCTGGTTCGCTTGCCTGGACAGGTAGCTGATCTGGACGAGATCGGGAACATCATGCTCGGTTCCCGGCTGGGAATACCCATACGCATCAGAGATGTGGCGGATATTCTGATAGGCAAGGAGTTGCGCACCGGCGCTGCCACCCAAAATGGGAGAGAGGTGGTTCTCGGCACAGCACATATGCTGATCGGTGAAAATAGCCGTGCCGTTTCCCAGGCAACGGCGGAAAAACTGGCGCATATCAACCGGACTCTGCCCAAAGGCGTGGTCGCTACGCCCGTCTATGACCGTACCACGCTGGTGGATAAAACCATCCGAACCGTCGCAACCAATCTGGTCGAAGGCGCGATATTGGTAATCGTCGTGCTGTTCCTGTTTCTGGGTAATCTGCGCGCGGCGATCATTGCTTCGCTCGTCATCCCGCTTTCTATGCTGTTCACCTTCAGCGGCATGGTGGCAAGCAACGTCAGTGCCAATCTGATGAGCCTGGGCGCGCTCGATTTCGGCCTCATCGTGGACGGCGCCATCGTCATCGTCGAAAACAGTATGCGCCGCCTGGCCCATGAACAGATACGGCTCGGGCGGGAGCTCACGGCCACCGAGCGCATGGCCGCGGTATTTGACGCCACCAGGGAAGCACGGCGCGTGCTCATCTATGGAGAGCTTATTATCATGGTCGTTTACTTTCCCGTTTTCACGCTGTCTGGCGTGGAAGGAAAAATGTTTCATCCGATGGCCATCACAGTAGTAACAGCGCTGCTGGGTGCCATGATTCTCTCCGTAACATTCGTCCCGGCCGCGATCGCGCTCTTCGTTTCCGGCAAAGTGGCGGAAAAGGAGAGTTCTGCGGTTGTATGGGCAAAAAAACTTTATGTACCCGCTCTGGGCGCGGCGATGCGCAACAAGGGCCTGACGGTCACGATAGCCGTGGTGATCGTGACGCTATCCGGCCTGCTGACGACAAGGATGGGTAGCGAGTTTGTGCCCAGTCTCAACGAGGGCGATATCGCGCTCCATGCGATCCGTATTCCCGGCACAAGCCTGACGACAGCTATCGAAATGCAAGATGAACTGGAAAAAACGATCAAGACGTTTCCCGAAGTGGAGCGTGTTTTCGCCAAGATAGGAACCGCCGAGATTGCGACCGACCCCATGCCGCCGAGTGTCGCAGATACTTTTATCATTCTTAGACCAGAATCGGAATGGCGTGGACAGTATCGGACAAAGGCGGAACTGGTTACCGCCCTGGAACAAGCGGTCCTGAAAGTGCCAGGCAACAACTACGAGTTCACCCAGCCCATACAGATGCGTTTTAACGAATTGCTGTCGGGCGTGCGCGCCGATGTAGCGGTAAAAGTGTTCGGTGATGATATGGACATGCTATTTGCCGTAGCAGGGCAGATAGAGAAGCTCCTGAAAACGGTTCCCGGGGCGGCGGACGTGAAAATTGAGCAACTTACCGGCTTGCCAGTGCTTACGGTTCAATCTGACCGTGCAAAACTGGCGCGCTACGGTTTGAATGTAGCCGACGTACAGGATGCGGTAGCCGTTGCGGTCGGCGGACAGAATGCCGGCACTATTTTCGAGGGGGACCGCCGCTTCGAGTTGCAGGTCCGGCTCCCGGAGCAACAACGCAGCGATATCGAGGCACTCAAGCGTTTGCCGATCGGCCTGCCCGCTCCAGGCGCGGGCAGCGCAGCAAATGTCCAAAATGCGTCTTTAGCCGGCTCGCAAGCTTACGTTAGACTGGACGAGGTGGCCACCCTCGAGGTTGTCCAGGAACCCAATCAGGTGAGCCGCGAAAATGGCAAGCGCAGAGCAGTCGTTACGGCAAATGTGCGTGGCCGCGACTTGGGCTCCTTCGTTGAGGAAGCAGAAAAGCTCGTCGGAGAAAAAGTGCAGGTTCCGCCAGGATATTGGCTGGCATGGGGCGGTCAATTCGAACAGATGATTTCCGCTGCCGAACGGCTACGAATAGCCATTCCCCTGGCGCTGGGACTGATCCTGATGTTGCTTTATGCCATGTTTGGAAATTTCCGCGATGGGTTGCTGATGTTTACCGGAGTCCCATTTGCTCTCAGCGGCGGGGTATTGGCATTGTGGTTGCGCGATATCCCATTGTCCATTTCCGCCGGCGTCGGATTCATCGCGCTATCCGGCGTAGCAGTGCTGAATGGTCTGGTCATGCTGTCGTTTATCCGGGATTTACGGGCACAGGGCCAACCCCTGGATGACGCCATTAAAAATGGAACGCTCGTCAGATTGCGCCCGGTATTGATGACGGCACTGGTGGCGGCCCTGGGGTTTGTTCCCATGGCCCTGGCCACGAGCATCGGCGCTGAAGTGCAACGGCCACTGGCAACGGTAGTCATTGGAGGCATTCTCTCGTCCACCGCGCTGACCCTGCTGGTATTGCCGGTCCTGTACCGGATCGTCCATGGCCGGGACAAACTGAACACAACCGATGGTAGCCTGAGCCTTTCCTGATTTTATCCGTATGGGGTTCGGAGTTCGCTCACTGTCCGGCCGATCTTGCGGCGAAGAAGCGCGCGCAGCGTGGTGCCATCCGCATAACCGACCTGAGCGGCAATAACGTCTATGCCGTCGCTGCTGGTCCTCAAGAGATGAACCGCCCGCTCAACACGAAGATCCTGAAAATATGAAAGTGGAGACTTGCCCAGTACCGCTCCAAGACGCCGGGAAAGCGTTCGCTCGCTCGTCCCCACGGCGCTGGCTGCTTCGCTGAGCGAAAAGCCTTCGCCCAGCCTGCGTCGTGCCCAGCGCTCAAATCGCTCGACCAGCGGGTCCGTATGTGCAAGGTGATCAGGAATCGCAAAAACCGCCTGCGACGACCGCGGTTCGATCAACAGAAATCGAGCGGTCAATTCTGCGAGCGTCGGACTGCTGCGCCTTATCAGCCATAGCGCAAGATCAATATGTGCCAGCGCTGCCCCGGCGGTGACAAAACCGGATGAGCTTACCACCATGCGAGACTCTTCCAGTCTCACATGGGGATAACGCTCCCGGAACATGGGCGCAAGCCACCACGAGGTAGTGGCGCTTTGCCCATCGAGCAGCAAGGCGTCGGCGACAACAAACGTGCCCGTGCATGCGGCCCCTACCAGAACACCGTTGTCAGACCACTTCCGCAAAACCGCACCTGCATCCGCCACGTCGGGCCGCTCAAGCGCCTTCCGCAGCGTTTCCGGCATTTTTGCCCCAAGTGCCGGGACCAATACCACATCTGGAGGTTCACATCTTGTCGCCGCCATCACGGGCACGGAAAACCCCTGGCTGGTGCGTACGCGGCGGCGAACACTAATCACGGTCACATCGAAATGCGCCGAAGCCGCGCCGGCGGAACTTGCGAGATCGTTCGCGACATGCAGGGTATCCAGAAGAGTGGACAGCCCAGTGTCAAAAACCTCGTTAAGGGCAAGAATGTAAATACGCATGGCGAAAATTATATCAAATTTGTCGATCTTGCCACTTGGCAAGAGTTGATATGCCAGATAGAGTCTCCCCTCCCGTTGTTCAACTTTAGAAAGGAAAATAGAAATGGTAAAAGTTGCTCTATTTGTACGATTACAGGCCAAGCCAGGAAGAGAAGCCGATGTAGCCGGTTTCCTCGAACAGGGGCTTGCACTGGCAAATCAGGAAACCGCCACTCCCATCTGGTTTGCGCTGCGCCTGGGGCCATCGACTTTCGGCATTTTTGACGCCTTCGCCGATGAGGCAGGGCGATCAGCGCATCTCTCCGGTCCGATTGCCGAGGCATTGATGGCAAACGCAGCCGATCTATTGTCCGAGCCCCCACAAATTGAGCACGTAGACGTTCTCGGCGTCAAACTCCCGGGCTGAGACCATCAGTGAAAAAGTGAATCGCCGGTTACCAACGATAAATTCGGGGACACCCTTTGCTCCTCGCTTACCCGACTATTTCGCTTCTGCGAAAGACATGAATGCAGCTATCTGTGTATGGGGAAGGGATGCAGTAAGTCCAATAGGGCTTGGGAATACGACTATGACGTTTTGCTATGTCTGCGACATGGGAAGATAAGGTGCCAGAGAATGGACCAATCACATGCTTAACCATGTACTCCGTTTTGATACTACTCATTTAAGGTGAAATCTTACGGTTGCCGATAATGTCACGTGACCGCCTGAAGTGCGGCTGAAGTGCGGCTGAATTGCAGCTTTGGGCATCACAAATTCCTCGGCAGATTGGCTGCGGTGTCAATTTTTCTGCCGAAACCATCCCGCTATTATTGGGATTGTGATTGGGATCGGAACTAGAATCACCATGAAGTCGGTGGAATTTGTCGTATAACCTGGAGTATAAGATTCCGTTTTCATTGTATTGCCCAACGTTACAAAGGCACGAAGTTACGAACGAATAAACGCACCGTGGAAGCCAAATGGCACGTGCTGGGGAACACCTGCACGGGCAATTTCCGACAAGTCGCGCGCATCGAGTAGCAGCAGGTACGAGTTGTTCGCAGCAGCATCCAGGACCACCGTGAGTAATATGCCATCGTCCTCGGATTGGGCGTCTGGCCGCCCCACATACACAGGCTCGCCAGGGTATTGACCGTCCTGCCGCCACTCTTTGACGTCGCCCGCCAAATCAAACTTGACGACAGTATCAAGGAAGGCGGATTCACCCTGTTTTGCGATGCCGGTTGCGTAAACATATTGGTACGTTTTGCTGTTGTACTGCCCATAATTAATGCGCGGCAGTTCGGCTGAGTGGTCAATCAGCGTGCGGGAGCTAACGGAGCCGGCGGAGACGTCGATCGCAAATCGCCGCAATTGGTTTTTGGGGTAGGCCTCATGGTTCGGCCTATTGAGTAATGAATTCAGGTAGAAGTACTGCACCACGTCGGCATTTGGATACACAATAATGTCGAGGTCTACTTTGCCGCTTCGATCAACTGCGTTAACGTGGTGAAAACCGAACCAGGCTTCGTCGGTGTGCGCATATTTGACTTCGCCCGTGTAGCGATCCACAAGCGAAAAGCGCGTACCGCGCTGGGGTTCCCAAGTATAGTTTGCTATAAAAGGCTTACCTCTCACCAACATGCTTATTGGATTCACTACTAACGGGAATTCCATCAAAATCACGTATTTTTGGCTGAGCCCGAAACTGTGCATATACGATGGCCTGTTTGTGCTGTAGCTGCCTGTCAGTTGGCGCTTTTTGCTGCCATCAGGTAATGCGTAGATGTTGTATGTGGATTTACGGCCAAAACTGAGCAGGTAGTTAAACGCTTCGCGGCTGTCTTGATCGTAATGCGGGTGAGCGGTTGTCAATTCGCCCTTTAGCGTGTCGCTATAGCTGACAATACCAATAGTCTTCAGGGTGTCTTTGTCGAATGCAACCGGCAGGGGAGTTTCGGTTTGAGCTACAAACTCTTCGGCAATCTTGCCGATTGAAACATTAGCGTTGGCACCAGATGTTGGACCTGTAAAGACTTGGGTAATACGTTTAAACAAATTGCGACAGGGATCAGTGGCAAATTCTGCATATTTCATTTTTCCGTCTTTAGTCGCTCTAAGAGCGGGGGTGTCGAGAAATTTATTCGCGTAGCTGACTTGGCCACCCGCGATATCGAACCTATGCAGCATCGCCAGGCCGTCGAACCAGTGGTTAAGTGTCTTGTCTTCCAGACGGAAACGGGCAGGGCCGTTACGTACAAGCGTGCCGGATAGCCAGTCGGGAATAACGCCCTCTACCGCTAGCGAAGGAACAGTAATTTCTTTTGTTTGATCCGCAAACCCTTGTCTATAGTCATCTCTCATTTCGGCATCTCCTTTCATTCCTGCATTGACACTCCCCCTGAAAAATTCAAATGTCTTTAACTTCCTGATGCAGGAAAACCTGATTACACCCTTGATCTGAGAAAAATCCAGCCACCCTGAATAACGCGACCTTAAGCTGCTAGTTTTTACTCTAGCGACCACAAATACGCCCTGATCGGATGGAAAGCCACGACGCGGCAAAACCTCCGAGTGCCTCCTGGTGGAATACCGGCATTCATGTTCCTTGGCTTATAGGTGTCTACTGTTTTCAGGGGCAACTCAGTCCGAGTCCTCGCAGACCGACTACGTAGATGTTTTCGGTGCCAGCTCCCGGACTGAGCCGTGGTGGGAAAAACCTGGAGTTATCAATGATACAAACGTTATCAGGGGTAAAAACGGAAAAAATCTATTTCACCGCAACCTGTTTTCTCCTTTTTTTCATCTAATAAAATATGAGTAGTCGCTGAAGAATCGCAATAATCACCTCGATTAATCAAGAGCGAAAAATGGCAGGGGTGAAATATGAAACAAGATTATGAGTTCACTGGTCGGGTTTAGCCAGTCCCGGCATTTTTGCCCAAAGCCTACCGGCCACTGCCCTGACCTGCCCCTCCCAAAACAACGTATTTAAGTTATTTGCTGGTA
The DNA here is from genome assembly GCF_900215485.1 of Nitrosovibrio sp. Nv4. GTDB lineage: Bacteria > Pseudomonadota > Gammaproteobacteria > Burkholderiales > Nitrosomonadaceae > Nitrosospira. The sequence goes on from NZ_OCMZ01000002.1 coordinate 1,172,365, forward strand.
CGGTTTGTCGCCCCAGCATGAAATCTTACGCAGATTGAATGTTTGATGCTTGCTTGCCCTTCGGGCCCTGCGTAACCTCAAACGTTACTTTTTGACCTTCTTTGAGCGTCTTGAATCCTGACATGCCGATTGACGAAAAGTGCGCGAATAAATCCTCACTGCCGTCATCAGGAGTAATGAAGCCAAAGCCTTTTGAATCATTGAACCATTTTACTGTGCCAATTGCCATTTTTGCTTCCTCTATATATATCAGTTAAAAAAAGAGACCTTCGTTTTCAAAGCTGACTGCATTCTGACAATCTTTAGGCGAGGAATATGTTCGCTACCGCACCTAGTACGGCCGCAAGGCGGTCTTTTCATCGTAGAAAGCGATAACTTCAATCTGACAGTTAAATGCAGCCAATCTGGCTCTACAACTTATCTCCAGCTCAGCGCACGATAGATGGTAGTCCGGTCTACACTCAGCAGCTCGGCCATGCCGGTTTCACGTCATTCCCCGAATGATTTGCGCAGCATGGCTGACCTTCTCTCGGTTCAGTTTGTGTGGCTGACCCTACCCCGAAATCAGTACCGGTCTAAAATGGAAAATTCCGGCTCCTGACCCGCCCCCTTGTCTCGACATCCCACGTTTCAAACCTTAATTTTCTAGATCCGGTTTTCACGATCCTGCTTTTTCTTTGGATCGTGCTTAGAATTTTGACGCATCTTTTGATCCAGTTTATTCATCTGCTCTGGCGTGAGCACTCCTTGGAGGCTCGACCGCGTTTCCTGCTGTACTCTTTGCAATTTTTGCTTTTCCTCATTGAAAATGGCTTCGACTTTCTTTCTCTCCGTATCAAAAATAACTTCAACCTTGGTTCGTTGGTCTGCACTAAGACCCAGTTCCTTACTCATGTGCTCGATTCCTTTTTTCCTATCAGCAGATCCCGTGTCGTTTTGTTGAGGATGGCTGGCAACAGGAGTTAAAAGAAAGACAAAAGCCAGTGAGATACTTGTCAGTTTTTTATTCATTATTATTTCTCTTGGGTTTATACCGTGATTGTTTACTTATGGTGGAGTAATAGCCTGAATTGACCAGAATTAGGTGGTTCCCGATAAAGAAAAGTAGATATGATTCAAGGACTAGCGGACAGGAGTGACTTTATTCACGATCATCGTAACTAAAGTCACTCCAGCGGAAAACTAGAAAAGCCCAGAAATAGAGCGCGTCAATCCATTCGTCAAATCAGGGGCCGCTTCGTCATACACCAGATTTACCTTATTGGCCGTGCTGACAACACGAGTGCGATACTTGTTCATGTTGCTGACCTTGGTAGATGACTGTCTTCTTGATCCGCCGATCCCTTGCTTGGCATCCTGCTGACTATCTTGTCGAATTACAACACCTTGCTCAGCTCGTTCGGCGATTTCAACATCAGTAATGGCCATGAACATGACATCCTTGACTGCGGCACTTGCGACAGTGTCCACGATACCAAAAGCCGCTGCACCGGCTAGTCCGCCAATACCGGCACCCGTCCAACCAGCCAGCGCGGCACCTGTTGCCATTCCCACTGCAGCCCCAGTAGAAATAGCACCACCATAGCCCGCTCCCAAAGCAGCTTGAGCGGCTGTCGGGCTAGCCTTGTCCACGCTTAGGACATTGACCTGGAGCCAATAATGAGCCGTTTTTGGATTATTGGTAATGGTATAGCCTTTTCCTTCAAGCACTCTTACAACAGGACCCGTGATATCAAAGTTTGCTTTGTCAGACGTATTCCGAACATTTAAGTAAATAATTTTTTGATCCGGGTCAACTGGATCAAGAAAAATGGTATCGCTCATTTTTGTTTGAACGTCCAGATCCTTTTTGGCTATTGACGTATGCACGGCGGCACAACCGCTTAATATCATCGAAAATACTATGAGACCGGCCAGCGTAATACCTTTACCTTTCAAGTAACTCATTTTCTCCCCTTTTTTATTAATGACTAAATTAATTCGGGCGGGGTAATAAGAAATTATTTATTGTTTTTCTTATTTAACTATCGCCAATTTGCTATTGAACTACATGAACCTATACTTCCGAAGAGCTTTACCACCAACTGCCGTAGAACGGGTGGTAGCCCCCTCCATAAAGTCCGCCATAATAGGGGCGAATATAACCACCGTAACCAAACCCCCCTAGCAGCGGTATGCTAGGGGTAACATAGCCAGAGGATTTGGTTGGAGTTCCCCTCTCCGTCGCAGCTTTGAGAGATGCTGTCAGACTCGCATCATCCGGAACAATAAAAGGCTTGGAAATTGTTTCCTCATTGAACTGCCTCTGGATTTCCTCCAGGTTCTGTGGCCATGCAGCAGTGCTCTGTATGGAAGCAAAAAGCAGAAACCCGTAGAAAACGTTCTTATTACCCGTGGTTATCATTTCGCGTCTCCAATCTGATTAATATTCCTACTGCTGAGTATAAATAAGTTTTTTTTGGAATGTAAATTTTTCATTTATAACAGGGGCGCAACGTGATTTTTCGAGCAGGTAACGCTACCTTTACTTACTTTGCCGCCCCACCTTTCGATTAATCCAGCCAGCAACATAGCGCAAATCTCCGGCTCCGGAACCGGTGGGAATTATTCCAATTGTTCCAGAGGTCCCTGTCGGGTTGATTAATTGCCAAGACCCTTACGCAGTATCACCAAATTCTGGAAAAGAAGCCGGAACAGATCCTGTAAACAAAGCGGTGCCCGAGGGACTAAAGAGGGAAAAACGTGGTTGTCGCGTTAAAACCAGTGGCTCCTTTATCGTAGAGGTAGGTATTGAGATCGAGGCTTTCCTTTACTCGTGTGCCGGCAAAGGAAATCCGGCAGAGATGCGATGCTGCAATAAAGGCAATCAAAAAACGAGTAAACGAGGTTCCCAATAAACTGTCCAGAAAATGCGGGCTGACTCAGCGTCTCAGAAACGAACTCCCTTAGATTCTCTTACGGCGACTCCAGGCAAAACCTGTTAGTCCCACTGCTATAAGTGCCATAGAAGCAGGCTCGGGTACTTGATTAGGATCAGGATCAATACCTCCACCAGTATCCGTGCCGGCAATTAAATCTCCGATAAACACTCCGCTATCAAAGATTAAATCGGAGGTATCAGCAACGCCAAACGCAATATTATGGGTAGCCAGGCTCATATCGAGCAAACCTACTACCGTGAAAACTGGAGTTAAACCATTATATTCAATTCCATATAAACCTGAACCAAGTAAAGGCGCAAGTTATCAGATATTTTATTTTCATCGTTATTTTCTCTTTATTTATAAGGAATATTTTTAACAGGTAATGCCACAACACAAATAGGGCCTCATAATCCTTGAGGAATCTACTCAAGTTTGAGTTTGAGCTTGAGCTAAAGCTCAGGCTTGAGCTCAAGCATATTTTGTGCCCGTATTTTTTCCCCTATAAAACAAATAACTAGTTGTTTGGATTCTTAAGGCGGCTAGATAATGTAAAGATTATCGACGCCTTGCCTGTCATTTGCCTGCATGATCTTGCCGCTAATTCACTTGAATTTCCGTGGAGAGTATCTGCTAACCGTAGTGTTCTGGTGTTTTAGGTGAGGTCCAGTGCACGAGTGCTAAGCTGATCTTTTTGGGGTGTTCCACCGTCTAAGGAGAGGAATATGAAATCTGGAACAAGCGTGTTTTGCACAGTCGTGGCGGCAGTATTATCGCTGGCATGCAGCAGTTCTATAGCGGCACTGGGTAGAAACAAGCACCCCGCCCACCAGACGCCGTTTCGAGTGAAAGGGTTCCAACCGCACGCTCTGAATTAGTTGGGGCAAACAAACCTATATTTACCCTCGATAACGTATCTTATGGGCTAGTGAATCGAGTCGAGTTATCCGTTAGTATTGATAAAATATGGATCCATCATCTTCAGTCAGATCACGATCCGCTCAACCTCATCCAGGGATACTTGGTCGTTACGCCGGTCATAGAGCCCGTCGTGCGCACACTCTCGTGAGCGGCCATTTGTTGCGCCACTTCAAGCTTTCCGCCATTACGTAAGTATTCCGTGATAACTGTAGCGTGAAAGGAGTGATTGCCGATACGAGTGAGGATATCTGCATCCGTGGCTCCCGGCGGATCATCCGGTATGCATCGGCCTGGCCCATCGGGCATGCGAATATCACGACAACAAACGATGATCATCGCAAGACTGGGTCGGAAGATGGTTCGGTTTTCATGAAATTTCCCTCTCTGTTTTTGCATCACCCTTATGTAACAAAGTGGGAACAAAAACAATGCCTTGCATTGTTCGTTTTCAGTTTCGCAAAAGGGAAACCTTATGCAACCATCAGGCGGCCTCGTTTATAGCCAACCCCCACCAGTTGTCATAAAACAGCCATAAAACGGAAATGATATAGACACAAATAGGCAGTATTCTCCCGATTGTTTCCTATTAAGAAGGCGGGAATAATTAGATGAGAATCTCAGGCTTGCGTTAAATCCCCCCATTTCCCTTCGCTGAAGACTTGTTCCTTTCCTAAGGGATCACGCAGTTGTCTCCCATGGGCCGCCTCCAAGTGCCCTTAAAAATGTAATAAATCCACAGTACGATGTGCGAACCGAATCTCATTAGCACGGGAGTGAGCCATGTTTGAATATGCTGTTTATATACGGACTAAAGAGGGCCTATACCGAGCGCATGAATAACGTTATTTCTAATCTACCTTACGATCCGCGAAAAACCGATGGTTCTTTAGCCCCCTATGTGCACGAAGAGGCACTCGCCGGCTTTCCTGAATCCGTCATGGTCTGGAGGAAATAAAAATGTTGCTGGATAGTTCCCGTTTTGCTGTTGGTATATCTATAGTGCTGGTGAGCCTGGGTGCCGCCTATGCCACCCTGAATAATTTTGCCGATCTTCCTGCACTCGGCTCCACAGGGCGCCTATACGGGGATTTGAATGTCGCCTTTGCCTCTCACTGGAAAACCCGGACGGGCCTGGATATCAAAGTCGAGCAGGCACGGAGCAAACCAGGCAAGCCGGTGCATGTTACGGTCGATGGACTTGATGTTCCGGCCCTCGCGCTGTCCTACGATGTAGACAGGCTGAATAATAAGGAAAGATCTATTGCACCCGGCGTCCGCGAGCTTTTAGCGCGGGACCTTCGGATTGGCTCTTACCCTTCAGCCTATACCTCAACCATCGTGTTTCTCGTACGAAAAGGCAACCCAAAGGAACTGCGGGACTGGGGCGATCTGGTACGCTCTGATATAAAAGTAGTTACCCCGAACCCAAAGCGCTCTGAAAGCGGCCGCTGGAATTATCTGGCTGCCTGGGGATATGCAATGAGGCAATCAGGCGGCAGTGAACAAACCGCACGTGAATTTGTCAGCCAATTGTTCGCCAACGCCCAGACAGTGGATTACGAGGGTAAAAAGCCGGGAAACTTGGCTACTGCCTTTGTCTTTCTCAACATAGGCGATGTACTCCTCACTTGGGAAAATGAAGCGCATCGGATCGTTCAGAATAGCGGAAACGATAAGTTTGAAATCGTTACCCCGTCTATATCAATAGTGGCCGAACCCGTTATCAGCGTAGTGGACGCGGTTGGAAACGGGAAAAGCGCACGCGGTCTGGCTTCATACATCGAATATCTATATACACCCCAGGCACAGCATATCGCCGCCCAGCACTATTACCGTCCCCGCGATCCGTCCGTGGCCTCGAGGTACGAGGACCGGTTTCCTCACCTTGACTTATTTACGGTCGACGAGGTGTCCGGTGGCTGGCAGAGAGCCCAGAAAACACATTTTGCCAGGGGCGGTGTTTTTGACCAGATCACCAGTGATGTTCCGAATTTTGCCTCGGTGAATAGCTCTATCAGCGCCGCTTATAGAATAATTCAATGCGCGCGGTCAGCATGCGCGTGAGTTATTTCCAAACGTACAGACCTCGGTTCACTGCCTTTGGCGGTTCCTTCAATTCCCCCTCTCCTTTCTCCTTGCGGACAAGAGCGCTCAATCTTTCGTTGTCCGTCATGGCTGACGATACAACGTAGTCCAATCCCCTTTTACTTTTAATAGCCCTGCCATGCGGAAATCGCATGTAAGCTGGGTTGAGTGCCAACGTCATCTGGCAAGAAAACCATTAAAAAGGCGTTAGATGCATGAGGTAGCGCCGAATAATCCTGAGTGACAAAATCGGCATTATCTTGTAGATAGATCGCAGATGGAGGATCAAGCAGTGAACACGGGCGTGGGGCGCAGAATATTTACCCGTTTACTCATGCCTGCGGGGGCAGACGAAACCGCTTTCCCATTACTGGTAGCTCGCGCATTGCGCGCCTTTGGCGATGGCTATGTTGCTGTGCTTTTGCCCGCTTATCTGCTGGCGCTGGGATTTGATCAACTGGACGTAGGCTTTTTAAGTACGGCAACGTTAGCCGGATCAGCCTTGGCGATGTTGGCGCTAGGTGCGATTGGCTACAGATGGACAACTCGCCGGTTGTTGCTGTCCGCTGCCTTTTTAATGATGATTACCGGCCTTAGCTTCGCGAGCGTTTCATCGTTTTGGCCACTGTTTGTTATCGCATTCGTAGGAACACTTAGTCCGGGTTCGGGTGATGTAAGCGTATTTTTGCCGCTGGAGCATGCCCGCTTGGCACAGGCGGCTAGCGGCAACGCAAGAACCACGCTGTTCGCTCGTTATTCGCTTATTGGCTCACTGAGCGCCGCCGCGGGTGCCTTAGCCGCCGGGATCCCGTCCTGGCTCGTGCCATGGTCGGGTCTTTCATTAATTGATGGCCTGCGCGCAATGTTCGTGCTTTATGGTCTACTCGGCGGATCGGTCTGGCTGCTCTATCGAACTCTCCCGGCGATCGAGCTCCAGACTGCCCCGTTACCGAAGCCGCTGGGTCCATCTCGCAGCATTGTGTTCAAGCTTGCCATGTTATTTAGCATTGATGCGTTTGCTGGGGGATTGTTGGGAAATTCGCTGCTGACGCTCTGGCTCTTTGAGCGGTTTGGACTGTCACTTGGGCAGGCCGGGACATTCTTCTTCTGCGCGGGACTCCTGTCGGCCGGATCCCAACTCGCTGCACCAGTCATCGCGCGCAGGATCGGGCTGCTCAATACAATGGTTTTCACTCACATCCCTGCTAACGTATGCCTCATATTTGCTGCAATTGCCCCAAATCTGGAAATCGCACTCGCTCTGCTGTTCCTACGGAGTGCATTATCGCAGATGGATGTGCCAACCCGTACTGTCTACGTAATGGCTGTGGTCACCCCGTCGGAGCGAGCTGCCGCTGCAAGCTTCACTGCAGTATCCCGCAGCCTCGCTTCAATCGCGAGTCCAACCTTCACCGGGGCCTTGCTGGCCAGCGGACTGTTGAGCGCACCTTTGATTGCTTGTGGAGCTTTGAAGATTGCCTACGATCTGGCCTTGTTGATATTCTTCAGGCGCCTGAATGTTCCGCGAGATCGAGAATAGAAAAATGTGTTTTTGGTCACGGTAAGGGCAAGTCATCCTTCATGAAAGGATAGAAACAAAGCCATCCAATTACCAAGACCCATCATCTCGTTTCATTGCCCATGCATCTTCCGGCCGTGCCGACTTGAACTCTCCCGAGATCGTCCCACCACTTTACCTCTCGTTTATAGCCAAGTTCCCCGTGTCATAAAACAGCCACAAAACTGAAATGATACCGACATGACCGGGCAGTATTCTCCCAATTGTTTTCCTTAAAGAAGACGAGAAACAATCAGATGAAAATATGAGGCTTGCGTTAAATCCGCTCTATTTTCGTAATTGTCCAAAAAAGGCAAAAATACTTATATCAATAACTTAATGCAGGGCGCTAGCCTGGTGTGCTGTCGGGGCTCGAGTTAATAGCCAGAGCAGGGATGTCACCGGAAAGCGGATCCTGATCCATCTTGCGGAGAACGAAATGCTGAAATTGCTGGGTATTGAGATAGTAGTAGTGGTATTGGGTGGGCTGCTTGGAGGTGTCAGCGTTGCGAATGCTGAGCCGATTGTAAAAATTGACGGTTCCAGCACCGTTTATCCCATTACCGAAGCAGTGGCGGAAGATTTTCAAATAGACAACAGGGGTGCCGTTAAAGTCACAGTTGGTATTTCCGGCACTGGCGGTGGCTTCAAGAAATTTTGCCGTGATGAAATAGATATCGCCAACGCTTCGCGCCCCATCTCGAAAAAAGAAATGGACGCTTGCAAAACTGCCGGGGTGCAATACGTTGAAATGCCAGTGGCGTATGATGCATTGACGGTTGTGGTGAATCCAAGAAATGATTGGGTTAAAGTCATTACCGCCGCAGAATTAAAAAAGATTTGGGAGCCCGACGCCCAGGGGAAAATAACCAAGTGGAATCAGGTAAACCCCGCATGGCCTGATGATCCGATAAACCTTTACGGTCCAGGAGCGGACTCTGGCACCTTTGACTACTTTACGGAAGCAATCGTCGGAAAGGCCAAATCGAGTCGGGGCGATTTCACTGCTTCCGAAGACGACAATGTGCTGGTCCAGGGGGTAGCGAGCAATAAAAACGGGCTCGGGTTTTTTGGCTTCGCTTACTACTTCGAAAACCAGAAAAAGGTTAAGGCGCTCGCTGTTGATGGAGGCCAGGGCGGTATTATCCCATCCATTAAAACGGTGGAGGATGGAAGCTACCAGCCATTATCACGCCCGATTTTTATTTACGTGAATATCAAGGCGACAGAAAAACCCGGAGTCAAGGAGTTTGTTGAGTTTTATATGAAAAATGGACCGGCTCTGGTAAAAGAAGTTAAATACTTTCCGCTGCCAAGTCAAGCTTACACCACTAATCTGGAGCACCTAAACAAGAAGAAGCTTGGCACAGTATTTAACGGCCAACCGGCGGTGGGGCTCAAGATCGATGAATTGCTCAAACGTGAGGCCAGCCTATAGTACGACGAAAAAGATGAGGTGGCAGACTGCAAATAACTACCGCGATTTAAGCCTTTAAACTTTCCACCGATATAGTATTCACGGCTAAGCTGTAGCAGTTGCGACCTCATCTGGCAGTTTCCCGAATCGCGCGGCGTGATGCGCCAGATCAAATTCAACTGCTCAGTGTTATGAGTTTATCGTTCCACACTTCCTTTCCGTCAGATGTCCTTGTACAGCTCTTCGCCGAAGGCTTATTCCTGAGAATCACTGCAGCCGCCTCCCGTTATCGATCCCCCAGGCCCTTAAAAATTTCGTAATAAATATACAGTACGATGTTGAACCGAATTTCATCAGAACAGGAGTGAACAATGTTCGAATACGCTGTGTATATACGAACCAACGAGGGCTATATCGAGCGCATGAAGAACGTTATTTCTAATCTACCTTACGATTGGCGAAAAACCTATGGTTCTTTATCCCCCTATGTGCACGGAGAAGAACTCGTCGGTTTTCCTGAATCCATAGTGCTGTGGGAGAATAGCACAGGGCCCAGCGTAGGCATTGCCCCTATTAACCCTTCTTCTCACTCTACTGATACCAACCCGCCGCCCTAATAGCGGGGGCTGGAACCAAAACTGCCTGGGCAACTGGCATGACCTTGACCAGGCACGTCAACTTCTATGTCTATTCCAGTGGAGAAGGCGGTGAACAAGCGCCAATTTAGTTTGATCCAGAAAACGCGCTTAAAAAATACGTCCTCTACATACGAAACAAAGCCGGCAGCGTAGAGCGAAAAGGTTTCGCGATTTTTCTTTGTTACTGGTCGTAAGTCCCTTACGTGCACGAGGAAGTATTGGTCGGATGGCCGAGCAAAAAGTGTTTTGGGCAAATGACGAAGGGGCTAGCATCGGTATGGCGCCTATGGATCTTATAGTATCGAATGCTCGCTCGAAGCTCCGCCCGAAAACGATCAGCTCCAAGTGTTCGTCTCCTCAATTCCGTAAAAATCCATCGGCAAACATCCAGTAGCACGGCAGCCCTTGGGGAAAGTGCTCCTTCAGTTACTTTTAAATTCTGTAAGCAGGCGGGCTATCATGCCGAAAAGGTAAAGCTCGATTTCCATCTGTAGCACGCTGGAGCCCATAGCCATACGGCATTCTTCGCATCGGTCATCAGCGCTTGACACTGACTTTAGTCATAGAACTGTTACAAAACGGTAATAAGGCAGTCATTTCTTTTCCGTATTCTTACTCCCGGTTTATACCGATAAACATAACCAATCAATACAACACTGGGAGCATAGCATTGAAATTTTCAAAACTTGCATTGGCAGTGGCTACTGTCTTAGGGGCAATCACATCATCCGGGGCTTTTGCGATTGATCTTTACATCGATACCAAAACCAAGCAGATATATGGAGAGCCAGGACCTGACCGGCAACCTTTAGGTACTTTTGAGAGAGTCGAACGTGCTCCATCAAGCAGTGCAACGCCAGCGCCGGAGGCAGAGAGAACCGGCCAGTCAACTCCCGGCGACAGAAGTGCAAGATTAAAAGAAAAGGCGGAGCGGGCTCAGCTCGTCGGCAAGGTTGAGTCCATTGAGGAACGTGTCAAAGAAAGCGAAAAGCAACTCAAACTGGATAAAAACGGCTTGCAATTCGAAACAGCAGACAAGAATTTCAAGTTCAAGATCGGAGGCCGGATTCACACGGATTACACCCATAGCAGTAATGATAATTTTTTTAGAGATGGTGCTCCGGTTGAAGCCAATGATGGCGCAGAACTCCGCAGGGGGCGCCTGGAGTTTTCAGGCACTTTCTTTAAAGATTGGGATTTTAAGAGCCAGATCGACTTTGCAGATAATAGTGTCGGCGTTAAAGATATGTTTATCTCATACAAGGGATTGGATTTCGCGAAGGTCAACCTGGGCCACCAGAAACAGGCTTTCAGTCGCGAGTTGCAGGAAAGCTCCAACGATCTTATGTTTATGGAAAGATCATTAATGAATGTTCTTAACGCACCGCTTGTAGATCGCGCCATTGGTCTAAATCTGTCAAAAAGCGATAAAAACTGGACTGGACAGGTTGGACTCTATGGCGAGTCAATCGACTCTAATAACAACAGCATGGATGAAAGCTGGGGAACCAATTCGCGTGTCACTTTTGCACCCGTTAACGAAAAGACAAAGGTTGTCCATTTAGGTGTGGCAGGAAATTATCGCCAACCGAGCGGCAGCGGTCAGGCATTCGGTCCCTCCAATGGCGTGAGATTCAGGCATGAAACGTCGCATATGACTGATCTGTTTCCGATTGACTCGGGCACCGTAGGGAATATTCAGGACGTAAAGATGCTTGGCCTGGAGGCAAGCGGCGTATATGGCCCATTCAGCGCGGGAGGCGAGTATACCCATAGCTGGGTTGGCCGAAACGGTCTGGATTCACTAAGCTTAAATGGCTGGTATGGAGAAGCCGCATGGACGCTCACCGGTGAATCACGCAACTACAAAGAAGGACGGTTCTTCAGAGTGGCGCCGACCCGTAACTTCAGCTTTTCAAATGGTGGATGGGGCGCCTGGGAACTGGCGGCACGTGTCGGCGGAGTAGACATGAACGATGGCGCCTTCAGAGCAGGTGAAATGAAAAACTTTACCGTTGCCCTGAACTGGTACGTGAACCACAACATTCGCTTCATGTTTAATTACGACAAGATATTGGAAATCAAGGATTCGCCTTTGACGACCGCGAGCGGCGGCCAGCCGGATGATCTGAATACTTTCATGTTCCGTAGTCAAATAGCCTTCTAAATTCAGATTAGTTGAGGAAGTGCGTGAATCACGGATCGGTTGCTTCAAATTGTAACCAGGAAACTGATTCATTTCGATTCGACAAGTAAACTGCCATGGCGAGGTCGAATGGATTTTGGGGGACGGTACCAAACATACTCCTCCCAAAATCCTCCCAAGATTGTAAAAATGCGGCCAGCCCTGACTCGAATGCTTTTTTAGTTGATATGTTTTTCCACCCCCAAAGAAATGTTATGAAAAAACGAAGGTACGTTGATCTGTATGGTTATACTTCGGATGAGTTTGATCGCTTACTGGAGAGAGGTATTAACAAAAAGCTTCGCTCTGCCGGAAAATCCAGATCGGAGTTAGACATGCCTACCGTCTTCGCGGCGTATGAAGATGAAACTCGCAAGCTCCCTCGCCGTAGACTCCGTGAAATGCGCGTTACCGCCTAATCTCTGGCTTCTCAAGCCACAGGCATTTAAGTAAATTCCCTTGCCTGTTGTTTGAGCTATTTGATCCATTGTTTTCCCTGGCCAGAGGGCGCGGCAAAGCCCGGAAAAAATATGGAGATGGCAGGAAAGCCAAAGGACGTCGCAGACGCGCTTCAAGTCAATCTCCCAACATTGCTCCTCTCAAATCCGCTTCGGCGGTTTTTTTCTTTATTGCACGCAATACCCTTGCCCAGAATGTTTAAAGCGCTCGCACATAAATAGAACTTGCTTCAACTTAAATCGCATCATGCTCACACCCCCTCTAACCCAGTAAGCCTCACTTGACCGCGCTCAGGCGACGATTCCGGCACGCTAAGACCTTAACTGGCTTCGCAGGATTATCGGGCTGATATTTCATGTAGCGGGTCGTCGAGCAAGGCAACAGCGTTGTCATCGTTGCGTCATATTCAGTAGGTATATTTACCTACAGGGCCCGGCAGTCGGTTAAAGGATGGGCTTGGGAGCACTACGTGCTTTTTCAGTAGTGACGGTCAATGAAAGTATTCATTTTAGCGTTTAATTCGGAGCTTCCATGTTTAACCATAAGATACTGAACGTTATTGTTGCAGCGGTACTTCTGGTAATGATTGGGACGGCGCAAGCTACAGCTGCCAATACGCATTTCGCCAAATTCAATGCCCTCCCGGGCAGCGTTACCGCCGGCTCCCTTCCGGAGAGTTCTCCTTTTACGTTCTCTTCACTTAATTTCTCGCAGGTTCGAATCGCAGATCGCATAAGCCAACTCAAGCTTGGAGAGCCCAACTCTGGTGGCTGGGACATGATCACCGCTAACGAGACCGGCCCCGATGCCGGGCGCTACTTATTTATTCCCTTTGAAACTTCGGAGGCAGGAGTACAGCGTATAGATTTAAAAACAGGACTGACCAAAACCCTCGTTCGGCCTGGCACACAAGGCTTCACCAAGGGAGATGCCTCGCGCTGGACACCCTGGGGCAGCCACCTGACCGCGGAGGAGTCGTGGGAAAAGGAGAGTACTAAAGGACGTTTATTTGAACTGACCAACCCGACAACTGCTACCGGCAGCAGTGACTCCAGTTTCGTCCATCGGTCAATTGTGCCACGCGTAGCGCATGAAGGACTAGCCTTTGATAAAGAAAACAACCTGTATTTCATTGATGAGTTTAATGGCGGTAGCATTTACAGATATGTGCCGGCAAGTCCCGCTGCCACCACGGGCAATGAGTATTTCTCAGCCGGTCAGACCTTCGTCCTGCAGGTGAACGGGGGTGACAATGCCAATACGGTAGGGTCTTTTGTCTGGATTCCGATTACTGACGCCACTGGCGGCCCCATTGATGGGATATCGGTGATGAATGCCGATGGAACCATAAATGGCCGCGAAACGGCGAATGCGGTAAAAGGAACTGGCTACCAGCGTCCCGAGGATATCGAGATCAAAACCTTGGCCAACGGAGATGAAATGTTATTTGTGGCCACCACGGGGACCCACGAGGTGTACTCCGTTAATCTTGATTCCAATGAAGTGAAGCACTTTGTAAGCCGTAACACTCCCAACAAGTCGACGGGCGCACCGGTGGGCACTTCCTTGGCCAACCCGGATAATTTGGCGATCGATGCGGCCGGGAATATTTATATTGTTGAGGACCAGCCCGCCGGAATGGCTGACATCTGGTTTGCCCTGGATGCCAATAATGATGGCGTGGCTGACTCTGTCGCGCGCTGGGCCTCTCTATCCACCATAGGGGCCGAGGCTACCGGCCTTTATTTTGACAAGTTTGATGCCAATGTCGCCTATGTGAATGTGCAACATCCGGATAGTCTCGTGGACAGTACAATCATGATCTCCGCAATTCCAGAATCAAATCTGGCCTCCACAATGCCGGAATCGATGGCTTTGTCCATGTTGCTGTCTGTTGTGGGCTTAATGGGCTTTATTGTTCATCGAAGGTCTTAAACAGGATTTGTATGTCTCAAATTCGTTTTTTCTGAACGTCAAAAGCTTGGTTAAGCCTGGAAGAAATACGGAGATGCCAGGGAAGCCATAAAAGGACGCCGCAGACGAGCTGTAAGCCAATGCCCCCAAACCCGCTTCGGCGGGTTTTCGCTTGTTGCACGAATAACCCTTCAGCCAGCTTTTAGGAAAGCTTCTCAACGGGACCGTTACTTTTTCATGATCAGGGTGTTCCAAACCACGACTAATTCATAAAGCTGTAACAAGTCGAACGACGCAGGTGACTCCTCAGATTCAGAAGGTTGCGGTATTTTCACCCATGCTGCGTTGTCCGCTGTCTCCCATGGAAGGCCTGCATCCATTCGTCCCACTTGCCCATATTCCACGAACTGCGGTAAAACCCTTCAAAATATAGTTGCGGCGATGACGCAGGTTAAACGCGCGGAGAATCGCCGCTGGGCCGAAATCGAAATGAGCACGAACGCGGGTGTAATCTCCGCATCCGGATGCTTCCCGTCCCCAAGTCCACCTGGATGCTCACTGGCCTGGTATCCCGATCGTATACGCTAGATGGGCCCTCCCATGCCTGTGCAAGACCTGCTGCAACCACATACTTTTCTTCATGACGACGCATAAACACTAACCCGGTCGATTCGCGAGGGATCCTTGCCGGATAATGCCGACTCCGAGTGCCGCGAATATTCGCCATAAGTGCCGGTAGGAAGTGAATTCGCCCGCAAAACCTTATTCCCCCAGCCATGATGGAAAAACCTGGACTGTCGTATTGGTTCTTTATTCTTCGCTATCTTTACCGGAGCAACGATACGGGGCCTCGTTTCAATCTGTCGAATTAGGTTAAAATATTTTTTTGATCCTAAAGGACGCCAACCTCATGAAAAAACTTCGCGTCCCTCACCGCATCAAATCTCCGCGGGTGGTCCAGGAGCTTTCTCGGCTGGCGGCTGGTCTTGCTGCTTCGGGCAGCCGGATAGAAGACGCGTTCTGGGAGAACCGGCTCGCGGTAAAGATTGCCGCTCAGTTGCGCACTGGCGATGATCAAAACCTGGAAGCCGCCCTGGATCAGCTTTATGATGCGGATCCCGCTGGTTATAGCGAGTTCATTTATGCCATAGAAGCGGCAATCGAATGCAGCATACTGACCCACGAGGACCGCCGCTATGATGTGCTGATGTTCGCGGTACCGGTACTGACCTGGTCTCGCTTTTCGATTCCTTCGGGACCTGTAACCGAAGCGGTGCTCGCCAAATTGCGGGTACAGTTGCAGACCCATGTGCTGGCCGCGAATGTACAGTTCGTGCTGGCCGACTGCCTGTTCAGTCCCGATCAATTGCCGCGCGGCTATCATCTTACGCATGAGCTGGCCAGCAAGCTGTGGGCAGCGGCCGTGGCGGGTGAACGTGACCTGCATATGAACCCACGACAATTGGCCGAAACGGGACGCTTTCTTTCCGATACCCGTTATCTCCTCGGCGGCATTGCCGTGCCTCAGGGAAAGCCCATGTTCCGCTGGCAGGCGGATGGAACCGGTGAGCCTAGAGGCAGCAGTTCGCCCGTTCCGAAGTTTTCAAAAGAGGAAATAGTGCAGGCATGGCAGACTCATGGCGTCGAAGCTCTGCGGCCCCTATTCCAGGGTTGCGCGTTCGAATTACTGATACCCGATGGCTTTTTTTCTGCCTGGCGTATGGCGGATCGATTGGCCCGGCCCTATTCCATGCATGCCACTGTCGATTTCCTGCAAACCACCTTGAATATACCGGCATCCAGGCTGCGTGCGGTGGTCGCACCTTTTTATGACCAATGGCTGGAGGAATATCGTATAAGTTTTACGCTCAAGGAGCGTGACGATGTGCTCTATGGGATAGTCTGGACATTGGTTGGCGATGAAGATGAGAATAGCGATATCGTGGGGCAAATCGAAGCTACCCTGCGAGAATGCGGCATAACCCACACCACGCTGCTCGAAAACCGTTTCCTTCTTGACTATTGCGAAGAGTGCGGCGCCCCACTGTTTCCAAGCCCGGAAGGCGAAGTGGTACATGCCGAATTTCCTGAAGAAGGTGAAGTGACGCCAGTACATCTACACTGAGATATACTCTTCAAGCACACCCTCGGAATGATACTTTCAGATTGCGTTAATTTTTGGAGGGAAAGGAGCCATGAGCGGCAAAATTGCAAAATCGGAGCAGGAATGGAAAACCCAGCTCGGGCCTCAACGGTACCATGTCTGCCGTGAAAAGGGCACGGAACCCGCTTTTACGGGCGAATACTGGAACTGCCACGACCAGGGGGTTTACCGTTGCGCCTGCTGTGGTGCAGCATTATTCGGCTCGGATACCAAATTCGATTCCGGTACCGGTTGGCCTTCTTTCTGGCAGCCCATTGATCCGTCCAACGTTACTGCCGTGGCAGATAACAGCCTTTTCATGCGGCGAACGGAAGTGTTATGCGCTCGCTGCGACGCGCATCTGGGCCATGTATTCGAGGACGGCCCCGCGCCCACCGGTTTGCGCTACTGTATCAATTCCGCCTCGCTCAAACTCGATCGCGGGTCTGGTGATCAGAAACCTGACAGTTAAAAAAGCAAAGGGCAATTCAAGGTTGCTCGTCTGCATCCAGCCCTGGTTGAGACGACATCGATGACAGATTATATTCACAGCCGTCAAAGCATATAGATCACGTGCTTATCGTTCTAATCAGCAGGAAATTCAATAGATTTTTCTCTTCGTAACCGTGATAATCAGCTCATCAGCCAATTGCTGGCGTCATCGTTCCACATTATGAAATTTCTTTTTGATCTTTTTCCGGTAATCCTTTTTTTCATTACTTTCAAGATCTACGGCATCTACGCTGCCACCGCTGTAGCCATTGCCGCCACTTTTGTCCAAATCGGCTGGGTTTGGTACCGCCACCGCAAAGTTGATACGATGCTGTGGGTAAGCCTGGTTCTCATTGTCATCTTCGGCAGTGCGACACTGATCCTGCAAGACGAGACTTTTATCAAATGGAAACCATCAGTGCTTTATTGGCTTTTCGCCGCGGCACTGCTGTTGGCCCATGCGATTTTCAAGAAGAATTTGATCCGGACGATGATGAAAGAACAGATCACGCTGCCAGACCCGGTATGGAGCCGGCTGAACGCCAGTTGGGCGGCGTTTTTTGCATTGATGGGCGTGGCTAATCTTTATGTGGCGTTTAATTATTCCACGGAAACCTGGGTCAACTTCAAGTTGTTCGGGTTTATGGGTCTGATGCTCGTTTTTGTTGTATTACAGGGGTTGATGCTGGGGAAATATGTTGAACACGATGAGGATAAGGAGACATGATGCTCTACGCGATAAGCGGCGAAGATGTTTCCGGCAGCCTTGAAAAGCGGCTGGCAGCGCGTCCCGCGCATCTGGAACGCATCAAGGCATTGCAGGAAGAAGGGCGTCTCATCCTGGCGGGACCATATCCCGCGATTGACAGCCCCGATCCTGGTCCCGCCGGATTTTCCGGCAGTCTGATCGTAGCTGAATTTGAATCGCTAGAAGCAGCACGTACCTGGGCCGAAAACGATCCCTACGCCACTTCAGGCGTATATGCAAAATTGATAGTCAGGCCATTCAAGAAAGTCTTGCCATCATAAATAGTAAACCAATGAGCACCCTCGAATTGATCAGGCAGAAGCTTTCCGTGCTTGAACCCGAAGAGGTTGAAATTGTGGATGATAGCTCGCGGCATGCGGGCCATGAGGGGGCCAAAGGCGGCGGCGGACACTATTTGCTCACCATTGTCTCCTCGAAATTTGTCGGCAAATCCCCCCTGGAGAGGCATCGTCTGGTCTATGCGGCGCTGCACGAGATGATGCACAAGAATATTCACGCGCTGAGTGTAAAGGCGTATACTCCTGAAGAAATTTAACTTTCCACTGACAAGGAAGCCTCTATGCAATTTATCAAACTTGCTCAACTAATATCACTGGGTATTTCCGGATTGATTGCCGTAACGGCTGTTCAGGCTCAATCCGGCTCAACCATGGCCAAGGTGAACGGTGTAGCAATTCCTCAGTCCCGCCTCGAATTTATTGTGAAAGCCCGTACCGCCCAGGGTCAGCCGGATAGCCCGGAGTCCAGAAAGGCTTTGCGTGATGACCTCATAACCGAGGAGGTAATAGCTCAGGAAGCCAAGAAACAGGGACTCGACAAGGACCCTGATTTCCAGACTCAGCTCGATATGGCGCGTCAGACAGCCCTGGTCAGGGCTTATCAGGTGGATTATATAAAGAAGCACCCTGTCAGTGATGAAGAGTTGCGGAAAGAATACGAAGCGCTGAAAACTCAGATGGGCGATAAGGAATATAAAGCGCACCATGTTCTCGTTGCTACCGAGGAAGAAGCTAAAGATATCATCGCTCGTATCAAAAAAGGCACCAAGCTTGAGAAGATCGCCGAGGAAAAATCCCTTGATACGGGCAGCAAAAACAAGGGTGGTGAACTCGACTGGAGTCCCGCTGCAAGCTACGTTCAGCCCTTTGCCGAAGCCTTGACGAAATTGAAAGAAGGTCAACTTACCCAGCAGCCGGTGAAAACCCCCTTCGGCTGGCACGTGATCCGCCTGGATAATGTACGGCCGCTGAAAATTCCGCCATTCGAGGAAGTAAAGCAGAATCTGGCGCAACGTGTGTTGCAGAAGGAGTTCGCGTCATCGGTCAATGATCTGCGCTCCAAAGCGAAAGTCGAATAAGTCTCCACAAGTCCGGGGTAAATAAAAAAGGCAGTCACGACTGCCTTTTTTATTTGGGTTACGTTACCTTCTGCATTCGCGGCGCCAAGGCACACAACAGCTCATAACCCACCGTACCGGCTGACTGCGCCACTTCATCGACGGGCATCCCCTTTCCCCAGAGTGTGACCGGACTGCCTACCCCGGCATCTTCTATGTTACTCAGATCTACATGCAGCATGTCCATTGACACACGCCCTATGACACGAGTGCGCTTCCCGTTCACCATGACGGGGGTACCGGTAGGCGCATGACGAGGGTAGCCGTCGGCATAACCTCCTGCAACAACACCAACCCGCATCGGCTGGCCGGTGCGAAAAGTATGGCCATACCCAACACCATCCCCCGCTTTAAGCGTTTGTACCGCGATGATTTTGCTTGATACCGTCATTGCCGGATACAGATTCAATTCTTCGGCAGTCGTGTCCGCAAACGGCGACGCTCCATAAAGCATGATGCCGGGGCGCACCCAGTCCGCATGTGTTTCAGGAAAGCGCAGAATGGCGGCCGAATTGGCCATTGAGCGAGGCAGATATCGTCCTCCGGCGATTACGTTGAAACGTTGTAACTGAGCGGCAATGTTTTCATTTCTGTGGGGCTCATCGGCGCGAGCAAAATGGGTCATGAGCGTAATGTGTTCTACGGCAGAATTAGCTTTGAGGGTTTCCAGCACAGCGGGAAATTCCTCAAGCGTGAATCCAAGGCGGTTCATGCCGGTATTAAGCTTTAGAAATACGTCCAGTCTCCGGCGCACCTTGGATGCAGACAACATGGCGAGCTGCTCGCGGTGATGAATTACGGTGCTTAAATGATACTGCTCGATCAAGGCCAATTCATCTACGTCAAAAAATCCTTCCAGCAGCAAAATGGTCTGGCGATAGCCCGCGTCCCGCAGCCGCACGGCGGCATCGAGCTCAAGCATGGCGAACCCATCCGCCCGCGCTAGCGCTTCAGCCGCGCGGAGCAACCCGTGACCGTATGCGTCAGCCTTGATAACCGCCATTACGCGCGAGTGGGGCGCATGACGACGAACGACGGACAGGTTATGTTCGAGCGCGGAGAGATCAATCCGCGCCTGGATAGGGCGCGGCATCTCAGGTGGCAGGGAGTTTAATCATTAGTGCGTGAATCCGGAGAATTCAACTGGATGGCATGAGCGGTTTGATGATATAGCTTGAATGAGCATTGTATAATCCGGGCCTGAGGATGAACAAGTTTCTGGAAGGAGAGTAGCTTGAAACGCGGATTTTATACCATTATGGCAGCGCAGTTTTTTTCTTCACTGGCGGACAATGCGCTGCTGGTGGTTGCCATTGCACTTCTGGTAGAACTGCATGCTCCCGCTTATCTCACCCCGATGCTCAAGTTTGTATTCGTTTTGTTCTATGTGATTCTCGCGCCGTTCGTTGGGGCATTCGCGGACTCCATGGCCAAGGGACGGGTGATGTTCATCAGCAATGCTATCAAGATCGTGGGCTGCAGCCTGCTTTTCCTGGCGTCGCACCAGTACTTCGCTCTTGCGGCATATGCGGTTGTCGGGCTTGGCGCGGCTGCCTATTCTCCCGCGAAGTATGGAATACTGACTGAACTGCTGCCCCCCGAAAAGCTGGTCATTGCCAATGGCTGGATCGAAGGCTTAACCGTAGCTTCTATCATATTGGGCACGGTATTGGGCGGGTTGCTGATATCTCCCGCAATAGCCGCCATATTTCTGGCGTTTGATTTCCCTGTTATAGACACAGGGGTGGACACAATTCCGGAAGCCACCATACTTCTTATTGCCATATTTTATACCACTGCGGCAATCTTCAATCTGTACATTCCCAATACCGGGGTTGACCACCGGATTCTCAAGAAAAACCCGGTATTCCTGGTGCATGAGTTCGCACATTGTTTGAGGCTGTTATGGAAAGACAAGCTCGGACAAATTTCGCTCGCCGTCACAACATTGTTCTGGGGCGCAGGTGCAACCCTGCAGTTTATTGTATTGAAATGGGCTGATGCGGCGCTGGGTTACCCGTTAAGTAAAGCCGCACAGTTACAAGGCGTGGTCGCCGTCGGGATTGCGATAGGCGCGATTGTTGCGGCACGCGTAGTGTCGCTGCGTCAATCGGTGAAAGTCATTCCTCTTGGTATCGCGATGGGTGTTGTGGTGATGGCCATGATTCTGGCACAAGACCTGTGGATTGCGATCCCGCTTTTAATGCTGATCGGCGGACTGGCCGGATTTTTTGTCGTGCCGATGAATGCGCTGCTGCAACACCGAGGACATATCTTGATGGGCGCAGGACACTCTATCGCGGTACAGAATTTCAACGAAAACCTGAGTATTCTCACCATGCTGGCGCTGTACGCGATATTGGTGAGCTTCGACGTCCATGTTTATACGGTTATTGTTCTTTTCGGTCTATTCGTCGCCGTGATCATGGCGCTGATACGCCAGTGGCATTTGCGCAACCAGAGTATTGAAGATTCCCTTCATCTCATCGGTGCGCACAAAGGACATTGAGCGACTGCTACAGGATAACCGGCCTGTCGGGCAGTTCATTTTGCCCGCCTTCCCGCTCTGCTGGAAAATGCTCTCGCAAGTGATCGCCGATAGCCTGGATTCCCGCAATTACTCCTGCTTCGAACTGTCCCCGACGAAAAGCACCTTCCATTTCGCGGCATATTTTTTCCCAATTGCCGCCACCGACCCTGACGTCGATTCCCCGGTCGGCAACAATTTCAACGTCATGATCGGCCAGCAGCAAATAAATCAGCACGCCGTTATTATGTTCAGTGTCCCAGACCTTGAGTTGGGCAAACGCCTCTATCGCCCGCTCGCGTGCCGGCTGGTTTGCAAGCAGAGGCAGCATGTTCAGGGCTGGCTCCACGGCAAAACGGATCTCTCCGTCATGACTGATTTCAGACTGTTTGATAGCTTGTTCGATTGCGATCAGGGCTGGACCGGGAAATAGTCGCCGCACTGCCAGAGGTCCGGTAAAAAGATGCCGCAGTATGCGTGACAAATTCATTTACCATCTCCCCGATGCGCCGCCACCGCCAAAGCCGCCACCACCCCCACGGAAACCCCCGCCCCCAAATCCGCCGCCTCCAAAACCGCCTCTGCCCCCCATGCCGCCAAAGCCGCCCGGCCAACCGCCGCGCCCTCCTCTGGAAATCCCTCCGCCTGGGTTGCCGAACAAGCTTATAAAAAACGCGCCAACCGCAACAACCAGGGCAACGATTATTGAAGAAAATACCAGCCAGCCTATGAAACCAGCCGCCGCGCTCATCAATGTGGCGCCTATAAAACGTCCCACAAAGGACTGCAATATCCTGGCGATGATGATGAGTACGATAAAAACGAAAATAATATTATTCAGGAAAACATCCGCAGCCGCGCCGGTGCTGTCGCCACGCCTGATATTTCTGGTTTGAGGCGGCGGCAGCGGTTCACCTTCGATAACGCGCGCTATCCGCTCGATACCCGCATCGATGCCGCCCGTAAAGTTTCCCTGTCTGAGTTCGGGAATGATTATCTCTTCGGTTATGCGCTTTGCAATAGCATCAGGCAGCACGCCTTCCAGACCATAACCCACTTCGATGCGCATTGTTCTGTCCTGCTTTGCAATCAGCAACAGGATTCCGTCGTCGACACCCTTGCGTCCCAGCTTCCAGGCCTCGGCAACACGAATGGAATATTGCTCGATGGTTTCAGGCTGGGTGGTGGGAACGATCAATACCGCAATCTGGCTGCCTTTCCTGGCTTCAAACACCGCCAGTTTCCGCTCCAGTTGCTCAGTCTCATTCGCGGACAGCGTACCGGTTAGATCAGTGACAGGGGACTTGAGGGGCGGAATCGCCACATCCGCGATCGATAAGGAGGCGGAAAAAAGCAGGGCAATGAATACAAGAGCTTTTCTCCCAGCTTGCATCATAAATAAATGTACCTATGAACCATTCCAGTTTGACGGCTATATAACCTGGGTAGCTGGGTAGGATGGGTGGAGCGCAGCGTAACCCATCAAAACATACGACACATTAAACCAGGACCAAGAACCAGCGCGATTGCAGTTTGGTGAGATGTGGGAATAACCAAACGATGGTTGCGCTCGTTTCATCCATCCTACTGAAAAACGCACAGCCGCATATAAAAATAAAAGCTGACGTGCGGTTTAGATTCCTTGGTCAGCCTAGGCGTAATCGTTAGCGAGATACTCAGCTACTACCGCTTGTCTTCGAACAAATTTTTGGAACGACCGTTTTCCCGCTATGGTTTGCTGAAATCCACTTTGGGGGCAGTGGAAATTGCTTTCTCGTCTTCAACGGTGAGGCTAGGTTTCACCTGGAAGCCGAATACCATTGCCGTGAGATTGCTGGGGAACGAGCGCACCACGACGTTATATTCCTGAACTGCCTTGATATAACGGTTCCGGGCAACGGTGATACGATTCTCCGTACCTTCCAGTTGTGCCTGTAGATCGCGAAAATTAGCGTCCGATTTCAGTTGGGGGTAATTCTCGGCCACCACAAGCAAGCGCGACAAGGCACTCGACAATTCTCCCTGGGCACGTTGAAATTTTTCGAGCGCCTCCGGGTCGTTGATGAGCTCTGGTGTGGCCTGAATGCTTCCAACCCTGGAGCGGGCATTGGTCACTCCCATCAGCACTTCCTTTTCCTGCGCGGCGAAACCTTTTACGACGTTGACCAGGTTAGGAACCAGGTCGGCGCGACGCTGATACTGATTCAGGACTTCTGCCCAGCTCGCTTTAATCTGTTCATCCGTCGACTGTAAGGTATTGTAGCCACAGCCACTCAAGGTAAGGACAAGAAACAACGTCAGCGTCCGCATCAGGTTATGCATGAAATTCTTCCTGGAATAAAGTGTTGCCTCACATGGATGAGAAATGGGGGCTGATTATCCGATTGCAAGGACCTGAAGGAGCAATCCATGGCGCATCCATTGATCAAGCAGGTGGCAGAATCGAGATGATCAATAGGCACGGCGTAGATCGTAGCTTAGTCTACGATGCCAGGGAATGCAAAGCGCCGAGCGCTGATTTTGGGGTAACGCAAGGGATGATAAGAACTTATCCGGAAGTTCTCAAAGCCTCCATTGTGCTTCTGGCAAAGCATAAATCTTCCCACGCCTTCGCCTTGGCAGGCAGCGTGCGCAGCAGATAGGCCGGATGATAGGTGACAATAACAGGGATGCCGGAATGCCGGTGCAATCTGCCTCGAAGACTGCCTAGACTGGCATCTGTGTGCAGAAGATTCTGTACGGCTGTCTTCCCCAATGCAATAATAAGTTTAGGCCTGATCAGCTCGATTTGCCGCGCAAGGTATGGCTCGCAGCACTGTGCCTCATCGGGACGGGGTTCCCGGTTGCCGGGCGGGCGACATTTTACGATATTGGTGATAAAAACATTGCGGCCGCGCTTAAGATCAATTGCCGTCAACATGTTGTCCAACAGTTTTCCAGCCTGTCCGACAAAGGGCTCCCCAGTGGCATCCTCTTGCGCACCCGGCCCTTCGCCTATATACAGCCAGTCCGCGTTTTGATCACCCACGCCAAATACCGTCCGAGTGCGAGAGTGACATAACCGGCATGCGATGCAACCCGCTACACTCGTCTCAAGTTCTTCCCAGCCCATCTGCAGAATTTTCGAACGCCGGTCTTCCAGTGCACTCACTGCACCGACAGAGGAGTCGCTGCAAACTTGCTCCCCGGACTCAGCCTTCATAGCAGAAGCGGCAGGAGGCGGTGGGGGCAGTGGCGCCGCTTGGCGCTCCTGGGACAGTTCGGGCGGCTGGGGCATACTGGCCGGTCTAGCCGGTCTGACATGCCACAAAGGCGTCAAACCCAGCTCTTTAAGTATTTCCCTGCGTCTGCCATTCCGCGCATTCCCGCCACCGGTCATAAAACCAACTCCATCACCAAGGAATCCTCGCGACCTCCCATCGCAGGATAGTAATCCCTGCGTCTGGCAATCTGCCTGAATCCGATGCGTTCGTATAGCCGGGCAGCTGCATGGTTGGATTCTCGTACATCCAGAAACATCGTCAGTGCGCGCTGCTCCCTGGCGATATGAATGAAACGCCGCAGCAATTTTTCACCCCAGCCCTTGTGCTGGGTGCTTGCAGCAATGCTGAGGGTTAGCAAATGGGCTTCTTCCGCTCCGATCGACATAACGCCATAGCCAAAAATATCACCATCCTGTTCTAATACCAGACAGTAATAGCCTGAATCGATAGAGTCAAAGAAATTTCCGCGTGTCCAGGGAAACAGGAAAACTTCCCGCTCTATGGCTACCACCGCATCCAGGTCTGCCTGAACCATTCGTCTGATTTGGGGCATATCCTGCAATTGGGCGCTCATCGCTCTTTCTCCTTCAGAGCTACTTTATTACGGATATAAAGCGGCGCAGCATCAGCAGCGTCGATACCCAGCCCCTCTGCGAGTCTGGGTGCAGCCAACTGAGCCATTGCACGCGCATTCGGCCGAAGACCGTTGATAATGTGACTGACGCACCCGCTGTAGTGGTTACGCAAGACGTCACTGTAGATATCAAAGCCACTGCCGCAGCCCGTCCAACTGGATCCCGGAACGCCCGGCGCATTGGAAGGTAAGCACAGGGTCGGTTCGCTTACCTCTTGCCATCCGTCCGCCGTTTTTTCATAGGCGGCGTGATAGACCTCCTTCATACGGGCATCAAGCGCTGCAATTACTCTATTTTCACCGGCCTCCTGTGCCAGCGCTTCCAAGGTGCATATACCCACCACCGGCAGGTCCGCGCCAAAAGCCAGACCTTGAGCTATGCCACATGCGATGCGCAAACCGGTAAAAGATCCAGGACCGGCACCGAAGGCGATACCATCAAGTTGCACCAGTGCCAGTCCGGTTTCGCCTAGCGCCCGCTTTACCATCGGCAAAATCAGCTCCGAATGCCCCTGTCCGGCAAGCACCTCCTGATCCAGTATTTCGCTATCCTGCAATACTGCGACCGAGCAGTATTCGGTAGATGTATCGAGAGCGAGAATTTTCAATGTAAAGTCGAACGAATATCAGGCATCATTATGATTCCAGGCAATCACTGGCGGCAGGAAACTTCTGCCGGGAATTCAATGTCCATTGTTGAGTAGCACCTACCTCGTTTTACTTTACCATTATCGCAGGGAGGAGTCATGAGCATCACGTGGATTCTCGTCGCAAACGCAAGCGCAGCATATCTTTACGCGAATTACGGACCAAAAAAAGGACTACAGAAAGTCAAGGAATTCAGACACGACGCCAGCAGGGAAAAACGGGTGGGCCTGGTCTCCGACCGTCCCGGCTCCAACAAAAGTAACGGCAATGGCCGCGGCGCCTATATACCGGCCACTGATCCAAAGCAACACGAGGCACACAATTTTGCCTGCAGGTTAGCGAGAGAACTGGAACAAGGACGCACAACCAACAGCTACCAGCGTTTGATCCTGGTTGTGTCAGCTCCGTTCATCGGTCTGATCAACAGCAGTTTGGGAAGCCACGTGCATAACCTCGTAAGCGATACTTTTGAAAAGGATTACACCAGGGCCAGTGAGAAAAATCTGACCAGACATCTGGAAAGCTGCATTTATCTTTAAGTACCTTGGAGTCAGGAGTCAGGAATCCAAAGACCAGCGGTCAACAGGTACATAAACCGATCCGTCGCTGGTCTGTTCAGATTTAACCAGCACCCATTCGCATGCCCGCCAGGCTATCGGTTCCGTCAATTCAGGCAAAGTCTGGCACGAAGCATCTCTCATCAACGTTATATGCGGTCTGTAAGCTCTCTGTTCCAATGAAAATCCGGCATGGGACAGCCCATCCTGTAAGGCGGTTACCAAACTCATAAGTTCTTGTGGGATTCTGCCGATTTCCCCATAAACGATGCCTTTGTGTTTCCAGTAGCATATTTTTTCCACAACTAGATCGAAAGCACGCGCTCCGGAATCCCTGATTTCCTTGGCCACCCGGCATAGGATTTCCAACTTGTCGATCTCCACTTCTCCCACAAACACTAGCGTTAGATGAATGTTTTCCGCTTTCGTTTTTCGTCCGCCGCAGAGCGCTTCCAATTGCAACCGCTTTACGAGCCCGCCCAACTGCCTTTGGGCGTTGCTGTCCGGCCATATCGCAAAAAAAACCCGAGCTGTTCGTCGCCCGATTTCAGTGCTGTCTTTAGTCCGCATCGTCCATTCGCGTGATCAGGCAGACCGCCTCCGCCTCTATTCCTTCACCCCTGCCAACGGGACCAAGACGTTCGGCGGTCTTTGCCTTGACATTGACATCCCCCGCCCTCATTCGAAGATCCTGCGTGATGTTGATAACCATGGCGGGAATGTGCGGCGACATTTTAGGCGCCTGCGCTATGATGGTAGCATCTATATTCACCACCCTGTAATGATGCTCCGCCAGCAGGCGATAAACATTATGCAGCAATACGCGACTGTCGATATTCTTGTACCGCGGGTCTGTATCGGAAAAATGCCTGCCAATGTCGCCCAACGCCGCCGCTCCCAGGAGAGCATCACATATTGCGTGCAATAACACGTCCGCATCGGAATGTCCGAGGAGGCCTTTGTCATAAGGAATGGTTACCCCGCCGATGACAAGTTTGCGGCCTTCCACCAATTGATGTACATCAAAGCCTTGCCCAATTCTGTAATTACTCACATTTCCTCTCTCAACTCTGCTTGCAGCCAGTCTATAACCCGCCGCTGCGCCTGCGGTGCGTTACCATTTAGAGATTTCTCAGTATCAGTTCCGCCAAAACCAGATCCTGCGGATAAGTAACTTTCAGGTTACGTGCGTCGCTCAGAACGAGCTTGGGGCGGAGCCCAAGCGCCTCAATTGCACCCGCATCGTCCGTCATGGCGACGCCGCCGCTCATGCTCAATGCTTCCATAAGCAACTTGTAACGAAACATCTGCGGCGTTTGCGCCTGCCATAAATTTTCCCTGGATTCTGTACGTTCAACCCGGCTGCCGGTATCACTGCGCTTCAATGTGTCCGCCACTGGAACTGCGAGTAATCCGCCCACCTCGTCGTCAGCCAACTCTTCCATCAACTTGTCGAGCTGCGCTTTCCCCAAACAGGGACGCGCGGCATCATGCACCAACATCCAATCGTCATCCCTGACGGACGAGGCTTCCCGCGCGGCCTTCAGGCCATTGAGCACGCTCTCCGCGCGGGTTGCGCCACCGCATTCAAGCACGACGAGCTTGCCCGAGAATTCCGACCAGTCATGCCGCGCCCACTCGCCATCGCCTGATGCAAGCACAACGAACACACAACTGATCCGGGGAGAACTGCACAGCGTCCTTAACGTATGGTAAATCATTGGCTTCCCGGCTAATGACAAAAATTGCTTGGGAAGTTCGTCTCCCATGCGTGAACCGGAACCGGCAGCAGGAATTAGCGCAAAAAAATTTACCATCGAGTGGATAACGTTGGGTTGATCTAATGGATTTGATGAAAGGTAAGATACTGAGTTGAATAAGTTTTAGTCAAGCAGAAACGGATCGGCTTGGATCAGTTACATGCGGAATGTAGAAGAGGCGGGCTACAAAAAAAACTATCGAATATGTGCGGTGACGCACCGAATGTCCTGCCCAGAGAAAACATTATAACCAAAAAATTATGCGCGGCCAGAAACTGCGCATGACTCATTGCCAACTGCTAATCGAGAGACGTCCGATTCAGACTCAGACTCTAGGGGAAATGTTTCTCATCCAGACCGTATTTTGGTTGCCATAGTCGAATAAATTAGAAAGATTCTGGCCCGGAATTATACGATGTGCATCTAGCGCTTCAAGACTGTATTTCAAGTACATGAGGGCCAGGCAAACAGGGCGCCAAGGCTGAACTTTTTAATATTAGCAAATTGGCTGTTTATCTTTTTTACTGACTCCATAACTGCTACACAAAAACGGATTTCCTGACATACAACAAGAATTCGCTTCACTATTTGCCAGGGGAAGGATGAAATCGTATTGGAACAGTTGTCAGAAATCCGAACGCTTCTGGAGTGCCGGGGTAGCAGTCTTATGGGCCACTGTTGTTGCTCTATTAAATTCCGCGCTCGATGTTCACGCCGCAGAACTCTGCACACCGGCCATTGCGATGATGGTTTCTGTGCAAGGAGCAGTAGAACTGCGCCGTGTCAGGGAAACTGACTGGCAACCAGCGAAGTTGAATGCCGCGCTTTGCCCTGGCGATACGGTTCGTGTTCGCGAGCGCAGCCGAGCGGCCCTGCGGCTTAGTAACGAGAGCACCCTCCGGCTCGATCAGAAGACTGTCCTCACCCTCGCCGCATCAGGACAGGACAGGACTGCGCTGGTGGAATTGCTCACGGGCTCGCTTTACGTCATCACCCGTACACCCAAGCCGTTCAGGGTGAGAACACCGGTTCTCGTCGCAAATGTTGAAGGAACCGAATTCTTCATCGGCACCGATCAGGACAGCGCCAGGCTCGTGATCTACGAGGGCAAGGTATCCGCCAGCAACGAGCAGGGGAGCATTAGTCTGGTCAGCAACGAAGCGGCGACTATTGCCAGGGATCAGCCCCCGAGAAAGGAAGAGGTTGTCCGTCCCACCGACGCGGTTCAATGGGCACTGTATTACCCAACTATTATCGGCTATCGGCTGGATGAGAAGCTAGCTGATGAACCAGCGGCGCCAATGTTAAGTACATCTATTGATCTGTATCGACAAGGCCGGCTGCCCGAAGCGCTGGCGGCGCTCGACGGTGTGCCTCAGGGCGAGCGTTCTCCGCGCTTTTTGACGTATCGCGCAGGTCTTTTACTCTCAGTCGGGCGGGTCGAGCAAGCCAGAGCAGATATCGAGCAAGCGCTCAAATTGGAACCCGGCAACAGCGACGCCTATGCATTACAAGCAATCATTGCCGTCGTCCAAAACGATAAGGAACAGGCCCTCGCTCTGGCGACAAAAGCTGTCGAGCTGGATGAAGCCTCATCCACCGCAAGGCTGGCGCTTTCCTATGCGCAGCAGGCTCACTTCCAGATCGAGGCAGCGCTTGAGAGCGCCCAAAAAGCGACGGAGTTTGATCCACAGAATGCGCTCATCTGGGCGCGTTTGGCTGAATTGCATATGTCCACTGGCTATCTGGATCGTGCCTTGGAAGCAGCCCAACGTGCAGTCGATCTGAACCCCAATCTCTCAAAGACACAGACGGTACTGGGATTTGCCCATCTGACCCAAATCGATACCGGGGCAGCAAAGTCTGCCTTTACTAAAGCCATCGAACTCGATCAGGCCGACCCCATGCCGAGACTCGGCATGGGCCTTGCGAAGATACGCGAAGGGGATCTGGAAGCAGGACGCATTGAACTGGAGATCGCAACAAGTCTCGATCCGCTGAACTCGCTGATCCGCAGCTATCTGGGTAAAGCGTATTTTGAGGAGAAGCGTTACAACCTTGCTGAGGCGCAGTTCGATCTGGCCAAGGCGCTCGATCCGAACGATCCCACTCCCTGGTTTTATGACGCAATCCAGAAGCAGACGCAGAATCGACCGGTAGAGGCGCTATGGGATTTACAAAAATCCATCAAACTCAATGACAACCGGGCCGTGTATCGCTCAAAGCTGCTGCTGGATCGGGATCAGGCGGCACGTGGCTCCAGCCTGGCGCGAATATACGACAATTTGGGGTTCGAGAAGCGCGCACTCATGGAAACCGCAAAATCCTTGAGCCTAGATCCCGCCAGTCACTCATCGCATCGCTTTCTTTCGGACGCATACGCCGACATACCAAGGCACGATATCGCGCGTGTAAGCGAACTGCTTCAAGCTCAGCTTCTGCAACCGATCAACGTCAACCCAGTCCAACCTCGCCTGGCTGTGGCTGATCTCAACGTCATCACGACCACCGGTCCCGCAGTGGCGGGTTTTAACGAATTCGCGCCACTGGTGGAGCGTAACAAGCCCCAACTCGTGGCTTCCGGAATCTTTGGCAGTAACAACACGATAGGAGACGAAGCCGTGCTCACGGCACTCTATGGCCGCGCTTCGGTCAGCGTCGGACAGTTTCACTATAACACTGACGGATTTCGTCCAAACAATGACCAAAAACATAACGTCTACAATGCATTTATTCAGTATGCGGTGACGCCCAGGTTCAACGTACAGGCAGAGGTGCGCACGCGTGAGACTGAGCACGGAGATCTATTGCAAGATTTCGACCTCGATACCTTTAGTGAGCAAAGTCGACGAAAACTGCAACAGGATTGGGTACGGATAGGAGCGAGATACTCATTATCACCGAAGCAGGATTTTATCGTTTCGGGAATCTACACTGACCGAAAAGAGGATTTATTGTCTCCCGTCGCGCCCACCATAACCTTCGGCTCACCATTTGTTACCGATGGAAGGAGAGACCGCGGATATCAAGCAGAGGTTCAGTACTTGCTCCGGGAAGACCGATTCAATGTGACTGCTGGGGGCGGCACTTATCGATTCGATGTAGAGAGGGAACAAAACCTGGATTTTGGAAATCCGCCCTGCTTCCCCGGCGTCATTTGTAATCTCATACGGCCGGATGTTGGGAGCAAGCGCGACAATGCTTATATCTATACAAACCTCAATCTTCCTAAAAATATAAATGCGACACTTGGCCTAAGTTACGACTCCTTTAAATATGACATTGACAGAGAGGATTTTCGGAGATTAGGCATTCCAATTGGGGCAGGGGATGATAAAAGTTTCAGTTTTCATAAAGTAAGTCCAAAAATCGGCCTACAGTGGAATATTACCGACGATCTACGTCTGAGACTTGCCTGGTTCGAAACGATCAAGCCGGCGCTGGTTGCCAATCAGACCCTTGAGCCAACTCAAGTGGCCGGTTTTAATCAGATGTTTGATGATGTTAATGGAACCAGAGCTCGACGAATGGGACTGGGCTTGGATGCTCGTATTGCAAATAAGTTATACGGGGGCTTTGAAGTATCGGCACGCGATCTTGACGTTCCGTTGTTGCGAGAGTATTTGTCTTTACGCAGAATTGTGAAGCAAAAAGAGAAGCTCTACCGCACCTATCTTTATTGGTTACCTCACCCATATTGGGCGATCAGGGGTGAACTCCGATTTGAGAAATTTTCTCAACATCCCGACAGCGCCGGAAGCAACCCTTATCGAATGGAAACATTAAGCGTGCCTGTTAGTCTGAATTATTTCGACCCCTCCGGAGTATTTGCAAAACTCACAACGTCCTATGTCCGGCAAGAAGTGGCGCGCTTGGCTTCTACAAATGCTGGAGTTGACGGCTTCGTCTTACTCGATACGGCGATCGGCTATAGACTTCCTAAACGAAGAGGTATTCTCAGCTTGGAAGGCAGAAATCTTTTAAACGAAGATTTTTTTTATAGAAATATAAACTTACAA
Source organism: Nitrosovibrio sp. Nv4 (assembly GCF_900215485.1). Taxonomy (GTDB): domain Bacteria; phylum Pseudomonadota; class Gammaproteobacteria; order Burkholderiales; family Nitrosomonadaceae; genus Nitrosospira. The sequence goes on from NZ_OCMZ01000002.1 coordinate 1,204,671, forward strand.
CAATCTGAGCAACAATTTTACAACCTACGTTATTCCCCTGACCGCACCTTTTTTTTACGACTGACTTTGAACTTTTAAGGAGATTAAGAAAATGGACAAAAAACAGGAAACAACCCTACCTGTTGACAAGATTCCCGGTAAGGCATTTACAGGAGAATTCACGCTAAATGATATTGAGACGCTGGGCGTAACAGACATATTAGTAATTGTTACGGACAAACAATACCAAAAGCATATCCTCACAACCCCAGAGCCAATAAAAACAGAGGAATGTGCACCGGGCGAAGGAGTACAACGTACGTTTAATTTAGTCGAGAAGTCGATAGAAAACGGGCAGCCACTACCAGGTAAACGAAATAAACCATACGAATTATGTCCCGACAAAAATTGTTTATGGTTGGTACAATCTGAAAAAAATCAAGGCGGCGATTGGATAGAAAAAATAAGGATATGTATAGCGTATCCAGGTGTAACGCCGGCGTGTCCGCTCATGATGATAGTCGCTCAGTGAGGGCGCAATAACGATCGGATGCTGGTGGTTAAGTCTGGTGACTGAAAGTCGGGGAAAGTAAAAGATTTCGGAGTAAACGATTATGTATCGGTAATGGGAAAACCTCAGAAAGGAGTTAAATGGGGAGCCTATACAATTCTTTTGAACTGATCTACAGCCTGCTGTGCGATTACTAAAGAGCCTGGAGACTTGCCAAGCGGGTACGCGTGCATGAAGCGGGGAGACTTCGCCACGCCTGAAGTGAGCTTGTAATCAACATTGGGGCAACAACTGCAACGGGAGAAGCCGGAACACATCGAAACGAAGAATTCGGCAGACGCCGATTCAGATTTCTTGTGACCGACACCTCGCATCTGAATCGCCTCTAATTCCGCGCGTCAGATTGGGAAAGGGCTTTGACAATAAAATCCTGTTATTTTTATGCATGCGTGGATTCAAAGTAATGTGGGAGAAATGCGGTACAGAGGTATAGTGCGAAGGCCCGCGGTATAAAAAAGCACACGTTGCCGCTCTACTTCTTCGCGTTACCGTCACCATTGGCTTGTGCGTGCTTCTTCCGAATCACCTCCCCACGGGCGTGTAGCGATGCCGCTTCTTTAGCGCGCCCCATTTTACTGAGCAAGTCGGCATAAGCTTCCAGTGCGTTCGCCACATCCGGATGGTCGGGGCCAAGGGTTTTTTCCCATATCTTCAGTGAGCGTTGGAACAATGGCTCGGCCTTGGCGTATTGTTGTTGATTATAGTAAAGGGCCGCCAGATTGTTGAGGCTAACTGCAACGTGGGGATGGTCGGGGCCGAGAGTTTTTTCCCAAATCTTCAGCGACCGCCGATACAAGGGTTCGGCCTTGGCATATTGACCCTGCTCCTGGTAGAGTTCGGCCAGATTGTTGAGGTTGGCTGCCACATGAGGATGATCAGGACCGAGGGCCTTTTCCAGGATTTTCAAAGAGCGCTGATACAACGGCTCGGCCATGGCGTAATGGCCTTGGGCATAGTGAAGAGTGGCGAGGTTGTTGAGGCTTGCCGCTACATCAGGATGATCGGGGCCAAGGGCCTTCTCGCGAATCTTAAGCGCGCGCAGATACAAGGGCTCGGCCTTTGCGTATTCGCCGAGAGTATAGTAGAACCCGCCCATGTTGCTGAGGTTCGTCGCCACATGAGGATGGTCCGGTCCCAGCGTCTTTTCAAAAATCTTAAGTGAACCCAGAAACAACGGTTCGGCCTTGGCATATTGGCCCAAGGCATAGTAGAGCTTCGCCAGATTGTTGAGCCGCACCGCCACATGGGGATGGTTGGGACCGTAGGTTTTTTCCCCAATTTTCAATGATCGCTGATACAAGGGCTCGGCCTTGGCGTATTCCCCCTGTGTGTAGTAGAGGGTTGCGAGGTTGTTCAGACACACCGCTACATCGGGGTGGTCCGGACCGTGGGCCTTTACCATGATGTCCAATGACCGTTGAAGCAGGGGCTCGGCCTTGGCATATAGGCCCAGGTCGTGATAGAGCCCTGCCAGGTTGTTGAGGCTCACTCCCACATCGGGATGGCCGGGGCCGAGCGACTTTTCTCGAATAGTGAGGGCTTTTTGATAGGATGTAAGCGCTTCGGAATAGCGCCCCATTTCATGGTTGATCTTCCCCGCTTTGTTGACGTAGTCGGCATTCTCCGGCTGAAGGCGCGCGGCTTCCAGGTAATATTTCCGCGCCCTGATGTAGTCGATCCTGCCCAAAGCCAGTTCGCCCAGCTGAAACGCAGCTTCAGCGGCGCGCTTGGTATCCGTTCCCAACGCTTGCTCGAATAACTGCTCGGCCTTTGCCGTATCCCCCTTGAAGAGCGACTCACGCGCTTGTCCAAGAACCGATTCCGGAACGTTAGGCGCTATATCCTGCAAGCTTTTGCCGGCGCTCGCGATCGTTGCGTTGTATCTCGTGCTGGCTTCTTCAGGAGCCTGCAGATCGGCTTCCGCTTTCTTGATCTTGAGCTCGAGCTCAGCAATCTTCTCCTGGTCCGCCTGTCTTTCCTTCGCGAATTCCCTGGTAAGCTCTGCAATCGCTTCTTCTTTGAGCTTGCGGCGCCATTCCTCAAACTCCGGAAGGGACAGACCGATCTTTATGTCGCGCCCAGCAGTGATGTTTACATCGCGCCCCGCGGCAATGCCTCCACCTGACGCGGTGACAGTCGGGCCGGTAGCGGGCGCAGGTTCCTTATCGGAAAAATGGGTGTAAAGCGTCCACACCCCGCCAACCAGGACCGCAATACCGCTGCCGATAAACTTCCAGGTGCGTTGGTGAGTTCTGTTGCTTATTACAGCCCACGCCCCTTGAGGTGCTGTCGGGGGGGTTTCATTTAGCTTGGCCGTCACGCCAGCCTTTTCTATTGCCTCGATCACGCGGCCCGCGTCGTAATCAAAACGGGATTCGCTGATCTCGATCGCGTTTCGGCCAACAAGTGCGGCGATATCTTCCGGCAGTTGCTCAGGCTTGGGAATCTCCGCCCCCGCTATCAGCGTGGGGATAATAAGTTTCTTTTGATTGAGCGCCTCACGAATCTCTATCCTGACGGCATCCTTTGGGTCATCAAGTCTTCGTTGCCCAGCGGCATTCCTGATATCGACCCAACTTTTACCGATGACCGCAACCACTACATTACATTGGGAAATACGCTCTTCGATCACCTTCGCAAACTCGGCGCCTGCCGCAATGGCATCCAGATCGCGGAAGACCTGTTCTTTGCCGAAGTGATGGGCTAAACGATCATATAGCCGCCCTGCGGAAGCAGCACTGTCGTCCCGCCGATAACTGATGAAAATGCTCGTCATTACCCTCCCAAGGATCGACGGAGATCGATTTCAGGCAGCTCAACGGGCTCTGAATACGGAAGCGCGACCATAGTGACTACGAACAGCACGAGTATCCGATCACTTACTCTCACCCGGATCCGAGCCCGCATGTTCGTCTGTATGCCCAATTCATCCCTTCCCTTCTGTCGTGATGTGCTGAAGAACCGCCTTATACTCTTGGTTGCTTGTTTAGCTACCTATGAAATACCCATTGTCATGATAGTACCTGCCACTGGAAAAAACAAAAAACCCCGCAATAGCGGGGCATTAGAGCAGTTGCCGATTCTGCATGAATCGACCTGAAGCCTCTTATAGCGTACAGAAAGTCAATTCAAACTCTACATCTTCTTCATAAGCTTTGGTTTTTTGTCTCGAACTCGAAATGACGAAACGAATGTTGAGCGCATATTTATTGGCGCTGATTTCGGGCACGCAAGGCCGGCTATCATCGACCTTCAAGCATAGCATGTGCGCGACTCGTCCCGGCCCCATCTGCTGGAAAACACCACGCCGAGCGGTATGCCGGAATGTTTTTCCGCTGTTCCGCAACAGGTGTAAAACAATGCTGAAACCCCTTTCGATAGGCAACAGCGGCTCAAGCCACTCGTTGAGATCACTGCGGCGGACCGCAGGATCCAGATGCAGCCAATAATGATAAGACGGCAAGTCAAATTCACATGCGCCCCCCGGTATCCCGGCCCGTTGTTTGATGCTCATCAGCCACTCGTTCTCACGCATGAGTTCCCCGATTTTCCCCGGCATACTCAACATGCTCTGAGAAGCGATCTGGATATTACTCAACACCTGGTTCAACGCGCCTTCCGAAATTTTTGGACTTCCGCGCAGTAATTCCAATGCCTGTTTCTGCCGCTCCAGTTCCTGCAGCAAATCGGACTTCATGTCCGCGCGACCCGTTACATCGAGGATTTCAAATAACGTGACAAGCGCGGAGTGATGCTCAAAAGCGTCTTCTCTTGCTGAGAAGAAAGCGACCTTGTCAAATAAGTCCTCAAGCCGCAGCAAGGTGCGAATGCGTTCATTAAGAGGGTGTTCGTAGCAAATCACGATAGCAAATGGAGAACCGAGTCCAAAACAGGATAACTGGTGGTGATACTGCGCTATAAACCGTCATTTTACAATCAAACGGGTACGCAATAAATGCGAAGTGCCAATAAGCGACTAATTGCCGCCCCCCAACACGCGGTATTTCGCATGTAATACCCCTACTTGCCGCGCCAGATGTGGCAAATCTGCGTCGTTGACGATCACATCGTCCGCTTGTCGCAATCGTTCCTCACGCGAAAGCTGTGTGGCCATGATAGCGCGCACGGCCGATTCATCCAATCCGGTGCGGGCAGTGGCACGGGCAATCTGATCATGTTCGTCGCAATCCACCACCAGGATGCGGTGGATCAACTCGCGATACTGGCCGGTTTCCAGCAGCAGCGGAACAACTATTATTCCGTAGGGGGCGGAGAACAACGCGGCGCGATGCGACGCTTCATCGCGGATAAGGGGATGGAGAATCGTTTCAAGCTTGCGTCGTGCACCGCTGTCGGAAAATATCAGTCTGCGCATTTCTTTTCGATTCAAGGCGCCATCCGCCGTGATGAATTGATCGGTAAAAGTTTGTCGAATGGCATCAATCGCTGCCCCCTTTGGCTGGGTCAGTTCATGCGCAATCACATCGGTATCGACAATATCAATACCGAGGGCCGAGAAAAAGTTTGCAGCGCTGGTTTTGCCGCTGCCGATTCCTCCGGTTAAGCCGATTATCAAGGTCATCGGGCTAAAGCCAATGCGAAATATGCGCTGTTGATCTGATTTCCCCAGAACAACGCAAGCATGCCGCCACTGGCCAGATACGGCCCGAAGGGAATGGGAATATGGCGCCCGTGCTTTGCTATCAGGATCAGTCCGATTCCACTTATGGCGCCCACGACGGAAGAAAACACGATTACCAGCGGCAGCATTTGCCATCCGAACCAGGCTCCGATGACTGCAAGCAGTTTGAAGTCCCCGTGACCCATGCCTTCCTTGCCGGTGATGAGTTTGTAGGTCCGATATACCAGCCACAACACGAGATAACCAGCAACTGCGCCTATGACGGCGGATTGGATATCAGTGAAGCTATCGCCTAAATTGACCAATAATCCTGCCCATAAAAACGGTAAGGTAATATCATTGGGAAGCAGTTGAGTATCCAGGTCAATAAATGCCAGCGTGATCATCGCCCAGGCAAACGCCAAGGCGGCGAATGCTGCAAAACCATAGCCGAAATGCCATGCTATAAAACCGCTTATAAAGCCGGTCAATGCCTCGATAACGGGATAGCGCACGGAAATGGTTGCGCGGCATTGGGAGCAGCGACCCCTCAGAACCAGGTAACTTATTAATGGAATATTCTCGAGTGCGGTTATTCTATGCCCGCAATCGGGACAGGTGGAACGAGGCGCAACAATATTATATGGCGGCGGCGCCTCAACGGCTTCACCATGGAACTCCGCACATTGTTCCCGCCATTCTCGCTCCATCATTTTCGGCAGGCGGTAAATAACCACATTCAGAAAACTGCCCACTGCCAGGCCAATGATAGAACAGAAGAATATAAAAAAAGCTGCGGAATTCTGCAGCAGGTAAATAAATGACATCTAAACTCGGATATCAGAATTACTGCTCTGTATATTCACTCGTTGGCCTCTGCTCAATTTGTGTTGAAGTGGTGAAGATTCGTACAACTTTGACCACCCGATCCTGCGTCTGAATGATTTCCACCGGATAGCCGGCGATTTTAAGGCTGGTGCCTGCTTCAGGAATATCCTGAAAGTACTCCAGAACAAGGCCATTAAGGGTTTTTGGCCCACCCAGGGGCAGTTGCAGGCCAAATTTGCGGTTGAGATCGCGCAACAGGGTACTGCCTTCCACTATCAGGCTACCATCTTCCTGTTTCACGAATGTACCCGCTTGTGTAGGTGCGTGCGTTGTGAATTCACCGATAATTTCCTCGATGATATCCTCCAGTGCTACCAGTCCCATCCACTCACCGTATTCATCCACTATGAGTCCAACTCGCTCGCGGTTTTCCTGGAATAGTTGCAGCTGCGAAAACAAGGGTGTACCCGACGGAATAAAGTATGGTTCGCGCATGATTTTCTCAAGTATCGCCGCCGTCACCTCTCCGCTTCTCATCTGGTTCAGCACTTTACGCACATGAATGATACCGATCACGTTATCGAGTGTTCCCCTGTATACCGGCAGGCGGGTGTGATGGCACGTGAGCAACTGATTGTGGATGGTTTCATCGTCCTCCTCCAGATCTATGGCTTCAATCTGGCCGCGAGGCACCATGACATCGTCAACGGTGATGGTTTCGAGATCGAACAGGTTGAGCAACATGCTCTGGTGCTTTTTCCGAATGAAATGCCCCGCTTCCAGGACCAGCGTTTTGAGTTCTTCCATGCTGATTTTTTGTGCAGCGTTATCCGCCGCGGGCTTCAGGCGCAGAATAATAAGCAGCGCCTGTACAAACAGATTGACGAACCATACCACCGGATAAAAAAGCTTGAGTAATGGTGTCAACACATAACTCGAAGCCAGCGCGATAGGCTCCGCGTGGGCGGCCGCGATGACCTTGGGTGTAATTTCGCTGAAAATCAGAATGGCAAAAGTTACGGCCACCGTCCCAAAAAACAGGGCCAGATCGCTTTGACCGAAAGAAACGGAAACAATCACCGCCACCAGCGTCGCGGCAGCGGCATTCAGCAGATTATTACCTAGCAGGATTACGCCCAGAAGCCTGTCGGTATTCAATAGCAGCTGGGTGGTCAGGCGGGCGCCCCGATTTCCCTGTTTTGCAAGATGTTTCAACCGGTAACGGTTGATCGCCATCATGCTGGTTTCAGAAAGGGAAAAAAATGCAGATAGAATCAGCAGAGCGGCCAGCGCTATCAGCAGCACGTACAACGGCATGTCTTCCAAGAGAAGCGCCTTTTATGCAAGTAGAAAAAATTCAGGATCGGAAGACGGCGGCGTGCTTGCGATATGCTTCTGAATTGAACACGCTATCGCCTCAACCACATCCGTTTTCTGGCGCACAAATGTACCGCTAGCGCCGCAATATCACTTCCAGTACAAACTTGCTGCCGAGATAAGCCAACAGCAGAATGATGAATCCTGCCAGCGTCCAGCGGATGGCGATGCGTCCACGCCAGCCGTAGAGTTGCCTGCCCGCCAGCAGGGCGGCGAAAACGCCCCATGAAATGAAGCCGAACAGGGTCTTGTGAGTGAATTTTACCGGCTGGCCAAACACTTCCTCGGAGAAAACAACTCCGCTGATGAGCGTTAGCGTAAGCAACACGAATCCTACCCAGATGACACGGAAGAGTAATGTTTCCATCGCCAGCAGCGGAGGCAGATTAGTCAGCACCGAAGGCATGGCCGGATGATGGAGACGGCGCTCCACCACTGCCATGAGCAACGCGTGGAGCGCGGCAATGGTTAGCAGGCTGTATGCCAGCATCGCGATTGAAATATGTGCCTTGAACGCAGGAAACTCCGTATTGGCCAGAGGGTGCAGGGAAGGAAACGCCAGCGGAAGCAATACCGCCACGGCGGCCACGGGCGCAACCAGGATTTGCAAGCCTTCCAGGCGGTAGAAAAAGCCGGACAGCCAGTAAATCATGGCTGTGAGCCATACGATAGAGGAAACGGCGCTGCCCACGCCGAAGTTTAATCCCACGCCAGCGAATACGGACTCATAAAGCGTATAGCCGTGCAGCACCAGCGGAGCGAGAATGGCGTAACGTTCCCATCCCGCAGCCATAGTTGCGCCGCCGCCTGCGGTATTTGGGGGCGCGTTCCATCTGGTGCGCCAGAAGTGCCAACCGATCAGCGCATACAGCAGGAAAGCAACGAGATAGGCTAGAATACCGGACATGACATTGCAGATTAAAACGGAACGTCCGTTTAGTCTACACCAATTTTTCCCGAGAGGCATTTTGCATGTTCGACAATCTTACCAACCGTCTATCCGGGGTCATCAAGACCCTCCGAGGTGAAGCACGACTGACCGAAACGAATATACAGGAAGCGTTGCGCGAAGTGCGCATGGCGCTGCTGGAGGCCGATGTTGCCTTGCCAGTGGTTAAGGAATTTATCGCGCGCATCAAGGAAAAAGCTGTCGGCAAGGAAGTGATAGGCAGTCTTTCACCGGGGCAGGCACTGGTAGGGGTAGTGCATCAGGAACTGATTGCCCTTATGGGAGGGGAAAAAGCCGACATCAACCTGTCTACCGTGCCGCCAGCGGTCATCCTCATGGCAGGGTTGCAGGGAGCGGGCAAGACTACCAGTAGCGGCAAGCTGGCGAAGTGGTTGATGGAACAAAAAAAGAAAAAAGTGTTGCTTGTTTCCTGCGACACTTATCGCCCCGCGGCCATTCAGCAATTGGAACTGCTGGCCCGGCAAACGGGCGCGGAATTCTTTCCTGTTCAAGCAGGCCAACAGCCGAAAGAAATAGCTGCTGGCGCACTGAGCTTCGCGCGCAGGCACTTCCACGATGTAATGATTGTGGATACCGCCGGGCGATTGGCGATCGACGAAGCCATGATGGCGGAAATCCGCGAACTTGAAACGCTGTTGAATCCCATCGAAACGTTGTTCGTCGTGGACGCAATGCAGGGACAGGACGCTGTCAATACCGCCAAAGCGTTTGCCGAAGCCTTGCCATTGACCGGCGTAATTCTTACGAAACTCGATGGCGATGCCAGGGGAGGCGCGGCGCTGTCAGTACTTCACGTCACCGGCAAGCCGATAAAATTCGCGGGCGTAGCCGAAAAGCTGACTGGATTGGAAGCATTCCATCCAGACCGGATGGCTTCACGAATTCTCGGCATGGGCGACGTGCTGGGGTTGATCGAGGAAGCCCAGCGCGGCGTAGATCAGCACGAGGCCGAAAAACTTGCCAAAAAGATGAAATCGGGCAAAAGCTTCGATCTGGACGATTTCAAAATGCAATTTCAACAGATGAGAAACATGGGCGGCATGAGCGCGATGATGGACAAACTGCCCAGCCAATTGAGCCAGGCGGCGCAGAACGTAAAAATCGACGATAAAGTCATGGGCCGAACCGAAGGCATCATTAATGCCATGACGCCCCAGGAACGCGCCAAACCGGAAATCCTGAAAGCATCGCGCAAACGCCGTATCGCCGCTGGGGCGGGTGTCACTGTACAGGAGGTAAACCGCTTGCTGGCGCAATTCGAGCAAGCGCAGAAAATGATGAAGATGATGAGTAAGGGAGGGATGGCAAAAATGCTTCGAAGCATGAAAGGGATGCTTCCAGGCATGCGCTGAAGGGTCAGGAGGCGAGTAAGACGGGGGAAACCCGCATTCGCGATTCCGTTTATTCTGCTGTCGGCACTTTCTCAAGACCCGTAACCCGCTCACCTGGCTTCACGTTTCTTGCCGCAAACCAGCCCCGATTCACCTCAACCGCGTATTTCGACGCGCCTGCGGAACGATGCGCCGTCGCCGTGCGGGGCATCATGTCCTCAATGTTGAGAATCACCCCCTTTTCATCAAGAAAGGCAACGCTCAGCGGTATGTCGGTATTCATCATCCACATGCTGTGGCGTCCGGGCTCGGAAAATACAAACAGCATCCCGTTGTTTTCACCCAGCGACTGGCGGTACATCAATCCCTGCGAGCGGGAAGCTTGAGTATGGGCGACTTCGACAGAAAGCGAATGGCCTGAAATCCTGAGTTGGCGCACCGGCATTTCTGCGCTCATTACTACGCTCGCTGGCATCGATAAAAGAAAAAACAGAAACACTGCAAGGGTGCGCATCAGTGCTTGCCCGTGCTGCCGAAGCCATTCGCGCCGCGATGACTTTGCTCAAAGTCATTTACTACGTTGAAACCGACCTGAACTACCGGCACGACCACCAGCTGCGCAATACGCTCCAGCGGATTCAACAGAAAAGGAATACGTCCTCGGTTCCAGCAGGACACGAAAATCTGTCCCTGGTAATCGGAATCGATCAGCCCGACCAGGTTCCCCATCACGATACCGTGCTTATGTCCCAGGCCAGAGCGAGGAATCACTATCGCGGCAAGTCCTGGATCGCCAAGATGAATGGCGATACCAGTAGGGATGAGATTAGCTTCCCCCGGTTCTATGGTCATCACATGCTCAATGCAGGCACGCAAATCGAGGCCAGCGGAGCCTGGAGTGGCATAAGCGGGCAACTGATTTTTAAGGCGTGGGTCGAGAATTTTTACGTCGATTTTTAACATGCCGGTTACGTCAAGGCTTTTGCTGTTCAAGCAGTAATGCAATGTGTTTAATCAAGCGCCGCGCCTGCTCGATTTTCGGCGCTTTCGATAAATGATGTTTGCCTGAATCGTCAAACAGCGTCAGCGCGCAGTCCTCGGCGCCAATAGCTTCCTGAGCCAGATTGGCGGCAAGCAGCGGCAGCTTTTTTTTGCGCCGCTTGGCTTCAGCATTTTTCTCGAGATTTTCTGTCTCTGCGGCAAAGCCTACACAAAAGGGCGGATTAGACAGGCCTGCCGCAAACTCCAGAATATCGGGGTTCGGAATAAGTTCGAGCGTAATATTATTGTTGGTTTTCTTTGTTTTCTGTTTACTGGCACTTTTAATACGGTAGTCTGCTACTGCCGCGACACTTATAAAAACATCGGCATCCAAAAGCTCTTTTTTTACCGCCGCCAGCATATCCTCCGCACTGACCACGCCGACGAGCTTGGCGGTTGGAGGGGCTTCCAGACAAACAGGGCCCGAGATGAGGGTGGCCTCTGCCCCCGCTTCCAGCGCCGCACGGGTTACTGCATAACCCATTTTTCCCGAACTCAGATTGGTGATCCCCCTGACTGCGTCAATCGCCTCGTAAGTAGGTCCGGCAGTGATGAGTACACGCTTGCCTTTCAACAGCTTGGGCTGAAAAAAAGCACGCATCGTTTCAGCGAGTTCATGTGCTTCAAGCATACGGCCCATACCGGTTTCGCCACACGCCTGGGCGCCACTTGCCGGACCAAGTATCAATACCCCATCACGCCGCAGCATACTCAAATTGCGTTGAGTCGCGGCGTTTTCCCACATTTGCCGGTTCATGGCCGGCGCGATCAGTAGTGGGCAATCACGCGCAAGGCACAACGTCGAGAGAAGGTCATCAGCCAGGCCATTGGCGAGTTTGGCAATAAAGTCGGCGCTGGCAGGGGCAATAAGAATAGCGTCCACGTGGCGGGAGAGATCAATATGGGCCATGCTGTTGGCAATGCTCGTATCCCACAGGTCGGTGAATACCGGCTTGCCCGTTAACGCCTGAAGCGTCGCCGTGCCTACAAAACGGCCGGCAGACTCGGTCATTACTGCCTGCACATCGGTGCCGCCATGTATTAAAAGACGAGCCAGCTCCGCAGCCTTATACACCGCCACCCCGCCGGTCAACCCCAAAAGCAGGCGCCGGGATCTCGGTAAGGCCTCTTCAGCCATAATCATAAAATCATTTCTATAAAAACGGGAGTTTAACCTAAAACTGGCGTTTCTTTACAGGAGTGGCGCACTTTGCCGTTAACCATGGTGAATCCTTACATTCCAACTTCGATTCTTATCTCTTATCAATATTCCACATTCAACCATGGCGATCACAGACTGGCCCGAATCCGAGCGCCCGCGCGAAAAACTTTTGAAAAACGGAGCGGCGTATCTTTCCGATGCAGAACTCCTGGCGATATTCCTGCGTACAGGTATGGCGGGGAAAAGCGCAGTAGATTTGTCGCGGGAACTGCTGAAGCGTTTCAACGGCTTGACAGGACTGTTCGCCGCAGACCAGAACGCGTTTTGCGAAGTACCGGGAATGGGTCCGGCAAAATACGCACAACTGCAGGCGGTATTGGAAATGGCGCGGCGCGCGCTGGAAGAAAAACTGAAAAGTGGCGATACCATGAGTTCACCAGGTTCAGTGCGCGACTATCTGCGTCTCAGTCTTCAGGGAAAAAAACATGAGATCTTCGTCGCCATTTTTCTCGATGCGCAGAATCGCACTATCACGACTGAAGAATTGTTCAACGGCACCCTCACCCAGACCAGCGTATATCCGCGCGAGGTGGTGAAAAGAGCGCTGCATCATAACGCAGCGGCCATAATCTTCGCACACAATCACCCTTCCGGTATTGCGGAGCCGAGTCAAGCTGACGAAATCCTGACTCAATCTCTAAAACAGGCGCTTGCACTGGTGGATGTGAAAGTGCTGGATCATTTCATCGTTGGTAGCGGGGCAGCCATGTCATTTGCCGAGCGGGGATTGATTTGATTTGAGGAATGCCCGAAGTCGGGATATAATATTCGTTTTTTGGATTTTGGAGTGGATGACCATGGCACGAGTATGTGAAATCACCGGAAAGAAACCGATGACCGGACACCATGTTTCTCATGCTAACAACAAGACAAAAAGGCGCTTTCTACCCAATTTGCAGCACCGCCGATTCTGGGTTGAAAGCGAGCGCCGCTGGATCAGCCTGCGCTTGTCTAACGCCGCGTTGCGTACCATAGACAAGAATGGTATTGACGCGGTGCTGGCTGAAATGCGTGTACGCGGCGGCAGCATCTAACAGCCGGAAACGGTATTCAGGCTTGGGAACATAAGGACATATCATGAGAGAAAAAATTAAGCTCGAATCTTCGGCGGGAACGGGTCATTTCTACACCACCACCAAGAACAAGCGTATCACTCCGGAGAAAATTGAAATTCTGAAATTCGATCCGGTAGTACGTAAGCACGTCAAATACAAGGAAACCAAGCTCAAATAGAAACAGCAGCTTTGTAGCTATGCTGATGGGAAGAGATGCAAGCAAGAAAGCAAGCAGCCTGAAGTACAAGACCCAACCCAAACAGAAAACCCGCCATCGGCGGGTTTTCTGTTTGTTAAATCCATTTATTCTTTCTCACGCGTAGCAGCGTAACCTGCGGGAGAAGTTTTCCAGTACTTCGATGCCGCTTTCCTCGGCACGATGACACCAGTCCTCCAACTGCTTGACCAGTTCATCTTTCGAAGTCGTCGAGCGTTGCCACACCGCCATAAGCTCTTCACGCATTTTATAGACCTTGTCGAGCCTGCTGGTCTTGCTTAGCACCAGGTTCAGCTTGGCACGCTCGTCCTCTTGCAGGGTCTTGGAGTCGGCAAGTACCCAGCGCCTAAGGGTAGAGCGATCTACGTCAAGATTTGTAGCCGATTCCTTCAGATGATCAATTTCCGTTGCAAGGGTATGCTTGAGAGATTGGGCGTATTTTGCCAGCACTTCGTAGCGATGAGAAATAACAGCTTGTAGCGTATCGAGATCGCACTTTGTCTTGGCGGCATCCAGGCGCAATTTTGGCGCAACCTTCTTCACCTGGGCCAACCCCATTGATTTCAGAATGCATATATACATCCAGCCGATATCGAACTCATACCATTTATTGGATAATCGCGCGGAAGTCGCATAAGCGTGATGATTGTTATGCAATTCCTCTCCACCGATCAGAATCCCCCATGGCGAAATATTGCGGCTGGCATCCTCTGCCTGGAAATTGCGATAACCCCAGTAGTGTCCCACGCCGTTGATAATACCGGCGGCCATGATGGGCGCCCATGCCATCTGTATTGCCCAGATCGTAAGCCCGATGGGGCCGAACAGAACAAGATTGATAATCAGCATCAGTGCGATGCCCTTGGCGCTATGCCTGGAGTAGACATTGCGCTCCAGCCAGTCGTCCGGAGTACCATGGCCATATCTTTCCAGGGTCTCCAGGTTCTTGGCTTCTTTGCGATAAAGCTCCGACCCTTCTCTTAGCACCTTGCTGATTCCAAGCACTTGCGGACTGTGAGGATCGTCGTGGGTTTCGCACTTGGCGTGATGCTTGCGGTGTATCGCCGTCCATTCTTTGGTGACCATGCCGGTAGTGAGCCAAAGCCAAAGGCGGAAAAAATGGCTGGGCAAGGGATGCAGATCAAGCGCGCGATGAGCCTGATGACGATGCAGATATATTGTGATACTGGCAATGGTAATATGGGTAAACGCCAGGATGACGACGATATAACCCCACCAAGGTAAGTCGATAAGACCCAAAGTCATTTTTTGCGACCTTTTAGAATAAACACCGGAGAGAAAGGATACGGATTACCGGAGAGAAGGATACGGCAATTTAAAGCTAATCGAGCGTTTAGTCAAGAAATTATGTTCGTTCCAGACAGCTTACCGTGCATGCGAATATGAGGATAATGGTACTGACCTCGCGCTTCCTAAGTACAGCGTACATACAGGGGCAAAGCGAACGATGTTCAAGGGGTCACGGGGGGCGCTTATTATTCTTTTCTGGCAACAATTAATTGCTCGAAGTCGATCTCCATCGAGGATGTGGTGTCTGCCTTTAACGTCCTGCGCATCTGCCCAAGGGCGTCAGTATGCCTGCGCTTGGCTACCGCAGCACAGCAATCGGACGGAACCAGAATTTCGAAGCCGCGGAGATACCCGTCATTGGCGGTAAAGAGGACACAGGAATCTGTGGTCAAACCGCAGAGTACCAGTTTTTTGGTACGCAGACTTTGAAGCAGAAGATCCAGAGGTGTCTGGAAAAAACCCGAGTGCCTTGGTTTGAGGACAAAATAATCATCATGATGAGGTGCAAGCTCACGTGCTATGGGAGCTCCCAATACGCCGTTTCTTATACAACGCGTGACCAGATGCTTGAAATCCGACTGCCACTGTCCGAAATTATCATTCACGTACAGACAGGGAACACCCCGTTTTTTTGCTTCAAGTTTAAGCCGTGCGATGTTCCGGGCCATGGGTATAGCGTACTCAACGAGTTTTTCGCCTTCCTCAAATTCAAGATCATTGATCACGTCTATCAAAAGGAGTGCAACAGGACATTCGTGAAGTACGCAATTGTCGTTCATGGCACCATAGATGATTTGCAGGCATGCCGTTGACACCCGCTCATGCCGGCTTCGCCACCATCAAATAAAACACAATAACAAGCGCAACGAATGCAGGAATACCAAGTGCAATCCACAGCCGGAAATAGCGCCAGTACAGGGCGGGCAACTCGCTCTCGCTTCTGCTGGCGTGGGACGCCAAATGGTGCATTCTTATTTGCAGCCATACTACCGGTACCCAGCAGGCCCCCGCGAGCAGATACAAGCCGGTCGACCACATTATCCATCGGCTTGTCAGAGGGATACCCGTTAGATAGACGAGATAAAAGCCTGTGAGGGGTTGGATAACCATTGTCGTTGCGGTGAACGCCCAGTCGGCCGTAACAACGTTTCTCGCAACGGCAGCCATGATCGGCGGGTTTCTTGTCAAGCTGGCAAAAAAGAAGTAATAGGCTGTGCCTATGCCCGTACCGAAGAGCAGTGTTGAAGAAAGGATATGAAGCCACTTTGCGATAATATAATCCATTATCCCGAATCCGGCAGTTGGGCGGAATGGAGCGTGCGATTGTTTTTGCGGTGCAGGTTAGCTGCTGGATTCAGGATCATGTTTCTCCAACTCATACAACAATAAAATGACCGCGAGAATAGGCAGATTTTTTATCAACGGACCGAAAGGGTGCAGCCAGAACTCCGGAAGAAAAAAGGTAATGGCCACTGTATAAACACCAATGAGGGTCACCTGCGCGATCCAGAGAAGCTTTCGGCGCCGCAGGAATAGCGTTCCCAGCCCGAAAGCGATATCGAGCGCAGCAGCCCCATAGAGCGCTACAGGCGCAAAGCTGCCGGTAATTCCTACGCGGGCAAGCAGGGCATAGCTTTCGTCCACGGGATAAATCCCCATTGATACAATTCCCGCCACCAGCCACACTGCTGCGATCGCAATGCGCAGCACAAGCTGCAGCCAGCCCAGGAGCGCGGATATTCGTAACGCCTCCACACCCCATCGGGACGTAAACTCGCTCACCGGTCGAGGTTCGCGGCCTAAAAGCTCCCGGGTAGGTCCCGCATCCGCCGTATTTCCTCGCTGAAGCATTTCCCAGCTCTCCACGTCGAGCAAACCCTTCCCCAGCCGCTGACCGACCTGCGCAGTAATGTCAATGAGAACCAGGGGGTAGGTAGAAATATGCCGTCCCCCAACCCCATCAGTCGCCGCAGTTCGCCCAAGTACTCCCTCAAGGAGATGGGTTTCGGACCGACAAGAGGAATACGTTGACCCAGATATCGATCAGTATCGACTAATGCCGCTACTGCCTGGCTAAGATCATCGATATGAATCGGCTGTATTTGCTGATCGCCGGACCCCGGCAAAGGAATGACCGGCAAGCTTGCAATGAGGTTGAAAAGTCTGGCGCTCGCCCCACCTGGTCCATACACGAGCGAGGGTTGAACCACCACCGCCTTGTTTGGCAAGGCAAGCAAGGCATCGTCGGCGGCTTTTTTGCTGAGATGATACCGGCTGCGCGCCCCTTCATCCGCACCGAGGGCCGATATTTGCACAACTTTGACGCCCATCGCGGCGCAAGCGGCAAAAAGCGCCTGGGGAACGCGAGTGTGAAGTGCATCGAATGTTTGCCGTCCATGCTCCCGTAATATGCCTACCGCATTTATCACCACGTCTATATCCTCGAGTCGCGCCTTCCAGGTGTCTATATCGAAATCGCGAGTGTAGTCGACGCGGATAAAAGTAAACCGGCTCAGATTTCCCCGCGGCGGAGATTTCATTGCGCACACGATTTCATGTCCGGCGTCAGCCAGTACCGCGACCACGTGGCTGCCGATAAACCCACTGGCGCCCGCAATCAATATGGTCGGCATTGTCGGGTAGCTTGAATTCGCATGATTACGGGACGAAGGAAATGAATCGACCAGAATTTTTTTTAGCCGGATAGCATCGCAAGATCAAAATAAAGTATAGTTTCAGCATGGCCCGCCCGCGAAAAACCTGGAGTCAAGCAGTTCGTAATGCTCTGATCTCGGGTGCCGTTGCTAGCGTGGCTTCAACCATTTCGCTTTCGATTCTGGGTAAGGTTGAATTAGGCGAGTCGGCCGCCCCGGTTAACGGTCCGAGCCAATGGATATGGGGAAGGCACGCACCTTACGAGAACCGCTTCAGTCTTAGATATACCATTGTCGGCTATGCCATACATCATGCGGCCTCCGTCTTTTGGGCAATCTGGTATGAGAAGCTTCGGCAACGCTTCTCGCCCCCCCAAAGCGCCGCAGCCGTGCTGGCCCCCGCTGTCGCGACTACCGCCGCAGCTTACGCCGTCGACTTTCACTTCACACCCAAACGACTGACACCCGGGTTCGAGAACCGTCTGTCCAAGCGCTCCCTGCTCATGGTTTATGGAACTTTCGCGCTCGGGTTAGCCGCCGCAGCCTTAGCGGACCGCTATCGCGCGCCCCGCGCCAAAACCAGGAAGATCGTCAAAAAAAGATTGCTCCCCATCCGCTGATCAGTCGAAAACCGATCCACTGTTTACCCTGGTATCGCGTTTAGTAAAGCGGACGCAGCCAACTCACAGTCAACTGTATCAGCATGTATTTCCCTCCAGTTACTCTACCCAAAGATAAAGACGTCCAACTGTGCGTTACCGTACTGAACGGATTTAACCAAGTTCCTACTGTTCTTATGTTCAGCTTCCGCTGTCCGGACATAGCCGCACCCGCGATTAATCTCACATGATCTTTCTCCGCTAATGCCAAGGCATGATTGACTGGTCCAAACTTTTCAGTTTTTCAGTAAATCCCGCCGAAATCGTTGTGCGGGGAACGGTCATCTACTGGTTCATATTTTTGCTGTTCAGATTCGTGCTTCGCCGCGACATTGGGGCTATCGGCGTTGCGGATGTGATGCTGCTCGTGCTCATTGCCGATGCAGCCAGCAACGGCATGTCCGGCGGATACGATTCGGTAACCGACGGCTGTATTCTTATTGCCACCATTGCCGGATGGAATTACTTCCTGGACTCGATGAGCTTTCATTCCGAGGTCATCCGTTCATTGGTTCAACCACCTCCGCTGGCGCTTGTAAGAAAGGGCAAGCTGCAGCGTAAGGCCATGCGTCAGGAACTTATTACCCTGGAAGAATTACAGTCAAAGCTGCGTGAACAAGGCATCCAGAATTTGGATGAAATAAAAATTGCCTACCTTGAAGAAGATGGGGAAATAAGTGTAGTGCGCAATGATGGACAGGAACCCGAGCAGCCTCCTGGACAATCAGCAAAAAAAAAGGTTTTATAGTGGCGCAGCCCCGGTTGTTTTCGCTGGAACTGCAAATCCGAATGGAAATCGTATGAGCGGGTAATATGGCGGAAATTTATTTCTTCCCGGCCGGCATTCAAAAAATTGGCAGCTTCCTTTTCCACGTTTCCGTGATTTCCTGCGTGCGATGCCGCACCGAAAATGAAAAAACCAGTACGTAAAATTCTTTTTCGATCGCTAAACCTTTTAGGAGGGGCCATGAAACTCTCTTCAATATTTACGGTTCAGTCGTTGGTAATCGCCGGTGCCTTTTTTCTGGGGACGGGTTCGATTCATGCTCAAGTTACACCGGGCCCAGGGGGCTCGATCGTCGGCCAACCCCCGGGACAAGGCGGCTCAGGACAAAGCGGTTCGGTCATCGGACAACCGCCGTCGGGACCAGGCAGTCCGACACCAGCTCAACCTTTGCCCGGACAGAGCGGTTCCACGCCAGGTCAACCGGGGTCCAGATCAACGATAGGAAACGATCCGGTGAGGGATAAACTGGACAGGACAAATAGAGAAGCCGCGGACCTCGACCGTGATGGCAGGATAAGTCCAGACGAAGCTTCCAGAATGCCGCCAGGAACACCTTTGCCGAGATAGCGCGGCCTCTCAGGTCCAGCGCTATTGCCTGACTGGTTCTGGGAAGAAACACTGCAAAGGAGAATCCCAATGCGTGCACTGACCTATCATGGAAGTTACGATGTTCGCGTTGACACTGTACCGGATCCGATACTTCAGGATCCGGATGACATCGTTCTGAAAATCACTGCTACCGCGATCTGCGGTTCCGATCTACATCTTTATCGAGGCAAAATCCCGGAGCTCAAAGACGGTGATATCCTGGGTCATGAGTTTATGGGTATCGTGGTCGATACCGGATCCGAGGTTACGACGCTACAAAAAGGCGACCGGGTAGTCGTGCCGTTTGTCATCGCCTGCGGCCAATGTTTCTTTTGCGAGAGGCAGTTATTTTCCTCGTGCGAGACAACAAACCCGGACCGTGGCGCAATCATGAACAAAAAGAGCGTACGTTCAGGCGCGGCGCTATTTGGCTATACTCACCTGTACGGGGGCGTACCGGGGGGCCAAGCGGAGTATGTCCGGGTGCCAAAAGCCAATGTGGGCCCCATCAAAATCCCGCAAACACTGACCGATGAGCAAGTCCTGTTCTTGAGCGATATACTGCCGACAGGATATCAAGCGGCAGTTAATGCGGATATCGGCCCGGGATCGACCGTTGCCATTTTCGGAGCCGGCCCCGTCGGTTTGATGAGCGCCGCCTGCGCCCGCATGTTAGGGGCGGAAACAATTTTCATGGTAGACCATCATCCGTATCGGCTCGAATTCGCTCGTAAAACGTATGATGTTTTTCCCATCAATTTTGATGAAGTCGATCCGGCGGAAGTCATTATCGAAAATACGTCATCCAGGGGTGTGGACGCCGCTATCGATGCAATAGGTTTTGAAGCTAAAGGCAGCGCAATCGAGACCGTAATGACCAACCTGAAGCTCGAAGGCAGCAGCGGCAAAGCCCTTCGCCAATGCATTGCCGCAGTTCGCCGGGGAGGTACGGTCAGCGTACCGGGAGTTTATGCCGGATTCATACACGGGTTCCTCTTTGGCGACGCTTTTGAAAAAAGCCTGATATTCAAGATGGGCCAAACTCATGTGCAACGGTTCCTGCCCGAGCTGCTGGAACATATAGAATCCGGCAAGCTGCACCCTGACGTCATCATCACCCACCGTATGCCGCTTGCTGAAGCCGCTGCTGGCTACAGGATTTTCGACAAGAAAGAGGACGACTGCCGCAAGGTTGTTCTGACGCCGTAGCATCAACTGATGCACATCATCCGGTTCACACCGGAAACCAGCCTTCAGTCTGGGACTGCTAATCTCCAGCGGGCTTGCGGTTCACTCCCTGAATGCTCATTTCCGGCTAAGCAGAAACACGTACTTAGCCGGATGCATGGTTGTCGGTTTTCTATTTGCCGCCGCCTGAGCTGCTGCCACCCGTTGTCCCACCTGTCCCCGCATGACCTGCTTTTGAATCAGTACTGCCGCCCAAAGTACTTTGCGAGCCGCTGCCCCCTTTATTCTCTCTAAGATTGCTGAAACCCTTATCTCCAGTTGACCCGCCTAAAGAACTACCTTGTGGTGGCGTTGAGCCGCCGGAACCACTAGCCGCTCCACTTCCCGAACTGCCGCTCCTGCTGCTACCCAAGCTTTTTTCCGTGCCGCCCCTTGTCGGATTGTCCATGGTTCCGGAATCAGCCGCACGAGATCCTGCTTTTGATGCTCCTGACATATCCTTTCCGGACGTGCCGCCTTCGGCATGAACAGCTCCCGCCAATCCAAGCGCCAATGCGGTAGCGGCCATACAACAGGTTTTTTTACTTACTATCGATAGGATTCTCATTCCTGGCTCCTCGTGGTCAATTAATGGAGAATAAAATGCAAGGCCCCTGCTTCATAACTTCAATTCTTATTTTCATTTTGCTGTCGTTAGAACCGGAGAACGAGTGCATCCTAGGTGGCAAAACCACTTGGCTCTGTTCGGAAGCATACATAGCTGTTGGAGATCCGTTCAGGTAACGCAAACCTGGAGATAACCAGCCAACAGCATTTTCGTTTTACACAGCGGAATGAGCGAATGCCGGCACAGAGAACGAAGGGCGAACAGTTCCGGTCGGATTAAGGCGGCTCTTCGTCGGGAAAGTATTCCGGAAGGCTGGGGTCTGGCTCTCACAGGAAAAGCCATAGGCACCGGATCAAGTTCTTCCCAAGGTTCAAGCACTTCCGGGACCCGATGAAATCAAATTCGTCATTTGCGGGCTGCCTTCAGCACGGCCGGCAGGAACACGGCACGGACTTCCGAGGCACCCCGTAGGCTCGGCTCTATCGTCCCCGTGAACCAGGAGGAGTCGCCGCCCAGAAAATGGCGGTGCACATCAACGAGCCGCCCGTAACGGGGGGCAAGCTCTGCAATGACCGCGTTTATCCGGTTCAAGTTGGCTCGGGCAATGCGTGCATCGACAGCTAAAAAATTGCGGGAATCATCACCGAACGTCGGGTCATAAACGTTGCCGAGCAGAACTGGCCGCACGGGGAATGTGTGCAGGAACGCATCCAGTCGCTGTCGAAACCGCGCGATTCCACCCCCTCGGTCCGCCGCAAGGCTGACGAGGAGATCGTTGCCGCCGACTGTTACCAATGCGACCGCCGATCCGGTCACCGAGACCCCTCGTGCTTGCTGAGGGAGATCATCGACTTGACCGCCGTCCCGAGCACGATGATCGAGCTGTGCGGGAACGAACGACGACAGATCGCGGCCCTTGAAATCGGGGAATAGATAGTCATCATTACGGACGATCAGCTGCCCCGGATGTACGCCATACTCGTTGTACCGGCCGCAGTCGAGGATCGAATCTCCCAACGTGAGGACTGTGAACACGCTGCTCGACGACATTGAGTCTGGTGTCCTCCATGCCCCCAATGACATTATTGCGGCCCCTGCGGCCAGCGTCTGCAGGCATCGGCGACGCTTAACCGACTCAAGCCCATCCTTTCTTGCTGTTGTCCTGAACAACACTCACTCCTCCTATAGAGGACATGTTTCCTGCATAGAGCGGCGGTACAACGCGAGGGCTCCCCGTCGCAGTGGTTCCCCGCTGCGCCCACCATCGGAGCAGCTGCGATGAAATGTATCCGCGCGAGGTTCCAGGCAATCGAGCGAACAGAGGCCCGGGCAACAAGGCGGCTCGGCTCGGCTTTCGGGGTACGGCATCCGCGGCTAAGACGGTTGTGAATGTTCGTTATCGCACAGTAGCACCCCTTGAAAACCTTGATCATAGCAGTGCCGTTCGTTGTCCACTCGGTAAGTACAGCATGGCCAGGTCAGTGACCGAACTTGAGACACGATCGGCAAGTTCCTATCGGAAAGCTTATTTAGATAACTATTATTCAGATGAACGCGGCTTACAACAAAATATTTCGTTCTTATTGGCAGGCAGGTTACGAAGGTGCGGATCACATCAATATCTCAGGTGTGCCCATATCCATGAATAACGCCACGAAACATACGGATCTTGCGTATGACGATTATTTATTGCTGAAGGATTTTGAAATCGGAACCATACGCGAGAGCGTCGGCTGGCGATCGGTCGAAAAAGATGGATGTTTCGATTTTTCACCCATCGAAAAACGTGCCCGCGCAGCTCAAGAGCTTGGACTACAGGTCATATGGACGTTATGCCATTACGGCTGGCCAGATGATGTTGATGTCTATTCGCCTGACTTTGTAGACCGGTTTTCGCTGTATTGTTACCGGGTGGTGGATTATCTGGAATCGTTTTCATCAGTTGATACTGTTTCTATCTATTCACCGATTAACGAGATTTCCTTTCTGAGCTGGGGCTGGGTCAAAAATCGCCTCATATGTCCGAATCCTGCTGCAAATGACGGCGCTGAATTGAAACGCCAACTGGTGCGCGCCACCTTGAAGAGCTGCGAAGTAATCTGGGAAATCAATCCTTCGGCACGCATTCTTCATTGCGATCCCCTGATACATGTTGTTGCACCGCATGGCCGGCCCGAGCTTATAGATCAGGCAAGGGAGCATCGTGAGTCCCAGTTCGAAGCCTGGGACATGCTCTGCGGAAACCGGGATCCGGAATTGGGGGGTGCTCCCCATTTCCTGGACCTGATCGGGCTTAACTACTATCACAGTAATCAATGGCAGATCGATCACACTGATCGGTGGCAGCTAGGCCGCAGCCTCTCGTGGCATCTGGATCATCCGCGTCGCCTCCCTTTATACAATCTCCTGAATGAAGTTTATCACCGCTACCGGCGGCCGATGATACTGTCTGAAACCAGCCATGTTGGAAGCGGCCGGGGCGCCTGGGTTAAAGAAGTGGCTCAACAAGCGGTGATGGCGCGGAGACTTGGCGTCGATCTGCACGGGATCTGTTTGTATCCGATTGTGGACCGCCCGGACTGGGATGACCTTCAGCGATGGCATAAAAGCGGCCTGTGGGACGTTAACACCCAAGGGGAAAAAGAGAAACACTATCAGCGCATCTTGTCGGAACCCTATGCCGTTGGATTACGTGATGCTCAGCGCCTGACAAAAAGCCTTTTTTCACATCATTTTTCGACTCAATCCCCACCGACCATTCAAGGAGTTCCAATGACGACAATTATCGTTTTTTCCCACCTGCGCTGGGATTTTGTGTATCAACGGCCACAACATCTCCTCTCA
Organism: Nitrosovibrio sp. Nv4; assembly: GCF_900215485.1. GTDB lineage: Bacteria > Pseudomonadota > Gammaproteobacteria > Burkholderiales > Nitrosomonadaceae > Nitrosospira. The sequence goes on from NZ_OCMZ01000002.1 coordinate 1,228,521, forward strand.
AGACTTGCCGAGAATTACAAGATTGTTTTCATTGAAGAGCCGATTTTTCATGAGCATGACAGTTTTCTTGAGACCTCCGAGCCGGGACCAAACGTAATCGTACTCAGACCTCATACACCCGTTGCCGCGTCTGGTTTTCATGACGAGCAATTGCCGCATCTGATCAAGCTGATGCGCCAATTCATCGTTTTGGAAGAAGAACATATTGCATGGTTCTATACACCCCTGGCATTACCGCTCTTGCAGGAATTGCAACCTGCTCTGGTCATCTACGACTGCATGGATGAGCTCGCTGCCTTCAAGAACCCCCCAAAACAGATGCTTCAACGAGAAAACGCGTTGCTGAAAGTCGCCGATCTTGTGTTTACCGGAGGCCCCAGCCTTTATCGCGCAAAGCGCGGACGTCACCCGAATGTCCACTGCTTTCCCAGCAGTGTCGATACCGTGCACTTCGAACAGGCGCTCGACCGAAGCAATACCCATCCTGCGCACGAGGAAATACCCGGCCCCAGGCTCGGCTATTATGGCGTCATTGACGAGCGGATCGATATGGAACTTATTGCCCGTATTGCCGATGCCCATCCGCGGTGGCAGATCGTTCTGGTAGGCCCGGTTGTAAAAATTGACCCCGCCTCGCTGCCACAACGCCATAACATTCACTATCTGGGGCAACAACCTTATAAAGCGCTACCCCATTTTCTCGCGGGCTGGAACGTGTGCCTGCTGCCCTTCGCGTTAAATGAATCGACGCGCTTCATCAGCCCCACCAAAACGCTGGAATACATGGCAGCCGAATTGCCTATTGTCAGTACGCCCATTACTGACGTTGTTGACCTGTATGGTGAAGTGGTATCGATTGCGGCGTCGCCCCAGGCTTTTATCAAAGCCTGCGAGGATTCGTTATTGACAACTCCCGAGGAGCATAAACGAAACATCATCAGGATGAGAGAGCTGGTATCGGCAACATCGTGGAATACGACAGCGGAAAAAATGCACGAACTGATGCAATTCACAAGCGCTCAGAAAGAAGAGTCAATGAGTGTTGCACGGTCTCAGATGGGACAGGATGCACCTATCCATCGTTCGGCTCAGCCTGAGCCGGCGGAAAACAAAAAGTGCGTTATTATCGGCGCGGGACCCACGGGGCTTAGCGCAGCCTATCATCTTGATGAAGACACGCTCTTGCTGGACAAGAACCCTACTGTCGGCGGATGGTGTCGCTCTATCCATGACAAAGGCTTTACCTTCGATCACGCCGGTCACATCATGTTTTCAAACGACGCTTATGTTCAGCAACTCTACAAAATTCTGCTCGGCAACAATGTTCACTGGCAAAACCGTGAAGCCTGGGTCTACAGCAAAGGTGTACATACCCGTTATCCGTTCCAGGGCGCCCTTTACGGCCTGCCGCCGAACGTCATCAGAGAGTGCATTGTCGGGGCAATAGAATCGCGCTATGGGATGTCGAAAAATTTGGAATCCATAACTGCGGGGACTTGTCAGGCGATAGATGGCGCAGCCGCGATTCTATCCGATTGCTGCGCTGACGGGACCCTGCCTGACTCCGGGAAAACGTTTTCGTATGAAAATGCGACGGCGGCGAAAAACAGATCTGAAAATTTCGAAGAATTCATTTACAGGATGTGGGGTTCAGGCATAGCGAAGCATTTTGCAATACCCTACAACAAAAAACTCTGGACAGTGCCGTTGACGGAAATGGAAACATCCTGGCTTGGTGGCCGGGTGCCCCTCCCTGATCTGGAAGAAATCATTGATGGGGCACTTCAGCCCGTCGCCAAACCGATGGGGCCTAACGCACGCTTTGGCTACCCTTTACGCGGCGGTTTTCAAGCGATGATGTCCGGTTTTATTCCCCATATCAAAGGCGCTATTGAACTGAATGCCGACGTTGCCCGCATATCGCCAGACCAGCATTTGATTACGCTTCGTGATGGACGGCGTTATCGGTATGAGAATTTGATCAGTACGATGCCGTTGCCCGAGTTGATTCGTCGTATGGGAGACGAGGCGCCCCCACCAATCACAAAAGCGGCAGCAGCGCTACGTTACGTCTCGGTGCGCTGCGTCAATCTTGGTATCGGCCGGGAGAACATTTCGGACAAGCATTGGATTTACTATCCGGAAGATACCATCTTTCACCGCGTCTTTCTCCAAGGAAATGCAAGCCCTGGTTGCAATCCGCCGGGCGGGTTTGGCCTGACATGCGAGATATCCTACTCGCCAGCCAAGCCTCTTCCAGTAGACGGCCAGGATTTGATCGACCGGTGCGTAGAAGACTGCATCAGCGTCGGCCTATTGACCCATGGCGACAAACTGATAACCGCGAATCTCGTAGATATGCCATATGCGTACGTCGTATATGATCACGTCAGGAAGCAAAACGTGGAAATTGTTAAAAGATGGCTCTCGGAACGAAATATCATCTTGTCCGGCCGCTATAGCGAATGGGAATATTACAACTCGGACCATGCTTTTCTAGCGGGAAAAAAGGCGGCGGACATGATTAAAAAATTGAAGCCAAGAGAAAAAGTGTACGTGGCGGAATAAGTCGAAATCTGTCTCGATATGATAATAGACGCCCACATCAACTGCGCTGGGGACGGCTTGCCGGTGATTGCGACAAACGTCGGCGGCGTGATGATACTGTTGTCGAAGTAGGAGGTACCGGGTTGCTGAACGGTATCGGCGACTTGAAGGGAATGGCAAATAATCATGCACCTTGATGTCAGATGAATCCATGCGAACTGAAATGGGAAGGCAGCCCGAAAACGGGTTGAAGATAAGTTTAAACTTATCGATAGCACCAGCCAAACATGGGGATTATTGAGGACCCTTGCCCAAGTTGGAAATTTGAGCGAGCGAAGTGTCGGGCAAAACTGAAGTTTTAATGGAAAAGGCTCGTCCGACGGTCTTCGATTCCCCCGTTTTTCATTGCATCACTCCTGCCCGGCTCAATTCCAGTTGGCGTTTCAGGGAGACTCTGCTCTCTCCTTGATCCATGAGCGTGGGAATATACCCATGTAAATTCAGCCCCGAGTAAAAATATCTGGGCGGAGTAATATACCCAAACCAGCACAACCACCAGTGAACCGGCAGCACCAAATCCTGAGCTAACCGCGCTTTTCCCGATATAAACACCAATCAGAATCTTGCCCACGGTAAACAATAATGCGGTAACGGCGGCTCCCGCCCAGACATCCTCCCACTGAATCTTCACCCGTGGCATGAATTTGTAAAGCATTGCGAATACAGCAGTCATAAGGGCAAAGCTGAAGACGAAATTCACCCAGGTTGCCAGTATTTCAAGATCTGCAAAGAACGGCCCCCACCATTTTCCGAGCGCAGCCACCACAGCGCTGAGTACAAGAGATACGATCAGCAAAAAACCGATTCCCAGTATTATTCCAAACGACAGCAATCGCGACCTGATCAAGCCCCATATCCCCCCTTTCTTATCTTTGCCAGGCGCGCGCCAGATACGGTCAAATGCGTTTTGCAACTCGCCAAATACAGTTGTGGCGCCAATCAGCAACAAGACGGTTCCAATGACTGTGCCCGCCACGCCCTCTTCCTTGTCGCTCACGCTTTCAAGTAAGCCCTGCACTGCCAGCGCCCCCTCCTCACCCATCAAACCCCGCAATTGGCCGAAAATTTCTCCGCGCACGGCCTCTTCTCCGAAGACCAGCCCAGCGGTTGAAATGACAATCAATAAAAGCGGCGCTATCGAAAACATGGTGTAGTAGGCGAGCGCTGCCCCCATGCTTGGCGCATAATCATCGATCCAGGACGAAAAGGAAGCTTTGACCAGAGCCCATACTTGTCTGATATTCATACAACTCCCCTTCTTCTTATCGCTCCGGGTTGAGATAGAAATACGAACCGCAAAAGCAGCGCCTCATCACTACGATCACTGCAAGAGCAAACCCATTCTGGACTACGATACGGAGAACGATTGCAGCGGTATGTGCCGCGTTGTACAAGCCACTTGGAACACTTTTGAGCATTTTGTTAAGCCCTTGCTTGTTCATGACTTTATGAATCAAGACACGCCTCCGATTAGCAACGATGGCCAGGGCTAATAGCGTCCAAAGGGGTCGGGGCCGGATCCCTCACTGGTTTCCCTGGGATCTCGATCAATGATGGATCCAGTGCCCGGCTTATCCTCGCGTTTTTCCTGCTTATTGCTGGAGCGATCGGCACCTTTCTTTGCAGCTTCGCTTTTGTCAGGCTCACCCTTTTTGATAATGCTGTATTCCTGCCCTGAAGGCGTTTCTCCAGGATTGTATTCACCCCCCGGCGCGGGTGGCGACTGTGTGGAGGTATTGTTCCCCACTGGGGTGCTCTGGGCATGGACGATGCAGGATGCAGAAAGAGCCAGAATCAGCCCTGCGACACTAAACGTCAGCTCAATGACGAGAGGCAAAGAATTCGGCGGTACCTTTCCTGATATTGAAGAATGGTTCATGTGGCTTCCCTGATCTGTACAGCAATACCGCTGTTTGAAAAAGATACTTCATACCCAACGACTTTTCAGTGCGCTACCACACGGCGCGACCGCAGAGCAGATAAATGCCAGGGACGATGGTTCCCGCGTTTCTTCCGTGCACCTGATTTCCCAGATAAAACGCGAGTGTATGACTTCATCAAGCCAATTGAGGATCGGAACCGAGTCCTCGGAGATAAGCGTATATTCGGACAGACAAAGGTTTCGCGCGCGTTGATGTCCAGCCATTCGGCAGTCCGCCCCCTTGCTCCCCTGCTTACGTCATATAAGCTTGTGATGGAGTAAACTTGGGAGCCATCTTCTGTCCTGATGGGCTTGTGATCGGCCATCATCGAGCGGCAACCTGCAAGACAGATGAGCGCCCAAAGCCAACACGCTTTTCATCGGTTTTTATTTTTTTGGCAGTAGGCAGTCCGCAGCCCGCCGGAAATTTTGTCAGGCTCTAACCGAAATACTATAGGCACCCGTCCCGCTTGGACTGTAATGTCTTACCCGCGCAAAGTACGTACCAGGGGCCAGACTGATTGCGATTCTCGAGTTGGCGCCCGGACCGCTATCATCATCCTGTGCGATGAATGTGGCTGGATTATCGGGACCAGATAATGTAACGAAGCAGTCCGTGCTGCCAGCTGTTTCGATTATGTGCATGCCGGACGTAGCGACTGTAAAAGTGTACATGTCCCGCTCGTTCGGAGCAGCGATGGTTCCCTGCACTGCCGGACCGTTCACCTGGATGGTTTGAACACCCGGCTGAGTTGCCGATCCCCTCACCGAGATACTGTAACCACCGACCGATGAGCTGCTGTAGTGCCGCACGCGAACGTAATATGTCCCCGACCCCAGGTTCCTTGTAATCCGCGAATTCGTTCCCGGTCCGCTGTCATCGTCTTCAGTAATGAAGGTCGCCATATTGTTTGGCCCATAAAGGGACGCCACCACATCCGTTGAGCCCTGGGTCTCAACAATATAACTTCCCGGTGCGGTTACCGCGAAACTGAAAACGTCAACCTCGCCTGCCTGGGCTATCGAAGCGGCTGCAGGAGCTGCATCAATGGTAAGTGCCACCACCTGCGGCGTTTCAGGCTCTTCATTGTCATACGTGTAATCAAGCGCATGATGATCGAGAACGCTTCTCGGTGTTGGCGGCGTCGCTTCCTCGTCCCACGGGGGCATCGGATCGTCCAGGCCGTGGCCGGCTACCACGTTGGGGGTACCGCTGGCCGGCCTGTAGTCCTGGCTGGGGTTTTCCCTTTGCCATTCGGCCCACAGCCGGTCGATGTTGCAATGATGCAGCCAGAACACAGGATCATTGGGAGATGACATTGCCATCATCGACCCTCCGACCCACATGTGTCCCGGGTTGTGAATAACCCCTTCAAGTCGGTTTCGAAAACTCGTGTTCATGCTGCTGCCGGAATTCCAGGGTGAGGAATCATATGGAACTACATTTTTGGCAGCATCCACTGCGGACTGGGTAGGCAGAGATCCCATGGCGCCGAACGCGCGGGTTAAGAAGGGCGTAGTATCGCCCGGGTCCAGGACGGTAAGGTTCCATTCCCCGGTAGAAAAAGCGAAGGGGCCGGTCGTCACCCGTTGACTACCGCCCGTTCCATTTCCCCCCATAAAGTCCGCATTCCAAATTGAGGCGGTAGCCGTCCTGTCCACTGTCCAGTCCCAATAAGGGATAGAAACACTGGGATCGATCTCCTGGAGCGCGCGTTCAAATCGAGCAAGATATTCCCGGTGCCACGGCAGGAAGGCCGGCCCTCCATGAGCGGGATCGTTGGGGCTGGCAAGAAAAGCGGCGCGGTGCTGGGCAACGAATATGTCATAGTCGCCGCTTGCCTTCAGCGCTTTTACCGCAGCAACGAATGCGGATTTCTCGGATGGCGTCAGACTGGACTGGTTCTTTCGGATTCCCATGTCGTTATTCCCCCGCCTGTTTAGAGTCGATAATTTTTTTGGCTAAATCCATCGGTGAAGGCTGAGGGTCGAAAGCAAGGCCGGATGCAATAAAAGCACCAGCCGCATTTCGCACCATGAAAACCTTCTCTCCCTCGATGAATAGTTCGAGTCCCTCCGGGCCTCGGCCTTCTGTCGCCGTTAAAGCATCTTCTCCTGATCGGACAATAATCTCACGGCCTCTATAATTTTCACGCTGCTCCGCCATTTTTTTTCCTCGTAAATTTGATATTCCAGCCAGGTCAAATACCAGTGCGTTCGAATGAGCCAGCATTTTTAATATAGTCTATTTCATTAAAAATGCCAGGTGTGCCATCGCGCTGATTTATCCATAGGTCGGACTGTTGCGCGAGCGGCAAATAGCAGATGTGGGTATATGAATCTGCCGTATGAAAGATAAGTAGACTGGTGAGATCGGATACAGCAACGTAACCCTTCATCATCCATAGCCGCATTGCTAATCAAACCCATTCGGCTCCGCCTTGATACGAACCAGACTCCCTTCCCGGCTAACGCTAAAGCGGATCGGCAGGAACTGCTCCAGTAACCAGATAGTAGTGGCAGCATGAGACGAAAGGCTTCTTGCGAGAAAGCAGGAAGCGCCTCCAGCCAGCGCGAGATAGATCAGCACCTGATCGGCAGCATGTATGTCGAGGGTCGCTCCTGATAAAATTTCTTCCCGCAGAAGTTGTCCCGCCACAGATCCGAGCCGCTCGGCAGGCACTCCTCTCTCCGCTACGGCGGAAGCAGCCAGCCTGGTGTGTTCCATATATGCATTCAGGAGGATTGCTCCACCCATACCGATCGCTTTATCGACGCCTAATATGGCAAGGTCGATAGCTGGTGTGGGAAAAGCTGAAAGTTCCGCCAGTGCCGAACCCGCCATTCTCTGGACAATATGGGCTGGCATATTGGAGATATGCGCAAAGCCGCGAATTTGAGTAAGGCTTCCCGGCGCATCCAGGATCAAAGGTCGAAGGGACGGAGAGGGTTCCACCTCCACCGTTACGTACCCTCCTCCGCGCGGATAATATCCTCGCCACAGCAGGTCGATCTTTGCCCTGACGCCCATACCGGATAGCAATGGCAGCAGCACATAGCGGAAATAATCCAGCGGCGGCGCAGCGCGGACATCTGTACCTCCGACGATATTCATCCGCAATGGCTCACCGCAAACCATGGCAACGGGAAGCGCTGCCTGAAGCACCAGAGTGATACTCCCCGCGGTGCCGATGGGGAAATCGTACTGGCCACCGCGCAACGGACCGGGACGAAAACTGATTTCCCGGGACTTGACCTCCAGCCCTTCCGCCTCCGCGCCGCAAAGCGCGGCTACTGCCTTGACTGCGGTAAGATGCTGCGGTGCAAGACCGGGATTGCTTCGTTTGGCCCGGATGTTGTAAACATGGACAGGTTGACCGGTAATTGCCGCAAGCGCCACCGATGTACGAAGCAGTTGCCCTCCGCCTTCTCCATATGAACCGTCGATGTCTCGCATGCCGAGCCTCTTACCTGATATTGCGACCAGGAAAAAACATGTTTTCGGGATCGAAGAATTTAATGTAGCATCAAATAATGAACAGGTCGGATAACAGTAAGGTTTTTGGCCGATGGAGCAGTTGCGGGTTTGTGACAGGGTACGAGCATTTGAGTGATCGCATCGCGGATGTATGGCGAAGTGCCTGATCGAATGCGGTCGCGTGCGCCGTCATTGATGACTGCAAAAAAAAGATGGTGGCGGTTCACATGCGAGGAGCTTTCATGATCCCCATTCAGGAATTACTCAATCGGATTCGCTGGGATGATTCATTCGCAAAAGGGGATTTTGTGATCGGATACTACGATCGTGTAGATGAGATAGTCATCCAGGTCCCGCTACATCAGATTCACTTTACTCCAGGGGACCATTTTTTCTTTCAGGTCACAGACCGGGATGGCCGCATTCACGAGATTCCCTTCCACCGGGTCAGGGAAGTCTATAAGAATAAGGAGTTAATCTGGCATCGGGATCTTAAGGATCAGACAGATAACGACACTTGACGTTTGCTCAGGCGGGGATTGGGTCGGTCGTTTGGACGAGACCAATCCTGAAATCGTTCATGTCAACTACAAGTGTCCGCCAGCCTGCCAGCTGATGACGTCCGTGGCGACACTAACACACACATAAATATTTCTGTACTGGACCTGCTCAATAACTCCTAATAACGGTAACCAGGGTTATATCCATCATTTCCATGTATTGCCGGCGCATTGGTGGCATAGGGATTGTTAGCGCTGTCATTGCTGTAGCGGCTTCCATATTGTCCATGGGGATTATTGATGGAGTCCTGGCTGTATTCACTTCCGTACCGGCCATACGGATTACTTACCGAGTTAGGGTCGTAAGGATTGGCGCTCAGGTTTCCCAGGTATTTGCCGGTTTGCCGATCTCCGAGTTGCGGCGGATCAGCTTGAGCGATTCCGGAAATTAGAACCGCAAGCAGAGCCGGGATGATGGGTTTCATAATACGCCTCCTCTTTAATTGTTTAATTTGTTGGTTGTAGCGTCTCACCATGTTGCTCACCGGAAAACAAAGAGAATTTGGTGCGGGAAACGGGTCTGCCCATCCAATGTCTCCAGCGCATCACTGAATCAAGAACCTCCGTCGGTTTTGCGCATCAGACGGCGGCTTCTTTCTCTTTCAACTGGGTTTCTTTTCGCAGCTTTTCCATCGCATAGATCCGATCAGGCCAGGTATCTCCAGTCATCCCATCCAACGAAGCCACCATTTCCTCCACTAGCAGAGTATCCACATTGGGACGGCCAACGCCGAGGTTTGTCGCAAACGAATCCTTCACCCCCTGCGGGATCAAATTAAGGCCCTGCAGAAGTCCGGAGGATTTGGTCAAGGATTCATGGATGCTTCGCTGCGACATCACATACAGAAATGCTTTGACCACGATTTTTTCGGGCAGCGATTGAGTATCCACGCCCATCACCAGTTCCAGCCAATCTGTCAACCATGCACCGAGACCGATCTGGCGCAATTCGATGTAGGTCTTCGGCCAGTCTGTCATGGGGGCGATGCGCAGCCATTCGCTCAACCCCAGGGGAGTCAGTTCCGAGCCGGACCAATAGTGCCGCTTCGTGCGGTCAATGATGTGGTCGCGCTTGTGCTGCAATGCAGCGGTATTCGCGTGAGCGCCATATTCGAACGACAATGCATTCTGAGCTACCTTGGTGCCGCGCGCATCGACATCGCTCCAGTCCGGGGAAACAGCTGATTGATATTCGGTAATGCCGGCCCCCAGGTAGGGTCCACCGCGAGAGAACATCACTGACCCTGTCACTGACCCTGTGCCGCCCCATCCGGCAGGAACCATCTGCCTGACCTTGTAAAGATCAGGCATATCGGCCGGCTTATATTCTCCGGCTCGCTGATGCACCAGCAGAAAACTGGTCTGGTCAGTTACCAATTGATAGGCAACCCCCAATTGCTTCGCGTCCGGTGGTACTCCGATCATCGAATTCGTTTCAATGGATTGCAGCCTCACGGAAGCAACCAATCTCGACAAGGTGTTATCAGGTTCCACAACTGCCGCGAACGTGGCACAACCGATCTCTTCTGGTACGCCTCCCGCTGAACGAGTGCCTAGCAGGCGCACATCGCCGCCCGGCACTTGCGACACCTCACTGAAGAAGGCGAATACATTGACTGTATCCCCATCAAAAACCGCTGCATCGAGGCGCGACACCCACTCGGGTTTTGAACCCCCGGGCCACACGACATTCAAGTCCGTCAATCGTGGCGAGCGCAAGCGCGCAAACATTCGTGACACCGCAGGCTCCACCGCTTCACCCGGGGCCACGAAGTCACAAGCGCCAAGGGTGGCTTCCGCCAGCCGATGCAAGTGGCTTTCCGCCGGACTGCTGCCAATACCGACCACGAACACTCGATTGCCCGAGGCTTTCGCGGATTCAACCGCGCTGTCAATGGCACTGATCTCACCATCTGTCAAGATGAGGACGTCGCCAGGCACAGTTTGGGCAAGTCCGAACGTCAAACGCAGCGCCTCTTCCATTTCGGTGTCGCCCAAATTGGCTTGCAGACCAGCAACCCAACGTTGAGCCGCTAACTGGGTGGTTTCTGTTACCCCCCAGAGACCGCGCGAGCGATGCTCAACAGTGCTGCCGAATCTTGAGAGCGAAAAAAGATCACCTTTGTCCAATTGATGAATAATGGACTGCAAGGCCCCTTTGGCGGCCTGGATGCTGTCGCCTTCCATCGAGCCGGAGCAATCCACCAGAATCTTGACGGCAATAGCCGTCGAGCCCGATGCAGAAATACGCGGACAGAAGCTCGCCAGCGCCGCCACGCCCTCCGGTTCAACAAAATCGCGAGCCAGGATGGCTGTGGAGTCCTGGGTCAGCTGGTCAACGATCAGTACGAAATCGCGATCAAGCGTCCCTCGGTGCGCCAGCGATATCGTCAATATGGTATCCGCCCCGGTCGAACTGCGGGAAATACCGATGGAGTGGCTGGGTGACGCCACTTGCGCACGCGCCAGTTCGCCGTGCAGGCTCAATTCAATATCGAATGGGTATTCAGCCAATAAATCGCTTACTGGCGCCTGATGCGGTTGCATTCCGCCGTCGGTGACGGCGTCGCCGTACCGTGGCGCGATAACTGTCGGGATCAACAGGCGCAGGCCGCGCTGTTCAAATTGCAATGTCTGCGCGTAGCGCAGCTTGATTACACAATTCTCTCCCGCCGCCAGATTGCCGAGGTTCAGGCTGTAGCTGCAATCGCGGTTCTTCTCCAGCATGACAGCCGCGTTGCCCTCCGAGAGCGCCTCCTCATAGCGGACTTCGGCCTGATTCTTTTCGATGACCGAACCAGCCAGGTGCTGATCTCCCAACTGGACATCAATGCCCAGCAGGACTGCACCCCAGGGCAAGGGAAAACTGTAGACAATCTCGACGTTCTTTCCGCTGGAATTGCGAAACCGCTGTTCCACGCTCATTTTCAGCATCAAGCCCCGCACTTCGCCTGTCGCTCGCACACCCTCGAGCATCATGGGTTCGCCATGTCTTGTTTCCAGACGTGGATGGCCGTACTGATCCATTTTCTTCTCCCTTTTGTTCTAGTTATTGCTCTTGTCCTGCTCTAGTCTCACGCCGCCGCTGACCTGAGCAAATACCCCCATGATGCCTTTCACCAGCCTACGCACCTGCTCAGGCGATAAACCCGCCCGGCCCGGCTCGATCACCACTTCAATCCCATCCGCCACTGTCAGATGGCTGCATACCTCGACCGATCCAACGGCCCGTGGACGAGGAGGAATCGGCGCCTGTTCGCCCCGGAGCAGTTCGCGGATGCGCTCCAGGGACACACCGGCTGTCGTCCACTTCTTGATCAGCAACAATTGTTCGAGATGCCGCGGACCGTAGCGGGCAGCGCGCGTCTCGCCTTCGGGCCGGTCAACGAGGCCGATCTGAACGTAGTAACGAACGGTCCGGGGAGGCAGATCCGCAAATACGCAAAGTTCAGCCAGCGAATAGCTGGGTTCCGTTGAGGCTTTTTCTGATTTCATGTAATACATTATTACACCAATGCTGTATGAAAACAAGTGTCTTAATATCAGCGCAGAACGTGTCGAACTTATATTCCTACCGCAGCAAAGAGGGTTCTGGACGTAGCTATATTTAACTGATTGATGTTATTATTTCATCGAAATCGATCAACAATAAACCCAACAATGATTACTTGTCGACTTTCTACCATTCTTGGCACTCGACGCATTAAGGTCGCCGATGTTTGCCGCGCGACGGGCATTGCTCGCGCGACGCTCGATCGCTACTATTACGACCGGGTAAACAGCTTTGATCGCGGCGTATTGGAAAAACTTTGCAAATTTTTACAAGTGCAGCCAGGCGAACTGCTGATGATGGTCGACCAGCAGGACCTGTTTGAACCATGGGACATACGTGGTCCCGCTACCGGGTTATTGCTGGGCAAGAAAACATGATAGAGCGTGAAGTGAAACTTTTGCTTAATGCCAGCGCCGTAAAGCGGGTGCAGGTGCATTATGCGGTAATGTCCGAGGGCTATATGGTAGTGATCGATGGCCAGCCGCTGGAAACAGCAAGACGCGAAACCCGCGAATTCAAAACACTCGATGCGGCAGCCAGGTTGCTCTTCAAGATAGGCATCGCGGATTTTTCGGTTAAACTCAAGACCGGTTAATAACCAGTTCAGGGGCTTCTTTAGCGCACAGTGATCCAGAAAATAATTTCAGGTGGACAAACCGGCGCTGATCGCGCTGCGCTGGATTGGGCCATAGCCCATGATATACAGCATGGTGGCTGGTGTCCGGCTGGGCGGCGAGCAGAAGATGGGATAATTCCGGATTGCTATCGCTTGCAGGAAACAGTGGGACGCAACTACCAGCAGCGTACGAAATGGAACGTGCGCGACAGCGATGCCACGCTGATTGTTACGCTGGCGCCAGAGCTGACAGGGGGATCACTATTTACGCAGGAATGGGCAAGAAAAATCAATCGGCCATGCCTGCATGTTTATCCCTGCGATGAATGGCGTAAATGGATCAGCGCTTTCCTGAAAACAAACCGGATCAGGATACTGAATGTGGCGGGACCGCGTAATTCAAGCGCGGCAGGCATTGAACGATTTGTTCATGAAGTATTGGATGAAGCATTCATGAAGACTTGATCAGGCGAAAAACGCGCCCCATGGTTACGGTTACGAAATTGATTCAAAAAGAATAACAGCATGAGCATGTTCATCGGACGCGTTCAAGCGTCCAGTGTCATCAGGCTGGCATTTCCCCCGGCGGCGGCCGTATTCACGCTCACTACGCGCTCTACCGTTAACCTATACAGGGGAAAATTTTTGCCCGCGGCTGATATCAACGGCACCCGCGCACCGTCGCGAGCCGCAAGTTCGTTTCTCAGCCGGTAGGCGTCGTCCGCAGAACCCACGTGCAGCACAACGTCGGGTGCGGCTTGCATCCAGTCCTGCTCAATCCGCAACTGCTCTCTTACCGCTGGCGGCAGCGTGTGGACCAGCGCCCGTGGTATCGAGCCGTCCGCGAGCAGCACGCGGTTGCCGGTTGCCAAGGCTCCGGCAATCTGCTCAAGCAGCGTTTCCTCGTCATTCGCAAGGCAGGCTACTTCCCCGCGTGGCGCGAACACGAGCGTATTGCTCTCACCGGTTGGACCCGGCAGCGGGATGCGATACCTGAGCGGCGTGCGCGCCCTGTAATCCTGGCAGAGTTCAAAGAGCGAGACGCGCCCTGTCTGCTGCGCCCAATCGCCGAGAGCCCGCAGCGCCGCCAGCGCCTCCGGTTCACCCTGCTGGTTCCGTTCGCCGTTTTCATGTACGCCGCCGATGCGCTCGAGCGACACCAGCGCTTGCCGTAGCAGACGGTACAGATAGAGCGGCCCGCCTGCCTTGGGTCCGGTGCCCGATTTACCTTCGCCGCCGAACGGCTGGACCCCCACCACAGCCCCGATCATATTGCGATTCACGTAAATATTGCCAACATGCGCGCGAGTCACGATGAAATCGATGGTCTCATCGATGCGGCTGTGAATGCCGAGCGTAAGCCCGTAGCCGGTCGCGTTGATACTGTTGACCAACTCGTCCAGCCGGTCATGCGCAAAACGGACAACGTGCAGCACCGGACCGAACACCTCGCGCTCCAGCTCGCTGATATCGTTAATTTCGATCAGGGTCGGCGGTACAAAGGTACCGTTTGCGCATACATGCGGCAGTGGCAATTGGAACATCGCATGGCCCGCGACATGCATTTTCTCGATATGCGCGAGCAGTGCACCTTGCGCCTCGACGTCGATCACCGGGCCGACATCCGTAGCCAGCCGCCCTGGATTGCCGAGCGCAAGTTCCTGCATTGCTCCCTTCAGCATTTCCAGCGCGCGGTCGGCAATTTCTTCCTGCAAGCACAGTACGCGCAGCGAGGAGCAGCGCTGGCCCGCGCTGTCGAACGCGGACACCAGCACGTCCTGCACCATCTGCTCAAGCCGCGCGGATGAATCGACGATCATTGCATTCTGTCCGCCGGTCTCGGCGATCAGCGTAACCTCGCCCTCGTGCGATCGCTCGGCGAGCGTGCGGTGGATGAGCTGCGCGACCTCGGTCGAGCCGGTGAAGATCACGCCGCGCACTCGCCCATCGCCAATGAGGTGTGCCCCGACTGTTTCGCCGCGCCCCGGCAGAAGTTGCAGCGCCGCGCGCGGAATGCCGGCCTCATGCAGCAGCCTGACTGCGGCGGCTGCGATCAGCGGTGTCTGCTCGGCCGGCTTCGCAAGTACCGGGTTACCAGCGGCGAACGCGGCGCTCACCTCGCCAATGAATATCGCAAGCGGGAAATTCCATGGACTGATGCAGACCACCGGCCCCAGCGCTTCTGGCTTGCTACTGCCTGCAAACTGACTGCGAAGCTGCTGTGCGTAATAGCGGCAGAAGTCGACCGCCTCGCGCACCTCGGCGAGCCCATTCGGCAGGGACTTGCCGGCTTCACGCACCGCGAGTCCGATCAATTCTGATCGGTGCGCCTCAAGCGCGTCAGCTGCGTGCTCAAGCAGCATCGCGCGGTACCCTGGCGGCGTCGCCTGCCATTCGGGCGCGAATGCCTGGGCGGCGGCAAGCGCTGCCTCTACATCGCTATCGCTCGCCTCAATCACTGTACCGACGCAATCAGTCCGATCGGCAGGATTCAAAACCGGCAGCCGCTCCCCGTCGTTACGGTCGCCGTCGGCGAGCATCGGCACGGCCGACTGGTCCAGAGTATCCTTCCCCGAAAATTCGGCGAGCTCGGCGGCCAGTCTGGCAAGCGCGTGCTCATCGCTGAAATCGATACCGGATGAGTTCCTGCGCTCGGCGCCGTAAAGCTCGCACGGCAGCGGAATCGCTGGATGCGGCCGCGCACCTTCGCGCTCGACCTGGGCGAGCGGATCGGCGACCAACTCGTCTATGCTTACGTCTTCATCGACGGTGCGGCTGACGAAGGACGAATTTGCGCCGTTCTCGAGCAAGCGCCGCACCAGGTAGGGAAGCAGCGTCTCGTAGTTGCCAACGGGCGCATAAATGCGGCAGGGCTTTGCGAGCTGGCCCGCCCCCACCACCTGGTCGTACAACGCCTCACCCATCCCGTGCAGGCACTGGAATTCGTAGTCGTCAATCCGCGCATCCTGCGCCATCTGGTAGACCGCCGACAGCGTGTGGGCATTGTGCGTCGCGAACTGAGGGTAGATCGCATCCGGCGCGCCAAGCATCTTCTGTGCGCAGGCGAGGTAGCAAACGTCCGTATGCACCTTGCGTGTATAGACCGGATAGTCCTCCAATCCCTCGACCTGCGCACGCTTGATCTCCGCGTCCCAATACGCGCCCTTTACCAGCCGCACCATGATCCGGTGACTGCTGCGGCGCGCAAGGTCAATAATCCAGTCGATTACGGCTGGACAGCGCTTCTGATAGGCTTGGACGACGAACCCGATACCATCCCAGCCGGCCAACTCAGGGTCGAACGCGAGCGCTTCCAGCAGATCGAGCGAGAGCTCAAGCCGGTCGGCTTCCTCGGCATCAATGTCCAGCCCGATGTCATATTGCCTGGCGAGCGCCAGCAACGACTTAAGTCGAGGCAGCAGCTCGGCGATTACACGCTCGCGCTGGGCGCGGACGTAGCGCGGATGCAGCGCGGAAAGCTTGACGGAGATGCCGGCTCCCGCGTGGACACCCTGCCCGGCGGCTGCCTTGCCAATGGCGTGAATTGCGGCCTCGTACGATGCATAGTAGCGTTCGGCGTCGGCTGCGGTGAGAGCAGCTTCGCCCAGCATATCGTAGGAATAGCGGTAACCGCGCGCCTCATGCTCGCGGCTGCGCTCGAGTGCCTTCTCGATCGTCTCGCCGATCACGAACTGATGACCCAGCATGCGCATCGCGAGATCCATGGCCCTGCGAATCAGGGGTTCGCCGCCCTTCTCGACCAGACGTGTCAACGTGGCCGTTAATCCGCCCTCGCTGTGGGTCGACACCAGCTTGCGGGTAATCAGCAAGCCCCATGCTGCGGCATTCACAAATAGTGATGGGCTGTGCCCGAGATGCGCGTCCCATCCGCCCCCGCTGATCTTGTCCCGGATGAGGCGATTGGCGGTTTCCCTGTCGGGGATGCGCAGCAGCGCCTCGGCGAGGCACATCAGCGCGATGCCTTCCTGGCTGGATAGCGAAAATTCATGCAACAGCGCATCGACCCCGCTGGCATGGGTACGCTTGCCGCGCACCGCGGTGACGAGTCTGCGTGCGCGTTCCTGCACCTGGTAACGGCTTGCGGGCGGCAGATTGATCTGCCCCATCAGCTCATCCAGGCTCTGTGCCTCGTCGCGCCGGTAGGCATCGATAATTGCGGCGCGCAATGACGATTGCGGAGTATGGAGTTCGAATTGGAGAGGAGTATTGCGGACCATAGTTGGAAATTAATGGTCAACCTGCTTGCTTCCGGATATGACCTTGACGCATGCAGCGACCGTTAACTGCTAATAATGCCACGTAACGACGAATAACATTTTCCACCGTCACTTGTTTCCAATCGCTTGGGCGGTTTTCTATTGTCCGCTTCGGACCCTTCAACTCTTTTAAGGTCCAAAGTTGCCTGCTAATCCCAGAGCTACCCAACCGGTCCAGTATATAAGGATAGAGTTATAACAAAATAATAAAAACTTTATCATGGCACATCCATCGAATAACCATTATTCTCGTCTTTCTCTTTTAGGTCTGTGCGTCATGCCTCATAAATTTGAATGTCCCTTTCCTGCCTCGAATAGATAAAATCGAGCCATGTCCAACAATCTGCCTGCCGCGAATCGGTGATCCGGTGGGCAACGGGCGATTCGGAACTTCTGGCGTTCAACGTGAGGCCCACAGGCGAAATTCGGGTTGGATGACTGGAGAGATAAAACCATGAAAACAGCAGAGTTGCTGACGCAGCGTTTGGAGCTCGTCTACCGATGGTACAAGGGCATGGTCAACCCAGATACCGGGATGCTCGAGTACCTCTACATTCCCCGGGACGACGAATTCATCCGCGAGAAATCCCCCATCCGGGATATCGCTTCCGTGTGGGACGTGCAAATGCTCAGCGATTTCCTGAAAAGGCACGAGCTTCGACCACTGGTCGAGAAGTCGTTGCGGCACTACGGGGATTACCTCGTGGAACGCGACGGGTACCTGATCCTCGACCCCCGCCGCCTGGAGGAGCCTTCGTCCATCGCCCACAGTGCCTTTATGATCCTGGCCCTGCTGCACGCCTCGCCGCCCCGCAGGACCCGGCAGATCGCTGCCCTCGCCGAGGGGATACTCCAGCAGCAGAGGCCAGACGGCTCCTACAAGGTGTACTTCCACGACCTGCCGGACCACGGAGAGGAACTGTACGCCGGCGAGGCCATGCTCGCTCTTCTGGAAACCTACCGGCAGTTACAGAACACCCGGTACCTGCATAGCGCGGAACGCGGCTTCTCCCATTATGATGTGCAGTACTTCCGGCGCGCTCGTGTAGCGGAGGACGTGCTTGTCTTCTTCGCCAACTGGCAATCCCAGGCCTGCCGCCTCTTGTTCGAATGCACTCAGAGCGCTGGAATCAAGCAGGAAGTCGCGGACTACGTCTGCCGCATGCACGACCAGATCATTGAGCAAGGCTTCTACGAAAACGTCGAGGGCAACCCGACTCAGCAGGTGTCGGTGGAGGTGGCCTGCGCCTTGGAAGGACTCAACGACGCCTACGCGGTCACACACACCTCAGACGATAAGCGCGCCAAACGCTACCACCAGTGGATCTGCACGGGGCTGGCATATCTGCTCAGGTTGCAATGCACCCGCAACGGAACAGAAACGGAACGGGGCGGGTTCGGCCTGACCCCTGAAAATCGGACGCAGAGGATTGACATTACGGGCCATGCAGCCAACGCCTTCATGAAGAGCGTAGAGAATGGCATCGAATGCCAGCTGCCGTCCGCTAAACATTAACATTCCTGATGTTTCACGTGAGGATTTTAGTTTGGCTTGTCATGATATGATCGGCCAAGCTTGGTCTGTTACCCCAGCCAAATCCGTTTCCTCGCCTTTTGATCAGATTAGACTCCGCTTATGAGATTTATAATCAGGAAATACTTGAGGTGCCCACATCTTGAACAGTTAGAAGCCATACGCTGATTCTATCGGTTATAGGTAAATGTCCAACGCTACCATCCAGGTTTGCGCACATTTACAAACCCTCCCGAAGAAACTCCGATAATAACTTTCCTTACCCTTAGATTTTGTAACACGTGATAGCACGAACAAACACCGCTGGGGTGGATACTTCACCGATCCGACTGGTGATTCACGGTGGCGCCGGTACTATCACGCGCAGCAAACTGACAGCGGAACTCGAACAGGCTTATACGCAAGTGCTTGCGCAATCGTTGACTGCCGGCCATACGGTGCTTGAAGCGGGCGGCAGCAGCATTGACGCCGTGATTGCAGCGATCGTGGTCATGGAAGATTCGCCTTTATTCAATGCGGGCAAGGGGGCGGTGTTCAGTAATGCCGGCCGCATTGAATTGGACGCATCTATTATGGATGGTTCCACACTCATGGCAGGTTCTGTTGCCGCGGTTACGACAATACGCAACCCCATCCGCGCTGCGCACGCCGTGATGACTAATAGCGCGCATGTGATGCTGATGGGCCAGGGCGCTGATGCCTTTGCCGCCGAGAAGGGCCTGGAGATCGTTGATTCATCTTATTTCTATACCCAATTCCGGTGGAATCAGTTGCAAAAAGCCATTGCCGAAGAACATCTGCTGCAGGACCATGACGTGCTTCCCGATACGCCGCAGCCTGACGCGGATGAAAAGCGCGGAACGGTGGGTGCCGTGGCGCTGGACCGTCACGGCAATCTCGCCGCCGGCACATCGACTGGCGGGCTTACGAACAAGCGCTTCGGGCGCGTAGGAGATTCGCCCGTCATCGGCGCCGGAACCTACGCGGACAATCGTTCGGTTGCGGTATCCGCGACTGGCACGGGAGAAATATTCATCCGCACAGTAGCTGCGTTCAACACGGCGGCGCAGGTACGGTTGCAGCACATTCCGCTTACCGAGGCGGCGGATAATACGCTGGCGGAAATCGCAGGCATCGGCGGTGATGGCGGCTTGATCGTGCTGGATGCAAAAGGCAATTATGCAATGCGTTTCAACACCAGAGGCATGTTCCGCGGCACTATCGGCAACGACGGCATCGTGCGGGTGGGCATTTTCTCCTGAACTATTACCCAGGACGGCGTCCCTTTTTACATCGGCATGATTTCAAATCTGCCTTTATCTGCATGTACGAGGAATAGCTGGTCGAAGCCTTCCTCGATACTAGGCCGCTCCAAGTGCTTCAACGTGCCGAAAAGACCCGGAGAGGGAACGCGGTGCTTTTGGCTCCGGCCTTGGTTGCGCTCATACGAGGCTTTCGGGTCGGGCTCGAAGAAATAACCGATCACGCGATACCGAGCGTTTCGTGCCGGTTCAATATAACGTGCACGGTCTGCGCGAGTCGGGTTGGTATTGTCAATAACAAAGCGCTGCTGCGTTGCCAGACAGGTCTGCATGAAAACGCTTTCGCGATTGCGTGTTCGCAATAGATCCATACTGATGCGAACATGGGTTTCAAAAAAACGTTCGAGGTAAAAAGTAGTTTTGCCGGAAGCCTGAATGCCGATAAGAAGGATCATTTCCACGAGCGTGTCACCATCCAAGGCAATAGTCTTTTGGTCATGAAGCCATTCACTCTATTTTTATTATTTTAATTGACCGGTTGTGGACAGCTCAACACAACGACAGCCGCCTCCGAGCTTTTTTTGTGCCTTCTCCGTTTCCCGTCGCCGGCAGTACAGCAGTGTCCATTCCCAGTTCACCCCGTGCAAATCCGCCTCAATATCAATACAGAAGGTGGGGCACAAGAGTGCGGGGTGTGGCGAGTGCCCCTTTATTCATAGTATGGAAAATCGGCTCACTCTCGATAAAACCGGTTCGCCTGGGCGGTCAGCCCAAAGGCAATCATGCCGCATGCCCGACGATTGCTCAACGCCGCGGCATGGACTTATGTTGTCGCTTCCCTGATGACACTCCTCAATATGGCGCGTTGGTTGGCGATCCTGCGTCGATAATCGAAGTTAAAATAGGCAAAATGCGGCGTCAGATTGAATGCAAGAAGAATCTCGTCAAGCATTTTTCCTGATCCCTTCCATACTCCAGATTATAGCGATTAGCAGGTGCTATTACATTTGCAGGTACTATCTGAATTCGCCCACTCAAGATAAGCAATCCCCTAATGCAAAGAGAAGCTGAAGAGAAATCCAGGTACGCCGTCGTGGCGGCCGTACAACTGCCGAGCGTGAGCGATAGCGAGTTCGAGGCGTCGCTGAGCGAGCTGCGCGAACTCGCAAAAACACTGGGGTATGAAGTCGTCCGCACGTTCGTGCAGAAGCGCTCTGGCTTTGACATGACGGCATACTTGGGTGCCGGCAAGCGGCAGGAACTACGCAGCTTCGTGAACAAGGAGCCCGCAGGGTTCGAGGAAACAGCCGCTAACCCTGACAGCCGGGATATCGATACCATCCTGATCGACCACGAAATCTCACCATCGCAGGCGCGCAACCTTGAAAAAGAGGTCGGCTGCGAGGTAATGGACCGCACTATGGTCATCCTCGAAATTTTTCATCGCAATGCCCGCTCTCGCGCTGCGCGCGCCCAAGTGGAGATCGCGCGCCTCGGGTACATGGCGCCACGCCTGCGCGAGGCGGCGAAGCTTGCGGGGCCGCAAGGGCGGCAGCGCAGCGGCGTCGGTGGCCGGGGCGGCGGCGAGTCGCACACTGAATTGGACCGACGCAAGATCCGTGATCGCATCGCCGAACTTCAACAGGAAATCGTCGCGATGGATGCCGAGCGCAAGACGCAGCGTGCGCGGCGGCAAGAGCGCCAAGGACTCGCCAGCGTGGCGCTCGTCGGCTATACAAACGCCGGCAAGTCCACCTTGATGCGGGCTCTCACGGGAAGCGAAGTGCTGGTCGCGAATAAACTTTTTGCTACGCTTGATACCACAGTGCGTGCCCTTCAACCGGAGAGCGTGCCACGCGTGCTCGTCAGTGATACGGTCGGTTTCATAAAAAATTTGCCACACGGACTGGTCGCTTCGTTCAAGTCAACACTAGACGAAGCGCTTGATGCATCCCTGCTGCTGCACGTCATCGATGCAAGCGATCCCGGTTTTGAGCGTCAGCTCGAGGTCACCGAGGGAGTGCTTGAGGAGATCGGTGCGAATGTCGTGCCACGTATCCGCGTATTCAACAAGATCGACCACGTCGGCGATGCAGCAGCGCAAGCTGAACGCGAAGAGGCATTGCGAACACAGTACCCGAATTGCGTCGTGATGAGTGCACGCCGCCCTGACGAAATCGCGAAGCTCCGCCAGACGATCGTCGCGTTTTTCCAGCAAAATCTGGTTGAGGCCGAGCTTTTTCTTCCCTGGTCGGCACAGCAACTGCGCGGGGAAATTTACGCAAGCTGCCAGGTGCTGGGGGAGTACTCAAACAGTGAGGGCGCCTTCTTTCGGGTTCGCGGCGAGCCCAATGCCGTGAAGAACCTGCGCGAGCGGTTCAGCTAGTCACGGTAAATCAGCTTCGGATGACCGAATAGATAAAATTGGTGTGTAACTAATCTGAAGCTGACCAAGTCACCCATAACCTCGCTGCCAGTCAACAAAGGGCTTGAAACGGATTCGCAATCATTTGGAGTAAATTGCCCAGCAAAAAATCGCCCTTGACCTGTGGAACTGTTTTGTTATGCGACATCGTCAATACAGTTAGAAGTTTCAATTACGATTTCATTAGCATTCAATGCGACGTATGCATCAATCAGAATAAGCCAAACAAAAGCAACTCACGATCTGTTCTATGCCATGATCAGTCATCGACCGGTAAACAACTCAGAATTTGATCAATTCTTGTCCGGTGATAACAACTGTACTCGGCTCGACAGCTTGTCGCGAGCTTTATTTTTCTGCTACAGATTGGCATTTATCAACAAATGCTTGCCGCTCAGCTTCGTTTTCGAAAGTTGGAAGTACCGCCTGCATTCCTATGCCAGAACAATTCGTGGAATTTACTTCAGGAACCGCGCCACCACAACTAATCAAAGCGGCACTAAGGGCAATAATCAATACAATATATTTAGAACTCATTAAATTCTTCCTCTTTAAAAATCATCAACATGGCGCTGATTCAAGTCAAAATGCAACTAGTGGTTGCTTGGTCTAGCTCACCGACACCCCGAAGGATACCTCATCAGGAGTTCTAAAAACCAAGGGGAAGTTAGAAAGGTTTCAACCCGGACCGAACAAGTTCGTCGCATTTCAGATTAATACGAGATCCAATTAAAAAGCCACCCGCTGGGGTGGCTTTTTAATTGGTGGGCGGCGGGAATCGAACCAGAACCCAACACGACCGCGTCAGTGCTTAATGTTAGCCGAAAATATATGGTCCGATTCCCGGTAAATACCCTCAAAAATACCCCCAGCGTGATTGGACGGCTTCGACTATGATCACACGTGCTCCGGAAAAGCCGGGTTAGCTCAGGATTACATTAATGATGATCTTTGTCATGATGGCTTTTCTGTTCTCTTTGCCCGAAATGCAATTGCAATCCTATTAATACGCCTTTCTATTTTCATTTTAAGGGATTTGCTCCTGACATACGCCTTCCGACCTACCTCTCAATAACTAGATTAAATAACCACTTTGACACTCCGGTGTACCTCAGGACAGTAGCTAATACTGTTGAGTTAGATAAAATAGTCTACCAACCCCACCCGAAAACTTTGATTTTCGTACATAAATAAGCTCGATACCTAAACAAAAATTAGAATAAAAGAGCAAGGGGAAAATGCGCGTACTCCGTAGATCATCTTGCATTAGAACAAATAGCTGGGGATTCCGGTAAGTCATCTTCTTAATACTTCAGGAAAAGAGCTGCTGACAATGGGAAATAATATTTCATTTAAGGAAGAAAGGGCCGAGAGTAACGCGATCATATCTATCAGAGATCGTTTGCTGAAGGAGCGACATGCGCTGCTCGATCTTTCGTCGCGTAATCGTTTGCTTAACACGCCCCTTCGAACGCGCAACAATCGTGCCCTTGAGATCGTCGATGAAAAAGCTTCAGAAGTATTCCGGCTCCTCACATCAGGTAAAACCCTCAGCTTTTTACCGGGTGTTCAATTAAGTGAGGAGGAGCGTGCTGCTTTGGATCCCGAGGATGACGTTACCGGGGGCATTCCGCAGCCTGACGAGGAAGAAGTTAATGGGCAAGGTGTGGCCTCGCGCCACACTGATCTCCGCCTGCAGACCCGTCTCACATCTGGAGGCCTCCAGAAGCGGCTCTTCGATGTCTGGTATGACGCACAGATGCTTGAACAGGAACAAGGCGTCAATATTCTTTATCTTGCCATCGGTCTATTACGCTGGTTCGATAGCGATAGCTCTGATGTGGGAAAAAACGCCCCGCTCGTTCTGCTTCCAGTCAAGCTGGAGCGTAGCAGCGTTGCAGACAGGTTCAAGCTCAGATGGAGAGAGGAGCCGCCATCCCCAAACCTGACTCTTCAGGCAAAGATGAAGATCGAATTTGGATTATTGATAGAAGATTTCAAGGACGAGGACGAAGTTGATCTGGCGACCTATTGCACTCAGGTAGCGGAGACTGTTTCGAATCAAAAGCGGTGGGAAGTTTTGCCCGATGCCATGGTTCTCGGTTTTTTCTCATTCTCGAAATTTCTTATGTATCGTGACCTTGATCCGGACAATTGGCCGGAAGAGAGTGGAATCGATACTCATCCAATGATCTCCGCACTTTTACGGGATGGGTTTCCGGAAAGCGCTCCTCTTGTTAACGAGACCGCCAGGATCGATGACGTCATCCTTCCCATCGAACTCCATCATGTCGTGGACGCTGACAGCTCTCAGACCGTAGCAATTGCTGAGGCAGCCCGAGGACGAACGTTGGTCATTAAAGGGCCTCCGGGTACCGGAAAGTCGCAAACAATCACAAATATTATTGCTGCCTCTGTCGCAAATGGAAAGAAGATATTGTTCGTCGCCGAGAAAATGGCTGCGCTGGAGGTGGTACATAGACGGCTCCGTCAGGTAGGACTTGGTCCACTCACACTAGAGCTTCACTCGAACAAGGTGAACAAGCGATCCGTCTTGGAGGAGCTCAAGCGTACCCGCGACGCTCAGCCTAGATCATCACGTAGCGACTTTACAATCATTCAGAAACTTAGCGACACAGGCGCCACCTTAAACGATTTTGCAAGCCGGCTCCACAGCCCGTTGCAACCTTGTGGCCTCTCGCCACATGCTATTCTCGGCCGTCTATCTCGCGTGCTGCAGCAAGATGATCTTCCACTCAAATTTGATGGTGCGGATGTCTGGACTTGGGAGAGTGTAGCGCACCGGAGGGCGGTGGTAAAAGATATTGTCGAAAGGTGGCGTGGTATAGGCCATGTTCCACAGCACATCTGGCGCGGCGTTCGACGTGGTCCGCTAGATCCAGTGGAACGGACAGCGTTATCCCGAAAGATCGAAGAATTGGCTGGTGTTTTACAAGAAGTAAGAACTCATGCCGCAGCTGCTGTGAAGCATTTGAATTGCCCAGAGCTTCGCACTTGGGACGATCTAAAATCAGCTTTAACGTTCCTTGCAGCGATCCCCTTTCCGCCAGACCTGGATCGCTCTGCCCTAGTATCTCCCGCCTGGAAAGAACATGATGTACAAGGCCTTAAAGCTCTTGTTGCGACAGGGCGCTCCTACTCTACTGCTTGGAAAGAGGCTGAGGAACTCTTCAATGACGCTGGCCGCACTGCCGATTATACTTCCATACGCAGAGCAATCGTCACAAAGGGCACGGGCTTATTCCGGTTTCTGGATAGCAGCTACCGTGCGCAGATATCCTTGTTACGCTCATACCTGAAAGCTCCGCTTCCGAAGGGACAAAGCGAGCGATTGTTCCTCGTTGACAAGATCATTTCCGCACAGGCAGCAAAGACCGGATTTACGCAAACGCAAGCGACAGGGCAAGCCTTCGGTAATGTGTGGAAGGATGAACGCTCCAATTGGGATGTGTTAAATCGAATTCTCATGTGGCGGGCCGCGAATGATCATCTGCCAAGTTTTATCTGGAACCGATTGGCTGAAGTTGCCAACATAGACGAGATTGAGTATGCCGGAACGATCCTCTCGTCTACTTTACCAACATTGAAGGCCCATTTTGATGATTTGGTTACGTGTCTTGATCTTGACATGAAGCCTGCTTTCGGTGTCAACAGCTCAGACGACATTCCGCTTGACGAGTTAGCAAACCACCTAACTGACTGGCGTAACGATATGGAAGGACTGAGCCATTTCATCACCTTCGCTGCACGTGGCAGATATCTTGCTGGACTCGGATGCAAGCCACTGGTAGATGCCATCCATGACGGAGTTCTGAAACACGATAATGCGGTTAGTGTATTTGACCGGAGCTATGCAGAAATCATAAGGATTGCACTGTTCGATGCTTGGCCTGAACTGAAGGCGTTCGATGGGGAAGGACACAACAACTTGGTAATGCTTTTTCGCCAGTTGGATCGCGAGCGCATTGAACTAGCCCAAGAACAAATCGTGGCCGAACATGCTAAGGGACGGCCACGCGGAGCTGCGGGCATTGGTCCTCTTGGCGTCCTGAACGCAGAAATCGCTAAAAAACGTGGCCATCTGCCTATTCGCCTACTCCTCGAGAAGGCTGGGGCTGCCATTCAGCAATTGAAGCCCGTCTTTATGATGAGCCCACTGTCCGTAGCCCAGTTTCTAAAACCCGGTGGCCCTACGTTCGACCTCCTTGTCATGGATGAGGCTAGCCAGATTGAGCCCGTAGATGCGTTGGGCGCCATCGCCCGAACTAGCCAGATAATTATCGTCGGTGACGAACACCAATTACCTCCAACCGCGTTTTTTAAAAAGTTGACGGGAGAGCAAGATCCAGAAGAGGTCGAGGATGGCGTCACAATCCAGGCCAAGGATGCGGAGAGTATTCTCGAACTCTGCCTTGCCAAGGGTGTGCCATATCGGATGCTGAGTTGGCATTATCGATCCAGGCATCAATCGCTTATTGCGGTTTCAAACCGGGAATTTTACGAAAACAAGCTCTTCATTGTTCCAAGCCCCTACGACGCTGTTGCTGGAATGGGGCTGAAGTTCAATCTCTTGAAGGATGCGCCTTACGGCCGGGGTGAATCCCGAACTAATCCTAGGGAAGCCAAGGCAATCGCGGAATCCGTGATCCGCCACGCGCGGGCGTGCCCGAATCAAAGTCTCGGCGTCGCGACTTTCTCTGTGGCTCAACGGCAAGCTGTGCTGAAAGAACTTGAACTGCTAAGACGGGCCAATCCAGAGGTGGAAGAGTTTTTCAGTGCGGCTTCCACCGAGCCATTTTTTGTAAAAAATCTGGAGAACATCCAAGGCGACGAACGTGATGTCATCCTCATCTCCATCGGATATGGTAAGACGGAACAAGGCTATCTGGCTCATGCATTCGGTCCACTTAGTGGGGAGGGCGGGGAGCGACGATTGAACGTTCTGATCTCTCGCGCCAAGCTGAGGTGCGAGGTATTCTGTAATTTTACCGGTTCAGATATCGATTTGGAAAGAACGCGAGCTCGCGGTGTAGCAGCACTCAAACTGTTTCTGACTTTCGCTGAAACGGGCAATTTTGGATTGGGCGAACCAACGGGAAAGGATTTCGATAGCGAGTTTGAGATTCAGGTATGTGAGCGTCTACAATCTCTTGACCACGATGTAAAACGTCAGATCGGGGCTTCAGGCTTTCGCGTCGACTTGGCCGTATCTGATCCAGAACGGCCGGGGCGCTTTATCCTTGGCATAGAGTGCGATGGTGCACAGTTTCATTCATCACGATCAGCACGTGATCGTGATCGACTACGTCAACAAGTTCTTGAGGCACATGGATGGATCATCCACCGCGTGTGGAGCGCCGACTGGTTCCTGCGGCCGCAACGAGAGATGAAGAAAATCGAGGAGGCGATCGACCGAGCAAAATCTGTTTGGCGGGATCGCGACGAGGAAAGCACCCGACCGGCGCGCGCTGTACCGCTTACCTTTGAAGGAGAGAGAATTGATGACACAGAAGTGGTTACCGCCGTAGTGGACAATGACACGATCGATTCCTCTGCACTGGAGCGCCATTTCTATGTCGAGGCCAACTTCCCGGTAAACCAACAGTACGACCCACACGAAACTCCTTTGGCGGATATGGCAACATATGTTGTTAAGATTGTGGAAGTTGAAGGCCCAATCCATCTTAATGAGATCACGTCAAGGATTCGAATTCTTTGGGGACTCGGCCGGGCGGGGGCACGTATACGGGCGGTCGTCGCGCGCGCGGCCGAAGTCGCTGCCAAACGTGGGCTAATTGAGGGAAAAGATTTTTACAATTTTCCCGGTAAACCCATCACTATCCGTGATCGTTCCATAGTTACGTCTCCTACGTTACGTAAACCTGAGATACTCCCGCCTGTCGAGATAGACGAAGCTTTGTTGCGCATTATCGACGACAACTTTGGTGCAGGTCGGAATGAGTTGATTCAAGCGGTTTCCCGAGCATTTGGGTACTCTGCCACTAGCGCACAGCTTCTTGGGGTAATAGCGGCAGGAATTGATCGCTTGATGGCCACCGGAGGAATCGTTGAGAAAGATAACATTCTCGTACGTACCAAAGTGGCGGCTTCAGGTGTTGCAGGGCAATAAAGTCAACTATAGATCGCAATCAGGACATGGATTTGCAACGATCTCAAGCTAAAAATCGGTACGTCAGCGCAATGGTGTGAACCCTCCAGTGTCAATACGGTTGAGGCTAGTTAGCAAGCAGGACCGAGACTACGGTGGACGACTATATTCGCCTTGGCATTGGATAGACACGCTCATTTCCAACGGAAGAGTTGAATGGAAGGCGGTTTTTGGAAGTCAATAATTTGGATCCAGAGAATACGGGAAGCATTTGTTGACGACAGCTTAAGTATGGGAGAAAACAACGTTATCTGTGGGTAGCGCTTTCTGTCGATATATTTTCCTTATTGTTTCTAAGGCTTTACAGATGCGTAAGCTGAGAGGCAAATTATGAGGTCATCAATGAATCAACTAGTTATCTTGAATCTGCATGCTTCACTATTTTCAATGGTACGGATCAGTAGACCCGTCTGATCTGTTAGCTACTCATAGTAAAGGGGTTATTTAAATGGGATGGAAAGGTACAGTTCGCTCTATTGGTGTTGCATACCGAGCGGCAGAAAGGGATGCAAAACGTCGCCAACGTGGACTCGAACAGCAACGTAAACAATACGAAAAAATGCAAGAACTAGAACAAGCCGCATATGAAGTAGATGTATATCAAAATCATATTGATGTAATCCAATCAGTACACAAGGAGTGTGGCACACTGGTGGATTGGAAAGCAATGGCGTCTGCCCCAGAACCGGAAAAACCAAAAAATCTCAGGGAACGTGAAGCAAGAACAAAAGCCATTGCGGCTAATTACCAACCTGGATTTACAGATAAACTTTTTAAAAGAGAAGATAAAAAGCGAAAGAAATTAGCGGATGAGATATCAAAGGCTATCGAAGATGACGAATCTGAAAATATAAACAAAATTGAGAATTGGGAAAGAGAGTATAGCGATTGGAGTAAAGACGCTCAATTGGCTCGTGGAATCCTTAATAATGACATAAAGTCAAAACTGACGGCAATTGAGAAACTAGACCCTTTTTCCGAGATTTCGACACTAGGATCGAGCTTGTCATTTAAAATTGCAGAGAACTCAATGATAGAAACTACAATCAATATTTACGGGGTTGAGGTTATCCCAAATGAGGTAAAAAGCTTGTTAAAGAGTGGCCATCTATCCGTGAAGCAAATGCCAAAAAGTCAATTTAACGAAATTTATCAAGATTATGTGTGTAGCTGTGTTCTTAGAGTAGCAAACGAACTGTTTTCCATTCTCCCTGATGAAATGGTTTTTGTAACAGCGGTTGATAAATTACTGAATAGCAAAACAGGGCATCTAGAAGAAGCTCCGATTCTATCTGCTTGTGTATCACGTAATACACTGCAATCGCTCAACATGGATAATATTGATTCATCTGACTGTATGAGTAACTTTATCCATAATATGTCGTTTAAAAAAACGAAGGGATTCGAGGCGGTAGAACGCCTTGAACCCGGATGTTTGCAAAACCGGACCTGAGCGAAAAGCCTCGCAAGCCGGTGATTATAAAACTGTGAATGTCTGCTTTTGGGAAGATTGCATGGTGGCTTGTATCGAAAACTGCCTGCCGTCCGAAAGTTACCCAGCTAATCGGTAACAGCAGTAACAATTCGCGTAAGATACGCGTAACGTTCAATTCACAGGGTATTCCCCATTACCGCAAAATGAAATCGGTTCGAATATATCCGGTAACGGTGGTACGGTAACAGGAGCGCCGGGCAGCGGCAGCCAGCTTTTCGCAGTAAATCCGTTTCGTGCCTCCCCCATGGCCAATCCATGTTGCTGAGGGTAATGGGTTCGGACTGCCAGAAGAATTGTGCGAGAGGTTTGTGCTGTATGCTTTTGAGCCAAGTGGCGAAGTTTGAAAGCTTGACTTCGCTCTCTTCCAGCCCTTCCTCGCTACGGGAAACCAGTTTCAGAACACCGTTAGCTCCAATGCTGCCTTTAGCCATAACAAGCAAGTCGTCAAATTGACGTGGACGCTCCTTAAACAACCTCGCGGGTTGAGGCTTATCAAAAAGCTGGAAGTTACCCGGATCAAGATCGCAAGCAGTGCAACAGCATGCCAGAGTCTCGCCTGCTTAGCCGATTTCCAGCTGTCCCAAGGTGGGCTTGCGAAGCGCCCAAAGGTCTTGTTCAGCTGAAAAAAGATTAGGGGCGTTATCTTCGCTCATGGTTTGCGCTAGGCCACGCCACTCAAGGGGATAATCTCCGCACCGGCTCTCAGCTTATCCAGGTGGTCTGCCCAGTATTGCATCATCTTGCGGCGTTCAGGTAGATGCGCCGTGCGATTATAGGCGCGGCCATTCGGGTCTCTAACCGAGTGAGCTAGTTGGTGTTCGATAAAATAGGGACGAAAACCCAGCACTTCATCAAGTATGGTTCGCGCCATAGCAGGAAAGCCGAAGAGAAGAAATGGGGCCAGACACGATTGATCGTAACCATAGTGGAGATTAGAAAGGTCTCAACTCGCACCGACCAACAAGTCCGTATCCCGTCTCATAGGGGATCCACCAATTAAAAAGCCACCCGCAGGGGTGGCTTTTTAATTGGTGGGGGGCGGCGTCAATTGAATAGATCAGTCAAACCCTTATTAATACTATGTTATGTAATTTATCTATTCCAAGTTACTGTAAAAGTTACTGCATTCCCTATTCGCTACCGCCTTAGTTTGTGTGCTTTTCGACGACTTTAATTTCCTTTTACTGTTCTTTGTTTTTGTCTTTCTCACCCCACGGGAACCATCCTCATAGAAAAGATAACCGCCAATCACCGGAAACGTTACATGAGCTATGCTCGAAACTTGTGTATGACGAGGGTTGAGAGGGTGGCGTATTCTTGATGGTCGACCAAGATCATCAACTTCAAAAGAAGGAGGAATACGCCATGAGTAAAGATAACGTTTTAGCATTAAGAAATCCAGGGATTGTGAGCGAAGTGTCGGATGGATTGACGCAAGTGCTGCGCGACGGAGCGCAGCAGATGCTGGCGCGAGCGATCGAAGCGGTGGTTGCAGAATTTCTCGAACGCTATCGTTTCGATGTGGATCAAGCGGGGCGCGCGCGCATGGTACGCAATGGATACTTGCCGGAGCGGACGATCCAGACGGGGCTAGGCGAGGTTGGCATCAAAGCGCCGCGGGTGCGGGATCGGGCAAGCAGGATTCGGTTTACCTCCGCGATCCTGCCGCCGTATTTGCGGCGCACCAAGACCATTGAGGAATTGCTGCCGTGGTTGTACTTGAAAGGCATCTCGACTGGCAATTTTTTTGAAGCCCTGGCATCCCTCCTGGGACGGGATGCGCCGGGATTGGCCGCAGCCACGATCAGCCGCTTAAAAGCAGTCTGGCAAGATGAGCACGCGCAACAAGCAATATGTGTATTGGTGGGTGGACGGCATTCATTTCGGCGTGCGGCATGAGGAAGCGAATCAATGCATCCTGGTAATCATAGGTGCCACGGCTGAGGGCAAGAAGGAATTAGTCGTTTTGGCGGACGGTTTTCGGGAATCGGAGCAATCGTGGAAAGAAGTATTGCTGGACTTGAGAAGCCGCGGTCTCACAATCGATCCCAAGCTTGCCGTCGGCGATGGGGCATTGGGTTTCTGGAAAGCGCTGCCGCAAGTGTTTGGCAAAACCCGTGTACAGCGCTGCTGGGTGCATAAGACCGCCAACGTATTGAACAAACTGCCCAAGCATTTGCAACCCAAAGCCAAATCGGATTTGCAGCAGATCTGGATGGCGGACACACGGGAGAATGCACGCTTGGCCTTCGATCTGTTCGTACAAACTTACCAGCCGAAATACCCGAAGGCGGCTGAGTGCCTGAATAAGGATAAAGACGCATTGCTGACCTTTTATGACTTTCCGGCGGAGCACTGGATTCATCTTCGTACCACCAACCCGATTGAATCAAAATTTGCCACAGTGCGGCTGCGAACCGCCAAAACCCGGGGCTGCGTCTCGCGGACAAGTATTTTATCCATGGTATTTAAACTGGTGAAGAGCGCTGAACACCGCTGGCTGCTTCTGCGAGGATCTGAATTAATCGCCAAGGTTATTGCTGGCATTCAGTTCAAAAACGGGATCATAACGAAAGCAGAAAATCATCAACGAATCGCCGCCTGATCATGCCGCCGTACACAACATTTGAATATTTCTCTAGGCCGCTCGGCTCATATACTTTTCCCTTAATTGATCTAAGATAAGTTGTGAGAAATGGTAGCCGGGCAGTCATCTTTGACGCAGGGGACCGCGCTGTCGGCACGCTTTTCACAACTCAGCAGAAGCCCCGAATCTTTAAAAATTCTCCCTTACTGGAGAGAAAATCATGAAAATTACGCATAGCTCTACAATCCAAAGCTTGATTCTGGCCGCAGCCCTGAGTATAGGGCTTGGTTTTGTTTCCCCTGTCTTCGCACAGGAACATGCATTCATCGTAGACTCCAATGGCAAATCACTGACCGATCTCGGGACGTTGGGTGGAAGTAATAGTTACGCCTCTGGCATCAACGACGCCGGGCAGGTGGTGGGGTGGTCCGACACGGCCGCAGGTGCTCGCCATGCCTTTATCACCGGCCCCAATGGCGTGGGCATGACCGATCTCGGGGCGCTGGGTGGAAGTGGCAGTGTCGCCCTTGGCATCAACGACGCCGGGCAGGTGGTGGGGTACTTCACCACGGCCGCAGGTCCTTACCATGCCTTTATCACCGGCCCCAATGGCGTGGGCATGACCGATCTCGGGACGTTGGGTGGTGGAGGTGACAGTCTCGCCTATGGCATCAATGACGCCGGGCGGGTGGTGGGGGACTCCATCAACGCCGCAGGTACTGCTCGGCACGCCTTTATCACCGGCCCCAATGGCGTGGGCATGACCGATCTCGGGACTCTCGGGACGCTGGGTGGTGGAGGTTCCAGTCAGGCCTTTGGCATCAACGACGCCGGGCGGGTGGTGGGGGTCTCCGACACGGCCGCAGGTGATCAGCACGCCTTTATCACCGGCCCCAATGGCGTGGGCATGACCGATCTCGGGGCGCTGGGTGGAAGTGGCAGTGTCGCCCTTGGCATCAACGACGCCGGGCAGGTGGTGGGGTACTCCACGACAGGTCCTACTGCCCATGCCTTTATCACCGGCCCCAATGGCGTGGGCATGACCGATCTCGGGACGTTGGGTGGAAGTGACAGTGCCGCCCTTGGCATCAACGACGCCGGGCAGGTGGTGGGGTACTCCAGCACAGCCGCAGGTGATCAGCACGCCTTTATCACCGGCCCCAATGGCGTGGGCATGACCGACTTAAACTCGTTGGTGAGTCTGCCGGGCGAAAATGTTCTAATCACCGCGACGGGGATCAATAACCTGGGGCAGGTCGCCGCCGTTGGCCAAATCCCCGAACCCGAAACCTATGCCATGCTGCTGGCCGGTCTGGGTTTGCTGGGCTTTATCGCGCGCCGCCGCAAGACTGCTTAAGCAGAGTTTGATGCCGAGCCACAAAGGGGCAGACGCGCCCCTTGTGGCTTATTCGTTTTCGCGCCCGAGGGCCGCTTCCCGGCACTTGGCGGCAGTTCGAATCTGACATTGTTTGTCGGATCAAATCGAAACTACTACAAATAAGGATAAAGACGCATTGCTGACCTTTAAGGGATAATAGGGTCAGACACGATTGATCGTAGCCAAAATGGAATTAGAAAGGTCTCAGCTCGGGCCAACAAGCTCGCATTTCGTGTCATGCAGGGCTCACCAATTAAAAAGCCACCCTTAGGGTGGCTTTTTAATTGGTGGAGGCGGCGGGAATCGAACCCGCGTCCGCAAGTCCTCTACAGGCAGTTCTACATACTTAGCCATGTTATTTAATTTAACCTGGAATCCGTCAACTGGCGGACTGATGACAGGCGAGTCACCTATTTTTTAGCGCTCTGTAAAGTGACCCTACCGAGCGCGATCCTCGTTAATGGCTCCGCTGTCTGTTGTCAGACCCGACGTTGAGGCCCATCGGTGCGGAGTCCAGCCGGATTAAGCGGCTAGAGCGTAACGTTCGTCGTTTGCGACTATTGGTTTCCAGATGTATTTACGAGGTAACTGGTCCTCGGTATGCCCTGCTTTGCTTTGCAACCCACGTCGAAGCCAGGTCGCCCCCGGCATTCTGTAAGTAAAGATTAGATGTGAATTAGACGGAAGAGTTCAATTCCCTCTTTCAAGCATCCAGCCACAGGTTCACTATAACAGAAACCAACAGGTAACTACAGGTAACCAAGCAGTTCCTGCGGCTGATCTATCAGGTACCTTGCACCCCAGGCTTCAGGAGCCCCTACGTTCCCGAGATAACCGTATCTGGCAATAACGGGCTCCATGCCGGCAGCCAGACTGGCCTGCACGTCGCGCAGGTCGTCGCCCAGGTAGATGCAATCGTCCGGCGCTACATCCAGTGCTTTGCTCGCGGTCAGCAGCGGCTCTGGATGGGGCTTGGAATGAGTTGTATCACCCCCGCTGACGAGGCATGCGGCACGGTTGCTCAAGCGCAGCTCCTGCATCAAGGGTATGGAGAAACGCGCGGGTTTGTTGGTCACGATTCCCCAGGGAAGGCCGCGAGCATCGAGCTGATCGAGCAGTTCCGCCACGCCTTGAAACAGACATGTTTCCTGGCACAGCCGTTCGGCGTAAAAATCGAGAAATTCGGCACGCATTGCGTCGTAATCCTGATCGCCGGGTTTGATATTGAACCCTAGACCCAGCAGGCCGCGTGCGCCGGCTGAGGCTTCGATACGAATGAGCTCTATCGGCAGGGCTGAGAGGCCGCGTGTGATGCGCTGACGGTTGAGGGCGTAGCCCAGATCGGGCGCAGTGTCGGCGAGAGTGCCGTCAAGATCGAAGAGAACGGCTTTGATCATGGATGAGCTATCGAATATCTCGTTGGGTGAGACGCGAACGGGCCTTGGATTCGAGTAGGCGTAGGCAGCACGGCGTTGCAGGCGATTGCAGGTAGTGTAGGTGGTGTAGGTGGTGTAGGTGGTTTAGAGCAAATTGGCTGACTTCACGATTCAGGCACGAAATACCATGATGTAGTTGACGTCCGAATCCGCTTCCAGCGCGTAGACTTTAGTGATGGGGTTGTACGTCATGCCAGTGATCTCTTCCACATCCAGTCCTGCGGCACGCGCCATGCGCGCGAGTTCCGATGGCTTGATGAATTTTGCGTAATCGTGCGTGCCGCGCGGCAGCAGATTCAGCACGTATTCCGCGCCTATGACGGCAAACAGATACGATTTGGGGTTGCGGTTGATGGTTGAGAAAAAAACCCAGCCGCCAGGCTTGGCAAGTTGAGCGCAAGCCTTTACGGTGCTCGCGGGATTTGGCACGTGCTCCAGCATTTCCATGCAGGTGACCACATCGTAATGATGAGGCTGCTCGATGGCGAGTTCTTCCACTGCAATCTTGCGGTAATTCACTCGCTTGCCGCTTTCCAGCAAATGCAATTTAGCAACTTTCAGGGCTTTGTCGCCAAGATCGATGCCAGTGACCTCTGCACCGCGCTCGGCCATGCTTTCCGACAGGATGCCGCCGCCGCAGCCGACATCCAGTACGGTCTTGCCTGCCAGCTGGGCAAAGCGGTCAATATAATTCAGCCTTAACGGATTGATTTCATGCAACGGCTTGAATTCACTGTTGGGGTCCCACCAGCGGTGCGCAAGCTGGCTGAATTTATCCAGTTCCAGCGGATCGACGTTTACATTTTTACTTTCCATTGTTTTACTCAATATTTTGAGGCCCGGTTGTCATTCGTTCCCGCCAGAATTCTGCCCTGAGCAATAATTCCTGCTCGTCCAGCGTGGTCAATTCTCCGTCATTAAGCAGAAGTTTACCATTTACCCACACATGGCTCACATGTTCGCGCCCCGCGACGTAGACGAGATGCGAAAGTGGGTCATAACAGGGCGCGAGTTCCAGGCTGGAAAAATCCACAGCGGTGATGTCAGCGGCTTTGCCCGCCACCAGTGAGCCGGTAACCGCGCCCAAACCCAGCGCCTGGGCGCCGTTGAGCGTCGCCATTTGCAATACCTGCCAGGCTGGCAACATATCCGCTTTGCCACTTTGCGCTTTTGCAAGCAGTGCCGTAAACCGCATTTCCTCGAACATATCAATGCGATTATTGCTGGCGGCGCCGTCCGTCCCGAGACCGACGTTAACCCCTGCGCCTAGCAGCGTTGCCACAGGCGCCAGCCCATTTGCGAGTTTGAGGTTGGAAGAAGGGCAATTTGCCACGGTACAGCCCTGCTGCGCCATGAGCCCGATTTCATCACTGTTCAGATGGACCATGTGTACCGCGATCAGATTCGGGCCGAGCAGGCCGAGCTTGTGCAGGCGTTCTATCGGACGCACGCCATGACTTTTCAGGCTATTCCTGATTTCGTCCTCGGTTTCATGCAGGTGAATATGAACAGGAAGATCAAGCTGCTCGGCATAAGTGAGAA
This sequence comes from Nitrosovibrio sp. Nv4, assembly GCF_900215485.1. Classification (GTDB taxonomy): domain Bacteria; phylum Pseudomonadota; class Gammaproteobacteria; order Burkholderiales; family Nitrosomonadaceae; genus Nitrosospira. Next base: position 1,265,382 of record NZ_OCMZ01000002.1, read on the forward strand.
TGCTGCCAAACACCCTGTCGCTCACCGTATAAGGCGCATGGGGTGCGAAACAGAACGATAGCAGTGGGTGCTGGTTATAATCGTCGCGCAGGGCCAGACCTTTTGCCAAATAATCGTCAGCATCGCTGGCGTAAGCGGTGGGGAAATCAATTGCGATCATGCCGATGCTGGCACGCATGCCGGATGCAACCGCTGCCCTCACCGAGGCTTCTGGGAAAAAATACATGTCGTTAAAGCAGGTGATCCCGCCTCTCAGCATCTCTGCGCAGGCAAGCCGGGTTCCATCGAAAACGAAACCGGAATCGACATGCCGGGTTTCCGCAGGCCAGATATGATTGTTGAGCCACTCCATCAACGGCAGATCGTCCGCAATTCCGCGCATTAACGACATCGCCGCATGCGTATGGAGATTGACCAGGCCCGGCATCAGCGCGTGGTTGCCAAGAACGATACGCTCTTGAGGCGAGAATTGCATTTGCGCCTCAGCACTAGGCACTATTGCCCGGATCTTGCCCCGGTCAATTGCAATGGCATGATCGCGCAACACTACCCCGGCGGGTTCCACCGGAATAACCCAGCGCGCCTCCAGCAATGTATCGATTTTTTCGGGATAGACCATTTATTGGAAAGCTTAGCAAAAAAAAACCCTGCGCGCGGCAGGGTTTGAATTTTTGTGTTTAAAAGAATTACTGTACTGTTGCCTTCGTGCCGGCTACTTCGACTTCAACGCGGCGGTCAGGTTGCAGGCAAGCGATCAATGCCTTGGTTTTCTTGTTGCCTTTGCACGAATCGCCGGTCACGGGATTGGCTTCGCCTTTACCATCGGTGAAGACCTTGTCTGCCGGTATCCCTTTTTCCTTAACCAGATAGGCCTTGACAGATTCAGCGCGACGCATGGAAAGCTTCTTGTTGTAGTCATCGGCACCGAGACGGTCGGCGTAACCGATTGCAACTACGGTGTCGTATTTGACATCCCCAAGTTTGGCTACAAGGTCATCCAGAGCCTGTTTCCCCTCAGGTTTCAGGACAGCCTTATCGAAATCGAATAACTGGTCGGCGGAGAGCGATATTTTTTCAGGTTCGGTGTAAACAGGAGCAGGAGCAGGAGCAGGTTCAGCAGGTGCTTCGACTGTTTTTTCAGGTTTTGGCATCAGTTCAGGATCGCATTCGTAAGTTGCCATGGCGGGTGTCCAATACCCTGTGCGCCAACAGTCGCCGGAGGAGTCTCTGGCAACCTCGCCACGGCTATCCGCCGCGTATGCTTCGGGTCTTTCCTCAGCCATGGCCGCTCCTGAAAACAGCACCGGCAAGACAACCGCCCCAAGCAAGAGTTTTTTCGCTACTGAATTTTTCATGCTATTGCCCCTTTTTTCAGAAAAACTTCAATTCAAAATCAAATCATCCCTTTAGTCATGCAAATAACAAGCGCAGCTATTCTACTTGGCTATGGCTCATTATTGCATATCCCCGTATCGATTATCTATTTATATATCTGTTCTTGTCAAACATGTTGTTGCATACGGCATGAAAACCCGAATGCGCGGGTGACTTCAACACGTCCGGCATGCTAAAATCAAAGGCTTTACGTATGGCTATCCGAGACGGCATCCGGGACAGAATACATACTATAACTCGTTGTCTCAACTGAAAATTGGTAATGGATCAATTCGCTAAAGAAACTCTGCCCATCAGCCTCGAAGAGGAGATGCGCCGCTCCTACCTTGATTACGCCATGAGCGTAATTGTCGGGCGGGCATTGCCGGATGTCCGGGATGGTTTGAAACCGGTGCACCGCCGCGCGCTATTCGCCATGCACGAACTGTCCAACGACTGGAATCGGCCCTATAAAAAATCTGCGCGTATCGTCGGCGACGTGATCGGTAAATATCATCCGCACGGCGATACCGCGGTATATGACACTATCGTGCGCATGGCCCAGAACTTTTCGCTGCGTTACATGCTCGTGGACGGCCAGGGAAACTTCGGTTCGGTAGACGGCGATAATGCGGCGGCAATGCGGTATACCGAGATCCGGATGTCGCGCATCGCGCATGAGCTATTGGCGGATCTCGACAAGGAAACGGTGGATTTCGGCCCGAACTACGACGGATCGGAAAGAGAACCGCTGATTCTGCCTGCAAAAATTCCCAATCTGCTTATCAATGGCTCTTCCGGCATCGCGGTCGGCATGGCGACCAATATTCCGCCGCATAATCTGAACGAAGTGGTGGACGCCTGTCTCGCACTGCTGAAAGACCCTGAAATCGGTATTGAAGAATTGATCGAAATCATTCCCGCGCCGGATTTTCCGACCGCCGGCATCATCTATGGCGTCGCTGGCGTAAAAGAAGGTTACCGCACGGGGCGCGGCCGCGTGGTCATGCGCGCACGAACCCACTTTGAGGATATGGAAAAGGGGGGCAGCCGCCAGAGCATCATTATCGACGAGCTGCCCTATCAGGTGAACAAGGCCAATTTACTGGTCCGCATCGGAGAATTGGTACGGGACAAGAAAATTGAGGGCATTTCCGATTTGCGCGATGAATCGGATAAATCCGGCATGCGTGTGGTCATTGAACTCCGGCGCGCAGAGGTGCCGGAAGTGGTGCTGAACAACCTGTATAAAGAAACACAGATGCAGGACACCTTCGGCATGAACATGGTTGCCCTGCTGGATGGTCAGCCGCGGCTGCTGAATTTGAAGCAAATGCTGGACGCCTTCCTGCGTCACCGCCGCGAAGTGGTGACGCGGCGCACCGTGTTCGAACTGAAAAAAGCGCGAGAACGCGGCCATCTGCTAGAGGGCCTCGCGGTGGCGCTATCAAACGTGGACGAAGTGATCGCGTTGATCAAGGCGGCGCCGACCCCCGCGGTCGCGAAAGATGCCCTGATGTCCAGGGTATGGCATTCCACCCTGGTGGAGGAAATGCTTGCTCGCGCCTCAGTAGACGCGAAGGCATTCCGTCCTGACGGATTAGCGCCCGAATTCGGCTTGTCGCAGGAAGGATACCGCCTGTCCGATGCGCAGGCACAGGCCATTCTGGAATTGCGTTTGCAACGGCTAACCGGGCTGGAGCAGGACAAGATCGTTGGCGAGTATAAGGAGATAATGGAAAAGATTGCCGATCTTATCGACGTCCTTTCCAAGCCGGAACGTATCACAGCCGTCATCACCGGGGAGCTTCTTGCTATCCAGCAACAATTTGGTGATAAACGGCGCAGCGAAATCGTCATTAATACTCAGGACTTGAGTATGGAGGATCTGATCGCATCTGCGGATGTGGTCGTGACGCTATCGCATAGCGGCTATATCAAATCGCAACCGTTGGACGACTACCGGGCGCAAAAACGGGGTGGACGTGGCAAGCAGGCGACCGGCACTAAAGAAGATGATTTCATTGATAATCTGTTCATCGCCAATACTCATGATTACATCCTCTGCTTTTCCAGCCGGGGACGGGTCTACTGGATCAAGGTGTATTCAGTGCCGCAGGGCGGCCGGGCGTCGCGCGGCAAACCCATCGTCAACCTGGTGCAACTTGAGCAAGGCGAAAAGATCAATGCTGTTCTTCCTGTAAAGGTGTTCGACGAGAATCGCTATATATTTATGGCGACCTCCTTCGGTACAGTGAAGAAAACACCACTTTCGGAGTTTTCCCGCCCTCGCGCCAGCGGCATTATCGCGGTGGGCCTGGACGAAGACGATTTTCTGATCGGTGTCGCACTAACGGAAGGCAAGCATGATGTAATGCTCTTCTCAGACGGTGGAAAAGCAGTGCGTTTCGATGAGAACGACGTGCGGCCGATGGGCCGGGGTGCGCGCGGAGTACGTGGGATGAAGTTGGGCAAGAATCAGAAAGTCATTTCGCTGCTGGTGGCAGAGAGTGAGGAACTGGCGGTCCTGACCGCAACGGAAAACGGCTATGGTAAACGCACGCCGATAGGCGAATACACCCGCCATGGTCGCGGCAGCCAAGGCATGATTGCAATCAAGACCAGTCAGCGGAACGGAAAAGTCGTTGCGGCAAAGCTTGTCAGGGAGGATGATGAAATCATGCTCATCACCACTGGCGGCGTGCTGATCCGCACTCGCGTCAAGGAAGTTCGCGAGATGAGCCGCGTTACTCAGGGTGTAACGTTGATTAACCTGGATGAGGGTGAGAAACTCGCCGGACTGGAAAGAGTGGTTGAGACCGACGAGGAATAGGATTTGGACTCAGGGCACTTCTAAAAATCCGAAGTTGCGGGTAAGCTCATTTACCGGGAAACAAAAACGTTAACCGGAATTTTGGCCCGGATACACTTTGATGTGTAAGAAACCATTTTTTGAAAGTACGAATTTTTTCGGGCGCAGGAAGCATTTGCAAGAGAAGATAGGAAAGATAGGCTGAGAATCTGGAAAGCGGGCCATGCAGGTCATGGCAATTTTTGGCTTTTACAGGCAAAAGCGTCCCGTAGAGATAAGGAACTTTAATGGAACATATATATAACTTTAGCGCAGGCCCGGCGGTATTGCCTGCGGAGGTGCTGCAACAGGCGCGTGATGAGATGCTCGACTGGCATGGCAGCGGCATGTCGGTTATGGAAATGAGCCATCGCGGCAAGGAATTCATGTCCATTGCCGCCAGGACAGAAGCGGATTTGCGTGAATTGGCGGGCGTTCCCGCAAACTATAAAGTGCTCTTTCTGTCAGGCGGCGCTTCCAGTCAGTTTGCCATGGTGCCGATGAATCTGCTGCGTGGCAAGAAAAGCGCCAACTACATCAATACGGGCGAGTGGTCCAAAAAAGCCATCAAGGAAGCGAAGAGATATTGCACCGTCAATGTCGCCGCTTCCTCCGAGGATGCGAACTTCACTTACGCGCCGACGCAGGACACATGGAATATCGATCCCGACGCCGCTTATCTGCACTACACACCCAATGAGACTATCGGTGGCGTGGAGTTCAATTGGACGCCGGCCCTGCCGCAGGCGAATGTTATGCCGCTGGTCGCGGACATGTCCTCCAGCTTTATGTCACGCCCGCTGGACGTGTCCCGGTTCGGGTTGATTTATGCGGGAACGCAGAAAAACGTGGGGCCCGCCGGATTGTGCATCGTCATCGTGCGTGAGGATTTGCTGGGTACAACCGTGCCCGGCACCCCGACCATGTTCGACTACAAAATTCACGCCGATAACGACTCCATGTATAACACCCCGCCGACCTATGCGATGTATATTACCGGCCTGGTGCTGGAGTGGCTGAAAAAAAGAGGTGGACTGGAGGCGATGGAGAAAACCAACATTGCTAAGGCCAACCTGTTGTACGGCTTTCTGGATACCACCGATTTTTATCACTGTCCCGTAGCCAGGCGTGACCGTTCGCGCATGAATATACCGTTCACCTTAAAGGATAAAAGCCTCGACGAAGAGTTTCTGAAACAGGCGCAGACACGCGGACTGATCCAGTTGAAGGGGCATCGTTCAGTTGGAGGAATGCGGGCTTCGATATACAACGCCATGCCCCTTGAAGGGGTAAGGGTCCTGGTGGAATTCATGAAAGAATTTGCGAGCAATCATGCCTGAACGCGCACATAAAGTTTTCCGGATACTCACACTCAACCAGATTTCCCCGCTCGGGCTGAAGCTTTTCGATATCGGTCATTACAAGGTCGGCAGCGATATATCCGAGCCGGATGCAATCCTGGTACGTTCGCACAACATGCTGCAAATGGATATTCCGGCCAGCGTAAAAGCGATAGGCCGGGCGGGTGCAGGCACAAATAACGTCCCGGTGAAAGAGATGAATGTCCGTGGCGTGCCTGTTTTCAACACCCCCGGTGCAAACGCCAATGCGGTGAAAGAACTGGTGCTGGCCGGGTTGCTGATGGCATCGCGCAATCTGATTCCCGCGATTCGCTTCACCGACGGTTTGCAGGGGGACAACGCGACGTTGCACAAACTGGCCGAAGAAAGCAAGAAGCAATTCGCCGGAATTGAATTGCCGGGACGCACTCTCGGCATCATAGGCTTGGGTGCTGTCGGACGACTCGTAGCGGATGCAGCCCTGCGGCTTGGCATGAAAGTGATGGGCTACGACCCGAATATAACGGTAGATGCGGCCTGGAATCTATCTTCGGAAGTTAAACGAGCCGAAAGCATCGAAGATCTCCTGCGTAACAGTGAGTTTGTAACGTTGCATGTGCCGCTGCTGGACACGACTCGCCATCTGATTAATCATGAGCTCGTGCGGAATATGAAAAACGGCACGATCCTGCTCAATTTTTCCCGCGATGGCATAGTCGACGAAAATGCGGTACTTGAGGGAATCGAGTCCGGCAAAATAAGATATTACGTTTGCGATTTTCCCAGCCAGCTATTGCAGCATCATGAGGCCGTGATCACGCTGCCGCACCTGGGCGCTTCGACGCTGGAAGCGGAAGAAAATTGTGCAGTAATGGTTGCGAACCAGATGATAGATTATCTGGAGCACGGCAATATCATCAATGCGGTCAATTTCCCCAACATAACAATGGAACGCGGATCCCCCTACCGGCTGGCGGTTGCCAACGCCAATGTACCCAACATGCTGGGACAGATTTCCACCGGCATGGCTAAAGCAGGTCTTAATATTCACAACATGGGTAATAAATCCCGGGGTGAGATGGCCTACACGCTGGTCGACGTCGATAGCCCGGTACCACAAAAAACGATAGACGAGATTGCGGCAATCAACGGCGTATTGATGGTGCGCTACTTGCCAATACTGGCGGGGCAGTAAAAGCCATATAAAAATTCATTCTCGATGACCGGCCAACTCAAACAGCTACGCGACAAGATAGATGCGATTGACAGCGAGTTGCTCAAATTGATGAGCACCCGCGCTGCGCTTGCCCGGGATATTGGGCAAATCAAAAACGGCATGGCATATCGCCCCGAGCGCGAAGCCCAGGTGTTGGCCCGACTGTGCGAACTGAATCCCGGGCCGCTGGCAAATGAACACGTTATACGACTATTTACCGAAATCATGTCCTTGTGTCGATCCATGGAAGAGCCTTTAACAGTAGCATACCTGGGCCCGCGAGGGACTTTTTCAGAAGAAGCCGCGTTAAAGCGCTTCGGTGCCGTAGTGACAACTCTCGCATGCAGCTCCATAGATGACGTATTCCGCAAAGTGGAGTCGTGTGAAGCCGGTTATGGCGTTGTGCCGGTGGAGAATTCTACCGAAGGGGCGGTCGGTAGAACCCTTGATCTGTTGCTGCAGACCACGTTAAAAGTGTGTGGTGAAGTAGCACTGCCCATACATCAGCTTCTGCTCGCGCACCATCCGGATCTTGCGCGCATCAAAAAAATCTACTCCCATCCTCAGTCATTTTCCCAGTGCCATGAGTGGCTCAATGTCAATCTGCCTCATTTGACGGGCTCGGCACGGATCAGCGCAGCCAGCAATGCGGATGCGGCACGATTGGCTGCGGAGGATGAGAATGCCGCTGCGGTAGCTGGCAAAAAGGCTGGAGAAGTATTCGGGCTCACTGTCTGCGCCGAGAATATTGAGGATGATCCCAACAATACCACTCGTTTTCTGGTAATCGGCGCGCAGGAAGTCGCTCCCTCCGGCAGGGACAAGACGTCGCTGGTAATGTCGACCAGGAACCGTCCTGGGGCGGTACATGAATTACTGGCTCCGCTGGCGGACCATGGAGTGAGCATGAGCCGTCTGGAATCCCGTCCTTCCCGCGCCGGTTTATGGGAATACGTATTTTTTGTGGACATCGAGGGTCATCAGCAGGATGCAAAAATCGCCAAAGCGCTGCAGGAACTGCGGGATAAAGCCGCGTTCATGAAAGTACTTGGATCGTATCCCGCAGGGTGACCTTCTTTTCGAGTTATTGAGTTTCACGCATGAGAATCCCGTAGCGTCCTAGTCCATTCTTTCCGTTTTTCGACTTTTTCTCTATGCTCTGTAATTTACGAGCCCTTGACCTTATGAATCTTTGCGACCTCGCTCCTGTATATATCCGCGCAATCAGTCCTTATCAACCCGGCAAACCCATTTCTGAACTGGCGCGTGAAATGGATATGGATGAACGCGCCATCATCAAGCTTGCTTCCAATGAAAATCCGTTAGGGCCAAGTCCGCTGGCATTGGAGGCGATGAGCAAGGCATTGAATGCGGTAGCGCTTTATCCGGATGGAAGCGGCTTCGAGTTGAAATCGGCATTGTCGCAACGTTATGGTGTTAGCAGCGATCAGATTGTGCTGGGCAATGGCTCCAATGATGTTCTGGAGCTGGCGGCCCGGGTATTCCTGAAACCGGGCGCATCGGCTGTTTATTCGCAACACGCCTTTGCGGTTTATCCACTGGTCACGCAGGCAGTGGGCGCAAGCGGCATAACGGTTCGCGCCAGAAACTATGGCCACGACCTTGACGCCATGCTGCATGCCGTGATGCCTGAAACTCGAATGGTATTCATCGCCAATCCCAATAATCCTACCGGCACATTGCTGACTGCTCACGAGGTACTCCGTTTTCTGGAACGGGTATCGCCGGATGTATTGGTAGTGCTTGATGAAGCTTATAATGAATATTTGCCAACCGCCGTCAAGGCTGACAGCATCGCATGGCTAGAGCGTTTTCCCAATCTGCTGATCACCCGCACTTTTTCCAAAGCCTATGGCATGGCTGGTGTACGCGTAGGCTTTGGGCTGGCACATCCGGACGTGAGCGGCCTGATGAATCGGGTACGCCAGCCGTTCAATGTAAACAGTATTGGTCTTGCTGGCGCGGTGGCCGCCCTGAATGATGAGGAATTTGTGAAACGCTCTTATGCGCTCAACCAGGCAGGGATGCTTCAGATTACCACCGGACTGCGACAACTTGGCATCGAGTACATTCCATCTTATGGTAATTTTTTGAGTTTCCGTGTACCGGGAAGCGCCCGGGCGGTAAATGAAAGCCTCTTGAAGCAAGGCGTTATCGTGCGCCCCATTGGTATTTACGAAATGCCCGAGCATCTGCGCGTGACCGTCGGGCTCGAATCTGAAAATCAGAAATTCCTGAAATCCCTTGAGATAGCGCTTGGTACGACTCGCGACATCCCTGAGATAGCCCCTAGTCAGGCTGAAATGGTACGAGGAGAATCCGTTTGATCATCGTCATGAACAGCGGCGCCACCGACGAGCAAATCGGCACCGTAATAGCTAAAATTCAAAGCTTCGGCCTGAATGCGAACGTCTCACGGGGCACCGAACGCACAATCATTGGCGCGATTGGCGATGAGCGCAAACTCGATCCGGAAATGTTCGATTCCCTGAGCGGAGTCGAATATTCCATGCACATTGTCAAACAGTACAAGATCGTATCGCGCGAATCTCATAAGCGCGATTCGATAATAGATGTGGGTGGAGTGGCGGTTGGCGGCACGCAGGTGCAGGTGATCGGCGGCCCGTGCTCCGTGGAAACGCAAGGCCAGATGGATTTAGCGGCGCAGCATGTCGCCACGGCAGGCTGCAAGCTGATGCGCGGCGGCGCCTTCAAGCCTCGCACCAGCCCTTATACGTTTCAGGGGAATGGTGAAGAAGGGCTGAAAATGTTCCGCCGTGCGGCGGATAAATACAACCTGCGCATCGTCACTGAATTGATGGATGCGCGCATGCTCGACACCTTCCTCAAGTATGACGTGGATGTGATCCAGATAGGCACTCGCAGCATGCAGAACTTCGAACTACTGAAGGAAGTGGGCCGTATCAACAAGCCGGTGATACTTAAACGCGGGATGTCAGCGACGATTTCCGAGTGGCTCATGGCGGCGGAATACATTGCAGCCGGTGGCAACCACAACATCATTTTCTGCGAGCGCGGCATACGCACCTTTGAAACAGCCTATCGCAATGTGCTGGATGTGACCTGTATCCCTGTGCTGAAGAAAGAAACCCATTTGCCGGTTATCGTCGATCCGTCTCATGCTGGAGGCAAGACCTGGATGGTTCCCGCGCTCGCACGTGCGGCGATCGCGGCAGGCGCGGATGGCCTGCTGGTGGAAATGCACCCAAATCCGTGCGAAGCTTGGTGCGATGCGGACCAGGCGTTGAATCCCCAGGAATTCGAGACCCTCATGGGCTCGCTGAAAGGAATAGCGGAAGTAATTGGACGAAGTCTGTAATCAATCGTAATCTGATCAGACATCGATCGCGGCACTAAACTGTTTCAAGGGTGGCGAAGGTGGCGAACGTCGTGATCAACAAACTGGTGATTATCGGTGTCGGCCTGATCGGCGGTTCATTCGGGCTGGCTTTACGCAAGGCAGCTCTGGTCAAGCATATCGCCGGCGTGGGACGCAGCCAGGAAAATATGCAGCGGGCGCTAAAGCTGGGGGCGATCGACGAAATCGCCGCCGACCTTCCCTCAGCGCTGAAAAATGCGGATATCGTATTCCTTGCCATACCGGTCGGGCAAACCGCGGAAATCATGGCGCAGATATCTCCATATCTCGAAGCTGACACGATCGTAACTGACGCTGGCAGCACTAAACGCGACGTAATCATGGCGGCGCGTTCTCATTTGGCTGGACACCTGAAAAATTTTGTTCCCGGGCATCCCGTTGCCGGGGCCGAACAAAGCGGCGCAGGCGCCGCCCATGCCAACCTGTTCCGCGGCAAGAAAGTGGTGTTGACCCCTCTGGAAGAAACCTCTACCAAGGCGATAAAACGAATGACAGAATTTTGGGAGGCTTGCGGCGCGCAAGTCTTTCGAATGGACGCTCGCCAGCACGATAAAATCCTGGCATCGATCAGCCACCTTCCCCACGTGCTTGCATTCACGCTAATGAATCATGTCTCTGCGGTCCATCCGGAAGATCTGCCGGGCTCAAACGATCCACTGCGCTCCAGCGATCCGCTGAATTTTGCCGGTACTGGTTTCCGCGATTTTACCCGCATTGCGGGGAGCTCCCCCGAGATGTGGCGCGACATATGCCTCGCCAACCGTGAAGCACTATCCAGTCAAATCGATGCTTACCAACGCGAACTTGCAGACGTGCGAGAAATGCTGGCGCGCGGTGATGGGAAAGCGCTTGAAAGGGCGTTCGCGAACGCACGTGAAGCGCGGCGGCAATGGCTGAAAAATGTGTCTTGAAGGATTGATCGGAGCAATAACAGCATGACAATCATTGTCCGCTCCATCCCTGAGGCTCATGCTGAATGAATAGCTGGAATGCGGACTTATGTATCATGAGCGATAGGCTTGTCCCTGAACAAATATTCTTTCATTTCCCCGGAAAACACCGGGTCCCTGCGTCGAATCCATTCCAGAACCATGGCGGCGTGCTCTTTCTCCTCATCCCGATTGTGCGCAAGAATTGCCTTGAGGTCCTCGTCCTTGCACGCATCCACACGCTGGTTGTACCAGTCAACCGCCTCCAACTCTTCCATTAGAGAAACGATTGCTCTATGCATATCCCGCGTTTCATCGGATAGCTCCTCGATGGGTTCGTGATAACCAACACTTGACATTGCTTTCTCCTTATTCGTTCTGCGTATTCGTAGTGACCCGCGGGCTCCCCTATCTTTCGCCCGCCAGTCCTTCTCCTTCCGTATCGGCGAAGATTCGCTTGGCAATGTTCTCCAGCTCAAGTGGACCATCGCGGCCGTAAGTGACGCACTTTTCATATTCCGCCACCGCGAAACAGACGCTGGTGCTTCCCGCATCTGCCATGCGTAATGCGGACGTCCCGACAATTCCGTCCTCTTTCAGGAAGATCGAATATCGGGTAGTGTACTTGACAGGGAGATCGAAAAAACGAATTTTGTAAAGCTCATTCAGGAGGATCATCAGATCCTTGGTTGCATAGGGGAATTGCACAAGCCGGCCATCGTGCTCCAGTGAAGCGCTGCCGGTGCCTGAAATGCTGATCCGCCGGATGGGGAAGGCGGAATTGCCGGGGTGGCGGGTCAGACGGAGCGTGACCTCATCAATGCGATAGGCGAGCGGCGGGCCGTTTGGTCCCAAGGTACGATCGGCAGCCATCGATACTGCCTCCGTAAAACACAGCATGAAAATTACGAGGCCACTACTCAGAAAAGAGCTGTGCGGTGCGTGCATTGCCCGATACGCCGGATCATGAAACCGGACGCCCTTTGGATACCAATAAGCAAGAGGGTTATAACGTCAGACCTGGCGACGCCGCGAAAGCCAGCCGAACAATCCCAGGCCCGCCAGCATCATCGCATAAATCTCAGGCTCCGGCACGACGGCCGCATAGCCGAGATCTTCGAGGATGCCAACCTCAATCGCACTATAGTCGCGGGCGTAAGGGCCTGTATCCGATGCCGCAAGCATCATCATTCCGGCTAAAGCCGCGTTCTCATCGTCGAGGTGGGAGACACTGCTGCCCTCCTCCCATATCTCGGGCGTATACAAGCCAACCGGGTTACCGCCGTTAGCGGCCACGGCATTGGTGCCATTGAAGAACAGACCTTCAGCCGGACTGGCGCCGCCCACGCTGCCCGCGTCCCAGACCGCCTGATTCAGCGCAAAGTTTGCCGGATTGATAATGCTGACCCCGCTCTTGTCAACGATAAGGCGATCGAAAGCATTCCAGCTTCCTGCGGCTGACGTTCCGAAAAACGGGTCGCCTGATTGCTCGACAAATGAAGCGAAACCAAGCGTGTGCGTAAACTCGTGAAACATCGTGGAGTAGAAGTCGTATTTGGTATTCGAGGTCGGCGCATTGAAATTCAATTCCCACGCGTTTCCGAAGTTGACATCCAGCGAGCCATCGACATCGTTTCCGTTCAGGTCTACGCCGGTTTGCAGTTTCGTGCGCACGACCTCTCCAAGATTGAATCCGGCCAGCCCCGGATCGATAAGCTGGCTACCCGCCGCTGCCAGTGTTGTATTGTGGGGATCGTCGGTGGCGCTGGCCTCTAACACAATCGTGCCCGAATTGCTGAAGTGGTGGCCGAACATGCTGGAGAACGTACTGGCCGCAGTGTTCAGGGCAGCTTGACGGACTGGGCCGTCCGCCGGATCAAGAAATCCGGTACCTGGTTGATCAATATACTGGAACTGAAAAGTAACCGCCGCCTGGGCAGCAAGCCCGAACGACAGGCAGCCTGCCAACAGTATACTATTGACCATTCCCTTCACGCGCCCAGATCGCGCGGTCCCATTCTGTTCTTTGTTCTTCATATGAAGGCCTCACTATGGATAATTGGTTAGCGAATTCTATACCTCAGCAATAGAGCAGGACAATGTACCCCTGAAGAAGCTCAAGGTTGCACAAAATAAACAGCAGGAAACGCAGCCCGGCATTAACAAATAACAAAACCCGGGCATGTTACACCGAAAAAGGCTGCGTTTATGCGTCTGGAAATTTTACGTGACGTTGCTCAAAGTCATGCTCTCCACGGCACCTGTAGATAACAGAAGCCACAGAACTGGAGATTGATTTTATCGCCTCTTTATCCGGACTGGAATTCCACCTTTGGGCCGCAGGGTTACCGCCATTTCAATCTCGGCTTCCTCAGCCTTAAGCAACTGTAAATCATAGTGCTGAACTATCATGCTTATCAATAGCTGGCTTTCCAGTAATGCAAAATGACTGCCGATACAGATGCGTTCGCCTGTCCCGAATGGCATAAATGAAAACCTGCGATTTTCGGGTATTAAAAACCGTTCAGGGTCGAATTTCTCCGGTTGCGGCCAAAAATCAGGATGATGATGAAGATTGAAAATGCTGAATATCGCTAGCCTGCCGGCCTTTAAAAAAAAACCGTCAACCTCGGTATCCTTGTTGACTTTACGCAGAATAATGCCAGCCGGTGGACGAAAACGCATCGATTCATTCAGTACGGCTCTTGTATAAACAAGCTGCTGCAAATCTTCGGCATCCGGTATTTTTCCTTGCAGCAGGCCGTCAAGCTCCTGGCGCAGTTTGGCGAGTACATCTGGATGCCGGGCCAGTAAATATAAAGTCCAGCTCAACAAATTCGCGGTGGTTTCATGGCCTGCACCAAAAATGGTAATGACTTCATCACGAATCTGTTTGTCAGTCATTTTTTCGCCGCCGTTGTCATCGCTTGCTTTTAACAACATATCCAATAAATCGTTGTGCACAGATGATGTAGTGCGGCGTTGATCGATGATTCCGTAAATGACACCATCGATTATTCCCAGCGCCTGTTTGAATTTTTGATTGGCCGGGGTGGGTACATACAACGGAAGCGTCAAAGGACTCACGATGGTTTTAGCGGCATACCTGAGCAAGGTATCCAAAGATGGAGATATCTGTTCTATTTTGTCGAGGACGCTGGTGCTGAACATGGTCTGGGTGATTCCCTCCAGCGTCAGCTGCATCATTTCCTGAGACAGGCTAACCTCCGCACGTTCACCTAATTTCCGCCATCTATCCAGCATATTGCTGCCAGCAGTGGCGATTTGTGGCAACAGCGTAGTTATATTGCTTCTCTGAAAAACCGGCTGCATCAACCGCCGTTGCCTTTGCCATAAATCACCCTGGCTTGTTACTAATCCCTGTCCCAACACCAACGCCAGGCCGGTCGGTTTTCCGGCATCGTGGATTTTTACAAAAACATCGCTTTGCTTGATCAGGGCTTGTTCAAACAGCTTCGGATGACCGAATAGATAAAACTGGCGGCTAGCCAATCTAAAGCTGACCAGGCCACCGTAATCTCGCTGCCAGTCACAAAGGGCTTGAAACGGATTCGCACTCATCTGGCTTAGATTGCCCAGCAGAAAACTGCCTTTGACCTGTGGAATTGCTTTGTTAGGCGTCATGTCAATGCAGGTAGAAGTTTCAATGACGGCTTTCATTCTCGCTGCGCTCATCTTCTTGCGTTCGGGACCATGAAAGGCTTGTTCTTTGCCAACTTTGCCAAGTTGCCCTGCCATTTATATAACTGGTTGCGGGCGATCCCCAGTTCCAAAGCAAGCTCAGCGGCAGTTTCTGTCCAAGCTCCAAAAGCCTGATCGCTTCCAGTTTGAACTCCTTGCCGAATCACTCTCGCTTGTGCTCATGATTCTGCTTGCCATTGCTCTTCTTTATTTGACACCTCCGTCACATTGTCTAGCTTCCAATGTGTCCGGAAAAGCCGGGTTAGCTCAGTCTGACCCCCTTTTTTCCTGCCGCTCTCCCATCCAAAAAGTCCCTCATGAATGAGTTGAAATCATTGCAAAACCACCCCAATTCACCAATGACGAGACATAGTTTCTGACTGGGCCCGCGGGGACAATCTCGTCAAGCCTCTTTTGAGTCAGAATTGGCCCAAAACCTGAAAGCAACATGTCTATATTTGTGCGGTTAATGTGTCCGATCACAGCATCGGCCAGCAACATAGCTTCCGGTGTCTGAAACTGACTCAAGTCTTCGCTAAATTTTTCGCCCCATTGGCTGTGGGTTAAAGCATTTTCCACCTCAAGCAATGGCCTCACTTGCCAATTGAACGCCTTTGTTACTGTCATTTCCTTCGAGAAACGATCGTATATTTGATCAAGATTTTCAACGCCAATATGTCCGTCAATATAAACGTACCTTCTAATTGGGTCTTTCTCGTCTTTTGGATTACAGTTTAAGTAATTAATATCCCCGCACTCTATTCCGTGAAAACCACTGCCGCCGGAAATGGTCACCCTATTGATTTCGGATATCAGCCCGTCTTTATTGCGAAACTCCACGTGCCCAAATGTATCCATGGAAAATACAAAATCAAATGAATCATCGGGAAAAGGGAGTCCTTGGATGAAGTCGCATTGAATGGCCATATCATAGCCATTTTCTAAACTTTCTTCGGTGCAAGCTTTGCTCATATCAACGCCAGTGAGACGGCAGTTTGGGAATACGCTTTTAATGTAAGCACCGAATCGCCCCGAGCCGCAGCCAATGTCGAGTACAGAAAATCCAGGAGCCTGACTGTGTAGAACTCCGGCAATTTCCTCAGCAAGAAATTCAAACTTTTGAAAGCCTATTGCCCGCCTGCAGATAGGTCGAAGCGCCATGGGTTCAAATTTTCCACCGCCACTTGAAAAGCGGGTCGAATAAAAGGAAACCGGATCGATCTCAAAAAGATCGTAAGTAATATCAATTAGAGTTTTCATGTATTAAAACGCGCCGAGCTAATGATTTCTGAATATTAAAAATGCGCAAAATTGCAATGGCCTCTATGGAAAACCAGCTGAAGACTTTTCAAAATCGGTGGGCACAGTAAGCAAGCTGCCCTTAATATCAAAACGCTGTCTGCTGGTTGCCATTTGATGAAATGGCAACTTAAACACGTAGTTCCGCGACTCCAGTGCTCGGATCTCGGCCTTGGACGCCGCCGCGCGGCGGCAGGGCTGCAACGCTGGCCGCAGCCGGCGTTGCGCTATGAGTTACGCCAGCGGGGAATGCCGGCAGGCCTTTACCGGAATTGTTAAACATGTGTTAAAGGGGCCGTTTTGTTCCCGGCGCAGGATGCCACTGAATTCGCCTTGAATGTGGTCAGCTAGAGTGTTTTTAGTGATCTGCATAACGCTTGAACCACACTGGGCTGCTGTATTGGCGGGGCGGTGTCATTCACATTAAGCCTTGAAAGCCTTTCCATCACTCATTCTCTACATCACTTAAATATTAGTTACCACGTTTGTTACCACGAATAGCGCGTCGATACCTCTTGTTGCAGACAGGCAAGGCCGACCTTAATAAGAGTCGGCCTGCTATCATTCATTGCCATCAGGCAGGCTTCACGCTGGAGAAAGGTAGCAGGAATTTTTCTTACCGTTGAGGCAGTATAGTAGCAGGAAAAATTTCCCGCTACTTCTCCAAGTACAACAGGCGCCCTTTTTCAAGAAATCCGAGTGTGCCAATACAACCTCTCCGGCTGGCTGACTGTTGATGAATTCAACCAGTTCAAGTTGGTCAATTTACTCGTCGCGCCCCTCTTTCCGTAAAATTTCTTCTAAAAGGCGGATATCGATTTCATCCATTCGCAACAGGCCGGGGCCTTCGTGATGGTGAGCCGATTCGTGGTGGTCCAGGTATTCGGTGAGCGCCAGGCTTGCCAGCTCGTTGAGCGATAAGCGGTTACGTTTCAGGTATACGTCCGTACGAGCCCTGATGTGCTTCGGTAGCCGGATGGTGGTTGTCTGATTTTTTTTGGCTACCATAAATTATTGTAACAATTTCTTGTTATGGACTAAGCACGCGGATCCTTCCCTGATCACGCACAGACATCTGTTACGTTTTATAACTGTTTGTTTTACGGCTTGATTTAACGAAGATCAGGCATTAATCTACACGTAACATCGGGGTGATTGATGGAAAAGAATTGATCAGAACTTGAAGCTAAAGACTTGGCGGAGGCCAACATGCTGCACAACCAACAAAAGCTCCTGTACAACGCGCCTAATAGTGCTGTCAGGGCAGTCAACTGATGATTAAACACTATTTCAGCGATGGGATATACGCTAAGCAGATGCGCATTGGCGCCGGTCAGTACATTGTGTCGCACAAACACAAGTACAGCCACATGAGCATTCTGGTGAGTGGCGAAGTTATGGTCAAGATTGACGGTAAAGAGGCTAGGTATGAGGCTCCTGCCTGCATAGAGATAGGCGCGGAACAGCATCATATGATCACGGCCATAAAGGACTCTGTCTGGTTCTGTATTCACGCAACAGCGGAAACAGATGTCGATCGAATTGATGAAACATTGATTTCAAATCCAGATATGAACGCTGTAGTTCAGCTTGTGACAGGAGGAAAATAATGCCAGCGATATCACCGTGGCTAGTTGCCGCCGCCGTAGCATCTGCGCTTGCATCTGCCGGCGGCACGGTAGCGCAAATGAGCGCCCAGAGCAGTATCCGGAATAAGCAAAAAACTGCACAAAATGCAGAGGCCGCCCGCCAGCGTGACATTGACCGGCGGCGCGATGCCGAGATGCAAAAGGTCTTGCCAAAGCATGAAGTTGAGTCTCAGCAAGAGAAACAACAAGGGATAGCTGACGAGTTGTACAAGTACATGACGCCAACGGTGGACACATCAACTGAATACATGGCTGACAACACGAATGCACCGCAAATAATCAAGGACACGATGCAACAGCAGCTTGTGGGCGCACTGCAGAAGGGGAAGAACTACGCGCGGAACTTGTCGCAAGTGTCGTCACTTGGCCGCCTCAATCTTGACAATAAACTCGGAATGAATCGCCTGGGCGAGCGTGTCGGCATGCTTAACAATGAGTCGGCACGGTCAAGCGGAATTCTGCCTCTGGAGTTGGACGACGCGAACCTTGCGGGCGTTGGAGC
Organism: Nitrosovibrio sp. Nv4; assembly: GCF_900215485.1. Lineage (GTDB taxonomy): Bacteria > Pseudomonadota > Gammaproteobacteria > Burkholderiales > Nitrosomonadaceae > Nitrosospira. The sequence goes on from NZ_OCMZ01000002.1 coordinate 1,283,665, forward strand.
CAAGAATGCTGCGGGCGTCTTGAATGGTGTCGGTGGCATCGCTGACGCCATTGGACAGTATCAGATTTTGGATAAAGGAGGGATAAAGAATGCCCTCGGGCTAGGAGCAAAGCCGGCTGCGAAAGGATCTCCATTGCCGCTCAATTCAACCGTCGCCTAGCGGGAGCGAGCATGTCGTCATATCCAAATCCATACGGTCCTGCTACCCGAATAGGGGTCGGGCTTTTTGTTCTCTTGCTTATAACTAGCTGTGCCGCCCCTATTACAGAGGAAGGGATGCAGGTACGCGAGATACAGCATGTAGTGACGGAAAGTTGCAAGTTTGTCGGGATGGTAGAGGCCGAAGGCGTAATCTTTTATTCCAGCAAACCCGAGGCCAAGCGGGACATGCTGAATAAGGTTCGCAACGAAACAGCGAGACTGGGTGGAAACGCTTACGCGATTACTACCATAGAAATCGAGCGCGGATTCAGCCTGCCTTATGCGCAGGCAGACGCCTATATCTGCGCTGCTTGATGCCCAGGAGTATGGCAAGAGGATTTAAATCGATTGTAGAGCCTCGTGGAGAGGCCCTTGAGCATGTGGAAGGTCCGCTCCGCGCCAGGTGCTGCTTCCAAAAAGGAAGGCGACCCGCATACGTCCGAAACGTTCGGAGCGCGACCAGATGAAAGCGTAGCAGAATTCCAGCCCTCGGATGAGAGGCAATTAAGCGGTGACCTCTTCAACTATCGATGAAGCAATGCGATTTCCTTCGATGGAGAGCGGCTCAGCAATCGGGGCGTCCTTCCCCTCAGTTAAGTACGGAACCGACCGGCAAGCGTCATGGGTTGATAGAGCACTTCCCCCACCCCGCCACCCCCGGCGCACGCGCGCTCACCTCCATTGAGGTCCCTCTCCAAAAATTTTGGATTTTCAGCGTTTCACCGGGGTATATTTAGGATGGATTTCACTATGGCACTCGACCGCGTCGGGTCCTGATGGCTAAGTCTCATGGCTTCTAGCCAGCTCGTAAACTCTTCCTGAGTCATCCCTGAGGAACGGATAAGCCGAGATAAGTCATCAAGCGTTTTTGCTTTTTCCCGAAGCGCGGTATTTTCTTTGGTAAGCTCAGTGAGCTGATTGTATAGGTCAGTTCTGCTATTTGATTCATCCGTTGAGCGTCGGATATCGCGCATTCTCTGTTGATATATTGCCGCCGTGGCAATTTCCCGACTCTCTATCGCGTAATTCTCCATAACCTCAAGCCGATTCTGTGGGTTTAAGTTGTAGTGGGGAATGCGTGGCTGCCACGGCTGAGCGTTTCGCTCCATCTGTTCTGCGTTGATGCTGGTAAAGTCAGCTTGTGATTGTCCGCTTGCCAGCATTACCACTGCAACGAATGCTATCCTGAGTTTGAGCATGACCATCACTCCTTTGGTTATTGGTTATTGGGGGATGCGTAGCCGGTCACTGCAACAATACAGCCGAATGTGCGGACGATCAAACCATAATAATCGTTCAGGCAAGTTAACCGGACGCGTGATCGCCTCTCGTTTCAGTGCAGCGTCCTTCTTTTCTTGCTGCTGGCAAACCCGCCAGCTTGCCCCTGAATCCGGACTTTCATGCAGCCATCCATGAGCAGCAGCTGCTCGACGATATCAAGCGCCGGGATAGGCGCATCATCCAAGCGCCGGGAAACTCGCTTAGGCCCGATCGACACGTCCCCGCGCTCTTTGCGTTCGCGCCGGCATCGCTGCGGCTGTTCCCCCTCATACAGTTTCAGCAGCTTCGGCGATAGCTTTACCTGCTCGCCCGTATCCGCATAGGTTAGATCAACACGTGCGCAATCATCGCGGCGCGACTCTTCCCAATATCTGTTTACCTTGGCAATGTGGCCAGATGGTGTTACTACCAGGTCACCGTTTTTGAAGTCGCTCATGATGCCTTCCAGCTCATGGTATCGTGACAATATTGAAGCGCTACAGCGCGCATCGGAGGAAGAACTTGCCTACATCGAAAACTCCAGCACTCGACAAGTTGACGCCAGAAAAACGGAAGAAGGTTCTCGACCTGGCGGCGAAGATGACGGTGCTGAACCACATCAAGAAGCTGGTGGACGATATGCGAGCCGAGGCGATGAACTCGAATTCCAGCTCGAGCGACACCGGGAAGGAACCATAGCCTACCGAGCCCGCTTGGTAACTGGCTGGACCTCATACAATCTCCTCAGCCGCTCGGTCATCTTTTCGTCATGCTCAAGGCGACCCTCGATAGTCGCAAGGAACTGATCAGTTAGCCGTCTCCAAGTGGGCCAGCGCATCCATAACGGCTTTCCTTCCGGCTGGCTTGAGTCTTCACTACCTCGGCGCTCATAAGCTCGTTTAAAGCGGCGGAATGCACGCTCGGACTCCCCTTCATTCTCAACAGGATGAGCCAAGTTCAGGCATTTCTTGCACCCATACTGATCCGAAGGCATCTCCCCCTTTGGGAAGCGGTAAAGGATGCAACAGCGCCCCAGGCAGCGTGGGCAGCGAAAATAGACGCGGTAACCGCCCAGGTGGCATGGCCTCCATTCCAGATCCACCGTTACACTGCCAGCAAGGATAAAGGCCTCACTGTTCGGGCGAAGACGATATTCACGGGACAGCTTCCGCACGTCCACCGAGCAGAAGTCATCGGTAAAAGCCTTGTCTCCGCGGCGCCAAAAACTTCGGATATCTAATTCATCCATGACAATGACTGAAAGAAAACAAGTTCGACCAAAGTTAGAAAAAATTATTGGGAAATGTTGCCCATGGTTCGAATCATACTTTATCAACTCATCACACCGAAACGCATCAGCTTCCCCATTCCCCAAACCCATTCCCATCCCCCCTAAAGGGGGGATTGGGGAAGATTGGGGACTAAATTGGGGAAAATGGGGACTTTGGGGACGTTTTGGGGACTTTTTTGGGGACGTTTTGGGGACTCAAAATTTCAGTTTGGGGACATTTTGGGGAAAATGGGGCTTTTTGCCTATTTTTTAATCAGTAGATTGGGGACGTTTTGGGGACTATTCAAGAGTTCTTGATACCATTGTCATGCTATCGAATCCATATCCAGCCTTCTCGCAGTATCAGGCAACCGGCATTTACCAATCCTGTCACAGCAATCCTTACCCGTTCCGGCACTCGATCATTTTCAACAGCCAGGCGACCACGGCAGGCCTCGATTAATTCATCCACGCGAGTACAAGGACGCCCGTTAGGCGCGCCACCCTTAGCAAAATCATTTGATGCCCGAAGCAGTTCGCCGGCCACGTCATATACCACTTTCTGATTTCCGCCCTTAGGGAGCTTCACGCGTCGTACAGAATCAGCGGTGCGTTCTTCTGGAGTGATGATGCACGAGGTTATCGGATCCCCGTCGGTATCCGTGCCCAACTCCACAGATGAAAGCCGGAATGCATGTTCTTCCCCGTCAACTCCGTCTTTTGATTTCGCCAGCCGCCAGGACCGCCGGTCATCCTCACGCCTTACTTCGATCACCGCATCACTGGCGGCGAGCAGGCTACTATGCCCTCGCATGCCCCTGGATGCGTCTTTTCCACTGTGATGGATAGGAATAACAACGCAATCGCACTCCTCCCCGATACGATGGAGAGTGTCTACAATTCTTCCCATATCTGGACTCGAATTTTCATCCGCCCCGGCTGCCGCAGCGCTCAAAGTGTCAATCATGATGATACCCGGGCAGTAGTTATCAGAGTGAAGATTATTCACCTTTTCAATAAAGACTTCGACATCATGCGGGCTGAAAAGCGAGAAGGAGCCTTTAACAAACTGTACGGTCGGCTCAATAGCCTCATCCCGATAGTATTCATAATAAGCTCGGACACGCTGTGCTAGACCGCCTTGACCCTCCAGGCATAAATAAACCGCATCACGCTGTAAAGTTCGGTGGCCATAAAATGGCCTGCCTTCCGAAATGGCAAAGGCCAGTTCAAGCGCCAGAAAAGATTTTCCACTGCTGGGCGGCCCGAAGATAGGGACCAGCCCATTTTGCGGAAGGATGCGTTTTACCAAATATTGCGCGGGTGGCATCGCTAGCAGATCCGCTGCCGTTTGAAATTCGAGGCGTTCAGGCTCCCGCCCCGTGATCGAATCTTGCTGGCTGTGCCATTTGACGCGCTTTCCGTTGACAACGAGTCTCGGCATCTCGATTAATTCCAGATCAGCGCAGCCCTCAAGGCCTCGGGGTATGTAATCCGCAATACATTTTTTCTGCTCAACTTCGCTCAGCTTGCGCCATTCCTGGGATGATATTACTTTGCCTGCCGCATTCATTTGAGGGCTCTCCTCTGGCAATCTTGGCTTCTCTTCCACCAGTCTTCCACCTGTTCAGTCTTAGCAGCCTTGAGCGCTCGGGCTGCCGCTGGATCTCGGCGCTTGAGTAAGTAGTATTCCCATAACTCGGTGCCAGACCACGTTTCACCCCCACCCGCGTACATCTTCTCGGCGTTTCTCGGCGCGGGATTTCCGGATGGCAGAGCAGTGGAATGTATGGGAAATGTTCCCGCCGCACTCATTGCAAGGTCTCACTGGATGCGTGACGCTTGACGGTCTCGCGGATATCTTCCACTCGCCACGCCGTCACGCGCTTGCCAAGAGTGCGCACGGGTTGCGGGAAACGGCCTGACTTCACTCCGTCCCACCAACAGGTTTTTTTTACGGGAATTATCGGGGGAATCGGCGGTTCCGCTTTGGGATCACCGATAATTTGGTACAAACGAAGAAACCCGGTTTCGGGGAGTTTATGCATTTCGGTCGCCTCTTGTAAGTTACAGACGTCGAAATCCTATTGTGTCCGTTGATGTCCGTCACGACAGGAATTGGTCGCAATTAATGTCGCGCTTGAGGGCTATCTATAGGGAACCGCTGGGGTTACTGCTGTTTCTTTTTGTCGCGATACTTTTCATCCAGTATTCTTTCGATTGCTACCATAGCGCCATATTTCTTGTAAGCACGCTCCACAGTTTTTATATCTACGAACTCATCGATATCCGTAAGAACTTTGTCTTTGGCTTCTTTGAGAGTAAGGGTATTGTCGTTAACAATGTAACGGTCGACCTGTTTGGCAAGGTCTTTATTACCTTCCTCTGTTTCCTTCGACTTGCGGCGACCCGTCTTTTTTCGGGGAATGCCGAAGGCTGCCAGCATCGCTTTTTTGTTTTGCAATAGGTGTTTTATCGGACTGATGAGAGATGCCAGCGCAATGCCGACAAGCCGCGTTTCTGTGTCAATTTTGATTTCTTCGCTGAGGCGCTCAGCGAATTTGAGTAGAGCGATCATTTCATCGGCGTCACCGCCTTCCGCATCAGATTTCATTTGCCGCACGCGGGCTCGGATACTCATTACTGGAATATTCAGCGGATCATCTGTATCCCCGCCTACCATTTCCGCGTCTATCATTTCCATATCTTTAACCGGAAAATCCTCAGGCGAAGGTTCTTTATCGTCATCCATTTTTTGGCTTCCTGGCAGTTGGTGCCCCGATAGGTAAAGGCGCGCTATTGCTCTTGGGGCTCGTCCCTTGCTGGCCGATAGGTAGAGGTGATCCTGTACGAACTGATTGGCGTTCCCTCGATTCCTTTTCGCCATCTACTTTCTTGTTCACCATCCCTGTTTCTACCCAGTCACGATATCCCTCAATGCTGATTAAAATGCGTCCGTCAGGTGCTTTTCGCCATACACGGTTTTGAAGCCATGCCCCACGCTTGATTTTGGTGCGAACTGCGTCCTCCGTATACCCAGTGAGCTCACAGAACTTCCAAATTTGCACGTAACCAGTCATGTTCTAGAATTTCCTTCCTGTTTGAGGCGCACTAAAAAGGGGCCGAAGCCCCTTCCTGCCAGGCACTAGGCCATCCGTTCATCTCCTATCTTTCCGCATAACTTGATCAAAAGCTCGATCGCGGATCGCTTAATTGGAGCCACAAACACATAATGCTTGCTGTCCCATCTGAACCCGGCTTCCATCAAGCGGTTAAAAAGATTCTCGCTAACGTCTAGGTCGGGGGCAGGCGTAAAAAAACGCAGCTTTCTGTCAGCGGGGGAATATGTTGCTTCGAGGTAAACGGAATCTATTTCTGATGACACGGACGTGCCGGCGGATTTAGGCATGGTATTTCTCCTTGTTAAGTTATTTAAGTTTTTCCGCCTCCCACTGTCAAATGGGTGGGCGGACACGTGCGGGTTGACAGACCGGAACAAGGACCGGCAGGGATCTCTCCCTCCCACACGAGCCACCCGTAAAGCGCATGTTCATGTTTAACGGGCGTAAAAAAACCGCTTGATGGCGGTTGTCCGCCTTGTTTCCCGAGCTGTCAAACCCGGCCCCTGAATTTGCAGAGGTAAGAACAGTATTGCTCCTATAAATAGGATTGTCAACAACTACGCAACCTTGCCATGCAGCGGCAATACGTTCGCACCGTGGGCCAATCCGTCCAGGTAATCCGCCCAATGCTGCATCATTCGCTTACGCTCGGGCAGATACTCCGCCCGATTATAGGCGCCTCTCACCTCGTTGCGTTCGCAGTGGGCTAGCTGGCGCTCGATCACGTCAGGATTAAAGCCGGTTTCATTAAGAATGGTCGATGCTACCGCCCTGAATCCATGTCCAGTCATCTTGCCCTTGTAGCCCAAGCGGTACAGGGCAAATAGCATTGTGTTATTGCTGATGGGCTTGTCGCGGTTACGCCCGGGGAATACGAAGCGGCTGCCGCTAGATATCTCCTTGAGTTCCGCCAGCATTGGGAGCGCCTGCTTTGATAGGGGGACGATATGCTCGGCTTTCATCTTCATGCGCTCGGCAGGGATAACCCACAAGGCATTGTCCAGATCGAACTCTACCCACTCCGCGCCTATAAGTTCATTGGTGCGCACGAACGTTTGCGCCAGCAACTGAAGGGCAAGGCGGGTTTGCTTGTCGCCGATTTCGTCATAGCCAGCAATCGCTCTTAACAGTTCCGGCAATTCCTCGGAACGAACCGCGGATTGATGCTGTTTCTTGTGAGGGGTCAGTGCACCGCGTAAATCGGTTGAAAGGTTACGGGAGCAGCGCCCGGTAGCAATGCCATAGCGGAATACCTGTCCGCATACCTGCAAGACACGGTGGGCAAGATCATATGCGCCGCGTGCCTCTATCTTTCGTATAGCCTGGAGCAGTTCTGGCGCCTCAATCTCGCCGACGGGACGCTTGCCCAAGGTAGGGAAGATATTGCTCTCCAGACGGCGCTTTACATCGCTGGCATGATGAGACACCCAAGTATGCACTTGCTTACCGTACCACTCGCGAGCCACAGCTTCAAAGGAGTTTTCCGCCGCCAACTTTTTCCGCAGGTTTGCGGCCTTGCGCTCGGCGGAAGGGTCAAGATCCGCTTGCAGTTGCTGGCGTAGCTCATCGCGCTTTTTCCGCGCATCGCTCAAACTTACTTTGGGGTATACACCCAAGGAGAGGGATTTCTCCTTACTTGCCTGCCAGTAGCGCATCCTCCAGTACTTACGACCGTCCTGGTAAACCCATAGGTAAAGGCCGTCGCCATCGTGCAACTTACGGATGCCCGCGCCATTGCTGGTGGCATTCTTGCACTCTGCAGCGGATAACAAATTGGTAGCCATCGTGGTAATTCCTCATCGTGGTAATATTTCATGTGATAAGTTTGTTACCACGTAAATTACCACGGTTTCAGCTCGGACTCAAGCGGATGTTACCGGACTGTTGCGGACTATAAAGCGGGGAAAGGCTACTGAAATTCAGGTACTTATGAACGTTGGCGGATGGGTTCGGATGTCATTCTGGCGGAGGCGGTGAGATTCGAACTCACGGTAGAGTTGCCCCTACGGCAGTTTTCAAGACTGCTGCCTTAAACCGCTCGGCCACGCCTCCTAACGCTGAGGCGAGGAATAATACCTTTTTGAGCCTTATTTTGCCAGTAGAGGACGCGCCTGAAATGTTACGATTGCAACTTTCCCTAAACATGAGTAGTCTTACACACGTATCAGTTCGTCAACCAAGGAGACGTCATGCAACCTGAACTACGATATTCCAGCCGGAGCGCGCAAACGGGACTTGCTCTCGGCCGCAACAAGGTTCTGCGCAATACTTACTGGATGCTTGGCTTGACCATGATTCCGACGTTGTTCGGCGCCATGATTGGGATGAGCACCAATTTCGCTTTCCTCGCACAAGCGCCGATCATGGGTCCGCTGGTAATGCTGGCGGTCATGATGGGTCTGCTGTTTGGGGTGAGCGCCACACGCAACAGCATGATGGGGATCGCGCTGCTGTTTTTGTTCACTTTCGTCGCTGGCTGGTGGTTAGGCCCGATGCTGCAATATGCGCTTCATTTCAAGAACGGTGCACAAATTATCGGAACCGCTGCCGCAGGGACCGGAATGATTTTCTTCACGCTGGCAGGGATAGCCACGGTGACAAAGAAGGATTTCGGCTTTATGCAGAACTTCCTGTTTGTGGGGCTTGTGCTGCTGATCATCGCTTCCGTTGCTAACCTGTTCTTCGCCGTACCGGCAGCCTCACTCGCCATCTCGGCAGTTGCCGTGCTGCTGTTTTCCGGCTTTATTCTGTTTGACGTAAGCCGGATCGTTAACGGTGGGGAAACCAATTACGTGATGGCGACGATGGGTATCTATCTCAGCCTGTACAACCTTTTCACCAGCTTGCTGCACCTGTTGTTGGCTTTCTCAGGTGAAAGAGACTAACGCTGGAAACATTTGTTAAGCAGGATAAGGGCGGCTGACAACAGCCGCCCTTTTTCATTTGTGCTCTCTTGCCTCAACAGTTTCTTTCTCAAACAGCGCAATGGATTCAACATGTGCGGTATGAGGAAACATGTTTACGATGCCCGCAGCCTTCAATGAATATCCGTTTCGGTGCACCAGTACACCTGCATCACGGGCCAGCGTAGCCGGATTGCAGGATACATAAACGATCCGCCGAGGCCTGATCTCTTCTTCTGCAAGGGAAGTAACCACAGCGATTGCGCCTTCCCGTGGCGGGTCGATCAGCATCTTGTCGAAATACCCCTGCTTATGCATCCAGGTTTCATCTATATCAAACAGGTTGGTTTCGATGAATTGCGTATTTCGCCCAAGCCCGTTGCGTTCCGAATTTTCGCTGGCGCGGCGAACCATGGCCGCGCCTCCCTCAAAACCTGCCACGTCCGCGCCGCGACGTGCGATCGGGAGAGTGAAATTTCCCAATCCGCAAAATAAATCCGCAATGCGCTCCCCCGGTTGAGGATCGAGCAGATTCAGCGCGCGCCTTACCAGTACCCGATTCATGGAAGGATTCACCTGTGTAAATTCGGTAGGATTAAACGGCATAACGATATCGAATTCCGGCAGGGTGTAATTCAATTCAGCCGCGTCTTTCGGATAAAAAGGATAGGCAGTCTCGGGACCGCCGGGCTGCAAGAAAAACTGAATGTGATGCTGATCGGAAAAATCCTTGAGTAATGCTTCGTCTTGCGGAGTCAACGGTTCGAGAATGCGCAAAACCAGCACGTCTACATCCTCGCCCAGCGATACTTCGATCTGAGGGAGACGTTGACGGATAGACAGGCTTTCCACCAATTTCCGCAAAGGCATGATAAGCCGTGAAATGCGCGAAGGCATGATTTCGCAAGCCTGCATGTCGACCACGAAACTGCTGCGCTTTTCGCGAAAGCCCACCAGCACCGCATTTTTTTTGGCGACATAGCGCACCGATAATCGTGCGCGGTATCGATAGCCCCATGCTGATCCATATACAGCCGGCAATATCAGTTCCGGCTCGACCTTGCCGATATGCTTGAGATTATCTTCCAGAACACGCTGCTTCGCCGCCACCTGCGAACGAGCGTCCATATGCTGCAGACTGCATCCGCCGCATACACCAAAATGGCGGCATAGTGGCGCTACCCGCGAAAATCCAGGCTTGAGAATTCGCCCAACCTGTGCCAGTTCAAAGCTTGATTTCTTTCGATATGCGTTATAGGTAACCAGTTCACTCGGCAGCGCGCCCTCGATAAAAATGACTTTGCCTTCCGCATGGGCAACGCCACGGCCTTCCTGATCAAGGGATTCGATGACAACGGGGGCAGGCATATTTGCGGTAGACCGTTCCTGAAGTCGGGAACAAGCGTAAATCGGCTATTGATCCGGCAGGCAGACAGTACAAACGTCATACCAGCGGAAGCTGGTATCCAGCGGCCAGCGGAAACCGGCATCCAGCGGCGTGCAATGCATACCACTGTTGGTTTGGACTGGATTCCGGGTCAAGCCCCACTGCTGTCCGGAATAAATTTATCCATAAATCTGGAAAGGGTTGCAGGCATTGGTTTAAAGGGTTAAAACCCTGTTTGCCAACTTAAAAACCAAACCTGCAACCATGTTTAGGATAAGCCGATTTCAGGAATTAATGAAGGGGTTATCGCGTGGAGCGTTCGATCGCATTGTCGAGCAGCATCAAGCGGACAAATACAGCAAGAAATTCCGTTGCTGGGACCAACTGCTGACGATGGTATATGGCCAATTAAGCGGAGCAGGCAGCCTGCGGCAAGTGGAGGCGGGTTTTAATAGTCACATTGCTCACCACTATCACCTCGATACCGGCTGCATCAAGCGCTCCACCCTGGCTGATGCCAACGGCAAGCGCAAGGAAGCGGTGTTTGCCGACACCGCGCAGTTACTGATGGGACAGGCATCACGGCAAATGCGCAAGCAGGTCAAACAATTGCTGTATCTGCTGGATTCGACCTCGATCACACTCAAAGGAGCAAAGTTTGATACCTGGACATTGGAGAATCGCACTCGCAATACCCAAGGCATCAAGCTGCACGTGCTGTTGGCTTCAGAGCCGCATGCGCCGGTCTGGCACGACTTCAGTGCTGCCAACGTCAACGATGTAGAAAAAGCTATCGCTGTGCCACTGCGGGAGGGGGCATTGTATGTGTTTGACAAAGGCTACTGCGACTACAACTGGTGGCATCGGATCGATGCGGCAGGGGCAAAATTCGTCACCCGCTTCAAACGCAATGCTGCGTTACGGGTCGAGCAGGAACTGCCTATCCCGCCGGAAGCTGCGCCCATCGTGCTGCAGGACCGGATCGTGCGCTTCAAGCACAAGCATCCACGCGGTGGCTGCGTGAACCTCTACGACAAGCCGCTGCGCTACATCAGTATTGCCAGATGCGACAAGCCAATACCCCTGATATTGGCGACCAACGACCTGCGCAGCACGGCACTGGAAATTGCGCAGCGCTATCAGGGTCGCTGGCAAGTCGAACTGTTCTTCAAATGGATCAAACAGCATTTGAAGATCAAGCAATTTCTCGGATGCAGTGAAAACGCCGTGCGCATCCAGATATTGACCGCGCTCATCAGCTATTTGCTGGTAGTGCTCTATAAACAGGTGCAGGGCTTGAAGCAGAGCCTATGGGAGTGCCTGTGCCTGATTCGCGCCACGCTATTTCAGCGTCCCGATATCGACGTTTCTTTATATCGAAGGCGACGATCCCGGCTTGAACAATTGGCACAGGTACAGATAGGGCTGTTCTCATGAATTTGTCAACAGATTTATTCCGGACAGCAGTGGGTCAAGCCCGGAATGACGAAGTTCAAAGTATTTTCTCGCCGGATAAATAGGACCACTGACCGAGAAATTCCTGCCAGTGAGGTTCGGTAGATTTGCTCAAGGTGAGCCGCACCAGCTCGCATTCGCGCTGATACTGTTCGTTGTCAAAAACTCCTCGCATGAGCTGAAAGCGCAAAAATACAAGATAGGTATTCACCACATCCGTTTCACAATAGTTGCGGATAGCGGCAATCTCGCCATTCTGGAACGCGCTCCACACCTGAGAACCGTCCATCCCGAGTTTTCCGGGAAAGCCCATCAATTTCACCAACTCGTCCAGCGGCACGTTGGCGCGCGGCTGATACAGCGCGAGTATATCCATCAGGTCGAGATGGCGCGTATGGTAGCGGCTAAGATAGTTGTTCCATTTGAAGTCGCGGTCATCATCACCCATGTCCCAGTAGCGGCGCGCCTGAAGGCCATGGATCAGGCTGCGATAATGAAGCACCGGCAGATCGAAGCCGCCGCCGTTCCAGGAAACCAGCTGAGGAGTATATTTCTCTATCCCTTCGAAGAAACGGCGGATGAGTTCCGCTTCGGAATCCAAGGGATTCCCCAAGGACCAAACGCGAAAATCATTTTTGTCACGCAGCACGCAGGAAATTGCCACAATCCTCTGTATATGCAATTGGAGAAAATCATTGCCGATAGCCTGGCGGCGGGACTGAAACGCCATCTCGGCAATATCGGCCGGTGCAAGCTGCGGAGGGAGATTGTAAAGCCTGCGCAATCCCTCAATATCGGGAACGGTTTCGATATCGAAAACCAGTACGGGTATCACGAGAGGGGCTTCAAAGGGAATTTGTGAGCGATGAGTTTACAAGGCTGTGGGATGCGAGTCTATTTCCTGACCCAGGAGCCGCTTGCGTTCTGATACCACCACCCTGACCGGGCCAATTCAATCCACCGCTGGCCGAAAATGGAGCGAATATCCGCTTCCCATTCAGGATGGCTATTGGCGCGGGCGATTTCACGGTAAAGCGCGTTTCTGTCCTGGTTTTCAGCGGCGATCAAGGCGTTGACGGGCTGGCGCGCCGATAATGGCAACGCAGTGGCGTCGTGCATGGCGACAAGCCCATCACGCGTGAGCCCTATCGCACCTTTCGCATAATAGGGCTCGAGCTGGTTGTGGCGCTGCTGCATGCTCTGCTTGAGACTCGCAATCGCCGGGGTATCGATTTCGATGTTTGCCTGGGTATAGCCAGGAAGCGGCATCAATGACAACAGCGTCAGCAGCATCAAACGGAAGAGAACGACTGGGTTACCCATGATATTCGCCTTTACTGTTGCGGTTGCTGCGGCCGTATGGCGGGTTGGGAAGACGGTTCGTCGGAAGGCGCGGATCTATCCGTACCTCCACTCTCCTCGGGTTTCTTCAGCTGCCACACTTCTTCTATTATCTTGTCCGCTGCTTTTTCGGCAGCCGCCGCAGGAAAATAAATGTTAATGGTGACGCATCCCGCTAGCAACGAACCGGCCAACGTGAGCAAGCCCGCGTGAAAAAAATTATTCTTCATATATACCCTACTGAAAGACAGGCTTGGCGTCTGGGTGAGTGATCCGCTGAAGGCGGCTCACCAATTCCCACCAGTCCACCTCGCGATTATAGCCTATCACCGTAATAGCCGGAATTCCGCCACCCTTGACGATAAGGTAACCATGCTGCAAGGGCTCCGACTCTATCCCGCCCATGCGGCAGGTCCCGTTGCGCAATGAACAGCTCCAGCCAATTTTCGAGTAACCGAAATCATCAAAAAAATGCAGGAAACTGCGCTGGATTGCGGCTGCAGCTCCAAACCCTCCCAGAGAGGAGATATTCTGCACTGCGGCCTGGCTGATGCGGCGTGGATAATTGCCTGGACTGCTCATGAGGCTTGCATCAAACTTTACCGGTTTCCAGTTAAAAAGCTCAAGATCATGCACTGCGACATCCACGCGGCCCTGAATTTTGCCGAACGAAAACGTACCCGTAAGCAGATCGAGATCGAGATTGCGCATATCCACATCTGCCATGAGTGATGCCGCGGGTCCAAAGGGATCCAGCACCTTCAGATTCCATAACAATACCGTGCCGTCAAATACCTTGAAAAGCAGGGCGCCCTGCACTTCGACGGTTGAGCCATTGTAGCTTACCACGGGTATTTCGCCCGACAGCGTGCCTTGCATCGGCTGCGTACCGAGTGCTTCGGTCAACTTTTGCATGGATACGGGCGAAAGCCCTCCACTGAATTGCCATCGCCAGCCCTGTAGCTTACCGTCGGCTTGCGGCGATGCGCTGAAGTTCTCAAGAGTAAGTTCCCCGTCAAGCACAGGCATCGTCAATCGCGGGATATTGAAATTCAACCCGTCCATTACCAGCGGAATGTGCAGTTGGCCTATTGGTATCCGACCTAGCTCGCTGCCCTGGATATGGATATCCGCTTTCGTCGGCTCGTGGATCTTGTCCGCTCCCTGCACCTCCCACGGAATACGGGCATTAACGCCGCGAAATGCAAAGCGCTCGCGCTCATCTTCCACGGATACATCGCGCAAATTGATATGAAGCAATTCGTGGGCGCTGTTCCGGTAACGCCATTTGATTCCCGCGTGCCCGGCAGCTTTCAATTCGGCAAATGGAGTATTCACGAAAAACGGTTTCAGCACCCGGCTGAACAGCATGGATAACTCCAGATTATCAGCGCTCAAATCGAAATCACGCACCGTGTTCGCTGGCCGCTCTATCACACCCGATAAATCCACCTCGCCGATACCCGAGAGCACAAGTTTGCCGTCGAGAATGCGGATGATGTTTTCATTCAGTTCTCCACTCGCGCTCAAACGCTGACCCTGGCCCGCGAAATAAAGCGGCTGCCAGAACACCTCGCCGCGCGGCCAGCTCGCATCCGCCTGCCATTTCCATAAAGGAGCCTTCTCGCTGCCCTCGCGCTGGGCCTTTGCGTTGATTTGGCCGCTAATATCCTCGCCGGCGTGCAAACCGCTGGCATCGCTGAATGACAGCCCATCCACCGCCAGGTCCGCTTCAATTCCAGCAAGACCGCCCGCATCGCCATGCAGTTTGATGGCGCCATTGATCTTTCCCTTTCCCGTGACGGGGGTAGGTAAAATTTCTTTTTCACCAATCGGCACAAATTCTGCAATACGCGCGGCGCCCCCGTTTGCAATGGTCAGCATACCCTCCCAAATGGGCTTTCCCCACTGCACAGATAGCCTCCAGTCCTCGCTGCCCTCATTGGATGCAGTCCGGATTTTTATGTCGAGAGTCTTATGGCGGGAAGAAAACCGGAATGACACAGGTAACGGTGCCGAACTGGCAAGCCTCAGCACACCCTCATCACAACGGATCAAACCGTCGGCAACCTGAAACTTGTGGCAGGAAAAGCGCAAATCACGCCAAACCTTTCTCTGTACTGCGACTTCGCCCAACTGCACTTCCAGCAATGATGCTTTTGGACCTGTCAGGCTGGCTTGAATCCCTTTGGCATTTAAAACGGGACTTCGAACGTCATCGACAGAAAGGGTAATTGCAGGATCCGCATGTGCGGAAAAGGTAGCAGCAAGGAACACTGGCAATATGATGACGAGCAGCTTTATCATGGTTGGCTCGGCTAAACACGACTCGGGCAGCTCGCATAGCGCTCCTGGCAGTGCGTGGTATTCCGGTCATACAGCTGTCGAGCGAGCCATGGCCGTTTTCCCCGCCGTGGCTCGCAGGGAGGGCGCCGACTCCATGATCAGGCTGGGAAAACCCCTGTGGAAAGGTAACGATCGCCCCGATCGCAAACGATTGAGACAATCGTAGAATTTTCCACTTCGTCCGAAATCTTGAGCGCCGCCGCCAGCGCGCCTCCTGACGAAATCCCGGCAAAAATTCCTTCCTCGCTCGCCAACCGCCGGGTCATTTCCTCGGCTTCAGCCTGAGAAACGAGCATAATGGCGTCTACCCGATTGGCATCGTAGATTTTTGGCAGATAGGCTTCCGGCCACTTGCGGATGCCCGGAATCTGCGCACCTTCTTCCGGCTGCACACCGATAATCTGAACCGCCGGATTTTTTTCCTTGAAATACCTGGAGCAACCCATAATGGTGCCGGTGGTACCCATGCTGCTCACCAGATGGGTAATTCCCCCCCCGGTATCTCGCCAGATTTCGGGAGCAGTGCCTTCGTAATGGGCTCGCGGGTTATCTGGACTGGCAAACTGATCAAGAATGATCCCCCGCCCCTCATCACGCATGCGCTCGGCTACATCCCGCGCTTCTTCCATGCTCCCCTCTTTTGAGGTCAGTATGATTTCCGCGCCGAACGCCTTCATCGATTGCCGCCGTTCTATGCTCAGGTGCTCCGGCATCACCAGCACGATCGGATAACCCATTACCGCCGCGGCCATCGCAAGCGCGATGCCGGTGTTGCCGCTGGTGGCCTCTATCAGCGTATCGCCCGGCTTGATATCCCCGCGCTCTTGCGCACGCGTAATCATCGACAATGCCGGACGGTCTTTCACCGAACCTGCCGGATTGTTGCCCTCCAACTTGACGAGGACGGCATTGCTGGTATTCCCCGGCAAGTGCTTGAGTTTTACCAGCGGCGTGTTGCCGACAAAATCTTCTATGGTTTTGTACATGACGACGTAATTTGCAGAGGATTATGCCGGATTATCGCATACGTTCCGGCTTGAGCGACGTCTACGATGGAATTAGCAGGATGGATGGAGCGAAGCACAACCCATCGATCCCTGATACGATGGATTGCAGATTGCGGCTTGCAGCCTCCATCCTACCAATGCATTTGGTCGTTACCTGGGAACGGGCTTATTTTCCTTCTTGACCGCTGTGGTCCCGCCAACAGCAATATCCTTGCGAAGCCGTTTCATTGTTGCCGGACCAATGCCCTTGACATTTTCCAGGTCGCCCGGTGACTTGAACGACCCTTTTTTCTTTCGATGATCGATTATGGCCTTCGCTTTGGCCGGGCCTATCCCTTGAAGTGTTTCAAGCTCGGCTTGAGTTGCAGTATTGATATTGACGACCGCATAAGCTGCGCCGGTAAATGCGAACAGTGTGACAAGAAGCAGCAGCAGGTTCTTCATGTCTTTTCTGAGAGATGACAGTTTGATTGGGTTAATCTCGGCGATTGTCATGTTTGGTAAAGAAGGCGTTCAGCGGAAAAAAAGTATATCAACGTTTTTTACGACCGATTCCCCCATAACTATATAAGCCAGAGAGTGAATGGAAATGTCACTTCGTAACAAGCTATTCCTGCTCATCCAAAGACAACGCAAATTAGACGCCGAGTTTAACCGTGAGCTCTGTTTACTAATCTTTACTAGGTGTACTTTAAAACGGAATATCATCATCCATATCATCAAACCCGCTGCTGCTTCTGGCAGGGGCTTTACTACTGGATGGACTCGGCGCAAAACCGCCCTCCTCCCTATCCGCTCCTTCATAACTGCCGCTGCCGGGTTTGCTGCCCAGCATTTTCATATCGGTGGCAATAACGTCGGTGGTGTAACGCTCAACGCCCGCCTTGTCGGTCCATTTACGCGTTTCCAGCCGTCCCTCAACATAAACCGGACGGCCTTTTTTAAGGTATTCGCCGGCTATTTCGGCGAGTTTGCGATAAAAAGTGACGCGATGCCATTCGGTTTTTTCCTGCTTTTCACCGTTTTTGTCTTTCCACGTTTCCGTGGTAGCCAGAGTGATGTTTGTCACCGCATCGCCGTTTGGCATATAACGAGTCTCGGGGTCTTTGCCGAGGTTGCCGATGAGTATTACTTTGTTGACTGATGCCATTTAAGCTTCTCCCCCCAATAATTGAACAACGCCTTGTTCATCAAAACCGCTCATATCCACTTTCAGGTACGCCACGCCTTCGCTCGCGAGCACCAAGGCCTCATGCACACCGGGCAGCGCGGCTAATTGACGGGATAACCCTGTGGCCTTACCCGTATCCATTTCCTGCACATGGTACATTCTGGTGCGCACCGCGGCCGGCGCTTTCATGGTGAGCGCAAACATCAGCCATAATGCCAAAAGGATGCCACAGAAAGCAAACAGTGCGGTGCCGCCATGGTGCTGATACAGGTAGCCGCCCGCGGTTGCGCCGACAAATGCACCAAGAAATTGAACACTGCTATAGACACCGATGGCCGTGCCTTTTGCGCCAACCGGTGCAATCTTGGAGATGAGCGAGGGCAACGTGGCTTCCAGCAGGTTGAAGGCGGCAAAGAACACCAGCAGTGCCGTTGCGGTGCCCCATAATGAATCGGATGTATACGCCAGCAATACCTGGCTCACCAGCAGGACGGCAATCGAAATGACGAATACTTGTTTGAGTTTTGCCTTCTTTTCGCCATAAATGATGACTGGGATAATCATTATCATGGAGATGAGCAGTACCGGGAGATATACCTGCCAGTGATGGTCTGCCGCCAGACCAGCCGTACGCAACGACAGCGGTACCACCAGCCATAGCGCCATCAAGACCGCATGCAAAGCAAAGACACCGAAATCCAGGCGCAGCAGTTGTGGATCACGCAATACATTATGGAATCGTCCTGCCGATGCTTCGGTATCGGAGTGAAAGCGGCTGATCACCGGATCGGGAACGATTCTGGAAACCACTGCCATCGCCAGTAGCGCCAGCACCCCTGTCATGACAAAAATGCCTGGTACCCCGATTAAACGATTTAGCGCCGGCGCGACAATTAAGGAGACTGCAAAGGTTGCACCTATGGTCATCCCGATCGCAGCCATTGCCTTGGTGCGATGCTCCTCGCGGGTGAGATCGGCGGCAAGCGCCATCACCGCGGCTGAAATCGCACCCGCTCCTTGAATGATGCGGCCAAAAATTACACCGTAGATATCAGTGGCGGATGCAGCGATAAAACTGCCGATGGCGAACAGAATCAGGCCAACGTATATGACGGGCTTGCGCCCGAACCGATCCGATAGCCAGCCGAAAGGAATTTGCAGTATCGCCTGAGTCAATCCGTACGCCCCAAGCGCAATACCCACCAGCGTATAGTTGCTGCCGCCCGGCAGATGCTCGGCATAAAACGCGAAGACGGGCAGAATGATGAACATCCCCAACATGCGCAACCCATAGATGCCGGCGAGACCGGCGGTCGCGCGCAACTCTATCGGTGACATTTTCTCGTGCGGAAGGGAGGACGACATGAATCAGATTGGGGAAACGCGGAAAGTTGCGTATATTAACAGGTTTGACCGGTTCTCAGGTAGCCTCAGCCTCAGGTTGTCTCAGTTGTTTTTGGGGCAGCCTGCATACGTCTGTGCCTTGGCGTCTGTGCCTTGGGGAGCCGTGAGCACCCACATGGAAGCAAGCAATGGAATTCATAAAAATTCGTGGTGCACGCACGCACAATCTCAAAAACATCAATCTTGATTTACCGCGAAACACGCTGATAGTGATCACCGGTTTATCCGGGTCGGGCAAGTCTTCACTCGCGTTCGATACGCTGTACGCGGAAGGTCAGCGGCGCTATGTGGAATCGCTCTCCGCCTATGCGCGTCAATTCCTGCAATTGATGGAAAAACCCGACGTCGATCTGATAGAGGGCTTATCCCCCGCCATCGCCATCGAACAAAAAGCGACCTCTCATAATCCCCGATCTACGGTCGGTACCGTTACTGAAATACACGATTACATGCGTCTGCTGTTCGCACGGGTGGGCGATCCGCAATGTCCAGAGCATGGCATCACGCTGACGGCGCAAAGCGTTTCGCAAATGGTCGATCATGTGCAGCAGTTGCCGCCGGACACCCGACTGATGATACTTGCACCGCTGGTGGTGGGACGCAAAGGCGAGCAAATGGATTTAATCGATGAATTGCGCGCGCAGGGCTTCGTGCGGCTGCGGGTCGACGGTAAAGTATATGAAATCGATGCGCTGCCGAAATTGCAAAAAAACAAAAAGCATACCGTGGAGGTCGTGGTGGACAGGCTCAAAGTTTCACCCGAGTCCAAGCAGCGATTGGCAGAGTCATTCGAAACAGCACTGCGGCACGCGGACGGACGCGCTTTAGCGGTGGAAATGGACTCTGACCAGGAGCACCTTTTTTCTGCCAAGTTCAGCTGCCCGATATGCAGCTATTCCCTGCCGGAACTGGAGCCGCGCTTATTCTCTTTCAACAACCCGATGGGCGCCTGCCCCAAATGCGATGGTCTGGGGAAAATCACTTTCTTCGATCCCAAGCGCGTAGTCGCCTTCCCGCATTTATCCCTGGCTTCCGGCGCGATCAAAGGTTGGGATCGGCGTAACCAATTTTATTACCAGTTGCTTGCGAGTCTTGCCACCCACTACCATTTTGATCTGGAGGTACCTTTTGAGCAGTTGCCTTCGAATATCCAGGACATCATCCTGAACGGATCGGGCAAGGAAAAGATCGTATTCTCGTATTTGAACGAAAGTGGTACCCGCAACTATCGGAAGCATACGTTTGAAGGCATCGTTCCCAATCTGGAGCGGCGCTACAAGGAAACCGAGTCGCTTGCCGTGCGTGAAGAGCTGTCAAAATACCTCAATTCCCAGGCATGTCCGGAATGTGCGGGTACCCGGCTGCGCCGCGAAGCTCGCCATGTTCGGGTAGGGGGTCAGGCGATTTATGAAATCAACGCACTGCCTCTGAAGGAGGCCAAGGCTTTTTTCGATCAGGTAACACTGACGGGGCACAAATTCGCCATTGCGGAAAAGATCGTCAAGGAGATTTCCAGCCGCATATTATTCCTCAACAATGTCGGACTGGATTATTTGTCGCTGGACCGTTCCGCCGATACCCTGTCCGGCGGCGAGTCCCAGCGCATTCGCCTCGCCAGCCAGATCGGATCAGGGCTGACGGGTGTCATGTATGTGCTGGATGAGCCCTCAATCGGCCTGCACCAACGGGATAACGCACGCTTGCTGGAAACGCTCAAGAACCTGCGCGACCTTGGCAACAGCGTTATCGTGGTGGAACATGATCAGGACGCCATACTTACCGCCGACCATGTGGTAGACATGGGGCCCGGCGCGGGCGAGCATGGCGGATCAGTCATTGCGCAGGGTACGCCTGAGGCTATCCAGAAAAATCCCAACTCTCTCACCGGGAAGTATCTTTCCCGTGAATTGACCATCGCGCTGCCGGAAAAACGAACGAAACCGAAAAACGATCGCTGGCTCAAAATTGAAGGTGCATCCGGCAATAACCTGAAGAACGCCAACCTCAGCCTGCCTGTGGGATTGTTCGTTTGCGTAACCGGCGTATCCGGCTCCGGCAAATCGACGCTCATCAACGAAACCCTCTACCATGCAACGGCGCGTCATCTCTATGGCAGCGCCGCGGAGCCCGCCCCGTATCAGAGTCTGGATGGATTGGCTTTTTTCGACAAGGTCATCAACATGGACCAAAGTCCCATCGGGCGCACGCCACGCTCGAATCCGGCCACCTATACCGGCCTGTTTACCCCGGTTCGGGAGTTGTTTGCGGGAGTGCCTCAGGCGCGCGAGCGCGGCTACGGGCCTGGCCGATTCTCGTTTAATGTCAAAGGGGGCCGCTGCGAAGCCTGCCAGGGCGACGGCATGATCAAGGTCGAAATGCATTTTCTACCCGACATATATGTCTCGTGCGACGTCTGCCATGGCAAGCGGTATAACCGCGAAACGATGGAGATTCAGTACAAGGGAAAAAACATCAACGAAATTTTGCAAATGACGGTGGAACAGGCGCATGAGTTTTTCAGCGCCGTACCGGTTGTCGCGCGTAAACTGCAAACCCTGCTGGATGTCGGCCTTGGCTACATCACCCTGGGCCAGTCCGCAACCACGCTGTCCGGTGGCGAAGCCCAACGGGTAAAGCTCTCGCTGGAACTTTCCAAACGCGATACCGGCCGCACCCTCTACATTCTCGACGAACCCACTACCGGTCTTCATTTCCAGGATATCGATCTGCTGCTGAAAGTGCTGCATCGGCTGCGAGACCACGGCAATACCGTAGTAGTAATCGAACACAACCTGGACGTCATCAAGACTGCCGACTGGATTATCGATCTTGGCCCCGAAGGCGGCGAAGGCGGCGGAGAGATCATAGCCGAAGGCACGCCGGAGGAAATCGCAGCGAACGAGAAGAGCTTTACCGGCCATTATCTGAAAACCATACTTGGCTCGTGACCGAAAAGATGGCGATATGAACGCCGGTGAGTATGCCCGCCGACTGCTGCTTGGCAGCTTCAACGCCGCACTCGCCGCAGCCGATCCGCTACATATCGTGCCCCGCCACCTCCCAGCCGATTTGCTTCACAGATCGCCTGCCGGCCGCACGCTGGTAGTCGGTGCAGGCAAAGCCGCTGCCGCGATGGCGCTGGCAGTGGAAAACCATTGGCCAGAAAATACGGGATTAGACGGCATTGTTCTCACCCGCTATGGCCACGGCCTGCCTCTCCAGAAGATCGCCGTAGTTGAAGCAGGGCATCCCTTACCCGACGAACAGGGCGAGAAAGGCGCACGCGCTATTCAGGCAGAGGTAAATAAACTTGGCCCTGATGATTTGCTTCTATGCCTGCTGAGCGGCGGGGGTTCCAGTCTGCTATCGCTGCCGGTCGAAGGGGTATCGCTGAACGATCTCCGAAACGTCACCATGGAACTGCTTCGCTGCGGCGCGACAATTCAGGAAATCAACACGGTACGCAAACATCTTTCCGCTCTTCTGGGCGGAAGGCTTGCGGCTTCAGGCCGAGCGCCGGTGCTTGCATTGATAATTTCAGACGTGACCGGGGACGATCCGACTTATGTCGCATCCGGCCCGTGTGCACCTGATCCGACTACGTACCTGGATGCCTTGGCAATTATCGAATATTACGGCGTACATGCGCCTCCCGCCATCATGGAAATATTGCTGGCCGGTGCTCAGGGCAAGCTCAACGAGACGCCCAAACCTGGCGACGCTACTTTCGATCACGTTGAAAATAGAGTGATCGCTACCGCACACGATTCGCTGCTGGCGGCTGCAGAATATTTTCACACGCAAGGCATTCCCGCTGTCATACTGGGCGACTCCGTTACCGGCGAGGCGTGCGATGTCGCCAGCGTCTTCGCTGCCCTGGTGAAAGAGGTCCGTCAATATGGACAGCCATGGAAACCCCCTATGGCGCTGATCTCGGGCGGTGAGACAACGGTAACATTGCGTGAAAATAGACGTGGCGCCCATGGTGGGCACATTGGGCAAAATGGGAAGGGTGGACGCAATACCGAATTTTTGCTGTCACTCGCCGTCCGGCTTGCAGGCGTTGAGAATACTTATGCCCTTGCCTGCGATACCGACGGCATAGACGGCACGGAAAACAATGCCGGAGCGGTCGCCCTTCCTGATTCGTTGCGTCGGGCAAAGGAAATGGGCATTAACGCCTCAGCCCTGCTCGCCGGCCATAACACTTATGCTTTCTTTCATCAGCTCGGCGATCTGGTCGTGACTGGACCCACTCGGACCAATGTCAACGATTATCGGGTAATCCTGATCTTGTAGAGCTTGATTCCCATCGTTCGGTCGAAACATTATGATAAGACTGAGATTCGTCCTACTTTTTTGCTGATCGAGACTTGCAAATGTCACAAAACCGCAATACTGTTTACATATCATCGCAATATTAAGGAAAATCAAACCCGAAGAAGATTTTAAAGGATTAGAGGGATTAGGCCGATGGCAGCAACAATACTGGTAGTGGAAGACGAACCGGCGATCCAGGAATTGATCTCGTACAGCCTGCGGCAAGCCAGGCATGTGGTTTTTTCCGCAAGGAATGCGGAAGAAGCCATGGAAATCGTGAATGATGCTCTGCCCGACCTGGTGCTCCTTGACTGGATGCTGCCGGGAATGAGCGGTGTCGAATTTGCCCGCGTATTGCGGCGAACGACGCGTACTAAAACAATCCCCATTATCATGCTTACAGCTCGCGCTGAAGAAAGCGACAAGGTGTCAGGTCTGGAAATCGGTGCGGACGATTACATCACCAAGCCTTTTTCGCCACGTGAACTACTCGCACGGATCAAGGCAGTGCTGCGCCGGCGCTCCCCGGAAGCGGCCGATGACATGGTCGAGATTGGCGGGTTGCGGCTCGACTCGGCTGCTCATCGCGTAACGGCCAATGACACTGAAGTGGCGCTGGGACCTACCGAATTCCGATTGCTGCATTTTCTTATGACGCACGCCGAACGAGTGTATACCCGAACGCAACTGCTCGACCAGGTGTGGGGAGACCATGTATTTGTTGAGGATCGTACCGTGGATGTGCATATCCGCCGGTTACGCAAGGCCTTGGAAGTAGTCGGCAAGGATGGGTTGGTGCAGACTGTGAGAGGGTCCGGCTATCGCTTCTCCGCATTATTGACGGCAAGCATGGGATAACAGAAAAATAATGATTAAGCTTCATTCTTCCAAATAACTCGCGTGCCCGGTTTCTGGGAGCCCTTCCGGGAGCGTTTGCCCACGCTTATCCTGATTACGGTTGTAACCGGGGTACTCCTGGTCACGCTGGGCCCTATCACGACATTGGTATTTTATAATGTCGCGCTGCTGCTGCTGGTCATTCATCACTGGCGCCAGCTGACAATCCTGGATAAGTGGCTGCAAACGGGGGAATCTGCATTCCCGGATAGTTCGGGCAAATGGGGAGACGTCTTTGCGCGCCTGTCCCGCCTCGTGCGTGATCAGAGACAAAGCCATCAGCATATCAGTTCCGCGCTGGAGCGTCTGCGGCGCGCCACTTCGGCCATGCCGGAGGGTGTGGTGATCATGGATGAAATGGACCGTATCGAATGGTGCAATCCTGTCGCCGAAAAACACTTGGGCATAGATTCCCATCTTGACGCCGGGCAGCATATCACCAACCTGGTGCGCCAAACGCAGTTCGCCAAATACCTGGCTGCCCAGGATTACACCGAACCACTGATCATCAGGCAACCCCGGCATCAGGGACTGACTCTGTCGCTACAGTTCGTGCCCTACGGTGATAAACAGAAACTGCTCCTTAGCCGTGATGTGACCCGTTTTGAACGAATTCAGACCATGCGCCGGGACTTTGTGGCCAATGTCTCGCATGAATTGCGCACGCCGCTGACAGTGATCGGCGGATTTCTCGAGACGCTGTCGGACGAAGATCATTCAGATCCTGAAACACGTAAATGGGCACTAACGCTGATGACCGACCAGACCCGGCGCATGCAGAGTCTGGTGGAAGATTTGTTGATGCTGTCACGGCTGGAGGATACCGAAAACCTGATTCGCGATGAAAACGTCGACGTTCCTGAAATGTTGCGCCAGCTATATGATGAAGCCAAATCCCTGAGTGCGGGGCGTCACCGTATCATTCTCAATATCGATACCGCTACAAAATTGCAGGGTAACGCCGACGAATTACGCAGCGCTTTCAGTAATCTTATCAGCAATGCCATACGCTATACCGTCAGTGGCGGCGATATTACCTTGAACTGGGCGATTCGCGATGGCGAGGGTGTATTTTCCGTACAGGACACAGGCATAGGCATTGAACCCGAGCATATACCCCGGCTGACAGAAAGGTTCTATCGCGTAGATCGCGGACGTTCGCGTGAAACCGGCGGTACCGGCCTCGGGCTTGCCATTGTCAAGCACGTTCTGACTTGCCACCAGGCAAGGCTGGAAATCGATAGCGAATTGGGCAAAGGCAGCTGTTTCAGCGCATGGTTTCCTTCCTCCCGTGTGATTAACCAGAACGATGAGTGAATCGCCGCCCGCTGCACGAGTGTATAATCCAATGCAAGTTTTTTGCCATAAGCAAATCCGGATGTAACGACCAGGCAGAACAAGCGGCGCCCGTTAAGGATATTGCCTGTTCGCACTATCGGAAATGCGTCTTTCTCATGTCTAAACCAGCTCTCGACCTCACCGAAACAACCGTCAGCAGCCAGAATGTCTACGATGGTGAACTTCTGCATGTGCGCGCGGATCAGGCTCGTCTGCCTGACGGAAAAATAGCAGTGCGAGAATACATTATCCACCCTGGCGCGGTGGTTATCCTACCGTTGCTCGGCAACGGTGAACTGGTGCTGGAGCGTCAGCATCGCTATCCCCTGCATCGGGATTTCTACGAACTTCCCGCCGGAAAAATAGATTGTGGCGAAGAGCCGCTACTGTGCGCTCAACGGGAGTTGCTGGAGGAAACCGGTTATACGGCAAAAAACTGGCGTTATCTCACCACCCTTCATCCCTGTATCGGTTATTCGGACGAGAAGCTGATCTATTACCTTGCGGAAGAACTCACCTTCAAAGGCGCCAGTCTCGATGACGGAGAGCATCTGGAGGTATTTACGCTAACGCTGGCAACGGCCCTGGAATGGGTAAGGGAAGGGAAAATTACCGATAACAAATCTGTTTCGGGATTGTTCTGGGCGGAAAAAGTGCTGCGCGGCGAATGGTAGAAAGTCATTCCGAATATCGCGAATGACCCACCGCGCAGCCGTTTATAGTATAGTCGTTCGGATCTGAAAAACTGACAGTATGCAGCCCCACCCGCTGAAATACGAAAACGCAAGGGCACTTCACTTTGAGTCATTGGCGGTGATAAAAACGAGCAGTCCGCCGCCCCAAGATTTTTCAACACTTCCCCCCGATAGCGTGTTGAACGCAGTGGAAAGCGTGGGCTTCCGCAGCGATGGCCGCCTGCTGGCGCTCAACAGCTACGAGAACCGTGTCTACCAGATCGGCTTGGAAGAGGGCACGCCGCTGGTGGCAAAATTCTATCGTCCCCGACGCTGGACGGATGCCGCGATATTGGAAGAACACGCATTCGTTCAGGAATTGGCCGAGCGCGAAATTCCTGTCGTACCCGCGTTAATGCTGGATGGAAAAACCCTGCACCATTTTGAGGGATTCCGCTTCGCTGTTTTTCCAAAACGCGGTGGCCGTGCGCCCGAACTGGAAGACCGCCATACGCTGGAATGGATGGGGCGCTTCTTGGGACGCATCCACGCCATTGGAGCACTCAAGCCGTTTCGCGAACGCCCCTTGCTCGATATCGCCAGCTTCGGTGAGCAGCCGCGCGACTATCTGCTGGCGCATGAATTCATCCCGGCTGATCTCGAGGCGGCCTATCGCAGCGCGTTGAATCAGGCGCTGGATGGCGTGCGCCACTGCTTTGCACGTGTGGGCGAAGTGCGCGAATTGCGACTACATGGCGACTGCCATGCGGGCAATGTGCTGTGGACGGACGAAGGTCCGCATTTCGTGGATTTTGACGACAGCCGCATGGGGCCCGCCGTTCAGGACTTGTGGATGTTATTGTCGGGCGAGCGCGCCGACATGATACGGCAGTTGACCGATGTGCTGTCCGGATATGAGGATTTTTGCGATTTTGACGAACGTGAATTGCATTTGATCGAGGCGCTACGCACACTGCGCCTGATCCATTATGCGGCCTGGCTCGCGCAGCGCTGGGATGATCCCGCCTTCAAGCAGGCGTTCCCGTGGTTCAACACTCAGCGCTATTGGCAGGATCGCATTCTTGAACTGCGCGAACAGATCGCACTGATGGATGAGCCGCCGCTGTGGCAGGTATAACAGCTGTTCTCGTGTGTTCATATCGCAACTATCGGAAGAATTACAATCGAAAACGCTCAACCGGGTCTTGTTTCCATGGATACGAAACAATGCGCGGCCCGTGCGGCTGCGCAGGAGTAACGGCGAAACCATCGGGAACCGGGCGATGTCCTCCTTACGCTGACAGCAACAAAGAATATATCGACTGCTGCGGCCGCTATCTGGATGATGGCGAAGCTGCTCCCACTGCTGAAGCGCTGATGCGTTCCCGCTATATGGCATACGCCCTCGGTCGTAAAGATTATCTGCTGGCGACCTGGCATCACAGTACACGTCCGGTTTCACTTGAACTGACGAACGAACTGCACCGCAATTGGGTGGGGCTGGAAGTGCGGCGGCATGAACAGCTGGAGCCGGACCATGCGGTGGTGGAATTTGTGGCACGCTACAAGGTGGGCGGGCGCGCACATCGTTTGCATGAAATCAGCCGGTTCGTGCGCGAGACCGGGCAGTGGTTCTATTTGGATGGCGATATCGTCCAAGGCGAGAGGCTGAAAACGGCTAAACCAGCCGGTTGATAACCCCTGAAGCAGAGCAACGGTGTCTGAAGGGTCGCAAGGGCGCCCCTGTCATTGTCATATCATGTTATTGACGTAATCGTAAGGAACGATAAAGCTGCCGCGCCTCTTCTTCCTTGAGCGTATCCTTGATTTCGCGCATGACACTATTCATATCGACCGGGTTCTCAATTCGCTCGAAACAGCCAGTGAGGACGCTGTCCGGGCGCAGTTGACTGCTTTCGTAGAGGGACCATATCTCCCTGCCATAGTCGGTGGCCAGCAACTCGGGCGCAAAGCGGCCAAAGTACGCAGCCAGATTTTCGACGTCCCGCAGCAGCATTTTCAAAGCCTGGTTATTGGCCGCCGCGTCGATGGCCTGGGGAAGATCGATGATGACGGGGCCCGTGCTGTCGACCAGCACGTTGTACTCTGACAGATCTCCGTGAATGATCCCCGCGCAGAGCATGCGCACCACCTGTGTGATCAATATGCGGTGATATTCGCGCGACAGTTCGGCGGTGAACGTTAGATCATTGAGCCGCGGCGCGGCGTTGCCTTCGCTGTCCGTCAGCAATTCCATCAGCAGCACGCCTTCATGGAAGTTATACGGCTTGGGCACGCGAACACCCGCAGCAGCCAGACGGTACAAGGCGTCCACCTCGGCATTTTGCCAGGCTTCTTCCTGCGCTTTGCGTCCATAGCGGGTGCCTTTTTCCATGGCTCGCGCCCGACGGCTGTTTTTTACCTTGCGGCCTTCGGTGTAATTCACGCTCTGGCGGAAGCTGCGCTTATTGGCCTCTTTGTAAACTTTCGCGCAACGTATCTCGTCACCGCAGCGCACTACATAGACAGTGGCTTCCTTGCCGCTCATCAGCTGACGGATGACCTCATCGACAAGGCCATCCTGGATCAGCGGTTCAATTCTTTTTGGGGTTTTCATTGATGTCGTACTACGCTCTTTGCACGTAGCCGATATGAAGTGATACGGTCTTCCAAATCAACTTCAAGTTGCTACCGGCTGCAATTACCGCAACTGCCGGAACAAGACTTACTCCGCAAAGAATTCCCGCACCTTGTCCATCCAGGACTTGGCGCGGGGGCTATGACGGGAACCGTCTTCCTGATTGAGTGCCTCCAATTCCTGCAACAATTCCTTCTGGCGGGCGGTGAGTTTGACCGGTGTCTCCACGACCACATGACACAATAAATCGCCTTGAGCATTGCTGCGCACGCCCTTGATGCCCTTCCCACGGAGACGGAATATTTTCCCGCTCTGGGTTTCCGGCGGTATCCTGATTTTGGCATGGCCCTCAAGCGTGGGGATTTCGATTTCCCCCCCCAGCGCGGCGGTGGTGAAACTTACAGGCATTTCGCAGTGCAAGTCGTTGTGATCGCGCTGAAAGACCGCGTGAGGCGACAGATGGATGACAACATACAAATCCCCAGGGGGGCCATTGTTGACGCCTGCCTCGCCTTCTCCGGATAAACGGATGCGGTCACCTTCATCCACCCCGGCGGGAATTTTTACCGCCAGGGTCTTATGGTGTTTGACTCTTCCCGCGCCGCCGCATGTAATACAGGGACTCGAGATAAATTTGCCGCTGCCATGGCATTTGGGGCACGTTTGTTGAATGGAGAAAAACCCCTGCTGCATTCTTACCTGTCCATGGCCGTTACAAGTAGGACACATGACCGGCGAAGTGCCAGGTTTTGCCCCGCTGCCATGGCAGGTTCCGCACGTATCCATGGTGGGAATACGGATCTTGGTTTCCGTTCCGCGTGCGGCATGTTCCAGCGAAATTTCCAGGTTATAGCGTAGATCCGCGCCACGATAAACATTTGCGTGTCCTCCGCGCCCACCGAAGAGGTCACCGAATATGTCGCCAAATGCGTCGGCAAACCCTTGGGCGCCTGCTCCTGCCATGTTCGGATCCACGCCGGCATGTCCGTGCTGGTCATACGCGGCCCGCTTCTTCGGATCTGCAAGTATTTCGTAAGCTTCTTTTGCTTCCTTGAAGTGATCCTCCGATTTGGGATTATCCGGATTTCGGTCTGGATGGTGTTTCATCGCAAGCCTGCGATAGGCTTTTTTTATGTCCTCTTCGCTGCTGTCGCGGTCAATGCCCAGCACTTCATAGTAATCGCGTTTGCTCATATAGGTTTTCTTGAAAATTGGAAGCGTAGAGGATCATTCAACGCTCGATGCTTGCTTCTCCAATGAACGCCAAAACGCAGGATGCACCGAAGACGTTCAACCTCTTCTCCGCATCTCTGCGCTTCAGCTTTGGTGCGCCCCTGCTTACTTCTTGTTCTTTACTTCCTCAAACTCGGCATCCACTACTTCGCCTTCCACGGGTTTTTCGCCGCCGCCCTGCTGGCCGGACTCTGCGCCGGGCTGGGCCTGCTGGGCCTGCTCCTGGGAATACATCTTCTCCGCCAGTTTATGCGACACCTCGGCCAGTGCTTGAGTTTTGGCCTCGATGACGTCCTTGCTATCGGATTTCAATGCTTCTTCCGCATCCTTCAGCGCACCTTCTATTTTGGACTTTTCATCGTCGTCCAATTTTTCGCCATGCTCCTTCAATGTTTTTCTCACCGAATGAATCATCGCATCGCACTGATTGCGGACGGTGACAAGCTCTACCGTTTTGTGGTCCTCCTCGGCATGCGCCTCGGCATCCTTGACCATGCGCTGCACCTCTTCATCCGACAAACCGGAGCTTGCCTGAATCTTGATTTTATTTTCCTTGCCGGTAGCCTTGTCTTTGGCCGATACGTGCAGTATGCCATTGGAGTCAATGTCGAATGCCACCTCGATTTGCGGCATGCCGCGTGGCGCGGGCGGAATGTCGCTCAGATTGAATTGACCCAGACTCTTGTTACCGGAGGCCATCTCCCGCTCACCTTGCAGCACATGAATCGTCACCGCGGTCTGGTTTTCCTCCGCAGTCGAAAATACCTGCTGCGCCTTGGTGGGAATGGTGGTGTTTTTCTGGATCAGTTTGGTCATTACGCCGCCAAGCGTCTCGATACCCAGCGATAACGGAGTAACGTCCAGCAACAGCACGTCCTTCACTGCGCCCTGCAGCACACCGCCCTGAATGGCAGCGCCGACCGCAACCGCTTCGTCCGGATTGACGTCCTTGCGCGGTTCCTTGCCGAAAATCTCCCTGACCTTATCCTGCACCTTGGGCATACGGGTTTGTCCGCCCACCAGAATGATGTCCTCAATGTCCGATATTTTCACGCCGGCATCTTTAATTGCAATGCGGCAAGGCTCGACAGTTCGCTCTATCAGCTCTTCCACGAGGCTTTCCAGTTTGGCACGGGTAATTCTCACCGCCAGATGTTTGGGACCCGAGGCATCGGCCGTAATGTAGGGCAGGTTGACCTCGGTCTGCTGGCTGGAAGAAAGTTCGATTTTGGCTTTTTCCGCCGAATCTTTTAGCCGTTGCAGAGCGAGCATATCTTTTTTCAGGTCTATGCCGTTTTCTTTTTTGAACTCATCCACAAGATATTCGATTACGCGTGAGTCGAAATCCTCGCCACCGAGAAAAGTGTCGCCATTGGTGGCCAATACTTCGAACTGGTGCTCACCCTCCACTTCCGCGATTTCGATAATGGAAATATCGAACGTGCCGCCGCCAAGGTCATATACCGCCACCTTCCTATCGCCTTCTTTTTTATCCATGCCGAAAGCCAGGGCCGCCGCAGTCGGCTCGTTGATGATGCGCTTGACTTCCAGGCCGGCTATGCGTCCTGCGTCCTTGGTCGCCTGCCGCTGGGAGTCGTTAAAATAGGCGGGAACGGTAATGACGGCTTCGGTCACTGGCTCACCCAGATAATCCTCGGCGGTTTTTTTCATTTTTATCAGCACTTGTGCAGAAATTTCCGGTGGGGCAATTTTCTTGCCGCGCACTTCTATCCAGGCATCGTTGTTCTCGGCCTTGATGATGTTGTAGGGCACCATTTTGATATCCCGCTGCACCATCTCCTCATTGAAACGACGTCCGATCAGACGTTTCACCGCAAACAGAGTATTTTTGGGGTTAGTGACCGCTTGACGTTTGGCGGATGCGCCCACCAGAATTTCACCGTCTTCCGTGTAGGCGACAATGGAAGGCGTCGTACGCGCCCCCTCCGAGTTCTCTATTACCTTGGGCTTGCCGTTCTCCATGACGGCCACACATGAATTGGTGGTGCCGAGGTCAATGCCAATAATTTTTGCCATGATTTGATCCTTGTTAGTAGTTAGTATTGATATTCGACTGCGCGAAATATCCGTCTGTCCCGCAAATGGGGGTCAAGGTTGGAATTTCAAGTCTCTTTAGCCTTGGAAACCATCACCAGTGCCGGTCGAATCACGCGGTCGTTGAGTACATAACCTTTCTGCATAACTTGCACGACGGTGTTGGGAGCGAGATCGGAGTCTACCGTAGACATTGCCTGATGCAGATGCGGATCGAATTTCGCGCCCTGCGGATTGATCAGCTTGATATTGAATTTTTCGAAAACGGCCGTAAGCTGTTTGAGCGTAAGTTCCATTCCGCTTTTAAAATTCTCCACGGTCGCATTTTCCACCGCCAGCGCCGCTTCCAGGCTATCCATTACCGCCAGCAGCTCAGTGGAAAAATTCTCGATTGCATATTTGTGAGCGTTGGCAATGTCAATCTGCGCACGCTTTCTTATGTTTTCCGCGTCCGCCTTGGCGCGCAGCCAGGCGTCATAATGCTCCTCAGCGTCGAGTTCAGCTTTTTTCAATAATTGTTCCAGGCTCGGCATCGATTCCACCGCCGATTCCGCTGTCTCGTTGTCCTTGGATGGGGGCGCGCCTGTTTCATTCGTTGCTGCTGTCTGTTCAGGCTGATCTGGTTTAGGTCGGTTTACATCTGTCATGGGCTTCTCCTAATTTCGGTTCATGACTATATCGGGACGGGTTTTCCAATTTCAAGTTCCGGCAGAGATCATTGCGGATAGAGCAGGTTGTTTACCTTGAAGACATTGAATGGAAGTGTCGAGACGGTGCGGCGCCATCGCTATAAACGTGGTCCGGGCATCCCATTGACACGTGAAGGATCCAATGAAAAAAATGCAACAGCTTCAGTTAGTTGTTTTCAACCCCGATTTTTCGGGCCAGCGCGGCGGCGGCGCCAATATAATTCTGCGGCATCATTTCACGCAAGCGGGTTCTTTCGCTTTCCGGGCATGCAAGGTTGTCAATAAACTTGTGAAGCGTATCCTGAGTGATGCCGCCTTTGCCGCGGGTCAATTCCTTCAACTGCTCATAGGAATCAGGAATGCCATAACGTCGCATCACTGTCTGAATCGGCTCCGCCAGAACTTCCCAGGCATTCTGCAAATCCGACGCCAAACGTTCCGGACTTACTTCCAGTTTGTTCAGCCCTCTGCTGCAGGAGTCATAGGCCAGCAGGGTGTGCCCTAATGCCACCCCCATATTGCGAAGCACGGTGGAGTCGGTCAAATCACGCTGCCAGCGGGATACAGGCAACTTCTCGCTCAAATGCCGCAACAGTGCATTGGCAATGCCGAGGTTTCCTTCCGAATTCTCGAAATCTATCGGGTTGACCTTGTGTGGCATGGTTGATGAACCGATTTCATCTTTTCCAGTTTTTTGCTTGAAGTAGGCTAAAGAGATATATCCCCACACGTCGCGGTTAAAATCCAGCAGTATGGTGTTAACGCGGGCATATGCATCGAACAGCTCTGCCATTGCATCGTGCGGTTCGATCTGGGTAGTGTAGGGGTTGAATTTGAGGCCGAGTTTTTCAACGAAACCAAGCGCAAATTTTTCCCAGTCAAACGCGGGATAAGCAGCTAAATGGGCGTTGTAGTTACCCACGGCGCCGTTGATTTTTCCGAGAACGGCAACTCCAGCCAGCTGTTCACGCGTCCGCGACAGGCGATAAGCGAAATTCGCAAATTCCTTGCCGACGGTAGTGGGTGTTGCCGGTTGACCGTGGGTGCGGGCAAGCATGGGGATATCTGCCAATTCATGGGCCATCCGGATAAGTTTGCTGATGATTTTATCCAGCGCCGGCAGCATGACACTGTTGCGGCTGTGCATCAGCATCAATCCATGAGAAAGATTGTTGATATCTTCCGAAGTGCATGCAAAATGGATGAACTGCGTAATCCTGGCGGCTTCGACATTGCCCGTCAGACGCTCTCTGAGCCAATATTCGACGGCCTTTACGTCATGGTTGGTCCGTGCCTCGATGAGCTTGACCGCTTCCGCATCGGCCTCGGAAAAATTTGCCGCAAGGCTGTCGAGTTGAGCAATGGTGGCGATAGAGAATGGCAGCGCCTCAGCCACACCCGCTGCATTGCTCAAGGCCTTGAGCCATTCTATTTCCAGATGAACACGGTATCGAATCAGCGCAAATTCGCTGAAGTAAGGCCTCAAGGCGGCGACCTTGGCGCTATAACGTCCATCCAGAGGGGAGAGTGCGGTGAGAAAAGATGAATTCATATTCCGATTCCAGGCTGTTCACCGGCGGGAGCCATTCTAACATAGGCAGGGCATCCGCCGCATCGTCCGGACCGTGCACTGTCACGCGGAAAGCCGATATAATGCTACCTGATAATTCCCCCAAGGTCGGCCATGAAGCTTATCGGATCGCTCACTAGTCCTTATGTGCGCAAAACGCGCATCGTTCTGGCGGAAAAGCACATCGGTTACAATTTTGAACTGGAAGCTCCCTGGGATGCGGATAGCCATGTACCGGATTACAACCCGCTGGGAAAGGTGCCGATATTGATTATGGACGACGGAACCAGCCTGTTTGATTCGCGCGTGATCGTCGAATATCTCGACAATATCAATCCCGTATCCCGGCTCATTCCCGAATCCAACCGCCGGCGCATCATGGTAAAGCGTTGGGAAGCACTGGCAGACGGTATTTGCGACGCTGCCGCAGCGATGTTCCTCGAACGCAAACGCCCTGAAGCGAGCCAAAGCCCGGAATGGATTGCGCGGCAGCAAAAAAAAGTTACCAGGGGTCTGGAAGCGGCTGCCCACGAGTTAAGCGATAAGAAATGGTGCGACGCCAACATTTATACGCTGGCCGACATCGCGTTGGGGTGCTCGCTCGGTTACCTGGCTTTTCGCTTTCCTGAAATCGAATGGCGCAACACCTTTCCTAATCTTGCCGATCTTTCCGACAGGTTGGAGAAACGGACGCCATTTATCGAAACGGTGCCTCGGGGCTGATCGAGCAGGCAATCATGCGAATGTAAAGTAGATGGGACATGGCCCATCTACTCGTGATGACTCAGCTGGCGCCGACCGCGCCGCGGAGAACCTATTCAGAGATCCTGATACTCATTAGTAATAACCCCCCCGCCCAGACACACCTTACTCTCGTACACAACCACGGATTGTCCTGGTGTCACCGCCCACTGCGGTTGCGCGAATTCGATTTTGCATTTGCTGTGGTCGACATACGCAATCGCGCAGGGAGCATCCGTTTGACGATAACGGATCTTGGCGGCATAAACCCAGTTGCATTGAGGGGTTTGTCCACTTATCCAAGTCAGATCGGCTGCGGTGAGCGAAGGTCTGAATAGATCGGGATGATCATGGCCTTGCACTACGACCAGAATATTTCGTGCGACGTCCTTGTTTGAAACGAACCAGGGTTCGCCATCACCTTCTCTTGTTCCGCCGATGCCCAGCCCCTGCCGCTGGCCAATAGTGTAGTACATCAGGCCGTCATGCCTGCCCATGACAGCGCCAGTTGCGGTCTGTATCTCCCCTGGCTCATTCGGCAAGTAACGATTGAGGAACTCCCTGAAGGGCCGCTCCCCGATAAAACAGATTCCAGTGCTGTCTTTCTTGGAAAAATTCGGCAATCCATAGTCCCTGGCGATCTTGCGCACATCGCGTTTGTAAAGATGGCCAATGGGAAACAAGGTTTTGGACAGCTGTGCCTGGTTCAAACGATAGAGAAAGTAGCTCTGATCCTTGCTTCCATCTTCGCCTTTCAGTAACTGGAATATTCCGTTCGTTTCGCGTACCTGGGCATAATGACCGGTTGCAATATGGTCGGCGCCGAGCCCGGCTGCATGGTCGAGAAATGCCTTGAACTTGATCTCGGCGTTGCATAGCACATCCGGATTCGGAGTACGTCCGGCTTTATACTCGGCGAGGAAGTGGCTGAACACGCGATCCTTATACTCAGCCGAGAAATTTACCGCTTCCAGGGGAATTCCAATAATATCCGAAACGGATGCCGCATCAAGCAGGTCCTGCCGGGAAGAGCAGTATTCGTCGGTATCATCGTCTTCCCAATTCTTCATGAAGAGGCCGATTACTTCGAACCCTTGCTGCTTCAGCAGTAATGCCGCGACGGATGAATCGACCCCGCCGGACATGCCGACTACTACTCGTGCTTTGTTCATGATTCCGAATTGCTCATCTTTTAATCGTAATGAGTAAGAATTTCCAGAGAATAGTGTTTGCCCGCCAGATGATCTTCGATACATCTCATCACCAGCGGACTCCGGTGGCAATAGGTCATCTGTCGGATTTCCTCGACGCCAAACCATCCGGCGCGCACTATGCCCGTATCCAGCGCTCTATCCGGATCATGATCGACGACAGAACCGGTAAAAGCAAAGCGGATAAAGGTAACGTTCTCGGCCAGGGAGTGCCAGTGATAAATGCCTAGCACTGATTGCGGGACAAAAGTGTAGCCCGTTTCTTCCAGAGTTTCCCGAATGGCGGCACTGATAATGGATTCGCCTGGTTCCAGATGGCCCGCTGGCTGGTTGAACAGTATACCGCTGCTGGTTTGTTCCTCAACCAGCAGATATTGCCCGCCCTTCTCGACGACCGCTGCAACCGTGACATTGGGTTTCCAGATCATGATTCTGTGCAGTTTGCCGTTACGTAATTAATTGAGAGTAAACGAGTGCCGAGGAGCGCAAACGAATGCAGGAACGAATCTTATCGTATAATCGGCAGCTTCGCCGCCAGTGATTCTTATTCGCTTGACAACTCTCGGGAGATACCATGTACCAGCACATCAGCATACCAGCCGAAGGAACAAAAATCCGCGTAAATGCAGATTTTTCCCTGAGTGTGCCGGATAACCCCGTTATCCCCTGTATCGAAGGTGATGGTATTGGCGTGGACATTACGCCCGTCATGAAGAAAGTGGTGGATTCCGCGGTCGAACTGGCTTATGGCGGCAAACGCAAGATTTTCTGGATGGAAATTTATGCCGGCGAGAAAGCCACTCGCGTTTACGGTGAAAACGTCTGGCTGCCCGATGAAACACTGCAGGCGGCACGGGAATATGTTGTCTCCATCAAGGGCCCGCTAACTACCCCGGTGGGCGGAGGTATTCGATCCATCAACGTGGCTTTACGTCAGGAGTTGGATTTGTACGTATGTCTGCGGCCGGTCCGCTATTTTCAGGGAGTGCCAAGTCCGGTAAAAAATCCGGAAAAAACCGATATGGTGATTTTTCGCGAGAACTCCGAAGACATTTATGCCGGGATCGAGTGGGAAGCCGAGTCGGTGAATGCAAGAAAGATCATTAATTTTTTAACGACGGATATGGGCGTCACGAAGATACGCTTCCCGCAAACATCGGGAATCGGTATCAAGCCCGTATCCAGAGAGGGTACTGAGCGTCTGGTACGCAAGGCCATACAGTACGCTATAGAGAATAATCGCCGCTCGGTCACCCTGGTGCACAAGGGCAATATCATGAAATTTACCGAGGGTGCATTCAAAAACTGGGGCTACGAACTGGCTGCCCGAGAATTTGGAGCTGGCATGCTTGATGGTGGTCCCTGGATGAAGTTGCCCGAAGACAAGGGAGGGGTCATCATCAAGGATGTGATCGCTGACGCTTTCCTGCAACAGATCTTGTTGCGTCCCGAGGAATACGACGTGATTGCCACGCTGAATCTGAACGGTGACTACATTTCCGACGCCTTGGCGGCGCAAGTTGGTGGTATCGGGATAGCGCCCGGCGCAAACCTCAGCGATTCGATTGCAATTTTCGAGGCAACCCACGGTACTGCGCCAAAATACGCGGGCAAGGATCAGGTTAATCCGGGATCGATCATTCTGTCGGCAGAGATGATGCTGCGACACATGGGCTGGATAGAGGCTGCCGAGCTGATTACCAGTGCTATGGAAAAAACGATCCAGGACAAAATCGTGACTTATGACTTTGCACGGCAGATGCCCCACGCGCAGAAGGTCTCATGTTCGGCATTCGGTCAGGCACTGATCGAACATATGCCTGCTTGATTTCTGCATGAAAAAACGAAAAAACCCCTTGCCGACTTTCCGGCAAGGGGTGTGTATAATTCTGTAATAGGATTACAGTCTGACCACGGCTAGCCGTGCCAGAATGGAATCGTTAAGCAGACTGAATGTTTGATGCCTGTTTGCCCTTGGGACCTTGAGTAACTTCAAAGCTCACTTTTTGACCTTCTTTGAGAGTTTTGAATCCGGACATATTGATAGCGGAGAAGTGAGCGAATAAATCTTCACTGCCGTCATCGGGGGTAATGAAACCAAAACCTTTTGAGTCATTGAACCATTTTACTGTACCAGTTGCCATTATTGCTTCCTATATGAAAAAACGGGCCGGAAACCCGAACACTGTTTGAGTTTCAAGACCGCAAACGGCTGTAACCGGTACTGCAGAGAACTTGAAGCCAAACGCCAAGAGCTGTTTTACGCAAATCCGGTGTCCAAGTCAAGTAGCGTGCGCAGTTATTTTACAGAAATGCAACAGAATAATTTTCTAAAGGTACTTGAATAATTCGACGTAATCATCAAATATTAAGTAATGGAAATGGACTGAATGTGCAGAGGCTGGTCCGGTTGCGTTTGCGCTCTAACTGATGAACAGCGAGACAGGAGAGATGAAGGCAGGAAATCATGGAGATGTTGTACTGGAGGCCAAAAAGAGTAAACTCAAGCCACCGCCAATGTTCAAGGTGATCTTGCTGAATGATGATTTCACCCCTATGGATTTCGTGGTGGCCGTGTTACAGATTTTTTTTTCCAAGAATCGAGAACAGGCAACGCAAATCATGCTCAAAGTACATATGGATGGAGCGGGAATATGTGGAGTTTATCCCAACGATGTGGCTACCACCAAGGTTGAACAGGTGGTCGCATTTGCGAGGCAGCATCAACATCCGCTAAGGTGCGTGATGGAGGAGACCTGAAAATGATTGCTCAAGAGCTAGAAGTAAGTTTACATATGGCATTCGTGGAATCGAGGCAGAAGCGCCACGAATTCATTACGGTCGAGCACTTGCTACTGGCTCTGCTCGACAATCCGACTGCCGCAGAGGTACTGCGCGCCTGTTCCGTCGATATGGATGATTTGCGGCGGTTGCTGACAGAGCATGTTACGGAAAATACGCCTACAGTGGGTGGCAGCGGCGAAGTGGACACGCAGCCTACTTTGGGTTTTCAGCGGGTGATCCAGCGAGCGATTCTGCATGTTCAGTCTTCCGGAAAAAAAGAAGTCACCGGCGCCAATGTACTGGTAGCGATATTTGGCGAAAAAGATTCACACGCGGTTTATTTTCTTCATCAGAAGGGCGTAACCAGACTCGATGTGGTGAATTATATCTCTCACGGGATCAGTAAAGTACCGCAGGGCAGTACCGCCAAAACCGATAGCGAAGGCGATACCGAGCAGGAGATGAATGCGGGCGGCGCATTGGAAAGTTACGCGGTAAATCTCAACTCGCAAGCGCTTGCGGGCAAGATCGATCCATTGATCGGGCGTGAACGTGAATTGGAACGCCTGATACAGACGCTATGCCGCCGCCGCAAGAATAATCCCTTGCTTGTCGGTGAAGCTGGTGTCGGCAAAACCGCTATCGCCGAGGGATTGGCACGGCGCATTATCGAAAATGATGTTCCCGAAGTGCTTGCCCACCACCAGGTTTATGCCCTGGATATGGGCGCACTGTTAGCGGGTACCAAATACCGTGGTGACTTCGAGCAGCGACTGAAGGCGGTGCTCAAACAATTGCTTGAGAGCGCCAACTCCATTCTGTTCATTGATGAGATTCACACATTGATCGGTGCGGGCGCTGCTTCCGGCGGTACGCTGGACGCCTCCAATCTCCTGAAACCGATACTTAATACCGGCCAATTGAAATGCATTGGCGCCACGACTTATAGCGAATACCGGGGAATCTTTGAAAAAGATCACGCGCTATCGCGTCGCTTCCAGAAAATCGATGTGCTTGAGCCAAGCGTGGAAGAAACCGTATCCATCCTGCGCGGCCTGAAAGCCCGCTACGAGGCGCACCATGGCGTCAAATACACGGCGGTTGCGCTCACCACTGCGGCGGAATTGTCGGCGCGCTTCATTAATGACCGGCATTTGCCCGACAAGGCGATAGATGTGATAGACGAGGCCGGCGCAGCGCAGCGCATCCTCCCTAAATCGAAACAGCGCAAGATAATCAGCAAACATGAGATCGAGGGCATTATTGCCAAGATTGCGCGCATTCCAGCGCAAAATGTTTCCAGCGATGATCGCAACACGTTGAAGACGCTGGACCGCGATTTGAAAGCGGTAGTGTTCGGCCAGGACAAGGCCATCAACGCGCTGACGGCCGCAATCAAGATGGCGAGAAGCGGTTTGGGCAATCCGCAGAAACCAGTCGGCTCATTCCTGTTTTCCGGTCCCACCGGCGTTGGCAAAACCGAGGTGGCGCGGCAGCTTGCTTATGCATTAGGCATTCATTTGCACCGGTTCGACATGTCTGAATACATGGAGCGGCATGCTGTTTCGCGCCTGATCGGCGCACCGCCTGGATATGTGGGTTTCGATCAGGGCGGTTTGCTTACCGAGGCCATCATCAAGCAGCCATATTCTGTGCTGCTGCTGGATGAAATTGAAAAGGCGCACCCCGATATCTTCAATATCCTGCTGCAAGTGATGGATCATGGCACCTTGACCGATAATAACGGCCGCAAGGCGGACTTCCGCAACGTAGTGATTATCATGACGACGAACGCAGGCGCGGAAGCACTCAGCAAGGCCACCATGGGCTTCACGAAGGCGGCGCAGGCGGGTGACGAGATGGCGGACATCAAGCGCATGTTTACGCCCGAATTCCGCAACCGGCTGGACGCGATCATTTCGTTCGCGTCTCTGGACAGCGAGGTAATTCTGCGTGTGGTGGATAAATTCCTGATGCAACTTGAAGCTCAATTGCAGGAGAAGAAAGTGGATGCGATATTCACCGAGGCGTTGAGAGGATACCTTGCCAGGAACGGCGTTGATCCTCTCATGGGCGCGCGTCCCATGGCCCGTCTCATTCAGGATACCATTCGCAGCGCCTTAGCGGATGAGCTACTGTTCGGGCGGCTGGCGAACGGCGGCAAAGTGACGGTGGATATCGGTGCAGATAACAAGGTGGAGCTTCAGTTTGAGGAAGAAGCGACCGCGGCCGTGTAGCCCATGTAGGCGGTAGTTTAATCGCACGAAAGCAAGGAAACAAAAAAGGCGCTTATGCGCCTTTTTTTTTGTGTCGGATACTCCTGAGTGGGCTTCGGCTTCTTTTCGATCAGGCGAAGGCTCATTCGGGTTCCCTGTCTATTTGTCGGCCTCATACTTGAAAGACAGATTGACTCGCGCGCGATACGCAGCCACCTTACCATCTTCAATCACCATATCAAGCTTTACTATTTCCGCAACCCTCAAATCCCTCAAGCTCTTTGACGCAGTCTCAACAGCATTTTTGGCGGCATCCTCCCAGGATGTCTTGCTGGTGCCTATTATCTCCGTTATTCGATAAACGCTGTCTCCTGCCATGGTTTTTCTCCTTCTGGGAAGTTAAGCAGCAAAGAAGCATCGCACGAACCCGGCGTATAGCCAAGTCCGGATGCCGTTTCAGTTTAGGGCTAACTTTGACGGATTGCAACCTGCGATATGCCGGATAGTTTTAATGGTTTTCCTGTTAATGGAACACAAGGGAGGTGACGTTATGCATGCTGAAGAAAGTGACGCTATGGATGGACAAGTAAATGATGGTCAAGTAGATGACTATAGCAAGCCGGTAAATTTATTCGCTATGACACTCAATTTTATTATCCGCATCCTGAAATTTTGACCATATCCGATGTCGGCTGCACAACGTGACTCCAAAAATCACGAAGGCCTGATACCCGGCGGCCTAGCCGGCAACCACACGTTTGGTAATGTGCCCCAGCGCTTCTTCCACTTGATCGATGAGAATGAGGCATAACTCTCCGTCTTTCAGGTTGGCAAAAGCGGCATCGATAGCTCCAAACTCGCCTCGGATCTCTTTGACATCGCGAGTGCGTTTCGCATGTTCCAGTCCCTGCCGCAACAGACCAAGCACTTCTCCATCGGCACGGCCCCGCTGGCACTGATCCTGATAAAGCACTACCTCGTCGAAAGCATCGCCAAGGATTTCAGTCTGCTGGCGAATATCCTCATCGCGACGGTCCCCAGCGCCACTGATAACCACGGAACGCCGCTTGGCTGGCATCTTGTCGATGGCACGCACAAGCGCCCGGATTGCGTCCGCGTTATGACCGTAATCCGCAATAAGGGTAGCGCCACGGTGACTGAAGAGATTGAAACGGCCTGGCGCGGTTAGGGTGTCGCTGACAAAATTGGCAAGACCTGCGCGTATGATCTCCCAATCAAGGCCAAGCGCCCAGCCCGCTCCCGTCGCAGCCATCGCGTTTTCAATCTGGAATGCAATAGCACCATTTTGGGTAACGGGAATTCCAGACAGTGGTATGCGGTATTCAATGCCAGCCTCTGAAGCGACAATGGCATCTTCATCGACATAGACGACGCGCTTGTTTTGCGCCCGGTGCCTCGCTATTACCGGATTATCCGGATCGCGGGCGAAAAAGGTTACCTTGCCAGGGCAATGAGCAGCCATGCCGGCCACGAAAGGATCGGCCGCGTTCAGTACGGCGATACCGGTACCAGGTGTAACATTTTGAACGACGATGCGTTTGACGGCGGTCAACTCCTCCACGGTGTTGATGTATGAGAGACCGAGGTGGTCGCCCATGCCGATGTTGGTCACCACCGCGACATCGCAGCGATCGAAGCCCAGACCCTCGCGCAACAGGCCACCTCGAGCGGTCTCTAATACCGCGGCATCGACATCGGGGTGGAGGAGAACTTTTTTTGCACTCTTGGGCCCACTGCAGTCGCCTGTATCAATGCGCTGCCCATCAATATAAACGCCATCGGTACTGGTCATGCCCACACGCATGCCCTGGCAATCAAGGATATTGGCGATAAGGCGAACAGTGGTAGTCTTGCCATTGGTACCTGTCACCGCCACGAGCGGAATGCGTGCGTCATCGCCCTTTTTGAACATGCTGGCGATAATTGCCTCTCCCACCGCCCGCCCTTTGCCGAACGAAGGCTGCAAATGCATGCGGAGACCCGGTGCGGCATTGATTTCGATAACGGCGCCCTGCCCTTCCAATGGTTTCGATACGGTATCGCACACCACATCGACCCCACAGATGTCCAGGCCGATCATTTGTGCGGCAGCTTCCATGCGTGCAGCGAACTCGGGATGAACATCGTCGGTAACGTCGGTAGCCGTTCCGCCAGTGGAAAGATTGGCGTTACTGCGCAGCAGCACGCGTGCCCCTTGAGACGGTATGGATTCCGCCGTCAAACCCTGGATTGCCAGATGGGCATGGGCAATTTCGTCGAAATGTATTTTTGTAAGTGCATTGGCGTGACCCTCTCCGCGCCGCGGGTCGCTATTGATCCGATCCACCAGCTGACCTACGTTGTGTGTGCCGTCGCCAATAACCTGGGGCGGGTCGCGGCGTGCCGCGGCAATCACTTTATTGCCGATCACCAAAATGCGGTAGTCGTGCCCCGGAATGTAACGTTCAACCAGGACTTTACCGCTGATCTCAGCCGCCGCTGCATAAGCGGTTTCCACCTGCTCGCGGCTCATGAGGTTTACGCCAACTCCCCTGCCCTGATTGCCATCCTGCGGCTTAACGACAACAGGTGCGCCTATTTCGCAGGTCGCAGTCCACGCGTCCTCCGCGTTCGCTACCTGCCTGCCGGGGGCGATGGGAATACCCGCAGCATTCAGCAACGTTCTGGTCAGCTCCTTATCCTGCGCAATGGACTCCGCCACGAAGCTGGTCAGGCAGGTTTCCGCAGCTTGAATACGACGCTGACGACTACCCCAACCAAACTGTACCAAACTGCCATCAGTCAGCCTGCGGAAGGGAATCCCGCGTGCAGCGGCTGCGCGGACGACTGCACTCGTACTCGGCCCAAGCCGTATTTCCTCATCCAGTTCGCGGAGGCGGTTCACCGCATCGTCCAGATCGAAGGAG
Source organism: Nitrosovibrio sp. Nv4 (assembly GCF_900215485.1). Classification (GTDB taxonomy): domain Bacteria; phylum Pseudomonadota; class Gammaproteobacteria; order Burkholderiales; family Nitrosomonadaceae; genus Nitrosospira. The sequence goes on from NZ_OCMZ01000002.1 coordinate 1,327,825, forward strand.
GTGCTGTCGGCAGCCGCCTGGCATAATGCTTGCGCGAGATCGATGGCCAGCCTGCCTACGTCCTCTTCGCTGTACTCTACAACAACCTGATAAGTGCCGGCTTCCAGCGTGTGAACAGTCTTACTGAAGGTCACCGGGCAGCCGGCCTGTATTTGCAGACCGAGCGCAACGCGTTCCAGTGCATGGGCCATGGTCCCGGCTTCAGGATGGAATGCCGGCTGGAGCAAATTGATTTGAGGGAATCGTTCGCGCAAACGGCCCAGGAAACCCGGATTTTCCCTTGCGGGAAATTCCGTTGTGCCACAGCAAACAATCGCTTCTATCGCTGTGTGCCGGTTCCATAAATTGGGACCGCGCAATGCGCGGATACGTGATACTTTCATCGAAAGTTCTCCTGATGTTTCTTGTACCGGAGGTGTTACTAATTTGGTTTTCACGTCATGCTAAATACCGAAAAATTTTCGATTCCCGCACGTATGAGAGTCGGTTCGATACCAAGTGCCCAGGCGGCACCCACCGCTGCGAGAACGTTCTCGACAGCATGGATCGCATGCCCGCCTCCGGTAAGCGGAACATCAGTCAATTTACTCAACGGCAGTTCGCTGGAACCGGAAACAAGGAGAATTTCGCCATCGCGAACCATCACTGCCCGTTTGCCCTTCGCGCCGTTTATACCCGCCGTACCGCGCAAGCAATGCTCTTTTATTACCGGCAAGTCAGGATCGAGACTGAAGTAAATGATTTCACCATTGCATAGCGCAGCCATTTCGACCAGCATTGCCTCCCTGGCATTCAGCACTGCTGCGCCTGCAGGCAACACTACATCCACCTGGGTACGCAGTATATCGAAAACCTGTTTGGGCGTTTCGATATACTGCCCATAATGACGCGATAGCTCGATATTGGTTACGACGCCAACCTGACAACCATCGTAGGCCAATCCCTCACTCAGCATGGTATCGCCCCCATTTTCAAAAACAGCGGCTTCAACCGAGCGATTCATCAGAATGTCGTTGGTTGCCTTCCATTTGGCGTGATCGCCCTTATAGACCTGCCTCTGGTCGAGATAGAAGCCATCGCTGCACGCCAGGCCAGTGTGCTTGCCGGATAACGCCAGTAGTTGGGCGACGAGATGCGCCACCGTGGTTTTTCCGTAGCTGCCAGTGATGCCTACAATCGGAATACGACCATCGTCGTGGTTCGGAAAGAGATGATTTACGATAGCTTCGCCTACAGGTCGAGGGGTGCCAATGGCAGGCTTGATGTGCATCAGCAACCCGGGGCCCGCATTGACTTCAACGATCGCCCCACCCTGTTCGGCAAGCGGGCGCGAGATATCCCTGGCCACGAGGTCAATGCCCGCAATATCCAGTCCGATAATGCGCGCTGCAAGGGAAGCAGCCGCAGCGATGCTAGGATGCACTTCGTCAGTGACATCGAAAGCATGATTGCCGTTACGCTGAATCAGAACTTCCAGGCCGGCCGGTGGCACCGAATTGATGGTAAAGCCCTGACGGACAACTTCCATAATGGTTATACCATCTACGCTGACAGGATTCAGAGGATGGTCTTCGGATGCCCCGCGCCGGGGATCTGAATTGATCTGATGGCGGATCAGTTCGCCAATAGTTGATTTGCCGTCGCAGGTAACCGAGACTGAATCACCGCGGCTTGCGGCAACGAGACTGCCGCCAACCACCAGCAAGCGATGTTCCGTACCCGGAACATAACGTTCGATCAATACGCCATCACCCTCTTCCAGAGCCACGTGATATGCGGACTCGACTTCTTCGCGCTTGCTTAGCTCAATAAAAACGCCGCGTCCATGGTTGCCGTCGCAGGGTTTGATGACGACTGGCAACCCAATGTCCTGAGCGGCTTCCCAGGCATCTTCCGCACTATTAACAGTTCGGCCTTCAGGGACAGTAACCCCGCAGGACCGAAGCAATGTCTTGGTCAGATCCTTGTCGCGCGAGATACTTTCCGCAATGGCTGGCGTACGGTCCGTCTCCGCTGTCCAGATACGGTGGCTTCGAATGCCATAGCCGAGCTGAACGAGGTTTCCCTTGGTGAGAAGGCGGATAGCGGGGATATTGCGACCGGCGGCGGCCTGGACGATACAGGCGGTCGAAGGACCCAGCCAAAGCGAGTCAACCATGTTACGCAAGCGTTCAATGGTCTGTTTGATATTATAGAGCCCATCACCGGACCAGCGTCCCATCGCCGCCAGCACCAGTTCACGGGCCGAGGACAAGGCGCTACGTGCAATATCCTCATGCCAGGCGCTGACCACCACTTTGTAAACGCCGCGCAGCGACGTTTCACGAGCTCTGCCAAAGCCGCCGGGCATGCCGGCAAGATTTTGCAACTCAAGCGTGACATGTTCGAGAATGTGGCCCGTCCAGGTACCCTCCTTGAGCCGCCGCAGGAAACCGCCGCGCTCTCCATAGCTGCAACGATGCTCAACCAGCGACGGAAGCCAGGAAGACAGGCACTCATAAAAGCCGGGGATCATATCGGATGGAAGGTCTTCAAGCTCGCCGATATCGACAACCGCCTCGAGGACGGGGCGGCAAGTCCACATATTCGGGCCGTTGAGGTGGCGAATCTCAATAAATTTTATATCTCTACTATTCGGGTCTGGGTTCGTCGAGTCAGTGGTTGTATTCGCATAAGCCAGCATAGATTCTCGCACGGAGTAAGTTAAAGCTGGACTAACGCGAGCGGGGAGAATCGGTTTACCGTTCGGCAGATTAATTCTGTTGAACGTAAACGCCACAACAGACCCCGGAAGAACGGTTTCAGACCCTTGATCATCCATATGGCAGGCTCTCACTCACACTCAAGCCGACTGCGCGGTACAGCGGGCTTCTCTGTTGATTGACCAGGTTTATTGATTGGCTGGTGCAGTCGTATTGGCAGCCGTTCTACCATACGTCGATTTGACGGATGAGGAATTAAATTTCACGCATGACTGATGTTTCAAATTGGAAAACCTGCGAATCGGGCTTGTATTTTCGCGTGATCCATTATTGTCCCTATTGTCCGGCAGGGATCGGCACGCGAAAAAGATCAAAGCATAAATCATGCCAAATTAAATAAAGCGGCCGAACAATGAGTTGACGCGGGAAAATAAGTATTAATGTCGCCTTTAACCGACACCTGTTTTCACGTTGCTACTAAACGTTGATGGAATATGACTATCCTGTGTCGCTAATCAGCGACAATTATCCAGACGTCCTGAGTCGCACGTGGCACGGAAGGTTTTTCTGTTTTTGGCGGATTTCTCGAACTACACAGCACTTCGGCAGGCCGTTCTAAAGAAAGCGGTCTAGAATCCTTCGGCTGTGATGATCGAGTGCATAACGGTCGCGAATCAGGAAGTGAATGCCATGGCTGTCAGTAATCAGCAGAGCAGGCGGGGTAAGCCGGCGAATGTACTCCTCCCCCTTGAGAATGAAGGCTGTCTTGCCACGGTTCGTTTCAACATACCAGGTGCTAGGCGTAGCATAATTCGAAACGTCTTGAATGCGGCTGATTTCAGGCATGAACTCGCGGCTGGCGAGCTCAGCTTCGACAAGTTCACGCATATCCCGGGGTACATCATCCAGCCGGTCGATCCAGACCAGTTCATGACCATTCGGATCGATTAACGCCAGGCCATGATCCGGGGCGGTTATCGGAAACGCGCGCACCGGGACTATGCCTACTTCCGTCTCGCCATCTGGTCCCGTATACACCAGACGTCCGAAAGCATCACGGCTCAGCCGATAAGGTGTTTTATCAGTCATTCGCGGCCCTCCTCAACCTTGCGTTCGACCTCGGGCCTGCGCAAATCACCCTCGATGTCGACGTTGCGTGCCTGCGCCTGATAGAGGCGGTAATAATGACCTTCACGCCCCATCAATTCAGCGTGATTGCCTACCTCGACAATACTGCCACGGTCGAGCACAATCAGCCGATTCGCATCGCGCAGAGTGGAAAGACGGTGGGCAATTGCGATAGTCGTTCGGCCCCGTACCAGATTTTCGAGCGCTTTCTGTATTTCTTTCTCGGTGGTCGTGTCAACAGAGGAAGTGGCCTCATCAAGAATCAAAATGCGCGGGTCAATCAGCAGTGCGCGAGCTATCGATATGCGTTGCCGCTCACCTCCCGATAGTGCCTGTCCCCGCTCGCCAACCAGGGAGTCGTAGCCGTGCGTCAAGCGCAGAATAAACTCATGGGCATGGGCAGCGCGGGCTGCGGCAACAATCTCCTCCCGGTTCGCGTCGGGTTTACCGTAAGCAATATTCTCGGCAATGGTCCCGAAAAACAGGAAGGGCTCCTGAAGCACGAGACCAATGTGCTTGCGGTATTCAGCTACCGGCAGGGTGCGAATATCCACTCCATCCAGCAAGATCGCGCCTTCAGTAACATCGTAAAAGCGGCAGATCAGGTTGACAATCGTGCTCTTGCCTGACCCGCTATGCCCAACCAGGCCGACCATCTCGCCCGGCTCGATGTTGATATTGATGTCGCGTGTCACACTGCGGGTGCCATAACGAAACCCTACATCGCATAACTGGATGCGGCCTTCAACGACGGGCAAATGCGCCGGATGTGCGGGCTCCGGAACGCTGGAAACGTGATCGAGTATTTCAAAGATCCGTTTGGTGCCAGCCGCGGCCTTCTGGGTAAACGAGACAATGCGGCTCATCGAATCGAGCCGCATGTAGAAACGGCTGATATAGGCGAGGAAGGCAGTCAGTACGCCAACCGTGATTTCGTCTCTGGATACTTGCCAGATACCGAAAATCCACACCACGAGCAGCCCGATCTCGGTAAGCAGGGTAACGGTGGGGGTAAACAACGACCAGACCTTGTTGACCCGATCGTTGACCTCCCGATTGCGCTCGTTAGCGGCGCGGAAGCGTGTAGCCTCGCGCTTCTCCTGCGCAAATGCCTTGACAACGCGTACGCCGGGAATGGTGTCGGCAAGCACGCTGGTGACCTCAGCCCAGGCACGATCAACCTTTTCAAATCCGGTGCGTAATCTGTCCCGCACCATGTGGATCAGCCAGCCGATGATGGGGAGCGGCACAAGCGTCACTACCGCAAGCCAGGGATCGATCGAAACCAGGATGACGACCGTCATGCCGATCATCAGCACATCAGTAGCGAAATCAAGCAGGTGTAGCGATAAGAACATGTTAAGGCGATCGGTTTCCGAACCAATTCTCGCCATCAGGTCGCCTGTCCGTTTTCCACCGAAATAGGCATGCGAGAGTTTGAGAAGATGTTCGTAGGCGGCAGTGCGAAGATCGGCACCGATACGTTCAGAAACCAGCGCCAACATATAGGTTCGCGTCCAGCTAAGCATCCATGCCAGAATCGCGGCGCCAAGCAGTCCGGTCAGATAGAATACGACCAGGTCAACGTCGATGGGCTTACCATTCTGATAGGGAATCAGCACATTATCCATCAGCGGCATGGTCATATAGGGGGGCACCATCGCAGCAGCAGTACTGCCCAACGTCAGCAGGAAACCAGTGAGCAGCCGCAATTTGTAGGGTTTGGCAAAACGCCACAAGCGAAAGAGTGTCCAGGTCGATGGCGGGATCTGACTCTCCTCTCTGCACGCTGCGCATTCTTCCTCGCCCGGCAATAGGGGCACATCAAGTACTCTCTGACATTTGGGGCATCGCGCCTGAGCGGGCGGCGGAGGCTGTTCTCCGGTGAGCCGGTAGTTGAGCTGTTGCGTAAATTGCTCAACCAGACGACCGGCAGCCGCACTGCTACCCAATGTATAATGCCAGGCAGCGAGTAATGAATCCTCGTCCAGAAGCTCGATGCTGCCTATCCCGGCGTGATCATAACGCGCAAGCGTAAGCCCTGGCCGGTAGGGCCAGCCCTGCCAGGTCAAGTCCTTCTCTGCCGTAGCCAACAATCGTTTATTGGTAACAACCACAAGCCCAGCTGAAAAATATAGTTGGGTATCGAGATCGGTTTCGAGCCACGTCAGCACCTTCTCTTCATCCAGGAGCTGTGATTCGACTTGGGCTACCCAGACGGAAGGAAGGGCTGTCGACGGCATGCCAGGCAGAATGCCTGTTGAAGAAGTTGGGGAAAGTCCGGGTTTTGGCATGGTGAATCGGAGCAGGGTGTCAGAAATATTGCCATCTAAACATAGCTGAATTGTGGCCACGTCGTGTAGCCTTTCCTCGCGAATGGATAACGACGCCTTCTCACTCTTTACCGAATGCCGATTCAGCCATTTTTCCGCCCTCCTTATTTTAGTGATTCCATGATGTCCAGCTCGCTCCACTGCATTCCATAATCCGCAGGGGGAGCGTTTTCACGAAGTCAGGCGGCGGACACATTATGCCCTATTGAACCTAAATCCGGCAGTTGACCGCTCATTTTCGAGCTTAGGGTTATGATCCAAAAAGACTTTTTGTATCACTTGACCTTCAACTTTTAGGTGAGTCCGCTACGGGGTGGATTGCACGGTTTTTGCGGCACATGGCTGCGTTACAACTCCTTGGAATGGAATGACCATTCCGCGTCATTGCGCCTTGCCCTGCACCCCAAAAACCATACACTCCACCCCGCTCAACTACCGGATTTAGGTTTAATGTTATGTTACTCGCATTCAGGCGCTGATCCCGGCGCCGCGATCTGCCCGAACACCGAGAACAGCGCCGACGGTTACTGCACTCAGTCCCGCCAGTGTCAGTAAAGACAGCGGCTCGCCCAGAAGTGGCACAGCGGCGAGCGCCGATATGACCGGCACAAAAGCCATCAGCAAGGCGACGGTTTGGGATCCAAGACGGCGCACCGAGAAGGTATAGAGCAACATTGCGACGAACACCACTAGCACACCCTGATATACGGCCTGAACGGCAATTTCGCTTTTGGTCGCCTGGCCGAGCGTACTAGGCAGAAACAACCACCAGATGGGCAGATAAACTATCGCGCTGCCCAGCGTGGTAGCTACCGTTGCGGCAAGGGGCGGTACCGGATAACGGCCGAGCAACAGCGTAAACACTGCCCACGACGATGAGCCGCAAAGAAAAAGCAGGTCGCCTAGAATTTGCATGCGGGTGAGTTGAGGACCGCGTGAAATTGAGTCAGCGGCAGTTAACACGATGCCCGCAAAGACAACAAGCAGTGCGATTCGGCGCTGCCTTACCGGTTTGTGGCCAAGCCAGATCCACGCAATAATCGCTGTCAAGAATGGGAGTGCTCCGGGCAACAGCACCGAAGCATGCGCGGCGGGCGACATCCGAAAAGCGGCATATACGGCAATGGCATAACCTATACCGCCAAACAATGAGAATAGCACGATGACCTTGAGTGGCGGCAGCAGTATCCGCGGCAGGAAAAAGATAGCAATTAACGCGCCTACGCCGAAACGCAGCAACGTGATATCCCAGCTTGTCAGCATGCCTGCGCCGGCGTGCCGTGTAACAAGAATAAAGCCCGTCCAGATGCAAATGGTAAGGGAAACTGCGATCCAGCCGCTATGGGCATGTACTGCTGCATTCATGGCATGTCGCTAAATACGGTCGGCAAAGCAAGGATCCGAAACAAAACTTGACTGAACAATCAAGAGGGCAATAGTCTGGCGAAGCAGTGAGGCTTCCTGCCTCATCTACCTGAAGAAAGGAGTGACCAGACCGCCAGGAACGCAGTGAATGTCAGGTCGGGGCCACGCATGAACCCCAACGGTTGCTTCCATTGCACCGATATGCTGGTGGGCGGCACTCCCAATTGACCTTTGCCGGTGGAGCAATGCAGCTCCTGCCAAATTCTGCGGGATAGAAAGGAATGATCATGCGCCGGGGCGTGCGGCGAAACTTTTGAACAAGCTCCATGGACAATACCTCTGCCGGTAACCTGGGGTTCGTTCAGAAGTTTCCTGAGCCGTACTCGCTTCCATGCTTGGCCCGATACACTGCTTTTCTGATATTTTCGAGGGCCGTTTCAATGACGTGACGTGGCGCGCCAATATTCATGCGCATGAAGCCGCTTCCCGCCGCGCCGAATAGAGTGCCTGGACTCATGCCCACACCAGCTTCATGTACGAAAAAATGCCTTAGTTGCATGTCATTTATCCGTAACAAGGTCATGAGCGTATGACAATCAAGCCAGAGCAGATAAGTACCTTCCGGTTTGATGAGGCGAATTTCCGGAAGATGCGCTGCAAGATACTCCGCGACAACATCATGCGTTTTCTGCAGATAAACCTGCAACTCATCCAGCCAGGCCTCGCCTTCCCGATAGGCGGCCTCGAAAGCGACGATACTGAAAGGATTGGATGCGCTGACGTGCATCATGTCGAATGTCTGGCTAAGCTTTTCTCGATACTCGGGATTAGGTACGATGAGAACGGAAAGATTCAGCCCGGGAATGTTGAATGTCTTACTGGGCGCAACGGCGGTTACGACGTTAGCCCTGTTTCCGGCCGATGCTTCCGCGAGCATCGAAAGCACGTGATGCCGGTTTCCAGGATAGAGCAGATCTGCGTGGATCTCATCCGAAAATATCGCCAGGCCGTATTTCTCGGCAATTTGCAGGATTCGTTTCAGTTCCTGTTTGCGCCATACCCTGCCGACAGGGTTATGGGGGGAACATAGCAATAACAGACGGGCTCCTTCTGCACATCGCTCCAGATGATCATAATCGATGTCATAACGACTGTTCCTCAGGCGCAACGGATTATGCACCAGTTGTCTGCCGGTACTGGTGACAGCCGAAAAAAAGGGGAAATACACGGGCGGTTGCACAATGACAGCTTCGCCTGGCTCGGCGAATGTCATGACAGCCGCGTGTAGCGAAGGCACCACGCCAGGGCACATCATGATCCAATCCCGGTGTATGTTCCAGCTATGACGCCGCTTCAACCAGGTTGCCAATGATTCATACAGGCTATCAGGATAGACGGTATAGCCGTACACGGGATGGGCGGCGCGCCGTGACAGTGCCTGAGTCACCGCTGGCGGTGCGGCAAAATCCATATCCGCTACCCATAACGGAGTAACCCCCGCTGCGCCGAACATGCTTTGGCGCGCGTCATATTTCAGACTGGCGGTATGGGCACGATCGATTTCGCGATCGAAGCCGTGGTTCAAAACATGGCCCGCACTCAAGCCACTCTTTCCCAGATCGTTACTTCCGAAAGCGTGTGCTGGAATTTCCGCCGGGTTTCTCGAATAACGAATGGCACTTCCGTCGGACCCTGGACCAGTTTGAAATGGCTGCCCAGGATCTCTTTCAGGCCATCGAGCGTTCCAAAGCTCTCGCCATCGCGCTTGAATCCACCCACCCATGCTTCCCGCTTGGTATGTTCCTCAAGCCAGGTATATGGCGAAGCAATCAGCAAGAGGCCGCCGGGGTTGAGCCGTGTGTGAATAGCTGTGAGTAGTTTGGCTGGGTCATAAAGACGATCGATGAGGTTGGCGGCAAGGATAAGGTCATAGCCGGTAAACAGAGGCTTGAGATTACAGGCATCACCCTGATAAAACGTTACCTTATCCTTGACCTTATCCAGGCCCAGCCCAGCCAGCGTCCGCTCTCTATAAAAAACGAGATCACCCTCATCCGTTAATGTGTAGCGCAGTACTCCCTGCTCCGCAAGCTGGACGCCCTGGCCTATGAAGCGAGCGGAAAAATCGATTCCGGTCACATCGTCAAAATGCCGTGCCAGTTCGAAGGTCGCACGCCCCGAGGCGCAACCGAGGTCAAGGGCCTTGTGTGCGGGTCTTCCGTCCATTGCTGCAATAGCCAGCTCAGCCAGTGCCTTCGGAAAGTTTGGCACGCTGAAGTAGGTATCACCATAATGGAATTCGGCATATTCCGAGAGCGACTTGTCCGTTTCATAGTGGGAACCATGCTGAACGGCAGGAGCAGCCGCAACCACGTAGCGAAACCCGGCATGCTGAAAGAAATGACGCCGAAATGCATAGCGTGCGCTCTTCATCGATTCATTGCCGCATGAAATCCAGGAACCCCCCTTCATGAGATTATGGCGACCATCAAAGGTCGGCGTGGTAAAGTCATCATAATGCGGATGAATTTCAAAACCTTCAAAAGGATAGATCGGCGTTTCGGTCCACTGCCACACGTTGCCGACGACGTCGTAGAAATCCCCCTGAGGAAATTCATTTACCGGATGGCTGGAGGCGCAATGATCAAGATGGATATTCGCTGCCGCCGGTTCGAGATGCGGCACTTCGGACAACCCGGCTACGTCATACAGTCGATACCACTCGTCTTCCGTTGGCAATCTGCATGGTTGACCGCTCGCTATGGCTTTCCAGTTGCAGAAGGCCTTGGCTTCGTGATAATTCACCTCGACCGGCCAATCCCAGGGCATCGGTATTTCTTTGGTCATTAATCGCAATCGCCACTCGGCGCCTTGTCGAACCCAGAAGGTGGGGTGTTCCGCGCCAACATGGCGTTGCCATGCGCATCCCTCCTCTTCCCATAATGTCTCTGTGCCATAACCATTTGCCTCGACAAAATCAAGAAACTCCCGGTTGCTCACCAGAAATTTGCCGGCCTGAAAGGCCCCAACTTCGGCGATATGAGCGCCATACTCATTGTCCCATCCGTAAATGGGATCGGTTTTATCCTTACCTAGACGCACGACGCCATCTGGTACATCGATCAACTGATTTTCGGGCGCCGGTCCGGATTTACGATAAGGTTCCCATGCGGGATGAGGAATGACATATTCCAGCGCGTGTTGCCGGATGAGGACGGATGACGTCTCAAGATGGATGCGCTCATGCTCGATGCCCATCATGATAGTCCACCAGGGACTATCCCAGCCAATCGGCAAAGTGAGCGGCGTTTCCTCGATAATCCGGTTAACAATGTCGCGTACTGTATTGCGGTAGGCCTGCACCTCTGCAACCGAAGGCCAATCGTAATGGGTGGTATTCAGGTCATCCCAGCTCATTTCATCAACGCCCACGGCGAACATGGATTCCATTTTCGGGTTGATTCGTTCAGTAATCAGTCCCGCCAGCAGCAGTTTGTTCGTAAAGAAAGTCGACGTGTGCCCCAGGTAGAAAATCAGCGGGTGACGCAACGGGATCGGTTTTTTGAAATAGGCTTCATCGCTGCGCAATGTCTCGAAGAGCTGTTCGTAGCGATCAAGCGTGGCATGAAAATATTCGCATATCTCCTCACGCTTTGCAGCTACATTATCGCCATCAAGAATAGGGTTTCGTGGAAAAAGCTGTTTAGGCATCACACGTAATTGGGGATTTTCAGAAGCGAACTGGACGGGTGTTATAGTTTTTCGTGCGTTCAAAGTCATATTCAACCTCGGGTATGAATTGCCTCTATAAAAATAAACGAAGTGTACACCTGGATATGCCGCTGCCTACATCCAACTAAATCCAACTGAACCCAACTGGACGAAGATCAGTACGCCCGAGCAAGCGTTTAACTGTGCTTAACCAACGATAACGCGTCAAAACGGTGTAGTAGGTCAGATAAGGCGTTGGAACGAGCACTGCTTTCGCATTCGATTGTAATGGCCGAAGCGAGTTCCTTTCAATTCCAGAGATCGGGTTTGTGGTGAAGTTTATCGTACCTGACAGTACAATTCATTAATCCACATGAATCCCTGTTCAATTTTGATGCGATGGCGTTTCTACTACATAAGTAGAGCATAAGGCACGATGCAGACGCAAGAGAGTAACACGCAAACAGGTAAAAATGAATGCGCCCAGCGATTCCAGCCTTCACCATGCCCATAACAGTATCCCTGCTGGTATTGCTCATCGAATTTTTTTCGAAAGGATACCTTAACAATGCCCAAATTACTGCATTGGACCTGGATAATGGGCTGTTCGATAATGGCCTCTTCAATAGCGCTCTATTGCCCTGCTCTATCATGGGCGGGGGATGAGCGTGCGGTCATTGCCCGTTTTTCACGCGGCGACCTGAGCGGCTGGCAATCTAAAACATTTGCGGGCGTCACCCACTACGGCCTGACGGACGAAAACGGGAGAATCGTCCTGCGCGCGGATAGCAGCAAAGGTGCATCAGGACTTTATCGCGAGGTAAACATCGACCTCGGTAAAACGCCTATCCTCAACTGGACATGGCGGATCGGCAACATACTGAGCGGGGGCGATGAGCGCGCTCGCGCCGGCGATGATTATCCCGCAAGGGTCTACGTAATCTTTTCTGGTGGGCCTATCTTCTGGCGCACCCGCGCCATCAACTACGTGTGGTCTAACAAGCAACCGGTCGGTAGCAGTTGGCCTAACGCTTACACCAGTAATGCGCGCATGCTCGCGGTAGAATCCGGCGCTGACCGGGTTGGCCAATGGATAGACGAACGTCGCGACGTGCGTGCCGACTACCGGAGTGTTTTCGGTGATGAACCCGAACGCGTCGATGCGGTGGCGATCATGACCGATACGGACAATACAGGCACAACTGCAACTGCGTGGTACGGAGATATCTGGTTCAGCGCAGAATAGGCAAAGTGTACCAGGACAGGACACGTTGACTTCTTGTTTTAGCAACCCGGAGGTAAACGCAGTATGGAGAGAAACACAATCCTGATCTATTCACATCGAGGTGCAAAGCCGGATCAATTGGCGGAAATAGTATTTAAAAAATCCTCTCCTGCGGGACAACGCAGGCGTATTTCAAGGATCTTTACGCCATATGCTGCTTGCGTAAAGGTTGCGGCATACGCATTTTTCCCAGAGAGCTGAAACCAGAGCTGAATGTCATCTGAAAATATGCACTTTTTCAATGGTACCCGAATCATCCTCTGCAATAATTGTCTTAAAGTACGTGTTTTTATTCCGGATTCAACTATGCTTGTAGCGTAGTTTCGTAAGTGCCATGGCATCGTATTTCATTAATGAAGGGGAAAACACATGAGACTGTATTCATTATTGGTTTGTTTGTCATTGAGCGCATGCGCGGGGTTGCCCGCAGCGGTCAAGGATGTGCCTGTTGCGGATATTACTTACAGTCAGGCGAGCCAGAGCCCGGATAGTTACAAGGACACCTCTGTCCGATGGGGCGGTGTGATTATCGAGGTAGAGAATGAGGAAAACTTCACGCTCGTGCAAGTCTTGTCCTATCCTCTCAATTACACCGGCCGCCCTCAAGTGAACAAGCCGAGCGAAGGACGATTTGTTATCAAGAGCTCCCAGTTTCTTGACCCGGCCGTTTATGCGAAGGACAGGGAAATCACCGTGGCGGGAAAACTTGAAGGCGACATCCAGCGTATGATAGGAAAAAAAGCCGTGCAACTGCCATTACTGTCTTCCAAGGCCATTTATTTGTGGCCCGTTTACCAGGCTTATCCTTATGGCTATGGGTATGGAGGCTATGGTGGCTATGGCTTTAGCCCATATTTCGGATATGGATATTATGGCAGCCCATTTTATTGGGGAGGATATTACCGGCCATACTGGTAAGAGATGCATAACGTCTTATTCCAAATTACCAACTGGCAACGGGACTAATTTTCCCTATCTTTGTCTCCGCATACGTAACGGCGGCATTCGAACCCGGATGCCGTTTTTTTTGTTTTTCTGTCCCCTTCGGTAATCCGGAACAGAACCCCTGGCAACAGACTCCTGGCTCCAGTGATGCGCAAACTTCTGCTTGTTTTTTCAATAGGCTTGTTGTTCATTATACCGCTGGCGCTAATAACCGCGCTGGCGCTGGCCCTTGAAGACCATCCCCGTATTGACCGTCAGGTTATTCTTACGCCTGAGCATATAGGCCGGGCGAAGCAGATTGTCGATGCGCATCGCTATTGGGTACACCCAGGTATGCTCGTCGCCGCCAGAGTAACGCCCGCGGACGCCGATCTGGCCGTCAATTACCTGGCGCGCCGTCTTGGTAAAGGTAGCGCCCAGGTTACCTTCGCCGATCGCAATGCCATTATCCGGTTGAGCCTTCCAACCTCTGCAACGCCATTTTTTGGCCGCTATCTGAACCTGGAAGCTTCTCTGGTAGAGACAGACAGCTTACCCCAACTCAGGTCAATGCAAATTGGAAAACTTCCGCTGCCCGATATGCTTACGGACATACTCGTGCTTCAACTCGTGCATTGGTTACGACGAAGCCCGGAATATCGAGCTGGGCTTGACGCGGTCAAGCGGGTGAAAGTCTCACGGAATCAATTGAGCATTGTTTATCGTTGGGCGGATGACTTTTCTCATGAAATGAGAGCGTCAATCATAGACGAACGGGAGCGCGAGCGTTTGCTTCGCTATCAGACGCTTCTTGCCGCGAACAGCAAACAGAATAAAGCAGTGTCTCTGGCGGAAGTCCTGTCGCCGTTAATGCGCGTTGCTGCGAATCATTTGCCAAATGGCGATGCATTGGCGGAAAACCGGGCAGTAATTCTAGTCGTGACATTTCACGTGCTCGGAGTTTCTCCGGAAGGGATTCTTCCGGCGATGGCAGCAACCTGGCCCCGCCCCGCGCCTCAGGAAATCACGGTTGATGGACGCGGTGATCTTGCAAAGCATTTCATGGTATCAGCCGCAATTGCTGCCTATGCTGATACCGCCCTATCCGATGCGATCGGTTTGTATAAGGAGATTGAGGATTCCCGCCACGGGAGCGGTTTCTCGTTCAATGACATTGCCGCTGATCGCGCGGGTACGAAATTTGGTGAAAAGGCCGTGGCAAGCAGCACCTCGGCAAGAGAACTTCAGCGCCGGTTCTTGTCTGGACTTGAGGACGCGGATTTGATGCCGGCTTGGTCGGACCTGCCAGAATTCATGTCTGAGGTCGAATTCAAACAACGCTTCGGCGGAATTGATGCACCTGCCTACCGGAGGATGATGGAAAAGATCGAGCAGCGGGTCGCCGCTTTGCCCGTATTACAATACAGCAACTCGCCGGATGTTGCCGTCCAGCTGGAGTAGGGCTGCAAGATAATGACCAAATATCAATAGGGCGACAAAACAAAAATTATCGCAAGAATCATGCACCAGGGAGAAAAACATGGTGAGGAATCATGTTTCGAGCATCGTATTCTTGCAGGTGTCGCCCCTCGTCCCAATCACGTGTTAGCTTCACAGCCTATTGAGAAAGTTCGAAATGGTCGGCCATGTCCACGGCTCGATATCACGCTGACCCACGGGATCAGGCAGTTTGGAGGGTAGTTTTTCGTCATTTCCGTGAATGAGCAGCACAGGCACCCTGCCCTCATAGGCGCAGATCAATTCCCATAGCTGACCGCTTGCCCGAATGATATTGGCTGTAACGAGAGCAATCACGCCATCGCACTCAGTCACTTTTGCCCGGCACTCTTCCTTCCAGGCCGGCTCCCATGACTGCTTCACAGGCATATCCACAAAAGAAAACTTTGTTTGCTCCTTGTTCAACTGCTCAAGAAGCCGATCATGCGACTTGATATCCCTGAGCGCAAAGCTGATAAAGACTTTGTTCGTTGAAGCCATTAATTACCTCCCTCAAGTATTATTGTTACCAGCACCCAAATACACACTCGAACTTGCGTCCCCCATTACTCTTTGAACCAATGTTGACCAATATCTCAGGCCCCGGAGCCCCGATGGGCCGTTACCTGAATTTCAATACGCATGCGTGGATCGGAAAGACCAGCTGAGATCATCATTGCCGCCGGTCTGATCTGTCCGAGATATTTGCGAAAGGTGGGCCAGCACTTTGGGAAGTCAGCAGCATCAGGCAATACGTATGTCACCCGGACGATATCTCGCATACTCGCTCCCGCTTCGTCCAGGGCTAGCTGGATATTCTTGAAACATTGCTCAGCCTGCTCCTCCAAGTCATCGGATATTGTCATCTTGCTATAGTCGAATCCAGTCGTACCGGACACAAAAATCCAGTCGCCCTCTACCACGGCCCTTGAATAACCAATCTCCTGCTCGAACGTGGAACCTGAACTTATCAACTGGCGCGGCATGAAAACTCCTCGATATAAAGTAGCCCGCAAATGCTCAACTATCACCCCACGACCGGGTCAACAGCGGATCAAAAAAGACTGCCATAATGCTTCGGTATCGTAGAGGCCCAGATCCCTTAATGGGAAAAACACTGGTTCTTGTCCGATACAACCGTGCAGGCGTATCGCATTTGCTGGACACTTCCCGCCCGGTTGAAGACGTACTCGGCCCTCAGCGCCTTAAACTGCGCATCAGTAAAAGAAATTGCTTGGGCTACATGACGTTCCTCGTTCCAGAACCTCACTCTGCAAAAGTCAGGTTCGGATCTGCATATCTTGCTAAGCGCTGCGCCATAGACGGCCTGGTCCATATCCCGCTTGCTATCGATCAGGACCATATGAATGTAGTTCTTCGAATTTCCAAGCTGAACAGACCGGACGAGTCGCCAACCATCGCCATGGGGCAGCGGCTGTGATTGTGATTGTTGCTGCGGTTGCAGCTCTGACTGCGGCAAGGCGGCAGAGGCTGGCAATGACAAGACAAATGCGAAGAGTGCGACACCTACAACTCTCTTGTTCATGAAATGCTCCTTAACTAAATTCTCTCCAACCGCAGATACCCGAAATGCACTCGGAACGACAACCGGCAATAATAAAGACCTTCACTGCCGGAGTTCTTAGCGAATACTGAACGGAAAGGACATTCGCAGATCGGTCTGGCGCCCTGTCATCGGATTTCTACGGAAGTGTACCCAAAAGCGCAACCCTCTATAAATTTCTGCTGTTTGTTTGATGCGTCCAAGGTTGCTCCCGCTGTAGTAAATACGGCGTGGGTAACACAGAGTTAATGGATGGATCGAATTTATTCTATCAACAAAGAAAGTCATCAACAAGGAAATCCCGTTTCTGCTGTCGGGAAGACCATATCGGTATCTTCAGAAACACCGAAACGGGGCCTTGATAGTACAACGCACAATCAAGCGAGCATGAAATGAAATGCCTGGCAAGAGTGCCTGTTCACGCTTCCTCAGCCAATGGGCTTCAGAAAAACGGTATAAATGTGGAGCGTTGAACCTCAATCCCGGGATGATCGGTTAAACCGTTTGCGAATGCATCTGTTTGACTGCCGGCGAAAAACCCGGGCAGTCTCGACGATTGTAAATCCGTCAACAGTAGCACGCAGTTGATCCCGGAAGCTGAAACAATACCGATGTGCTGCATTCTCAAAAAAACCGAGTGCCTTAAACGCCTCGTATAAGTCCGATAGTCCGATAGTTCGGTGGGAGGATTGGGAAGATTATCAGGAGACTTGCCGATGACGGCGTCGAAATTCCTTACATCTTTCCGGAGAATATTCGTTTGACCCTTGAGAATCCGCATTTTAACAACTGGGCATGTATCTTGCTTTAACGCTATGGCAGATGCACAGGTACGTCGGCAAAGCGGAACAACCAAGAATTTTTTTAACAACCGAATACCAGACATGGACCAGACATGGGTTTGCCCTTTCCTCTCTCCGCTGAAAATATAAGAGGATACGCCCGGATAACCCAGGAATGGCTGGCTGTGCGTCGACATTACGATCTTTTTTTATGGCTGCAGGGGGAGATACAACATTACCTGCCCCACGAAATCATGCTTGCGGCGTGGGGAAACTTCAACTCCAATTTTATTGGCCACGATATAGTCTCTGCCTTAATAGGGGTGAGAACTGAGCATTCCGACGTGAGGAGCCTTTCCCCCCTTCTCCAGGGACTTTTTAATCGCTGGATTGAACAAGGCAATACGCCCTACACCCTCGGCGTCGGTGAATCTGGTTTTTTGCTTGAAGAGCGTGGACTGCAGTGTTCCCTTGGGGAGGCATTGCAAGGCATGCAATCCATACTGATACACGGTATAAGCGACAAACGCGGACAGCACGACTGTCTCTATATAATCTTCAGTTCAAGAAAGCAATTCAGTACATCCTCGATGAATACTATCAAAGTACTGCTTCCCTATCTTGACGCTGCCTTCGGGCAGATTGATCCCTTACCTTGGCAACCTGCTCCTTCTCAAGAGAGTGGCGAAGATTTCGGGTTGAGCACTCGTGAAATTGAGATAATGAATTGGACGAAGCTGGGCAAAACCACTTCCGAAACTGCTGCCATATTGGGAATCAGCACTTTCCAGGTGAAGAACGATCTACGAAATATCTTAAAAAAACTGCATGCCTGCAATCGTACTCAAACGGTATACAAGGGAGAATAAACGTCCAGCCGACACCGTGCAACCTGATTACTGCCTGGGAAAGCCGCTCTCCCTGAGCCGTTTAAGGTAAAAATTTGCCCGCACCTTCTTCAGAGAATATGGCGAAATCAGGAATGAACCTGAATATATTGAAGATCATTACTGATGGGGCAGCGCCTGTGCCATCGGACGGAATTGCAAATGGTAAAACATGTCGAGATAACGGGCGGTCTCTTCATGTTCCAGGTTACTGACAAATTTCCAGAAACCGTAAATACGCGACAGGGTCATCATTCGTTCCGCATAAAGACGCCATGTATAACGTGTTTCGACCCGTTTAAGAGCCATTTCCGAAATCTTGTCCCAGAAATCGGGATTATCGGCTGCGTGATCAAAAAAATCAGCCATGGCACTGGCGGCCGTCGCACCGTCGTTAGGGTCAAAATGATAACCTGATATCCCATGCTGAATGATCTCCCGAGGGCCGCCGTAGCATGTGGCGAATACCGGCAGACCGGAGGACATAGCTTCAATAATGGTGAGTCCGAATGCCTCAAATCGGGCTGGCTGTACGAAGATACCCCGCTTATCGGCCACGTGCCGGTATAGCTCACCAGCAAGATTTTTTTCCAGGCGGGTGCCGAGCCAGCGCATGCGTCCTTCCAGCTTGTATTCATTCATGATCGCATGCATATGCTCGATTTCAGCGCGTTCCTCGCCATCCGTCGACGTAGCGGGATCAACATGTCCGCCGATCACCAGTAGATTGGCAGCTTCCCATAGACGCGGGCATTGCGCGAACCATGCCGCGAGTGCAGTCAGGTTCTTGACCAGATCGAGACGCGCCATGGTAAAGATCAGCGGCTTGGCAGGATCATCGAAATGGCCACGCCATGGCACCCCGGGATCATTCTCATACAGAAGACGTTCAATGTCGGGTATCAGAGAGTGCAGTCTGCGCTCGCGGTCGAGATAGGGAAAGTACACGTCGGCGTCGGCCCCCGGCGAGACTATATTGAATTTTGGGTCGAAAAGATCTATGCCGTTCACTACCCGATATAAACCGGGCATCGTATAGTTCTGATAGATTTCGTATTGGCCCACGGTATGGGCGGTACCGGCAATTTCCTGATAGGTGCTGGTTATAATGAAATCAGCGCTGTTCATCGCGATGAGATCAGCCGTGTACTGACAATTGAAATGGTACTGGCTTTCGCTCTCCCGCCAGTGCAAGGCGGAATGCAGATATTTGCTCTGCTCCAGTGCATGCGCGATGTTGCATTGCGTCACGCCAGTTCGTTTGGCAATCAATGAGGCAACCAGATTTCCATCCGAATAATTGCCGATTATCAAATCGGGGCGTCCGCTCAATTGCGCCAGCGCTTCGCGCTCCATGTCGTGCGCGAAGTTCTCCAGATACGGCCAGATCTCGAAACGAGAGACCCAGGAACGGACGATTTCGCCATTTTCTTTACGAAATGGCACGCGTACGATCCATGAATTCTGGGTTCCATGAATCTTTTCCAGTGGCTGATTACACAATGTATCCCCAGCCTCAGGGATCAGGCGCGTGCCGATCAGGATTTTTGGTTGCGCCGTTATCCCCTGCAGGACCAAGCGTTCGCTCATTTCCCGCTCCAACGCCCGCACCTGATCGAGAATATATACCACCTGACCGCCGGTGTCCGGCAGCCCCAATACATTATCCTGCCCGAAATATCCGTGAGGCGAGAGGATCAGCAACTTCGAGATCATCGGTATTCGCGCCAGAAAGTTCTCGAGAATTTGCGGTGAAGGCGCTTCTAGAAGATCCACCAGCAGACTCATGGTGTCGCTTACACGCGTAACGCAATCACCCCAGCCCGGCGCAAAACCCAATCCGCTCAGCGGTTCTGCAATTACGCTCCATGGTGTATCTCCGGGATATTTATCGAGCAGCCCAAGCGCACGGCGCAAGCCGGTACGCAATGCGGCAGCGTCGGCAAAATTGCCGCTGAGCATCAAGTGGTTGCCGTCCATGGAATGCATGGTCAAGAAATGCAACAGCTTGGCTGTCCCCAGGCCAAGCTGGGTAAACAGTCCGCTCGAAAGCTGCTTGTTAAGAAAAATAACGCCTTGCCCGATCGATCGGATTTCCTTGAGTTTGGGAAAACCGCGGTTAAAAGGAGCAAAATCCAGTTCCAATGCAGGTTCATTCACCCCATCCGGGTTTACCAGAAGTTCTTTGAAAACAAGATAATCCGATACGCTCACCGGCTCTGGTACAAGCCGTTGCTGATGAATGGACATAAAATGCCAACTCCCGGCGCCTTCACGTACCGCCATATAGATCAGGGGGGGACGGCACACCGCTTCCTGCAGCATATCAATAATTTCATTCAGCGGGGTTCCAATAAGGGAGCCGGGGTGCTCGGCAGTCAGCTGTTCCGCATTCAGCGCATGAAATGCTGCCCGTAAATCAGACCGCAGCAAAAGTGGACGTTCAAGTTCGAACCATCTGCGTATCATCGCGTACAAATCGCTGCGATGGTTCGCAGCCCAGGCGTCAAATTGGTGAATCATTCACGTTCTCCATTATGGAAGTGCCGAATTCGTAATGAGCCATGCCTTCAGCGATGCCATCCGCGTAGCTGGCACGAGCAAAGTATATCTGTTCATTTCCTCGCAGCATGGCCAGTTCGGGGCTATGATTGGCAACGATCACGCCAAGCGTGTCGCCGATCAGCATCTCCTGATCGTTGCCGGAATCACCTGCGACCAGAAAAGCACGCAACGGCAATCCCCACTTGTAGGCGAGATAACGTATTGCTCGTCCCTTCGAGGCGCGCAGGGGCAAAATGTCGAGATATGACTGGCGCGAATAGATCAAATGCGCAGACAGTTTTTTTTCGCGCAACAAAGCGCGTATTCTTGAGATCACGGGCAGTTTTTCCGGATCCACGTTATAGCTGAGCTTGAATTCGCGCTGGTTTTCCTCCGCCTGCAAAGTGAGGCCGGGCACGTCGCGCAGCGCGTCTTGGATCGCATCGCGGCGCCAAAGATATTTGATAAAATTTTGCCACCCGATATCCGGACGAAGTTCACGGCCATAATTGATCTCGCTGCCCACCGAGGTAATAAGCACGTCAGGTAAGGGCACGCTCCATTCCTTCAGTATTTTCAATGCGCTTTCCAGCGTCCGGCCGGTAGCGACACCAAAGCCCAGGTTTGGCGGCGTTGCCCGCAAGATAGCAAGGAAACGGCGCAATGCGGCACGATCACCCAGCAGGGTATTGTCTATATCGGTGATAAGCATATGAGATATCAAGGGCAGCGGATGGCGTTGCGGCCTTTGATATATGGCCATGGTCCGGCGAATCTGTTTGCGCTCGTGATGCAGCAAACGGAGCAAAACGTGCAGATACTTCTTGACGTGGGCATCCCAGGTATAGTGATTTTTAACTCCCGCAATTCCATTGCGCGCCCATTGCCGCCAACGCGCCGGATCAGCTAACGCGTATTCAATCGCTCCGGCAATGGCGTGTGCATCCAGGGGATCCACCAGCACCCCGTTTTTGCAGTTGGCGACAATATCGCGGGGCCCTCCATCCTCAGTAGCAACGACAGGAAGCCCGCTCGCAGCGGCCTCGATCAAGGTAAGGCCAAACGGCTCGGTAAGCGCCGGATTGACAAAAATTCCTCGACGCTGAGCCGCAAGCCGATAGAACCCGGCAATATTGGCCGGCTTATGGTGCTTGGGCAGCGCCACTTTGCCCCATAGATCGTAACAGTCGATATCGAGCAATAAATTGGTCATCACTTCCGTCTGGGCGGCTTCCAGCTTGCGGATGTCCTCGCGGTTGCCGGCTATGATGGCCAGGTTGGCTTTCTCATGCAACGCAGGTGAACTGCCGAATGCGGCAACCAGAGCGCTGAGATTCTTCCGCATTTCCGGACGGCAAATTGCAAGCACCAGCGGCTTGCGCGGATGTACCAGAAAGCGATCGATAAGGCTTGCGGCCTCCGGATCCGGGGGCATCTGCCGACTTGGGGGAGCAAAGCGCGATATATCGGTTCCGGGCGGGATTACGACGGCGCGCTCTGGCTGATAGCTGGTATATAAACCATACTGCTCAGCACTTTCCTGAGGTGTGCTGGTTATGATTAGACTGGCATGCTGCAGTATGGCTTCCTCGGTAGCTATTCGCCGGTAGAAACTGAATTGGCGCTCCAATGCCTGCGGTTTGCGGCCTTGTGCCAGCAGCCGTTGCTGCTTGCTGCGTCCAAGCGAGTGACCGGTGTGGATCTGCGGAATACCCAGAAGTTGGGAAAGCTGCATTCCTACATACCCTGCATCCGCGTAATGGCTATGAATGACATCAGGTAAACGCTTCTGCTCGCGTAGAAAAAGTAGCGCACGATCCACCAATTGATCGAGATAGGGCCAGAGGCTTTCTTTACGGAGATAACGACGAGGCCCGCAATGCAGGCGAATAATCCGCGCATTGTCGCCGAGCGCCTCTTCAGGACGGGCATAGTCCGGCGATACGGTGGAATCTTCGATGCGGCGAGTCAGCAGATCCACCTTGCCGACCTGCCGTTGACGAGCCAGGGCCCGTGTCAGTTCCACCACATATAACACCTGGCCGCCGGTATCCGCATCGCATCCCAGTTCCAGGTCGTTTCCCCGGATCAGCCCATGCAGGCTTAGCATCAGAACATACAATTCCTTCATCTTAATACATGCCATTCGTCAATGAACGGCCTGTAGAAGTCGTTGTGTTCCGGAATGGCGCCCTGTATCCGGCAGATCGCTCCGGCAAAACGATGTGCCCTCTGCAAGGTGAGCGGTATGGCCCAGCCGTTTAGCAGACCAAGCATGAAAACGGCACAGAATGCGTCCCCGGCGCCAACCGTATCGCGGATATCCGGGACAGGATCGGATGCCATCGCCGTCTGTTGCGCAGCATCGTCCAGCCACCACGCCCCTGAGGCACCGCAAGTTACCAGTATGCCACGTAGTTGATATCGCTGGATTAACGCCTCCGCCTGAGCCTCGGGAGATGTTTCCTCCAGATCAAGTAGTTGAGTTATCCGGTCAAGCTCGATGTCATTGGTTTTAACGATATCCGCATGCTGCAGCGACCAGTGCAGACGCTCGGCATATACCCATGGATCGCGCAAATTGACATCGAAGAAACGCAGACCGGCAGCAGCACGCAGCATATGACGCAGAGCCCGATGTGAGCCGGCACGCTGCGCCAGTGTTCCGAAGTAGACCAATTCCGGAGTCGTAGCAAGTGCTGTCATTCGAGATAACCGCGGATGGATATGATCATAGGCTTGGTCGGGAACAATGTCGAATCGGTGACCTTCCAAGGTGAAGCTGACCTCTACTACCCCGGTAGGATAAATGGAATCGAGCTGCACACCGTGCGTGCTCAGCCCCGAGCTTTCCAGGGTCTGCAGCAGGCGCGCGCCTGCTGCATCCTGTCCTATTCGGGAAACCAGGACAGGTGCGCAACCGAAGGCCCCCAGGTGCCGGGCGACATTGAATGGCGCACCCCCCAGCACCTCCCTGTCGGGAAACCGATCTATCAGAATTTCGCCAAATATGAGTACCACGTGGCGAATATCAGCCATTGTTTGATCCTTGGTTCGGATTGGAACCTGATTCAATCCGATTTCGACTTGACTTCGGTAACGAACGACACTGATAAGCCTTTCTTTTGCAGGCGGCTTCTCAAATTCCAGAGTTCACGGCCGCTGCTCATCTTCGGCTGGTCAAAACTTTTTCCTGATGCAGCCGTATCCGGATCTGCTTATGGTTGAGCCTTTACGCTACCTGATACGATGTCATAAGGACAGTCTCATGACAAATTGAATAGGCTCTCCAGTTTTCCACTTCCTGTTTTGGAGAAACGCCTCTTTCCGCCGCGATTCGAGAACTAGGGGACGGGAACCCATAAATCTTAACAACTACCAGGCATCTTTCTGTACGCTAACAGACATACAGAGCCGGAAAACCAGATGCCCTAGAATTTGTAACCTCGGTGCAGTGCAACCACGTTGGCCGCCAGGTTGAAGTACTCTACCCGCTCGAATCCGGCTTTCTGCATCAATTGCTTCAATTCTTCCTGGGATGGATGCACACGAATGGATTCGGCCAGATAGCGATAGCTATCCCGATCCTTGGCGATGATTCCCCCCATGGCCGGGAGAATCTTGAACGAGTAGAAATCGTAGAAGCGCCGCAGCGGTTTCCATACCTTGGAGAACTCGAGCACGACAACACATCCACCCGGACGCAGCACACGCAGCATCTCCTTCAGCGCCATGTCCTTGCGGGTCATGTTTCTGAGACCAAAAGCAACACTCACACAATCGAAATAATCGTCTGGAAACGGAAGTTTTTCTGCATCGCACTGTGCCACCGACACAGCCGCCCCTTCATCCAGCAGGCGGTCGCGACCTATTGTGAGCATGGAGCTGTTAATGTCGGTGAGCCAGACCTCGCCGTTGCTACCTACGTGCTCAAGGAACAATGAGCTCAGGTCCGCAGTACCGCCGGCAATATCAAGTACCCGGCTGCCCTTCCTGGCTCCGCTTGTTTCCACTGCAAACCGCTTCCACAATCGATGCATGCCTGCCGACATAAGGTCATTCATCAGGTTGTAGCGTTCCGCAACCGAATCGAACACGCCCGCCACCTTGCGAGCTTTCTCTGTTTCAGCGACCGTATTAAAGCCGAAATCCGTAGTTTTCGTCATGAATGTTCAGTTTCTTATATAAAAAGGTTATGTATATTATAGGAAGACCAAAGCGTTTGCGGAACCGCCGAAAAAGTCATCGACAGAGGGGCCAGTTGTAAAACCGAGATGATCACCAGTACGGTCGAAGGCCATATCTTTAGCTATCATTGCCGGAGAAGTGCACATAGCGAGCAGCAAGGTTATGCGGTTTACCCGGAGGTTTCCTTTCCCGAATTTCGATTCACGGCTGGCGAACGTCAATCGGTTCCCGTCTCGCTCCCGCCTCTTTCATTCGGTGCAGATATCTTTCCCACATCTCATCCTGATGCAAGCCATAGTCGTACAGCAAGTCCCACGAGTAAAGCCCGGTATTGTGGCCATCCGAGAAATTCAGCTGAATTGCATAATTACCCACGGGTTCGATATGGTTGATCTTCACCTCTTTTTTGCCGGTTTGCAGCACTTCCTGTCCCGGGCTATGGCCGCGCACTTCCGCTGAAGGCGAAAAGACACGTAAAAATTCGCAGGAGAACTGAAACGTTTTACCGTCGGCAAAGGAAACCTCCAGCCATCCGGACTTGCGATGCAGTTTTATTTCAGTGGGAATGGGAGTACCTTTACTTAATCCTGCCATTGTGTCGTTTCCTCGGCTCCCTCGGTTTAGGACCGTGCATGATAAACCAGCATGAGCAAAACTAAAACCTTGATACCGAAATCCAGGCTTTCCATCTACATTACGAACTCATCGATCATCGCTACGAACTCATCGATCGCTCCGCCTCTTCGTGAGCTGATACTTATCGGTGGGGAACATACGACACAGTGTCCCCAACTAGGGGATAGGGGCTCACGATTATTCATAGCGAGTCCCCGCCCGTTGCCCGGATACAAACTGAAGCCCGGGCCGATGGAGGTCCCGCATGATAGCGTCCGCCTTGACGATAGGCAGTGCGTGGCGGCGAGCCTCTGGTCACGCAGCCTCACCCGCTGGCGTGGCTTGCCGAGAGCGGCTTCAACACTACGCACTACGCCTGAAGGCTTCGTTAGAGTCAAATCCGCTCTGCAGGCAATAAATTATCCGTGGATTTTGGGGCGGGAGATGTAGCGGCTATTGAAGGTCAAAAGCTGTCCAAGTCCAGTGTGTTTGCGGCACACATGGCAAAACCACCTGGAGAGAAACCTGCGCGTATATCTATCGAGCCGCCTGCTCAAGGATTATAACCGTAGCCTCAGCCTCATCAGCAACTGCAGATAGATGTGCCATTGCTTAATACCGCTGCCTGGCAGGACGTTGGGCGCTTTACTGATACTGGAAAAGCTACATCAACTGTCGCTTCATGCGGCAGTTCCAATGCCTGTCTACGCCATTTCCTTCATGGCGATGATTACGGAAATGCGGGTATGATCGGTTCAGTTCCTTCAATCTCCACCGTAGGCAAGTGTTCTTTTATTCGTGCCTCAATCTCATCAACCCGGCCTTTTGGCACATCGGCCAGAACCAGAAGTTGACCAGCTTCAATTGCTTCTTCAAATTTCTTGATCCTTGAATTGGCCGTGCTCACGCCTATCAGGCTGCCGGCCCATGCTCCTACTCCCGCCCCCGCGAGAGTGCTTCCCAGAAGAATACCGCCCGCAATCACCGTTGAGGCAGGGGGAAGCGCAATGGCGACCAGTCCCGCAAGTGCCCCGGCCGTTCCACCCAGTGCAAGTCCACGTTCCACTGCAGGAATAAAGTCACTCTTCTGAAGCAGATTTGCTTCCGGCAAATCCTCAAGCTCGGTGCCGCGCTTTGCGATCACGTGAATATGCCGTTCCACGATTCGCGCAAGAAGCAGTTCGTCGACGATACGTTTAGTAGTGGCAATATCGGGAACTAAAAAGTAAATTCGTCGCATCATGATCTCCTAAAAGTTATTAGTGACGGCAGAGATTCAAACCGGCCTGATTTCATAATAGGACGCCCTAACTGAAAAAGCAAACCGTTGCTGTATATGGTTCAACGGCTGATCGGATTTGTAAATTGTCGGATTCCTGCGCATACTACGGATACTGATAAAAGAAAAAAGAAGGAGTGCGAATCCTATGGAAATGATCAAAACACGTGCCGCTGTCGCCTGGAGTTCCGGCCAGCCGTTAAGTATTGAAGAAGTTGATTTGCTGCCTCCACGGAAAGGCGAAGTGCTGGTGCGCATGGTGGCCACCGGCGTATGTCATACAGATGCATTCACACTGTCGGGAAAAGATCCCGAGGGTAAATTCCCTGCCATTCTTGGCCATGAGGGGGGAGGCGTGGTCGAGGCGCTAGGCGAAGGGGTCACCAGTGTCGAGGTGGGCGATCACGTGATTCCGCTTTATACCCCCGAGTGCGGCGAGTGCAGGTTCTGCAAATCCGGCAAAACCAATTTGTGCCAGGCCATTCGCGCCACACAGGGACAGGGGCTGATGCCTGACGGCACCACGCGTTTTTTCAAGGACGGAAAACCCATTTATCATTACATGGGCACCTCGACCTTTTCCGAATATACCGTGATACCTGAAATTTCGCTGGCCAGAATCAGTAAGGAAGCGCCGCTGGAAAAGGTCTGCCTGCTCGGTTGCGGCGTGACGACAGGCCTGGGGGCCGTTGCCAACACGGCGAAAGTGAAAGCAGGCGATACGGTGGCGGTCTTTGGCCTGGGCGGCATTGGGCTGGCGGTGATTATTGGCGCGGCGATGGCCGAGGCCGGCCGCATTATTGCAATCGACGTCAATCCCGAAAAATTTGGAATCGCGCAGCAACTGGGCGCCACCGATGTTGTGAATCCCAAGGATTATGACAAACCGATTCAGGACGTGATTATTGAACTGACGGGCGGAGGTGTCGATTTTTCTTTCGAGTGCATCGGCAATGTCAAAGTCATGCGCTCTGCCCTGGAATGCTGCCACAAGGGTTGGGGCGAGTCCGTGATAATCGGTGTAGCGGGCGCAGGCGAAGAAATATGCACCCGCCCCTTCCAGTTGGTGACAGGACGCGTCTGGCGTGGTTCGGCATTTGGTGGCGTAAAGGGCCGTACTGAACTGCCCGGCTATGTTCAGCGCTACCTCGACGGAGAATTCGAACTCGACACTTTCATCACTCACACCATGGGGCTGGAGGATATCAATGAAGCATTCGATCTGATGCATGAGGGTAAATCCATACGCACTGTTATTCATTTCAATAAATGAATTTCCAGACATAGCAAAGGTTTAAAAATTGAGAACTCTGGACATGCCCGAATTGCAGCTTCTCTCCTCCCATCGATCATTCGATGGGTCACAAAAGCGTTACAGGCACAGTTCTACGTCGCTGAACTGCGAAATGAACTTTTCCATTTTCCTGCCGCCCGACGCGCAGCAAGCGTCCCAGATGCGCCAGGCAGCGCCGCCCCAGGCGGGCAATAGCGGAAAGGTGCCGGTTGTTTACTGGCTGTCGGGATTAACCTGCACCGACGAGAACTTCAGCGTCAAAGCCGGCGCTCAGCGATTTGCCGCCGCGCTCGGCGTTGCGCTTGTCATACCGGATACCAGTCCGCGCGGAGAAGGCGTTGCCAGAGCACCCGACGCCGCATATGACTTGGGGTTGGGCGCCGGTTTTTACGTGAACGCTACCCAGGAACCCTGGAGCCGGCATTACCGTATGTACGACTATGTTGTTGATGAACTACCCACCCTGATCGAGCAACATTTTCCAGTTAACGATCGAAGGTCGATCTGCGGACATTCCATGGGCGGCCACGGCGCGTTGATGATCGCATTGCGCAACCCGGCGCGCTATCGGTCAGTATCCGCCTTTGCACCGATCGTTAACCCGATAACCAGTCCATGGGGAAAAAAAGCGCTCAGTCACTACCTTGGCAATGACGTAAAGAGCTGGTGGGGCTATGACACAACATTGCTCCTTGAGGCCGCGCGCGCATCGGATCATCTGCCCATGTTGATAGACCAGGGTGACGCGGATGAATTCCTGGCTGAGCAACTCAAAATCGAACGCTTTATCGCCGCCTGTAAGGCAGCTAACTACCCCGCACAGATCAATATTCGTGAAGGTTATGACCATAGCTATTTTTTTATCAGTACATTTATCGAAAACCATTTGCGTTTTCACGCTAAAGCATTGATTGATTGATGAGCTATTAATGGATAACTGATGGTTTAGCGATAATTCGTACCGGGAACGTGCAGGACCCTATCCCGATTCCGGCAACTCCTCCAACAATCGCTCCCATTCTCCATTTTTTGTTTCCTGATCATGCCATTGGCTTCTCTCGTCCCTCAAGCGGTGCGGTAAATACGCATCCCGCTTCCTGTATAATTCTTTTTTTTGTCATCCTGAAAGGCTTCTATGGAATCGGAACAGCTTAACGCCATCCTCTATCAACTGGATGACCTCGATAGCCGGGCAGC
This sequence comes from Nitrosovibrio sp. Nv4, assembly GCF_900215485.1. Lineage (GTDB taxonomy): Bacteria > Pseudomonadota > Gammaproteobacteria > Burkholderiales > Nitrosomonadaceae > Nitrosospira. The sequence continues at coordinate 1,357,120 of NZ_OCMZ01000002.1, forward strand.
AGCGTTGCGGAGGTATCTTTGACTTCGATAACAAGCAGACACGGCTGAACGAACTCAACCGGATGACGGAGGATCCAGCCATCTGGGACGACAACAAACGTGCGCAGGAATTGGGTCGTGAAAAAAAAATGCTGGAAAGCGTCGTCCTGAACCTTCAAACAGTAGGGCGGCAGCTGCATGATGCCCGGGATCTGTTCCAGATGGCTAAAGAAGAGGATGACGATGCTACCCTGCAGAGCATTGAGCGGGACATCGCTCAGCTGGAAAAAATAGTGGGGGACATGGAGTTCCGCCGCATGTTTTCCAATCCCATGGACGCCAATAATTGCTTCGTGGACATTCAGGCGGGCTCCGGCGGCACGGAAGCACAGGACTGGGCGGCGATGCTCGAACGCATGTATCTGCGCTATTGCGAGCGCCGCGACTACAACGTGGAGGTGATGGAAGAGTCGCCCGGCGAGGTCGCGGGCATCAAGAGCGCAAGTCTCAAAATTTCAGGCGAGTACGCCTATGGCTATCTCCGCACCGAGACTGGCGTACACCGGCTGGTGCGAAAATCGCCATTCGACTCCGGCAATCGCCGCCATACCTCCTTTGCCAGCGTGTTTGTTTATCCGGAAGTGGATGAAACCATCGAAATAGAAATCAACCCGGCTGATCTACGAGTCGACACATTCCGCGCATCTGGCGCAGGCGGTCAGCATATCAACAAAACGGACTCGGCCATTCGGATTACGCATAATCCCACGGGTATCGTGGTGCAGTGCCAGAGCGGGCGTTCGCAGCACCGCAATCGCGCGGATGCAATGGCAATGCTGAAATCGCGGTTGTACGAGGCGGAATTGCGCAAGCGCCATGACGAAAAGCAGGCGATAGAAGACAGCAAGACCGATATCGGCTGGGGGCACCAGATCCGGTCCTATGTACTGGATCAGTCGCGCATCAAGGATTTGCGCACCGGTATGGAAAGTGGCAACACACAGGCAATACTGGATGGCGGGCTGGATGATTTCATCGAGGCCAGTTTGAAACAAGGCATATAAGGAGAGTCGGTAGTGACGGAAGATGCTTTAGAGAAAAGCCTGGATGAAACGCTCGATCGGCTTCACGCAGAGATCAAACTCGTCGAAGATCGTCGGGCCAAGCTGGATGTACTGCGTAAAGCGGGGAATGCCTTTCCCAATGACTTTCGCCGGAAAGATTTTTCATCGGATCTTCACCAGCAATATGGGAAGCATTCCAATGAAATGCTGGAAGCAGAACCGAGGGTTGTAAACGTAGCCGGGCGCATGATGCTGAAGCGGGTGATGGGCAAAGCGAGCTTTGCCACCGTTCAGGACATGAGTGGACGCATCCAGCTTTACATCGCCAACGACACGGCCGGTGCGGAGGTTCACGATGCATTCAAGCATTATGATCTGGGGGATATATTGGGTGCCGGGGGCACGCTATTCAGAACCAGGACGGGCGAACTGTCGGTACGCGTCACGAATTTGCGTTTGCTCACAAAATCACTGCGCCCGCTGCCGGAAAAATTTCACGGCCTGACCGATCAGGAGCAGAAATACCGTCAGCGTTATCTGGATCTCATCACTAACGAAAATAGCCGCAAAGTATTTATTACACGATCCAGAATCATCCAGTCCATTCGCGAATTTCTGGTTGCGCGCGACTATCTGGAAGTAGAGACGCCAATGATGCACCCGATTCCCGGCGGCGCCGCGGCCCGGCCTTTCGTCACTCACCACAATGCGCTGGATATGCAATTATATCTGCGCATCGCACCGGAGCTTTACTTGAAGCGCCTGATGATCGGCGGTATGGAAAGAGTGTTCGAAATCAATCGCAGTTTCAGGAATGAAGGAATTTCCACTCGCCACAACCCCGAATTCACCATGCTGGAATTTTACGAAGCCTATCAGGATTACACTTACTTAATGGATCTCACCGAAACCATGCTGCGGGAATTAGCGGCAAAAGTTTTAGGCACGACCAGAATAACGTATCAGGGACGCGAAATCGATCTTGCACCACCGTTTGAGCGGCTCACTATTACTCAAGCGATTCAGAAATTTCACCCGGAATATACCGATGCGCAACTTGGCGATCGATCATTCCTGATCAGCACGCTACACGCGCTTGGAATTGCTTGCAAACCGGAAGATGGAATCGGCGGATTGCAGCTTGCGTTGTTTGATGAAACCACGGAGCACTTGCTATTTGAGCCGGTTTTCATTGTCGATTACCCTGCCGAGGTTTCGCCCCTTGCAAGGCGCAATGACATCAACCCTGCGGTAACCGACCGGTTTGAGCTTTACATTGCCGGACGCGAAATCGCTAACGGGTTTTCTGAATTGAACGACCCGGAGGATCAGGCGGCGCGCTTCCTCGAACAAGCCAATGCCAAGGAAGCAGGAGATGTTGAGGCCATGCACTACGACGCCGACTTTATCCACGCTCTTGAATACGGCCTGCCCCCAGCTGCCGGTGAAGGTATCGGTATAGACCGGCTGGTGATGCTATTTACGGATAGCCCCAGCATTCGTGATGTGATTCTGTTTCCGCAACTTCGGCAGGAAAATTAGGCACTCCGAACCGGTCGCCGCTCCAGTACAGAAAATGCCAATGAGTTCGCTGTTCGGTATGAGGGGCCGCCGATTTGGTATTATTATTGAAGCGCGAGGAGGCGGAGGCGGGTTTAATCAAGCGTTATCGGTACTGAAAGGAGCATAAGCAGGTGCAAACTGAAACCATTACAGTTAAAGGCATGACCTGCATGGGTTGTGTCAACAGTGTAAAAAATGTCCTGGAGAAAATACCGGGCGTAAGCAGTGCGGACGTTTCCCTGGAGCAAGGCCTAGTCACAGTTCAGTATGATGTTGCCATGGCTGGGGTAGCTCAGTTCAAGGAGGCTATCGAGGATGCCGGTTTCGAAGTCGTCAATTAGCAAAAACCCATGACGTTCAAAGATCGGTTTCCTCAGCGTATGGAGTTTTGGCCGCAATAACCGTTAGCCTGAAACCAGATCATCGCATCCTCAAGCGCTTCCGCCGCTGGCCGGTATCGATAACCCAGTTCGCGTACGGCCTTGTCACTGGAGTAGAACATTTTTTTCTTTGCCATGCATACGGTATCCACCGTTGCGCGCGGCTCAACATTCGTCACCATTGCCATTTTTTCCATTATCCAGGCAGCGGGCAATACCAGTTTGACAGGAAGATTAAATCGCTTTGTCCGCTTGCCGCTTATCTCATCGATCATTTGCAGTATTTGTAACAACGTCATGTTTTCGCCACCCAGAATATAACGCTCTCCTGGTTTTCCATGCGCGTAGGCCAGAAGATGTCCATATGCAATGTCATCCGCGTGGGCAATGTTCAGGCCGGTATTCACGTACGCAGGCATTCGGCCGCATAAGGTATCAACTACTATGCGTCCTGTCGGCGTAGGCTTGATATCACGTGGCCCTATCGGTGTAGAAGGGTTCACTATAACCAGAGGCAGCTTATGTTCATCGGTCATCTGCTGAACGACCTGTTCCGCCATGAATTTTGACCGCTTGTAGTGTCCCGTCATGGATAAAAGGCTCGAAGGCGTATTTTCGTTGACGGGGTCGCCGTTCTGGCTCGCTCCCAGCGTTGCCACACTGCTGGTATATACCATCCGTTTCATTCCGGCTTCGGCCGCAGCGAGTATCAGCGCCTGAGTTCCCTTTACGTTGATGTCATACATGGTTTCCGGATTAGGCACCCAGAGACGATAATCCGCGGCAACATGAAACAAACTGTCACAACCGGCCACTGCACGTTTCAAAGATGGTGCGGAACGCAAATCACCCTCTGAAATTTCAACAGGTAGATTGTCAAGATTCCTCCGGTCACTTCCTGGTCTGACCAGGCATCGCACATCGTGACCTGCATTAAGTAAGCAGCGTGCTACCGCCGAGCCGACAAATCCGTTTGCACCCGTAACCAATGATTTCATCATGCCTCCTTATCCAGCTCTCAAATTCTTTTAAGGAATCTGAAGCCGCGATTGAACTCGCATTGTTGTGGTGCCCCACAGCTTTTACATTTATTCGATTTTAGACGTGGCGATTGAGGGGCAATTCAAGCAACAACATCAAGGCAGTATGGAACAAAAACCGAAGGGTATGCTGAGGTTACCCATGTCTATGGCCCTGAACAGCGACCAAATACCATGACCCTTGCTTAGCAGCTGTCGGACTTAAAGGAAATCGGCTGCAAAAGCGTCTGGCTGGTCCATATTTCGCCGCTTTTTCGGCCAATAGAATAACTATTTGCCTTCAAAATCCTCAAAATCTGTCCTCACCCAGTCACTTTTTCGCTTCGATTCTTCAAGTCCGACAGGCTGCTAGCCTCAAGTACGACGTGTGGCAAGATGCTTCTCCACGTCCTCCTTGCTGAACCCCAGGGCGGCGGCTACTCGGTCGGCATGGCTCACCCGCGATACGCCCGGGATCAGACGATAAGTCGGGCCCTGAGGCAGAAACTCGCCCTGCAGGTAACGGCCGATTCCCTTGCTCTGCAGGCGCTCGCATAGCTCGTGGTTGTGGGTAACAAGCAATGTACTTGCTCCAAGTTCGTAAAAACCTGCCAGGACATACTCCGAAAGCTCCATTTTCTCTTCGAATGTCGTTCCTTCCGAGAGCTCGTCCAGCACGACGAGACTCAGGGCAGTGGAGGAAAAAAAAATCGCGCGCGTGCGTTTCAGTTCATGGCCAAAACGTCCTATGCCCTCATCCAGATGTCCAGGGTCCGGTACCTGGTAAAAAATATGCTCCGCCAGCACCAGGCGGGCGTCAGCAGCGGGAATGTAGCAACCGATCTGCCCCAGTAACTGGAGCTGGACCACTGTTTTACAGTACGCGGTCTTGCCGCCGCTATTCGGTCCCGTGATGACCAGCAGCCGCCCGGCGTCGTCGAGTAAAATATCGTTCGGCACGTAGTGGGGATTCGCCCTGCCAAGCAGCGGATTTCTTGCTTCGGTAACAACAAGGGAGTGCCGTTCGCTTTCGAGTATCTCGGGCAACGCCATCTTGCCGCCAAAAACCTGCGAATAGCGATGGAATGACAAAACCTCGTCGATCATGCCAAACGTTTCCAGCAAGCGTGCCAGTTCAGGGCTGTGCTTGAACAGTTTGCGTAATGGATAGATGACGGAATCACGATCGGAGCTGGCAATGGCTATCAGGACGACTGGTAGAATCGGCACCGCCAGCACGAGTATTCCATACCCCAGGTAGCCGATTCCAAAAGCGGCCAGCACATTCTGAAAAAAATAAAGAGCGGCGCATATCGCACCCAAGGCGCCAAACATCGGAAGAGGTTTGACCATTGAGGGCCTGAAGCGCGGGATGGGAAAATAGCGCGGCTTTTCTTCCCGTGTCTTGAACTTTCCTTCCATCGGATAGACCGGCCCGCTTATCAGGGAGTAGATACGAGAGTTCCCGAAGTCACGAATGGCATTGAATAAGTCCTGGAGATACGCGCTCCGGGGCTGTGGCAACGTTTGCATTGCCTCGACCAGATCAGTCACAAATCCGGTGCCATCGATAAATTGGTGATACCCATAACCGCTGAACTCCATTTCATCTTTGCCGCCCCTGGAATTGCCAATGGCTAAACCGCCGGTAAAGGTGCCATAGAGTAACTCATAAAACGATTTCTCCCCCTGCGCCATCTCCTCGATAAAACGTTTCAACGCTTCCCGCAAACCGGAATTCGATTCCAGTTCCCGCAAGGCCTCCTGCTTTTTCCGCGTCACCCTGGCATCCATGCCGGGCCGAGCCAGTGAGCGGTAAAGCACCGATTGTCCGGCATGAGTGACGGCATGATTGATCGAATCGAATAATTGGTCTGTTTCGATTGCATCGAAAGTCTTGACGTCCAATACGCCTTTGTCGGTTTCAGTCGGCCGCGTGTCTCGAACGCCCGCCGGCCTATCGCCACTCGAGAGGATGGGCGGCTGACTCCAGTATGAATCAGATATGGCTGGCTCGCTCATGGTTGGCCTTCATAGCTGCCAAGCTATGTTATTCGATTTGAAAGTAAAATGGCGGCGAGGTGCGAATATTGAAGATTGCGCTTGCGCTCGTTCCCGCATTGTCTTGACGGCAATGCTCCGGTGAAAGCCCGCAGATCGGCAATATATCGTTGCGGAATTTGACTTGAGATTATCAGCATTCTAATACCGGGCTTATCTGACAGACGCGGCATTCCAATTATTCGTAAGCCGGTAAGGCAGCCCGGAATAAGTCAATTCTGGATGCGAAGTCTAATTGTCCATGCAGTCACAACTATCCCTATGCTTGTGATATAACTCAAAATTGCGCCAAGACCGCAACATCCCGGTGGAAAATCTAACACTCAACTGATTGTGCGTCAACGCAGCAGGGAAAGCCGCCGTTTGAAATCTCTTCTGGAAATCGACGTACCGGAGATTGCTCAAGCTGCCAAATACCTATAACCGCACTCCTCGCCGCATCAGTCGATCGCGCAGCAACCGGAATTAATTAGAAGAAGTTATTGCAGCAATACCGCATTTATCTCTCGCAAATCTTCCTCATCCAGTTCTCCTGCCTCCGCCTCCAATCTCAATCTCGACATGAGAAAATTGTAACGCGCCTGGGCAAGGTCCCGTCGCGCGGAATAAAACAAATGCTGGGCATTCAATACATCCACCTCGGTCCTGACACCCACTTCCTGTCCGAGCTTGGTGGAATCCACCTGGCTCTGACTCGATACGAGAGCCTGCTTCAGCGCGTTCACCTGGGCAATGCCGTTGGTGACGTTAAGGTACTGCTGGCTCACCTGCAGCACACTGTTGCGCCGGGTATTGTTCAGGTCCTGGAGTACTTTTTCCTGGGTAGCCAGCGCTTCGCGTACACGCGATTGGACCGCGAAACCCTGGAATAGCGGGAAGCTGAGCTGAACCCCTATTTCCTTTGAGGTCAGGTCGATTGGGCGACCGGTAATCGTACCGCCGACACCTTTCTGATCACTATATATTGCTACCAGGTCGAGGGTTGGATAATGCCCTGCCTTGGCTCGTTCCACGTCTTTTTTTGCGATTTCATATACCGCCTGCTGGACTTTCAACGCAAGGTTGTTTTGTTCGGCTACATTGACCCAATCCTGCATGTTCGTATACTTCAGGGTAAGCAGATCGGATGCAAGTTCATCCGGACGTACAAGATCGTCGGGCATGCGGCCGATAATCTGTTGCAGGGCGCGTTTTCGTATCTCCAGGTCGTTTTTGGCGGCAATTTCCTGCGACGTCGTTAAATCGAAGCGAGCCTGGGCCTCATAAGTATCGACGATAGTCGCTGTACCCACCTGGAAGTTGCGCTTGGCCTGCTCCAATTGCTCTCCAATCGCCTTTTTCTGCGCCTCCGCCACCTCTACATTCACCTCGGCGGCCAATATGTCAAAATATGCCTGCGCCACACGCAGTATCAGATCCTGAGCTGCAATGATGAATTGCGAATCCGCTTGCGCAACCTGAAGTTTGGATTGCTCATAAATAGCGAAATTTTCCTTGCGGTAAATCGGTTGTGTTGCCGTGATAGTCAGGCTCTGGTTATCAATGATCACCTCGGACGGCCTGACCGCGATACCACCGAGGGGAAGTCCTCCAACGCGTTCTATATCTATATATTGTCGCCGGCGCACGCCCGCGAGTGTGACGGTGGGGAGCAGCCCGGCTCGACCCTGCGGCAGTTTTTCCTGGGCTGCCTGGTTCGCGTAGCGCGCGGCGCTATACACTGCGTCCTGTTCCAGCGCTTCGCGATAAATTTCCATCAGGTCAGCCGCATGAAGCGGAGTATGCAAAGCCGCTCCGGCAATCAATATCGCATAAATGTATTGCGGAATTTTCACTTTGATTCCAGATTGCCTTACTCAGTCGGGCGAGAAATTATTGCCGATTTGAACCTGGCCTAAGCAATAGACGCAATAGACCAGCCGGATTTGCTTGTAATTCGTGGGTTGATCCGGAAGACTAAAATGTGAATCTCGCCGGCTGCTTTGCATTTTTGAGCGGCGTTATGCAGGTCTCGAACAAGCCGACGGCATTATATGCCCCTGTTCCGTCTTCATCTTCCGGTTTCACGCAAGTGACGAGCACAGCCTGCATCACGGGCGCGTCGCCGACCACCGCGAACAGGCGCCCCCCCGCCCTGAGTGTATTCTGAAACGCCTCCGGTAAAACCGGAGTGGATCCCGTTAGTACGATTACGTCATAGGGTCCGTGCTGAGGCCAGCCATGGGCGGCATCTCCAGTTTCCAGCGTTACATTGGTGATGTCATGGGCATAAAGATTCTTTTCCGCCATGGCTTTCAGTTCCGGCACTATTTCTACGCTGTAAACATACTCGCCCGTCTTGGCGAGCAATGCAGTCAGATAACCGCTGCCGCTGCCCACCTCCAGAATCCTGTCGGTTTTTTTTACCTGCACTTCCTGCAGAATGCGCGCTTCCAGCTTGGGGGCCAGCATGACTTCACCGTATCCCAGCGGGATTTCCATATCTACAAATGCAAGCGAACGGTAAGCCGCAGGGACAAATTCCTCACGCCGCACCTCGAATAATAATTTGAGAATTTCCTGGTCCAGCACTTCCCATGTACGAATTTGCTGCTCCACCATGTTAAACCGGCTTTGTTCGAGATCCATGTCCAGCCCATGCCCTATATGAAATGTCATAACAAACTTGCAATTATTCCACATTTCCGTTAGCTTCACAGCAGCAGCTAGGGGTCCGTTTCCGGAATCGTCCGGCAACCGGTGAGATAGTCCCTTATGGAACCTCTGAATAAGTCCCACGTGGAGCGCGTTGCGGCAAAATCGGGATGCTCACAAGGCGCACGACGCAGGTCGTAGTTAGCCTACGATGCCAAGGAGTGCAACGCGGTGAGCGCCCGATTTTGCCACAACCCAATGGGACGTCGGCTTTGCGGGCGGTCTGCGTTGTCAGGCTCCTAGCGAAGGGGATCGACCATTCACGTCGTCGCCTTTCGCGCATCCCATCCCGCAAAGCCGGCGTCGCGCCCGCGTGAGACTTATTCAGAGGTTCCTCTACCTGACACGGATAATGCCGCCGTAGGGAAGCTGGGAACTAGCCGTCCCGCTCCTTTTTATGGCACTCAAGGAGCGTATTATGAATGCAACAGTTTCGAACGCGGCGCAATTTCCGTCGCCATTTTCGAGCAAGACCGCCCATGTTGACGAAGGGGCGGTCAAGCCTCTGCCACAATCCCGAAAAGTCTATGTAAACGGCTCCCGCGCGGATATACAGGTGCCAATGCGGGAAATCAGCCAATCCGATACACCGGCCAGCATGGGTACGGAAAAAAATCCGCCGCTTTATGTTTATGACACGTCCGGGCCGTATACCGACCCCGAGACAAAAATAGATATCCGCTCGGGCCTGGCTCCGTTACGCGAAAAATGGATAGACGAACGAGGGGACACAGAAATTCTTTCCGCCCCTGCTTCCGCGTATGGCCGACAACGTCTGGCCGATCCCAGGCTCGCGGAAATGCGCTTCGATCTGAAACGCCAACCCCGTTGTGGTAGAGCAGGGGCAAACGTGACGCAAATGCACTATGCCCGCCGCGGGATTATCACGCCGGAAATGGAATTTGTAGCGATACGCGAAAATCAGCGTTGTGAGCACCTGGGTCATCAGCAGCGGGAATTACTCATGCGTCAGCATCCAGGCCATGATTTCGGGGCATTGCTGCCTCGACATATCACGCCCGAATTTGTACGCGATGAGGTGGCCAGAGGCCGCGCCATCATTCCCGTCAACATCAACCACCCAGAATCCGAACCGATGATCATCGGGCGCAATTTTCTGGTAAAGATCAATGCCAATATCGGTAATTCGGCGCTTGGTTCGAGCATTCAGGAAGAAGTCGAGAAGATGACCTGGGCCATCCGCTGGGGCGGTGATACGGTAATGGATCTTTCGACTGGCAAGAATATTCATGAAACCCGAGAGTGGATTATCCGCAATAGTCCGGTTCCCATTGGAACCGTGCCTATTTATCAGGCGCTGGAGAAAGTCGATGGCAAGGCGGAGGAACTGACCTGGGAAATCTTTCGCGACACCCTCATTGAGCAGGCCGAGCAGGGTGTCGATTACTTCACCATCCATGCAGGTGTGCGCCTCGCCTATGTTCCGATGACGGCAAAACGATTGACCGGCATTGTTTCACGCGGCGGTTCGATCATGGCGAAGTGGTGTCTGGCGCATCACAAGGAAAGTTTTCTGTACACCCGCTTCGAGGAAATCTGCGAAATCATGAAGGCTTACGACGTAAGCTTTTCTCTGGGTGACGGTCTGCGTCCAGGTTCGATACACGACGCCAACGATGAAGCCCAGTTCGCGGAACTGGAAACCCTCGGCGAATTGACGCAGGTCGCATGGAAGCACGACGTGCAAGTGATGATCGAGGGCCCCGGCCATGTTCCCATGCATCTCATCAAGGAAAACATGGATATGCAGTTGAAATACTGCGCCGAAGCCCCCTTTTATACATTGGGCCCGCTCACGACCGACATCGCGCCCGGCTACGATCATATTACATCGGCAATCGGCGCGGCCATGATCGGCTGGTACGGCACAGCGATGCTATGTTACGTTACGCCCAAGGAACACTTGGGCCTGCCGGATAAGGATGATGTAAAAGACGGTATTATTACCTATAAAATTGCCGCCCACGCGGCAGACCTGGCAAAGGGCCATCCAGGCGCACAAATGCGCGACAACGCGCTTTCAAAAGCCCGCTTCGAGTTTCGATGGGATGACCAGTTCAATCTCGGGCTTGATCCCGACAAGGCAAAACAGTTTCACGACGAAACCTTGCCGCAGGAGGGTGCTAAACTCGCGCACTTCTGCTCCATGTGCGGCCCCCATTTCTGCTCGATGAAGATAACCCAGGATGTGCGCGATTTCGCCGCTAGCCAAGGGGTAAGTGAACACGAAGCCTTGAAAAAAGGCATGGAAGAAAAAGCTAACGAATTTGTGGCTAAAGGAGCGGAGATTTATAGCAAGCTGTAATTGCAATCCCCCACAGCCGTCGCGCCAAATCGCGAGAGTCGGTGGGGACAAATCATCGGAAACGATTGCTGTTGCCAGCGAGAAGATCCCTACAATCTGGCGTTTATAAGTATCTTGAGCCTGAAGCGCAGTTCAGTGCGATAATGCCCGAAAAAATAAGCAGCCGGTTAATCGCGGCCTGTGTTTCGCCACTGGAAAAGTCCATTGCCTGGTACTATCTTCACTTCTCCCTGTTCATACATGCTTATCCGCCGCCAAATGCTTTCGGCCGGATAATCGCCTATGGATTGGTTTCTGCTCTTTAAGGCCCTGATCCTCGGCATTGTCGAAGGGCTGACCGAATTTCTCCCGATTTCCTCTACCGGGCATCTGATCCTCGCAAGTGACTTGCTCGACTTCAATGACGAAAAGGGAAAAGTATTCGCAATCGTCATTCAGTTGGGCGCAATTCTGGCCGTATGCTGGGAATATCGCGTCAAGATCGGACATGTAATCGGTGATATCGGTTCGCGGCAGGATGCGAACCGCTTTGTGTTAAACCTATTCATTGCTTTTCTGCCTGCCGCGATTCTGGGTTTATTGTTCATCAAGACCATCAAGCAATATCTGTTTCATCCGGTGCCTGTGGCGATGGCATTTATCATCGGCGGGGTATTGATTCTGTGGGCGGAACGCAGGAATCACGTGGTGGATGTCGAGCGAGTGGAAGATATGGACTGGAGGCATGCACTGAAGGTGGGATTGATGCAGTGCCTGGCGCTGATACCTGGAACCTCACGCTCGGGCGCGACCATTATTGGTGGCCTGTTTTTTGGTTTATCCCGTAAGGCCGCCACCGAGTTTTCTTTTTTTCTGGCCATCCCTATTATGTTCGCAGCGACCTTCTACGATATATACAAAAATCACAACATCCTTCATTTCGATGACATCGGCGTATTCGTTGTCGGCTTTGTCGCCTCGTTCATCAGCGCGCTATTGGCAGTACGCGGATTATTGCGTTTTATCAGTCACCATGATTTCACCGTGTTTGCATGGTATCGCATCGGATTCGGGATTATTGTGCTTATCACAGCCTACTCCGGCGTCGTCAAATGGTCAGCGGCGGTCTAGCAATCTCCGATCCGCGCTTCTCATTCTGCCCTCCCAGATCATCCCTGGACCCACGGCAAGCCTGCCGCCTTCCATCCGCCTTTCGTGCCGCGATGCCCGGTTGCATCTTTCTCGCCTTCAAAACCTTCTAGAATATTAAAGCAATTCGCATAACCCAATTCGGTGGCGGTAGCGGCAGCCTGATGCGAACGGCCGCCACTGCGGCAGATGAACATCACAAGTGATTCCTTGTCCACCTGGCTGGAAAGATAGTTGAGAAAATCCGCGTTGGGCCGCATGCCAGGATAAGACTGCCATTCGATTTCGACCGCGCCCGGTATTCTCCCAACCCAATCCCATTCAGCCCGGGAGCGTACATCCACCAATTTTGCCTCAGGCGCTTCCTGCAGCAGAGTAAGTGCTTCAGTTGGCAGCAGTGCGCCTTCATAGGGTAAATCCATTTCCCGGGCGCGTTGTTGCGCCCTCTCAAGTATTGCAGTAATGGTTTCCATATGGTTTCCCATAATATCGATTAAAAAATACAATGGTAATCCATTTTCCAACTGGCGTTTGCTTAAAACTTTTATCCGCCCTTATATCCGCAGCTTGGTAGGTCCCGCGTCATAACCTCGCTCTGGATGCTTCCCGGTATTTTCTTCTTGAAGAAATGGCGGCGCTCCTGCTGATATAATGCTACGCTTTGTAACTACTCCAGCAACTGGAGTATTTTCATACAACTGCAATTCCGGTTTGGAGAGAAAAATGGCGGTAGCCGATGTTCTGAAAATGATTCAGGACAACGAAGTGAGATTCGTTGATCTACGATTTACCGATACCCGCGGTAAAGAACAGCATGTAACACTACCCGCTCATGCTGTTGATGCGGATAAGCTCGAAGACGGCCATGCGTTTGATGGCTCTTCCATTGCCGGCTGGAAAGGGGTCCAGGCATCCGACATGTTGCTGATACCTGATCCCGACACCGCCAAAATGGATCCATTCATGGACGAGGCGACGCTGTTCATCACGTGTGATGTGGTGGAGCCTTCCGATGGCAAGGGCTATGACCGCGACCCCCGCTCGCTGGCCAAGCGCGGCGAAGCTTACCTGAGGTCGACGGGCATCGGTGACACCGCCTATTTTGGCCCTGAACCTGAATTCTTCGTTTTCGACTCTGTAACCTGGCATGCGGACATGTCGGGTTGTTCGGTGAAAATCGAGTCTGAGGAAGCAGCCTGGAGCTCGGCGGAGAAATACGAGGGAGGCAATATCGGGCACCGTCCCGGTATAAAAGGCGGATACTTTCCGGTTCCCCCGATTGATTCCCTGCATGACATCCGCTCCGCCATGTGTCTTGCACTGGAAGAAATGGGCATTGAAGTCGAAGTGCACCACCACGAAGTGGCGACTGCAGGCCAGTGTGAAATAGGTACCAGATACAATAGCCTCGTGAAGCGCGCCGACTGGACCCAGGCGTTCAAGTATGTGGTGCACAACATTGCGCATTCGTACGGAAAAACAGCGACTTTCATGCCGAAACCCATTGTTGGCGACAACGGCTCAGGGATGCATGTGCACCAATCGATCTGGAAAGCCGGACAGAATTTATTTTCCGGAAACGGTTATGCAGGTCTTTCGGAAATGGCGCTGTACTATATAGGCGGAATTATCAAACATGCCAAAGCCCTGAATGCCATTACCAATCCGGGCACCAATTCCTACAAGCGCCTGGTTCCGGGTTTTGAAGCGCCCATCAACCTCGCTTACTCGGTTAGCAATCGTTCGGCGGCAGTCCGTATCCCCTACGCCAATAGTCCCAAGGGACGACGCATTGAAGTGCGCTTTCCGGATCCCACCGCGAATCCCTATCTCGCCTTCACCGCCTTACTGATGGCCGGGCTGGACGGTATCCAGAACAAGATTCACCCAGGCGATCCCATGGACAAGAATCTTTATGACCTTCCGCCTGAAGAAGCCGCAAAGATTCCCAATCCCTGTGCTTCGCTGGACGAAGCGCTCGACAGCTTGGACAAGGACCGCAATTTCCTTACCCGTGGCGGCGTATTTTCGAATGATATGATCGATGGCTACATCGAGCTCAAGATGGAAGAGGTTACGCGATTTCGCATGACCACGCACCCCGTGGAGTTTGATATGTATTACAGCCTATGAGATTGAGGCGACTCGTAGGGCAACCATACTGTTGAGTCAGCCTGGAAAAGAACATAACGGGACATAATACTCGATGAATATCCTTATTGTGACACTGCTTGCGGCGCCCCTGATCATGCTCGCGGGTTGCGGCGAGAAAGCGCAGGAGAATGCCGCTAAAACCGAAGCGCAGACCAAGCTGCCAGATGAATTCACGTCCGAGAAAGAGATCCCGTCGGTATTGGAAAGCGAGTTAACGCCAGAAGAGAAGTCAGCGCTATTACAGGAAATCATGCCGGCAGGGCCGGAGAATGAAGCCACTCCGGAAGAAAAATTTCTGCAACTAAGGAAGGATGCGGAAGCTGGAGATGCAAAAGCACAAAACGGCCTCGGTGTCCTGTTCTACACAGGCGAAGCGATATCCAAAGACTCTACAGGCAAAATCCTGAGTAATGACCCAGTCACGGCGGCGGCGTGGTTTCACCGGTCGGCTGCACAAGGATATGCCGATGCCCAATTCAACCTCGGGTTGATGTATGCGAATGGTGAAGGTGTCGCCAAAGATCCGGCCAAAGCGGTAGAGTTATTTCAAAAAGCAGCCGATCAGGGCAACGTCGATGCGCAAAACAATCTCGGAGTGATGTATTACGCAGGTGAAGGCGTTCCCAGGGATGAGGCGAAGGCCAAAGAGTGGTTCAAGAAAGCCGCTGCACAAGGAAATGCTGATGCACAGGCCAACCTTGACGCTATGAAATAAAATCCAACGCAGCTCAAGATTCAGGCGGAGTTATTTTTCAACTAACGGGCGAAAAACGCTGGCCCGCCCTAATAGTTGAAACGATAGGTTCGTCCGAATTCCTCATCCTCACACCAAAAAATAGACGCGATCGCCATATACGTACAGTGAACCGCTGAGCATAAAGCCTGTCAGGGCTCCCTCCGAAGGCTCGAACATGAATGTTCCCCGCAGCAACACCGACCAGATCAACGCATCTGCCGCAAACGAATGAATCCCGCTCCCATCGAAATCATCGGCGCACTTCTGTTCGGCATCGCGCTAATTCACACTTTCTCGACAAAATATTTCGAGCAGATGGCGCATACACACCCCGCCCATGCGGGTATTTGGCACTTTCTGGGCGAAGTTGAGGTGGTTTTCGGCTTCTGGGCAATGATCCTTGTCATCATGATGCTGATTACAGACGGTAAGCATGCCGCCGTAAACTATCTCGATCAGCAGAGCTTTACCGAACCCATGTTCGTGTTTGCGGTCATGGTAATCTCAGGCAGCCGCCCGATCCTGCAATTCGCCATGCTTTGCGTAAAAACGCTCGCCCGGCTCATTCCCTGGCGGGAGGGCAAAGCGTTTTACTTCGTAACATTATCGTTTGTGCCTTTGCTGGGCTCTTTTATCACCGAGCCGGCTGCGATGACCTTGGCCGGATTGATTCTGCTTGAGCGTTATTACTGCAGGGAAATTTCGGCCCGGCTCAAATATGTCACGCTCGGCGTGTTGTTCGTCAACATCTCGATTGGTGGAACGATGACATCCTTTGCCGCGCCGCCAGTTCTCATGGTGGCCGGCAAGTGGGGATGGGATACTGTTTTCATGTTCACCACATTCGGTTGGAAAGCCGCGATTGGCGTGCTGGTGAATGCGCTTGCAGTCACTATCCTGTTTCAACGGGAATTGTCGGGACTGAAGAGCGAGGAATGTTCTACGCATGCCGGAGTTCCACCGCTCGTGGTGCTTGTACACATAATGTTTCTGGTCGCGGTGGTAGTGTTTGCGCATCACCCAGTCGTCTTCATGGGTCTGCTGCTCTTCTTCCTCGGTTTTGCCCATGCATATGAACGCTATCAGGACCGGCTGATCCTGCGGGAAGGATTATTGGTCGCTTTTTTCCTTGCCGGCCTGGTTGTTCTTGGGGGACAGCAGAAGTGGTGGTTGCAGCCCTTGCTGGTGGACATGGACAGCACGGTACTCTTTTTCGGCGCTACTCTGTTGACAGCAATAACGGACAATGCAGCCCTTACGTATCTTGGTTCTCTGCTGGATGGAACAAGCGCGGAGTTCCGGTATTCGCTGGTTGCCGGGGCCGTCACTGGCGGAGGCCTGACAGTTATTGCCAACGCGCCAAACCCCGCCGGTTTTTCCATACTCAAGGGTTCGTTCAAGGATGGAGCGATCCATCCTTTAGGTCTACTGGCCGCCGCGCTTCCGCCTACCCTTGTCGCCATTCTTGTGTTTCAGTTGCTTTAAATGGTCAAAGCGGTATCGCTGCCGCGATACTGTTAAAACCGGTTTGATATCCGTCAGTATCAGCCTGGCATCGAGGACGCGTCCTTATTTCAAAGCGCGCAAACTGTCATTCTCGGCCCGTAATGCATCCACCTGTTTATGCAGGCGGCTTGCCGAGATCCGCTCACGCAGCATCGTTGGAACCGTCACTAGCGCGCCGATAAGCGCACCGAGCCCAAAACATGCGGCAATCACCACGGCCAGCGATGCATCGAGCCGCCAAAGAAAAAATACGACGCTTACAGCAACGGCATTCTGAACCGCGAACATGACAATCAGGAAAACAATGATGAGTGCGGCAATCAATTGCAATTGCATAAACACCTCCTTCCCGGGCGGTCGCCGCTTCCCGTCCAGCTGCAGGCCAATCTGTGCCTGTATAAAAGGTTAAAGCAGGCGATCGGAAAAATCGAGGTTTTTGCGATATTTGTTACCCGCCAGATGCAGCGGCACGTAAAGAGAACAGGCGCGCAAGAGCTAAAAAAAGCACGGATAGCTGTTTCTTCCTGAACCCGGCCCGGAGAATTCCATGTTCAGGTTAAGCGGGATGCCAGTTGAGCAACCTGCTTCGAAAAATATATTAACCGCGAACCTTGCGGGTGAAACCGATCTCCATCCATTTCTTGATGCGGTTAGCATCGCCGATACGGGAGTTCTTTCCCCAGGAATCAAGCAATACAATAATGATCTGCTTGCCTGTAATATTTGCCTGCATCACGAGACAGCGCCCCGCCTCGCTAAGAAAGCCTGTTTTTGAAATGCCAATATCCCAGCTACTGCTGCGTACCAGATGGTTTGTATTGACGAATTGCAAGCTGCGGTCATCATCCGTGAACGCCACCTCATGTGCGGCGGTCGTGGAAAATTCGCGAATGACATCGTAATCGTATGCGGCATTGACCATTTTAGCCAGATCGCGCGCAGTGGAAACATTGGCACTATTTAACCCGGTAGAATCAACAAAATAGCTGTTACCCATACCAAGCTCGAATGCCTTGCGGTTCATGGCCGCAACGAAGGCGCTGATGCCTCCGGGATACGAACGTCCCAGCGCGGCTGCAGCACGATTCTCGGAAGACATCAATGCCAGGCGGAGCAATTCCTGACGAGTAAGACTTCCCCCTACCCGCAAGCGGGAACGGGTATTCTTGATAATATCGATGTCGGCCGCTTCTATGACGATCTCCTCATCCAGCGGCAATTCTGCATCGAGCACAACTATCGCCGTCATGAGCTTCGTGATGGACGCGATCGGCATCACATTATCCGGGTTCTTGTGGAAAAGGATGTTCCCGCGCTGAGCGTCCATAATCAATGCGGAATGCGATCTGAGATTCAACCCCCCTTGCTGCGCAAAAGCTCCGCTGGTAAGCGCAAACATGACGCAAATCACCAGGATAATTTTTTTCATTTGTCATTCTCTGTTAGAAAATTCATCCGCCCCCCGCGGATTGGGAATTTGCGGTAGCTAAAGTAACAAATATCATGAGATAGGGAAAGAGCTTTATCGCAATGCCAGTGCGTAAAGAGGCTCATCTTTAGGCAAAAGAGCATCTTTGACAATGGAAGCGTTGTTTTTGAGGGAAATGATCGCGAATTAACGTGTACAGCGACTGGCTACCGGGTGGCCGGCAACAAGAATGGAACGCGGACCACTGCATGGGTCGCATCGACGGTAGCGATGGGTATAGCGATCTCACTGATTCATCGCTGGAGCGCTCATCATCAACCGATAACCGTCGACAAGAGCCTGCGATGCGCATTCAAGGGGCAGGGGGTGTGAGAAATAATAACCTTGCATTTCGTCGCAACCGTTTTCAATCAGAAAATCCAGTTGCGCTCTGGTTTCAACGCCCTCGGCTACCACCTTCAGCCCCAGGCTGTGCGCGAGTTTGATCATTGCAACGGCAATGGTTGCATCATCCGGATCCGTAGTCACGTCACGGATAAATGCGCGGTCGATCTTGAGTACGTCAAGTGGAAACCGCTTGAGATAAGCGAGACTCGAATAGCCGGTACCAAAGTCATCCATTGATATTTGCACACCGAACGCCTTCAGGTTCTGCAGCGCATTGGCGGCTGTCTCAGCCTCTTTCATCAATACCGATTCGGTCAGTTCAAACTCGAGTAGACGTGGATCGATGCCGGTAACCTCCAGCGTTTTTCCGATTACTGAATCAAGATCCTGTTGCTGAAACTGCCGTGCCGACAGATTGACCGAGATCGGATGCAGAACCAGGCCCTGACTCTTCCATGTTTTGATCTGCTCACAGACTGTTCGTACCACCCATTCACCCACTGACACAATCAGCCCGGTATCCTCAAGGACGGAGATGAATTGGAGCGGTGGCACGAGCCCGTGCGCTGGATGCTGCCAGCGCAGCAGGGCCTCAAAACCCGTAATCTCACCGCTGGTTAAACTTGCTTTTGGCTGATAGTGAAGCACGAATTCGTGCCGCGCCAGCGCGCCGCGAAGCTGAGTCTCAATTTTTAGACGAGCTACCGCACGCTCATTCATCTGCGGCAGGTAAAACTGATAAATTGCAGGGCCCAGCTCCTTCGCCTGAAACATCGCAGTATCGGCATTCCTCAGCAGGCTATCCGCATCGATGCCATCTCCGGGATAGATACTGATCCCGAGGCTTGCCGAAATATAAATTTCCTGGCCGTCCAGTTCGAATACCAGCGAGAGCCCGGCGATCACCTTTTCCGCCACCACGGTTGCGTCCTCGGCCTGGGCCAGATTGGAAAGAATGAATGCAAACTCATCCCCCCCAAGGCGAGCCACCGTATCGCACGAGCGCACGCACTGCTGTAGCCGTTGCGCAACCTGAACCAGCAATTTGTCGCCGATGCTGTGACCCATCGTATCGTTGACGATCTTGAAACGGTCCAGATCGGCAAAGACAACGCCAACACGTCCGCGGTTGCGCTGCGCCTGCTCCATCGCTTGCCTTAAGCGATCAAGAAAAAGGCTACGGTTGGGCAGTTCCGTAAGAGGGTCGAACTGGGCCAGATAGGTGAGGCGTTCCTCGGTAGTTTTGCGGTCAATCGCGGTTGCGAGGATATTCGCGAGGCTCTGCAAAAAATTGATACTGCCCGGCGTGAAGCGGAACGCATCACGGGAGTATGCGCCGAGGACAGCATACGCGCCGCCGGCTCCGGAGATAAGCACATCGGCACAACTGCGTATCTCATGATCCCTGAGAATATTCGAGGGCTTGAAGCGCATCTCTGAGCGGAAATCTCCGATGATCACTGCTTGATGACTGGCGAGAACAAACCGGTTCTGGCTGTTCTCATAGGTGAACGATATTTGACGGCCTATCCAGCCGTCCCGCCAGCCCAAGCCTGCCTTGAGTATAAAGGAACGCAAATCCGGGGTGAGCTGCAGAACCTTGCAGAAATCGACGTTGAGCCCGCGGGATGCAACCACGGCCACCTCGTTCCACAACTCGTCAAGATCAGCGCTGGCGAGCGCCTGTTGTCCGAGCGCCGCAATAAGGCCCTGCTGCATGGCGTGCTCCTGAATCGCCAGTTCCGTCTGCTTGCGCTTGGTGATGTCAATGGCAGTGCCTACTATTTTCAATTCGTTGCCATTTCGTCCCCATTTCACCGTTTTCGCAATATGAAGATGACGTACCGTTTCGTGCCCGCGAATAATCCGGAAATCGAGCTGTTCCCGTCCATTCTCTGCGCCTATTCTTTCCAGCTGTATTTCCTGCTCTCGCAAATCATCGGGATGAGTATAGGATTTCCAGATCTCGTAAGTGATTTTGCTCCCAGGCGGAGCACCATAAATTTCATACATACGGTCATCCCAGATAACCTCACCGGTAGCAGTATTCCATTCCCAGATGCCAATTGCGGCGGCTTCGGTGGCGAGGAAAAGGCGGGTCCTTTCTTCCAGCAAAACCCGTTCTCTCCGGGCCGACTCCGCCCTGAGCCAGACGTTTTCGATGACCGTGGGCAACCGCTGAAGATAGCCTGCGCCTTTTACGACATAATCGGCGGCGCCAAGTTTTAGAGACTGCCGCGCAATTTCTTCGTCATCCTGTCCTATTACCAGAATGATCGGTAGATCGAGCCCGCGAACCTGGCAGAGTTCTTTCAGGATATCGGTGGCGGAAGCGCCGGGCAAACGATAATCGAGCAGCAGAACATCAATGCCCGCCTTTCCATCAGGTGCGGCAAAATGGTTAAAAACCTGCTCGGCGGACTGAAGCGATTCAATTTGCAGGTGCGGAGCAATGGAAGCGAGTGCCTGTCTTGTCAGGTAGATATCGTGAGCATTCGGCTCGACGTAAAGAATCCTGAGCGCAGCAGCGCGCGGATAGGTTTCCGTGTGGAATTTATCGAGTGCGGCACGCAACACCAGAGCCAGTGTTTCAAGGAAACCGTCACGTTTTATGACATAGTCGTCGGCCCCCGCGCGGAGTAATGCCAGCAATATATTTTCGCAACTCGAGCCGGTAAGAACTACTACAGGAAGCGGCAACTGCTGACTACGTACCCGGGCCAACAGCGCTTCACCGCTACCATCGGGAAGATGGAGGTCCGTCAGAACGAGATCATAGCGAGGAATCGTATCGATGCTGGCCCTGGCGATTGCTGGCGTTTCCAGACTCGTTCCATAACTCTCATGGAATCGGTCCACCCGTGCCAGCGCCTCGTTCAATGTACTGATAATATCCAGTTGAATGTCGGGTGCGCGTTTCTCCAACTCGATTCGCACCAGATCGGCATCCAGTGCATTATCCTCCAGATAAAGAACTTTCATTAAACGCGCTTTGAAAAGCAGGGCATATTGAGAACTGTCCAATAGAGCTCAATTTGCCGGGCCACATCAATAAATTTTTCGAAATCTACGGGCTTGACGATGTAGGAATTTGCCCCCAGCGTATAGGCTTCGTGAATATCATCATCTTCAGCGGAAGACGTCAGGACCACGACGGGTACAGTGCCAAGATGGGGATGCGCTCGAATGTTTCGTAAAACCTCAAGTCCGCTGACTTTTGGCAGTTTCAAATCCAGCAATATCACTGACGGCGCAGGCTCTCCTGCTCTCCAACCGACGATAAAGTCGAGCGCTTCCTGTCCGTCGCGTAACACTTCGAGCGGATTGGCCAGGTTATGTCGAATAAAAGCACGCCGGGTCAGATCCACATCCATCGGATTGTCTTCAATGAGCAAAATCGGCAACGTAATATTCATGAGTAAAATGCCGCGACTAGGCGCTATTAATTGCCGGAGCAGCTGCTTCAGCCGTACCGGACAAAGGCAATTGCAGATAAAAAACGGCGCCGCCGCCCAATTTGCTCTCCGCCCACACGCGCCCACCCATCCGTTCCATGGCCTTCTGTACCATGGCAAGTCCGATACCCGTGCCGGGATAGTCTTCGGCGCGATGAAGACGCTGGAATATTTCAAAAATTTTGTCGTAAAAACGCATGTCGAACCCGATTCCGTTGTCGCGTACAGAGAGAACGCAGTAGCCATCCGCAGCCCGCGCGAGAATTTCGATAGCCGGTTCAGGAGAATATCTGGAGAACTTGAGCGCGTTATCGATGAGATTGCGCAATGCGATAGCAAGCCCTTCCGGATCGGCTCTGATAGGGAAATCGTCAACGTTGACAATGACGCGCACATCCTTGGTGGCGCCCTGGAACTGGTCCAATAGCTTCGATATAAAGGTAGGAAGGCTGACGTCTGTTGTCGACAGCTTCCGCCGTTCGAGCTTTGAGTAAGAGAGCAGATCTTCAATTAAATCCGTCATATTTTTCGTCGCCAAACGCACATTTTTCAGAAAGCCCCGGCCCTCCTCATCAAGACATTCGTTATGGCTCTCCAGCAGGAGGCGCGTGTAGCCGGCAATGCCGCGAAGCGGCGCCCTGAGGTCATGCGACACTGAATAGCAGAAATTCTCCAGCTCCTTACTTTTGGCAACGAGCTGAGCAGTGCGCTGATTCACCTTGTACTCAAGGTTTATCTTCGCATCGCGTAGTGCTTCCTCGGCACATTTGCGCTCGGTAATGTCCTTAATGGTCAGAAATGCCAGACCCTTGCCGTCGTCGTAATAAGAGACTGCGCCGGAATAACTGAAGATACGCAACCAATCCCTATCGACGCGTCTGATACGCAACTCCAGATCATGCAGATGCTCATCTTGCAGGATGCGTGTCAAAGGCCACTGTTCGATCGGCAGAATCGCACCATCAATAGTCGATAACTCAAACATCTGCGCGAAGGTTTGAAGATCGCTCAGGAGTTCTTCCGCGTTACCGACATCGTGCATCTTCAACGCCGCGGGATTCCAGTGCAGCAGTTTGCGGCTAAAGTCAGAAACCACAAGGCCTTCGCTCATGTTCTCCATCACCA
Source organism: Nitrosovibrio sp. Nv4 (assembly GCF_900215485.1). GTDB lineage: Bacteria > Pseudomonadota > Gammaproteobacteria > Burkholderiales > Nitrosomonadaceae > Nitrosospira. The sequence goes on from NZ_OCMZ01000002.1 coordinate 1,380,126, forward strand.
CCTGAAGCTGTTTTTCGGTTTCGCGTCGAGCTTGCTCCCCCAGTCTTTGGTCGTTTACGTCTGTATTGGTACCGAACCACTGCACTACACGGCCTTCCGCGTTCTTTAGCGGCTCTGCCCGCGTCAGGAATATCCGGTATTGTCCATCCGCTCCACGTAATCGAACGTCCATGTCGAACGCTTGCTCAGCGGCGAGAGCATCTTTCCAACGCTTGATTACTTTGGGCAGCAATTCCGGATCATGCACTTTATGCCAACCACAACCTTTCATTTCCTCCGGAGTTGTGCCTGTATAGTCGTACCAGCGCTGGTTGTGCCACGATTTCTTTCCATCGGGCTCCGCTATCCACGCGAGCTGCGGGATGGTGTTGACGATGACGCGAAACCCTGCCTCGCTTTCCTGCAATGCCAGCTCAGCACTGCGGCGGGCCGTAATATCCAGAATAATTGCGAGAAATTCAGTTGGGCTCGGGTGCCCTACGCGTTGCAGATGGACTTCGACCGGGTAGTATGTGCCATCGGCCCGCAAATGCATCGTCTCGAAAACCAGGATCTCTTGTTCGCCCTTTACGAGCGGATCGACCAGTATCCGGAAAGACGCCTCGTCAAATTGCGGCTGGATGTCGAATAGCGTCATCATCCGCATCGAATCCAGGTTATGGCCCAGATTGCGTTGTGCACCATTGCTTATAAACTCGAAACGCAGGGTCTGGGCATTCACGAGGTAAATCTCGTTCAAACTCTGCTCCAGTATGACTGCAAGCCGCGCCTGCGCATTCTCTGTCAAACCGGCCATGCTAGATGTGGTCCTGGAAAATCCCACAAGACTTCCTGCATGATTTTTGATTAGGGATATCATTACGAAAAATCAAAATTACCTGCAAGTTCGCTTGTTCCGACGAAAATAACAGAGCTATGAAACCCTAAAACGAGGTGTATGGATAGCTGTAAGATTTTACAGCTTGGCAGATCAAAATTAGCCTCGATGAGGTTGAGCAAGCCCTTGCGCAGGGCGAGACTAATTCCCGTGGGATCCGGCATCGATAAAACTTTCTCACTACAATGAGCGAGAATCAGTGCTTTTGCACCCTGAGTGGGGTATAAGCAACAACCCATCGCGTCGGCTGGTCACGCATCGCAGTTGCATGGCCGCGTCAGCATCTTACTGAACCATCTTACCGAAAACCATATAGAAGCGTTAATTTATAATTAGTTTTTAGCCAATAAGGGCACCTATATCACCCCAGCTCGGAGATAAACATGCAAGAACTGAATGCAACCTGGACCGCGCTAAAAGTCGGCGGAATTATTATGTTCCCGCTGTCTTTGCTTGCGGTTATTGCTCTGGCGATCATGCTTGAGAAGGCCTTTATCTATTGGCGTTATGCACGCCTTTCGCATGATCTGCTGAACCTCGTCGAGACGTATGGCTTCGGATGGCACGACCTGGAAAAGATACTCTCGGGGCTGGACGAGCGCCACTATTATAAGCGGTTTTTCGAGGTGGTGATCAGCAACCGGCACCGGCCTTCCTGGTGGACCGAGTCGCGCGCAGCGGATGAAGCCCAACTGATAGAAAAGTCTCTTTCCCGCAGGCTATGGGTGCTTGAAACCACGGTCACCGCAGCGCCCCTGCTCGGACTCGTGGGAACGGTTATCGGCATGATGCGTGCTTTCCAGATTATCGGTGGCGAGGGAATCGTCAATCCCACGGCGGTGACGGGGGGCGTGGCCGAAGCACTCATTGCAACTGTAGTTGGCCTGGTGATCGCACTGATTGCACTCTTCGGTTTCAATTATTTTTCGCGTTTGCAATCCCAAACCATGGATGAGATGGAGCGTCTTGGCACACGCCTGATCGATCATATCCGCCTGGATCAGGAGGACAGAGATGAAGCGGCGTAAACCAAGGGATTACCGCAGAGGAAAAATCGAAATCATCCCGCTGATCGACGTTATGTTTTTCCTGCTTGCGACATTCATGCTGGCTTCATTGTCCATGCAGAATCTCGATTCCCTGCAGGTGAATCTGCCCCAGGGTCAAGCCGAGAAACTCAGCGCCAAAACGCCTGTCACGCTGACGCTGACTAATGACAGCAAGATTTTTATCAATAAGACGCCTGTTACTCTTGAGACATTGGCCGACACGCTCAAGCCGTTACTCCAGGACTCAGAACAGAAACTGGTCGTATCCGCTGATAATGACGCGCCGCAGGGCCTCGTCGTGCAGGCGATGCTGCGGGCCCGCACGGCCGGCGCGCAGCACTTTCTGATTGCGGTTAAACACCAGTAATTCCGTACGCATGCTCAAGTCCAGATCGAAGGAAGATCGATTCTGGTGGCCGTTGCCACTGGCTGCCACCATTTGGCTGATCATTATCTGGGCATTTGGATTTTTTCTCACATCTCCAGAGATAGAGACTGAAACTCCCGCACCAATCGAAGCAACTTTTGTGGAATTGCCTGAAGAAAAACCAGAACAAAAATCATCACCGGCACCGAAAAAAAGTCCCAGGCTTGCGCCCCCCGTCAAGCCGCAACCGCCACCCAAGCCTCGGCCTCAGCCCCGCCTGAGCCCCGAAAAAACGCAACCGGCGAAACCCGCCCCCGAAAAAGGAACCGCCAGGAGCGATGCACGGGCAGACCGTTCATCAACTCAAAAATCAGCTCCGGATACCGCAGCTCCGAAAGATATGCTCGACTATATGAAGGAAGCGCGGGAGCGCCGCAGTGCAGGCGGAATCTTTGAGGATGAACCTGTAGAACCGGAAGCCACCGAACGCGAGCCGTCCGCGGAAGAACTCAGAATGGCCAATGTCATGCGCAACCTGCGCGAGCCCGGCGCGAGCGGGATATTTCAAATCATCAGAATGGGACCCCGCAGCGCACAGTTTTTGTTCCGTGCCTGGAAAAAGGACAGCAGTAACCCCAGACGGGAACTGATACAAGTCAATGCTCCGCCAGGCGTCGATATAGAACGTGCAGTCGTCCGCAAAATGATCGAACTGATCCGCGAATACCACAAAGGCGATTTCAACTGGGAGTCGTACCGCCTCGACCGCGTCGTAGTTCTTTCAGCACGCCTGGAAGACAGCAAAGGGCTTGAGGATTTTTTGATACGCGAGTTTTTCGGCGACATCGCCGCGCCGCTTCCGCGATAGCACAGCAGTATTCTGAAGCCTCGCCCGACCGAGTGATAGATACTGACAGGTAGTACTGATAGTAGGTGGCCAATAAGCGAAGCGCATTGCGCCGTACGGAATCCGCCCGATATTACGTCTGGGGGCTGGTTGAGAGGAGTGTATTCACTTATTGCGCCCTACCTGTATCACTCGTTTTTCGTCTTTCGGCGCGTCGCCGCCCTTTCAGATACTTGTCCAGAAACTCCAGTATTCGCCTGTTGGCTTTGATCTGGTTCTTCTTTTTGGTGAAGCTGTGGCCTTCATCCGGGAAAACAATATACTCCACGGGAATATTATGCTTCCTGACGGCTTCCACCATCTCATCGCTTTCAGCCTTGATGACGCGCGGATCGTTGGCGCCTTGGATCACCATTAAGGGTTTTCTTATTTCCTTGGCGTGAAAGAGCGGCGAAGTCGCGACGAGGATGTCTATGTCATTCACCGGATCTCCAATCTCATCGTAAATGGCTTTGCGCATCGATTCCCAGTAGAGAGGTATGCTCTCCAGCGTTCGCAGCCAGTTGCTGACGCCAAAAATGTCCACACCCACCTTGAACGCCTCGGGACGGAATGCCAGGGCTGACAACGTCATATAGCCGCCATAGCTTGCGCCCATGATGCCAATGCGCTCATGGTCGATATGACCCCGGCTGGCGAGATAGGTCTTGGCCTCGATACAGTCCCACAGCGGCTCACGCCCATGCTTGCGATTGGCGGCGGCAAAAAAGGTCTTGCCGTAGCCGGAACTACCACGGTTATTGATTCCCAACACGGCATAGCCATGATTCACGAGATATTGAATCTGAGCATTGTATCCACGCATGGTCTGGCCGCCCGGCCCGCCATGCACATAGATAATAGCCGGTACTTTGTTAGTGGCGGACGCTTCGTGCGGCCTGTAATAGATGGAAGGTATAACCATCCCGTCGAAAGACCTGAAGCGGACTACTTGCGCTTCCACCAGATCGGAAGAATCGATTTCCTTGCTCAGGCTCTGCGTAAGCTGTTTGAACTGGCCGGTATTGAAGTCATGGACAAACAGGTTATCCGGAGAGCGGTCGCCGTTCAGGTAGAAGGCCATGCGCGAGCTGCTCTGCGAAAAGACCACGCCGCGAATTTCCCCCTCCGGGAACGCGGGAAGTTTCACGGGTTTCTCGCCCTCCTCCCCCACAACCTCCATAACCTCCACAACGCGGATCACTATGCTGCCATCCTGGTTGATCCCGGTCACCCGGAATCGCCCATCCTTTGAAAAATAGGTATTGATTATGTCCCAATCGGCGCTTTCATGATCAGTGACAGCACCACTGAACAAATCATAAGTACACAGGCGCTTGAACTCGCTTCCCTCATTGGTGAGAAAGAACAGTTTTCGAGACGCGGGACCAAAAGTCTCGGCATGGAAACTGATGGAGCCCTCGTGAGGAGTGAGGTGTTTTACCTCCTGCCTGGCGACATCAAACAGGTAAATATCACTGTCGGACGTGGTATTGACCCTGTTCAGCGCAATCCAGCGCTCGTCTCGGCTGATGGGACCAAGGTCAAAACCTTGCTCATTCGTGTATATCAATGTTCGGGTGTAGGTCTGTGCATCATAGCGATACAGATCGAAGAATCGGGGATCGCGCTCGTTACTGGAAACAAAAAAAGCGCTCCCATCCGGGCGCCAGCCCATGAATTGCGCCTTGAGCCCTTCTCCCGGAGTCAGGTCTTTTTCCACGCCATCCGGCGCAAGCAGAAAAAGATGATAATTCTCATCGCCCCCCTGATCCCGTGTAATAAGGACCCGATCATCGTGCGGAAAGAAGCTGACGGAAAAAGTGCTATCGCTGGTAGAACAAGTCAGCGGCTCTGGCGTGCCGCCTTCCACCGGCAAGGTATAAGCGTTAAAAATGCCAGGGGCATTGCTGCTGAAAAGGACTCGTCTTTCGTCAGCGCTGAACGAAGCTCCCAGAATGGAAGTCGTCGCCATGAATTGTTCTATCGTATAGCGCTTCATATAAAGTATGGATGGTTGGTGAGTGGGTGGGTAGGCGCTTTGGAAAATACTTAAGGGAGGATGAATTATTCATATGCTTCCACCCTTGCGCTTAGTTCGGCCTTGCGGGTCTTTATTGCCCCTGACCTGGCGCAAGTGCTCGCTGCCGCCCCCCGGACTCCTCTTTTTTTTATTTTGAGCAATCGGCTTCGAGAAAGCAATGGATGGCAGAGGACTATGTTACTGCAAAGGCGCCAACATTTAACTAAACTCCGATTAATGCTTCAAAAAATCCTATGTTTCCCCAATCCCTCCGTAATTTTCCATGCCTCCCGCGGAGCCTGGGACGCAGGGGTAGTTTATTGCAACAGCGAAGGTGGGTAGATGATGACAAGCAGGATTTCTGGCACGAATAGCTCAATACCGGACCAGGTTAGCCTGGAGGAGAGCCTGCCTGAAAGTATTCGGCCTGCATGATAGCCAAAGAGACTTGCCGCTACCATGGTCCCTCGTTGGCCACCGCTCCCGCCCACGGTGGCGCGGGCAGAGTGCCAGCGCGTTCTGTGTGTTTCCGAACTGCACTAAACGGGCGATTGTGCAATCATGTGCCCCATACTGGGCGAAGAAGCTTAATCGGGGCACTCAAATTCTTTGAAGGCAAGCGTGATGCGAGTAGGAAGAACATATGCTGAATGATCCGTCAGTTCTCATACTGATGTATTTCATCCTCCCCCTCTGGTTGTTGGCAGGATTTGCCGATTGGCTGTGCCATCGCGCCTCGCATATCGAAACGACGGCTGGCGCCAAGGAATCCATATTTCACCTTGTCATGCTCGCCGAGATGGGCCTGCCGTTGCTTGCCGCGATCTTTCTCCAGATAAACGCGTGCATCATCGCCTTCATGATCGTTGCCTTTTTCCTTCATGAAGCTACGGCACTCTGGGACGTCAGTTATGCTGTCCGTAGGCGAAACGTGTCGCCGGTCGAACAACATGTGCACAGCTTCCAGGAGATGATCCCTTTGATGGCGATCCTGTTCGTTATCTCACGGCATTGGGATCAGTTTCAGGCGCTGTTCGGCTTCGGACCCGAGATTGCCCGGTTCGACCTCATCTGGAAGGAGGAACCTTTGCCTGCGATTTATGTGCTTTCCATCATGACGGTCGCCCTCCTGTTTGAAATTATTCCTTATATAGAGGAATTTTTCCGCGGACTGCGAGCAAACCATGGCGCGATCGTGCCGCCAGGAGCCCGAGCGCATAAAAACCGTTGAGCCGCATGCCGCTTTATGTGCCAAAGGGTGGGCATTACGATACAGAGCCGTGACCGGAAATGCGTGCGCTATTTGATTCCGATCACCATCAAGTTCGATTCACTGAAACGCTCTCTGCCCAGGGTTGAAAACTTCGTATCCTTCATCCATTCCGTGTAATCGAACCCCCTGGCTCTCAAATTATCACAACTCAAGAACCGTAATTCTGGGACAGTGATCACTGGTCGGAATGGATTGACGGTTTTTCTTTACCACAGCAATCTTGCGCGACCGAAGGGCGCCAGCTTGTGCCAGCTTGATCGGATCACTGATAACAATATGGTCCAGTCCTTTAAAACCGGTGCAGCCTCGCTGTGTCGATGTCAGTGGCACCTGGTGCATTGAAGGGGATCCATCGGCAATCTCTTGCCACAGATAGCTGCTTTTGACCCGGCCCTGCTCATCCTTTGTATTTGGTTCCGCCGGGTCGATGCCATCAGTGCGAACCTCGGTCTTTGAAACATGCGCCTTGGCCTCCTCGTCTATCCGGCGATTAAAGTCTCCAAGCAGGACGAATCGCGGGCTTTCCTTAACCACACGGTCGATCCAATCCTCGAGGAGGGGGATCTGGCGATTGAGGACCGCGCAGGCCGGCGCGAGATCGGTCAGCTTGTGACCGGGGAAGCCGCCCGCCGTTTTTACATTGGCGCAGCCGGACTTGAGGTGAATATTCAAAAAAGTCACCGGTGAGCCATTGATGACCAGTTCCAAGGCCAACCCTGGTCTGACGCGCCGTGCAAGTGATTCGTCCTCAGGCTGCTCCGTGATCGCAAGGGCCGGATTCGGTTCGCAGCCATACACGCCGGATGGAATTGTTTTATCCCAGGCAAATGCAACCGTTTGGAAGGTTGTATGCGGTGCGACACAAACATTGAATTGCTCCGCAAATTGACCGAGGACGTACTCCAGGACCTCTTGCGACTTTACTTCCTGGAAGGCAATGACCCTGATTTTTTTGTTCCGGATCAGATTCTCGACCGTGGCTCGCAAACCGCTCAGCTTGATATTGTAATTCTCCGCTGTTTCGACTCTGCCCGGATTCCGCCTTCTCCCATAGGCATTGCATGGAGCTATCATCATTGCCGCATCAGGGCTCCCTGCTGCCGCAGCCGTGGCTTCCTGACACCGCTTTGCCCGTTCTTCCTCTTCCGGAACCGCATTCAGCGCGCCCCGCGGCATCTTGACCCGGCTATCGCACCAGTCAACTTCCGGCGTACCGCAAACTTCGACATGACGTTTGAAGTCGTCAACGGTCCCGGCCCATGCCATGTTGAAGACTGCGATACCTGTTGGGGAAGCTTCTTTGCCCTGTACACCGGCTGGCAAGACCGATAACAGGATAGCCAGTAAGGACGTGATGCGGGAAAGAGGCGTGCAAACTCTCCTGATGAGGCAGCCAGCCGGTTTGCCAGCGATTATTGCGGCACACCAGCGAACTCCGCCGATACATCGGTTCTGGACTTGCTTCTTAATAGTCCCTGTCAGACGTCTCATGTTACTTACCGAACGCGTGTTGTTCGTCTTGTTCCGATATGGTCGGCAGTCCGTTCCACAAACTTGTCGGGTGTCGCTTCAAGTTAGGATTCAGGCCGATCGGCCTCCTTGCACTTGATTTGCCATAAAAGCTTGGTATCTTTAGGCGGGGGTCCCAAATGATCCAGAAGTACAGGCGCTTGCTCGCCAATGAGTACATATCCCGATTTACAAATTTCATTAGCACGCTTCGCCAATGTTCGGGTTGCCCAATCCCGACTCGTCGGGCAAGGGCCCAATTTGGTTTTGATGAAATAATGCGTTGTCCCATCATTTAATGTCTTGGAGGTCTGCTCATAATCGGGCGAGCCGGCACAAGCAGTCAGCAGCGGGATAGCCAATAATGCGATTGCAGCGGTTTTCATAGTTTTCCTGAGCGTGGGGGTGCAAGCTTCCTGATACAGGAACGGACATAAGGCCGGCGGAATGGAATTTCTTGACTGCGGTCCGAGACCGCTTCGATCTATTTGATTCCGATTACCATCGAATCCGCGCCAATCAATGGTTCTACATGTATGTCGGAGAAGCCGGTGCCTTTCATCCATCCCGCGCAGTCGGCACCCGTAAAATCGAAACCTCCCGGCGTTTCTATCAGCATGTTCAGGCTCATCATTAACCCGAAAGCGTTCTTTGAACGGTCATCGTCAATGATGGACTCATAAACGATCAAAGCCCCGCCTGCGGGAATTGCGTCAAACGCCTTCCGGATGAGCATCTTCTTCGTGGGAAGATCCCAATCATGCAAAATATGCCCCATCAGCACAACATCTGCCTGTGGCAGCTCATCCTTGAAGAAATCGCCGGACACGAAATCGACCCTGTCGGCAACACCTGCGGTTTCCGCATACTGCCGGAAAACCGGCGCAACCTCTGGCCGGTCGAACCCTGACCCGCGCAAATGACGATTTGCAAGCGCAATCTGCACCGCCAAGTCTCCCTGGGCAGTGCCCACGTCGATAAACGTATGGTAATCCTGCCAAGGAAAGGTGCGCGCAATGATTGTATTGGCTGCATGACTGACACCGGTCATCGCGGAGAGAAATTCCTTTAAGCTTGCGGGATCGGCGTAAATGGTCTCGAAAAGATCCGCCTCACCGTCCTTGCATTCATTCTGCGGTTTGCCGGTGCGAAGCGCGTCGGTGAGATTGCTCCAAATTGGGTAGAGGCGGCGGTTTGCCATCTCAAGAATACCGCCAATGTAGGAGGGTTTATTACGGTCGAGAAACAGATCAGTCTCAGGCGTGTTGCTGTAGCGGCTCCCGTCGCGCTTCAGGAAGCCGAGCGCAACCAGCGCATCAAGAAAATCGAGTGCCCCGCGCGGGTGCAGCCCAACCCGCTCCCGGAGTGAATCCAGACTCGCCGGACCTTGCGCCAGTTCGGTAAAAACGCCCAACTCAACAGCGCAGAGCAGCGTTTTGGATGCCCAAAAGGCCATGCCGGTCTGCAAGATATTTTCGGGAGTAGGTTGGTTGCTCATTTGTACTCCTGGCGGAAAAACGTCCGATTTAGATGGATCTCGAATATATATTCATGCCGGAATCATTCGTCTATTGTCGTGCTTCTGTACTTGGAACCGATACATACGAATAAACGCATCACGTCTTGAGTGACGAAACCCAGCCGAGGCCGCTCTGCAGTTGCCCAAACGTCTCAATTTAGCGGCAGGCAGCTATCCTCTTCAAGTCTCAACGGTATCAATTGGATGGCGCTGAGTATACCGTTTGCATCACAAAACAAAATTTGTGAACTTCGCCGGGGCGCTTCTCGATTGTAAGTTAGTTACCAACATGCCACAAGTTGGCGCATACACGGAAAAAAATGTTGTGCTGCAGGTAGGAATGGGTGTTTGGTAGAAAGGCTCGATTTTAATTCCAGTCTGCTACCTGCTCTAAGAGTATCCGGGGTAAGTCAAAGCGAGGCGACGCAAGAACTTCAGGTTACGTGTCGGCCTCGGAGCCGAGGAGCCATCTGTCCTTGAGGATACCTGTCATTCCGGACATCCGCGCCACTGAATGCCTCATCACATCAGCTTGCCCCACAAGGCATTCGATGAGCTACGGTTCTTGCCTGAATTATATTTATGGTTTAAGAATAAATAGGAACAGGCACAACACCAAGAAGTTGGGCCAGGTAATAATTGGAGCGGGATGGCGGAGGCGGTCCGCCATCAAGGAATCCTGGGGGAAATCCCAGTTTCCCTGGAGATTCACGTTCAAGTTCGTGATACCCCTAAGCATGCTGTTCCTTATTCAGGATCCAGTGGATACATAACCACCTGAGCAAAAGTGCCGGACGCTACTGGTCATATGGGAACCAAGCAATGACAAGAAACGCGAACCTCTATGATATCTGTGATCAGCCGATCCTTGAAGGAGAGTGCCTCACTCCTCCGGGACGCAATCTTCGGTTCATATACAGAAAAGTGGCCGGCCATACCGTCCTGAAGTATTTGATTCTCAAAGGCTGCCGACACCCTGCTATAGGGGTTACGGAAATATCCCGTTATCAAGAGATGATGCGTAAAGCCATGCAGGCCAGCGCTGATAACTGGCAGGATCCGCTGTGGATCGAAACAACCTTCCATTCTTTGGCTCGACTTCTTGATAGCATCGAAAACCCCCGTTGGCAGCAGCGCGAAAAGGCTGAGCGGATCGACAGTGAACCGAGTCGAACAGACTTGCAGACGATAATCGATAACTGTCTGCAGGACATTTTACGGATCTGGGATCAGGATAAGAATGACCCCTGGTTTCCAGTTGCCGCACAGGTCGAGTTATCGGGCGATGACCATATGGATGGCAAGAATTTTATCAATGTATTACAGGGAGTTGGTTCCTTCGAATATAAAAATATCACAGTGTTGTTTGCGTTGATACGCTGCTTTCTGATGACGAACCCCGGCAAACTCCGGCTCATCCGAAAACCTTATCGCGGGATTTGCGAGCCCCTGTCCGTATCCTCTACGTTGATCTGGCACAGAATAGCCTTTTCAGATATCAATTTTTTCGAACATCTGCTTGTATTTTTAGACTCGAATGCCTCGCGGCAGCATTATGCTCGTATCGTCCCCATTCTGGAAAATTTGCTGCGCTACTGCGTATGCAGCAGTCGGGAGTGGCTTGAGACGCCGAATAACCACATTAAGCACCCCGCTATCACCTGCTTTCCGAACGATGCGGAGGGAAGACCCTTGTGCCGGCTGTCCGAAGAAGCCATGCAAAAGAAACGGAGCCTGGGATTCGGTGATTACATTCCCGATACGGATACAACCTTTCTCACTTTGGCGATGGCGAGAAAGTGGCTTGATTTTGTGCAGAGGGAGCAACTGACGGTGGACAAAGCGCTTCTGGAAGCCTGTGAGTCGTTGCTGGCTTATCCTTGGGTGGAAATTATCAGCGAATACCAGGTAGGAGGTAAATACAACTCAAATCCACCCACCATTCACATCACCAAGCCCTTGGATTACGAGGGCGCCGTGCCTATTTGGTTTGATAAAACGTTCAAGAACGCTGACGGCAGGATAATCAGGGAAATGTTGGGTAATGAGATTTGCCCAGGCCATAACATGGACATCCTGGACGCCATTCTTGTTAACAGGAAGCAATGGAGTGCCTTGGAGGGTGAAAATCTGGCCTTTTTACAGCGGTTGCTTAATTTTCATTACCGAGCCTTTGTAAGCGGTAATTTCCGTCATGAAACGGCCCTCAAGTATTATTTACCGGAAATTTATGTCTATTATTTCGGGCGCCTGTACCAGACTTACGGAATGCTTACCGATATGGATAAACGTATCCTTGACCCTGAAGAAAAAATGGAAGACATGCGTCGGATTGCTCAGCAGTACTGCAAGGATGAGCTAATCGGGTATTCACTCAATGCCTTCGATGCCGCCTTGGCGGTATCTGCGCTAGTGCTGCTGGCATATGAGCCAAGACATGACGGAGTAATTGCTGCTGGCCTCAACGTGCTTAGCCAGGCGATGGGGGAAGGCAGGGGCAGGCATCCTTACCGAGCCTACGAATGGAACCGCATGCGTCACCCTACCCGGATTCTGGTTGGCAGTGAGGTTGCAACTTCCCTGTTTGTGCTGAGAGCATGCAGCGAAGCCATGCGCTATCTTGAGTTAAGCGGGATGGATGCGTCCATGAGAACGGGGTGAAACCCAGTTGGGGATTTGCCGGCGCCGAGTATGGCAAAACCATGAAGTGATCAACTCCGGCATTCCCGGATTAATGCATACAAGGCGCGCAGCACAGGCGCCGCTCCCTCTTTCGTATTTTTTTCCCCAATGCTCGAAAGACCACCAGAGACCCTACTAGAGACACCTACAAAACTGAAAAAAGATTTGTTTGGATAATTAGGTTAACCAAGAGGAGGATCAGAACATGTCCGACCCCGCCATACAGGACCGCGCCGCCGGCGCCATCATGGGCGCCTTTATAGGGGATGCATTAGGCCTCGGCCCCCACTGGTACTACGACCTGGCAGTGCTCCGCCGCGACTACGGCGACTGGATCACGACCTATGCCGACCCCAAGCCCGGCCGCTACCATAGCGAACTCAAGGCAGGCCAACTCTCCCAAGGGGGCATCATTCTCCGGCTCATGCTGCGCTCGCTCGTCGAGCGCGGCGGCTATGATGAAGCGGACTTCTGCCGGCGCATGGATGAGGAAATATTCCCGTTGCTCAATGGCATGCCGGTGCACGGACCGGGCGGATACACCCAGCAGTCGATCCGCGATGCCTGGCGCAAGCGTGTCCAGCAGAACCTGCCCTGGGGGCAAACGGGAGGCCAGGCCGATACCACCGAAGCGATAGGGCGCACGCTCGCCCTGGCGGTTCGCTACGCCTTCCAGCCACAGGAGCTGGCCGCCGCCATCTCCAGCAATACACGCCTCACCCAGATCGACGATACCGTCGTTACCCTGACTGTCGCGTACGGGGCAGTGCTGGGTCTTCTGGTGCAGGGACACAAGCTCAACAGAAGCCTTTCCGGCAAGCTCATGCGTTTGGCAAGGGCGGGAAAACTGCCTTTCCATACCATGGCGCATACCGACCTGCAGCCGCCACAGGAGGATCGTCCGCGAAAAAGCTGGCATTTCGTCTCGCCGGACGCCCTGCTCACGCCCTCATATGTCGCCGCGGCCGCGGTGGACCCCGATATCCGGATAGAGCCCGCATGGAAAGTCTCCATCGTTTATGGCATGACCTGCGCCATCTATCACCAGCTTCCCGCAGCCTACCATCTCACTGCCCGCTTTCCGGACGATTTCGAATCGGCTGTTCTCCACGCTGTGAATGGCGGTGGCGAAAACCAGGCTCGCGCCGTATTGACCGGCGCCCTGGTCGGAGCCCAAACGGGGCTATCGGGAATACCCCGGCGCTTCCTCGATGGCCTGGACGAAGCCGAAACACTCCGGCGATTTGCGACGGAACTGGCCACGAAAGTGGGCGCTTCAACCGCCGGCGGGGAGAGTTGAAAAACCCTGGAGAAACCCCCCATTGATGTGCTTATCTTAAACAGGAAAACATTGTCCGTTTATGGCGAGCGGCAGCAGGTTCTTGGCTCCTCCCGACCTCATGAATCGCCATGTACCTGTAAGATACTCCAGCTATTGAAAACTCTCCCTTTGTTATCTAATGGCGGTAATTAGAAACGGATTGAGTGGCCAGGTACAAACGAAGCTTGCAGCATATCAACTCCTTTAAGCGTCAACTACACATCCCGCCCCCGAATCTGCACAGCATTCGAATTAGACATCCGTTAAGAACCCAGCCACATTTACCATTTAGCCGACAAGCTCATGTGCTGCTGGCAGGGTTAATTGGCGAGATTTCCGACGGGACAAACATACGGGAAGAGATTAATGACAATTCGAAAAACGACTTATATTTTCTATCTGATGACGGCGGTACTTATTTCCCTGCTTACGCTGTTTATTGCGCTCCGTTTCCTGGAGCACCGGAAACTGAGTGATGCCCAAGACCTGCGCTACGCCTCCTTCCTTGCAGCGGATGAGCTGCGCCAATCCTCCGATGATCTGACGCGCATGGCGCGTGCCTATGTCGCCACACGCGACCCGAAGTTTGAGCGAATCTACTCCAATATATTGGCGATCCGCAACGGCGACGAGGAGCGCCCGCTGCACTATGAGCGCGGTTACTGGGATCTCATCGTCGCCGATGCAGACTTCCAGCCCGCACCGGGGCGCAGGATTTCCTTTAGATCGCGAATGAAAAAGCTCGGGCTTACGGCGGCAGAGCTTGCAAAACTTGCGAAAGCCGAAAGTCACTCAAACCAATTGGTGGAGCGGGAACGCAGCGCATTCAATGCAATGAAAGGGCTGTTTCAGGACTCGAACGGAAAGTTCAGCGTGAAGGGCACACCGGACACCGCGTTGGCCGGTAGCCTACTGCATGATGAGAGCTACCATATTACCAAGGCCGAGATCATGCGGTTGGTGAACGAGTTTTATGAGCTGCTCGAGGAGCGTACACTCAATACAATAGCTCTCGCTGAGGACCGCTCCAACCTCTACGTATCCGGCGTCTTTTTTACGCTCGCCTTTCTCATGGCTTGGCTCGCCCTTTCGTATCGCGTCGTGCGCCGGAAGGTACAAAATCTTGCATGGCTCGAAGATGAAACCAGGAATATCGGAAAGGTGGGCAGCACGCCTCGTTTCTACATTGACTCAAACGATGAGATAGGCAGTCTTTCCCGCGCCTTCACTACGGCTCAAACGGAACGCGATCGTTATTTTAATCAGTCCCTTAACTTTCTTGCGATTTCCGGTTTCGACAATCGTTTCAAGCGAGTGAATGCAGCTTGGACCAGGGTTTTCGGCTATTCGGCGGAAGAACTTCTGTCCAAGCATTTCATGGACCTCGTCTTCTCCGGTTCACGGGCAGATACTGTGCTAGAGCTGGACAAGCTCATCTTGGGTGTTCCTGTTTCCTTTGAAAGCCAGATGCGCTGCAACGATGGCTCCTTTCGCTGGGTCTTATGGAATATAGCTCCGGCACAAGACACTCGTGAATTCTACTTTTCGGGCCAGGATATCACACCAAGGAAGAATATCGAGACAGAGCTGCATAAGGCCCGAAAAGTAGCGGAGGCTGCAAACCGGGCCAAAAGCGAGTTTCTGGCAAATATGAGCCATGAGATCCGCACGCCCATGAACGGAGTACTTGGCGCGGTTGGGCTGCTTTTGAATACTTCATTAATCGCCTCGCAGCGCGAGTTGGCGGAACTGGCGAGAGCCAGCGGCGAGACCCTGCTCTCCATTATCAATGACATTCTCGATTTTTCCAAAATCGAAGCAGGTAAACTCGTTATTTCACCCGTTCCTTTTGATCTTCTTCAAACTGTTGAAGAGGTGGCGAGCATGATTGCCATGCAGCCGGCAAGAAAGAAAAATGTGAATGTAATAGTGCGTTACCTGCCGAATGTGCCGCGCTATGTATTCGGTGATCTGGGCCGTATCCGTCAAATACTGACCAACTTGACTAACAATGCCATCAAGTTTACTGACAAGGGCCACGTACTCATCGATGTGGAAACCGATGCGGTTAGTAAAGATGAGGTGTCCCTCCGCATCAGCATTGAAGATAGCGGACTGGGAATCGCGGCAGATAAACTAGAAAACCTCTTCGACAAGTTTACGCAAGCAGATACCTCTACCACGCGGCGTTATGGGGGCGCCGGCTTGGGTCTGGCTATCAGCAAGCAACTGGCTAAATTGATGGGCGGCACCATTGGGGCGAAGAGCCGGGTTGGCGTTGGATCGACGTTCTGGTTTACCCTGCGCCTGGCCTTGCAGAAAGAAGCTCCGCGGGACGTGAGACCGAATGTGGATCTGGATCTGGCAGGTATTCGTGTGTTGATCGTGGACGATAACTCAGCTAATCGCCTGGTGCTGCAAGAGCAACTCCGCGGCTGGAGGATGCGCATCGGCAGTTGCGCGTCTGGTGCGGAAGCGTTACGGGCGCTTCAAGAGTCCCAAGCCGCCGGCGATCCCTACAAGATCGCGATCCTCGATCATCAAATGCCGGAGATGGATGGAGAAATACTGGGCAAGGTTATCAAGGCCAACCCATTGCTCCACGATGTTCAACTGGTGATGCTCAGCTCACTGGGCCAAGAAGGTGATATCAGGCAGCGACTCAAGAAAGCTGGTTTTGCAGCCTATCTCGCCAAGCCGGCCCGGCAATCGGAACTATTGCTAACTCTGGTAAGCATACGGGATGCGCAACGCAACCGGCAGGCTATAAATCTCATGGATGTGCAGCCATCCCTACCAGAATCTCCTGCGCGACAGCTTGTTTATAACTCTCCATTTGCCGGAACCCGCGTCCTACTTGCTGAGGACAACGTTACCAATCAGCTCGTTGGCGCCATGATGCTGCGGAATCTGGGCTGCCTGGTGGATGTCGCCGCCAATGGCCGGGAAGCAATGGAAATGGTGGGGGCATTTCTCTACGATGCTGTATTCATGGATTGCGAGATGCCCGAGATGGACGGGTTTGAAGCTACTGCCGCAATTCGCCGCCGGGCGGACAGCAACTCGCGGCCACCCATCATCGCTGTTACGGCGCAGGCCATGCAGGGTGATCAGGAACGTTGCCTTCTCGCAGGCATGGACGATTACATTGGTAAGCCAGTAAAGCAGGAAGATTTTGCGGCAGCGTTAAAACGTTGGTTGCCGGATCACGAACGAGGGCAGAAGAGTGAGGCAAAACCCTGCCTGACAAGGCGTGAAGAGGTGGCCGGCACTATCTCAGACCAGTCCCTGCTACCAGTCTCTTTATCGCTTTCGACTTCATCTGCGCTGAACCCGAAAGTCATTGCGCGACTTCGGTCGCTCGCGGAAGCAACGAACCCATCCTTGATTACGCAGATATTTACATCGTTCCTGAGCGATGGGACTGAACGCATCAATACTATGCGGGAGGCGGTAGTTGGAAGCGATGCCGAACTCCTGGGGAAAGCCGCCCACGCCATCAAAGGCGCGAGCGCCAATATCGGCGCTCATTCCATGGCCGATATCGCACGAAAACTGGAACTTTTAGGCAAATCAGGCAGCATATACGGAGCGATTGTCTTGATAGAACAAATTGAAGTGGAGTTTGAACGTGTGAAGAGCGAAATAGGCCAGCTGAATGTCAGTGGTGTGCCGTTGTCCGATGCAGCGCAGCTATGAAGATACTCATCGCAGAGGACGACGCTACCTCCCGCTTATTGTTTGCCGCCACGCTCAGGAAATTGGGACATACCGTGACGGCAGTAGAGAACGGGCGCAAGGCTTGGGAAGCATGGCAAAAGGACGAGCATTTTCTGCTCATTTCTGACTGGATGATGCCAGATGTGGATGGTTTGCAGTTGTGCAAAATGATCCGCGGGGAGCCCAACCTGCGATATACCTACATCATCCTTCTTACGGCGCTGGACAGCAAGGGTAGCTTTCTCGAAGGAATGGACGCAGGCGCAGATGATTTCATTACCAAACCGTTCGATGAAGAACAGCTGGCAACCCGGTTACGGGTCGCGGAACGAATTCTGGGGTTGCATCAAAAGCTACATATTCAGGCAACGCATGATCACCTCACAGGCGTATGGAATCGCGCCGCCATCATGGGTCATCTGCAAAAGGAGTTGGAGCGGGCAGCGCGTGAAGGTACCTGCACAAGCGTTATAGTAGCCGATCTCGATCACTTCAAGCGAGTCAACGATACCTACGGGCATCCCGTCGGCGATGAGGTATTGCAAGAGGCAGCCCGGCGCATGGGACTCGCATTGCGCGGTTATGACCGCATCGGGCGCTATGGAGGGGAGGAATTTCTTATCACAGCATCCGGTTGTGGCTGGAACGAGGCCATGGCTCTCGCCGAAAGAATCTGTAGTTCTCTCAGCAGGCAGCCTGTTAATAGCGGGGCAGGGCAAATTCCCATGACTGTAAGTTTAGGCGTTGCTGTTGGTTGCGGGCAAGGTAAAGATACAGGAGTGCTCATCGCAGCCGCCGATGAGGCGCTTTACCGGGCAAAAAAGTCTGGCCGTAATCGGATTGAATTGTCAAATCAGACGACGTAATCAAGGTCCGGAATATGGTGATGAAAAGTTACCACCCCCGTTCCTAACGATTTCGCGTAAAGGCGGTCGATATTGCCGGCTATGGAAACATTCCCATTGAAACAAATTTGCCGCACGGCGTGCCAATCCTGCAAACCAGGCGGAGGATTATCTGGACGGCCGTGGCGGTGCAGGATCAGGACGACATTTGGGTCTACAACGCCATTGACAATCCACGCGCGGCGGACGGAGGGAATGGATGAGGTTTTGCAGCAATGCAGTGTTTCGATTTGAGCCCTGGCCCATCTAATCAATCAGCCCCAGGGCTTAAGAAATCTGTCTTCGTATAGTGACATGAAAAACTCTTACAGCTCAGGCGTTTGATGGAAGCGCTGAAATAAGCGTCTCCCATAGGGGACGGAATTTCGGTTAAAACCGGAAAGTCTCCCCTAATCGATTGATTCCTTGTCAGATATCTTCTGGCATACAAATTGCTTTTTCGCCTATAGCCGTGCTGTTGATGTGTTTGTTAGTGGCGCCATTTGGCCGGCTGTAGCTTCAATTTTTTGAAAAATAATATTAGGAGGATAAGCATTATGAAAAAGAAAGAAGTTGTACTCGCCCTGGTTGCAATGTTTGGACTGGCGGCGGAATCGTCAGCATCTGGCGGCTTAGGAGTTTCTGCGGGATTAGGGGCACCTACGGAACTCGGCGTTTCCACAGACCCGGGAGCTTCTATCAACTCAGGCGCTTATGCCGGCTCGGGCGCTTCTACGAACTTAGGCACCTCTACAGGCTTAGGAACTTCCGCCGACATAGGAGCTTCCACCGACATAGGAACTTCTACCGATATAGGAACTTCTACCGATATAGGAACTTCTACCGGCATAGGAACTTCTACCAACTCAGACATAGACTTGGGGGTTTCTAATGACTTAGGGGTTTCTAATGACTTGGGAGTATCAACTGACTTGGGGATTTCCGCAGGAGTCGCTCCGAAGCTCAGCCTCACTGCTGATACAGATGCCTCAACCTCTACCGAGATCAGCGCGTTGACCGCCTCAGCAGCTGCAACCACCAATACCGGACTGCCTGCCGTGCTCGGTTCAGATATCGCAGATACAGGTGTTGATATAGCTAGTCAATCAACTAACACTTTTGATTTGAGCGCAGCAGTGGAGATGGAAAATATGCTTCCCCAACTGGCAGTAGCGGCCGATGCGGCCGATGCAGCGGTTTCCGCAGTTCCGGAAGCGGATGCGTATGCGATGCTTTTGGCCGGGCTCGGTCTGATGGGTCTCATGGTAAACCGCAGAAAAGGAAAGCGGATAGAAATATAGAAAATCCTGCTGAGGTTTGCCTGGGTATTGGGTTTGGAAATATTGGTTCGGGGAAGAGCGCATCATCGCATTGTGCGACTCTTCCTCCCAACAGACTCTTACTAGGAGACGTACCCGAGCTGAAGCAGACCGCACAACCTTTCAGACGTAAGTAGCAGTCCTTCCTCTAGGCGCAAGCCATGCGATGCGCAAGAGAAATCAGGTAGGAAATCGTGGCTTATTTCTTTTGAGAATGCAGAAAATCGAGCCTGGTTATGCTCTTGTCCCTCTTGCCACACTTTGTCGTCAAAAGTTTCTCTCCGATCGAATCGTGCAAGCGGCATTATTTCCTCATGTGTAATGCGGATACGAACCCTGTCTTTTGAACAGCTTACCGCGCCGATTTCGCTGCGTGTAGGGAGCTATTTTTTTCGGGCGGACTCGCCTATCGGTTTCAGCAACTCCTTCCTGTTGTTATTTGGATCAGCCCGATTCACGGCCCTGGCCGCTCTTCACCGTAAGAATAACCGGGGCAGACGACAATATTTGCGAGCTTAACGCGTAAATTTACTAAGAGGCGAGATTACGTAATAATTGGGGCGAGATGGCGGGAGGGTGACATTCATATCTAAGCTTGAAACCCGTATCACTGCTATGTTTGACTCACAGCCTCAAGCAAGTTACCACGTTTGTTACCACGGTTATTACCTCGGTACCCCGAAATCAGCACTGGAGATACTGCCCAATAGCCGATAAAACCATTTCTCGCTCCGTTGGTTCAACCAGATCCGATAGAATGAAGGGGTTACAAGACAATGCTTGCTACTCCTTTTTTGCTCACCGCGCACTTTCCCATCTGGTACCTCACGCCGCCGCACCTGCCTGTGGTGACACCTTAGGGGGCGTCGTGCCGGGTGGTAGGTGGAGTAAAAAACCATATCCGTCATCCAGCGCTTGAAGTTGTGGTTGTCGCTGTACTGCTTGAACAGCTCTGTGTGATCAAATGAGCCAAGCACGACGCGATTCAGCGCCTTGTCGTGTTCCAGCTTTGCGTTTTGTTTGTCAGAGTTGGCCTGAGCATTCTGGTACGCCTTGTCCTGTACCACGCGGGCCGGAATCTCCTTGGTGATGACCTTGCGAATCTTGTCGCCGTCCTTCCACTCGATATTGCCGAACATATTGTTGGACGCCCTGATGATGTTCGACAGCTTGTCGATGTCCGGCCGCCACCACCGCCACCGCCTTGGGTGGGGGCGGCTCGATGAAGGCATCCGTGTCGTTCATCTATCGACGCAGCGTGGTCGTAGCTCTTGATGGTGCCGACAATCTGCGTATCTGGTGCGCGCCGGTCAGTGATAACGACGACAGAGTCGAACTGGGTCAACATGGCATCGGCGGCGCTTTTGAGCTCGACCAACTGGTGGGCCAGTTATGAGAGCGTGTTGCTCTTGCCGCTGCCTGCTGAACGTTGGATGAGATACCGCTTGCCATATTCGGCATCTGCAGACTTTACATCTATATCGAAACTCGCAGTGACGTCGTAAAATGATATTCTAGCGGTCTTCATTGTCCCAAGCTCCTTATGGGCTGCTACAAAATCTTTAGTATCTACGTTTGGTAGCCATCCCTTGATATTTGCTTCACGTGCAAGCACCCAGTGGTCTTCTGCCAACTCGGTTTCATTCATCAGCGCCTCGAGTCCAGAAACATCAACCGATCCAGTCGCAAGACCTTTCGAATTACGTGAAGAGCACATAGCAACACATGGATCGTAGACCTAGCGGAATGTGTGCGAACCTGGTAGTCTCCGGTCACCTGAGACAGAAGCTTCGCTCTCTGGATGCTTCGGACACTTCCGACTGATAGGAAAGCCGCGCAGCTGCGCCGGCGCTGACTGAAATAAAAATGGCAACTTTCGTGGATTTGTTTTGTGGAGGCGGATTCGGGGCCAGGGGGGCGGTTCAAGGAGGAGGCGTTCCACTATTGGGATTGGATGCGTGGGATTTGGCCACTAAGACTTACGAGGCCAACTTTCCGTCGGCGGATGTAATCACTGATTTCATTGAAAACGTCGACGCCGCCGCGCTGGGTCGACGGTATCGTCCGGACGTGCTCGTGACGTCTCCCGAGTGCACCTCGCACTCAATTGCACGCGGCGCCAAGCCAGGGTTGGAAAGCAGTCGTGAAACTGCGATTGGCATTGTTCCGTGGGTGGAGTCGATGCACCCTCGATGGGTCATTGTCGAGAACGTCAACCGGATGAAAAAGTGGGACCGACACAACGAGCTCGTCGCGACGATTGAGGGGCTGGGCTATACGGTCAGTGATCTTTTCCTCAATGCTGCCGATTTCGGGGCCGCCCAAGCGCGGAAGCGCATGTTTCTTGTCTGTGACAAGCAAGGTTCAAAAGTTTCGCGGGAACAGCTATTGGCATTCGGAAGCGATCGGCCCCTGACGGCCAACGATATTATCGATTGGGAGACTCCGTATCCGTCCAGTCCACTACGCAAGCCGGGAAGAGCGAAGGCCACACTGGAGCGGGCGGACCGGGCTATCGCCGCATCGGGCCGGAATGTCCCATTCATCATCGTCTATTACGGATCAGACTACGCTGGCGGCTGGCAAACGCTGGACGTTCCACTGCGCACCGTGACCACCGTAGATCGGTTCGGGCTTGTAACCTGGCGAAAGCGCGAGCCCTACTTGAGGATGCTTCAACCCAACGAATTGCTCAAGGCGATGGGCGGCGGCGACGAACATCTGTTACCTCATGGTACCCGCCGCGAAAAGGTCAAGCTTTGCGGAAATGGCGTTTGCTCGGAGGTCATGGCTGCCATCTTCAAGTGGATCAGCGTGGCTCAGACACATCCCCGAGGAAGGGCGATGCGACAACGCCGACCCAATGATTGAAAAGGATTTGGACTCGGCTGATCTTTGTGTGGATGAGGTGTACGGCGGCTCCCGGAGGGGCAACTCTTCCGACGATCCGCTGCCAAAGTTGCTTGGCGTGGATAACGGAGCTGGGTTTCGGCACCTCGGGAAACGGCCGGCGGTGGCGACTCTCAGGCTCCTTGTCCTGAAAACCAGCTTTTCGGATGTGAACTGGCCTGACGCGCTCGACCGTGAGAATGGGATCTTTGTCTACTACGGAGACAAGCGCGGCCCCGGGGATCTTCACGCGACGCCGCGGCAAGGGAACCTGATGCTCCGGAATCTTTTCGACGAAGCTCACCAATGCCAGCGGAGCTCTTCCTTTCCTCCGATCCTTCTTTTCGGCAATACGGGCACATATCGAGACGTCCGGTTTCTCGGACTCGCGGTACCTAGCGCGACAGGCATGGGTGCAGACGATGACCTCGTGGCCATATGGCGGACGACAGAGGATGGTGTTCGATTTCAGAACTACAAGGCGACGTTCACCATACTCGATATCCCGGTCGTCTCCAGGGCATGGATTAAGGACATCCAGAACGGTAACGCAGTGTCCTCGCTCCATGTGCCGAAGGCATGGCTCGACTGGGTCTGCGGCAGGAAGTACACGCCACTCAAGTCCGTTTCCGTAAACGCTGTGCGCTCAAAGCGGCAGCAGATTCCCGACACCCCCGAACTGGCTGCGTACGTGAGGACGGTCTACGAGCATTACAAGGAAGATCCATACGCATTCGAGCGGTGCGCTATGGAGTTGGCTCGGCTTTTCATGCCGGCAATTCAACACTGGGAGTTGACGCGGCCATGGAGAGATGGGGGAAGGGACGCCTTGGGCACCTATCGCATAGGATATGGGGCTGGCGCGATCGATGTGGAATTCGCGATGGAGGCCAAGTGCTACGGCCCGGATGTGGGGGTAGGAGTCAAGCCTCTGTCCAGACTGATATCGCGCCTGAGACATCGTCAGTTTGGCATCTTGGTCACGACTTCCTATCTTGATTCGCAGGCATACATGGAGCTCGTGGACGACACCCATCCGGTCGTCGTCATATCGGCAAGGGACATGTCCGTGAAGCTCAGGGAGAGGTTCGGCAGCCTCGAGAACATCAAGCTCTGGCTGCAACGGATCTAGCGACAGCATGCTCGCGAATGCCCGCCGCCTTGTCCTCACACCCTAATGGGGGAGAAGTTCCGGGATTTCGCCGAAGGGCGCATCGCCCTCAATCCATTCGGACAAAGATTGGGCGAGATCCGTGACAGCCTCGGTCGACTTGCCTTTGGTGGCACATTCCCACACAACCAGAACGCGCCATCCCGCTTCCTTGAGTGCTTCGATAGCCCGTGTGTCACGCTCGACATTGCCGCTCAATTTGGCATGCCAGAACGCTGCGTTAGTCGTGGGCGATGTGGCGAAACCACAACCCGCGTGGCGGTGCCAGAAGCATCCATGGACGAAAATCGCAACCTTGTGACCCGGCAGGACCACGTCGGGCACACCTGGAAGGTCGCGCCTGTGCAACCTGAAACGGTAGCTTGCAGCGAACAGAATTTTCCGCACGAGCATTTCCGGCTTCGTGTTCTTCGCTCGGATGCCGGACATCATGCGTCGCCGGGTCTCTTTGTCGACAACGTCCACCAAGAATATTCTCCTTAGAGCAGCTCGGGGAGATCGTCGGCCGGCATTGTGAAGGATGCCCCAAGGACAGAGTCACGGCATTCCGGCTTCTTCGCCCATTCCGATACCATTCGGCCTCCGGCCGTCTGGTGCAGGACATTGCTGACCTCTTTTGCCCAACGAGCAATCTGCGCGCAGAATTCCGGGGAGAGAGCCTGCCGCGACCAAATCCGGTCGAATTCGATTCGCTCGCCAAGCCTGTCGGCGAGCACGGCCACGACATAGGCGGCAATGTTCGCCTGGAATGCTTGAAACATTGGCCGGACAATTTTCTGAGCCCCCTTGAAGATAATCGCCTTGGCGATCATCGCCTTGTACCAAGTTACATCCGGAAGCATTGCTGTTTCTCCGTCAGGGGTCGACAGCATAGCCATGAAGCGTTCGAAGTTCTTTTGCGAGCCCAGGCTTACCAAGTCCGGTCTGCGATCCCATGCGTTGATATACTTCGCCAAGTCCGTCTTCGTGATCTTCCTCGCCGGAGGCATTGCGTCTTTGAGTTTACGCAGCTTTGCGGGTGTCGTTCCTTCACGGGCAAGCATGGTGCTGTAGCTGCCCGATGCCCGTTCATAAAACCATCCGCTGACTCCGTCGGGACAATAAACGGTCAACGACAGTTTTTCCACATCTACGTGGAAGGGCTTGTTTGCCGACAAATCAGATTGCTTAATCGCGTTTTGCGTATTGGCGAAGCGCGAGATGTCCGAAACCAGCGCCTCCTCTTTGGCTGAGTCCTGCACTCGCATGACGATGATCTTGGCGGGCACCCTGACGGGTCCCAAGTCCACTTCAGGGAACTTCTTCTTGGTGAAGTACATAGATGCGGTCGTCTGGCCACCATTGACGATTTGCAGTCCCTTGAGCCACGCGATCCCCACCGAGCCATCTCCTGGTTTACCCAGACGCATTTCGTCGGCCACGATCACGATTCCATTATTGTAGGCCATGAATCGCTCAGGCGCCGATCGCAAGGTGGTTTGAATGCCGGCATTAATCCCCTTGCCCTTGACGCTAAGG
This sequence comes from Nitrosovibrio sp. Nv4, assembly GCF_900215485.1. Classification (GTDB taxonomy): domain Bacteria; phylum Pseudomonadota; class Gammaproteobacteria; order Burkholderiales; family Nitrosomonadaceae; genus Nitrosospira. Next base: position 1,405,133 of record NZ_OCMZ01000002.1, read on the forward strand.
AAGGAGCGGACGTTGGCTTCCAAAAGCCGCGCACCGAACTTCTCGTAGAGCAGCCGCAGCGCCTCGCCGGGTATGGCTGTCAGCGCGTAGTCGTAATCGTCGCTTTCGCCCGGCACAAAGACGCAGGGCAAGGGACCGCCGGAGACCTCGTTGAAATCGACGACTACTTCGTCGCGCGGCTTGCCCTCGGACCAATGCCGATGAAGCCGCTCGATGTCCATGACTTCGAGGCGCACGGCCTTGCCGCCGATGTCCCGTGTCTTGAAGCTCTTGGACTTGGCGACCTTGTCAGTGATGACATAGACGCGGATTTGCTCCAAGTCGTTGTAGATGCCTTGCAGCGTTTCCGCCAGCGAGCGTACGTCGCTCGAAGGATCGAGCTTCGGCGCCATCTTGCCTTCCGCACAAAGTGTCAGAAAGCGTAGGCACTGCTCCACCGCGGTCTTGGTTTCCGAGTCGGGAACGGGCGTCGGAACATTGACGCCCTCGTAAAGGCTGACGAACAAATCGAGCTGGTCACTCTCATCGGATACGGAATAGCCGCTGAGTCTCAGATTTGCGTTGCCTACCTTGCCCTCGAAATGGCATTCGACCGGCTCGAACGTCATGCCGATCTCCGACATGTGCTCCATCACTATCCCGGCGAACACCAATTCTTCATAGAGCGCGCCCTCTCTCATTTGCGACCGCACGGCGGTCTGCGTTTCGCGCAGGAATTCTGGCAAGTCCATACTTTATATCACTCCCGTTTTTTTCAATGCTGTAGCCACGTCGACGCGGTGGCCAACGACCTTGTCAAGATCGATGCCATACGCAGCCCCTGTGATGCCGAAAGGAACACCGCCGACGGTGAAGCGCGGGAATCCATCGCCGACCTCGATCACGAGCGTGTCCACTAACGCGAAGCGTCGAGGATAGTGGTTGGCGTGGGCGTCGAAATATCCAGCGGCCACCAAACGGTCGTCGAGCGCGCTAGCGGCCCCAGGATCGGCCTTGGCTGCAAGCCTCGCGGCATCGACAAAGTCGGGCAGGCCCAGTCCGCTTTCGGTCTGGCGCAATCGCACGCCGACGACAAAGAGCGGTTGGCGGACAGAGTCGTCGAGCTGCTCAAGCGACCCGATGCGCGCGGGGAAACCCGCGGACGACAGCGTCGATTTGACTTCGAGCGCGCCAGTCCCGAGCTCGAAGTCTTGGGCGCCATCCAAGGGGCCGAGCCACCCTTCGGTGGCTGCCGTTGCGGAAATACCCGCTTCGATAATTTGCAGAAGCGTCGCTAGCTCTCCAACCAAACCGATCTCGGCTTCGGGACTCAATATTTGGCTTCCTTTGCGCATGAACTCCTGCCAAGCCCCCACGCGCCCGACGAAAACCCGTAGCAGCTTGGCGACATCGGCCCCTGCCGCCACGGCGCCGTCCAACGCGCCCGTCACGTTGCAGACCATATCCGTGAACAGCTCAGCGTTTCCTGCGGCCTTGCGTGTCAAGGCGAGCCAAAGCATGCCCCTGTCTTCGGGATTCGCGCGTTCTATGGCGAAGCCTTGCCCCTCCGGCAGCTTGTCGGCGGCCGCCAAGCGCTCCGCCGGGAATCCCACCAACACCGCCTCGGCATTGTCGGGGGCACGCCGGCCCGCGCACAATTCGAGCGGACCTGTGGGCGTCACTGAGATGGTTTGCCAGCCCATGTCCGGGCCGTCGCCGGATAGCGACGACCATGCCATCAAAAACTCATCACTCAGTCGGGCCATATTCCTGAGTCCAGTAGAGGACATTCACTTCATATTCCACGCTAATTCCGCTGTTGCTGGCTGGAAAGGCGATGGCGAAGGCCATGATGGGCTTGTCCCACCCAGACACGATTTGTGACTTCGGCTTGCCTGCATATGGGGCGAGTGGATAAAGAAGCAGCAAACCGCGATCCACCGCGCCGCCAAGCTCGCCGCGGGCCATGCGCATACCTTTTCCGCTTGGCACCGATGGCATGGTGACGCGTCCTCGTGCCGGGTCGGGTTTCCAGGCCGCTTGGGTGATTTCGAGAGCCTCGCGCCACGCATCGTCATCTAAATCGATCCCCTCGTCGGCGGGATCGGTCAGCACTCCGATGGCGAAACTAGCCGGGTCTCTCTGAGCAGGTGATTCGTGATCGTCGGGCGTGCGCATCGGGAAGGACTCGATGCGGACGCCTCCCGTGAATTCATAAGGATTGCTCTCGTCGCTGCCTTCGGCCAACAGGGACACGCTCCAAAGATCCAACTGACCTATCTCGTTCATCTTGCGGATGAATTCCGCGAGCACCGGAGCTTTGGTGCTGGTCGCGTTGGGGTGAGTCGCATAGGCGCCCAAGAATGCAAGCACCTTCGAAGCGTCTACATCTGTCCACAGCCGCGAACGCGGCCATGAGTCGGCTTTGCCGTTACGCTCGAATCTTTGGCCGTGGACCGTAGGTTGTCCAAGGGATGCGATCAGATCGTCCGTCGCAGAGAGGTTCGCTTCTTGCGTCCTGGCGTCGCGGTGGAACAGGATAGTTTGGGGGCGCGTTCCGCTGTAGGTCAAGGACAGGGTATGCGCGTTGCGCATCTTCAAGGGCGACGTGACCGTAAGCACCTCGTGCGATATCACCTTGAGGCCATAATCTTCTGGCGTAAGATTCGCGCTGGCCATGTAGTCAAATTCCTCCCGCAGTTCCTCGGAAGCGTCAGCGATGTGGCCGAACCAACGCACCAAGTCGGGCGAGGTGTAGAGGCGACAGATATCCAGATATCCGGGGCGATAGCCGAACCATCGGCCCATTTGCATCAGCGTGTCGTACATCTTCGTGGTGCGTACAAAGTAGCTCACGCAGAGCCCTTCGAGCGTCAGCCCCCGCGCCAGCTTGTCGCCACCGATGGCGATGACCTTGAGTGTCGAGCCTGGGGTAGCGTAGTCCAAAGCGTCCTTGGCCGTGCCATTGATCGAACGCACCTCGATGTCTTCGAGGACATCGGGAAGCGCCGCCTGCACCTCATCCCATGTCGGCAATGCTGCAGGCCGCTCTTCGTCGGGAGACAGCTCAGAGACCTTGGCGCTGGTCGGAGCGAAGTCCAGCTCCCATAGCTCTTTCATCTGAGTCAGCAGACCGTCGGCTTCGATGCCTCTGCAGATTTTCTGGCGCATGCTGCGCACCGAATCCTCGACCTGGAGCCGTACATGGTCCTGCACTGCCACCAAGCGGGTGACGTGGATCAGCATCGAGCTGTGCGCTGCCCCTTGGCCGCGTAGTTCACGCACCGCGCAAGCAAGGACGAAGGCGCAGATCGCCTCGCGCAAAGAGGGCGGTGCCATCTCCTGCCCGTTGTAGACCGGAATGTGCGTCTTTTTGTGCTTTGGCGGCATCCAACCTGAGTCGGTCTTGGGATCGTATTGATCGCTAATGGGGCGAGAAAGGGGAAGTTCGCCCTTTCGGCCATCCTTGGTCATCCTTCCAAAGAGGCGGGCAGGGCCGACATAGTTCGACGGCGCGCCTAGGTTGATGATGAAGGAGCGCGGGAAGAGGTCAGGGCCCTCCTTCGTGGTGGTTCCCTTATGGTGGATGAAGATATTGGCAAAGGGCGTGGCGGTGTACCCTACATACGCCTTTCGAGTGAATGCATGCAGGAGCTGTCGAATGAGGCTGTTGATTGTTTTGGGTTGGTGCTCCTCGTCGGGAGCGCCGTCCTCATCGAACAGTTGCTCACCGGTGTCGACGGAGGCGTTGTCCGCCTCGTCGTCGATCATCAGTAACGGCAGCTTGGTGACGACCTTCCGGCCATCTTCGGTGGCATCGAACACGCGCGACTGAATCCAATGCAGGAGGGCGGTAAGCACCGTTTTTTGCTTCTTGACCACGAAGAGCCATGGGCGTTCTTCTGGCGAAATGCCGTGGAAATGCTTGGCGATGGCCTTGTTGAAGTCGCCGTTGTCCGCGCGCGTGGTTGCGGAGTTCGTTTTCAGGTCCTCGCCGAACTCGGCCACTCCGATGGGCAAGCCAGGGTCGCGGTTCGCCGTTGTTTCATAGCCCAAGAAGCCCTCTTCGAGGCGCATTTGAGTTTGGGAGCGCAGATTGTTGTGCGTGCCTGCCAGCACGATGATGATCTTGTAGCCGGCATCCGCCGCCTTGCAGATCAGGCCCGAGTAGTTGCTGGTCTTGCCTGATTGGACATGGCCGACGACGAGCCCTCGGCGATCCCATGGGTCTGTCCGATGCGGGTCTTCGAGCAGCGCCAAGATGTTGTCAGTTGCGTCGTCGAGGCCATCCACGACCTTATCGGAAAGCTTGGCTTCGAGGTAGTCGCGGTAGCGACGCCAATAGTGCCAATCTTTCTTGCGAGCGGCATTGAGCCAATGGATATGGCCGGCATCGTCTTTGAGCGTCGTGGCCTTGCCGATCCAGTGACTGAATCGCTGAATGAGCGTGGAAACCGCCAACGGCTGGTCCACGGTGGAGGTGGCGTCGGTCTCGAACATCTCCGCGGCTCGTGCCACTTTCTCGGCGATGTAGGCGGCCGTAACTTTCGACTTTTCCTTCTCCGCTTTCACCAACCGCTGTGCGGTGGCGATCACGTTCTCGAGCAGTTCCAATTGGGCTGCCGCAGTTTCTGTGGGGATCACGGTTTGCTCCCAAGCCGCGCCACGAGCGCGGGAAATTTGTGAAAGGGTTCGGTACGCAGTAGTGCCTTGCGGGCCTCGTCTACGCTTAGATTCTTTCGCTGGATTAGGTCATCGAAGAGAACGGTCGCGATCTCAATCACCGCCTCGTTGGGCTCACCGTCGAAACCGGTGCGCGGCGTCTCCTTGTTCTCCGCGGTGTCGAGCCAGATGCGCTGGACCGGGACCGTCTCCTCGATCACCCGAATCATTGCTTTGATCAAGGGTTGGAGATCGCCTGCGTTGTCGAGGACGGCTGCGACGGAGGGATGTTTCTCTTCGATCCGATACCGCATACCGGCCTTGATCCGCTCTACACGCCAAGCTTGTTCAACGGGCCTGTCGCCTTGGCTCGGCATCGGGGTTGCGCGATAGGCGAACACCCGGCGAGCGCGCTCGCGCGTGTTTTCGGCGAACTGGGTGAGCCAGGGTTTGAGCGACACCGGGGACCGCGCCGTGGACTTCCTGACGTCGATCTTCCACTCGGCGTCGGCCGTGTTGGGGATGTCGATGCGGATGCGCGCCAAGCGATGCGCTTCTTCTCGATTCCATACGCGCGAATTGCCCAGACCGAGCCAGCCTCCTGCGACCAAGAGCCTCTCGTTGCGGTAGACGTAAAAACCCTGCTGGGCAGTCCATCCCGCTGGGCCTCCGTTGGCGTCGAACTCAGCCGCCGTCAGCTTATCGCGGTGTGGCAAGACATGGCATTGGATCTCGACGGTTCCATATTCGGCATGGTGCTTCGCGATCGGAGGCGCCCATGCCTTGGCTATGTGCCCTGTCATGAACGGGTCCCAAGGCTTGAGGGCGCGACCGTTCAAAAACAGTTTCAGGCGCGCTAGCGGACCTTGGAGAAAGCGATGGAAGACCATCGCCAAATGCGCTTCGACATCGTCGATCAAAGCCAAGAAGTCGTCCGACTTGTAGCCATCAGTAACAATGCGGTCGAGTGTCTCCCACAACACGAGAGTCCCTGCCTTCTTACCCTTCAAGTTCGAGATAAACGACTTTGAGCCAGGGGCAGTGCCTTCGAAGAGAAGCCATCCACTGTCTGGGTTGGCGGCCAGTTCGGTCAAGTCCCACCGCAGGCAGCTTTGGACCTCGTCCTTGACGGTGGCTACCGTGAGGCGGCGGCATTGCGAGAAGGATGCGGTTTTGAGCCCCATGCAGAAGCGCCCTAGGTCGTGCGCTTCGCGGGCGACCAGCGGGTTCTTGTCGCCAAGCCGCATCGCGCTTTCAAGCTCGGCGTCGCTCATGCCGCGCCCGTTATCGAGGACCGAAATGCGGCTATTCTGCCCAGCCCAGGAAAAATCGATACTAACTTCGGTCGCGCCAGCGGAAATGCTGTTGTCCACGATATCAGCGAGCGCCGTTGCGGTGGAATAGCCGAGGCCGCGAAGCGATTCAAGCATCGACACGGCCCGCGGAGGCGCGTTTCGCGTCTTTGGGGTCATCTCCAATAGCCCTTCCCTAGCGAGAACTCGAACCCCAACGCAAGCAGTTTGTGGACCAATTTGCGGTAACGTCTATCCGGCGCGTTGGTGAGGTTAACCCATATTCTCCCCGAAGGCCCGTCGCGGTCGTCGTCGACGGGAATGCCCCAGTCTGCGACTTCTGACAGGAGCCTGTCGGTGCCCGACGATCGCGCGGGTGGTGGGGCGCTCAGGCTCGAGGGAGCCGTCTTGGTCGCGGCAGGCCGCCGCATCATTTTAGCTTCCGATGGTTGCTCAGCGCTGTCTTCTTCCTCTTTGCCTTCTGGGTAAAGCGGGCCACCGAAGACTGCGCGCGCGAACGCATCCATTCGACTTGGGTGCTTTAATTTTCGGAGCGCGGCGGCCTCTATCTGGCGAACGCGCTCCCTCGTGACTCCGTATTGGCAGCCAATTTCGTCGAGCGTCAACGCCTCTTCGACGCCGATGCCGAAGCGCAGACGAAGAGTCTGCTCTTCCCTGGGCTTTAGCGTGGACAGTAGCTTGTCAATTGTCTCGAGTAATTCGGACTTGAACGCGACGTCCATGGGATCTGTCGAGGCGAAATCGGATCGGACCTCGACGGCGATCAGCTCGTCGATGGGCAGTTCATGGATCGGCAATGGCTCAGGAGTGACGCGTTGAAGCTCGGCCACTTTGTGGACGGCCATGTTCAAACGAGCCGCGATCTCATGGAGCTCGGGCGGACACCCTGTCTCCGATTCAAACGCCTGAGTTTCTCGGGAAAGGCGCTGGGTCTTTTCATAGACATGGACCGGAACACGAACCGTCCTACATTTGTCGGCGAGGTACCGTCCAATTTGCTGTCGTATCCACCAAGTGGCGTAGGTGGAGAACTTGAAACCGCGGCGCCAATCGAAGCGTTCGACGGCCTTCAGCAGGCCGATGTTTCCTTCTTGTGCCAAGTCGTCCAAAGGTTCGCCGCTGTATAGATACTTTTTGGCGAGATGGAAAACGAGCTTTAGGTTGGCGACGGCCATTCGTTCGCGGGCGCGCTGGTGGGCCTTCATGGCGCTCGCGTATTGATTGGCCGAGCCGGTGTTGCCGTGGTCTTCGATATCGGCCAGCTCCAGAAGGAAGCGCCGATTCAGTCGAAGCGACGACAGCGTTTCACGGATGGCTCGCCATCCCGCTCCCTGCTGGACAGAGCCAACCGGAAGGCTCGCGAGCTGGTCCAGCGCATCCAAGAAGTCCGAGGCTTGGTCGCCAAGCGGGCGAGTCTCGAATTGGAGGGCTGGATCGTGCTCTGCTGCTTCGTCAGGCGAGTCCGATGCGGCGGTGTCGGCATCGTTTTCGCCTTCGAGAGTGGGTTCAAGCTTTGGCTGGACGTCGGCGGGGCCAAGCGACAACCAACTCAAAGGCTGTTGTCCGGCCCTAACCAAGTGCCCAGCGGCCAACGTAAGGTCGATGCCACGCGGCCAAGTCGCCAAAGCGTCGAGTGCTCTTTCCAACTCGCTTTCCATGGCTTGGCTCAGCGCGACCTCTTCTTCCGCGGAAATGAGCCTTTCTTGCTGGAATTCTTTTTGGTAAATGCGCAGAGGCTCTGTTCGATTGGAGACGAGGCTGTCGATGGAGGCCAAGGCATTGGCCACGATCTCTTCTTCGTCCGGCGATTCCTCTGGTTTGACGTAGACCTCGAAGTTTTCGGTGGCGCTGGCACCGACGTATTCGAATCGTTCATCGACTTCGGCGCCGAGGTCGTTGATTATCATGCTCAGCTGCGCTTCGGCCTCGGGGTTTGCGGATCGGTCATCGTTGACCGACAGCGCCTCGACCCACATGTACGGCACGCTGCCTTCGCGGACGGCTCGAAGCATTAGCAGGCGGAGCCGTCCTAGAACTTCGGCGTCGTCTGTGCGCGCCAAGGGCTGCGATCTTTCTGGCAGGTAAGCGTCGATATCATCCCAGTCAGCTGAAGAGTCGACGGGTTCATATTCCGTGATGGCTGCCTGAATTGCGCTGACGGCTTGGGCGATCGACGAATCGGCATCGGGCGGAGGCCGGTCTTCCTCGGGCTCCCAACTGAACAAGTCAAAGTTTGGCGTGTTTTCTGGTTCGGTCGTTTCATCGACCGTGATTGGGGCCGCAGGGCGCGCCATGTCTGCTTCAGTCTCGCTTGCGCCGATCAGATACGCGGGGTGTTCCGAGGCTTGAACGCCCAAAGGTTCGATGGGTCCATCGGACAGTGGGGGCATGCCAAGGGCTTGGTGGCCCCAAGCTCCTATCGAGACTTTGACTGACTCGAGGATGGCGGCGGCCTCGTGTGCGCCTGCGGCAACCGCAATGGCAAGGGCCGTTTTTCCAGAGGGATCGAGCAGACCGTCGTCAATTCCTGCATCGAGCAGCAGTTTGCAGATGACGGGCTTGTTTCGAGCTGCCGACAACATTAGAGGCGTCAAACCGTTTCGGTCGCGGGCGTTGAGATCGTCGCCTCGATCGATGTGAATCTGAATCGCGCTCTCGATCCCAGCCATGACGGCCATTCTTAAAAACCGGCTGAGAGGCAGCATGCCCGCGACGCTCGTGTCGTTCACGCGCCCGTCTCCCCCTGGGCCGCTGCGTTGACAGCCTCTCCCAGCTGCCGGAGGCGCACCCCGAAAATTTTTATCGTTGTTAGGCGGTGGTCGTGGCTAGACAGCTCTGATGTCCCTTTGGCCATATTGGTTCTGTCGAGTTTTTATCGTTGTAGCCACGGGATTTTATCAAACTCAGCAGTATTTACCAGTGTACTGAGGTACACCAGAGAATCAGTGTGGGTATTTAGGATTTGACGAAGAGGAGTCGCTACTTGAGGCAATAGATACCTAGGGCTGCTTCAGGTAAGAACTTAAAGTCGAATGCAAAAAGAGGTCTTTGAAATATATGATAGACGGTTTATTGTTACTTCTCCATGAGTCCGTTCGTAACCCTGCTGCGACTTGGCTCTTCAAAACGGTCGTTTGTCGGAGATGAGTAGCGGAAAGGAAAAATACCTATTATTGCCGTGTTTATTCCTCCCACAACTATATCTTGAAATACCACCTCCGATAAGTTAAGATATTGATGAGTTTCAGGAGAATAACAACTTTGTAGGGGGTGGAATGAAAATCGGTTATGCGCGGGTAAGTACTCAAGAGCAGGATTTGGCTCTACAGCTCGATGCCTTGACTAAGGAAGGGTGCGAGAAAATATTTCAGGAAAAGGCTTCAGGAGCACAGCGGGACAGACCAGAGCTGAAAGCCGCCCTTTCCTACATGCGGAAAGGCGATACATTGGTCGTCTGGAAACTTGATCGGCTTGCCCGCTCCATGAAACAGCTTATTGAAACAATTGAATCGTTCCAGGACGAGGGTATAGGGTTGAAATCCATACAGGACCCCATCGATACCAGTTCGCCGAGCGGAAGACTCGTCTTCCATATTTTCGCGGCATTGGCCGAATTTGAACGTGGCGTTATTCGTGAGCGAACGACTGCAGGGTTAAGAGCCGCCCGGGAACGTGGACGGGTTGGTGGCAGACCTCCCTCACTTTCAGCCAAAGACCTCCAAGTAGCGAAGGCTATGCTGAAAGATTCCAATATCACTGTGGCTACGGTTGCCAGTCGATTAAACGTGGCCGCATCCACGTTATACCGCCATATTCCCCATGCGAGAAGTGCAAGTCTAGAGGCAGAGGAAGGCAGGGTTATTGTAACGACAGAATGATGAGAATCGGCGAGACAGACGGGAAACCGGGTTATCGGTGTGAGCGGACACCGATTCACTCGGGCGAAGTATGGAGCGTCGAAGCAAAAATAACTCTCATTATTTAGGCGTCCCATCGTAAAAACACCTGCCTATCGGAAACGCTTTTACCGCAGCATAAACAAAATGGAAAATGAAGATGGCAGGCTCTCCCTTGACCTCGATCTGACGTGTCTGGGGTACCGGGGCGAAACGCTTCCGTTTCGAATCAGCCTTCGTGCCGATGCGCTACCGCAACTGATCGATGCCGCTGCTCATGGCGACCGTATCTACGAGCTTTTTTCGATATGCAGGCACGGCGATATCAAACGACACCTTTGGGTACGGACTATAGAAGCAGCTGAGAGGATAACCCGTCGTTACCAATGGATAAGCGAAGAAGCTGGGTGGCCGAAAAACGAATGCCACTACCCCAAATGGGATAATGCCTTCTGTTTAACCTGGGACGAACAACCAGAGGAATGTGCCTGGCATTGGGGGAAACAGCGGCCGGAAATCAAGGAATTCGTTGACTATTGGTTTGATCGCGTTCTGGCAGCAAAAAAATTATTGCGACAGTCGGAAGATATATTTACTCAGCGCGAAATCAGCCTCATAGACAGCGGCAAGCACGACTACGAATACGAAACAGAGACGCCCTTTGTTCTAACGCCACCGGGGACCCGATATATCCCGGTAAAGGATCAATATCCTGAATGGTTTTATGAAGATTTGGCTCACATGCTGGGGCAGTATGAGATCGGCTCCGTATCCTATCGCTCAACGGATCTCAGAACGTTTCGCCTTATGTGTGCAGAACAATTAAAGCGATGCGCCGACACGAACCAAGACCCGAAAACGGTATTTCCGGTAAGCGTTATGAACCTCATAATGTCAAATAAGGACTACTTTCCGCGAGCGAGCCGTTGGGGTGGATACGCGCTTTATTCGGAGGAAGGGCTGGGTTATGGAGATTTGTTAATCGACATGGATCGGCAGGTCGGTCGTTCACCCAAGGTTTTGTATGAGCAGTATTATCGCTGCTTCCCTGATCAGTGGCCTCTTTACATCCTGACCGACGAGGAGATGGGGGAAATCAGGGGTTACAAACGTAAGGTCCTGAGGGAAGCATATCTGTTTCTATATAAAAAGCTGCCCCGATAATCACCCCTATAGGGCTACACAACCCGGCCTGGTGAAAAACCGTACAAGACTTGTAACGTTGGATTTGCATGTCGGTGATTTGGACCGGCTGGAGTTAGCCAAACAAGTATTTCAGTAACAGCTGATAGAAACGAGACTATTAATGAGAAAACGAGCGCTAAACCGTCTTTTCCGTTTCACCCCATTTGCAGAATTGCCGCGACGGCGACGGCGGGACCTCTACGTCAGCCTTCGCTGGAAGATCACGCAAGACGCCGGTGAGTATGGTGGGAAATTAATTCACGACGCACCTCGTGCTCGATGAGCCAGGCCGGCCTAAGCTATATAAGCAATCGTTCGACGTCTATTTTCTTGGAACCGATGAGGTCACCATCTGGAATGCCACGATCTTTACCACGAATTGCGAATTCTGGAACAAAACGAGGAGCATGGCCTCTGAGCGCGCTATTTCACTTCTCACGGAAGAGCAGCGAGAACAAGAGTGCGGATTGAAATTTGAAGGGCCATTTCACAAAGACGGCGAAAAATACTACAGAATGGCGGAACGAGAGCCGCGTCGCTATGACTGTTTCGGCGGGTTAATGCTGCGCGAATATCAAAGCAAAAGAGAGATGGAAATTATAGAAAATGAGCCGCCGGCAATTTATGAATCATTCAAGACGGATCCCAGTTATGAATATGGGACCGGCTTGCGGGCGGTTGTCCTCGCGGACGAAATCAATCGGGAAGTGATCGATGCCACCATCGACAGATTTCGCGAAGTCGGCGAAGCGGACTGGCAAAGCGAACAACCGGTCCCAAGAGAAGTATTGCCGTTTGAAACCCAGGAAACGGCGCTGTCCAAAGTTAAATATACCATCTAGGCGCATGCGCCATGGCAATAGACCAGCGGTCTTTGAGCGCCAGTAGGACTTGATGCAGCTACGTCTTCCGTGCCAAAAGCTCGGGTGATCATAGGTTACCTGAAAAAATAATCGGTACCGCCACCTCATATATTTGATTCACTTTAGTCGCGAGCATGGGGTCTCCTGACTGGACCTTGTTTCAGGATTGGCAGCGTATGCGGGCTGTTGGCCAATGACAGTGAGTGCGGGTTCGCTCCCACTCTAAAGTACCTGAACACAACCTGTCTGCTGCCGTTCTTCTCCTTCCCATGTTCCAGCGCACCACCTTGGCAATCGCAAAACTCGCGCATTAGGAGTCAAGCAATCTTGTCGTCCGGCAAAGCTCATGGAATCAACCGCGCGTAGGCGATACGATTACTGTTAATCTGAGTAATGCTCAAAACAGCGCCCACATTCATTCGATTGACTTCCACGCGGTTACTGGCCCGGGCGGTGGCGCAGCGGTAACTCAGGCAGCCCCTGGCCAAACCAAGAGCTTCACCTTTAAAGCGCTCCATCCGGGGCTGTTCGTTTACCATTGCGCAACTCCGATGGTCGCTCAGCACATCACAAATGGAATGTACGGATTGATTCTGGTTGAGCCGGAAGGCGGCATGCCGAAGGTCGAAAGGGAATTCTATGTGATGCAGGGCGAGCTCTACACCGCGCAGCGGCATGGTGCACTTGGCTTGCAGGAGTTCTCGCTTGAAAAGCTACTTGCCGAGAATCCGGAGCACATCATGTTCAATGGCACCATGGATGCGCTCACCAAAACCTACAAGATGGAAGCCAACCTGGGAGAAAACATACGTATCTACTTCGGTGTGGGTGGCCCGAATCTCACCTCCAGCTTTCACGTCATTGGCGAGGTGTTCGATAAGGTTTATGATCAGGCTTCGCTCACCAGTCCACCGCTAACTGATGTGCAAACCACGCTTGTCCCACCCGGCGGTGCTACCATAGTAGAGTTCAAGGTCGATTACCCGGGACGTTATATTCTGGTCGACCATGCTCTGTCACGCATGGAAAAAGGGTTGGCAGGTGTCCTCACCGTCAATGGCAAGGCAAACCCGGCAATATTCAACAGCAGTGAAAAAATCGACACCACACCCGGGCATTAAAAGCATCTTGGAGCTAGACAGAGGTGTGTAGAAGCGTTATCCGTACTCGTCAATTCTATTGAACCTGTGAAGCAATCAGCGGCAATGCTGGGCTGACGGTATTGCGCAATTGTTATTGTCCAGCCCACTCTATAAGGGTTGGTTGCTGCAGTCCTTATCCAGCGCTATTGCCTCTTTTATACTTGCGGTTAAATGCAGTATCAGATTGATAAGTAAGCGGCCCCCGAATTCAGCTGAGATTTTTGACGTCGAGCTTCCTCTGCTAGGTAGCAGGGTGGGAATCCAAGCAAGGAAATTGCATGAGAGTAGCTGTTTGCAGCGCACAGTCCTATGACCGTCAATTCTTGACGGAAGCTAATCATGACATTGGGCATGAGCTCGTGTTTTTCGAATCGCACCTGCGCGACGAGACGCGGCAGATGGTTGCAGGCTTTCCTGCTGTGTGTGTTTTCGTCAATGACACGCTCGACGCTCGAGTGCTTGAAACTCTGGCCTTACAGGGCACGCGACTGATCGCGCTACGCTGTGCCGGCTTCAACAATGTGGATATTCAGTCGGCCAGCAGACTTGGGCTACGTATCGTGAGAGTTCCGGCTTATTCGCCCCACTCGGTAGCAGAGCACAGCGTGGGACTGATGCTCGTGCTAAACCGGCACCTTCACCATGCATATAACCGGGTGCGTAACGGTAATTTCGCTTTGCAGGGGTTGCTAGGGTTTGAGCTGCGCGGTAAAACCGTCGGTACCGTCGGCACTGGCCGTATTGGCGAGGCAGTCACGCAAATACTGCGCGGATTCGGTTGTCGCCTGATCGCCCATGATCCCCAGGAAAGCCTTGAATGCATCAGCCTGGGCGTGGAGTATGTAGCGCTCGACAAACTTTATGCCGAGAGTGACATCATCACGTTGCATTGCCCATTGAACCCTCAAACACATCGTTTAATCGACAGGGCTGCGATCAGCCAAATGAAACACGGCGTGATGCTAATCAACACCAGTCGCGGCGCAGTCATTGATACGCAAGCGGTAATTGAAGGACTGAAGTCCGCAAAAATCGGCTCCCTTGGACTTGATGTGTATGAACAGGAAGGCGATCTGTTCTTCCAGGATTTATCTGATCAGGTGATACAGGATGATGTGTTTGGACGCTTGCTGACTTTTCCAAACGTGCTGGTTACCGGTCATCAGGGGTTCTTCACTGCCGAAGCGCTTTCGAGCATCGCACAAACCACCCTGCGAAATATCACCGTTTTCGAGCGAGACGGAATATGCCAGAATGAAGTAAAGGTTGATTTGCTCATAGCAGATTAGCTCATCATTTTTTTCACAACAGTTCATTCCAAATGTGGCCTCTGGAAGATATATAGCGCCCCTCTGCTACCGCCGCAATCTGGGCAGCCCGTTCCGGACTTTTGCGCGGCAAGCGGTCAAGCCGCTTCTGTCGCTTTGAGGGTAACAACCTGTTCCTTCAGGGTGTAGCCATATGATGCGGTTGTGATGTACGGAAAGGCCGGAAGGATCATGTACAGGGTCACCAAGACGTGGCGGCATGTTCGCTGCATGTCGCTTGAGCCGGACAATTCGAAGACTGCGCTAGGAAGATTATTTATTTGTCCAAGTCGCGGCGTCATCCGGAATTGGCGTCAGCTTTCGTCATCATCCTCATGATCGTGACTCTCATCATCGCAACAGGCGTCAACACTCTGCGCACTACAAGATTCGTCATGGTGCTTCTCGCAACACCCCTTACGGCAATCGTCACAATTTCTGCACCCGCAATCGCTCCAGATCGTGTAGGCCATAACATCGAGAGTTTTCACGGGGGTCTCTGGATCATCGCTTGTAATAATCAGCTCGGAAGACCTCGGGCACTTTTCAGTCGCCTTGTACCGAATCAAGACGCTCAGGCACGAGCCAGGCACTAGCGTCGCCGGGAAGGGATTGTTGATCAGCTTCCAGTGCTTGCTTTTGCGCTTGAATGCAACGCTTGTCACGTATAGTTTGCAGTCGCCCATGTTGCAGATGGAGATGGTACGCTCGCCGAGGCAACATGCCTTTACGCCACCAATGCATGTGGAGCCTGTGACGACGAGCTTGCCGGAAGGCGCATTCCCGGAAACTGCGACGACCTTTGCACCTGTCGGATCGTCACTTATGATCGTGATCATGCCCGCCTTTGGACCGAAGCCAGTCGGTTCAAACCGAATAGGCACCTGCAAGGAGCCGCCAGCTGCTATGGCAATTGGATATGCCAGAACGTTGGGGGCAAGGAACTCGGCGGAAGACGAAGTGATGCTGGTTATTGTGAGTGTGCAACCACCACTATTGCTTAAGGTTATCATCTGATCTACAAAGGATCCGATGCAGGCGTTACCAAAATTGCCTGCATTCGCGATTATCGCAACCAACCTTGGTGCCCTTACTGTTCCTGATACTTCCACCAATTTCGGACCGCCTGGATCGTTGCTGAACACGGTAATGGTTTCCGCCTTTGGCCCGAGACTGTCTGGCTGGAATCGGATCGGTACTTCAATAGCATTTCCTGCTTCGATGGTGACGGGATATGACAAAACGCTCGGAACAAGAAACTCAGCAGCATCAGAGGAGGTAATGTTGGTTACAGCAAGCATGTCGCCGCCGCTGTTGCTCAGGTTCAGCATCATGTCCTTAAAGGATCCGGTGCATAGTTCGCCAAAGTTGCCGTCATCTGCGATCACAGTAACCAGTCTCGGTAGAAGAGTTTCAATTATCGAACGCAAGTCTGGCATCACACCGATGTTGCCAGGTACACCTCCGCCTTGAGCAGTACCTGTAGCTGGATCGGACAACAGCGCGCGCATCTCGAGAGGCGATAGCGAATAGCCATTGTTTGCCTCATACATGCCCTGGACAATGAGCGCCGCCCCAGAAATAATAGGCGATGCTGAGCTAGTGCCATTAAAGGTGCTGGTATACGTCCTAGTGTTATCACCACCACCATTGTCGAGGTTTCCATAACCTGCAGTTACAACATTTTCACCCCAGGCATAACAGTCGACGCGACTACCAAAATTCGAGAAACCTGCGCGATTGTGAGGTAAAGGTGAAAGAGCGGCGCCCACCACAATTGCCCCTGATTCCTTGAAATCGCCGCTCCCTCGATTAAGTACGAAATTGCCGCCCCCATCTGTATAGCTGTCTAGATCAAAAGAACCATTTCCCGCTGCTTCCACTACAACGATTCCGAGAGCGACGGCGAGCCGTATCGCGTCAAAATCTGCGGCATCGGTTTCAGTAGGTAAAAGGCCTTTCTGAATCTCTAGCAATAATACGTCACCGACCTGTAGTGTTGGCAGAGCGCCTGCAATCGCGTCAGCCACGTTCCCTGATGAGCTGCTGGCGGTATCCCAGTGACTTGTCACATTAACCGACGATACCGATGGCGCGATTCCGACAACACCAACCGTATTATCGTCAGCAATAACTTCGCCAAGAACCGCAGTTCCGTGATTACCAACATATCCATCAATGCCGTCGCGGTTGTCACCGTACAGAAGTGCCGGTGATTTACTTGCGAAATCTTCGTGATCCAAAAACCAGCCTTGTTCCAAATCAACAAATCCAACACCCGCGCCTTCGCCGTTCGGTTGCGTCCAAGCCCAGCGTGCATCTATTCCAATGGGAGCTGCGTCCTGGTAGTTTTGATTAGCGTTATAGGGATCGTCAGCCGGGTTAACCGCAGGATCCGTAGCTTCCAATTCGCGATATGCAACGTCCACTTCATCGAGGGCACTGAAACGTTTTACGATTTCTTCTGTTTTTTCAGGAGAATGACGAACATCGAGTTTCCAGTAGGACGTGAGGCTATGTAACGGCGGCAGTTCGGTTTGAGCCGCCTGTTTTTCAAGTTCACGTATCTTTTCCGGTGGCAACGCACGTATCACTGGCCGTGTTTCTTTGATTTCGTACGAATCAAGCAGTTTCTCGATACCATGCAATTTGCACTCAGCGGCAAACGATCGTAATGATTTCATCGACTCGCTCGCAGGAGCGGTTCCCTGTGCGATTCGAATGACGATAAAACCGCTATAGCGGGGGGGATAGACCTTTCCTGTTTCCATGCCAATCTCCTTTTAGGGATTCTGCAATCCAGCGGAACGAAAACGCTGAAGAGTTCCTCATCTCAAATTAGATCATCAATATAAATTGTCAACCCAGCGCATCTATACATCAGGTTATGGTCGAACTGACAGGAGACAGGTACTTTTTGACGGGCTTGTCGTTTAGCGTGGTGAAATGATCGGCAGATGAGGTAATGGAAAACAGAGATTTTCCAGATATACAGGGTACGAGGCCAGGGCAGGAGATGAGACGCGCTCTCCTCCGTCAGATAACGATCCGCTCAACCTCATCCAGGGAGACTAGGTCGTTACGCCGACCATAAAGTCCAGTCGTGCGTGCGCTCTCGTGGGCGGCCATTTGTTGCACCACCTCAAGCTTTCCGCCATTACGTAACGTAAGTATTCCATGATACCTGGTAGCGCGAAAGGAGCGATTGCCGATACGGGTGAGGATATCTGCATCCGTGGCTCTTCGGCGGATCATGCGGTTTGCATCGACGCGGTAGCTAATGGATGAACCGGAGCACTTGAGAGAATTTGCTAACCATAGGTGTTTTTTTCGAAGCATAGGGTGGCGCCGACTCCGACTCGCTCAAAGAGAATGAATTCACTTTCTATGCTCGGTAATCCAAGGAGTACGAAAGATTGCTTTTCAGTTCTATTCGAAGCTTGGTACAACCTGGGCGTCGCCTTCCTGCAGTCTGGCAGGATGGAATGTAAAGCACCGGGACTGAAACTCGTCCTGGAAGACTTGATAGAGGAAGCTAGAATCCAAGATGAAGCTCGGCTTGGGAATAAGCCACAAGCCCGGCAATGCGCAGCATCGGAAATCGCTTACCCCAACTAGTGGTTGGACTTAACTTGGCCAGGGGAGATGCATCCTGGCTCGCAGGGCATCTCCATTGAACCGGCTTACTGTTGCGCAGTACCCTTTATTTGTTCCAGCACGATTTGATTCAGAGCGCTGGAAGTGCTTTGCGCTGTACAGCTTCCACTTCCGCTGGCAACTTGGGCTCCTAAAACATCCGCGGCGACGTTACATACGGTAGCGGCGACCGAAACAGGCGCCTGCACTGTCACGGGAATCTGACTCACGTCGACGTTGATGTTCTTGGCAATATTATTCGCCACATTGCTAATATCAACGTTAACTAATCCCGACTGCTGAGCAAAGGCTGCTGGTGCCATGCTTAATACAACGGCCGAGCCGATTGCAGCTAATATCGTTTTTATATTTTTCATTTTCATACTCCTTTAATTGGATTTAAGGGGCAAGTTACATGAGCTGATTGCGAGGTTCCCTTTTATTTGAAACGGCCGGAGTGGTCTGTACGCTGGCAAACATTGCTAAAGCCCAACAACGGGCAGAAAAAGAGGGCTTAGAGAAAGGAAGAGATGGGGCCAATAAACAAAAAAAAGGCTCAACTCTCCCTGCCGCTATTCCTAATTTATTTCCAACGGATACGCCGAGGTTCTCAGCCACGTCCCGTGGCGGTACGCCATTAGGTAGCAGTTTTTTTGCAGAAGAGGAAGTTTTTCTCCCGCCATTTACAGTTGATAACATATTTTATCAACTGCTTCCAACCCCCCATTTTTGTAGTCTCCCGACTACAGCTAGCTCTAGCTTGACTCGGGAACTGGAGAGTCCGAGACAAATGGAAGATTGATCGCGTGCCTACGTCAATCTGGAATACGGTCGCTCATCAGGGAAAGGCAGCGGGAGGGAATAGCCCTGGCAAAAGCCAAGGGGACGGTCTACAAGGGCAGGAAGCCAGCGCTCAATGCGGAACGAATCGCTCAACTGCGAGAACAGGCCGCAGCAGGAGCAAACCGGACAAAGCTGGCAAAAGAGTTTGGCATCAGTCGGGAGACCCTGTACCAATACATTCGGTAAACCGTGGGAGCAGCTGCGTTTGTCTAGAATTTCTCCTGATCCCTTCCATACTCCAGATGATAAGGGCCTGCTGGCAGCCCTTTTGGCGGTAGAAATACCTGCTTGTTCGCCTGCCGCGCCAGCGGCTGATAATCGGTCGCCATTGCGTTCACCGCTGCTGCGATCGCCATGCCTATCAATCCCCCTCCGGCGCCTCCTGAACTCTGCACCACTTTTTCATTGGCCTGCCACAGGACCATGCCAGTGCGCGTATCTCTCAGCTCATAGTCCATCTCAACAGCAACGGTCGAGGCAAGAAGAATGTATTTGCTGCTCCAGTCCTTGATGGTGATGTACAGTGCGGCATCAGCGCCAAACAGTTCATGCAAGCGCTGTGTGGCGAGCAAATGAATGTGTCCCGCCTCCGCCAGTCCGAAATCTTTCAGGACGAGGTCCGTCAGATAGACGGGAAATACGTAATAGCCGCGTTCGGCCAACGGCCTCGTTACGGTAGGGGTATTCCTGCAATTGGGAGAATGGCATACAATTGGAATCGTCAAGGGTCGCATGGGCTTGCGTGCGACGGGGATTATACCCGCCACTGTCAGCAAGCCATTTGCGGCCTTTGCGTTTCTTGGAAGCACCGTAGAACTCCGCGCGTTAGGGATAATGGCCGCTTCATGCTGCGCGACAACATGCGTAAGAATGGTCGTCTTCCCGGTGGGAGACCATCGCCCGTTTATTCTCGCGGCCCCGGATATTGAAGTCCTGACCGATGGGGTGGGCGATATTTCCGCTCACTCGCCCCCGATCCTGGGGGAAATAGTGCTCGTATTTCTCATTACAGGGCGAAATCGTCGTAGGGGCCTCTAATCCGCCCTCTGTGATGATTTCCCTCGTTTTGGCGGGTTACCCCATCAACCAGCGCCGATACGCGTTCCTGCGCCTTGTCACGGCCTCATTTTTTGGCATCGCTGATGAACTTGACGGACTCGGCGTTACTCATGCCTGACAGTGCCGTATTGTCGCCCTCGAACGGCTTCACACCCTACAATGCGCGCAGTTTTTCCGCCGCGCGAACGTCATCCTTCACGGTCGGGTCTGGCGCAGCTTGGCTATTTCCTGTTTCAACACCCGGCCAAGCGATTCATCGGCAATGCCGTCCTCGATGTCGGCCTCGGCATCGCGCAGCTCGCGCCGCGTCCTGACGTACGCCTGAACGTCGGCGTCGCCGGCCAGCTTGTCGCGCTGCGCGGTCAGCGCCTCGGTTTTGTCTTTAAGTTCCTGTTTCGGTCGGATTGATTTTGCGCATGGCATGCGCGATGGGCATGGCGCGCATGCAGGTAGTCCTCGACCTCCTCATATTCCAGCTTATCATCATGGGTCGCCTTGATGAGCGGATCGCGCATGTCCTGCTCGAAGTCGTCGGTGCGCGCCCGCACCATACCCGAGTACCGTTCCTCGGCCAGTACCGCATCCCGGCCTCGGGTACCAGCGCGGCGCGCTTCTGGATATCGCGCGGCGGCTTGAAGCGGTCCTGAAAATTGTAGATGAGGGTATCCGCGATGCGGTCCATGCGGTCGTGGAAGGGTGTCGCGCCATTAGCAGGATTAGCAGCGGTTGCCGTAGTGGCGCGAGAAAAAGCGTGACCACAACCGTCGGGCCTGACTTCGCCCTTGACAATCTGGACCATTTGCGCGAATCTGGGTGTAGCGCCAGCGGGCGGAATACTGGTCAGGTTTGGGGAACCAAGCCTCTCCGCTATCCTTTTAGACGCTGGCGTTGCTATTTCCACCGCTTGCAACGTGTATATCCGGTTGCCGCCACGTTCCGGGTGCTGCGTGAATTCCTTCACCAGCATTTCCACATGCAGGATCTCGCCCTTGAACGGCATGGGCACATCGAAATGATGAATGGCCGCAATGGTCATCGCGTCCGTTTCCTTTGTGCCGGGTCTGCTATCTCCTTTCGTTGCCAGCCGGAATAGCTTGTCTATGTTGGCTATTGCCTCATAGTGGGCAGCTCGTGAAACAGAATGGTCCATCGCGAATAGTCGCACTCGGGCAATTGGACCGAATTTTCCCCTCTGTTTTCCAAAATCAGCTCTGCAAAAGATATGTAGCATTCGAATTACTTTCCACAGTGCCAACGAATGTATGAGATTACTTAAAATTCATCTCCGCAAAAATAGTTGCCGGCCATTTCTGACGCTGCTAAATAAGCACAGCCTGCATTACTTACTGGGTGAACAAAAGGTAAGCATGAGGATGGATGCGCCTTTCGTAAACATTCTTCAGTCAGCAGAAACCTGGGACAAGCTTCCAACGGTAATCATTGAGTTCCTGGATCGGCCCAACCGAAAAGTTTTGATTACAGCCAAAGACGGTCGAAGGATTAATGCAGGGGGCCTTGCCTATAAAGAACTTGAGTGGCTTGTTGCAAGCGCCAAAGGTATTGAGCCATTTGAGGCGGCGCTAGACCAAACGCAATTCTGGTCGCCAGAAAATACGCCACGTCCAATGAGAACATCCAACTAAACCTAATTGCTTACGGTCAATGAAGTCATGGCTTCAAAATTGCCAAGCGGGGGAAAGGAGTTCACGTGATTGAAAAGCTGTCCGACGTCCATCGGTCATTAATACCAGATTGCGTTTTATTTATAGCAGAGCCCGGTCGATAGAAGGTAAAAAGGCTCAAACCGGAAAGGAGACAGCGGCCCGCATATGCATATATCAGGCAGCTGCACTTTAATCACAAACAATAGATGAGGGGAAGGGGATAATGAATAAAATAGGTTTGACGTTTGTCGCCGGGTTTCTTCTCGGCCTCGCACTGGATACGTCAGCTGGCTCCCCCGTTCTCGTTGACAAGAAAACCGTCAAGTATCTCGGCAACCTGAGCAGCAATCCATACGATCCCGACAGTACCAGCAATCCATATGGCCGCTATGGAAGTGAGTATTCGCAGGATAGTATCAACAACCCATACGGACAGTACGGCTCCCCCTACAGCCAGGATAAGTGCGAATAATCCCTATGCAACCAACCCTCCTGCAATAGAGTCGCAGCCAACACCCGGCCTCGGCATGGAACCGTTGCAGAGGTTCTAATCCTTGGCAACGGAACATTCCGTTCGGCTAAATGTCCTGTTACGAGCAATTCGAGGCGAGACAACATCTCGGCAGGATGGCCATAATTTCACAGGTTGCAAAACTCGCGGCATCTGGCAAATCGTCCGGTTGAAAAACGGCGGGGAGTAAAAAGGCTCTTGAAGCCTGTTTAACCCTGACGAGGTTTTCTGATATCAGATACGCCCATTACCTCGCCGTCTGGCGAAACGAAGGAAACGGCAATACCTTTAAGAGCAAGCGCCCCCTGGCTGTTGTCCTTATCGAATAGCCGAAGATGCTTGAACAGGCGCTCCTGAGCGCTGTTCTTGTCCCATAGCTTGATCTTGCACATCCGACCGATTACTTTGCCTTCCGACATCATCTGGCCCACCTCAATTGATTTGATGGCCGCAGCTGTTGCATCATCGAGTTCATGGATCGACTTGGGTGATCCATCCGTATTGAACAGCTTGCGTATATCCGAGAACGCAAGTGCGGATGCCTCGCGTAACACGTTCTCTGTGTTTACTTCACATCGGCTGGCGGATATTTTCTCCTTCTGCTGTATAGCCTGCTGCACCTTAACGTTGCTTAGCAGTCGGGACGCACACGCCTCAGCTGCATTGCCCCGCGCGTTATAGCCGGCGCGTCTATATGCAGCAGTGGCATTCAGGTCAACGCAATACTCGTTCGCAAATCTCTGCTGTTTTAGCGTCAGCTCAGTTCGATTTGGTTTCTTCATCACCCCGCCCTTTTCCAGAAAGTCAGGCATTACTCCTTTAACCTTTGAATATAATCATCTAGCGTTATCCGATCAATATTGCAATTTCGAGGCTCACCGCAGCCACCATTGCCAATCCAGGCCTTACGCAATCAGAGACCGCTATTGTCGTCATACCGGAGCAAAACCGAGCTTGAAAGCGGTCTTTCCTGATTTTCCCCAACTCATCCTGCTTTCCCTATCTGTGGCCGGGAAACTACCGGCATTTCATCGTCCTCACCGTCCCCACCGTCCAAAGGCGCGCCAACACTGGGTTTCAAAGTGGACGATAAGGGGGACGGTAAGTGTTTCACCCTGCATTAACCGTCCTCTCCCGAGGATTCAGGGGACGATGACTGTCCTTTACCGTCCTCAGTTGAATCCTCATGAATAGGAGCTGTGGACGCTGAGGACGATGGGGACGGTGGTTTTCCTTTATATTCTATTGTCAACATCCTGCCATTTTTTCGACCTTTGGCCTTCGTGAACCTGATCCCTGCGTCGTTTAGGGTTGAGTGCAGTGTATTCAGCCTTTTCGTCAGACTATTAGGCTGCCTGGGCCATTCATGAGGCCGAGGGACAGGCGCGGTCTTGTTGAGCAACTCAAGAAGATCGGTTGCCGTACCCGTCCAGGTTTTTTTGTTTTTAACGAGGCCCATGATAGCGGTTGCCACAGGATCGGCTGCAAGCACCTCCTCCGTTTGACGGGCAGTGTGTCGCATGATGATCGACAGCATTTTTCTTGATCCAATCCCGGCATACTCAGCATACGCACAGGCGATACGAGTGAAGTCCGCCATGCGCGCCATTCGAGGAAGCGTGATGTTGGGCAAGTGCCTTAATGTTCCGGCAATCGCATCCAATAGCGAATTGAAAAGTTTGGGTTTGTCTTCATTGAATTTCGCCCAGAATGTGGCCTCATCCAGGCGCCTCTGAGGTGAGATGCGATCCAGTTCAATCAAGAGCAGGCGATCCAGCAGGTCGGGGGCGTGCGTTGGAATGTTGATGCCCGTGATAATAATGGGGCGCATGAAGGACAGGATGATGTCCGAATCGTCCGAATACAGCTCACGCTTGCTAAATGCCCCACCTGTAATGCCTCGGCATAACATGTCTGCCGCCCATGCTTGAATCCTCGTGAGGTTATCAAAGCAGGGTACGCCATGATGATCGAGGACCTGAGCCAGGTCTGCAGTTGATCTCCCAAGGTCAACTGAACCGAGAAGGGTGGGATCGGTAATGGCTTTGATGCAACGGGCGGTAGTTGTCTTGCTGGCTCCCTGCGGACCATGGAACGTGATTGCGGGACGCGGCACGTCGGAGAATGCACAAGCGACGAGGTAGGCCTCCAGCAGGTACTTGTCGTCATTTGACTTGATTACAAGATGGTCATGGATATCTGACAGTTTTCCCCCTTCAACCGGATCAGGCAGAGACTGCTGGTGGGAGTAACGGCGAAACAGGACGGGGGGCTTATCCAGTAGTTCCCATCTAGTCGCTGTAACCTTTACCGCACGCCAATCGTCGTCTGCCATGTCGATGTAGATTGCCTCACCCTGCTTGGCAAAACGGTTGAACAGTTCCAGTTGGGAATTGACATGGGTTGCCTTGGCTTCAAGAACAGATAGCGCATTTGATAGCGCTTCTCTGTTTGGCACCCGTCCCGTTGTTTTATAGAACGTTCCGACCCACCAACTGCGGAAGTGCTTGCTGCGAAGCTTCAAGGTGCGCCGGATATCCTGGTCGGTTACGACTGCATATTCATTGCCGCGCTCATCATGAAAAAACTCACAGCTTTTTTCGGCCAGTGCGATTAGCGCGTTTGCAGTAGAGCTATTTTCCTCCTTATCGACCTTTTCATCCTCACCGCTTGTATTTTCCTTATCCTTCTTGCCACCAGCAGTATCAGGGCGGAGGGTGGCAACCGCTCTGATACTGTGCTTAACGTTCTCATTTGACATCGCTGATACCTCCCGCGTCCATTGCCTGATGAATACGCGTGACTGCGAGCATCAGACGCGTGCGGTCGACCTCAGACAGTGATCCTGCCAGCAGGCTCTTGGCCGCCATTGCAACTACCAGAGCCTCGAACGCGATGCAACGCAGGATGTCTGCAGCAGGAAATGGGCGGCGTTCCGGTTTGCCCTTGCCGAACCCAATTTCGCGAGGTGGAAAAAGGTCGCTCAGATCGAGCCTAACTGCACTAACAATCTCATACGCACTGCAGCCAGCAAAGCAATGAATCAGCACCCCCCGTCGTCCCGTTCACCTATAGCCAGGGAGGGGTTGCGATCGTCATGGGCAGGGCAACAGGCAATCCAGCGGCCCCGCCCTCTCCGTCTGACTTTTTCGAGCCTATCTAACACTTCGCTAACGCTCATAACACCCCCTTGCGGGCAGCACGCAGTTTCCTGACCAGTGCGCGTTTTTCTTCGTCTGACTTTCCAGCAATGTCAGCAGCAATTAGGATATCGACCTCGTAGTCCGGGGTTGCCCTTGATCTCAATCCTATCGCTACTGGCTCTATAAAGAGTCCGGATTGAATGTCGACGTAGTGGGCGCTTCGTCCTTTTTTACGTCGTTTGTATACAACCGGCGTGGATAGCATGGTTACCCCAGAGGGAATGCCAGCGGTTGGGGCGGCGAGTGCACTTGCGATTTTCTCGTTGACTTCCCAGCCTTCGTGGAGCGTTTCCGAGTCCACTTCGTGATGGGCTGCCCACTCATTCTTGAGGGCGTCAGAGTTCATTCCTTGCTTCGCTACCCCGATGGCTCGATCGCTGGTTTCCCAAAGGGGGTCGGCGCGCCGGTAATTTTTAGGAGGATCGCAGGGGGCTTGCGGGCGGCCTTCCAACTTCTTGCTGAGTGCGGTTCGGGATTGGGACTGCAGGTGAGGTTGGAGGTCTGGAGCAGTTTTCGGATACGGCTTACGGGTGGTCGGCATGACTTGTCCTAACGAACAAGGCCCGGTGCTCCGCGAATGTTGCAGGTCTTGTTCGTACAGTTGAGGAATGCTGCGGACCACCGAACATAATTGTGCGCGGGCAAAAAATAAGGCGAAACATCTGCCTGTTCCGCCTTTCCTCTATAAAACAATATCTTATTTAGGCAATGTTAGGTACTTAGGCGCTCCCTCCCATCACCACTGCTTTCGTATTCGTCGCAGTACCGTCTCTGGAGCCTTACCAAGCTCTGCTGCCAATATTTCGGCCACTTTGTTTCTTGTTGGCTTTTGGCCATTGTGGATAATAAGCTGAGCAGCGATTTCGTTCGCTCTTTGTTGCAGTGTTAAATCGTGATTCAAATGATTAGTAGATGTTATCTCTGCATTGCCAAACTCTGCCTTTTCAATTTCCAGTACTTCTTTAAGAGCGAAGAGACCGGTTTCGACTGGCGGGTGTGACCCTCGGCTGTTATTCGTTGCTTCCGTTAATCCTCTAGTCGGGTGAAATGCCATGAATTTCGATTCCAAGATTTTGGACTTAATATAACTTCTTGGATCCATGCCCAAAAGTTTATCCCACCGTTCAATTAGCTCGCGGCCGGAAATGTAGCGCTCTGATGGATGGAAATGTTCGATATCCTCTGCGAGGAATTTGCAATCCATCAGCGGAGAAAGATGGTCGGCATCATTGTTGTCAGAATAGAGGCCGTATATGAATAACAGCGGGTCTTCGAATGGCGAGTGCGCGTCATAGGCCTGAAGTCCACCAAACTCGGGCCCATTAAAAACAGCCGCAACCACGTCCGATTCGGTCAAACCACGTTTTAAAAGTGTCCTTAACGCGTGAGGGAAAGCAATATACCTAGGCTTTTCTTTGAAATTCTCAGCCTCGAAGTGCTGCTGCCTCTGTGTATTGCCGGGTTGTCCAGAGGTATCGGGGGAAGGGGTACCTTTTTTTTTCATATTAGCAATCACCCAATTTGGCGAAATCGTCCATTCTGAAAAGATGCCTCGTGTGAAGTCATATGGCAGACTATTTGCTTGCCAGACTGAACCTCAAACCCATCTGGTAGGGAAACATTGACCAGCATCTATTTAATTCCGCAAATCCGCATAGTAATAAAAGGGGCCTGCTTCGCTACTACTTGACTCCCTTGCCTTTAAACCGAATTACCTTCGCCCCGGCTTCGAGCGAGTCTAAATACTCCGCCCAATGCTGCATCATGCGCTTGCGCTCGGGCAGGTATTCAGCCCGGTTGTACGCACCTCGGATCTCATTTCGTTCACAGTGCGCAAGCTGCCGCTCAATAACATCTGGATTAAAGCCCGTTTCATTGAGAATGGTCGAGGCCACCGCACGGAAGCCATGCCCAGTCATCTTGCCTTTGTAGCCCAACCGGTAAAGGGCGAACAGCATGGTATTGTTACTGATCGGCTTATCCCGGTTACGGCCGGGGAACACGAATCGGCTGCTGCCAGATATTTCTTTGAGTTCGGCAAGAATGAGAACCGCCTGCGTCGACAACGGGACAACGTGCTCCGCTTTCATCTTCATGCGTCCGGCGGGAATAATCCACAGGGCACTGTTCATATCGAACTCCGCCCATTCGGCTCCTATCAATTCATTGGTGCGGACGAACGTTTGCGCCAACAGTTGCAGTGCGAGCCGTGTTTGTTTATCGCCAATTTGGTCATACTTGGCAATAGCCAGTAACAGCTCAGGTAACTCTTCAGGTCGAACGGCGGCCTGGTGTTTTTTCTTGTGTGGGGTCAATGCCCCGCGTAAATCTGTGGATAAATTATGGGTGCAGCGTCCAGTCGCAATGCCATAGCGAAATACCTGTCCGCACACCTGCAATACCCGATGCGCCAGATCGTACGCTCCACGTGTTTCTATCTTGCGGACGGTGTGGAGCAGTTCTGAGGCTTGAATCTCGTCAATGGGACGCTTGCCGATGCCCGGGAAGATATTGTTCTCCAGGCGCCGTTTTACATCGCTCGCGTGGTGAGGAACCCAGGTATGCAGTTGCCTGCCATACCACTCGCGGGCAACTGCCTCAAAGGAATTTTCAGCCGCAAGCTCTTTGCGCAGGTTCGTGGCTTTCCGTTCAGCGGAGGGGTCAAGACCGGCTTGCAACTGCTTGCGCAGCTCATTGCGCTTTTTGCGAGCATCACTTAAGCTAACTAGCGGGTAGACTCCGAGGGAAAGGGATTTTTCCTTGCCTGCCTGCCAGTAGCGCAGGCGCCAATATTTGCGGCCGTCGAGATACACCCATAAGTAAAGACCATCGCCATCGGACAGCTTGCGGATGGCTGCTCCGTTACTGTTGGCGTTCTTGCAATGGGCAGCAGAAAGAAGATTTGTAGCCATCGTGGTAACTTTTAACCGTGGTAATTTTGTTACCACGGAACTTACCACGGTTTAACGTCAGACTCAACTGGATACCGCCGAACTACGATGGACACTAAGTTACTTGTAACCTCCCGTTTTATATGGTTTAACGGAAGCTACTGGACGAGTTTGGATGCCAAATTGGCGGAGAGGGTGGGATTCGAACCCACGTGCCAGGTTACCCTGACCATCTGATTTCGAGTCAGCGCCGTTATGGCCACTTCGGTACCTCTCCATTGCGGTTGCGCATATTTTACCAGTTTCTCCCGTGGTTTTCTCGCGCTCGTTCAGCACAACATGGCAGAATGTTCAGGAATTCTGCCTGTCTCTTCTCCATGCGCATTCTCCCCGGCTTGTTTGTTGTGGTTTTCAGTTGCGGCCTCGTGCTTGCCGGCTGTGATTCGTTTAAAAAACCCGTGTTGCCGTTCGGCAAAACCGATGAGCTGGTCGTCATTACCGTTAATAGTCCCGATACCTATTACGAAAATGCAGAGGGTGTTTATGCGGGACTGGAGCACGATCTCGCTTCCGAATTCGCGCGGGACCTCGGGCTAAAAGTCCGATTCAAGGTAATGCCAAAACTGGATCGAGCCCTGGAGGATCTGGAGAAGCACAAGGGACACTTTGTCGCCGGTTTAAGCATCAATCCCAAGCATGCATTGCGTGTCCAGTTTGGGCCGATCTATCAGCTCATACAACCTCGGGTAGCCTATAACACAGACTATCGGAGGCCTAAAAACGTTCATCAACTCGTGGGGAGAACCGTTGAGGTTGCGAGTGGAACGACCTATGGGGAACAATTGAACAAGGCAAAGCAGCAGGCGCCGAAACTGAAATGGACCGTAAGGAGCACAACGGCCGAAGATCTGCTGGCTAAACTGGCGGAAGGAAAAGTGGATTATGTGGTCGCGGACTCCAACCAGATCAACCTGGCAAAGAATTTTTACCCTAATCTGGATTCGGCCCTTGATCTAGGCCAGTCCACCGGCAGAGCATGGGCATTTTCGCCCTTCGTCGAGCGCGAATTATTGGAGGAGACGCGGAAATTCTTTAAACGTATTGAACAGGACGGCACCTTGGTGCGCCTGCTCGACCGGTATTACGGCCATGTTCAGCGACTGCACCAAACGGACGTAATCGGCATTCTGGATAAAAGACGTACCGTCCTGCCGGATTTGCGCAAATATTTTCATGAGGCGGAGGAATTGACGGCAATCGACTGGCGCCTGATAGCGGCGCTGGCCTATCAGGAGTCTCACTGGAATCCCCTGGCGACTTCTCCCGCCAACGTACGCGGACTCATGATGTTGACGGAAATTACGGCCGACCGGATGAAAGTGACTGATCGCCTCGACCCGAGGCAGAGCATACTCGCTGGGGCACGTTATCTGGCAACACTGAAAGATAGACTGCCCACGCGCATCAGGGAACCGGACCGCACCTGGATCGCACTTGCAGCGTACAACCAGGGCTCCAGCCACATAGAAGACGCGCGCATCCTGGCGCAGCGCCTCAATTTGGACCCCGATTCATGGGTGGATTTGAAAAAAACGTTACCGCTATTGAGTAGCAGCAAGTATTTCCGTAGCCTGAAACATGGCTATGCGCGTGGCGGCGAAGCGGTCATATTGACGGAATCGGTGCGGACCTACTACGAAATTCTGCTTAAGTATGAGCGCCCCTATTCCTGGGGTTTGCCGGTTGCCGATAAAGCGGGCTCACTATAGTAATGAGATTTCACAAAATCCTGGCGCATTCTCCATGCTGGAAAATGATGGCACGGTAAACTGAGGACCGGCTCATCCATGCACAAATAATAATTGTTGAGTCATTGCAACAGTCAGGCTATATTGAGACATCAATTTCCAACAGAATTTTTAACCAATATTTAACCTAGGGAGAATGCCATGACCTTACGCTTAGGCGATACCGCACCTGATTTCGAGCAAGATTCCTCAATTGGCAAGATTAAATTTCACGAATGGATGGGTGATTCCTGGGCGGTGCTGTTTTCCCATCCTGCGGATTACACGCCGGTCTGCACAACCGAACTGGGATTGACGGCAAAGCTCAAGTCCGAATTCGACAAGCGCAACGTGAAGGCGATCGGTTTATCGATAGACCCTGTGGATAAGCATAAGGGATGGATCAAAGACATCGAAGAAACGCAAGATTGCAGCGTCGCCTTTCCAATTATTGCGGACGTGGATAAAAAGGTCGCGGTGCTGTACGACATGATTCATCCGAATCAGTCGGAAACGATGACAGTGCGTTCGCTGTTCATCATCGACCCCAAAAAGAAGGTGCGGCTCACCATCACCTATCCCATGAGCACCGGTCGAAATTTTGACGAGGTTCTTCGAGTTATCGATGCGCTACAACTAACCGATAACTATACAGTAGCAACGCCGGGTAACTGGAAGGACGGAGATGACGTTATCATTCCGCTTACGATCCAGGACGAAGCAGTGCTCCAGCAAAAATTCCCGAAAGGTTACAAGGCGCCGCGTCCGTATCTGCGCATCACGCCGCAGCCGAACAAATAACACATAGTCATGTGGTTTTGAACGCCGCCGTGTGCAAGGTTCAAGCATACGGCGCAAGATTGCTTCCTCTCCCTTATGGGCGCCCCGGATCTTTCCCGCGCTCGCCAGCATGCAGATCACTCCCGGGTTCGAACCAGGCAAGTCTCTGGTGCAACTTCACGACTTCACCAACGATAATGAGGGTTGGCGGGACGAGATTGGCGGAAGCGGTCAGATCGGGCAGCGTCTCCAGGGAACCGGTCAGTACCCGCTGCTTGTGAGTGGTCCCCTGCTGGACGATGGCGGCTGGCGTCGTGGCGGGCAAACCGTGTGCGATCAGTTGCCGGCACAATACAGGTAATCCCAGCAGTCCCATATAAACAACAATAGTCTGCTTTGGCCGCGCCAGCATCGGCCAATCCAGATCCACGCTGCCGTCCTTGAGATGGCCGGTCACGAAGACGCATGACTGGGCATAATCGCGATGCGTGAGCGGAATGCCGGCATAAGAGGCCGCCCCGCTTGCGGCTGTGATGCCCGGCACCACCTGGAAGGAGATGCCCTGGCTGGACAGTGTTTCTATCTCCTCACCTCCTCGGCCAAAAATGAATGGGTCACCTCCTTTCAGCCGTAGCACGCGTTTACCTTCTTTCGCCAGCCGTACCAGTAATTCATTGATGGATTCCTGGGGCATGACGTGTTTGCTGCGCTCCTTGCCTGCATAGATTCTGGCTGCGTCCCGGCGCACCATGTCGAGTATTTCAGGCGAAACCAGCCGATCGTACACGACCACGTCCGCTTGCTGCATGAGGCGCATTGCGCGAAAAGTCAGCAACTCAGGGTCCCCCGGTCCCGCGCCCACCAGATAAACTTCCCCCTGCTCTTCCACGCTCACCACTCCCTGCGCTGCCCCGTCAGCCTCGTCTACGAGTAAACGCTCCAGATAAGCCTTCGCCGCCTGATCCTTTCCGGCGAAAACCATTTCGGCAAACGGTCCCTGCAATGCGCTTTCCCAGAATCTGCGCCGCTTCTCGGGGCGCGAAAAACACAGTTTCACCCGCTCGCGGAATTCTGCTGCATAAGCCGCAAGACGTCCATATGCCGAGGGTATCAATGTTTCCAGACGCGCCCGCAGCAGCCTGGCGAGAACTGGCGATGCGCCTCCGCTCGAAACGGCGATGAGCATAGGGGTACGGTCTACGATTGCGGGCATGATGAAAGAGCACAGCGCCGGGTTGTCGACCACGTTGACAGGAATATGCAACCGACTGGCAGCTGCGGAAACCTTCTGGTTGACGATGGGGTCGCTAGTGGCGGCGATGACTAGAACAGCATCCTGCAGATGATCGGTATGGAAGGCCTCGGCACGATAAGTAATCCTGCCATGATGAAGTTGCGCATGCACTTGTTCATGTAGCTCGGCACAAAGCTGAGGAGAAACTATTGTGATACGTGCACCGGCCCGCAGCAGCAGTGCGATTTTGCGGGTGGCCACTTCTCCGCCGCCGACCACCAGACAGTTACGGGTTTTAATATCTAGAAAGATCGGGAGGAAATCCATCTGTTTTACTCAGAAAAGCGGTAAAGATCGTTTACCGATACTACTTTACCCGAAAATGCGCCAGTATGAGCTGGTCGATAGTTCAGAGAGATGCCCCATTGCCACAAGCATAAATGAACCATGGTCCTTGCGGATGTCAGCGCACAACTATTCACCGCAGGTCTAATCGTAGCAGGATGGCCGTCATCACTCGATAGGGAAAAGCAATGGCGTGCAATATGCGTGAGGTCGAATACCCGAAAATCCAGTCGTCTGTGGAAAGAGATATGGGATTTGTCACGGCACAACCGTTCCAGGAAGAATCGATAATCGAATGGAGGCCGGGTGCGATACGGCAACCGCTACCGATCCACATTGCGCTGATATCGTTGGACCCACCGTCACCGCAAGTTTTTCCCATTGATAGCACGGGGTTCTCCCCTCCTTCCCAGCAGTTCATTTTTCATCGCGTCGCTTATTTGCTATGATGCGTCTCTTGCTTCGCGCGAATTACCGGCTTCATGCTCAATATTGATCTGCATTGTCATTCCACAGTTTCCGACGGCTTGCTGACGCCCACACAGTTGGTGGAGCACGCGGCTGCGCGTGGCGTTGAGGTATTGGCACTGACCGATCACGATGACGTAGGCGGTCTGGATGAAGCACGACGGGCTGCCGCCGCCACGAGCATTACTCTTATCAATGGCGTGGAAATCTCCGCCGACTGGCGCGGCCAGACATTGCATATTGTCGGGCTCGGCATAGATCCGGCATATCCCCCGCTGGCTCAGGGCCTGACGTCCCTTCGTGATGGCCGAACCGTACGCGCCCACAATATTGCGGCGCAACTCGGCAAATTCGGGATACATGACAGTTTTGAAGGCGCAAGCAGGAATGCCGGAGATGGGCACTTGATAGGACGAATGCACTTCGCGCGTTTTCTGGTTGAGCAGGGCTATGCCAAGGATGTGAAATCGGTGTTCAAGAAATACTTGGTCAAAGGCAAGCCGGGATACGCGCCGCACCAGTGGGTCCCGCTAAATGATGCAGTCAGCTGGATACGTGACAGCGGTGGCAGAGCTGTAATTGCACATCCGGCCCGCTACAAGCTGAGTAAGGGAGCGCTGGACGAACTGCTGCTGGAATTCCGCGCTTTTGGCGGAGAAGCAATAGAGGTGGTCACTTCCAGCCATACTCCCGAACAATCCCTGCTGTTTGCCCGCCATAGTCAACGACTGGGTTTGCTGGCCTCGCGGGGCTCGGATTTTCATGGGCCGGGCGAAAGCTATTTTGACTTGGGACGCATGCCGCCATTACCTGCCAATTGTACGCCGGTATGGCATGATTGGAACGCAATGATGTAATGTGCATGGACGCTTGCTGTCCGATTCAACATCAAGGCCGACCGCTAGAAATCACAAACTTTTGTTTACGTGGCCCAATTCTTTTCCATTCATCCAGATAACCCGCAGTTGCGCCTGATAAGGCAGGCGGCAGCCATAGTACGTTCCGGCGGCGTCATCGCTTATCCGACCGATTCGTGTTATGCGTTAGGTGGCCAACTGGGCGACAAGAGCGTCATGACTCGCATTCGCGCTATCCGGCAGGTGGATGAAAATCATCACTTTACGCTGATGTGCCGGGATGTCGCGGAAATTTCCCGCTACGCTCAATTCGATAACAGCGAATACAGATTACTCAAGGCGTGTACACCGGGTTGTTATACTTTTATATTTCAAGCCACGCGCGAGGTGCCGCGCCGCCTGCAACATCCGAAACGCAACACTATTGGCGTAAGAATTCCCGATCACCCTGTGGTGCAGTTATTGCTGACGGAGTTGAACGAGCCCTTGTTGAGTTCTACGTTGATAGTGCCAGGGGACGAATTGCCGCTGAATGACGCGGAGGAAATTCGAGCCCGTCTTGAACACCAGATAGAATTGGTGCTGGACGGCGGCGCCTGTGGCCTGGAAATGAGCACTGTGATCGATCTCACTGGCGATACGCCTGCGTTGATACGGCAAGGCAAGGGCAGTTTGGCGCCTTTCGGAATCATGCATGGATAGCATTATCCAGAACATTGCCATTTATGCGTTACCGGTAATTTTTGCCATCACGCTGCATGAAGCCGCACACGGTTATGTAGCCAAGCATTTTGGAGATCTTACCGCCTACACCCAGGGGCGCGTCAGCCTCAATCCCATCAAGCACATAGACTTGGTGGGTACGATCCTTCTTCCACTAGTGACGCTGTGGCTGGGCGGTATCCTGTTCGGCTGGGCCAAGCCGGTGCCGGTCAACTTCTCGGCACTGCGCCGCCCAAAACAGGACATGCTCTGGGTTGCGCTCGCGGGACCGGGCGCAAATTTATTCATGGCATTGCTTTGGGGGCTTGTCATCAAACTGGGCCTCGGTATGTCTGAGAGTGATCTGGCCGACCCGATGATATTAATGGGCGAAGCGGGGATCAAAATCAATGTCATATTAATGGTACTCAATCTGCTGCCTCTGCCGCCGCTGGACGGAGGCCGGGTTGCGGTAAGCCTGCTGCCGCATCGCATGGCAAATAGTTTTGCAAGGATTGAGCCTTATGGTTTTATGATCCTCGTGTTTCTGCTGGTGACCGGTGTTTTGGGGGCCGTTATCGGGCCTTTTATCGTAATCACGATACGCATGGTGGCGTGGTTTTTCGGGTTTGAAGCTTATTGAATGGGTCAAGGGTTGATCCAAATTAGTCTGGGATTTATTAAGGGTAAGTAAAATATGTTCGCTGATCGAGTTTTGTCGGGGATGCGCCCCACTGGCGGGCTGCATCTGGGGCATTACCACGGTGTGCTGAAGAATTGGATAGAACTGCAGCACCAGTTCGAATGTCTCTTCTTTGTTGCCGATTGGCACGCTCTCACAACTCACTATGATACGCCGGAAGTCATAGAGCAGCATGTCTGGGATATGGTGATCGATTGGCTCGCCGCTGGGGTGGATCCCGCACATGCAACATTGTTCATTCAGTCGCGGGTACCGGCACACGCCGAGTTGCATGTGCTGCTTTCGATGATTACCCCGTTGGGCTGGCTGGAACGGGTTCCCTCCTATAAGGATCAGCAGGAAAAATTATCCGAGAAGGAATTGAGTACGTATGGCTTCCTTGGCTACCCGCTGCTGCAGAGCGCAGATATCCTCATTTATCGCGCTACTCGCGTGCCGGTAGGGGAGGATCAGACACCGCACATCGAGTTTACGCGCGAGATTGCGCGCCGCTTCAACCATGTCTACGGTAAGGAAACAGGTTTTCGCGAAAAAGCGGAAATGGCGATAAAAAAACTGGGCTCAAAGAAATCCAGGCTCTACCGCGAGTTACGGAACCGTTATCAGGAACACGGGGATCAGCAAGCCTTGGCTGCGGCAAAATCATTGCTCGACGAGCAACAGAACCTGAGCCTGGGCGATCAGGAGCGGTTATTCGGATATCTTGAGGGCGGCGGTAAAATGATTCTCTCGGAGCCCGAAGTCATGCTCAGCCTGGCATCAAAAATGCCGGGGCTGGATGGCCAGAAAATGTCTAAATCCTACAATAACACGATCAGCTTGCGGGAAGACCCGGCCAGTGTCGTAAAGAAAATCCGAACGATGCCGACCGACCCGGCGCGCGTACGACGCAGTGATCCGGGTGATCCTGCAAAATGCCCGCTGTGGCAGTTTCACCTCGTATATTCAAATGAGGATACGAAGGAATGGGCGCAAATTGGATGCACCACTGCCGGTATCGGCTGCCTTGACTGCAAGCAACCGGTTATTGATGCGATACTGGCCGAGCAGAAACCCATGCAGGAGCGCGCCCAATCGTATGAGGAAGATCCTACGCTGGTGCGCAACATCATCGCGGATGGATGTGAAAGAGCGGACAGGCTCGCTCAGGAAACCATGCGTGATGTCAGAGAGGCAATGGGGCTCGACTACTCTTGAACACGCTTTGTAGGTATTAAGGGGTGGTCAGATTTGTCCCGGGGCGAGGTAACCGATATCCAAAGCGGGGATACGGAAAAAATACGCGGATGTTTTTGATTATTACTGATGAATATCCGGGATGAACGATTTGTCCGTCGCTACTAATCCAGTCGCAAAAATTCACGGTGAGCCGCTGTCGGAACTGCCTCTAGACCTCTACATTCCGCCGGATGCGCTGGAAGTATTTCTCGATACATTCCAGGGACCTCTTGATTTGCTGCTCTATCTTATCCGCAAGCACAACCTGGATGTGCTGGATATCCCCATGGCGGAACTCACCCGGCAATATATGGCCTACATCGAGATGATGCGCGCCAATAAACTGGAGTTGGCGGCGGAATACCTGCTGATGGCCGCAGTATTGATTGAAATCAAGTCTCGCATGCTGCTTCCGAAGCCTGTTGCCAGAGATGAGGAAGACGGGGATCCGCGCGCTGAACTGGTGCGGCGCCTGCTGGAATACGAACAGATGAAATCCGCGGCGGAGCGGCTCAATGAAATGCCTCAGGCCGAGCGCGATTTCTCGCTGGCGCGGGTATGGATTGATCAGGTGGAGGTCGCGCGCTTGCCTGAAGTCAGTGTGGACGATCTTCGTAACGCGTGGCTTATATTGATGGCGAACGCTCAGGCAAGTCGCCGGCATCATATCACTCGAGAGGAGCTTTCCGTCCGGGCGCATATGAGCCGCATCCTGCGCCAGTTGCAGGGTCACCACTTCGTGGAGTTCAAGGAGTTATTCAGTGCGGAGGCGGGCGTGGCGGAGCTAGTGGTAACGTTTCTGGCATTGCTGGAACTCGTCAGGGAAAATCAGGTGGAAGTCAGCCAGCCTCGTACGTTCGGGATTATATATGTCAGGCCAATCGGTTTCCTTACCGCCATCTAACTCTCCGGGTTCATCCAGCCCCGCGGAGATCAAACGGGTCCTGGAAACGGCGTTGCTCACTACGCCGGACCCTCTGCCTTTATCGGAGCTCAAAAAACTATTCAACGATGAACTGAGTACGGAGGTTTTACGACGGTTGCTCGAAGAATTGCGCGACGACTGGGGGGAAAAAGGAGTGGAGCTGGTAAGTATCGCTGGTGGCTGGCGCTTCCATGCCAGGCCTGAAATGCAAAAGTTTCTTGACCGGCTTAATCCGCAGAAACCGCCGCGCTACTCCCGGGCTGTTCTCGAGACACTTGCCATCATCGCTTATCGCCAACCGGTGACGCGGGGTGACATTGAGGAAATACGCGGCGTTGCGGTTTCCAGCCCTGTGTTGAAGGCTTTGGAATCACGGGGCTGGATAGCGGCCATCGGGCATCGAGACGTGCCAGGTAGACCAGCCTTGTATGCCACAACAGCGAATTTCCTTGATGATCTGAATCTTCGTTCCCTGGAAGAGCTACCCCCGCTGGAAGAACTGGGATCACTGATCGAACCAGATGAAGTCAGGGAACTGTTGCCTGCTCCAGAGAAGGCAGCACCACTTTTGCGAGCATCTCGCACGACCGACCGGGAATAAGACTCCAGCCACTTCTATTCCCGGATTTTTCGTTAAGTACTTGAATACTTGAATCACTCAATGCACATGATCGCCTGGCGGCGGGAGGATTTCCTCTTCCCGGTTGAGTTGGGCGATCTGCCGGATCAGCATCTCGGTATTGGCCCAGCCTGACCCATCGCCGCCGCCATCGGCCTCCGGGATCCAGCGGGCGCGCAGATAGCCGAAGCGATCCACCAGGAATTCCATGTGCGGGGGCAGGGTTCCCGCCCCCAGAAGATCGGGCTTGCCCAGGGTGCGGCGGAACAGCTTGTAGCTCTGCACGATCTCATCGGCCCCCTGGGTCACCACCGGGAAGGGCACTTGTGCCGTGATCTGTGCGAATTCCTCTGCACTGGGGTCATCCTCCGGCACAGCCAGCAATACGGTATTGGCCGCCTTCAGCTGCGCATGCAGCTGCTCCAGCTGCTGCAGCCGTTCGCGCGACTGCGGCCACGAGAACAGCACCAGCAGCACATTCTTCTGCCCGCGGAAGTCCTTCAGGGTGCCACTTGAGCCATCCTGCGCGGCATAGGAGAAGTTGGGCGGGCCCATGGAGGGCTGGGGCTGTTCGGGTTTGACGGTGGGGCTCATCAGGCGCGCCTGGTAGCCGCGGGACATGGCATGCAGGAAGTTGACCACATCCCAGCGGTCCTCTTCCGAGAGCTTGTCGCCGAATGAGGGCATGCCGGTGTCGGCAATGCCGAAGGTCAGCCAGTGGAAGAAGTCGCCCGCGGTATGCTTGGCGGTATGCGGTTCGGTGAGCATGTCCACCGGCGGCTTGGCAAAGCTCTTGGCCATGACGCCATCGCCCTTGCCCTGGAGACCGTGACAGGCCACGCAGTTCTCGGCGAAGTGGGCCGAGCCGTTGGCAATGGAAATGGTGTCAAACGGCACCGGCGTCTTGCGGTAGGTCTCGGGATAGGCGTCCACCGCCAGCGGCGGCAGGCCTACGCCCACGGCCACCAGCGCAAGCAGCACCGGCAGGCCGATGCGCCGCTTTTTGTCCCAGTGCTTGATGCGCCCGTAGGCGGTGGCGCCGATGGCGATGAACAGCAGCGCAAGACCGCTCCAGACGCGCGTCATCACGGTGGGATCGCCCCAGGTGG
The DNA here is from genome assembly GCF_900215485.1 of Nitrosovibrio sp. Nv4. Classification (GTDB taxonomy): domain Bacteria; phylum Pseudomonadota; class Gammaproteobacteria; order Burkholderiales; family Nitrosomonadaceae; genus Nitrosospira. Next base: position 1,444,034 of record NZ_OCMZ01000002.1, read on the forward strand.
CGGCCAGCGAGAAACGGAAGGGATAGGGCCAGTTCTGGATGATGGCGTGCTTGGCCGGGACGGTATTGGCCACCACCGTGGCCAGGAGCACGATGCCCAGCGCCAGCACGAATTCGAAGCTGACCCATTTGCGCAACCGCCGCCCGCCCGCCATGGCCAGGCTGGAATCGCGCTGGGCGAAGAGCGGCAGCCAGGTGGAACGCGCGCGCGAGGCGATGACGAGCACCACCGCAAGCAGGCCGATCTTGGCGTCGAGCAGCCAGCCGTAGTTGGTGGACACGAGCGCCCCATAGCTGCTGTCGACCATGCGGTAGGTAATGATGAGGCCGGTGGCCACCACCATCAGCATGACCGGCAGGGCCATGGCGGAGAAGCGCTTCAAGGCCAGGGTGTCGGCCTGGATCGCGTCCTGGCGGGACTGGAACACGGCATGGATGCGCTCGAGGGCTTCGCTGTGGCGGTGGGGGCGTCCCGGGGTCTGGCCTTGGCCGTGGGACTGGGGGGCAGGCTCTTCTTCGGTGCAGGCAAAACATACCACCAGGAAGGCCGGCAATGCGCCAAACCAGACGCTGGCCATGATGATATGCAGGGCGTAGGGCAGGATCGATATCACCGACAGGTCTTCAGCCGCGGCGTGACTCGCGAGCGAACCGACGGTCAAGGTCATGGCGGCTACGGTGGCGCACAATACATATTGCCAGCGCGCCGGGGCGGAGAAGCGGATATAGAGGGCAATGGCTGCGACCAGGACGGCGCAGGCGGCGCGTCCCACCCATATCTGCCCCATGCGGGTATTCTGCATGAGGGCAAGCCAGGCCTGCGGCCGCCAGGCGTTCTCGTCCACGCCCGTGGCCTGCGCGGTGGTGGTGGCGAGTATGCCCAGCAAGCCGGTGAGGAGGATCAGTGCAAGCCAGGGCAGCGCCCGCTCCAGACGGGTCACCCAGGGGGAGTGGATGGAGCCGGCAATCGCCAGGAACACGCAACCGCCGACCAGGATCATGTTGGACGCAAGCTGTAACCAGCGCAGGAGCGTCGCGATGACCTCGATCATTTTGCCGCTGCTTTGCTCTTTACCGTGAAGTCGTAGGACGAGTCAACCACGTGGCCGTCCACCGACAGCACCCGGAATTTGACCGTGTACTTGCCAGGTTCCAGTTCCGGCAAGGACAGCACGATGGCCTTGGGGTCGTCAGTTGCAATATGGGGCTTGGCTTCGGTAACCGGCGCCTTGGCCGGATCGAGTACGGCCAGCGAAGCATAGTCCTTCTCGACTTCTTCGTTGAACCACAGCCGCACTTGCGCAGGCGTCTGGGTGAGTTGCGCCCGGCGCGCCGGTTCCGCCTTCACCAGCATGGCGTGCGCGAGCGCGGGGGTGCTGTGCAGGCCGGCCGCAGCCGCCATGATCAGGATACTGCCCGCCATGACCCGCTTTGCGGCGGAAACCATCGATGCTTGCATTTTATTCTCCTTTTTCATGACTGCGCCGCCGCAGGGAGCGTTATTCCCGGCCGGCACAGGTTATTTCATTGGACTCTATTGCTGCCGTATGGTTCAGGCATCGCCCCGGCGGCAGCCACCGCCGGCCGGGATGACTTCAGGTGGCGTTCAGGTCGCGCCCACTTTCTCGGATTTGCGCCCGCGCAGGAAGAATACCAGGGCGCCCACCACGATCGCGGCCAGGGCGACCAGCAGGTAGGGCGAGGTGCCTTTGGGTTCGCCTACCGAGAAGGGAAAGCGCGAAACATACTTCTCTTTGTCGGTTACGGTCACCAGCCCCACGAACTTGCCCGGCTCGGCAAACTGGTATTCAAAGTTGATGGAGCCGTTGGGGTAGACCTTGGCCGGGATATGCAGGATGGTGATTTCCTCCAGGTTCGCTTCGTTGCCGGCCTGATCCCCTGCGCCGGTATCGCGGATGATGCGCACTTCGGTGGGCAGGGGCGCAGCGCTTCTTCGATGTAGTCGAGTGCGACCACGGTGCGGCCGGTGGCCGGGATGTCTTCGCAGAATTCCTTTTCCTGGGTGCTGTCCGGCTGGTAGCCGGTGAAGTGCATGGTGTAGGGCCCGATCGTGAGTTTGCATACGTCATCGGCCAGGGATAAGCCGCCATGGGCCTGTACCTGCGCGGAGAAGGGAATGCCGATGGCAAGCATCAGGCCGATGAGGGCAGGTTTGAGAGATTGTAAGGACATTATCAATATCACCTATAAGAAATGATGAGTCGTCGATCCGCCAGGCGGATCCGGTAGCTGCCTGTGCGCGCTTTTTTTTCGCCCGCCCGGGTTGGCCCGGCTGACCCGGGTAGCCGGGCCTACTGGCGGCGCGAGGCGCGCCAGCGCTCCATGCGCTTGGATTTCATGAGCTTGTATCCCAACAGGGTCAGCAGCAGCAGGCCGATCAGGGGCCTACCGCGGTGCGAAAGATGTTCGCGTAGTTGATCATCTGTACCCGCAGGGGATACTGGTAGCGCAGCGGGGGCAGCCCTTCGGCGGTAATGATGACAGTATACAGCCCCTGGTCCAGGCTGGTCTCGCCCTTGATGACGCCATCGGGATGGTAGCTCGGACGCAGGTAGCTCACGGTCTCGTCTTCGGTTCACTGGTGCCCCGTACCACGCGCATGCCGATGGGCATGCCGCGCAGGGCTTCGTCGACGAGGTCGACCACCAGGTAGGTGTCGCCTCCCTTGGGGATTTCGCTGCAGTATTGGGCGCTCGGCTCATGTTGCGGCTGGTAGGCGCTGAAATGCACCATGTTCTCGCCGATGCGGCGCACGCAGCTGTCTTCTTCCAGCGATTCCTTGCCGTGTGCCGTCACTGCCCCGGCGTAGAGCCGCGTTATCAGGAGGAGGGCGGCAATACTTGCCTGATTGAGTCGCCTGACCAGGAACAGGTCCTTGTCTTGCCTATTCACGATGTTCACTGAGTATTACGTTGTGTCCTGTCCGCGCCCGGTGCTGCGGGCGGAATGAGTGCCGGTTTGACTTGCGTTAAAAAACACCGATCCACCTTTCCGTCTGGACGGTGGCGGACCGGTGTCATGCCTTTGACAAGCCGCCCGGTGTTCGTCGAACCCGGGCAGCGTCTCTTTTGCCTAGAGCTTGGTAAAGACCGGTATGACTGCGCCGGCTATGCTGTTGATGTTGCGATCGCCAGCATCGTTCCAGGTCATGAGCAATCCGCCAAAGCGGCTTTCCGGGTCACCCAGGAGCGCCATCAGCCGTTGGACTTCCCACAGCGCATCTTTCGCTTCCATCTTGACTTCGCGCGTCTCACCCGGTTGAATCGGGGTGTCGTTGTCAAATGACAGGCCGGTCGCCACCAGTTCCTTCGGATAGCCGCGGTCCATGTGCTTCAGGCCACCTTGTTGATGAAGCGCACGCCGGCCGTGGTGAATTCGCCAATGCGGTACGCGCTGTCGCCGCTGTTGGTGATCATCATGGTCACGCGCAGGGCACGGCCCGGTACGTCATAGTTGGCGTGGGTCACTTTGATGGCGATGGGGTTGGGTTTCACCGGCAACGGCTGCACCTTGGATTCACCCGCCTGGATGGCACGGTGTAGGGATGCTTGGTTTCGGTGTAGCGGTAGCCGCCCCAGACCAGGCCAAAGGTGAGTATCAGCACTACCAGGCAACCTTCTTGTCCATCGGATCGAGCAGCAGGTCATCCCCGTAGGCCAGCAGTACGCGGCTGCGCGGCAGGAACATGGGCCGGGCAACGTAGTAGCCAATCCAGAAGATGCCAAGTCCCATCCACGCGCGTGCCAGAAGATGCCGTTGCTGAAGTTGAAGGTCTCGGTATCAATGGTCTCGCCGGTCAGCAGTTTCACCGGGTTGGTGAAGTCATCCCAGCTGCCGGTGATGTTCATCCAGGCGGCAGGGCCTGCAATCGGGCCTGCATCCTTGATGTTGACCATGGCGTGCATGTGGTGGCGTCCCGGTATGCGCGCTTTGAGCTTGACTTCAAAGGCGTAGTCGCGGCCAATCTCGAGCGGGCCCGAGATCATGGTCGCTCGCCGTTGAGTTTGGTGCTCAGGCGCACGAACACCGGGCTTGGGCTGCCGACGTTGAAGAGGCGCGTCCCGGTTTGCCAACGCCCGCGGCCAGTCCTCAGCCAGGTGGAATTTGCCGGACATGCTGGCAAGATCGTTGACCTTGGTGGTCTCGGGACCCCATTTCATGTCGTACCACTGGATGGTACGCATGCGCAGGAAGGGTTCCTGCGAGCGCTCACCGTGTGCCGCGGCAGGCGTGATGTCCAGTCCCAGGGTCATGGCCAGGGTGGCCATGCCGTACAGGCCCAGCACCCCAGCTTGCCTAGTGTGCCCAATTTGCCGAGCTTGCCCAGTTTGATCAGGTCTTTGCGTTCATTTATTTGATCCCTCTGGAAAGCCTTCTTCGCCAAATGCGGTAACGTCGTTCTTCATGGTGACGCGGCCGCGGTGGCCTTTCACGTAGAAGAATGCCGTACAGTAGAGTTTGCCAAAGTACCACCAGATGCAGAACATGAGCATGGAGATGAACGCGGCAAAGATGCGGCAATGACGGTGGTGTGACCTCCGAACGTGCGCAGCGAGCCTTGTTCGATGTTGCGGACATACTCAGGCGTGCCGGTACGGACATACAGGAAGCCCGTGTAGTCGGCCACCGACAGCAGTACGCCTTCCACTACCAGCGGCAGGTGGGTCGGGCCAAAA
>NZ_OCMZ01000001.1 GCF_900215485.1 Nitrosovibrio sp. Nv4
GGCAAAGCTCTTGGCCATGACGCCATCGCCCTTGCCCTGGAGACCCGTGACAGGCCACGCAGTTCTCGGCGAAGTGGGCCGAGCCGTGGCAATGGAAATGGTGTCAAACGGCACCGGGCGTCTTGCGGTAGGTCTCGGGATAGGCGTCCACCGCCAGCGGCGGCAGGCCTACGCCCGGCCACCAGCGCAAGCAGCACCGGCAGGCCCGATGCGCCGCTTTTTGTCCCAGTGCTTGATGCGCCCGTAGGCGGTGGCGCCGATGGCGATGAACAGCAGCGCAAGACCGCTCCAGACGCGCGTCATCACGGTGGGATCGCCCCAGGTGGCGGCCAGCGAGAAACGGAAGGGATAGGGCCAGTTCTGGATGATGGCGTGCTTGGCCGGGACGGTATTGGCCACCACCGTGGCCAGGAGCACGATGCCCAGCGCCAGCACGAATTCGAAGCTGACCCATTTGCGCAACCGCCGCCCGCCCGCCATGGCCAGGCTGGAATCGCGCTGGGCGAAGAGCGGCAGCCAGGTGGAACGCGCGCGCGAGGCGATGACGAGCACCACCGCAAGCAGGCCGATCTTGGCGTCGAGCAGCCAGCCGTAGTTGGTGGACACGAGCGCCCCATAGCTGCTGTCGACCATGCGGTAGGTAATGATGAGGCCGGTGGCCACCACATCAGCATGACCGGCAGGGCCATGGCGGAGAGCGCTTCAAGGCCAGGGTGTCGGCCTGGATCGCGTCCTGGCGGGACTGGAACACGGCATGGATGCGCTCGAGGGCTTCGCTGTGGCGGTGGGGGCGTCCCGGGGTCTGGCCTTGGCCGTGGGACTGGGGGGCAGGCTCTTCTTCGGTGCAGGCAAAACATACCACCAGGAAGGCCGGCAATGCGCCAAACCAGACGCTGGCCATGATGATATGCAGGGCGTAGGGCAGGATCGATATCACCGACAGGTCTTCAGCCGCGGCGTGACTCGCGAGCGAACCGACGGTCAAGGTCATGGCGGCTACGGTGGCGCACAATACATATTGCCAGCGCGCCGGGGCGGAGAAGCGGATATAGAGGGCAATGGCTGCGACCAGGACGGCGCAGGCGGCGCGTCCCACCCATATCTGCCCCATGCGGGTATTCTGCATGAGGGCAAGCCAGGCCTGCGGCCGCCAGGCGTTCTCGTCCACGCCCGTGGCCTGCGCGGTGGTGGTGGCGAGTATGCCCAGCAAGCCGGTGAGGAGGATCAGTGCAAGCCAGGGCAGCGCCCGCTCCAGACGGGTCACCCAGGGGAGTGGATGGAGCCGGCAATCGCCAGGAACACGCAACCGCCGACCAGGATCATGTTGGACGCAAGCTGTAACCAGCGCAGGAGCGTCGCGATGACCTCGATCATTTTGCCGCTGCTTTGCTCTTTACCGTGAAGTCGTAGGACGAGTCAACCACGTGGCCGTCCACCGACAGCACCCGGAATTTGACCGTGTACTTGCCAGGTTCCAGTTCCGGCAAGGACAGCACGATGGCCTTGGGGTCGTCAGTTGCAATATGGGGCTTGGCTTCGGTAACCGGCGCCTTGGCCGGATCGAGTACGGCCAGCGAAGCATAGTCCTTCTCGACTTCTTCGTTGAACCACAGCCGCACTTGCGCAGGCGTCTGGGTGAGTTGCGCCCGGCGCGCCGGTTCCGCCTTCACCAGCATGGCGTGCGCGAGCGCGGGGGTGCTGTGCAGGCCGGCCGCAGCCGCCATGATCAGGATACTGCCCGCCATGACCCGCTTTGCGGCGGAAACCATCGATGCTTGCATTTTATTCTCCTTTTTCATGACTGCGCCGCCGCAGGGAGCGTTATTCCCGGCCGGCACAGGTTATTTCATTGGACTCTATTGCTGCCGTATGGTTCAGGCATCGCCCCGGCGGCAGCCACCGCCGGCCGGGATGACTTCAGGTGGCGTTCAGGTCGCGCCCACTTTCTCGGATTTGCGCCCGCGCAGGAAGAATACCAGGGCGCCCACCACGATCGCGGCCAGGGCGACCAGCAGGTAGGGCGAGGTGCCTTTGGGTTCGCCTACCGAGAAGGGAAAGCGCGAAACATACTTCTCTTTGTCGGTTACGGTCACCAGCCCCACGAACTTGCCCGGCTCGGCAAACTGGTATTCAAAGTTGATGGAGCCGTTGGGGTAGACCTTGGCCGGGATATGCAGGATGGTGATTTCCTCCAGGTTCGCTTCGTTGCCGGCCTGATCCCCTGCGCCGGTATCGCGGATGATGCGCACTTCGGTGGGCAGGGGGCGCAGCGCTTCTTCGATGTAGTCGAGTGCGACCACGGTGCGGCCGGTGGCCGGGATGTCTTCGCAGAATTCCTTTTCCTGGGTGCTGTCCGGCTGGTAGCCGGTGAAGTGCATGGTGTAGGGCCCGATCGTGAGTTTGCATACGTCATCGGCCAGGGATAAGCCGCCATGGGCCTGTACCTGCGCGGAGAAGGGAATGCCGATGGCAAGCATCAGGCCGATGAGGGCAGGTTTGAGAGATTGTAAGGACATTATCAATATCACCTATAAGAAATGATGAGTCGTCGATCCGCCAGGCGGATCCGGTAGCTGCCTGTGCGCGCTTTTTTTTCGCCCGCCCGGGTTGGCCCGGCTGACCCGGGTAGCCGGGCCTACTGGCGGCGCGAGGCGCGCCAGCGCTCCATGCGCTTGGATTTCATGAGCTTGTATCCCAACAGGGTCAGCAGCAGCAGGCCGATCAGGGGGCCTACCGCGGTGCGAAAGATGTTCGCGTAGTTGATCATCTGTACCCGCAGGGGATACTGGTAGCGCAGCGGGGGCAGCCCTTCGGCGGTAATGATGACAGTATACAGCCCCTGGTCCAGGCTGGTCTCGCCCTTGATGACGCCATCGGGATGGTAGCTCGGACGCAGGTAGCTCACGGTCTCGTCTTCGGTTTCACTGGTGCCCCGTACCACGCGCATGCCGATGGGCATGCCGCGCAGGGCTTCGTCGACGAGGTCGACCACCAGGTAGGTGTCGCCTCCCTTGGGGATTTCGCTGCAGTATTGGGCGCTCGGCTCATGTTGCGGCTGGTAGGCGCTGAAATGCACCATGTTCTCGCCGATGCGGCGCACGCAGCTGTCTTCTTCCAGCGATTCCTTGCCGTGTGCCGTCACTGCCCCGGCGTAGAGCGCCGTTATCAGGAGGAGGGCGGCAATACTTGCCTGATTGAGTCGCCTGACCAGGAACAGGTCCTTGTCTTGCCTATTCACGATGTTCACTGAGTATTACGTTGTGTCCTGTCCGCGCCCGGTGCTGCGGGCGGAATGAGTGCCGGTTTGACTTGCGTTAAAAAAACACCGATCCACCTTTCCGTCTGGGACGGTGGCGGACCGGTGTCATGCCTTTGACAAGCCGCCCGGTGTTCGTCGAACCCGGGCAGCGTCTCTTTTGCCTAGAGCTTGGTAAAGACCGGTATGACTGCGCCGGCTATGCTGTTGATGTTGCGATCGCCAGCATCGTTCCAGGTCATGAGCAATCCGCCAAAGCGGCTTTCCGGGTCACCCAGGAGCGCCATCAGCCGTTGGACTTCCCACAGCGCATCTTTCGCTTCCATCTTGACTTCGCGCGTCTCACCCGGTTGAATCGGGGTGTCGTTGTCAAATGACAGGCCGGTCGCCACCAGTTCCTTCGGATAGCCGCGGTCCATGTGCTTCAGGCCCACCTTGTTGATGAAGCGCACGCCGGCCGTGGTGAATTCGCCAATGCGGTACGCGCTGTCGCCGCTGTTGGTGATCATCATGGTCACGCGCAGGGCACGGCCCGGTACGTCATAGTTGGCGTGGGTCACTTTGATGGCGATGGGGTTGGGTTTCACCGGCAACGGCTGCACCTTGGATTCACCCGCCTGGATGGGCACGGTGTAGGGATGCTTGGTTTCGGTGTAGCGGTAGCCGCCCCAGACCAGGCCAAAGGTGAGTATCAGCACTACCCAGGCAACCTTCTTGTCCATCGGATCGAGCAGCAGGTCATCCCCGTAGGCCAGCAGTACGCGGCTGCGCGGCAGGAACATGGGCCGGGCAACGTAGTAGCCAATCCAGAAGATGCCAAGTCCCATCCACAGCGCGTGCCAGAAGATGCCGTTGCTGAAGTTGAAGGTCTCGGTATCAATGGTCTCGCCGGTCAGCAGTTTCACCGGGTTGGTGAAGTCATCCCAGCTGCCGGTGATGTTCATCCAGGCGGCAGGGCCTGCAATCGGGCCTGCATCCTTGATGTTGACCATGGCGTGCATGTGGTGGCGTCCCGGTATGCGCGCTTTGAGCTTGACTTCAAAGGCGTAGTCGCGGCCAATCTCGAGCGGGCCCGAGATCATGGTCGGCTCGCCGTTGAGTTTGGTGCTCAGGCGCACGAACACCGGGCTTGGGCTGCCGACGTTGAAGAAGGCGCGTCCCGGTTTGCCAACCGCCCGCGGCCAGTCCTCAGCCAGGTGGAATTTGCCGGACATGCTGGCAAGATCGTTGACCTTGGTGGTCTCGGGACCCCATTTCATGTCGTACCACTGGATGGTACGCATGCGCAGGAAGGGTTCCTGCGAGCGCTCACCGTGTGCCGCGGCAGGCGTGATGTCCAGTCCCAGGGTCATGGCCAGGGTGGCCATGCCGTACAGGCCCAGCACCCCCAGCTTGCCTAGTGTGCCCAATTTGCCGAGCTTGCCCAGTTTGATCAGGTTCTTTGCGTTCATTTATTTGATCCCCTCTGGAAAGCCTTCTTCGCCAAATGCGGTAACGTCGTTCTTCATGGTGACGCGGCCGCGGTGGCCTTTCACGTAGAAGAATGCCGTACAGTAGAGTTTGCCAAAGTACCACCAGATGCAGAACATGAGCATGGAGATGAACGCGGCAAAGAATGCGGCAATGACGGTGGTGTGACCTCCGAACGTGCGCAGCGAGCCTTGTTCGATGTTGCGGACATACTCAGGCGTGCCGGTACGGACATACAGGAAGCCCGTGTAGTCGGCCACCGACAGCAGTACGCCTTCCACTACCAGCGGCAGGTGGGTCGGGCCAAAAATGGGCCAGTTGCCAGGGTAGAACAATAACCCGAACGCGCCTCCGCCTACCAGCGCCGTGATCATCCAGTTGCGCGTCAGCAGCATGACTGTGTCCATCACCAGCGCACCAGGTATCATGGTGGAGGGAAACACGAAGCTCATGGGGTAGTGCGACCACCAGTAAAAGCCCCAGAAACGGGTCAGCCATTCACCCGCCAGCAGGCAGACGATGCACAGGGTGGCCCCAAACGGCAGCCGGTAGTTCACCCACAGGTAGTACATGATGGCGGCACAATAGGTGATCCCAACAATCGGGGTTACCACCGGCCACCATTGACGGTCTTTCCAGTCCAGCCAGAAGTCCCAGTCTCCCGCCAGCAGCATGAAGTGCATGTGGTAGGTCCCAACCAGCAGTATGCATAGAATCGGGAAATATACCGCATCTATCATCCTGGACATCTTTACTGCTTCCGGCGGCATCTTCGCCGCCTTTAGTATCTCATCTGTTCTGCTCATCGCGCCCTCCCCTCAAATGTGTCTACGATCTTGAAACATGAATAATGTGTTCGCGCTACTGCGGTCTTTCGGTTGTGATCCATTTCTTTCCTCTCCACCCCTTTTCTGCATTCCGGCGCTGGCACACGCATATGCTCCCGGTGTCCCCTGCGCTTTTTTTAACTTCCGCTTCCTGTCTGGAACCTCTGGTGCCCGGCGCTGTCTCTACAGTAAGATGCTTTTTTTCCGCATTCTTTTTTCGCCGTTTTTTTTCCGCTTGTGCCGCTCCGTGCTGCAGTGATGCCGCAGTGATGTCCATGGTCCGTGATTCGGCCGCTCTGCTCTCCTTGTTGCAGGAGCAGGCGGCCGTTAATGCGGTTTCATCCAGCTCAGGCTAATTAGCCGATGAGCCGAGAGGCCAAGGCCCGTCGGCTCGTCCCGATCAACCCGTTACGGTACGATGCGGTTGTTGAGGATGACTTTGCTCTGGCCATTCCAGACGACGTCGGTCAGGTTGGAGTAGCGCGTGATGATCTGCGCCGCTATGCCACCTGCAAACAGTCCCGACCAGCCCAGGATGACAAAGCCCCAGTGCAGCGGTGCGCTGAAGAGTTCTTCCATGAACCAGAAGGCATGGCCCCATTCGTTCAGACCCACGTTCGGCAGAATCATGAGCGGTCCGGCAATCGCCATGACCAGCGGGAACGAGGTGCCCCGGGCATACAGCGGCAGACGGGTCATGGCATACAGGTAGCTCGCCACGCCGCACACGATGTACATCGGGAAGGAGCCGTAGAACACCACGACGTGACTCGGGGTGAAGCTCGTGTCACGGATGATGACCTGGTGCCAGGAGGCATCCTGCTCGGTGAAGAAGCTGCCGCCCCAGTAAACACCAAACAGATATACGCCCAGCCACATCATCCAGTAGAAGTAACGCTTGATTTCCAGCTTGGGGTCAAGATTGTCCAGGTTGGTGTCGCGCGTCTTCCAGATCCAGCCCCAGGTGACCAGGGCAAAGATCGGCATCACGATCATGTGCACACGCCACAATCCCATCCAGACTTTCTCGAATTCCGGCTCCATCGAGTCCATCCCGTGCGAGTATGCAAATGTGCGTTGATACCAAATCCAGAATATCGCCACCGCCAGCATGGTGATCAGTCCAAACTTGTACCACCTTGAGTCATACCACAGCGACATGTCGTAATCACGACCGCCTGACTTCGCCTGGCTTGACGTTCCTAGTGTTGTTGCCATTATGTTTCCTCCTGCTTCTTTTGCGTTAATCAAGTACTGCGCCTGCCTACCCGGCGAGTTGCTTCCTCCCTTCTTCCCGCCGGCAGCAAGCTTCGCCCATCTCTCTACTGCTGTCTTGCTACTGCTGCAATCCTGTACCGCTTCATACCGCCAGTATCCTGCCAACTATCCTGCTACCGCGGTTGCTGCCAAGTTTCCTGTTTCCTTTGTGCTGCCGAGTTGTTTCCAATTGTTTCAAGTTGTTTCTGCAATATTGGTACTATCAGTAACAATATTGGTACCACCAATTTTGTTGCTACCAGTACTTTACATACCCACAACTCCGTAAAGACTATCCCCGAAGATTCTACAAGTCAAGCAGTTTGTCGGGTAACAGGCTCGGCAATTTCTTCGCCAGGCCTACCTCTCTCGATGCCATTGAAAACCTCGGTCTTTTGCGGACGATGTAAAGAAAATGCAGTTTGAATTTTCATTCACTATCCTTTAAAAACTGCGCAGGCAATTAATGGGCTGAACTCCATTTATGACTGTGCATTAATTCCCCCATAAGCATATCTCATGCCAGTTTTTTATAGCCCTGGCGAATCAGTACCTTGCGCCTACCCGGCTATTTCCGTGCAAATGATATGTAAGAAAACCTGACAACTCAGGGTTATAATCTGGCAGACGGATGAGCTTGCAAATGCCGATATTATTTCTTGATGAGAATGTCCTCGTCTATCCGCGGATTGTTCCACCTGCAGTTCTTGCATCTGTATTCGGGCACGCGCGCAACGATACAATTATTCCTGCATTTCCATGGAAGCGTGGAAAAATTCTTGGATAAGGGATTACACGGCAATCCACGCCAATCATTGACCTTACGAAAAATAAGTCGCGCCTGATTGCACAGTCGTTTAGCTTGCCGCTTTCCAACAAGTGAAAGCTGCAGTTCTTCCCACTTCTATTTCCGCTAATCCGCCTTTAACCCCTTCCCTGCATGCCCATCATACGCGTCGCGCTCGATATTCCGCTGAATATTTTGTTCGATTACCTTGCATCCGATATTGAGGTAACGGAGCAGGATATCGGCGTTCGTGCGCTCGTCCCGTTTGGGAAAAATATGATGACGGGGGTAATTATGGAAGTGACTACTCACTCTTCCGTCTCGTCTTCGAAACTCAAGCGCGTGGTCCATATATTTCGGGACGTCCCGCCGCTGCCTCAGGCAGTGCTTGACCTATTTCGTTTCTGCAGTGAGTACTACCATCATCCCCTGGGGGAGGTGGTGATGAATGGACTGCCCAACAGGCTGCGCAGCAGTAAACCCTTTGTGCAAAACGTTCCCGCTATTTCTCGATACTGCCTCACCACCACAGGACGCGCAGCTGACATATCGGCTGTTCCCGCCCGCCAGATCGTCAAACACAGGCTTTTGGCGAGGCTGAGAGAGTCCGGCGCAACAATAAGTATTAGCGAGGCAAAACAACTGTCACCGCGGGCGCCCAGGGCCCTGAGAGAATTGGTAACACTACGATGGGTTGAAGAGACATCTGCTGCTCCACCCTCCACTCCAGCTTCCAGCGGGAAAATATTGCCGGCCCCGGTCCTTACTACGGCACAGGAAAATGCCTTCAACGCGATTGCCCCCAGAATAAATGAGTTCAATACCTGGCTATTGCACGGGGTTACGGGCAGCGGAAAAACCGAGGTATATCTCCGGCTGATTTCGCTGCTGTTGGGGCAAGCGCGGCAAACGCTCGTGCTGGTCCCCGAAATCAACCTGACACCGCAGCTGGAAGCAATCTTCCGTGCACGCTTCCCTGCCCTGAGACTGATAAGCCTCCATAGCGGACTCAATCCCTCCGAGCGCGTGGCGGGCTGGCTGCAAGCGCAACAGGGCGAAGCCGAAATAATCCTCGGCACTCGCCTCGCCATATTCACCCCGCTGCCAAGACTTGGACTGATAATTGTGGATGAGGAGCAGGACGCCTCGTTCAAACAACAGGATGGCTTGCGCTATTCGGCGCGAGATGTAGCCATCTTTCGCGCCAAGCAAGCAGATGTGCCAGTGATACTGGGCTCCGCCACACCCTCCCTTGAGAGTTATTACAATGCGACCACCGGCCGCTATCTCAGGCTGCGGCTGCCGTCCCGCGCGGTCGAGAACGCCACTCTGCCCATAGTGCGCTGTATCGATACCCGTACCGCGAAGACTAAAGAAAGTTTTTCTGCGCCCATGATTGCCGCGCTGGAGAAATGTCTTGCGTTAAATCAGCAAAGCCTGGTTTTCATAAATCGCCGGGGTTATGCACCTGCATTACTTTGCAGGTCATGCGGTTGGGCAGCGGCCTGTCACCGCTGCGCCAGTCGCTTGGTGGTACACCTGCGCGATAAAAAACTTCGCTGCCACCATTGTGGTCATCAGGAACGGTTTCCCCATGTCTGCCCCGAATGCGGGGATCAGGATATCGCCCCTTTCGGTCACGGCACGCAGCGGGTAGAGGCTGCGTTGGCACATCATTTCCCCGTTGCGCGAATCATGCGTATAGATCGTGACAGTACGAATCGGAAAGGCGCCTGGCCACAAATGTTGAGAGACATTCAGGAACAACGCATAGACATTCTGGTTGGAACTCAAATTCTCGCGAAAGGGCATGACTTTCCAAATCTGTCTCTGGTGAGCATTCTGAACTCGGACGCTTCCCTGTTCAGTACGGATTTTCGCGCATCGGAGCGGTTGTTTGCGCAACTCATGCAAGTTGCAGGTCGCGCAGGACGCGCGGGTATTCCGGGAGAAGTGCTGATTCAAACCGAGTTCCCCGATCATCCTCTTTACCACGCCTTGCGGCGGCACGATTACGACTTGCTGGCGCAGACATTGCTGGAGGAAAGAAGGACCGCAGGGTTCCCACCGTTCGTTTATCAGGTTCTATTGCATGCGGAAGCGCCCAGGATCGATACCGCGCTCAGTTTTCTCGCGAGCGCGGCGGCAGTAGCGCAGGCGCCGAAGCAGATCGAAGTATTCGATCCGGTTCCAGCACAAATGGCACGGCTAAAGGGAATGGAACGGGCATATCTGCTGGTACAATCCCGCTCGCGCCGCAAGTTACAGGAATTCCTGGCCGCTTGGCGCGCAAAGCTGGACACACTTTCCAACCGCAAAGTGCGTTGGACACTGGACGTGGATCCACAGGATTTCTGAGCTTGAAGAGTATTTTACCGGCCGCCGCGGAAACCCTTCCGTTAGTCCTTCAGGCTTGACGAGGATATCCGGGATCGGGAGGGTTGGCCGGCCCGACGCGTTCGCAGCCATTGGGCGAAGAGCGCTGAGGCGGGTGTTTTGATTTATACTCATTATTTTCACGGGCATGACGGAAAGAATGCGGCAACAAGCGCTGCAAGAGAGCGGCGTGAAAAGCTGTATCACTTCCATGCCAACGAGACTGACAATACATCATGGCAGCTTCAAAAAAGACCGTAGCACCGGTTGAAAGCACAACCACCTGGTCGGGACGCTTTGACGAACCGGTCTCGGAACTGGTGCAGCGGTATACCGCGTCAGTGGATTTCGATTGGCGGCTGGCGGACTATGATATCAAGGGCTCGCTCGCCCACGCGCGCATGCTCGCAGCCAGAGGCATCATTGGTTCGGATGACCTGGCTGCAATCGAACTGGGCATGGGCCGGATTCAGGAGGAAATCTACAGTGGCGAGTTTGTCTGGCGGCTGGAACTGGAAGACGTGCACCTCAATATCGAGAGGCGCCTCACAACCCTGATCGGCGATGCTGGGAAAAGACTGCACACGGCACGATCACGCAACGATCAGGTCGCCACCGACGTACGGCTCTACTTGCGTGCCTCGATCGACAATATTGTCGGCCTCATCCACGCAATGCAGTACGCGCTGCTCGATCTGGCGGAAAAACACGTGGACACCGTGATGCCCGGTTTCACTCATTTGCAGGTAGCGCAGCCGGTGGTCTTCGGTCACCATCTCATGGCGTATTTCGAAATGCTGAAACGCGATGCCGAGCGCCTGTCCGACTGCAGAAAGCGCGTGAATAAACTGCCGCTGGGTGCCGCGGCGCTGGCAGGAACCAGCTATCCTATCGATCGTACGATGGTGGCGCGAGAACTGGGTTTTGACGGCATTTGTGAAAACTCGCTGGATGCGGTTTCCGATCGGGATTTCGCGATCGAATTCTGTGCCGCTGCCGCCCTGATCATGACACATCTGTCGCGATTATCGGAAGAACTGATCCTATGGATGAGCCCCTCCTTCGGCTTCATCGATCTTGCAGACAGATTCTGTACCGGTTCGTCCATCATGCCTCAAAAGAAGAATCCCGATGTGCCCGAACTGGTTCGCGGCAAGACCGGGCGTGTCAATGGACATCTGGTAGCCCTGCTTACGCTGATGAAGGCTCAGCCGCTTGCGTACAACAAAGATAATCAGGAGGACAAGGAGCCGCTGTTCGACACGGTGGACACCCTGACCGACACACTGCGTATCTATGCTGATATGCTGACCGGTATCCGTGTCAATGAGGGGGCGATGCGGAACGCCGCAATGCGCGGTTATGCAACTGCCACGGATCTGGCCGATTATCTGACAAAAAAAGGCCTTCCTTTTCGTGAATCTCACGAAGCTGTGGCGCAAGCGGTGCGCTTTGCCGAAAAGAATAGACGGGACCTGAGCGCGCTTACCCTGCCGGAGCTGCAACAATTCTCTCCGCTGATTGCCGACGATATCTTCGCGATGCTGACGCTGGATGGTTCGATAAATAGCCGAAACCACGCCGGCGGTACGGCGTCGCCACAGGTGAACGCGGCCATCGGGCGCGCCAGGGAATGGCTATCCTCAAGCAGCAAGCCGACGGTCCGGTAAGCTTCTCCGCTTATGTTGCCCTGGACCGAAATCGGCGCGCAAATCACCAGTTCCACCGGCATCCCGTTCGCCGTAGGCAAAATTTCGTCCGTCGGCGGCGGCTGCATTAATCAGGCGTATCGTATCGAGGACAACGGCCGGCGATTTTTTGTCAAGCTGAACAATGCGGACTGCCTTTCGATGTTCGAAGCCGAAGCGGCAGGTCTTCAGGAAATCCACAGCTCCCGCACCCTCCGGGTACCTGTGCCGGTGTGCTGGGGAAAAAACAGTTCTACGGCTTGGCTGGTGCTGGAATATCTGGAGATAGGCAAGGGTTCACGCAGTAGTGCGGCGACGCTGGGATCAGGACTTGCCGCAATGCATCATTTCTCTTCGGAAAAATACGGATGGACGCGAGACAACACGATCGGCGCGACGCCGCAAATTAACATATCTTCGTCCAACTGGATTGAATTCTGGCGTAAATACCGTTTAGGCTATCAATTGCGATTAGCTGCGGTGAATGGGCACTCGGGGCACTCGGGACGATTGCAGACACAAGGCGAACGGCTGATGGAGCAACTGGATTGCTTTTTTCCAGGGTCACAGCCGGTTGCGTCGCTATTGCACGGCGATTTATGGAGCGGCAATTACAGTTTTGATGAGGCAGCCCAACCGGTAGTATTCGATCCGGCCGTATATTACGGCGATCGCGAAACGGATGTTGCCATGACCGAACTTTTCGGCGGGTTTCCCGATGTTTTTTATGCAGCTTATCGAGACGCCTACCCGCTCGATCCGGGCTATGCCACGCGTAAAACGCTATACAACCTCTATCACATACTGAACCACCTCAACCTTTTTGGCGCCGGCTATCTGCGTCAGGCGGAGCAAATGATCGATAGGTTGCTTGCGGAGGTCAGCTAAGGAAATCTTGCACGGATTCTTGTGCATGCCCACCTAGCAGGTAGGGCGTAATAAGCGCAGCGCATGGCGTCGTATGCCTCCGCCAAAATGGTATGACGACAACATACGCGATGAAGGGACCGGCTTGTTTATCCGTCGAGAGTCTCGAATACCAGCCCGGCATGCTCCCGCATTCTATGAAACCGTATGGATTTCCAGCTTTCCTCGGCCACGCTCAATTCCGCTCCATAGGAAGCCAGAAAGGTCGGCGCATCGACAACATCGTAGGCGATCCGGTGCGCGTTGGTATCGATAAATCGTTTAAGTTCGCGCGGGTCATCCGCAGTGACCCAGCGCGCCAACTGGTACTTCGCGGGTGCGAGCCGGGCATCTACGCCATATTCATGCTTGAGCCGGTGCGCTACCACCTCGAACTGCAAAGTACCCACGGCACCCAGCAGCAAGGTACCTCCCCAGTGAGGACGGAACACCTGAATCGCGCCCTCCTCACCAAGTTGCGCGAGCCCTAATTTGAGCTGCTTGCTGCGCATCGGGTCGGCAATCTCGACAGTCTGGAAAAGTTCCGGCGCGAAAAACGGCAAGCCTGTAAACTGCAGTCGCTCGCCTTCTGTCAGTGTATCACCCAGTTGCAGTGTCCCATGATTGGGAATTCCGATGATATCGCCGGGATAGGCAATATCGAGCAGATCCCGCCGTTGGGAGAGAAAAGAGACGACGCCGTTGGTTCGGATATCCTTATCGTTACGCACGATCCTCAGGTTCATGCCGCGTTCGAACCGGCCTGAGCAAATTCTCACGAACGCAATGCGGTCCCGGTGAGCCGGATTCATATTTGCCTGAATCTTGAATACCACGCCTGAAAACTTCGATTCAGCAGGTTGCACGCGACGCTGCAAGGCGTTGCGCGATCCAGGCGGTGGCGCAAGATCGACCAGCGCCTCAAGCACCTCGCGAACGCCGAAGTTATTGATGGCCGAGCCGAAAAATATCGGCGTCTGCTGGCCTGCGAGGAATGCCGCGTGGCTGAATTCGGGTGACGCACCGCGTATCAATTCGACTTCCTGCTGCACCTTGGCGGCGTTGTCCGCAAAGCGTTCCGCGATAGCGGGATTGTTCAGGCCCTCGATGATTTCGTCCTCGTTATCCAACCTGTCCGACCCCGGCCGGAAAACACGCATGCTATCGCGCCTCAGGTCAAATACACCATTAAAACCACGACCCATGCCCATGGGCCAGGTAAAAGGCACCGCGGCCATGTCCAGCGTTCGTTCAATCTCGTCGATAAGGTCGAGTGGGTCACGCACTTCGCGGTCCATTTTATTTACGAAAGTGATGATGGGCGTATTACGCGAGCGACAAACGTTCAGCAGGCGCAACGTCTGGGCCTCAACTCCATTTGCGGCGTCGATCACCATGAGAGCTGCATCCACGGCCGTCAGAACACGATACGTATCTTCGGAGAAATCCTGGTGTCCGGGCGTATCCAGTAAATTGATGACACAATCCCGGTACTCCATCTGCATCACCGAACTGGCTACCGAAATACCCCGCTGCTTCTCGATCTCCATCCAGTCGGAAGTGGCATGGCGGCTTGCCTTGCGCGCCTTGACGCTGCCTGCGATATGAATCGCCCCGGCAAACAACAGTAGCTTCTCGGTAAGCGTCGTCTTGCCGGCATCCGGGTGAGAAATTATGGCAAACGTACGGCGACGTGCGACTTCCTGACCAACCATATACATATTCCTTATGCTTGTGCTTCCAGATGCGCTTAACCCTGTTCCTGAGGATAAAGATAACAGCGCGCTGTATGCGATGAACTGAATGTGCTTGTTGCCGGATACACTTCACGGCAGACCGGCATGACGTGGGGGCAGCGGGGATGGAAGTGGCAGCCTGGTGGTGGATTGGAGGGAGAAGGCATATCTCCATGGAGATGTATGACCTGGCGTTTCGATTCAGGTTCAATTACAGGAACCGCCGACAGCAGGGCCTGCGTATAGGGATGCCGGGGGCTGGTCAAAACTTCATCAACGCTGCCGCGCTCCACTATTCTCCCCAGATACATCACGGCCACTTCATCCGCAATATACTCCACCACCGAAATGTTGTGCGTGATGAATAGATAGGCCAATCCCAGATTGTTCTGCAACTCCTTCAACAGATTTAAAATCTGCGCCTGTACCGACACATCCAGGGCACTTGTGGGTTCATCGCAAACGATCAGTTTTGGGTTGACGGCCAAAGCGCGGGCAATGGCGATACGCTGACGCTGGCCACCCGAAAACTCATGCGGATAACGCCATTTCGTTTCCGGCGATAGCCCGACACTTTCCAATAGCTTGTCCACCTTGTTTCTATTGGTGCCGGATGCACGCTCAGCATGCCCTGCTTTGCTATCCTCCTCGATGTTCAGGGCGTTCATTCCCTCTTCGATAATATCGACGATACGCATTCTCGGATTAAGCGACGAATACGGATCCTGGAAGATAAGCTGGAGCTCGCCGCGTAGCTTTCGTAACCGGTTGCGTTCCAGCCCTACCAGCTCAAGCCCGCCGTAGCGCACGCTGCCCCCGGTGGGGGGAATCAGTTGCAGGATGCCTTTGCCAACCGTGGTTTTTCCGCAACCCGATTCCCCTACCAGCGCCAATGTTTTGCCTTGGCAAATCTCAAGTGATACGCCGTCGACCGCTTTGACATATCCCACCACATGTTTCATGAAACCCTTATGGATGGGGAAGTAAACTTTCAGATCGGTCACGGACAACAAGCATGAATCGGCAACTCCGGATTCATGATTCATCAACTCGGGCCCGGTATCGGACTTATCCGGCTCTCCTGAATTCTGGTCAGCAGACTCCAGTCTTTCATCCTTGAATTGTTGCTCCCGAACGCGGGACCCCCAATTCTGGTTAAAAAGATGACACCTCACCTGCTGTTCCCCGGCCAACGCGGTCCATCCCGGCGCAACCTCGTGACATAATTCCCAGGCATGATCACAGCGATCCGCAAAACGGCACCCGGCGAATTCGTGTGACAGTGGCGGTACGTTTCCGCTGATCGCCGCCAGCCGCAAACCCTGCCGCCGCTTATCCCTTCCTGGTAAGGACGCGAGCAACTTCCGTGAATAGGGATGTGCGGGACCACGGAAAAACGCGTCGCGTGTCGCTGTCTCCACGATTTCTCCGGCATACATTATCCCCACCCGATGCGCTATTTCCGCTGCCACACCGAGATCGTGGGTAATGAATAGAATAGCCATGCCGTCGCGTTGCTGCAGATTACGCATGAGGTCAAGTACCTGCGCCTGAATGGTGACGTCCAGCGCGGTGGTAGGCTCATCGGCGATAAGCAGTTCAGGTTCTCCTGCCAGGGCCATGGCTATCATCATCCGCTGTTTCATTCCGCCCGAAAACTGGAACGGATACTCATTCATGCGCCTTGCCGGATCAGGTATTCCCACCTGATCCAGAATTTCCTGTATGCGTTTTTGTGCCACCGCACCGCGTAAATTGAAATGCCGCTGCAATACTTCGCCAATCTGATCCGCCACGGTCATGACTGGATTCAGGCTTAGCATTGGCTCCTGGAAAATCATGCTGACGCGCTTTCCGCGAATGCCGCGCATGGCGGCCTCAGGCAGCAGAAGCAGATCCTCTCCACCGAGTCTGACAGAACCCCCCAAAATTTCCCCCGAGTCTGGCAGCAATCGCATAACGGAAAGGGCAGTCATGGATTTGCCGCAGCCGGATTCACCCAACAGCGCGAAGGTCTCACCCCTCATGATCTGTAGCGTAAGTCCGTCCACCGCTCGCACCGGCGCTGCCTCCGTGTAGAGAATGGTCTCGAGATCGTTGATTTGCAAAACCGCATTCATGACGGAAGAGAACTCTCGGTCCTGGTGGGAGAAGATTTGGCTTCTGGCTCTTCTCTGCGTTTGCGCCGCAATGCTCTAACTCTCGCCGATAGGGTCTTCACTCGTGGATCAAATGCATTTTGTACCGCATCGGCAAACAGATTGGCGCTCAAGACCAGGGCAAACATGAAACTGAAGGCCGCAAGCAAGGACCACCATACCATTGGATCCCGGGCCATTTCGAGACGTGCCGCATTAATCATGGTGCCAAAACTGATAGTTGATGGATCAACGCCAACGCCTACGTAAGACAGCACAGCTTCAGCCAGAACCAGGCCGCTGAAATCCATAACCGTAGTAATCAGCACGATATGCATCACGTTGGGAAGAATGTGGCGGCTGAGAATACGCCAATGGGAAACACCGAACGCGTGAGCCGCCTGGATATATTCCATTTCACGCAACTTCAGTGTTTCGCCACGCAGCAGGCGGCACAAACCCGTCCAGCTCGTTACGCCGAGTATGATGCACAGAAACAGCAGACGCAGATCGGCGCGGGATGCGACCGTATCGAACAGTTCCGGGTGCGTCTCCATGTATACTTGCGTCATCAACACTGCCGCTGCAATAAGCAGAACACCGGGAATTGAACTCAGCGTGGTATACAGATATTGAATCACATCATCCACCCAGCCTCGAAAGTAGCCGGCGGTGATGCCGAGAAGCAGTGCAAAAGGAAGCATCATCAATGTAGTGAGCGTCCCGATCACGAGTCCGGTACGGATGCTTTTCAATGACTGGTAGAAAACATCCTGCCCTACTTTGTCTGTGCCCAATATATGGTAGCTTCCGCATAAAGTCAGTGCCGCACCGCACAGTACCAGGATGAGCGCCAGTGTGACGCATACTGCGTTCCAGGGAATGGCGGTAGCACCACGCCTGATAGTGGAGAGCATTGATAGAAATGCTTCCCCGCTGCGGTGTGCCAATAACAGGGTCAACGATGCCACAATCAGGCACCAGAAGAACAGTCCAAGACCGCCACCCGCTGCCGCTCGCCAGGCGATATCGGTGGCAAGCTGCGCTTCGGGATTCTGCAAGTGCGCCGCGCCGAATTTCAGGCGGGGAAATTCCCGTGTCTGCCCGCCGCCCGGATGCTCGATTGTTTCCCGAGCATAAAGATGTGCGGCAAACGGTGCTGAATATGTCTTTTCCACCTGTGTCCGCAACGGGGTCGCGATCACGTCGAACAGGCTTAGGACTTCCACGCTATAAACTGTTTCGCCGCCGCTATCATTCTCCACGGCGGGACGTAAATGCACCGTGTCCAGCAAACCGATAATGACAAAGAATACCAGCACCGTGAGCGCCGCCATGCCGCTTGCACTATGGCCGACGCGGCGCCACGGCGCCCAGAGATGCTCGTTTCGCCATACGTACCAGGCAAACAGGATAACGGCCGCAACCAGGAGGTAGACGAGCGCATCCGTCCATAGAATTACAGGTTTGAAAGACATCAGTGCGCTTGTTGGGATACCATTATTCCAACCTGATCCTGGGGTCCACCAGCGTATAGGAAATGTCTGTCAATATCAGCCCGACGATATAAAGCAGCGATCCGAGAAAAACCATGGCCCGCACTACCGCGAAATCCTGAGAGTTGATTGCATCAATGGTATAGCTGCCCAATCCCGGGATACCGAAAAACGATTCGGCAATCAGGCTACCGAGAAAAAGCAGCGGAATCACGACTACCGCTCCGGTGAGTATGGGAATCATCGCGTTTCTGAGCACGTGCCCAAACAGTACGGCACTTTCCGGCAAGCCCTTGGCCCGGGCGGTACGGACATAGTCTTTGCCCATTTCTTCCAGAAAGAGGGTTCGATACCAGCGAGTGTTGGCGCCGGCTCCGCTTATCACACCGATAATCACCGGCAGGACGAGAAATTTGGCAGCGTCCAACTCTTGACCATAGCCTGATATCGGCACTAGATGCCACAATTTGCTGATCAGAAATTGTCCGGCGATAATGTAGAATAAACTGGAGATGGACATTAGCGCGACGCATAGTACCACACCCCAGAAATCCACGTAGGTCGCCCGAAAAAACACCATTATCAGCGCAAAAACTATATAGACGCCCAATCCCAGCAGAAATACCGGCAGTGCGATGGCGAGGCTGGGCACCATCCGGCTTTTGATTTCATAAGCAATATCCCGTCCATCATCGGCGCGACCGAAACGGAAAGCAAACATGGCAGCCGACTTCTCAAAAAAAATAGTATTCGTCAGCTTTGTGAAACCCTCGTCGCCGCTATTGAACATCAGCGGCTTATCGTAGCCGCGCTCCTGCTTCCACTTGGCAATGGCTTCAGGTGTAACGCGCTTGATTCCCAGTTGCATTCGCGCCATGTCATCGGGCGTGTTCACCACGAAGAATAAAGTGAAGGTAATCAGATTGACGCCGATCAGAATGGGAATCGCATACAGCACGCGCCGGATAATGTAATTAAGCATTCAAGCTCATGACATCTGGGTTTCTATTGTTGATTCAGTACTCGTTATTCCCGCTCCTCGTTCCCTGCGACGGTAAACGACGACGGCGGGAATAATGCTTGCCACCAGCACAATCAATCCCGCTATGGCGGGCCATACCACCGGTTTATTCCATTCGCTCCGCTTCTGCTCCCGCAGGCCGGCATCTATCCGAAAGTATTTGACATTGTTGTGTGACAATCTGTTCGCTTTAATATTGCCGTACCAGGCGTGATATAACCCGTATTCCTTGGGATGGTACCCCCAGAGCCAAGGTGAATCGTGGCGAAGAATAGTTATCATCCGGTCAATGATCTGCTGGCGCTTGAGGCCGTCTTCCATATTCTTCATTCGGTCGAATAGCCGGTTATACTCCGGATTGGAGTAATTGGCGGCGTTCTCGCCTTCGCTTCCGACTTTTTGCTGGGGACCGTACAGCAGGAATAAAAAATTTTCCGGGTCGGGATAATCCGCATTCCAGCCCCACTCGAAAATTTGAGCATTGCCCTTGCGTATCTTGTCCTGGAAGCGGTTGTAGTCTGTGTTCCTGACCACCAGTTGAATGTTGAGTTTCTGGAACTGTTTGCGCATCCAGTCGAGGCTGGATTTGTCCTCGGTTCCGCGAGTGGTGACGTCGAAATAAAGCACTAGTGGCGCGCCTGTTTTGGCATCCATACCGTCGGGATAACCCGCTTCTGCCAGCAGTTTTCTGGCAGCCTCGATTGGTTTACGACGTGGGCGCCCATCTACCCAGTCGTATACCACTGGATTGATTCCTTCCTTGCCTTCGCGGTGACCTGCGATACCCGGAGCGATGGGCCCTTGGGCGGGAATACCGCGTCCATTGGCAAATATGGAAACGTACTCTTCGTAATCCACCGCAATCGAAATAGCCTGACGCAGTTTTCTGGCAGCCTCGCGTCCCTGTTTGCCGATACCCCCAACCACCGGGTCCAGCATATTGAAACCCATGTAATTCGTGGAGGTCGCCACTGCGGTCTCCAATCGGATGCCTTGCTCCTGCATTGCTTCGGTTACGGTTGCTTCCCCCTGTCCCGCCAGTTGAACTGCCTGATCGAAACTATCGGAACCAATACTCGATGCGTCATAATAACCTTGCAGGAATTTATTCCAGCGGGGAATGCTCTCCCTCTCCCGGCTGTATATGACTTTGTCAATAAAGGGCAGTGGTGCTCCCGCATCGCGTAACAAATCGGCCTGCTCATCGACCGGCATTCCCTCGGACGGATAGGTTTCACCATGAAAATTGGGATTTTTTTCCAGGACCATCATGCGATTGGGGTCGTTCTTG
The DNA here is from genome assembly GCF_900215485.1 of Nitrosovibrio sp. Nv4. Classification (GTDB taxonomy): domain Bacteria; phylum Pseudomonadota; class Gammaproteobacteria; order Burkholderiales; family Nitrosomonadaceae; genus Nitrosospira. The sequence continues at coordinate 20,250 of NZ_OCMZ01000001.1, forward strand.
GTCAGCATATAAGGTCCGGTTCCCAGCGGGTACCAGTCAAGGTTGATATTTTTTTCAGCCAATCCCTTCTGATTGTAAAAACGCTCCGCCTCCCATGGGATAGGGGCGAAAAAAGGCATTGCCAGCCAGTACTTGAACTGAGGGTATTTGCCATTGATCTTGACGTGGTAGGTATAGCGATCTACCGCCTCCGCCCCAGCAAGCGGATAGCTATTCAAATCCAGATACGCATCTGAGCCCTGCTCCTTGAGCTGCGCCTCGTCGGCTGTCCGTAGGGTTTCTGCATATTCCTTGAGGCCAATAATGTAATCGGACATCAAACCAAAAATCGGGGAATGCAACCGGGGGTGAGCCAGCCGCTTGATCTGGAAGACGTAATCTTCAGCAGTCAGTTCGCGGGAACCCGTATGAGGAAAATCGCCCAGTTTGTGAATGTCGGTCAACTCCTTTTCGGGTAGACGATGATAAAGAAACTCCCCCTGCTGGTCTTTGGCGAATGCCGGATGAGGCTGGAAGCGGATGCCAGGCATGATGGAGATCTCGTAAATCGTGTAAGCGATCTGCTCATCACCGGCATTGTCCGGCAAACGCGTTCCCTTCTTGTCGAAATACTGCACTGACGGCATTTTTGCCGCTGACGCCGGAATCAGTTCGTAGGGACGTTTCAGGTAATGGTATTGCAATGGTGGCTCGTAAATCTGTGCTGTGATAAGAATCTCGTTGGAGCTATAGGACTGCACGGGGTCCAGATGCTTGGGACGTTCGGCAAACGCGCCATAAAGAATATTTTTTCCCGCATCGCTGTCGGGATAGGGATTATTCCAGGGGCCGCTGCACGCACACATCAGGGCTGTAAGCATTACCAGTAGATACTCAAGGCATCTCGGTTTGGCTCGGCCCGTTTTATGTATCCAATTTTGCAAGGGTACTGTCGCCGCCGCTAACGGCGAAAGTGAAGACGGTTTCAAAGGTTCGGTAAACACTGCTGCCTTCATTGATGCGATAGTGTAGCGTAAATATCGGGCACATGGCCTGGGCGCCACTCAGGCGAAAAACTGATGATTCTACAAGTACCATGGACTTGAAGCTATAATCCTAAATCCGTCAGTTGACCACTCATTTTTCAGTTTAGAATTAGGATCCACAAAGACTTTTTGTATCACTTGACCTTCACCTTTTCGGTGGGTTCGCTACGGGGCGAATTGAACGGTTTTTGCGGCACATGGCTGCGTTGCAACTCCTTGGAATGGAATTACCATTCCGCGTCGTCGCGCCTTGCCCTGCACCCCAAAAACCGCACGCTCCACCCCGTCCAACTACCGGATTCAGGATTATTCCGCAGATTACTCAACATTCGCAAGGATATGATATGACCCTTCTCGCCGATAAGCGCATTCTCATCGCCGGACTGCTAAGTAATCGATCCATTGCCTACGGCATTGCAAAAGCAATGCATCGCGAGGGCGCGCAACTGGCCTTTACTTATCAGGGGGAAGGAGTGCGTGAACGAGTGGGAAAAATAATTACCGAATTCGATAGTGATTTGTTGTTTCCCTGCGATGTTTCGAATGACAACGAAATCGACCGCTGTTTCGACGATTTGGCAAAACGTTGGGATGGCCTTGACGGTATCGTTCATTCAATCGCCTTTGCACCGCGTGAGGCATTGAGCGGAGACTATGTCGAAAGCGTGGATCGCGAGGCGTTCCGCATAGCCCATGATGTCAGTTCCTACAGTTTTACCGCGCTGGCAAAGGCCGGGATGCCGCTGATGCAAGGCAGAAACGGCTCGCTCCTTACACTCACCTACCTTGGCTCGACAAGAGTTATGCCGAGTTACAACGTCATGGGATTGGCCAAAGCAAGTCTTGAGGCGAATGTACGCTTCATGGCGTCCAGTCTCGGCCCCAAGGGGATACGGGTCAATGCCATCTCTGCCGGACCGATCAAAACGCTGGCAGCGGCAGGAATTGGCAACTTTGGAAAACTGTTGAACTATACCGAGAAAGTCGCGCCACTGCGGCGTAACGTTTCAATCATGGAAGTCGGAAATGTTGCTGCTTTTCTGTGCAGCGATCTGGCTAGCGGTATTACCGGCGAAATTACTCACGTCGACGCAGGATTTAACACGGTTGCATTTGACCTCATTGATTCGTGAGGAATCTCTGAATAAGTCCCCCTGGCGCGCTCATTTGCCAATTGCGTTGGGAATCGGGATGATCACGAGGCAAACAAAGGAGATCGCAACCCGATTCGAGCGAGGAGCGCGATGGCTGCAGGTGCCCGATTTTCGCAATCGGAAGAAAGTGAACTCCCTGTCTAAGGTTCCTGCGCTACTTCTCCAGATTTTCGCCACTTACCGAGACGTCATACCGCTTCCTGACTTCGGCCAAATAAGATGAGAGTTCCTGCTGGGCGAGTAGCTGTTGTAGCTGTCCCGCAAACGCTTTACTTTCAGCCGCATCCGCCGGTTCAGGTTTAAGGACCTGCTCGACACGAATCAAGGTAAAACCACCCTGGGAATTGGTCACTCCGGTATAAGACGGCAGTCTTGCGGTTTCAGTCTTGAAAATTGCCCGCACTGTTTCGTTGCCAAGGCCCTGGGGATTCTTTCGGGAAATTTCCCGGGAAGCGCCCCACTTGACCATCGCATCTTTGCCGTCCTGCAACTTGGCAAGTTTCTCTCTTCCCTCGTTTATAGCCGCCTTGGCTGCTTCCTGCTGCGCTATGGTGCGAGCAATTTCATCCCTCAACTCTGTAACAGGAGGCGTTGTCGCAGGCCTGTGGCCCAGCACCCTTGCTGAAACCAGCGTGTTCGGCGAAACTTCGATTGCTTCGGTATTGCGTTTGTCCCTGATTGCGTCGTCCGAAAATATCGCCTGCAGCAGTCTTTCGTCCGTGAAGTATGGAGGCTTGCCACCGTTTTTTGGGATCCAGCCACTCTGCTGGACGGGCAAATTGAACTTCTCCGAGGCTGGCTGCAGGCTATCGCTCTGCTCATATACCATATTGCCGAAGTCTTCCGCCATCTCACCAAACATCTTTTCCGCTTTTTGTCTTTTTACTTCCTGCTCAACTCGGCCCCTTACTTCGTCAAGACCCACCGGTTTTGCGCCCTTTATTCCGGCGAGCTTGATAATATGAAAACCGTGTTCTGTCTCGACCACATCGCTGATTTCATCCAATTTCATCTGGAAAACCGCATCTTCAAAGGTCTTGACCATCATGTTGCGCGGGAAAAAACCGAGGTCTCCCCCTTTGGCCGCTGAGCCCGGGTCCTGAGAATGCTCCTTGGCAAGATCCCCAAAACGCTGGGGAGCCTTTCTGACTTCGAGCAGTAATTGCTCGGCTTTGGCACGCGCGGCCTGCCTTTCCGCATCCGAGGCTGTAGCAGGCGCGCTAATGAGAATGTGACTTGCCTGGCGTTCTTCCTGCTGCCCAAATTCGTCCCTGTGTTCGTCGAAATACCTGGTTGCTTCTTCATCGCTGACGTGCGACTGTTTAATCAACTCATCCAGTGATAACACTAAATATTCGACCTGCACCTGTTCCGGCAGCTGAAACTCGGCCTGATGGGTATCATAATAGGTTTTGATGGCCGCATCGTCCGGTTTAATCTGCCGCAGGAATTGCTCCGGCTGTATTTCAGCCAGGCTGATTTCGCGTTTCTCTTCACTCAGTCGTATAACTCTTTCTGCTACTGAATCGGAAATGAAGCCATTTTCGCTATAGGGAGCAAGCAGTTGCTGCCGCATCAGTTCCTGGCGCACGCGCGCTTCAAATACTTTCGGGTTCATTCCCTGCCCACGCAGCAATTCTTCGTAGCGCTGTTTCGAGAATTTTCCGTCTTCCTGAAACGCTGAAATATTTTGTATCGCCTCCACCAGTTGGGAATCCGGCACAGTCAGCCCAACACGTGATGCCTCATGCCTCAGTAATCGCTGTTGAATCAGGCCTTCCAATACTGCGGATCGCACTTCCGGGGAGTCCAGCATGGTATCGTTAACGTTTTCCCCCATGGTAGCCCGCAGGTTTTCCTGCTGGTTGCGTAGCGCCTGAGCGAATTCCTCCCGGGAAATTTTTTCTCCTGCTGCTTGCGCAACATGGTCGCCGCCGTCGTTACCTTGATACGACTCAAGTCCCCAGAACAAAAATGGCAGTAGAGCCAGTGCCAGGATGATCTGGACTATACGTCGCTTTTTATGGACAAAATCAAACATTAATGGACAAAAAACGAATAAAAAAGGCGAACTTGCGTTCGCCCTGGTTTAGCGCAAAATCTGGCGGAGTGGACGGGACTCGAACCCGCGACCCCCGGCGTGACAGGCCGGTATTCTAACCAACTGAACTACCACTCCAACAATAACGACCCGTTGGTGGGTGCTGACGGGGTCGAACCGCCGACATTCGCCTTGTAAGGGCGACGCTCTACCAACTGAGCTAAGCACCCCGTCCGAAAAACGCTAGTTTACTGCATCCTTGAGCGCCTTGCCAGCGGTGAATTTTGGAACCTTTGTAGCGTCGATTTTGATAGCTGCGCCGGTGCGCGGGTTACGGCCGGTGCGGGCCGCTCGCTCACCTACTTTGAATGTGCCAAATCCCACCAGGGTAACGCTTTGGCCTTTTTTAAGGGCGGCTTTGATAGCCGACAATGCACCATCTAGAGCATTTCCCGCAGAGGCTTTGGAAATGTCGGACGACTTGGCAATGGCATCGATGAGTTCAGATTTGTTCACGTGATTCCCCTTTCGTTATTGTTAAAAGAGTTACAAAAACCCTGCAATCGGTTTTATATCAAGCCGTTTGTGCTTGGTCAAGCAATTGTGGAAATATTTCGAAAAACCTTTCATGCAGCGATTTGCCGCGAAATCTCATCCAAAACGACCGAAAGTCAGTTCGTCTATACGAAGAGTAGTTTCACCGGGCCAAGCAACATAATACAGAAAAACAGTTTGGCAACTCAATGCTTGATAACCGTGCTTCTCGCATCGCCCTCTACCGCAACAGGACCGGGACCGGGTACCGGTGACGCTGCAGAGGGAAGCGCTTCCGGCTTGCGCTCCAGGGCCAGATCCAGCACTTCATCTATCCATTTAACCGGATGAATATCCAATCTATTTTTAATGTTCTCGGGAATCTCCGTCAGGTCTTTGACGTTGTCCTCAGGGATCAGTACAGTTTTAATGCCCCCGCGATGCGCTGCCAGCAGCTTTTCCTTGAGTCCACCAATAGGAAGCACTTCGCCGCGCAACGTGATTTCGCCCGTCATTGCCACGGTCGCCCGCGCTGGAATGCCTGTCAGAGCCGACACCATGGCAATGCAGATACCGATCCCTGCGCTTGGGCCATCCTTGGGCGTCGCACCCTCCGGCAAGTGGATATGAATATCGTTCTTCTGGTAAAAATCATCGACGATACCCAACGTTCTTGAACGGCTGCGCACCACTGATAGTGCAGCCTGAACCGATTCCTGCATTACTTCACCCAATTTTCCGGTTGTGATGGTTTTTCCCTTGCCCGGCAATACTACCGCCTCAATAGTCAATAATTCCCCGCCAACCTCAGTCCACGCGAGACCTGTGACCTGCCCGACCTGATTTTTTTCTTCCGCAACACCATATGTATAGCGCCGCACACCCAGATACTTGTCCAGATTTCGGCCGCTCACAGTAATCTTTTTCTGGTCACTTTTCAGCAGCAACGCTTTTACCACTTTACGGCATATTTTGGAGATTTCCCGTTCCATGGCACGTACCCCCGCCTCCCGCGTGTAATAGCGCGTGATGTCGCGTAAAGCGGATTCTGACACTGCCAGTTCGTTTTCTTTCAAGCCATGGTTTTTTATCTGTTTGGGCAGCAGGTACCGTGTTGCAATGTTGAGCTTCTCATCCTCGGTATAGCCCGACAGCCTTATCACCTCCATTCGGTCGAGCAGCGCCGGCGGTATATTCAGGGTGTTGGCGGTGGCGACAAACATGACATCGGATAAATCGTACTCAACCTCGATATAGTGATCCACAAACGAATTATTCTGCTCCGGATCGAGCACTTCCAGCAGTGCCGATGACGGATCACCGCGAAAATCCATCCCCATCTTGTCCACTTCGTCAAGCAGGAATAACGGGTTTTTGACACCTACCTTGGTCATGTTTTGCAGAATCTTGCCAGGCATCGAACCGATATAAGTACGGCGATGGCCGCGCACCTCGGCCTCGTCGCGAACCCCGCCAAGAGACATACGCACGAATTTGCGGTTAGTGGCTCGCGCTATGGACTGTCCCAGTGAAGTCTTCCCCACCCCTGGCGGACCCACAAGGCAAAGAATAGGCGCCTTCAACTTATCCACGCGCTGTTGCACAGCCAGATACTCGACAATACGCTCCTTGACCTTTTCGAGGCCATAATGATCCTGCTCCAGCACCACTTCAGCGGCGCCCAGGTTTTTGCTGATTTTGCTTTTTTTCTTCCAAGGTAGCGCTACCAGAGCATCGATGTAATTACGAACCACCGTCGCTTCGGCCGACATAGGCGACATCAGGCGCAATTTTTTCAGTTCCGCCTCTGCCTTGGAACGTGCCTCTTTGGACATTTGAGCCGATTGTATTTTCTTGTCGATCTCTTCCAGATCAGCGCCGTCTTCGCCTTCGCCCAGTTCCTTCTGGATGGCCTTGACCTGCTCGTTGAGGTAATAGTCGCGCTGGCTTTTCTCCATCTGACGCTTCACCCGCCCACGAATGCGCTTTTCCACCTGAAGTATGTCTAGTTCGGTTTCAAGTAGTCCCAGAAGATGCTCCAGACGCTTCGGCACATCAAAAATTTCCAGCACTTCCTGTTTCTGCTCGAGTTTCAAAGGCAAGTGAGCCGCGATTGTATCGGCCAGACGTCCTGCTTCATCTATGCCGCTAAGTGACGTCAGTATTTCGGGTGGAATCTTCTTGTTAAGCTTCACATACTGGTCGAACTGCGCCAGCATTGCGCGCCGCATTGCTTCAACTTCATGATTGTCTACCGCATCCGGGGGCAGTAATGCGGCTTCGCCCGAGAAATACGCGCCATCATCGGTTACCTTCATGATACGCGCCCGGCGACCGCCTTCCACAAGCACTTTGACAGTGCCATCAGGCAACTTAAGCATTTGCAGCAGGTTTGCTACAGTACATACGCCGTACAGGTCTTCCGGGGCCGGCTCGTCCTTGGCCGCGAATTTTTGGGCCACCAGCAGAATACTCTTGCCGGCCTCCATTGCGATTTCCAGTGCCTTTATGGATTTAGGCCGTCCGACGAAAAGAGGAATCACCATATGCGGAAAGACAACGACGTCGCGTAATGGCAATAGCGGTAGCGAAATTTGGTTGGGATCGTTCAGTTGAGAAGACATATCGGCTCACCTATAAGAAACAAACAAGAGTTATGGGGACGCCGCAAGAAAATTCAAGGCAACGGACCAGACAAGCTACAGAACTCGGACCTAACAGCTCTTGGCTACCTTTGGTTTATCCGAATAAATCAGAATGGGCTTGATATCGCCATTGACTGAGCCGTGATCAATCACTACCTTGGCGACATTTTCCAAAGATGGCAGATCGAACATGGTATCGAGCAAGGCATTTTCCAGAATGGAGCGCAGGCCTCGCGCGCCGGTCTTGCGCGCAAGCGCCTTCTTGGCTATCGCTTTGAGCGCCTGGTCCCGAAATTCGAGATCGACGCCCCCTTCCATGTGAAACATTTTCTGATACTGTTTGATAAGTGCGTTCTTTGGTTCGGTCAAAATCTGAATCAACGCTGACTCATCCAGTTCTTCCAGGGTTGCAACCACCGGCAGGCGGCCGACGAATTCCGGAATCAGTCCATACTTGACCAGATCTTCCGGCTCTACGCCACGTAACACCGCGCCGAAATCCTTGCGATTGTCCTGGCTTCTCACATTGGCGCTGAAACCTATCCCACCCTTCTCGGAGCGGGCGCGTATTACCTTGTCGAGTCCGTCAAATGCACCCCCGCAAATGAAAAGGATGTTTGTAGTGTCGACCTGGACAAATTCCTGATTGGGATGTTTTCTGCCTCCCTGAGGCGGCACCGAGGCAATAGTCCCCTCTATCAGCTTGAGCAGAGCCTGTTGCACGCCTTCACCCGAGACATCCCGTGTAATCGACGGGTTATCTGCCTTACGCGAGATCTTGTCGATTTCGTCGATATAGACGATCCCCTGCTGGGCCTTTTCTGCATCGTAATTGCATTTCTGAAGCAGCTTCTGGATGATATTTTCGACATCCTCGCCCACATAGCCTGCTTCGGTAAGTGTTGTCGCGTCGGCCATGACAAAAGGCACATCGAGCAGCCGCGCCAGCGTCTGGGCGAGCAAAGTCTTGCCCGAACCCGTCGGACCGATGAGGAGGATGTTGCTCTTTGCGAGCTCGATATCGTCGGAGTCCCCTGATTTCGCCAGATTTCTCAGGCGCTTGTAATGGTTATACACCGCTACCGAAAGAATTTTTTTGGCCTGCTCCTGCCCGATCACGTAGTGATCGAGAATCTGGCGGATTTCATGTGGGACCGGTAAATCGGACTTGGTAAGCTTGGCGGCTTCCGCGCCTTGTATTTCCTCTCGAATGATATCGTTGCAAAGCTCGATACATTCGTCGCAAATAAATACCGATGGACCCGCGATGAGCTTCTTTACTTCGTGTTGACTCTTGCCGCAGAAGGAACAATAAAGCAGTTTTTCCCCGCCAGTTTTCTCTGACATAGTTTTATCCCGCATTATCCGAGCCGTTGCGCCCGTAGCTAATAATCAACTCCCCCATGGCTCCATGTATCTCAACTCGTACTCTCGTTTCTGTAGGTTAGCACAGCATCGATCAGTCCGTATTCCACTGACTTCTCGGCGCTCAGAAAATTATCCCGATCGGTATCTCGCTCAATAGTCTCTATGCTCTGCCCGGTGTGCTTTGCCAGCAGCTCATTCAACCGGTTTTTTAGAAACAGAATTTCTTTGGCATGTATTTCAATATCCGATGCCTGTCCCTGGAAGCCGCCCAGCGGCTGATGGATCATAACGCGCGAGTTGGCGAGACAAAAGCGCTTGCCCTTTGCGCCGGCTGTCAGCAGCAAAGATCCCATGCTCGCCGCTTGCCCTATGCAGAGCGTACTGACATCCGGTTTGATAAACTGCATGGTATCGTAAACAGCCATCCCGGCCGAAACCAGACCGCCGGGAGAATTAATATAAAAATGAATATCCTTATCCGCGTTTTCCGACTCCAGAAACAGAAGCTGCGCCACGATCAGATTGGCGGAAGCCTCGGTTACCGGACCAACCAGAAATATGACCCTTTCCTTCAATAACCGAGAGTAAATATCGTAAGCGCGCTCTCCCCTCCCGCTGGTTTCGATCACCATGGGAATCAGACCCAAACCGCTCGGCTCGAGATTGCGCTGTTTCCAGTCCAATTGTTGCATCATGTCATGATCTTCCCATTAGCTCGTCTAAAGTCATCTGCTTATCCACCACCATGACCTTTTCCAGCACCCACGTCACCACGTTGTCTTCCAACGCCCCCGATTCGACTTCGTTAAGCCGATCCGGTGCGGAATAATGCCATTTAACCACCTCGGCCGGGTTTTCATAGCTCTGGGCCAGATCCTCAACCACCGCACGCACCTGTTCCGGTTTTGGGTGCAAGCTGTGAACTTTTACCAGTTCCCCCAAAATCAGTCCCAGACTGACACGGCGTTGCGCCCGCTCCTGAAGCAAATCCCGAGGCAGCGGCACATTCTTCGCGTTCAGACCGCGCGACACGAGATCATTACGGGCATCCTGCATCAACCGCTCCAATTCAACTTCCACCAGTGCTTTGGGCGTCTGGATAGTGGTTGTATCGAGCAGGGACTGCATTACCTGTTCCTTAAGTCTCGTGTTCACCCGCTTGGATAGCTCGCGCTCGAGGTTGGCCCGAATCTCGTCCCGCATTTTTTCGATATCGCCACTGGCGACGCCCAGCGATATGGCAAACTCCTCGTCGACTTCCGGTAACCGGGGAGCTTCTACTCCGTTGAGCTTCACTTCAAATGTAGCGGTCTTTCCGGCAACCTCCTTCCCATGATAGTCCGCCGGAAAGGTAACTTCAAACGTTTTGCTCTGCCCAGCAGTCATATCGATGAGAGGATCTTCGAAATCCTTGAGGAGCCTGCCTTCGCCGAGCACCAGGGTGAAATTCTCGGCTTGACCACCCACGAACTCTACTCCATCGATAACGCCGCGATAATCTATATTGATTCGATCGCCTGGCTGGGCTGGCCGTCCGGCAGGCTCGAACTGAACCCGCTGCCGACGCAAAACCTCTACCGTCTTATCCACGTCGGAACTGGTGACATTGACAACCGGCCTTTCAACCCGGACTGCGCTCAAGTCGCCCAGAACCACATCAGGATAGACCTCAAATGTGGCGCTAAATTCAAATTGGGTGGCATCGCCTTCCGGCGTCTTTGGTTCGAAACGGGGATAACCCGCAACTCGCAGGTTCTTCTCGCGCACGGCGTCACTGAAATTTTTCTTCAGCACATCGCCTATCACTTCCTGTCTCACCTGGGGACCGTACTGCTGCGTAACGATTTTCAATGGCACTTTTCCTGGCCGGAAACCGTGCAATTTCGCCGTACGCGCCAGTCTCCTCAGACGGCTCTCAACTTCCGTCTCGATTTTCTGCTGGGGAACTGAAACGTTAAGGCGGCGCTCCAGAGCGCCGAGGTCTTCAACATTGGTTTGCATTGTATTTCCTGACTGGTGGATAACAATATGCAGCGTTAGCAACCAGGGGAACGCGATTGCCTGCATACGGCACCGCTCGGAACGCTTGTAAATCCCTGGTGCGAAAGGGGGGACTCGAACCCCCACACCTTTCGGCGCCAGAACCTAAATCTGGTGCGTCTACCAATTCCGCCACTTTCGCATGCCGCTTTATCGATTTATCTTCGTTGGCGTCGGTCAATTATACCTATTTCTCCCAATTACAGCAGCCATAATAGAAACTGGATAAATCCTGTACGGAAGACCTATTCTCAAATCCCTGGTATAACCCTAGCAAAATACCGTTTTGCCACTGACCGCTTTACTGTCGGGTCCCATTAGATACAGGTAACATGGCATCAAATCCTGCGACTGGCGTAAGCTTTGCTTGACCTCGCCAGGATGCGTCCTGGTTCGTTGCGGTGTATGCACAGGCCCCGGGATTAACGTATTGATGCGCAGGCTCGGCAGTATTTCCCATTCCTGGGCCTGAATCTTGACCAGCGCCTCCATCCCCGCCTTGGCCACCGCGAAGCCGCCCCAATATGCGGCAGGAACATTACCATGCGTATCTGAGGTCATAATGACACTAGCATCGGATGAAGCTTTCAGCAGCGGCAGGCAGGCGCGTGTCAACGCAAATGGCGCGATGAGGTTTACACGCAGCAGCGCCAGCCATTGCTCCATTGTCTGGGCCTCAAGCGGAGTCAGGGTAAATAGCAATGCCGCATTGTGCAAAATACCATCCAATCTGCCCAACTGTAATTTGATGGCTTGCGCAATGGCTGCAAAATCCTTGTCCTCGGCCTTTTCCAGGTCAAGCGGAAAAATTGCTGGCTGCGCACCGCCTGCCGTCTCTATTTCATCGTAGACGCTTTCCAATTTTTTGATATTGCGCCCGTGCAGGATAATAGTTGCCCCGTGGGCGGCATAGGCCAGCGCTGCGGTGCGGCCTATGCCCTGCCCGGCGCCGGTCACCAGGATTACGCGATCCTTGAGCAGATCCTTGGGCGCACTATAGTTCTCGAATTCATTCATAAGGAATTAATTTACAGATTGGAAAATGACGGCAGAAGATACTGAACCAGGAGCAACATGAGTGACGCCTGAGTGCTGCAGTAAGGTTTCAGGGCAGCAATGTAACGAAATCAAAGCAGGAAGTACCAGGAAGTACCGCACGCTGCTGGCGTCAGTTGGGCGTACAATCAACGCCTGTTGCCTTCGTAGCCTGAACTCGTTATTCGGTATATAACAAAATTCCGGATGGAAGCCCGATTACTCCCTCATCCAGGTTGTCCACGCTATCCATAATTTGCGCATCGGCGTAAGACTAACACGCTGCCGCAGGACATGGCAGCCGTCCTCCTTGATCTCTTTCAGCAGCGCTTGATAGATCGCCGCCATGATGATACCGGGACGCTGATTTTTGCGATCTTCGGCAGGTAGTGCTGCAAAAGCCCGGGCATAATAACTTTCCGCTCGCTCGATCTGAAACTCCATCAACTGCCTGAAGCTATCGGTCTCACGCGAATGGATTATATCCTCGCTGGTTACTCCAAAGCGCCGGAGTTCATCCTGAGGGAGGTAAATGCGGTCACGACATGCATCCTCACCGACGTCGCGTATGATGTTGGTGAGCTGGAATGCGAGTCCCAGATCTTCCGCATATTTCAAGGTTTCCGGATTGCGATAGCCAAATATCTCTGCAGAACATAATCCTACCACGCTGGCTACGTGATAACAGTAATGACGCAGAGTGTCGAAATCGGCATAGCGATTATAGTTAAGGTCCATCTCCATGCCGTCGATGATTTCGTTCAATCGCTCAGCAGTAAGGTTGAACGTTTGCGACACATCGGCCAGCGCTTTTGTCACCGGATGACTGGGCTTGTCTCCAGTTCCCGAATTGCGAATGGCAGCCACTTCCTGGCGCCACCACGCGAGCTTCGTCCGTGCTACCGACGCGTCAGTGCATTCATCCACCACATCGTCCACTTCACGGCAGAAAGCGTAAAGTGCTGTTATAGCACGCCGTTTTTCCAACGGCAGATAAAGAAAACTGTAATAGAAGCTGGAACCGCTTTGAACGGCTTTTTCCTGACAATATTGGTCTGGTGTCATGAGGAATAATTATGATTATGAAAATAACATATGGCCGCCACTACCACACTGCGCAGTTACGTTGGAGCACTCATCATCTTCTTATTCAAATCGCACAAAACTGTGAACGACTCAACCGAATCGATAGTAGGGAGCCAATGTCAATAATAACCGTCAAATCGCTAGTTGATTAATTTTTTCAGAGCCTCGGCCAATTTGATGCATCTTAGATCCGATTTCATGAAGTTATAAAGAACCATTGGATACAAGCCGCGACAACAACCAACTCGATTCTGCTTTCCAATAAAAAACCCCACCGGAGCGGGGTTTTTATTACGCTGCATGCTGACAGCAGAGACGGCAACCTACATATCCATGCCACCCATGCCGCCCATTCCGCCCATGCCACCCATTCCGCCACCCATGCCGCCTCCGTTGGATTCTTCCTTCGGCATTTCTGCGACCAGAGCATCAGTGGTGAGCATCAGGCTCGCTACCGAGGCAGCGTGCTGCAGTGCATAACGCGTGACCTTGGTAGGATCTAGGACGCCCATTTCCACCATGTCGCCATATTCGCTGGTGGCAGCGTTGTAACCAAAGTTACCCTCGCCTTCCAGCACCTTGTTGATTACCACCGAAGGCTCATCGCCGCAGTTGGCTACAATCTGGCGCAGTGGCTCTTCCAACGCCCGCAGCACGATCTTGATGCCTGCATCCTGATCAGCGTTGTCGCCTTTGATGCCGGCCAGTGCAGCACGGCTGCGCAACAAGGCAACCCCGCCGCCGGGGACGATACCTTCTTCTACCGCCGCCCGGGTCGCATGAAGCGCGTCTTCGACACGCGCTTTCTTCTCTTTCATTTCGACCTCGGTTGCCGCACCGACTTTAATCAGCGCCACCCCGCCAGCAAGCTTTGCCACACGCTCTTGCAATTTCTCCTTGTCGTAGTCGCTGGTCGCTTCTTCGATCTGATTGCGAACCTGCTTCACGCGCGACTCGATGTTTTGGGTGTCGCCAGCGCCATCAATGACAGTGGTTTCTTCCTTGCCGATTTCAATGCGCTTGGCCTGACCCAGTTCCTTCAGCGTCGCCTTTTCCAGTGACAACCCGACTTCCTCGGCAATTACGGTGCCGCCCGTAAGAATTGCGATGTCTTCAAGCATGGCTTTACGGCGATCACCAAACCCGGGCGCTTTGACCGCACAGGTTTTGAGGATACCACGGATATTGTTCACCACCAGCGTTGCAAGCGCCTCGCCGTCCACATCTTCGGCAATAATCAGCAAAGGCTTGCCAGCCTTGGCTACCAGTTCCAGTACGGGGAGCAATTCACGGATATTGGAAATCTTTTTATCGTGCAGCAGGATAAAAGGACTTTCGAGCAACGCGATCTGTCTGTCGGCGTTGTTAATGAAATAAGGCGAAAGGTATCCGCGATCGAACTGCATGCCTTCGACTACTTCCAACTCGTTTTGCAGGCCGGAGCCGTCTTCCACCGTGATCACGCCTTCCTTACCCACCTTTTCCATTGCGTCCGCAATAATCTTGCCGATTTCAGGATCGGAATTGGCAGAGATGCTTCCTACCTGTGCGATTTCCTTGCCGGTAGTGCAGGGTTTGGAAAACTTCTTGAGCTCTGCAACCGTCGCAGTAACGGCTTTATCGATACCTCGCTTGAGGTCCATCGGATTCATTCCGGCGGCAACGTATTTCATGCCTTCTTTTACGATGGATTGCGCCAGCACGGTGGCCGTCGTTGTTCCGTCGCCGGCTACATCGGAAGTTTTGCTGGCCACTTCCTTTACCATTTGCGCGCCCATATTCTCGAACTTGTCTTTCAGTTCAATTTCTTTCGCTACTGAAACACCGTCCTTGGTGATCGTAGGGGCGCCGTAGGAACGCTCAAGTACTACGTTTCGGCCTTTGGGGCCGAGGGTAACCTTGACTGCATCGGCCAATATGTTGACCCCATTTACCATTTTGTGGCGGGCGGAATCGCCAAATTTCACTTCTTTCGCTGCCATAATCTTTTTCTCCTAATTTCCAGAAAATGTTGTGTAAGGTGTCGTTAAAAACTAACCTTCGATAACGCCCATGATGTCTTCCTCGCGCATCACCAGAAGCTCTTCTCCAGACACCTTCACGGCCTGTCCGGAATATTTGCCGAACAGAACTTTATCGCCGACTTTCACTTCCAGCGCACGGACATTGCCGTCGTCGCCGACCTTGCCCTTGCCTACAGCGATAATTTCGCCTTGATCGGGCTTCTCCGCGGCACTGTCGGGGATGACAATACCGGATGCGGTCTTGCGTTCTTCTTCCAGTCGCCTGACAATAACGCGGTCGTGTAAGGGACGAATCTGCATATTCTTTCTCCTGTTTTAAAAAATCAAAACGATGAAACCCAGCAGGAACCCACATTTAAATGTGGCTCTCTGGTTTCTCTACAAAATTGTTAGCACTCAACAGTGACGAGTGCTAACGAGTGCTAATAATAGGGGCTGTTGCGGGGAATTTCAAGTAGATGAGCAATAAATACTTATCTGAACGAAGCTTAAAATCAGTCTGGCATCCGTGCACACAGATGAAACAGCATGAGTTGCTGCCTCCCATTACGATCGTTCGGGGCAAAGGCGTATGGCTTTACGACTTCGACGACAGGCGCTACCTGGACGCTATCGGGTCCTGGTGGGTCAATCTGTTTGGCCATGCCAACCCACGGATCAATGCAGCCATTCGCGACCAGCTTGACAGGTTTGAACATATCATGCTGGCCGGGTTTACACATGAGCCGGTGGTGGAACTATCGGAACGCCTGAGCAGGCTGCTATCGAACAGGCTCGGTCATTGTTCATATAGCAGCGACGGCGCGTCCGCAGTGGAAACGGCGCTGAAAATGAGCTTTCAGTACTGGCACAACAGCGGTCGGCCAGAAAAAAATCGGTTTATCAGTTTGCAGCATGACTACCACGGAGAAACCGTGGGCGCGCTTTCGGTTACCGATGTGTCGCTGTTCAAGGATATTTATGCTCCGCTACTGCGCCCCAGCGCGCACGTTCTCACCCCGGACTGGCGTTATGCGCCGGAGGGAGAATCTGACAGGGATTATGCGCTTCGTGCCGCTACTGCGCTCGAAGCCTATCTACAGGAAAATCATGCCGTGACCGCGGCATTTATTGTGGAACCACTCGTGCAGGGCGCTGCCGGCATGGGGATGTATCATCCCGATTATCTCAAGCGTGCAAGGGAGCTGTGCGATAAGTACCAGGTACATCTGATCGCGGATGAAATCGCAGTTGGTTTTGGCAGAACCGGAACCATGTTTGCGTGCGAGCAGGCGAACATGGTTCCGGATTTTTTATGCCTCGGTAAAGGCTTGACTGCCGGTTACCTTCCCCTTTCCATGGTAATGACTACGGATGCGGTATTTGCGGCTTTTTATCATGATGAGGCTGCGCGCGCTTTTCTACATTCGCATACCCATGCGGGCAATGCACTGGCGTGCCGGGCTGCGCTCGCAACGCTCGATATCTTTGAACAAGATAATATTATTGATGCCAACCGCATCACAGCGAGTTATCTTAGCCAGGCGGCACATCCGATCGCATCTCATCCCAAGGTGAGAGACTTTCGTAACTGCGGAATGATCTGGGCATTCGAGGTCGAAACCTCCGATCCCGCTTTTTCCGGAAACTTCTTCCAAGCCGCTCTCAAGCAGGAGTTGTCGTTACGCCCACTGGGAAATACAGTCTATTTCATGCCGCCATATACCATTGATGAGCAGGAAATCGATTTGCTGATATCAGGAACCTTGCGGGTGGTGGACTCATGCTAGAAAGGAGATCCGCTGAATAATTCCTTCGCGGCCACAACGCTTACTGCGGGTCATTTTTCGGGCGCTGCCGGTGAAATCACCGGCAGCGCTATCATCGGAATAACCATGCGCGCTTTTTGATGGATTTCAGCATATCCGAGGCTGGCCCCGAGGTCGAGCGAGTCGGTCAGGCCGAACAGGTCGAACGAAACCGGCAGACTATAAATTTCAAATTGCTCAACCAAAAACTGGCCATCGCTCTTCGCACTGCTCTATGTTGTGCACTTGTCTTCTTGCCGATACCCGGGTTTTCGCATGATTTGCCCATGCCTGTGCGCGGGGCGCTCAAACAGGCGCGCATTCCCGAGTCTTCTACCGGTATTTATGTTCATGAGATTGGTGCAGCCCAACCACTGCTAGCCGTTAATGCAGACGTGTCGATGAATCCGGCATCAGTAATGAAGCTTGTCACGACATTTGCCGGCTTGGAGCTGCTGGGGCCAGCATATACCTGGAAAACCGAAGTATACGCTGACGGCATAATGCAGGACGATGCGCTGCAAGGTAACCTGATAATCAAGGGCTACGGCGATCCCAGGCTGAATCTTGAAAATTTCTGGTTGCTCACGCGGCGCCTGCGCCAGACCGGATTGCGCGAAATTGCGGGAGACCTCGTGCTGGATAGCAGCCATTTTGATTTGCCCAACGGCGACCCGGCTGCATTCGACGGTAAGCCCCATCGTTCCTACAACGTGCCTCCCGAAGCATTGCTGGTGAACTATCGGACTCTGGCGCTACGGCTCCTTCCTCAACCTGGAAGCAAAACGGTTCGAATCGTGGTCGACCCGCTGCCTTCGTCATTGGACCTCAAGAATAGTTTGCTGCTTACCAACACCCGATGCAGTGAATGGCGCGACGCGCTCGCTCCCGACATTCGCACCGATAACAGGAACGGCCGAGCTTCAGTTGTGCTCAAAGGCAGTTATTCCATCGATTGCGGTGAAAAAACTTTATTTCTCAGCGTGCATGATGCAGCCAGCTATACCGCCCGGCTGTTCAGGCAACTGTGGGAGGAGCAAGGTGGAATATTTCACGGCAACGTACGCAGTGGGGCAGCGCCAGAAGGACTAGCTCCATTGGAGATCCACCAATCCCCTCCACTTTCAGACATTGTTCGCGACATTAATAAATTCAGTAACAACACTGCTGCCCGACAACTATACCTTGCGTTGGGCCTGACTAACGGCATCGCCGCTGCCCACGCTAAGGGTGGAATCATCAGCACAGGCAGTGGCGCGGCTAATAGTGAGAGCAAGCCGCGCGCCACCCTTCTCCAGTCGGACATCGCGATCCGAACATGGCTCGCGTCCAGAGGGATGAGTTTCCCTGAACTTATCCTCGAAAACGGCTCAGGCTTATCGCGCAACGAGCGCATCAGCACTCACCATCTGGGAGCGCTTCTACTCGCCGCATTTGAAAGTTCCGTCATGCCGGAGTTCATATCCTCGTTGCCGATCGCCGCGGTGGACGGAACCATGAAGAAACGGCTAAACGGCAGTGCTACCGCAGGGCAGGCGCATATTAAAACCGGTTTGCTGGAGGGTGTGAAAACCATGGCAGGATACGTGCTTACTAAATCGGGTAGGCGCGTAGTTGTGGTTTTCTTCGTCAATCATCCAAAAGCGGGAAATGCCCAACCGGCAATGGATGCATTGCTTGACTGGGTTTATGAATGGCCGTAATAGGCGTTGGAGAATTTCTGATCTGAGCCGCAGGGGGCGACCAACATGAGTGGGGCTTCATTCTGCTACCGTGATTGCTTGCAATAGACGCAAGCACTCAAGCCGATTCAATAGTCAGCAGAGATTAGCATACGCTCCACGTTTTTTATTG
The DNA here is from genome assembly GCF_900215485.1 of Nitrosovibrio sp. Nv4. Taxonomy (GTDB): domain Bacteria; phylum Pseudomonadota; class Gammaproteobacteria; order Burkholderiales; family Nitrosomonadaceae; genus Nitrosospira. The sequence continues at coordinate 38,843 of NZ_OCMZ01000001.1, forward strand.
TAATCGCGACCAGATGGCAACCAATTTGATTAGATTTGGTAGGCGAGCACATACACCCATCGAGTGGATAAGGCACTGACGGATTGGTCTCTACTCGATCCTGCTGTCCAGTCCGCTTTCGGCTATTTCCGCCGCTCGCAACAGCGCTTTAGCCTTGTTTTGTGTCTCTATCCACTCGCTCTGCGGCACGGAATCGGCAACAATACCGGCGCCTGCCTGTACGTGTAATGTGCCCTCCTTGATGATACCCGTGCGAATGGCGATGGCCAGATCCATATCCCCATTGAATCCCAGATAGCCGACTGCGCCGGCATAAACGCCGCGCTTGGAGACTTCCAGTTCATCGATAATTTCCATCGCCCGTACTTTGGGTGCACCACTGACGGTACCTGCGGGAAAGGTAGCCCGCAGCACATCCATCGCATTCAGGCCGGGTTTGAGTTTGCCCTCCACATTGGAAACGATGTGCATGACGTGGGAATAGCGTTCGATCTGCATGTTTTCAGTAACCTTCACCGTGCCAGTCTGCGCAACACGTCCCACATCGTTGCGCCCAAGATCCATTAGCATGACATGCTCTGCACGTTCTTTCGGATCGGCCAGCAGATCGGCCGCCAGCGCTACGTCTTCCGGTACGGTTTTTCCGCGAGGGCGAGTGCCTGCGATAGGTCTTACCGTTACCGTCTCGCCCTCGAGCCGCACCAGAATTTCAGGCGATGCACCAACGACGTGAAAACCACCGAGGTCGTAATAAAACATATAGGGAGAAGGATTGAGGCTGCGCAGTGCACGGTACAGCGCCAGTGACGAGGCGCTATAGGGCTTGCTGGTCCGCTGCGACAGCACTACCTGCATGATGTCGCCATCGAAAATATATTGCTTGGCACGCTCCACCGCCGCAATAAAATCTGTCTCGCTGAATTCCGAAACAGCTCCACCCGATTTACAGGGTGCTTCAACCGGGATCTCCACAGGTCTGCGCAAGTTAGCAAGCAGTTCTTTCAAGCGGGCACTGGCGGTGAGATATGCACCCGCTTTGCCGGGATCGGCATAAACGATGAGGTAGAGTTTGCCGGAAAGGTTATCTACCACTGCCAGCTCTTCGGTTAGCAACAGCAGTATGTCAGGTGTATCGAGCTTATCAGGATGGGCATTTCGACGGGTAGCTAGCTTGCGTTCCATGTATCGAACGGTGTCATAGGCGAAGTACCCTGCAAGGCCGCCGCAGAAGCGTGGTAAGCCAGGATATGGCGCCGCCCTGAAGCGCGACAGATACGATTCGATGAAAGCCAGCGGATCAACGGATTCGATCTCTTGCCGTTCCATGCCGCCGCTAAGACTGATATGGTTGCCGCGTGCCTCTATGCGGGTAGTGGCAGGCAAGCCGATAAACGAGTAGCGACCGAAGCGTTCGCCACCCTGCACCGATTCCAGCAGATACGAATACGGCTGGTTGGCAAGTTTCAGATAAACTGATAGAGGGGTATCGAGATCGGCAAAGGTTTCCAGGACCAGAGGGATCCGATTATATCCCTGTGCCGCAAGGGCATTGAATTCGGCATCGGTCATGATTTAACTCCGAAAAAAACAAAAAAGAAGAAGACCACAGCGCGGTGAGCTTAAGTATTAGCCACGCCAACATCCAAAGCCCTGACGCTCGGGGCGGCAGGCTTTGGCTGCGCATCTTCCAATTTTCGTTTTTTTATTGATCATGACAGTTTTTGGATCAGTTTCGTTGCCTCGTAAAGCGATGAAACGATGGCGTCACAATCAAGTTCCCGCACATCCCGCCCTTCGTTGTAACCATATGGTACGCAAAAGACACGGCAACCCGCAGCGCGTGCTGCCTGGGCATCGTTCAAGGAATCGCCGATCAGCAACATTTCGCTGGGCTCAATCCCGAACTGTTTGCAGGCATGAAGCAAAGGCATAGGATCGGGTTTCTTCTTCGGCAGGCTATCGCCCGAAAGGACAACATCGAAAAAGCCCAGCAACCCTGTAGCACGAAGCAGCGGCAGGGTAAAAGCCTCTGCCTTGTTGGTAACGCATGCCAGGCGAAAACCGTGCTCGCGCAGTGCCTTCAAGCCCTCCAGCACCCCTGGATAGGGCCGCGTATCAATACACAGCGTTTTCGCGTAATCGCGCTCATATATTGGCATCGCTCTATTGAACAATTCCGTATCGGGCTCGCCATCCATACTGCCTGTAAGCGAGCGCTTCACCATTCTCTCTATGCCCTTGCCGATGTAGGATTGAATGGTTTCCGGCGGAAGCTCCGCCCTTCCCAGCTCTCTTAACATCATATTCGCAGCTGCCGCCAGATCATGCGCCGTATCAAGAAGCGTACCGTCCAGGTCGATCATCACGGCTTTGATCAGTAGGGGAAATTCCATTTCGGTCGCGGAGGCATCCGTAACCGGGGAAAGACTTTTGTTCACGTCGTATTGTCCCTTATAGGGGATGTGGTTGGAATGGAATAAAGCCGCGATAATGAATGAATGCTCGCAAATCCGGCTTTACTGGCGTCATTGGTTCAGTTGGTCTCAAACGGTTCAAACCTTTCCCAACTCTGAGCGCAAAGCTGCCAGTATTGTATCGTAGCGATGCGGATCGCTATCCTTACCCGCCCCATAAATAGCGGAACCCGCAACGAAAGTATCGGCTCCCGCGCGAGCGATTTCAGCGATATTATCCACTTTCACGCCTCCATCGATTTCCAGCAGGATATTCTTGCCCGTTTGGTCTATTCGCTTGCGCACCGCCTTGAGTTTCTCCAATGCCTCGGGAATGAACTGCTGTCCTCCAAAACCGGGATTCACTGACATTATCAGTACCAGATCCAGCTTTTCCAGCACATGGTCGAGATAATTCAAGGGTGTCCCAGGGTTGAACACCAGGCCGGCTTTGCAGCCTTGCTCCTTGATGAGCCCAATAGTGCGATCGATATGCCGGGATGCCTCCGGATGAAAGGAAATGATGTTGGCGCCAGCCTTGGCGAAGTCTGGAATAATACGATCCACTGGCTCAACCATCAGATGCACGTCGATAACAGCGTCCGTCAGGGGCCGGATCGCATCGCACACCAGCGGACCAATAGTGAGATTGGGTACGTAGTGATTATCCATCACATCAAAGTGAATAAAATCCGCACCGGAATCGATAACTGCAGTAATTTCCTCCCCCAGCTTGGCAAAGTTTGCGGAAAGAATGCTCGGAGCGATGCGATAATTAGCCATGAAGGGCTTCCTTGTGATCAAAAAACTCGATTTTAACCGTAATTCAGGACTTCGCGCCAACAGCTTTGCTAGGAAAGAGATACCTTTCCTCCATTTTTTGAACTTGTGATTGCTAATTTATGAATACCCACCCTTGCCGTGAACTGGAAAATAGTGTGCAATGTTGACTATGCCTGAAGAAAAAAAATACGAGATTGCTGTAAAGGTGCATACGACCTATCTTCCGGATCAGTCGGACGAAGCGCTTGATCGTTATGTATTCGCTTATACCATCGTCCTCTCCAATGTCGGCACCGTTCCGGCACAGCTTATCAGCCGCCATTGGATTATTGCGGATGGGGGCGGCGGTATACAGGAAGTGCGGGGCTTGGGAGTAGTTGGTGAGCAGCCGCTGCTAAAACCTGGCGACAGCTTTGAATATACAAGCGGCACCGCCATTTCCACGCCAGTGGGGTCAATGAAAGGCAGTTACCAGATGGTTGCTGAAGATGGTCTTCGCTTCGATGCCGCTATTCCGGAATTTATTTTGAGCGTGCCGAGGATATTGCATTAGGCAACTGTGGATTCCCCTCGCTCATCTTGACTGCACCTTTATGCGGAGGTCCGAGTCCTGGCGACCAATCAGTACCACCCTACTTCTTCAACGGTCCTACTTCTTCGAGACTTATTTTCAGCTGATTTACGGTTAGCCATACTTTTTTCGACCGTATCGTCGGCGCCGATGAGCCCGCTTTGCTTCAGCTTCGCTAAGAGGCGCTGGACTTTTCCCTGCGTAAGGGTTGCGTCCCGTCCTGAATTCAACCCGTAATGGCGTGCCCTCGAGCTGGAAGGTTTCGCGAAACGTATTTTCGAGATAGCGCCGATAGGTTGGAGGCACATGGTCAAGGGCGCTGCCATGAATCACGATCAAAGGCGGGTTAGTGCCGCCCTGGTGAGCATACCGCAGTTTGGGACGGGACATACCTGAACGCGGCGGCTGCTGCTTCTCCACTGCCGCCATCAGGGTCCGCGTGAGTTTGGGGGTGGAGAGATTTGCTGTCGCGGCCGTATAGGCGCCGTCAATCGACGGAAGCAACCCTTTTATGCCAGTACCGCGCAGGGCCGATATGTAGTGGAATTTGGCAAAATTGAGCAGAAAAGGCAGCTTCCGAGCGATCTCCCTTTTTATGATATCGCGCTGATAATCATCCAGGCCGTCCCACTTGTTTACTGCCAGCACGAGTGCACGCCCCGCCTCCAAAATGAAGCCGGCGATGTGTGCATCCTGGTCCGAAATTTCGCTGCTCGCATCCAGCACCAGTACGACCACGTTGGCGTCCTCCACCGCTTGCAGAGTCTTCACCACCGAAAATTTTTCTATTGTCTCCAGCACCTTGCCTCGACGGCGCAAACCGGCAGTATCGATCAGCGTGTACCTGCGGCCGTTGCGGTCGAAATCAATATAGATGCTGTTGCGGGTGGTGCCTGGCTGATCAAAGGCGATTACACGCTCCTCTCCAAGCAGCGTATTTACCAGCGTCGATTTGCCGACGTTGGGCCGTCCCACGATCGCAATTTTTGGATGCTTGTCTTTTGTTTCGTCTTCCTGTGGTTGAGGAAAATCCTGTAGCGCTAACTCCGCCAATTCATTCACGTTGTCGCCATGCACGGCGGAAATCGCGCAAGGTTCGCCCAAACCCAGTTCGTGAAATTCAGCGGTAACGACGGAAGACGGCATGCCTTCGGTCTTGTTTACCACCAGTATGATCTTGCGGCCCGTCTTGCGCAGCTGTTCCGCGATGATCTTATCTTGCGACGCCAGACCTGTTCTGCCATCAACGATGAAAAGCACCATGTCAGCCTCGTCGACCGCCTGTCGCGTCTGCTTGGCCATCTCGTGCAGAATACCTTCCGTCACCGTTGGCTCGAAACCGCCGGTATCCACCACCAGATAGGGCTTATCCCCCAGCCTGCCATGCCCGTAATGGCGATCTCGCGTCAGTCCCGGAATATCGGCCACGATTGCATCGCGGCTGCGGGTCAAACGGTTGAACAGCGTTGATTTTCCGACATTGGGCCGCCCTACCAGTACGAGGGTGGGTTTCATGATCTAGGGTTCTTTTTTAAAACGTCAATCCTTCGGCACGGAAGGAGAAATGTAATGCTTTGCCGATTTTTTGCAGCAATGGATGAAGTATTGCCGATTTTTTGCAGCAGTGGATGAATTTCCCGAATTTTGCCGGTTACATGCTAAATGCATAGACTCCGCCCTTTCTGGTTTGCACCACCGCGAAACCGCTGGGAAGAGGCACCGGACGGGTAACGATGGCGCTCTCGTCGGTGGCGGATCGGGCAATAATGGCGCCGTTATCATTCCGGATGATGTTGACATACCCTTGGGAATCTCCCACTACTATGCGAGAATCTTGAATAAGCGGCGGAGACAATCTGAGTCCATTGAGCAGATCTTGCGTCCAGATGCTGCTTCCATCCTTTTTATCGTAAGCCAGCATCGCGCCTCGATCCTCGCTTACGTAAAGGTAATTTTTATCCATGGCCAAGCCGGCGTTGCTTGATACCTCGCGTGTCCATATCTGGTTACCGGTAGCAATTTCAAAGCAGGCCACACGTCCCTGATAAGCTACGGCGCATACCTGCTGTTCATCCATCACCGGTAAACTGGTAATATCCGCGAGCCGCTCCAGTTCCGTCGGACCTCGCGGTCGCGCTACCGCTGCCTCCCAGGCGGCGTTGCCATTGGACATGTTTATCGCTACCAGCTTTCCCCCGGGAAAACCAGCGTACACCTTATCATCCGCGATCAAAACACCGGCAAAACTCCGCACCGTAAGCGATGGAGTGGCGCCCTGATAAATCCACTTGCGCTTGCCGTCTTTCGCGTCCAGGCAAAAAATTCTACCGTCTCCACTGCGAACCACTACCATGCCGTTTGCAGCCTGCGGCGGACTTAATACCTCGCTGGATACCAACGCCGTCCATAAAGGGTCGCCAGTTTTCTCATCGAATGCCAGAACCTCACCTCTGAAGGTTCCAACCAGCAACATGCCCTCACCCCTGCCGATGCCGCCCGACAGTCGGTGCTTGGTATCGACAATGCCGAATTCCTTGCCTGATGCGGGATCAAAACGCACCATACGCCCATCCATGCCTGCCGCATACACCGCATCCGCGCCCAACACTGGCACAAATATGGCGGCCTGTCCTTCTTCAACCTCGTTCCGCCACAGTAGCCGGGCCGGAGGAATTACCGCCAATTGGGCAATCTGCTCGGGAGTCAGTTCAACACGTCCGCCACCGAACATATCGGTGACGCCCGACACGTCGATATCGGCCAGGCTGCGTGCCACATCGCGCACCATATCTACCATGCCTGCACATCCGGAGAGTATGAACGACGACGCCAGCAGCAAAGCATGCCGGCGAATCGAGCCGGCATTCCCGGGAATACCCTGGGTCGATCCGCCATGGGATTCGGCGCAGGGGGCTGCGGTCTCACGTGGAAGCAGGGATTTGTTCGGAGACGCGGGCTTGCCTGCAGGCATGTTCCAATTCACAATGAAAGGAGACTACTGAGAAAGATTAGTGCGGTTAATGACCATTTTCAGCCATTCAGGCCCTGAGCAGGTCGGAATGTACAATCGCCCCAGCGCGCCGCCCTCGAGCGCCGAGCGGGGTATATTCGGCCTTCTCTATCGAAAATTCGTTAGCTGATGTTTCACAAGGCGTCCAGTTTTATTTGAACGATATTGTGATAGGTACCTTTCCCGCCCATCTTGGCGAGTGCCATTTGATAAGCAGCGCGCGCCTCTGTCACTTTGCCCGCAGCAGTCAGCACATCGCCCTTGAGATCGGCATACAGGCCGTCAAACGATTCGCCGTGTCTGGTTTCCAGCATGCGCAGCGCTTCATCATATTTCTTTTCATCCAGCAATACCGCGGCCAGATGCAGACGAACGAGGTCTTTCAGTTCGTCTTCCTTCGAATTATCCAGCACCCACTGCAGACGGCCTTTTGCGGTTTGCAAATCCCCTGCATCAAGGCTGGCTCGGGCCGAAATCAGCGCTGCGCGTGAGGCGTAGCCGCTCCCGGAAAAACCTTCCATGAGCAGACCAGCGGCATCGCTGATCTTCTTGGGATCTCCACCTCCCTGGACCTGCAACAGCGAGTCATACAATTCCGCTGCCTGTTCGACCTGCTGTCTCTGGTAATAATTCCAGGCTTGAGTACCCCCTATACCGGTGACAAAAGCCGCTATAACGACAATCACCAGCGTGCCATATGTGCTCCACCAGGATTTCAGTTCCTCTATGTTTTCTTGCTCTTCCGGATTGTAGGCTGCCATTTAGCTTCCCGATTAAAAATTTTCTGGTTCAGGTTCTTTTAAGCAGATCCGCTGCTTCCGCGAGCCCGACTCTCACTTGCTCTGCTGCTTCCCGCAAAGGCTTGATGCTTATCTCATCGGCTGCCGCTTCGTCGTCCCCGATGATGATGGCAAAGCGCGCCCCGCTCGCGTCAGCTTTCTTCATTTGTGCCTTGAAGCTGCCCTCACCGCAATGCAATATTGCCTTGAATCCCTCGTCCCGCAAGTGCCTCGCCGTTTTCCAGGCCAGGCCATCGGCAGCGTCACCCTGATGTATCACATAAACGTCGGGTACGGGACGCGTTACTTCGCTGGCATTTTCCGCCATCAGCGCCAGCACCCGCTCCACACCCAGAGCAAAACCGCACGCCGGCGCAGCCTTTCCCCCGATCTGTTCCACCAATCCGTCATAACGTCCGCCCGCACATATTGTCCCCTGGGCGCCCAGCTTGTCGGTTATCCATTCGAACACCGTGCGGTTGTAATAATCCAGTCCTCTCACCAGTCGCGGATTGATCTCGAAGTCTGTTCCCTGCGAGCGCAGGATCTCCTGGAGCTTCTCGAAATGGGCTAATGAATCCTCATCCAGATCGTCCATCAACCGTGGCGCGCCATCAATGATTTCCCTCATCTCGGCGTTCTTGCTGTCGAGTATTCGCAACGGATTACTGTGCAATCGCCGCGAAGCATCATCATCGAGCCTGCCCAGATGCCGCTCCAGATATCCGATCAATCGAGCCCGGTGTACTGCCCGCGATTCGGCACTGCCAAGCGTGCCAATTTCCAGACGCACACCAGAAATACGCAATCTTTTCCACAATTCCGCACACATGACGATGAGTTCGGCATCGATATCCGGACCGACGTACCCAAGTGCTTCCACGCCCACCTGGTGGAATTGCCGGTAACGTCCTTTCTGCGGACGCTCATGACGGAACATGGGACCGGAATAGTACAGCCGTTGCGGACCCGCGTAGAGAAGATTGTGTTCCAGCACTGCGCGCACACAGGACGCGGTTCCCTCAGGGCGCAAGGTAAGGCTGTCGCCATTGAGATGATCGAGAAAGGTATACATCTCCTTCTCGACGATGTCTGTTACCGCACCGATGGAACGCACGAACAAGTCAGTCTGCTCGACAATTGGCATGCGAATGTTACGGTAACCATAAGCCGCCATCCAATCCCGTACCACCTGCTCGAAGAATTCCCAAAGGTATATCTGTTCAGGCAGGATGTCGTTCATCCCGCGAATGGCTTGTATCCCTCTATTGGGCATTGACAGCTTTCTTCGGGTATTTCGCCTGCACATATTCATCGACGATCTGCCGGAACTCACCCGCAATATTGTCGCCTTTCAACGTTACAGACTTCTGCCCGTCCACATAAACCGGCGCAACAGGTCTCTCTCCCGAACCAGGCAGACTGATGCCGATATTGGCATGCTTGCTTTCGCCGGGCCCGTTGACCACGCACCCCATCACAGCCAGTGTCATGTTTTCCACGCCATCGTATTCTTCGCGCCAAACGAGCATCTGGCTGCGAACGTAACCCTGGATGCTTTCCGCCAGTTCCTGGAAATAGGTGCTGGTGGTTCGACCGCAGCCCGGACAGGCCGCGACCAGCGGCACAAATGCGCGCAATCCCGTCGTTTGCAGAATCTCCTGCGCCACGATAACTTCACGCGAGCGGTCACCCCCTGGCTCGGGCGTAAGCGATATGCGTATTGTGTCGCCGATGCCTTCCAGAAGCAGCACCGACAATGCGGCGGTAGAGGCAACAATTCCCTTGGAGCCCATGCCCGCTTCGGTCAATCCCAGATGCAGCGCATAATCGCACCGGGCCGCCAGGTCGCGGTAGACGGAAATCAAGTCACGCACGCCACTTACTTTGCATGACAATATGATCCGGTCGCGGCCCAACCCAATCTCTTCCGCTCTTGCCGCACTTTCAAGCGCCGAGGTAATCAACGCTTCGCGCATTACATGGGCCGCATCCTTCGGGTCGCTGGAACGCGCATTCTCATCCATCACTCGCGTCAGCAGTTCGGGATCAAGGCTGCCCCAGTTAACACCGATACGCACCGGTTTGCCATATTTGCAGGCTGTTTCGATCAGAATGGAAAATTGTTCGTCGCGTTTCCTGCCATGGCCCACATTACCCGGATTGATACGGTATTTGGCCAGCGCCTTCGCACAATCAGGATAATCGGTCACCAGCTTATGACCATTGAAATGGAAATCGCCTATCAGGGGCACGTCACACCCCATGTCGTCGAGGCGTGCCCGGATACCCGGCACTGCTTGCGCTGCTGCGGCGGTATTGACGGTAATGCGCACCAGTTCCGATCCCGCACGCGCAAGCTGCGCCACTTGTACCGCAGTGGCAACTTCATTTTCCGTATCGGTATTGGTCATGGATTGCACCACCACCGGCGCACCGCCGCCAACCTTGATGCCATCTACGCGGACGCCCACGCTGTTTCGACGTTGTGGGAAAGTATTGGGAGACATAGTCATATAAGAATAAAGAATATTGTAAATGTTGAGATTCTATTTGAGCGACAAGCGCGCCGTTCCACCATAGGCATTGATGAAAGGCGCCAGATCCACCGGCTTGTTATTGTAGACCAGCTTGACTTCGGCGGCGTTGCCGATTGTCAGGGAGATTGGCGGTGTACCGTGCACGACTTGCTCGGTCCCGCGCGGGTTAACTCGGGAAAGAAGCAGCCTGCCCCTGCCGTCCCTGATTTCCGTCCACGATTCTCCTTCAAATATCAGATGAACACCGTTTTCTCCAATGACAGGACCCGGCGTCCCGGCAATATTTGCCGATCCAGGGTTCTCCGATCGGGGAGAAACCGCGCCCGGCGATCCAGGGATAATCTGCTGAACCGGGGGCGGGACAGAGAAGGGAATACTCTGCTGCTCAGGCGCGCCGTCTCCCATATCAGGCGACATTGCATGGGGCTTACCGTTCGACATTGCGTCTGACGACTGAAGTTGTGGCAATGTCGCGGCTTGCTCACCCTCAATTCCGGCTTCGGCCTGCACGCTGGGCTGCTTTTCGACATTGGCCTCACTACCACGATAAATTTCATAAATCAGCAAAAGCAGCGCCAGAACTACGGCTCCACCAATAATCAGGTTGCGCTTTCCCATTTTCTGATTCGAGGGGAAGGGAATACCTTCGCTCGGATAGGAAATGGTTGGAGCGGGAGGGGGCGGAAGCACATCCTCCAACTGCCGCAACAACGGTGCCGAGTCGATCTGCAGCAGCTTGGCGTAATTCCGTACAAATCCGCGCAAAAACGTTCCACCCGCCACTTTGTCGTAATCATCCTCCTCCAACGCAACGACCTGCCGTACCGATAATCGCAACTGGCGCGCAACATCCTCGATACTTAAACCGCGCTCCAGCCGCGCATCCTGCAGCAACCGGCCCGGGCCGCGTTCTTTCTGGATTGGCGCTGGCGCTGCTTCTGCTCTACGACCGATGTCGTTGTTATCAGGGGCGTCCATGACTCGAATCCGCCGTTGGGCAGCACCTGGTGCCTGCGTCGTGTGGCAAAATCGTCGCTATCACCACAGAGTGCGCGGGGTGCGCACTGCGCCTGAAGAAATCCATCTGCATCTGCATGTGTCTCATCTTGCCATTTCCATAAGCCCGCGGCTTGCCCGCCGGGTCTTATCATGCACTTTTCCCGCAAGCTGACCGCAAGCAGCGGCGATATCGTCTCCCCGCGTCTTGCGTACCGTTGTGATCAGTCCAGCCTGCATCAGCACGTCCCGAAAACAGCGTACAGCATCTGCCGACGAACGCCGGTAACCGGAATCGGGAAACGGATTAAAGGGGATCAGGTTGAATTTGCAAGGGATGTGGCGTACCAATTTCACCAATTCTTGTGCATGAGCCACGCTGTCGTTGACACCATCCAGCATGACATACTCAAAAGTAATGAAGTCTCGCGGCGCCGATTCCAGATAACGTTCGCATGCCGCCAACAATTCCCTGATCGGATATTTCTTGTTGATCGGCACCAGCTGGTCGCGCAACGCATCGTTGGGCGCATGCAACGATACCGCCAGTGCGACCGGGCAGCGCTGGCGCAGACGGTCCATGGCGGGTACGAGACCCGAGGTACTAACCGTAACGCGCCGCCGCGACAGGCCATAGGCATTATCGTCCAGCATGAGATCGAGCGCCGTCACCACATTCTCGAAATTGGCCAGCGGCTCGCCCATGCCCATCATCACCACATTCGTGATGGCGCGATCACGTCCGGACACGCCACCCGACGCTTCAGCCAGCGCTTTATTCGCCCACCATAACTGACCGATGATTTCCGCTACTGTCAGGTTCCGGTTAAACCCCTGCCTGCCGGTAGAGCAAAAAGTGCATGCCAGCGCGCAACCGACCTGGCTGGAAATACACAAGGTCCCACGGTTTGTTTCAGGTATGAAAACTGTCTCGATACCGTTACCGGCACCCACTGACAATAGCCACTTACGGGTACCATCGGCAGCGGCATGATCGCCGATCACCTGCGGGGGCTCAATCACGGCGGTTGCGGAGAGCTTGTCCCGCAACCCTTTCGCCAGATCGCTCATCCCGGCGAAATCCGCCTCGCCGGATCGATGGATCCAGCGCAGCAATTGCTTGGCGCGAAACGGCTTCTCGCCGATTTCCATACAGAAACCCGCGAGGCTTTTCGCATCGAAATCGAGGAGATTAACGGTCATAAGTTGAGTCGTGGCCGGTCTATCGAGAATAAATGTTCAATTCGGGAAAATAATAAGCAATCTCAACCGCCGCGGTCTCGGGTCCGTCGGAGCCGTGCACTGCGTTGGCGTCGATGCTGTCGGCGAAATCCGCACGGATAGTTCCTTTCTCGGCCTTTTGCGGATCTGTCGCGCCCATCAGCTCCCTGTTTTTTCTGATCGCGTCTTCGCCCTCGAGTACCTGCACCATGACTGGTCCGGAAATCATGAATTTCACCAGATCGTTAAAAAACGGCCTACTGCGATGCACTGCGTAAAAACCCTCGGCATCCGCCTGCGACAGCCATAACATCCGCGCCGCGATTATTTTCAATCCATTGCTCTCAAAACGGGAATAGATTTCTCCTATCACATTTTTTGCCACCGCATCAGGCTTGATGATAGACAGAGTTCTCTCGACGGCCATCAAATACTCCAAAAAATTAATAAATTAAACTTCATTTTACCAAAAATACCCGCTTCGAAGTCGGGAAATCGGAAAGGTTGACTGGTGATGATTCCGGTCTACGAAATAATATGACAAATAACATCTGAAACAGTCCCGGGAGACCGTTCAGAGGTAATTTGGTTCAAATCCGGTGTCTACCGCTTCCGCTCTGAAGCTTCCGCCCTGAGCCATCAATCCAGTTTCACCACCTGCGACCGTGTCGGCCATGAGCCGCGCCCGATCATCTTCGCGCCGTCAAAAACGACATAACTCTGGCGCCCATAATGCGGCAGCGGCCGTGTCACCGCAACGAGAGACGCGAGGTCACGTGCGGATACGATTGCGAGTGTCCCGCCATTGGTCCGTCTCACCGTCCAGGCCTGCGCGGAGCCTTTGTTTCCCACCATCTCAGGCCGCTCAGGCAACTGATGCCGCGCAAGCCAGGCGTCGACCTGGTCCTGCAGGCCGATCACCAGTGTTGGCACAACCGGAGGACTGTCCGTCGCCGAGACCAGCTTGGGGGCACGATTTTGAATTTTTGTCGCGAGCGTTTCGGCTGCACCGCGCGCGTCTCCGCTTTCCGGAAGTAAAACGGTGGCCGCTGTCCGGTCTACCATTACTTGCCGCAGAATCGGCGGGGCCTCCTCGGGCATCAGACGCCGGAACAACCGGAGGTCCGGATCAAGGGTCACCTTTAGCGGCTGAGCGCCTATATCAAGCATGAACGTCTGACGAGGCTTCTCAAGGTCAAGCGTACGAAGCTCCTCGCCCTCGGCGGTATGGATTGCCACCGGCACATGCAACCGGTACGCGGGATCCCCTTGTTCAAGCGTGACTGTAACACGGTGATGGCCTGAGTCTGACTTCACAGGTTCGGCTTCCGCAATGCGAAGAACCGGTGCCCCCGCACGAGTGAGCCACTGGTCGAAAAACACGGTCAGATCCCGTCCGGATGCTGCTTCGAATGCGCGCTGCAAATCCGCCCATGAAGCAACGCGGAAGCGCTGCTCGCGCCAGAATGCATGAAGCGCGCGATCGAAGGTTTCGCGCCCGAGCAAATCGCGCAGCATGAGGAAAATCATTGCTGCCTTGTTATAGCCGACGATCTGCGTGGCCCCGTGCGTGCGTGAAGTGAAACTTGCAAGGGATGCGTCCTGTCCCGGAGAAAGCGCGGCAAAGTCGCGCAGCCAGCCCCGCCGCATATCCAGGGCTGCTTCGGGGCTTCCGCGCTCTTTGTAAGCGTAATCCGCCATGAAAGTGGTCAACCCCTCCGACCAGTTGCCTTTCGCATAATCGGGATATACCCCATTTCCCCACCAGTTATGCAGCACCTCATGGCCCAGCGAGGTGGAACGGATAAACGGTAGCCGCAACACCTCTATCCCAAGGTAGGTGAGGGTCGGCATGCCAAAACCTGTCGGCGTCGGACTCGATACGACACTGAACTCCGTGAACGGATACTCGCCGATCCAGGATTCATAAAGCTCGATATATCCTTTTACCGAATCTAGATAAGCAGGCGCAAGGTCGGCAATCTGCGGGTGGAAATAGGTTCTCAACTGGATCGACTTACCACCCGCGCCACGCATGGCACTTGTTTCGACAGCGTAGGGACCAGCCATGAGATCAATCCCACCCGTAGGGGACGGGAATTCAAAACGTGCACGGTATCCCTTGTCCGAATCGGATTCCTCCATCAATCGGCCTGGGACAATGCCGCGCTGCCCGGCTGGAAGCTCGATATTCACCTGATAGCTGGCCAGCTTTCCCGCGATGTACGGATACCAGCCGCTTGAATCAGGCAGAAAAGTACCGGCCTCGCCGCTTGCCGGCTCGTCCCGCCCCAGCGTCTGGGAATGATCAAGCGACGCATCAAGCGCAGAGAGGTCTCCTTTCCAGTGAACCTCGATACGGCGCGGCAACTGCCCCTCGCCTGAAATCCCTGGAATTCCCCAGGCTCGCATCTTGCCCATGCTTGCGGCAGGTCCCAAACTGGTGCCATCAACACGCGCATGCATCACTCCAAAACGGCGCCCCAGCACAAGGGTCAGCTCTTCCGGTGTATTTGCCGTAATAACACTGCGTCCTTCGATGCTACGCGCGACGGGGTCAATATTCACGGTAATGTCATAGTGGATATCGGTGGTGTCCGTGCCCCTGGACGCGGCGTATGCGCCTGTTGTGGCGAGAATCGAGAGCAGAACACACGCGACGCCTCTCCATATATCCAGCGTACGCGATCCCATCGTAAGCCTCATCATCCACCTCATCATTATCACCCTGGCAACGCCGGAAATTTGGCCACAATCTCAATCGTATCCCCCCCGCGCTTCAGCTTGAGCGGTAACCAGGTGCCGGGCGCCTGACGCTTGACTGTTTCCACGATATCCTCCATTCGCTTGACCGAGGCACCTGCGGCTTCAATAATTATGTCGCTGTCGCGGAGACCCGATTTCTCGGCAATGCTGCCCTTTTCCACCTGCAGCACCCGAGCCCCCCCATCCTGTGCCATTTCGAACCGGATACCGAGACGCTGCCGCTGGGGTTCGTGCGATATAACAGAGGGCGATGCGGTACCGAATATTGCGTCGGCCATTCCTGCACTGATTTTTCCGCACCCTGTGCCGCTGTTCCAGGGCAACAGCGTGCCGATATCGGTTATACCGAGATCTTTCAGTTGGTGAGGGACCCCATAACCATACTTGATATGTCCCGACCCCATGATCCCGACAACGAGAGGATGTCCCGGCCGATTCGCCGCGGATTGTATTGCCTGTGCCATTGCCCGGTCCCAGAGCTGTTGCCCCTCGACAAAGCGTACAAAGTCGGGGTCATCGCGACCTGCATTCGCCCGCTTCTTGCCGCCGCGCTCGTGCTCGCCATAGATCGGCAGCAGGTAACCAAGATAAGCTTCGCTCGGCGCAGCGGGAGGCATCACGCCTTCGCGTTCATTCTCCGGAACGCCACCAAAACCCTTCGCCGCAACCGCCCGTCTCAAACGCGTATCGATATTGAGAGCGACCATCGGCACGCGGTTCATGCGGGCAAAATGGAAAAGTGGCAAGTAAAGATTGACGTCGGTGCTCCAGACCCCGTTCCAGTCGGCGGCTGCGAGAAACTCCGATTCCGTGAGTTCTCCCGCCACCCACTGGTCGAGCGCCTTCTGCACACGGCGCGGAAACATTTCGAAACCGATCACCATGCCGGGACGCAGCGCATGCAGGCCCGCCAGCGTCTGTAATTGCCAACGGTGGTGCTCGGGGTTATCGTGCATTTCACCCAGTAGCACTACCGAACGTTGGGCGGCGCGAGTAATGACTTCCGTGCTGGAAATTTTCCCGTTGCCAGGGGCGAGCCAGCTTCCGGCCGGGACACAGTCCGCGCTTTGCTGTTCTTTCTCCTTGCTAGCCGTGGGCTTCGTCTGTGCCGATGCGTTATCAAGGAAAACGCTGGACGCAAATACAGTGAAGACCAGGAAAGCGCCAAAGGAGGCAAAGGAGGCAAAAAAAGCGCTTTGGGAAATTTTCAAGCTGGATACTCCTTTACTCTTATCCAAATTATTTGATTCGATGAACAAACAGTATAAACGTCATGCCGTCGAAAGCGCTATCGGGGGCGTTCAAGGCACACCTTGCCGGTTTGGACGGGTTCGGGTCAAGCCCGGAATGACGAAGGTATAAGGGACGCTCCAAGCATGCCATTTCTGATCTGGACTGGATTCCGGGTCAAGCCCGGAATGACGAAGTCTACGATAATATTCTCGACGGATATCTTGCTGCCACCTATCTTGCTGCCACGTCGCCCAGTTCGATTGCTCATCCCACCCACTTACGCGCATTCCTGAACATCCGCATCCAGGGCGCATCCTCGCGCCAGCCCGGATGCCACGAGTTCTGCGCGGCCCGGAAGCCGCGTTCCGGGTGAGGCATTAGGATGCTGAAACGGCCATCCGCAGTGGTTACACCAGCAATACCCTGAGGAGAGCCGTTGGGATTAAGCGGATAAGTCTCGGTGTGTTTGCCCCGATTATCCACGAAACGCAACGCAACCAAAGGCGCGATTACTGAGACCCCGCTTTCATCGGTAAATTCCGCATAACCTTCACCGTGCGCAACCGCAATAGGTATCCGGCTCCCGGCCATGCCGTCGAAAAACAGGGACGGGCTTTGCTGAACCTCCGCCATGACGAAGCGCGCCTCGAACTGCTCCGATTTATTTCGTATGAATTTGGGCCAATGCTCGGCCCCAGGAATCATTTCGTGCAAGTTGCTCATCATCTGGCAGCCGTTGCATACTCCCAGTGCAAAGGTATCGCTCTGCGCAAAAAATGTTTCAAATTCGTCGCGAGCTCGCGGATTAAACAGAATGGAGTTTGCCCAGCCTTCCCCCGCGCCCAGCACGTCCCCGTACGAAAATCCGCCGCATGCTGCAAAGCCCCTGTAATCACTGAGAGAGACGCGACCCGCAATGATATCGCTCATGTGTACGTCGGTCGCCGCAAATCCGGCCCGATCAAAGGCCGCAGCCATCTCAACGTGACCATTTACACCTTGCTCGCGCAAAATTGCGATTCGCGGCCTCGTTCCTGCATGAACGTAGGGCGCGGCGATGTCATGATCCACGTCGAAGCTCAGTTGTGCATGCAGACCTGGATCGCCGACATCGAGTATGCGGTCGTACTCCTGTTGCGCGCATTCCGGATTGTCGCGCAGCTTCTGCATACGATAAGTGGTTTCCGACCAGGCGCGGTGCAGGGCGACGCGCTTCTCTGCGAATACCGGCTTGTTGTTGCGCAGAAACCGGATTTCATCCTCGCCATTAACGCTACCAATCACAAAACTCAAGTCGCGTAAACCTTCTTCCGATAATACACCCAGCACATCCCGGCGATGATCGGTCTTTATCTGGATCACTGCGCCCAGTTCTTCATTAAATAGAACAGACAGGATGCGCGCCACGAATCTTCCGCCCAGTGCTTCCGGTTCCCGTTCGCTGCCATCGATGTCGGTCGCGAGCGCATCGAAACACAACTGATCCAGGTTGACGCTTATGCCTGCGTGTCCCGCAAAAGCCATCTCGCACAAGGTCGAAAACACGCCGCCGTCGGAGCGGTCATGATATGCGATTATCCTGTTCTCGCGATTCAGGCGCTGTATGGCTGCGAAAAATCCCTTGAGTCGGTCAGCTCCTTCCAGACCATCTATGTCCGGCGCTTCATCGCCTACCTGCTTGTAAACCTGGGCAAGCGCCGAACCGGCCAAGCGGTTTCTCCCAGCTCCAAGATCGATCAGTATGAGTTCTGTCGCGCCACAATCGGTGCGCAATTGCGGGGTAAGCGTTTTACGCGCATCCGCTACTCTCGCAAACGCGGAAACGATCAGGGACAGAGGCGCAATGACTTCTTTTCGTGCTGCAGCATCGGCATGGCCGGTATCCGCTTCCCAGACAGTTTTCATGGACATCGAATCTTTACCCACTGGAATGCTGATTCCCAGCCGGGGGCACAATTCCATTCCCACCGCGTGCACTGCATCGAACAGGGCTGCATCTTCGCCCGGATGCCCCGCCGCGGCCATCCAGTTGGCTGAAAGCTTGATCTCTCCTATATCTCCAATCTGCGCGGCGGTAATATTGGTAATGGCTTCGCCTACCGCCATGCGTGCCGAAGCAGCGGGATCGACCAACGCCACCGGGGTGCGCTCGCCCACGGCGAAGGCCTCGCCCAGAGTGGTGCGGTAACCCATCAGTGTTACCGCCACATCCGCAACGGGAATCTGCCACGGTCCCACCATCTGGTCGCGTGCGGTCATACCGCCAACGCTGCGGTCGCCAATACTGATGAGAAACGTCTTGTCCGCTACGGAGGGCAACCGAAGCACACGGTATGCCGCTTCCCGCAGGTTCAGTCCCGCCGCATCAAATGGCATCAGCATTTTTTTGACATGTGTCACGTCGCGGATCATTTTCGGCGGCTTGCCCAGCAGTACCGAGAGATCCATATCAACTGGGCGGTCGCCGAACAAGGGATCAGTCACGACAAGCTGTTCTTGTGCCGCCGCTGTGCCCACCACCGCGAACGGGCAGCGTTCGCGCTCGCAAATCGCCGCGAATAACTCGAGCGACTCGGGCCGGATCGCAAGCACATAACGCTCCTGTGCCTCATTGCTCCAGATCTGCATCGGTGACATGCCCGGCTCTTCGGAGGGAATATCGCGCAGATTGAATGAGCCTCCTCGTCCCGAACCATGCAACAGTTCAGGTAGCGCATTCGATAAACCGCCGGCGCCAACGTCGTGAATCGAAAGAATCGGGTTAGGCTCGCCGCGTCTTTCCAGCTGCCAGCAGCCGTCGATGACTTCCTGCGCGCGCCGCTCCATCTCCGGGTTGCCGCGCTGCACGGAATCGAAATCGAGACTCTCCACATTTTTTCCCGTATCCATGCTGGAAGCGGCACCGCCGCCAAGGCCGATCAACATTCCGGGGCCGCCCAATTGAATCAGCAGCGCACCAGCTGAAAACTCGTCCTTGAAAGAATGACGCGCGGCAATGTGGCCTATGCCCCCCGCCAGCATGATGGGCTTGTGATACCCGCGCATCTCGCCGGCAACACTTTCCTCGAAGGTACGGAAATAACCCGCCAGATTGGGCCGCCCGAACTCGTTGTTGAACGCTGCGCCGCCGATAGGACCTTCCAGCATGATCTGCAATGCTGATGCGATACGCCCTGGTTTGCCATAAGAATGATCGGACCCCCCCTGCGACTGCACTTCCCAAGGCTGAACAAATTCAGGAATATTCAGATTGGAAACAGAGAAGCCGCTCAGGCCAGCCCTGGGTTTAGCTCCCCGGCCAGTGGCGCCTTCGTCGCGAATCTCCCCACCGACACCGGTAGCGGCGCCCGGAGAAGGTGAAATGGCGGTAGGATGATTGTGGGTTTCCACTTTCATCAGGATGTGCGTCTGCTCGTCGGCATAAGCATACGCGTTGTCCTTGCCGGGGTAGAAACGGGCGATCGTTGCGCCTTCCATAATGGCAGAATTATCGGCGTACGCTACCACCGTGCCCTGCGGATACTGCCGGTGAGTATTGCGGATCATCGAAAATAGCGATTGCGTCCGGGGTTGGCCGTCTATCACCCAGTCCGCATTGAAAATCTTGTGGCGGCAATGCTCCGAATTCGCCTGGGCAAACATCATCAATTCCACATCGGTGGGATTACGCTCGATGCGAATGAAATATGCCGCGAAATAGTCGATTTCATCAGGCGACAACGCAAGCCCCATTTCGCTGTTAGCCTTTTGCAGCGCTTCTCTTCCGCCGATCAGCACATCCACCGTTTTCAGCGGCTTCGGGGCGAAATGCCTGAACAGTTTTTCCGCGTCATCGAACGAGCCAAACACTGCCTCGGTCATGCGGTCGTGTATCAGCGCAAGCAGCGCATCCTTGGAATTGGGAGATAGCTCGGTGGAAACCTCGCTTCCTGTCGAAATGTAAAAAGCCACACCGCGCTCCACCCGTTCCACCGCGTCCAGCCCGCAATGGTGGACAATATCGCTTGCTTTGGTAGACCATGGGGATATGGTGCCGGGACGGGGTACGACCAACAGCAGTTCACCTTCGGCATGTTCTGCCCGCCGGGTGGCTTGTCCCATCGGCGCACACTTGAGCAGCTTCTCGAGAATGGCAACCTCGCTCGCCTGCAGATCGCGTGCCGTCGCGCAAAAATACCAGTATTCGGCATAAATGCGGGATATTTGCGGAGCCGCGGTTCTAAGGGCGTGCGCCAATTTTTCCAGGCGGAACGGAGAAAGGGCGTTGCCACCCCGAAGTTGAAGCATCGGCTATCTAGTAAGTCGGCAAGTTGAAAACACAGGATTTTACACGAGAAGGCATGCCACCCGTAGCCCGGCTGGTTTTTGATGATCGCTAGCATGAATAAGCTGAAACGAAATAGGTCAGCCCGTCGGCTGTTTGGTGAATTATGGCAAATATGGCTACCGCGCTAAGGCCCAAGATTGTCTGCTGCGAGAACCCACCCGCCTTGATATAAGCCCCATGCTTCCTTTCCAGCCAGCAAGCACTTTATGGGGTTAGATCACGAAACGGAAAAAATCACATGCTAAACCTTTGACATATTTTCTTGAACCTTGGGGGCGGCAACTGACCCAAAGCTGCCTGTTGCGCCGTGATGAAGCAGTGGCACAGTATTTGGACTTGACGCCGGACCTCAGAAAACCGACCTGTAGGTAAGTGAATACCATATATGCATGAGCAATAGCTTGAGCGTAGCTTGTAATAATGCATAAAGTCCCCCTTTTGCTACACTAGAAACGGCAATGCTAACGCCTTGTTTTTTTAGGTTTGCGGGCGTGGCGTAAGACTGTGGCGAAATGAATAAAGGAAATCAAGCATGAAAATCGGCTATGCGGGGGTATCGACTAGGACCAGAACCTGGATCTGCAAATGAACGCATTGAGCAAAGCCGGATGTGAAAGGATTTTTACCGATCACGGCGTAAGTGGCGTTGCCATTGTTCGAACCGGCCTCTCAAGCATAGCAGGGCGACGGCGATGTTCTCGTAGTTTAAACCCCTGCTGAAAGCAGGCGGTTAGGCGGCTTTGGCCGTGCTGCGTTTTTTATTTCAACCTCCACACCCCGTTTTTCTTAATTTCGTCGTACATGGCATCCGGTGCCAGATCGATTTCGCCTGGCCAGGTTACTGCCCCAAGCTCTAGGAACACCTGGGCAAACACATCCCGGTCGGCCAGCACGGCAAAAACACCAGCGCGGGGTGAGCGTATCCGATCGCCCATATTGACTTCGCCTTCCAGTCCATCAATGAAGCGAACGTGCAGCCGGTAGCCATCAAGTGCTTCTACTGCCTTTACTCGCCAAGGTGCCTTTACTTGTATAGGCGGGACTATAGAAGAGGCGATATCTTCTTTGGTGACTGATGTTGTGTGCATAATTCCCAATCCTCCATGAGTTCTTCGCGGTGTTCCTGCGCCCATTCCAGCACTAGCGCTAGCCCTCGCCGTGACATTTTTCCTCTCAATATTCCCAAAGTTCGTATCTCGATTACTACTTCATCCTCCGCATATACCGCGTGAAAATGCGGCGGTGCATGATCGTCCCAATACATTTGAATTATAATCCCATAAAACGTGCTTATGATTGGCATGAGTTTTATCCCCTTAGCGATCTGCTGAAACTCGTTAAGCTGCACGGTGGCTTATGGCTTGTCAATGCCGTCTATCTGGTCAAGATTGAACAACCAGAACGGTTTAATCACCCGTATAGAGTCACTTTTTCGGTGTTGTCACCTTCGTTCTCCGACTCGCGCTCAAGCGTCTTGAAAAAATGCACGTAATGCTTTTTCACCTCTGCGAACCTGGCTGCCCATGGCTGCGGCTTTGCTTGTAGGTCAGCCAGGGTCGCTTGAATAGCGAATAGCGGTTGGTCATCGCCGGTGCCAATAACAAAAGTACCGTTACGGCCCAAATTTGGGAGTTGTTCAGCACACAGAGTGGGAGTTCTTTTGCATACATTAGAACAAAATTTTCTAACACATGACATGAGGTGGGAGCTGTAGCAAAACAACACCATTATCCTCCGCTAGGACGTCTGCTTCGGGATATATATACGACTTTATATGGATGTAAAAACTTACCCACCTTTGGCTAGATTTATAGATCAACTGCTCGACGCTATTTGCGTTGTTGATGGAGGGGGGCGTTTTATCTTTGTCAGTGGGGCATGCGAACGCATTTTTGGCTACACGCCGAAAGAAATGGTTGGCAAGGCTATGCTGGAGATGGTGGTACCAGAGGATCGAGCGAGAACTCTCCAGGCGGCTAACGAAATCATGTCAGGACATCCTACACGTGATTTTGAGAACCGCTATATACGCAAGGATGGACAAGTGGTGCACATTATGTGGTCAGCCCGCTGGTCCGAAGCCGATCAGTTGAGGATTGCTGTTGCACGAGACATCACAGAGCGCAAGCAGGCCCAATCAATGCAGGCGGCACTCTATGCCATTTCCGAAGCCGCGCATACTGCAGAGGATCTGCTCTCTTTGTTTCAGCTGATTCATCAAATAATCGGCAAACTGCTGTCAGCGACTAATTTTGCCGTGGCGATGTACGATGAGAGCAATAATCAGCTGAGCTTTCCCTACTACACCGGTGACTACGATGAGGCGTCCGAACTGCAGCAAACGTCTGTCAGTACTCTCTGCGCAGAAGTCATTCGTACGAGGCAACCCCTGCTGCTGGAGCCTGAGTCGCTGGCTAGCCTTCCCGAGGAAGTACGAGCTGTCAACAACAGCACTGTGGTGTGCTGGCTGGTCGTTCCGCTCAACTCGCACAAGGGTACTATCGGTGCCCTGGTTTTGAAAAGCAACCCGGACGGTGCACGCTACACCGAAAAGGACAAGGAACTTCTGCAATTTGTCTCCACTCAAGTTGCCACAGCTATCGAGCACAAACAGTTACACGCCCGACTGAAGCACATGGCGCAATACGACGGGTTGACCGGGCTACCCAACCGAGGACTTTTATACGATCGCCTGAAAATGGCGCTGTCAAGAACACGACGAGAACAAGGACAAATGTCCCTGCTCTACCTGGACTTAAACAATTTCAAACAAGTCAATGACTCTTTGGGTCATGCTGCGGGGGATGCACTACTGCAGGAGGTTGCCAATCGACTAAAGCAGTGCGTACGCGATTTGGATACCGTCGCGCGCATGGGCGGTGATGAGTTTGTGGTGCTGCTCGAAAACATCCAGTTGCCCGAGCACGCTTCGAATGTCGCTAAAAAAATTCGCAGTGCTATCGGCCAACCCATCAAAGTAGAGGGTTGCAGCCTCTGCATACTGCCGAGCATTGGAATTGCACTTTACCCTGATCATGGTGACGAGGCGCAACAACTTCTTCGGCATGCTGACGAGGCCATGTATTTTGAGAAAAAGAACAGTGATAACTACTTTGCAAATGGCTCTTATGACAGCTTCCGCACGGAATCGGCATCGTAAGCAACATTAGCCCCATTGGGGAATCTTTGGACGATCGGGCTCCGGCGTGACGGGGTCGCTGGCGCGCAACCCCGGAGGCACATTGCTTTCGGCAATGCGCTCCCAGAAACTGTCCAGCCCGTTTCCTTCAAACACGCGCGTTGCCTGGAAGAAACCGAATGCCGCGTTGCTCAGCATATGTCCAGATTCATGCTCGAATGTGGCCGGTATGATTTCCCCACCGACATACCGGGATGTGTTCACGAAACTGAAAGCGCCGAAGTTGAACGCTCTCCCGTCGAGCTGCCCTACCCATCCGCCCACGGTGAAGATGTTCCCCGTTTTCCAATCGACCTGCATATCTCGAATCCGTAGCGCATCCACCTGCCCGAAAGTGACCAGGTAGCCGACGACGTTCAAGGCGAACAAGGTAAGGCCAATTGCATGGCCGGGCCAGCTCATCGGCATCAGGTAGCTGGTCCAGCCGAGTATGCCCTGGTAGACATCGCTCTTTGCCACTGGCGGTATGACCGACAGGAAGGTAATTACGCCAAGCGCGGCACCGATAATCGGCCCGAAGATCATGCCGCCGATCATGGCATTCGCGCCTGCGGTAAATCCGATCAGCGCCCCGCGCAATGCGCCTTCCCAACTGCCGTAGGCAATGCCGCCAACGACAGCACCAATTGCGGCGCCCGCAAGTCCCGCAACGGCGGCATAAGCCAGGAGCGTTCCGAACCCGATCGCAGTCCCGACTCCGAAGGTCAGCACCGAAACGGCAACGACGGCGACTACCACGGCAATGGCGATGACAATCGCGCCCAGCACGTCCCAGAAGCCCAGCCCACTCGGGTCGACATAGCGCACCGGATTATTGCCGGCGTATGCGTAAGGATTCAGGCGTTTCGGTTCCTGGAGCCCCTGTTCCGGCTGGTACAGGTAGAGCGGATCGGGGGAAATGAAGCGTCCCATCGCCGGCGAGTACCAGCGCGCGTTGAAGTAGTACAAGCCGATATCCGCATCCAGCCTTTTCGTCGCAAACGCAGGGGGCAGTGTACCGGACGGCGCTATGAGCAGGCTTCCGAATGGGTGGAATGCGGCCTCGGTCAAAAGGCCGCCATCCGCATCGGTATAGATGACCGCGCTGCCGAGATGGTCGTTGTGTATGAATACCGTCGTGCCGCCGGAGATACGGGCGACCGGCAGGTCTCCCGCCATTACCCAGCGCATGTCCGAACCATCACGCGACTCGAAAAGGTTGTCAACGTAGTGCGTCACTTCAGTCGAACCGGCTTCGGTCGCTTCGCGCCGGCTCAGCACACCTTTATGGTCGTAGAAAAAAGCGACATCAGCGCCGCTATCCAGTTGCACCCGCGCAAGCTGCTGCTTCGCATCAAATGTCAGGGTGCGCCCCGGCATGGACACGACGTTACCGTTCGGGTCGTACCCGAACAGATTAACGGGAGTAATGCCGTCGCTATCTACGTAGCCGCTCAGCCGGTTGCTATTGCCATTGTTTTCATACAAGAGCGGGTTGGGACTGATTAGCGGATTGCGAATAAAATTTGCCGCTGCGTCATACTCGTAGACATGCGAGTACCCTGCCGCCGGATCGGGACTGGAAGCCTCCAGCAAATTATGGAATGCATCGTATCCGAAGCTTTGCGTCCGCACAAATCCCGGCGTACCGGGCCGCAGATCCTCGATTGACGCAACATTCCCGACCGTACTGATATCGTAACGGGTATGAAAGTACACGGCTCCTGTATCGGGTCGGAACGTCCGGATCTCCCGCAGCCGAAGAGAAGCCGGATCATAGCCGTATTCAGTCCGGACCCCGTTCTGATAATCCATTCCCGTCCGCACACCAGCAGCTGTGTATTCGATTGCGTTCACAAATCCCGGAATGCGCCGAAGCAGAAATCCCGAGTAATACTCGAAATCGATAGCGGCTTCATCGGGATAGGTCAACCGGGTCATGCGGCCGATGCGGTCGAATGAATAGGTCAGCGTCAGTGCTTCTGTCTGGCCCGGCGCCATGCGCGAGCGCTCGACTACATTGCCGCGGGAATCGTAGCTGTAGGTGGTCTCGCCCGCGGGGTCGATCGAGCGTGCCAACCGGCCCGTCAGATTTGCGCCCGCCCCAGCGTCGTAGAAGTACATCTCCGGCTCGGCTCCCCCATAAGCCGTCCCGACGATGCGATTCAGTTCATCGTAGCTGCGATTGATCGGTTCGTCGGCCCCATCCACCTGCAGCGCGAGGTTGCCGATGGCATCATAAGCCAGCAGGCGACGGCCCGCGTCCACGTGATCGATCGAGATCTCCTGTCCCGTAAGATCGCGAGTGGTGCGGCTAAGGATTACTCCGCGGGGATCGGTGATCTGCCGCAAACGGCCGGTGGCGTCAAGTTCGTAGCTGGTGGTGCGGACCGAGGTCTGGTCCCGCTCTTCTACTGCCACCAAACGATACCAGGCGTCGTAGATCTCGCGCCGCGGTGTCCCGAACGAATCCGCCATGGCAGGGTCGTTATCCCCCGCATCCGAAAACAGCGTGTCAAACGTCCCATACTCCGCGCCGGATTGACCTCCATCCGGATGCAATGTGCGAATCGCGCGCCCCAATGGGTCAAAGAAAAAGCTGCGCCGTGGCGCAGAGGGATCGGCCGAATACGGCTGGAACTCCAATCCTTCCGCGTAGAAGGATTCAAATTTTTCGGCTGTTTTACCCCGGGCATTGGGAACGGCCTGTCCGCTGACGGATACGGTATTACCGTCGTGCTCGGTCCGGCGCTGGAACAGGGCTCCGGCTCCATCGAGATATTCGTTGACGGAAATGGTACGAGTATCGCCCGAAAGGACGCGATAATGGGCGGCGCGAAGCGCGGGCAGCGTCGCGGTCTCGTATGAATAGGTGACGGTGGGGATCGCGAGCGTATCGCCGGGCGCTACTACCACAGCGATACGCGCCAAGGGGTCGTAGCGCGACTCGGTCACGCCGCCGTTAGGATTCACCATCCGCCGCGGCCTCGCTACCCGGAGATCGTGCTCGACCGTTGCGACAAAACCCTTTGCATCGGTGATTGATGTGGCAAACAGGCCGAACTCGTCGAAGGTGTAGATCGTATCGTTCCCGCGTGCATCCCGGCTGACCAGAACATTACCGCGCTCATCAAGGCTGACCCGTCTATGATCGTACAGCCAGGCGGGTCTGCCATCCTGATCCTCTCCGTCGTGATACTGCAAGGCGGCAAAATCTGGCTCATGAGTACCGTATGTGGACGTGGCCGCATCCTTATGCAGCGCAACCTTTTCGGTGCGAGTGAGCAGTCCACTTGTGACCTGGCCGAGCGCCAGGCCCTGGAATGCGGCGCCGTCATAGTATTGGCGCACTTCGTTGAGCAAATTGCCTTCGCCGTCACGCTGGACAATGCGGGAAACTCGGTCGCGAACGCGCCCTGCCGGGTCCAGCGCATACTCGGCGTGAGTAGCGACGATAGGTGCGCTGGTTCCCCCTTCCCCATGGCGCTCCTCGGTGGTGACGTTTCCGGACATGTCGAACGAGAATATGCGACGCTCGATACGCGCCTCGGACGTGCGCTCGAATGTCGATATCGCCGTCTCCTCAATGAAGGGGAACAGAACTCGCCTGCTATCCGGCAGCGTCTGCTCAACACGTACGGTCCACTGGCTCTCCTCCACTCGGTATGGAGCCGCTGCTAGCGGGCCGCCGTCTTCTCCGAATACCTCTACCCGAAAAAGTTTGCGTTTCAGGCTACGCCGAAGCTCGGGATCGGGAATGGCCGGCCGTCCCGAAGCTTCGGTGTGGTAATGAAAGACAGTGCGACACGAAGGAATCGAATCATCGCCTTCTTCAATCTGCTCGGATCGGCCGAATCCGTCGAATTCACGCCGATGTCCGTCGTAGTGGCCTTCGTGATAACGGTAGCGGGTCACGTTGTGCAGACCGCTGATCGAATCATCAACGGTAACAGCGGAAACCACCTGCACGGGAAACGGAAGAAATGACGTCCATGGCTCCCCTTGCTCCCGGTCGCGCCTTGCCTCTGCGGTCGAGGTCGCGTATTCGATGGCCGTGACGCGGCCAAGCCCGTTATCGATGCGCGAAAGCAGACCGGGCTTCACGTCGCCCGTAAAGTCGAGATAGCGATAGTCCGGATACGGGCTCGTCCACAAAAGCCCTGCCGTTCCGGTTCCGCTCATATCTGCGATTCGCAAGGTATCGGCGCGGGAAGTCGGTGGGGTGTAACGAATCGTCTGCGGAGCGCTAAACGAGTTCCCCGATTGATTGATCCAGTACGTTACCTCGTCATAGCCCACAAAAACGACATCGGCCAAGCCATCACCGTTGATATCGATGATGAACACTCGCGCCGGATCGAATGGATACGGGAATCTCGGTGCGGCGGTCATCTTGCGCGATTCGGAGAAGTGGCCCCCGCCGCGCGAAGGCCAGTATTCGAAGTAACCGCTGCTGAATAACACCACATCCGCAAGGCCGTCGCCATTGATGTCGGCGAGACGGACGCGGGAATCTCCCGAGGAAAGGTTTGGAACCGGCGTGGCAAGGTCGTCCTTTGGGACCAGCCGGGGGGGCTCCCATCCTGCTGAACCCAGATTATCGTATACCTGAAGACCGGTACGTCCGTCGTGGATCGCATCCACGAGGCCATCGCCATCGACATCCATTAACTGCAACCCGCCTGTTTCAAAGGCAAGCTGCGGCGACCGGACGTACTGGTTGAATCCATCGAAAGCGCCTGTTCCCTCATTGCGGTAGAAGCCGCTCAACGTTCCGCTGCCGACGAGTACATCCGCCGCACCGTTTCCGTCCATATCGGCGAATTGCACGCGATCTTCGGCTGTGGAGAAGACGGCCGGAAACTGCGGCAAGGACCGGGGCGGACCCCATTTGAGTTCACCCACGTTGGACCAGTACCGCGCCATACCATTTTCAATCGACAGAATGCCGGGCAGGCCCCGCCCGTCGAGATCGATCAGCTCCAGATTCGGCTGATCAAGACCGGGAGGCGCGGCGCCGGCTTCCGCCGCGAACTTTCTCAAACGGCGACTGGAGGGCGCAAATTCCGTATAGGAAAATTCGAGTGGTGGAAGTGACGCGGACTCTCCCGTTTCCGGATCATGGCCGGAAAAAGCGACCGACCGAAGACGCGACAAACCCGAGAAAGGCTCGGTGTCGTACGCCAGTGTCCACGTCCGCACAGCGGCTGGACCCAGCGGTTCGACGTGAAGCGTGACACGTGAGCAACGAAGGGCAGTGCGCAATTCAAAACCGCTGCGAAAATCCGAAAATGGGTCCGGGCGGGCCTCATATTCGAACCGGACCACATAGACGGCGTAGCGAATCTCCTCGATATATCGCTGGCCTTGTTCCGTTCGATACTGGTATGTAATCGTGTTGCCCGCAGTGTCCTCCGTGCGTTCGATAAGCCATGCGAAAACTCGGGTCGTTCCATTATCGTCGAATTCGATCCTGCTCTCGGCCGTAGTCCCGAAGGTATGGCGCATGCCGGACTTCTCCGTAACCTGCCATCCGGAGGCCGTGCGACTGAACTGCTCGAATCCATTCTCGATTGACGCCCGAAAAGTGTCCGGGCCCACAGGAAGGAGTTCCGTTTGTCCGGCAAACAGGAATGTATCGTCGTCCCTGTAGGAGGGTGTGCCGCGAAACGTGCGGCGGCTGATGGCGGCAAAAGGCAGAGACCAGCCCAGGCCCCAGGGGCTGTTGCCTGCGCCGGTACTATAGCCGAGAGCAAGGCTGGGCTGGAAATTCCGGATGCCCGGCAACAGGTCGAGCGGGACCCGGTAGTTGCCGACACCGGAGTTCAGGTCCGGCTGAAACGTCTCGCCCAAACCGCGGACGTCCCCACCGCCCGCTGGATTGGATACGGATTGACGATTGACAGGCGATTTGTTGGCCACAGGCTATCCTCTTTCCGTTTCAGAGATCGACGATGCGGAAGTTGTCGAAGTGCGCTCCCGCGCTGCCCCAGCAGAAAAGACCGGCACGCCCTGCGTCGGGTAGCGACGCATCCTGCCCCGACAATACCAATTCGTCATTCAGGTACGCATTCAACTGCGATCCGCTGATGCGGATTTTCAACGAATAGGTCGTATCCGCGTCATATCCGCGAGTCGCATCGAGCGCGGCCGTATCGAGTTCCTGGAACACGCCGGCCACCTTCTTGCCCATGCGGCGATAGTTGCGCTGCTGGTCCATCAGAAAGTAATAGAAGTTGTCCGCGTCCTGCCAGCGAAACACCACGCCGATACCGTCGTTGTCATCCGAACTGACGTCGGCGACCACGATGCAATTCTGGACCGCCGGCAGTTCGGACGTTGTTTTCCGGACGAGATAGGTACCGGGCTTGTCAGGTCCGGTCGCGTCGGTTCCGAACGCACCCCCATGTATATCCGACAGCTGATCGATGCGACGCGCTTCAGCATTGAAGACCCATTCCGATGGCGCCGACACCGTGGCCTGCGGATCGTCGACAATGTCGAAATCCGCAAGCGTGTCCGAATCGAAGCGATCCAGCAGCAACATGTATGGCTGGCCGGGAATGCGACGGGGCGTGAACTCGTACTCCGCGGTCATCACGATGTTTTGCACTTGCGACCATTCAAAGCCGGCATCGAACCGGGCCTGGTTCTCCGCCACCGGAATTGTGATTTTCCACTCCTGCAACCACGGCTTGCCGATGAACGCATTGAGCGGGTTCGACCCACCTGTCGAAAGCGCGCCGTCCGCAGTCGTGGCCTGGGTCGCGGAAGTGCCGTCGGCGGTCGATACCTTGACGACCAGGTTCTCGGGCGTTACGCCCTCGTCCGTTTCGATCAGGAAAGTGAGTTCGCGCACGCGCGGATCCAGGTGATAGAACGGCAGCATGGTCGAGCGAAGCGTGAACGTCACCTCGCCCGTATCCTGAAACGCGAAGAACTCGTCGAAAAGCTCGTACCGGAGTGCAACGGTGCGGCGCCCGGCATTCATCTGCTCGACCGCGAGTTCTTCCAGTACCTTCGGCTTCAGGTTCGGATCAAAAAAAGATTCGTAATAGAGCACGAGCTTTATGTCGGTAATGTAGTTCAGGATGATGTCGTTTGCCGCAGGATTGAGCTCGAAGATCCATGAGGTTGAGACCGGGCTGTGTTCGAAAATGCCCAGCATCTCAACATCCGGCGTGAAGATCACGGCGTCCGCAGCAATGCGGTATTG
The DNA here is from genome assembly GCF_900215485.1 of Nitrosovibrio sp. Nv4. Classification (GTDB taxonomy): domain Bacteria; phylum Pseudomonadota; class Gammaproteobacteria; order Burkholderiales; family Nitrosomonadaceae; genus Nitrosospira. Next base: position 69,916 of record NZ_OCMZ01000001.1, read on the forward strand.
CGACACCAGCAGCGTTTCCGGCTGTAGCAGCCGCATCTTGATGCCTCCATTGCGCATTCGCGACAGACAGAGTCCGGTGTTGGTCAGGCTCGCGTGTATTCCGCCGCGGCCGATCAATCCTTCGACAATCACCTCGGCGCGCTTGATGCGCTGCAGGTAGGCGCCGGGGTAGTTCCGGTCGAAATCGCTCAGCTCGGTACGAAAACCCATGGTCCCCGTCCGCTGAAAATCGCGGAGGAACTGGACCGGGTAGCGATCCGCCAGAGAAATGATTTCCTTCATCGGCTGTTTTTTCTCGCCGAGGATAATCCGCATGAAAGTAAACGAATCGATGTCCTGAAGCAGAAAATCGCCGCCCAGAAGACCGGCAAGGTCGTTTCGAGCATACGATGGCTTGATGATATTCACCGCCTTACCGACCTCGTACTCGTAAGCCTGTTCCATCAACCGGGCTATCACGATAGCCTGGCTGAGGTATGACTGGGATATCTGGCGAATCTCGTTCGCCAGGCGGTTCCAGAGGTCAGGCGTAAATTCCTGCGAGTCGAATAGCGCCAGTTGCTGCTCGGCCTGCTGCTTGCGCAGCGTGGCGATATTTTTTTGGATATCGGCGGCCTCCTTCTGTTTGGTCGCGATGTCCACCTGCTCATCCGCGACTTTCTTCGCAGCCTCCAGTTCGCTGATCCGGCGATCCATGTTATTGAGTTCGAACTCGCGCGAGATCTCGCTCCGACGCTGTGTCAGCGTACGGAGCACTTCATCGACACGGTGGGTTCCGTTCGAGATTCCGTACTCCTCATAACCCGAGAAGTCGTACTCGGTCGTGGGTGCGCCGACGTACGTGATCTCGGAATCCAAAGCCATCTGTTCGAGACTCACATCCGCATATTCCGTTTTCAGATCCCTGGCGTTTTCGAGTTGTGTATTGGCATAGGCCTGGTTCGCCTCGATTGCTTCCTTCTGTTCTTGCGCAATTTCAACTTTCTTGATCTCGAGTTGTTCGTTCGCGGTCTCCAGGTCAACCGCATTCTCCAGCATCGACCGCTGGAATTCCTCCTGCTCCGCGCTGGTCTTAAAATTGATGTAAGTCCGCTCCGCCTGAATCGCATGCTCGGCGAAATAGCGCGCGGTATTTTGCAAATAATCGAAGCGAAACACCGGGATCTGCTCGCGGGCCAGGCTGAGTAATGGAAAGTCGATCCCATCCTCGATGTTCTGAATGTTGAGTTTGGCAAGCAATACCACCGCTGCGATGGATGGGTTGTGTACCTCGGCATCCAAAGGCTGCGGCGCGGCGAGAATGGCTTGCACCTGTGCCGCAAGTCCATCGAACACCGGCGACTTGTAGAGCGCCGAGGCCGGATCCAGAATGGGGTCCGTCAGCCGAACGATCTTCTCGTATCTCGTTCTGGCTTCGGCCTTCTCACCCGCTTCGAACAGAAAGTTGCCCCACCTGGTGTATGCATTGGCCAGCTTCAACCAGACCATCGGCGCTTCAATTGCCTGGTTCAGGTATTGATAGTCTCGAGCCTTTTCGTACCATGTGACAGCTTCTTCATAATCGCCCAACTCCAGATGACAATCGCCTAGACTCAACGGAATGGTGAAGCCGTAAGTGTGGGGAATATAGGCGATGAAATTGGTTTCGATGATCTCGAAAGTGGCGAGTGCCGCAAGCGTGGTTGCGCTGATACGCGGCTGGTAGATGCTTGCCGTCAGGTTTGCGGCAGCATTGCCCTGGAGATCGATACTGACAATCTCGTCGCCCTTGAACACCCCGAACTGCTGAGCGCCACTGGAGAGAGAAACAGCGGGAGACACGTTCAGATACTGGTTGGAGCCCGACGGCGAGTTGAGAATGAAGCCGAGTCCCTCACTGCCCATGGGTCTTTGCATTGCGGTGGCCGTACCGGGATTGAGCGGTTGCGAAAGCGTGCGCCCAAACGACAGGGGAACGGAATCTCCCGCCGCCTGGAAAGCAGCGCCGGAGCTGCGTGCATCCCCGGTCAAGGCTGCCACGACACCAAGATTGTTGCTGATTGCCCCGAGCTCCTGGGTTTGCGGCGTTTGCCCTGGCGCTGCGGCGGCAGCTGCGCCAGGTGTTCCGGGTGCGCCTACGGCGCCGGGCATCAATCCCGGCTCGATACCCAGGGCGCGCTGCGCAAGCTGGAATGCCTTCGAGAAACTGTCGCGAGCGTTATCAAATTCGCTTTGCTGCACGGCCGCTATGCCGGACGCCACCATCAGATTCGATTCCAGCTCGCGGTCCCGTCCCTGGTTGAGTTCCAGCGCCTGCTGAATGATGGGCCGGGCTTCGGCGGTAGCTCCAGCCTGAAGATAGGTAGAAGCTTGTTCGTAAAGGATGGCCGCAGGCGATGCCATAACAGTGCTGCCCGTGCCACCAAATCTCTGCACGATGGACGAGATTTCCTCCGGCGGATTGCCGGGTGATACTATCGGACGATCCGCAACGGCAGAGCGGTACTTTGCAACCTGTGCGGCAGCGGTAACCATCGCATCCGTCAGCTGCATCTGCTTGAGTGCCGAGGTAGCGATTGCGGTCACGTTGACCGGGAAATGAGGATGAAGGAACTTGTGCAGCAGGGAATAGGCCGTCTGATACTCGTTCAGCGCATTCTGGAACTCATCCCGGAAAAAGTAGCGATGTCCTCTCGCAAGATGCCCCTGCACTTGTTTTTCCAGCACCGCTTTCGGATCAACTTCAGTCACCTGGAAGCCGAAAGCCTGCGGGACGATTTTGTAGCTGTAATAATTACTGAGGTACTTGGTTGCCATAGCAGATTCCTTGTTGATCGGCGTATATGCCGGAAAACCGATAGGGACAGATATCGAGAAAACGCTTAGTTGTTTTTGAAATCTCAAGCAATCCTGGGCAACCCCGGACTTCCGCTTGCGCTCATCAGTGGACTCTTAATGGTCCATAGAAAAAGTTTAAAAGTTACCTCCTATAGGTAAGTGCCTTAGGTGCGCACTTATATTTTCAAACGGTTATAACACCGCTCCCTTGTTTTATAGACCATAAAGCTAAAATAGCAACCGAACAGCATCCGGTGATTTAGCTAAATAAATTCAACTGGTTGATATTTTTCTGAGCATGAATGGTGACGGACGGCAAGCCGGGATTTGTGTTCTGACTGCGTCTCTGGGTACCAAAGAATGCCTTGGGCGCAAATGCTGTTTGATTCAGTTGAGGGAGAGTTCAACCTGCAATCGATGATGGTCCAGTTGAGCAATGGTCAGCGCGCATGGCTCGCTTCGCCACTTCCACCCCGGCCGATCGCACCCACGTTGATGGGCTGTTCGTTGGGGGCTTGAGCCGTGTGAGAAATCCGCGAGCATTGCCGCAACATCGTCACGTTTCAAAGCCCCCCTTCCTCTCGCTTGGACTCTCCTCGCCTCGCCACGGGGGCGACGGGAGTGGGGAGACAGCCTTGGCCCTCACGGGCAAGGATTGGGTACACGTTGCCTTTCCTCCACGTATTCTTCAATACGGTGGTGCGTTTACATATCGTGGAACTCATATCAGCACGCCACAGATGAAGGCGAGGCTTGTGCATTAACAACGTCCTTTGCTACCTATGCCATCATTCGACCTCAAGCTCGGCCCATCGATAAAAAATCCTTGAAGGGGGAATTTGTTTGCCAAGGAAGTGTCTTAACATAAAAATAACAAATAATTCACAAAATATTCACAATTGGTCATACTTTTGCTAGGTGTATTTAACTACCGACAAAGGAGACGATTATGACAATACGAAGACTTCTCGCCATTTCATATTTCCTCAGCATGGCGGCAACCCTGATAGCTTTAATTCTTAATTCTTGAATTCCTTTCGGAGTTGTTGATTATTTGCAAAAAGAGCTAATCAGAGGATGGGGTCGTGGTCGTTTGTAAAACCGCAGCCAGCCGTGCCTCATATCAAAATTCCCCATCCTCTGGACAGCCTTAATCTAGATAGGCGCTCCGCCAACTGCGGAGAATTTCTCACTTATTAATAGAGGGCATGTAGTAGAGCACCGTGAGTTGGGTGGCGCTCCAGATCCCGTAAGGGAGGATTTGATGGAGGAAACCAGAACTAGGGGATGGTGCTGGATTCCTAAGTCAGCCATAAACTCGGAAACACTCAATTACTTTCAACACAACCGCCATCGGATGGACCTGATTGGAAAAACATGGCCGGGTAACTCGATGATTCGCGGCCTGCCTTTCTTTACTTGCAGACATCGGGAAATAGAGAAGAGAAAATCATTGATTTGATCGCAGCCGTTGCGGCGTGCAAAGTTTATTGAGCAGGGTAACCGCGGAGAATATGTTGGGTCCACCGCGGCCTTTTCCAGCCTGATCGTATATCTCGGTGATCTCTACAATATTCCCTTGCAGGTGTGCCTTGACGGTGTAGGCATCGAAACCAAAATTTTCACCAAAATCGACCCAGTCGAGAGGCAGAATAAATTCTGCTCCGTTGACTATACGCTTGGCATTCAAAGCTACTGGCGAGGCATTTCCACGCAACGTTTCCAATGCCTGGGGCAATACTGTGTTGTCATGCTGAAGCGCGCTTTCATACATCAGAATCTTATCGCCATCTTCCTTATTTATCGGAATGAGGAAACTATAAATTTTCCCATTCAGTATACGCAGCAGCAGGTGATCTCCAGCTTCCCCGTCTGCCCGTTCTCCCCTGGTCTTGACTTGAAACACGAGATGATTATCCGCGGAAATATCGGTTGCCACGGATAGAATGTCGAGCTCCGGAGAAAGCGACTTATCCATGAACGATACAATGACACGGGGATCTGCCTCGATCTGCATCGCAGATGCGGTGAGAGAGACGATTATCAGCAATGGGATGAGTACGACCGTCCAAATCATAACTCGAACAGGGCCTTATTCTCACGAAATATCTGCTCCATTTGAGCCGCATCCTTCAGCGCATCAAATATCACCCTGATATTTCCCCTGGAATCAATCAGAAATGCGGTAGTACTATGGTCTACCTGATAGTTCTGCATATTTCCGGGATTTTTTGTGTAAAAAGCGGTCTCGACACTGAAAGCGGCCTTGAATCGCTCCAGCTCTTCACCTTCAAAACGCAAATAGGCAAGATCCGATCCGAAGACTTTGGTGTAGCGTGAAAGAACAGCGTCAGTATCCCTGTCCGGGTCCACCGTAACGAAGATTCCGTTCAGCTCGATCTTCTCAGCCGCGGCCGCATTGACGAGCATGGATAGATTGGCGAGAGATGCAGGACAGACATCCTTGCAATGCGTAAAACCAAAAACAACCAGCTGCCACTGCGTATCCTTGCCCGCATGCGCTTGTTTCAGTTGACCGATAATTTCTGGCCGCAAAGGTATCGGATAGGTCGGGATGACAGTGGCGGCTTCGATACTGGCGTGGGCAAATAGGAGAAATGCTGTCAGCGCACCCGGAAAAAGACGTTTCCGGAATGCCCCTGATTGAATTTCGTTTATCCATTTCAATTTCATATCAATTCGCGATCACCTTGGTAGTTCATCAAGGGAGCCCATCTTGTTCAACCCGGGATGAATCCCAGGAAAAACAAATGGGCGGGTAAAAGCGGGATAACCGGAAATTAGCGCAGGCCGCCCGCGGCAAATATGCCGTGTGGCTTCACGAGGCCGTCTCGCGGACCCCACACCTTGGTGACCGTATCTGTTTCTGTATCAATCTTCAGCACATAGCCGGAAACCCAACTTGCCACCAGCAAGTGTCGATGGTCTGGCGTCGGGCTGATCGTATGAGCGACGGAATATCCCGCCGGGAGTTCGAAGCCGGGTCGCAGTCTCTTGATGAACCGCGGCTTTTCTCGATCGGTCAAATCGAATACGGAAATGTACCCGTCGTTACCGAACGTGTAGTCAAGAGTATCTTCTTCTGCGATATATAGTTTTCCATTCACCACCGCAATATCGGATGCAGAACGAAACACTCCATGGCCATTGGCATGATTGGTGTTCTTGACTATTTCCTTTGCGGTCCCCTCCTGAGTATCAAGCAGCCATACGCTTGGCGGGATGATATGGTTCGTGGTTGAAGGGGTTAGGGAAGTTTTGTCTAGTTGCATGGACGCGGTGACAGCGTAGCGCTCATCGAGCCAGTAGACGAAGTGGGTGAAAGCCGCATGCTTCTTCTCGTTGCCCAGCATGATTTGACCTACTGTTTGCAGTTCACCGGTTTCTCTGTTGGGTTTGTATACATCGATGACACTATTGTCAAAAAAGTATCCTGTTCCAAGGCCAATGGTTCCCGACCTGTTGAAATTTACCCCGTGCGTCTGCTCAGTGTAGCCAGGTATGACAATAGGATCAAAACCCAGAAACTGGTCCGTTGTGTGATTGATCACACGTATCCTGTCCGACGTAAATTCCGTAAAGTAGAGGAAATCAGAGTAGGGTAGCAGCGTGGGTCCATGAATTTGGGTTCCTCTGCCAATCAGCCAGTTGGGGATGGCCTGGACCTGGTTGACTGGTGTGACAAACGGCAATTCAGAGGGATTGTTTGGGGAATCAGCTGCCAGCACCGCACTCACGGTTAACGACGCCAGGCGTGTATCCCAATTGATGTCGTTCACGTTCAAGGCGATGATATAGGATGGATGGTCCTGCGTATTGTCGGAAGTAATATAAATCTTTTTTCCCTCGGGCATCATCACCGTGTGCTGCAAGGGAACGTTTCCAGGCCAACCGGGGAGCGTGGTCGGGTCTATGATTATCAACTTGTCGTTTTCATAGTTGAAGAGATAAACCATCCCGTTGTGGTAGTCGATCGCGGTTGCCACGGGCTGTATATAATCGTTATAAACATTAGGATACTGATCGAGCGGCAATGGTTCGTGTTCATCTCTTCCGCGCCGGCGGTCACGTCCCTTATTCTTATCCGCGTAATCGTCATCGTTGGCAAACACTTTGTCATCTTTTCCACGCAGGCTGTCGATCCTGGTGCGCACCTTGCCAGCGTTTACGCTCGAAAGGCCGTTGCTTGATGAATTGCCCTCTCTTAAGGGAGAGAAATGATTTTCTGCCTGGATCTCACCGACCGATATTGTCAATATGCATAAAACTCCCAGTGGAGCTAGAAATATATTTTTCATTGAAGTCATTTGAATTCCCCTTATACGATTGATGAATAATGATCTGGAATGACGCTGTTCCCTTCATTAAGGAACCCGGGTTGCAAACACAGCTTCTTCCGGTTTAATGCAGTCCTGGCAGGACCGGCATTCCAGCAGGCTTTTTTTAGATTATGGAAGCACTCAATATATTTGAGCGTTTCTGCCTGGACTGAAGCCCGGGTTCGATACAGTATCGTGCGATTGGTAAACTGCTCTCGGCTGGTCTGGAAGACCGAAGCGGATAAGTATCGAAGACCGCTTATTGGTAAAAAATAACTCTACGCCGTCACTGCAAGTATTAATTCGATATTAAGTTGCTTACCTTTATAGATCGAACTATGACTTGCAGAGAGGCGTAGCAAAGATACTAGAGTTGTTGGAGAGAGATAGTTGCCTGTTGGCTATTTTGAATGCTATCGGCATTGATCCAGACGAACTGGGAACCATTACCAAATAATGAAGCCGCGATCTGTTGCTGTGGTTGATTAGGAGCTGGCAAAATAAATTTGTAGCTGACGGGGTTACTTGGATCGGCCTGATAAATATTGGCCTCTGCCAAAGGTCCGGGATTCACGCAATAGATGCTAACAGCTGATGACCCTGGCCCAAACTGGGCTGCATAAAACTGCGTGATATTGCTTTGCAAATTCATTTGATACCAGGTAGAAGCGGGTACCGCATAAAACCGTGTAAATGCCGTAAAGTTCTGAGTAACTCCATTTACTGGCAGGCTTTTGTTATTGATGCCGGAAGTATTAATAGGAAACGCGAGGCTTCCAATAAATGCACTTATTTTGGAATCGGCTGGTTGATTACTGGTTAAGCTGATGGTAACGGTATTTGTTACATTCCCATTGACTAATACGATTGCGGCAAGCCCTTGGTTTCCCGTCGTGCCAGGAACAATGACTTTGACTGGAGCTGTCGCATTGGTAGTTACTATGGTTACTGTCGTATCATGATCGGCGTTCGCCGCGTTATAAAGGAATATGCCATTTGCGCCATTTTGGATGGTTGTACAAACGTACTGATTGTTACTTGGATCTAAAGTGACTAGCCGGCCATCGTCCCAATTCCCAGGTGTTGCAAAAAGCACGCTCATAATATTTCTCCCTAAGTCAGGTGTGAAGTTTCTATCTCGATTGAGAAAATCAGGGGTGGCTATCAAATATCTCTTGATAGCTCAGCAGTACTCTAATGTATTAAAAAACGAGTTAAGATAAGAAAAGAAGCTGTTTTATATGTCTTCTTTTTATTGACTATTCGACAAGAATATAGTAGTGCCAATTGAATTGGACGCAGACGCACTGACGATAGGAAATAGGAGGCTGATGCAATTTACACTGAGCTTCATTTGCTTTGCCGCAGGCACGTGGACCGATGCAATCGAATTGTCAGTTGCGAATACTTCCAATGACTCTCAACAACCAGTACTCGCGTAAGCTCCCCCGTCAAGCAGACAATTTTCTTCCGTGCGGGCAATCGCTCACGGAACCAGCCGGGGGCCGGCTTCCCAGCGCGCTTAGATTCCAGCTTTTATTGCTGAGCAAACAATTGGATTTAGGTACAGCAATAGCGAGTAGGGGCATTACGAGCATGTCTCACCAATAATCCCTTGTTGGAGTGATTGGTTTGGTCCGAAGGGATGTTAAAGAGAAAATCAAAACAGCCTAGGCAAGGCCGAAGGCCACGTCAGGAAGATTTTGGTTTCTATGTGGGTGAAGTCTGGGAAGCCTGCGGGTCAATCCCTGTGGGGAAGCTGTGGGCGGTAATCTATCCGTCCATCAGGGTTATCCATAAGGGTTGTCCAGGGGCACGAACGAAAGCGAGCTGGACGGTCGGCCAGGCCGATCGTCCGCATCTTTAACCGACTGCAGCTTTGCTCTAGCTTCGCTAATACTCGCTTACTTCTCGCCGCTATTCACCGCAGCTTTAAGCGCAGCCCCCGGTTTGAAAGCCGGTATCCTTGATGCCTTGATCTTCAGTGCTTCGCCGGTCTTGGGATTGCGGCCGGTGCGGGCCGCACGCTCGCGCACTTCGAAAGTACCAAAACCCACCAGCGAGAGTGAGTCGTCTTTTTTCAAGGTGTCTGAAATAATTTCGGTCAGCGCGCCAATGGCGCGATCGGCATCCGCCTTGCTGCAATCCACCTTCGCTGCCAGCGCATCAATAAGCTCTTTTCTGTTCATGCCTGAAATCCCCTTTTTGTTAGATTTAATAAAAGCTGAGCGGAACAATCAATTAGCACAAGATTGCCTCCTACAACTTTCCCCGCCAGCTACCCATGGCGGTACGTGCTGCCTGTCGTGGCTGTGAACCGGAGCGGTGCTTCCGGCCGAAAGCAACCAGGACCTTCAATAACTGCAAATCCTATTGCGCCATCCCCCATCAACACCCCAATTCCTCTGCGAGAGGGGCTTGTGGGATAACCAAATCGCAACAGGATAAGCCCACCTGCTCCTTCCCGCCTGCTACCCCACCCATTCCCAACCCTTGCCCGTGAGGGAAAGGGTTACATCTCTACCCCTGCTGTCCTGGACGGAGCGAAAAGGTTCGAGTGAGAGGATCTGGCTTTCAGAACCTCTTTCCCTTTGACGACTGTCAGGAGAAAAACATGAGCTCGTCAGCCAATTTCGTAGCTTCACGGGTACCCGTTCAGATTATCCCTTATCCAATGAGGAGATTGGCATGCGTAGCACCATCAATCTTTGCCAAAGCCAAGCATCAAAGCCCCTCACAGCGATACGCTTATATTCCTACCAGTCATGTTCTGAAGGGGTTGCGCAATGGGGGTTATCGGCCGTGTGGTGTGCCAGACGCGTATTCGCGACGATGGCAGAGCTGACCTCCCGCATTGCCGAAACTGGCTGCATGGGGAGGGGGGTCGCTTTCCCCCTGCCCATGCGCCTGGGCTTGGGTCGCTGCGGACAAGCACCTGCCCTTCTCAGTGTCGTTCGGTACCAGAAAATCTACAATGCTGTCTTTTTCTACTCCCATGGCAAAAGGGAGTCCTTGTGCGATACGCCCTAGGTATATAATGCCAACTAAAAATTCCAATTTTTATACTGGGTTTCGAGGTTTTGAAAGAAAATTTCCCAAATAATTAGGCAAAATCGAAGGCTGCGTCAGGCAAATTTTGTCTGTACGGTGAAGGCGGTTGAGTTGAATGGCGGCGATAAGCCTCAAACCGATGCGGAAGCAGGAGTGAAGACGGATAACGATTATTATGGTTCAATCAACAATCCTTGTTTGGAGAGCCTGATATGAGATTATTCCCCCTTATAACCCTATTTTTTATCTCGTCCCACTCCCACGCCGCGGGGATCTCGTCCCACCCCCACGCCATCGGGATTTCGTCCAAGCCCAGCGCCACCGCGATCTCCTCCCACCCCCACGCCCCAGGGATCTCATCCAACCCTCACGCCACCGGGATCTCGTCCCACCCCAATGCTCCAGGGATCTCCTCCCACCCCAACGCCACCGGAATCTCCTCCTACCCCAACGCCCTAGGGATCTCCTCCAACCCCAGCGCCACCGGAATCTCCTCCAACCCCAACGCGACCGGGATCTCCTCCAACCCCAACGCCATCGGGATCTCCTCCCACCCGAACGCCTCAGGGATCTCCTCCAACTCCAACGCCTCAGGAATCTCCTCCAGCCCCCACGCCACCGGGATCTCGTCCGACTCCAACGCCTCAGGGATCTCCTCCAACCCCCACGCCATCGGGATCTCGCCCGACTCCAACGCCCCAGGGATCTCCTCCAACCCCAACACCACCGGGATCTCGTCCGAGCCCAACACCATAGGAGTCTTGTCCGACCCCCACGCCAGAGGAACCTTGAGTGCAAAAGTTCAATGGTCTAAGGTTCCGACAGTGGTGCAGAAAACGATAGCTGACAATGCGGATGGCGGAAATATTGAAGAGATCGAGAAAAAAACCGAAATAATCGGTTTCAAAATGACATCGATTTATGAAGCCGACGTAAGAAAAACCGACGGCTCAAAGATTGAGATCAAGATTGGTGAGAAGGGCAAGCTCATCGCGATAGACAAAGATTAATCACTCCTGCAGTTCTTGCAGCCGCTTGGATGATGACAGTCATGCTATCTATTGGCGCGCAAGCGCAAGAAATAGTATCGAACGCAGTTGTCATTAAACCGCTACTGCCCTACTACATCTTCGTTTTTTGCCCGGTACACAGGTACATCGCGGCCTCTGAATTCGCCACCAATTCCAAGCCCTGTATCCATCTTATGGATACAGGCAATACCGATGCTGGGTTTTATGGCAAGGGCCAGATCATCAATAATTGATAAGATATTTTCCGTTGCAACCAACTTCCCCTGATTTCCATAAATTCACGGTCAAGATTGCTGGGGTCGTCGATCTCCTGTGGCGCATCGCTTACTTGCCATTCTTGTTAACCGCGGCCTTGAGCGTTGCACCCGCCTTGAACGCAGGAACTCTTGATGCAGCAATCTCAAGTTCTTCACCTGTCCTGGGATTTCGGCCGGCACGTGCGGGACGCTCGCGTACCTCAAAGGAACCAAAACCAGGCAAGGATAGCGAGTCGCCCTTTTTCAGGGTGTCTGAAATGACCTCGACCAGTGCACCAACGATGCGTTCCGCCTCAGCTTTGCTAGCGCCGGTCTTCACGGCCATCGCATCAACGAATTCTCTCTTATTCATGGTTGAATCTCCATTTCCAATATCAGTAATCGGCTTCACGACGTATCCAATAAGATTGCCGCAAAGTTCTTATAAACGCTTTATTAGCTTACACAGTTAATGAGCTTGAGCAATGGACACATTGCTCCATTTTGAGCACCGAATATTTTAGTGAATCCAAATTTCAACTACTCAAAACCACGGATCAATCCATAATGAACCCACTCGTCCCTATGATACGCCGGCAAGGCGGACAGCAAAATCGAAAGGTACGAATTATTCCGAGCACTGGGAATAATATTCATAGAGGCTGCTGCCCAGGGCAGGTTTTTTTCTGAGCCTTAATTTAAGGGATGCATCGCTCATTCTTCTAAAAATCCTCTTTTAATATTATTAAGAACATCTTCCTATTATATTCATCTCTTTATTTTGCCAGTTCATTTTTTAGCATTCTCCATATGCCGCCGGACGGCAGATAGCGAGGCTGCGCAAAAATACCAATATTTCGCGTAAATGTGGGAAACTTGCCGAACGGCACCTTGAAAACGCACGGGCTTTTCCTCGCAGAAGGCGTTGCCATCACAAAGCCAAACCAAAGCTAAACAATAGCCAATCCTGTCGGTCGACAGACTGAAAACACGAGGTTTTCACGTGGATGCAATACAGCCGTAACCTGCCGATTGACCTAAAAGACATTTGAGCAGGACTCAGGCGGAGAAAAGTGGGATTTATGCAGAGACGCCCCCATAAAACGATAGCATGAGCTCACCAGAACATAATTCCACCGCCATTTACTCTACCGCGGAGATTCGCGAAATCGAGCGGTTTGCTGCTGCGTTACCCAATCGCCCCCTCCTGATGGAAAAAGCCGGTCTGGCGGCTGCCGAAGTTGCGCGAGACAAGCTGCTAATCCAGGACAGAATCAGAGTGCTGGTGTTGGCGGGACCTGGGAACAACGGTGGTGATGCTTTTGTCGTTGCCCGCTATCTGAACGCCTGGTGGTACAAGGTCACGCTGGTGTTTACCGGGGAGCGCGCGAGGCTGTCGGATGACGCGAAGCAAATGCTGGATGCGTGGCTTGCCGCAGGGGGAGAAATACTATCGGAAATCCCTGGCGGCAAAATATGGGATGCGGTGATAGATGGTTTGTTCGGTATTGGCCTTGACCATCGAGAGGGCCGGGAACTGACGGGTCGATATCTCTCCCTGATCCATGCAATTAACAGCATGAAGCTGCCGGTGCTCGCGCTGGACATCCCGAGCGGTCTGGGCAGCGATACAGGAAATGTCCGCGGCGCAGCCATCAGGGCTGCCATGACAGTCACGTTCATTGGCCTGAAACCTGGCCTCTTGACTCATCAGGGTCCCGACTATTGTGGGGAAATTTTTCTGCGCGACCTCGATCTTGATGTGTCGTCCCTATCGTCCCCCCGGTTAAATGAGGCACCCAGTTCGTGGGTGGTGGATCACGCTTACGCTCAAAAATTGCTGCCGCCGCCTCGTCCTGCCAATAGTCATAAGGGCATGTTTGGCAGCATCGGCGTAATCGGCGGATCGGCGGGAATGGTCGGGGCGGCACTTCTCGCTGGAACTGCGGCATTGAAGCTAGGCGCGGGCCGTGTGTATCTCGGCTTGATTGCCGGCGATGCGCTCAGCGTAGACATGGCACACCCCGAGTTGATGCTGCGACCGATCCACGAATTATTCAAGCTGGGTCATCTGAACTGCCTGGTTGTCGGTCCCGGACTGGGATCCGGGCCTGATGCTTGCTTCTGGCTAAGTTGTGCGCTGGAATCGGACCTGCCGCTAGTGCTGGATGCCGACGCTTTAAATCTTATCGCGGTCCATTCCAGAGTCGCAGATTTGCTGCGGAAACGATTGCACGAACGTAAGGCTCCCTCCATTCTCACGCCTCATCCGGCCGAAGCCGCACGCTTGCTGAATACGGATATCTCCACGATTCAAGGTGACCGCATGGGCGCCGCAGCGGACCTGGTAGAGAACTTCAACTGCTGTGTAGTGTTAAAAGGCGCCGGCAGCATTTGCGCTGTACCGGCCGGCAAACGGTATATCAGTATTAGCGGTAATCCGGGCTTGAGCAGCGCTGGCACGGGCGATATATTGTCCGGCATCGCCGGTGCTTTCCTGGCACAAGGATTAAGTCCGGAAAATGCGCTGTTGCTGTCGGTTTATCTGCACGGCGCGGCAGCCGACGTATTGCAGGCACACCATGGCGGCCCGATAGGAATGATTGCTTCCGAAATTCCCGATGCGGCGCGCGATCTATTGAACCGGTGGATTTACAATTTTTAATTCCGCACACTGCTTCTCACGGGAACCCGCAAATGTTATGCGGTGCGCCGCACAGATGAGAGCACAGGATATGGAGTATAAAAATGTGATAGTTGATCCGGTAAAACAGTTAAAAAACTCCAGGAAAAAGATAGACTATGGAGGCCGAGTCGCATACTTATTGAAAACGTGGAACACACGGCGATTTCAACCGATCAAATAGGAGAATGTAAATGTCTGTACTTGTTACGCGTATCGCACCTGACTTTACCAAACCTGCTGTTATGGCGGATGGCACCATCAACGATGCTTTCAACTTTCATGCTGAAATTGCAGGCAAATATGCGGTGCTATTTTTCTATCCGCTGGATTTCACATTTGTCTGCCCCTCGGAAATCCTCGCCCACTCCCACCGGGTGGAAGAGTTCCACAAACGAAACGTGGAGGTAATCGGCGTTTCGGTGGACTCCCAGTTCACCCATTATGCCTGGCGCAATACTGCGGTGGACAAGGGCGGCATCGGTCCGGTTGGCATTACCTTGGTATCCGACGTGGGGGGAGAAATCATGCACGCATATGGCATCAGTCATCCGGATCATGTTGCTCTGCGGGCATCTTTCCTGATCGACAAAACGGGCGTAGTGCGTCACCAGGTGGTCAACGACCTCCCACTGGGGCGCGATGTGGACGAAATGCTGCGCATGGTCGACGCATTGCAGTTTCATGAGAGTCACGGTGAAGTCTGCCCTGCCGGCTGGAAAGCAGGCGACCCCGGCATAAAACCGAGTCCTGCAGGTGTTGCCGAATATCTTGACACTCATGGCGAGACCCTGTGAAGGGCCGCCAGCCTTTCCATAAAGGCTGAGAAGCAAGAAAGGCGGCGCCGAGTCGATGAACTGCGCGCATGCAGCGCGTTGTGGTTTACGAGACAATCCGTTCCCACTCTGCAACTCCTGCCATTGCAAAGGAGAAACTCATGAACTTCGATAAAGACAAGGCAATCGCACTACTGAACAAGATCATGGAACTGGAGCTTGCCGGTGTGGTGCGTTATACGCATTATTCATTGATGGTCTATGGCTACAACCGCATTCCAGTGGTGGAATGGCTTCAGAAACAGGCGGAAGAGGGATTGCTGCATGCGCATAAAGCAGGTGAACTCGTTACTCTGCTGGGCGGTTATCCTTCGCTTGCCATTGGACCTTTGCTGGAGAAGCATCACCAGGACATTGGCGATATCCTGAGGGAGTCGCTGGCGCACGAAAGCGAGTCATGTGCAGCTTACTACCAGTTGCTGGAACTGACTCAAGGTAAATCGGTACTGCTGGAGGATTATGCCCGGAGCCTCATCGTCGAGGAGGAGATGCATGCCGACGAAGTCAATAAGATGCTGCGCAGGACGGGTAAAACAGGCGTGTACGAGGTCCCGAAGAGTTAAAGTTAATCCCACGGCGTTACAGATTCGATCGCCAACGCGCGAGGGTTGCGGGTGCAATTTCTGCAAATTGGGGGACCGATTCTCGCAGCGGTTCCGGAAAGAATACTTTTTGGAGGCAGGGACGACCGCCGTTTCCAATTTGCTTTCGGGAAGCAAGACGGCAATATCTCCACCCCGCTGGTCGCCTGACAGCTAAAGCCGGCTGCAAGTGAAATGCGGGTATTCGTCCGGCTTATTCGTCGCTTCGCGTTTCATTGTAAACCATGCCGCTCAACTGAATCATCAGATCAATTTCGTTTTCTTCTTCATCCAGGATCTGGTCGGATTCATAAGACTCCATCAGCGAGCATATGGCGTCAACGTCGTTCATATCGACTGCCGGTGATAGATGATCGGGTTGTAACGCAACCTCGGCCAAGTTCATGTCCGCCGCTTTAATACGGATGGTCATTCAAGAATGCACTATGCACGAATGCCGGACATCGGGCGTTGTCCCTGGCGAAATCTGTCGTCGGGCTTCTGAACAGCCCGACATTGAGGCGGGGAGGAGAGGAAACAGGACCGCCGGGAAAAGACATCTTCGGGGTGCTGCTCGGGCTGAAATGAGACATCACCTGAATCTCATCCAAACCGCTTTTTTTTACTTCTTACCCGTGGTGCGATAGCAGGGTAGAGCCGCGACTCAATACCACTTGGCACATGGAGAGTGCCAGAGCGATTCACCGTGTGGCCGTCACCCAAGGCTACATCCTTACATACTGCGGGGGTGGGAGTTGGCTCTGGAGCTGAGGCGAAGTCGCCGCCGGGCGATGCGGCGCATCCTTGCCCGGTATTGCTGGCCCGGGTGATTTTCTCGACCGCAGAGAACGGCATCATTAATGCAGGTAGCCTGGATTTCACGTTTGCCTCCTATCATGAACGAATATGGCCAAATTATTCCTGAAAGCTGATCAGCATGCTCAGGCTACCCGCAGCAGATGGCGTTCCCATGACAGTTTTATGAAATTTTTAAAACAGTCGTTCTGATCCGCCCCCCGGTGCGTTTTACGTTCAACCCGCATTTCGTTCCGCTCCCGAATATTCAAACGTCACCGGCTCCAGTAATGGTCGCTCGCAGTCATCACGCATCAATGCGGCAGTCTCTCCCAATGCGATCTCCCGCAAGCGGCAGCGCATGTTCAGAGACCCGTTGCCCGATTCAAAAACACCACAGGTATGCAAGGGGCCGCTGCTGCGATCATAACCTTCGGAGACTACATGAGACCCCACGTTGTTCATTACCGCCACCGGTAGATGAGGATAGCGCCGCCTTGCTTCCCGTATCCACTGCAACAGAGTCACCTGCTGGGTACAGTCGTGCACTGCCCCGTCGACGACCACCATATCGTAGGCTTCCAGGTCCGGCTCAGGGAAGCTGTCCAGCGACTTCCGCTCCAGTCTGTGTTTTGATTTCTCAAGTAACAGTTGCAGAATTTGCCGGGTGTCCTGTCTTTCTCCAACCAATAGAATATTCATGCCGCTTTCCTTTGCGCTTCTTCCGGAAGGGTGCCGAACAAGGCAAATTCCGTAATCGCGTCTATTTCGATATAACACGCTACGGTCAGGACCCGGCCGATCTTGATGGGTGCGCCCAGCCTTGCGACATTGACGCCGAGTTTGCGTATCAACCTCTCCACGGCAACCGTCGTAACGGTTACGTAACGCTTGATCTTGTTATGCCGTGCGAAGAGGAATAAGGTTTGCATCATTTTTACCGGAATATCGCTGAAGCCGAATCCGGCACTTTCGTATTTCGGAACCGTTACCGCGAAGCGGCTCAATTCCCATACGTCGGGCTGTTGTGGTGCGGGTTGCCCGTGCAGTAATTGAGGAAAAGTGTCCTTTAACATGTTGGGCCCCATGGTAGGCAGCAGTCGCCAGCAACCCAGCACCTCATCTTCATCGCCCTTCGCCAGAACATAGACCGGATTTGCATGGTCGAATTCGTCGTGCTCCATTCCGTTATCCGTCGTAACTTCCCAGCCCAGCCTGTCATGAAAAACTTCGTGTCTCAGCCGGTACATTCCCATTGCCGCCTGTTGATCCAGCGAGCCGTTTCCATGTTGCGCAAGCATAATCTGTCCCATTTTTTGCACCCGTCGGTTGTTTATGACGGTGCTATGAGACAACGGAACCAGAATCCAGAATAGCTGTAAAATCTTACAGGACCAAATGGACTATATCGGCTTAAATCCTTGCCTGGAGCGGCTTTCACGTGTCAGCACAAGGTCCTGTCAACCAGCGTTTTTCCGATTAATTCCTGCTGGAAACCTAATGCAGATGAAGTATTTTTTGCGTGCTCTTATTACACTTGCACATTTAGCCTTCCGCTCGGGGGAATATATAAACATCATATTGGAAGATTGAAGGCAACGGTCAAGACAAGCCCAAGAGGACATGTCTGGCGCAAGCGTATTGATCGCTGGTAGAAACCTTTTTCGCACCGGACGGTGAACGGGACGGTGCGCTTAAAAGATGTTCTCTAATCCACGAGAAAATACGCTGGACGCCACCATCCGGGCTTTGATCCGGAATAATTCAAGCCGAACCAACGGTGGCCTTGCCAGTATGAGGTTTGCAAGTGCTTGCCGATCGATGGAGCTTATGGAGGTTTCGGGTCCATTTCAGGCAAATGAACCACTTTCGGCAGGGGGCGGAAGCGGATAGTGCGGTGCGACGGCGCGCCGCTATGCCAGGAAGGACGCGCCCGTGGCTCGGTCAGCCTCAGGCATGGGGACGGGGAGTCACCAATGCAACTTCCCGTCCGACATCGTCAAAATCGATTTTTAATTGAAATTGAAGCGGATAGAACCGAACGCGCTAAGTGGATTACCGGGCAATGCACCGGCAAATGTAGGATTGGTGAAATAGGTTTTATCCGTCAGGTTTTTTATGTTGACGGCGAGATCGACCTTTTTGATGCGATAGGAAACAGCAGCGTCGAGCACGACATAAGAGGGCACCTTGAGAAGGTTCAGGCTGTCGGCATAGGCATCTCCCTTGTATGTAACCCCAAAACCAAACATCAAACCCCGCGCAAGGCCGCTTTGTATCTGGTAGGTGGACCACAAGTGGCCCATGTGGGTGGCAACCCCGGTTGGCCGGTTTCCGAAAACGCTTCCTGTAACCCCAAGCACAGAATTGCTGACGACGTTACCTGCTCGCGTTTCGGGATCCATCCATACCCCGTTGCCTATAATGCTCAAGCCGTTAACCGGACGCACGCCGAGCGACACTTCTACCCCGCGCGTTCGATCTTTTCCGTCCTGAGTTGCTATACCGCCGGAACCCGGCAGGATGACAAAATAATTGTTGCGGCTGGTTTGAAACAAAGCCACGTTCAAGTCGGCTTTGCCATCCAGAAACATGGTTTTTGCACCCACTTCTATCTGATCCGAGGTTTCAGGCGCCGTGGATAGCGCTTGGGATTCGGTTGCAAGATTGATGAAGGCGCCGGTGCTATAGCCGGCGTAAAAGGCCAAATTTTTAGTGGGCTGGTAGACACCGCCTGTGGAATAGGTCGTCAGGGATTTCGTCTGCACTATTTCCCGATATCCATAATTGCCGGAAACGAGTTGAAAACCCTTGTCGCTGTACTGCACGAGGTCGTTTCGGATACCGAGGCGGAGCTTGAACTGGTCAGTCAAATCGATCTGATCCTGGGCATAAAACGACGTTTGATCACTGTTGATTCGGCGGTCAAAAGTTTGGGTGCGGCTGACGGCATCATTCAGTGAAGTTTCGAGCACCGGGTTAAAGATGTTTATGGGGGATAGGGCGTAGGTAGCGCGAACAAGATCAATAGCTGTATTTTTGTATTCGAAGCCGCCCAAAAATGTGTGTTTCACCGGACCGGTGGCTGTTTTCCATATAAACTCATTTTGCAATATGGTGTAACCGGCATTATCGAACTGCTGATATGCGGTACGTCCTGTACTTATCCCCGAAATGTTACCCTGATTGCCTCCTGCATTCCGCAACAGCTCCAGCGTCCGCGCATCGTAGACAAATGCCGTACGCATGGTTAACGCATCCGATATTGCCCAGTTATGAGTCAGACCGAGACGATTGATCGTATGATCGGTTTTGTTAAACGCACTGTAATAGCGGGTCTCGCGGGAAACGTTCGCTATATTGGAATTGATATCGAAAAGTATGCCGTAATTATCCGGCTTGATTTTGATCTCCCGATGGTCGAAGTCAACCAGGAGTGTTTTATCAGGTGCAATACGCCAGATGAAGCTGGGGGAAGCCTCGACAATATTGCGCTCCAGCCCCCGGAAACCATCGGTATGCTCCATATTGGCAATCAGGCGACCTGCAACGTTCGGTATATAAGGGATCGCGCCGGTCACGTCCACATACCCGTTGCGCGTCCCGAAACTGCCCAACATGGTGCCTGCGGACAAGCCAAAATCGTTTCGCGGCTTCATTGTGATCATGTTGATACTGCCGCCGGGTCCGGCCACGCCAAACAGTGCCGAGCCAGGACCTTTTAATACTTCGATACGATCAACATCGTACATGGTGCGGAAATAGTTGTTTTGGTGGCTCCCATCGGGAATATTGTCGCGCAAAAAGCTCAGTGATAATCCGCGCGAAGTGAAAGCGTTCGCGAACCCATAGCCCCCGCCCATGTGAGGTTGAACACTGCTGACGTTGCGCATGGCGTCGTTCATTTCGATTACACCCTGCTCTTTCAGTACGGCGGCCGGCACGACGGCAATGCTGGCGGGGATATCGCGCGATGGCGTGTCTGTCTTGCTGCCTGTCGTCGCCACATCCTCGATTGTGCCGGGACGGACCCGGCCAGTCGTAATCTTGATTTCCGGCAATGCGGCGCCTCTTCCCGCTGCGGCAGCACTATCCTGGGCTACGGCATCCAGCGGCGTTAA
Source organism: Nitrosovibrio sp. Nv4 (assembly GCF_900215485.1). GTDB lineage: Bacteria > Pseudomonadota > Gammaproteobacteria > Burkholderiales > Nitrosomonadaceae > Nitrosospira. The sequence continues at coordinate 90,407 of NZ_OCMZ01000001.1, forward strand.
TATCCATGCTCCAAATATGGGTATTAGACCCATACGAGCGTATCTCAATCTGAATCCTGACAAATGTTTCATTGAAAAAAGCCTCGGTTTTTTTTAATTGTTGGCGGGCTAGAAGCGACGAGGCTTTGGCTGGCTGGCTATGAATGTCTTTTCCCGTAGAACAGGGCGGAAGAGTGTAATTTACATGGTGTCGTTCTGCCTCAATTTTCGATCCTGCGATAAACCGGAGACGGATAACATTACGATAACGATAGGGTTGTGAACATAAGAACCACGGCAGCAGTGAGGGTAGTGCCAACCAATCCTGCTGCCAGAAGCCGAGTGCCGTGCAGACGGCTCCACAGCAATGTGCCGGTTATTGCGAGCACCAGCAGGCCTCCGGCCAATGTGTCAGTGAGCAATATCCATACATTGGACATCCCGCTGCCCTTGTGGAAGTTGGCCAGAGTCGCCCAGGCGTTGGCCTCCTTTTTCTCGACATGTGCATCTGTATCGCCCTGCCAGTATTCCGCGTTCAGGCTGAGATCGGGAGCGGTGAGCGTAATACGCCAGTTTTCCGGCTGTATCACCTGGCCACCACCCCACGGGACCGGCCCGCCGGGTTTTTTCTGAATGCGGGATTTGGCATGGGGCAGTTTGAATTTCACGCGCAGCCATGCTTCCAATGCCTCGGGCGACTGGAGGCTGCCGATTGGCGGAGCGAGCGTATGGCGAGTTTCATGCTGTGCCGCGAGGGGAATTTTCATCTCGCTGCGGTGGTTAAGCAAAATGCCGGATGTGCCAAACAGCAAACCCAGCGCCGCTCCCCATAACCCCATCCAGGCGTGCGTACGGCGCAGCCAGACAAGAAAACGGCCGCGCTTCATCCCATGCGACAAGAACAGGTAACCGCGCGGTTCTGAAACAGGACGTGTCAGGGGGGGATGGGGCATGCTTTGCACAGTTGGTGCAGCTAGCGCAGGTCCCGTAGTTCCCGCAGTTTCCGCAGTTCCTTGTACACCGGATTGCAGAGTGCTCATTTATAGAGGCTAAGCGTAGCCTTATGGCTTTCGACAGCGTATGCCTTGCCGTCGAATTCCCCCGGCTTGTTCATCTCGTATTTCGCTTCGACCACATAGAGGCCCGGCTCCAGAAGCGTAAACGTTGCCTCCCCTTTCTCGTCCGTACGCAGATGCTTCTCCCAACCGTTTGGTGCGATAACAACAATCTCAGCCTTGGGCACGGGTTTGCCCATGAAGGTCAACCGCAGCAGGTTGCCGGTATCCTGGATATCGAGCGGCAAACTGCCGCCTTTGCCCAGGCGTGCATAGAGAAACCGTCTGTACGTAGGAGAAGGGATTTCGCCCTGCGGCTCGCGTATGGATTGCTTGAGCGCCTGCACCAATACTGTAGCACCTGCGGTACTGGCCCCTTGAGGTATCGAAAAGTAATTGGACTCGCGGCTTGCTTCGACCAGTTTTTCGACCCCGTTCTTATCGATCAAGGCTACCCTCGGATCAATGATGCTATCGAGCCGACCGGGTGAGGTTTCACGCAAATTCTCGGGATATTCGCCGAAATAAAGCTTGGTGGCGGCATTGTCACCTTCCAGCCACAATGCATGGGCTGCCACGTTGAAGCTAAGCAAGGCGCCGACAATAGCCGCACTGCAAACAGGGATAATTTGGCTGAGTTTCATTAAGCTTTTTTCCTTTTTAATTGTTTAAATAGAAACGGGGGTTACTCGAAATGGATTACTCGAAGTGGGTTACTTTGAGTGCTTGCATCCAGTTGTTCATGGCAGGACTCGCCAGCGGGTGGACATCCCGGCCATCATGTGGTCATCGACGTGACAGTGGAGCAGCCAGTTGCCCGCCGACCGCGGGACCATGTCCACCGATGTCATGCTGGCGGGTAAAACTTCAACAACATCTGTCCGGCGTCCGTGATCGAGTACGGTCTGCGCATGCCAGTGCACGGTATGATTGTCGGTTTCGTTGCCCAGCGCGACGACATGCCAGCGGACGCGCTTCCCGAGGGTGGTTTCATAGCCTTGCAGATTGCCGAAAATACGGCCGTTGATTGTGTGCTTCATCCCGCTTTCTTCCCCGCCCTCTTCATTAAAAATCATGAAAAGAGTGGTAAGTTCCTGGTCAACGTCGCGCGGCGCGGGATCGGATGCTGAACGCGCCATGTCCTGCCGTGTGATGACAATGGTGCCGACCAGGCCAAGATTCGCTTCTTCCTCTTCCCTTACATGCGAGTGGTAAAGCCAGACGATCGACGAAGGATCTGTCGGCCCAGGTCCCGCCGCTTCGTCGGCTACCCAGGTGTAGGTGAAAGATTTACCGGGAGGTACGCCGGCGCCCGCACCGGAGCCGTCCGCACCCTCGCTGTTTTTGTCGTAAAACATCCCATGCGGGTGCATGGAAAGAGGCCTGTCCGTTTTATTCAGAAAATGAACCTTGATGGTATCGCCCACGACAGCTCTAATCTGGGGGCCCAGAATTCCCATCCATTGCGGATGTGGCGTCGGCTTGGTATAACTCCCGTCCGTGTAACCTATATAACGATATTTAGGGTACGTGAGCGTTGTTCCCCAGACCCCGAGCCCGTGATCGGGCTTGATCAGGTTTTTTCCCGAAGGCGCGTAGTTCCAGAGGGTTTTTTCCGCCGCTATCCAGTATTCCCTTACCGCCGCTTGCGCCGCCTGTACTGGAAACCACATCCAGCACGCTATGACCAACGCTATCTGTGCAGTAATTCTGGCTGCATTACCGGAATTCATTTTTTCTCCATATCTCATTATCGTTATCGCAAAGTTATTATATTTACAGAGTGGGCGAAGCGAAGCGCAACTCATCGTCTCCTGCAAGATAACTGCTTATCTCAGGGGGTGGCCATAGAAAGTTTGCCGTGCCCTGGGGGTGAAGCGGCTAATGCAGACAATGTGGCAACCCCCTTGCAAAAAGTGGGCAGGCCGGAACGGTCGAGCAATACGCAGGGCTTGCCCGACCGTTTACAGTAGCGCTTTACAGTAAAATAAGTGTAGTGGTTTACGCAATCGACTGGACAAACCACCATATCGGCATGGGCCAGCAGTGCGGGAAGATGATCAGCGCCATTTCGCGGGCTGCGATAGATGAGTAAATTACCGCCGGAAGTCTCCACGACCCGGCGGTATGCGGGATACAGCGCGGCGCGCCCGCCTACGCACAGCACGCAACGTCCGGCGAGATCAAAGCCTTGACACGCCCCTGCTTGTGTCTCATCGCAGGTGTTGCGATACTGTCCGGACTCTGCGGTGTGAGCTGTGTCAGCCGGGGCAGAGACCTTGACCAGTGGAATCCAATCCGTTTCGCCTGTTGCGGGGGTGGGAGGTACAAGGCGAGCTTTGGCATCGGCTAATTCGCGCTCAAGTAAATCAATACGCTCGAGCAGCGCTTGCTGATTGTTGGCTGATTTCAATTCGGCAATGCGAGATTCGCTTTTCCCGAGGCGGGCTGTCCTGGTCAGCCCCGCGCGCCCTATGAAGGGAGCCTTCATGTCGGTCCCGAAAAACCGTTTAATGAGGCCGCCTAACTTCTTTTCCAGCAGTGCCTGTATGCGGCTGGCGAAAGAGTTATTGAGGGTGTGGGAACTGGGGGAACCGGGGGAACTGTGAGCATTATCGGGCTGATTGCGCCCCGCCCCGCTAATCGCGTCTCGTCCCAGGGTGTATAGCAGATAAGCGGATATGGCATCTACACCACGAAGACAAGCGCGCAGCATAACGTCGGGGCGAGGTGCTTCTGCAATCGGAAAAGAGGCTGCGGCGCCTGCGGCTGCGGAGGCCGCGACGTTCGCTGAGGTCGTTGTGTCAAGCTGTTCCACAGCCCATACTCCGAAGCAAGGCAGAAAAAAAAGCTGGCTTGCCCTGGCATGGGCTGGCTGGCTAAAAAGCCGCTGGATGAGGAGCAACCAGCGGCAACGGATATTTTTACATCTGGCTTTGCAGCCAGTTTTGAATACCGACCTTCTGCATGACGTCCAGCTGCGTTTCCAGCCAGTCAATATGTTCTTCGGTATCCTCCAGAATTTCCTTGAAAAGCTCTCGCGACACGTAATCCTTGGCTGCTTCACAGGCGGCAATACCGCTGAGCAAAGTCTCGCGTGAAACCATTTCGAGCTTGAGGTCGCAATCAACGCACTCTTCAGCCTTTTCACCAATCAGGAGCTTGCCGAGTTCTTGCAGGTTGGGCAATCCTTCCAAAAAAAGGATACGCTCTATCAGTGCATCGGCATGCTTCATTTCCTCTATGGACTCTTCGTATTCTTTCTTGCCCAGGCTGCTGAACCCCCAGTTTTTATACATGCGGGCGTGAAGAAAATATTGATTGATGGCCGTCAATTCATGTTGTAACTGCCGGTTTAACCATTGGATGATGTCTGCGCTGCTTTTCATGTTGTGCCTCCTCAGGCGAGAATCTCGAATAAACGAGTGGGTTTATGTGGGATGATGTTGCGTCAAGGTTTTTTGCATCAGTGCTTTTTCCAGCACCTCCTTGGCGTGACACGCACATATTCCGCATTGCTCGCTCACGCCCAGGCAGGTCTTTAAATCCCGCATTCGATCGGCGCCCTGGCGGACAGCTTCACGGATTGCGGTATCGGTAACACCTTTGCAGACACAAATATACATGATGAGCGCCCTAAGTCTACTATTTATACTATTTGGTCAAAATCAACTTACCGTTGCGGGTGCGCCGCAAACGATATTGCTCGCCCTGATGCTGAATAAACACTTCGTCGCCATGCGAAAACAGGGTATCGCTGTAGATGCGCCTTGTCCGATCCACCATGACGAACTTCTGTTTATCGGCGTTGGTTTCCGGAACTGTGAGTAAATTATCCATTTGGGTCACTTCCGCAATTATTAATGAGAATGATTCGTAATTATATTCAAGTTTCAACGAAAAGCAAGCGTGTACGAAAAAATATTTGTATGGTTACTTTTGGGAGTTGATGAAGTTGATGGGCCGATGGGTAGTCGTAGATGAAGCGGCAGGGGAATTGCCTGTCTCAAGAGCTGAACTTTTCCGGTGGCAACCGGAAAGTTAACCGCGAAAGTTAACTTGAATGGGGTAAAATCTTTTTGTTATGCTGTGTCTGCGGCGGCAGTAATACAGTAATACGCTAGTACAGCCAAATCCTCTATATCCAAGTCATGCAAAACTTCCCCATCTTGCCGCGTGAAATGGCGGCAAGCCTTTGGCGTAATAGAGACTTGATCGCCGCACTTGTAAAGCGCGAAGTCATAGGACGCTATCGGGGTTCTGTGATGGGTCTCGCCTGGTCTTTCTTCAATCCCCTGCTCATGCTCGTAATTTATACGTTTGTATTTTCGGTCGTATTTAAAGCACGCTGGGGCGTAGGGGTAGAAGAAACTAAAGCCGATTTCGCCATTATTCTGTTTGTCGGCATGATTGTGCACGGACTGTTTGCGGAATGTGTCAATCGTGCCCCTGCACTGATTCTATCGAATGTCAATTATGTAAAAAAAGTTATTTTTCCGCTGGAGATACTCCCCTGGGTCGCCTTTGGCTCCGCACTGTTCCATACGGCCATCAGCGTTGGTGTGCTATTGCTTGCACAGCTGATACTAAGCCACCAGATTCCGTGGACCGTGGTTCTTTTTCCCCTCGTCCTGCTTCCGATGGTATTTATTGCGATGGGGTTTGCCTGGTTTCTTGCATCATTCGGCGTATTCATGCGGGACGTCGGACAAATAACAGGAGTGTTCACTACCGTATTATTATTTGCTTCGCCCGTGTTCTATCCTTTAAGCATCTTGCCAGCCAAATATCAAGGCTGGCTGCAACTTAACCCGCTTGCTTTTATCATTGAGGAAGGGCGAAAAGTGCTCGTTTTTGGGCAACTGCCCGACATCGGGCAATGGGGGGTCATGATGGTAGTTGGGATGTTGACCGCTTGGGCTGGTTTCGCGTGGTTTCAGAAAACCCGTAAGGGATTTGCAGATGTTCTCTGAAACCAACAACATCTCGGAACCAGCAGCTATTTCATCGCGTCTTCAGCTAGAAACGCAAGAACAGCAGGATGGAGAGGAAAGAGATGGGGCTGAAAGAGCAACAATGGATTTCCGTCACATTGCCACATCCACCGATATAGCAATAAATGTCCGGAACGTTTCCAAGTGCTATCAAATATATGACGCACCCCGCGACCGTCTCAAGCAGTTTATCGCGCCGCGCCTGCAGCGCCTCTTAAGGCGGTCGCCCAAACAGTATTTTCGCGAATTCTGGGCGCTAAGGGATATTTCGCTTGAAATCAGAAAAGGCGAGACCGTGGGCATCATCGGACGCAACGGCTCAGGCAAATCGACTCTGCTGCAAATCATCTGCGGTACTCTCGCGCCTTCTGCCGGCAGCGTGGAAACCAAGGGCCGTATTGCTGCCCTTTTGGAGCTAGGCTCGGGATTCAACCCCGAGTTTACAGGGCGAGAAAATGTATATATGAACGGCGCTGTGCTCGGGTTAAATACCGAAGAAATCGATGAACGTTTTGATTCCATCGTATCATTTGCTGATATTGGCCAGTTTATTGATCAACCCGTTAAGACCTATTCCAGCGGCATGTCGGTACGCCTCGCCTTCGCCGTACAGGCACAGATAGATCCCGATATTCTTATTGTAGATGAAGCGCTCTCTGTTGGAGATGCAAAATTCCAGACCAAGTGCTTCACCCGTCTGAAACAACTCAAGGAGCGCGGCACAAGTATTTTGATTGTCACTCACGCAAGTGAGCAAATAGTGACGCATTGCTCCTCCGCTATCTTGCTGAATAGCGGCGTGCAGCTTGAAACGGGCGAGCCCCGGCGAGTAGTAAACCGTTACATGGATTTGCTATTCGGTAAAGAAAAATGTGATATCGCCACCCCACGAGTGCAGCCAGGCGAACGTGCACAAGCTGCTAACAGAACTAAAGCTGCATATCAACTAAACGAAGCAAAGGACGTCTTTGCCAATCGACCGGGATATAATTCCCACGAATACCGTTGGGGTGATGGCACAGCGTCTATTCTCGATTTTTATCTGGCTGCAGACGACGAGGCCTATCCCTCAGCAATTACTGCAGGACAAAGAGTCACGCTGGCGATAGCGGTGAAATTTCACTGCAACATGCTGCGCCCCATGTTAGGCATCACAATCAAAACAAAGGATGGCGTAACGGTGTCCGGCACCAATTCGGAGATAGCCGGGCTTCGGGATCTGCACGTGCTTTTGAAAGCAGGATCAGTAATTTACGTCGAGTCCGATTTTAGATGCGGACTTGGTCCAGGTGATTATTTTATTTCCCTGGGCGTTGTTACGCGGGAAAATGACGAAATCATCCCGCATGATCGGCGCTATGACTCCATACATTTTGTTGTTCAACCGCACAACAGGTTTTACGGCCTTGCTGATCTTGAATTTAACATGGCTGTTACCGAGATATCAGTGTGAGCCCAGTTATTGAATGTTATTCAAATTCGCGACTTTCAGCTGGCCATAGCTGGAACAAAAGGGAGCTGAACTGTGGATATTAGCCCTGACGTGCTCTCGATAAAAGGTGGCCAGCCCGACTATTAAGTACCGTTCTGAAGAACTAAATGGAGAAAGTTTTTGCATCTTAAGGTGCAAACCGCCAGCTGCGGTAATGCTCAAAAAGCACTGGCCTCTTCATGCGGGGGGCGCCTGCGGAGTCGGTGTCAATTAAACGAAAATGCCTTTCAAGCAACTTAATGTAGGCAGAATTTTCATTTCTGGCCTGTACAATTCGGGCGTCAACTGTGACCAAGCCATTCTGGCTTGAGTTAGTATATTGCTGTTTCTAACCGTAACTGGCGTCCTAATCGGTTCTTTGTATGACTCCGATCGCTACGTTCTATCTTTTTATCAAATTGGCGAGATAATATGTTTGAATTTCGTGAGGAAGGTATTAGACAAGTTGCCACAGAAGGCCATAGGAGCTATGTGGGCGGCAATGATCAATATTGGGATGAAATTGGAAGGCTTCAGTTCGAATTTCTGCTAAAAAACGGGCTTACCGAAGATACGTCGCTCCTGGATATTGGTTGCGGATCCTTGCGTGGAGGGTGCCTATTTATAAATTTCCTGGCCGAGAAAAATTATCTTGGCATAGACAAGGAACTATCGCTAATTATCCTGGGCGTTGCCAACGAGCTTGGTATTGAAGCTTATTTGGAAAAAAAACCTGAGTTTGTGATATCCGCGGAATTTGAGTTCGTCAAATTCTCGAGGATTCCGACAATGGCGATTGCGCAATCGCTGTTCACGCATCTTACGCTTGATGATATCGGCATTTGCCTGAAAAATTTGCGTGAATTCGTGCATAAAGGGTTTGTGCTATTCGCAACCTATTTTCCGAGTGAGACTCTGGCGTCAAATCCGTCAAGGTCGCATTCTCATGCTTGCTTTCACTACACCGTAAGTGAGATTTGGGCTCTTGCTCAGCGAGCTGGTTTTGAGTTTGAAAATATTGGCGACTGGGGGCATCCACGCGGCCAGCATATTGCCGCCTTCAAAAAATTATAGGCGCTCATGGAAAAAACAATCGTTTCCGTATTGGGCATGCATCGGTCTGGGAGCTCGTATGTGGCTGGCCGCATCCGTGGAATGGGAATTGACTTTGGGCATGACGAGGAACTTATCGCCGGAGACGCCTATAACGAACTCGGCTATCATGAAAATAAAGACCTATCCTACCTGGGAGAAGAAATATTAATTGCGCTGGGCGGAGATCATATGCGTCCGCCTTTTCTCGAGCCAGGCTGGGAAACGTCTTCTTTGCTCGACTCGTTCCGGGCCAAAGCGAAACTTCTTGTAGAAACGAAGTTCGGAAAATCGCAGGCTTGGGGATGGAAAGACCCTAGGACAAGCCTCCTGCTTCCATTTTGGAGGCAAATCTTCCAACCAACCCATTATGTTATACCAATCAGAAATCCACTGGCGGTTGCCGAGTCATTACTGCGGCGTAACGGTATTGCAATACGGCATGGCAGTGAACTCTGGTTTTTACACATGGCCTCGGCAATATTTCACACCCGAGGCTTCAAGCGGAAATTCGTTTTTTTTGAGAATGCCAGCCAGTCGCCGCTTCAGTTCGACAGGGAACTTGCTGAATTCTTGTCTATAGATGATGCTGCTTCAGGTGCTGCCGTCGGACCTGAATTTGCGGAAACCTTGGTTCATCATAAACAGACTGACGAGCAGGTTTATGCAAACGAGGATATCCACTCCCTGGCCAAAGCGCTTTATCGCGAATTATGCGAACTTCACTTTTTAGAGCGAAATGAGCCTAATACCTTATCTGCAAGTCCCCGGAAAGATGAAAACTTATTAATCTTCAAGATGGTTGAAACGGAGCCCTCACTTGTAATCAACTCATCGACACTACCGAACTGTCTCTCTCATAAATCTAAAATCTCGGATTCTACTGTCTCTCAATACAACGAGGAGATTGGCCGTCTTAATCAAATCATAGGGGAGCGCAATGAGCAGATTGCGAAACTTCACCAAACGATGGTTGCCCGCGATGCTCAGATCACTGACCTTAGCAAAGTAGTGGCCGAACGTGATGAACATATAGTTCGCCTGAATCGGGATTTATCCGCCATTCTGACCGGTAGGTCGTGGAGATTGACTAGGCCATTTCGCTTTTTGTTCAGAACGATACGGAACACGGACGTCGGTGATGGGGAAAAGGCCAAGCTCCTGCTACTTTGCAGAACACTTTATAGAAAAGCACCGCTTCCCTTCAAGACAAAGTACATGTTGCGAGGAGTTGTTCTTAGAATAACAAATTGGCCAACTACTGCGACACCACCTCAAGCAAGCGGCCGAAGTGGCTCGCTGGCTCTTATTCCGCCCAATATTTTTTCCGGCCACCCCGAAGGGGGGACTGAGCGTCAAAACAAGCCGTATTTCGGTGTACGACGACCGCACGGCAAGCGGCGAGCCGCGATACTCACCAATCAATTGCTTGACTGGAATAGCGGCAAACCAAGGTTTGGGGGCGGGGAACGATACGCTTTGGAGTTGGGACATCTCCTTAGGGAACTCTCTATCGAGGTTACATTTTTTCAACCTAGCCTACTGAATAAGACGAGCAGCGAATACTATTCATTTGAAGTGAGGTTCCTCCCGATTGGGAAAACTGTGGGGGAATTTCATTACAGCGTTTGTACAGATTTTACAGAAATCACTGCTGATTTCGACCACGTCTATTACCACCTACCCGAATATGCATCGGGCGTAGTGCGAGAAGATGGTTTGATGGTCTGTCACGGCATTTGGTTTGACCATAATAATTATCCGGATGCTATCTTTCGAACGGCGTCGTGGTTCGAGTATTTACATAGGTCGTTCAGAAACCCCATTGGCGTAATCAGTGTTGATACCAACTCGATTGGTGTTATCCGAAGTTTATGGCCTGAATTAGCGCAAAAAATGCGGTATATCCCCAATTTTTTTGACAAAAAATCATATTTCCCCGATTTTAATAAGAGGAATATTGATCGTCTGACCGTTCTATTTCCACGGAGAAGTCAGATCAATAGAGGATCCAGGATTTTTGCCGATATTGTTTCCAGCGTACCTTATGACGTTGAAATCATTTGGCTTGGAGAGGGAGACCCTGTCGACACCCAGATAATCAAGGATGTGAGTGCCAGCGATAAGCGCGTGAGTTTTAGCGTTGCAGATTTTGATCAAATGCCATCTTGGTATCAAAGGGCGGATATCGCAGTAATCCCTACGATTGCATGCGAAGGCACTAGTCTTTCATGTATCGAGGCATTGGCCTGCGGGTGCGCGGTAATCGCCACAAACGTCGGCGGCCTTCCTGACGTTATCTACCATGGAATCAATGGTCTGTTAGTTGAGCCTAACCCAAGTGACATTTCCGGTGCAATCAATAAACTTATTGAAGATCGTGCGTTGCGTGAAAAACTTCAGCGCGTCGGGGCTGAAACTGCACATAATTTTGAGCTTACCTTATGGCGTGCGCGCTGGACTGAATTGTTGTGGGATTATGGCTGGATCAACGATCAATCCAAGAACAACTGGTTAGCGCGCAATCCGGCGGATACTTTCCGGTCGAACTCCAGAAAAGCCGACAAGTGGGCTATTCTCACGCGTAACGCAATCCACGGTGGAGTGGAAAGCATTATCAGAGAGGAGTCGAGGCTACTGAATGCACCCGTAGTCGTCTGCGGTGGTCATGACAATCGGGAAACTTGTCCCTTTGAATATTCGCGCGCAGACAACAGCCGTGCGCTGGAAAAAGCAATCGTGGGTTTTGATGTCATTCTTTATCATTGGCTGCCTGAATGGGCACTCGATGTAATTAAAAGGTCAAAAAAGATCTCTATCGAATTTATTCACCGTGTCGATACTAGTAATAGCGATAAAACAGTTCCCACGATACTTGTTACGCATTCCACATTCTTGGCTAATTACATTTATGATACCTACGGAAGACCCTGCCGCGTGCTGGATCACCCAATACCTCTTGACAGGTTCGTTCCCGGCGAGGATCTCGGAAACTGTATAGGTGCAATTACAAGCTATTACGAGATAAAAGGGATAGATATTTTCCTTAGGGCCTGGGCAATTCTCAAGGAGGAGTTCGGACACATGCCTGTGCGTTTTTACGGCGCCGGCGACGATCTCCATAGGTTTAAGCAATTGGCTTCGGAGCTGGATATTGATGTGGACTTCCGTGCGGCAACTCCCGAGCCATGGAAGGCAATGAAGGAATTTGGATGTTTCGTGGTCCCCTCTCGGCTGGAAGGATTGCCCGTTGCAGTACTTGAGGCACTTGCCATGGATGTGCCAGTAATAGCAGCGGCCCTACCGGGTATGGTCGAATTCAATGAGTTGTCTGTTAAAAGAGGCTATGAGAGCTACATCCATTTGGCGGCGCCGGAAAATCCAGAGGACCTTGCACAAACTATTCGAGCTGTTCTACTGGATAAGAAAAGAAAAACATCAAATGCGTACATAAGCGAATATTACAGCCCTAATAAACACTGTTCTGATTTGGTTGATTTGCTTCGAGAACTCTGTCCACACTAAGCTTATTCCCGGGAAGTTTAATATAGTGAAGAATAGTTTCAGGGAAACTATAAATGCGGGCGCTCGCCCGCTCTGTCAGGATAGGTCCCGTACTTCAGGCATGGAAGGTAAACCTAGGAAGACTTTCCGGTTGTCACACGAGGCATCTTTGAAATGTTCCCGGCATCGCTCGCGCGTGTTGGACCAGTATAGGCGCGAATGCCTCTAAACGGGATGGGACGGACACTGCATACACGCTCTTTAGGACCTATTGTTAATTCTGATTTTATTTCCCGGTAAAACAAGATGAATCACAAAATTCTTTGTGCCGTTGGAACACGACCTGAGGCCATTAAAATGGCCCCTGTCATTCTGGCTTTAAAAAATGAGCCTTGGGCAAACGTCCGGGTTCTTGCCACGGCACAACATCGAGGTCTCCTGGATCAGGTTCTGCGGATTTTTGAAATTGAGCCAGACATAGACCTGAATATCATGCGCCCAAATCAAGGGCTAACGGCCCTTACCACGCGCTTGTTGCTCGGTCTTGAGGATGTGCTTGAAGCCGAGAAGCCGGATGTGGTCCTCGCTCAGGGCGATACCACGACCGTAATGGCCGTCGCCATGGCATGCTTCTATCAAAAAATTCCATTCGGCCATGTGGAAGCAGGTTTACGCACCGGTGATATGGCGAATCCATTTCCTGAAGAGATGAATCGTGTGGTGACGGGCAGATTGACCAAGTGGCACTTTGCCCCTACCGAGAGCGCCCGGCAGAATCTGCTGAAGGAAGGCATTGTGAACAACAATATATTTGTGACCGGCAACACGGTGATCGATGCCCTGTTGAGTGTCTCTGAACGTAAAACTCCGCTTCCATTCAGAATTGATCCAGATAGGCGCCTGATTCTGGTGACGGCACACCGCCGGGAAAATTTTGGCGAGCCATTCAGGGAGATTTGTCGAGCTATTCTGGCCCTGGTGGAGCGCAATGAAGATGTGCAGGTTGTGTATCCGCTGCACCCCAACCCTAATGTCTGCGAAGTCGCTTCTCAGATCCTGGGTGACCATCCCAGAATCACCCTTTGCGAACCGTTGGACTACCTGCCATTTGTCGAGGTCATGAAACATGCTTATCTGATCCTGAGCGATTCGGGTGGCGTACAGGAAGAAGCGCCCGCTTTGGGTAAGCCTGTGCTGGTTCTTCGGCGCGAGACCGAGCGGCCTGAAGCAGTTCAGGAAGGCGTGGTACGGCTGGTAGGGCCCGATTTTGATGAGATCACCAGCTCAGCGCAGCACTTGCTGGATGACAGGATGGTCTACGCTGAGATGGCGCGCGGCGTTTCACCCTATGGCGATGGCAAGGCAGCGGGACGCATTGCCGCAGTATTGCGGGACTATTTTGCCACGTGCGTTTGATTTATCTTTCCCCGGTTCCCTGGAATAGTTTTTCGCAGCGGCCGCACGAACTGGTCAGATACTTTCACTCGTTCACCGGTGGCGAAGTTCTTTGGATTGATCCTTATCCAGGTCGATTCCCGGAACTATCCGACTTGCTGAACCGGCGTCCGAAATCCGGCAGCATGGATTGCAATATTCCAGCCTGGTTGACAGTTGTAAAATCAAAGGCATTACCCATAGAGCCATTGCCGTTTTCCGACTCTATTAACCGCTTGTTTTGGCGTGACGTTGAATCGGCGGCGCATCGCTTTGCAGATAGCTCAACCGTTTTGGGTATCGGAAAACCGACAACCCTGGCATTGCGCTTGCTCTCAAAGGAGTGCTTTAGCTCATCTTTTTATGATGCAATGGACGATTATCCAGCCTTTTATGGAGGCTTGTCTCGACTCGCAACTGCAAGCAGGGAAGACAGGATAATAAGTAAGGTATCAATGATCTTGACATCATCTTCTGCGTTACTAGATCGGTTGCGGCACTTGGCGGGCGATGTTCGCCTGGCTCTGAACGCTTGTGCCGCAGATAGACTGCCTGAACTGCCAGACGTGCTACTGAAGGGCATCCTGGTTCCGACGATTGGCTATGTCGGAACGATTGGGCACTGGTTTGACTGGGAGCTTGTTGTTGCACTGGCGGAAGCAAATCCCGAAGCGCGATTTCGTTTGATCGGTCCCATATATGTGCGCCCCCCCACCCTCCCTCCTAATATTTGCCTGGAGCCTCCGCTTCCTCACTCGGAAGCACTACAGGCCATGAATCAGTTCCACGTCGGTTTAATCCCATTCAAAAAAACAACGCTTACCGCTTCTGTAGACCCTATCAAGTTTTATGAATATCGGGCGCTGGGGTTGCCGGTAATAAGCTCAGCTTTTGGGGAGATGTCGTTTAGGGGGGAAAGTGATGGTGTGTACCTTATCGACCGGAACTCTAATATGGCAAAGGTGGTGGAGCAAGCCTTGTCCAACTGCACAGAACAAGAAATCACGGCGCAATTCCGAAAGGATAATTCGTGGGAGAGCCGATTTAGTCAGGCAAATATTTTCGCTCGGTGCTCTGGAAGCTGATATCTCTGGATAACCTTCAGGAAAGAAAAACAGGTGTCATCTATTTCCAATTTCCTGAACCCTATTTCCCCGGAAAAGGGCATACCTGATTTCTTGCACGGGCGATCCGCATGGTTTATGGTGCTCCTGTTCTGCGCTTTCTCGTCGAACAGGAGCACCAAGGAAGATGAAAAATAGATGGTTGCTGAGGTAAATCCCCATATGGATCGACTCCCCGTCTCAGTCATCATCGTAAATTATAATGCGGGGCAATTCCTGGCAGCGTGCATTCAGTCGGCATTGCCACAGGCAGCCGAAGTGCTGGTGGTGGATAATGCGTCTTCTGATTTGAGCCTTGAACTTTGCGCTCAATGTTTTCCTGAAGAGCCGAAACTCAAGATCATTCGCAACGCTGCCAATCTCGGTTTCGCCGCAGCCTGCAATATCGGTGCCGCACAGGCTAGAGAGCCTTATCTCTTATTCCTCAACCCTGACTGTATTCTGAGCGCTGGTTCATTGCAGCGCATGGTTCAGGTATTGGAAACGGCCCCCGAGGCGGGGATGGTGGGCGGGTTGTTGATCAATGAGAATGGGATGGAGCAGGCAGGTGGCCGGCGCGCAGTGCCTACCCCCTGGCGTTCCTTTGTTCGTGCCTTTGGGCTCTACCGCTTCAGTACTTACTGGCCCAAACTGTTTCTTGATTTCCATCTGCACAAGCATGCTTTGCCGGATGACACGCTTGAGGTGGAGGCTATTTCCGGCGCCCTCATGCTGGTGCGCCGCGAGGCGATTGAAGATGTCGGCCTGTGGGACGAGGGTTATTTTCTCCATTGCGAGGATCTGGATTGGTGCATGCGCTTTCGGAACAAGGGATGGAAGATTCTTTTTGTACCCGATGCCCCCGTTGTGCACTATAAGGGAACATGCAGCCGCTCTCGCCCTGTCTTTGTGGAATGGCACAAGCACAAGGGGATGATGCGGTTCTACCGCAAGTTCTTCCAGCATAAGTATCCCGGCGTCGTTATGTGGCTGGTGGCGCTGGGAGTATGGTTGCGCTTTGGAGCAGTGGCGGCATTTTATAGCGCTCGCCGAGCTGGACGGTGGCTTAGACTGAGGCGAGAATAAAATAGTGCCGCCCTCCCCGAGCAAGAATGCCAGAATGTTTCATATTTGAGCCTGAACCAGGCGTTGAACAACTCGATGTCTGAACGTGCTTCCACACATAAAATTATTGTTACAGGCGCGACCAGCATCATTGGGCATTTTTTGCTGCCGCGGCTGTTGGATGCGGGTTACGAGGTTCATGCCATCAGCCGCGCTGCTGGAAAAAACCAGGCAACAATCAGCCCGGAACTAATATGGCATCAGGCGGATATAAGTCATCCGGAACAACTGCCCGAGATTAACGCGCACGCACTCATTCATCTGGCCCCGCTGTGGCTGCTGCCAATGCTGCTGCCTGTTTTGGACAGATTCCAGACCCGGCGCGTGATCGGCTTTGGTTCAACCAGTCTGTTTAGCAAAGTGAACTCTGCTGATCCAGGTGAACGGATTTTGTCGACTCGTTTCTCTGAAGCAGAAGAGGCTATCAGCCGTCTTTGCAGCACTTCGGAAATAAACTGGACGGTCTTTCGTCCAACATTGGTCTACGATGGCGTTCGGGATAAAAATGTCAGGCGAATTGCGGACATTATCAGACGTTATGGGTTCTTTCCGTTGCTGGGAAAAGCTGCGGGACTGCGTCAGCCTGTTCATGCCGATGATCTCGCTGCGGCATGCCTTATGGCGCTCGAGAAGCCGGCCACCTTTAACAAGGCATATAATTTGAGTGGAGGAGAAACGTTAGCGTACCGGCAAATGGTCGAGAGGATTTTTAGTTCGCTCGGAAAGCCTGTACATTTTTTAATCCTGCCCACATGGATGTTTCGCGGTGCGATACGTGCCATGACGCTGCTCCCCGGTAAGCGAGGCATGACTCCGGAAATGGCAACGCGAATGAATGCCGATCTGTGCTTTAGCCATACTGATGCGATGCAGGATTTCGGTTTCTCGCCGAGGCCGTTTTTGCCTTGTCCTGAAGATCGACGGAAACAGGTCTGACAGGATGTTGAGCGGGAAGCGGCGACATGGAAAGCGGTAGTAGCCTGATGAGGGGTAAACCATAAGTGATGGGCTGCGCGCTTCGCTCCACTCGTCTCACCCTGGCTCAACGGTACGATTGGTGAGATTGCAGGTCGCAATGCGAAGGCTTCGGAAGAAGAGGCTTACGTCAGGAAACGTGGACAGACGCTAGCGGGTTAACGCTGAAAAGCTATATATGGTTACTATTCCAGAAAATGAGATAGAGATCAGGGCAATTCGAGCTCAGGGAGCTGGCGGACAAAATGTCAACAAGGTATCCAGCGCGGTTCACCTGCGCTTCGACATTGGCGCTTCCTCGCTGCCTGATCACTTCAAAGAGCGTTTGCTGAAACTGAACGACCACCGGATTACCAGGGAAGGCGTTATCGTTATCAAAGCGCAGCAGTATCGCAGCCAGGAGAAAAACCGCGAGGAAGCGGTAAGGCGGCTGTATGAACTCGTTGATAGCATAGCCGAGCTGCCCGCAAAACGTAAACCGACGAAACCAACGCGTAGTTCGCAAAAGAAACGGCTCGACAGCA
Source organism: Nitrosovibrio sp. Nv4 (assembly GCF_900215485.1). GTDB lineage: Bacteria > Pseudomonadota > Gammaproteobacteria > Burkholderiales > Nitrosomonadaceae > Nitrosospira. The sequence continues at coordinate 107,663 of NZ_OCMZ01000001.1, forward strand.
AGATACACAGGGGTCAGCTCAAGATCATGAGAAAAAAATTGCTGACTGAGCCTGTGTCGTGACGAGGCAAGCTAATTGCTGTTGAGTTATAGATTGGGGTGAGGCGTGAACGGAAACCAGGATGCCGCCGTGTTTAAAATAACGTTGCGGTTCCCTTGTTATCCCCAGCGCCTTTTTAATGCGTTGACGCCAGTTGACCGCCGCTTTTGCCTGACTCCAGCGATTCCACCTGTGGGTTTACCGGACGAGCAATCAGACTTGACGGTTGCTGCGTATCCTTTTCCGGAACAGATTCGTTTTTTACACGCTGAAAGATAACGGAAAAAGCTGTTCCCACATTTTGCTCGCTGGAAACCTTGATGTGCAGCTTGTTATTTTCGGCTACTGTTTTGACTATCGATAAGCCTATTCCGCTCGACGTTCTGTTGTGCAGGGCAGCTCGGGGAGTATAGAAATATTCATCAAAGATATGCGGCAAGTCCTTATCCCCGATTCCGATCCCGTGATCGATAACTGTAACCACAGCAGATGAGCTTTGCTTGTTCACGGAGGATACGATTTCGACCGAGGCGCCATCGTATGAATAGGCAACAGCGTTTGAAATGATATTCTCGAAAAGAATTTCAAGCTGATTGGGAATACATTCCACGGCGAAATCGACGGTCGATGCCTGGATATTGATGTGCCGTGAATTAGCGATGGGGTTTAATTTATCGATGCACTTGCGAATGACCGTTTCGATATTGACGCATTCAAGGTTATCAGTGTCTCGCGCCGCGGCTTTCAGCCGTTCAAGCTTGAGCACATCCAGAATCAGACCCGCCATGCCGGAAGCGCGATTATCGATCTTTACAAGTACATCCTTTATCTCAGGCGATATTTCTCCGCAATAATTTCCTTTTATAAGGTTGATCTTGCTCCGAATTGCATCCAGCGGCGCCTTGAGCTGGTGCGTCATCAATACGGCATACCGGTCCTTCTCAACCTGCGCCCGGCTGATCTGCTCGTAAGCGTCCAGGAGGTGGTGTTCATGGGTGCGCACGACGATCGCCAGCCTTGAAACCACATACCAGACAATGACAAAGAGCACATTAAGCGTGAACATCCATAAGAGAATATTGACTTTAAGCGGGGTAACGACAGGTGCGCCGGAATCTGGCAGCATGGATTGAGGCGCCAGAAAAAGAAGCGGATTCTCGATAATCAAGACAATTGCATACATTGCGCAGACCAGTGCCGTGACAATCAGGCTTTCCACCGTCGAGAAGAAAATACACGATAAGGCGATATGCAGCACATAAAAAAACGGGGCGGGGGTTGCGGTGCTGCCGACATAATGGACGACAACCGACAGGCATAGCAGGTCGATAATGATTTGCGCCCAGATATTTATGGAGGGAGAGTTATATTTTGTCTGCCGGCGGAAATCAAGGGCGTATATGTAAATAATATTTGATATGCATAACACCGCCGTGATGGCAATTGGCCACCCTTGCTGGTGAGTGATGCCGATTTTCGTCAGGGTATCCGAGGCGATAAGGGCAAATATCTGAAAAAGGAGGAGAACGACGACGACGGCCCACCGAAAAATAATGAACCAGCGGGCGTTGCCAATCAATACTTCATCGCTCAGCTTTGCCCCCGTCACCCCTATGCCAGGGAACGCGAAGCGCTTTTTGGATACATCCCAGGAAAATTCGGCAATTGCCATGTTAAATTCTCCGGGAAAAATCTGCTTTAAGGTTCAGAATCGTCCAGCCGGCTACGAATGATGGACAAGAAACTGACCGGCTCGACCGGCTTCTCGACGATTAATATCCACTCGTTGGATATACCCGTGAAATAGGGACGGATTTCTTCGCCAAGAGAGGTCATGAATATCATGTGAAGTTCCGGGAAACGTTTGCGGACTTCTACATAAGCTTCCAGCCCCGTATCCATCGTTTCCACCATCACGTCGAGAATTGCGAGATCGGGCGGAGTCCTGGAGTCCCTTAGTGAGACCAGGAAATCATTCATTGTCTGATAGCTGTCAACTTCATATCCGTTTGTGATCAAAATACGCCTGACGGTATCGCGAATATCCGGGTCGTCATCGATATGCGCAATCCGCTGTGCCGCACCACTTTCTTTAGCTGATATTGCATTCGGCAACTTGCCCGACAGCTTGTCGGTGTCCTGTTGGATAGGCGCATGCATTGGATTCCCTCCACTTTAGGTTTAAATTTCGATAATTACCCCACTATACACAGCATAAAGCAGTCTTTGTGAAGGAAGTATCAGACAGGCGTTAAGGTTTTGTGAAGATTGCCGCTTATACATATCGAGCGGTCGAACTGGCATGGGAACGTGGAAACGGTTGGGAGCGTCCTGCTACTTTTGCGCCGACTCAGGATTACCTGCTTCCTGTGCCGGATGTCGGGAACACTTACAGTCTATAGAAACAGTCCTGGCCTTACATTCACCCCAACGCTTTATTACTTATACGATTATCCTTGTTTAACCTGATACTGGCACGATGTTTGCTTATAAGGGGCTGAGCCGCGCAACTTAAACCATACAAGTGTGGATAATGTCACGCGAGCTTACTGATGATATTTATTTTGGAGAAGAATAATGAACAGAACTATAAAGTGCAGTCTGCTTGTCACCACCTTGCTTGCAGGTAATGCACTGGCCGCACCCATCACCCAGAGCTTCGATACATTCGGCCCTCTGACTGGCGCCACTTTCAGTGGCACCGGTATTCCAAACGATGCGGTTGCGATTACCAATATCGGAAGTCCGGCGGCGGGCACCGACGTGACGCTGGGGCTGACAGCCCATCAGCGGTACTTCAACCCTGAACTCACGAATGATGGCGCCGGAACATTCTTCGCTAGCCCCGGCATAGATACTCATGCCCCGTCTCCCGCGAATCCGTACGGAACCTGGAATTTCGCATTTTATGTAGGCGGGACAGATGCAGACTCTTATAGCTACAAGCTCTTCTACGATTTTGATCTCGGTTTGAATACCGAGGAATCTGATCATGGCGAGATCAGTTTTGTGGGTTCATTTCAGGATTCATGGAACCTGGGCATGGATTTCCTGGGTAACGCCATGCCAGGGCTCCTGCCACCGAATTTCGGCGCTTTTGATCCGAACAACTCCGGTGAGTACAGCTTCGCCTTGGCGGCGTATAACGGGCAAGGAGTGGAGGTTGACCGCTCTGCCATCGTCGTCCAGGTGGGACAGGTGGCACAGGTTCCCGAACCCGGGACCCTCGCTCTCCTGGGTTTGGGGCTAGCCGGACTGGCCGCTTTCCGCCGTAAACGAAAATAACCCGATAGGCAAGCAAAGCCCTGGCGCCCTGACGTTGCGCCCGGGCTTTTTCATTTGTGCCGCACCCGAACAGAGTTTTGAGCGCAACATGACCAAGTTTCAGGAATCATGCCGGCAAAACTACACGAAGCGCCTCGTTCGACCGTTCGAGATACCTTCGCTGAGGCTGTGGCTATACCAATATCCGTCCTAGCCATTTACTGATATCGGCCATTTCTTCCTTGCAAACGGAATGTGCCATCCGATACTCGTGCCATTCCACTGTATAGCCGGATTCAAGCAACTGCCGTTTTGATGCGGCCGCGAATATTAGCGGTATGGTATTGTCCGATTCGCCGTGGGCCATGAATACCGGCGTGGAGAAATTGGCCCGATGCCCTTCCGCTGCAAGCATTTGCGGCATCGGCAGATAGCAGGACAAGGCCATGATACCAGCAAGCTTTTCGGAATAACGCAAACCTGTCTGCAATGCCAGCGCGCCTCCTTGAGAAAACCCGGCCAGAACGATATTCTCCGGTTTGACTCCTCGCTCTGTTTCGCGGGCAATCAATGCTTCGATTGCGCGCTGCGAATCGTGCAAGCTTGCCATATTTTCACGGAGGCCCGGGGCTTCCACGATGATGTCATAGTCATGCCATGCGCGCATTTCCATCCCACGATTAATGCTTACCGATCGCATAGGCGCATGCGGGAATAGAAAACGGATGCGGGACGCCGGCGGCAGGGCGAGCTCATCCACGATGGGGACAAAATCGCTGCCATCCGCGCCAAGGCCATGCATCCATAGAATGCTGTGGGTGGGGTCCGCGCCAGTTTCAAGTTCGATAGCGGGAAGCAGCTTGGCAGGAATAGCGGTCATCAGGAGAAATGAAAATTCACTAATAGAACTAGTTGACTTGGCAGGAACACAGGATTAGATTCGCACTTACAATTTTTCAGATAACACATATAGCGGGAGAGGGCAATGAAACGCAGGGATTTTATCAAATTAGCGGGAGTAAGCGCCGCATTATTTCCCGTTGCACCATCCGTGTTCGGTCAAGAAGTTATCCCGCAACGGCGACACACTTATCGCCTGACCTATAAGATCGATCTTCCCGCCACGGGGAAAAAAGCACGCCTATGGCTACCGTTGCCGGATACCAACGACACTCCCCACCAATTTTCCCAGGGCAGCGTATGGAGTGGCAATGCCGACATCGCAAGATTTGACAACGTCCCGGGAACAACATCGCCGATGTTTTATGGCGAGTGGCGCGGCTCCGGTCCGCGCACGGTTTCCGTGAGCAGCGTCGTCAAGACCAGTGATCGATTCGTCGACTTGAGCCGTTATTCGGAGCGGGGTGCAATTCCTTCCGATATCAAGCATTTTCTACAGCCCACAAAGCATATTCCGGTGGATGGTATTGTGCGCAAAACTGCTTTATCGATCGTTAAAGAGGCCAACGCCCAGTCCCCCTTGCAGAAAGCACAGGCTGTATACAACTGGGTCGTGGATAATTCCTACCGTGACCCGGCAGCCCGTGGCTGCGGGCGGGGCGACATCAAGTCCATGCTGGAAAGCGGGAATCTAGGCGGAAAAAGCGCCGACCTCAACGCTCTGTTCGTGGGGTTGACACGCGCCGCAGGCGTTCCCGCCAGGGATCATTATGGAATTCGCATAGATGAGTCCGCCGCGCACAAAAGCCTCGGGCAATCCGACGATGTCAGCACCGCGCAGCACTGCCGGGCTGAATTTTATCTTGCTGGCCTGGGCTGGGTTCCTGTAGACCCCGCCGACGTACGTCAACTGGCGCTGGACGAAAACTTGCCGATTACACACCCGCGAGTAGCTGAGCTGCGCGAAAAACTGTTCGGCTCCTGGGAAATGAACTGGGTGGCGTTTAATCATGGCAGGGACATCACGCTTGCACGAGACAGTGTTCTCGGCGAACTGTCGTTTTTCATGTATCCCCAGGCTGAAGTCTCCGGCCATCAGCAGGATAGCCTGGAGCCGGCAGAGTTTACTTACAAGATTGTTTCATTGCAATTGGTCGGCACTGGCATCAAATTTTAGTTGGAGCCCCAGGAAACCAGGAGGGAACGCGGCACCGTATCGGGCTGGGCTCCCTTTCGCCCTGCTGTTTGGATTCATCTCCAACTGCGCAGGGCCCCGGCAAGCGGAACAGTATTCCCATAAAGCCTTTTCCTGGTCGTCATTCGCCTGTTGCGTCCGTTCTTCCGGAATCTTCCGGAATAATTCTCTGCAATTCCTGGAATAGCGCACGAAAACTTTTGGGCGGCTTGTTCGCCAGCTTTTCCTTTTGGGCATTGCGCGTGAGCGCCCTCAGATGTTGCAGGTCCGAACCCGGGTATTTTTGCGCAAACTCGCCGAGCGCCTGCTCATCCGCGAGCAACCGCTCGCGCCAGCGTTCCAGCAAGTGTAGCCGTGCGGAATGGTGCAGGGTCAGGCCACTCCATAAATCAAGTTTTTCGCGGATCGGCCTGGCGTCCACATGACGCATTAATTTGCCGATGAATTGCATCTGCCGGCGAATCGCACCATGTTTTCGCATCCCCCTGGCTTCGAGTATGGCGTCTGTGAGCGTGTCCGGCAAATCAAGTTCGGTCAATCGCTTGAGATCGAGTTGCACCAATTGTTCGCCAATATCCTGCAGCGCATGCATTTCCTGCTTGCGGCGCGTCTTGCTGGGTGGAGTAAGCTCTTCGGAATCCGGAGAAGTCTCTTCGGAATCGTTTGCTGGATCTTTTTGCATTGTGCTCCGGTTAAGAATATCGTGATGGTTTCCGTGTAAGGTACGAGCGGCTTTGCGGATGAGATATGCGAAAGGTTCCTTAATCCCGCGTTAAGAAACTGCTATCATAGTGCCATTATCTCAGGCAAATCCCTATCTGCTTTATTCATCTGAAATAAGCGCGCAGGTGCTATTTTGATAGCTAATCAATGTAATGTCACTAACGTCCCCTCATGAACGATAACGCCAAGCCCTCGCCTCGTTTTTCCTATCCTTCAGCAGTACTTCAGAAAATCGCGCAGGACGTATTGGATCAGGCCAGGAAGAGCGGAGCCACTGCCTGTGAAACCGATATATCGGATGCCTTCGGGCAGAATGTCACAGTACGGCGGGGGGAAGTGGAAACCATCGAGTACAACCGCGACAAGGGACTAGCGGTAACGGTATATATTGGCCAGAAGCGGGGCCATGCGAGTACCTCGGATTTCGCTCCCGAAGCGATAAACGCTGCAGTAGCAGCAGCACTGTCGATTGCCGGTCACACCGCGGCGGACGATTGCGCCGGACTGGCCGATGCTGATTTACTGGCGCGAGAATTCCCCAACCTTGATTTGTATTTCCCATGGGATCTACCGGTAGAGCAGGCAATAGAGCTTGCCAAGACCTGCGAAGCGGCCGCGTTCGCGGTCGACAAACGTATTACCAACTCCGAAGGCGCGAGCGTCTCGCTCAGTGAATCACAGTTTGTGTACGCAAACAGCCTGGGGTTCATGGGTGGTTATCCTGGTTCGCGTCACAGCATCAGTTGTGCCGTGATTGCGAGCGAGAATGACACAATGCAGCGCGATTATTGGTACAGCGTGGCGCGCGATGCCGCCGATCTGGAGCAGGCCGATAGTGTTGGCAGGAAAGCGGGAGCGCGTAGTGTTGCGCGCCTGGGGGCGAGGAAAATCGCCACCTGCGAAGTACCCGTTCTATTCGAAGCTCCGGTTGCCGTCAGCCTGATTGGGCATTTTGTCGGTGCTGTGAGCGGAGGCAGCCTTTACCGGCAATCGTCATTCTTGATGGATAGTATCGGCAAACAGGTATTTGCGCCGGACATTCAGATCCGGGAGCTGCCTCATCTGAAAAAAGGCCTCGCGAGCGAGCCGTTTGATAATGAGGGAGTTGCCACCCATGAGCGCAAGGTAGTAGAGAATGGAGTAGTACAAGGCTATTTTCTGGGAAGTTATTCCGCTCGCAAGCTTGGGCTGCGCACAACGGGAAATGCGGGCGGCAACCATAACCTGATTCTGGATAATGGCGCTGGGCTCGAATTCTCCGCGCTGCTCAAGAAAATGGGCAAAGGGGTTCTGGTAACCGAATTGCTCGGTCAGGGGGTGAATCCCGTTACGGGAGATTATTCCCGGGGAGCGGCGGGCTACTGGGTGGAAGATGGCGAGATCCGCCACGCGGTCGAGGAAATCACTATTGCCGGCAACCTGAAAAATATGCTGCGCGGCATTTCCGCAGTGGGTAATGATGTGATTGTACGCGGTTCAAAACAATGCGGGTCTCTGCTGATAGACCGGATGACGGTTGCGGGCGGCTAGCAAGCGTCCGCTGTTAGCTGTACCATCCCTTCCCGATTCCCGCACAATCCATTTCCGAATAAGGCCCTCGTCCGTTTCGTGCCCCAATTGGCTGGCCGCAATGCTGGATTTTCGGGATTTCGCTACAATGAACCTGCATTTGCTTGTTCCCTCACTCTTCTGGCCGGAACCCGCCCTTCCCGAAATTTACCGAGATCTGCCCCTGCCTGCGTTGGAAAACCTGCTGGCAAAATGTTCATGCGCTGACGGTGAGCCGCAAGAGGTTGAAGCCTGGCTTTGCCGCGCGTTTGGCATCGCAAAGCAAGAGGACTGGCCAGTAGCGCCTATTACTCTGCAAACGGATGGCACAGAACATATCAAGGCAGGAAGCGATTACTGGATCCGCGCGGATCCTGTGCATTTGCGCATCGAGCGCGATCAGGTCGTTCTGGCCGACAGCCGTGTTTTCCAGATTTCGCCACAGGAAGCCAATGAGTTTACCGCTTTCCTCAACCAGCACTTTCGAGCGGCCGGCCAGGAAACCGAATTCCTGCCGCTACGACCCGATCGCTGGTATTTGCGCGCAACGAAAACACAACCGGTAAAAACACATTTACTCAGCGAGGTGGCCAATCAAGGCATCAACGAACTATTACCATCCGGGATGAACAGTGCATTCTGGCGCAGCCTCTTTAATGAAGTCCAGATGCTGCTGCATGAGCATCCACTCAATGAGCTGCGGGAAGCGCGGGGGGAACCTGCCATTAACGGCACCTGGTTCTGGGGAGGTGGTATCGTGCCCCAATCTTTGACCTGCTCCTATAGCCATGTTTGGAGCAATGATGTTCTCTCCGGTTCCCTGGCTCTGGCGTGTGGCGTCAATCACGCGCCGCTTCCTGCGGACGCCGGGATCTGGCAACGATTCCCCCTGGCGGGCGATCATCTTGTCTTGCTTGGCGCACTTCATGGCCAGGCCCAGTACGCGGATGCCTATGGCTGGCGCGAAAGCTTGAGGGAATTGGAACGGAACTGGTTCGCTCCTTTGTGGGCCATGTCAAAGCAAGGTAAATTCGATCAGATAACCCTCACGGCACTTGGCGAAAAAACAAGCAGGAATTTCACCGCCGGTCGAGCCGATTTTCGGAAATTCTGGCGAAGAACGAAACCCATCTCCACGTATGCCGGCTGAAGGGAAAGCAGCGGAGAGAAAAGCGGTGTTTTATGCGACCTTTTCAGCGGATGAGAAATCTGGCTATCGTGCATAATGCGCATAATGCCCAATTTCCCATCAATAAATATAGGCGGTCGTATCCCGCCGTCAATGCCCGCCCCTCAGCTATTGTTAAGGCCAGTGCCTGTAGCAGCAAATGTCATAGTCCAAAAAACCTGAATCTCTGGAATCGCTGTATTATTAAATACAATAACATTGCGGGATAATCCAGCGTCGGAATAGCGCATTGTACTTCGGACGTTGATAAAATGCCGCGCGACTGTAAAAAGCGGTAAGAATACCGTAATAAAGTGGATATATCATGAGAGGAGAAAATCATGAATAATTTAAACCTGTTCGAATCGTTGCTGAATTGCGAAACGGTAGAAGAACTGCATGCCAGTACCACTGCTATTGCCCGTCAAATGGGGTTCGAGCATTTTCTGTACGGCGTGCAGGTAAATACTTCGCTCACCCGTCCTTATCGCTTCATTCTAAGCTGTTATCCGGAAGCATGGCGCAAGCATTATGATGAAGCAGGCTATGCCAATATTGATCCGACTGTTTCCCACTGCGCGAGGACCTCAATACCCATTATCTGGAAGAATGAGATTTTCAAGGGACGGAAGGAAGCGCGGGTAAGAAGTGAAGCAAGGGATTGCGGGCTGGTGAGCGGAGCCAGTTTCTCTGTTCACGGCGGACACGGTGAGACTGCAATGTTAAGCCTTGCCACCGCGCGGGAATCTCGCGAAGCACAGGACGATATCATAGAGATGATGGGCAAGGCCCAACTATTGACCTGTTATCTCCAGGAGGCTGTCCAGCGAATTGTTCTTAGTAAAGGGCCGGTTCCCCTAAAAAGAATCAGCCTGACTGAACGGGAAAAAGAATGCCTGCTGTGGGCGGCAGAGGGCAAAACGGGCTGGGAAATAGCCAACATCGTCAGCATCTCGGAACGTACCGTGACTTTTCATCTTCAGAATGCGGCACAGAAAATGGGCGTGGTCAACCGCCAGCAGGCGATCTCCCGCGCCCTCTCCATGGGACTTATCGAGCCGCAAACCATTGTGTAGTCGCGCCCCCGGCACGCCTTTGGATAGCGCTACGACTGGGTATTCAGGAGCCCTCCGAATAATTCTCGGTGGAAGCAGATTCTGCGTTCCCCGCAAAGCCCGATACTTGTTCGGAGGTTACCTGGCAGTTTGCCGGACTTGAAGGAAACCGGTTTTCCGGATACGGTTCTTCAAGTCCACAGGCTGCCAGTTCCACCATTACCGGCGCATGATCGGAAGGCCGTTCCAGCCGTCGTGTTCCCTTGTCTATGACGCAGGCGGTACAGGTTTTCGCAAGATCATTACTTAACAGAATATGGTCTATCCGCAAACCCATGTTGCGACGGAAGGCCATCATGCGGTAATCCCACCAGGTATACGATTTTTCCGGTTGTTCGAACAGGCGGAAGCTGTCCGTAAGACCCAGGTTGAGTACGTCGCGAAACGCCTCGCGCTCCGGCAGGCTGAACAGAACCTGCCCTTCCCATAGTTTCGCATCGTGTACATCGCACTCTTCAGGCGCGATGTTGAAGTCCCCCAGCAGCACCAGTTTCCGATGTTCACTCAGCATGTCCCGCACCCAGTCCTTGAGTGCAGCCAGCCACTTCAGCTTATATTGGTACTTTTCCGATGTAACGTGTTCGCCATTGGGAACGTAGATGCAAATCACCCGCACATCATTGTAAATCGCCCCTAGTACGCGCTTTTGCGGGTCTTCCAGGCCAGGTATGGCGGTAATGAGTTCATTCCCAGACTGTCTGCTTAGCAAGGCGACGCCATTATAGGTTTTTTGCCCGCTATAGAGCGTTTGGTATCCAGCCTCTGCAATTTCCGCTATCGGAAAGTTCTCATCCTGCAGCTTCGTTTCCTGCAGGCACAAAACATCAGGTTGATTCAACGCTAGCCAGTCAAGCACATGTGGCAAACGAACTTTGAGTGAATTTACATTCCACGTAGCAATTTTCATGGTCCTATTTTATCAAATTTGCCGGTTCATGCGGCCTTAGAAGAGGTCTGCAGCTCAAATACTGGATAATTCCTTACTTGCCTTGTGCTATTATGGAACAGCGCCCGTTGTCGCCGCAGAAAGACGTGGCGTCAGTCACTGAGACCGGAGGATTATCTATGTCTCGCCCGCTATCACTAATCCAGACATCCGCGTTGCTCTTCCGGCGACACGCATGCGTGTCGCTTTAACCGGAATTGGCGCCGATGTGCATCAGGACCGTGTCGATATTTGGCCTCTATAACATATCATCCATACTTTACCTCAAACATAGGCATCGTAATCATGAGCTCAAGTGACTCGGAATTTGGCATAGCCGACTGGCAGCGGCTACTGCGGTCAATAGGTGAAGATCCAACACGGCAGGGCCTGCGAGAAACGCCGGGCCGGGTCGCGCGCGCGTGGGCTCACTGGACACGCGGATACCACCAGGACCCTGCTACCATACTCAAGACATTTGCCGACGGCGGCGAAAGCTACGATGAGCTGATTGTTGTCAGGCAGATTCCCGTTTACTCTCATTGCGAGCACCATCTCGCTCCCTTTTTCGGTCACGCGACCATTGGGTATCTCCCGAGAGGGCACATTGTAGGGTTGTCCAAATTGACGCGACTGGTTAACTGCTTTGCCGCGCGCTTACAGGTTCAGGAGCGTCTGACCCAGCAAATCGCACAATCTCTGATTGAGCATCTGCAGCCCAAGGCCGTCGGCGTAATTGTCCGTTGCCGCCATATGTGCATGGAGTCACGCGGCATTGCTGTCGCTGGCGAAGAAACGGTCACATCCGCCATGCTCGGCGATCTGAAGGAGAATGCGGCACAGCGCGCCGAATTCATGGCACTGGCAGAGGCGCCCTAGCTCGGATGTTTTACCGATGGATGGATGGATGGCGCAAACTGGATTTCGGCACAATTCAAATAATGTCATTGCCCTGCCGCCCCTGCCGCTTAATCGATTGTACTTAATCGGCCCCCGGTCCGGCGAATATACGGACTACCAGCCGGGGAGACTCCTCTGATCACCGGAGAAAATTTTCCTGCATGCCCGGGTACCATTTGAATATACCTGGCTTTCGATAAGAGTACCCAACCCAACCCTTATTTGCAGGCACCCTGGCCTGTCACATTTCATTCATCCCCAGTTGTTATTATCCGCACGGAATAAACCATCGTGCCTATCACGGAGCCCAAGCATGACGTCAACTAAATACCGGTCCATTTTTTCACCGGCTACAAAGCAGGAAAGAAAGGAGAATTTCGAAAACTATTGGGAGTTTACTCAGCAACATGGCGGGCAACTTATCGAAGATGACAAAGATCTCGCAAAGAAACGTGCCCGGCTGAAATATTTTCGCGACCATCCGGTCAGGCTGCGCCGACCGATTGCTGATCCCGAATCCTTTTACCGTAATTACGTTGAGATGCGGGATGATCCAAAATCATTGGATCGCTTGACGTTGATGCTGACCTGCATCTATAAATTCGCAAGACATGAATGGGTAGGAATCAAAGGCGCATGGGACGCTGTTCCCAATATGGCAAACTCACACACAATAGAGGATAAGATCAGCCGCATGCATTTAGCCGAAGAATTCTGTCATGTACGGCTTTTTAATGAGATGTTATTGACATGCGGTCTGGACAAGGTGGAGTGGGTTCCCCTGGGTCCGATCAAGGAAAAAATTTACGAACAATTCCCGAAATTTCCGGGGTTTTTAATGGATTCGCCCGCTTTTATCACTGAGTTGATGGGAGTGACTTTTTATTGCCACCTGTACCGTCTTTTCGATGAAATACTGGCCGAAGAACCCGAAGTTCGCGACCGTTTGAAAGAACTGCTGGAGGAAATCACGATTGATGAAGTCGCGCATGTCGGACAACGGAGGAATTTTATCGGCCCCATCGGGATGGGAGTTTCCAAAGCGCTGGTCAGGCCTTTTTATACGCTATTTTTTAATGATATTCCTGAAATAAAACAATTACTGGATGTCGATCAGATGATCAAGGACGGTGTCGCCTTTGATTTTAACGAGTTACCTGCTCACATGATAGAACGCAGTTGGATACCCTCGTACTGCAAAGCCTGAACCAAGCATGAACCAAGCTTAAATCAGACTGGTCCCTAACGTGCCCCCCTGATCCGCCCGGATATCAGATGGTGCCGCCTTCCCTGGCGGACAGCAACAATTCGGCCGCGTGTTTGCGGGTGGTGTCTGTGATCCTTGCGCCGCCCAGCATACGCGCGATTTCTTCGACTCGCTCCTGCCTTTCAAGCACAAGGATCCGGCTCGATACCTTCCCAGTGGCCGGATCGGTTGACTTGGTGACCTGCCATTGATGGTCTCCCGCCGAAGCCACTTGCGCCAGATGGGTGATGCACATCACCTGGCGCTCGGCACCCAGTTTTTTTAACAAGCTGCCGACCATTTCCGCGACTCGTCCGCCGATACCGGCGTCAACTTCGTCGAATATGAGTGTGGGTGTGGCGCCCAGCTTACTCGTAATGATATGTATCGCCAGGCCGATACGCGACAATTCGCCACCCGATGCGACCTTTGCCAAGGGCCGCAGCGGCAGCCCTTGATGCGCGGACACCTGGAACTCGATTTGTTCCATACCGTGCGCGTTGCCCTGCTCGAGCGGGATCAAGCCCACCGCGAATTCTCCGCCTGCCATCGCCAGGGTTTGCATGGCGCCGGAAACGTGCCGCGCAAGCGTTATCGCCGCCCTCTTCCTCTCTGCACTTAATTTCTTCGCCAGCTTGAGATATTCGTCTCTCGCTGTTGCTTCTTCCTTCGCCAGCAATTCACCATCTTCCTTATGGCCAAATTCTTCCAGTTGCGCAGTAAACGTTCTCAACAACTCCGGCAATTGATCCGGGATGACTCGATATTTTCTGGCTGCAGCATGAATCGCGGCCAACCGCTCCTCCATTTCCTGCAACCGCTGGGGATCCAGATCAAGGCGCTGTTGATAACGCCCAAGCTCATACACGGCTTCCTGCAGCTGAATCTGTGCCGGTTCCAGCAAATCAAGCACAACTTTCAGGCTGTTGTCGCAATCGAGCAGATGATGCAGACGCGAAATCACTGCGTTGAGCTGCGGAAGCGCGGCGGATTCACCTTCTGACAGCGCTTCAAACCCCATTTGCGCTGCCTCTATCAGACTCGCGGCGTTGGATAGGCGGCCATGCTCGGCTTGCAGCATTTGCCACTCCTCAGGCGAAAAATTCAACGCGGAGATCTCGTTTACCTGCCACTCCAGTTGCTCGCGTTCCTCAAGGAATGAAGCCGCCTTCTCCTCCCAGGCCACGCGCCGCTGACGCATTTCCTGCCAGGCGCGATATGCTTCTGTCACCCGCTGCGCTAACTGCCGGCTACCTGAATAGGCATCGAGCAGTTCGCGTTGCGCCTCGCTGCGCAACAGCAACTGATGTGCATGCTGGCCCTGTATATCCACCAGGTGTTCCCCGGTTGCGCGCAATTGCTGCAAGGTGGCGGAGCGTCCATTGATGAAACTGCGGGAACGTCCGCTGGCATCCACTAAACGGCGCAGCAGACATACGCCGTCGTCATCACCCTGATTTTCGAACCCATTTTCCCGCAACCAGTGGGCCAGGTCCGGCAGCACCCTGATATCAAACTCGGCACTGATTTCAGCGCGCTCGCAGCCATTGCGTACAACAGCCGGGTCGCCGCGCTCACCCAGCACAAGCGAAAGCGCATCAATCAGGATGGATTTTCCGGCACCGGTTTCCCCGGTAAGCACGGTGAAACCGGGGACGAATTCCAGCTCCACGCAGTCAACGATCACGAAATCCCGAATGCCCAGAAATTTCAACATGGTGAAAGATTCATGCAGGATTCCGCGGCAGACCGCTCCAGCCAAGCTTCTCGCGCAGCATGCGGTAATAGCTATGGTTGAAAGGATGCAATAACGTTACCATATGCGGCGCTCGTCGCACGACAACTTTGTCATGCTCCCGCACGTCGTAATGGGCGTGGCTATCCGAATGAACACGCGCAACCGCGGTGCGTTGCATCAGAATTTCCACTGCTGCATCCGGTCCCACCACAATGGGGCGATTACTCAGCGTGTGTGGGCTGACCGGCACCAGCGCGATCAAATCAAGACTGGGATGAAGAATGGGACCGCCTGCCGATAAAGCGTACGCGGTAGAGCCGGTTGGAGTCGCGACGATCAGGCCGTCGGAACGCAGGGAATAAACGTACTCGCCATTGATACGCACCTCGAACTCTATCATGTTGCCGCCAACACCCCGGTTCACGGCAACATCGTTTAATGCCAGGGCGCTGAACGTGATAGCGCTTTCGCGCGCCACTTCAACGCATAACAGCATGCGCCGCTCGGTAATAAACTTGCCGTCCAATATGGAGCCTAGCGTCTCCAGCATGGTATCAATGGAAAGGTCGGTAAGAAACCCGAGTCGACCCTGATTGATACCGACCAGTGGCACATCGAAGGGTGCGAGTTTCCGTGCAATATTGAGCATTGTGCCATCGCCCCCCAGGACTATTGTCAAGTCAGCTCGAGCGCCGATCTCGTCCATGGTGATGGCGGGGTATCTGGTCTCCGCCAAAGTAGCAGCGGTAAGGCCATCCAGCAGCACTTCCAGATTACGGTCTTCCAGATATCGACCCAAGCTTAACAAAGGAGTCACGATATCCGGATTTCTGTGTTTGCCGATCAGGGCTATTGTTTTGAAAGGAGAATTCATTACTGGGGTGAATAGAAAAATATGTTGTGAACACTGATGAACGGCCTGTCCTCGCTTTCATGATTAAACCATATCAGTAGAAAGGTGACAAAGAATTCGGCTCAGGTAACGATAAATCTGCGCAGGGAATGCTTATATGATGCTTATATCGAGTTTGAGCGGAATTTTTTTCAAAAATAAAGGCCAAAGAGAGGTTTTCATCAATCTTGTATGGGGTGAATGATTTCTTGCGGAGGCAGCCGACTCCTCTAGAAATAGCCCGAGCTGGACGTGTTGCAAAGCCGAAACTCAGTTCAGCCGTAACGACGCATCCTGGTGTAAAATAGTAAAATGCTCAATCAACGCGCGAAAATTCTGCTCAAGACTCTGGTCGAACGGTACATTACCGAAGGCCAGCCAGTTGGCTCGCGCTCGCTCTCCAAATTCTCCGGGCTGGATTTGAGCCCGGCCACCATCCGAAACGTGATGGCTGACCTCGAGGAGATGGGCTTTGTTGCCAGCCCTCATACTTCCGCCGGACGCATACCGACTCATCAAGGCTACCGGTTTTTTGTTGATACGCTGCTGGTGGTCAAGCCCCTGGATGTCATTGAGATCCACCAGCTTGAAGACCAGCTGCACCCGGAAAATCCTTCTCGATTGATTAATTCCGCATCGCAATTACTGGCGGAATTGACACGCTTTGCCGGTGTAGTAGTGGCTCCGAAACGCAGCAGCGCCATATTCCGCTATATCGAATTCATGACCCTGTCGGATAAGCGCGTCCTGCTCATCATTGTCACCCCGGAAGGAGATGTTCAGAACCGCGTCCTTTTTACCGACCGAACTTATAGCCAGACAGAGCTGACAGAAGCAGCCAACTTCATCAACAAGAATTATGCGGGTTGCGCCATTGATGAAATCCGCGCCCGTCTTCAGGGCGAATTGAAACAATTACGTCATGACATGACCCATCTCATGACAGCAGCCATTGAGGCAGGAGGCGCTGCGATCAGGGAGAATAGTGAAGCCATGGTCGTGGCCGGCGAGCGCAAACTGCTTGATGTGCATGATTTGTCGAGCAACATGGCCAGCCTGAAGAAATTGTTTGATCTGTTCGAGCGCAAAACTGCGTTGCTGCAGTTGCTGGAATTCAGCGGCAAAGCTGAAGGCGTGCAAATATTCATCGGCGGCGAGTCCGATATGGTGACGCTGGATGAGTTCAGCGTTGTTACGGCGCCTTATGAGGTTGATGGAAAAGTGGTCGGTACCGTCGCCGTAATCGGCCCAACACGCATGGCTTACGAACGCGTCATTCCGATTGTGGACGTGACAGCCAGATTGCTCTCCAGTGCATTGTCGCATCATTAACCATTCCTTTCTGTAAAAGGTAACAGGTAACAGGAATTGGCAGGCCTGCCTCCTGAGCCTCCATCTGAATCAAGCCTCCATGTGATTCGAATCATTATCAGGGACTGGGACTAGGAGCCAGGAGAGGCGAAAATAGAATACATGGCACGCAGGCGCAGAAGACGAAACCAGCGTACTTATCGTTTTCCTGAGGGAACTGAAATAACTTGATCTCCTCCGAACCGGCTTACCAACATGGGGCGCAAAGCCAGACAGGCATATTGCTGATCAATCTGGGTACGCCTGACGCCCCAACCGCCCAAGCGCTGCGCCCTTATCTGAAACAGTTCCTGAGCAATCCCCGAGTGATCGAGATTTCGCCATGGGTGTGGTGGCCGATTCTGAACGGCATCATTCTGAATACTCGACCGAAAAAATCAGCGGAAAAGTACGCACAGGTCTGGACGCCGGAGGGTTCCCCGCTGAAAGTCCATACCGCGCGTCAAACCCAGCTACTAAGAGATGTTCTGGCAGAACGCGTTCAACCTGCACGACCGATGGTGGAATACGCCATGAGCATCGGCAATCCTTCCATCGCAGAGGTGCTGTGGGAAATGAAAAACCGTGGTTGTGAGCGCATTCTGGTGCTGCCGCTCTACCCCCAGTACGCGGCCAGCAGCACTGCGGCGGCATTCGATGGGGTATTTGCGCAACTGGGCAAGATGCGCAACACTCCCGCCATACGCACCGTGAAGCACTATCATGACCATCCCGGTTATATTGCCGCTCTGGCACAAAATGTACGCGATTACTGGGCTAAAAACGGTCGTCCCGACAGACTTGTGATGAGTTTTCACGGCGTGCCGCGCGTTAACCTGGATAAAGGTGATCCTTATCATTGCGAATGCCAGAAAACTGGCCGGCTGCTGGCCGAGGCGCTGGAACTGAATGCAAGCGAGTACCAGATTTGTTTTCAATCCCGTTTCGGGCGGGCCGAATGGCTGAGCCCGTATACCGCCGTTACGCTGGAGCAGCTCGGCAAGACAAATACCCGGAGGGTCGACGTCGTCTGTCCCGGTTTTGTTTCCGATTGCCTTGAGACCCTGGAGGAGATCGCCATGGAAGGCAAAGCCATTTTCATCCAGGCTGGGGGTCAGGAGTTTCATTACATCCCCTGCCTCAATGAGCGCGACGACTGGATACAGACCCTGGCCGATATCGCTCTCACCAATTTACAAGGATGGCTGGGGCTGGAGCATTCGGGCGAGAACAGGGCCGGGTCGCGGGAGCGGGCGCTAGGGCTGGGGGCCCGGGATTAGCGAGGACTAGCCAAGGAACAGGCAGGGTTAAAAAATGCGCTCAATCCCTGTTCGCTACGGCTGCGGCTACCGCTACGGCCCTTTTATCGGCGCCTGCGATGCCGCACGATTTCCAAGCCAGTTGCGTATGAATTGAATAATGCCCGGAAGAACGGAAATGATGATTATGCCGAAAATGAAATAGGTCAGATTGTTTTTGACGACCGGCACATTGCCAAAGAAAAAGCCGCCGAATACAAAAAAGCTGATCCAGAAAATACTGCCAAACGCGCTGTAAGCCAGGAAATAAGGGTAGACCATGCGGCCGATACCAGCAACGAAGGGGGCGAAGGTGCGAATAATGGGCAGAAAACGGGCAAAGATAATTGTTTTTCCGCCATGCCTTGCATAAAACTGGTTGGTTTTTTCCAGATGAGCGCGATTCAATAAAGGCGAGTCTGTCCGAGTAAACATTCTGGGCCCGAAATATCGCCCTATCCAGTAATTGGTATTGTCGCCGCAAACTGCGGCAAGCATGAGCAGCATCGCCAGCAGCTGAACATCCATTGCGCCGGTCGCGGCTATCGCACCCGCCACGAACAGCAATGAATCTCCCGGCAGGAACGGCATCACCACTAGTCCGGTCTCACAGAAAATGATCAAAAACAGAATGAGATAAACCCAGGTGCCGTAATTCTGAACCAGCCAGATGAGATGCCGATCCAGGTGCAGAATGATATCGATGAATGTGGTGAGAAGTTCCAAAACAACCCTTAAAGAGGACGAGGAAGACGCTGTTTAGATCCGGGTGGGGAAATCAAGGCACTATTTCCGCTCCCTCCTTCTTTTCAGGTTTCACAATATCCTCGCGCGAAACTCCCAGCAGCATGAGGAGAGGGCTTGCCACCAGCACGGAGGAATAAATACCAAAAAGGATGCCGATAGTAAGCGCCAGTGCGAAATAATGCAGTGCCTCGCCGCCAAAAAACAGCATGGAAACCACTACCATCTGCGTGCTGCCATGGGTGATGATGGTACGCGACATGGTGCGGGTAATTGCGTTGTTTATGACCTGCTCGACTGATGCCTTGCGCATTTTGCGGAAATTTTCCCGTATCCGGTCGAACACGACCACCGATTCATTTACCGAATAGCCAAGGATCGCGAGTATCGCGGCCAGCACGGTAAGTGAAAATTCCCACTGAAAGAACGCAAAGAAGCCAAGAATGATCACAACGTCATGCAAGTTGGCAATGATGCCGGAGACGCCGAATTTCCACTCGAAGCGCACCGCCAGATAAGCAACAATGCCGAGCGATACGATCAGTAGCGCCAACGCGCCATTTTCCACCAATTCCTTGCCCACTTGCGGCCCGACAAATTCTACCCTGCGCGTCTCAACTGTTTTGTCTTCCTGACTCAGCGCTGCCATCACCGTCTCCGATAACCTGGCGCTGGATGTGTCCGGTTTGGCCGGAAGCCGTATCATCACATCCCTCGATGTCCCGAAGTTCTGCACGCTTGCATCCGGCATGCCCAGTTTGATGAGTGTGTCTCGTATCTTGTTGATATTCGCCGGCTCGGCATAGCTGACCTCCATTACCGTGCCGCCGGTAAAGTCCACCCCTAGATTCAGTCCCTTGGTGACAAGGAAAAATACCGCGAGGATAAAAGTCAGCAGGGATATGGTGGTGGTATATTTTCCCCAGCTCATGAAGGGGATGTCGCGCTTGATTCTGAAAAATTCCATGCTGACCCTTTATTTTCTACTTATTTCCTGCTTACGCTTATTTCCTGCTATCCGCAATGGAGGCAAACCGGTCCGGCTCCGTCCATCCTGACGTCACCGTTTTTCGCTCGCCGGCTTCCATACTTGCCCGATGGGAATACGCTCCAGTTTGCGGCGATTGCCGTATATCAGATTTACCGCTCCGCGCGAAACCATGACCGCGCTGAATATTGAAGTCATAATACCCAAGCACAGCACCACGGCGAATCCCTTCACAGGGCCGCTACCAAACGCAAATAATGCGATACCCGCAATCAGGGTAGTAATATTGGAATCCAATATGGTGCCGAACGCTCGCTCATATCCCGCGTTAATCGCCGCCTGCGGCTGCATGCCCATCCGCAACTCATCACGGATACGTTCATTGATGAGCACGTTCGCATCGATCGCCATGCCGAGGGTGAGTGCAATCGCCGCCATGCCCGGCAGCGTCAGCGTAGCCTGCAGAATCGAAAGAAGACCTACCAGCAGCAGCAGATTCACGGCCAGCGCCATCACGGAAATAAAGCCAAACACCGAATAATAAATGGTCATGAAAACGGCAATCGCGGCAAAACCCCATAGCGTAGAATTGAATCCACGGGCAATGTTGTCCGCGCCCAGACTTGGGCCCACTGTACGCTCCTCGATGATATCCATGGGCGCAGCCAATGCGCCGGCGCGAAGTAATAGCGCAACATCGCGAGCTTCCTCCGTGGTCATGCTTCCGCTGATCTGCACCCGGCCGCCACCGATTTCCTCGCGGATTACCGGCGCGGTGATGACTTCGGCCTGATTTTTCTCGATCAGTAGAATTGCCATGCGCTTACCGACATTTTCTTTGGTCAACTGCCGAAATATGCGCGCCCCGTTGTTGTCGAGATTTAGATGCACCGCCGGCTGATTGTTGTTATCGAAACCGGCCTGAGCGTCATTGATGCGATCGCCCGTCAGCACCACCTGCTTTTTCACCAATATCGGGCCGCCGCCCCGCTCGGTGTAAAGCTCCGCGCCGAAGGGAATCTGCCCGCGCAATGCCGTGCTCACGTCGTGCTCTTCATCCACCATTCGGACTTCGAGCGTTGCGGTACGCCCGAGAATATCCTTGGCTTTGGCGGTATCCTGCACGCCGGGCAATTGCACAACCACACGGTCTACGCCAGCCTGCTGGATAATGGGTTCGGCCACCCCGAGTTCGTTCACACGGTTGCGCAGTGTCGTAATGTTTTGCTGTACGGCCGAGTCCTGTATGAGCTTCTCCGCTTCAGGCTTGAGCGTGGCTGTTAAATGAAACTCGCTGCCTATATTGTCTTCGCGTACATTTAAATCAGCGTAGGTCTTTTTTATTTCGGCTTCGGCCTGCGCGCGTGATTCGGCATTCCGAAACTTAACGATGATTTGTGAACCTCGCTTGTCGAGTCCCGCATAAGGAATCTTTTTTTCCCGCAGGCTGCCGCGTATATCGGCGCCAAAGCGGTCGAGGGCCTTGGAAATGGCGCCCTTCATGTCGACTTGCAACATGAAATGCACGCCGCCGCGCAGATCAAGCCCGAGATACATTGGCAGTGCGCCAATGCTGGTCAACCACCGGGGAGAGTTGGGAAGGAGATTCAGCGCGACCATGTAGCCGTTGCCGAGCGCCGACTGAAGCGTATCCCTGGCATTGATCTGGGTGTCGGTGTCGGGAAAGCGCACTTTGATGCCGCCTTCTTCAAGAAACATCCCGTTGGTTGGGAGATTCGTCTTCTTCAGCGCATCTTCAACCCGCTGCAAGAGCGCCGTATCGGCCTTGGCCGTCGTGCGCAGCGGGGAAATCTGCACCGCCGGCGATTCGCCAAAAAAATTGGGGAGTGTATAGATGAGCCCGAGCAGTATCGAAACCGCGATAATCAGGTATTTCCAGGAAGGATAGCGGTTCATGTTTTTGGAATAGAGAGGCAGAAAAAAGGGGTATAAGCAAGTTACGAGGGGCGTAAGAGATTTTGCCCCACCCTTCGCGCCTTGGCCTTCATCGGAGGTTCAATTATTATTCTTTCTCGATGCTGTTCAATGTTCCTTTGGGCAGCAGCGTCTGAACCGCTGTCTTTTGCATGATGACTTGCACATTTTCCGCAATCTGGAGTATTACGTAATTGCCGGTAACCTTGACCACGCGTCCCAGTTCGCCAGCGGTGGTTGCCACCTCATCACCCTTTTGCAGCGCCTCTATCATCATTTTCTGTTCTTTGGCCTTCTTCGCCTGGGGACGAATCAGCAGGAGGTAGAACACGACGAATATGCCAACCAGCGGCAGCAGGCTTAAAAAATCCGGACTTGCTTGGGCAGGAGCGGCGGCCTGAGCGAACGCTTCACTTATCAACATGGCATTTCTCCGGTGACAGTCTCAAAAAGAGGTGATTTTAGCATGATGCGGCGTGTGCTTGAAAAGCTTGCGCATATTCCTCGAACTGTCCGGTTTCGATGGCGGCGCGGATTTCACTCATCAACTGCTGGTAATAATACAGGTTATGCAGCGTGTTGAGACGCGCGCCGAGAATCTCGCCAATCCGCTGCAAATGATGCAGATAAGCGCGTGTGAAATGACGGCAGGTATAGCAACCGCACTGCTCATCCGGCGGGGCTGTATCCAGGCGATACTGGCTGTTGCGCAATTTGATTATTCCATTGCGCGTGAACAGCCAACCGTTGCGCGCATTGCGTGTTGGAAGCACGCAGTCGAACATGTCTATACCCTGGGACACGGCATTGACAATATCCGCAGGGGTGCCGACACCCATGAGATAGCGCGGCCTCTCCGGAGGTAATTGCGGTGCTACGTGTTTGAGAATGCGCTGCATGTCAGCCTTGGGCTCGCCTACCGATAGCCCGCCAATGGCATAACCGTCGAAGCCGATATCCAGCAGGCTGGATAGTGAGCGGTCGCGGAGATTTTCGTGCATTCCACCCTGGACAATGCCGAACAATGCATTGGAATTTCCCATATCGTTATGCGCACGTCTCGACCGTTCCGCCCAGCGCACGCTCAATTCCATGGATTCACGCGCAGCCGCCTCGTCCGCCGGGTAAGGTGTGCACTCGTCGAATATCATTACGATGTCGGAATTGAGCGTGCGCTGGATACGCATCGATTCTTCCGGCGTAAGAAAACAGGCATCGCCGTTCACCGGCGATCTGAACTTGACTCCCTCCTCCTCGATCTTTCTCATAACGCCAAGGCTGAATACCTGGAATCCTCCGGAATCCGTGAGGATAGGTCCATCCCAGCCCATGAAGCGGTGCAAGCCGGCATGCGCTTCGATTACCTCAAGACCGGGACGCAGCCATAGATGGAACGTGTTGCCAAGCACGATATGGGCGTTAACTTCCCGCAGTTCCGCCGGCGACATCGTTTTTACCGCGCCATAAGTGCCCACCGGCATGAAAGCGGGCGTCTCCACCGCGCCATGCGTCAGGGTCAGGGTCCCCCGGCGAGCAGAGCCGTCGGTGCGGTGCAACTTGAATTTCATATTAGCTCAAGCCACCGAAGGAAACGGTTTTATGAATGATATCGATGCTCATAGCGGCAATGACGTTTGTGCCGCTTGCTCGCCGGATGGTATAGGCGGATTCAAGTCTATGACTCCCTTTCGATCAGCATGGCATCGCCATAGCTGAAAAAACGATAGCGCTCGTCTATTGCATGTTGATAAGCCCGGCGGATATTTTCCAATCCGCCGAACGCCGACACCAGCATCAGCAAGGTCGAGCGCGGTAAATGAAAATTGGTCAGCAAACGCTCCACCACACGAAAACGATAACCTGGCGTGATAAAAATATCTGTCTCGCCACGACCGGCTTTTAATTCGTATCCGTCTTCGCCAGCTCCCTCGATCGTCGTTGCTGCGGCTTCCAGCGCTCGCAGCGACGTCGTACCGACTGCCAGTACTCGTCCCCCGACCGCTTTCGCATGCCTGATTGATTCGACCGTTTCAGCCGGCACATGGAAAATTTCCCTGTGCATCTTGTGATCTGTAATGTTTTCCACCCGCACAGGCTGAAACGTACCCAACCCTACATGCAACGTTACGTGGCTGATCACCACGTCCATTCTGCGCAACGCCTCAAGCATATGCTCGTCGAAATGCAAGCCCGCTGTCGGCGCCGCTACCGCGCCTGTCTGTTTCGCATAAACCGTCTGGTAACGCGCTTCGTCCGCTTGTGTCGCGGGCCGCGAAATGTAAGGCGGCAGCGGGAGATTGCCGTAACGCTCCAATAAATCGATTACAGCGCTGTCGTGATCGAAGCGCAAGGTATAGAAAGCGTCCTTGCTATTCAATACCGTCACCTCGATCGCATCAGAGAGAAGAAGCTTCGAACCCGGCATCGGCGGGTGACTCGAGCGAATGATCGCCATCGCACGGTGCGCATCCAGGACGCGCTCCACCATGACCTCGACCTTGCCTCCACTGTCTTTTACGCCGCACAGGCGCGCCTTGATGACGCGCGTGTCGTTGAATACCATTACGTCACCCGCGCGTAAATAGCCGGGCAGATCGGTGAACATCGCGCCCTGCAGCGTGCCCGTCGAACCTTCCAGATGCAGCATGCGGCTGCTGGCGCGCTGCTCGGGTGGAAACTGCGCGATAAGCTCAGGCGGTAGATGGAAATCGAAATCCTGAATTTTCATCGCGGGTATTATACCGATGCGCGCCGCATCCCTTGTGCAAGTTGCCGCGATTCAGGATTTCAGTAATAATGCCCCTCCTGAAATGAAGTGGCAAAGCTTTGCCGGGATGGCGGAATTGGTAGACGCACGGGACTCAAAATCCCGCGCTTACTATTAATAACATCATATCTATCAATAGCTTATAGCTTTCTTCTTATTGCTAATCACACCCCAATCACAATGGGGGTGTTAAATGGCAACAGTTCGCAAAGTGTCTTCTGGTAAATGGTCTGTCCAGGTTAGACGCAAGGGGTTTACCCCAATATCCAAATCCTTCATCAATCAGAAAAACGCTTATAGCTGGATTCGTTCAGTCGAATCCGATATGGATAAAGGCATTCATACCGATTGTGCTGCCACGTCCGTTATAACGCTGACTGATGCCCTTATTCGATATCGAAATGAAGTAACCCCATCTAAGAAAGGCCGTATTAGGGAAGCTGAACGTATCGCTGTTTGGTTGAAACATCCATTGGCTAAAAGATCGCTATCTTCTTTGAAGTCTACGGACTTCGTTAAACATAGGGATAGACGCTGTGCGCTTGTTGCCTCCAATACGGTGCGGCTAGAATTAGCTTTGGAGAGATTCCTACAAGAAACACCTAAACAAAGAACCTAGAATTGATACTAAGTATTGATGTTGTATTTATTTATTATTATATATAGATAATAGTAGGTACATTACTCAGATACATTCATACCTGAAGAACCGCATGGATATTAGATGTTTGAAATTAACAGTTATATAGAACGAATAAATAAGCTGGTGTCTCAGCGCATTAAACGAACTGCTAGACGTTGGCTTTTTAACTGATTACTTCTTTCGAAGTTGCATGCTGTGAACCTCCACAGATTTCGTCGATGCGGTGTAAGAAATATATTTCAATGAACCATAGGGACTAATCTGTTCATCATCATCGGAATTGGTGCCTGCCATAGGTCTAAACCACGCAGTAGCAAGAATGTCTTTCTTACCATCCAGCGTAAGTGACTTGGCAATACATTCCCGCAGTGCTTTATCTGTTAATTTGTCGTCAGGACGTTTCGTAATAAACGTAACTTGGACGTTGTAGATATCGCCACCGCCAGATGCTTTATTTAAATATTGTCTTTCTACTTCTGTCTTATAGCCGGGAATCTTCGCACAATTTAATTTCATTGTTGGCGCTTTAGCGAATGCGGTCGTAGCAAAAACAATAGCAAGAATTCCCAATAAGCTTTTCATAGAAGACCGTTTCTCAATTTGCATTCAGTGATTTTAAGGGGCTTTAAAGCATTTAATTCCATACGGGTATACTTACCCCCATTAGCCACCTGATTTAGATCGACTGTAGGGCTTCGTAGTGCGTTTGCGTGAGGCTAACACACCGTGCATATGCCGTTTATTTCCCTGCTCTACCTGATGAGCTAGCCCACTGCTAGAATGATATCCGAATATCCCTATTTGGGAAAAACAATCATAGGAAAATTCTAAATGAGGTTGACAGTACCGCCGTTAGAAATAGGTGAGGATGAGGGTTTTTCGAAAGATAAGGATATCTTCAAACGTAAAGGATTTGGCGAACAACTATCAAATCTCATAGAAAATACTGACGGGGAATTGGTAATAGCATTGGATGCGCCATGGGGGGAAGGAAAAAGTACGTTCGTTAAGATGTGGCGCGGTCATCTGAAGCAAAAAGACAACGGCATTCATACCATATACTTTGATGCCTTTGAGAGTGATCATCAAAGCTCACCGTTTCTGGCCCTGGCTAGTGAAATATACAATTTACTTGAGAAGAAAACGGAAAAAACGCGATTTGAAAAGAAAGTGGGATCAGCACTAAAAACAATCGGAAAAGTAGGGCTTCAGGCAGGGGTCAGGATTCTTACTGGCGTCACATTGAATGAAACAACATTGGATGCTGGTACTCAGCAGGATATTGCAGCTTCAGTTTCAAATGCCACGGATAAATATATATCCGACAAGCTGAAGTTAGCATCGAAGGACAAAGTAATCATAAAGGAATTTAAGGAATACTTAAAAGATTTACCCCCGAAACTTTCCTATAACGGAAAATCAATTGTTTTTATTATTGATGAGCTGGATAGATGCAAGCCACCCTTCGCACTTGAAATCGTTGAAATTGTTAAGCATCTATTTGCAGTCCCTAACATAACATTTGTTCTGGTTATGAACAGAACACAATTGGAAGCATCCGTCAGAAATGAATACGGTACGGCTGATGCGTCAAAATATTTACAAAAGTTTATCAATCTTTATCTATCCCTTCCAAAAGTTCAGGTAAGCGACGAACGTACAACCAAGGTGTACCTGAGGCACTGCGTAAAGCAAATGGAAATGGAAGGACAGACACCGAACCAAAATGAATGGATAGCGATGTTCGAAGAATTGGTGGATCATTACAACCTGTCGCTTAGGGAAATAGAAAGATGTTTAACCAATTTTTCTTTTATTCGCAGCGGGATAGAAGGTAATTTTGCTAGTTTTTATAATTGGATAGCAGTCTATGTATGCATCATTAAAGTCAAATACTTAGAAGAATATAATCAATTGTCATCTTCTAAAATTAGCTACATTGATTTGTTTAAAAGAACGGATCTTACTAATTTAGTTGATAGAAACCCACAGGATAGTTCAGCGGAAAACCACAACCTGAAATGGGCGTTACGCTATTGTTTAATGGATGAAAGCGAACATCTAAGTTTTATTGAGAGAGGACATCCTTTCGGTTCTTTGGATACTATAACCAGCAGAAATGCTATAAAAACCATATGCCAATGGTTGGATTCATTTCGAATGAATTAGATAAAATCTTATAACCAACAAAAAAATAGGTAGTTTGTGAAGATTTTTGCTGTAATTATTGCTGTATGGTTTTTTATCCCCACATCTGAAACTAGCGCTTATGACTTCGCACATGAGTCAAAAAGTGGTAGCGGTTGGATGAACATGTGCGGGAAATATGGCACAGATGAATTCCTGGACACTATGTGTGAGCTTTATACAGGCGGGATTATTGAAGGTGGGATTATTGGCTATTTAAGGGAAAGACGGGATATGGCAGCCGATAAACCATTAGATAATAATCCAAATGCAATGTTTTATTGCAAAACAAAAGACCAAACTACTAAGCAACACATACTGGTTATAAAAAAATATATAGAAGATCACCCCAAATTCCTTCATATGCCTGCGGTCATTTTGATCATTCAGGCATTATCTGAGGCTTTTCCGTACCCCTGTCAAAATAGGGGCAATGAAGAATCCGGGCAATAGCGATTTTTCTGAGAAAGCTAATCACCTATATATGATTTAGGGCTTCTTACTACCAGCAATGATAGTTTTCATTTATTCCGTTCTTTCTTCCATTCCTCATACCTCCTCTCATACTCAGCTTTTGGAGTCCACTTGTACCCAAAGGTAAGACTTTGAGGTTCCCCGTGTCCTTTATACTTAGAGGTATTCATCGGAATGCTGGTACTAGGCTGACTAGGTGTTGAGCTATGTATCCACGGCTTTATATGCCCCTTATCCTCACAGATCACATATTTGCTTATCGGGTCTGTGTGACAACGAACGTCAGCGTAGCTTTCTTCTACAGACATACCATACATGAAAACTACGGGTGCAATTGCTAAAAGCATTTTCATCTCAGATAACCTCATTTGCGTCTGCCAAGATTAGCTATGCAATCAACAGCAAGATCCATACTACTATATTTAATCTAAACAAATCAAGAAGATAGTGTAGAACGACTTTGATGTGTAAGAATAATCAGAATAGTGGCTGATATCCAGAATTTCCGTGAGATTTTATTTCGTTGTGATGCACTATATAGCAAAAGACCCCGCCCCCCTTGCTACCCCATGAGGGGAATATGACAAATAGAATCACAATTCAATCACAGTGACGGCTTCCGCTGCCACATATTATTCGTTATAATTAGTACCTCTTAAAAACTAAGGTGTTGATTAGTAATAAGAAAACTTTGCCGGGATGGCGGAATTGGTAGACGCACGGGACTCAAAATCCCGCGACCGCGAGGTCATGGGGGTTCGATTCCCCCTCCCGGCACCAAAAAGGCCTTTCAGTGAATATCAGAACATCCAGAGTAATGTAACGGGCTCGGGGGATTTTAAGTCCCTTGTGTTATCGATTCCCAGTTTCTTCGCCCCTTCCCCAAAATTTAGCGCATAACGTCCTGTCTTATACCGCTTCTGACGTCCCCCAATTTCAAAAACAAACACCTCAACTGTGCTAAGATTTGTAAGTCATACCACCGGATTAATAGAAAGGTCGCTATGTCGCTCAATCTGGACTCAGAGACGATCACGATCAGGTGTCCTCACTGCTCAATAATGTATGAGGAGATAATCTCGCGGCTGAAGTACGAGCCGAAGCTTTCCTGCCCAAGCTGTGAAAAGTATGTGGGTGTGAATCTTCTGGAGCTGTATACCGCGCTTGAGTCAGTTCAAAGTTCCTGTGATGCTCTCCTCCAAAAATTGGCCAACGGACCCAGCGGTAGAGGTCTGTCCTGAGCAACAAATACTGAGCAATAACAGGGCGTGATCCGCCATAAGAGGCTGACGCCCTGTGTTGCTGTGTTGTTATACGCCCGCCTTTGATGCGCCCATTCGAATAGCCGAATAACCGGAAATTCCCCATGGCGTTCCTGCCAAGCTGAGACACAAGAAAGGCCCCGCGCCCACGCGGTGCGGTCTAGCACCGTCACGGTGACGCGCAAGAAGCAGCGCCTGTCCAGGAATTTGCCATTACCAACTTGCTGGATAGGTGCATCGATCCGAAATTCCTTACCGCTGTTTCCCTTGCTGCCGTTTTCCCTGCCTGTTTCTCCTGCTACCACGCTCGTCAATTTAGCAAAATATTCTCGTCTTTTATTCGCCATTTAATGCGACAAAGCCACGTAGTGTTTTGAAATTCTGGAAATAAACTTGACTATAAGGTAAACACTGCTATGAATAAATCTCGGAATCCAGTTGCTATTCCCGTTGGGGAATGGCGAAAGGTCAATGATGCACATAAGGCCTGTTCATGACGTCAACATTTAATGGAATTGCGAGATTAATTTGGTGCCAAATTCAAACAACAAGGAGGTCGTTATCATGAAACAGTTGCGCGCGATCGGGGTCTTTTCCGTACTGGTGGGTTTATGGGGTTTGCTTGGCCCCACCGGGATTATTCCGGCATCCCAGGCAGAGCCGCTGAAGCCTTCCAAGACAATCAAAACGGAATACCAGTATTCCGCCAAGGTCGCTTGTTCACTGCTGTTGCCTCATCAGGACGGCACATTGGCGCGCGGCACCTACCGCACCACGGTCAACATACATAATCCCAGCGACAAAAAAATCACCGTTGCCGCCAAGGTGGCGCTTGCGACACAGTTTGGCTCCGAGCCCGGACCATTCGGCGTGACGCCATTCAAGGAAGCGGTTATACAGCCGGATGGGGCTGTCGGCGTAAATTGTTTTGATATTGCAGGCTACTTTTGCCCGATCGATGGAGTTTGCGTGGATTTCGCGTTTCTTGAAGGATTTCTGGTTGTGAAAAGTCCGGTACCGCTGGATGTTGTCGGCGTTTATACCGCCCGCCATACGGACGGAGATGTGGAATCCATAGATGTAGAAGCGATAGAGCCACGGAAGCTAACCGAGACAGTCAAGATTGGCGCCGAAGAGCCGGCCAAACCAGGAGGCAAGCGCGTCGATTATCCGCCCAAGGGAAGCTCCGCGTACGGCGATAAAGAACCCAAACAAATGTGTGGCGGAATCGCCGGATTTCCCTGCCCTGAGGGCAAGAAGTGCGTGGATGACCCATCGGACAACTGCGATCCTGCCCGAGGTGGAGCCGACTGCAGCGGTATCTGTGTGAAGTAGCGTAGGACGATGTTGAAAAGAATTTGAGAGCGACGGGAAGTGGTAAGAATCAAGCCGGGGAATTAGATCACTGGATTGAAACCCGCTTCCAGTTGCTCACATATTTATTTTTGAGGGCCGATTCCTGCCGAGCGGGTGATCAAACCCCTTCGGCTCCTTCATGAGCCTTTTCATAATATCGAAGATCCTTTGCGGCCTTTTTCATCTGCCGAAAAAAGACATCGTTGGATTCAGAATTGAGGTCGCCGCGGATGAAAGCAGGAAAGCAGATCTCTTTCGGATTTACCGGCAGTGTGGGCGACCGATCCGCTTCCAGGCTGGCTTCCAGGCTAGAAAATAAATCATCCAGCTGATCGTCACATGACGGATTGCCACTTAAGCCGAACATGTCTATTAAATTTGATTTCATTATCTACGCTTTCTTACTATTGTGAGAGTAATTAAATCCGGATCGATTACATACGATTAAACGGGCTGTTTCGACATCACATCCAAACGACGCGAGCCGGGCCACGCTTGCATTTGACTACAAGTAAAATAATCGCAGCACTGGGCCAATGTTCTCACTCCTCAATGGTGGATTCTGTGCGGTACTCCACAGACAAGGCGCGTTAAACTTGATCAGTATGGGTCAGGGTTAGATGCTGTTGATCCGATGAGCAATAGCACAAGTGGGCCACCAAAGCTGATATGCAATAGCGTGATGCGCGCCACTCGTTGATCTGGATTCCTGGTTCATCGAAACTATTGCGAAATACGATCCAGGTCGCGCCGCGGTGGCGCAAACGTACGCAGGTAGCATGAGAGTGCTCCCGCCCAAGTTTGAAGTCTATCGAAAAGCAGGGTTCTTGTTTACTGGCCTTAACCTGACCAATAAGCTGGTAGCGCACGCAATCAAAAGCGAACCTACGCGCGGTAAAGTGGAAGGGCTGTTTAACGAAACGTCCGACCCCGGCTTTTTGTTAATACTGTCGGGATGGAAGAGAATATTGTTCGCTGATATCGGGAACGAAGCGATAACGAGGGGGCCGAGCGCCCGTTTTCCTTGACTTGAGAACGTTATGACTTCTTGCGCCATTCATCACCACTTTTCTCATATTCCTTTTTTACCGCCGCCCAGGCTACTTTGTGCGCCGTCTCTTCGCGTGAGGCATGGCCTCTGCGATCATCCGGATCCTTATATTCATCCCAGGCATTATTGAAAGCCGCCCGGTATATCTCTCTGGCATGCTTCGGCAATACATTTTTGACGTTTTCAGGAAGTTCTTCTATTGTGTCGTATGGCATGACGTTTCTCCTGGACCGCAGGTGGATGGGACGGAATTAGCGAATACCGAGCTTTTTTTGCAAGGCAAAACCGAAAAGAAGCATAAATTTAATATAGCAGACTTGCCTCAGGATGCCATTGAGCACCTCAATTCCGGATCGGTGAAAGCTTGTTTTGCTGGAGAGTTACGGCAAGCGCGGCCATTCGTCGGCTATACGCGGCATTGACAAGCAGGCGGGTAATCGGACTCAGCCGCTGAGTTGAGCTATGGTAGCGAATCCCAGATTCGAACTGGGGACCAACGGATTATGATTCCGCTGCTCTAACCACTGAGCTAATTCGCCACATGTTATATCGGAGGGGTTGCAATTGTGCCCTTGCAAGGCCACTCTGTCAAGATTTACAAGGGCTTGCGCATAGTATCTTCATGATCTGCAAGAGAAACCATGACTCTTGCCACCTTCAGAAACTCGGTCGGTGTGACGCCTCGAGGTCGAGGCGCAACCTCCCCCATCGATTGAAACGGTCTGTATAATGCCTTGATGAAATTCGATGTCTGTATTATTGGCGGCGGACTTGTAGGCGCAAGCCTGGCGCTTGCTCTCAAAGGCAGCGGCCTCAGGATCGCGCTGGTCGAGTCGCGCTTGCCAATTCCGCTTCCTGCCGATGATAGCTGGGACAGCAGAATTTATGCCATTAGTCCGGGCAGCGCTGGCTTTCTGCAAAACCTGGGAGTGTGGAAAGCACTCGACGAAGCTCGCATTACCCCCGTTTATAACATGGCCGTGTTTGGCGACGACAGCGCCGCACGGATCGATTTCAGCGCTTACGATATCGGGTTCCCTGAACTGGCGTTCATCGTAGAGAATCGGCGGCTCCAAACCGCTGTGTGGGGTGCCCTCAAGCGTCAGAAAAAGTACGTCAAGATTTTCTGTCCCGCGCAATGCGCCTCGGTAACCTGGGCTGAATCTCATGCCGACTTACATCTGGATGACGGAACCACATTGGAGGCGGCCCTGATTGTAGGTGCCGATGGCCTGAATTCCTGGGTACGCGAGCAGGCCAAAATTGAGGTGGTGCGTCATTCTTATCAGCAGACGGGCGTGGTGGCAAATTTCAATACCGAGCGGAGTCACAGAAATGTCGCCCACCAATGGTTCCGTCGGGACGGGGTGTTGGCACTGTTGCCATTGCCGGACAAGCTGGTATCCATGGTATGGTCGGCAAAGGAAGAGCGTGCGCGGGCGTTGCTTGATTTATCTGAAACGGAATTGTGCCACGAGGTCACCAATGCGTCTTACCGCGCTTTGGGCGAGTTGCAACTGGTTACACGGCCTGCCGCTTTTCCGCTGAGTTTCGTACATGTCAAGAAACTTGTGCAGCCGCGTCTTGCCCTTATCGGCGATGCTGCCCATGGCATCCACCCCCTGGCTGGACAAGGCGTCAACCTGGGCTTGCGCGATGCACAGGAGTTGGCTTCCACTATCCTTGCGCGTGGCTTGCAGCCGGATTGTGGCGATTACCTGTTGCTTCGCCGTTATGAGCGGGCACGCAAGGAAGATATTCTGGCCCTGGAACTGGTTACCGATGGTTTACAGAAGTTGTTCGACAACACTAATCCAACGCTTGTTCGCTTGCGAAATTTGGGTTTGGGACTCACCAATCGGTTGCCCCTCATAAAGGACCGTTTGATGCAGCATGCGCTAAGCTGAGACCAAACCAGGACTCCGTGATAAGGACATAATGACAGGCAGTTGATCAGCAACAATCAAGCGCGACAAAAATCTTACTTAAACCGGAGCCATATGATCATGCGTTTAAATCTCATTTTTCCTGCTTTATTATCATGCTTTCTTTTCAGCACGGCGTCTGCTGATGAGGCGTCCTTGAAAAAAGCGCTCCAGGCAAGTTTTCCGGGGGAGAAAATCGAAAGCCTGAAAAAAACTCCTTATCTCGGGCTATACGAAGCCGTGGTGGGTGGAGAACTGTTTTATACCGATGAAAAGGCATCGTATCTTTTCTTCGGGCATGTGATTGACCCAAAAACAAAGGAAAGCCTGACCAGCCAGCGCTTGCAGGAGGTCAAGGACGCAAGGCGGATAGATATTGACTCTCTTCCTCTGGAACACGCGATTAAAGCGACCAAGGGTAATGGAAAGCGCAAACTCGTGGTTTTTTCCGATCCAAATTGCCCCTATTGCAAGCGTCTTGAAAAGGAACTGGCTAACGTTACCAACGTAACCGTCTATACGCTGCTTTATCCGGTGCTTAATGGCTCGGTCCCTACCGCTACAGCGATTTGGTGTTCTCCTGACCGGCTCAAGGCCTGGGAGGGTTTCATGCTTAGCGATGTTGCCCCAACTGGAAAAACCTGCGATACGCCGATCGATACGCTCCTTAAGGCAGGACAGCAGAACGGCATAAGCGGTACCCCGACTTTGATCTTTGCAGATGGCTCTGTAGCACCGGGGATGATTCCGGCTGAAACCATAGAAAAGAGACTGAATGCGGCATCGGCAAAATGACAACTGTCAGGCGCTGGATTGAATCGGGCGGCTCGGGTTTCTGATGTCCTAACGAATCTGGGCTTCCCGTATATAACCCTGGGATACATAACTGGTGGGCATCAACACCCACATTTTGCCTGTCTGTCTCATCTTCCCCGCCTGATCCGCTGCTTCGCGGCCAAAGCCCCAGAAGAAATCGGCGCGAACATTGCCCTTGATGGCTCCACCGGCATCCTGGGCCACCATTAGCCGATAAAGCTGCTTATCGGTATTGGGCCAGGTGGTGGCAAGAAAAACCGGCGCACCCTGGGGTACCGCGCGAGGATCCACCGCGAGGCTTCTGCCCGCTGTCAGCGGTACGCCGAGCGAGCCTAGCGGCCCCGGCACGGCGGCAGGTAACTCAAGGAAAAAAACGAAGCTCGAGTTTTGCCGCAATAGCTCGCCCAATTTTTGGGGATTTCTCTGGCCCCATGCCTTGATTCCCTGCATTGAAGCCTTTTCCAAAGGCAATTCACCGCGCTCCACCAACAACTTTCCTATGGATTTATAGGGATGTCCGTTTTGCTCGGCGTACCCTACCCGCACGATCTCACCATTCTCGAGTTCAACCCGGCCGGATCCCTGGATTTGCAGAAAAAACAACTCAACCTCGTCGTCCACCCATAGAAGTTCCTTTCCCTGCAGCCGCGAAGGATTACTCGCTATATCAGACCGGCTATAATAAGGCACCACTTTACGTCCCTGTAACCGTCCGCGCAGTCGCATGTTCTTGAGTTCCGGATAAACCTCGCTCAAGTCGACCACGAGGAGTTCATCGGGCGTGGTATAGAGCGGATAGCGGTATCGCCTGGATTGCGTGCGACTACCCTTGAGCAGGGGTTCATAATAGCCGGTGATCAGACCATCACCGCTGCCATCGGAATTCAGTACTTGATGGGGAACAAAATGGCTCTCGAAGAATTGGCGCAGGCTGGCCGCGGTTTGTCCCCGCATGGAGTCAGCCTGAATACAGGTTTCCTGCCAGAGCGGCTGATTTTTCAAAACCGAGCAGCTTCGAAGGAATGCATCCAGTGCCGGGAGTACATCGCCTTCACTCCAGCCCGTCAGCGAATCCCATCCGGTCGGTTTGAGGACGGGCGCGGGGGACGGCGCCGCTGGCTTTTCTGAGGCCACGCGCGGGGTCGGCACAATCGTACAGGCGTTGAGCAATAGCAGCGCGACAACCGCAAGAGGTGCTAATTGGTCTTTCATAGGATTATGGGTTAAAGTTGCATTTGGTAAATATACATCATGGTTGATCCTATGTGGATATTACTGCTGGAAGCAGGCGTCGCCCTATCGTTATTTATTCTCGTCGTCTGGTGGACAGCCAAGCCACGTAAAAAAGATGACGAAAGTGGCGTGCATGAGGCAAAGGATGTGGCTGATGGGGATGACAGAAAAGGCGAAAAAAAAGAATAAGGATGCTCGCAGAAGCGGTGGATATGATCCGCTGCGAGCGGTGAAACCGATACAGACAGGTTATAGGCACGCAGAGATTTTACCAAAAGGAGATAGAACACCCCCGTAACAGCTTCCGCATCCAATCACGAAAATATAAATACAGTGCGATTCCGCAAGTTATTTGGCAGAATGCTCACCTTGGGAGAATGGTTTTGTTACAAGGGGCAATAACAATGAAGTATCAAAGTTTTCAGGAATTCTGCGCTTACATAGCGGAGCGTAACCCGGGTCAGCCCGAATATCTGCAAGCGGCTGCGGAGGTTATGGAAAGCCTCTGGCCTTTCATCACGGAACATCCTCGTTACGCCGAGCATGGAATTCTGGATCGTCTCATAGAGCCGGAGCGAATCATCATTTTCCGGGTATCGTGGGTGAATGATAAAGGAGAGGTGAATGTCAACCGCGGTTACCGGATACAGCACAGCTCTTCCATTGGCCCATACAAGGGAGGCACGCGCTTTCATCCGTCCGTAAATCTTTCCATCCTGAAATTTCTAGCGTTCGAGCAAACTTTCAAGAATGCGCTGACGACCCTTCCCATGGGCGGAGGCAAAGGCGGGTCGGATTTCGACCCCAAGTACCGGAGCGCGGGGGAGATAATGCGGTTCTGCCAGGCTTATATGTGCGAACTGTTCCGCCATATTGGTTCGGATATCGATGTGCCGGCAGGCGATATCGGTGTTGGGGGCCGCGAAGTCGGCTTTATGGCCGGCATGATGAAAAAGCTGTCAAACCGTGCTGACTGTGTCTTTACCGGCAAGGGATTGAGTTTTGGCGGATCCTTGATCCGCCCGGAAGCGACGGGCTACGGCACCGTATATTTCGCTGAGGAAATGCTCAAGCAATCCGGCCGCTCACTCGACGGTCTGCGGGTTTCCGTCTCGGGCTCGGGGAATGTCGCACAGTATGCCGTTGAAAAAGCAATGGCGCTTGGCGCCAAAGTAATAACCGTATCAGACTCCAGCGGGACAGTGATTGATGAAGACGGCTTTACCAGTGAAAAACTGGCTGAGTTGATGGACGTGAAAAATAGTCAGTATGCCCGTATAAGCAGCTACGCCGAGCGAATAAAAGCTTCTTTTACCCCTGGCACGCGCCCATGGCATGTACCGGTCGATGTCGCTTTGCCGTGCGCTACCCAGAACGAACTGAACGAAGAGGATGCCGCAACCCTGATCAAAAACGGCGTGATCTGCGTCGCGGAAGGCGCCAATATGCCTTCCACAGCCGAGGCGGTGAAACGCTTCGAACGCAGCGGGGTCCTTTTCGCACCGGGTAAAGCAAGTAACGCGGGAGGAGTAGCTACCTCCGGCCTGGAAATGAGCCAGAATGCGATGCGTCTCTCCTGGCCGCGGGACGAGGTGGATGCCAGATTGCTCGAGATCATGCAGGCCATCCATAAATCCTGTTTGCAATACGGTCAGCGCAAGGACGGTACCATAAGTTATGTCAATGGCGCCAATGTGGCTGGTTTTGTAAAAGTGGCGGATGCAATGATCGGTCAGGGAGTGGTCTGACGAAACCTCTCCCCTTTGCGGGTTATCATACGGTTATCGCACCCACACCGTTTTTATGTTAACGAATTCCCGGATACCGTGGTACGACAACTCCCGGCCAAAGCCGGAAGCCTTGGTACCTCCAAAGGGTAGGCGCGGATCGGATCTGACCATGCCGTTGATAAAGGTGCCGCCTGCCTGAATTCTCCCTGCGAGTTTCTCCGCATGTTCTGAATCACGGCTCCAGATGCTGGAACCAAGACCGAAACGGGTATCGTTGGCAATGCGAATGGCCTCTTCCTCGTTGGCTGCGCGTATGACGGCAGCCACAGGGCCAAACAGTTCCTCATGATATGCCCTCGTTTTCGCCGTCACCCTGTCAAGCACCGATGGCAGGTAGAATGCGCCCTTCCCATGCACGGGCTTGCAACCAAGAACCGGCTGCGCGCCCTGCGCAATCGAATCGGTAACCTGCTGATGCAAACCTTCCCGCAGATCAAGCCGCGCCATCGGGCCAATCTGGGTTGTTTCGTTTGTCGGATCACCCATTTTCAGCCCTGCCGTTTTCTTTATGAGCAGAGAAACAAACTCATCGGCGATCTCTGGCACCGGAATAATGCGCTTGGCGGCAATGCAGGACTGTCCACAGTTCTGAAACCGCGATCGCACCGCAAAACCGGCAGCGAGGTCAAGATCCGCATCCTTCAATATGATAAAAGCATCCGATCCGCCAAGCTCCAGCACGCATTTCTTCAAATGCCGGCCCGCCTGGGACGCTACCTCTCGCCCCGCCGGCTCTGAACCGGTCAGCGTCACCGCATGGACATGGCGACTGGCGATAGCTTCGGCCACATCAGGCGCTTCGATTATGAGTGCGGTAAAAAGATGGGGAGGAAACCCTGCATCGCGGAACAATTGCTCCAGTGCAAGCGCGCATTGCGGCACATTGGACGCGTGTTTCAGAACACAGGCATTACCCGCCATCAGCGCGGGAGCGGCAAAACGAATGACTTGAAAGAACGGAAAATTCCACGGCATGACACCCAGCACGACGCCGATTGGTTCATAGGAAACATAACTCCTGCCGGCGTCGGTCTGAACCATTTCCGGCTGCAGGAAATGCTCGGCATGCACGGCGTAATAATCGCACGTGAGCGCGCACTTCTCCGCCTCCCCACGTCCCTCGCGCACAGGCTTGCCCATTTCGGCGGCCATTATCCCGGCATAGTCATTGACTCGCTCGTGCAACAACATGGCGGCTCGGTGCATGTGTTCCGCGCGCTGGGCAAATGCCGTTTGCGCCCAGACCTGCTGCGCGTCATGCGCTTGTTTCAATGCCGTTGCAAGATGATGACTATCCCAGCTGGTATAGGTTTTCAGCGTTTTGTTGGTCGCGGGGTTCAGGCTGATATACGGCATGATGTGCTATTCTTCATACAGAAGTGTCAAACCCCGAAAGAAAGGCGCAAGGCCATTTTATAACCACGCGTTCCACTCCATTTTCCATTTCAACTACTTAATTTATAGCAGGTTATGAAAATTTTTTTTGCGGGCTTATTTTTCGCGATTTACGCTGGAACCCTGGCGGCGGCAAGCCGGGACGACGATTTCATGGCCATGAGGCAAGCGTTCCAGGTGGGAGACTCCGCCCGCGTAACGGCATATGCACAACGCCTGCGGGGGCACGTGCTGGAACCCTATGCAATCTATTACCAGTTACGCCCGCAGCTTGAGAATAGCGCCGCAAGTGAGGAAACGATCAACGCCTTTCTCAAGCGTTATCAGGACAGTCCCTTGAGTGACCGCCTGCAAGGCGAATGGCTGAAAACGCTGGGCGAGACGCAGCAATGGGATTTATTTGCCAGCGCCTATCCCGATGTGATTAATAAGGATACCGAGCTTATTTGCTATTCCCTTCAAAAGCGCCTCGCAGCGAATGATAGCAGTGCGTTTGCCGAAGTACGCCCACTCTGGTTCAACGCACGCGACCTGCCGGAAAGCTGCACACCGTTATTCGATACACTGGTAACTGCCGGGGTATTAACGGTGGAAGATGTATGGACACGGCTGCGCCTGGCGCTTGAAGCCGGCAGTGTGGGCGTAGCTAAACGCATCAATGAATATCTGCCGGAGAGTCAGGCGCTCAATGAACGCAAGCTGGCCTCCGCTACAGAGAATCCTCTGCGCTATCTGGAAAAACACCGACGCGAGATCACAACGCGTGCCGATCGGGAAATCGCCCTTTTCGCGATACTGCGCCTGATTCGCAGCAGCCCCGATCAGGCCTATGCCTATTGGCCCAGGATACGCGAGCAATTCAGCGAACCAGAGCACTCATATTTCCTGGTGCAGCTGGCAGACCAGGCAGCGCGCCGGCTGAATCCGCGCGCATTGGGCTGGTTTATGGAAGCGGCCAGCACCAGTGCCCCCGTTCCGCTATCGGATGCGCAGCTCGGGTGGAAAACCCGAGCTGCGCTACGCGCCGGGGACTGGAATCTTGTGATGGAAAGCATCGAAGCCATGTCCACCCCCGAGCAGCAAACGGGAGTCTGGCGTTACTGGAAAGCAAGAGCCCTGAAATCAAGAGGCAAGACAACGGAAGCGAACGTTATCCTTGCCCCCCTTAGCACAGAGCATAATTTTTACGGCCAACTGGCGGAAGAGGAGCTGGGCGTAACCATCGGCACCCCTGCTGAATCGTATAAACCCTCAAAGAATGAGATTGCAGCAACCGAGCGGCTGCCTGGAATCAAACGCGCGCTTGCCTTGTATCGCCTGAATCTGCGAACGGAAGCCACACGCGAATGGGTATGGGCAATACGCGATTTCGACGACCAGCGACTGCTGGCCGCAGCTGAAGTTGCGAGGCGTAACGGAATCTACGACCGCGCCATCAATACGGCGGAAAGAACGGTAAAAGATCATGATTTCAGCCTGCGTTTCCTCGCGCCTCATCGCGATGCGATGCGCGATATCCTGAAACAGCAGGAGCTCGACGAAGCATGGGTATACGGCCTGATCCGCCAGGAGAGCCGCTTTATCAGCGATGCCAGATCCAGCGCCGGTGCAATGGGCCTGATGCAATTGATGCCGGGCACCGCAAAATGGGTATCGAAAAAAATGGGGGTTCGCAAATATCGCCCTGCCCTTGTGACTGAGGTCAACACCAATCTAAAGCTGGGCACCTATTATCTCAAGCATGTTCTGACGTTGTCCGATAACCAGCCGCTGCTGGCTTCTGCCGGCTATAACGCCGGCCCCAGCCGCGTGTCGCAATGGCGCGACGAAAAGCAGCCGCTGGAAGGGGCGATTTACGCAGAAACCATTCCTTTCAACGAAACGCGCGATTATGTGAAAAAAGTGCTGAGTAACTCAATGTATTACGCCAGGAGCTTCGGTCATCAAGTAACGGCCCTGAAGAGCCGCCTTGGCATAGTGGCATCAAGATCGGGGGGCGAAAAATTTTCAGAGGAGAAATGAAGCCATGAAAATCGATAATGTATGCGTTTTTGGCGGCAGCGGATTTGTTGGCGGACATCTCCTGAATCTCCTGACTAACCAGGAAATCTTCCTGCGCGTTCCTACCCGCAATTACGAGCGCTCCAAGGGGCTTCTGGTTATCCCTACCGTGGATCTGGTGGAAGCCAATGTACATGACGATGCGGAACTTGACCGGTTGCTGATGGGCATGGATGCGGTCATCAATCTGGTAGGTGTTCTGCATGATGATTTCGCGGCGGCACATGTGGAATTACCGCGCAAAATCGTGGCAGCATGTAAACGCAATGGAATAAGGCGCATATTGCACATGAGTGCGTTGAATGCCGGTGCCGGCCAGCCCAGCGCCTATTTGCGCTCCAAGGGAGAAGGCGAGGATATCGTGATGACATCCGGCTTGGTCGCGACGACTTTCAGGCCGTCGGTGATATTTGGCCCAGGGGATGCATCGCTGAGTCTCTTTGCGAAACTGGGGCGGCTGCCGGTATTGCCGCTGGCGTCGCCCGATGCAAAATTCCAGCCGGTATTTGTCGAAGACGTGGTGCGGGCATTTGCCGCAAGCCTGGATGCAACCGTGACTTTTGGCCAGCGTTACGACTTGTGCGGGCCCAAATGCTACAGTCTGCGGCAACTGGTCGAATACGCCGCGCATGTCACAGGACATGACCCTGCCATCATCGGGCTCGGCGATGGCTTATCTCATCTGGAAGCGTTTATGATGGAGTTTCTGCCAGGGAACCTCATGAGCCGGGATAACTATCAGTCGATGAAAGTAGACAGCGTGTGCGGTTGCGAAGCGCAGCCCAACAATCTCCCGGAAGTCTGGGGTATTCGGCCCACTGCGCTGGAAGAAGTGGCGCCCCTGTATCTGGCGCATCAGATGCCGCGTGAGAGGTATGAGCATCTTCGCAATCGGTCAGGACGTTAAAGATTCAAAGGTTCAAGGATGTGCCCATTATGAAAACCTACCTGGTCGGCGGCTCCGTACGCGACGAGATTCTGGGTCTGCCGGTGACTGACCACGATTACGTGGTGGTGGGATCCACGCCGGACGAAATGGTGCGGCTTGGCTATCGTCCGGTGGGAAAGGATTTTCCTGTGTTCCTCCATCCTCAAAGTCAGGAACAATACGCCCTGGCGCGTACCGAGCGCAAGGTCTCGCGCGGGTATAAAGGCTTTGAGGTGTATGCCTCCCCTGACGTTACCTTGCGGGAAGACCTGGCGCGGCGCGACCTCACGATTAATTCCATCGCGAAGGATCAGGATGGCAACATTATCGATCCGTTCGACGGCGTGGCCGACCTTGAAGCGGGTTTGCTGCGCCACATAAGTCCGGCATTTACTGAAGACCCGGTGCGTGTGCTGCGTACAGCTCGTTTTGCCGCACGCTTCGGTTTTCACATCGCACCCGAAACCCTTGTGCTGATGAGCGAGATGGTACACAACGGTGAAGTGGACGCCCTGGTACCGGAGCGCGTTTGGCAGGAGTTTGCCCGTGGATTGATGGAGCGGCGGCCTTCCCGCATGTTTTATGCATTGCGCGAGTGCAGTGCTCTCACCCGGGTCATGCCTGAGGTGGATGCTTTGTTCGGCGTACCCCAGCCTCCACAGCATCATCCCGAAATCGATACCGGTGTGCACGTCATGATGGTCATCGATCATGCCGCGTCTAAAAATTATTCTCTGCCGGTACGGTTTGCCGCGCTTACCCATGATTTGGGCAAAGGCACGACTCCCCCGGAGGAATGGCCGCGCCATATCGGTCACGAAGCACGTAGTGTGGAGTTGGTGCAGAATTTATGTGAGCGCATCAGGGTTCCTAACGACGCGCGCGATCTGGCGTTACTGGTCGCACGCTACCATGGCGATGTGCATCGCGCGGCCGAACTGCGCCCGGCGACCATCGCCAATATGCTGCAAGGGGTGGATGCCTATCGCAAGCCGGAACGCTTCGAAGAATTTCTGCAAGCCTGCTCCTGCGATTTCCACGGCCGACCCGGCTATGCCGAAAGGCCTTATCCCCAGGCTGATCGATTACGCGAGGCATTCGGTGCGGCCAGAAGCGTGGATGCAGGCGCAATTGCCGCCGAGTTGGCCAGCGCCATTTCCGACCCTGCACGCTTGCCAGTTGCGATCAACGCCAGGGTGAGCGAGGCGCGTATCGCTGAAATCAGGAGCCGTCTTTGCTGACATCTCCGTCCTGTCAGGTACGGCAATGCCCGGCAATGCCACGTTTTTCCAGGTAACGCTGGTGATATTCCTCGGCAGGATAAAAGTCGGAGGCGGGTGCGATTTCAGTTACGATGGGTTCACGCCACCGCCCGCTTTGCTCTAATTTTTCCTTGGACGCCCTCGCCGCCGCCTCCTGCTCCGGCGTATAGAAGAATATTGCCGAGCGGTACTGCGTACCTACGTCGGGCCCTTGCCGATCGCACGTGGTGGGATTATGGCAATCCCAGAAGACATCGAGCAGCGTCTCATAGTCGACCTGCGACGGATCGTATTCCACCTGCACCACTTCCGCATGACCGGTTTCGCCAGTGCATACGTCTTGATAGGTTGGAGTTTTGAGATGCCCGCCGGAATATCCGGATATTACCTCTCTCACGCCTTTGACCGCGCGAAAGGCCGCTTCCACGCCCCAGAAACAACCTGCTCCGAAAATTGCCTTTTCCGTCATCGTCGCCACCCTTTTGAGCTAGTCGATTTAAATTATACTGTATACCTATCTGCACGTAAGTTGGTACATAGATTGAGCCGCAGCAAAAAAATCAATGCGTTAATTGTTATTCGCGTGCCGACTATCGTGGCTTGCGCGGCGCGTTCGCAAACAGCCGATCATAAAGAAAGTTGGGGAGTAATCTCAAGACTGGCGCGACGATTGCCATTTGCCAGGGAATCACGGCGAACAATGTCTTGTTCTCGACCATGCGAACGATTTTTTCGGCAACGTCTTCCGCTGGCAGAAGGAAGGGCATACGGAAGGGATTATTCGCCGTCATCGGCGTAACGATATAGCCGGGACAGACGGTAATGACGGATACAC
The DNA here is from genome assembly GCF_900215485.1 of Nitrosovibrio sp. Nv4. GTDB lineage: Bacteria > Pseudomonadota > Gammaproteobacteria > Burkholderiales > Nitrosomonadaceae > Nitrosospira. The sequence goes on from NZ_OCMZ01000001.1 coordinate 151,616, forward strand.
CTGTACCATGCATTTCGACACGCAGGCTTTCCAGATAGCTGATCGCGGCGGCCTTCGAAGCTGAGTAGGCTCCACTGCCGGGAAGACCGCGATAGCCTGCGACACTCGCGATACCAACCAGGCTGCCCTGCCGAGCCGCCCGCATTGCGGCAGTGAATGGCTGGAAGAGGTTGATCATGCCAATGACGTTCGTCGCGAGAATATCCTCGAAAATTTCAGTATCCTCGGCATATTCGGTAAGCGTGCCCCGACTGATGCCGGCATTGGCAATGACGATATCGGGACAACCATGGCGATCCAAGAAATCCAGTGCAGCCGCGCGGATGGCGGAGGCGTCGCAGACGTCAGCCACATAAACCGAAGTATCGGAAGGTAATTCCGCCGCAAGCGTTTTCAGTAAATCTCCGCGCCTTGCGATCAGACCAAGCGTTGTGCCCGTCGCCGCATAGTGTTGCGCCAATGCCCTGCCCAGCCCGCTGGATGCGCCGCTAATGATGACTTTCAACGGCGGTGTTTTTACCGGCGCTATTTCTTCGTGCGCTCCTTACGCACTTTTTCGATCAGTTCATTCAGGGTTTTAATGGTATCTTCCGGTGTGCTCCCCATTCTTCCGCTGGTCATGTATCTGCCGTCGACCACCACGGCTGGAACACCGGTAAGGCTGTAATCCTTGGACATGCGGGTCGATCGGGTTACCTGATTCTGAACCGAAAAAGAATTGTAGGCATCGATAAATTTCTGCCGATCTATTCCCTGCTTCGCCATCCAGTCGAACAATACTTCATCCTTGCTTAAATCAATCTTGTCGCGATGGATGGCGTTATAAACCTTGTCATGCAGCCTGTCTGTTTCTCCAAGCGCTTCCAGCGCATAAAAAGTTTTTGCGCCGGGCGCCCAGTTTGCGCGAAAGATGGCGGGAACATAACGAAAGCCGACGTCCTTGGGCATCCGTTGCAGCCAGGCCTTGATTCGAGGATGCAGTTCATAGCAGTGCGGGCAACCGTACCAGAAGAATTCTATGACCTCTATGTTTTTCCCGCTGTCTGTTGGCTGAGGATGGGGCAGGACGGTGTAATCGCTCCCTTCCACAATTTCGGCGCGAGCAGCCGAAATACCGGCCACACTTATGCCGGCAAGTAAAAGTACTGCCGCAAGCAAACGGAATGAATTCATTTTTTTCTCCTGGAGATAGATGTACATTTGTTCGTGCTGGCTATGTTTTTTACTGTACGCCTTCGTGCGACTTGATGAGACTGCTCTGGACGCCATTTTGCTGCAAGGATCCGCGGATCCGGTCGATATCGTCAATGCTGGTAAAAGGGCCCACTCGTACTCTGTGCCAAATACCTTTTTCCGGCACATCGGCAGCCTGAACAGATGCCTCCACTCCCAGCATTGCAAGTTTCGCTTTCAAATTATCCGCGTCGTCGGCATTCTGGAATGATCCGGCCTGAAGGAAATACTTATCCCGGGTGGGAGGCCGTTGGGCCGCCTGTTTAAGCTGCTGGTCCGTTACCGGTTCCTCGGCGCCCGGCAATATTTTATAGAACTCAAAACGCGGTTTACCATTGTCGGCTTTGGCGGGCCCGCCATCGGCACCGGGAACCTGGATTCCTTTTTCAGTCTGTTTTACGGCGCCACTTGTCGCAGCGCTACTTGCGAGTTTGTCCTGGGAAATAAATGGGCTTGGCGCCTGATTGATATACATCCATGTTCCGATGGCGGTGAGGAGCCCCAGCGCGTAGCCGATAAACAATCCCAGAAGGAGCGTGTTCCCGTTTTTGCCAGGAAATGAAGAATTGGGGTGTGTTTTATAATCTCGGCTCATTGAAAACCTATCGAATATCATATTTACATTTTAACCGGTGCGCTCACACCCAGCAGATTCAGTCCGTTGCTCAACACTTGACGTATCGCGGCGACCAACCCCAGCCGGGCCAGCCGCAACGGAACTTCCGGCACGAGGAAACGGGTAGCATTATAGTAACTATGAAATTCACCCGCCAGTTCCCTGAGATAGAAGGCTATCAGATGAGGAGAAAGTTCCTTTGCCGCCGCTTCCACCATTTCAGGATAATCGATCAGCTTCTGCAAAAGCGATAACTCCATTGGGTTTGTAAGCGGAGACATATCCATTGTGGCCAGTGCAGCAGGATCTTCGCCCCATTGCTCCAGCACGCTGCAAACTCTTGCGTGAGCATATTGCACGTAATAGACCGGGTTTTCGTTACTTTGCGACTTGGCCAGATCCAGGTCAAAATCGAGATGCTGATCACTTTTGCGCAGTACGTAAAAAAAACGCGCTGCATCGTTGCCGACTTCCTGGCGTAATTCCCGCAGCGTGACAAATTCTCCGGAACGGGTGGACATGGGTGCTTTTTTACCATTCCGGTAAAGTACCGCGAACTGCACCAATGCGATTTCCAGTTTCGCGGGGTCAAGCGCCAGCGCCTGCAGTGCACCCTTTACCCGCGGAATATATCCGTGGTGATCGGCCCCCCATACGTCGATGACGCGCTCAAAGCCACGCCCGAACTTGTTGAGATGATAGGCTATGTCGGAAGCAAAATAGGTGAACTGCGCGTTTTCGCGCTGTACGACGCGGTCTTTTTCGTCACCGAAATCGGTGGAACGGAACCACTTGGCCCCGTCCTGTTGATAGAGATAATTCCCTTGCTCAAGCAATTGAACGGCATGTGCCACGCCACCGCTGTCGAATAGAGATTGCTCGGAAAACCAGGTATCGAAAACGACGCCGAATTCCATCAAGTCATTGCGGCAATCACCCAATTGCTCGGTCAGAACAAGATTATGAATGTACGCATAATCCTGCCCCAACAACTTCTTGGCGTTGGCGATCAATGCGTCGAGCTGCGCCTCGGTGGCGGTATTGGCATCCGCTTCCGGGGGCATATCCTCGAACAGCAAATCGGGCTTATGCACGTAAAGCCCCGCATGGGCTTTGTATATCAGCCTCGCCATATCACGCACATATTCGCCCTGGTAGGCATTATCGGGGAAACGGGACGTTACCCCATTCAATTCCAGATAACGCAGCCATGTCGACAATGCCAGAATATCCATCTGCCGACCAGCATCGTTAACATAATACTCGCGTGTAACGTCATACCCGCTAGCGGCCAACACGTTGGCAAGGCTTGCGCCGAATGCAGCGCCTCGACCGTGTCCGACGTGCAGCGGCCCAGTAGGATTGGCCGAAACGAATTCGACCTGAATCTTTTTGCCCGCGCCGATATTGCCATGGCCGAATTTCTCGCCGTTCTCCAGCACGTAGCGCGGGAATTGCTGTTTGACCGAAGTCGTGAGAAACAAGTTGATAAAACCCGCACCCGCAATCTCGATTTTTTCCAGATAAGGTGAAGCGGATAGTGCATTGGCGAGCAAAGCGGCGATGTCGCGCGGATTCTGCCGCAGGGGCTTGGCCAGTTGCATCGCCAGGTTGCAGGCATAATCGCCGTGGCTTGCTTGCCTGGGGCGGGCCAACTCTATAGTTATGCCCGCATCCAGCGGTCCCATTTCACTCAGGGTCTGGTGCAGAAGTTCGGTAAAGTGGGATTTGAAGTTAGGCTGTGCTGGCGGAATCATGGCCATGTGATGGTTGGACGCAGCCGCTATTATAGCGGCCTTGGCACGAATTACGCTTGCCCGTTTGACTTACCGGAATGACTGTTACGATAGTGGAAGGACCTGAGCCTCCTGCACAGCGCTGAGAACCGCAGGGCTGATGCGTGGGCCGCCGATGAGGAGGCATTGAAAATTTATCGTGCCTTCGCCAAAGTCGCTCCCGCCGCTTATGAGCCTTATGTCCGCCAAGTTCAGGCCAACCTCGATGCACTGCCTTGAGTCCTGGAAAGGAGGCCCTATGCCTCAACCTTCATTAACGATCCGTCGATATTTACTGGCGCCCTGTTGCTTTGACCTCGGGCTTATAGACAAAAAAATGGATTACGTCCCGGGTGCCTTCCTTTTGCTTTTTACCCTTGATTACATATTGGTAAAATCACTCCATGATGTCGTCATCGGGTATGCGGCAGAATCATGCGCAAGGGACGAGAAACGGCAAAACCGAGGAGCGATTGTGAACAGAGACAAGGGCAAGCTCGCCTTTGAAAAAGAAAAGGGTTCGTAACACTGGGAAGGTGCGACGAACCCAAAAATTAAAGGAAAGGTAATACGTTAAAACAACCGCACGACTACAACTTACGACAACAGATAAAAAACAAGTTACAGCTACTCTGATTACACCATCACAACTTCAAGGAGAAGTTGTCAGCAGGATAAGCGATTTTTACCGATTCGGGAATGCGACAAATTGTCGCGCGACAATTTGTCGCAGGGGCATTTCCCATCGGCACCTGCTCCTCGTATTGAATTCTGCGAGGCAAACACACACCAGCTTTGGCCTTTACACGTTAAACGCTCCTGAATATCGGGCTAGATCCTTCGATGCCGGTTCCAAGCGCATCTTTCCGAGCCCATCTCATTGGAGGTGCTAGTTGAGGCCATTGCGGGTATGATAAACTTGCTTGTGGACCTGCCTGATTAGTAGAGACACAATTTCCTCGCCCCTCTTTCTCTTCTTTCCTCATTTCCTTTTCCTGGCGCTAAAGCTGCCCTCTTAACTAAGTAGCATGGGAAAACACCGTGAGGGTCACTAACAAACCAATTCTCCTCGTTGAAGACGACCAGGTGGACATGATGAGGGTTACCCGTGCCCTCAAGGAAATTCACGTGACAAATCAAATCATGCACCTGGAAAACGGCGAGGAGGCGCTAAATTACCTGCGGGATGAGAACAGCGACAAGCCCTGTCTCATTTTGCTGGATTTGAACATGCCCATCATGAACGGCATCGAATTCCTGCGGGCAGTGAAAAAGGACGAGAGGCGCAGGGGTATTCCGGTAGTGGTGCTGACCGCCTCCGATGATCAGCAGGACAAGCTAAACAGTTTCAACCTCGGCGTGGCCGGGTATGTAGCGAAGCCGGCCAACTACCGCCAATTGGTGGAAGTCATACGTTCTATTGACACCTATTGGACTATAAGCGCGATGCCGTAATCAGGAGCGATTCGACTTGAACCTCGTTGACCTCAGCAGCAGGACAGTAAACGAGCTTGGTGCCCGAGCTTGGTGCCCGAGCTTGCTGCCTTAGGGCGACAGAAATCCGGTAAAATAAATGCGAGGTGGAGTATAACCGACCTAAGGACATACCAATGATTAGAGCAAGCTGGCTTTTGCCAGGAATATTTGTGTTGGCCTGCGAGCGGGAAGTGCCGCAGGTTGACGATCCACACAACATCGTAGTCAACGGCAAAGAGATGAGCCAGGCTGCTTTCCTCGACAAATATTGTATCAGGAAAGAAAATCATCCGACTTGCTCCGAAGTATTGAACGCAGCAACTCAGAATATGATAGATAGGGTCCGCAATCCTAATGAGGGGCGAATGAATTAGAGTAATTGAGAAGAATGGAGTCCCATTGGCTGGCATGTCTCTCTTTGCGGGAGCTCATAACGAAGAATATTTCGATTCCAGACCGCAAATTTTCCGGGAAATAAAGGCTAGCACCTGAACACTTCTTTCTTGGCCAGAGGCGGCGCTTATAGTCCTACCTCAATCCGTCGCAGAATAAAAAAGAAAATAAGATAGCACCCTATGATAACTACAGCGGATAGGCTGAGGCCCAGCCAAAAGCCCAGACCCAAATGCGGGCGCCCTCGTCCGGCCCGCGAAATTTCTCCCTATCCGCCCCGCCACGCCAGCCGCTATGCGGTTCGCACTGCCTGTCATGGCCCTCTGATCCGAAATCTTTGCTTGCGGCCGCAGTTCGCTTGAATTCCAATCCCTGACGGCCCGGGGCCTACTTATCCTACATGAATCCCCACAAGCCCCCAGTCCTCTGCGAGGGGAACTTGTGGGGGATAAACATTTCATGCGGGGACAGGTTCATCGGCCCTGCATTTAGCCCGTCATCCAACCAACCAATTCCCAACCCTTGCCCGTGAGGGCAAGGACATTCCCCCACTCGCTTCGCCCCTAGGGCGAAGCGAGGAGAAGGCACACCGTTACATCATGGACTTGGTAGAGAGGAAGCGCGAGCAACAGGCGGCCTGACGTGAATGGTTAGCCAGGTGGCAGAGGAAGCCACCTCAGGTGTACTTCAGTCCAATATGTCGCCATCCCAAGATGCCGTAATATTAAATGGTGAAAGGTAAACAATCGCGTACGGTGCTTGATGTAAGTGTCTGCCCGTATCTCTCTATGCGTAATTGCCGGTTATTGTGAGCCATGAAAAAAGATACCGAAGCACAACGACGTCACAAAATTTATCTTCGCACCAAGAACGCTCTTCGCGACCAGCATCAGGATGACTATGCGCTGATGCTTGAACGCCATGCACAGGAGCTTGATACCCTGTGGGCGAATTATAATCTTGCTGTAAAAAAGCTGGCCAGCGATCATAACAAGAAGACTGCCAAAGCCAGGACCATCAAATCCACTTCCGTGCGGATAAGGAAAAAAGGGATGTTAAGCGTCGAGTCGGAGGAGAAAGTTATTCATTAAATATTACTTTTCCTCGATCATATTTCTTGCCATAGGTAATCTACCGATTTTCTGACGGCCGATCGGGCGGTGTTCTGCGGAGTTCCACTTCCTCAGTGCTCCCGGCAGAAGGAAATTCAGCTACCGCGTCCATGCATTTCCCCCATGCGCCAGGGGGGCAGAAATTGCTAAAAAACGATGGGCCAACCGGGCTGGTTCGCCTGCTGCTTGGTGTAAGACACCCCATGCACCTTCAATCCATTCTGATTCAGCAGCGTGATGATGCCCCCCTTGTTGGATAACGCGGTGGGGGGTTGCACGTCAATACGAAGCGTAGCGCCAGGGTCGAGTGTGCCGCTCAAAGGCATTTTCGCTTTCTGCTTGTCGGCCAAATGCCAGTCCGCCAGCGAAATGACCCGATCACTGGCGTTGAGTATTTGAACCCATTCCTTTTCGGGGGATTCCTTCGAATTGACCAAAGCCGCAATAATGCGAACCAGCCCATCAGGCAGCGATTCAGTCGGCTGCGGCACAATCGGGTCGGGGTTCAGTGGTCCGCGCTCCTCGCCCATGCTCAGTGTGTGTCCGGTCACATCATGGGTGTGCCAGCTTTGTGACTGGAATTTCAGAAAAACGGCCGTCCACTGTTGCTGAAGGGGAAAATGGAAGAGCACGCCGCCATCCTGCCATACCCCGTCATCCGCAATAAATCTGCCCACATTGCCTTGATTCATATGGATGTCGTGAATGCCGTTACCGGGTAAAAAACCGAAGTACTTATCCGCTTTATTGTTCTCCGGTCCCCACCGTTCACCGAAGGCATACACCAGCGCCTCTTCATCGGCCATCGCCCGCTGGACGATCTGATCGAGTTTTTCGTTCAGGTCGTTATCAGGTCCGGGCAGATCATGCGGAAGAGGAGTCATCAGTGCGGGCTGCACCAGATTGCCACGAATCAGGTCGAGTGCACCCGAAACGGGGTTTGGCGCAAGCCGGTTAAAACCGCTGGGCAGGACGGATACCACGTCGGTAAGCGGATGGATGAAGTGGGATTTGATGTGGTACATCAACTCGGATGGCGCTAGTTGAGATTTCACGTTGATCGCTATTCGATACTGCGTGCCAACCTCATCCACGATATGGATCTGGTAGTGGGGTGAAGATCCCGAACCCAGGCGGCGGGCAATGGCCCTGCCTTTCAAAACACCATAACTATTCAGCGCCATGCTGGCCTCCCAAGACTATTGCTCCCGACGATGCTCAAATTAAGAATAGCGTCGAATACGATATTCCGCACGAAATTATTCTTTCGCGGCATACCCTGCCGACTGAAAGATGCACCAAGAAGCGCGTCCGCGTAATGCACCATTTTGCCTGTCACCACCGCAATCTGAGGTAGCCCTGTGTTTCAGCGAACTTGAAACGTACAGTATTGGGGCCGCGGCGCAGCCGCGATTGCTGAGCAAGAGGCTTGTACGGCCCGGCAGCTGAACGGGATTGCTCGAACCGGAGCGGTCCGTCGCGTGGCGAGAAGACATGCAGTTCGAATTGGCCGTCACGAATTCTCCTCAAATCCGGGGCAAATGGCTGGGCCAGCGGTTCACCCACGAATACGCCCTCCCCCGGCCATGCTACACTCTTCCAGTAAGCCTCGATCGCGCTTGCGCCAAGCGCGTAGTGAAACATGGCAATAGCGGGAAACGGGAACTTCTGCATGTGATTGCAGGGCTCCACTACGGTGCCGTAACTTGCCGTGGCGCCTGCCTCCAGCCAGCGAAGACTGCTCATCTGGCTGGAATCGGTGAGCTGGCCGCCCGCCGAGGTTAAATGATCAGCCAGCGCTCCGGGTAGAAAATCCAGTGTGTCGAGCTGCGGGACACGCGACAGCCCGGTAAAATAAAAAAGGACATCATCGCGATCCGAAATTGCTTCAGTTTCGAGAATTTCGATGGGGAAAACGCCGGCCAGCTCTTTTGCGGTCAGCTCGAAATAGTTTGCCCGCACATTGCGCGCCGTGTCGGGCGTGATCATCAGATAGGCACGTCCGTCCGGAAAACTGTGGTCGGCAGCGACACCTCGATCAATAAGCGCTTTGACCTGCTCGAAGTCGGTTCCGGCCAGCATCATTGCGGGCCGTAGGTTATGGTCGCTGACAGGATCAAGGCTGGGAGAGTTGAAATATCGGCTGGATTGCGTCGGGCCGCAGCTGGCGGAGCAATAGTTCTCGTCAAAACCAAAAGCCAACGCGGAGGTTAGCGACATGCAATCCACCCGGTAAGGAAGCGTCCAGGCCACGGCGTACGCTTGAACATGAGCAGGCGTCTTCCGGTCAATCTCGGCCTTAAGCTGTTTAAACTCATCCCTTGGCAGCGTGTTGCGGGAGGAGGGGAACTGCAGGTGTATCATATTGCCGGCGGGAATATGGCGCACCTTCTGGTAATAACGGCCGATTTGCCGTGACAGCGGATCGTTGTCGTTGACAATGACGGCGATATCATCGGACTTAAGTCCTGTACGCGGCAACTGGATGCGTGCTTGGGCATCGGCCCGCAACGGCACAAATACCAGAATGACCAGTAACGCGATGGCCGACGAGACGAGAAGTTTTATCGCGGAAAAGGGGCTTTTGCAACCAACGCCGCATGGCGCCGTCTGATCATTTACAACCGTCATGCGCGTGACTCCATGCCAGATTGAAAGCACCCACGAAGCCGATGCCTGCAAATCCCGATTAGAGAGGTTTTCTTATCCCTTATCGCATAAGCAGATTTCATCCTCATGCATGATAATGACTCCAGGAGACCGAGTCCACCATCCCATGCTGTCCCTCCATGATCTTCTTCACCAGCGCATTCCGGGCGTGCCGGTTACTAAACTGCTGGTAGCCGTCAATCTGCTGGTCTTCGCTGCCATGCTCGCCGGCGGCGCGGGCCTGTGGCACTCGTCCAATAGCGTGCAATTGGCCTGGGGCGCTAATTTTGGACCTGCTACGCAGGACGGAGAATGGTGGCGCCTGGGTAGCGCGATGTTCCTCCACTTCGGCGCTGTCCATCTGACATTAAATCTTTGGGCATTGTGGGATGCCGGCCAACTGGTTGAACGAATGTATGGCCATGGCCGCTTTACCTGCATTTATTTCGCCAGCGGCCTGGCGGGTAACCTGCTATCGCTCGTTGCGCATGAAGGATTAGCTATTTCCGGCGGCGCGTCAGGCGCCATTTTTGGCGTGTACGGCGCTCTGCTGGTATTTATGTGGCGCGAGCGCGGCAATCTTCATCCACGTGATTTCCGCTGGTTTTTCTGGGGAGCAGCAGGCTTTGCGGCTGCCAGTCTCATCCTCGGGCTTCTGATTACCGGTATCGACAACGCCGCGCACATCGGGGGTTTTGGGGCCGGGGTACTGAGTGGAACAATATTTGCGCGACCTGCCGATGTAACGGAGCCTCTATCCCGTCGATTCTTTCGTTCCCGCCCACTCGCGGGTGGCGTATTTGCGCTCGCGATAGCCATCCTGATCAATCAGATTCCCGACCGTCCTTACAGGTGGAGTGAAGAGGTGTTGGCACGTAAGGAGATTGGGGAATTTTTGCGCGACGATGCTGCGATCACCCGAACATGGCAGAACATACTTGACGAAGGCAAGCGAGGCGGAATCTCATTCAATGAACTGGCAGGACGCATCGATTCAGCCGTTGTGGATCGTTATGAAGAAAGCTTTGAACAGCTTTCCCAACTCCCGCCCAATCCCGCCCTGCCTTCCGCCCCTACCGTGGAAATGCTGCGTGATTATGCCGAACGTCGAATGGACGCCTCCCGCGCTTTGGCGGAAGGGCTACGTGCGCAAAAGCCCGAGCAGATTCGCGATGCGCTCGAAATGGCGCAGCAGTCGAGACAGATGACTCAGCCTGGTAGAGGGGAAGCTGGCAAGCCAAGCCAGGAAACTCCCGCTGACCAACGCAAACCTGTTCGATAAAAGGGCTGAGCTTATTCCCAGTTTTCCCAGCTCCCCGTCGCAGGCCAGGCAACTACAATAGTCCACGGCAAGGCGTAGAAACTATCAAGTCCTCTATCAGAAGAACCTGATCCGCTATCTCTTCATGTAGTTATATGTAGCGATGGCAATGAAGAAGAACGCCGCTTTCTTTTGCTTCCCGCCCGGGGTTGGTCCGCTTGAGGCACCGGAGGCATGGGATATAGCGCGCTATCGTTGCATGCGACCGGTTATTTGCCTTGCGTCACTGCTTTTTGCCGTGGTTTACCTGATGTATTGCATCGGGCTCCATGAAGAGGACTTCCCATATGTGACCATCCAGGTCCTGAAATCCATGCCCATACATGAAACCATGATCCTGTGGCTGATTATAGGTTGTTCCACCGGCGGCGACGGCCTTGTGAACCATTTCATCGACTTTCTCACGACTCTCGGAAGATAAGCATATAAGCACTTCTGTGCTTTTTGTTGCGTCACAAATTTCCTTGGGAGTAAAAGTCTTGAACTTGTCCTCGGTCAATAGCATGACAAATATATCTTCGGCAACAATCATGCAAGTGGCGGTCTCGTCCGTAAATTGGGGATTGAACGTGAAGCCGAGTTTAGTAAAAAACTCCACGGACTGATTTAGATTTTTAACGGGGAGATTCACGAAAATTTTGGTAGTCATTTTCCCTCCATGTGAAAGTCGATTGAACGCAAAGCGTCAGCAAACCCGTGCTGACAGTTATCCAACAACCCGCCAGCCTATGACTATTGAAGAATGCAGCCTGATCCAGTCCACGACAGGTATTTCACCCATTGATGGTCAACATAGGCCTGTCAATTTCGTCATAGTAGTACAGATGAACGGGATTTGGATGCCTATGGATACATTATGGAAGCCTTAGCGCTTATTTAATATCAACCCAGTGGCGGCATTCTTCGGGATTTATTCATCGATTCCGTGACTCAAATACAATCGGACAGAAAAAATTTTGACACATATTTTAAAATATAGCACTATGGACTCAGCGCACTAGTAGTAGTAAAATAGACCGAAGTTTAATACTATATATAGTGGTTTCACGATATCCACACGATATCCAAACATCCAGCTTCAACCCCAGGGAAAGCAGATTTCCGATATAGATGAGGAGAATCCGACATGCAGCTTGCAACAGATCAGACTAATCGCCCGGCAGTATCCGGTCACGAGTTTTCTTCAGCCCCTTCCACCCCGGATTCGCGCTATTCCCAATACAAGATCATTCGCCGTAATGGCTCCGTGGTCGCGTTCGAGCCGGCCAAGATTTCCATTGCCATGACAAAAGCATTCATTGCCGTCAATGGCGGCCAGGGCGTGGCTTCGGCGAGGGTGCGCGAAGTGGTGGCACGACTGACCGATGACGTGGTGAACGCATTGATCCGGCGCCAGCCTTCCGGCGGGACTTTTCATATCGAGGATATCCAGGATCAAGTGGAACTCGCATTGATGCGTTCCGGAGAGCATGACGTGGCGCGGGCATACGTGCTTTACCGCGAGGATCGGGCGCGGAAGCGGGCGAAGCAGAAAGAAATGGGGGTGGTGGAAGCACCGACCAGCATTCTGAATGTGCTCGAAAATGGCCGGAAGACGCCGCTGGACACGGCGCGGCTGTTGACGCTGATCGAATCTTCCTGTGAGGGTTTGGGCGAAGTGGTGAACTCCACGCTGATACTCAAAGCCACGCTGAAGGACCTGTACGATGGGGTGCCGATGGAGGAGGTAAGGAAATCAGCTGTTTTATCGGCACGTGCATTGATTGAAAAAGAGCCGGCCTACAGCTATGTCACCGCGCGATTGCTGCTGCATACCATTCGTTTCGAGGTATTGGGCGAAGAAATCCTGCAACAGGAAATGGCAGAACGCTATGCGGAGTATTTTCCCGATTTCATCAAGCGTGGGATCGATGCAGAGTTGCTGGATGAACGCCTGGCGCAGTTCGATCTGCCGCGTTTGGCCAAAATCCTGGATGCCAGCCGCGACCTCAAATTTGGCTATCTGGGTCTGCAAACCTTGTATGACCGGTATTTCCTGCATGTGCAGGATCGCCGTATCGAGTTGCCGCAGGCATTCTTCATGCGCGTGGCGATGGGGCTTTCGCTCAACGAAATTGACCGGGAAGCGCGGGCCATCGAGTTCTACCACGTGCTGTCAAATTTCGATTTCATGAGTTCCACTCCAACCTTGTTTAATTCCGGCACACGCCGCTCGCAGCTGTCTTCCTGTTATCTCACTACTGTTCCGGATAACCTTGATGGCATTTACGAGGCTATCAAGGAAAATGCGCTGCTCGCCAAGTATGCAGGGGGACTCGGCAATGACTGGACGCCGGTTCGAGCGATGGGCTCGCGCATCAAGGGCACCAACGGCAAGTCGCAAGGCGTGGTTCCTTTTCTCAAGGTAGTGTCCGATACCGCAGTGGCAGTCAATCAGGGCGGCAAGCGCAAAGGTGCGGTTTGCGCCTATCTGGAATCATGGCATCTGGATATCGAGGAATTTCTGGAACTGCGTAAAAACACTGGCGATGACCGCCGCCGTACCCATGACATGAATACGGCTACCTGGATTCCCGATCTGTTCATGAAACGCGTAATGGACGGGAGTGAATGGACGCTTTTTTCACCCTCCGACGTGCCCGACCTGCATGACAAGTTTGGCAAACAGTTTGAGGAGGCCTATCTTGCCTATGAGGAAAAAACCACGCGCGGCGAACTGAACCTGTACAAGAAAATTCCGGCGCAACAGTTATGGCGGAAAATGCTCAGCATGCTTTTTGAAACCGGGCACCCATGGATCACTTTCAAGGACGCCTGCAATGTCCGTTCGCCGCAAAACCATGTTGGCATAGTGCATAGCTCCAATCTCTGTACCGAGATAACCCTGAATACCAATGACCACGAAATCGCCGTGTGCAATCTGGGCTCGGTCAACCTGGCGGCCCATATCCATGAGGGGGAGCTTGACGCCGGCAAGCTCAGGCGTACTGTCAGCACCGCCATGCGCATGCTGGACAATGTGGTCGACATTAATTTCTACGCCGTCGCCAAAGCACGCAATTCAAACCTCAAACATCGTCCGGTGGGGCTCGGTATCATGGGCTTCCAGGATTGCCTGCATATGCTGCGCATCCCCTACGCTTCAAAAGAGGCTGTGGAATTTGCCGATCATGCAATGGAAGCAGTCGCATACCAGGCTTATTGGGCTTCCACCGAAATGGCCGAAGAGCGCGGCCGTTACGCTTCCTATCGCGGCAGTCTGTGGGATCGCGGGATTCTGCCTCAGGATACGCTCGATCTGTTGCGTGAAGAGCGCGGGGGATATGTCGAGGTAGATATGTCGGCTACGCTGGATTGGGATGCCTTGCGCGAGCGCATCAGAACGCACGGCATGCGTAATTCCAACTGTCTGGCGATTGCGCCGACCGCGACCATTTCCAACATCATCGGGGTATCGGCCAGCATCGAACCCACCTTTCAGAATCTTTACGTCAAATCCAATTTATCCGGAGAGTTCACCATGGCGGGCGAATACCTGGTAAACGACTTGAAAAAACTGGGACTCTGGGACGAGGTAATGATTTCTGATCTCAAGTATTTCGACGGCGCTCTGGGGAAGATAGATCGGGTGCCGGCCGACATTCGCAGACTTTACGCCACCGCCTTCGAGGTGGAACCGCAGTGGTTGATCGAAGCGGCGTCGCGACGGCAGAAGTGGATCGATCAGGCGCAGTCATTGAACATCTATATGTCGGGCGTCTCAGGGAAAAAACTGGATGAGGCCTATAAACTGGCCTGGCTGCGTGGCTTGAAAACTACTTATTACCTGCGCTCGCTGGGTGCAACTTCGGCGGAAAAATCCACGGTCGAAGCTGGCGCATTAAACGCCGTGTCCGCGGAGGGCAACATAGTTTCTATCGGGGCGACGCCAGCAACCGACGTGAAATATTGTTCCATCGATGATCCCGAGTGCGAGTCGTGCCAATAATTTGCAAAAGATCGAAAAGTAAAAGGAGAAGGACATGTTGACATTTGAGGACGAAACAGTGCAATCGGAAACACCACGGATGAATGGGGCGGCGTCAAGGCTGAGCCCGGAAGTCCTTGGTCCGGCGACCATGACTAGAGCTGAAGCGGAGAACAGCGACGAGCATGATACCGCCGATAGGAACCGGCGCATATCGGTGGAAGACAAGCGCATCATAAATTGCAAAGCTGATGTCAACCAGCTGGTGCCATTCAAGTACAAGTGGGCATGGGAAAAATATCTCTCTGCCTGTGCAAACCATTGGATGCCACAGGAAATCAACATGAGCCGCGACATCGCTTTGTGGAGAGACCCCAATGGGCTTACAGAGGATGAGCGCCGCCTGGTCAAACGTAATCTGGGCTTTTTTGTCACCGCTGACTCGCTGGCGGCCAATAATATCGTGCTCGGCACCTACCGCCATATCACCAATCCGGAATGCCGGCAGTATTTGTTGCGTCAGGCATTCGAAGAGGCGATTCATACGCATGCTTATCAGTATATCGTCGAGTCGCTTGGACTGGACGAAGGAGAGATTTTCAACGCCTATCATGAAGTGGCGTCAATCCGGGAAAAGGACGAGTTCCTGATTCCGTTCATTGATACACTTACCGATCCTGCATTCAAGACAGGTACGCCTGAAGCCGATCAGAAGCTGCTGAGAAGCCTGATCGTGTTCGCGTGCATCATGGAAGGCATGTTCTTTTATGTGGGCTTTATACAAATCCTGGCGCTCGGAAGGCAGAATAAAATGATGGGCGCAGCGGAGCAGTATCAGTACATTCTGCGGGACGAGTCCATGCACTGCAACTTCGGCATAGATGTCGTCAATCAGATCAAGATGGAAAATCCGCATTTATGGACCAAGGCGTTCCGCGACGAAATCAGTGCGCTGATGCAGAAAGCCGTGGAACTGGAATATCGCTATGCGGAGGATACGTTGCCGCGCGGCGTTCTTGGATTGAATGCGCCGATGTTCAAGGAATACCTGCGTTATATCGCAAATCGCCGCTGCCAGCAGATAGGCCTGGACATCCTCTATCCTGGAGCCACCAACCCTTTTCCATGGATGTCTGAAATGGTTGATCTGAAAAAAGAAAAAAACTTTTTTGAAACCCGGGTTACCGAGTATCAAACTGGCGGTGTGCTAAGCTGGGATTAACAAATCGGCGGGCTGAACTTCAACCCGGCCGATAGTGCAGAAAGCGACGCAAGCCCCTCTGAAAAAAACATGTCCGATTGTTTTGCCGTATATTGTTTTTCAGCGGAACGTGCCAAAATAGCACATGGTCAGGTTCTGTTGATTGATAATAACGAGCCTCATGGATAACAGGAGGGTACTGTCATGAATTCCGGATACGGGATTGTCATGCCCCTCAATGAATATAATGCAGCAGCCTGGAGAGCGTGCTGCATTAAACGAGCTACCGCCTGATTAGGGGCTAACAGCTCGCTATTTATCTACTGCCCCCATATTGTTTTTTATGTAGCGGTAAGTGTAGTAAACGTAGCAAGTTGTATATCCCGTGTAACTTTAATCTGGAGGTTGAAATGGCAACTACCAAGAAATCCGCGGCAGCGAAACCTGACGTGAAGAAATCCGCAGCTGTAAAAAAGCCCGCAGCCAGAAAAGAAGTTTCAACGAAAGAAGCGGCGGCTGGCCAGGACCCTGTTGAAAAAGAAACGGAGAAAAAGGCTGGGAGCAAAACCGTGGTTTCAGCCAAAAAACCCGTAACCAAAGCAAAAACTTCGACACCCGCTTCGGCAACAACTTCGGCAAAGGCTTCGAAAAAAACTTCGGCCAAGGAAGAAGCTCCAGCCAAAAACACGATAGTAAAGGAGCCAGCCGAGAAAAAAGGTGATAAGAAGGCGGAGAAGAAAGCAGAGAAGAAAGCGGGGAAGAAGGCTGATAAGAAGGTAGAGAAAAAAGCTGAGAAAAAGGCCACAAAGAAATCTGCCGCTTCGGATAAAAAATCAGCAGCAAAGAAAGAAACGGCGGCCAAGAAAACTGCTCCGGCTAAAAAAGCGGGCGCCGCAAAATCTGGAGTAAAAAAGGCTGCGGCTAAAACTACAGCTGAGAAAAAGACGAAGAAAACAGCAGAAAAAAAAACCGCAGCTAAACCCGCTTCAGCCAGCAGCCCGGCTGCCAGTTGGCCGTTTCCGCTTTCAGGATCGGGCTCTTGAGCTTGGTGGTTGATATTGCGGAACAGCCTATTACCTGAGAAGCTAAAAAGCTGATCCGCAGGTTTCATATATAAACACCGGTTTCTGTCAGGAAACCCAGAGATGTTTTTTTCCCATTAATATTCCGGTTACCCGCGCAAAACCCATAAACAGGGATTGTTTATCCATCTGCGCAGAGCGGTTGTTCCGGTCCTTCGCTTATTACCGTACGGCTGTATCGCCAATTCGCCAATAGCCAACCAACCTACCTGTACATGAATTATTTACGCTGGTAAAATTTTACGGACGAGATTAACATTAACGTTAATTCAACCTGTGAATCCTAGTGGAGGTAGTCATGGCTCATACGATTCCACCAACGTCACCCGATTACGACACCACGCGTATTGTCGAACGTCCCGATGGTTTTTATTGGCATGATGAAAAGGAGAGCGACAAGGTTTTCGGCCCCTTTCCCACCTTGCTCGAAGCCATCCAGGATATGGAATACAACGCTGAATCAGACTATGAACCAGGGGAAACCCTGGAACAGGCGGAGGAAGAAATCGGTGTATCCGGCTGGATTGATCCCGAAACCGGCCAGCCGGGTGAAGACTCGTTCCGGCTCGAGAACTGATCATCGCGCTTTTTCTCTCGCAGGCTTGAGTCGCGGTATACCGATCATTTGCGTGGGCTACCGAAGACCCGTAATAATCCTCTGGACAGCTAGCCAAGTTCTGCAGCAAACGCGAATTGCCTGCGATGGCGAAGGCCAGTCTTGGGGAGGCGTAGACAAGCCACCAAGACGTCAATCAGTTTTATAGAATTGTCTTCCGTTCCAGGGTACTGCTCGATTGGTAAAACTCCGCCTCCGCATTGATGCTTCTCCCCAGTGTTGCCTCATCCGTCTTTCTAGCCGAAAGTCTGTATGAATTACCGCGAAGAACGGGATACCATGGGTATGGTGCAGGTACCTGCTACCGCGCTATGGGGAGCGCAGACACAACGTTCCTTGCGGAATTTCAGAATTTCCGGGGAGCGGATGCCAGCCGCATTGCTCCACGCGCTTGCACTGGTGAAGCGTGCGTCGGCGAGGGTGAATTGCGATCTGGATCTGCTCCATGCCGATATCGCCACTGCCATCATTCAGGCTGCCGATGAGGTAATCTCCGGCTCTCATGATGGGGAATTTCCCTTGGTGGTGTGGCAGACGGGTTCGGGAACCCAGACCAATATGAACATGAACGAGGTGCTGGCGAACCGTGCTTCCGAATTGCTCGGCGGCAGGCGGGGAGCGGAATGCAAAATTCATCCCAACGACGACGTGAATCGAGGGCAATCGTCCAACGACGTTTTTCCTTCAGCGATGCACGTAGCAGCGGTACGATCCATTCATCATCAATTAATACCTGCCATTGTTACGCTGCGCAGAACGCTGTCCGCTAAAACAGAAGAATTTTCCAGTATCGTCAAAATCGGCCGTACCCATTTGCAGGATGCAACACCGCTGACGTTGGGGCAGGAATTCTCCGGTTATGTTTCCCAACTGGACCATGGCCTGGGGCATATAAAGGCATCGCTCCCGCATCTGTATGAACTGGCACTGGGCGGCACAGCCGTTGGTACAGGTCTGAATACCCATCCTGAATTTGGCGCACGCGCAGCAGCGGAATTGTCGAGGTCGACAGGTCTGCCGTTTGTCACGGCAGCAAATAAATTTGAAGCGCTGGCTGCGAATGACGCGCTGGTTCACGCCCATGGCGCGCTTAAAACGCTGGCGGTTTCTTTGATGAAAATTACAAATGATATCCGCTGGCTGGCCTCCGGGCCTCGCTGTGGAATCGGTGAATTGAAAATCCCGGAAAATGAACCGGGTAGTTCCATTATGCCCGGAAAAGTCAATCCGACCCAATCGGAGGCAATGGTCATGCTGTGCTGCCAGGTGATGGGTAATGACGTGGCTATCAACTTTGGCGGGTCGATGGGCAATTTTGAGCTCAACGTCATGAAGCCGCTTATCATCCACAATTTTCTGCAAAGCGTTCGCCTGCTTTCGGATGGAATAATGAGCTTCAACGATAATTGTGCCATCGGGATAACGGCGAATATCGAACACATTGATGAGCTGATGCGTAATTCGTTGATGCTGGTGACCGCCCTCGCTCCCTATATCGGCTATGACAAGGCAGCGGAAATTGCCAAGAAAGCGCACCGCGAAGGTGCAACACTGAAAGACGCAGCCGTTGCGTCTGGTTACGTTACCGCCGAGCAATTCGAAGTATGGGTAAGGCCGGAAAATATGACAGGAAGCAAATAAATAGAATCAGACTATCGTTTCTGGATTTCCGCTCTCATTACGGACGGGTCAGCGTCGGCACAAATCCGCAACGAAGGGTTGCCGGGGAATTGCAGGAGCGTCCTGGTGCTATCGAATGCTTGAAGCTGATCCGCAGACGGCTCATTTTCGGATCCTCTTGCAGCTCATGTGTCAACCAGGGGCCATGCCCCACAATGACCTTTTGCCCCACTTGACCTTTACCTTTCAGGGTTAGACGGGAGCGGAGTTGACCCTGTTGAATGAGTTTAAACAGCCGCTGCTGGCGCCCAAGGTTGGCCTCATATTGACCGGCGGCGGTGCACGCGCAGCCTATCAGGTGGGCGTGTTGCAGGCTATCGCCGACATGCTCCCAAAAAGGGCGCGTAATCCCTTTCCGGTCATTTGCGGCACCTCTGCCGGAGCACTTAATGCCGTCAGCCTCGCACTTTCGGCGCGTAATTTTCAGGAAGGTGTTCGGAAGCTGTCGGCAGTATGGGAAAATGCGCACGTCAACCAGGCCTATCGCTCCGATCCTGTTGGCGCGTATGGAAATGCGGCGCGGTGGTTGGCGTCGCTATTATTGGGGGGCCTGGGAAAGCATACTGTCGTTTCCCTCCTGGACAATTCGCCGCTTGCTCAACTACTGGAAGATAGTTTGCCGCTTCATGGCGTCCAGAGAAGTATCGAGGCAGGCGCTTTGCATGCCCTTGGCATCACCGCCTGGGGCTATACCTCCGGGCAGTCGGTTACGTTCTATCAGGGTGTGGACGATATCGCGCCATGGAAACGGGAGCGTCGTATCGGCATCGCGGCGCCGATCGGGATCGAGCACCTGCTCGCGTCCTCCGCTATCCCTCTTCTTTTTCCCGCGGTAAGAATCAATCGCGAATATTTTGGTGACGGTTCCATGCGCCAGCTTGCACCTATCAGCCCCGCACTGCATTTGGGCGCCGACCGGGTGCTGGTGATTGGAGTACGCAGGACCGCCGAAACGCAGCCCGACCGCGTGAAGGTCGACAGTTATCCTACACTGGCTCAGATAGGAGGCCATGTTATGGGCAGTATTTTTCTCGATAGTCTTGACGTCGATCTGGAACGTTTGCAACGCATCAACAAGACCATCCAGATGATCCCGGACGAGAGGAAAAAAAATAATGACATGACGCTACGCCAGATCGAATCGATGGTAATTTCTCCCAGCGTCGAAATCAACAAAATCGCTGCGCAGCATGCGCACACGCTACCGCGCACCATCAGGCTCTTTTATCGCGCCATCGGAGCGATGAGGCGGGACGGCTCGGCGCTTTTGAGCTATGTTCTGTTTGAAGAACCCTTCTGTCGCGCATTAATCGAACTGGGGTATCAAGATACAATGCCGCGCAGATCCGAGATTCTGCAGTTCATTTGCGCTAAGCAGCCTGTCGGACTTGAAGAATCGAAGCGAAAAAGTGACTGGGTGAGGACAGATTTTGAGGATTTTGAAGGCCAATAGTTATTCTATTGGCCAAAAAAGCGGCGAAATATGGACCAGCCAGACGCTTTTGCAGCTGATTTCCTTTAAGTCCGACAGGCTGCTAAGGCAAGAGAGTGAGGTGGACGCTGGTATAATCCCGAGAGCGATCCAGCGCCAGGCACACAAGGCTAAACCTCCTTAACTGCGTTTCACGTAGCCACCTCACTTTCAGAGATTATTTATGGACATCGCCAGTCCGCAATTCTGGGTCGCGGTACTCCAGATCATCGCTATCGATATCGTTCTGGGAGGTGATAATGCGGTTGTTATTGCCCTTGCATGCCGGCGGCTGCCTGAGAAACAACGAAATCTCGGGATTTTCTGGGGAGTACTGGGCGCGATTGGCCTGAGGGTGGTGCTGATTTTCTTTGCCCTCAATCTGCTGGCGATTCCATTCCTGAAAATTCTGGCTGCACTGTTACTGCTGTGGATCGGCACAAGACTGCTTCAGCCCGAGCCGGAAAGTAACGGGCACGATGTTGACGCAAGCACAACATTGCTTGGCGCAATCAAGACTATTATTATTGCCGACGCCGTGATGAGCCTCGATAATGTCATTGCCATTGCCGGGGCCGCCAAGGACAGTCTTGGCCTCGTTATTTTCGGTCTGGTGGTAAGCGTGCCTGTCATCGTGCTGGGAAGCAAGCTCGTAATGAGACTCATGGATCGTTTTCCCGTCACCATCTTCATAGGTGCAGGCTTGCTCGGCTGGATCGCGGGTGATATGAGCGTTACCGACGCAGTCAACAAAGAATGGGTGAATGCCAACGCAGTTTATCTGCATTGGTTCGCCCCCGCGTGTGGCGCGGTGGTGGTTGTGATCACTGGCAAGTGGCTTGCACAAAAGGCGCAGGCAAAAAGGGCCGGTATTGTTGACCTGGCAGATGATATAAACAAACCGTTATAGTTACCTCATAAATAATCGTCACATGCTGGAGAACATGATGCTGAAATTTCTGTTGCCGGTGGATGGTTCGGATACCTCCAATAGAGCGGTTGCCGCATTCATCAACCTCATCAATTGGTACAAGGAAACACCGGAAATTCACCTGCTGAACGTGCAATTTCCGCTGCGTGGAAACGTGCCGATGTTTATCGACAAAGAAAGTATCGACCTGTATTACCAGGAAGAAGGCAGGAAGGAACTTCGCGCGGCGGGCGAATTGCTGGATCACGCAGGCATTGCCTACCGGTTTCACATCGTCGCCGGCACTCCAGCGGATATGATCGTACGGTATGCGGAAGAAATGAGTTTTGATCAAATAATCATCGGGCCGCGCGGGCTCGGGGCAGTCAGGGGCATCTTGCTGGGTTCGGTTGCCAGCAAGATCATGCACCTGTCGACAGTACCAGTGCTGCTTCTCAAATAATAATTTAACGGAGAATAATGGATAGCATGAGCTTTAACCAAAAAACCTTTATCGGGATGGTGCGGGATCAATGGGGCTTGACCTTGATCGAAATGATGATGATATTTGCCATTATCGGCATTCTGGTCACGATCGCTATCCCGCCTGCATATCAGCTTTACGAGGATTCGCAAGCGCGGGAACAAGTCACTGAAGCAGTCAATCTTCTGGATAGCGTCAAAGCGCCCATCGCCGGATTTTATTCGGATAAGGGAAGATGGCCAACAAAGACAGAGTTCGACAGCTTTGTAACGACACAGACAGGAAAGTATGTTGCGAGCCTCACCCCGAGAATTCTGCCTGACGGCGGTTTTCAGGTCACCGCGGCGTTCAGGAGCAATGGTGTCAGCCCGGAACTTTTAAACGAGGGTACCGGCAGAACGCTGGTACTAGCCACAAAAAACGGTGTTGAATGGGTCTGCAACGACAATACCGACCCCGTCAGCGGTGTTCCCGGTCTTGTCGCAGGAAGTGTGTTACCTCAACACAGACCGCAGTCCTGCAAGTAGAGATGCAAGATACAGTCGTTAACCTCGCTGGGCATGCAGCGACATTCTTTCAAACTTATATCGGGCCACGCAAGAACATGAGAAATATAAGGCATCATACAACCGCGCATAACACCACGTACCTTCCGACCGGCAAAAGGAGCAGAGAGGCAGGGGTAGAGAGGCGCTGGCTGAAATCCATTGAGCATTGACCCCCACCCCTCAAAGCTTATAATCATTAAATGGCCATATCCTTACCTTGCGGGTTGAAGCATCCTTTCGCTCAGCCCGCTACATTTATCCGTTACTTCTGAACGCCGGTTTACCCGACGCGAACTCGCATCTGGATGGAAAAGGAAGAAAAAACCGAAAAACGTAACTTGCGGACTGGCATGTTCTGTAGCAAAACAAGACAACGGGAAGAATTATATGAATGAATTTACCGATCAAATAGCAGGATACTTCAATCAAGTACCCATGTGGCCCTTGGTTTTGCTCGGTATGGGAATTGTTTTCACGGGAATTTATGAGCTGTTTCACCGCAAACGCCGGGCTGAGGCCGCCGATGAATTTCGCTCGGCTATTCTCTCGACGCTCTCGGGCCTGTATCCCGAGGCTACTAACTGGCCTAAAAGTATAGATACGTATCTTTGCGCGCGATTGCCCGTGATGCAGGAAATCATCGAAGACTTTAAACAAAATGTTCCACAGGAGGACTTGCCGGCCTACAACAGGGACTGGGATAACTACTGCCACTTTTGCCGTGCCGAGGTAACCGACGACAAGTGTACCGCGGCAGAGATGAATCCGGGCACAGAGCCGGATCCAAAAAAAACCTTTCACGCGCTTGTCTCCAAGCTTTTAAGTTATGCGAACTACTGAGTTTTAGACAACGCTTTGTACGTCCAGGCAAGGGAAATTCCAAACACGACGTGCGTCACTACGGTGATCCAGTCACGAGCCGCCGAGAACCAGGGGAAAACGAACGTTGCTCCGTACATATTCATTACGTATAACGTCAACCCGTAGATAGAACCCGCGAGCAACGAAAACGCCGTACTCATACCGAAACGTGAGATCAACCAGGCCAGAATCAGGCCGTATGCAATTGAAATCGCAAAGTGGATGAACGTCGCTGCCGCCATCACCTGCCAGTCGAACGTTGCCGGTGGCGGTAGAACCTCAGGACCCATCAGGATCGCCGCCGCCAAACGAGCGTCTCTGAATAAAATCTCCGGCAGAGCATCAGTGAAGGACCACCACAGGACGATCTGCGCTCCAGTGGCAACGACTCCGGCGACTATACCAGCGCCAATCGCGGCACTCCAGCTCAATGACATGCGTAAGAATTGAGACTGTTAACCATTCATCCCGGTGCCAATCATTCATGCCCTCCGCTAAGCCGAAACTCTGCGCGTAACCCCCGATTGCCAACCAACGGCAAATGTCGCCGTCGGGAGCAGCTGATATCACTGATGAAGACGGCGTTCCCTTGACGTTGTTCCTTTGATCTGTGCGATCTGTGCGACTTCTATATTTCAAAACCCACTAATGTAAACGGATTCGTTTTACAATGATAGCGAAGCTATCTCGGGAAATAGCCGTAGCGACGCATCTCGCGCATGCAAAATCCATGTTACCTGCCCGGAATACTTAATATGAATAGCGAGGATATTGCCATGAAACTGAAAAGCGGGAACTCCACGGACCGGATGTTTGCAAATTCAGATTCCCGAGACACCTCGTAGCGGTATGCAATCAAAGTATCCATGCAAAACGTCGATTTGACCCACCATTTTCTGATCGCCATGCCAGCCATGACGGATCCTTTCTTTGCCAAGACGCTAACGTATATCTGTGAGCATAGCGACCAGGGTGCATTAGGTGTGGTGGTGAATCGACCCATTGACCTTACTTTGAAGGACCTGCTGGATCAACTCGATATTTCCTCTGAAGATCAGGCTATAGGGGGATTGCCGGTCATGTTTGGCGGGCCGATACAACTGGATCGCGGCTTCGTACTCCATCAGCCTGTTGGGGACTGGCAATCGACCATGGTCGTAAACGATAAGGTCGGGCTTACGACTTCACTTGACATCCTGCGGGCGATGGCAAGCGGAGAGAGCCCAAAGGAAGTACTGGTCGCATTAGGTTATTCGGGATGGGCGCCCGGTCAGATAGAGCATGAGCTGTCCCAGAATGCGTGGCTCACTGTACCCGCATCGCCCAGCATCATCTTTGAATTGCCGGTCGAGGAGCGATTGACGGCGGCGATGCGTTCGCTCGGCGTCGATTTCTCCAGCTTGTCCGATGAAGTGGGTCATTCTTGAAACAGCGTTGATTCGGTAACAATCAGATATCTCAGTCATGCAAGATCGGCATGATTCAACCGCTCAACAAACGCCTGTTAACAGCGGGCATCGTCCTGGGACGGTTCTGGGGTTCGATTTTGGCGGGAGGCGCATCGGCGTGGCGGTTGGGCAGCTGGAACTAGGCTTGGCGCATCCTCTTGCAACCGTGAGCAATGCAAATGCGGAGGAGTGCTTCGGAACCATCGCGCAATTAATTGGAGAGTGGCGGCCGATTTTACTGGTAGTGGGCCTGCCCACTCATGCCGATGGCACGGAACACGAACTGACACGGCGTAGCCGGCGTTTTTCCCGGCGCCTGGAAGGCCGTTTCGGCATCAAGACTGTGCTGGTAGATGAACGATACACTTCAGTTGACGCGAGTGCAGCGCTGCGGGAAGGAGGTATTAAAGGAAAGAAACAGAAACCTGTACTGGATCAAATGGCGGCGCAACTGATATTACAAACCTATTTTGACGGACGAGATGCAACTACCTGACGCAGAACATTTACTGACCAACTTGACCGAAAGGGTACGGCACGACATCGGACCGAACACCGCACTTGTAGGCATCCACACCGGAGGCGTATGGCTGGCGGAACGGCTGCACCAGAATTTGCAGCTTTCGCTCCCATTAGGCACTTTGGATGTTTCGTTCTACCGCGACGATTTTGGTCAGATTGGCCTTCATCCCCAGATCAGGCCTTCGGATGTCCCATTCAAGGTAGAGGGCAGCCACATAGTTTTAGTGGACGACGTACTCTACACCGGGCGTACCATCCGTGCTGCAATCAATGAGCTATTCGACTATGGCCGGCCTGCAAGCGTTCGCCTCGCCGCGTTGATAGACCGCGGCGGCAGGGAGCTTCCGATGGTAGCGCAATATGTCGGTGCGGTGCTCGACGTGCCTTCAGATAAAATGCTGGCGCTGGAAAAAAGCGTCGAGGGAAAATTAAGTCTGAGCCTGTATGACAAACGCCGGAACAATGAGTAACAATCCGCAGCTGAACAAGAATGGCCAATTGCAACACCTCCTCACGACCGAGGGACTGCCCGCCCCCATTTTGCTTCATATACTCGATACCGCCGAGTCTTTTGTCGGGGTTACCGAGCGCGATGTTAAAAAGGTGCCTTTGCTACGCGGCAAATCCATATTCAATTTATTCTTCGAACCCAGCACCCGCACCCGGACAACATTTGAAATCGCGGCAAAACGGCTCTCGGCCGATGTCGTCAATCTCAACATTGCCGCGTCATCTCAATCCAAAGGTGAGACGCTGCTCGATACGGTGGATAATCTCTCTGCCATGCATGCCGACATGTTCGTGGTCCGGCATTCGCAAAGCGGCGCGGCCCACCTGATTGCGCGCCATATGCGGCCCGAGATCCATATTATCAATGCGGGAGACGGCCGCCATGCGCATCCCACGCAGGCCTTGCTCGATGTGTTTACCATCCGCCGCTACAAAAGTGACTTCCGTAATTTGAGGGTAGCTATCGTCGGGGACATTCTGCATTCACGCGTGGCGCGCTCGCAAATTCATGCCCTCACCACTCTCGGCGTACCGGAAGTGCGAGTCATCGCGCCCAAAACCTTGCTGCCGACCAAGGTCGAACGGCTCGGCGTACATGTTTACCATGACATGACGCAAGGGTTGAAAGACGTGGATGTGCTAATGATGCTGCGTTTGCAAAACGAGCGCATGCTGAGTGCGCGCCTGCCCAGCACGGAAGAATACTTCAAGTATTACGGACTGACTCAGGAGAAACTGGCGCTGGCGAAGCGCGACGCTATTGTGTTGCATCCTGGCCCGATGAATCGGGGCGTCGAAATCGATTCAGCGGTGGCCGACGGCAAACAATCGGTCATCCTGCCTCAGGTGACCTTTGGCATTGCGGTCCGGATGGCGGTTATGTCGATCTTGGCGGGTAGTTGACCACCATGAAGATAATCATCGGAAATGGGCGTGTCATAGACCCTGAAAATCGTATTGACAGGATCATGGATGTGTTCATTGCAGAGGGGAAGATTGTCGCGCTCGGCGCTCCTCCTCACGGTTTTCAGGCCGACCGCGAAATAAACGCAAAGGATCTGGTAGTTTGTCCCGGCCTGGTGGATCTATCGGCGCGGTTGCGTGAGCCGGGCCTTGAATATAAGGCCACGCTTGAATCCGAAATGGCGGCGGCGGTGGCCGGGGGGGTGACAAGCCTGGCATGCTCCCCGGACACCGACCCCGTATTGGACGAACCGGGACTGGTGGAAATGCTGAAGCATCGCGCCAGAAATCTCAATCAGGCCCATGTCTACCCCATCGGTGCGCTTACCCGCGGCTTGAAAGGCGAATGGCTGACGGAAATGGCCGAATTGCGCGACGCCGGGTGCGTCGCTTTTGGACATTCCGACATGCCGCTTCCCAACACCCGGGTAATGATGCAAGCGATGCAGTATGCCTCTACCTTCGGCTTCTCGGTGTGGTTGCGTCCGCAGGATGTAAACCTTGCTGACGGCGGCGTGGCGCATGACGGAGAAGTAGCGACGCGATTGGGCCTGCCTGCGATTCCCGTATGCTCGGAAACCGTGGCGCTATCGAATATTATTCTGATGGCGAGGGAAACAGGGGCCAAGGTGCATCTGTGCCGGATATCCAGCGCGGAAGGTGTTGCCATGGTCGGGGCAGCCCGGCGGCAAGGATTGCCCATTACCTGCGATGTGGCGGTGAATCATACGCATCTCTCCGAGATGGACATCGGCTTCTTCGATTCCAATTGTCATCTTGTTCCTCCATTGCGAGGGTTGGGAGACCGTGATGCGTTACGGAGCGGTCTTCTGCACGGTACAATAGATGCGATATGCTCCGATCATGCACCGGTAGATGAAGACGCCAAGTTGTTACCCTTCGCTGAGGCCGAGGCTGGCGCCACCGGTCTGGAACTGCTGCTCCCGCTTACATTGAAATGGGCGGGGGAGATGAAGGTTCCGCTGATTGCGGCGCTAGGCAAGATTACCTCGGAACCCGCTCGTATACTCGGTGTGGATGCCGGACATCTTTCATCCGGCGCGCCCGCTGATCTTTGTATTTTCGATCCCGATCAATACTGGATAGTGGAAGCAGGAGTCCTCAAAAGCCAGGGCAAGAATACGCCCTTTCTGGGTATGGAACTGAAAGGCAGGGTAAAATATACCTTAGTAGCCGGCAACATCGTGCATGAGGGCTAGGCCACAGTTCACGGCACGTATGGCATGGCATCTCGCATCTGAACCGCGCACTGAACTGCGCATCTGAACGATTACTGGATCAATATCATGAATCCTCTGCTTGATTTTTCCGGGCTGCCTCGCTTCGCAGATATTCGAACCGAACACATCACCCCGGCAGTAAAACAGTTGCTGGACGAAAACCACGCGATGCTTGATTCGATACGTAACGATACATCTACGCCGGCCTGGGATAATTTCGTACAGCCGATGACAGATGCAAACGAGCGTCTGTCCCGCGCATGGGGGCAGGTCTCGCACTTGAACGCGGTGAAAAACACGCCTGAATTACGCGAGGTTTATAACGCGAACCTGCCGCTTATCACGCAGTATTATGCCGAGTTGGCTCAGGATCCGGCGCTGTTCGGGAAATTCAAACAACTCCGCAACAGTAACGAATTCGGGAATCTGAGTCCTGCGCGAAAAAAGATAATCGAGGATGACTTACGTGATTTCCGGCTGGGTGGAGCTGAACTCTCGGCGGAAAAAAAAGAGCGGTTCCTCCATATTCAGGAAGAGCTGTCGGCGCTCGGTTCCAGATTCAATGATAATCTCCTGGATGCCACCAATAATTTTGCATTGCAAGTGGAGAATGCCGATGAGCTTTCCGGCATTCCCGATGATGTACTGCAAGCGGCACGAGAGGCTGCGGAGAAGGATAATGTTCCTGGCTGGAAATTTACCCTGCATGCCCCTTCCTATCTTCCCGTCATGCAATACGCGGACAACCGCAAACTGCGCGAAAAAATGTACCGCGCCTATTCCACCCGCGCCAGTGAAATTGGGGCTGGCGAGATTGAATCTCCTGCTCCGACGGCTGGCAGTACAGCCGACCTGGATAATACCCCGCTCATCGCCCGAATGCTTCAACTGCGCCAGGAGGAAGCGCAATTGCTTGGATTTGAGTGCTATGCCGAGATCTCGCTTGCGGCAAAAATGGCCTCGACCCCGCAACAAGTGCTGGATTTTCTCGTTGAACTGGCTGATAAAGCCCGACCTTACGCTGAGCGGGATCTGCAGGAATTACGCCAATTGGCCGCCGATAAATTGCAACTGGAAGCGCTCGAGGCATGGGACATTGCTTATGCGAGCGAAAAACTGCGCCTTGAACGTTATGCTTTCTCCGAACAGGAAGTGAAGCAATATTTTCCTGAAACGAGCGTGCTGCCTGGGATGTTCAAGCTGGTGGAGAATCTTTATGGCATCGTTATTACCCCGGTGGATGCAGCCGATGCCCAGCTATGGCATCCCGACGTAAAGCTTTTCAATATAACCGATACCGCGGGAAACCTGATCGGTCGATTTTATCTGGACCTCTATGCTCGGCCTGGCAAGCGGGGCGGCGGCTGGATGGACGACGCCGTCAGCCGCCGCCGTATTGGCGCCGAAAGAACTGGCGAGTATCGCATCCAGACGCCGGTAGCGTACCTCAACTGTAATTTCTCCGCACCCGTTCGTATTAATGGCGAATCTCGTCCGGCGCTGTTTACCCACGATGATGTGATAACCCTGTTCCACGAGTTTGGACATGGCCTCCACCATCTGCTTACGCAGGTGGAAGACCTGGGGGTATCGGGCATTCACGGCGTGGAATGGGATGCGGTAGAACTGCCCAGCCAGTTCATGGAGAATTTTTGCTGGGAATGGGAAGTACTGCATAACATGACTTCCAGGGTAGAAACTGTATCGCGCACTTCTAATGGTTCAGCCGGCGCGGAGCGGATGCCTGGTGGCGAACCTATCCCGCGTGAGTTGTTCGACAAAATGCTGTCAGCGAAAAATTTTCAGAGCGGCCTGCAAATGCTCCGCCAGATCGAATTTGCACTATTCGATATGCATCTGCATTCCGATTTCGACCCGAATGGCGGGAAAACGGCACAACAATTACTGGATGAGATTCGAAAGCAGGTTGCAGTCATTATTCCACCGAGGTTCAATCGTTTTCCCAACAGTTTTTCGCATATTTTCGGGGGAGGCTACGCGGCCGGATATTACAGCTACAAATGGGCGGAAGTATTGTCTGCGGATGCTTACAGCCTTTTTGAGGAAAGCCCCGCTGGAAGAGTAATCAACCGGGATACGGGCATTCGCTTCCGAAATGAAATTCTCGCGGTGGGTGGAAGCCGTCCGGCATTGGAATCCTTTATTGCATTCCGGGGACGTGAGCCGAAGATAGATGCGCTGCTACGCCACAACGGTATGGCTCTTGCATGAAAACTCCCTGGGGATTATGACGAACGACCGATACGGCGAATCGGGTGGCTTTTCCTGCTTCACGTTGCTGCAGCGAGGCTCTGGGTGCAGAAGTGCGAGAGGCCGCCTGCATCACCATATATCTCTCCAGTGGAATGGCCCAAAAGCGCTTTGATGCTGTAGGCCGACGTCATTCCTGCCAGCGTTCGAGGATTCACTTTGATTGCTGGTTACTCTTGCAACAACCCCTTTCGGAAGTTAGTATACGAGAGAGCACACATCGCTTATCCTCGTCAAATTCACGGTCCGGCGTCGTAATTTTTCGAGTCGAACCGAGGTGATCAAGAATTCCTGGTAATCGTTTACAGTTCAAGCTGGTGGAATATCCAGTAAGGCCGATTACGGTGAATGTTTAGCATCGCTCGACAATAGGAGAAAATAAGATGAAACGGATTACAAGCGGGATTATTACTGCAGTGCTGGTTACAGCGTTGGTGGGATGCGCGCAGCGGCCTCCAACCCCCCAGGTCGAGAAAGTTGCGGATGGAGAATTGTCGGTGCCGGTGAATTACAAGAGCTGGCCAAAATTTTTGTCCGATATACAACGGACAGACACCAAGCAAGTCCGGGAGATATATATCAATCCCATCGGACATAGCACCAAAATGGGCGAAGATTTTCCCCACGGGACTATTACTGTGATGGAAATTTACAAGGCGCGTGAAGCAGCCGATGGCACACTGCTGAAAGGCCCCGACGGCAAACTTGTCAAAGGTGAATTGTTAAAAATAGGGGTAATGGGCAAGGGTCCGGGCTGGGGTGAAAACGTTACGCCGCCGGAACTCAAGAATGGCGACTGGGTATATGCAATGTATATGGGTGATGGAAAAACCAAGGCGCCGGACGATTACACAACCTGCCGAGCGTGTCATCTGCCGCTCACGGACAAGGACTATATTTTCCGTTACGATGAATATTTTCAGAAACGCGCAAAATAGCGCAAGGAGTGCCTGAACCTGGTCCTCTACAACTTGTTTTTACAGTTCTGGAGCACCACTAGCTCCTTGCAGTCAGTATGCGTTTGGCACTCGGTCCCTTGGCCGTGGTAACTAAAGCGATTGGTTAGCCGGCAATGTTTAGCCGGCAAGAATGTAATCTAATCGCTCCTGTTATCCATGTAATGCCTGGTCTCATAGTAGGAATGAATCTGGTCGATCCAGGACTGGTCAGCCATATCCGGCCAGTTGTCCTTGTCGAATCCCGGTGCCGATTCCAGGCGTTCCTTCTCTGCATCGAGTATGAAACGTTTATCCAGAGTTTCCAGCT
Organism: Nitrosovibrio sp. Nv4; assembly: GCF_900215485.1. Classification (GTDB taxonomy): domain Bacteria; phylum Pseudomonadota; class Gammaproteobacteria; order Burkholderiales; family Nitrosomonadaceae; genus Nitrosospira. The sequence continues at coordinate 183,232 of NZ_OCMZ01000001.1, forward strand.
TCAGCGTCAATGCGTTCCACGGCACAGCGAAAAGTTTGTCGGCGATGCCGAGAAACCCTCCGAAGGATAACACTGCATAGGCAACGCTGCCGGCTTCAACATCAAGCATGACCTCTTTGATATTACCGAGTTTTTCGCCTTTTGGATTGTAAATATTCATTCCTATGGGCCAGTTGGCGCCCATCAGTCTTGGGCCAGGTCCATTACCCTCCGTGATTTTGTCCAAGCCATCGATATTGCGCTCTAGCTTACTCATCTTCACCTCCCTGGAGTTGTTGCGGGAAAATCTCTTGGAGTGCCTAAGCCCTGCGAAAGTTGCCAATGACATTCAACAAAGGATGGCCCAAACAGGAAAAGATGTTCACTTCGCTCGTTAACACAGCGACTCGGTCGCTTGCCGAAATAACCTCGTAGTCGGCGGCTGCAAAAGTCAATAGCCGTGAAAGTCTCCCTTTCCTCGCTCTTTGTGCAAAAACAAATCATGAGGCTGGGGCATCTCGTCAATTGCCGGAAAATATCGCAATCCGATGTGGATGTGAACCCTGTCTAGCTGAGCTTGCCATGACATTGCTTATACTTTTTTCCTGACCCGCAGGGACACGGATCGTTGCGTCCGATCTTCTCGCCCTGACGCACAAACGGTTGATGCTTCGGTTGACGATCTTGCGTTTCTTCTGCCATTTCGCTGTCTTCCGGGTGTTCCTCTTCGCCCAGTACCTCTTCGAAAGCCGCGTGATGATACTGAACATTGACAGGTGGACGCTGTGTTTCCGCCACCTCTTCCACCTGTTGCTGACTCCTTATCTGTACGGTCAGGACTATTCTGGTAACCTCTGCCTTGATCTCCTCGAGCATGGAAGTAAACAATTCAAAAGCCTCTCGCTTGTACTCCTGTTTTGGATTTTTCTGTGCGTACCCGCGCAAATGGATACCCTGCCGCAGATGATCCAGCGCTGCCAAGTGCTCGCGCCAGTGGGTATCGAGGCTTTGCAGCATGACAGCACGCTCGTACTGATGCATGACATTCACTCCGACCTGATCGACCTTTTCCGAGTAATGTTCACGCGCAGCCGCGGTAATGCGCTGATGGAGGCTTTCCTCGTGTAAATCGGGCTCCTTCTCCAGCCACTCCTGTAATGGCAATGACAGCTGGTATTCGGCGGTCAATGCCTTCTCCAGTCCCGGTATATCCCACTGCTCCTCGACACTCTGTGCCGGAATGTAGAGGCCAACAAGACTGCCCAGAACGTCGTCGCGCATTGCGGTAATCGTCTCTGAAATATCCTGCGACTCAAGAAGTTCCGTACGTTGCTGATAAATTACCTTGCGCTGATCATTGGCGACATCATCGTATTCCAGCAATTGCTTACGTATGTCGAAGTTGCGAGCTTCGACCTTGCGCTGGGCATTTTCAATGGCGCGGGTAACCCATGGGTGCTCAATGGCCTCGCCCTCCGGCATGTTGAGCTTCTGCATGATGCCTGCTACGCGATCGGATGCGAAGATGCGCAGAAGCGGATCTTCGAGGGAGAGATAGAAACGGCTGGACCCAGGATCGCCTTGTCGGCCGGAGCGCCCACGCAACTGATTATCCACCCGGCGGGATTCATGCCGCTCTGTGCCGATAATATGTAAACCCCCGTGTTTCAGCACCTCGTCGTGCAGCAGCTTCCACTGCTCCTGTAATTCCGCAATACGCTCAAGTTTGGCCGGCTCGCTAAGGTTTTCGTCTAAGCGGACACGCTCAAGCTCAGGTTCCTGATTTCCGCCCAGCACGATGTCGGTACCCCGCCCTGCCATATTGGTTGCGATGGTGATCATTTTTGGACGCCCGGCCTGGGCGACGATCTCCGCTTCGCTTGCGTGCTGCTTGGCATTCAGCACCTGGTGCGACAGCTTCTCCCGAGTCAGCAACTCGGACAGTAACTCATTGTTCTCAATAGAAGTTGTTCCAACCAGAACAGGCTGTCCCCTTTGGTAACAGTCTTTGATATCCTCGATGATGGCGCGGTTCTTTTCACCCATGGTTCGAAAGACCTGATCCATTCGATCAATGCGGATCATGGGGCGATGCGTTGGGATGATCACCGTTTCCAGGCCGTAAATTTGCTGAAACTCGTAAGCCTCGGTATCAGCCGTCCCCGTCATCCCACTCAGTTTTTCGTACATCCGGAAATAGTTCTGGAAAGTAATCGAGGCGAGCGTCTGATTCTCTTTCTGGATCGGAACGCCCTCCTTCGCTTCCACTGCCTGATGCAGTCCTTCGGACCAGCGCCTGCCCGACATGAGCCGCCCCGTAAATTCGTCGACTATGACCACTTCGCCGTTCTGTACCACGTAGTGCTGGTCGCGGAGAAATAATGCGTGAGCGCGCAAACCAGCGTACAGATGATGGACGAGGTTGATATTGGCGGGATCGTAAAGGCTGGTTCCGGGGGAAAGCAAACCGCTCTCGACAAGCAGTTTTTCCGCATGCTCGAAACCAGCCTCGCTCAACAGCACCTGCTGAGCTTTTTCGTCCACGCTGAAATCACCCGGGCTTTTCTCTGTTTCCTGACGGACCAGCTTCGGAATCAGCGCGTTCATGCGCACATAAACCTCGGTGTTGCCTTCAGCCTGCCCGGAGATAATCAAGGGCGTACGTGCCTCGTCAATCAGAATGGAGTCTACTTCGTCGACGATGGCATAGTTGAGCGCGCGCTGCACCCGCTCAGCGGGATGATTGACCATATTGTCGCGCAAGTAGTCAAAACCGTATTCGTTATTGGTGCCATAGGTTATGTCGGCACCATAAGCAGACTGCTTCTCGCCGTGGTCCATCTGTGAAAGAATAACCCCTACGCTGATACCGAGGAATTGATAAATACGCCCCATCCACTCCGCATCCCGTTTTGCCAGATAATCATTCACGGTAACGAGGTGAACTCCCTTGCCGACTAGCGCGTTGAGATATGCGGGCAACGTCGCCATCAACGTTTTGCCTTCGCCAGTTCGCATTTCAGCAATCTTGCCGCTGTGCAGCACCATGCCGCCGATCATTTGCACATCGAAATGACGCATGCCAAGCACGCGCCTGGCGGCTTCGCGTACTACGGCAAACGCCTCGGGCAGCAATGCATCGAGGGTAGCTCCATCAGCAATACGTTGTTTGAACTCTTCGGTTTTGGCGCGTAGATCGGCGTCGGTAAGCGGCGTAATCTTCGCCTCTAGCGCGTTGATGGTTGCGACAGCCTGGAAATACTGTTTGATCAGCCTATCGTTACGGCTTCCGAAGACTTTCTTGAGCAGATTGTTCAGCATGAAATCCCGACAATTCTATTAAGCGACCGTCCAAAAAATAAGGGGTGAGGTTTTTCGCCTCACCCCTCCGCAGTGTATTAATCCGGCTCAACCGGGCATCTTCAGGAACCGGGATGGATTTTGCGGCGAGCCCCTGTGCCTCACTTCGAAATGCAAATGCGGGCCGGTAGAACGGCCAGTACTGCCCACTTCCGCAATCTTCTGTCCCCGCACCACCACCTGGCCCAGTTTAACCAGGCGCTTGGAAGCATGAGCATAGCGGCTGACGAAATCATTGCCATGGTCTACATCAATCATATTACCATATTCGGGATGGAAATCGGAATACACTACCACTCCTCCCGCTGCGGCCACAATTGGCGTTCCTGTTGAGGCGGTAAAATCGACTCCTTCGTGGAAAACGCGCTTTCCAGAAAAAGGATCGATGCGCACGCCGAAACCGGAGGAGTACCACTTTGTATTAACGGGCATCACGGACGGGAGCATTTTTTTCTTGAGCCTGTCCTGCATCAACAACGAATCCAATGCGCCGAGCTTGTCGGTACGATCATCCAGCATGATCGACAACTCCTGGATTTTATTGTTAAACTCCACAAACGACATATCCTGGGACGGCAGAGTGGCCACCGTTCCTCCCTGGCCCGGATTTTGATTGAATAGAAATTCCTGGGGTTTGATACCGGATAACTCTGCCAGACGGGCGCCGACCGAGTCGAGGCGCAGCAGTTGCGCCTGCATCTGACCCATTCTGACAGCCATGGCATTAAGGCTATCGCGCAAATACGACTGTGATTTTTCATGCTCTTCCTGCTGTACGCTTAAAATCAACGACCGCAGGGAGGGACTGTCAATCTTGTCCGCATAGCGCAGGGAAAGATAATTCAGTCCCATCGCCATTAACATGGAAGCTAAAAAGAATCCGACCGCCAGAAGCACAAGATGCGTGCCGGTTAAAGTCAGGGTTTTCGCTTTTGGCAACTTGTTGGAAATTAGAATAATATTCATCTCATTCCCTTAATTATCGTTCAGCCATGACCCCCATGACCGCGCGCAAGATCAATTTCTACCTTGAAGCTCTGAGGCTGGCGCCGGAGCATCAACGCTTATTCAGTTATATGGAAGAGTTAGTTGCAATGCAACAGGTATTCACGAGAATCGTCCCGCCTCAACTCGCTCAACATTGCGCTTTAGGCGCATTTTCGGAGGGAAACCTGACAATCTGCGCAAATAATGGTGCAATTGCAGCAAAACTAAGACAAACACTGCCTTCATTATTATTAAAATTTCAGGCGATGGGCTCAGAGGTTACTGCAATTCGAATTACTGTGCAAGCGAATTACCGTAATTTTCCCGGGAGTGAGCTATCCAAAAAAAAACCGCGAATAGGCAAAGTTGGCGTAGAAAGTCTGAATGGCCTGGCCGCGGAATTACCCCGATCGCCTTTAAAAACTGCTATCGAATCGCTGCTGAAAAAAACAGAAAATGGCAGCATTCCAAAAGAACCGCCACGATCCAGGTAATCCATGAATGCATATAGGACACAGGGCAGGTGTAGCAATAGCCAATGAGTTGGAGAGCGAACCGGCGGGCAGGCAGAATGGCAAGGCGTGAAATTTCCGGTTTGCGCGAGGAAACGGCGGGCACGCCTGCCGCCGAACGCTGATGATAGCCGCTGTCTCCGTTCCTTGATTCAGGACAAACGCCGCTAAGCCAGCCGCTGAATATCAGGCCTTACCTCCGAAGAATCGTCCTCACGAGGCTTCAATTGATCTATTCATGACGGATGCTTAATCCGCTTGTTTTCTCAGGAATGCCGGAATATCCAGCACATCCACTCCTGATTGTTTCATGGCCTCGACGGTCGCATCCCGCCGTCTGTTCGTGCGGATCGCTGCAGGAGCATCCAGATCCTTCCAGTTAATCCCATCCGTCATATTATCAGTCCCGTTGCGGGTGTGGATAACACTTAGCGGTTTGGGCTGCATGCGGTTAACGACACCGCCAAGTCCCGTTGCAACCATGGTAACACGCAGGTTTTCCTCCATGTCTTCGTCGATCACCGTGCCGACTATCACCGTCGCGTCTTCGGCGGTAAAATCCTTGATGGTACTCATCACTTCGTGTACTTCACGCATCTTCATGGCTGAACTGGCGGTAATGTTGACCAGTATTCCTCGCGCGCCGGAGAGATTCACATCCTCCAGCAGCGGGCTTGCGACCGCCTGCTCCGCCGCCGCGCGCGCGCGGTCCGCACCGGACGCAAATGCGGAACCCATCATTGCCATACCCATTTCCGACATCACTGTTTTTACATCGGCAAAATCTACGTTGACAAGGCCTGGGCAGTTAATTACTTCTGCAATGCCCGCAACCGCACCGTATAACACGTTGTTGGCGGCCTTGAATGCATCCAGCATGCTGATGTCTTCACCCAGGACCATCATCAGTTTGTCGTTGGGAATCACGATCAACGAATCGACGTATTGCGACAGCGCTTCCATTCCCGCCTGAGCCGCCTTAAGGCGCCTGCCTTCAAAAGAAAAGGGCTTGGTAACGACCGCGACGGTAAGAATGCCCATTTCCTTGGCTACCTGCGCTACCACCGGCGCGGCGCCCGTTCCGGTGCCGCCGCCCATTCCCGCGGTGATAAACAACATATCTGCGCCTTCGATCATTTCGGCAATTCGGTCCCGATCTTCCAGTGCCGCGTTGCGTCCGACTTCAGGATCCGCACCTGCACCCAATCCCTTGGTGATGGCCGAGCCCATTTGCAGCAGAGTACGTGCCTGATTGCGCTTCAAGGCCTGTGCATCGGTGTTGGCGCAAATGAATTCAACACCTTGCACCCCGTTCAGGATCATGTGATCCACGGCATTACCCCCGCAACCACCCACGCCAATGACTTTGATAACGGCTTCCTGTGTTTGTGTGTCCATGATTTCGAACATAGCGCTTCTCCTTAATGAATTGAAACAACCAAGCAGTTATTCTGTTACGACCTTCCGCTTCTGAACGTTGCCGCCATCTCGCACATTGTCGAAAAGCAGCATTCTGTCACTCCCGGAACACTTGAAAATCAAGCTCAAAAATTGACCTGAAACCAGCTTTTCATCCTTTCCAAAATCCGCTTGAACGAATTTCCCTGCAACCTGGTGTGTTGTTGCCGTTGAAGCTGCTGCATGCCGGCCAGAATCAAACCGACGCCCGTAGCGCATCGCGGCGAGACCACAACTTCTTCCAGGCTGCCGCGATAGTGCGGGAGACCCAGCCTCACCGGCATGTGGAATATCTCTTCGCCCAGTTCCACCATCCCTTGCAGGGAGCTGCTGCCGCCGGTAATGACGATGCCGGACGACAGCAATTCCTCGAAACCGCTGCGGCGCAGTTCAGCCTGCACCAGGGAGTAAAGCTCCTCCACTCTGGGTTCGATTACCTCTGCCAGCGTCTGTCTTGAAAGCTGCCGTGTTCCGCGGTCGCCCACGCCGGCCACTTCCACCATTTCGTGCGGGTCGGCCATACCGCGCAGCGCGCAACCGTAGCGGCATTTTATGTCTTCGGCATCCTTGGTAGGGGTACGAAGCGCCATGGCGATATCGTTGGTAATCTGGTCCCCAGCTATCGGAATGACGGCAGTGTGCCGGATAGCGCCATGAGTGAATACCGCGATGTCGGTCGTGCCTCCGCCGATATCCACCAGGCAAACTCCCAGATCTTTTTCGTCATCCGACAACACTGCCATTGCCGAAGCCAGCGGTTGCAGCACCAGGTCGCGTACTTCGAGCCCGCAGCGGCGCACGCACTTCATGATATTCTGCGCCGCGGATACGGCGCCTGTAACGATGTGCACTTTGACTTCAAGCCGTATGCCGCTCATGCCGATGGGCTCGCGCACATCCTCCTGTCCGTCGATGATGAATTCCTGGTTGAGGACATGAAGAACCTGTTGATCGTTCAGAATGTTCACCGCCTTGGCGGTTTCCATCACTCGCTCCACATCCAGCCGGGACACTTCCTTATCCTTGATCGCAACCATTCCGTGCGAATTGAAACTCTTGATATGGCTACCGGCAATACCGGTATAAACCTCGCGAATCTTGCAGTCAGCCATCAACTCCGCTTCTTCCAGCGCGCGCTGAATGGCGCTGACCGTTGTCTCGATATTGACGACCACGCCCTTCTTCAGACCGCGCGAAGGGTTGCTGCCCATCCCGATCACCTCATATCCACCCTCGGGCTTTACCTCCGCCACAATGGCAACAATTTTTGATGTGCCGATATCGAGGCCCACGATCAGATTTTTGGTTTCACTACTTCTATTCATCTACCCTTACCAGTCCTTGATCCCACGATATTTTTTTAAAACCCATCCTGTTCTGCTTGCCCGCATCGCATCGTTTATCGCGCAGCGAAACCGTCGGGATAACGCAAATCCACATAACTCAGTCGCTGATTCAATTGCGCAACACTTCGCTCATGCACCAGTACATAGCGCGCCAGCCGCGGCTCCATCTGTTCGCGTCCGAGTTCCAGCACGGCCCCGTTTTCCAGGCGGATTCGCCAGGCGCCACGTGGGGAAAGGCTTATCTGCTCGATGTTCTGTTGCAGCCGACGCAGCAATTTGCTGAACGCGGCATACTGCCTGACCATTTCACCTGAATTTTCCATCGGACCTTCAAATACCGGCAATTTCTCGTTGGAGGCAGCATTGAAAATTTCGCCGCGGGTGCCCACGAGCGCGTCACTGCCCCAGCGTGCCCGGGCCACATGTTCCTCAAGCGTAACGTCCAGCCCCTTCGGCCACGTACGCCGCACGCTGGCCGCGCGCACCCAGGGCAGCTTGCTGAATGCTTTACGGGTCGCTTCCAGATCAACTGTAAGAAAATTTCCCATTATTTCGCTGCGCACTACGTTATCGATCTGTTCGCGCGTCACATGCCTCAGTCGGCCACCATCACCGCTACCGCGGACAGTCATTTCCTGTAGCGGAAAAACCGGCAGATTAATCGCCCACTGGCTGATGAGGCACCCGGCTATCAACACAGCCACCACAAACAGCCAGCTCGACAGGAAGTCCAGCGTCTGGTGGTTATCCCACATGGGCCAGTTCCAGAATACGCAATACCAGATCGTCAAATGATATTCCGGCGGCGCTTGCCGCCATTGGTACGAGACTGTGGCTGGTCATGCCTGGTGACGTGTTGGTCTCAAGAAAATAGGGCTTGCCGGATTTATCCAGTATCGCGTCCACTCTTCCCCATCCCTCACAACCCAAAACTTTATGCGCCTGCAATGCTTGCGCCTGTATCGGGTGCTCTTGCGCTGGGGACAGGCCACTTGGGCAGAAATAGCGCGTGTTGTCGGAAACATATTTAGCTTCGTAGTCGTACAAACCGCTCTCGGTCTGAATCCGCACCAAAGGCAGCGTCGTTTCGCCGAGGATGGCGACGGTAACCTCCGTTCCCTCGATATATTGCTCCGCCAGCACCATTGCGTCGTGTCGGGCGGCCAACCGCCACGCTGCAGGCAATTCCCTTGCATTGGTTATCTTACTCAAACCGATGGTCGACCCTTCTCGCGACGGCTTGACAATCAGTGGCAGGCCCAACTCTTCCGCCACTCCGTCAAAATCGCTCTGCTCATCGAGCAGAATCGAGCGTGGTGTATTGATTCCTGTCGCCTGCCACAGCAATTTTGTTCGCCATTTATCCATTGCCAACGCGCTTGCCAATACGCCGCTGCCCGTATAAGGCAATTCCATCAGTTCCAGTGCCCCTTGCACTGTGCCGTCTTCCCCGTAGCGCCCATGCAGGGCAATATGAGCCCGGTTGAATCCCTGCTGCAGCAACGCCTCCATGGGTTGTTCGGATGGATCAAATGGATGGGCGTCAACGCCTCCCCGCCGTAGCGCATCAAGCACCGCTTTGCCGCTTTTGAGCGAAATCTCACGCTCGGCGGAGCGTCCCCCCAGGAGAACTGCGACTTTGCCAAAATCGTGATTTCTCAAAATATTGATCATCCCTGGCCCGGTTCCCGGGCGACGCCGATAATTCGCACTTCCGGCTGCAATTCAACTCCGGTTTGTTCTTTCACTGTTTTACGCACCGCCATGATCACCGCTTCGATGTCTGCAGCGGTGGCGGCGCCGATATTGACGATAAAATTTGCATGCTTGGGCGAAACCATTGCGCCGCCAATCCGCAAACCCTTCAGCCCGCACGACTCGATCAGCCGTGCTGCCCAATCTCCCGGCGGATTGCGGAACACGGAGCCGGCATTGGGCAGGTTCAAAGGCTGGCTGTTGATACGGCGAGCAAGCAGATCCTTGATCTTTTGACGCGACTCCGCTTCGTCGCCGCTCTTCAACTTGAAATACCCGCCTACAAACCATTCCTCATTCGGGAAATTTCCGGTTTTCTTCTCCTCGGCACGGGCACGCGCCTCGGCCTTCAATTTCACATGCCGATAGCCAATCTCGTAATCGCCGATCCCACGTTCACGTAGTTTCCCTGCACGGTCGAGTGTTTGCACTCGCTCGGCAATTTCCCAGGTTTCAGCACCGTAGCAACCTGCATTCATCGCCAGTGCCCCCCCCACTGTTCCAGGGATACCCGCTAAAAACTCGGCACCAGCCATACCGTGCATTGCGGCGAATCGCGCCACCTTCGCGCAAGCCACCCCGGCTCCAGCGTAGACCAGTGCGCCACCTTCACCTTTATCCTGTTGTGCCAGCAGCAGGTCGTTAAGCCGTGCATGCAATATCACCACCGTGCCGCGCACACCTCCGTCGCGCACCAGCAGATTACTGCCGAGCCCCACTACTTGCACCGGCTCATCCTCTGGCAAGCTGCGTAGAAATCCGGCAAGATCAGCCAAACCGGCCGGCAGATAGACACGCTCGGCCGCTCCGCCTGCGCGCCAGGATGTGTATTTTTGCATTGGCTGATTCACGTGCATTTCGCCCCGAAGGGAATGCAGGCCATGGGTTAGCGCAATTTCCGACATATCCATTTGTGAATCCTGTTGAACAACCATTCTCTGCAACGAAATCGGCAGTTTTTACTCTTCCTTCGATTGCAAGGCCTATATACTCAACCTTCAATTCCTTTGGAAAGACTGGGCGCCACCCCGCCCACCGATCCCGCCCCCATTATCAGTACTACGTCATTGGCTTGCGCCACGCCATGGATGGCGGCGGGCAGCTCGTCCACAGCCTCGACAAAAATTGGCTCGATCTTGCCCAGCACTCTCAGCGCACGCGCAAGCGCCTTGCTGTCGGCAGCAATCAGAGGCGCTTCTCCCGCGGGATAAACCTCGGTCAATAGCAGCACATCCACGGTCGATAACACCTTGACAAAATCCTCGAACAAATCGCGCGTACGTGTGTAGCGATGCGGCTGAAACGCAAGTACCAGCCTGCGTTCGGGAAATGCGCCGCGCGCCGCTGCGATAGTGGCCGCCATCTCCACCGGATGATGGCCGTAGTCATCGATCAGCGTGAATTTTCCATCCCTGCCGCTTTCACTGGCCGCCAATTCGATTTCGCCATAGCGCTGAAAACGCCGATCAACACCCCTGAAGCCGGCCAGTGCCCGAACTATTGCAGTATCCGGCAGACCCACTTCATTGCATACGGCGATCGCAGCGAGCGCATTTTGCACGTTATGCAATCCGGGCAGATTAAGCATGATTTTAAGCTTGCGAGTCTTGCCGTTAACGCCGACCAACGCGGTAAAATGCATTTGTCCTTCGTTGTGCCGAATATCGGCGGCACGGACCTGAGCGGTATCCGATAAGCCGTACGTGGTGATGGGCTTGGTAATAGCCGGCATGATTTCGCGCACGCTTGCATCATCCACGCACAATACCGCCATGCCGTAAAAAGGCAGGTGCTGCACAAAATCGACGAATGCCTGTTTGAGCTTGCTGAAATCGTGAGCGTAAGTCTCCATGTGATCGACGTCTATATTGGTCACCACCGCGAGCACGGGCTGCAAATAGAGAAACGAGGCGTCGGATTCGTCGGCCTCCACCACGATGAATTCGCCACGGCCCAGCTTGGCGTGAGAACCGGCCGCCTCCAATCTGCCGCCGATAACAAATGTCGGATCCATGTCCGCTTCGGCCAAAATGCTGGCGATCAGGCTGGTGGTCGTGGTCTTGCCATGGGTGCCCGCAATGGCGATTCCCTGGCGCAGCCGCAGCAGTTCCGCCAACATGATGGCGCGCGGGACGACGGGAACATTACCCTCCCGTGCCGCCATGACTTCCGGGTTGTCTGCCTGGATCGCCGTCGAGGTTACGACTGCGTCAGCCGATGCCACATGGCTTTTCGCATGCCCAACATGAATAGTCGCCCCCAGTTTCTTCAAACGGCGGGTAATGACAGTACTGGACAAGTCCGAGCCACTAACCTCGTACCCGAGATTGAGCAGCACTTCCGCGATTCCGCTCATACCTGAACCGCCGATGCCGACAAAATGAACTCGTTTGACTTTATGTTTCATATCTGCAATTTGCAAAATGTGAAGCGCAGCAGCACGATTGAAGAACGGCGACGTTATTCATCAGCGCTTCCATTTTTATGCTTTAGCATCGCCATGCACGCTTCCGCCACCAGTCTGGTCGCATCCGGTTTGGCCAGTTCGCGGGCTCGAATTGCCATTTCCGTCAGTTGTTCGCGACTGAGCCCCATCAGCAATCCCGCCAGGCGTTCCGGGGTCAGTTCGTTTTGCGGTAGCAATACTGCCGCATTCCTCTCACTTAGAAATTTAGCATTGCATGTCTGATGATCATCCACCGCATAGGGATAAGGCACCAGGATACTCGCCACACCAGCTGCGCTAAGCTCAGCAATCGTCAGCGCTCCGGCCCGGCAGATCACCAGATCGCAATCCGCGTACTGGGCAGCCATGTTGTCAATGAAGGTAACCAGCTCGCCTTTCACTTCCACCTCCGCATAATTTTTTCGCAGCGCCTCCAGGTGCTTTGTTCCGGCCTGGTGCGTCACTAACGGCCGCAGCTTTTCCGGAATCTGCTTCATTGCCTGCGGCACGATGGTATTCAGCGCCTGAGCGCCCAGGCTGCCGCCTACCACCAGCAACTTCAATGGTCCGGTCCGGATGGCGTATCTTTTTTCCGGCGCCTCCAGCAAGGTGATTTCACGACGTACCGGATTACCGGAAAACACAACCCGTTTACCGTTTTTGATCGCTTCAGGAAAACCCAGTAAAACTTTGTCAGCGAGTTTCGCCAATGTCCTGTTGGCCAGACCCGGAATCGAATTCTGCTCGTGTATCAGTAATGGCTTAGCCAGCAACGAGGCCATCATGCCGCCGGGGAAGGCCGGGTAACCGCCCATACCCAGCACCACGTCGGGATGCACCCTGAGTATCACTTTCGCGCTTTGCCAGAATGCGAGTAACAGGCGCAGCGGTAACAATAGCCAGGTGCGAACGCTCTTCCCGCGCAAACCGGAAAAACGGATAATCTCCAGGTCATGCCCTTGCCGGGGCGCAAGTGTTGTTTCCATTCCTCCCTCCGTTCCCAGCCACACCACGCGCCATCCCGCAGTCTTCATATACTCTGCGACCGCCAGCCCGGGAAATACATGCCCCCCAGTTCCGCCCGCCATAATAAGAATGGTATGGATCAAGTTAACATCCCGGCTTGAGGTTCATATTTCCGTCAGCTTTCATGCTGCATAACCCTTCATCAGTTGCCGGTTCTCCCAATCCGCCCGCAACAGCACCGCCAGCGTGATACAGCTGGCAACAATACTGCTGCCACCGAAACTCATCAGCGGGAGCGTCAATCCTTTCGTCGGCAGCACCCCCATATTCACACCCATGTTGATAAAGGCCTGCACGCCCAGCCATACCCCGATACCTTGTGCCACCAAGGCGGGAAAATGCCGTTCCCGCATGGCCGCCTGACGGCCTATGATGAAGGCGCGTATCACCAGCCACGCAAAAAGCGCCACAACCGTTATGACCCCTGCGAAACCAAGTTCCTCTGCAATGACGGCAAGCAGAAAATCGGTATGCGCTTCGGGTAGGTAAAAAAGCTTTTCCACGCTGCCGCCCAGACCGACGCCCAGCCATTCACCTCGCCCGAACGCAATCAGGGCATGGCTCAACTGGTATCCTTTTCCATAGGGGTCTTCCCATGGATCCATGAATCCGAGGAAACGCTGCATGCGGTAGGGTTCAATCCAGACCAGCGCCAATAGGCCGACCATCACAAAACCGATTAACCCGGTGAACAGTTTCAGGTTTATTCCTCCCAAAAACAGTATCGCCATTGCAATGGCAGTGATAACAACGAATGAACCGAAGTCCGGCTCAAGCAATAGCAGCACGCCCACAATCAGCATGACGACCAGCATGGGAAGAAAACCTTTACGAAAACTTCCCAGATAAGCTGCTTTACGGACCGTATAGTTGGCGACGTAAATCACCATGAACAATTTCATGAACTCCGAGGGTTGAAAGTTTGCGACCCTCAACGATATCCAGCGTCGGCTGCCGTTGACTTCGTGGCCTATTCCGGGAATCAGCACCAGCGCCAGCAAACACACGCCAATTAAAAACAGGTGGAACGAGTACTTCTGCCACATCTGCATCGGTACCTGAAATGCAATCAAACCTGCCAGCAAACCCGCAATTAAATAGACACCGTGCCGAACAACAAAATAAGCTGCGTAACCGTTGGTGCTCCGCCCTGCCTCGGCAATCGAGATGGAAGCTGAATAAACCATCACCAGCCCCAGGCTCAACAACAGTATTGCGGACCAGATCAGGGACTGATCAAAATGGGGCAGCGCCTTCTGGTTTCCGATATCCTGCTGATAGATCATCAGTTAATAATGCTTATGAAGCATGTCTAATCGGGTCTGCAATTGCCGGCCTGCAACTGTCGGCTTGTATTTGCCTGATCGCCGCAACAAAAGCCTCGGCGCGGTGAGCATAATTCCTGAACATATCGAAGCTTGCACATGCGGGTGACATCAGTACCGCATCGCCATGCTGTGCCAGCCCAAAGCTTTTCTGCACCGCTTCTTCCATCGTGGATGCGTGATGCAGCGGCACCCCGCAGGGACCTATCGCGGTTGCGATTTTTCCCGCATCGCGCCCGATCAGCACCACAGCCCGCCCGTGTTCCGCTACCGGTCCCGCCAAAGGTGAAAAGTCCTGTCCCTTGCCGTCTCCACCCGCTATCAAAACCGCCCTTTGCCGCATACCGTTCAAGGCCGCGACCGTCGCCCCTACGTTGGTACCCTTCGAGTCGTCGTAGAAGGTAATACCGCTGAATTCCGCAACCTTCTCCATTCGATGCGGCAAGCCCTTGAATTCCCGCAACGCCTGCAATAACGGTTCAAATGGCAGAGCGATGGCACGGCATAGCGCCAGAGCAGCCAGCGCGTTCGCCGCATTGTGCAGGCCGCTGACGCAAAGCTCACTGGTCTTCATCAGGCGGGTGTTTCCCTGCGCCAGCCAAATATTTTCGCCTTCACGCAATACACCGAAGTCGCTGTCCCCTTGCGGGGTATCCAGGCCGAAAGTGATCTGCTTTCGCCCCATCAATGCCATTTCGCGAACGATGGGATCGTCACGATTCAATACCTGGACGCCCCGGCGATCAAAGGCTTCACCGGTGTTGCCACTGGAACCGCCATCGGGGCTGCCATTGGGGCTGCCATTGAGGCCGCCGAGAAATATCCGTGACTTGGCAGCGGCATAATCGTGCATCCCCGCATAACGGTCGAAATGGTCCTCGCTTAAATTCAGCACCGTTGCTGCATTGGCACCAAGGCTTCGCGTGGTTTCCAACTGAAAACTGGAAACTTCCAATACCCATGCCTGAGGCAGTTTTCCTGAATCCTCCCGCCGCATCAGCGCATCCAGCACGGCTGGACCAATATTCCCCGCTACCTCGACATCCCGACCCGCTGCCTTTACCATTGCCCCTGCCATGGCGGTCACGGTCGTCTTGCCGTTGGAACCCGTAATGGCCAATATTGCTGGCCTTGGCATGCCGGGTTGCGCGATTGCCAAAGCAAAAAGTTCCACGTCGCCCACTACGGAAATACCGTCCTTCACCGCCTGCCGGACAAACGGGTCCGCCAGCGCTACGCCGGGACTGATGGCGATAAGATCGAGGCCGGCAAAAGTCTCAGCCGCAAATGACCCTACGGTTATCCGGACGCGAGGCAGGGCCCGTTTTAATTCGCCCAGGCAAGGCGGATCTGTACGGGTGTCGGCCGCACGTACATCCGCTCCCTTGCGTGATAGCCATTTGGCCATGGAGAGCCCCGACTCCCCCATTCCGAGCACTAATACGGTTTTTCCGCGCAAGTTCATAAGGCTTTGGATTTCATCTCAGCTTCAATGTCGACAATCCAAACAGCACCAGCATCATGGTGATGATCCAGAACCGTACCACTACCTGATTTTCCTTCCAGCCCTTCAATTCGTAGTGATGATGCAGCGGCGCCATGCGAAAAATACGTCTGCCGACCAGCTTGAACGAAGCAACCTGCAACATCACGGATAAGGTTTCCACCACAAATACGCCGCCCATGATGACCAATACGACTTCCTGGCGCACGATCACGGTAACGATTCCGAGTGCGGCGCCGAGGGCCAGTGCGCCCACATCGCCCATGAACACTTCGGCCGGATAAGCGTTGAACCATAGAAAGGCGAGTCCCGCGCCTGCCAGTGCACCGCAGAAGACCGCCAGTTCGCCTGCATCGGGGATATGTGGAATACCGAGATATTTTGCGAATACCGCATGTCCCGCCACATAGGCGAAAATGGCGAGGGCGCTGCTAATCATCACTGTCGGCATGATGGCCAGACCATCAAGCCCGTCAGTCAGATTCACCGCATTGCTGGTACCCACTATGACAAAATAGGTAAGTGCCACAAACCCGGTTATGCCAAGCGGTATCGCCACTTGTTTGAAGAACGGAACAATCATGGTCGTCTGTGCTGGCAGCTCGGCCGTTAAAAAAAGATATAGCGCCACTACGATCGCAATTGCCGATTGCCAGAAGAGTTTTGCTCTGGCAGAGAGTCCCTTCGGATTGCGATATACCACCTTACGGTAATCATCGACCCAGCCGATGATGCCGAAACCCAGCGTGGTCAGCAGCACCACCCAAACGTAGCGATTGCTCAAATCCGCCCACAGTAGTGTGGAAACGGCAATGGATACCAATATCAGCGCGCCGCCCATCGTGGGTGTACCCGCTTTGATTAGATGGGTTTGCGGCCCGTCATCGCGTACCGATTGTCCGATCTTGTAAGCCGTGAGCTTTCGTATCATGGCAGGTCCGACTATGAACGAAATCGCAAGAGAGGTCAGCGCCGCCAGAACCGTGCGCAATGTAATGTAATGAAAGACATTGAAAACCCGTATATCCTTGGCAAGCCATTGTGCAAGTTCTAGCAGCATGGCAACCGCCGGAACAAGCCTTCATTCTCCGAAACATGCAAACGCAAAAATTGGATCAGCTTGCTCATGATTTCCACATAGCTAAAATTGATGACCCTGGATCAAGAGTCAAAGTCATATTTGATATGCTTGACCACCCGCTCCATTTGCATAAAGCGTGATCCCTTTATCAGCAGCGTCACATCGGGGCCCAGCAGATTTTCCACCTCAGCCAGCAAATCCTCGATTTTTTCGAAATGCCGCGCGCCGTTGCCAAATTTCTCCGAGGTATGTGCGCTCAATTCACCCAGCGCCAGCAACCGGTCGACCCCGGCAACGCGGGCTTCGATACCGATTCGTTCGTGGAAATCCCTTGCGCTGCCGCCCAACTCCCCCATGTCGCCAAGCACCAGTATTTTTTTACCCTCGGCTTTTGCCAGCACGGCCAGCGCTGCCCTTACCGAATCCGGATTGGCGTTATACGTGTCGTCTATTACGGTTGCGTCATGCAGCCCGCGTATTCGCTGCATGCGGCCCTTCACCCCGCGAAATGCACCTAATCCCGACGCTATCGCTTTAGCGCCAATCCCTATTGCCACGGCTGCTGCGGCGGCGGCCAGCGCATTTCGCACGTTATGTTCACCAGGCACCTGCAATTCCACGTCCTCTACCCCATCAGGCAGAACCAGAGCCATTCTGCTGCCGAAAAAATCGGACTGATAGCGAGCGCTAACCGTTGGTTTCCCCTCCAGTCCAAAATCCACCACTTGTCTGTTGCCGGCGAGTTTGCGCCATAAGGGAGCGTGCCTATCATCAGCATTGATGACGGCGATTCCTTGTTGATCGAGTCCTTCGAAAATCTCGCCCTTGGCGCAAGCCACTGCTTCCACGGAACCCAGCCCTTCGACATGCGCTTCCCCTGCATTGGTGATCAGCGCCACGCCGGGTTTTACCAGAGCCGTCAAGTACGAGATTTCGCCGGAATGATTCATGCCCATTTCCAACACCGCATAGTCATGCCATTCGCGCAATCTCAAAAGCATCAGCGGCACGCCGATATCGTTGTTGAGGTTACCTTCCGTCGCCAGTACCCTGGCGGAGCTGTTTATCTGCCCCGCCGCCCCCACCACCCGCTGCAAGATCGATGCGACCATTTCCTTTACCGTGGTCTTGCCATTACTGCCGGTCACCGCAACGACCGGGATGCTGAAGCGTCCGCGCCAGTGGGCAGCCAGCTGACCCAATGCCGTCAGCGTATTCTCCACCAGTATCAGAGGAATGCCCGGCTCCCTGGTTTTGGCATCAGCATCCCGATAAATCATCGCCGCCACTGCGCCCTTTTCCTTCGCTTCGCCAATAAAATTGTGACCATCGAATTTGGGCCCCCTCAGAGCGACAAATAAATCGCCGCGCTGCACGGACCGGCTATCGGTACTGACTCCGGTAAAATGCGCATCCTGGCCAAACCATTCGCTGCGCAGAGCACCGGCTGCTTCCTGCACTGTCATCATGCTTGTAACGGTGCTGTATCCATCAGTATTCCCCTGGCGACATCGGTGTCGCTGAGCGGGAGTTTTTTCCCGTCTATTTCCTGATACGCTTCATGTCCCCGTCCCGCGATCAGGACGATGTCACCCTTCCGTGCGCCACGAATCGCCTGTTGAATAGCCGCCGCCCTGTCCCTCTCGATGCGATAACCGGCCCTTGCGCCTGCCACGATCTCGCTGATAATGACATCGGGGTTCTCGGTCCGCGGGTTGTCACTGGTGATAATGACTTCGTCCGCCAGTTGCGTTGCAACTTCACCCATTAATGGGCGCTTGCCGCGGTCACGCTCCCCTCCGCAACCAAATACGCAGATCAATCTTCGGTTTCGGATTTCCGCTTCTGCATCACCCCTCGGGTCAGCATGAAGAAGTTCTCGCAGCGTGTTCAATACTTTTGTCATTGCGTCTGGCGTATGAGCATAATCCACCACAACGAAAGGCTGTTCACCGCCCCCTATCTGCTGCATTCTGCCTGCTACAGGCTGCGCTACGCGCAAGGCTCGCACTGAGTCGGCCAACGTGATGCCGCTGGCCAGCAGGGTAGCGAGCACGCCCAGCAGATTTGAAGCATTGAAGCGTCCCACGACATCAGTTTTAAATTCCAGATGTTCAGCTTCAAATTCAACATCAAACTCCAGACCCTGAGGGCTCGCCCTGAGATTGCGTCCGCGAAGCACTTTGAATTTATCATCCCGGAACTGAGCCGGCGGTTCGGTAAACCCATACCCGATTATCTGCGTTTCCGTTCCTTCCAGATCGTTCAGCAAGCTGGCGCCGAATGCATCATCAAGATTGAGTACGGCATACTTGAGTCCCGGCCAACGGAATAATCGCGCTTTTGCCGCGGCGTACGCTTCCATGCTGCCGTGGTAATCGAGATGATCGCGCGACAGATTCGTGACCATGGCGACCGCGAAAGCCGCACCGTTGATACGCTCTTGCACAATCCCATGCGATGACACCTCCATCGCGACACAAGAGGCGCCCCGTCGCAAAAAATCCGCCAGTTTACCTTGCAATAACACCGCGTCAGGCGTTGTATTCGCGGTCAGTTCCAACTCTCCGGGAAAGCCCATCCCCAGCGTGCCGATAACTGCGGTTTTCCTATCCAGCGAGGTCATCGCCTGAGCAATCCAATGGCTGCAGGAAGTCTTGCCATTCGTTCCCGTAATACCGACGAGCCATAATTTCCGCGATGGATGGCCATATACATGGTCGGCAATAATGCCCGCTCTGGCTCCCAACCCGGGTACTGGCAAATTGGGCGTTTTCCACGCCGGGTCCCATAAGAAACCGGCAGGATCCCAAAGTACCGCGTTTGCTCCTGCTGCAATGGCTTGAGGGATGAATTTGCGAGCGTCGGCCTTCTCCCCCGCATAAGCAAGAAACGTATCTCCCGGCTTAACCATGCGGCTGTCCGTAACAAGACTGCTGATCCTGACACCCAGATTATCAAGCGCATGGCAGTTAAAGTATGGCTTCGGTTTTTCCGAAAACTTATTTCGAATAGCGGGTCTTGAACTCATACGTCACCCTTGCCATCCTTCGGCCCGGGTGCTACCGTCAGCGACATTACGCTGCCGATGGGCGCGTCATTGGGCACATTCAGCAAACGCAGGGCGCCGCTCATGACCCGGCTGAATACCGGCGCCGCCACCGCCCCGCCAAAATATTGTCCGGCGGACGGCTCATCCAGCATGACTGCAATGACAAACCTTGGATTGGAAGCCGGCGCATAGCCGACAAACGTGGATAGATAACGGTTTTTTGCGTAGCCGTTACCTTCCAGTTTGTGCGCAGTACCCGTCTTCCCCGCCACCCGGTAGCCTCTGATCTGGGCTTGCGGCGCGGTACCGCCCGGCTGCGCCACCATTTCCAGCATTCTGCTGACAGCAAGAGCGGTGTTCGGCGACAGTACGCGCTTTCCAGGCGGAACCGAATCGAGCCTCAATAGCGATACCGGTTTCAATTCACCTTGTCCGGAGAACAGCGTGTAGGCGCGCGCGAGTTGCAGCAGACTCACAGCAATGCCATGACCATACGACATTGTTGCCTGCTCGATCGGACGCCAGGTATGGTAGGGGCGGAGCTTTCCGCCGACTTCTCCGGGAAATCCTGAACCGGTCGGCGTGCCAAATCCTGCCTCGCTCAGCGTTTCCCATAATGTTTGCGGCGGCAATGACAACGCAATTTTTGCCGAGCCGACGTTACTGGATTTCTGGATCACTTGCGCGACCGTCAGCGGGCCTTCCTGATGCGCATCGCGTATTGTCGCCCTACCTATGGAAAATGTGCCGGGTGCTGTTTCGAAAACGGTATCGGGCGTTATGCCCCCGGCCTCGAGCGCCGCGGCTATGGTAAATGGTTTCAGTGTCGAACCCGGCTCGAATACATCCGTCAAGGCCCTGTTACGCGCTCGGCCGGCATTCATGCTCGCCCGGTTATTAGGATTGTAGGTAGGGAGGTTAACGAGCGCCATCACCTCGCCTGTCTGTGCATCCAGTACCACGATCCCGCCTGCCTTGGCTTTGTTGACTTCCATTGCCTGCTTTAATTCACGGTAAGCGAGATACTGAATTTTACTATCTATGGAAAGCGCAATGTTCTCCCCTGACCTCGGCGCCCGGATACTTTCCACATCCTCGACAATATGTCCCTTTCGATCCTTGATGACGCGTCGACTTCCGGGTTTGCCCGCCAGCTCGTCCTGCCAGGCCAGCTCAATCCCCTCCTGTCCCTTGTCATCCACATCGGTAAAACCAAGGACATGAGCTGTCAACTCCCCCGCTGGATAATAACGACGGTATTCCCGTTTGAGAAACACGCCCGGCATGTTGAGTTCAACTATTCGGGCGGCGACTTCCGGCGATAAGTGCCGCTTCAGGTATACAAAATCACGCTTTGGTTCAGGCTTCCGGCTGCCGTGGGTGCTGCCCTGCGGCCCACGCCGAGGGCCCTCAAGCCGTTGGCGGAGTTCCTTTATATCCAGATCGACCAGATCCGCCAGTTTTCTTAATTGCTCGGGTGTTGCATTCATGTCTTGAGGACTCGACCATACCGATTCCACCGGCGTGCTGATCGCAAGCGGTTCGCCACGCCGATCCGTGATCATTCCGCGATTTGCGCTCATTTCGAGTACACGGCTGTAACGCGACTCGCCCTTCTGTTGCAAAAAACCGTTGTGCATTCCCTGCAGATAGGCGGCGCGTCCCGCCAATCCCGCCAACCCCAGCAGCAATAACGCCGCCAACAGGCGTGAGCGCCCCGCGGGCAAAATGATATGGGGCGCATGACCGGGCTTCATGGTTTCGATGCTTCTATGGAATCCGCTGGAGTGCGGGAAATTGTCAACGGAACGATCTGCCCGCGCGATGCGTCAGGCAAGCGCATACGCAATTGTCCGGTAGCGATTTTTTCGACGCGTGTATGCTTCGCCCAGGTACTTTGCTCAAGTTGTAATTGTCCCCACTCCACTGCCAACTGCTCCGCCAACTCCTGCTGTTTTTCCAGCTCTACAAAAAGCTTGCGCGCCTTATGCTGTGAAGTCACAACACTCAGCGCGCAGGCAACGAGAATTAACGTCAACAACATATTTATCCTGGTCACATCAGTCTCTCACAAGCCGGAAACACTGTAATGGCTGTTGTCCCGACTATGTCGTGTTTACTCGTTCCGCAACCCTCATTACTGCGCTTCTGGCCCGGGGGTTGATCGCAATCTCGCTGGCGCTCGGACGTAACGCTTTGCCTATCAGGCGCAATTTCGGGCGGCTCAAAAGTTGCACTTCCTTTGCCCGCAGCGGCAAATCCTTCGGCAGAATGTCGGGATTCGACAATTCGCGCATGAAACGTTTCACTATACGGTCCTCCAGTGAGTGAAAACTGATAGCAACAAGTCGCCCGCCAGGCTTCAGAATTTCCACGCATTGCGGCAGGACCAGCGACAACTTCTCAAGCTCCTGATTGACATAAATCCGGATAGCCTGAAAAGTGCGCGTCGCCGGATTCTGTTTGCTTTCCCGCGCGCGCGAGGGCATGGCCGCTGCCACGATAGCGGCAAGCTGATGTGTGGTGACGATGGGCTGTCTCGCTCTAGCCTTACCAATCGCTCTTGCAATCTGCTTAGCAAACCGCTCTTCGCCATAGTCTCTTATTACCTCTTCCAAGTGAGCTTCTGAAGCGGAGGCAAGCCATTCCGCAGCGGTCTGCCCGTGGCTCGTGTCCATGCGCATATCGAGCGAGCCCTCCAGGCGAAAACTGAAACCACGCTGCGCTTCCTCAAGTTGCGGCGAAGACACTCCTAAATCCAGCAATATCCCATCAACACGATCCACTTCCAACTGCTGTAAAGCCTCCTGTATTCGTGCAAAGCTGCTATGAATCATACAAAAACGTGCGTCGCCGAAAGCCTGTCCGGCCGCCAATGCTGCCAAATCCCTGTCAAATGCTATCAGTCTCCCGTTTTTTCCCAATCGTTCCAGGATGAGCCGGCTGTGACCGCCACGGCCGAAAGTACCATCCACGTATGTTCCGTCCGGCTTGACTGCCAACGCATCCACCGCCTCCTGCAGCAAAACCGTGGTATGCAAGTATGTATCAACCACGCATTACAGTGAAAAACCATCGAGTTCCGCCGGAATGCCGTCTTTGAAAGCCAGCGCGTTCTCGATTTGCAAATTCCATTTCTCGTCGTCCCACAGCTCGAATTTCGCCCCCTGCCCCACCAGAACCACATCCTTGCTTAAGCCGGCAAAATGGCGCAACGGCGGCGGCACCAGAATGCGACCCGAACCGTCCATCTCCACGTCGCTGGCATTGCCGACAAGAAGACGTTGAAGACTGCGTGTTTGCGGATTGAAGCTGGATAAACTGTTGAGTTTTTGCTCTATGGGTTCCCACACGGGTTGGGGATAAATCAGCAGACACTTGGAAGGATCGGCGGTAATAATCAAATGGCCCGCGCAGAGGGAAATAAGCCCCTCGCGGTATTTCGCAGGCACCGCGAGTCTACCCTTGTTGTCAAGACTGATAGGTGTCCCACCGCGAAACATTGCGCCCCTTTGGAAACATTGGCTCCTCTATTTTGCAGGACCGAAGCCGTCAAAAATTCCTCCCACTTTTACCCACTTTTATCCACTGTAGTTAAAAAAAATGGCAAAGTCAAGAAACATGCTAGGTGATTTCAGAACAAAAGCTTGAAATAAAACGACGAAAAAGTTTCGGGGGCTAAAAATAGCCATGTAGATGAAGGGGATAAGAAAACGTCAGTCAAATGCGGCGAAATAGCGGGGAAATATCGAAGTTAAAAAAATATGAATTACTGCGAGAGTTGGATGCCTGGAATGGGCCTCCTCGCCATTTTGAGAAAGCTTTTTAAGAAAAATGACGATCTGTGAAGGCAGAGTTGTGCAAATTGGTCGGGATATAAAAACGCTGGCCGGGTTGGACCTAATCGGGATTCATGATGCACCGGAAGAAGGCAGAAAACCGATTGAACATCATTGAACCTGCGATATCCCTTCCTGTATTTGCATCGATGAACGCTGAGCCATGCCATGGCCGAGCGATTTAGGCCGCCGAGTTCTTCAACCTCAGCGTAGAAAGTTGCCATGCATAGAACGCTGCCCCATTTGACAACTTGAATTCGAGCATCCGAATGGAAGCAATGGACTTTTAAACGCCATCTTCCAGCGCACGTACGTGCTGCCCCGGCGTTGCCTTTTCTCTGCGAAGAAAAGCCAGCACCATGCACTCCAATGTCTCACCCATTCCCGCTGCCGGTTCTTGCGTGCATCGGTGGAGAATTCCTTTTTGCCAGGCGGAAAACACCAGGGGATTTATGTAAGATTTCCGGCAGACTGCAGGGGTATTGCGCAGCTCTTCAGCGACTTTTCTCGTCGCAGCTACAACGCAGGCGCTAAGGGCGCGTTTAGTTGGAGACTCCGGCAATGGCGTATTCAGCATAAGTTCAAAGGCTCTCAACGTCGCGCCCCAGGTCCGGAAATCCTTGGCGGTGAACTCGGCATTCATGGTTTCGTGGAGGTAGCTGTTTACCTGCTCCGCTCCTACGGCGCGGCGCTTGCCATGTTCATCCAGATACTGAAAAAGATGCTGACCCCTCAGCTGCTGGCAATCACGGATGATTTTCACGATGCGTCTATCATCAATCCTGACCTCATGTTCAACGCCGCTCTTGCCCTGGAATTTCAGTAGCGCCCGGCGCTCGTTGCTGAAGGCAAGATGCCGTTTGCGTAACGTCGTAAGCCCGAAGCTATGATTGTCGCGCGCATAGGATAGATTGCCAATTCGCACGCGCGTGGTGTCAAGCAGATACACAATAGCCGCAACAACCTTCTCCCGCGGCAAACCCCATTTTCTCAGGTCACGCTGCAGGCACTGGCGAAGCCCGGGCAGGGCTTCTCCGAATTCCACCATTCGATCAAATTTGATGCCCTCCCGCACCATATGCCACTCAGGGTGATAGCGGTACTGCTTGCGCTTGCGGGCATCCAGTCCGGTTGCCTGCAAGTGACCGCGCGCGTGAAGGCAAATCCAGACGTCAGTATAAGCGGGGGGTATCGCCAGCCGGGCGATGCGTTCAAGCTCGGTCTTATCGGTCAGCGCCTTTTTATCGGGGCCAATGTAACGAAACCCCCGACCCCAACGTAACCTGCTGATCCCTGGAGAGTTGTCACAAACATAAATCAACCCCGCGGTGGCGGCTTGTGCCGCCAGAGCCTCTGGCCCCAGTGCGGCCAGACCTTCATTATGACGTCGAGAAGTCATTGGGATTACTCCGCTATTCGCACCTTGACTACAACGCAAAGTCAAATCGTTGCACTAATGGTACCCCTGGCTCAGGAGAATACGCCTGACTCGAGAATACGCCTGACTCCGCGTATGGATGAGGCAGCCTTAAGACAGTGAATATCGATAAGGCTGTACGGTGAATATCAGATATGGATGAAAGGAAGGAAAAAGTACCGTTGTACTGTCACGCAGACTTCCAGTCATATTATGGCTGTTTACGGTTGATCGGCTGAAAAAAAGCCGTTCTTTCATTCGCGACTTGCCGGAAAACCCCCATGCAAAGGCCACTGCCTCCGCCATTGAAACAATGGGCACCGAGGCAAATAGCGGCAAAGGATTTCGAAGGGTGATTGGCGGCCCGGCGTTTGCATTGATAATTCTGACGTGATTAGCGCTGGCCCCCAGGCGAGGAGACATTTCGCGCCGCCGCAATGCTGTATTGCTATTGAGTATGACGGTTACCATCTCCTGATAGCCGTACTACAGGCTCGGAACGCGTTGGTAAGCTGCAGGGGATCGCTCCATACCGGCTTTTCTCAACAGATAATAAAAAATCATGGATCATGCATGGGGAAAAACATGCTGCCTTGCTACATGACAAAATGGAACGATGCGCTCATCGTTTAGCACGCTAATTGCGTATCTAATAGTGCGTCCGGGCCGTCCTCACCGCAACCCAAGAAAGCTCAAGACAGCAAGAAGGATAACTATAAAGCCTACCCACCAGATTATATTGTTCATGGCGTTTCTCCTTAAACCAGTTAACCAATCGAAATCACAATAACGTACGGCGTTTAATTCGCCTTTACTTGTCATTTATTATTCCCTTCCGGGTATTTAATTTCTGTTCGCCATTACACATAAGAGCAGTATCAAGAGCCGCCTCTCGGGCGGCGTATCAGAGAGATTTAGAGCGCTGTCTTGCAGCGCGAAAGGCGACGCTGCTGCTATTGGATGTCCGTGAAAGTAAGTATGATCGGATAGCAGGAACTCAGATCCGGCGCGAGGACCTTTAGAGTTCGTATATGGGGGTTATCGATTGCTTCCGGTGGTGCTATGCCAATGATCGATGGTAGCGATCGGCTGATACGTGCGTTTATGTGGTCGCTTGGAGCCGCTTGATTCAAGCGACCGATGACCAATGGCTGAACGGCTCGACGATGGATCAGTTGCCCGATGAATTTAATGAATAAAAAAATACACCCCAGCATACGGTAGGATGACAAAAGCTATGACGGGTGCTATAAAAAGAATCCGGACCACAATCTGGAAGATTGGAGCGACAGCAGTGACGGCGACAGAGAAGATCAAAGATCTGCGGGAAAAAGCCAGGATTGAGATGTAAGACAAACTTCAAAATGGAGGAGTTATGACAAAAGCCAATCCGATTCAAGTGCAAAAGTTCCTATCCGGCATGGATTACCCCGCGAGCAAGGAGGAAGTTGTAAAGCATGCCAAATCCAAAGGGGCGGATGAAAATATAATGCGAACGCTCGAGCAACTGCCAGATGAGAACTTTGAGACTCCCGCCGACGTCAGCAAAGCAATTGGCCAAATTGATTAGTCTTCCCGCTATAGGCTTGGAGGCTCGATTTGACCCAAGAGTGGCGGGGCGCTGTAATTAACGTTGGCAACAGCTTATTTATCCAGCACACCGCATAAAATCGCCGTTCTCCACGCGAAGGCGCTAGGTGATTTTATCGTCACCTTGCCTGCATTAGCGGCGATAAAAGAAACCTACCCGAACGCAGAACTGGTCCTGCTTGCGAGACCGTGGGTAAAGGACTTCCTGGCCGTACGGCCTTCTGTGGTCGACCGGGTCATCAGCGTTCCAGTACTTGCCGGCGTCAACGATTCGGTTGAAGGAGGTCGAGCCAATAATACCGGTCCGAAAGTTGACTCAGCCGAGGTTGAGCTATTTTACCAGGCCATGCGGGCTGAAAAGTTTGCCGTTGTCATTCACATGCAGGGTAGCGGTAAAGCTGCCAATCCTTTTATCAATAAGCTCGGCGCGGCTCTCACAGCAGGCACCCGCAACGCGGCGGCCGAGCCCATCGATCGCTTTATTCCTTATGTGCATTACCAAAGCGAGATTCTGCGCAATCTGGAGATTGCCGCTTTAATAGGAGCTCGTACCGCTAATCTCGAACCCCGTCTTGAAGTAACGGAAACAGACGAGCAGGAAACTGCTCCCCTTGGAGAAATCATTAAAGGCAGGCCTTATGTCGTAATCCATGCTGGTGCGGATGACATGCGGCGGGTATGGCCGGCGGCCAAATTTGCCGATGTAGCGGATAGCCTGATTGAAAGGGGATATGAAGTTGTTTTGACGGGCACGCCAAAAGAAGAAGACATCGTTACAAACGTCCTGCAGGCAATGAAACATACTGCTATTCCCTGCACGTCGCTTGCCCTTGGCGGGTTGGCGGCGCTTCTGCAGAAAAGCGCACTGGTCATCAGCAACGACACCGGGCCGCTTCATCTGGCGCGAGCAGTGGGCGCCCCGACTGTCGGGATTTATTGGGCGCCCAACGTGCTCAACTGGGGTCCGCTTAACCGGAATCGTCACCGCCTCGCTATAGGCTGGCAGCTTGAATGTCCAGAGTGCGGCATTAAACCTGTTTCACCATGGCCGTTTCAACCCGTAACGTCCAGCTGTGAGCATCTGTATTCATTTGTTGAAAGCATAGCGGCTACAGAGGTACTTGAGCTAGCCGCGGAATTACTACCTCCCGCAACAGCTTAGCGAGCCTTTTCGACAACACAACTAACGACGCGCTGCCAGTCACTTGCGAATCGCTTTATATTAAAGCGCTGGTTTGCATAGTTCCTGGCGTTTCGGCCCAGTTCTCTGGCATGCTCGGGGTAATCGATCAGATAGCGCATCCGCTCGATAAGCTTGTCAACATCGGTTTCAACGTAGCCAGTCTTCCCGTTTTCAACCGCCGTCACCATCTCGGTTGTAGCAAGCCCTACCATCGGCAATCCCGTCATCATCGCTTCACAGACCGACAGGCCCAGGCTCGTATAGCGAATCGGATTAAAGAAGAAACGATATTTTGCGACGAAAGCTGGCAGCTCATCGTGCGGCACTTCGCCCAGGCCACCCAGTTCGGCTGTACCCATCCCTACCAGATCCAGCGGTATCTTTTCACGGATTTTTTCGAATACATCCAGACCCAACCGGCGGCCGCGTTTATGAATATTATTCACCACCACGACGCCTTTCGGATGCTCCCCGGTGTACGCCACATTGTCCGGCACCATCACACCATGATCGATGACTGCCGTCGGCGTCCGGTTGTTATCCCACATCAGACGATTAAAGTCGGTCACGTGGACCAACAGCGTGGACGCGTCGTCCACCCAGTGCATCGTATTGGTCGGGTGCTCTTGCGGGGGATCGTGTTCGAGATAAACTTTGGGGAGCTGGCGCTGGTTCTCGGATAGTACCTCGTACTGGTCAACTTCGTAATTCTTGCGATGTTGAAACAATATCACGTCAAAATCGAGATTCTTAACCTCATCGACAGGAACGTCATGTACGTTATTCCCCCAGTCGAACCCCCGCGCGCGGCCGCCATAACCTTCGCCCTCTCCTTTAGGTAAATAAAATTCAAAGGGGGCCTGGGTGAGATAGTAAAGATAATTGCCGTGAATATGCCAGGTAAAAACCCGCAGTCTCTTTTGTTTTATGAGATTCTCCTTTCATTCTCCAGCAGCGCGTTGGTCGCCAAGATCGCCGCCTCGGGCGTCCTGACAGCACTCCCCGACACAACCCGATGTCGAACCTGATCAAGCGGACCCCAGATCCAAGGATCGGTTGTCGTAAAGACGGTAACGCTCGGCGCCTCAACCGCGACCCCCAGGTGCGCAACACCCGTGTCGTTGGAAATTACCGCTCGACTGTCTTTTATCAGGGCTGCGAGCGAGCCAATATCCGTTTTACCTGCCATATCAATCGCCGCACCCGTCATTTTTCCCATCACTGCTTGTGTCAACAACTTCTCTTCCGCAGTACCCGTCAGGACGACCTTCAAGCCTTGCTTGACGCAGCTGTCCGCCACTGCCGCAAAATGCCCGGATGGCCATGGTGTTGCGGAAATAGCCCCCGGATGTAAACAGACGTAGGGCTCTCCCCGAATAGCCTGGTATTCTTCCAATGCATGAAGTTTCTGATAGTCTGCCTCGAATACCGGAAACTCCATTGCCTTGTTTGGCTGACCCATCCCGAGAAACTCCAGTAAGGTCAGGCTTCTCAATAGCTCGGGCTGGTCGGCAGGGTATGGTATAAAGAAATCACTATTAGGCCAGTACTCTTCCTCACCCGAAAACCCAGCCACTGCCCCGGCTCCAAAAAGGGAAACGAGGAGATTCGACACATTGCCTTTGCCGTGCATTTGCAAGACAAGGTCATATTTTCGCTCCTGCATGCTGGCCAGAAACGCTGTTACCGCGTTGGCGCTGAACGGGTATTCCGGCAAGCCCGGGAACCCCGGAAACTCGACAAACTCATCAATGTAATGATTGTAGCGCTTTGCAAGCTCCCTATTCCAGGGGAGCCCGATATAATCAATGGTGGCTTGTGGAAAGGCCCGCCGAACAGCTTTCAATGCTGGCGTGAACAACAGGAAATCGCCCAACTTCAGCGCTCTGAAGATGGCAATTTTGTTAATCGGCAGTCCCGTCACCTGAGCCATATCGTTCCTGCTGATATACCATTATTATCGTCTGCCATGCCATAGTATTACATAGAAGGTCGTGGCTATTTCCGCGAGATTTTCCTATCTATTTCATCTTTGTTTTACTACGCTATTTGATCCGGTTAGAAAATATTATAGGTTTCGTCATTCCGGGCCTTGACCCGGAATCCAGTTCAAACCAACAATGGCATGCTTGACGCCGCCGGCTTTCGCGGGCGCAACGTTTGTATTATTTGTTCACGATCAGACAGGCAGGTAAGAAAGGAGCCTTTCATGTTTATTAACAGTCCAGCATTTCGCGATAGCAGCAATGTCCCCACGCCTCACACCTGTGCTGGGGAGAATATCAGTCCTCCCCTGGAGTTTAGATACCTTCCCCCAGAGACCAAAAGCCTTGTTCTTGTCGTGGAAGATCGCGACGCAACACCGGCTCCCTGGATTCACTGGCTTGTTTTTAACATACCGTCTACGACCACATCTGTACCCCCCGGTCATATTCCCGAGGGCGGTACCGAGGGAATTGCCAATGGCGGCACTCACGGATACGAAGGTCCCTGCCCCAAATACTTCAGCGGCACCCACCATTACCACTTCCAGTTGTTCGCCCTCGATACGGTACTTGATTTACCAGCCACCGCTGATAAAACCCAAGTGGCGGCGAACATGCACGATCACCTTATCGATTCCGCAACGCTCGTTGGCTCATGCGAGGGGACAAAAACCGAGGCGTAGGCTCTCGTGAGATAAATTCAAACAGTAGATATGTTTCTGTCAAACGTTTCTTTCTATTGCGATTCTGGCGCGTCCTTACCTCCGCCTCCGCATGAGGATAGGAAACAAAAGATTGCTCTATTGCCCCCGTCCCCTGCCCGATAGAAACAATTCATCTTCGCCTCGACTGTGTCATTCCGCACAGAGAATTCCAAACATCAAGCTTAATAATAGTTCTTCCTGACTGGCTCATCCTCTCATTCCGGTTTGTCGAGGCTGAACATGAAACTGAATTGTCGATTAATCAGCTGTTGTTTCCTGCTGGGCCTCGCGTTCGACATTCCAGTGACATCTGCGGAATCAGCGTGGCAAAACCCGGTAATTCAGGGATTTGGAAAAGTGCAATCCATGCCGGAGGCAGCGGTTCAGCCTAGCCCCGACCGGGAATACAAAATTCTCTTCGATGTAACCAAAGCGGCGAAGGCGCCCGAACAGGTAAATCCGGGCCTTGAGCATATCGCCCGGCTGATTAACATCTTCGCCCTTGCGAAAGTTCCGCCCGAGAAACTCAAGATCGTCGCCGTGCTCCATGGCCCCGCCACAGCCGCATCACTCGATAATCGCTACTATAGGGAAAAATATCAGTTCGATAACCCCAATCTTGAGCTGATCGAAGTGTTGAAGCGGAACGGCGTCATCGTCTATGTCTGCGGGCAGGCACTTGCTCATAGCGGTTTCGCATCGTCCTGGGTAAACCGGGAGGTTACCGTCGCCTTGGCGGCGCTGACGGTGTTGCCGGTCTATCAACTCGATGGGTATGCCCTCATCCCCGAGTGAAGAGAGAAAGAAGGGCTATTGAATCACTTTTGTCGGTCTTTATCAAATAGCCGTGGCATCAATAACTGCTGATAAACAATCATGCTTTCCGTGAAATCACCTCTTGAAAGGAGAACAAATCATGTTACATGCCGAAGATCCAACAAGCGCAGATCGCGTTCGTCACTCAACAGCGCCCCACGTGAACCACGAAATAGATCGCCGAACAAATAGCAACATCCGGCGTTACGCCAACAGCAGCGAGGAAGTCATCAATAGACGCATTGAGGAGCTCGACAAAGAGTGGGACGTCGAGCGCACGCTGGAAGTCAACGCCTCGACACTGGCCTTGACCGGTCTTTTGCTCGGCGCGACGGTCAACAGGAAATGGCTGGCGTTACCAGCCGTTGTACTGTCATTCCTGCTCCAGCACAGCCTGCAGGGATGGTGCCCGCCATTACCTATATTGCGGCGCTCGGGTGTACGTACGCGGAGCGAAATCGACCGGGAAAAATATGAGCTGAAGGCGTTGCTTGAGGGAAGATAAATTCTGCTAATGGAGATAGGATTATAACAAGAGCGCCGTACAGAACGTTTGTACTATAACTCTCAGGATTATCCAAATAAGTTGAGATATTTACCAGCAAAAATACCAACGGACAGCAATATTATTAGGAGTGATCGCATGACGGGTTGCTCGAACATGGGTTTAAAAGCCCCGTCGCTGATGCCGTTTATTCTATCAATAGTCCTCTCTACTTCTCTCCGCTTGCATATTTTATTTTTACCCAGGTTTTCGGCGCTCTCAATGACAGAACGCTTGAGTTTTTCCGCCTCATATCGAATCAGAAAACCCGAAAAGAAGAGTAATGAGATGCTTGCAGCAAAAGTAATGCCCTTGCTAAGCGGGAAATCCTGATTATCAAAATAAGTGATTTTGGCAAATAGCATCAATATTATGCAGAGCATTGGATAATAAATAAGCCTATCGACCACCTGTGTTCTTTCTGCGACCACGGTAATCATTCTTTCAAGAGACTCAAGTGGAAGCAGATTATTTCCTATTGCATTATTCAAGGCACCAAAATCTATCCTGTCAGCGAGTAAGGAATGTTGTGTACGCAGCTTCTGGATCCAATAAAAGCTCAGTCTCACGGCATCCAGTACAAAGAAAAGCAGAATCATGATGAGAGAAAAACTCAATACCCCTGTCCAGGAAGCCCAGCCACAAGTAGGACCGCGACAAGGCAAAGGCCAAGGCGGTAATAAGTAAATAACTATGGTTTCGATGATTGCAAAGAACAGCCACATTGACGCAACGCGAATTTGGCGATGCTCAACCAGGCCGTAGTTATAGTATTCCCGCCAGAGGATGTCCTCATAACGAAAATAATGAAATGATACAGGGAGGTTATCCGGTCTATTGAAAATACATAATCTGCGTAAGGCGCGAAATATTCCGCAGCAATTTCTATTCGAGTTTGCTGTTCCTGCGTGACGATTATCTGCTTGTCGCCAACGTTTGATAGAGACAAAATCCCAGGGCTCGATTTCGCGTAGGTAGGGGACCAGGATGAGCAAGAGGAATACTAGACACCATTTGAACGGAAAACCTAACGGATACACATCATTGGAGGCATAGAAGACAATACCAAATATAAGAGCACTCCATGGCAGAACAAGAACTTTCCACTCAGACCTGGCTTCATCTAATTTGGCTTCCTGGAAATATTTTTCATTCAGACGGCAAAAATTCCCGTCAAGTTCGCTGATAGCCTTGCAGCAAAATGCGAATGCCAGCAAGACTGCAATAATTTGTATGAATATGGTAGGCCAGAGGCTGGTTCCATCCGTAAAGCTGAGTGGCTCTCCTGATTCATCTGTAGCAAACGGCAAGGCGATGAAGAGTATTACCAGTTCACCAAGCAACAGGTATATGGATAATCTTCTGGAGTTGGGGCGAAATGCCCGGTGAAACCAAATAAGAAAAAATATGATCGCAGCCAGCAGCCCTAACCGCTTTATGGTTTTATCCAAGGCATCGTCGGAGGCGGATGTGTCGGGACTCCATCCAAAGATACGTGCTAACCGCTTTATGGTTTTATCTAGGACATCGTCGGACGTGGATTTATCCGAACTCGCCAAGTGGACGAAGCCGTTGCGACCGACTTCAAAAATCCGGGGTTGGGGAATTTCAAATCTCGTGACATCGTTTGTTACGATCTCGATAGTGCGGTAAAAAATGTTGGTCTGCCGGCTATCCCGAAAGACGTGAAATTTTTCCTGGTATGATTGTTTCTGATGCTGTTCTTTATCCTTGAGTACCAGATCGAAGTGTGAGGCCACCACCAGGTTTCTGGCCGAGCGCCAATGTTGCGGATGAAGCATCTGCGCATCCAGACCGGTTGTAAAAACCAGAATATGCGGCATTTCTGCGCGCAAGGCCTTAATTAATAATAGTTTGTCATAGAAATCACTGCCAAAAATGCCTACTGCTTTTATGCCGCTGTCGCGTTTCTCCAGATTTAAATCATGATGCGGACCTTTAATTTGCTCTGCAAGTCGATAAACATAATCCACTTGACCTGGACCAATGGGTAACGGTGGTGAATTGGATAGGCCCATGACAGAAAGGCGACGAGCCCGTTTGTCGGCTGCCTGATCTTCATTCTTATCCTGTTTATCGATTTTTTGCTGCTGGTAAGCATCCACGCCTTTTAGATAGAAAACATCTTTTATTTCGCAAGTACTGCTTTCAGAATTATTGTCAGTAGATGTAGATTGCGCCTCTGTGCTGGATTTAACGGGTTTACATTTGCCAAATGATTCATAGAGGGATTCACTAAAGCTACGCGATAGATTGCGAGCATTTTCTGAGTCGTATTCAGTAATAATCATTACTTCTTCAGATGATTCTTTAATATTGCGTAGCTTTAGTTCCTCGGCTAGTTTTTTGGTAAGCGCTTTGTCGTCAGTTTGAACGCCGTCAAGTTCGATGCCCTTGTTTTTACAGTTTTCATCATTAATACGGTTAATTTTTTCCGTTATCCAAGCACTACGTTTTTGATCAAGAATGTTATTCAGGTCGTAAATAGAGAAATTAATTTGGCTTATCTCTTCTGACTTAAACAGACTCCCTGACATTCGACCGAACTTATTATTATCAACAAATATTTCACTATTCATCCAGATAACAATAATGTCGGATTTACCTTTATCTGATTCATCTTGGGATTCACGGGAATAATGCTCCCAGCGCACGTCATATTCTTGTTTGCTACTGTTCTCTTGACTAGAGCAAAAGTGCAAATGGCCTGGCTCTAAGGGGCGATGGCCTGGCGCTAAGGGACGATAGCCCGGTTTTAAGGGGCGATAGCCTGATTCTATTAGTCCTGCAATTACCGCGTAACGATGTCTGGTTCGCAGCTCGCTATTTTCTGTGGTATCGGGCCGAACTTTTAACAACGGGGCCAATATTTTTACTGGATTTTTTATAGCAGTTATTTCCTCAATTAACTGCTTTTTGCAGTAGCCTTTAGATTTTTCTTCCTTCGGGTCAGGGGGATCGAAGGCAAAAGGGTCCTCCCAAAACCGGCTTTCATAAGCGTGTCCGGTAGTATTCGGGTCTTGATGTTGGGCGTATGGATCAACGGGGCGGGAGCTCTCGATGGGGCGGTCATACCAGATCAAGAGTCCAAATATGATGAGTAAAGCTAGCCCGGCGAGGGCAAGGTCCGGTTCTTTTATATCTTTTATCGGAGGCATCATC
The DNA here is from genome assembly GCF_900215485.1 of Nitrosovibrio sp. Nv4. Classification (GTDB taxonomy): domain Bacteria; phylum Pseudomonadota; class Gammaproteobacteria; order Burkholderiales; family Nitrosomonadaceae; genus Nitrosospira. The sequence goes on from NZ_OCMZ01000001.1 coordinate 218,324, forward strand.
CTGCTAAGCCCCTTACTTATAGTCAAACGTTATTACGATGACATGATCAGGCGCGCTTTTTGATAATTTCCGCTTATGTAAAGGCATTGTCTTAACTCAATGCCGGTGGTAACTCCTTATGATCAGTTCCGAACCGCGGAGAAGTGTCTCGCGTGCTCTAACTTCTGTATAGCAATTTAAAACAAGAAAGATAGGTGTCTATCATCCCGGCAGAGCCCGCAATAACCCCTTTTGAATGTATTGTCCAGTCCTTCCCACCATAATCAACCACCTTCCCTCCTGATGCCCTGACCATGCAGACTCCCGCTACCATATCCGTCAGCTTCGTCGAGGGACGAAAAAACAGATCCAACCGTCCCGCAGCTACCGCTGCGAGAGATAGAGCAGGAACACCAAATACCTTCACTGCCCGAGCCCGTTCCAATACTCTCGAAAGTTGCTCCAGTGTCTCAAGACGTGTCGCCATTTCTGACGAAAAATCGAGGCCGATAACCGCCTTTGCTGGATTGGCTTGGCTGCTTACTTGGGTGACTTCTCCGTTTACTCTTGTTTGTCCACCTTCCTGAGCGCTGTACAAGGTGGAGTGGATGGGATCATAAATAACGCCCAGAACCGGTTTCCCATTGCGAAGAAGCCCGATCGAAACGGCAAGAAGCGGAGGATATCCGTTCATATTTTCCGTTCCGTCAAGCGGATCGACCACCCACTGATCGCCTTGTTCGGCAATATCTCCACCTTCTTCTTCCCCATAGAAACCGCATGGGCGGATTTTTAGTAGCTGTTCTTTTAGCAGCTGCTCGGACTCCTTGTCAGCGTCGGTTACTACCTGCCGCGCGGATTTAAATTCGGGTGCCACACCTTGAGTGTAGTACGCTGTAATAATGTCCCCCGCGTTTCTTGCAATTTTTTCTATTTCTTCAATAAAAGAAACTTCTTCCAGAGGTTTAATCTGCAAGTTTTCCATGTCATTGGTTTGTTTAATCAATCAATGTTTCCGATCGGTTTAAGTGGCGAGGAAATAACATACTCGTCATACCCGCGAAAGCGGGTATCCAGTAGCATGAGGGCATGACTATTGTTGGCTGGATTCCGGGTCAAGCCCGGAATGACGAAATTCACGGTATTTTTCCGGCCAAAGACCGCCACCGAATTCATGATATCTTCCGAGTCAGGCCCAGAATGACGGGGTTCATGGTATTTCCGGGTCGAGCCCGAGTGACAGAATAATTCACGGGTATTTTCAAGTCAGGTCCGGAATGACAAAGCTCATCTTATTTTTCTTGCAGCATAAGTAGCTGAGCAATAGAAGAAATAGGCGAATTTTTCAAAATATTGGATGTCTCACCCTTTTGCTCACAGCACCAACTCCTTCGGAATATCGAATTTTCTGTTAGTTACCGTCGTTGGCGCTTCCTGATGGTAGGCGCCGGACGGGATAAGGCCGCAGCCGCCGTAGCGCTTCATCACTCTCAGCTGTGCAAGGACGTCTTCGCCAGCGTGCTCTTTTGGCACTTCCACCCAGAATTTGAACCCTCCCGTTTCCCATAGCTTTTGAACGTCATACATCACGCAGCCTCCGATCCAGGCAACCTTGTATTTTTTTTGCGTGTCGGGAGTGAGCCGCAGTCTTTCCTGTATATGGAGGATATTGGCTGCATTATGGAGGGTATAGCGCTGCCAGCTTGCATCGTGGGGCGTAACAACTTCCGGCTCCACCGGCCCCTCCCATAACTCGATCGCCTGCTGCTCCGGCCGGTAATCATTCCTGTATGACAGCCCAATGACCGCCTGTCCCACAAATCCGATCTCTTCCTCTCTTTGCGCCTGCAACATATTCCCTATAACAAAAGGCTCCAGCAAAACATCGTCATCGAGATAAAGACAGTATCGCGACTCTACAAGGTCCAGCAAAAACTGCCGCTGCTGAGCCAAACCGCGCCGCGGCAAGTTGGTCAGTTGCTGCACCGTATGCCCTTTTTTTTCCAGCAGACGAATAGCGGTCTGGACTGAAGCATCGTGATAAACCGCCGTATCGCTTTGGTCGGAAATAATGACGGCGAAATCGGGGTAATGCTGAAAACAAAGCCCGGTGAGCGTCACTGCCAGGGCAGCGGGCCGATTACAGGAGGGAATGAGTACCGTAATTTCTGTCCGCATCATTTAATCCCTTTTATATTGATGCCGCGAGCAGATATTGCATTCGTCATACCTGTGGAAGACCGGTAACCAATGGGATGCGCGGCATACTGTTGTTGATTCCGGCTGGATTCCGGGCTGGGTTCCCGGCTGAATCCGGAGTGACTGATACGTGTTTTCCTGCCGGGGAGACAAGCTCACTTACCGCTGCCACAATCGCCTCCGGTGAGGCTCTGGGCGTCGATACTCCCGGAAAAGACTGAAGCAACCGGTTTTTCGTCCGCAGCTCAGGCGGCACCTCAAAGTAAAGCACCCGATTTGATACCTGCCAGGGTGTGTGCTGCGGGTTTGTCATCGCGTACAGCACGACGACGGGCGTCCCGACGGCGGCAGCGACATGGACTGGACCCGTGTTATTCGAGACTAAAACCGGGGCCGCTGCAATCAGCGCGACGAGTTCTGCAACTGATAGCTCACCTGCGAGATTCGTGGCAACATCGCCGAGCTGGCGAGCAATTTCGCCAACATAGTCTCGCTCACCGCCACTACCGGTAAGTACGATTTTATAACCTTGCGTGATGAGCGATCGGCAAGCGGCTATATAATCGTTGGCTGGATAAAGCCGCTTTTCCTCACTCACCCCAGCGTGCAGCACCAGCCAGGGCTCATCCGGTTGAATGCCAGCGGCGGCTGATATAGCCGATATTTTGTCCGATACCTTTTGCCGGCTCTCCTTTGGTATATTCAGCAAAAGCTTTGTGTCGCGCGTCACTGCTCCGGCCATTTCGACCAGCCGGAGCTGCCGTTCAACCTCGTGCATAATGTAGTCGAGCGGTTCCTTATCAGGCACCCACTGACTGATAAGCTGGTAGGGATTTTCGCGGCAATAACCCAGGACAATTTTGATACCCGCCAGATAGCACAGCATGGCGGCCGGCAGCGGGTTCTGGCTGTAGACCGTGAAGATTACGGCTGCGTCGAATTGCCGGCTTCTCAACTCCTTGGCAAGCGCCAACAGCTGTTGCTCTCCGTTGGTTTCACTCGTCTTTACCCAGGGAACATCAAACGGGATGATTTCGTCCACTTCCGGAATAAACGGAGCAATCGACGATCCTGCGCTGGATGTCAAAAGGGTTATTTTTCGGCCTAGAACCGATTGCTTGAGCGCTCGGATAGCCGGCTGGCTCATCATCACATCGCCCATGTTATCCGGGCGAGCGCACAATATATTCTTATGGTTCTTCCAGGCCTCGGAAAACATCGTTCGTTTCCTGGTCAGACAAGTTGCTTATCCAGGTTTTTAATCCTGGTAATGATGTTCGTTGTGGATCGATCCTGTACAAAAGGCATAATCTCGACCTTTCCACCATAGCCCAGGACGATTGGCGCCTCCGGTAAATTCCCGATGGTATAGTCGCCGCCTTTTACGTACACATCCGGCTGAATAATGTCCAGGAGGTTTATCGGCGTATCTTCCTCGAATGATGTTATGAGCGTCACCGCCTCCAACCCGGATAGTATGCGGAGGCGTTCGTACAGGTTATTAATGGGCCGGGCGCTGCCTTTCAGTCGTTTAATACTGGCATCGGAGTTGAGGCCCAACACCAGCACATCACCCAAAGCCCGTGCCTGCTCCAGATAAGTGACATGCCCGCTGTGAAGCAGGTCGAAGCAACCGTTCGTAAACACGATACGCTTGCCTTCTTTTTTGAAAGTATCAACATGGCTCTTCAATTCCTGCCAGTCGCGAATATACTTGCTGCTGCTTCCCAGGTATTGGCTCAGCTCGTTGTGCGTACAGGTAGCGGTACCTGATTTTTGCAGTATCACGACAGCAGCCGACTTGGCTATCTCACCTGCAACTTCGATAGACGCACCGCCGGCCAGCGCAAGGGTAAGCGCACTTACATACGTGTCACCGGCTCCAGCGGCCTTGGTATTCTCGACTGGTTTTGAGAACGTGCGATAGGGCTCTTTGCCATGTTGAAACAGCAAGGCTCCCTCGATATCAATCGTTGCGGCAACATATTTTGTTCCGGTTTTTTTAAGCAGCTTCTGTCCATGGAGTTTGATCTGCTCTGACCGGTGGCCAATTGCGGCCGGTTCCGTGATGGCAAGAAGTGTTACCAGTTCCTGGTAGTTCGGCTTTGCAACGGTGGCCCCGACGCAGCTGTATTTGTCGAGCGACTTTGCGTCAATCACCAGAATATTCTCTCTTTTACCCTGTAGAGCGCCGAGGGCGTCGATGACCTTATCTGTCATGATGCCGTAGCCATAGTCCGAGACAACGACTGCGTCAACCTCGTGAAACTTTTCTTTCAGGGCCTCGATTATCTGCTGCTCATATTCGCCGCATACCGCGTCCGTCGTACCCGAATCAAAGCGCACAAGCAGCTGACTGCCGGCAGTGACGCGCTGTTTTGTAATTGTCCGCCGGGCCTGGTCGCAAATGATGAGTGAGATATCGAGACCATGCCCAGTCAGCGTATCTTTTAGCAGTTCGGCCTCGCGGTCGCACCCCACGGCGGATAGATAATGGACCTCGGCCCCTAATTCAGCCAGATTCACCGCCGTATTGGCTGCTCCTCCCGGCATTGCCTTGACTTCCTTGATATCAACAATCGGAACTGGAGCCTCCCTGCAAATACGGTTAGCCGAACCATCCATATAAACATCGAGCATTGCATCACCGATCACCAGTACCTTTAAACCACCAAAACGATTAATAATGGCAAGACACTCGCTGTTCATACTGCCTCCTTTCACTCCACGTGTTTGACTCCACAGTGTGGCGGTTTGGCTTAATGACAAATAATATCTGCTGCTTCGGTCAAATCCCTGACTGAATACACGGGTTGTCGATAGTCACCCATTACCCACTCTGTCTCGTTGCCGTTATTGAAGTGGATGGTGTGGCAGCCGGCGCGGTTGCCCGCTTCCACGTCATGCAGGATATCGCCGATCATCCATGAGATTTGCGGCTTGATCGCGTAGTCCTTCGCTGCCCGTAAAATCATTCCCGGCATTGGTTTTCGGCATTCGCAGCCGTCATTGGGGGCGTGCGGGCAATAATAAAAAGCGTCTATTTTGGCGTCATATGGCGCCAGCAGAGTTTGAATCCGCCTGTTAATCGGCAGGAGGTCCTTTTCCTTGAACAAGCTTCTGGCGATGCCCGATTGGTTGGAAACGACAATCAGTTTGTAGCCGGCATCTTTCATACGGCGGAGCGCCCGGCCGGCGCCGCCCGAAAGCCAGACTTGCCGCGGATCGACGTTGTACGGCACATCATGAATGAGGGTGCCATCCTTATCGATAAAGACAGCCCTGCCCCCTTCCATCGGCTCTACGGCCATGACGTCTCCCTCATTGGCAGCACCATTACCTCTGGTATCACCGTTTCGTCCGGCTGGGTCAGGACAAAGTGAACCGTCTCGGCCACATTTTTAGGATCCTGAAGAACATTTGGGTCGGTATCGGGAAACCGCTCCATGATAAAGGGAGTGCGCATTCCGCCGGCAACCACGGCGGTAACTTTTATATTATCCCGGCGGCCTTCCGCATGCAGAGCGTGGCTGAAACCAAGCAGGCCCCACTTACTGGCATGGTACGCGGTCGCCTCGGTCCAGACCCGCTTCGCAGCCGTGGAGGTAACATTGACAATGTGGCCCTTCCCTTGACGCTTCAGTAACGGATAGATGGCTTTTGACAGCAGGAAAGGACCGTGTAAATTCACCTCCACTACGCGCTCCCAATCAGCGATGCTTAAATCTTCGATCGAGAGCGTCACGTCCGTACCGGCATTATTGATCAATACATCAACGCGCCCATGTTCGGCCATAATGTCATCGACAGTCTGCCTGACATCATCCTCATTACGAACGTCCAGCAAATACGAGTAAGCGGTGCCACCCGCATCGTTGATAGCCTGAACTACGCTTTTCACTTGATCTTCCTTGATATCGCAGGCGCAGACAATCGCCCCCGCTGCGCCGAGGGTGTTCGCAATAGCCTCGCCCAATCCCTGGCCCGCACCAGTAACAATGGCTACTTTATCGGTTACGCTTTGTTGACTCATGCTTTGATTTTCCTCTTGTTGATGATTTTTCCAGATCGACTAACCACCTGGAGCTGACCCATTGGCCATTCTTCCGGTTCCTGAATAGTATTCTGATCGTCCACCATGATTTGCTGCTCAACCAGGTGGCTCAGCATGTGGAGAACAAGCAGCTGTACCTCCTGAATACGCGACGTCTCATTCGATGGAACGATGATGTTGAGATCCGTCAATTCGGCAACAGGTCCGCCCTCTTTACCGAGTAGTCCAATACAAAACATTTCTCGCTTGCGAGCCGCCCGAATCGCTGCGACCAGGTTGAGCGACTGCCCGCTTGTGCTAATAACAATCAGAATGTCGCCGGCTCGTCCATATGCATCGACCTGCCTCGCAAAAACCTCATCAAAGGTAAAATCATTTGCCCAGGCAGTTACAAATGTTGTGTCTGCCGTCAGCGCCATCACTGGCAGGCCCCTGCGTTCAGAGGCCTCGAAGCGACCAACGAGTTCTGTTGCAAAATGTTGGGCTTCGGCGGCACTACCGCCATTACCGCAGACCAGTACCTTCCCCCCCCGCGCGAGTGAGCGATAAATAGCCTGCGCGGAATCAAGGGTCGCGAGACGGATTTTCCGCCTCGACGTTTTAATGGTATTTATCAATGACTCGAAGGAGTCGTCGATGTATGAGAGCGGGTCATCCTCGTCATCCGTCCGCAAAGGGCTCTGCATCGCGACCCGTTCATACATATTGGCCGTAAGATGCGTTGCCTTCATCCATGTATAGTTCTCATTGACATGACGAATGGCGTTGTCCTTGAAGTACTTCATGAGTTTATTGCTACTCAGTAGTTCAATGATGCGCCGGCCAAGCAAGGCGGGATCGTTTGCGGGCACGAGAAAACCGGTTTTGCCATCTATAACGGTGGATTTGATACCGCCGACATTTGAACCTATCACTGGCGTTCCGCACGCCATGGATTCAAGCGGGGTAATCCCGAAGGGCTCATACCAGGGCGTCGTCGTAAACACATCGGCTGCGCTGTAGTAATAATGCAACACGTCGCGAGTCCGGCGTCCCACAAATGTAACGAGATCACTTCCGCCTTCTGCTTCGGCCAATTTTTGCAAGCGGCCGATTTCCGGGGTGGTTTCGGGGTTGGGCTCATCTGATTCGCCGCCCACAATCAACAGTCGCGCGTTGAAGTTATGCTCCCGCCGCATGTAGCCGAGCGCTTTTATGACGTTATCAACTCCTTTACGCGGCACCATGCGGCCCAGCTGCAGGATGATTTTTTCCTTGGGATCAAGTTTCAACGCCATCCGGGCGAACAGTTTATCGAGCGGGTAAATCTCATCCGGGCGGAAACCGTTTGGAATAATAGTGATCTTTTCGGAATCCGCCTGATAGAGATTTATCAGGTCATCCCGATCCTGCGGGCATAACGCCACGATCTGGTCCGCCTCTGCTACTATCCGTTCCTCGATGGCAAAACCTTCATCGGGGAACCAGTCGTTCCTGCCCTGATGGATTCTGCGCACTTTTGCCAAAGCATGAAAGGTAACGACGAAAGGAATACGAAGTTTCTGCTTGATGTCCGCCGCCACGAGTGCAGACATAAAGAAGTGGGCGTGAATAAGCTTGTAGGGGTTGTTCTCTGCTTCAATAACGCGCAGCATGTCCTTCGTAAAAGCCGGCATATAAGGGAGCAGCTTTTCTTTGGGAATGAACGTTACCGGACCGGCTCTTACATGGATGACGCGTATGCTTCCCCGCCAGTTAATGATTTCGGGCATGCGCCGGTCGTCCCAGCGGGTAAATATGTCGATTTCGTAGCCTAGCGCCGCCAAATGCTGGGCCAGTTCCGCCACTGCAATATTTTGCCCGCCTGTATCTGCGCCCCCGACGGCTGCCAAGGGTGAAGCGTGTTCGCTTATAAGGGCAATTCTCTTCTTCATGCTTTCCCCTTCTACTGAAGCCAGACAGATGACCTATCTTGGTTATGGGACATGAGCAGCATGGTTTAGGCCAAAGTTTTACCGTAAAGCCTCGTCGGTGGACCCACTTAGCGGCGTCCAAACAACTACGGATGGAGCATCTCCACCAGATCAGCGTGCCGAATTAAGCATAGATCACTCCGCGCTGATGTCAACTCAAGCGATTTTTCCCGGAATCGGGTGCTATAAAGCAGCTGGAGAGTGAGGGCGGTGAGATGTCAAGCGACGGAAAGCTATGAATGCGAGCCTCCGAGTCCCGGAGGACCGGCATTCTCATTAATGCAATTGGAAACGTTCAGCGTTCAGCCAAACGATCATTTCCGCGATGCCGATATCACTCCGGGTACGCTCCCTATCAACGCCAGAACGCGACGCAACTGAGTGAGATCGGTAATTTTCAGCGTAAACCGCATGCTTGCGGTAACGTCCCGGCTTTGCGCGCGGGTAGCGGCAACATCGATTTTTTCGCGAGACAAAACGTTCGAAATATCCCGCAGCAATCCTTGCCTGTCCTGAGCCTCGACCTCCACATCGACCGGATAACTCATGCCTTTCGATAAATCCCACTCCGCGGAGATGAGGCGCTCGGTGCTTTCCCCGGATAAGCGGGACAGATTGGCGCACTCTTGACGATGTATCGTGATGCCGCGTCCACGCGTGACAAAACCAATGATCGGGTCTGGCGGAGCAGGCTTGCAACACCTCGCCAACGTCGTCAGCAGCTTGTCAACACCGACGACGAGTATGCCTGAATCATATTGTGAAACGGATTTTCTTCCTGTCGGCAACTCGGGGGCCGGCAACGCAGGCTCGGTCCCGCCGACCAGGAACGACCCTAACTCACGGGTATTGATATCTCCTCTGGCCACCGCGGCCAGGAAAGCGTCGAGTTTGGCAAACTTGAACTCACCGGCCAGTTTGTCCAGGCTCATCGCGGTCATGCCGTGGCGCTGCAATTCCTTTTCCACTAGCGCTCGCCCCTGCGCCAACGCGGCGTCGCGCTGCTGGCTGCTGAACCATTGCCTGGCCTTTGATCGCGCACGATGGCTCTTCAGATAACCTAAAACGGGATTGAGCCAGTCCCGGCTCGGTCCGCCCTGTTTAGCGGAAATGATTTCCACCCGTTGCGCATTTTGCAGCGTGTAGTCGAGCGGGACCATGACATCGTCGACTTTTGCACCACGGCAGCGGTGACCAAGGTCGGTATGCACGTGGTAGGCAAAATCTATTGGCGTGGCGCCCTTGGGCAAGGAAATTACCCTGCCCTGCGGGGTCAGCACGTAGACCGAGTCCTCGAACAACGCAACCTTGAAATGCTCGTCTAATTCGCCTGCGTCCGCGACGTCGTCCTTCCATTCCAGGATCTGCCTCAACCAGGCAATTTTTTCTTCATACCTGGCATCGCGCCTCGCCCCTTCTTTATAGCGCCAGTGTGCGGCCACACCCATTTCCGAATGCCGATGCATTTCATGGGTGCGAATCTGCACTTCAATTACCTTGTCTTCCGGGCCATGGACAGCGGTATGAAGCGAACGGTAATCATTGCCTTTCGGTCTGGCGATATAATCGTCGAATTCCTTCGGGATGGGCACCCACAGGTTATGCACCACTCCCAGCGCGGCATAGCAGTCTCTCACGTCGTCAACAAGAATGCGTACAGCGCGGGCATCGTGGATTTCCTCGAAGTCCACACCCTTGCGTTTCATTTTTTTGTGGATGCTGTAGATGTGTTTCGGGCGCCCGGTGACTTCAGCCTTGATTCCTGTTCGCTGCAATTCGCCACCCAATTTATCCACCACCATGGCAATATACTGTTCCCGGATGCGGCGCGTATCCTCAAGCAAAGTGGCGATTTTTTTATAGCGTTCGGGGTCGATAATTCGAAAAGAGAAATCTTCCAGCTCCCACTTCAGTTGCCACAGCCCCAGGCGGTTCGCCAATGGTGCGAATATATCCAGCGTCTCATGTGCGATCTCCGCCCTATTGGGAACGTTGTTCCCCGCGATATATCGCATTGTCTGCAAACGATCCGCCAAGGCAATGATGACGACACGAATGTCTTCGACCATTGCCAGCAGCATCTTGCGTAATGCCTCGACTTGCGCGCCACGATCCACTCCATTGCCGGTCCCTCCCGCTCCCATTGTCCTGATGCGGCCCATGCGTGCCATTCCTTCCACCAGATGAGCTACCGTCGGGTTGAAAGCGGCTCGCACTTTTACCTCATATTCATCCAGATAATCCGGCACGCCGTAAAGAATGCCTGCCACCAGAGTGTCGCTATCGACCCGCAGCGAGGCCAGGACTGATGCTACGCCCTGCATGTGCTGAATGCCTGGCTCGCCCGTGGGAAGGAATCTTCCGGCGTAAAACGGGCGGGAAAAATCCAGCGCATGGGCGAGCACCTCGGTTTCACCGGGAGAAAAGATAGGCGCCAAGGTTTCCAGCCAGGACGTATCATCCTGTCTCTGCATGGCGGGAGAAGCTACTGCGGAACCTGTATCCGGCGATCTGTCGCTCATCTTTTATTTTGTGCCTTTGTGTTAATCTCGGGACTATCCTGCCAGTAGCGGCGCCGCAGTGCGCGCGAGGTTTCCACCGAAAGGTCATTATCCTCAAAACGCAGCAGTATCGCGCCATCGATATCGCTACGCAGCAACCTGCTTCCAACTGCCCGATAACGCTCCACCACGTCATCCTTGGGATGCCCGAAGCGGTTGCGATATCCTACGGTAAATATTACCAGCCCTGGATTCACCCGGCGTACAAACTCGTCGGTTGAGGAAGTTTTACTCCCGTGATGGGGCGCGACCAGCACTGTGGAGACGAGGTTGCCCGTGTCATTTGCAAGCAACTGATACTCGGATTTTTTCTCGATGTCGCCCGGCAGCAGCACACTGCCGTGCGAGGTGGTGATTTTCAGCACGCAGCTTAACGCGTTGGTTTTGAGCCTGGGATTATCGTAGCTGTGCTCCGAAGGATGCAATATGTCGAAGCGGATGCCATCCCATTGCCACGATTGTCCCGCACGGCATCGTTGCCTGTTTGGTGCGGCCAACTGTATGGGATGATCGTCGCGCAACGATGAAACCAGCCATTCCACCGGCACGGCTTGCTGTACCGACAATGCCCCGCCGCTGTGGTCTCCGTCAGCATGCGTTACGATCATTGCGTCAACATGTTTTATACCTTCTGCCCGCAGAAAAGGAACAATGGTGCGGTTGCCGCTATCCGCCTCCGAGCTGAAACCCGGGCCCGTATCGTAGAGCAGGGCGTAATTTTCCGTACGCGCCACTACCGCCAATCCCTGGCCGACATCCAATACGGTCAGCCACAACTCTCCTGATGCCGGCTTTGGCGGAAGCGCCAGAAACATGGGCAGCAACGCAACCAGCCCCAGCCATCGAGCTGGAAAACCCGTTGTAAGCCTGGGACCCATTCCTAACCCCAGCCCTAGCCCCAATGCCCCGGGCAGCATTATCCAGAAGATTCCGGCCATTCCGGCCATGACTGCCCAGGCGGGCGGCGCATGCTGGCTCCAGACCGCCTGTGGTGAATCGCTCATCCACTGCATCGCCTCCATGCAAGCACTCAGCAGCCAGTGCGCAGGCGTCAACATGAAATCGAGCGGCGGCAGCGCAGCCAGCAGGGTTAACGGAACCACCACCAGGCTCACCAGGGGGATCGCTATGGCGTTTGCAACAGGCGAAACAAGCGATACCTGCTGAAACATCGCCAGCAGGGGAGGTATCAGGCTAAGCGTTATCGCCCACTGCACCCGCGCCCAACCGATTAACCAGTGCGATCTACCGATACGCCCGACCGATATCAGCATGATGACCGCTATCGCACCGAACGATAACCAGAAGCCGGGCGACAATACCGCCCATGGATCGAGCGCCACGACTGCCAGCAATGCCCAGGCCAGGACTGTCGTCATCGAAGTGGATCGCCCCAGCCACAGAGCGATGGCCACTACCGCAAGCATATAGACCGTGCGCTGTGCCGGTATCGCAAACCCCGCCAGCAGCGCATACCCTAACGCCACTACCAGTCCCGCGACGGCTGCGGCTTTGCGCGCCGGCAACAGCAACGTCAAATGATGGCTCCGCCGCCACAACCAGTAAACGAGTGCAAATATCAGGCCAGATACCATGGTGACATGGAGCCCGGATATACTCATGAGATGGTTTATTCCGGTGCGGGTAAATATCTGCCACTGTTCGCGGGGAATGGCACGCTGGTCGCCCACCGCCAGCGCAACCAGAACACCGGTATAAGCATGGCCTGGCAATGCCCGCATAAAACTTTCACGAACTTCCTCGCGCAAACGCTCAATCTGATAAGCCGGTCGGCTGACCATTTCGTCCAGACGCATGTTCCCATCATTTTTCCGGACGTAGCCGCTAGCCCGTATGTTGCGTTCCAAGGCCCATTGCTCGAAGTCAAAGCCATGGGGATTGACGCTGCCATGCGGACGTTTGAGCCGCGTAGTGATCCGCCAGCGCTCGCCTGCGCTGATTTGGGGGGGCGCAGCCTCTGCCGCCGAACGCTTTCCGTGCTCGTCATACCAGGAGAGGGAAATGTGTGCGGGAACAATGGCGCCTGTCGTCAGCACTTGCTCCACATCGAAAGCAAAACGCACGTGCCTCTCGTTGACTTGCGGCAGCTCTGCTACCACGCCGATCAACTGGATATCGCGTCCTTCCCATTCATGCGGGAGCACATCCGCTAGGCGCCACTGGGCAAAAGCGGCCGCCCAGAAAAATCCCGCACCCAGAAAAATGCCCGCCAACAGAACTTTGCCGAGCACCATAAAAATGGCGCTTCGAGAGCTTAGGAAAAGGAATGCGAACGCCGCACCGGGCAATAATAGCCATACCGATGCAATTTCCGGCAATAGGGCCTGCTGTTGCAGCATTCCAACCCCAATGGCAAACGCCAGAATATAGGCTTGCATCAGCGATTTGTGCTATCTATTGAACATACGAACATTGGAAAACTACCGGACCAAAGAGGAAAGCCGTGCTCTGCGGGAAAAGTTTCGCCCCTTTAGGTATGCCAGTAAAAACGTCGGAGTTATTAGAGGAAATTTCGATTGCTCCAAGCCGCCGGATTTCCGGTCGGCATATCGAAGGCTTGCCAGGTTATTTACGTTGCACCCCAAGCCCGTATTTCCGTACACTCTTCTTGTGTCGCGAAAATTTTTCAAAAAATATCTGCCCTCTCACGAGACCATTCGGCAAAACCGCTTTGTCGCGCTATTTGGAAAACGCCTGCACCATCACAATCTGTGGCATCTGCATCGCCGGTCGGTGGCAGGAGGCGTTGCAGTCGGTTTATTTGCCGGCCTGATCCCCGGCAGCAACCCTGTACAGTTCTTTTTTGCCGCCTTGCTTGCTATCGTTTTCAAGGTAAATCTCCCCGTGTCAGCAATTACGACACTCTATTCCAATCCCTTTACCATCGTGCCAATCTATGTTGCCGCCTACGCCATTGGTGCATTCGTGACAGGCGAGGGCACGGGCAGCATGCCCCAAATGGAGCTGCACTTGATGGATAAGAGCATCAGTGAATGGATTCCCGCATTGATGGATTGGGTGATTTCGCTCGGCAAGCCTTTACTCGTGGGTATATGTCTGCTGGCGCTGCTGCTTTCTTTGGTGGGTTATTTCGTGGTGCGCGGAGGATGGCGGCTATACGCGATTTACGAATGGCGAAAGCGGGCGAAACGACGCAGACAAAACAATGCGGATAAAACTCGGTGAATCGCTCGGATGAAATAAACGAAAGGAAGCTCGTCAAGGTCTCATCAACCGTTACAACATGAACGAAACCAGCTCCAAGCTGCGGAAATGGCACACTCGCAACGAGTGTTATAGCTTCAGCCGCCCAGCAGGCCGTCTTCCAGGTGCAGTATCCGTCCGGCCTTTCTCGCCAAATCGGGATCGTGCGTGACAATGATGAGGCTCGCGTCCATGCTGCGGTTGAGTTCGAGCATCAAATTGAATACGTCTCCCGCGGTACGCCGGTCGAGGTTGCCGGTGGGTTCATCGGCAAGAACGCAAGCTGGCCTGGTAACCAGGGCGCGCGCGACCGCCGCCCGCTGGCGCTCGCCGCCGGAGAGTTCTCCGGGCGTATGGGTAAGGCGATGGCCCAGGCCCACCTGCTTCAGTACTTCTGCCGCACTGGCATATGCTTTAGTATTGCTCATGCGCCGGACGAGGAGCGGCATGGCAACATTTTCCAGTGCGCTGAACTCGGGCAGCAGATGATGAAACTGATAAATGAAGCCGAGCGACTTGTTACGCAGCTGGCACCTTTCCTCCTCGTGAATGGTGGCGATATCCTGTCCCATGATGCGTATCTGCCCAGCCGTGGGCGCATCCAGTCCCCCAAGCAGGTGCAGCAGCGTACTTTTTCCGGAACCTGATGAGCCTACAACAGCAACGGTTTCCCCCGCTTCCACATTCAGGTCTATTCCCATCAGCACCGGCACTTCCAGTTTGCCCTGGTAATAACTCTTGCGCAGGTTCTGGCAGGAAATGATGTTTTTATTCATATCGCAACGCCTCTGCGGGATTGACTCTGGACGCTCGATAACTTGGATAAAGTGTCGCCAGCAAGGTCAGCACAAACGATACCACGGCCACCGTGATCACATCCGCAAGCTGGAGGTCTGACGGAATTTCACTGATGTAATAGACCTCTCGTGAAAGGAATTGCACGCTGAACACGCGCTCGATCAGCGCTATCACTGCCTCCACGTTGTAGGCCAGCAGTACGCCGCCTATCACGCCCAGTGTTGTTCCCAGTATACCGATCAGCGTGCCCTGCACGATAAAGACTTTCATGATACTGCGCGGGCTGGCGCCCAGCGTGCGCAGTATTGCAATATCCGACTGCTTGTCGGTTACGGTCATGACCAGGGTGGAAACGATATTGAATGCCGCCACCGCGATAATGAGGGCAAGAATGAGCCCCAGCATGCGCTTCTCGATCTGGATCGCGCGGAAATAATTGGCATGCTGGCGGCTCCAATCGGTGATATGGATATCTGCCGAAATCATCGGCGCAAGCTCTCGCGCCACTTGCGGCGCCTGGAACAAATCGTGCAGCTTCAATCGCACACCCGATACCTGATCGTCTCCCATTCGATACAGTTTCTGTGCGTCCGCCATGTGAATCAGCACCAGGCCGGAGTCGTACTCGAAATGTCCTGCTTCAAAAATGCCGATAATCGTGAACTGTTTGAGGCGCGGCAATATGCCTGCTGGCGTTACCTGTCCCTGAGGTGAGATCAGAACAATCTTGTCGCCGGTAAATACGCCGAGTACCCGCGATAATTCCCGCCCGATGACGATGCCGAATTGTCCCGGCACAAGGTCATCCAGCTTGCCGTCTATCATCATCCGCCCAAGATCGGCTACGTTGTCCTCGGTCCCCGGCAGGATGCCCCTTACCACGACACCGCTGACGACTTGATCGAACGACACCATGCCTTGCGCGCTGACATAAGGTGCGGCAGCCTCTACCTCAGGATGCCTGAGTGCTTCCTCCGCTACCTGGCGCCAGTCGGTCAGCCTGCCGTCTATGCCGCTCACCTGGATATGGGACGCCACACCGAGGATACGTGAACGGACTTCTTTCTGAAAACCGTTCATGACCGACATGACAGTGATAAGCGCTGTCATGCCGAGGGTAATACCCAGCAGGGAAATCAGGGAAATGAAAGAGATGAAGTGATTACGGCGCTTCGCGCGGGTATAGCGCAAACCGATAAAGAGTTCGTAAGGCGACACGGATCAGCAGACCTGGATACAAAACGGAATCCCGAAGTGTGCCACATTCCTTCTGGGCTTAATAGACAGCCGAACAGTCAATCGGCTGCAAACGCATTTATATGCCAGGAAAATGCTCAAGAATTTTGCCGGCAATTATCCTCCCAGAGGCATTAAAACTCACCTCTCAAGCCGACGACCAAGGCTCTTCCCGGCAATGGAGCAAAATTCTTCAGGAAAGAGTTGTGCACACGCATCTCTTCATCCAGAAGATTCTTGCCTTGAAGGAATATTTTGATGCCATTCGATCTGGTTTCCTTGATGCGATAACTTACCTCGACATTCACAAGGGTATAACCTGGCGTGCTGGTTTCAAGCTCTGCCAGATCATTTTGACGCATCACGCGAGTCGCGCTCACGTTGGATGTCCACGGGCCCGTCCTGTGATTGAATTCCAGTCCAAACCGCAGTGGCGTGATGCGGGGTACGTTGCCGCCGTTATCCAGTCTTCCGCGGACATAATCAGCGAACAGGCGCAGATCGATTTCGTCGGGCTTCAATGTAAAGATTGCTTCCGCTTCCGCGCCGTAAAACCTTGCTCCGCCCTGCGCAAAATTCTGCACCAGAAATTCTCCATCAGGATCCAGCGTTCCGGTATCGTCGGCTCGATCCGCGACACCATCGCCGTTAATATCGGCGCTGCGTACAAAAATATAATTGCCGATCCAGTTATGGAACACATTGACCTTCCATGTAACCAAGCCGGTGGTTTTGCGTAGCGCAAGGTCGACGTTGCTGGTGGTCTCGCTGGTCAGGTTGCTATCGCCAGTCTGAAAAGTAGCTGTTCCATGGTGGGCGCCTTTTATATACAGTTCCTCCGTAGCCGGCGCCCGTTGCCCTCGTGTGCCGGACAGGCTCAGCCCATAGCCATCCATTAATTTCCACAAAAGGCCAGCGGATGCGTTATAAAGATTGAATGTGCGTGACGGCAGGTCACTGATCGGGTCCTGCGTGGCATGCTCGCCGCGCCCGCCGACTTCCAGGCGCCAGCGATCCCAGTTGTACTCTTCGACCAGGAATACGCCAGTGGAACGGGACTTCGTGACAGGTATCACAGCCTCTTCGCCCAAAGCGGAAAAATTCCGGTCCCGGAATTGGGCTCCGAATACTCCCTTCCAGCCGCCTATTGGCGCATGCAAAAGCTCGGCGCGACTCTCTAATCCCTTATTTTTAAAGCGTGTCGCAATCTCCCCGGTTCCTTCGATTTCATTGTGCTTGTAATCGTTATAACCCATACGCACCTTAAGCTTATCAAAACCCATGATCGGCCTATCCAGTTCGCCCGACAAGTCGTAGCGCGTCTGCTTGAGATCGATCTTCGACCCTTCCGGACTGGGTATGCCATACTCGCTTTCAAGGCGAGAGAATGATCCGCCAATAAAGCCTCTCTCGCCCACGAACGATCCGCCCGCAGATAAGCCTCCGGAATCGACTGCGCTGTTTTCGACGGTGCCTTTTCGACTATTCGGGTCGCTCTCGTTCGCCCGTCCGGGAATGTGGTAATCACCGGTTTTTCGCCTGAAGCCGCCTATACTCCAGGATGCGCGCCCAACGCTGCCGTTCGCATTGAAAGCTCCGGTGCGTTCCTCGGTCGCGGTATTTCCGCGCACTTCGAAGTCGCCCTTTACTGTTTTGAACCGTTGGTTCGGAATGTGGGTATTTATGACGTTGACAACCCCACCCGAAGCCCCGCTGCCATAGAGCAAGGTGGCCGGACCTCGCAGGATTTCGATCTGGGAAGCATTAAGCGATTCAGCGGTTACTGCATGATCCGGGCTGATCGAAGAGATATCCAGCGTGCCGATGCCATTCTCCAGTACACGGATACGAGGACCATCCAGGCCGCGGATGATCGGTCGGCCCGCACCTGGACCAAAGGAGCTCGACGCCACACCCAACTCGCGGGATAGCGTGTCGCCGAGGCTTGCTTCCCGCTTCCGGCGCAGATCGTCGCCCCGCAATACTGAAACAGGCTGAGCCATATCAAGCTCGCTGCGATCCTCAAACGGCGCGCCGGTCACTACTACAGCTGGCAAAACATTGTCCTTGCCGGTATTTTGGGCTTGAACGGGCGATACGCCTAACAGGTCAAGGATCAATATGCAAATGACAAAACATGCTCCAGCACTGCGCGAAGGCGTGCCCGGGAAATTACAGCTTGGACGATTCATGCTAACTTCTTGAAAGATGCAACTTGATGAGCGATAAGTTTCATGCAGCCAGTTGCGCCGTGCGCCACATCGGCACAATCGGTTTTATGGATGGGCGCAACCCAAATCATCGGAAACGCCAGACAACAGGTTTCCGATGGAGGCCAACTGATTAAGAAAGCAATGGAATTACGTTTGCGGGGGCCCGCGGGTGAGATAGGGAGAGGAAAAATTGAGGAGGACAAGCCCCGATTTGAAATACGGCAGGGGCTGATGGCTTATTTGATTACGGAAGAAAATCGCCAGGACGGCGAAAATAACGCTGAAACCTGTTAGAGCCAGGCAGTCAAGACAGATACGGTCGCTGTCGATACCCGCATCGGCATTGGTATCGGTTTCGCTCTCTTCCTGCTGGCCATCGACATGAGCCATGCCGTCGGTATCGACTTCGCCGACGTGCGTAAGTGCATGCGCCGCCTGCAGGACCGGGACGAATGCCAACGCGGACACTAAAATCAAAAATAATATCTTACGCAACATCGAATAACGCTTTCACCAAAACCAAGCCTGTTGTTCTCGAATAAAATCGGTTATCTGAATTCCCATTACGTGCACTCGGCACATAATCCCTTTACCGTCAGCTCGATTTCCTGAGACCGGTAACCGGCCGGCAACGGACGATCATACTCAACCTTCATTTCATCGAGGCAAATTACCGTGGTGCACCGCATACATTCGAAATGCGCATGCTGGTGCGGGTATATATGGGTATTTGCCCGAAAACGCCACGCACGGTCGTCGCTCACCACTTTATGCACGAAACATTTGTCGTTCAACCATTCAAGCACGCGGTAGAGCGTTACACGGTCCAGTCTGTGCGTGTTGCGCAAGCGCTCCTCAATTTCATGGTGCGTGACAGCACGCTGTTCCGCCAGTAGCATGGCAAGAATTTGAACTCGACTGGATGTCACTCGTTCTCCGCGACGGCGGATCATCTCTTCTGCCTGCTTCTGAAGATTCGACATAAATAATGAATGTAATGAATGCTGAATTGCAACAAAGTTGCATCTACTATATCCGGATAAACGCGCACGCGCAATCCCCAGTTTTTAGTACACGACAAGAATGTGGGAAGTATTGAAGGATGAATGACTTGCGGCTCGCCGATCTCTGCGTTTTTCAATGACTAAATCCACGCGCATCCCTTTTCAATTGATCACTATGCTGGCCTGCATTTGCCTTGGCTCATCGCCCAGCTTTTCCGGTCAGGTCTATACGGCAACCCCCGATACCTATCGTGTCAGGCTCAAGATACTGGAGCCGGGAGATTCCTTACAGCTCATGCCGGGCGAGTACAGGGATGGCCTGCCGATCCATTATCTTCATGGCACGCCCCAGGCGCCGATTATGATCTCGGGACCGGACAAAGACCCGCGTGCTATTTTTGTGGCACGGCCGGGCCATAACACGGTAAGCATCGTGAATTCGAGTTACATCGCTATCCGCAATCTGGATATTGACGGGCGTCAGCTTGCGGTGGATGGCGTGAAATGTGAAGGGCACGCGGATTGGGCGCATCATATTACGCTTGATGGATTACGTGTGTATGGCCACAGCAATGATCAGCAAACGGTCGCCATTTCAACCAAATGCCCGGCCTGGGGTTGGGTAATACGCGACAATGTGATCACAGATGCCGGAACGGGCCTCTATCTCGGAGATTCGGATGGTCGCGCCCCATTTATTGCCGGGTTGATTGAGCACAATCTGATCGTCGACACGCTCGGCTACAATCTGCAGATCAAGCATCAGCAACTTCGCCCGGTTCTTCCGGAAATGCCGGCTGAGCCCAGCACTACGATCATTCGCCATAATGTCTTCAGCAAGGCAAACGGTGGACTCAAGACATTGCCCAGGCCCAATGTGCTGCTCGGGCATTGGCCGCTTACCGGACCGGGATCGAATGACCGGTATCTGGTTTACAATAATTTCTTTTACCAGAATCCACACGAATCGCTGTTTCAGGGCGAAGGCAATATCGCGCTGTACAATAATCTATTTGTAAATCATTTTGGCGATGCCGCGCGAATCCAGCCACATCACGGTACCACACGCAATATCAGCGTATTTTACAATACCGTGTTAGCTAAAGGGTTCGGGATAACGCTCTCCCGGAGAGGACGGGACCCGGCGTATCCGCAATTCGTCGCGGCCAATATAGTATTTGCCCGGCTTCCACTGCGCGGTGCTTCCGTGGAGGACAATCTGACCGGCGAGTTCGACGAGGCCAAGGATTACCTTGCTCGGCCGTTTGCCCCTTTAGGTGAGATGAACCTGGTACCTGCGGGCATCAAGGTGCGAAAACATGCCGCAAGCAGTGCGCGCTTTGCTATTTATCAGGACGCCCAACTGGATTTTGATGGTGGGAATCTGAATGGCGCAGACAGGATAGGCGCTTATTCCCTTGATAAGGGTAAACCCCGTTGGCTGCCGGCACTGGAGATCAAGCCAGTGCCTCCTATGCGATAAGTGGCATTCTCGCGTTTCTTCAACAGAAGATATTCATAAAATGCGGATTCTCTCGGTTATATTAGTATTGATTGCTTATGGGTCTCTGTATCCCGGCGACTTTTCTGCACCTCCCGAGGGCGCCCTAAAAACATTCCTGACCGATTTCCACTGGTTCACTTCGCGGGGAGATGTGCTGGGTAATATCGCGCTATTTATTCCGCTTGGAATGGCAGGCATGATATTTTTTCCCCAGAGACCCGATAGCAGGAGTCGTATCGCTGGGTTGCTTTTCCTGGCATTCATGTACGCGTTCGCCCTTCAGTTAGCGCAGGTTTGGCTGCCCTCGCGTTCTGCCGCGCTGGCGGACGTAGCCTGGAATATGGCAGGTATGATCGCGGGTATGGTGGCGGGTCTTATCGCGAAGCGTTCATTGGGGAATACGCCGTCGTTCAATTACGCGTCGCTGGTACCGCTATTGGTATTGATGTTATGGCTGCTTACCGAGCTATTGCCGCTCGTGCCATCCCTGGATTTGCAAAAAATCAAGGACGCGCTGAAACCTCTTTCCGCCGGATTTGATGTTTCCTTTCCGGCAGTCATAACGCATACCGCTGGCGTAGTAGTCGGAGGCAGCGTTTTCATGGTGCTAGGCCGGCGATCCCCCTTTTGGTGGCTGTCGGCCGCCGTCCTGTTAGCCATAGTCGGTAAGCTTGTCGTTGTAAATTTGATATTGAATGCATCGATACTGACCGGTTTCGTCATTGGATACCTTGTTTTCCTGGTCTTACTAGGCCTCGGCGGCAAAAATACACTCGAAACTGCGTTCTGGTTGCTATTTACTGCCTGGTCTATCACTGCGATCACGCCATTTTCTCCCGCTCCTGGCGGAACTTTCAACGGCATCCCTTTCGCAACCATGCTCCATGGATCAATGGAAGCTAATGTTCGCGGACTGATCCAATCATTATTTACATATACTGCCTTGCTGTGGTTGATACAGAAAATGGGGGTAAGCGCCAAGGGAGCAGCGGTAGGCCTGGCTATATGGGCCAGCTTGCTTGAGCTGATACAGATGGGTTTGCTCGGGCGAACGGCAGATGTAACAGAGCCAATTTTGTTGTTGGGGATCGGCTGGGCGCTGTCGGCTGTGCAAAGCTACATACCGCAATCACCTCCACAGCCGCATGTTGCAGACGATGACGTGCGTGTTGAGAAACAACCTGGTGCGATGCACGCGAGCCCGCGCCAGGCATGGTGGCTAACGCAGGGGTTTATGCTGTTATGTTTCGCGGCCCCGGTTTGGGGTCTGCTACACATGCCGGGCATACCCTATAATCTACGGGAAATGTTTCTCGGTGATGCTCACTTTTTTTTCTTGCTCGTGTTTGCCGGGGCGTTATTATGGATTGGCGCCAGCGCGGTATGGACGAGCAAGAAAATCGTGTCCAGCAACTTACCCTTCCTCAGCTTTCCGATATGGACGCTTGCAGTAAGTCTCATTAGCCTGATATTGCTTACGGCGAGTGTTACACAGGAAAGTATCGATGACATTGTGGGAGCCAATAACTTGTATTGGTTTGTCATCAATCGGGATATTTGGGGTAGCGGCTGGCGGGATCTCTTTCTGTTGATAGGCCCGGATGTGATTGGACCAATCGAACGGTGGGGACGCTATACCGCGTTGTATGGTCCATTGTTAATTTTCTTGGCGCTAATTTTTGGTTTCTCTTATCTGCACGACCACCGGGCGCTGACCTTGCCCCGTGTTCTCTTATTGATGGCAAGTGCTCTGCCATGGCTATGGCTGGCCAAATCGGTCGCCTTCGATTGGTCTTCCACGGATAATTTGAATGAACTCGTCATGCGCGACGGCCCGATGGGATGGGGAGGCGGGGGCTACCTTTATGCCTTGCTGGGACTGCTTTGTATCAACGCCGTAATTGTGGGGCGCGCATTATGCAGTTTCAAGCATCTTCCTGCTGTCATTATAGGTTCCATTGCCGCGCTGCCGTTGGGATGGTGGTTGCTGAGTCTCGGCCTGGAGCCGAACGTGGAGAAGTACGGATTTACATTTTCCGGAATGCAATTTTTGCTCGGACCGGATCGCGAGCATTTACTCACGGATATGGAATTATTCGTCCGCTGGTGCGCGGTCCAGATTGGATTCGTAGTTGTCACCGCCCTCGGAATTCGCATTGCTTTGCTAAATCCCTACCAGGCCCGGAGACCCTCCTTGGCTGACGTTCCGCAATAAGTTCAGTATCCCGGTCATTGATAATCGTTCGATTTGCTGTATGTGCTATGCGCCCGGTCGCGTACTCGATAATATAAGCCTCACTGGGCTGACTCGGTCGCCTCTAAACCGATTTCCCCATCAATCGAAGACTGCACCGAGATGAAATTGCAATCGAGCGTATGCGACTTGAGGTCGATACGCAGACCTTTACCCGGGGAGCATGGAACGAAATTCAGACGCTCAAGCACTTGCTGCGCAGGAATATTGCGCCCGGTGGGTTCAAAGTTGACCCATAAACTCTGCGGCTTCTGACCTTCCTGGGCGTTTACCAGATAATTGAAGAACGCCTGCTCAATAAATCTGCCTTGCACCCGGCAAGAGAGCATGAAGTCCTCAATTTGTATCTCGTGCCCTACGAGCCGTACGATACAAAACCCGACCGCGCCATAAGAACCATAATTATCAGCGCAACGAAGCACATATTTCTTGACTCCTGCATCGGCGAGGATTGGTAATATCTCGCTCCTGAGGTACTTGCGCCCTGAAAAATTCAGTTGATTCGTACGCTGGACCAGTTCTGAAACACGGTCCAGATCGTCATTTTTATAAACGTCAACGTAAAGCTTTATTTCACATGCGGCCAGGAATCCAAGGTAATCCGAACCAAATCTGGTTGCACTTTTCTTTCGCACAAATTCTTGTCGATAAAATTGGCTGCGTTTCCTGGCCTCGTCGCTGGTCGTGCCTTGATAGCGAGGACTGGAGAAAAGGTGATCGATATCTGCGGCATTCACACAGGCGACGACCTTTAGCGCTCGCGATACTTCTTCCAATTCAAAAGGGTTGTCATCAATAAAAGCGAAAGTATCCAGGCCTATGTTGAGCTGTTCCGCTATCGCTCTGATATTTTCGCTCTTGGGCATCCAGTTGATCTGGGGATACAGGAAATAATCCGCTATGCCCAGTTCTTCCAGACGCCGCCATGCGCTTGGCTCGTCATTCTTGCTTGCGATACTAAGTAAAATCCCTCGTTCATCGAAGAAGCTCAGCAGCTCAAGCACTTTTTCCCGTAAGCCGACTGCTTCGTTCTCAAGCAATATGCCATCCCACATCGTATTGTCGAGATCCCACACGACGCACTTTATCTTCGGCTGACCGGAAACCTCTACGCTTGCATTCTTGTGCCGGACAACAAAATCGGCAGCAAGGAATACGATCCGTGCGGAGGTCTCGCCATCCGGGGTAATGGCGATGTCGAACGGGAGACCGGACTCGGTAATCCTTGAGAACTGCTCACGGCCGAATTCATGGCGAGAGTAGCCAGCGGGTAAGATAACCGATGCACGGAACGGCGGTGGAGGCTGCGCGGAATGCCGCCTGCTTGTTCCGCTTGCCACTGACATGCCCAGCTGCATTCGCACCGGACCATCCATCGGATTGTAAACCTCGAGCAGGAAGAAATCCGGCGGAAAACTGGCGTTTGCGCGTTTCTTCTGATGCAGCCAACGGGCAAAGCGTTCAAGGATTGAATGCTCCAGATACGACCAGCGGTTGTCCCGAGTCAGGCGATAAACAAATGCTCCAGCTGCGTTTGCAAATGGGGCCAACAGGCCGATCATGCGTTCAGTCAATAGCGTCATACCCGCGGGCAGCATCAAGGTATTGCCCCGAGCCTCGATCTTGCCCCATTTCTTGAATACAACCTCTGCTCCATAGCCACGAGCGGAGGGAAAACAACGGTTACGATACATGCCGTAGGTGAGGCGCCTGCAACGACCATCCGGCCTGCTCTGGTAGAGATCACACGTGGTAAAGCAGCTTGGGGCGGCGCATTCCACACAATGCTCGCCCCACATGAGCAGGGACATTTTCGCGATGTCTTGAAAGGGATCATAAGTTGACAGCGGGACAAGTCCGCGATCCACATGCAAGTGCTTCTCATATTTATCAAACTCGAACATAGCGCACGCTATCTAATTAGTCCGACTCCGCCGGTGAATATATCGCTGTCATTTCAGCCTGCAAATGAAAGATTTTCCAAGGGGAGCATATGTCAAGTATGGAATAAAGCCGATATGCGTCTCTTTTTGCAAAAATTCGGCCAGGGCTTTCTGCTCGCCTTGCTCGGGATCACCCTTGTAGTTGTAGAAATCATCGAAACAGATGATGGAGCCGTTCACAAGATAGGGTTGGATAAAATTGAGTACCTGAATAGTCGAATCATATAAATCGCAGTCAATATATATGACCGCGGCCGTGCGGCCGGACAACCGCCGATGCGCGGAATCGTTTAGGCTTTCACTGTAAAAGCCTTCGACCAGTTCATATTCCGCGGACCGGATTCCGCGCGATTTAAGGATGGCCTCGAATTCCGGACGGGTACAGGCAAACTGCCCCTTATACCATATATTGTCAGGATGCTCCTCCGTGTCAGGTAATCCCTGAAACGAGTCAAAGCCCCATAGCTTCATATCGTGCCGGCCATAACGATGCTTCATCCTGTGCGCATAACCGAAGGTTTTTCCCCGCCACAGGCCAAACTCGAAGTAATCTCCAGGAACCTGGTTGATCTTTATGAATTCGAATGCCTGGCTCAGTATTCCAAGTTCAGCCATCCGGTTGTCGGATCGGCGATCCAATACCTCAAGCACTCGAGCAACCCATTCCGCATCTATTAATTGCTTTACGATCTGTTTGAACTTCATAGGAAGAAATAATTTTTAGCGTGCCAACTTGAGCCCAATATAGGCGAAAACAGCCGAGGGAAGTAATTCGTCGTAAATATTACCCCATTTTATTTATTCAAAGATATTCCCCGCCTTGGCGCCGCCCCGCAAGCCTGTCGTCAATTCGAAGGCCAAGGATGCTATGGCGAGGCTTCAACGAGAGCTTGAGAATTGCCCCCATGGATTCCCCATCCAAAGAGAAAATTTATCTTCCGAATCGTATTAACCTTCTTACAGCGACTTTTATACCCAACTGGTCCAGTTTATCGCCAGTTGACTTACTGAAATGGTCAACAGCCTTCTGTGCATGCAGCAAGCACATATTGCGCAGATTGCTGCGCAGAAAAAATACATTGGCGCATTGAATACTGTGGGTTGCAAACAGTTTTTTATGCTCTGATTGTCCTTCGGTGAAATCAAAAAAGCGGAAAGCGTTTTCCTCGAACAGATGCTCCAGGGCGAGCCACTGCAGAATCGTTCCAACTGAAAAATTCATATAGCTGGGGTCATATCCGAGGAAAGCATAGATCAGGACATCGTTCGAGATCGGACAATAGAGATACGAGACAGGCTGGTCCTGATGAAAAAGAATGAAGCCGCGAACCCGCCCTTGTTGAGCAAGCTGGTCCATTTGCTCAAGAAACTCCTCCGAATCGGGCAGGCCCGCGTCCAGCAGCTTTTCCTGATAGGTTATTCTGGAAACAGCGCGGGCCAATCCGAAGAACTCCGCCATTTCGCCGGGGGCTTTATAAGCCTTCCATGAAATATTGCCGCCACAATGTTCCGCATACTTCCTGACTTTGCGATTGAGGGTAGAGCGCGTCTTGGATGAAAACTTGCCCTTGTACTCAGCGAATGACTGATGCATATCGATGTAATAGCGGGGATATTGTGAAGGTATGTAGCAGAGGTAATCGCCGTGCCTTCGCAGCACTGGTTGCCTGCCGATAACGCGCAGCGACCTTATCAAAAAGCCCTGACTGTCAGCCCGGAGAAGATCGGCAGGGGGTATCGGCTTCGCCACTGGGGGCTCTTCATCATCAAGCCCTGATTCCCGAACCTGTAGCTGCAACCTGGGCGCAAACAGCGTCTTGTCCCCCAGTTGTATCTTTAAGGGCACCTCGTGATACTGCCAGATTCTGTTCAACGAAACCCCCGGCGTAAACCCTGCTCCACCATTCTGAGTCCAGTTTTCCAGATTGGCGAAGTAAGGGGTGCGGGCTGTAAAAGTACAGGCGCAGGGGTCAAACCGTGAAAACCCCGGACGCGAAAGCAATCCCGATGACGGTCCAGAAAAGAACAGAGCCGACGAAAGCGGGCCACCACGATTTCATCCGGCCGATTCATCGCGCTATCAAGCAGTTCGAAATTATGAGAGAGAATAACAAACGCTTTACGCTCCGACTCCAGCGCCTGCCAGAGCAGACCTTCCATCTCACGGGAAGAACATGCCGTTATCTGTACATGCCGCAACGAGCGCGTCCCGCCATGAAAAACCGTCATGGGATATTCATAGACGCCTTCGCACTCGACGGGCTCTACAAGTGGAACCGCCGGGCTGACCCCGCTATCCAGCCCAAACATACTGGCGTTGTAGCTGCTATCGAAGGCGATGTGATTCGCGGCCAGTGCCCGAAGGGTTTCCGTGTTGAAGCCGAAGCTTCCCGCTCGAAAGGCGTTCACACTCGGGCCTCCCGCTGATTCGATCAAGTTCATCCCTGCTCGAATCAGAATCGTCTGCTCTTTCAAAGAAAAATAGCGCAAGAACTGTTTTTTACCACTGATGTTGTCCAGCAAAGGTTCATTTGATTCATCGACCCATTCGGTATGCATGTGAAGCTGTACTTCATGGTCCTTCTCACGGATCAGGCTGAGAATTTCCGATAACCGTTCCAGCCCAAACCGGGTCGAAAAGAGCGGCTCAACGAAGAATACGCCCGTCAGGCCATGCTCCTGCAACTGGTGCAATTGATACGGTAAACCATAATCACCGCGGAACGTGGGGCCGTAGATATATCGTTGAAATGCGCTCGGAAACTTGGCATCAATGTCTCTCCAGCCATCACACCAGACTTCGACGTCAACGGTAAGAAATACGTCGATCATTTGTTACCCTAGCGCCTCTGGAAGTGATAAGGCGCTGTTTTCCCCCGGCTACTCGTGATATCAGCGGCATCCATGTTACTTTGGGGTGTGCGATTACACATTGCTATGCCACCTTCAGATCATTCTTGTATGAGCGTGGTTGCTCTGCGTGGAGCACATTACGCAGGAATGATTCAAACATCAGGAGTGACCACAGGGAAGCGCTGTAATCACGCCGTCCCGATTGATGCTGGTCGAGCATCTCTTTCAGAAAAGCCTGGTTGAAGATTCCGGTATTGGCCAGAACAGGGCCCATCAAGGCATTGTTCAATTTCTGGCGTAATGGACCGCGAAACCAGCTTGCCAGCGGCACCGAAAATCCCATCTTGTCGCGATAAAGGATGTCATTTGAAAGATAGGGTTCCAGCGACTTCTTGAATACATACTTGCCCTCTTGACCATGGAGCTTGAAAGAGACAGGAAGGCCCGAGATCCATTCCACCAGCTTATGATCCAGCAGCGGCACTCGCACTTCCAGGGCATGCGCCATGCTTGCCCGGTCCACTTTGGTCAGGATATCGCCTACCAGATAGGTTTTCATATCCAGGTATTGCACGCGCGACAACGAATCCTGTGCAGGGCATTTGTCGGCATGCATGCGCAGCACTTCCACGGCCTGATACCCCTGAAGATTGCGCTTGAAGGAATCGCTGAACAGGCGCTGGCGCATCTTATCCTTCATGATCGAGACGCTGTGGAAATAGCCTTCCACCGAATCCCTGGCCAGAGCTTCAAAAGTGGATTTTGCGCGCAAAACCTTTGGCGCCCAGTCAGCCTTGGGATACAGGTTCCCAAGCAGGCCGAACAAGGGCTTGCGCAATCCAAGCGGCAGCGCGGATCTCATCCGCTCCTCATAAACGTGCCAGCGGTAGCGCCGGTAGCCGGCAAGGTTTTCATCGCCGCCGTCGCCCGACAATGCTACCGTTACACGCTTTCTTGCCAACTCGCAAACCCGGTAGGTAGGCATGGCCGAACTGTCGGCAAAAGGTTCGTCGTAAAGGGAGGCCAGCTTGTCTATAAGATCGAAATCATCCTGATCCACCTGACTTACATTGTGCCGGGTGTGATAGCGGTCGGCTACTTTTTGCGCGTACAGCGATTCGTTGAAGGCAGGATCGCCAAAAGAGATTGAGCATGTATTAACCGGTTCTTCCGCGATGTCGGCCATCATCGCGACTACCGCACTTGAATCGACCCCACCCGAGAGGAAAGCACCCAGCGGCACCTCGGTCATGAGATGAATCTTTACCGATTCGCGCAACCGGACTATCAGTTCTTCCTGCGCTTCCTGCTCAGTGATGGAATCATGCAGTATAAACGGCACATCCCAGTACTGGCGTGGGGCCGGCATACTTTGTCCGCTGTGGAGTTTCAGGGTGTGGGCCGGGGAAAGTTTAAAAGCCTGGCGGAATATTGTTTTTGGCTCAGGGATATAGCCATAAGCAAAGTAATCCTCGATTGCATGAGGATCCATATCGCGGATGAAATCCGGATGAGCAAGCAGCGTTTTGAGCTCAGACCCGAAAATGAGGGTGCCATCCGTTAGCAGGCTATAGTAGAGCGGTTTGATACCAAGCCGGTCGCGCGCAAGAAACAGAACTTGTTCGTTACGATCCCACAAGCCGAATGCAAACATGCCACGGAAACGGTTCACGCAATGCTCGCCCCACTCTTCCCAGGCATGGACGATGACTTCCGTATCGCAATGGGTGCGAAAAATGTGCCCCAGGGCGGCGAGCTCTCCGGCGAGTTCCTGAAAGTTGTAGATTTCGCCGTTGAAAACCACCACCACGCTGCCATCTTCGTTGAAAAGCGGTTGTTGCCCGCTGGAGACGTCCATGATCGAAAGCCGGCGGTGACCGAAGCCTACGCCCGCCTCTGTATACAGCTCTCCTTCATCCGGTCCGCGGTGGACCTGAATCTGGTTCATGCGACCCAGCAGTGCCCGGTCGATTTCCCTTTTCCCGCAAGTATCAAATAGCCCGACGATCCCACACATGCTGTTCTTTCCTCGTTGTTCGGACGCTTACAGGCGCAAAGCCTTATCGTAGACCCCGAGATAGCCCTGGGTCATGGCCTCGAGACTGAAGCTTGCCTCGATTTGTTGCCGTGCTGCTTTGCCGTGATTGGCACTCAGAATCGGGTTTCGATAATATTTCAGTATCGCGTCCTTCATTACCGCCGGCACGTCCGGGGGAATGAGCATTCCTGTACGCCCTTCTCTCACAAGTTCCGCATTTCCACCAACGCTTGTCGCGATTACCGGCAAACCAGTAGACATCGCTTCCAGTATCGTATTTGATATGCCCTCGCCCAAGGAAGGGAGCACAAACAGATCCATGGCGCGCATCAGTTGCGGAATGTCAGCACGCTCGCCTGGAAACCACCCAAGAGCCTCTGCTCCTGCTTGGCGCAACATGTCGGCGCATGCTTGCCGCGAGTTTCCTTCGCCAATAATCAGAAGCCGAACGCGTTCCCGAGCCTCCGGCACTTCTTTCACCAGCAACAGAAAAGCCCGAATCAGGCTGGGAAAATTTTTAACCTCGGTCATTCTGCCGACACTGCCAATGACGAAAGTATTTTTCGTGAAAAATCCTTCCGGCAGGTCGCCGGAAAGTCCGGCGCCAATGCCTTCGCTATTACGCGGATGAAAACGGAGACTGTCAACCCCATTGTATATCTGGTTAATTCGATCTGGTGTGGCTCCCACGGTATTGATGAGCCAGTCTTCCAGATCTTTGCTGACCGTGATGAAATGATTTACAAAAGGGCGAATTCCCTTTCTGAGGAGATTGTATTTACGATTTTTTCCGTACAAGTCAAAAACGTCCCGGCCGTGCTCGCCGTGCACTCGTGCCCGGGCTCCTGCAAAGGCGGCAATTACCTGACCCTCCATCGTCCCGAGATTGCGAGTATGTACGATGTCCGGTCTCAGCCGCTTGAATGTCTTGAAGAGATTGAGATAAACGCTGAAATCCTGCCCCTCGCGCTTGTGCAGCGCCACGATTTCGACATTCTCCCTGATTATCCGCCGCCGGAAATCCGAGTATCC
This sequence comes from Nitrosovibrio sp. Nv4, assembly GCF_900215485.1. GTDB lineage: Bacteria > Pseudomonadota > Gammaproteobacteria > Burkholderiales > Nitrosomonadaceae > Nitrosospira. Next base: position 249,169 of record NZ_OCMZ01000001.1, read on the forward strand.
TTTCAAACACACGATGGCATGTCGGTAACGCTCGGGCGGGATATGATTGATCAGGTTTACAAGCCCATTTTCCAGGCCGCCTACACCCAAATGGTGGATTACATGAACGATAAGTGGTGGCTGCATGGCGCTTCCAGCAGATTTTATCGGGCCTTGCCGATGACTAGCGATTGCCTGCATTCCGAATCACATCTGTAATAGCGGGCAACATATCGCCGAGAAAAGTCTGAAGTACCGGCACAGCTTCATCTGGCGTCTCGTCGTATTGAGCTGCGACGATAATCTCTGCACCATCACCGCCCCTGCCCAAGAGCTTATTTCTGGCCAGGATTAATTTGGCCAGGTAGGGACTGGCGGTGATCTCGCCGCCGAGCGAATACCATCGCCATACAAGCAGCTTTTTCGAGGACGAGTGCAGCGAGTTCTGGTTAACGGTTTCCTCCTGAGGCCCGAAGGATACACTTCGCTTATCCTGTTTGATGTCATGCCAACTGGATCCGTTCTCTCCAGCGAGTACATTTTGATAGCTGATCAATTCCGCTCCCTGCTGCTGATTGCGGTAATAACTGATGTAAAGATCCACCGACCCTTCTCTATTACGGTAGGTTTGCAGCAATTGGGCAGTAGCGCCCACATATTCAGGCTTCCAGTCTGAAACCTGGCTTGAACTGATCCGCCACTTTCCACGAATACCAGGAATTTCAATTTCGGACCCGGACGCTGTGGCGCCGAAATACTCACGCTCGAGGTGGTCGGCATACAATGGCCAGATGTATGCTACGGCAAGGACAGCGGCAGCAGCGAAAACGGTGCTCCTCAGCACAGGCCTGCCGGCTGGATCTGGCCGGTTTTCATGTTCGCCGGCGGTCCCGATACCGGTACTCGTGCTAGTGTTATCGATGTCGTATTCGTTGTCATCCTCGCGCCAGAAGGAGCCGATCCAGAATAACAACAACATCACGACGCCGAAGAATACCCAGCCGTAGATCAGGTGATCGATTCCCACAGCCAACTGCATGTCGCTCAGATGGCCGGTCATTACGATCAGATAGGCGCGGATGCCGTTGGCAACAATAGGCACAATCACGGACAAGGCAATGAATGCCAGACGACGCCTCAGACTACGGTATGTCATATATGCATAAAGCGTACCTAGTGTAAAAGAGGCGATCAGATAGCGTAAGCCGCTGCAGGCTTCCACAACGGACCAATTTCCGCTCGGAATGGAAAAAAAACTGCCTTCCCGATAAACAGGAATACCGGTCCATTGAAGCGCCGTTACGGTAAAGTCGGCGGTAAAGTCGATCAGTGGCGAGATCAATCCATCCCCAAAAGGTACCGCGAGCAGGAGATAAGTCAGCGGAAAGGCTAGCGCCCAGACGATGCGGCTTCCCAGCATTGCCCAAACTGTGGCGGGAACCATCGCAATCAGTAACAGTTGTGCAAACACCTGAACGCCGGCAAGCGTTGCCAGCAGCCAGCAAAAACCGAGGCTGGCAAGCGCCGGCAGAGCCAGGAGATTGGGCTGAGAGGAAAGTTTAACGAGATGCTTGCGTTGTCCCCAGATCAGGTAGGCGCTGAAGGGAAAAATGAGAAAGCCATGGGCAAACGTTTCAGACCGCAACCAGATTGAAATCATGGACCAGGTGGTTTCACGGTAGCCGATGAGGATTGCTGCAATAGTGGTGAGAGTGAGCAGAGTGACGGCCACCCTCAGCTTCTGCTGATCCGGTGCTGCCGTGGAATCATGCGTGACCTGTTGCGGCATTTGCACATTCATACCCCGTCATCTCCTGCGACTCGAATTTTCTTTTGCAAGGTATGTAAATGGTCCCGGTTAATCAACTTGTCTGCGGTTGTGACAGGAGCGTGTCGATTCGGCCCAGGCTTTCATTCCAGCTGTAGTCTTTTAGAACGCGAGCCCTGGCTGCACGACCGAGGGCCCTGTTTGGCACGCACTGTAGCAGCGTAATAATTCGGCTGACAAATTCGCTTTCATCGTTGGCGACTACCAGTTCCTGATCAGGCGAGGCGCTTATTCCCTCCACCGCTTGAGGAGACGCGATTACGATCTTTTCCATTGCCATGGCTTCCAGCACTTTATTCTGTATTCCACGGGCGATGCGCAGCGGCGCAACCGCCAGCGACGCATGGGCAAGATACGGCCGGACGTCCGGCACCGACCCGGTTACCGTCACGCCGGGGAGAGCAGCGAGGGCCGTTACCGTTGCCGTCGGACGGGCGCCAACAATATAGAACTCAACCTTGGGCAATTGAGCGCTAATTGCCGGGAAGACGCTGCGTGCAAACCACTCCACCGCATCAATGTTGGCCCAGTAATCCATAGCGCCAATAAAGATCAGGATACTCGTTCCGGTCGGGTACGGATTAGCGTAAATATTTTGCGGCGAGAAATAGTCTGCGTCGACACCGTTATTGAAATAAGTGACTTTTGCTGCGGCTTCCGGCGCAAGTTGCTTGAATAGATCGGCCTCCGCCTCGGAAACGAAGGTCGCGCTGTCAAAATCCCTGACGACCTGCCTTTCGTAGCCGAGCAACAACCTCGACTCACGCTGGTAGATCCAGCTCATTGGCCAGCTCGTGGTCGCCGCATATTGCATCCATTTATCCGAGTCGATATCCACAAAATCCATGGTCCGACGGACATGGCTGGCATGACTGACATATTGCGCCATCGCCGATGAGAAGATCAGGGCATCTCTAACAGGTCGTGTTCCAAGTATATTGCTTACCCATGCCTGCAACCGCTTATCCCGGTAATAGGGCAAGCTGAGAGGCTGCCCGGAAAACAGGCCGCGGAGACTGCGTAGACGTGCCACCTTGGGGTGGAGATCGAGAAAACAGGTTTCCCCACAGAGGTTTCTGACTTTCGCCAGATACTTCCGGTCATTCTCGTCATCAATAAACGTACCGAGATGGACACGATAGCGTTCGCTCAAATGCCTGAGCAGATGATAAGACCTTATTTTGTCCCCCTTGTTTGGCGGATACGGAATTCGGTGGACGAGGTAAAGAAGTTCCTGCATTGGCCTAACCCAGATTCCTTACTATATGAGGGCCGACAAGATTGGCGAGCGAAAGGGGGAGTTTCCGCCACGCCTTGATGAAGAGCTGATATCTGGGATTAAGGGGGTTATGGTCAGGCACCACTTGGGACCGATGGAGCTGGTATTCGTAATGAAGCGGTTGCGGCTCGAATCCCCAGTTCTTCTTGAAATCGAAAGAGCCGGAGTTACGTTTGCTACGCCCGAAGTCAAAGGTTTTATAACCTCTTTCACAAGCGCGCCGCATCAATTCCCAGTACATGAAATCGTTTCCCGCCACATCTCGCGCCTCGCTGGTTCCGCCCCCGTAATAAGGCAGGACCTCGTCGCGAAAATAAAAACTCATTACGCCGCTGATAGTATGCCCCCCTTTGACGATAATCATGAGTTCGCAATCGTCCGCGAAAACTTCTTCGAGAAGGCGGAAATATTGTTTTGAGAAGACAGGCGTGCCAAGGCGGTGTACGCTGGCGGAATAGGCCGAGAAAAAGCGCCCCGTATCCTCGTCTATGATACTCTCCAGTCCGCTTTTGATACCCTTTCGTACCATCGCGCGCTGCTTGCGCGGGATCTGTTGCATGTTCTGGTCCACTTCCGGCGCTATCTCCTTGCGGAAAGTTACGTAGAGGTCCTTGGTTGGCCAGTCCGCGTGCAGCATTTTCACGTTCCGGTATTCAAGGTGATCCACGCGAAGCCGTGAAGCAAGCTCTTGGGCAGCGTGGTCAAGCGCTTCCCGGCCGGGCTCCGATATTGCGGCGATTCCCCCGTAGACACAAAATGGCAGGGAACTCAGGGAGTGGCCAAAAAGGCGACTGTTGATTTCTGCCAGAGGCAGCACTCCCTGAATCTGCCCGCCTGATTCAGCGTATAGAAACCAGGTTTTATGCCCGAATGCACGTTCGATCACCGTCTGCCAGCCGGCGCGATGAAAGAAGGTCGCTTCCGGGCAAGCCTGAACGAACTCATCCCATCGTTTCGTCTCTTGTTGTTGCAGCAGATGTACCGATGGCGCGCCAACTTGAGGAGAGGAACCCCTCTGATCGCCCTGGACCACATCAATGACAGCACTCATGCATCCTGTTCCAGAAAAATACGGTCCACGCGATCCCACCGGAAATCGCGGATAAGCGCCCTGACACGATCCTCCATGCGATTGAGATTGTAGTAATGGCGAAAGCGTGTTTTCATGCTGATGCCTGTTTGCCGCGGTTGCTGATGATCGATTTCCCAAGGGTGGAAATAGAAGATCGCGGATTGTTTTTCAAGCTGATTCAATCTCTGCAAAAACCATCGCGAAACCGGATAGGGCCATAACCGGAAATAGCCGCCGCCGCCAGCAGGAAGGTTCCGCTTGAACACCCGCATCGTGGTGATCGGCAGTTCAAGCAATCCATTCGCGCGGCGCGGATAATAGGCGAAGCGGGGAGCATCCGGCATGCCGTAATGGTCGTGTTGAATCGGATAAATGCTGGAACTGTATCGGTAACCGGCCTCTTCAAGCAGATCCAGCGCCCACTGATTATGGCGGCCTATGGAAAAGCTCGGCGCCCGGTAACCAAGCACCGCCTGACCACCGATATCTTCAAGAATCGCTTTACTGCTGGCTATGTCTTCGCGGAATTCATGGGGTTCCTGGTCTGAAACACGATGGTGAGCCCACCCATGGCTTGCAAGTTCGTGGCCGTTTGCGACAATTCGTTTGACCATGGCAGGGTAACGGTCGGCGATCCATCCCAATGTAAAAAAAGTCGCTTGAGTACCTTCCTCATCCAGCAAGGCGAGGATTCGATCAATATTGAACTCCACCCTGCAGGATATGGACGTCCACGATTCCCTTGGAATATGAGAAGCAAAAGCCGAAACCTGAAAGTAATCCTCCACGTCGACGGTCATCGCGTTTCGTATCGGTAACGGATTCATTTGAACACCTCGTGTTATCCAGGCAAGACGACCGGCTTTGCAGTCTGCGGTCCAGGCGTTCGTGGGTAGAGCCCGGCGATTCTTACGGATAACTGACCGTGAATGTTATGACTGAGTAGCATAACTGGCGGGGGCGATACACATGAGCCCTGTCTACCGAAGCCTCTTGTTCACATCAGCCAGGGTCAGAATCTCCTTGACCAACCCCAGTAAAGAGACGACGGACTCTTCAAGATTTGCAACCCGGCCGGCCATTTCCTCCAGTCGCCGAACAGCCTCTGCCCGCTCCGGATCAGTCACGGCTTTGCCCTCGTCCGACATGCCCGCTATCGGAAGTGACGCAATTGACAGGTCAAACTCGTGCTGAATATCCCGGATTACCTCGCTGACTTCCGAGCTGCCAAAATTGTGCAGTTTCTCCAAATAGCCCATCAGCAAAAGACGATCGCACAGCGCATTGATTTTCCGAGGAATGCCGTCCGTATAATCATGTATGGCCGCGAAGGCATCGTCCTCAAACGACGGGTCTTCGCCCCCGCCCGCCGTCCTCAGCCTATGTTCGATATAGGATCTTGTTTCCGCCGGATCCATGGGTCCAAGGTGATAAGTTGCTGTGACTCGCTGTCGCAATTGCTGCATATCGCTGCTAAGCAACGTTTTCCTGAACTCCGGCTGTCCGAGCAGAAATGTTTGTAGCAGCGGCCTGTCGTCTGTTTGAAAATTGGAAAGCATCCTCAGCTCTTCAACAGTGCGCGGAGAGAGATTCTGCGCTTCATCCACTACCAGCAGCGCGCGTTTCCCTTGCTTGTCGCATTGGCGAAAGAATTGTTCGAGTCCGATCAATATGGAAGCCTTGCCGGAATTGCCATGGGGCAAAGGCAACCCGAACGCTGCGGCAACCATTCTCAAAGTGTCGTCAGAGTCCAGATCGGTATTGACGATTTGAGCGGCAACAATTTTCTCGGACTCCAGTTTGCGGAAAAGATTGCGCACCAGTGTGGTTTTGCCGGCGCCGACTTCGCCCGTAATGACAATAAAGCCTTCCCCCTGCGATAACCCATATTCAAGATAGGCCATGGCACGTTTGTGGCCCTTACTGCCAAAGAAAAAATTCGGGTCGGGCTTCAGTTGAAACGGCTTGGCACTGAAACCGTAGAATGATGAATACATCCGTCTATTTTTCCGATGTTAAAAGCTCATGTTCAGGAATGCTGTAATGGCATTCTCTCTGTAGTCTGACATGGCTCGGTTGGAGTCACGTTCGTTACGCCGAAACTGGATCGTTCCGTTGAGATTAGGCAGGATATGTGGGAACTGCTTTGTTATGCTAAGTCTGAGTATCCTGATATCGTCCTCCCTGTCAGCATTAAGAAAGCTCAATTTTCTGTAGCCAAGATCGAGATTAGCTCGGGTAAGCTGTGAAAGTCTGTAAACCCATAGTGCGTTACCACCGGTTTGTCGTGTGTGCCTGAGCAACGCCGCGTTCGTCTCCCCGATCAGTTCAGCATCCGCGCTTTCAGGCGAGAATGCTTCCCGAGTCATATTGAATCCGCTTAGTACGAAAGTATTTCTGGCGCCGTTCAGAGCAACGGAGGCCTGTAGCCGTTTCTGCAAAAAAAGCCTATTGGTAAAAAAATTGCTCGGTCCAAAAAAGGAATCCGGGGAATCGAGACCGAGAAGTGCGTCACTGTTTTGTTGAATGATTCCGGGATTGAGGTTGGGGTTTTGCGCCGCAAGCAATTGACTTAGGGAATCCCCGACATTGAATCCGGAACCAAACAATGCCTGCTGATTGAAAGTGGTTATGTTTTCGTTATAGCTCACATTCCACACCGATAAGCGCGTGCGATGTCTCGCCAAGGCATAATAGGTATCGCCAAAAAACCGTTGCCCCGCATTAGCTACCACGCTTGTCCTGTCGTTCGGCGTCCATGTAAATCCTGCTGTCCAGATCGGGCTCGAAGGGCTACCCTTGATTGATATAAAACTATTCCTCTCGTAACCGCCTGTGCCAGTCAAGCCGAACTGAGGCGTAAACATATAGCGAACATTTGCGATAGACCGTTCCAATTCAATTGTCCGGTCGCTCGAGTCAAAGTGGACCATTTGATTGCTGTAGTCTATGCCCCACTGGAATTTGTTAAAGTCCTTACCGCTGTCGAGGCGTGCCAGAAAGCTGTCCCCTTGGCTGTTTCGAAGTGTGTTCGCGTTTGAACTGACAATACTATGAGCATAACGCAGCTCGGCTACGGCAAAATTCTTAAAACGATGACGAAGATAAGGGCTGACACTGAACGTTCTGACGTCAGCCCTGTTGCCTGTTACATTGACATTATCGATTGCCTGAGGGCCCGCCATAGATATATTCTGCTGGCTGATTGCCGATCTTCCCTCCACGAAAAAGAAATCTTCTATCAACTCAGCATTTGCTCTGGCATTCAACCGGTGTCTTGTTCTGGTCAGGTTGGTAGCCTCCGCGTAGATGAGGTTGTTCATCAAGTAATTTGCACTGACATTGAAACGCCGCCCTACACCTGCCAGCGAAAATCCTGGATTGATCTGAGTCACGAAATCACTCGTCTCAGAGCCTTCTGGCCTCAACCTCACGTTGTCGGTGTACGTTTCCCTCAAATTCAGTCGCGGAAGAACGGTCCATTCAGCAGCATTTGCGTAAGACGGCAGCAACATCATCACCGTGACGGCAGCGCAAGCTGCCGTAGTTTGAAATAATGCCCTACGGTAGCGCTTGATCTCAAGCACTCTCATGATAATAATAACCGTAGTATTCTCCGCCAGAAAATGATCTGGCTTTGTTGTAGATCAAATTTACGACATCGCATGATTCGATCTGCCGCAGCGTTTCCTTCACGGCCTGTTGTGATGTCGTTTCAGCCTCCACAACCAGGACAATTTGCCCCATCTGCGTCGCCAGAACGCGGGCCTCACTGGTCAGTAACAACGGCGGGGAGTCAAAAATAACGACCCGATCCGAGTAGCGTTCAGCAAGTTCCTTTAATAATTCACCCATGCTCTGGCTCGCAAGTAGTTCGGTTGAATGAGAATGCCGCCTGCCCGCCGTAAGGAGAGTGAGCTTTTCGATATTGGTTTTAATCAGGACGTCCCCCAGTTCGAGCTTCTCATCGAGGAGAATATCAAGCAAACCTTGTTCTGTTCCAAGACCAAGGATTTTTGGTACCGAAGGGCGGGCTACATCGGCATCAACCAGCAATACGGTGCGGTCCATTTCCATTGCTATGCTCATGGCGAGATTGACAGTGCAAAAGCTTTTGCCTTCTCCCGCCAGCGCGCTCGTAACCATGATCAGATTGCCATTCTTGATCATCCCCGGGCCCTTGTTGAATGCATTCGTAAGCAGTGGACGCTTGATGACGCGAAACTGCTCGGCTATTTGCGTTCTCCCCTCGTCAGGCGTGACTATGCCATATTGCCGCATTTTTGCGAGGTTGAGCGTAATACGTTTGGGTGTCGAAGCAAACGCTGGAGAAGGATCCTGACGGACCTCATCGCGAAACGTATCGTTTTCGCTGGCAGACTCATGGTCGGAATTTACGGAAGCGCCTGGTTGTACTTGCGGCGCGCTGGATTTTGCTTCTTTTTCGAGTTTGCCTGCGGCTTTTTCAATAATGCTCACGCTTTCTCCAATGTCTGGATTCGGAGTTACCAGAGTTTGCGGTTCGATGGGAATATACTACGAGCAAGATGTTCGGGATTCAAAATATCCCATATTCATTAACAATGAGGATGCATCAGTTTCCAGATATGCTGGGTTACGCTATCTTAAGCATCAGTGCGCCATATAAACCTAGCAAAGACAGCAGAGACAGACCAAATGCATAGAGACGCTTTCTGCGTTTTACTTTTTCCTGATTGGTCCAGATCATGGGAATCGAACCCAATATTGGCTTGCCGGAAATTTCCCGCAGACTCATCTGACTATGGAACGTTGGCCGTATCTGGCTGATAGCAAACGCTACTCCTATTCCCGCCAATAAAGCGCCAAGGAAGATAATCGAGAAAAATTTACCGCGATCCGGGCCTACGGGTCTGTCGGAGACTACGGGCGGATCAATAATCCTGAACGACATCAAATCAGTCTGAGAACCCAATTCTCCCGATATCTTGGCTGATTCGCGGCGTTCAAGGAGTTTCTCATAATTGGCCTTATTCACCTGATAGTCACGGTTGAGTTGAGCGAGCTCTGCTTCAACCTGAGGCACTGCGTTGCTCAGGGACTTCAGGCGCTCATATCGAGCGGTATACTCGTCCACGCGCGCGTTCATCGACGCCACGTCGGCTTCGGCTTCCGCTAGCGCCACATTGAGTTGCTGCAGCATCGGGCTGTAGTTTTTTCCGGGATCAGCGCTGTACCTGGTCAGCTTGGCTTCCTCCATCTTGCGCTCCTCAAGCTGAGTAATCAGTCGCTTCGTTGCAATGATATCGGGGTGCAATTCCGTAAAATTGAGCCTGAGGGTATCCAGGTTTTTGTTCAACCCCTCAATTCGAGAATCAAGCTCCACATTGACAATGGATGAGGATGCCTCCTGGTCTACCAAGAGAACCGGTTCATCACCCGTTATTTGCCTTTTGATCGCATCCCTTGCCTGTTCCGCCTCCCGCAACTCGAGTTTTGTCTTGTTGAGATCTTCCACCGCCTGGGATAACTGAGAGTAATAATCGCTGCCTTGCTGAGGCATCACTCCAATATTCTTTTGCTTGAATGCCTTGAGGTTATTTTCCCCGGCAACCAATTTCTCTTCGTAACTCTGAATTTGATCATCAATAAAACGGATTGCCGCCGAAGAGTCCTGTTTCTTATTTCCAAGCCCCCCTTCGACAAAAATGGTCAACAAGGATTGAACGACGTCTTTAGCGAGTTTCGGATTCTGATTGTTATAATGAATTGTGAAAAGATTATCGCGCCCAGCCGCGCCGAGCTTGATTTTATCCATGAGGTCCTTGACGAGCTTTTCCTGATCCTTTACATCGTTCACCTTGATATCCAGATCTACCATGCGTACGACTCGTTCCACATTTGGACGACTGATCAGGGTGCGGCTCATGATGGAAACCTGCTGTTGCAGATCCGGAGAGACCGTCATTCCTGCCATTAGCGGCTTCAATACATTTTGTGTATCGACGTAAATCCTGGCTGAGGCCTGATAATCGTCGGGCAATTTATAAACAATGGCCCATCCCGCCATGGCGACAATCCAGGCGGCGGTAAGTGCAATCCAGCGATATTTCCATACCCCTTTCAGGTAAACAAGAAGCTGGCTTGTAAGTTCCTCCATTTGTCACACCGTCCGTAGAGATGCTGTTATCGACTTTGTGGCAGTAAGGTTTTTTCCCATATTCCCGGTTTGCATATAATCTAATCCGGAACCTGAATAGCCTTTATTCTCGTCATTATTTTTTTGCTGCTTCATCCTGGTGTGGTCAGCCCGTTACGCTTATCAATACGGGATCAGCTTGGCGCAAAATTGCCAATCGCTAGGAATAACATTGTTGCGAATGAATGTTGTAGTAGTGCCATGGTATACAAACAGATTGAAATCAGAAGAAACTTTCCGGAATGACAAGAACGTCCCCCTGACGCACTGGAACGTTAGCCGTGATATCGCCATCTCTGATCAGATCGTCCAAACGGACGCTAAACTGCTGCTGTTTCCCGTCTACGTTGCGAACGATTCTGGCCTTGTTGCCCGCGGCAAATTCCGTTATGCCACCGACCTCGATCAGAACATCCATCAGCGTCATTTCTTCACGATATGGCAGCGCCTGGGGTTTAGTAGCTTCCCCGATGACGCGGACCTGCTCCGTGTAGGGTCCGACAAATTCTGTCACGATAACCGTCACAACCGGCTGCTGGATGTACTTTGACAATGCAGCTTCGATGTCGCGGGCCAGCTGTGTTGATGTTTTCCCGCTTGCCGGCAAATCCTCCACCAGCGGGGTGGTGATTTTCCCATCCGGGCGAACGGGCACCGCCATTGAAACTTCCGGGTTGCGCCAGACGATAATATCCACGTTGTCGCCAGGCCCTATGAGGTAATCGTGAGCGAGATACTTGTCGTCAGCAGAAAGGGGGGGGAACGTTTTACAGCCGCTGAGGGAAAGGATAGGTACGATAGCAAAACAAGCCAGCCACTTGAGAGTACCGAGATGCAGAGCGTTCACTGAATTTCCTTTTTTTGTTTATTGAAGATGCCGGGTTACGCGGGCAGATTGGTTTTACGGGAAATAAGATGCTATAAGTCAATTTCTCTGTCAAGACAGTATGATTGGAAACGCAACGTGCTACCCGCCAACGTATAGCACCCGATTCAGCTTTTTTTTAATGCCCGCATAATAGCATCTTACACAGTGTCAGCAAGCCCATACATGACGCCCGGATTTCTAATCCAAAAGGTCCCCTTCAGGTATAGCGTATGAGCAAATCATTCAAGTTGACGATTCTTTGAGTGAATGGTATTCGCATCGTATCAAGTTCGGCAGCCGCCGCAAATTGGACCTTAGTACAGCTTCCTCTTCGTTGTCTGTTAAATGCCGTACACAGCGCAGCTTTTTTTAACTCCAGATTGCCTGTCGCGCTTTTGAGCCTGAAACGGCTAACTGGACCGCCTTTCGTGCTGCTCCAGCGCCCATTGCACATGTTCGCGGACCAGCGGCGAAACATCTTCGCGGCGCTCCTGCAGCGCCGCAATGACGGCTTGAGAGGATGGCGCGTTGCCCAACCCTACCGCCAGGTTACGCAACCACTGTTCATAACCTATGCGACGGATCGGACTGCCGGCAAGTCTGGTGTCGAATTCTTCCCTGTTCCAGCCAAATAGTTCGACCAGGGATGCATCGTCCAGCCCATTTCGTACCGAAAAATCATTTTCAGCCGTGATCGATGCGTATTTATTCCATGGGCAGATCAATTGGCAGTCGTCGCAACCATATACCCGATTGCCGATCAATGGGCGCAACGTTTCGGGAATACTCCCCTTAAATTCGATCGTAAGATACGAAATGCAGCGTGTGGCGTCGAGCCGATACGGGGCAATAATCGCCTGTGTGGGGCAGATATCGATGCACTTGGTGCAGCTCCCGCAATAGTTCCCCACGAGGTCGTCAACCGGTAACGGTAAATCAGTATACATTTCGCCCAGAAAGAACATTGATCCCGATTCGCGGGTTAGCAACAGCGTATGTTTGCCACGCCAGCCGAGACCCGATTTCTGTGCCCATTCCACTTCCATTACCGGTGCGCTATCGGAGAATACGCGGTAATTGGAATGACCTGTTTCCGCCACAATTTTATCGGCAAGTTTCTGCAAACGCCCGCGCACCACTTTATGATAGTCCCGCCCGAGGGCATACCGGGAAATGAACGCCTTTTCGCCATCCTGGATCACCTGCCAACTGTCTCTGGCTGAGGATGGCATATAATTCATGCGGGCTGAGATCACACGCAGCGTGCCGGGAACAAGCTCGGCCGGGCGACTACGCCGTGTACCATGCTTTGCCATATAATCCATCTCGCCGTGATAACCGTTGCTCAGCCATTCAAGCAATCCGGATTCGGCCTGCATCATCTCGGCGCCGGCATCCGCAATACAAATATCCTGAAAGCCGAGTTCCTTACCCCAGGCTTTGATCGTCCCGGCTAACTGGATGAAATCAAGAGCTCGGTCAGGGGGATTTTGTAACGGATCTTTGGAGGTTTTTTCTTGCATAGTTCACATAATACCGGCTCTGTCACCACACATCACCTTAATCGTCATCAGTTTAAATGCACCTTGGCCAATGAAGCGGCGACCTTGGCGCTTGGCGCTGAAATCGCGAGTACATTGCATCCCGGCCTTGTCATTTTCCTTAGTGGCGATCTTGGCGCCGGCAAAACGACACTGGCGCGAGGCATCCTGCGCGGCCTGGGTTATCAGGCAAAAGTAAAAAGTCCCACCTATAATTTGATTGAACTTTATAAAATTTCTAGGTTATACTTCTATCACTTTGATTTCTATCGTTTCAATGACCCTATAGAATGGGAAGAAGCAGGTTTTCGCGAATATTTCAACGCGGACTCGATCTGTCTGGTGGAATGGCCGGAAAAGGCGGGCAAATTATTGCCCCCGGCTGATTTAAGATTTGTTTTTCACGTGGCTGAAGCTGGCCGCGATGTTGAAATTGAGGCAGACACGGAGGCAGGCAGACTGTGTTTGAAACAGTGGCAGGCACTAAGAAACAGAAACAGAGGGTCTCAAAACCCCTGAACGCGGCAGCGACCGGTTTCCATAACGTTCGTATCCCATCAATATTCATTATCTGGCTGTTGGCGGCGGCACTGCTGTTTCTGTCCTCCGGCAATTCCGCCTTTGCCGACATCAAGGTCAGCTCTGTCCGTATCTGGCCCGCGCCTGAGTATACGCGCCTCACGCTGGAATCCGCCCGGCCCATACAATATTCGCTCAGCATTATAAAAAATCCGGATCGGGTGGCGATTGATCTGGAGCATGTCGTATTGACGCCGGAGCTTGAAGGACTGCCGGACAGGATAGACGCATCAGACCCGTATATTCGCACCGTGCGTATCGGCCAGTTCAAGCCGGACGTATTGCGGCTGGTACTGGATCTCAAAACCGAGGTCCTGCCCCAGGCATTTGTACTCAAGCCTGTAAGCAATTATGGCCACCGCCTGGTGCTGGATATTTATCCGGTAATACCACCCGATCCCCTCATGGCGCTCCTGAATGAAAATGGCACAGAGACGTTACAAGAGGATGTCAACGCAGACAGTAATGTAAATGTAAAAACCAGGTCTGCCCGAACCAGTGAAAAACCCAAAAAGATCAAACCGGAGATGATACGTCTCATCACCGTCGCCATAGACGCGGGGCACGGTGGCGAAGATCCGGGCGCAATAAGCCGCAGTGGCACACATGAGAAAAACATCACCCTCGCAATTGCCAAAAAACTCAAGGCAAGGATAGACAAGGAGCCCAACATGCGCGCAGCGCTTACGCGAGAGGGGGACTACTTCATTTCGCTGCCGATGCGCCTGGTAAAGGCCCGTCAGTTGAATGCCGATTTGCTGGTATCCGTGCACGCAGATGCGTTTATCAAGCCCCATGCGCGCGGTTCCTCCGTGTTTGCCCTGTCAGAGCGCGGCGCAACGTCCGCTGCCGCTCGCTGGCTGGCAAAGAAGGAAAACGATGCGGATCTGATCGGCGGGGTCAATCTGGATATCAAGGATCCTTATCTCAAGCAAACCCTGCTTGACTTGTCGCAAACAGCAACGATCAACGACAGCCTCAAGCTTGGCAGAGAAGTACTTGCCAAAATTGGCGACATCAACCATCTGCACAAGAATGAGGTGGAACAGGCGGGCTTCGCCGTCCTTAAATCGCCGGATATCCCCTCGATTCTGGTTGAAACCGCATTCATCAGCAATCCGGATGAAGAAAGGAAATTGAAGGATGCCGGGTATCAGGACAAACTTGCCGAGGCCATAGTCGCCGGCATAAAACGTTATTTCGCCGACAATCCCCCGCTGTCACGTTCGAAAATGGTATCGATCGAGTAGAACTTTTCCCTTAACAACTAACGATTGCTGAGGGGCTTCAGGGAACAATCGGCCTCCTGGCGAAGAGAATCGATTGTCCCATTTGCCTCGCTTGCCCCTGTCCTTGGGGAGCATTCCCTCCTCAAGGCCGCTGTCGCGCTCACTGCTGGCAAAAGCAGGACTGATTCAGAAGTTCCTTTAGCCTATAGTTGTGGAGCCGCTTCTACTTCCTGATCGCTGCGTTGAATTACCTGCAACGTTGTTGCGGCTAACGAAGTAACGAAGGTCTTTCCAGACTCGCTACCGGCTGTGTCACTGTACGGGTTAAGAAACTTCCGAAGAAATTGCCCGCGGAGTGAATACCGGGTGTATTGCAAGGGATGCGATCATTTGCGAAACGCTTCTATGGTACCCATGTGAAAGCCCAGCTTTCCCTGGCGCCGCTCCTCAAAGTAGCGCCTCAGGGGTTCGTGGATAACACGGAAAGCCAGCGTGTCCCACGGAATCTCCGTCTCATGGAATAGTTCGACATCCAGGCTTTCAATCCCCGGGCTGAAGTCAAGATCCAGCAGCCGAGCACGGAATAACACGTGGACCTGGTTGATATGCGGTAAATTATAAATGGAATAAAGCTCGCCCATTTCCACCCGCGCGTTGGCTTCTTCCAGTGTTTCGCGTCCGGCGCCCTGCGCGAGGGTCTCCGCATTTTCCATGAAACCCGATGGCACGGTCCACAAACCGTGGCGAGGTTCAATGGCGCGGCGGCATAGCAGTATCCGTTCTTCCCATTCGGGTATGCAGCCCACTACGATCTTCGGATTCTGATAATGAATAACGCTGCATGCCGAACAGACATAGCGCGGCAAGGTATCGCCTTCGGGTACACGCAATTCCACCAAGGTGCCGCAGTTACTGCAATATTTCATTGGAAGGTTATCGGGTAGTTATATTCAAGTGAATATTTGCAGCAGTGTATAAATTTGCGGGCAAATAGGTAAATAGGGTAAAGATACAATCTGCCGAAGCTGATATGCGAATTCAATAATTCGCCAATTACTCCCTCACGTCTTTCCTGAACGGCGAATTATCGTTCAGTTCGTCCAGATAATGATCGATATCTTTCGCTTCCCGTCCCAGATAATTTCCGATCGCAGCAGCGAATTCGGGATGTGCAAGCCAGTGCGCCGACCAAGTGCGGACCGGGAGAAAACCGCGCGCAAGCTTATGCTCCCCCTGTGCGCCGCCTTCGAACAACTTGATACCATTTGCGATACAGTATTCGATCGCCTGATAGTAGCAGGTCTCGAAATGTAACCCGGAAATGAATTCTTTCGTACCCCAGTAGCGTCCATAAAGGGTATGCGAGCTATGCAAATTAAATGCGGCGGCAACAGGTTCGCCATCGCGCAATGCCAGAATCAGCAGCACATTCTCGGGCATGCTTCTGCCAATCCGCGCAAAGAAGTCCAGATTGAGATATGGCATCGAACGGTGATCGTCATATGTCTTGTTGTAGCAGTCGATGAAGAAACGCCAGTGATCATCCCTGATGTCATTTCCCGACAACCATTGAAAACGAATGCCGGCAGCATTAACCTTACGTCGCTCCTGCCGGATTTTCTTGCGTTTGCTGTGGCTCATACCCCCCAGAAAGTCTTCGAAGTTCTCATAATTCACGTCCGCCCGGTTTTTCCAATGAAATTGGATGCCGTGCCGCAATGTCATCCCCGCTGACTCCATTTCACGGGCTTCATGCTCCTGCGGAAAAAGGCAATGGAACGATGAAATCGCAGCTCCCCGGTTTCCGTCCTGTGCCATTCTCAACACAGCCGAGATAAGCAGTGCGCGATGCTCTTCGGTCTTCGCCAGCAGACGCCGTCCCGTTACCGGACTGAAAGGTATCGCGCTCAACAGTTTTGGGTAATAGGCATAACCGTAGCGCCGGTAAGCATCCGCCCAAGCCCAGTCGAATACATATTCTCCATAGGAATGGCTTTTCAGATAAAGCGGTAGCGCACCCTGCAGGATATTTCCCTCCCACAATGTGACAAACTTCGGCGACCAGCCGGTCTGTTTTGAGGCGCACCCGGTTTCATGCAGGGCAGAAAAGAATTCATGCCGCAGGAACGGATCGTCCCCGCCTAGCGCGTTCCATGCCGTGACAGAAATATCCTCAAGCGAATCCACTATTTTTATTGCAAGCACTGACATCATGGAGATTGTCGCGCTTGCCGGCAATCCGCGCAAGGTAGCTCGTTCTGGTATTATTTGGCCAATTTCAACCCGCGAAAGCGGAATCCAGTCCGGCCTCTGACAATGAAGCTCGCCATTGCTCAAATCAACTGTACAGTCGGCGACCTTGGGGGCAACTCCCGCAAGATTCTCGATTATGCCAACCGGGCAAAAAAAGCCGGGGCGAAGCTCATAATTACTCCAGAAATGGCTTTGTCGGGCTATCCGCCGGAAGACCTGTTACTGCGCGATGGATTCCGCCGTGCCTGCAACAACACGCTTGCGCAACTGGCTGCGGAGATAAGCGGACTGACCCTGCTCGTGGGCCATCCTTATCTTGTCGAAGATAAACTCTACAATGCCGCCTCGGTGATAAGCGACGGCAAGATTATCGCCACATATTTCAAGAATGAGCTTGCCAACGATTCTGTATTCGACGAACGGCGTTATTTCGCGCCCGGCACCGATCCGTGTATATTCGACCTGGAAGGAATAAAGTTTGCCGTCAATATTTGCGCCGATATCTGGAAAAAAGACACAGCGGCTTGCGCGAGGGAAGCGGGAGCCAACGTAATCGTAGTGCTGAATGCCTCCCCTTACCACATGCGCAAACAAGCGTTGCGCTATGAGACCGTACGTCAGCGTATCGTCGAAACGGGGCTTTCCATCATTTACGCCAATCTAACAGGCGCACAGGATGAATTGGTACACGATGGTGCGTCCTTTGCAATGAATCGTGAAGGAGAACTGACCCATCAATTCAAGGAATTCGAGGAAACTCTCGGCCTGATCGAATTGCAGGATGGCGCGCCCGTAAGGGGGGAAATGGCGTCTTCGGGACCTCTGGAAGCAAGCGTCTATAAGGCGTTATGTCTTGGCGTCAGGGACTATGTCGGGAAAAATGGGATACCGGGCGTGTTGCTTGGCCTGTCAGGCGGAGTGGACTCGGCGCTGACGATGGTGATCGCCGTAGACGCGTTGGGTGCGGATAAAGTGAGAGCAGTAATGATGCCCTCGCAATTCACCGCCGATATAAGCCTGTCGGATGCGCGCGCCATGGCCCAGACGCTGGGTGTGCGTTACAGCGAGCTTCCGATCGATACGATCTTTGGCCAATACCGGCAAACGCTGGCGGATGAGTTCTCGGGGGCTCCCCATCACAACAGTCCTGATCTCACAGAAGAAAACGTGCAGGCACGCATACGCGGCAACCTGCTGATGGCGCTGTCGAACCAGTACGGCTCCATCGTGCTCACAACGGGCAACAAGTCCGAAATGGCGGTAGGCTACTGCACTCTCTATGGGGACATGGCGGGGGGCTTTGCGGTGCTGAAGGACATAAAAAAAACCCTTGTGTACCGGCTCTGCCACTACCGCAACACATTGGGAAGCGTTATTCCCGAGCGCGTTATCAGCCGCGCGCCGTCGGCCGAGCTGCGTCCAGACCAGACCGACCAGGACAGCCTGCCGCCTTACGACGTGCTCGACATGATCGCCGAAGCTTATGTGGAGCATGACCTGTCGCTGCGGGAAATCCTGAGCACGGACTGCTCAGAGGCCGATGCGCGCCGCGTGGTGCAGCTCATCCGCCAGAGTGAACACAAGCGGCGCCAGTCGCCGATAGGCATCCGTATTACCCATCGGGGCTTTGGCAAGGATTGGCGCTATCCTGTTACGGCAAAATATCGAGACGAGTTTTAGCAAGCGGCAAATGGACCATGAGTCGCGGCCAGGTTTTCAATGTCTCTCGTATTCGTCCATGAAAAAGCGTCCCAAAAATTTATAAGATAGAACCAATCAAAGGAGTTTCATGAAAAAAATCGAGGCTATCATCAAACCCTTCAAGCTCGACGAAGTGTGCGAAGCCCTGAATGAAATCGGCATAACCGGATTGACCGTTACCGAAGTGAAAGGGTTTGGCAGACAAAAAGGCCATACCGAGCTCTATCGGGGCGCCGAATACGTAGTGGATTTTCTGCCGAAAATAAAGGTGGAAATAGTCGTGGTTGAAAAACTGGTGGACAGCGTCATCGAGACAATTATCAACACTGCGCGTACCGGCAAGATTGGTGACGGCAAGATTTTCGTCACTTGCATCGAGCAGGTGGTGAGAATACGTACCGGAGAGACGGATGAAGCAGCCGTCTAGTCCATCTCGTTCGTAATTGCTCTTGCGCGAAGATCACTTGAAGCCAGCACGCATTATTCGAGCCGGCTCTGGCCGGAAGCATCACCGGGGCTTTTTTAAGGGGTGGAGTCGTTAGGATCGCCGACGGCGGCACCTCCGCGAAAATCTTTTCCCCTTCCCTGTCCAGGAGGCGATGCACCGGCGAGCAATGAGCAATCCAGTATGGATGAAGCAGAGGCGCAGTATCGTTGAACATCCCTTTGGCACCATCAAATGGATGATGGGCAATCCCCGCTTTCTTCTGCGTGGATTGAAAAAAGCAAAGACGGAACTGGCGTTGAGCGTATTGAGCTATAACTTAAAGCGCGTCATCAATGTCCAGGGTGTGCACATGCTGCTCAATACCCTGCGGCCATCCTTGGGATGATGGCCTGTTTTTGCAAAATTCCTTCACGCTTCTTGCTCGCCTGGATATTTGGAGGCGAGTTTTTTTCACAGCCTGGGTAGCCAAAAATTTACCTTGGCTGCCAAACTCTGTTAATAGCCAAACCCGCTTCGCGGGGCGGGCTCTATAAGCCGCGCGAGGCGCGGCAACCAAGCTTGAGTCCATTCAAGGACTACATCCTGCAGCGAATGTAGACGACCTTACCCGAGATCATTGCGGCGCCGGCTTTGCTTCGTGAGTTAAAAGCGCAAGGCTATCAGGGCCAACTGCGTAGGGTTCAAGCCTTCATGCAGACGCATCGCCCCGTATCCTCCGTGAGGGTAGTGGTTAGCATTCATTACTTCAAATTAGGCCATGAAACTTACCTTCCTGCGTCGCGCCATGAATCCGATCAAGCCTAAGCCAGCCAGCATCAGGGCATATGATTCAGGCTCCGGAATTGAAGGTACGGAATCGCGAACGCCTGCTACTACTACCTGACCATGATTGTTGACGTCAGCTGCCGCGTGGAGCACAACTGGATCGGGCAAATCCACCAAAGAATTGAGGTCCATCATGCCTTCGCCGTTAGGGCCAGTGATAAAGTAATGGTAAGCGCCAATTCCAGGTGTGAGAGTAGAGCGTCCTAATACCTGTCCCGCATCGTTGATGGCATAGGCAACGCTGTTATCACCACCTAACGTGCCTAGGTCTCTCATCCCCATTCCATCAGGGCCGGTGATGAAGGCACGTTGAAGGCCTTCAGCCGTCCTAGACGTTCCCGTTACCTGCCCAGCATTGTTGATGTCGGAAGCAGAGCTAAATATTCCGCCCAGAGTACCAAGATCCTTCATCCCCGCTCCATCAGGACCGGTGATGAAGGCATGCTGATCCTCGCCGCCAACTGTGCCTATGTAAGAACTTCCCACCACCTGTCCGACATTATTGATGCCATGAGCCGAGCTGCTATCCCCGCCCAAAGTGCCAAGATCCTTCATCCCCGTTCCATCAGGGCCCGTAATAAAGGCATGGGAGTTGGAATAATTTCCACCCGTGACCCAAGAATCTCCCACTACTTGCCCGGTCTCGTTGATGTCAGAAGCATAGCTCTCATGCCCGCCTAGCGTACCAAGGTCTCTCATCCCCATTCCATCAGGACCGGTGATGAAAGATCGCGGAGAATAAAATTGATCACGATATAAATAGTTACCTACAATCTGGCCACTACCATTAATTCCATTACCAAAACTGTCTTTCTCCCCTAAGCTGAGAACAACCGTGCCCACCCCGTTGGGACCGGTAATAAAACTGTGAAAAGTGCGATTCTCATCAGGCGCATACACGTGCCCTGTTACCTGTCCGACGTCATTGATCGCAGAAGGAAAAGTTCCTGAGTCCGCACCAGGTGACCTGACAATCTCAAGTTCAGTGACTTCTCTACTGTCGATATCGATAATATACCCATAGTAATCCGCGCCGAAACATGGAGGCCCAATGCCCAGGCCCGCGCCAAGAATTGTCCCGCTAACGAAGCGGTGAAATTTATGATAACGATTCCTCCTCTTTTTTGTGGCGGCATGGGCAGCAACGGTGCCTTTAAGCAGGGTTGCGGTCAAGATCGATCTGCTGAGAACTGCAGCCAGGACAAATCTACGTACTTTGAAGCAATTGTTAATTATCATTGTGTGCTCCGGCAAGGTGGTGTTTAGCATCCATTGCTTCAAAGTAGGTGATGGAATTCATGTTGTCAATGATCGGAAGAGGCAAGGATTGCCTCACCCACCTCATTCTTGGAGGAAGCTATCTAACCAATAGTCAAAGCTGCAGCTGTCAACAAACCCACGGGGAAATATTTTTCCCTGACAGCCCGCCGCCGGGCCGCGTCAGGACGCTTGGGTTTATTTTATGTTAGGTAGAGTATGGAAACCTGTGGGCGGGGATCTATCCGTCCATCAGGTTGTCCATGGGACGAGCTTAGCCGAATCTCGATTTGCTATTTACGAAAGCTTCGGCTTCAGCTTCCTTGTCCAATGTCGTATCCGTGGAACCCGCAAATTTGTTCCCGGTGAATTCAGGTTGTTCCATGTTGGCGCGAATGGCTGAGGCGACTTTTCCGCCTGGAGTTTGACTAACGCGATTCCTTGTGCCGGCGATCTTTGTCTTCACAACGTCATACTGCCTTTTGCAAGATGCGATCCCATTTCACCTGCAAAGCGCGCGCCTGTCCCCATTGCCTGTCTCAGATCTCCATGGCACTACACCAGATGGGGAACTCCCGCCGCCCTGCCCTCCCCCGCTAAATATCCCTGTTTCGTATTGCTGCGATCCATCGCAACTAGCGCCATGATCCCTAAGAAAAGAACCACCGCCACCCCAATTAGATAAAGGGGTAAATTATTGACGCGGCGCACGCCGCCGCTTGGCATCTGGAGGGGGGAGTTGCCGGAGACATGGGATTGCTCATCTTTACTCCTTGAAAGTCCAGGCCCCCGCGGGCGCGATGGTACCGTTATCCCCCTACGTATGCACGTGCAAGCATGGCGTGTTCGATTTTCACTGTGATTCGGGAGAAACCCGCTGCGGGGGAATGATCAATCGCATAGGGCAGTTCTATGCCTGTCTTGTCTGCTTGTGACTGGACTGGTGTTTTGTCATCGGTTGCCGGCTTTGGCGAAAATGACGCACCGAACGTGTCTTGCTGCAAGATCATGGCAAGGCCGCTCTTTTCAACAACCCTTGATTCGGAAAGCGCATAACCCTTTGCACGCAACTTGTCCGCCAGCAGCGTGCCGAAACTCGTCGGCGCGGAAAATACCAAGTTAAATTGTGTCTTGGCAGGCGGATAAAGGCGCGCAAGCTGATTGGTGGTGTCGGATGCGATTTTTTCATCATGGGAGGCAAACCGCTTATCTCCTTCACTGATGGGCTGGAGGGCACATGCGCCAAGGCTTGCGCATAGCAACGTGATAAGTAGCGAGCGCATGTTTATTGACCCTTCCTGATCGTGACGCGATCCTGACTGGAGCCGACACCGGCGACCAGGATAGCTTTGTCGAAAATGCTGTCCACAATGTAGCGATTGCCTTGTAGACGGTAATTCACCTGAACGGATTCTTCGTCGGTGAACAAACCTCCATCCTTACCACTAGCAGGACAGGGGCTTCGGCCTGATTCATGTCGGCGGCATCTGGATAATGATTTTTACGCCATCGTTGTAGACACGCACTGGCTCCCATGCGGCGTTGGCGCCATCGATCGTATAGTCGAAGTTGAGATCCCCAAGGTATTGGCCAGTACCAAGCAGGATTTTCTTGCCGTGTTAGTCCGGTATTCATGGGCTTGATAATCAGGTGATGCACTTCTTCCTCGCGCGATCCGGTCACTGCCGGCTCGACCGTCCAGCGCGCCACATCCCCAAGCACGAAAATGACGCTCGCAATCCGGGCCTAAAGCGCACACGCAGCTCTTTGATCTGTTGAATATTACCCTTTCCCCGACACCTTCTCAGCTACTCCACAGTCATTCTTCCCTTATTGGGAATGAACTTAGGGGGAATGAACTTAGCCCGGAAAGAGTTATCATATCGGACATGAAAATGCGCTATGTAGCGGCTATGTTGCCAATATTGGTTGCGCCAAATGCTTCCGCCGAGGGGTTTTCCAAGGTCGGCGATGTACGTCGGGCTACCGTTCTGCCAAAACCGGAACGGGAACTCGGCCTGAAAATCATGTCCAGGATTCGTGCCGACCGCAGCTATCTGGAATTGTTTGCGCCGGATGTTTTTGCTAACGACCTGCCTGAACTGGGCGATGCGTCCCAGGCGAGCATTTCGCCGCAACAGGAAAGAGAGCTCGGCCTGAAAATCATGTCGGAGATTCGTGCCGACCGCAGCTATCTGGATGATGCCGAAATAGCCGGATATCTCACCAAGCTCGGCAGCAGGCTGATTCGTCGCTCGAACGAGGCTCATCCCGATCAGGAGTTCGAGTTTTTTGCCCTGCAGGATCCCGTGCTTAACGCATTTGCGCTGCCCGGCGGCTTCATGGGCTTCAACAGCGGCCTTATTCTCGCGGCGGAAACCGAATCCGAGCTGGCAGGGGTGATGGCGCATGAAATCGCGCACGTTACCCAGAAACATCTCGCCCGCATGATTTCCGGGCAAAAATACAGCATGCTAACCTCTCTCGCGGCGGTAGCACTGGCGATTTTGGCGTCGCGTTCCAACTCCCAGGCGGGACAGGCGGTTCTGGTGGCTTCCCAGGCGCGCCAGATTCAATCGCAACTGGACTTTACCCGCGATCATGAAAAAGAGGCCGATCGCATCGGCCTGAGTATACTCGTTAGCGCCGGTCTTGATCCGCATGGGATGTCGGGATTTTTCGAGCATATGCAAAGGGCCTCGCGATTCCATGAGAACGGCGCCCCTTCGTATCTCCGCACTCACCCGGTTACTTATGAGCGCATCGCGGACATCGAGAATCGCATCCAGGACATGCCGTACCGGCAGGTCCCCGACAGTCTCGATTTCCAACTGGTGCAAGCCAAGCTGCGCGCCACCCTCGAGAAGCCCGCAGATGCCATCAATTTTTTCGAATCGGTTTTGCGGGAGGGACGCTATACCAATGAGACTGTGGAACGCTACGGACTGGTCACTGCCCTGTTACGCAGCCGGGATTACATTCGGGCAGACAAGGAATTGGTGCGTCTGTATGACAGTTTGCAGCCTGTTCCCGTGGATGAAACGCTCGAGAATCACAGTCTCGGTGCATCCATTGAGGTCGAAAGTGAAGCAACGCCATCCCATCCCATGATCGAAACGCTTGCGGCTCGCGTCAAGCTCGCTGCCGGGCAGACCAAGGACGCGCTGACCATTTATCAGTCAGCACTGCAAATATTTCCACTAAACAAAGCACTGATCTATGACTACGCTGCCGCGCTACGAGAAACTGGCCGTGCGGAGAGTGCGCTGGAATTCATAAATCAGCAATTGCGATATAGCCCGAACGATGTGCGCCTCTACAAATTACAGGCGCAAACGCACGAAGCGCTTGGAAATGTTCTGGCGCAGCACCGCGCACAGGCGGAAGTCTACACGCGACAGGGAGAATTCCCTGCCGCCATCGAGCAGTTGCAGATTGCGTTAAAAAGCGGCGATGGTGATTTCTACCAGCTGTCCAGTGTTGAAGCGCGTCTCAAGGAACTGCGCGAGCTGGCTGCCAACCAGACCGATGCAAAATAAGCTTCGGTAGCGCTGGAGCTTGCGGATGACAACCTGGCTGTCGGGCCGTGTATCTGCCATTCGTGCCGCTACCGTCCCGGTCTCGTGCGACTGCACAGCTTTCCATTCTCCAAAAGCAATGATCAGCCGCCGCGCCGTATCGGCCGGAAAAATCGGAGCCCATCCGGAGTTCCTGAACTTCTCATACTCAGGTAACATTCTGCCTTTTTGTTTTCATCTGGCATAACTATTTTTCGTTTTTCGGTCACCTCGGTTACTTCAGTTATCTATGGCCCTTAGTCCGCGCACCCGGCTACTCACCCTCATCGCTGCCCTGCTGTTGGCTCCCGCGGCGGGTTGGTGGTATTGGGCAACAAATCCTGAATCCCCTCAGGACCGATATAAGACGCAAGCGGTTGACCGCGGCGATATTGTACAAGTCATTTCCGCGAATGGTACGCTTAACCCCGTGGTACTGGTCAATGTCGGTACCCAGGTATCGGGCACTGCCTACAAGCTGCATGTGGATTTCAATGATCGGGTCGAGGCCGGGCAAATACTGGTTGAACTCGACCCTTCGTTGTTCCAGGCGCAGTTGCGGCAGGCGGATGCGAACGTGGTAAATGCCCGAACCACGCTGAGGCTGGCGAAAAACAAAATGACGCGTAACCGCGCTCTTGTAGAACAGGGCTTTATCTCTCCCGATGCGCTGGATACCGTGGAGCAGCAACTCGAAGCGGCCCGCGCCCAACTTGCTGTTAGCGAGGCGCAGCTTGCGCGCGACCGCACCAATCTCAACTATAGCGTGATCCGGTCGCCCATTTCCGGCGTGGTGATCGCACGCAATGTCGATATCGGCCAGACTGTGGCGGCGAGCTTCCAGACGCCCACCCTGTTTCAGATCGCCAAAGACCTGCGCGAGATGCAAATCGACACCAGTGTGGCGGAGGCGGATATCGGTCAACTGCATCTCGGCCAGGAGGTAAATTTCACGGTGGACGCTTTCCAGGAGCGCGAGTTCACGGGTACCGTGAAACAGGTACGCCTCAACCCCACCATTCAGCAAAACGTGGTGTCATATAATGTGATTGTGGCGGTATCCAATGATGATGGGGTATTGCTGCCCGGCATGACTGCAAATGTCCGCTTTACCGTGAAACAGAAAAAAGACGTGCTGCGAGCGCCAAACGCAGCGCTGCGCTACAGGCCGGCCGAAGCCGATCCGGATTCTGCCGGGGCAATCATTGGTGAACCCGGCAAGCACGTGCTTTACCGGTTGCGGCTGGAAGACGAAGGCATGCCCGTCGCTGTCAATGTCAAGACCGGCACTGTCGATGGTAATTTCACGGAAATCGTGGAAGGCGAGATCAAGGAAGGAGACACACTGATAACCAGGGAAGTCACCGACAAGGAAAAATCCAGCAGTAAACTCAAATTCAAAATGTTTTGATGACACCCCTCCAGAATCCTGCCTCCAATCCCCTGATCAAAGTAGAGAGCCTCTGCAAGATTTATAGCCTGGATAGCGGTGCTGCCGGGAATGGTAATGGTAATGGGAATGGGAATGGGAATAGGAACGGGACTGTCAACAGTCAGGTACTGTTTGATGTAAGCCTCTCTATTCATCGAGGAGAGTTTGTCGCGATCATGGGGCATTCCGGCTCGGGCAAGTCAACGCTGATGAATATACTCGGCTGTCTCGATACCCCGACCAGCGGTCACTATTGGCTCGACGGGAGCGATATCGCGTCGCTTTCGGATGACGAACTTGCATGCGTGCGTAACCGCAATATCGGTTTTGTATTTCAGGGATTCAATCTGTTGAAACGGATGACCGCGCTGGATAATGTCGCGACACCGTTACTGTACGCCGGCGTGAACCGCTCGGATAGCCGAAAGCGCGCACAGGCGCTATTGCATCAGACCGGTCTTGGAAAATTTGCGGCGTATCAGCCCAACCAGCTTTCCGGCGGACAACAGCAGCGCGTCGCCATCAGTCGTGCGCTGGTTAATAATCCGCAGCTCATACTTGCGGATGAACCCACCGGCAATCTCGATACCCAAACGAGTCGCGAGATCATGGAAATATTTCAGCAGCTTAATCGCGAGCACGGCATTACCATTGTGCTTGTCACTCACGAGGACGATATTGCTGCTTGTACCGGGCGGCTGATCCGTTTGCAGGACGGGCGGGTGGTGCATGATGCGGAGGTGCCTGCATGAGCCTGTTGGCCATCATCGGCGAAGCGCTTCGGGCTTTGCGGCTCAACCGCCTGCGTACCGGCCTGACCATGCTTGGAATGATCATCGGCGTGGCCGCGGTTGTGTTAATGCTCGCTATCGGCCAGGGCGCGCAGACCATGGTGAATCAGGCAATAAGCTCGATGGGCAGCAATCTGCTCATCGTCGTACCCGGTGCAACGTCTTCTGGCGCGCTGCGTTCCGGGAGCGGTGCGGTGCAAACGCTGACAATGTCCGATGCGCAGGCTATCGCCAGCCTGCCTTCGGTCAAGGCCACCGCGCCGCTCATCACCGGTACGGCGCAGCTGAATTACGGCGCGAATAACTGGAGCACGGTAGTTACCGGCGTCACGCCCGACTATTTCGAGGTGCGCGAGTGGGCGGCGGAAAGCGGTGCATTATTTACCGAAGCGGATGTACGTTCCGCCACGCGTATCGCCATGCTGGGGCAATTGACCGCGAGAAATCTGTTCGGCGATGAAGACCCGACGGGAAAAATGGTACGCATCAAGAACAGCCCGTTTCTGATTGCCGGCGTGCTAGCCGTCAAGGGGCAAAGTCTGGATGGGCGCGACCAGGATGACGCGGTATTTATCCCCATTACCACCGGGCAGCGCCAGATTTTCGGCAATCAGTTTCCCGGCACGATACGTTTCCTGATGGCGCAGGCCGAGTCGGCAGAGATGATGGAGGAAGCCGAGGCCGAGATGAACCAGTTGTTACGCCAGCGCCATCGCGTCGCTGAAGGTATGGAAAACGATTTCACGGTGCGTAACATGGCCGCTCTCACAGCTGTCGCCACCGGGGCGGCCAAGGTGATGTCCATCATGCTGGGCGCAATTGCCTCGGTATCGCTCCTGGTGGGCGGCATCGGCATCATGAACATCATGCTGGTATCGGTAACCGAGCGCACGCGTGAGATCGGCATCCGCATGGCCATCGGCGCCAACCGCCGCGCCATTCTCCTGCAATTTTTGCTGGAGGCGCTGGTGATCTGCATCCTGGGCGGTCTTGCAGGGATAGCCATCGGCATCGGCGGCGCCTGGGCCGTAAGCGAGGCAGTAGGTATGGTGGTCGTGATAACGTTCGGCACCGTGGTACTAGCCTTCGCCTTCGCCTCCGGGGTAGGCATATTTTTCGGTTTTTATCCGGCGAGAAAGGCTGCTGCGCTGAAACCAGTGGAGGCGTTGAGGTATGAATGAAATCCATGAATCTCGCACCTCCTTGCGTAACATGTAGATGGGAGCTGCTTTGTCATGTAGTCTTACCCGATAAGCTATCCGTTATCGAAAGCGATTGAAGGAGGAGGCATTGCCATGAAACCAAGACTGGTAAACATGAATTCGATGACCTGTGCCGGGTTAAGCAGCGATCTTGATATGCCGAAGGATAAAGATCGGATACCAGCGCTTTGGACAAAACTCAAGTCAAGAATGCCGGAGATAAAGAGTATCTGTGGCCCGGCGATGGGCGTCGTGACCAGGTCCGATAAGTCTGGATGTATCAAGTACTCTGCTTGTATTCAAGTGGCAGATACGAGAAATCTTCCGGAAGGCCTGGAGTTGATTATCATTCCTTTGGGCGACTATGTTGAGTTCGTACATACAGGCCCCGTCTCTACCTTATTCGAGACTTGTGACAATGCGCATCGCTCCTGGTTGCCGGAATCAGGATTTTCACCAGGTGAGGGACCGATGGTGGAGGTCTATCCGGAAAACTTTCGAGGCGATGAGGAAGATGCTGAAATCAAACTGCTATTCTCGGTTAAGGGGACCGGGGAATGAGAAGCTCAAATCCCCTGTTTCTCTTCCTGTTCGAAGATTCGTGAAAAGTCCTGGGTCCTGGACATGGAGGTTTCCGGAAAACCGGGGCTAGCTCAGTCTGTCCCCGGAACCCGAAGGTACGACCCGGAATCAATACTTATCAGAAGAAAGAGAGAAGAAGCGAAAGTAGCAATTGCAGGTCTGTCTACAGTCACTCGCACTTTACAGGACCGACGAATATGCATTTTAACGATGAAGTTACGCCGGCGACAATTCTTGCAGAACTAGTTCGCTATGCAGAAGCCCAGCCTGATGATACCCAAGGCTTTCGCCATTTGAAGCATGGCGATTTGTATCCGCACTTTTACGCTAAAGCTGAACAGGTACTTGCCGCCTTCGATAAATACAGGTCAATAACTTATAACACTCTGAGTGCGGGGGATCGTGGAACAGACATAGTCATACGGTACTCATGCAAGACCATTTCTGATGGTAAAGAGCGGCATATCGCAATTCAGATCAAGTCATTTGATGAATTTGAAAATGATGATGATCTCTTCTCGAAGATCAGCGCCAGAATTTACAATTCAGAGAAAGCCTACGAAACTGCCCTGGAACGATATTATCTGCTGCTTTGCACAGACCAGGGAAAGCATCTTGAAAGGGTTCGAGCTATTTGTACTGAGCTAAAGGAAAATCCTAAAGTCGTCGTGGTCGAACCGCGTAACGCGTGGTTTTTCTTTGCAATGGAAGACGCGATGATAGATGCCGTGTCAGACAGTTTAATGTATCCGGAGGACTACGTTCGACGGCAAGCCAGGGAACAGGTAGCAGGCATCGGCAAAAGAAGGCTTATCCTGTTGTTGTCATGCTTGATCCATGCCATTGAAGAAAAGGGCTGCTTCACTGTTTCCGATGACTTTGTGATGCATAACGATCATGTTCAGGAATTTGAAAAGAACAATCCTGAGGACCATGCCTCGTTATCGGAAGACGTCGTTGCAATGGAGGGAAGATTCTTCTTTCGCGAAGCTGATGTAGCTGGATTTGAAATTTATCAGGACAGTGTGTCCGCTATTGTCGCTCTGTATTATGACGCAAAGGTGCGGTATGGGCATACGGGGGATGAGGCAGTACATTATTTGTCCACGTTCCTGGAGCAAAGTGCCTGATGCCTGGAGCGAGTTGTGGTTTGGAACCGAAGTGATCGAAAATCTGGTCCGATTGCCTGAGAATTGGAAGACTTGGGTGAAACAGGCGGAAACACTCAGTTCGATTGCGGAAACAACGGTTATTCCTGACGCAACGGCGGGAAATGTCGGCATGATTTAATTAATTTATGGATGTCGTCCGGGTTGGTCGGCTTAACCAAATGATGTACGAACCCCGCACTCCTGCTTCGCTCAAGATCATCGGGCTGCCCATAACCGCTAAACGCAATCAAAACAGTTTTCCGGGTCTCGTTCATTTGCTGAAATCGCTTCGCCAACTCCAGTCCGTCAGGTTCAGGCTTGCTCAAATCGAGCAGCGCAACATCAGGTGCGAACGACTTCGCCTCGGCTAGCGCGGACTCAAAATCATAAGCGGTACGCACCTCGTATCCGTAAATTGCCATTAACATCGCCATGGTATCGGCGCTATCCTTGTTGTCATCCACGATTAGAACACGTTCGTTGCCGGGTTCGAGTGATACACTCTTGACTGGCGCGGCAATAGCCGCAATATCGATCAGTGGGAGCCGCAACACGAATTCACTGCCTTGTCCCCGCCCTTTGCTGGATGCCTTTATTGTGCCACCATGCAGGGAAAGCAGCTGGAACACGAGCGCAAGGCCAATGCCGAGTCCGCTGCTGGATTTCCGGGCAACGCGTCCTTCCTGCATGAAGAGCTCGAAAATCTTCGACAGCATCTGTTGCGGTATGCCGATTCCGTTGTCGACGACCGAAATCACCAGCTCATGCCCCTCCCGATGGGTATCGAGCGAAATTTTCCCTCCCTCTTCAGTAAATTTGGTTGCATTGCTAAGAAGATTCTCGACTATCTGAGTAAGGCGAACGGGATCTCCACTGACAAAAAGTGGCTCGTCCTTAATTATGACGATGAGCTGCTGCTTTCGTGCGTCAAATAGCGCCTTTGTTGATTCCAGAGCGTGATGGACGATATCCGCCATATCTACCGTCTCCTTGCGCAACGTAAGGGTCCCTCGTGTGAGTCGCGCAATATCCAGCAGATCGTCTACCAGACGGGTCATATGGTCGACCTGCCTGAGAATGGTTTCCGTTGCCCGCGAAAGACGCTCGTCTTTGCAATCTACGAATTTCAATGCTTCTGCGGAATTGCGTATCGGAGAAAGTGGATTACGAAGTTCGTGCCCCAGTATTGCAAGAAACTCATCCTTGCGCTGGTCAGCATGACGGAGTTGCTCTTCAGCATCTTTGTGGTATTGAATATCAACGCTGGATCCAATAAAGCCGATAAACTTTTCGTTTTCGAATCTTGGTTCCCCGACAAAGCGCATCCAGTGATAGGTATCGTCTGCTTTATGAAGCCTTAACTGGTGATCGTAGCCTTCGCACTTAGTCTCCGCTTGGGAGCATTCCGCGAGATAAGCGGCCAGATCATCTGGATGGATGACTTTATGCCATCCGGTACCGAGCAAATCCTCTGCCAGATGTCCTGTTTCGACAACGAAGCGTCGATTGACGAATTCGAGACTGCCGCCAAAACCGCCAATCCAGATGAACACGGGGGCCGTGTCTGCAAGCATTCGAAAACGCTTCTCGCTGTCCCTTAGCTCCTGCTCGGCTTGTTTAAGTGCGTCGATAGGAACAAAGGTCACGACCACGCCTTCAACACGGTCTTCCTCCACAAGATAAGGTAAAACACGACGCAGGTAAAAGTGTCCATCCGGCGTATGGACTTCATCTTCAGTCACAGAGCGCGAGCGCTGAACCTGTTGTGCCGTTTTGGGGAGGTCCTGCGGCTCGAGCCTCGAAGCGAAATCGCCGATGGGGCGCCCGACGTCGGAAGGAATAAGACTGAAAAGCCTGCGCGAAGCAGGCGTGAAGCGCTTAATGCAAAGCTCCCGGTCCAGGAACAATGTGGGCAAGTCGCTGGCTGCCAATAAGTTGGACAGATCGTCGTTGGCCGTGCGCAGTTCATTCACGGTCCGCTCCATATCACTATTGATGGAATTCAGCTCTTCATTGACCGACTGCATCTCCTCTTTCGATGTTTCCAATTCCTCATTGGCAGACTGAAGCTCTTCATTCATGGACATCGCTTCTTCATTCGCGATACGTAGCTCGACATTGCTTGCTTCGAGCGCCTGAATGGAAGTCTCAAGGTCTTGCCGCGTGATGCGCAGATCGTCTTCAAGCTGCCGTTTTGCCCAAGACTCGGCATCGGCGACCGCTTGATTGGGCTCATTGCTGAGTGCTTCGTATTCGAACGTTACAAGTATAAGTCCGCCATTTTCATCGCCGCCGGCCTTAATGGCTCTGACACGTAATTGGCGGCTTTCCCCTGGCGGTGGGGGAAGGACTATCTCGCCCTTGTTTCCCTCGGCACGAACCGAATGGATCACCGCTCGTAGCGCGATGCGCATTTCATCCGATACCATGGATAGCAGATCCCGGGTCGTTGCGCCCTCCGGCTGCCGCATGAACTCATGGGTAAGCCCGTAGAAATACAATACCTGGGAGTTGTGATCGACCAGCACGGCCGTAGCAGAGCGCTGTCTTAGCAAAAGTTCACGCACCAATTCCGCGTGTGTAACGTGTGCCGGGTGCCCGCCGGATTTGTTCCCCAAACGCGTCGTCGGAGCATCGGTCACCAACGGAAGTTTGACGGGAATTTTTCGCTCCGTAGGCACGCTGCGATAAAGGCGATGCTGCTTATCGAGCGGCGTAAAGAGCTCGTGATGTTCGCCGATGGTTTCGGATTTTCCGAGAAAAAGATAACCTTCCGGGTTTAACGCAAAGTGAAACATCCGCAGAATCTTATCTTGCACGTCAGGCTTCATGTAGATCAGCAGATTGCGGCAACTGACCATGTTTACGTGGGAAAATGGAGGATCGGCCAGGAGATTGTGCTGGGAAAAGATGACCGACTCCCGCAATGCCTTGCGAACCACGAATTGTCCACCTTCGCTTCTGGTGAAATAGCGAGCCAGAAGTTCCGGATTTAACACTCTGGCAATGCTTTCGGGATAACGTCCGGCGCGAGCCACCTCCAGCGCTGATGAGTCGAGATCGGAGCCGATGATGTTCAGTTTGACACTTAATCCCCCCTTGTTCATCAGTTCAAGCAGGGTGATGCCCATACTGTAGGCCTCTTCCCCGGTTGCGCAGCCGGCTACCCAGATACGCAAGGGTTCCTCCGGGAGCACGGTCTCCAATATCCGAGGCAAAATCTGCTGTGCGAGTGCCTGCCATGCCGCCGGCTCACGGAAAAACTCGGTGACTTTGATCAGAAAATCCGCGCCGAGCGCGCGCAACTCGTCAGGGTTTTCTTGCAGGTATGCGATATAGGCTTCCAGACTGGACAACCCATGCAATGCAATCCGACGCTTAGTGCGACGCATGAGCATGCCTTCTTTATACCCGCCAAAATCGCCGTCCCCACGCGCACTCAAAAGATTTAGGACTTCTGCCAATGCTTTTGTATTTTCCGCAGGCGCAGGTAGCTCAGACTGCCATAAAGCTGACTGGTTGATATATTGAATGAGTCTCTCGCCCATGTTTTCGATAGGCAGGACGTAGTCGACCAGCCCGGTGTGTATCGCACTCTCCGGCATGCCGCGATGCTGTGCAGTTTCAGGCAGCTGGGCAATCACCATTCCGCCCGCCGCCTTGATGGCCTTGAGGCCGACGGTCCCATCGTGGTCTGCGCCTGTAAGGACGATACACATCGCCCTCTCCTGTAATTCTTCCGCAAGTGATACAAAGAGTCGGTCAACTGCTCTTGACAGCGGTCGAGGCTGAGGAATTTTCTGAATACGCAGAAATCCTCTGCTAAACGTCAGGAAGTGATTTGGCGGGATTACATAAGCGGTATTTGTTTCAACCGCAACATCGGCAAGAACCTGCACTACTGGAATGGGAGTGCTCTTTGCCAGGATGTCGGCAAGGTGACTAGGACGATCCGGCGCCAGGTGCACGACAACGACATACGAAATGCCGGCATTATAAGGGAGCGACTTGAATAATTTCTGAAGTGCCTCGACACCTCCCGCGGAAGCTCCCACCCCTACAATCGGAAACGAAGGGCCATTTCCGGTGGCGCGATCTTCCGTCGAGCGAGCATCTGGAAGGCCGCTTTCTATGAATTGGGAGCCACTGGGCGGTAAGGCATCTGGAGCAAAGTTTTTTTCGTCAGCTTGAGTCATAAGGTCTCGATGAAAATATCAATCTTCAACACCCAGCTAAAAAAGTATTCAGTTGCATCTATTTCCAGATTGAACAATACCCTCCTTCACACGGTTGTATAGGATGATGAATTTCAGGAATTCTTTATTTCCATTTTAACTGCTACTCCCCTTCACCGTCGGGCTATCCGTCGACCGGTATTGCAGCGATCAAAAATTCGTGCGGTTGCAATATCTGCATATCCAAGCCATTGAAGCGATGAAAACAAGCAAAAATGAAACGATCTGAGCATAGATTAGTTTAGCAGGCGCCGCGCCACACGTTCAAACACCATTCATCTACGTCCTTATAGCACTAGGCGAGCAGAAATAATTGTCTTCGCTTAGCAAAACATACGGATATTGTGCGTCATCGTACAGACTTCCCTTGACACGAATGGCACCGTCTGACGGTAGCTACCGGCGCATTCTCGGCAGACTCTGGCGCAGTTTTCCATGCCGTTCATCTGTTCGCACTCTTGGCGCAGTCATCGCAGACCTTCGCGCAGACTCTACAGACATGATTGCTAAAAGCCGAATTGCTCAGCAAGAAATTAACCGAGGTTTGACAAATCTCGGCGCAATTCATCATCAGGCGGAAATGATCAGGCGCGGCGTGCTTGCTGCCTGCCTCCAGACAGTGATTCATCGCCTCGTGCAGACACGTTGGATAGCACTTGATTACATGCGCCGCCCTGATTAGCCCGGAGACCGTCGAGCTACGACTGCAGGGATAAACTGAAGGGCGTCAAAACGACAGCGACCATCAAAGCAAATCACCTCATGGCGATTCACCTCGCCGTTCAAGCAGGTAACCGTCGAGGATCACGCGAAAGAATCCGATGAACGCAAAACAGATCGCCGCCAACAAGGACGCCTTCGGCATCGCCGGACAGGTCGCGGTGGTGACCGGCGCGTCTTCCGGCCTGGGCCGGGCCTGCGCAATCTTGCTCGGCTGCGGGGGAGCGAAGGTCGTGGTCAACCACCTTCCCACGTCCGCTGAGGCGGCTGCCAAGGTATGCGAGGAGATTGAAAGCGTCGGCGGCGAGGCCTTTCCTTATGCTGCGGATGTAAGCGACGAGGACCAGGTTGCGGCTATGTTTTCCGACAGTGTCGCACGCTTCGGCACCCTCCACATCCTGGTGAACAACGCCGGGATCCAGGATGGCGCTAGATTCCAGGACATGACGCTTGCGCAGTGGCGGAAGGTAATCGACGTCAATCTCACCGGCATGTTCCTGTGCTCGCGGGAGGCCATCCGCGAGTTCCTGCGGCGCGGCCCGCAGCCCGAAGTGTCGCGCGCAACCGGCAAGATCATCTGCATGAGTTCCGTCCATCAAGTGATCCCTTGGGCGTTCGAGGTCAACTATGCCGCGTCCAAGGGCGGCGTAAACCTGCTCATGCAGTCGCTGGCGCAAGAGTTCGCGCCCCACAAGATCCGTGTCAACGCAGTCGCGCCGGGCGCCATTCCCACGCGAATCAATCGCTCGGCCAGGGAGACCGAGGAGGCAACGGGGAACCTTCTCAGTCTTATTCCCTACGGCCGCGTCGGGGAGCCCGCTGACATCGCGCATGCCGTACTCTGGCTCGCATCCGACCGGTCGGACTACATGAACGGGACCACCATGTTCGTCGATGGCGGAATGTCCACGTTCCCGGCGTTCCGAGGTGCGGGATGAGCAAGCCAATTGAGGATTACGGATACATCGGCAATATGCTGAGCGGAGCACTTATTGCCCGGGACGGCTCGATGGACTGGCTTTGCCTCCCGCGGTTCGACTCCGATGCCTGCTTTGCCGCCCTGTTAGGCACACCCGAGCATGGTTACTGGCGTATATCCCCCACTGGCCCTATGCAACGGTCCAGCCGCCGCTATCTGCCTCACGCGCCAATCCTTGAGACCACCTTCCAGACGGAGGACGGCACGGCGGCCCTCGTGGACTTCATGCCGCTTTCGGACGACCCGGAGAAAGTCGATGTAATCCGCCTCGTGCGCGGCGTGTCAGGCCAGGTGACGATGCGGATGGAGCTCGCGCTCCGGTTCGGCTACGGCAAGACGGTCCCCTGGGTACGCCGCCGTGATTACGGTATTCACGCGGTGGCCGGAACCGACGCGGTGGAATTGGTTACGCCTGTGCGCCTTCACGGCGAGGACATGCATACTGTGGCGGAGTTCGACGTAAAAGAGGGCGATATCTTCCCCTTCACGCTGGCCTATCATCCGCTGCATCGTGAGCCCCACTTCATCGGCGACGGTGGGCTAAGGCTCGAGCATACGATGGCTTGGTGGCAACAATGGACCACCATCTGCCGTCTCTCCGAATTCGAGAGTTCCGCCTGGAAGGATGCGGTGGAACGCTCGCTTGTCACGCTCAAAGCGCTCTCCTACCAGCCCAGCGGCGGTATCGTCGCGGCGCCTACGACCTCCCTGCCGGAGGAGATCGGCGGGATCCGCAACTGGGATTACCGTTATTGCTGGATTCGGGATGCGGCCCTCACGTTATACGCGTTCATGAATACCGGCTATTTCGATGAGGCTGGTGCGTTCAGAGAATGGCTGCTGCGCGCCGCTGCAGGTGCGCCTGACCAGATGCAGATCATGTACGGCGTCGGCGGCGAGCGCCGCTTGACCGAAATCGAGTTTTCCTGGCTGCCAGGCTACGAGGACAGCCTGCCCGTGCGCATAGGCAACGGTGCCTGCGACCAGGTTCAGATCGACGTGTTTGGCGAACTGATGGACGCGCTTCATACGGCCCGCAAATCCCGACTTGGGCCGAACCCGGAAGCCTGGCGCTTTCAGCAAACCATGCTTTCTCGGTTGGAGGGCCTGTGGCGGGAGCCCGACGAAGGCATCTGGGAAGTGCGGGGTGGGCGCAAGCACTTCGTCCATTCAAAAGTGATGGCCTGGGTGGCGTTTGATCGGGCCATAAAAGCGGTGGAGCAATCCGGCTTCAGTGGGCCGGTCGAGAGATGGCGCGCGCTTCGGGACGAAATCCATAGCGAGGTTCTAACGCGGGGCTATGACAGAGGCCGGAACACCTTCGTTCAGCATTATGGCGGAACTGCGCTTGACGCTTCGCTCCTGCTGATGGCGGAAGTCGGATTCCTGCCGCCGGAGGATCCCCGCTTTCGTGGCACGGTTGAAGCTATCGAGCGCGAGCTGATGGAAGATGGGCTTGTGCTGCGGTACCGGACCGAGGAAACCGAAGATGGCCTCGCCGGCGAGGAAGGCACCTTTCTCGTATGCAGCTTCTGGCTCGCTGATGCCTATACCATGATCGGCCGCCGCGACGATGCGGAAGCCCTGTTCGAGCGCCTCTTGTCTTTGCGCAACGACCTCGGACTTCTTGCTGAGGAATACCATCCCCGCCTCCGACGTCAACTGGGAAACTTCCCACAGGCATTCTCCCACATCGGCCTGATCAATACGGCGTATAACTTGTGCCGTGTCGGCGGTCCGGCACAACAGCGCGCTGATCTCGGCGAGTCGCCTCGTGCGGACGATGCTTCCTGGACAGGAGCCGCCGGTGCGCCGCACGGAGAGTCTTCGTTGGGCTGAGTCGGTTGCCATAGGGTTACAGCGAGAGCATTTCCTATCGCACACGGTGGACCGGAACGCCTTCGTTCAGGTAACAGGATCGACTACAGTATTTCTATCGCACATTTTTGAAAAAAAGAAACTTTCAAAGCACGAATGCGAGGAATGATGGGGTTAGTAAAAATATCCTCTATTCTGTAAAATATGTACTCTGGATTATTACAGCGTCACCAACGGTCGGATAAAGTTCAGGATACTCGTGACTTAGGGGAGTTGACCACAGACTTCTCCGCAGGAATTGTGGAACACCCAACTAGAGGGCTCTATCTTTCATACGTGATCTTCTTTAGATATTAAATTCGTTTTCCACATATGAGTATTTGATGAGCCGCCTACCCGCCCTGTTCATCGGGCATGGGAACCCGATGAACACGCTTGCATCGAACCGCTACACGAACGCATGGCGTGAGATTGGCAAGAACCTCCCCAAGCCACGCGCGCTCCTGGTCGTTTCGGCCCACTGGTACATTGGGGCCACTGCAGTTACTGCTATGGTGAGGCCGCGGACCATCCATGACTTCTATGGCTTTCCCCCCGAACTTTTTGCCTTCCAGTATCCCGCCCCAGGCGCGCCGGACGTTGCTGCGGAAATCGCAGAGACGGTAAAGCCGATTTGGATAGGTCTTGACCAGGATCAATGGGGATTGGACCATGGGGCTTGGAGCGTCCTTGCGCATATGTACCCGCAAGCTGATGTCCCGGTAGTGCAACTCTCGGTAAACGCCTTGAAGCCGTTGAGCTATCATATCGAGCTCGGGGCCAGGCTCGCGCCATTACGGGACCAAGGCATCCTCATCGTGGCAAGCGGCAACGTAGTGCACAATCTGCACCGGATAGACCGGGCCAGTGCTGATGAAGGGTATGACTGGGCTCACTGGTTCGACGATGCAGTTATGCATCAGATGGCCCTCGATCCAGCAAATATACTAGCGGTGGCCTCGCATAAAGACTATGACCTCGCGGTGCCAACGCCGGATCACTTCATCCCCCTGCTGTACCTCGCAGGACTTGCGACTACTGGAGAAACGGTCCAAGCCCTGATCCGCGGACACTCCCTGGGCTCGATCTCGATGGCCGCCTTCGGCGTGGGCGCACATCTTTCGTGTTATGGCGATGGCATCGGCGCTACCCCTCTGCCCGCCGGAGTACCTCCAGACAATACCAACACTTGAAGCTTGTTGGCCCTTTCGCTCGATAAACTCTCTCATTAGGGCCTAGCCCTAGTGAGAGATAGTTTAAACCTTCCAAAAATCCTCTCATTAGATAGCGCTCTGATTTTTGATTGATCATCTACCACAGCATTAATAAACCGTGTGAGGGCGAAAATGATCATCGACTACGCCAGAACATGAACTATTGATCACACTGCCGGTTTCGAAGCGCAGCTCAAGGAACTTGAAGGCGTCAAATGCGAAAAAATCTTTCGTGGACAGGTTTCCTCAGTTGCCGTCCGTGCCCAGCTTTCCAAATTCACTTGGTGAGCAAAAGAGCGGAGGGGGGCAGGTGGGGTTCAAGAAAATTTCCTAAATAGCTTGGGCAAGGCCAAGGGCCGCGTCAGGAAGATTTCCTTTATGTGGTAAAGGGTTGTCCATGGGCTAGCGTAGCGCGCCGGGCGATCGGCAAGGCAGCTGCTGCAATAGGTTTCAGCGACAGCTAATCCGCCTCTTGCCCCAAATACCCTGCTTCGCACTGATGACGAATCGCAAGAATCGGGACAGCGTCCTGACCTTCCTCCAGGCTATAAAGGGCCATATAACCCGTACGTCTGCGACATATGACCAACTCACGCAATCCATACTCCACAGGCCGACCGACAAGAGGGTGCCGGATTAATAAATTTACCGCTTCTTCGATCAATTCAAGCGTCTCTGCCGCCGCCGCTGGATCACTAGACCATAAGATACGTTATCGAGGGTAAATATAGTTATAGTTGGGGCAAACGTTCGTTTGCCCCAACTAATTCAGAGCATGCGGTTGGAACCCTTTCACTCGAAACGGCATCTGGTGAGCGGAGTGCTTGTTTCTACCCAATGTTGGGCTCGACGGTTCATTGCCATCATAGTCGATGAATCGAGCAGTCAATAAGACCATTTCGATAACCACTTCTGAGAACAGCGGTTCTAATGAGCCTTCTTCGTTACGCTCACCCTTTTCAGCAGATTGACCATATCTGTTGCATAGATGCTCAACAGGAAGGGGGACGAGTTCCGGCGGATGATGGTAAATCCGACTTCCTATAGCGTCTCAGAAACGAACTCCCTTAGATTCTCTTACGGCGACTCCAGGTAAAACCTATTAGTCCCACTGCTATAAGTGCCATAGAAGCAGGCTCGGGTACTTGATTAGGATCAGGATCAATACCTCCACCAGTATCCGTGCCGGCAATCAAATCTCCGATAAACACTCCGCTATCAAAGATTAAATCGGAGGTATCAGCAACGCCAAACGCAATATTATGGGTAGCCAGGCTCATATCGAGCAAACCTACTACCGTGAAAACTGGAGTTAAACCATTATATTCAATTCCATATAAACCTGAACCAACAGGGTTTGAGATGAAATTGGTCGGATTGCCAGGTGTATTGGAAATCAACTCACCACTTGCAAACTTTGCATAGTTCACTCCATCAACAAAAAAACCAAAAATATCCGTCACAGTCTGAGTAGGAAATTCATCTGTTCCAAACACGAACTGAGCGGACACAGATGTTTTGCTCGGATCGACCGTGAAATCGAAGCTGATCAAGTTTGCATCATTGGTATTGGTTCCAGACAGAGTCGACAGCAGTGCGTTAGAACCGCTTGCAGGAAATATAGGGTTAAACTGGTTTGTTGTATTGGTAAAGGGAAGATCAGCGCTACCCGAGGTAAGCAAAACTCCATCCGGTAACACCAATGTGGGTGTCGAACCTGAACTTGGGGCAAGATTGAAGCCAGTGAATGTTCCGGATTGTCCGACAGCTGCATTGCCTTGGTAAGTCTCACTTCCTGTCACTATTGTAATTCCGCTACCCGATCCCAATACTGCCGAAGATAGCGTGGTTTCCGGAGTCGCACCGACACCTGTATTTATGGTTAATGCTAATGCAGAGCTTGAGGCAAAGCTAAAAGTAAAGGCGCAAGTTATCAGATATTTTATTTTCATCGTTATTTTCTCTTTATTTATAAGGAATATTTTTAACAGGTAATGCCACAACACAAATAGGGCCTCATAATCCTTAGAACCTACTCGAGTTTGAGTTTGAGCTTGAGCTAAAGCTCAGGCTCGAGCTCAAGCATATTTTGTGCCCGTATTTTTTTCCCTTATAAAACAAATAACTAGTTGTTTGTATTTTTTAAGGCGGCTAGATAATGTAAAGATTATCGACGCCTTGCCTGTCATTGCCTGCGTGATCTTGCCGCTAATTCACTTGAATTTCCGTGGAGAGTATCTGCTGTAGCTACCTGTGCGGCTTGATTTGCCACTCCAAATCCTGCCCTCGCGCCCTTACTTATCGGTAATAGCATTGCAAAACTCATCGTTGCCTGATGATGGGGATTTTAGGGCCCGGGACTAAACACCTAGAGCCCGGCCGACTGAAGAATGTGTGCGGTTCCCGCTACCTGAAAACGGAATTCTTCAGCTTCTAATTCTGGATGCCAGAACCAGGCCAAACACGAGAACCCTGGTTTTTCCGATTTATCCTGAAAGCATTATTTAACCGGTCCAGTGATGATTGGGGTACAGGTGTTCCGGGATATAAGTAAGCACGGAGGGTACAGGCGCGGCGGCTTGGATCAG
This sequence comes from Nitrosovibrio sp. Nv4, assembly GCF_900215485.1. Lineage (GTDB taxonomy): Bacteria > Pseudomonadota > Gammaproteobacteria > Burkholderiales > Nitrosomonadaceae > Nitrosospira. The sequence goes on from NZ_OCMZ01000001.1 coordinate 290,514, forward strand.
CCAGTAAATGAAACCATCGCGCGCTACTGCCAACACGGCAGCTTGATCGGTAAGCTCAAGCCACTTTAGCGCAGCAGCAGTAAATGAAGTCCCATAGCGGTTAGCGCAATGCCCCCCAAGAGCCGCGGTTACCTGATGTACACCATGTTTAACCATCGACTTGGCGGAAGAAGCCCAGCGTCACGATGGCGGCAGGCTTGAACAGCGTTGAGCACATGCCTGTAGACGCGGCCACTGTTGCCTTGTTAGGGCCCGCCAGCGGACGATAGCAGCTTGCGTGAGCCGGGTTCATCCTTCTGTGCAGGCGGCAGCACGCCCAAGTGCGCAGGTGAACCACCCTTTGCTGCGCCTATCGGAGCTAATCTCAACTACTTCCCATAACTTGACAAAGGTTATTTATTCACATATTCTTCACATAAACATAACAATAATTTCACAAACAAACACCAAACCCTACGGGAAAGGCGGAGCGAGTCTGTTATAGGGGAGATGGCTGAATGGTTGCAAAGTGCAAGGTTTTTAAGACTGAATACTTTTTTGAGGATAAAGATCAAATGGAATTTATTGAGTGGTTGAAGACGTTTCTTTTTGTCGTCCCAGTCGTGACGGTGCTTTATGGAATTCGACAAATATGGGATGAAGAGCCTAATAAATCTTCTTAAACGGTATTTGAAGTAACAGGCATACTTGGCTGGACCCATCATAATCATACCGGCGCTGGTTGTTGTTGCCTTACAGCGGGGTCCCGCCTCCTTACAGGGTAGTAGACTTAGAAAAAAGCCTCTTCCTTCCCACCCCTAGCCTCCTCGACGCCCGCGTTCATAATGCGCACCGTCTCATGGCTTGTCAGTTGCGGCGCCGGTCCGGCACCCTGCACCAGGATATACCCTTCGACGGTCGCTCAACGTTTGCTCCCCAACAATCCGGCCATTAGCGTCCCTGTATTTATGGATCGAAGGCTATCGAGTCAGCCGTCGCCAGGCTCATTTTCCAGAAGCTGCCGACGCCGCTCGTGTTTCGCCTGCGCGCGATATTCGGTTCGGTCCGAAGGATGTAAGCCGAATCCGGGCGCATCATACCGATGGTCTGCTATAGCACCTCGTCACCTACTATACTTTGGGATATCGAAGCGGGGTATCAACCGGGCTAAGCGTGGCAGTGCTGATCACGTCGCCGGCTCCGGGAAATGCTTATGTTACTCATTTCGCCACGCATGAAAACCAGATGCCGTCGCCAATTCCGGGCAAAAATTCCGGTTGCTGCTATAGTTTCCTTATCAGTCGTATTTTCTGACCTCGTTTTAAACAATCAAGTAAACCGGAGATGATACAAAATTGATTTCCGAGAAAAAATAAAATTGCGGGGAATCAGCGGAAACTTACCGATATAACATAAGTTTTGTGTCCGTGTATGCTCCCGACCTGCTTCATGAGTTCCTCGGGCCCTGCTTTGGCAAGACGCTGCTTCCTCGCAGTCTCTTGCATCGTAGTCCAAGTTGCGATCTTCATCGCACGCCTTGTGGTCATCCCGATTTTGCCTGGAACCGACCGCGCGGAGAACTTGCTCAAAGGTTCCTTGGTAAACGGTGCATGCGACTATTGTGGCTGGAGGGCCAATGCTTCCGATGAAAGTATGGCCAGGAAACCCGTACCCGCTTGGGGCAACCTACGATGGGGCGGGAACGAACTTCTCGCTATTTTCTGAAGTGGCTGAGCGTGTCGAGCTGTGCCTCTTCGATGAGCTCAACCGGGAAACCCGGGTAGATCTGCCGGAGGCAACAGGCCACTGCTGGCATGGCTATGTTCCCGGCGTGGAACCGGGGCAGCGCTACGGCTTCCGCATACATGGGCCATGGGCACCGGAGCAAGGCCATCGCTGCAACCCTGCCAAACTCCTGCTCGATCCCTATGCCAAAGGCATCGACGGCGACGTTACCTGGGACGAAGCCGTATTCCCCTACCATTTCGATGCGGATCCCAACGTATCCAATGACAGGGACAGTGCGCCCTTCATGCCGCGGTGCATTGTCCAGCAGCCCTTCTTTGACTGGGCCGGCGATCGTCAGATACAACGGCCCTGGCACGAAACGGTCATCTACGAGTTGCATGTCAAGGGCTTTACAGCCCAGCATCCCGACATACCACACGAATTGCGCGGAACCTACGCGGGGCTTGGTCACCCCACATCGATTGGATATCTGAAACAGCTTGGCGTCACTGCTGTCGAGTTGTTGCCGGTGCACTATTTTGTGCATGATAAACACCTTATCGATCGGGGATTGTGCAACTACTGGGGTTATAACTCGATTTCATACCTGGCGCCTCATGGCGCCTATGCCGCAGACAAACGGCCGGGCGCGGCCGGCGCTGAATTCAAGCAGATGGTCAAGGCCATGCATCAGGCCGGCATTGAGGTCATCCTAGACGTGGTGTACAACCATACCGCCGAGGGCAATCACCTGGGGCCGGTACTGTGTCTCAGGGGGATCGATAATGCCTATTACTATCAGTTGATGGAGGATCGGCGTTATTACAGAGATTACACCGGCACAGGCAACTGCCTCAATATGCGTCAGCCCCACGTATTGCAACTGATCATGGATTCGCTTCGTTACTGGGTGCTGGAAATGCACGTCGATGGCTTCCGCTTCGACCTGGCCTCCGCGCTGGCGCGCGAACTGCACGAAGTGCAGATGTTGAGCGCATTTTTCGACATCATCCAGCAGGATCCGGTAACGAATCAGATCAAGTTGATCGCTGAACCGTGGGACTTGGGCGAAGCCGGTTACCAGATTGGCAAGTTCCCGTCGGGCTGGTCAGAATGGAACGGCAAGTATCGCGACTGCCTGCGCAACTTCTGGCGCAGCGAGGAAGAGACCCTGAGCGAGTTCGGTTACCGCTTTACCGGGAGTTCCGACCTCTACGGCGGGAACTCGCGCAGTCCGTTCGCCAGCATCAATTTTGTCTCGGCACACGACGGGTTCACCCTGCGCGATCTGGTGTCTTACAACGAGAAACACAATCTGGCCAACGGCGAGGACAACCGGGACGGCTACGACGATAATCGCTCCTGGAACTGCGGTGTGGAGGGTCCCACGGACGACCCGCAAGTGCTCGCCCTTCGCGCCCGGCAGCAGCGCAATTTTCTGACTACCCTGATGCTGTCACAGGGTGTGCCCATGTTGCTCGGAGGTGACGAAATCGGGCGCACCCAGCAGGGGAACAACAACGCCTACTGCCAGGACAACGAGATCTCCTGGATAGATTGGGGCAATCTGGATGCGGGTTTGCTGGAATTCACCCGACGCCTCATTCAGTTCCGTCATGAGCACCCGGTCTTCCGCCGCCGCCGGTGGTTTCAGGGTCAGCCCATCCACGGGGGGGACCAGGACGACATCGCCTGGTTCAATCACATGGGGGAACAGGCGAGAGAGGAATTATGGGGCGGCGAGGTGATCCAGAGCCTGGGGGTTTTCATCAATGGAGAAAGTTTTCCCAATCCGAATGCCCGTGGCGAACCGGTTACAGATGACAGCTTTTATCTGATCTTCAACGTCCATTTCGAGGCAACCGATTTTATCCTGCCTCCGAACCGCTGGGGATTACGCTGGCTGAAGGTGCTCGACACGGACGAGGGCTGGCTACAGGATGAGGATGTCGATGACCCATCGCCGCTCGAAGCCGGCGCAAGCCTGGCAGTAGCGCCGAGGTCTTTGGTGATCCTGCAGCGCCAAGCCTAAGAATAGGCTTGTTGCCCACCAGAAATTCAGTCCCGCCGCCGCTCTTTAATACAACTCTGTAATACAGATGCGATGGTAGCGCTCGCAGGTCTGCGATAATCTCGGTTAGCCTCCGGTGTCAGGCGCGTATAACAGCGCATAGGGGAATGTTCTGAAAATTTGGGCCAACTCGAGCCCACGCTCTTCCCTCGGCCTTTGCCCGGTGAAAGTCTCGCCCGTCAATACGTTGGTCCACTTCTCGTGCAGGCTGTCGGGCGGCAACTCCAGCCAAGTGCCGGCCCACAACGCTTCGCCGACTGGAAATTGGCCGTGTTCCCGGATGAGTTTATCGAACAGCCGCGGTACAACGACCAACAGGGTCTCGTTTCCATGATGCCGGGCAAAGGCACACACATGCTCGGCGCGACGACCATGCGCTTTTAGAGGCACGTAGTCACCATCCCGGAAAAGCTGTTCGCACTCGCGTCGGAATATGAGCGCCTTCCAGGTCAAATAGAGCTTGATCCGGCCATCCCGCATGTTCTCCATCAGCCGTTGAGCACATGTGCTGGCACCCTCGTCCATCGACCGGATCGCTCGCAGGGCCGCACAGCGCTCCCTGTAGTCCACCCGACGCCGGTTATCCGGGTCTACCAGGCTGAAGTCCCATACTTCGTTGCCCTGATAGATGTCCGGCACTCCCGGTGATGTGAGTTTGAGCAACAACTGCGACAAGCTGTTGAACGCGCCCAGCCACGCAATCCGTTGCTGGAACGGCAGGAAATCACGCAGGAACAGATTGACCGATTGAGGCGAGAGAAGTGTCCGCACAAAATCTTGCGTCGCTTCCTCATACTCCCTGTTTGGATTGATCCAGGAGCTATTCACTTTCGCCTCACGTCCAGCCTTGAGCATGTAGGCGGTGACGCGATCAGAGAGTTGGGCCAACTCGGCTGCGTCGCCTGGCCCGTCCAGGGTGTCAAAGGGCCATATGCCGAGCAGAGTCTGATATAGCAGATACTCATCATTGCGACTCGGCGCATAATCCTTATCCAGCTTTCGGCGGTTGCTGCGGTTGAGCTTGCTCCAGCGTGAAATGACGAGGTTCCATTGATCGGGTATTTCGGAGAGCGCGCTTATTCTCGCTCGCACATCTTCCGATCGCTTATTGTCGTGGCTCGAGGTGGACAGCATTGCATGCGGCCAACAGGCCATGCGTTCCTGATTCACCCTGTGGAATGCCGCGAGCGACACGCCGAAACGGTGCGGTTCGCTGCCGACTTCATTCAGCGATATCAATCGGTTGTACTGATAGAAGGTGGTGTCCTCCATGGCCTTGGCCATCACAGGACTGCTGTACTGCTGAAACTTCATGGCAAAGGTACAAACCGCGTTCCGATATGCGTCGCTCTTACCCTTGGCCTGTCGCGCCAGCAGCACATCCCGCACGAAATCGAAGATACTGGTATCGGTCGCCTGGCTGCGCTTTTTCGCTACCCCAACCGCCCAATCCACATAGCGGGCGTCTTCCGCGGAGCTTTCGCAGTCGGAGACATAGGTGCGGTAAACCGGAAAGCTTGCCACGATCTGGGCCAGCGCGCTGCGCTGGCTGTTGAACGTATAGTCGCAGGTGCGGCGATCGCCTTTCGCAATGCGCGCCAACTGTGTAGCCAACACCTGTAGTTCGCCCGAGAGGGCGCTTTCCATGATCAGATGCTTGTTCGCTCGCACCATTGCGTCCAGGTCCGGTCGTGCCCGAATAAAGCGCTGATAGATACGGGTGAAACGGTCAGCAGAGTGGCTGTCGACAAACAAGCCGGTGCAAATGGCGCCAAAGTCATAGCCGGTCGTGCCGTGGATCGGCCAAGACTCCGGAAGATGCTCATGGGAAGCAAGTATTTTTTCCACCACAATGTACAGCGACTTGCCGTCGTCTTTCACCGGCCCCGGAGAAAGCGCCGCCGCCATTGCCTGCAAGCGCTCCAAGTACTCCTTTGGTGCGTATAAACCGTCCGGATGATCGATGCGCAACCCATCGACATACCCTCGTGCAAGCAACTCGCGCACCAGCCGGTGTGTGCTCTCGAACACCTTCGGGTTGTCCATGCGTAGCGCCGCCAGATCATTGATGTCGAAGAAGCGGCGGTAGTTGATCTCGTCCGCAGCCGCACGCCAGAAAGCGAGACGATAGGCCTGGGCCTCCAACAGTTCGTGCAGAAGATCAAGATTCCTGGTGTCATCCGACGCGCCATCGTTGAACACGTTGAATACCGACACATTCTCCTGGATGAACTGTGCAACGTCCGCGCTCATCGCCGACAGGGAGGCCAGATGGTGCTTGTGTATTTCTTTGTCCCGGGCTCGCTCAGCCACTGCCTCGGGAAAAACGTTGTCGCGCAATGGCAGGTGGCTAAAGGCCGTGATCAGGGATTGGAGTTCCAGAAACTCCGGGTGCTGGCCGCCCAGCCGCATCTGCAGCCGTTCCACCTCGTGACCCAGAATGCGTGGATACTCTCGCGGGTCCACGGGAAATTGATGCTCGTAATAGAAGACGCTGAACGAACCCTGTTCGGAGTCGAAGGCAAGTTTGAGTTCGCCATTCTCCAGGATTGCGCCGTAATGGTCGCCGAGTACAGGCAGCAGCACGCGCCCCGGCAGGTGCTCTCCAATAACATACCAGTCAATATCGAAGTAGCGGGCGAAACAGGAAGCCGGGCCGTTTTCCAGCACGTCCAGCCACCAGCCATTATCACTACCCGTGATGCACATATGATTGGGCACCAAGTCCATGATCTGGCCCATTCCGCGCCGCTTTAAGGCAACGGCGAACTGTTCGAAGTCAGCTGCACTGGCAACCTCGGGATTGAGACTGCCATGGTCCGTGACGTCGTAGCCGTGGCGACTGCCTGGACGCGCCTTGAGAATGGGTGAGAGATAGCAGTGACTGACACCCAACTCATCCAGGTACGGAATCAATTCCGCAGCCTGTCTCAGGTTGAAGTCGCGATTCAATTGCAGCCGGTAAGTTGCCCGCGGAATCCGCAGCTTTATACCCTGTTTGGCTACCGGACTGGCGGAACCCGGCATCTGCGATGCTGGACGTTCCCGCCGCAGCGCAAGCAATATACCGCGTAAATGGGCGCTTTTGTGCCACTCCTCGAGATTGAGCGGGAGCTTGAGCCGCCAGCAAGGGTAGGCGGGCTCTACCGCGCCTGGCAAATTCGGCTGCTCGCGCACCCCGAAGCCGTCTTCCATCTGCACCAGCAGGAGCTTGGACGGCGCCTGTGCCAGATAGGTATACACCGCCGCCGCGAGCTCCGCCGTCATTTCGGGAAAGCCGACCTGGTGTAGTCCACTGCCCGACGGCAGCACGCCTTGGCCCTCCAGCGCCACCAATAGCTGCGCGCGGTCTGCCGCGCGCTCAACGATCTGCCGATTGCGGGACTCATCATCAGGATACAGATGTTGCACGTCGCGCAGATCAATGTCGAGGCCCTGCCAGAATCCAGCCAGGGTCGGGAGATCATGAGTCGTCACCGCCGCGACGGCATTCACAGGATACTCCTGCGGCGGTTTCAGCCTTCCGTCGTCGCGACGCTCAAAATACAACAGCCGTGTCGACATCACATTCATGGGCTGCAACGCTTCGCGTACTTCATCCGGCACTGTCCCCAAATCCTCGCCTACTATCAGACAACGGTTCCGCTGGCTCTCGAGAGCCAGAATGCCGAGCATATCTTCGAACGGATAGAGCACATATGCGCCTTCCGCTGCGGGCAGACCTCGCACGACCCAGAATAGACGGCGCAGTCCCATGATGTGGTCTATGCGCAACGCACCGGAACCACGCATATTGGCCCGCAGCGTTTCGATGAAAGGCGCGTAGGCCGACGCGGTCAGTTGATGGGGAATCCAGGGGGGCAGCCCCCAATCCTGGCCGCGACGGTTGAAATCATCCGGCGGGGCGCCTGCACGCGCGTCCAGTGCATAAAGGCTGCGCTCCGCCCAAGTAGCGGCGCCGCCTTCCGCCACACCGATTGCCAGATCGAGCATCACGCCCACACCGAGTCCCATTTCCGATGACTGCGTCCTGGCCGCGCCCAACTGCGTCGAAGCCTGCCACTGCAGGTATTCGAAGTATTCCACGCGGTCGAGATGGGCCTCGCAGAACGCTGCCACCTCCGCCGCATCTGGATCCCGATAGGCTTCCGGCCAGACAGGCCAGCCCCATACCGCGCTGTCCTGTGCACGGAAATACTCCTGTAGCGCCTCGAACAACGCTTGCTTGCGCAGGCTCTCGCCGTGTTCGGACTGGAAGGCGCGAAAAGCTCGCGCCCTGTCGGTACTTTGGCTCAGGTGAACACTGCGGAAATACCGGTACAGGCAACCGAAAACTTTCGATTTCACCTCTGCGACACTGCGGTAATCCACCTGTTCGGCGGCGCGAAGCGCCCGTAGCTGCGCCTGGAACTGTGGCGCAAGTACCATTGAGCGCACTTCCTCGCACTCCGGAAAATCGGGGATGGCCTCCACATCCAGATAAAGCGGGTTGAACCAGGTGCGACTGGAGGGACTATATGGGCTCGCGTGCTCTGGAGCGTCTGGAAATAACGCATGAAGCGGGTTGAGCAGCAGCGTGCTTCCACCAGCGTCGGCGCAAATTTCGATCGCGCGGCGAAGATCCCCGAAGTCTCCGATACCGTAATTTCGCTCGGAGCGTATGCCGTAGAGCTGGAGGGCAAGCCCCCACCCGCGCCCCTCGCCCTCAATGGACAGCGGCTCGTAACAGGCGGCGGGGGCAACGATGAACGGCATCTCGCCAGCAACACCGCGACCGTCTGCCCGTTCGATCGAGAAGCGGTGATAGCCTGGTTCCACTGGGAGGTCCAGCGCCAGCGCGCGCCGCACGAATTCCTGCCCGTCGAGATTATCGAGACTGTCAACACGAGAGCGCTCGATCTCTTCCATCTCTGAGGGTGTGAATTCTCCGCCGTCCTCGGCACCAGACTCCCTACGCAAATACCAGCGATAGACCAGTTTATCTTCGGTAACAGGGAGAGCGATGGTAATGCGGTAAGGCCGCGCCGACTCGCGCACCACCTGTACCGGGGGCATCGCGCGCTCCCATTTGCGCCGCTTGAAAGCGTACAAGGATGCGGCAGCCTCATCTTCAGTAGTTGCTGCCACCCCCAATGCGCCTAGCAGGGCGCGCTTGGCGGGCTTGGAGGTGTGGTGGATATTTCCCCAGATATCGCTGTACCAGGGCAGCACGCCATACAAATCGCACAATTGATCAAGCGGATTGCTCATGCCTTTAGCTTTCCCTTAGCTTCGGATTTTTGACGATGACTGGCGGGATGACCCAGTATTTATTGTCCCGAAATCCCAACGGGATATTTCCCTCCCGCCAGCGAATGGGACCGGCTCAAGCGTCCACACGACGGAGCAAGGACCAAGCATATTTTTTGCTGCACCAAGCGAGGAGGCAAATACGATGTGGCCGGCTGGCGCGGCCGTGTGCACGCTCTCTCTCGAAAAATTCGCCAGCAGCCGCAACGTCGAGCCGTCACCCAGTTGCCATTGCACTCGCAGGCCACCTGTTGCGAACACTTCGAAGTGCGCGGAGCGACCCTTCATTCCGGACAGGCGGGGTGTAATGACTTCCCTCCGAAGCTTCAACAGGTTGCGGTAATAGTCCAGCCAGCCAATATGCACCTCCTCCTTGAGGGAATTCCAGTCGATTTTTGAGTTGAGAAAAGTCTGCGCCACATTGGGATCTGGTATGGCGGCCTGCATTGCAGCGTCGTCAAAGCGCGCAAACCGGGCGAATTCTCGGCGCCGACCTTGCGTCACGGCTCTGCGCAGTTCCTCCCCGAAGTCACAGAAGAACTGAAAAGGCGACTTCGCAGCAAACTCCTCGCCCATGAACAGCATGGGAATGCTTGGCGCCAGCAGATAGACGGCAACCCCGGCACCTATCGCGGCCTCGTGACCGATATGCGTAATGCGCTCGCCGAAAGCCCGGTTGCCTGCCTGGTCGTGAGATTGCAGAAAGGATACGAAGGCCTGTGGTGGCAGGTTAGCGCTCGGCTCACCGCGCGCCGCGTGCTCCCGGTAGGCTGATACCTCTCCCTGATAGGCAAATCCTTCCGCCAGACAGCGTCCCAAGTGTCGCACGGGATCGTCAGCATAGTCCATGTAGTACCCATCGCTCTCCCCGGTTGCGAGGACATGCAGCGCATGGTGAATGTCATCATTCCATTGGGCGACGTACCACCCCTGTCCCAGATAGCGCGTATTGTTGGCGTCATTTTCCAGAATCAGATGAACGTGGCGTTCATGTCCAATAGTGGAATGTACGCGCTCCGCCAGTTCGACGAGAATGTGTGGATTTGAATCGTCGATGATAGCATGCACCGCATCGAGCCTCAGGCCGTCCAGGTGATACTCCTGCAGCCAATATAGCGCGTTGTGAATGAAGAACTGCCGCACCTCCCGGCTGTGGGCACCATCAAAATTGATGGCCGCACCCCAAGGTGTGTGGTGATGCTCGGTAAAAAATTCTTTTGCATAAACGTAGAGATAATTCCCCTCCGGCCCGAAGTGGTTGTAGACCACATCAAGCAGAACCATCAGGCCTCGTGCATGTGCCGCCTGAACCAATGCCTTTAGATCGTCCGGGCGGCCATAGCGGCTATCAGGCGCATAGGGCAGGACACCGTCATAGCCCCAGTTTCGCGAACCGGGAAAATCAGCCACCGGCATGAGTTCGATGGCCGTGACCCCTAGTTCCACGAGATAGTCCAGCCGTTGAGTCACTCCGGTAAAGGTTCCCTCCGGCGAGAACGTACCGACGTGCAGCTCATAAATCACGGCCTCTTCCCATGGGCGTCCTCGCCACGTCGCGTCGCGCCAGGCAAAGGCCGCGGGATCGATCACCTCGCTTGCGCCATGCACATCGTCTGGATTGAAACGGGAAGCCGGGTCTGGAACGCGGAGGGCGCCGTTCACCTCGAACCGGTAGCGCGTTCCCGCGCCCGCTTCCGGTACCGTCAACTTAAACCAGCCGCCGCCGCGTGCGTCCATGGGGAGCACCTGCTCCTGCCGCCCATCGGTCAGGCACAGCCGCACCTGTTTGCAGCTGGGCGCCCAAAGACCGAAGCGCACTCCCTGTTCTGTGATTTGTGCCCCATGGGGCATGTCATAGGTTCGCGTCAGCACGCGTACATCCTATTTCCTGCGTTGCAGTAGCTGGATTAACCGCCGCATGGACCCGTCCGCTGTTTTCAAATGTTCAGAGAGCGCGCTGCTCACGCTTGCAACGGCCTTTTCCACCATGAACAGCGTGACCAGCGTATCGACGGCCGACGCATCGGAAGGAAACAGGGCGTACCCCTTCATTGCCCTGCGATAGCTTTTGAAGAAATCGCTGGTTGCGAGCGCTCGCCAGTTTTCCACATGCTGCTGCAGTGCAGCGCCTGCTGCGGGATATTCTGCGGTCACATGCTCCAGCGCGGCTGCGGCTGCCTCCCAAAACGAAAATAGCATGCCTGCCACATCGCGCAGCGGGGTATGTTTCCAGCGGCGCTCCCGCCATGCCCGTTCAGGCCCGCTGCCATAATTGGTGATCAGAAAATCATTGTTTGACAACCACACCTGACGCAAATGGTAGTCGCCGTGACAGCGTGCCTTCATCGCCTTGGGGCGTACCGCTGCCGCGCGAGTGATGCGCCGGTAGAACCGCGGTCGAGCTGCAAGGAGGTCGTTGCCGATCAGCTTCGCCGCATCGGGCAGTTGCGGCAATTGCGCTTCCAGCAATGTGTACATTTCGTCCATCTGGGTTCGAACATTGTTCACCCACTCGGCAACATCTTCGTGCGTGATCGGTTGGCTGCCAAAGGCAGCGGCCGGATCCGGCTGCGCAAGTGCCTGGTGAAATTCAGCCGTGCGCAGGCCCAGCGTATTGATAAGAGCCATATAGGCGGCATGCCGCGAATCAATGGGGCGCTTCTGCTGTGTACGGCACTCGTCCAGGTACCGCTCCAGATAGTTCTGTGTATAAGCCCACGCACTACCCTGGTTTTCCGCGTAACGCTCCAGGATCGCCAGCGTTGCACCGTCCCCCTCGTCATCCAAGTACTCAACGGTGCCGGCCAGTTGTGCCATGTGGGTGAATTTCGCCGTCTCCGTCAGGAATTGGGACATTTCCAGTTCCGGATGTACACCCGCGAGCAGCCAGCGATAACCCTTCAACACCAGCCGGTCACCCAGATTTACCAGCAGGCGACCGCGTTCTGATACGGTTCGTGTCACCTCCGTCTTATTCCCTGGATGGGCGAGGCCGGGAAAAGCACTTGTTGCCCGGAAGCAAACCTGCCCTCTATCAAAGGCGAGCGTCGAGCCCTCTTCCATGCTCGATATCACCGCACGGCAGAAACCATCATCCCAGAATGCGTCGAACAGCATCCCCATTCGATCGCGCCGCCGCACCTTTGCCAGGGTCGCAGGGAGCAGCTTGCCCACAAGACTCTCGTCTTCGTCCTCCCACGCCAGGGCGAGTGGCACCGCATAGCGATGCGTTTCACCACTGCCGAGCGTTAACATAACGATGGCTAGCAGCCAATTGCCGCATTCGGTGAACCACTCATGCATCTCGCCGAATTCGAATTTTTCCACGGTCGTATTCCTGTTTCCGAACCATGGTTGGGAACGGAAGAAGCGCGGCAGGATCTGCCGCTCAAGCTGCTCCCGTGCGCGCCGGGCCATCAACTGGTTCCTGCCTCCGCTGTCCTCATTGCGGCCAGACAAGGTGTCCCACCCGGTCTCCACGAGTATCAGTACAGGCAGATCCGGTGACAACTGGCGCTCCTCGTGCCACGGGGGCGCCACAACATCCGTGGCCAGGCGAAAGGCATAGAACCCATACCCACTCAGGGTGAGAAGATACGGCAACTCGCCGACTGGGGGGAACGCCGTGAGACCCATCAATTCAACGGGTACCCTGCCCTTGAACGGACTCAAATCCAGCTCCACTGCCTGCGCCGTCCGGGACATATTTGCCACACACAGAATCGTTTCATCCTCGTGCTCGCGCAGATAGGCGAGAATCTTGCGGTTGCCCGGTCGCAGAAAGCGGAGTGTGCCCCGTCCGAAGGCGTGGTGTGCCTTTCGCATCGCAATCAGACGTTTCGTCCAGTTGAGCAGCGACGATAAGTTGCGACGCTGCGAATCCATATTCACGGCTGCAAAACCATATACGGGATCGACGATGGGCGATAGAAACAGCTGTCCAGGATCAGCGGTGGAAAATCCCCCGTTGAGTCCTCCCAGCCATTGCATTGGGGTCCGCACACCGTTGCGGTCGCCAAGAAGGAGGTTGTCGCCCATGCCGATCTCGTCGCCATAATAGAGAATTGGCGATCCCGGCATGGTCATCAGCAGCAGATTCATCAGTTCAATTCGGTGCCGGTCATTGTCCAGCAGTGGCGCGAGCCGGCGGCGAATGCCGAGGTGGAGGCGCGCCTGAGGGTCAACCGCATACGTTTGATGGAGATAGTCCCGCTCGCGGTCCGTAACCATCTCCAGGGTCAGTTCATCGTGATTGCGCAGAAACACCGCCCACTGACAGCTGTCCGGAATGTCGGGCGTCTGCTCCATGATCTCCACGATCGGATGGCGGTCCTCGCGCGCAATAGCCATATACATCCGCGGCATGAGGGGAAAGTGAAAGGCCATATGGCATTCGTCGCCATCGCCAAAATACTCGCGTACATCCTCTGGCCACTGATTCGCTTCTGCCAGAAACATGCGGTTGCGGTGGTGCTTATCCAGTTCGGCCCGCATGCGCTTGATCACCGCGTGGGTCTCCGGCAGGTTCTCGCAGTTGGTACCTTCGCGCTCGCACAGATAAGGCATCGCATCAAGGCGCATGCCATCAACCCCTGCATCGAGCCAGAACCGCATCACCTGCATGATGGCGTTGAAGACATGGGAACTGGCGAAATTCAGGTCCGGTTGGTGGGAAAAAAAGCGGTGCCAGTAATAGGCCTGGGCTACCTCATCCCACTCCCAGTTGGACCGTCCTATGTCGGTAAAAATGCTGCGCGCGCCACTGTATTTGGAGTCGTCGTCGCTCCAGACATAGTAGTCGCGCTCGATCGAACCCTTGGGAGCACGCCGCGCCGCCTGAAACCACGGATGCTGATCGGAAGTGTGGTTGATTACCAGTTCGGTGATTACGCGCAGCCCCCGGCGATGCGCTTCGTTGATGAACTTTTGGAAGTCCGCCATGTCACCAACATCCGGATGCACGTTGTGGTAGTCGGCAATATCGTAACCGTCGTCGCGCCCCGGCGACGGATAGAACGGAAGGAGCCAGAGCGTGTTCACGCCCAGTTCCTGCAGATAATCGAGCTTGGAGATCAAGCCCGGAAAATCTCCGATGCCGTCGCCATTGCTATCAAAGAACGTCTTGACGTGCAATTGATAGATGATGGCGTCCTTGTACCATAGCGGATCTTCTTCTCGTTCCATAGTTGGATTTTCTATATCAAGGTTTGTGGAACCCCGCCTTCCTGCCTGGCAGACACCCGCTATTCTCATTAAGAATAGATGCAGTTGCTCATTTTGCTTGGGTTTGGCGAATCTTTGGCGCGCTTTTTTGCGGCTCTTTCGAGATGGCGCCAGAGGGCGGCGGCGTGCTGCCTCCTTCAACCATGCTTCATAGGCGAGATTTTGATATTTTCGACAATTTTAGATAATGGTGTTGCCGGACGCTCCTTTCTCTTCGACTCGGTCTTCGTATTGGTGGCGATCGGGATGGAGCAAAGTGGTTGATGCCTGAATCGGACTTGGAACACAAGTGATCGGGACGCTGGCCCGCTGCCGAGAATTAGAAGACAGGGGTGAAACAGGGCGTGGTTATTACCCGCCGGACAACCGGAAGCTGCGCTATGAAATAGAGGATAACCCCCAGTTTTGGTCGCACGGACGACTGAAGCAGCAAGAACAGTGGTCTGTCTTCGATTCGTGGAATTAGACCTCGCTATCGATGGTTGCGCCATGCCGGTGCCGGGGTGATTCGGCAGCAGAGCTCAGATGGGACTTTGGGCGAGCTATTGCTCATCGACTCCCGTTGCACGTTTTTTCGAGCGGGTACGTATGGAACCGGCACTATCCATCGGCTCTGGTACGTCACATCGTCGTTCCGAGATTTCGGCGAGAAAACTATCGGGATTTTGTGGCTCTTCGGCACCTACCCCGGGCAGACGGCTGAGCGTTATCGCTAGTGTTTGAAAACAACTATCTGAATTTTGTGCGAGACAGAATTTCGATGCACTTGCTTGCCCATTGGATGTTGATAACGTGCAACGCATTTCCTCAGTATTATCGCCACTGGTAAAAATATTAATGTCTGACATGATCTTCTCCTTTATCTTGGTTTGATCCTTCAGATTGAATGCCCTCTATGGAATAAATAGGTGAACTTCGATAAAAGGCCATCTGCATTTGTTTATAGATGAAGCTATAGCGAAAAACAAGTCAAGAACGAGAAGAATCAGCTTGTAGTGAAGAACTCAAGTAGATCTGCGGCTTCCATTCGCTACCGCGCATATTTGAATTCCGGGCCCAAGAGGAAATTATTAGTGGCGCGCGTGCGCAGTCACAGAGACAGGATCGCAAAAGACAACGGACAGGGTCGTAATGATTGAAACGAACTGGCCGCCTGGGGCGGCCATCGAACTATCGATCAGCGTCGTTTGCTCCCCTTTAGACGCGACATCATCTGTCAGATTAAGTCGAAGTTATCGCATCGAATTAATTTAATTATTCTACGGTCACCGATTTAGCCAGATTCCGCGGCTTATCCACATCGGTACCTTTTTGCAGCGCAACGTGATAAGCAAGTAATTGCAGCGGGATGGTATGAAGGATGGGGCTGAGCAGACCGGCATGTTCCGCCAGACGGATGACGTGCAGGCCTTCACTCTCCTGAATACGGGAATCGGCATCGGCAAAAACATAAAGTTCGCCGCCGCGCGCGCGGACTTCCTGCAGATTGGATTTGAGTTTTTCCAGCAGCGTGTCGTTGGGGGCGATGGCGACTACCGGCATATCCTTGTCCACCAGCGCGAGCGGGCCATGCTTCAGCTCCCCGGCTGCGTAGGCTTCTGCGTGGATGTATGATATTTCCTTGAGCTTAAGCGCCCCTTCCATGGCGATGGGATAATGCATGCCCCGGCCCAGAAACAGTGCGTGGCTTTTTTGGGCGAATCGTTCGGCCCAGGCTTTGACCTGCGGTTCGACCTGCAACGCATGCTGTAGCGCAACAGGCAGATGACGCAGGGCGGCGATCATCTCGCGCTCGGCCTCGCCGGTTAATCTGCCCCGCATTTTTGCGAGTGTTATGGTGAGCAGCATCAGTGCGGCCAACTGCGTCGTAAATGCTTTGGTAGAGGCTACGCCGATCTCAGGTCCGGCACGGGTGAGGAAGCGCAAGTCGGTTTGCCGAACCAGCGCGCTTTCGGCCACGTTACAAATCGCAAGGCTATAGCGATGCCCCATTGATTTGGCATAGCTCAGAGCAGCCAGGGTATCGGCTGTTTCACCGGACTGGGAGATTCCCACCACCAGGGTGTTGGGGCCAACTGCCGGGTTACGGTAGCGGTATTCGCTGGCGATCTCGACATTGCAGGGGAGCCCCGCCACGGTTTCGAGCCAGTAGTGGGCGACGAGTCCGGCATGATAGCTGGTGCCACAGGCCAGTATAAGAATGCTATCGGTATTGTTGAAAACGTTCTCAGCCTCGCTGCCAAATAAACCTGGGGAAATGGATTGAGCGTTGATGACCATTTCCAGCGTATTCGCAACGACACCCGGCTGCTCGAAAATTTCCTTCTGCATGAAATGAGCATAGGGACCCATCTCCACCGCCTCGTTGGTCAGTTCACTCTCCTGCACCGAGCGAGTGACTTCCTTGCGTGCATGATCGGGCAGGCAATTAACAATGCGATATTCATCGCGGTGCAATTCGGCTACGTCACCGTCTTCAAGGTAGATCATGCGCCGGGTGGCCTGCAGTAGGGCAGAAGCGTCCGAGGCCGCGTAGTTGCCGTTTTCGCCCAATCCCAGCAACAACGGCGCCCCGTTGCGGCAAACAACTATGCGTTCCGGCCGCGCCTCTTCCATTACCGCGATTGCGTAAGCACCCTCCAGCTCGCCTATCGAACGGCATACTGCTTCAAACAGATCGGGGTTTTTCCTGAGGTGAAACGAAATAAGGTGGGCGATAACTTCGGTGTCAGTATCGGAAGTGAACGTGAATCCGACGTTCTGCAAATGCTGACGCAGCACCTCATGATTTTCGATGATGCCGTTGTGCACCACCGCCACCCTTGATTTCTCACCAGAAAAATGTGGATGGGCATTACGCTCGGAAGGCGCGCCGTGGGTGGCCCAGCGGGTATGAGCGATGCCGGTCTCACCGCTGAAGTGTTGCTCGTCCGCGAGTTTGCTTAATTCCGCAACCCGTCCGGTGGTACGTAATCTATGCAATCCACCGTTGTTAAGCGCAATCCCGGCGGAATCATAACCGCGGTATTCAAGACGGCGCAAACCTTCCAGCAGGGTGGGAACAATATTGCTTTTTGCTACCGCGCCGACTATTCCACACATTTGAAGCTCTCCTCTCGACTATCTTTCCGGGAAAAACAAGGTTGGGAGAATTCGTTCATCCCATGTTTCATTTGTCGGCTTTCGATTTTTTGACTGGCCGTTGCCATCCCTCGATAGTTGTCTGTCTGGCGCGTGACAATGTCAACTGCTCCGGCGGCGTGTCTCGGGTGATTGTCGAGCCTGCGCCGATAGTAGACCCCTGCCCCACTGTTACCGGCGCGACGAATTGCGTATCGGAGCCCACAAAAACATTATCTTCGATAATCGTCTGGTGTTTGTTGGCGCCGTCATAATTGCAGGTAATCGTCCCCGCACCAACGTTGACATTCTTCCCCACTACGGCATCGCCGATGTAACTCAGATGATTTGCCTTGCTGCCGGCGGCAATGGCGCTATTCTTGACTTCAACGAAGTTGCCTATATGAACTTCATCGGCCAGCCTGGTTCCTGGACGAATGCGGGCGTAGGGGCCAATGCGGCAGTTTTTTCCGATTTCAGCAGCTTCGATCAGGCTGAACGGTGCGATCACCGATCCCGCCGCTACTTTGACATTTTTCAGGATACTGTGAGCACCCACTTTCACGCCGTCGTCCAACTGCACGTCGCCCTCGAAAATGCAGTTGATGTCGATTTCGACATCTCTTCCGCAGACAAGTTGACCGCGAACGTCAATACGGCCGGGATCTGCCAGGGTCACGCCCTGTTCCAGCAATTTTGTTGCGAATTCGTTCTGATAGACGTGCTCAAGCGCCGCAAGCTGCGCCTTGCTGTTGACGCCAACCGTTTCCCAGGCATAGTCCGGCTGTGTGGCTTCTACGTGGACACCATCCCTGACCGCCATCGCGACAATGTCGGTCAGGTAATATTCCTTTTGAACATTGTTGTTTTCCAGCTTATGCAGCCAGTCGTGCAGATATTGATTCGGTATCACCATGATGCCGGTATTGATTTCGCGGATTTCGCGCTGCGATGGACTCGCATCTTTTTCCTCGACAATGGCGGCGATTTTGGTTGTTACACTATTTCGCACGATTCTACCGTAGCCGGATGGGTCAACCAGTTCCACAGTCAGCAGACCCAGCGTCTTTTCGCCCGCTATTGCGATCAGTTTTTTT
Organism: Nitrosovibrio sp. Nv4; assembly: GCF_900215485.1. GTDB lineage: Bacteria > Pseudomonadota > Gammaproteobacteria > Burkholderiales > Nitrosomonadaceae > Nitrosospira. The sequence continues at coordinate 309,021 of NZ_OCMZ01000001.1, forward strand.
AACGTTTCGATGCTGGTCAGCGGGACATCGCCGTACAGCACCAGCGTCATACCATGTTTATCCAGGTGCGGCAGCGCCTGCATTAATGCATGGCCGGTGCCCAGTTGGGGCATCTGCTGTACCCAGGTAAGCGCCGGGTCGCCCATTGCCTGAGGCACAGCTTCGCCACCATGTCCATAGACAACACAAATTCTCCGCGGCGACAATGCGCGGGCCGTGTCGAGCACGTGTGTCAGCAGGGGCTTGCCCGCCAATGGGTGCAAAACCTTGGGCAGTGCGGAGTTCATGCGCTTGCCGAGTCCGGCAGCGAGAATGACAATATTCAGTTTAGACACATCAATGAGAGGACGGTAAGGAATGTCGGACAAGCGACAGGGCCTACTCCAGGCATGCAGTCGCCATCAATGTCGCTTGAATTTAAAGAATGGCAGGGGTTTCATGCCAGCGTTTTTGCTAGGGTTAATTTATCACATAGCGCACTTGAACGCCAAGTGTGATGTCGCACTAATAATGGAGTTGAACTTGCGTTATTCTCATTGTTGTTGATCGGGCGAATATGGGAAGTAGAAGTATAGACGTCGTACCGGCGGAAGTTGTTATTTAGTGACGTGCAAAACTGCTCATGTTGGTATGGACCCCTGGATTCCGGGTCAAGCCCGGAATGACGAGATAGCGGTATTACTGGATTCGGGGGTCAAGCCTGAATGATGGGATAGCGGTATTACTGGATTCCGGGTCAGGCCCGGAATGACGAAACACGCAGTATTTTGGCTCACGCGTGCGCTGCAATACTTCCTGCTGCACCTCGAGTCAAAGTCCGGAATGACGAAACCTGCGGTATTTTGGGGCGGATGAATGATGAGTTCGCGGAGGTTGAGTGGAAGTTATATGACCTCTTGCTCGCAAGCCGGAATGACGAAGTTCGCGGTATTTTTGTGGACTCCGGCTTGCACCAGTTATATGGTGCGCTTACTCCGCCGCGCCAGAAGCTTTTGGGAACGTTTACTTTTATCCAATTAAAAAGGGCGGTTGTTGCCGCCCTTTTTAATTGGAGTCCAGGTTGTTCAGTGCCCGCGTTTCCGCAGTTTTTGAATCGCTGCCAGTTGCGCGATCGCTTCGGCCAGTTCAGCCTGTGCCCGTGCATAGTCCATGGAGGAGGACCGGTCTCTCATCGCTTCTTCCGCTCGTTTCTTGGCTTCAATCGCTTTCAATTCGTCGAGATTGGCCCCGCGCACTGCAGTGTCGGCTAGAATGGTCACCACGTCCGGCTGAATCTCGAGCATACCACCGGAAACGTAGACCAACTCTTCTTCCTGAAGCGGCGCCTTGATGCGCACCGATCCCGGTTTGATCCGGGTCAGCATGGGCGTATGTTGAGGATAAACGCCTACTTCTCCCGCTTCGGCCGGCGCCACCAGGAACTCGGCAGGGCCGGAATAGATGGATTCCTCCGCACTGACGATATCAACGTGAAACACACCCATTTTAGTTCCCATTCATCATTTATTGTCCGGCCTGTTTTTGTCGCCGATAACAGTTGCATTGCGAGGCCAGGCTCATGAAGCTATCTCGTTATTGTAAAGTTTTGGCTTTTTCGACCGCTTCGTCTATGCCGCCAACCATATAGAACGCCTGTTCCGGCAAGTGATCGTACTCTCCCGCAACGATGCCCTTGAAACCCTTGATGGTTTCTTTCAAGGATACGTATTTGCCGGGCGAACCGGTAAATACTTCCGCAACGTTGAAGGGCTGTGAAAGAAAACGCTGAATCTTGCGCGCCCGCGCCACAGCCAGTTTGTCTTCCGGTGAAAGTTCGTCCATTCCCAGAATCGCGATGATGTCGCGCAATTCCTTATAACGCTGCAGGGTTTGCTGCACATCGCGTGCGGTAGTGTAGTGCTCTTCGCCAACCACCAGCGGATCGAGCTGGCGCGAGGTGGAATCAAGCGGATCCACTGCCGGGTATATCCCGAGTGAAGCGATGTCGCGCGATAACACGACGGTTGCGTCAAGGTGACCGAAAGTCGTGGCGGGAGACGGATCGGTCAAGTCATCGGCCGGCACATAGACGGCCTGAATCGAAGTGATGGAACCGGACTTGGTCGATGTGATGCGTTCCTGAAGGCGGCCCATTTCCTCAGCCAGTGTCGGCTGGTAACCCACAGCGGATGGCATCCGGCCCAGCAAGGCCGATACTTCGGTACCTGCCAGGGTGAAACGATAGATGTTGTCTACAAAGAGCAGCACGTCGCGGCCTTCGTCACGGAAAAATTCCGCCATAGTCAGACCAGTCAGTGCCACGCGCAACCGGTTGCCAGGCGGCTCGTTCATTTGCCCGTAAACCAGCGCGACCTTGTCCAGCACGTTGGAATCTTTCATTTCGTGATAGAAATCGTTACCTTCACGAGTCCGCTCGCCCACGCCGGCAAACACGGAAAACCCGCTATGCTCGATGGCGATATTGCGAATCAGTTCCATCATGTTGACTGTCTTGCCCACGCCCGCGCCGCCAAACAGCCCTACCTTTCCGCCTTTGGCGAATGGACAGACCAGATCGATAACCTTGATACCCGTTTCCAGCAGTTCGGTAGAAGCGGAAAGCTCGTCGAATGCCGGCGCCTTCCGGTGAATCGACATGGTTTTTTCAGCACCGATAGGCCCCATCTCGTCGATCGGCCTGCCGAGGACGTCCATGATCCGACCCAAAGTCTTGGTGCCGACGGGGACTTGAATCTGGTCGCCGGTATTCGATACCATCATGCCGCGGCGCAGCCCATCAGAGGATCCAAGCGCAATCGTGCGCACCACGCCGTCTCCCAACTGCTGCTGTACTTCGAGCGTCAGCTCCGTTCCCTCAAGCACAAGCGCGTCATACACTTTCGGCATCTCTTCGCGCGCAAACTCGACGTCGACCACCGCGCCGATACACTGAACAATTTTTCCCTGGCTCATGTTGTTCCCTAAAATGCTAAATCAAAATATTTAAACGGCTGCCGCGCCCCCGACAATTTCCGACAATTCCTTGGTAATGGCGGCCTGGCGCGATTTGTTGTAAATCAGCGTCAATTCATTGATCACATTCCCGGCGTTGTCCGACGCGGCTTTCATTGCCACCATTCGCGCCGATTGTTCGGACGCCATGTTTTCTGTCAGAGCCTGGTAAATCAGCGCCTCGACATACCGCACCATGATGTCGTCTATCACTGGCTTGGCTTCAGGTTCGTAAATATAATCCCATACGCCGCGCTGACCGGTAGGGCCGTCACCCGCTTTGAGACGCTCGTCGGAAAGCGGGAGCAACTGTTCCATCACCGGTTCCTGTTTCATCGTATTGATGAAACGGTTGTAAAAAATATATACGCGATCGAAGCGATCCTGGGTGTAACCATCCAGCAAGACTTTTACGGCGCCAATCAATTTCTCCAGATCCGGCGCATCGCCCAGGCTTACTACGTGCGAAATGACATTGGCGCCAAGCCGGTTCATGAATCCGAGGCCCTTGTTGCCGATGCAGCACGCTTCGATCTGCTCGCCCTCCGCTTCCCAGGCCTTCATTTTACTTACCGCCATACGCAATACGTTCGTGTTGAGTCCACCACACAAACCCTTGTCAGACGTCACCACAACAATGCCGATCCGTTTCACCGTGTCGCGGTCCACCAGAAATGGATGCCGGTACTCGGTGTAGGCACGGCTCATGTGCGCAGCGACATTACGGATCTTGTCGCCATATGGGCGCGCTTTCTTCATGCGCTCCTGCGCCTTCCGCATTTTGGAAGCCGCCACCATTTCCATGGCGCGCGTGATCTTCTGCGTATTTTTTACGCTTTTGATCTTGTTGCGTATTTCTCTGCTGCCGGCCATCGCTTAGTACGTTCCGTTCTTTTTGAAATCCTGAATCGCGTCGTCGAGTTCCTTCTCGGTCTCAGCGTTGAGATCCTTCGTGGTCTCTATTTTGTCCATGATGGCGCCGTATTTACTGCGGATGTGGCCTTTCAGCGCCGACTCGAACGCCAGTGCACGCCTCACGTCGACATCATCCAGATATCCCTTGTTGACGGCGAACAGGGTAATCGCCATCTCGGATACGCTCAAGGTGGCATATTGAGGCTGCTTCATTAATTCCGTGACCATCTTGCCGCGTTCCAATTGTCGGCGCGTAGCTTCGTCGAGGTCGGAGGCAAATTGCGCAAATGCCGCTAGCTCGCGATATTGGGCCAATGCGAGACGCACACCGCCACCCAGCTTTTTAATAACCTTTGTCTGTGCCGCGCCGCCTACGCGAGATACTGAAACACCCGCATTGATGGCCGGACGGATACCGGCATTGAACAAATCACTTTCCAGAAAGATCTGGCCGTCGGTAATCGAAATAACGTTGGTGGGAACGAAAGCAGTGACGTCACCCGCCTGGGTCTCAATGACCGGAAGCGCCGTAAGTGAACCCGTTTTTCCCTTGACTGCGCCATTGGTGGCGTTTTCCACATATGCCGCACTGACTCGCGCGGCGCGTTCCAATAGACGCGAATGCAAATAAAACACGTCGCCAGGATAAGCCTCTCGTCCGGGCGGTCGCCGCAATAACAGCGAAATCTGCCGGTAAGCCCATGCCTGCTTGGTCAGATCGTCATAAATGATGAGCGCGTCTCTACCGGTGTCGCGGAAGTACTCGCCCATGGTGCAACCGGAGTAAGGCGCAATGAATTGCAGCGCCGCCGACTCAGACGCGGTGGCAGCCACCACGATCGTGTATTCCATCGCTCCGTGTTGTTCAAGCTTGCGCACTACGTTGTTGATGGACGACGCCTTCTGTCCGATCGCGACGTAGATGCACGTCATGTTCTCGCCCTTCTGATTGATGATCGCATCTATCGCCACCGCCGTCTTGCCTGTCTGCCGGTCGCCGATGATCAATTCCCGCTGGCCGCGCCCAATCGGGACCATTGAATCAATGGATTTAAGCCCTGTCTGCACGGGCTGGTTCACCGATTGCCGCCATATCACACCCGGTGCAATTTTTTCAATCGGCTCGGAACGTTGCGTTTTGATCGGGCCTTTGCCATCGATCGGCTGCCCTAGCGAGTTAACTACCCGGCCTATCAGTTCTTCGCCTACCGGGACCTCAAGAATACGGCCAGTACATTTGACGATATCGCCCTCGGTAATGTGCTCGTATTCGCCCATGATCACCGCGCCGACAGAGTCGCGTTCGAGATTGAGCGCAAGACCGTAAGTATTGCCGGGAAATTCCAGCATCTCGCCCTGCATCACGTCGGAAAGGCCGTGAATGCGCACGATACCGTCGGTGACTGAAACAATAGTGCCCTGAGTGCGGACTTCCGCGGAGACGGCAAGTCCTTCAATTCTGCTTTTTATCAGTTCACTGATTTCGGATGGATTTAACTGCATTTCAAATAGCTCCTAGCTTTTAAGTGCAACAGCCATGGCTTCCAGTTTACCTCGCACAGAAGCGTCGAGCACTTCATCGCCGATCTCAACTTTCACCCCGCCTATCAATTCCGGATCGATACTTACCTTGGGTTCTATTTTTCGCTTGAACTTGATTTCCAGATCGGTCACCAGATCTCTCAATTGAGCATCGCTCACGGCAAACGCAGAAATAATGTTCGCGCTCAACACGCCTTCATGGCGGGTCTTGAGTTGCTCGAACAGCTCACTCACCTCGGGCAATATTTCGATTCTGCCATTTTCCGCCAACAGCAAAACGAAATTGCGGCCTTCGTCGTTGAGGTTGTCGCCGCATATGTCGAGAAGCAGTTCGCCCAAGCGTCTTGGCGGGACTTTTGGATTACCGATGAGCGACCGAATTTGGCCGTCCGCAGCGATTGCCGCGGCAAGTTGCAGCATTCCAGACCATGCAGGCAGCTCTTCATTAGCTTTCGCCAACTTGAAAACCGCCTCAGCGTAAGGCCGTGCAATCGTACGAGCTTCAGCCATCGCTTAGAGTTCCGCTTTGATGGATGCAAGCAAATCCGCGTGCGCTTTGGCATCCACTTCCCGGCGCAGAATTTTTGTGGCGCCCGCCAGAGCGATATCCGCCACTTGTTGCCTCAGGGTTTCCCTTGCACGAAATACTTCCTGCTCGACCTCTGCCTTGGCGCCCACGAGAATGCGATCGCCTTCATCCTTCGCTGCCGCCTTCGCTTCTTCGACGATCTCGGCGGCGCGTTTTTCTGCCTGGGCAATGATATCGGTTGCCCGGTGTTTGGCTTCCCTCACCACATCGGCGGAACGATGGCTGGCCAATTCCAGTTCGTTCCTGCCCCGCTCGCCTGCCGCCAGTCCGTCGGCGATGCTTTTCTGCCGGTTTTCGATGGCGCGCATCAGTGGAGGCCAGACGAACCTGACTGTGAACCAGATAAATATGGCGAACGCCATCGCCTGAGAAATGAGCGTGAAGTTGATATTCATGGCTAGCCTCTGAGAATGGTACCGAGAGCCGGCATTATTATTTGATGACGGCCAGCAATGGATTGCCGAACGCAAAGAGCATTGCCAGACCAACCCCGATAATAAACGACGCATCGATCAATCCGAGTAACAGGAACACTTTGCCTTGCAGCGTCGGCATCATTTCCGGTTGACGCGCAGCGCCCTCAAGGAAGCTGCTGCACATGATGCCGATACCGATACAGGCACCCGCTGCGCCGAGGCCGATCATCAGGCCGATACCAATGCCCGTATAGGCCTGAATCATCGCCAAGTATTGCAAATTGTCCATCTCGTTTTCCTCTCGTCGTGGTAGTTAAATAGTGATTTGATAAACAGACAGCGTTGAATCAGTGTGACTCATGCGCCATGGAAAGATAAACAACCGTCAGCATCATGAAAATAAAAGCCTGTAATGTGACGATTAAAATGTGGAAGATGGCCCATCCCGCGCCCAGCAGCGTTCCGAATACGGTGCCGGCCAAACCGGTAGCGGCCCACATGCCCAGCAGCAGGAAAATGATTTCCCCTGCATAGATGTTTCCATAAAGACGCAGGGAGTGGGAAAGCGGCTTGGAAACGTATTCGACCAGGTTAAACAGGATGTTGACCGGCCATAACAGGGGGTTCTTGCCGAAGGGGGTGCAGACCAGTTCATGTATCCAGCCACCCAACCCCTTGACTTTCACGTTGAAAAAAATCATCAGCAGCCAGACGGAGAGCGCAAGCGCGAATGTGGTGTTCACATCGGCGGTGGGAACGCTGCGCCAGTTGTGCAAGCCCAGCAATTCGTATACCGCCGCCATAATGTCTATGGGTAGGAAATCGACTGCATTCATCATGAACACCCACACAAACACAGTGAGGGCTGCCGGGGCGACAAATGCGTGCCGGTCACCATGGAAAGTGCTTTTGACCTGGCCGTCGATAAACTCGATGGCCAGTTCGACAAAAGCCTGGCGCTTGCCGGGAACGCCGGAGGTAGCGCCGCGCACGACCCACCACAGAAAGCCGAAGCTGACGATACCGATCAGCAGCGACATTACAAGCGTGTCGATATGCACTGTCCAGAACGCGCCTTCACCGACCGAACCTGTCAGGTTCGTCAGGTGATGCGCCATGTATGAAGTGGGAGTGAGCTCTGCGCCTGATGCCATTTTTTATCCGTTCAAACTATTTTATTCGTGCAACCTTTGCGTCATCCGTTACAAACAACGCCATTCCGAAAATCAGGACGGTAAGCGCAAATGTTCCGATGAATCCGACCGCGACAACATCTTTGTACAGTGTCAGCACGAGCCACAGCAGGACAACCATAACGATGATTTTCACCGCTTCCGCTTTCAGTGCCGTAATCAATACGCCGCCCGCAGTGGACCCCTGGTACCGGGAGATAATTGCCGAAAAAGCGGCAGCGGAAATAATACTGACCACTCCTCCCAACAATGCCGAAGCTGCGCCGTGAAATCCCCGCACCAGGCCGAGGGCCAGCACCATCGCCACAGTGACGATCAACTGCCAACGCATGACAATGCGAACTGGCTTGTTTCGTATCCAGGGCATATTTTTTGGCGTGTCAGAAAGCAACTGCTTGATGTGACATTAGGCGGGTTGCAAATCTGTTCTCGGAAGACCTGATTTTCGTTCCCAGCCGGCGCCCTCTTCGGTTCTTCTTAGGCCATACCGGATTTTCAAGGCTTGGCTTGACTGATTTTCAAAACACGCGGATTCTAATCTGCTTGAGCCCGACAGTCAATGGAAAGTCCATACTTGCGTTGTGAATTTCTAAAAAAAGCGCGGGAGGCAGGATGTCGTCACCTGTTGGTAATTTCCGAATATCAAGCTACGATTATTGCTTGTTCCCTTAACTTGACAAGGGGTTACGATGAGAAGCATTCGTCCCTGGATTTTTTTTACGGCGCTGGCCACGAGCCTCATCTTTACTTCATCAGCGCAAAGCGCCTCTATCAATGTATTGTGGTACACCTATGCTGGCCAGGCCTCCGAATATCGGCAGAAAATTTCACAACTCTCCAAAATTGTTCATACTCTTCCTCAAACCAGCGGTTTAGGCTGGAATTTGACTTACTGGGATGCAGGCAGCGTGGCACCGGATTTTGCCGCGTTTGATGTTCTGGTAATTGAAAGCGGGGAAGCTTTTCTTACCGGATCGGCACATGGACCGCCAGCAGTGCCGGATTACAGCGGCATTCTGGATAACAGGGCAGCGATTGAAGCTGCCCGGGGAGATCGAACCTTTATTACCGCCGCCGATGCCGATTTTCATACAATCCGCGGAGACACTGGAAATATTCCGGATGATTCGCGTTCCTCAAAAGGTGATGGCAAATGCGCTCCCCTGTTTACTTCAACCGATTGTTGGGACGGCGCGCTGGGACATTTGGTAAACGCTGTCAATTGGGCGGGAAGTGGCAATGGCCTTGGAATTGTTTCGTTTCTGGATGGCGAACATCCCGGATCTTTCTGGTGGACGCATGAAAATTCCTTTCTGCGCAGGGATCTCGACGGATACATTGATTACGCTGGTTCGGAGCAAAGCCCGGTCATTAATCCGTTGCAGGCAAGCCACCCTCTCAATCGCGGACTAAGTTCCAGGGGGCTTTCAAACTGGGGCACGTCATTCCACGCTTTTTTTCTTCCAATCGAAGGCTACACGCCAATTGTCGACTCAAGTCAAAGATCAGGCTGGGCTGTTGCTATTGCCACATCCGTTGCGCCTCCCCTCCCCGAACCGAAAATCTACCGGTTGCGGGGGACCGGTTGTGCTGCTTATTTTCCGTTTCCGCAAATGCGGAACCCATGACATTCAAAGACAGGGTATATCCACTCCGAGAATGACAGTGTTTGCTTCAGGAAAGAATCATCAACCCATGCTGACACCGGGAATTAGTCCGGATACCCGATAACACCCACGCAATTTATGCCAATTACTTATATCCCTGCAGCCTTATAATTATTAGGTAGCCTTATCCGGCGCCCGATAGAATTCCACGAAAAAATGGACTGCGCCCAGCGGTTCCACATTATGCAGAACTTCCGGAATGACAATTCCGGTGTTGTCCGGAGATAATTCCACGTCCGCCCCCAGGTCGGATACGCGATAGCGAAGTTTTCCTTCTTCCACGACAATCTTTCCCCACACACCGGTTTTTGTGGAGTGATCTTTTCTCAATGCGCCGGGAACAGATTCCTCGGTAAAGACCGCCGTCCGCTTGTAAGGAATAAAATTATCGGGCAGTTCGAATTTATCGCATCGAACGCAGTTGAGCGTCTGTCCCATCATGCTGTTGCGGCCTTCCTCAGTAGTAACCCAGGGGCGATTGATAAATGGCGGATTATGCCGAACATGCTGCATATGCCCGCAACTGAGAAGCGCTATGGGATCTCCTTCGCTGTCGAGCTCGAAACCCGTAATCGGCCTATCCATAAGTAAATATAGTGGGTTCGTTAGAAATTCGTAATGCCGTATCTTGAAATGGCCGCTATACCGTTTCTACTGCCCTCAGCAGGTTTTGAACCATTCGCAGGGTAAAACGTACCGGCTCGCGGTCCCACGGCGTGAATCGCGGTAACTGAAACAGATCACTGCCCGTTCTGGCTGCTCCATGGGCCGTTGAAACCGCCGCATCAAAGCCAAGATTCTTGACCATACTAACATGATCCGGTAAATAGTCCTGCCCCGGCTTGCCGTTTGGGTAAGCAAAAAGCCGCACCGGCGCGCGGATAATCCCCTCGAGCATCTCTTTGCCAGTGGCAATGTCGGCGCAAGCTGCGCTATTTTCCATTTGCGCCAGAATAGGATGACTGGCCGTATGCCCGCCAATTTCCATCCCTGCCGCGTGCAGTATCCTGACCTGATCCGAGGTCATCATGAGATTGGTAGCGGGGACGACGGGGATGAGCGCACACATTGCCTCCACCTTCGATTGCCTCGATGCGGGAGGTAAGTACTTGAGCTTGCTCAATAGGTGAGAGATGGCTTGGCGGCGTTGAGGAATTGTTTCGATCTCAAACCTTCCCAAGCCTAAACTGTCAAGATCAACTGTGCTTCCCGGCGCATAACGGATTAACTCTATCACCGTATCGTTAAACATCCTCCCACCGTCAAGGAAACTGGTCGCAACAAAAAAAGTGGCGGAGACTCCATGTTTTTGCAGAATTGGCAAGGCGATTTCCGCGTTATCCGCATAGCCATCATCAAAGGTGATACAGGCGGCACGCGGCGGCAACGTCCCCTTACCCAAGCACTGGACTGCGTCCCCAAGCGGTATGATTCTGAAGCAGGCTGCAAGATGCCCTATTTGCCGATCAAACGCTTCCGCTTCGCTTTCGTCTGGAAATAAAGGGTCTTGCCGAGACAGCACTCGGTGATAGATCAATATGGACAAACGGCTGTGCAAACCACCTGGCGAAAATAGTTGCAGGAACGCGCGGCTCGGCGATGTGAGCCGTGGTGGAATAGGCTTAACAGGAGCTTGCGTGTAGCCCCGCTCAGGCGTTTCCATAGGTAAGGCCCGGAAATACGGCCAGAGCGGCCAGATAATTGGCAAAGGAACTGCGGCTTCCAGTTCTTCCGATAGCGATATCCATGCCTAGCCGGAATCTCGAGCAATCGGCTGGGGCTGGGCCTGGGCCTGGGGTTGTATCGGATTTATCTGCCCAAATTGACGTGTAGAACCGGTGCCTTTTTTATCGGAAACCGACGAGCCTTTCTGCTTCAATTCTTTTGCCACCAGAACACGAGTCGCCACCATGACCCCCATGAGATAGTACGGCACATCAAAATAGAGCAGGCTGAGAAATGCTCCGCCTGTGGCAAAACCAATGAGCGACACCTGGATCATGGTCGCCATGTTGGAGGCCCACCTGTATTCTTCGAGATTTCTCGTATTTCGAATGATCCATGAACCTGTCCGCCATGTTAAGAGTCCCAGTAACAGGTACAATCCGAGCCCGACAAAGCCATGTTCGCCGAGAGCCTGGAAATAAACGCTATGGGCAGCATGCAGGTCCGTTGGATGGGGGGCATAAAGGTAAAACAGCTCAGGCGTAATCACCTCAAAGCCACCGCCTGTCAATGGCCGTTCCTTGGCCAGATTATAGGCCATCCACCAGGCATTGAAACGCCCCTGAACGGAGCCGTCCTCTTCATAGGTATTAATGGAATCCATTCTTTCCGACCATTGCTCGGGCATGAACGCGATTGCCGGCGGAATAGCGAGGATCAACAGCAGTCCGATGCGGACCTTGTGCTGACTTTTAAGCCATAGAAATGCACCCATCGCTGCAATCGCCAGCAGAGCCCCGCGCGAGTAGGAGCCTAGCGCGGCGAGCGCACAAAGCAACATGGCGGCCGTCAAGCCGTGGCGCACCCAAATGTTTGGGGAAATGGTTTGCAGATAGTGCATCAGGGGAATGGTCATGATAAGCGCCAGAGCGATTTCATTATTTCCCCCAATGAAAGTTCCTTGGGGCCCTAAGACCATATTCACTCCACCACCTACTATCGTAAAAATGCCGCCCTTGACGCCGTAGTATCCCAGGGAGATGACTATGGTCCAGATGAGAAGCTGAATATGTTTTTTTGTCTTGATGAGCATGAACACTACAAAAGTCATCAGCATGATCTTCATGACCTTGTTCCACTGGTCGTATATTTCGTCCGGATAAATAGCAAAGAACGAGGTCACATTCATCCATAATACGAAAAAGATAAAGACGCCGGTAACCGGGGTGACGGGGAACCTTTTTTCCTCCTTCAAGAACACAAGGCAAACTATTGTCACCCCACCGATAATTGCCGCAAACGGAAATGTCGTAGCAAATCCCCACCCTTGGGTATGCGGGTTCATGACACTGATCCACACCCACATCAACGCGCCCATATACGGCTTCTTGAAGACCAGGGGGAGCCAACCAAAGACGATCAGGGTGACGAGAATGTCTCTCATGCTGGCACGCCGGGATTTGGAGCCGTTCGCGTCTCTTTACGATACAAAACAAAGAAGAGGATATTGCGGAGAATCATCGTCAACTGTGATGTCCTGATCCGATTGAGTTTCATCAAAATAAACCGTCAATCTGCCCTATGGCTAACGATTTCTGCCCGGCCCTTTTGATCGCTGCTTTCATCTTTGCCATTCGGGCTTTGCCTGAAGACATTGCGTTGCTGCAGATATTCGATCACCTGTGCAACGCAATCTTCAAGCGGCAGTTCCCCCGTCCTTACCGTCAGCTCTGGATTAACGGGTGCCTCATATGGTGACGAGATTCCCGTAAACTCCTTTACCTCGCCAGCCCGGGCCCGTTTGTAGAGGCCTTTTATATCACGATGTTCACACACATCCAGGCTGGCTTCACAAAAGATTTCGATGAAATCCCCATGTGGAAAAATACTGCGCGCCCGTTGGCGGTCAGCTCGGAACGGCGAAATAAACGCGGTCATCGCGATCACCCCGGACTCGACCAAAAGTTTAGCTGCCTCGCTTATACGGCGGATGTTTTCGGATCGATCCTGAACCGAAAAACCAAGATCCGAACATAGACCCTGCCGCACATTGTCGCCGTCCAGCACAAACGTGCGGCAGCCCAGCTGATAAAGCCTGTCCTCCACCGCATGCGCCAAAGTGGATTTACCCGAGCCGGAAAGACCGGTGAACCACAATACCACCGAACGATGTACGTTCAACCTTTCCCGGTGGCCGCGGGTAATTGTGGCACTGTGCCACACGGTATTGGTACTTTTATTCATGTCTTTAGCCTTGAGCCTTCTTTTTTACGACCTGAATTATATCCAGATCAACACAATCTAACGGCTAAAGGCGCGCAACCCTTGATCTATTCAATTAATCAGCTTGCCCTGCGGTTCAAGATCGTGGGAAACGTTTCATTTTCTGCTGTCAGTTCTGCTGTCAGTTCTTGCATCTGAAACTGACGCAATAATAATATTAGGTCCAGTGAGATAATCGGATAGCTCATCACGCGATGAAAATGCTGGAGTTCGTCCTGGCGCGTTCAACGAAATTCCATGGCTGATTGCTCTACCCGGACTATGCGTAAAGATCAAGCGTATAGCCTTTATTGACCAACAAGGAGTTGAAATAATTATGGCAGCAAGCTTCTACTCGCACAATACAGAATTACGGGCGACTTTCGCGTCGCCATTGCAAGTTGGACTAAAATGGGGACGGGTTTTTGCCGTATGCCATTATATGCACGAGGCTATTAGCGGATAGGCATATCACGTAAACAGGATGGCGGGATTGCATACGCCAGAGATGGCGGCGCGGGTTACGCAGGAGCGCCGCCTATACACCCGCTGCAATACGCACACCATAGGCTCTGCTCGCTTCGAATAACATTTTCTTGCCGATTAAGGAAATTTTGTCGACATCCGTATTAAACAAATAACGGCATCTTGATCTGAATAAACAGAGGTTTGAGTGAGCAATAACAATGCGTTGATCATTTTGGGAATGCACCGTAGCGGGACTTCATTGCTAACGGGACTGCTGAGCCACGTGGGCGTCAAGATGGGAAGGCGTTTGTATGCGCCCCAGAAGGGCGTTAACGAAAAAGGATTCTGGGAGCATGAGGATATTGTCGATACACATGATGAAATACTATTAGGCCTGGGCTCACAGTGGGATGACCTGTTGCCCTTGGGCGATAAATGGCGGGAGGCTAAAGTGATTCAACCGTTTATTGACCGGCTGGATAAACTGGTGGAACGCGATTTTTCGGACACTTCTATCTGGGCACTCAAGGATCCCCGCATGTGCCGATTGCTGCCATTGTGGCTTCCCCTTCTGAACGCCCGGCAGATTAAACCAACTTTTATCTGTATGAACAGAAACCCGTTCGAGGTGGTTGCATCCTTGCAGAAACGGGACGGTTTTTCCAGAGAAAAGGCATTGATTTTGTGGTTAAGCCACTCGCTGTCTGCCGAGTTGTATTCCAGGGGACTACCACGAGTTTTTATTGATTTTGACCAGATTGTCAAGAATCCTGCCGAGGTATTGTCAAGAATAGAACGGGAAGCACATCTTGTCTTCCCCATACCGGTAAATGAAGCAAGCGAGAATATCAGTGAATTTGTTTCTCCTGATCTTCGCCACCATAAAGCCGATGTACTGGAAATGCCGGGGAGTGCAAACGAAGGACTGTCATTGATGGCTCACAAGCTATATCGAATTTTCAAGGAAATGACGGTTGAAAACGAGCATCAGTATGAAATGATCGACAGTGTCGCGGCTGATTTTTCGGCTTATCGGGAAAAATGGAATGTGGAGCTGCTTGAGCAAATCCGTTATCTTAATCAAGAGCGCGCTGACTACAGGATCAAGTTCTTTCGAATTTATACTTCCTGGAGCTGGTTGCTGGTCAAGCCCGTATGGTTAATCGAAAAATGGATACGCAAGTATTGAGACTGCCTTATCCGCGATCAAAAAATACGCATGCCCCACCTGGTTATGGCTCCAAGAATGCTTATAACCGCTCGAAAACACTACGCAACCTGCTTACCACTTCGGTCGCCACCCCAGTAACCCCGCGGGGATATATGCGAGTGTTTTCAACTTGACGGGGTGCTTCAGCCAGGCCTTCACCAAAGAATGATTGGCGATCTTCAGGTTGCCCGATGCAAGATGCCTAAGGCCGAATTCCATCTGGTAGTACGCGATATTTTGTATGAACTTACGCTTGGTAATGCAACGGCCATCGCGACTGCACAATCCCCATTTTGCGGCTGCACCGCATAGCAGTTCGGTCCGATAGTCGATATCCCTCGCCATTCGGTTTCCCTGTTGTGGGTGCTGACGATATAGCGTCAAGGGTTTATTCAACTTGATAACCGGATACTCGCGCGAAATGCGCAGCCAGAGATCCCAATCCTCACTATAAGGAAGAGATTCGTCGTATGCTCCGCACTTATCGAACACTTCCGCGCGTATCAACGCTGCACTGGTCAATATCCAGCAATCAAGCAAGAGCTGGTGATATATCCAGCCCGAAAATTCCTCGTCGATGCCGGCGGGGAATGATGCCGCGTCAAAGCTGTCAGGACCGGGAAACACGCCTTTTTCGTCGGGATGCCACCAGATAAATGAGCTGTAGACCAACCCGATTTCCGGATTCGCTTCCATCTGCTCCACCTGAAGCGCAAGCTTATCGGGAAACCAGTAGTCGTCATGGTCCATCAGGCAGATATACCGGCCGGACGCCTCCCGGATTCCGTAATTGCGGGCTGCGCATACGCCTGAATTCGCCTGCCTCAGGAGCCGGACAGGTGAGCCGTAGGAGGCCACGATATCCCGTGTACGATCCGTGGAGCCATCATCGACTATGATCAGTTCAATATTCCTGAGAGTCTGGCTGAGTACGCTGTTGAGCGTCTCGGCGATATAGGCCTCACAATTATAGGTAGGAATAATGATGGAAACAGTAGGCGCAAACACTGCCATGCTGGAAGAGTTTTCTCTTATTGGTATACTCAAGAGGTTTAACCTTGACCTCTAGGATTCGGAAGTTTTTGTATATGCGGTTGAGGTGATCGCGACATTATAAGTCATCTACAGCTTCCGAGACTCTCGCTCTTTTTTGCAGAAAACTGATAGCTCATTCACCCTGCAGGAATAAGTTATGGCAATTTGCGACTATCGCACGACTTTCACTTTTCGCTTTTGAGAATGAGGAACACAAATACTCTGCATTTCGATAAATCATAAAAATTATTTTTCACATTAACGGATGATCGTTCGGAAAAAAATTATTGCCGTTTCTGTCCATAGGATAATACCCTTTGAACCATGATACGCGATTGCAAGGGTTAGCTGCGGCAAGGGTTCTACAGCAACGGTCTCTATCGCGAAATGACAAGCGATCGTACCCATCGGCTACCAGATCCTGTCCTTCCCCTTGCGATTCTATGCGCCCGGTCGCACCTAGTGGGGCTGCGGGATGGTGAGTATTAACACGTACGCGTGGGACTACATGAATCTCAGCATGACAATAAAATACGTCCTGGCGGGAAATTAATCAAATGACAGATACCGGGCTGCGCGTTGGCGTTTATCAGGGGCCTGAAATTCCTCAGAGCTTCAGGGTTTATGCCGAGAATGTCCAGAGATGCCTGCCCAGGCACCGCGTGATAGTCATACCATTCGCAGATAAGAGAAACCTTCCAAAATCGGTTGATGTCCTATGGGATATTCGTTCCGGCGGGGGCAATCCCCCTCCGGAATTTCTGCTGGGAAGCCACCTTCCTCCCTTGGTAGTGACGGTCCATGGATTCGCGCCCGTGGCTCTCAACGGATGGGAGTATTTCCGCACCTTTAAAGGTCTGATCATGTCGGACCGATATGCAAAACGTAAGCGCGCGCTCTGGCATGAGGCTCATACCGGAGTGGCAGGTATTATCGCTGTTTCTGCTTTTGTGAAAGCAGAAGCGATACGGTTCACGAACGTTCCCGCGGAAAGGATTCATGTTTGCCATCACGGGGTGGATGAGAAAATATTCACGCCTCACTCCGGAATGGAACCGGAAACGTATTTCTTTCATATCTCCAATGACGAGCCACGTAAAAATATCCATCGGGTTGTGCGGGCGTTTCGCCAGCTCAGACGCAGCCATGATGTTGAACTTGTGCTAAAAATTCCAAGAAATAGTGCCGGCCGGTATGAAAAAATCGACGGTGTGCGGGTGCTCTCGAATGTCCTGACGACAGAGGAGGTGGCCGGGCTTTACCGGCGTGCGCTCGCTTTCGTCTTTCCATCTCTGTATGAGGGCTTCGGCATGCCTATCGTCGAAGCTATGGCGTCTGGATGTCCCGTTATCACATCGAATGTTTCGGCATGCCCCGAAGTTGCCGGAGCGGCGGCTTTGACTGTCGATCCGCGCGATGAAAGAGCATTGTTGGAAGCCATGCAGCTTGTTTGTAGCAAAGCCGGCCTCAGGCCGGAACAAGTCGCCGCCGGACTGCGCAGAGCAGCCGACTTTTCCTGGGAAAGGAGCACTGAATGCCATGCCAAAGTGCTATACGCGGCGGCACAGGTTGGGCAAAGCCGATGAATGGCAGCGGATCCGCAAAGTCAGGCCTGTCGGTGGTCTATTCATGATGGTTTTTTAGAGGTCACGACGGCAAATGTTAAAAGTGTGGGCTCGCCTGTTGCAAACTATTGTACGCAATGCACTGGGATCAGATGTTTTAAAGCATTGGGCATGGAGGCTGATACTGAGGCTCCGGAAAAGCTTCTCCCGGATTGATCCTCCTTTGGAACTGGAAACCACTTTTGATGACAATATCCGGATCGTCACCTTGCTTTCGGACCACATCGAGTCTCAGATATTCTGGCAAGGCTTTCAGGAAGCTGATGAAGGCGTCATCGTGCTTCTCAAACGTCATTTGCCGGTAAACGGGGTTTTCATCGACGTGGGCGCCAATATCGGCAGCTTTACACTTGTAGCAGCCCGTCGGGCCTACCGCGGGCAAGTGCATGCGTTTGAGCCAAGTGCGCATCATTTTGCCCGACTGGCTCGCAATATTGAATTGAACGGCTTCGAAAACATCGTTCTCAACCGGAGAGGACTCTACGATCAGCCAGGTGAAGCCGTTCTTTTCCTGCCTTCCCAGACTGGGGAGATGAATAACAGCGGCGCGGCCAGCCTTTATACTGTCCGCGGCGAAGAGACACGGCAGGTTTCCGAAGCGGTAACATTAATCCGTTTGGACGACTATGTCCGGGACCGAACCCTAAAACACGTGGATGTCATCAAAATCGATATTGAGGGAGCTGAAATAAAGGCACTGGAGGGTGCCAGGGAAACAATCACGCACTTCCGCCCGCTTGTCTTCATGGAGCTAGACCTGGACAATCTGGCACGAGCCAACTGCTCGCCAGATGATGTGCTCGATCTATGGAAATCCCTGGATTACCAGGTTTCCATCATTCGCGTAACCGGAGACACCATACCTGTTAAAAGCTCGAAAGAATTTGGGCTTCATCAGAATCTGGAATGCAGGCCTTTTTTGACATAATCAATTGGATGTGGCGGCCATCCGAGCCTTTTGGCGATAACAGAGCAGAACAATCATGCTGACAGAACTGAAAAGATTCGCACGTCATTTGGCGGTTTCGCTTGGAGATATGACAGCCAACGCCGATCGAACCCATCAGCTTTCGGTACGGGCTGAAATAGACCGTCTGAGAGCCGATATACGCTATCGGGAGCCTAAAAGTCTAATGCCTTTCGGAGGAAAGATATATTCGCAAAATGATGAGGATGGAATCATACGAGAAATATTCCGCAGGATTGGCACGACCAACAAGACATTTGTGGAATTCGGGATCGGAAATGGGCTGGAAAACAACACGCTCGCCCTTCTGTTTGACGACTGGCAGGGTTTATGGATTGACGCCTCTTCCACGGCGATTGCCAATATTCGTAATCATTTTTCCCCCATTATAAAAAGCGGAAAATTAAAGGTTACCGAGTCCTTTATTACGAGGTCGAATATTAATGACCTGATTTCATCCGATATCACACAGAGCGAAATTGATCTTTTGTCAGTAGATATCGATGGAAATGACTACCATGTGCTTCAAGCCATATCCTGCATCAGTCCACGGGTGATCATGATTGAATATAACGCCAAATTTGCGCCGCCCGTTCTATTTTGCATGGATTATGCCGCGGAGCACACATGGGTGGGCGATGATTGCTTTGGTGCCTCGCTGAAATTTCTCGAGGTCAATCTGCATAAAATGGGATACTGCCTTGTAGGTTGCAATTTATCCGGAGCAAATGCCTTTTTTATCAGGAGGGAACTGGTAGCCGATAAATTCCTGGCGCCTTTTACCGCGGAAAATCATTTCGAACCTGCACGTTATTATTTATCCGGATATGCCTCGGGGCATCCCCCTTCCTATCAAACCCTCGCAAAATCGCTGACAATGCGTTCGACCTGAGTGGACGTTTCGCTGACAGGAGACAAAAATTCAAGGGGAAATTCAAAAGATAGCCTAGCAGCCTGTCCTGCTCATCCGCGCGGAATGCCGGTCTGCCCGTCGCGATCAAACAGCAGCAGCAGCCCACCCAGCAGGGACGGGATGCCGATGAGCAATAGGTAGGTCAGCAGGGAGACGCCCACTGCCACCTCCGCTGGTACGCCGACCAGCGAATAGAAAAACACGAACGCCCCTTCCCGAACCCCAAACCCGCTCAAGGTCAAGGGCACCACCGTCAACATCCCGATCAACGGGTACAGCAACAGGTTCTGCACGAAGGGCACTGGTTGATCAAAGGCCAGGAAAAGCAGATGAACGACAGTGACCAGCGACAGTTGCAAGGCCGCGATCCACAGCACCGTGGGGAGCAAGCCCAGACGGTAGGGAAAGCGCTGTACCGCCTGGTGCAAGCGATGCAGATACTGCAACGCCCGGCCGAACATCCGGGCGTTGCGCGAGCTGCCCGGCTCCGGCGCCTTCCAGCGTACCAGAAAGACCGCCGGTACCAGCAGGAACAGCCCGCCGTTCATCGCCATCACCAGAACCAGAACCGGGCGGAACCGCTCCTCATCATAGACAAAGGACAGGGCCAGAAGGGCAAACAGGCCGAGCAGCAGGAAACCGATCATCCGCTCGATGACTACCGTGCTCCCCGCCACGCCGCGACTACCGGGGTGGCGACGCTCGATGAACAGGATGCGGAAAAAATCCAAACCCTGCGATCCGGGTAGGAAGAGACCGAGAAAGGCTGCCTTCCAGTTGAGCCCCCAGAGCACAGGCATGCGCTCTTTGATACCACTTAAACCCAGCAAATAACCCCAGCGATTGGCGGCCAACCATGGGATCAATGTCAGCGGCAGCAGGGCCGCGACAACCACAAAGCCAAAATTGCGCAGGCGGTCGAGGATGCCGGCAGGGGAGATATCCAACAAGTGGAACAACGCTAGCAACAGAGCCAACGTCAACGCGAGTTTGATCAGACCGCGTTTCATTGCTCCAGGCGGCCGATGACTGCGGCGGCAAGACGATTCATCACGTCCTGACCGTTGAAGCTGCGATAGACCTTCAAGAGGTCAGCCCAACTGCCGGTGACCACAGTCTGATACTCTTTGCGGATGCGCACGTTTTGCCGTGCAATGGCCGGGGTTTGCCGGAAACAGGCGCGCAGATAGGGTAGTCGCCGAGACCAAAATGAGCAATGCCTGTCCGCCCGAGCGCTGCGAGCGTATTCCGACAGCCCGTCCCGCCGTAATCCTGTACATGGTTATTCGCCAGGGACACGGCAGCAAAACCTTGCAGTAGAGCCAGTGATTCCGCCGGCGCGCGAAGGTTGCATACCTGGAGCGGCCTCGGAACCTCGTGGAGGGTGGTCGCGGAGGAGGACAGCCGCGCAAACCGCACGCTGTCGGCGTAGTGGCCGACCAGGGAAGCGTATCGAAACATCAGGGCAGCGTTCTCCCGGTGGGCGACAGTCGCTGAAGATCCGACGACATGCCGCACATAATGTCCAGCCCGAGTTGCAGGCAATGTACGATTCGCTTGTACCGGACTTGAGTAACTTCCATGCCTGTAAGTATACCTGAGTAATGCAATATGGTTATTAGGGTTAGCAGGCCTCTAAGTTATGTATGTCAAGTTGTGCAAGCGGTTGGGTATGAGGTTGTGTTGTTTTACTTACTTTATGCTACCCTGCGCAGCAGTTCTTTTTTCTATTCTTGGGAGTGTCAGGAATTGACACTGACCCGCTTCGGCTTCATTCCGGCAGCCAACTGATCCGCCCCCTCACCAGCCAATCACCGTCAGGGATCAGGCAAGCATTCGTCTTGTGGGCGGGTTCTTTCAGGTTAAAGCATGCATTCCGGCTGTAGCCCTGACAACAAAATAGGCGGGATTGTTGGGAGCCAGATCGCCTGATTGGCAGAGAGCCCAAAGAACAGAGTCCGGCAAGATTTGCATCTGTTGATGCGTAATTGGCTTTAATCCGACCGGTGTAACTTCTGAAATGAAAAAACCGGCAGCGGTCAGATGATGTTTCAGCAAGTCCAACGTATAAACTCTTCTGTGCCCAACCTTCAAGTCGCTTTTGGACAGCTCGTCGATCTTACCAATCAGGCCGGCACGCATTGCTACGATGCGATGAATGGACGAAGCATTGGGGACAGCGACAAAAATGGAACCATCCGGGTCACATGCTCTTTTTGCTTTGACAAGTATGTCAATGGGGTCCTCCACATGCTCGAGCAACATGGTCAAATAGACATGGTGCCAGGTGCGTCCTGGCGATTCCAGGAAATCCTCGATCAGATTAACATGCCCGCGAATGGTTGCGCCTTTGTTCTTCATCTCGTTGACTACTTGCTCGACAAGTTCGGCGGCAGCATCAACCGCATCCACTTCCTGATAGCGTTCACAAAGCACCCGGGTCCATCGCCCACTGCCACAGCCCAATTCCAAGGCGGAACGTCCACCCTCCCGAGGAATTGCCATATCTCTTAAATAGAGATGAAAATGATCCACAGCCTCGATCGCTTCAGTTGAATGATAAAACCCGGCAATCTGCTCCAAACGATCCTTTTCATTTTGACTCATCTTGTTTTCCTGTTGATTCGAAAAATATCAGTGGGAGACTTAGACGAACACAACCTCCACAAGCGAAGTCAAATCAGCGGCTAATTGCTCGGCTTCAACGACTGATGAGCCTGTGACAATGACATCCCCGATGCGATCCGGCCCAACCTGAAACCGGCGCACTGTGTCGCCGGGTTTGGCATAGATCGACAGCCGATGAAGATTTGGATGCGAACGCACCGATTCCGGAACTCGAACTTGGAGTACCACACCATCCTGCGGGCTTTCAATCATTCGAGATGCGTTTGGCATTCCCTTGCATATATCTGTCACTAAAACCGGCTCGCCCAGAGCTAGAGCCAGCACTGCATCATAGGCATTGAAGCCGCCATAGATGGAAATTGTTTCCGGAAGGCAGGTCGCACCCATGCGAGCGGCGATTTCAAGGATGTAGGGCGTATCGCCAACAAGCATCAAGTCCACATTCGACACCGTGTCACAAATACCCAAAGCCTCAATCGCAGCCGCGATCTCCATACATGAACGGGCTTGCTGATCACGGCTCAAAGTGCAGGGAATCGAGTGTCCGACCGGCGCGTGATTCGGAGGCGGAGTCAGTTGATCATTGTGGAGAAACACGGTTTTGACACGATTCCCCTCAACAATAGCCTGGGCCCCATATTCAAGGCCTTCGAGATACTCCTCCAGAACGACTCGCCCTGAACTGGAAGCTTGCTTTGAAGCGTTCCAGGCATCAAGAAGTTCTTCCGGTCGATCGACCCTGAAGACGCCTTGACTGCCCGATGAATCCACTGCTTTGCTCATCAAGGGAAAGCCCACCGTTTCCACTGCCAAACCTAGAGCATCAGGCAAATCGCAAACTACACCACGCGCAGTCATCACGCCGCACCTGATCAAAGCCTGCTTCATTAGCCACTTGTCGGAACATGCAACAGCGGATTCATAACCGGTTCCATACAGGCCAAGTTCATCGATCACACGGCCGATTGTGGGAACGACAACATCAGTTCCCGTGCAGGCAATACCGTCAATGGCGTAATGTCTTGCGTGTTTGAGAATCGTTTCGGTGTCACGAAAGTCACAATGGATCTGATGGTCGGCGAGGCTCAAGCCCTTATAATCACCGTCCGGGCTGACGACAATTGTAACAAGCCCGCGTCGCTTGGCTTGTTCAATCAGAGGAGTGACGGTGTTGCCGGCCCCCAAAATCATAATTTTCTTCGCGTCAGTCAAAAACGTTCCCTCTTGTCGGCCGTATCTTCCGGAAAGCCGATAGTCCGACGGACCATAGTGACCTTCGATTTTTGCAATTCACCTAACATGCGAGCAATATATTCTCCGATGACTCCAAGCGACAGGAGAATCAATCCAGCAAAAAACGTGATTAAAATCACAAGACTCGTCCAACCAGGTTGAGAAATACCACCCGTAAAGTATTTGATCAGGAAATAGCAAAGCAACCCGCCACTCAGCACGGAGGCTAATAGCCCGGCCACGGAGATCATGCGCAGCGGCAGCATGCTCACGCTGCATATATTGTCAAAAGCTTGCTTGAATTGCTTCGCCAGAGTGTAATTCGATTTGCCGGAAAACCGCTCGTGGTGGGGGATGGGAACAGATTTTATTCGCGCAGCGTTTGCAATAATCAGACCACCCACAGTAGCGCTTGCCGATTGGTTTTGGCGAATGACCTGGGCCATGTATCCGCGCATCAGTCGAAACGACGAAACTTTGATCTTCTCGCTGGATCCAAACGCGCGCGAGTTAATCCCGCTTATGATTTTGGAGCCAATATTGCGATAGCCTGCATGTTTTTTCTCGGGGAAATAGGCAAAAACGCAGTCGTAATCTCCCTTCTTCTCTAACTCGTCCAACAATAGCGGAATGAGTCGAGGATCGTGCTGAAGATCGTCATCCATAGTGATGACGATTTCACCACTGGCAACTCTAATCCCAGCCATGGTTGCTCTGGTCTGGCCAGAGTTTGTAAGTAATTGAACCCCTTTGTAACGGAGCCGGGTTCGCGCCAGTTCTGAGACCACGTTCCAACTGTCGTCCGGGGAACAATCATCAACCATGATAATCTCATAGTCTGAGTTCAGTTCGCCGAAAACCGTATCAAGCCGGTTAGCCAGTTCCAGCAAACACTGACTTGATTTATATACGGGTATTACAACGCTATAAGAAGTCATAGAAGTCATGAATCCAGATTATCCACATCAAATTTCTAGCCGATTGACGTTTGGAGCACACTAACATAAGCCTGCCAATTGAGTTGAGACTGACGATCTTTTTTCCGTCCGTGCCGCTGAAATCCGAGACCGCACCAGCATCCGGTAGCCGTTGTTTTGGGGATATGCGGATGGTCCCCCATCAAATCGTCAAGATTCGCCCCGTGCCCCGTGCCCGAGCATATCGTTGCTGGCGTTCACCGTTTGCGACGCCAGACTTTACGTTCAACCAGGCAGCCCAAACCTGAGAATCGTTGTCCCGCCGGGCGCCCGTGCTGCCCGTTAGATCAGGCGGAGTAAAGCAACCCATCGATTCGCTCCTCATAGAACCAAGTTTGTGGCGGAGGGGACGACTCTGTCGATTCCGTCCTAAGATAGTGCCACCCTCGCACGAACGCTTTTGCTCGCTACGAGGTAGGGTTCCGGAAGAGCCTATTTCTGCGTCCCATTAAGGCCAACGAGGCGAACGTCATTTGCTTCAGGCAACGTCGAAATTGATGATTCGTGGATTATACCCGTACGGTATAGGTCGGAGTTCGCTTATTGACCCGGTGAATGAATAGTATTAAAGAGCACACTTGCGCCCAGGCCCTGCAAACAGGATTCAAATGTTCAGGAGGTTTCCGCATGACGTAATTTGATGGACGCCTGAAAATCCGTTTAATGAAAACGCGATCAGAACGATCCGACAATTCGAAGTTGCGGGTGGAATTGAGGAGAAGATCGACGGCTGCTAGGCGGGGGAATTTGCTTTATGCCTTCCCAGGAATAGCTTTATCGCATCCTCCAGCCATTTTCCATAGAAAATCCACAGCGTTAAGAAATAAATAAGTCCGCCGCCGGTAATTTCGATAAGCAATCTTCCAAGACTATCCTCACGGCCAAATACGGCCTTCGCGCTTAACAGGCATGCCGCCATGATAGCGGACGAAACAATGGCTGGGCGAAAGCTTAGCGCAATTTTTGTGAAAGACGTTTCCAGAACCGCCTTGCTCATGCCGACAGTTGAAAATGCGACAATCAGTTCGGTCGCCATCAAGGCCGATACAAGGCCGATTACCCCGTAATGCGCGCCAATCAATGTCAGGGGTAACAAGATAATCAATGCAACGATCGTAGACTTCAGCGACAGGTCGGCACGCCCCATGCTGGCCAGTATCGGCCGTAAAAAAGAGGTGGTCATTCTGAACGGCATGACAATGGACAAAAGTGCGAGCGGCACAGCGACCTGCGACCATTTCTCGCCAAGCACCGCTGCCACAAACTCCTGGGCAACGCAGGCAAGGCCTATCATGATGGGAAACAGGCCCAGCGATACGATACCCAGAGTTTTGCCCAGGTAGTACGTGGCGACATCGCGTTGCTCCTGAAATTTTGAAAACGATGGGAAGATAATCGGGTTGATCACCGGCATTATTTTGGCAAGCGGCAATAGGGCAAACTGAAAAGCGACTGCATAAATGCCGAGCAGCTCAGCACCTAAAACAGGACCCGCAATAAAGGTCGCGAGCTTGTCGGTGATGAGCACCACCGCCCCTCCCAGAGACAAGACCCCGCCAAAAGCCATCATCCCGCGCACGGCCGAGAAATTCAGAGAGGGAGTGATGGCCCATGGCTCCAGGATCATCAATATGATTGCCAGAAGGATCCGGTTGACCAGCATCCCTGTTACCAGCGCCCAGATCCCCCAACCCAGAATTGCGAGCACCAGCGTTGCGACGGCGGCACTGATATTCGCGATAAATTCGGCAAAAGCTCTCAACTTGAACTTCAGGTTGCGGTCCAGAAGCGCGTTGGGGATGACGCGGAAGGGCGCCAGAAGAAAAACAAAAGCCAGAACCCGTGCCAGCTGCTCGAGACGGGGCTCATCAAAATATACCGCCATTACGCTTCCGCCAAAGAAATAGGTCAGAAAAAGCAATCCATTGATGACCAGAAGCCAGCCAAAGACGCTACGCAACTCCTCGTGCTCGACGTTCCTGGATCGAACCAGAGCAAGGTCGAGTCCAAACGCGCTGACCAGCATGA
Organism: Nitrosovibrio sp. Nv4; assembly: GCF_900215485.1. GTDB lineage: Bacteria > Pseudomonadota > Gammaproteobacteria > Burkholderiales > Nitrosomonadaceae > Nitrosospira. The sequence goes on from NZ_OCMZ01000001.1 coordinate 335,345, forward strand.
GCAGTTCAAGGGGCGCCTCCAGCATGGCATTGAGTCCGTAATCCGCTGGACTGATGAAACGCACCACTATGATGGTGCTGGCCCAACTGACCGCCTGCCCGATCAGTCGAAGTATCACCGCCGAGCGGGCGCCCGACAGGATTTTGTCAATGATTTCCGTGTGACCTTGTTGCTTTTCCATGAATTTTGCACTTATGCGAAGCGTGAGCCAGGCCGTTGTTGCCGGTCCCGGAACTCGGGTAATCATTCCTGCCAGGCATGGAAAGGTTAACTGTGTTTTCTAATGTTGCCTGTTTATCCGGTGAGAATAGCATTCGGACTTTAGCCGAAATCCACTCCGGGGTGCTTTATTGCAATTGCATAACGTTTCCGACGGTGTGATGCGGTTATAAATTGCTCCCTTGATTCGATGACAGCCAGTGCAGGAAACGACGCAATTTCACAATAAGACGTTGAGAGCCGCGGCTCTTTCGATCAAACCGTTGCAACCTTGCTCACCACGTAGCGAAACTTGCCGGATTTCTCCAGCGGGATCTCGGCCATCTTCTCGATCACGATATCAACGGTCTGGCCCAACCTGGCCTTGAATCCCTGTTCGATTTTCGCAATTGTCTCCGGACCAAGCTCTGAGTCCAGAACCACCGATATCCGCGTGAGATTCAAACTTTCCTGGATGATTTTGAAGTTGCTTATCCCGGTCACGTCGCGCAGGATGTAGATCAAAGCCAGGCCGTGGATGACCGTGCCGTCCTGCGCGATGAGAAAATCCGTACTGCGTCCCTGGACCTCCTTGAGGAGGGGAAGGCCGCGTCCGCAAGCGCAGAGCTTGCTGTCCAGCACGCCGATGTCGCCGGTGCGGTAGCGAATGAAAGGGAAATCCTTTGTAGCAAGATGGGTCACTATGATTTCGCCTGCCTCACCGCAGGGTAGCGGCATGCCCTGTTGATCCACGATCTCGACGATAATATCCTCGGCGGTGATATGCATACCGCCCTCGGGACACTCGTGGGCGATGAAACCCGCGTCGCGGCCTCCATAACCATTCGCCACCGGACAGCCAAACGTTTCACTGATCTGCCGGCGCTGTTCATCGTAGAGTCGCTCCGAGGTAACGAATGCAACACGCAACCCCAGATCGTCCATCCGCTGCCCCCGTGCATTGGCGTGACGAGCGATATGCGATAGGGCGGAAGGGTAGCCGAAGAGCATTTTTGGGCGCACTGCGCGTATTTCATCCAGGAACCGGTCCAGTTTTTGTTCCGACATTTCGAAGGCGGGGATCAGCTTCGTCCTGAACAGCCAGTCGCGGAGGCCGCGTATGCCGTCCTGCGCGCCGAGTTCGATGGGTGAACCCCAGACGACTATCTCCCGGTCGCCGATATCCACATTCCACCACCGTGTGGCGCGCCATTTCGCGGCAACGTCGTGGCTGACCCGCTCCTTGCCGATGTAAAAAATCAACGGTTCGCCGCTGGAACCACCAGTGTTAAAGCGGGCCAGACTCTGCCCATTCTCCGACTTGAGCGCTTCAGTGTTGGCGCGAATTCTCGATTTGTCGAGCAGCGGCAGATATGCAAGGTCCGTCAGAGAGCGTACCCCTTCCGGATTGAACGAGATATCCGAGAAGAGAGCACGATAAAAAGGTACGTGTACTTCTGCGTGGGCGAGCAACCGGCGCAGTTTTGAAAGCTGGAGCGCCTCCAGACGCTTTGGATCCCACCATTGGGAGATTTCCAGCTCCTTGCGGACAGCGACGCTATCATGGTTTTTGATGCGCTCGTGAAAAGGGAAAAAAAGGCCCGATATAAACGACGTGTACCATTCTTTTTCTTCTGGTGAACTGGCCCTCACTTGTTACTTACCGCGAATCTGTCTGACTTTGTCAAAACCTGGTCATACACGCAGAGCAACCGGTCACGTACATTTGGCCACGTGTAGCATTGCACCGATTCGGCGCCCGCCTGCCTGAGAAGCATTGCCTTGGCAGGATCGTTGAGCAATAGAAGAACAGCATCTGCCATGGCTTCCGGATCCCCTGGGGACACAAGCAAAGCGGTCTTTCCATGCTCTACCAGATAGGGTATGCCGCCAACATCGGTACTCACTACGGGAACGCCGCTGGCCAATGCTTCCAGGATAGAGATAGGCATGTTGTCGGCCAGGCTGGGGTTGATCATGACATCGGCGTGCCGGTAGACAGCGGCCATGCCTTCGTTGTCCAGACGGCCTGTAAATGTGACCGCATCTACCACGCCCAATCTGCATGCAAGCTCTTCCAGTGTCTGGCGCTCGGGACCGGAGCCGGCCACAGTGAGTTTTGCTGTGGGAAACGCGTGTTTTACAATAGTGAAGGCTCGCAAGGCAGTGGCATTGTCGTAAATCGGCTCAAGGTTGCGGGTAACGATGATGTGCGGGAAATCCGGCCCCGATGAAGGTGCAAAACGTGCTCCTGCGCCGAAGCGGCCAAGGTCGATAATGTTGGGTACGATGCTGGTTGAAAAGCCCCGCTGTTCAAATACAGCTTCAAGGAAACCTGAAGGAACGATGATTGCATCTGCCCGGTACAGGCTGGGTTTTATCCAGAAAAAGGCCTTATCAAAAAAGGTATCCGCTTCGCCTCCCCGATAATTGATAATGACGGGCTTCCTCCTGATCCTGGCAATCCAGATGGCTGGAGCGGCAAAGAGATGCCACGACCAGCCAGAATTGGCCATCACATGAAATAACTGAACCCTGCCCGCGGAAAACCAGAGGTGAGCAAGGTAGGGCAACAGACGAAATGCGGCCCTTACACCCTTGAATTTCCCAATCCAGCCAGGACGATAGGGGCTATTGACCTGAATCAGCTCTACCTCGGCCTCCTCCCCTCGCAATAACCTGGCCAATTGCAACGTCTGGTTTGCCATTCCGCCCGAAGGAGGAGGTAAAGGCCCCACTAACCCAACGCGCAAGCCGGGCTTTTTCACTGATGGCGCTCCTTTGAGACAAGCGGAGCGTAAACATTCCTGTAACTTGCCACACTGGCTGGCCAATTACGCTGGGTTTCCACAAAGCGGCGAGCAGCGACACGCAGGCCAGCCCAAAGATGCGGACTGGAAAGAACGCTCAGGACTTTGAGCGCCAGGGCGTGCGGGTCGCCGGCCCTGAAAAGGATGCCTGTCTCCCCATCCTGAATGAGCTCCAGATGGCCGCCCACATCGGAGGCCATGACCAGCCTGCCCTGAGCCATGGCTTCGAGGGGCTTGAGTGGGGTGACGAGGTCGGTGAGCCGCATACGGAGCCTCGGATAGACGAGAACATCGATCAGATTGTAATAGCGCTGGACCTGGGCATGAGGTACGCGGCCAGTGAAGATCACTTTGTCTTCCAGGTGCAGTTGCATCGTAATGGCCTTTAATTCTTTTTCTTGCGGACCGCCGCCGACTAGCAGAACACGAATGTCAGGATTGCCGGACAGCATTTCCGGTAGTGCCTGCAATAAAATGCTCAAGCCTTCATAGGCATAAAAAGAGCCTATAAAACCCACCAGCAACTTGCCCTCCAACCCGAGCTCTTCAGCCAGTTGCTGATCACGTTTATCACCCACGCTGAAATTTTCGATATTCACGGCATTGGGAATGACCGTTACCTTTTCTGGCGCGATACCTCGTCCGAGAATATCCCCGCGCAATCCCTCGCAGATAGTGGTTATCGCATCGACCCGCCTGAGGGCATAACTCTCCAGGCTGCGGGTGAGGCGGTATCGCATGCCCCATTCGCGACTGGTGCCGTGATCCACCGCAGCGTCTTCCCAGAATGCCCTGACTTCATAGACAACCGGGATACCTGAACTGCGGCCGACGCGCAGCGCAGGTATCGCGTTCAGAACAGGAGAGTGGGCGTGCAGAATATCCGGCCTGACAATTTTGACCACTTCACTCAGGCGGCGGGTCAGACTGTCGATAACGGCGGCCTGATTCAGAACAGGCAGCTGCGCCATTGGACTTGCCGCAGCCGGGGTGCGATAAAAATGCCATCCCTCGACATCCTCCTCCAATACGCTGCAATTTTCCTGTTTTGAACCAGTCAGATGAAAGGTTTCCCACCCCAGAGCGCGCTGTTCCTTGAGAATGGAAAGCGTACGGAATGTATAGCCACTGTGAAGGGGAATGGAGTGGTCAAGAATGTGCAGTATCCGCATCAATTTTTCCGCTGCGGATTCAACTTGATTTCCATCCCCATATGCGGCAGTGGAATGACAAGGTCGTCCGCTTGCTCCTTTTTTTCCAAGTATCGGTAAACCTGGACTGACAGGTCAGCAAATTCCGGCACATTTGTCTGGATCGGTATCTCTTTGATCATCTGGAATCGCTGATCCTTCATGGCTTCAGCGAGCAGCTTGAATTCCGGCAGGTCGACTATATCGCGACTCTCTATCACAACTATGCCGACGCCGAAACGTTCGATCAGTTGAATGACATCCTCTACAGATTTGACATATGAGACAGTACCGAACGACTTGTGCACCGCCATGGATACCAAAATCTTGTCGGCTCGTAATACCGCCTTCCTCTTTTCGGGATCAAGCGCCCGCAGATGGAAAATAAAATTGCCATCATGTTTCCCGCCAAACATGATCAAGCCCGTATTTTCCTGTCCGGTGACAAACTCAGCTGCTTGTTCGTATCCTGATACATAACTATGCGGCCTGATCGATCCCGAATATACGTTCCACGCGGCAAGTGTGGCCAACAGGACGAATGCGATTCCACGGATGTTGCGGTTTGCCATCGCCGCCTGGCTCAACGGCATGCAGGCCAGCAACGCGAGCGGCGGCAGCGCGTAAATCGTATATCGGTGAACATTCGCTGGCCCTATGACTATCGTCGTAAAAATATACGAGGTCACAATCCAAAGAAATATCAGTACATCCTGCTTCGTACCCTTGTTGAATAATCTGAAAACAAAACCAATAAAGATAGCCGCCAAAAGCGGCAATTCGCAAGCACTCAATAATGCAGGCCAAAAACTTCCCCAACGGCTGGCACTAAATAACACCGAACTATTTGATCCGAACTTATCGACAAAAGAGCTTGTCGGTACCGAACCGAACTTTAGCGCGTGCACCATCAGCAATGCCGCGACCGAGCCCACGATGACATACGCCAACACTGCTTCCTTGCGCCATAGCATCCGCCAGTATCCAGTCCACAACGCATAGATCAGCAGAGCAGGCAGAATGAAGACCGTGGTCTGCTTGAGTAGCAGCATGCAGCCCAGCATAAGTCCGGCAATTCCGGCACGGCTCAGGCTAGGGCGGCTCAGATATCGATCGAATGTCCAAATCGAAACGATAATCATCGCTACCGCCGGCACCTCCAACATAACGGAACGGGTCCAATGGAGCGTTCCGGGAGCCGAAAGATAGAGCAGGCATGACAAGATAGCGGCTTCGCGTCCCCAGATGGGCCGCGCCCAGACATACCAGGCAGTTGCGCCGATGAGAGCAAATACTAGAACTGCGAGCCGCCCTCCAAATTCGTTGATACCAAACACGGCAAAAAATACTGATTCGACCACAGGGAAGAAAGGCGGATACCAGTTCAATGCCAGAGCGGGATATTGGGCAAAGTACTGCAGAGCGTATTCATAAGGCGCCCTCCAGGGCATATCCTGCCAAAGATCGAGAAAGAAGACGCCGTTCATTGCGTGACGGGACTCGTCCGTCCACCAGAATTCTCCGGCATCAAGTGCTTTCCAGAAGAGCAGGCATACGCTGCACCACAGCACCAGCAGAAATAGGGCATCGCCGGAATTGGGCCGCGGGCGAAGTTCAAGGCTGGAATCAGCCGGAGGGGTTTGCGCCGAATATTGCGGGCCGGGCGTGGTCATTCTTTCATAACTCTGCTATGACCTGCCGGATGACTTCGCTCTGGAACTCTTCCAATCCAAGCCACAGGGGCAGCCTCACCAATCGCTCGCTCAGCAGCTTTGTTTGGGTTAATGCTCCGGACTTGCGGCCACACTTTACGCCCATCGGGGAACTGTCAAGCGGCACGTAGTGAAACACTGTCCCTATTCCCCTCTGCCGGAGGGCATCGATAAAGGATGTACGTTTGTCCAGGCCTGATAATAAGAGGTAATACATGTGAGCATTGTGAGTGCAGTCTAAAGGGATAATGGGACGACGAATTTCCCCCCCCATTTCCAGAGCTTCAAAACTATCATGGTATGCTTCCCAGATATCAAGCCGGCGTTTGGTGATGGCATCCGCCTCTTCCATTTGAGCCCATAGAAATGCCGCGATGAGTTCGCTGGGAAGATAGGATGAGCCAAAATCCACCCAGGTATACTTATCCACCTGGCCGCGGAAAAAAAGACTTCGGTTGGTGCCTTTTTCCCTGATTATTTCCGCTTGTTCGGCAAAACGAGGGGTATTTATTAATAAAGCTCCGCCTTCTCCAGATATGATGTTCTTGGTCTCGTGGAAGCTCAATGCGGCGAGGTGTCCTATACTTCCCAGCGGCCGCCCCTTATAGCTGGACATAATGCCTTGCGCGGCATCTTCGATTACCAGCAGGTTGTGCCTTTCCGCAATGGACATGATGGCATCCATCTCGCAACTCACCCCCGCGTAGTGAACTGCCACAATTGCTCTGGTTTTTGGCGTGATTGCTGCTTCAATCAGCGTCTCGTCAATATTGAACGTGTCAGGCCGGATATCAACGAATACTGGCGTGCCTCCCCTCAAGGCGAAGGCATTCGCAGTCGAGACGAAAGTGTATGAAGGCATGATAATTTCATCACCCGGCTGGATATTAGCAAGAATTGCCGCCATCTCCAGGGCAGCGGTACAGGAATGCGTCAGCAGAGCCTTTTGGCATCCAATCCGCTGTTCCAGCCATGCATTGCACTTTTTAGTAAAAATTCCGTCGCCCGCAAGATGTCCGCTGGCATGAGCCTGGCTGACATACCAAAGCTCTTTTCCAGTCATGTAAGGTTTATTAAATGGGATCATGGCTGAGATCTGCCTGGATTTGAGCTACGGAAAAAATGGCATATCATCGGCGAGCAAGCACGTTGACATTCGTTACCATTACAGTACTCGATTATGCCCTGCCGGTCAGTGACTCGTTCAGGTAAAGTACAGAGAAAAACAGGACAACGGTAAAAGCCGGGCTCAGGATAAGCGTAACGGGATTCAAAGCCAGTCAGGGTAGGCATCTCTGCTACTTCTTACCTCGGCTTTTCATCGCACTAGGGCTTGCCCCAGATATGAGCAGGCGCTTGCGGTCCCACACACAGTAGCAGATCGAGCACTGTGACAAGGGGCGAGAATGGCGAAAAGCATTGCTGATAAGCTGGATAAACAGGGTATTCCTTATACGCCAATTCAATACCGGCCTCGGCAAACATGGGCTCCTCGATATAACTTCTGGCTGATGGCCCGCTGATGTATTTGGTCGCACCAACCTTCTCAAGAATGCCAACTAATCTCTCTGTTTTCCGGCCATCAACTGCGAGAAGCCGACTGTCGCTAAACTTTGTGTGGATCCCTAGAATACCGGAGAGATACTTAATTGCGCGCTGATTGTAATCAGAAAGATTTGTCAGGGCGTTCTCATAGAGGAAATCCAGCAAGGGTTCCGATTCCTTAAAAAAAGGTGCGTTGCGGTAATTCTGCTCAATTATGCGTCTATGCTGCTGCTTCCAGCTTTGATCGGGAATTTCCACTTCACATATCAGACGCTTCAAATCGTGACCTGCCGGGATCGACAGCCATCGAGGCCCATCACGGGTCATCAATTTGTTTCGGTGGCGCCAATCCGAATGGGTATATTGCACGTCGTCATAAAAAATGAAAAGATCAACGTCATGGATGAGATCGAAGTAGCCCCTCCAAGGCAGATAATTGGACTGCAGTATGGCGACGCAATGATCCACTTTTGATAAGTTCGCTTTTACCCCATCTTTATTCATTATGCTTTAATGCCTCATGGGCGAATAAGACTTATATGTGTCGATAACGACATATTTCCTGATTTGAACAGTTTTTTAATCTCCCTCATTCTGAGCTACTTGCTTCCGGCAGCATGAAGCTCGTACTCCAATCCAAAACGTTGCGTCCTGCTCTTTATTTTTGCGGGAATTCCAAAATACACAGACCCTGGCTCTCTGTTAACTCCGTAATCATGCCGGGTCCTCACCCAATATTACGCCAGGGACGGCAATGGGCTTGCATCCAACGAGTGGTTTCGATAGATATATTATAGGGATGATGCTGACTTCAGGGGCATCTTGTTGGCCTCGGATTCCTTCATTATCTTACTTCTGGCTCTGTCATATTCTCTATTCTTTGCCTTCAATTGATCGCCACGTTCAATTATTTAAATTACTTTATTTCTCAGGGCCTGGATGCGCATGATCTGTTGGGCCAAAGCCAGACGAGCACTATCTCAATAGTGATTAAGCGACTACGAAAGCATTTTTGCATTTTATAATGCCTTACCGTCGCAATCGTCACCTCTATCAGGTCTTACCTGGGCGCATGCTGTTTAATTCCTTTATTTTCCTTTTTGCCTATCTGCCAGTCGTACTTGGAGGCTTTTTCTGGCTGGGCCGCCGGAACCACACATGGGCATCGGGATGGCTTGCTTTCGCGTCTCTATTTTTCTATGGGTACTGGGATTATCGCTACGTTCCGCTACTGCTTGCTTCAATCGGATTTAATTACTGGTGCGGGCTGCATATTTCGCAGGCAGCCCGCCCTTCCCGGAAGCACTGGCTGGTCTTGGCCATAGCAGCCAATTTAAGTCTGCTCGCCTATTTCAAATACGCCAATTTCTTCCTGGATACAGCGAGCTTCATCAGTAATGAAGACTTTTCGACGCTGGATATCATTCTGCCAATCGGCATATCATTTTATACATTCACGCAAATCGCTTTCCTCGTCGATACGTACCAGGACAAGGTGCGCGAATACCGTTTTGTTCATTACCTTCTATTCGTTACTTATTTTCCGCATCTCATCGCAGGCCCCGTTCTCCATCACAAGGAAATGATGCCCCAGTTCGCCGATGGGAGAATGTACAGGCTTTCAGCAACCAACTTTGCTGTCGGCGTCACCATATTCTCCATTGGCCTCGCCAAGAAAGTATTGATTGCGGACAACCTGTCTCCATACGCAAGTCCATTGTTCGAAAATACGGATTCGCCTTCGCTGTTTATCGCCTGGGGTGGCGTTCTTGCTTACAGCTTTCAACTTTATTTCGATTTTTCAGCTTATTCGGATATGGCTATCGGATTGTCCCGTTTGTTTGGGATCCGGCTTCCCCTTAACTTCAATTCTCCATATAAAGCGGAAAACATCAGCGAGTTCTGGCGAAGATGGCATATGACTCTGTCTCGATTTCTTCGTGACTATCTGTATTTTCCGCTGGGTGGGAACCGGTCCGGCCTGTTCAATCGCTACCGCAATCTGATGTCTGTTATGCTATTGGGTGGAATGTGGCACGGTGCTGGCTGGAATTTTATCATTTGGGGCGGGCTGCATGGTTGCTATCTGGTAATTCACCACGCTTGGGCTGTGATATCGAAACGCCTGGGCTTTCCCTCGGGGTTGGCGATATGGAAATTGACCGCCACCATAACAACCTTTGTTGCAGTGTGTTTCGCCTGGGTATTTTTTCGTTCGCCCGACCTTGCCACCTCATGGGAAATCGTTCGAGGCATGACCGGCGGCTTTGGTATCGGATTGCCCGATGCCATCGGTAATCGGGTCGCAATACTGGTACCGGCTCTCCAGAACCTGGGCGTAAACTTTTACCTGGGCGGAGGTTCGCTTTTTGTTGAAACGTGGGGGTGGATTGCATTTGCTGCAGCGATTGCTTTTTTACTGCCCAATACGCAAGAGCTTGTTCACCGCTTTGAGCCGGCGCTCGATTTCACCCCCCCTGCACAAACACCGAAAGGGGGAATGGCATATAGACTGACCTGGATGCCATCGCGCCTCTGGGCTGTTTTCCTCGGTTCTCTGACAGTGATCAGTTTGCTGTCGTTGAATCGTCCAAATGAATTTCTTTACTTCCAGTTCTGATACCCGCACGAGCCCGTGATGCCACCATGACGAAACCGCTCGAGCCCTCGCGTTTTATGCGCTGGTTCACGATTTCCATTCTGACTGGAGTTGCGCTCGTCGTGGCTCTGGTCGTGATAGTGGACCCTTATAATCAGTACCGCGTCGTGGTTCGCCCCGGGTTCAATCTCATCAAGCCTCGGCTAACACGCTATCAAAGTGAGATCAAGCTTACCCAGGCTGCTGAAATGCGGGCAGATGCGCTGATCCTGGGTCACTCTCGCGCCGAGGTGGGCTTCGATCCGGAGGCGCCGGTATTTGTCCGGCAGGGTTTATCGGCGTATAACCTCGCCATCCCTGGGACTGGCATCGGTACTGCTCGCGCACAAGTGGAATATCTGGATCAAATCGGCATCAAGCCGAAAGTGGTGGTACTTGGCGTCGAGTTCCTGGATTTCATGGAGGCACCCCAAAAAACGGCTTCCGCCATCTCGCATCCGCGTCCGATCAATGATCGACATCCGATTACCCACTGGTTCTGGCATTTTGATAGCCTCTTTTCGCTAGCGTCTGTAAAGGACGCCATTCGCACATTGTTCGTTCAAAATGATAATGAAGCGGAAATCATGACTTCAAGAGGGTTTAATCCATTAAACGAATATGGCCCAATCGTGCGCAGAGAAGGTTATTACCCGCTGTTTCGGCAAAGAGCGCAGGAAAACACCGAAACTTATCTCAGGAAGGCAAAAGGCTCACTTTCTTCTGCTGATTTTGACCATTTGCGAGCGATTCTCGATATTGCGGCCGAGTCCGGCAGCGACGTGAAATTGATCATCTATCCGTATCACGCCCAGATACTTGCTCTTTTCGAAGAGACAAGGCTGTGGTCTTCATTCTGGAAATGGAAGGATCTTTTAGTGCGCGAGGTATCCGCCGCGAAACAACGTCATCCTGGTGCACGCATTGCCTTGTTTGATTTCAGCGGCTATGGCAGCTACAACTGCGAAAAGATTCCCGCAAAAGGAGATCGCGTGACGAATACCCGCTGGTATTGGGAAGCGGGGCATTTCAAGAAAGAGCTTGGCGACATCGTGCTGGAATCCGTTTTTTCCCAATCAGCCGATACCTTGCAGATGGTAAACGCGGAGCAAGACAAGCCGGATATATTCGGGTACCCGCTGAACGAATCGAATGAGGCCCTGAATCTGCGGCGCATCTATCATGAGCGCTCGGACTGTATGAAAAGCTATCCGACACTCTTTGTAGAGACAACAGAACTCGTTGCGGGGCGCGTAGCCAATGAAGAAACAGGATAGGTTGGAAACCAGGAGAGTGATGTGCCCTCATCTGGATATGAGCGGAGCGGTATGCGCCAACGATATAGCAATATACACCGCATTACGGCATAAGCTTGTTACCGCACCGGGTCGCCGATGCGGCATTGATTTGACAGCCGGTATTCAGGCACGACGTCTGCGGGCAACCCATCCTATCAGGCCAAGTCCAGCGAGAAAGAGTGCATAAGTTTCCGGTTCCGGAATAGCTGCTGCCGGCTTGTACAACCATACACTTGCATCCCACCCTCCGTCCCCGGTAGCCGAAATCTCGTCCAAAGCGATGAAAGCGCCAAGCGTCGCATCGTACTTCCATTTGCCGAGAACGCCGGTGGTAAAGTTTCCCTGAGGATGTTCTAGTGTCGAGCTCTCCATTTCGTGAATAGTCCAAGTGGTGTTGGGGCCGATATCGCCGTTTTCATCCGTGACGACGCTGGCCGACCATACTGTTCCGCCTCCATTATTGCCATCCCACAGCACAATTTTGTTATGCGCCGAATCATAATCAATGCCGAAATTCCCTGTCATTCTGAAGTCACTACCATCGGCATTCACCAGATTCACTCCGATATCGGTGTTTTGGTTGGGATTGGCAACGTTGGCATTGTCCAGATCCCATATCGCCAAATCCGACATATAACTGGGATTGGGGTTGGCTGTTCTGATGTACAAATTGTGTGTTGTATCAATGGTTGCAGCACCTTGGTAGCCAACTGTATTCCAACTGACACCAATTTTTTCCCACGTGTCCTGCCCCCCGTTCCTCACGTCTCCCAAAGTGTAGCGGTAAAGCGGTGGAAACCCTGATGCACCCGTATCAGCAGTAAGGTAAACCACGTCTTTGCCGTCCTCGGTTGTGTAGGCTGTTGTTCCGTTAACGTGAGCCGGGGTCTGCACCTCCCGGTCAATCCACATGTTGCCGCCCTGGGCAACATTGGTAGCGTTCCAGCCTGAGCCAGTGGTGCCCCCGACCTTGTTCGGATCGGCTTTGGTCGGATCCCATAAAAATGGTCCGGCATTGCTCACATTTGTTCCATCTGTTTCCCGGAACGCACCTCCACCGGGTGCGGCCGCCCCACCGAATGTAAGGAACATATCATTGACAGGAAGATAGATATTATTGTCGTAGGTATGTGCGGATTGCGGTGCCGCGCTATCGACAACAAAACCGTTTGCATCCAGCCTGCTCGCGAGAGAGCCGCGCCCCCATTCCCCGGTAGCTCCATCCCAAACATACATCTCGTTACCAGCATAATTTGCATGTCCGCCGCCCCAGAGCATAAGGTCCCCGCGGCCTGAATCCCAGGCAAAGGAACTCCACGCACGTACGATAGAGCCTGGAAACTCGTGACTGGGCGCTTGTACCGCGTCAGCACCTGTGGGCCATGCATCAGAGAAAAAATTGGTGCTTGCCTGGACCCAACCGCCAGCCGGAGTTGTTGCCAATAACGATGACAGGCGCTCGGAGGAGGTTTCCGCATGTGCCTGCGCCGCAACTATGGAGAAGCTACCCGTCATTAATAGGGAAAGCGTAAGATTCGATAACCGAAGCCAATTTTTTGCAACTGCCCCTTTACTTCTTCCTGGTTTATTCATTACGCTTTTACTTTTATTCACTACGCTCGGTTTGCACATATATGTTCGCTCTCGAAATGAAAAAAATAGGTAGGTCGGCTTCGGGTAAGCGCTAGAGCTTAAAATCCGAAAGGGGGTTGAAATCGAAAGGTAGAAGAAAATTAGTGAGAAGTAAAGACGTTTTTATTTTCGTTCTTATTCCACGATACAACTATAGTACTATTCAACGTTTTGTTTCCGCAATGACGAGAAAATAGGATGCTGTTAGGTAGGCGAGTGCTTGCATGATGACTTAGGCTCGGTACCCCAAACACGGCTTTGCTTTGCTTGACCTGATCGGATGACCGATCAATTGGTGCTCAGCTATCTAATTTAATCGTCTAATAGTCGGTCGCGTCAATCTGACAGCCGGCGCTAACCACGTGCAAAATGTTTTTTGAAGCGTAATGGTATCGACAGGACGAAAAAACGAGTTGTGTCAGATGTTGCAGCAGTGGGGCAGGTTCAATTTCTGTCTTTTCCTGCTCAACAAACTTCTGGTAAAGGTGTCGAGGGGAAGCTCTCGTATATACAGGTATTATTTTATCGCGCAGCCAGTTGCGAAAGAGGCTCTGATTCCACAGGGGAAGGGCAGGAAAGTAGAAATTCGGCTGATTGACGAACAGGACGAAATTGTCCGGCAATTCCCCAGGCCGCCCGTAGCGATTCAGGCGAGGTTCAAGCTAGGTGCAAAATGCCTGGTTGCTTCGAAAGATGGGCACTTTATCGGCTTTCTGTGGCTGGTACTGGGCAATTACCATTATCAGGAAGATGAAGTGCGCGCCCGTTACATACCGTTACCGTCGAAACAGACAGCTTGGGATTTCGATGTGTATGTAGCGCCCGATTTTCGGCTGGGTCGAACTTTTCCGCGTCTATGGGACGAGGCGAATCGCGTTTTGACTGAAAACGGTGTCTTATGGTCGTGCAGCCGTATTTCCGCGTTCAATTCTGGCTCCCTCGACGCTCATGCACATCTTGGAGCCGTGTCCTTGGGCAGCGCAATCTTTTTTTACGCGGGCCACTGGCAAATCACGTTCGCCTCTATTGCTCCCTATTTTCATCTGTCATCCCACCCCGATTCATTTCCGGAGTTTCGCCTCGATACGCAGAGGCTCGGAACAACCTCCCGCCCCCCCGGAAGTTAAATCAACTATGGAGTAAGCATGAAGTACATTGAGGAAGTGAAAAATACCCTGTCTGACGTACTGAGCCTCGGTGAGCGAAGGAATTCACTCAAGGAGGACTCAGCCCTGCTTGGAGCCATTCCTGAATTGGACTCCATGGCGGTCGTCAACGTGATCACTGCTCTGGAGGAGCGCTTTGATATAACAGTGGATGATGATGAGATCAGCGCAAGAACGTTTGAAACCCTGGGCGCCTTGACAAATTTCGTTGAGCAGAAATTGGCGGAATGAAAGGCCTTCCCGCCTCTTCTCCTGCAGAGCCGTTTTTTTTGAAAGCGGAACCGGGGCAGCGTTTCTGTCTTTTCCATAAACCCTATCTCGACCAGGAATGCCGCGGGGTTATCATATATGTTCATCCCTTCTGTGACGAGATGAACAAATCCCGGCGTATGGCTGCGATGCAGGCCAGAGCCTTTGCTGCGATAGGGTTTAGCGTGCTGCAGATAGATCTCTTCGGTTGCGGCGATAGCAGTGGCCAATTTTGCGATGCGCGTTGGGATATCTGGAAGCAGGATTTGGCTTGCGCGCGAAATTGGCTTGAGAATCACGTTACTGCACCGGTCAGTCTTTGGGGTCTGCGCTTGGGCGCGCTACTGGCATTGGACTTCGCCAGGGATCAGGCGGATCCAATTGACCGGTTGATTCTATGGCAACCGGTGATTAACGGAGAATCATTCCTGAACCAGTTTTTGCGGTTACAGATAGCTAATGAAATGCTCGCCGGCGCTTCCGCCGAAAAAAAGGCGGGGACGAATATGATGCGCCAGCGCCTGGCGAAGGGAGAGGTACTGGAAATAGCTGGGTACGAACTTGCGCCCGATCTGGCTGCCGCTATTGATCGTTTGAAAGCAGCCGAACTGGCCGTCGAGAATAGCGCTATTCACTGGTTCGAAATCGTGGCTGAGCCGGGCCGCTCCATGATGCCGGCCGGGATACAGGTTATCGGGGAGTGGAAACGGAATGGTATTGATCCGCATGTGTATCTTGTAGCGTGCCCATCGTTTTGGGCGACGCAGGAAATCGCGGAATGCCCTGAGCTGGTTTCTGCCACTGCGGATGTCTTTGCTTTAATGGCATGATGAATTTCGACGAGCGCGCCGTTGTCTTTCGCTGCGAGCAAGATTGGCTGTACGGGATTTTAAGTTTACCTGAGCAAGCTGCTTCCAAGGGGGTATTGATTGTAGTGGGTGGGCCTCAATATCGGGTGGGAAGCCACCGCCAATTCACGCTACTCGCCCGTCATCTGGCCGCCCATGGAATTCCAGTTCTGCGTTTTGATTTCCGGGGAATGGGCGATAGCGAGGGAGACGCAAGAACTTTCGAAGATGTGGAAGAGGATCTGAGTTGCGCGATAGAGAAATTTCTTACGGAAGTACCGTTACTCAGTGAAGTGGTGATTTTAGGTTTGTGTGATGCGGCATCGGCTGCGCTTTTCTATGCTTATCAGGATCGCAGGGTTACCGGACTGGTTTTGCTAAATCCATGGGTAAGAACAGATGAAGGATCCGCCAGGGTCTATCTGAAGCATTATTACACAGCACGTATTTTCGAGCTGGAATTCTGGCGCAAGATATGGCGAGGGAATTTTGACTATGTTGCAGCTGTGCAGTCGTTTTCCAGAACCATCGGTACAATCCTGACAGGAAGAGAAAAAGCTGCCGCTCGCTTTAAGGAAAATGCACGCGATAAATCCTGTAGCTCTGCTCCATTACCGGAGCGGATGTATCATGGACTTAGTCGTTTCAAGGGAGAGGTGCTCCTGATCATCAGTGGGCGTGATCTCACAGCTCAGGAGTTCTCGGATCTCGTTCAAGATTTACCCGAATGGCAAAAACTGCTGGCCTCGCCACAAGTGTCGCGCCTCAATTTACTGGAGGCTAACCATACGTTTTCCCGAAGAGAGTGGCGCGATCAGGTAGCAGCTCGGACAACAGAGTGGATTCAAGGCGAGACAATTTCCGGCAATATGTGAACCTGGTCTGATGGTTTCACATATCCGCCGCGGTGCTGATAGAGGGAGAATGTGACAATGCGTCTCCTGGCATCACGAGACTATTAGAACCGTCCATTTCTGGGCGGTCATGGGAGTTTGAAAGAATTCGGTCGCTTTCCTGATATCGAGGTCAGCAAGCTGAACAATTTTTTTGCTACGGACTATATTAGAGCGCATTGCCATGCTGCTGCGGCGCCTGCAGCAAAATCACTCATAATGAGGGGAACGGTAGTGAAATTCATACCCAGCATTATCATATTTGCAAGTTTTATAATTTCCACAAATCTTTGGGCCGCTGCTTACTGTGGAGAATTGGGAAATGTGCGTGATTACACGAGCGACGAACAAAGAACATTTCTGAGGACCGTTGAGGAACACCATTTTACTGCCAATATAGAAAACCTTCGCTACGGAAATACGGGAACTCTTGGGGGGGATTTGAGCTACACGCTTTTGATCTTCCCAAATCACCATCGCGCGCTGGCAGCATTCGGCAAACTTTCTCTGAGGGAGAAAACGTTAAAACCGACCGGCGCAAAGTATTCTGTGGGATGTTTTTTTGATCGCGCCATTCGCTACAAGCCAAACGATGCAATGGTGCGTATGGTATACGGCAATTATTTGTCAAAAGCAGGGCAAATAGACAAAGCGACGGAGCAGTTTCAGATTGCAGTTAATCTTGAGCCCGAAAACCCTACCATCAACTACAACCTTGGCTTGCTCTATATGAAGAAAAAGAATTATGAACAGGCAAATACGTATGCAAAAAAAGCGTATGAACTCGGCTTCCCACTGCCAGGCCTGAAGAATCAATTGATGGAAATGGGAAAATGGAATGATTAGTCTAGAAAAAAATGGCGGGTCACCCTAGAAACCTCGGCTTAGTACTATCTAGGCCGATGCATCGATTTTCTCTTTCTCAGATGGACTGTGCTCGATGTACCACTCCATCGCTTGCTTTAGCCCTTCATCAATTTGATGGGTTGGCTCGAAACCCAGCATTTTGCTGGCCTTCGAAATGTCAGCCAGAGAATGCCGCACGTCGCCCTTGCGAAAATCTACATAAGTAGGCTTATGATCGCGTAGCCGGGGAAACTTATCCAGGAGTAATGCGCGCATCGCTTCATAAAGCTGATTCAGGCTTGTGCGTTCGCCGATCGCCACATTGTAAACCTGATTGACCGCCTGGGGATTTTCTGTCAGCGCAGCAAGAAGATTGGCCTGAATGACGTTCTCGATAAAACAGAAATCCCGACTGGTCTCGCCATCTCCGTTGATATATAAAATTCTGTTCCCGATGAGTGCGGAAACCCATTGGGGAATCACTGCCGCATAAGCGCCGCGTGGGTCCTGCCTTGGGCCAAAAACATTGAAATAGCGCAGCCCGATGGAGTCCATACCATAACAACGGGCGAACACATCGGCGTAGAGTTCGTTTACATACTTGGTAACGGCATATGGAGAGAGCGGCCGGCCAATAACCGATTCGACCTTAGGCAATGCGGGATGATCGCCATAAGTGGAGCTGGAAGCCGCGTAAATGAAGCGCTTCACGTTTGCATCGCGGGAGGCGACCAGCATGTTCAGGAAACCCGAAATGTTGCTCTCGTTTGTACGGATGGGGTCCTGAATAGAGCGCGGCACGGATCCAAGGGCTGCTTCATGCAGGATAAAATCGACGTCCCTGCATGCGTTGCTACACACTTCCAGTTGACAGATATCGCCTTCGATAAAGCTGAAATTGAGCCAGGCTTTTTCGCCGACCAATTCCTTTACCTGCTCAAGATTATGATGGTGGCCAGTCGAGAAGTTATCCAGCCCCGTCACCTTCTGGTTCAGTCTGAGCAAGACCTCCAGTAAATTGGAACCGATGAAACCGGCGACGCCTGTTATCAGCCACTGATACCGGTGATTTTCCAAGTGTCGAAGCACATGTTGATATCTCGTCATTATCCGGCAGGCCCTTTTCTCAAAGTCTCCAGACGTTGAAGCCTGCGTCACGGAGCGCTGCCGGATCGAACTGGGATTTAACATCGATAAAGCAACCCTTATCAGTAATCTTGGACTGGAAATCCGTCAAAGGTCTGTCTACAAATTGACGATGTGCAACGGCAACAATTATCGCGTCAGCGCAGGGAAGATCTTCCCATGACTCAAGCTCCAGACGATATTCATGACGAGCTTCTTCCTGTTTCACGACAGGATCATGCACGTGAATCTCTATTCCGTAGGACCTGAGCTCATTAATCAGATCAGCAACCTTGGAATTTCTCAGATCCGGACAATTTTCCTTGAAAGACAATCCGAGAACGTTCACACGGGCGCCTCTGACATTTATATCCGCCTTGATGATGTGTTTTATGGTCTGTTCCGCTACGAACTTCGCCATGCTGTCATTGATTCGGCGACCAGCCAGAATTACCTGGGGGATATAACCGATCATTTCCGCCTTGTGAGTAAGGTAATATGGATCCACGCCGATACAATGCCCGCCGACCAACCCGGGACGGAAGGGGAGGAAATTCCATTTCGTGCCGGCAGCCTGGAGGACTTCCAGCGTATCGATTCCCAGTTTATCGAAAATGATTGCCAACTCGTTCATCAAGGCGATATTCAGGTCGCGCTGGGTATTCTCGATCACCTTGGCGGCTTCCGCAACCTTGATGCTTGAGGCACGGTGTACACCGGCTGAAATTACACTTTCGTACAGCGTGGCGATTTTCTCCAGCGTAGCGTCATCGTCCCCCGACACAACCTTTAGAATGGTGGTAAGCCTGTGCTGCTTATCGCCGGGGTTGATACGTTCAGGGGAGAAGCCAACATGAAAATCTTCTTTCCATTTCATGCCTGAATGCCTCTCCAGAACCGGAACGCAGATTTCTTCCGTTGCTCCAGGATAAACCGTAGACTCATAAATAATGATCGCGCCCCGCTTCATATGCTTTCCAACGGTTTCGCTGGCACCAACGAGGGCCGCAAAATCCGGCTGATGAGCAAGATCCACCGGTGTCGGAACAGCTACGACAATATAGTCGGCCCGCGACAACTCGGCCGGGTCGGTGGTGGCAAGCAGGTGACTCGCCGCCTGCAGTTCATCGATGGAAACTTCGCCGGTCGGATCGATGCATTGCTTATAACTCTCGACTTTGCTGCTGGAAAGATCATAGCCTATGGTCGGCTGTTTTCTTCCAAATTCAACCGCCAGGGGTAATCCTACATAGCCTAATCCAACCACAGCTACGACGCTCATCAGTTATCTCCCGCTCATTTATAATTTATTCGTGCCATATGTACTGCTATACCGAAATCATATGCGCATCTTCGTGCCTATTCTCTTGAATAAACCTGTGTAAGGGAACTGTACCAAAGGCCGATTTCCGTACTGCTTGTATCAGCATATCATACCGAGGAAGGGATGGCTCGGGGTTGGCTTCAATCCGCTCTGTAGAGGCCGGAAATCCTTTAATAGGAAACAAAACGTAGTACGATGCGATGTATAATTTTTCCGGCCATGGATCAGTTCGGACAAACCCGCGTTCAATATTAATTACGATCGTCTAATGGGAAGGGAATTTTATATGCTTAATCCAAGCAAGGCTGGCGCAACCGGGGCGTTATTGAGGGTTGTGATCTCAGTCGCATTAATCGGCGGTGGCCTGATGGGCTGCGGCAATTCGAAAGATCCCCAGACCCTGATTTCGGACGCCAGACGGTACGAGGAAAAAGGAGACCACAAGGCCGCCATTATCCAGCTTAAGAACGCTTTGCAAAAAAATCCTGACGATCCGGAGGCCCGTTATCTCCTGGGCGCCATCTATAACAAAACCGGTGATCTCCAATCCGCCGAAAAGGAGCTCCGTAAGGCCCTGAGCCTGGGGATGAGCCGCGCCAGGGTAATGCCTGATCTAGGTCAAACGTTGCTCAAGTTGGGTCAATATAAGCAGGTGCTGGATGAGACAGAGCAATTATCAGAAGGTAAAAGTTCCGCCGAAATTTCAACATTACGGGGACAGGCTTCGCTTGGATTGGATAAAGGCAAGGATGCCAAGGCCTTGTTCGAATTGGCACTCAACGACAAGCCGGATTTTCCGGATGCATTAATCGGCCTGGCAAGGTATTCGCTCCTGGAAAAAGATGTGGAGACCGCGACGAGTCTGGCAGAGCAGGCGGTAACCCGAAACCCGGAAAATGCGGACGCTTGGCTTTTCAAGGCTGACCTGCTACGTGTCCAAGGCAAGGCTGACGCAGCCCTTGCCGCTTATGACGAGGTTGTGAAGCTAAAACCAAAAAGCGCACCCGCCTTGATCAGCAAGGCTTTCATAGAAATCGGCACTGAAAAATTTGATGCCGCAAAGGCGGATATCGAGGCGGCACGCAAGGTTGCGCCCACTAATGTAATGGTGTTCTATACCCAGGCACTACTCGATTTCACCCAGAACAACCAGGCTGCTGCATGGGATTCCCTGCAGCAGATACTAAGCAAATCACCGGACCATATGCCCAGCCTGCTACTCGCCGGAGCTGTGCAAGCCGCACTGGGATCGCCGCTGCATGCCGAGCAGCACCTGAAACGTTATCTGGAAAAGGACCCGAAAAATCTCTATGCACGCAAGCTGTTAGTTTCCGTCCTTCTGAAAAACCGCGAAACACAGCGTGCAATTGCAGTACTGAGCCCTGCACTCAAAGACAAGAACATAAAACAGGATCCTCAGCTATTCGCCCTGGCCGGTGAATCCTATATGCAGGCCAAGGATTTTGCCAAAGCAACGGAATATTTTGACAAGGCCAGCGGCATTGTGCCGGAAAATGCAATGCTCCATACGGCATTGAGCATGAGCAAACTGGGACAAGGCGATAACATCGATGCGGTGGCCGCGCTGGAAAAGGCAATAAAGGTTGATCCCAAATCATCTCAGGCAGGCATGCTGCTGATCATGACCCACATTCGTCTAAAGGAATTTGACAAGGCCATTGCAGCAGCCGGACGTCTTGAAAAGGAACAGCCCGATAATCCCCTTATTCAGAATCTGAAAGGTGGTGCATATCTGGGCAAGAAAGACTTAGCCCGTGCACGGGTCAGTTTTGAGAAAGCGCTTTCTCTCCAGCCCGATTATTTTCCGGCGATCGCGAATCTCGCACAACTTGACCTGCAGGAAAAAAAACCAGACGAGGCCAAAAAACGCTTCCTCGCCATTCTGGACAAAGACAAGAAGAATACTCAGGCCATGACCGCGTTAGCCAGTCTTGCGCTCAATCAGGGGCAGAACAAGGAAGCCACGGCCTGGCTTGAACGAGCGAGCAAGGAGAATCCTGACATACTCCAGCCTTCTCTGCTTTTAGTGGCTCATTATCTCCGTACAGGAGAAAAGCAGAAATCTCTTACCCTTGCCCAGCAGCTGGGGAAAGCGAATCCCGACAATCCGGATATTCTGAATTTGATGGCACAGGCGCAATTTGCCAACGGTGACAAGGATGGCGCACTGAAGAGCTATACTGAACTAGCCGCCGCGCGGCCAGATTCCGCTCTTGCCCAATATCGCATCGCTTCTGTTCAAATGGCAATGGAAAACATCCCTGCCGCATCTGACGCGCTGAAAAAAGCACTGACTATAAAACCGGAATACCCGGATGCCCAACTGGCACAAGCTACGCTCGAGGCGCGCAAAGGGAATCACGAACAAGCAATCGCCATTGCCAGGCAGCTTCAAAAACAACAGGACAAGTCGCCCGTGGGTTACATTCTCGAGGGCGATATGCTGATAGCACAAAAAAAACCGGCTCTTGCCGCAAAGGCGTATGAGCAGGCATTCGCTGTCAGAAGGAGCGGGCCATCAATAATGAAATTGCATGCGTCGCTCAGCCACGTGGGAAAAAGCAGGGAAGCAACCCCTCGCCTGCTCCAATGGCTGAAGGAACACCCTGATGACTCATCTACCCGCATGTACCTGGCCGAGTTCTATCTCACGGATCGGCAGACCAAATCGGCCATAGAACAATATCAGACTATCCTGCGGCAACATCCTAAATACGCGCCCGCCCTGAACAATCTGGCTACCGCTTACCAGCATGAAAAAGATCCCCTTGCCCTTGAATATGCAGAAAAGGCTTATGAGCTTGCTCCGGACAGCCCTGCGATATTAGATACTCTGGGATGGATATTGGTAGCACAAGGCAATACCACGCGCGGTTTGCCGCTTCTGAAGAAAGCTGCGTCCCTGGCGCCGCAGGCGGCAGAAATTCGCTACCACCTCGCATCTGGACTGGCTAAATCAGGTAACAAGCCTGAGGCCCGTAAAGAACTGGAACAATTGCTGGGTACCGGAAAGAATTTTTCCAGTATTGATGAGGCTAGAGCATTACTGAAACAAGTGCAATAAACTGGAAAACAGAATAACTTGAGAAAACATTTAGTGGGTCGGGCAGCAGAATTGGATGACAACCGGAACAACCCGATAAAATCAGTCAGCTAGAACTGCAAAGATGCTTCTGCACGGCCGATACCGAGGCTGGACGGTCGTTGTTTAATCCTCTTCTGGCGCTTTCACCATCCCGCAAGTTTATGCTCTCCCGGCCCTGCCTCTCATGCCCTCCGTCTCATGCCCTCCCATTCCATCCGCTTGGAGAATCAACGCGAGGCACCGCCATTGGTGAAAAGGCCCGGTTCCAGACTCGTTGACTGCCTGCCCTCAACAAGAGCAGGCTTTTCTCACGCGTTTTTTTTCCTGCCTATGGAATCTTCAAATTTAGAGTCAATACCGTGCGGGCTGGCTCTCCGCGTGTTCGTCGAAGCCTCGCCCCAAATTCGCTGCAGGGCATCCCACATACCGGTCCGAACGGTTTCAAGATAAAGCGTGTTGTCGCTCAAGCCATTTACCAGGCGCCGCTGCGCCTCGCCCAGATTATGGTAGGGCATGCTCATGAAGAGATGATGTGTCGCGTGATAACGCAAGCCAACCGGAGCCCATAAGGCGGTAATGAGCAAGTTACCTGGAACGTTGATGGAGTCGAGGTATTGCTCGGCAAATTCCATCGGCTGGTCACCGGGGTTGCGATATGCATGGGCGCTTAGCGTACGCAATGAATTTATAAAAAAGATGAACATGGCAATCACATACCAGAGAATCAGAAAACGGGCGGTCAGAACCTCCAGCGCAATAGCCGCAACCACTGCTGTGATGAAAATAAAAGCGGCGAACTCCTGTATTTTCCAGTGCTTATCATTGCGTATCGCGTTCTCCCCACGTTTGTAATTCATATCGATAGTGAGAGAGGAGGCTCGTTCCCAGACGAATTTACGCAACGGCGGGATGAGGTAAGACAACGGCGTAAGCAGCAGAAAACGGATTATGAAGAAAAGCGGCAAGATAAATGACAGCATTACGTACCCGACCATGACGACAGGTTTCAAGGTTGCGAAGGGCACATACTCGCCGTCCTTGTCCGTGCCATACACATCGCGCTTGTGATGGTCGTTGTGCACGCCATCGTAAGTAAAGGAGGGAATGAGTAGCGGTATCCCGCAAGTGATGTTCCAGACGAGGCGAAAAAACCGGAATGTGCCCTTTTTCAGGTGTGCCAGCTCATGAATGAAAATTGCCGCGCGATAAAAGGCAAACGTGGCAACGATACCTGCCAGAAATTGCCACGGTAAGGAAAGCGGCATAGACAGAAAAATCACAAAGGCGGCCCAGCCCAGTGAAATATGAAAGAGAAAGTCGGTCCAGTAAATCCAGGGATTAGGCGTCATGAGATCACGGACGAGGTTGTGCGCCTCCCGCAATGGAAACTCCCGGTCTTCTGTGGGTTTTATCATTCCCGAATACTCACCTTTGCCACATACGGATCTGTTTTCTTTTCCTTTATCGAACAGACTATCAGATGAACGGCTGACAATTATTCAAATATCTCGGCATCAGCCAACCTTGCCGCCTTTGTGTCTTTTGCTGAAATGATGGGCTGCGTACCCGCACCGATGGGCCATGAAACGGCAATCCCGGGGTCGTTCCATAAAAGGCTGCGCTCAAGGTCGGGTACATAGTAATCCGTCGTTTTGTAGAGGAAATCGGCACTCTCGCTCAGCACGTAGAAGCCATGGGCGAAGCCTGGCGGCACCCACAACTGGCGATAATTGTCTTCGGTCAACTCCATGCCAACCCATCGGCCAAAAGTCGGAGACGACTTTCGAATGTCGACCGAGACATCAAATACCGCACCACGTACCACCCGCACCAGCTTGCCTTGGGGCTGCCGGATCTGATAGTGCAAGCCGCGTAATACGCCTTTGGCGGAGCGGCTATGATTGTCCTGCACAAAATTCACGTCAAGCCCGGTAGCCTGGCTGAAATCTTTCTGGTTGAAGCTTTCGAAAAAGAATCCCCGGCTGTCGCCAAAGACTCTAGGTTCGATTATCAGGACATCCGGGATGGAAGTGGTAATTATTTTCACGTAATCACCCCCTCGTCCAATAAACGCATCAAGTATTGCCCATAACCATTCTTGACGAGTGGCTGCGCCAGTTTCTCAAGCTGCGCGGTGCTGATAAAACCTTGGCGATAGGCTATCTCTTCCGGGCAGGCTACCTTGAGACCCTGACGATGCTCGATCGTTTCAATGAAGTTGCTGGCTTCTATCAGGCTTTCGTGCGTGCCTGTGTCCAGCCACGCATAGCCACGGCCCATGATTTCCACATTGAGCTGGTCACGCTCCAGGTACATCCTGTTGACATCGGTAATCTCCAACTCGCCGCGGGCGGAAGGCCTGAGCCCACCTACGATATCGACAACCTGGTTGTCGTAGAAATAAAGACCGGTGACAGCATAGTTGCTTTTAGGCTGAGTTGGTTTTTCTTCCAGTGTAGAAACTCGATTATGAGCATCGAAGGCGACGACGCCGTAACGCTGTGGATCTTGCACGTGATATGCGAATATGGTCGCGCCATCGCCCTTTTCCATAGCGCGCCGAAGTTGCAGATGAAGATCGTGCCCGTAAAAAATGTTATCCCCCAGAACCAACGCGCTTGGATGATTGCCGATAAAATCTTTGCCAATGGTAAAGGCATGAGCCAACCCATCCGGACTATTTTGTACCGCATATTGCAGGTTCAGGCCCCAATCGCTGCCATCGCCAAGCAGTTGCTCGAAACGCGGTGTGTCTTGCGGCGTGGAAATGACAAGAATGTCGCGGATACCCGCCAGCATGAGGGTACTCAACGGGTAATAGATCATCGGCTTGTCGTAAATAGGCAGGAGTTGCTTCGAGACTGCCTTGGTCACGGGGTAGAGCCGGGTGCCAGAACCACCGGCGAGTATGATGCCTTTGCGCTGAGTCATGGTGCCTTCTCAAGAATTTCGGTAAGCATGCGTGCCACTCCGGTTTGCCAGGATGGCAAACTCAAATTGAAGGTGTTTTGCAATTTTCCGGTATCCAGACGCGAGTTTTCCGGTCGCCGGGCAGGTGAGGGAAATGCGCTACTGGGTACCGGTAGAATGTTATCTGCCGCAACAGTGAGGGTGACCCCGGCTTGACGAGCGAAGTTTAATACAAACTGTGCATAACCGTACCATGACGTCTCGCCTGCCGCAACCAGATGATAGAGGCCGGATACGCTTTGCTGTAGCATGGCAGTACGAATGGCATGCGCAGTGACGTCGGCCAGCAAATCTGCGCCGGTGGGCGCCCCGATCTGGTCATCGATCACGGTAAGGCGATCGCGTTCCTGGCCTAGACGCAACATGGTTTTTGCGAAGTTACCGCCCCGGGCGGCAAAAACCCAACTGGTGCGAAAAATCAGATGACGGCAGCCTGATCCAATGATAGCCTCCTCGCTTTCCAGCTTGGTTATGCCATACACATTCAAAGGAACCGTAGAATCGGTCTCCACCCAGGGTGTGCGTCCGCTTCCGTCAAATACGTAATCTGTGGAATAATGGACCAGCCAGGCGCCAAGCTTGCCGGCTTCGCGGGCAAGCTTGGCGGGAACCAGAGCATTGATGATGCGGACTTGCTCAGGCTCGCTTTCCGCCTTGTCCACCGCGGTATAAGCGGCGGCATTCACGATCACATCGGGAGCAACCGCCTGAACGGTTTCCGCGATGCTATCAGGACGGTTGAAATCGCCGCACAGTTCCTGGCTATCAAAATCCAGTGCCACCAGCTCGCCCAAAGGCGCAAGACTACGCTGCAGCTCCCACCCGACCTGACCGCTTTTCCCGAACAGAAGAATTTTCATGGGACGCGCCCTTCGTAATTCTTTTCGACCCAGTTCCGGTAGGCTCCGGATTGCACATTGCCCACCCAGGCCGGATTGTCGAGATACCACTGAACCGTTTTGCGGATGCCGGTTTCAAAAGTTTCAGCCGGCCTCCAGCCCAATTCGTGCCCGATTTTACTTGCATCGATTGCATAGCGTCGGTCATGGCCAGGACGGTCCGTGACAAAATTGATCAGATTGCGGTAGGGCCCGGCAACTCGCGGCCGCAGTGTATCCAGCAATCCGCAAATTGTCTCGACGATATCAATATTAGGTTTCTCGTTCCAGCCGCCAATGTTATAGATATGCCCCGGAATGCCGGCATCCAGCACGCGGCGAATGGCGCTGCAATGGTCCTTTACATATAGCCAGTCGCGAACTTGCTGGCCGTCGCCGTACACAGGCAATGGTTTGTCCGCAAGCGCGTTGACGATAATGAGCGGGATGAGTTTTTCCGGAAATTGGTATGGGCCATAGTTGTTGGAACAGTTGGTAGTGAGCACAGGCAACCCGTAGGTGTGGTGGTAAGCGCGCACCAGGTGGTCGCTGGCAGCTTTGGTTGCCGAGTATGGGCTGTTGGGTTCGTAACGGTGAGTCTCGGTGAAGGGCGGTTCGCTCTTGCGCAGGGAACCATAAACTTCGTCGGTCGAAACGTGAAGGAAACGGAAATCCTGCTTTGCCTGTCCCAGTAAACCATTCCAGTAACTGCGTCCAGCTTCCAGAAGCCGGAAGGTACCCACGATGTTGGTCTGAATAAAATCTTCCGGGCCATGGATGGAACGGTCAACATGGCTTTCAGCAGCAAAATTGATGATGGCGCGGGGCCGGTACTGCCGAAGCAGGTGCGTTACCAGGGCGGAATCGCAGATGTCGCCTTTTATAAAAAAGTGCCGCTCATCTTCTGCCAGGGTGACGAGGTTCTCCAGATTCCCCGCATAGGAAAGTATGTCAAGGTTGACAATTGTTTCGTCACATTCAGCTAGCCAATCCAGCACAAAATTGGCGCCGATGAATCCGGCGCCCCCGGTTACCAAAATCATTTGCTGTTCCTGAAGTTTATGAAATTAATTGTGACCAGCGCTTCGGAATGCGCTCAAAACGCTTCGTCCGGCTTGATGTAACGCCATTTTCCTAACGGCAGTTCGCCCAGTTTAACCTTTCCAATGCGAATCCGCTTTAGCCCGGTGACTTCCAGCCCCACCAGCTCGCACATTCTACGGATTTGCCGTTTCTTGCCTTCGCGCAAAATGAACCGTAGCTGATCCCGATTCTGCCAAATCACTTCGGCGCGTTTCAATACTTCACCATCCAGGCTCAAACCATGGTTTAACAGGCGCAGTCCGGACTTCAATAATGTTCCCTCCACACGAACCAGATACTCCTTCTCGATCCCCGACTCCGCTCCGATCAGCTGTTTGGCGATGCGGCCGTCCTGCGTGAGCACCAACAAGCCCGATGAATCGATATCAAGGCGGCCAGCTGGCGCCAGACCCTTCAAATGCACGGGACTGAAATGTTGCGGTGTTTGATTGCCATGCCAGCAGGATGTCTGATTAATCAGACTGATCGCTGGCCTATACCCCGGTTCTGGTTGCCCTGATACGTAGCCGACAGGTTTGTTTAGCAATATTGTGATCTGGGCTGCCTGTTGCACCTGCGCCATATCATGAAGTTTTATTTTCTGTGCAGGAGAAACTTTTGTACCCAATTCACTGATGCGCTCCCCATCCACAAATACCCATCCACGTTCGATATAACTATCCGCTTCTCTGCGAGAACATAGTCCTTTTTGAGACATGAGTTTGGATAAACGGATTTTTTCCATGAGTTCGTCGGAGGTTGGGAAAAGATGCTGTACGGCACCCGAATACCATTAGCCGGAATTCAGCATTATAATTTGAACGCCCGCCCCGTTTCAGATAAAATTCGATCTTCCCAGGCGCGTAGCTCAGCTGGTTAGAGCACCACCTTGACATGGTGGGGGTCGTTGGTTCGAGTCCAATCGCGCCTACCAGGACATCTGCCAGTAAATCGCGGCTAATCAGCTGCTTCGGTATCTTTTTACCAATCTCTCCTCAGGTTATGCTTGAGTGGCGAAACCTGTTCCGAAAATGATCGCCACTATCCCTCGCCCGTAATTTTTACGAAGGTTAAACACGATAGCATTTCGTGAGTCGCGCAATCCCGGTTTATTTTGCAGCAGGTGAGGAATAAAACAAGCGATAGTCTGTAGTCTGTGTGCGTCGGATGGGTACGAGAGCACCGCAAGCCGGATTAAAACTAGTGGGACTACGTCGAATTCTCTGAAAGAATAACTTACCACTTACACTAATGGTCACAGCGTATGACTACTGGTTGGTGGAATGGAAGAGATTGACAAGAAAACGGCCTCCACAGGAGGCCGCGATGACACTTGCAAGGCAGAGCCTGAGCTGACTTTACTCAGGAAGGCTTGCGCATACTCCGGCGACGCACTACCGCACCCATCAACCCAAGGCCAGCCAGAAGCATGGCATAGGTTTCGGGTTCAGGAACCGCTGCGGCGATCGAGCCAGCGTAAATACCGCCCAGCGAGCCACTTGTCACTCCAGTGATATTGAGATAATGCCCGCCAGTAAGAGGTCCATCCCATGCCAGACTTAGATTATCCTGAGTATTCCCGGCTGAAGGAAGTACGACCGATTGCAGAACCTGGTCGTCAGCGGTTCCTTGCATGTTATCAACTCCATAAGAAACCAACGACATCGTGGCGAGTACCGTCGCCAATGTGCCTGCTTCCCCCAGATCAAGCGGGAAATTGACGACATTGTATCCTGAGCTTATATTGGGTTCCGCAAGGGTGAAGGTGAATATATCACTAAAGCTTGTTTGGGCTTCCAATACGGAACCGGTGAACGTCGTGGGTGTACTGGTAGATATCGTGCCCAAGTCTGTTACTGTATCAGCACTTGCGCTGGCGCTGGCGCCCGCCAAGACCACTATAGCAACAGCTCCTTTCAAAGATGACTTAATCATTTTTACCTCCTTTATTTTGAAACAATTGTGCATAAGGCTATATGCGACTTAAGTTCCTCATATATGCAGGATAGATGTGCTTCTGTTAAACAGCTATTAATAACATCGGGTCAGGAAACGCAAAACCCGACGTCTAAAGATTACACTTGCTAGGGGAATGATCAATAGACCGATAGGACTATCAATAATTTCAGTAACTTTCTTTCCATCCGTAATCATCCTCAAACCGAATAATGTCTTCGCTCAATATTGTCGCGATTAGGTCTGGATTATCTCACGCGGGGCCTAAGTGGGGTTCTGCAACCGTTGCCGCGATCTGGCGGAAGACGTGGGTTATTTTCCAATTCCAGATTACTCGCATCGCCTGGCCTGTGCCGTGCAAGTACCAGGATCCAGTGTTCCGGTATGAGGGTGACATATTTTGAGCGACAGGGCGACGAGGCGTTAATCATAGTTTTCTAAACAGTCAACGAATCGCTCGATTTTTATTTGGCAAAAGCTGAATCCCAAGGTTTGTAATGGCGGAAGCATTCCAGCGGATCAGATGTGCGCCTCCCTGCTCACCGCAGGCCTTGGCATTGGATCAGAGAGGTAACCTTGTATCTGGCCACCACGTTTCAGCAGCAAGACAGGCGCTACTGGCCTCAACTCAAGCCTTTAGTGACTCACTACTTATGCCACGTAACAGTAAACGTCATTGGCAGGCCGAGGAACCGATTACGAACCAGCTGATAATTGCGGATTCCGGCTGACTTCAACAGCGATCGCAACTCGCGCTCTGACAATAGGAATATATAATCAGTCGCCCACCCTTTACCGATGAGGCGCAGGAATGCATCGAATGCACGTCGGGTCAGCACAATGTGCAGCAGGGGGATGCTCGTATGGGTCTCGATCGGAAACAAGCGGTTCGGCGTAGTCAAATAACCGCGCTTCCCGACTCGAAGCATTTCTTCAAGAAAGCGCTGCTGGTCAGGCTGAGGCCCCACATGTTCAATTACCGCGTTAGAATAGCTAATATCAAATGAATCGTTCTCAAAACACAGGTTGCGCCCGTCGGACGAGAATGTCCGCACTGCCGGATAGCGCTTGTTAAATTCAGTAAAATCTTCGCTAACCCCGACTACGCTGATCTTCTCCGGGTACGGGTACCGCTTCTCCAAGTAATTGTCCACGTCAGTATATTCGGTGGTGTTGACGCCAATATCAAGGATTGTTTCATCAGGCTGAGGCCTCATCAGTGCCAAAAATTGATGCCATTTCTGCTCTCGACTTTTTCCCGATACGGCATTAGCAAAGTGACGCAATGCAGATTTCATTCGTCTCTCCCAAAATATTGCATCCCTCCGCAGCCTCTCCCAAAGTCCACATGCTTCTGGCTGAGAGGGCGAGATACCGCTGTGCACGAGACTAACCCATTACTCGAAACGATTTATTTTTGTAACAACTTTCCACGGTATTTTATTAACCACGATCTCGTCGGAGCGGGCCAACCCTGGGTATACCTGGTTGTTGCCCGCTGCCTCGGCGAACCCATGAGCTCCCTGGCTTCGCCTTTTAGTTGTTCTTCCAGTTTCCCGATAAGCCCAAAAGATCTGAAGCAGGGTGCGCCGACCCGTTCCCGCTGTCAGCACAAATAACGTAGCAGGGTTCTACCGTTGAAAAACAAGCGGATAATGTTGAAGCGATCTAGGGGGCTCTGCGGTCGCGCATCCCTGCGCCTGATCTATCCGGAAACACCACAATTCCGCATTCCATCCTGGTGAGCGCCTGCAGCGATCAGGCGCCGACATCTTAATAATGATTTTTTGTCGGGGTCAATGAATAGTTCGATTTTTTATTTAGGGGAAGCTGAAATCCTGACGTTTCTCTCTTTTCTCAAATCGAGATTATCAACAGTGCTAGCGCATGGCACGCCCAGTTAAATCCTTTCGCCGGAGCCGCGCCGCAAGAACACCTAACCCCAACGCTAGCAGAATGAACTGTTCTGGCTCAGGTACAGAACTGACCAACCGGATGTCGGTCCCCTGGTCGTCCAGCAATAACCAGAATGGCGTCGTATGTTCATCGCCCCTCAGGCGAGCTGTGAATCGCAAGGTATCGCCTTCATCCAACCGCACGTCCGAAATGCCCAAAGGCTGCGTAATTGTCGAAAACGACGATAACGCGCCACCTTCTGTGGGATTTGCAAGTGTCGCCGAGTAAAGAAGTTCGAAGGAACCTTCAGACGCGTCCAGCCGGGCAACAGCTATATCGACGAGGCCCATAGGTGAATTATCCGTATAGTGCCCCTCCCATGTAGCCTTCAGAGATCCGCCAACATCTACGATCGCTCCGTCTCCTACAGGGTTGCGCCATTCAACCACAGGCATATACTCAGAAGACATGGTGTGCGCGGTTAGATCATGCACCATTGCCGACTTACCGATGGGTGGATTGGTGCCAACATTATCGGCACCCGGTCCATTATATCCTCGAGCCCATAGTCCTTTACCAGAACCACCCCACCACTCGTCATCCCATACCATTGGCGATAGTTGCTGCGCGTACCATGGATTTGACGACCCCAGTTCCCCGCCGGATGTATATCCATAAAACCATACCGGATTGCCGTTCTTATCCGCGGCCGGATTTCCAGCCATCGAGCCTGGCACTATACCCGGTGCCCAGTCTTCGCTGCGATCCCAGCGAAAACCGGGCGCGTAGTCGTTGGCCAGCGATGTGATTGGCACTGTGGAACCGATCAAGGCCACTGCCATGACAAGCGGGGGGCATATGCGTAATATATTCATATTGTTCTCCGACACAAATGTTGGCAAAGATGACGGAATCTAAAAAATAGAAAACCTGCAGGGCGCATTAACTGACGTAAATCACTCCCCCCAGGCTCCTCTGCAATTGCTTGATCAAGACACAACGACCCACTATCCCACTATCAATGCTTACTTATCAACCACACCAGTTCTGAAATCTTAAAAACCTACCGTGCAGATTACGCCGAATATTGAGTAGAGGTCAATAGGCCCTTCTGGCTAGTCAAAAAAGATCAGCTTCAATAAAAATACCTAAAGGGTGAGGTGGGATGTTAACTGCCCCACCTCAGCTATAGAGAAGGGCTCATCGAACTTCGATCATCTCAGCAGTGACAACAAGGACTCTACAGCCGTGCCGAATGCCTGGCAAAGATGGCTCATTCTCGAATGCCAGCTAACTCATATCATCCCTTCGCCTGACCTATGCCGTATGTACTACATTCGACATTCCATCGTGATACGATTGGGCGGCGACGCTTGATTATGATTTTTTGTCGTGATCAATGAATAGCTCGATTTTTATTTAGCGGAAGCTGAAACCCAGACGTTTTTTTAAAATTGAGATTATCAACAGTGCTAGCGCATGGCACGCCCAGTTAAATCCTTTCGCCGGAGCCGCGCCGCAAGAACACCTAACCCCAACGCTAGCAGAATGAACTGTTCTGGCTCAGGTACAGAACTGACCAACCGGATGTCGGTCCCCTGGTCGTCCAGCAATAACCAGAATGGCGTCGTATGTTCATCGCCCCTCAGGCGAGCTGTGAATCGCAAGGTATCGCCTTCATCCAACCGCACGTCCGAAATGCCCAAAGGCTGCGTAATTGTCGAAAACGACGATAACGCGCCACCTTCTGTGGGATTTGCAAGTGTCGCCGAGTAAAGAAGTTCGAAGGAACCTTCAGACGCGTCCAGCCGGGCAACAGCTATATCGACGAGGCCCATAGGTGAATTATCCGTATAGTGCCCCTCCCATGTAGCCTTCAGAGATCCGCCAACATCTACGATCGCTCCGTCTCCTACAGGGTTGCGCCATTCAACCACAGGCATATACTCAGCAGATTGTATATATTCAGTCAAAGAATGAGCCAGTGACCATTTACCGATTAGCGGATCAGTATTTATGATATGTGTATCTGGACCATTATATACTCGAGCCCAAACTCCCTGACCTCCCCCCACATTTATCTGATCATTCCAAACCAGTGGCGAAAATTGCTGTGCGTACCATGGATTTGACGACCCCAGTTCTCCACCGGTTGTATATCCATAAAACCATACCGGATTGCCATTCTTATCCGCGGCCGGATTTCCGGCGGTCGATCCTGGCACCGTACCCGGCACCCAGTCTTCACTGCGATCCCAACGAAAACCGGGCGCATAATCGCTGGCCTGAGATGCCGTTGGCATCGTGGAGCCGATCAAGGCCGCTATCGCCACGATCATGACAAGCTGGGGGCATGTTCGTAATTTATTCATATTGTTCTCCGACGCGAAAGGTTGGCAAAGGTGACGGAATTGAAAAATTGAAAACCTGGCCAGGGTAGACGACCAGCAAGACGCTCTGCAATTGTTTTATCGCAAAATAGGGCAGATAGTTAACAATGCAAATTCCCGATGATCTTGGATAACCCCTTACAGAATGCTCGGAATATAGAGCAAGAGTCAATAGACCGTGTGGACTAGGGAAAAGAAATGACTCAAAAAATAACGGAGGGTCATCAGATGATGCCAGTGGATCGACGGTGCCGCGAATTCTTTATCGCCCATAAACATCGTCAAAGCGAACAATATCATCTTCACCCAGATAGGAGCCCGATTGGACTTCGATCATCTCAAGAGGTACACAACCGGGGTTTACCAACCGGTGTCGCGCACCCAACGGAATAAAGGTCGACTCATTTTCGGATACCAGATAACTCGCGTCCCCCCGCGTGACCTGAGCCGTGCCTCGAACGACAATCCAGTGCTCCGCCCGGTGATGGTGCATTTGCAACGACAGGGCGGCGCCAGGCTTGACCACGATGCGCTTGACCTGAAAACGCTCACCTGAATCGACACCATCGTACCATCCCCATGGGCGGAATACCTTGCGGTGCAACTCGCCTTCCGGCCTGCCCTCACGCTTGAGATGGTCTACGATATTCTTTACCTGTTGAGTCTTGCTCATATGAGCGACGAGAATGGCATCCGGTGTTTCGACCACCACCATATCTTCTATTCCCACGCATGCTATCAGCCGATGCTCCGCCATGACCAGCATGTTGTGGCAGTTATGCAATAACACATCGCCTTGCGCTACATTTCCCTGATGGTCCTTGGGTAGCACCTGCCACAATGAATCCCAGGCGCCGACGTCGGACCAACCAGCTGATAATGGCATCATTACTCCAGCCGGAAGCGTGTTTTCGCCAACGGCAATACGTTCCATTACCGCATAGTCGATCGAGTCGCTGGGGCATTGCAAGAACGCCTCTTTACCAACACGTACAAAATCTCCGTCCGTTGAGCCCAAGTCCCATGCCTCATGGCAAGCTGCCAGAATATCGTTCCTACATACTCCCATAGCCGAGAGCCATACTGAGGCGCGCAGCATGAACAGGCCGCTGTTCCAGAAGTAAGTGCCTGCATCGAGATAAGCTTGCGCCGTAACGAGATCAGGTTTTTCCACAAAGCGCGCGATGCGGCTGGCACCCGCTGTACCGATCGGCTTACCCGCCTGGATGTAGCCGTAGCCCGTCTCGGGTGAGTCAGGCGTAATGCCGAAGGTTACGACTGCGCCTTCAGCCGCAAGTATGGCGCCTTCACGTACTGCCGCCTGAAAACGTGATTTATCCAGAATTACATGATCAGCTGGCATTACCAGCATGACGGGATCTGCCCCATCACGCATCGCAGCCAGAGCGGCCAGTGTTAGCGCGGGAGCCGTATTACGTCCGACGGGTTCGAGCAGTATCGTCCCCGCTGCTTCCATCAACCGGAGCTGTTCAGCGATGACAAAACGGTATTCCTCATTGCAAACGACAAGTGGTGCTTCAACTCGCATATCGGCCAACCCCTCCATGCGTCTAAGCGTGGCCTGCAATAACGACTCATCCCCGATAAGCGGCAAAAGCTGCTTTGGGTATTTCTCGCGAGAAAGGGGCCACAGGCGTGTGCCGGAGCCTCCTGAGAGCACCACAGGGATTAATGATTGCATGGAAAGTTCACCGATGGGTGTGATGCATTTTCTATTTGTAACAGAAGCGGTCCCGCTGCCATGCCAGGACCGGAAACCGGAAAAGAGGAACGTTGGCACTGCTTCATGTTTTAAACCTCAACCTCCATATCCTTCAGGATTGGCGCTTTGCCAGCGCCATGTGTCCGCACACATCTCTCTCAGGCCACGCTCTGCCCGCCATTTCAGTAAATCATAGGCCAATCGCGGATCGGCATAGCAGGAGGCTATGTCGCCGGGACGACGGGGAGCAATCTTGTAGGGCACTCTCCGGCCGCTTGCCTGCTCAAAAGCCTGTACCATATCAAGAACGCTATAGCCCGTGCCAGTTCCCAGATTTACTGTCAGACACCCGGTCAGCTCCGGTGTGCCCGAATCGGCCGACGCGTCCAGTGCTTCCAAAGCTTTAAGGTGGCCTAACGCCAGATCGACCACATGAATGTAATCCCTTACGCCCGTTCCATCGGGCGTTGGATAATCGTTGCCCCACACGTTGAGAATTTCCCGTCTGCCTACCGCTACCTGGGCTATGAAAGGCATCAGATTATCGGGGATACCGCGTGGGTCTTCTCCAATCAAACCGCTAGTATGGGCTCCAACGGGGTTGAAGTAACGCAGAATACAGAGACGCCAGGAAGAATCACTGTGGTAGAGGTCGCGCAAAATCTCCTCAACGACCAGTTTGCTCTGTCCATAGGGGTTTGTGGCGGCGAGCGGATGATCCTCGGTCAGTGGCAACCACTTCGGCTCACCGTAGACAGTAGCAGAGGAACTGAATACCAGTTTTTTTACGCCACATTCACCCATCGCCTCAAGCAAACGCAGGGTGCCGACGACATTGTTGTCGTAATACGCCAAAGGCTGCTTGACCGATTCGCCTACGGCTTTGAGGCCGGCGAAATGGATTACCGCGCTCGCACCACTCTCATGCAGAGCTGCTGTCAGTGCGGCACGATCCCGGCAATCACCCCGTACCAGGTAGAGCTTTTTCCCCGTGATACGCTCCACCCTTGCCAATGCCTCGGGATGACTATTGCAAAAATTGTCGAATACGGTGACATCAAGACCGGCGTTAAGCAACTCGACGCAAGTATGCGAACCAATATAACCAGCACCACCGGTGACAAGAATCATGGGGGATATCCTGTTGAATGGCTGTTAGCTCTACACTAAATGCTCATTTCAGCGTTATCATCATTTCGGAGGGAACCACGTTCTTCGTTCGTATCACGTTAAACTCATACGATTACGAGAATGATACAGCCCAAGCGGCTTCAAAGTGTTATGAATTACTAGCGAACTCCCGCGCAAGTATTTCGACAATCCGCTCGGCTGCCTTGCCATCCCACAGATGAGGGCGGCAGCCCTGTTTGCCTTCGCCGCGCAGTACTTTCCGTACTTCCGCAACTATTCTCGTCGGTTCGGTGCCTGCCAACACATTGCTACCTTCAGCGACGGTTACTGGACGCTCAGTATTGTCGCGAATGGTAATGCAGGGCACACCGAGAGCCGTGGTTTCTTCCTGCAGGCCGCCGCTATCCGTTAACACGACAGCAGCGTCTTTCCAAAGATTGAGGAAAGGCATGTAAGCCTGCGGACCTACCAGCGTTATGTTTGGTCCCAGATCAATTCCGAATTTTTCCAAGTTATTACGCGTGCGGGGATGTACTGGAAAAATTAATGGTAATTCCGTTGCGATCTCCGTCAGCGCACGACCGACTCGCATCATTATCTCGGCGCTGTCAACATTGCCCGGTCGATGTAGCGTGACCACGCCATAACGCCCGCTACCCGACTTGCTATTCACCCTATTAGCTGCCTTGAAACAATTTGTTCCGAATTGAGCAGTATCAATGCCGGCAAGCTTTTCTACTTGATATAATAAATTATCGATCATTACATGTCCTACGTAATGAATCGCGGAATCATCCTTGCCCTCGCGTTTCAAGTGCGCAACTCCACTTGGTTCTGTAACAAAAAACAGATCCGAAATGCTATCGGTAACCAGGCGATTGATCTCTTCCGGCATGGTCCTGTCCCCACTGCGCAAGCCCGCTTCAACATGGGCCACCGGGATGCTCAGCTTCTTCGCAACGATCGCACAGGCGAGCGTCGAATTCACGTCACCCACTACCAGCACAGCATCAGGCCGGTCAGTCTGGCACAGTTCCTCGAATGCTACCATGATCCTGCCGGTCTGCTGCGAATGGCTACCTCCACCTGCGGCCATGAATACGTCCGGCTCGGGAATACCAAGCTCCTCAAAAAATACCTCATTCATATCCCGGTCGTAATGCTGACCAGTGTGAATAATTTTAAAATCCAGGCCGCCATGAGCACGCATTGCACGCACGATAGGAGCAATTTTCATGAAATTGGGACGAGCACCGGCAACCAGATAGATATATTTCACGTGTTGATCTTGCTTACTGCGCTTGTGATCTGCTGCACAAAAAATAAAGGGAAAGCGACGTCTCTCAACAAAGCTTTCGTCATAAAAGCATTCACCACACAAGTTAAAAGAATTTTGTATCTAATGTTGTTACTGCGGAGCATCAGAAATGAGCAGCCCCGAGAGTGAAAGGGGAGTCGACGAACCATCGGTCGTTTTCTGCTTTCCTAGCCAACTGACAACTGAATCTCTTCGAATTGCCTGCTATTCTTGTGATGCCCTACCTACGGCTCAGATCACTTTTTTGGGCTTCGCCGGAACACATCATAACAGAATGGCCGTTGCTCTCAGATCAGATGATCTCCCTTGCGGCGATAGGCGTGTGTGGATCCGCTAGAGGTCGGCTTGAGCCAATAAGTGCGGCCGCAGTTGAGATGTGCCAACTGATTAAAGAAAACCCCGCTATTTGCAGGTCCTGTTTCTTGACAGCCAGCGCCAACCATAGGCATAACCAGACTCCAAATTCTAGTGCCAACCAGACTCCCACGGTAGCTCGTAAGCTATTTCCGAGCAGAATCGCGATTCCCAGGACCACCAGGTGTATTCCGGGCGTGAGAATCACAATCCGTTGGCTTAGCACCGCCCGCCACCACCAGGACTTCCCAAGAGCGGAACGCAAAAACATGCCGACCGCGTGGGCACGACGATTTCGCCAGAGCCGTCGCACCATATCCCAATTTGACTCCGCGTGACCGGTATGCAACACGGCAGGGTCAGGTAATCGGATTAATCGCCAACCTGCAGCGCTCAGGCGGAAGCCCAACTCAGCCTCTTCAAAGGCCGGAAGCCAGCGATGAGCAAGATAACCGACGGATTCGATGGCTTCACGCCGATAGAGACCACCACCACCCAATTCATTCACTTCTATTCTCTGGCTCAGAATCCCCAGTGTCTGCGCACGTCTCAGGTCCGCAGCAGTTCGAATCTGCCTGTCCAGGAGTTTACCGCCGACTCCGGCGACATCCGGTTCAGTTTCCAGCACATTCAGCGCTTTGGCAATAAAACCGGTCTGCAACTCCATGTCACCATCGAGAATGTAAATATAGTCTCCCTGCGCAAACTGGTAACCGAGTTGAACAGCAGCGCCACAGCCACGATCTCCCAGGCAGGAGAACTGTACAATCCGGATGGGGTAGGTGCGCGCAATTTCGACGGTTCGGTCCGTTGATAGTGAATCAACCAGAATCACTTCCCCATCAAGCGATTGTGCCTCACGCACGGCAGCAGCCAGACAATTTGCAATCCGCGCCTCTTCGTTGAGTGCCTTGATAAGAATGCTAACACGCCCGTTGCGCTTTGTCGGAGTATTCATGCCCTAGACCTGCCGTACCTGAATTCTCAAATCACTTCATGCCGCAACAGTAGATAATGATCCATCAAGCATAAATGCTTATGCGACATATTGAACATCGGATTAATTTCACTTCGCTCGCCGGTTCGCCGTAAAATTGAAGGCTCGTTGCGGGTTCGAGAACCTGAAAAGAGAATTTTGCTGCGTTCAAGCCGGGTTATACAGAGACAACGTTGAAACTCACTTATCCTGAACAGCCTGATAACTTTACCTCATAAAGAAAGAATATAGAAGAGCTGATAAAACCGCTCAGTTCGAGATATAATCATCAATAACAAGAGTTAACGGTTATCGCCCCTCAGATTGCCTGTAAAAGCGCGCTACAGAATCCCCTTCGCAGGTTCTTATTAATCGCGCCCGCTTTTATAAAAGAAACATCCCATGTTTTAGTTACACACCGTCACTCCCATATAGCAATGTTGATAGATACATTAATCACCATATACCTGCGAAGTGAAATTACCACGCGCGCGAGAACTGGCCTTTAGAACAGCGCACGGTGCGGCGGCGATCAGCTTATCAAACGCGAGGATTGGGCGCTAGCCTTGGTGTTGCGTCACACTGGTCAGAAAGAGGTTGAACAGCAAGTACCTCACCACCGCGAGCTCGGTCCCGTTCCCATCAATGTTGAGCAAGGGAATTGATTAATTGGACGAATTTTTGCATGCGGGAAACGTATATTTTCCTGGAAATGCACCTCGGCAAAAAAACGATGCTTTTACTATCTTTTTCCGCGATTCAAGAGATTCAACGCCGCGTATAGTCCACCCTGATTAATTTTTTCGCAGCTAGCTCGTAAAGGAATCTCCGAATAGCCCCTAGGCGGGCGCGACGAGGCTTTGCGGGACGGGGGGACGCGCGAAAGGCGACGACGCGAATAATCAACTCCCTTTGCCAGAAGACCGGGCAAGCAAACCGCCCGCAAAAACCACCCCATCGGGTTGCGGCAAGATCGAGAGGCGTTTCAACAAGCCTCTGTCATGTCTAGCTCTTACAGTTATTTTTTTAACAGATAATTCCATGATCATCATTAAAAAAGCACTTGTTATTACCACCCTGTTCATTTTCCCGCACTTGGCTTTGGGAGCAACCTATTATGTGGACTCCAAACTGGGCAATGACGCCTGGTCCGGCAATCTACCAGACCGAGCCGGTACTGCCGACGGGCCATGGCAGACTCTAGCCCAGGTGGCGAGAGCCAACTTGCTTCCGGGCGACTCTGTCTTTCTCCGTTGTGGCCAAGTCTGGAATGAGACCCTACGGCTTGGGATGTCTGGTAGCCTCTCGCAGCCAATCCGGGTAGGAGCTTACCCGGCGCCGTGCAATGTGAAGCCGCTGATTGACGGCAGTATCGCCATCCCTGCCTCCGCCTGGAGCTCTGGAGAGGCAGGTGCCTACCGCAGTTCTTTCCCGGTTAACTTTATTCAGAATGGCCAGTTTGATCAGGGCACGGCCAAGTGGAATAGCTGGTCCTCCGACAACTCGTTGAATATCGCTGTCGATAGCACTAACTGCGCCTCCGACACAGGCCCTTGCCTCGTCATGAATGGCGGCACCAGTTCCACGCTCTGGTGGGCGGCTAGCTCCGCCGCCTTTCCGCTGGAGGCTGGGACTACTTATCAACTCACACTGACCATATGGGTTCCTATCGGCAAGACCGCACGGGCTAATATACGGCGTGCAGAATCGCCCTGGGATACGATAGGTGCTACAACTCCCATTATCGGAAATAATGCCTGGCAGACTATCAGTTTGCCCTTCCGGACAGCCTTATCGGTTCGGCATGCGCGTCTTGACATCCAGGGCAGCGGGAATGCCGGCATAATCCGACTTGACAATGTAAGCCTTAGTCCCACTGTTGATACGCCCATCGCGCTTTACGTCGGCAACACAGCGCATGCTATCGCTCATCATCCAAACCGAGGGCATGATTCAAATGCGCCGGAATCGCCGTATTTTGTGCTCACGTCAGATGCTGATATGGTAAGCAACGACAACAAGACAGGCAGTACTTACCTTCCGCTTAGCAACGACCTCTCCGCGCTTACCACTGCTGAACTGCTGAACCCCGGTGTATCCGTCTTCGTCCGCTCATCCGGCTGGAGGCTCGAACGCAAGCTTATTTCTGGCGTTGACCAAGGCATACTACTGCTGGATTCTCCTACCAGATATCCTCTGCGCAAAGGATATGGCTATTTTTTCACTGGCGCCCGGTGGATGCTTGACGAGCCAGGTGAATGGGTCTACGACATCCTCGATAAGGCGATTCATCTTCGCCCCATTGACGTGGCGGAGCCTGGTACGCGTGTCTCTGTCGTTCATCTCCAAAGCGGCATCGACCTCTCTGGACGTACAGACATTGAGCTACACGGCTTGGCGGTCAGGCGCGTAGGAAAGGGAATCAATCTTTCTCGCAGTACTCGTGTCGCCGTCATCGATTGTCACATCGAGGAAACTGTTGAGGAAGGACTGCTGGCCGCAGCATCACAAGACAACTTGATCCAGAATAATCGGATTATCAACACGGGGCTCGACGCCATAAGCGGAATGGCCAATGGGGTTCGGTCAGCCTTGCGCTTACGGGTCCTGGATAATCAAATTGAAGGCAGCGCGGTGCAAATTCAGAACGGCCGCATTATGTCCCTTCCCCGTCCCTCGATTGCTGCCGTCAGTACCGGCGCTGGCGCTACTATTGATAGAAACAGCATTCGTGACGCGGCTTATCATGGCATACTTATCGGGCCCAATAGCTCAGTAAGCCGTAATAACATCGAAAACGCCTGCACTGTATTGCACGACTGTGGGGGTATCTACATGTATGGTCAAAATCACAATAGCAAAATCGAAGATAATATTATCCGCAATTTGAACGGTGACCTCCACGGCCATCCCGACGAGCGGCCGCACACGACAGGAGTTTATCTGGACGAACCTGGTTCCGATGTTGCCGTTATCGGAAACACGGTCGAAAATGCCGAGTATGGCATCTTACTGCACAACACCGCCCGCAACCTTATCGACCGCAACACGCTCTACGGAAATCGCCGCTACCAGATCTGGTTCCAGGAAGGAACTCGAAGTTTCGATCCTGCAGGCGACATTTCAGACAATATCGTCACCAATAATTTCATCTTTCCGCTTGGTGATGCTCAGGGCGTGGTGGCGCAAACTACCTTTTCGAGCACAACACGCTTCGCGAGTTATGACTTCAACCACCACTCGGCACTTATATCCAAGCGGATCGCCCGAGAACGTTGGAATGGGGGCGAGTTAGAATATGACTTCATCGAATGGCAATCGGCACGTACTGCCGGTATAGCCCGCAATCTGGACCCGAATGGCAAACAAATTACTCAAGCGGGCTACACCAGCTTCCAGGTCCAGGGCGAAAGCCTCCTCACTCCAATTAATACGACCACGAGTGTTCAAGAAGGCTGGCGACCTTGGGGTAACGGCAGCACAGGCGCAACGGCCTCCGTTGGAGCCTGCGGCGCTTTCCCCTGTATCAGGATGATCGCTGGCGCCACCCCGAACCTGTTGATGTCACCAAATTTTTCCGTCGAAGCGGGTCACTGGTATCGCCTGACATTCGATATAAAGACTGAAATAGACAATCAGAGAGTCGCGATTGCCCCCAGGCGGGGGGGCGGAGGCGATAATGGTTACGAGCTATTTACCCATAGGATGACATCTATTTACGGAAGCCGGGACTGGAAACGCCATACCTTACTCATCGAATCGATTTCAACCATAAAAAAGGGCGATCCCGTTACCGGGGACAATGGCGCGCGTATCGATTTCTACGTCGAATCGGGGAAAGAAATTACGATCGCCAATGTCGAGATAGTTCCTCTGCAGCAGGTAGGTGCGACGCTGCGTACTGCACTGTTGACCAACCCCAGCGGTATCGAATCGGAGGTCTCATGCCCAGATGAAGATCCAACCCTATGCGGTCGATACGTTTCCTTCGTCGATG
The DNA here is from genome assembly GCF_900215485.1 of Nitrosovibrio sp. Nv4. Classification (GTDB taxonomy): domain Bacteria; phylum Pseudomonadota; class Gammaproteobacteria; order Burkholderiales; family Nitrosomonadaceae; genus Nitrosospira. Next base: position 378,597 of record NZ_OCMZ01000001.1, read on the forward strand.
GCACCCCGATTACCTGGCCACGCTCTGTAGCCCCGCACTCATCAGAAATCATCTTCACCCGCGACTATACTCTCATGGATTCGGATGGAGACGGCATTGCCGACACACAGGATCAATGTCCCGAGACACCGGTGGCATCAGCTACAAACAGTCTTGGCTGTCCTTTTCTGACAGACTCATGATCTACAGCGCCGCGAGCGTCTTCCACGCCGAGACGTCCGCCCCGGAGTGGGATAGAACTTGATCACGATATCTCAAGATTAATAAAGCAAGATTAGCAACAGCCTTTACGCCCTGTAACAAGTAACGTTCGAACTGTCAAAGGGAAACAATATGGCAGAGCAGTTCTCAAAGTCGAGAGAATGCTTGAATCCGCGCCAAGCTTTCGAAACAAGTTCTAAATTCGGTAGTCCCTCTGAAATAGACTCCAACCCTTATGGATATTCGCATTGAGGGTACAACGGCTGAGGAATTGTCAGAATCAGAGTTATTTCCACTCGATTTCTAGTGAATTCATGAAGCCAAAGAAGCAGAGACGAATGTGGGTGATGACCTGTTCCGCATGGGTTTGGAACAGATACTTGATCAATGCGCCGGCCAACTCGGCCAAGGCGTCGCTACTGGCCTCAACTCAAGCCTTTAGTGACTCACTACTTATGCCACGTAACAGTAAACGTCATTGGCAGGCCGAGGAACCGATTACGAACCAGCTGATAATTGCGGATTCCGGCTGACTTCAACAGCGATCGCAACTCGCGCTCTGACAATAGAAAAATATAATCAGTCGCCCACCCTTTACCGATGAGGCGCAGGAATGCATCGAATGCACGTCGGGTCAGCACAATGTGCAGCAGGGGGATGCTCGTATGGGTCTCGATCGGAAACAAGCGGTTCGGCGTAGTCAAATAACCGCGCTTCCCGACTCGAAGCATTTCTTCAAGAAAGCGCTGCTGGTCAGGCTGAGGCCCCACATGTTCAATTACCGCGTTAGAATAGCTAATATCAAATGAATCGTTCTCAAAACACAGGTTGCGCCCGTCGGACGAGAATGTCCGCACTGCCGGATAGCGCTTGTTAAATTCAGTAAAATCTTCGCTAACCCCGACTACGCTGATCTTCTCCGGGTACGGGTACCGCTTCTCCAAGTAATTGTCCACATCAGTATATTCGGTGGTGTTGACGCCAATATCAAGGATTGTTTCATCAGGCTGAGGCCTCATCAGTGCCAAAAATTGATGCCATTTCTGCTCCCGACTTTTTCCCGATACGGCATTAGCAAAGTGACGCAATGCAGATTTCATTCGTCTCTCCCAAAATATTGCATCCCTCCGCAGCCTCTCCCAAAGTCCACATGCTTCTGGCTGAGAGGGCGGGAGCCGCTGTGATGAGGCTGAGCCACTGAAGGAAGCCGAGGCTGGCCTTCATGGGGCGTGCGCGCTTAGCCGGTTAATGGAGTTCCCACCCTTCGAGCGCAGCCTCCTTGGTCCTTGTCTAAAAATTCTCCTACTTCGCCAGAACCATTAGTGAGAATCCACCGAGTATCCTGACGGCCAAATCACGATTAAGCTTAAAGAAAAGCCCTCTAGGCAGCTTCATTAGGTGAGATTTTAAAGAATGATTAGAGAGCTCCAGGGAACTTCCCGTGTAAAAATAATCAACAATTTCATATCCTGTATCCTTCAAGGTTGCCAAGGCGGTTTCCTTTGTAAAATATTGAATATGGCCGACTGACTCCCTGACATTTAAAATAGGTGAGCCTCGAAGCACAGATTGAACGGATAAGTCCAGGGGGATATGAAATATTTTATATATTCCTCTTGTTCTGAGCTTTCGAAGAAATCCAAAGTAATCCTCGACATGTTCAAATACATCAATCGCCATTACGACATCGAATGTTTGATCTGAGTGATCGGAGATATCTTTCAGGTGAAATTTCAGATTATTTTTTTCTTTAGTCCTGCAAATTTCAAACGCTTGTGGAGAAATTTCATATCCAGAAAAAGCTATATTAGCGAACTCGCTCGACAAGCAGTTTAATATTTCCCCCGCCCCGCACCCTACCTCACACAACGTCGATGGGGCTATTTTATTCCCTGTGATTATTTTGGATATTTGACTTGCTTTCCACGTGGAATCTTCTTCGTGCCAACCCGGATTTTTCTCAAGATAAGTTCCGTTGTCATAGATGCTGCTATCGCTCATAGTTCGCACCCCCTCGCTATTCCCTCGCACACATGCTCCTTTCTCTGTAAGAAATTAGGCCATCAGAGACGAACACACCGATTATAGATAATACTGTAGCTTAGCTTGGCAAAAAGATAAATTACCGTTGTAACTCGTGTCACACGCTATGAACGGGCTTCCCTCCGGTTTAACTAAAGCCCTCGCAACTCACACGACGCAAAAAATAGAATGTGGAAAGCCACGCGCTAAATAACCTCGATCTTCTATTTGATCGATACATACACAGACCGACATCCCCGCTGATTAAAGAATACTTTCAGGCTCGTCATTAGAGGTACACCCATCTTTTTTTTGCATCAAGTTATTTTCCGGACTTGCGCACTCCGCCGGAGCCGGGCACTTCATTTGAAATAGCTTTTGCCTTATCAAACTCTCCCGAAAACCAGTCATATAATGTTCTAATAATAAAATGTGAGTTGTTTATCAAATAGCGCTTCCATAGCCGTCGCGGCTCGGACCATAATCGATGAAGCCACTCCAGTCCATTCGATTGCATCCAGAGTGGAGCACGCGAAACAGCCCCGGCATGGTAATCAAAAGCAGCTCCCACCCCAATCATAACAGCGTGTATTCTGCCACGGTGTTCCGAAATCCATTTTTCCTGCTTTGGGCATCCCAGGCTGACAAACAGAAGACCGACACCGTTCCTGTTGATGCTGTCGCAAATCTCATTATCCTCGTCATGGGTGAGCTGGCGAAATGGCGGTGAGACGCAATAGGATATGTCGAGCTGTGGGAAGGTCTTCTCCATAACTGCGCGCAGGCGTTCTAGCGTTTCCGGCGCAGACCCGAAGAGTCCGACCTTGATGCCGCGCCGAGGCGCATCGGCGCATAGATGCCACATCATATCAGGACCATTGATTCGAGTTTGACCTGAAAACCCCTTGCGCCGCAAAGTCCAGGCCACCGGAGCTCCGTCCGCGGTCACCATATCCGCCTCTTCAATGACTTTGCGATGGCTGCCATTTCGCCCTGCTGTAATCACTGAATGAACGTCGCAAACACATACCTGACGCGCTTCCCGAGCTGTGGCCCAGTTACAAACTACCTGTCGCACCGTTGGCCAGTCGACCAAATCAATGGGAATACCGGCGACTAGGCCGTATTGCCTGCCGGGATAGGTGGGTTTGATTTCTTCCATGCTCTTTTTACCTCTTTTGTGTTCGAAAGCTCGAACTGAGCTTTCGATAGTTCTGATAAACCGGTTCTAACACCTCAGCCGGACGGAAAGGCTGGATCGCTTGTATTGCGGGCGCTCCCCCGTAATGGTTGAGATTATCAAGCACATCCTCGAGACACATGGAAAACCCTTCCACGCTTTGATCCGCGGAGATAGCACCGTTCACTTTGGGGCACACCACTTTGCGCACCTCCCCCACATCGGTGGTCGCGACCGGGAGGCCTGCTCCAAGCGCTTCCAGAACTGCCATCGGCATACCTTCGTAAGTCGACGAAAGGGCGAAGAGGTCGGCCGATGCAAGAATGGTAGCAATTTCAGCAGGTCCCCTCAGCCCAAGAAACCGCACGTGCGCCGAAAGGCCTTCTTTAACGACTCTTTTCTCGAGCCCAGCCCGCAACACACCATCTCCTATGAAGAGAAGCACAATGTGCCGTCCCCTAGACACAAGTCGCCCAAAAGCAGACAGCAGGAGTTCAGGATTTTTTGTTATATCAAGTCGGCCAACAAAAATGATCCACGATGCGGCCGCATCGATATTTAATGTTGTAGCGAGACGTCTCCGCTGCTCTGCCCGGAGATCATCTCGTAAGGGAGAAAACACTTCCGTATCAACCCAGGTTGGGATGTATCGAATCATTGTGGAAGACGCCGGATATCTGGTCTCAAGTACCGCAGTGAACTGCTTGCTAACGCACCACGCTGAGGAAAGTCCCCGTACAATTTTTCGTTCCATCAGATCGTAAATACGAGGTAAATACTTCCAGCGGAAATCGGTTTTTGTCGCTCTGTGGATAACTGAGTAGTCAGTATGGAAAAAAGCGTTTTTGGGTCGTGAGTCGCCGAATAACAAGCCTGGCTCGATGCGATGCAGTTCCACTATATCAAAGTCCTGATACACAGCCCGTGGTGCCAATGCGACTGCGGCGGTGTAGCGCAGCGAAAGTGGCACGTAGGAACGGTCGCCTGCATTCGCGACCCAGACGGCTGGAAAAAAGTCGAACTCACGCCGTCCAAAACTGCAGCGCGTCCAACGACCCACGGGCCGTGCGACCGGATCAGTCGTCATGCCAACCAGGCTGAATTCGATGTCCTCTGGCGCCCATTTAACGATACCGCGAATGAACGTGTCAATACCGCCAGGAACAATGCCAACTGGATCAGCGGGGTAAAAGATGCGAACGCGTATAGTACTCATCATGCATATTCATTTTTATCATCGGTCAAGGTCAAGCCCCACGGGGTCAACAGCATGGGGCGTCTACATGCAGAAAAGCGGAGAAAATCCCGACCGACCCGCTTACCATCGCCATTCATTCGGCGGCAATCTCGAAAAAAAGCGCTGGGCCATCGCGCAATTTTGACGTGTCCAATCGCAGTTCAATGGCACCCGGCACTGGAACGAGGGAAACCGCCTGCCGGCGCGCGCCACTGAGGGAGAGCGGCCAAGCCTTCAGCTTGGCGTCGCCTTCGGTTGCGATTTTCAGCGTCGCAGAAACCGTCTGCACTTGTGGAGGAAAACCTCCAAGAGTCTTAATTGCCGTCCGCTCATCATCCTTGAACTTCATCCCACTGTTGATTGCGTCAGTCAGCACCCACAAAAGCAACCGTTTGCTTTTTGCGATTGGCTGATTGTCCAGTGCTGAAAGCGCGAAGAGGGCGGGGCCGCTCGCATCCTTTACAGTGAGCGGCCCCGTTGTGGCTGACCCGCCTCTAAGGACCAGCGCCACTGTTTTGGCCGTTAGGACCTCTATCTGTTTTGTCTGATTATTAAACACGACCTCGCCGGTATCCGACTCGAATACCCCCGCATCCAACCGGGTGCGATTTGAGGCTTCGATAATGTCCGCATCGCGTAAGACAGCGAGCGGGCTATCGCCGGAACCCAGACCGGACCGGGTTAGCGCTGTATCCAGTTTACCAGACCAGATCGACCTTCCGGTTGTCATCTCGAACGAGACCTCGCGTTTGAGATTTTTCACAGGGTCTGAGCGAAAATCAAGCCCGACAGCGGATACGAAGGCCAGCTTGGAAAGACTCTCCGGCGCCCGTTCCCATCCGGCGCTATGAGTTAGCGCTCGCTCCGCGTCCAGGTGCAGGTGAATGCGGCCTTTCGCTGTCGCCACGTCGCCTCGCAGAAACAGCAGCGCCGCGAGTCGCTCTGCGCCTCTGGCGATCGGATCGGCTCCTACATTAAATGGATAGATCGCCTGCATACGGGTGAACGGCGATGGTCCGTAATCAAACTGGACAGGAGTTTCGGCATATTGAGAGATCGCGTCCCAGTCCTGATGAGCGGCCACCGCCGGCATCAATGCCGCCGACTCATGACGCCAGCGATTCCAGAAAGGTTGACCATACTCTGTCACTGTAAAAGGCTTGCCCCATTGACGCGTAGTGGTGAGTCCACGGATATAACTCGCAGCATTGTCATGCACACTTAATTGCGAAATTTTAGAGCCAGGCTGCCCATGCGCGCTGGCCTCGGCATGGTAAGCATGCATATCGACCCACTGAACAGCAGTACGAGTAATATCCGCTCCGAAATGTGGCCAGTTGTCGAAGGCGGTTGTCAAGCCCTTGAAACCCAGTTTACGAACATGCGCTTCCATCGCCTTATAGCTTTTACGTTCCAGGTCGCTGACAAAACGAGCGAAGTCTGCATTGCGTGGACCGCGTCCGCGAACCGTTGCAGGCACTTCCATCACCCCGTCAACAGATTCTTTTGCTTTCAACTCGCCCCCCCAGGCGGCCCTTAGCGCTGCGTTATTTCGATAACGATCTTTCAGCCAATCCCGGAAGAGCGGACCGAGATTATCTGGATAATTGCCTTCGAGGGCGGCTAGAAAACCAACAGTGCCTTCATTTACCAAGATCATGCCCAGCATTGCCGGATCCTGTAGCGGAGCGCTGCCGGTATATGGATTCTTCGTGCCCCAAAGACGCTCGACCAGTGTCGCCCAATGCGCAAAACCCTCGGATTTAGTGAGTACGTCCATTTTCGCGTGGTGTTTTTTCACCCAACGGTGCGGGCGAACGTCGCCCCAGGCGGCATTATTGGAGGTCAAGCCATCGGTAATCCAGTAGATCCCTGCTTCCTTGAGTTGAGCAAGCAGGTAATGAAGGCGGTCAAATTGTTCCGGATCAAAATCGAAATCCTTCGAGCGGCCTGTCATGAGATGAGCGTCCAATTGATGCAGGCGCACCATGTTGTAGCCTGTGCGCTTGAGCTCCTGAACCAGGCGCTCGCTTCCGGCTTTATCGGGCAATCCCCCGTTCAGCTTACTGAACCCCATCGATGCGATGAGAAATCGCTGGGGAATGCTGCGGCGTTCAAAGCCGATATGTCCATCCTCAAGCACCTTGGCCCAGCCATGCTTGCCGGCCGGGCCCACCTCGACCAATTGGGAAAAATCGAGGGCACTCCCAGGAGCGACACTAAGTTCTTGATCTCCGAGCGGTAGCCATTGGTCTGCGGCAGCTGGTTTCGAGCTCAGGCACAGTACGAGTAAAAATAAACGTAGCATTATCAACACCTCCGACCTTTTACCTTTCGCCCACCTTCAGAATTCCGCCTATTTATTCGGGACTTCTAACCGGTACCGGTGTGAAGCAGCTGATGAATCCCGTATCCCAAGCAAAGGCAGCCGTTTCTCTGGCGGTGTAGCAACTGCCATTGTCGCTGAGCCATTCGATCGCCCTGCGGGAGCCGTGCGGCCGACCCAAAGCGCGCTCGACACTTTCAATCATCAGGTCCCGCATCATCTCACCGGTAATGCCGCCAGTAGTGGCCACATGACTGATAACTTCCCGATTACAACAATCCAGCCGGGGGGACCACTTCAATACTTCGATACCTGAAGCACTATGCATTTCAGCAGGCATATGCCTATCTCCTGTTATCGGTGCATTCCGTGTCCGGTTGAATGAGGGCTACTACACCAGGATCTGATTGACCGATATTGTGCGTCGTCCCAAACGTTGACCAGGATCTAGAGTTTTCTTGCGACAACCAGGAGATTAGGCAAAAGGGTAAATAACCCTCGACTCAATGCATCCCTTTTAATAAATCTTCCAACGACATCGTCGACTATTTGAGGGTAAAAAAGTTTGGCGAACCAAGCCAACAAGAGACTTCTATAGCCAAATAACGGTCCGCTATAAATTGTTTCTTCAACAATTTCAAACTGATGGTCCCGAAGAAGCTGCTGCAAGCGTCGCCGAGTAAATGGCATTGCATGGGTATAGTCGCAGTCAAAGAAATAATGCCCCCACTTTACATAGTCCGGACATGCGATTACCAGAATGCCATCTTCATCCAGAGCACTCCGAATTTGTGAAATTAGCTGTGATGCTTCCGCAGCACTCGTCAGATGCTCAATAACGTGAAGCAGGAAGCAGATTTGGGAGCCTCGTATCTCTGGCGGTAATGGCGGAACATAAGATTGGACAACCGAAAAACCCTCATTCCGCAGCCGAGACGCAACTGAATCACTACCCTCCACTGCCGTATACGAAAATCCGTCATCACGTGTAAGAGCTGCGATATAACCATCACCTGGACCAATTTCTAAGATATGTTTCGGATTATTAAAATGACAAATTCCAAGTTCATAGATTGATCGCGCTTGACGCAATTTTATTTTAATCCCGACTCTGAACCGATCGCGTTTCGTATACTGATTATAGATTGTCACTTGATACCTCTCCTCACCCAAGCTCTGGTTATTCCCTGATAAAACTAGTTGATGTTGGCCCCATGGAATGCCTACCTTGATAGTTCAATTAATATATTCGCGTTTTTAAATGTTCGGCTAGAACATTTGCGCTTAATGAAGCCTTGCGTTTCCATTCGGGAATGCGCTGGGCAAGCAGGGATCGGATAAAATTCTCGCTTTCCGTCAGTTCAGTAAAGGCTTTCCAAAGACTATCGCGAGAGATGCGCGGAGTTTGCAAGACAAAGTCAAGTGTGCCGAATAAATCCTTGTTTAAGCCGTAAGCCTTGGTACTATATGCGAACGATATAGTAGGAACACCTTGTGACCAGGCCGCGATGGTGGCGTGCGTGCGGCCTCCCATGAAGTATCGGCAGCGTCCGATAAGATATTTCAATTGCGCGGCATTAAAACTTCTAGGAACCAGTACCAGGCGCGCCGAAGGCCCCCCTAAGCTGGTTTGGATACGATCAAGAATTGAGGTATCGCTGTTATAGAGGCTATCATCAAGTGGATCCACATGCGGTATAAGTGCCACTCTCAAATCCGTCTCTGCCAGTACTTTTCTGAGGAATGCAACTGATTCCTCCACAAGGTTGCCTGAATTGCCAGCCCGCCGCCAGCTCTCCTCGATTACCGGGCTGATATTGAATCCCAACACGGCTCTCGATTGAGTCAAAGGGTGCACCCATTCGACCGCCTCAGGCTCGAGCGCAAACGCAGGATCAGCTACCAGCACCGCATTGTCCAACCCCACATGCTTCAGATAGGCAAGACTTTCCGTTTCCCGCACGGTAATTACGGAATATCGCTTGAGATGCCGTGCCATGTAACGTTCGAACACCGGATCCTTGAGCGGACTTATCGATGCGGCAACTAGCATGGTTGCATGGCCGGCCCGGGCGGCGGCGTCCATGAAGCCACTGGCCATGAAAAGTGAACCTGATCCATAGTCCAGAGAAATCGTGTCGCCGCCAATCATCAGTATCGCATCGCACTCCGCCATGTCCCGGAACGCATAGGACGGCAACGCATAAGACGGTTCCCAAAATGGTTTGATCCACGGCGCCAAACGAATCGCCCGATTCCACCACTTTATTGCTGGCGGTACGCAGTTTGCAGAGACAAACGTCGCTCCATATCGAGCCATTTGCGGCCACTGCTTCGCATCGGCTTCGGGATCAGTTGCGGGAACAAGAAAAGAGGTATTCTCGAACTCTTCCGAGAGGGTACTGATAACGGTGCGTGTCAGCGCCTCGCAGCCCCGATTACCAAAGTTGGTTTGACCCGCCAGGTAGAACTTCATCCTGAAACTCCACAATATTAAGAGAAGCGCTTGATGGAACAATAGTTCGCTAAAAAAAGAACATGGGCCAAGGCAGCAATCTGTTAATGGAGGATCGCTCTTCAGCCGAAAACGGCTTCAGAAGGCTGCATACAACGAGATAAGTCAGACCCAGAATGAAAGCGCACAGACCAAGATCAAGCAAGCTATTATCAGTGAATGCTCCACTCCAGTTTGCTACCCATGCAGCGCACCCACCGCAGGCTGCCAGTTTGAGCCAACTGCCCCAGTTGATCCGGAAGTGAAATTTTGCGTTGCGCAGGCACCACCAGGCAGTGCTGCACCAAAGTAACTCGCTAATCCAGAGACCTGCCACCATACCGTTTGCTCCAAAGTTATCGGAGAGAGCAATGCCCACGAGGATGCCAGGAGCAGCTGCGAAAGTCCCAGCCAACACTGCCCGACGGTCCTCGAGGGCTATGGCAACAGCGGATAAAATAGTATGCAGGCCTTGAAGGAGGAGCAAGCCTGATAACCAGAAAAGCAGGTGACCGGCAGCAAGATGTTTCCCATTGGAAACCGCTGAAACGAACTCGAATCCCCGTATACCGAAAAATGCAATAACGGGAATGAGAAAGAAGTGGTTCACCTTGAGAATTAGATTGCCGATATGAACCAGCTCATCATTGCTGCCGCCGCCGGCCCTGCGGGCGACCAGCACTGGGCGAATCAGTCCAATTAACAATTGCGCCGGCAGGTAGCGTTGCAGAACGAGGCCGAACGCATGGGCAAGACCAAACGCCGCTGCCTCCAGCACACCTAGAAAGCGGCTGATAACCATTTTTACCGCATCTGGACTGTATAACTGAGACATGCACTGGGCAACATAAAGCGGAAGGGAGAATACGAAAACTCTTTTTAGTTCGAAGGGTCCCTTGTTGCTATTTATTTTCAATCCTGCGCACACCCGGCGCAGATAAAAGAATAATATTAAAGTGGAGATTGAGAAGCCAAAGAGCGCGGCAATGACCTCCATCCAGATTACGTCCTGCAGGGTGAGGGTTCCCTTCATATACAGAAGACTAAGCACTACGGCCAACCGCGTACCGCTTCGGACTAAAATGCAAAACTGGCTGCGGGCCTGCTGCAATAGCGCGTCAAATATCAAATCGATATAACGGGCTGCGCCTTCGAATACGATGGCAAAAACATATAGCAAAAATAACTCGGAGAATACTATCAGGCCTATGGCGTCCAACAGGTTCTGGGCAAAAATGAGCAACGTTGCCGCTGCAACTGCCAGTGTTAGAAGACGGTACGTGAGCGAGCTCCACACCAGCCTAGGTAGCCAGGGCAAGTTGGGGGGCAGACGAGCCTCAGTAATATAGCGCTGCGCTATCGGATAAGCTCCAGCATTGCTGACCAGGAGTGTGATCTCCATGATCGCAACCCATATAACGTAAGCGCCGTATTCGGTCGCTGGTAACAAACGGACCAGTACGACCAGCAATACCAAACCGATCAGGCCTGATGCAATTTTGCCAACGGTGAAGTAACCCAAACTGCTTCGGATCTGCCATCCGGAAAAAGGATGGCTATGGGCATTTGTCATACTGCCGGGCTCCGGATGCCATAGGCCTTTGCACGCGCTAGGATAGCAAGGAAAAAGTAGATCAGAAACTGAACCGCCGAAGCGTCTAGAGCATCCCGGTTGTAAATGACTCCACTCAAGATCAGGAGCAGGCCGATTCCGGCGCACTCGATACTTGACTGCAACTCCAACGGTAAATCCTTTCGACGAGCAAGCCGGTAGCTTTCAATGGCACCAAGAAAAAGAACGCCTACAAAGGACACCAAGCCTAAAAGTCCAAGGTCCCACAGCAACGTTGTCACGGTCGAGGTATCGATAAGAAAATCGTAAAGTTTCGCTACTTCACCCACCGCAAATGAACTATTCCCACGACTCGCGCCCAGTCCATGTCCGACTATCATCCGAACGGGATCAGAAATATCGTGCTGGTCCCACCAGAAAATAATGGAAGCCGTTCGTCCCAATTCGCGTGTTCCCGCATTGAACAAATCCGGATCAAAAAAATATGTGATCTGTTTGTCGTAGAGTTCGGCGTAGCCACCCGAGCGGTTGCCTCCATCGTAATACATCGCTTTATATGCGGCGGCGATGCCAACAGCAACTGTCAGGAGCATAAGCACCGCAACCAGAAATCCAAGAGGGCGGGTTCTAATTTGACGAGAAAAAACCAGGGTGCCGGAAAAAAGAAGCCAGACGATAGCGGCTTTTACCTCAGCAAGAATTAGCGATGGGAGGACTAGTAAGCAAATCAATTGTAAACGGGAAAGGCTAATCTTGCGATTGCGCCATGCGACCAAAGAAACGACGACTGCCATGATGACGAAGAGCGCCATAGCAGCCGAGCGGCCCCCAAGCAGGCTCCCGCCAAAAGTGCCCGATATCGCATCCCAGCTCAAGCCTGCAGTGCCGCCCACGTCAGATAGGCCGCTTGCAATAAAGAATTTCTGATACAGGACTACGGGTAATTGAACACACGCGACAATTATGAGTGCCTTCCAAACGAGTGCCGTTGCTGTATCGAAGGGTCGGACAGCGAGGAAGGCGAGAAACACCCCAAACATGAACACATTGTTTTTGAGACCTACAACGAGTTGCGCGAGAGGTGAAAGGTTGAACCCGACAGAAGCCAATATGGTGAGGAAATATATTATCAAGGGCAGGATGAACCATGGCCGGGGCGACCGAATGCTGGCTGCGACTTTTTTTTCGTGCAGCGTTTTTCGTTCCATTAGTGCGCGCAAGCCCAGTAAGAGAGCCAGCAAATAGGGTACCCAGTTAGCTTGGGCTATACCTAGAAAATATTCCACGGAACCCGCAACCACAGTTGCGAGAATAAGCTCCAGGGTTGTAACCCACCGTAAGGGTGCGATGAAGACCACTACCGCTCCCACGGCGGCCGCCATCAGCAATGCGGCTGCCAGGGGCAATACCGCGCACAGCAACCCCACGAAAATGGCGAAAGCACCGAATAGCAAAGATATCGGGAGGGCGCTGTGTGCTAGGGAACGGGTTTGTAGCATTGGGGCGAGGACCCGAAGGTTGGGGTAAACGGTATCTTAATAAACAGATTCTCGGGAGTTCTTACAGTAAATTCGATTCCACTTGAAAGTGAAGCCTGTACGCCTCTGGCTGAGCAATAACTATCGAGTTGTATCAGTTTCCCGGACGATTGCTTCCAATGTTTTTTGGACGTTGGACGAACATGAAGTATGAATGAACTGTCTGTGACAGTCATTCCGTGCGGCTCATCAGCAAGTCGCGCTGACGAACGTCCAACGCAGTCGCCGCGTCTGCTGAAGCTCACGAATTTTATTCGGGCATGCCCATTTTGTCCCAGATCCACGTATCAAATGGAATTTCCATAAGGTTCAGTGAACCCGGCGAGGGCAGTATGTTTGCTGTTCCATAGTCAGCACTTAGTGGCGCGGAAGTTTGCATAGGCTCGAGTCAACCCTTCTTCTAACCCCAAAGTGGACCTGAATCCGAGAGCGTGCAATCTCGAAACATCCATCAGCCTGCGGGAAGCGCCATCCGGTTTGGTGCGGTCGAATTCCATGCGACCCGAGTAGCCTACAACCTTACTTATCGTCTCCGCCAACTCGCGTATGGTGATGTCCTCGCCTACCCCGATGTTTATTAGAGGTGCAAGGCCCAAAGCAGTCGACTCCAGCGGCGTCCCGGCCGGCCAGAGTAACCGGGAATAATCGTCATCCCTCAAATTCATCAGGAACACGCAGGCCTCGGCCATGTCCTCACTGTAGATAAATTCACGGCGAGACATACCCGTCCCCCAAACAGTGACCATGGGTGCGCCGTTGACCTTGGCCTCGTGGTACTTCCGTATCAATGCCGGAATGACGTGGCTGGTGTTGAGATCATAGTTATCCCCGGGTCCGTAGAGATTCGTTGGTATTACGGCCAAATACTGGGTGCCATACTGCCGGTTATAGCTCCAGCACATTTCAATCCCTGCAATCTTTGCGAGAGCATAAGGCTGAGTAGTCGGCTCCAACGGACCCGTGAGGAGGTATTCTTCCTTAATAGGTTGTGGGGAAAGGGCGGGGTAGATGCTACTGGAAGCTAGAAAGATTAATCGCTGGACCTCATTGCGATGTGCCTCGTGAATCACGTTAGTCTGAATGGTTAAATTGTCACGGATAAAATCGGCACGATAGGTATTGTTGGCATAAATACCGCCTACTTTTGCGGCGGCCAGGAAAACGTAGTCGGGCTTCTCAGCGGCGAAAAAAGCCTCTGTTGCTTTCTGGTCGGTTAAATCGAGTTCAGCATGAGTACGGGTCAGGAGATTGAGGTAGCCTTTCGCCTTAAGATTGCGTGCAAGAGCTGACCCGATCAAACCGTTATGACCGGCTATATAAATTTTGGCATTTTTATCCATGTCTATCGTTTCCTATTCATGATAGTCATAAGCGCCAAACCCGTTTTTCTTGACAAGTTCATCTCGCTCAGCGCTCTTGAGGTCCTCCCGAATCATTTCGCTGACGAGTTCCCTGAAGGTAGTCTTTGGCGCCCAGCCGAGTTTCTTCCGGGCCTTGGATGGATCGCCGAGCAGAGTCTCGACCTCAGTTGGACGGAAGTACCGGGGATCTACACGTACGATAACTCGCGATTCCCGAACTGGACATGTCTGATCGATGCGTCCTATTTCGTCGACACCGTGACCGTCCCAGTTTATATGCATACCAAGCTCTTCTGCTGCCGCGTTTACGAAATCACGGACACTATACTGAACACCGGTAGCAATGACGAAGTCGTCTGCCCGGTTCTGTTGTAGCATCAGCCACTGCATCTCAACGTAATCGCGAGCGTGACCCCAATCACGCCGCGAGTCCAGGTTACCTAGATAAAGACAATCCTGTAGGCCAAGTTTAATCCGGCTAAGCGCGCGAGTAATCTTGCGGGTAACGAAGGTTTCGCCGCGAATGGGGCTTTCGTGATTAAAGAGGATGCCGTTACAGGCATAAAGGCCATAGGCTTCGCGGTAGTTGACCGTAATCCAATAACTATATAGCTTTGCCACCGCATAAGGGCTGCGAGGATAGAAAGGCGTTGTCTCATTCTGCGGAGTTTCCCGCACTAAACCATAGAGTTCAGAGGTGCTGGCTTGATAAAAGCGCGTTTTTTTTTCCAACCCAAGGATGCGGATGGCCTCCAGTATTCGTAATGTGCCAATGCCATCCGCATTGGCGGAATATTCTGGTGTTTCAAAGCTGACCGCGACATGGCTCATTGCGGCCAGATTGTAGATTTCGTCAGGCTGGACTTGCTGGATGATGCGAATCAGATTCGTTGAATCGCTCAAGTCCCCGTAATGCAGGATAAAGTTGCGTTGCGAAACGTGTGGATCCTGATATAGATGATCAATGCGGTCGGTATTGAACAGCGACGAGCGGCGCTTGATCCCGTGAACGATATAATTCTTTTTGAGCAAAAATTCAGCTAAATAAGCACCATCCTGCCCAGTGATGCCCGTGATGAGGGCAATCTTTTTCGCTGGATCAGTTGATTCGCGCGTTGCCATTTAACTTTCTCCTATATTCCGGTTCTAAAGCATGAAGCATCTGATCGGCAAATTGAGTCTGTATGTCGTATGCATTCGCTGTTTGGCCATCAATAGACGAAACTCGGATCAGCATACCGTCGGGGATTTTGCCGGTCATACCGTATCTCATTTCAGCAAGTTTCTTCTGAAGCCCGCCTTGAAATACCCGATCGCCAACTATGGTCCAGTAGGTCACCGGCTCGTTGCGCTGGCCGAGACTGGTCAGTATGCGAGTAACAGGAATTGAACCGCTTCCAGTAGCCATGTTGCCTGCTTCTTTGCCCTCGAGCAAAAATCCCTGAGCCGGATAACAGACTTCGGGATAGTGCATTTGCATTGAATCCCTCTGGTCGTCTCCATATGCTATCGAGAGCATGACGCGATATCCGCGGCTGTTCATATAAGTGCGGCTGAGAGTCTGAGTATAGATCCTGTCAATCATCTCCTTCTGGCGGGGGTCGACAATTTGCACGGAATTCTGCTGCTCCACATGCCAGTCTCCGAACGTCTGCGGGATTATCGTTTCCAAATCGATGGCCGGCCCTTGATCGGCAATTTTCTGGGTCGGACGCAGGGCCAACGCAAGTCCCGAGGCAGCTAGCATGAGTATTAAAAGAATGAAGTTTCTGAGCCAGAGATTCATTGTTACGCGCTACTTAAGGTGCTATGGTCACGCCGCAGTTTGACGCCGAGTTGTAACAGCGAATCCACCCCAATGATCAGCAGCAGCGCACTAAGGAAGAGCACCATGCCAGCGAATCCATGCAAGAAGCCTTGCCCCGCCTCATCACCAAAATGGTAGGTAATCAGCGTTAATACCATCACGCGGATGACGTTGGCCGTAAAGGATATTGGAACGATAAAAATAGCAAGGGCGACGTTCCGGAATAAGGAATCGTGCCGGATGATGTTAAGGTAAAGCAGACCCAGTGCCTCGAGCGTAAAGAGGGTATGCAGGCCCGCGCACGCATCTGCTACGAGCAGCTTGTATTGTCCAATCTGGAGGATAACTCCCGTGCGGGCGATGGGATAGTTCGCCCAGAAAAGAATGGTCTCGGCCACATAGGAAACCGCCATCTTCATGGGCATCGTCAAGGTATCCACAACCGTGGAGGGAAGGGGAATCATGAATAGCATGAAGAAGAGCGGAAACCATTGCGCCTTGAGCGCGGCGCCACCACGCATGAGCAGGAGAATAGCCGCGAGCAGCCAAATGACCGAACCGATCTCAAGGAGCAGAATTTCTTGAGACCGGCCAACAACATAGAGTAGCAGACCTAAAATAAAGATGGGCCAGCCAGCTGCAGGGGCAGTGGGCTGGCCCTCACTCAAGCGCCACATTTCGGGCCACTTGCGATAAATAAGCCAGCAGGCAATGCCAAGCACAATGGGACCATGCGCTTGCTGGTCAGTACTCCAGATGCCTCGAAATAGATCGACCAGACTCGGCAAATAAAGTACGATTAATCCACCAATGATAGGCAACCAGATGGGTAGCTGGTTGCGCCATCCCTCCGGCAGGTTTTTTTTATTGAAGATAATTGAAGAATTAATGCTCATCTTTTTTTCGCAACGCCCATTATCTCGCGCCGTCCGCGCCACAGCCATGCTGTTGACGCTCGGGATCATCGTCAGCTTGTTTGTTGGAGGGGCGCAACCTGTCGCCGTGAACTTGATTCCGGCGCCATGGGATAAATTGGCTCACGGTGCTATTTTTGCGTTGCTCGCCTGGACAATTGGCGTTGCTAGCGGCTTGCCTGGAAGGCGCGGACTGGTCGTCGCGCTTTTGGGGTCGCTGTTGGTCGGTATGCTTGATGAATGGCATCAGATGTATCTGCCCGGCAGGCATGCAGGATGGCTGGATCTCGCGGCAGACGTATCGGGCAGCCTCACTGGTACTGCGTTGCTTGCCATAGGGCGTATAAGGGGCGGTTAGCACCATGTTAATAGTTGAGGAATGCTGATCATCCAGATTCCCGTTCCCAATAAGAGAAAGAAAGGCTGACAAAAAAACGGGAGGCAAGAACTTGCCTGATTACTCCAAAAATGATTGCAGCGCTGATAGGCAGATGTAGAGAGTCGGGTATCATGCTCACAAACCCGAGATTCGTCTCTTCCATCTTGGTTCATTCAGAAGTCGTTCAGCACTGACCCCACCGACAATGTACCTGTCTGCTGAAGACTGTTCGCTAATTCGATCGTGTCGGGCATTGAAGTAAGATTTTTGCGAACCACAATGAGGGCAGCAGACGCACGGGCCGCGATCATTTGTGTTTCGGCATAGTCACGTGCAGCAGGGGTATCGATGATGACGGCGTCAAACTCGCGTACTAGCGATTGCAACAACTCGTGAAAGCCTGAGCGACCGAGCAGTTCCTGCGGATTAGGTGGCACGGCGCCACCCGGTAGTACCGAGAGCCCAGGCAGTGAAGGCATACGGGCGATGGCCTCGATACCGACGCGACCGGCAAGCATACCGGATAAACCGGGATTGGTGCCGAGCTTGAATAATTCATGCTGGCGTGGCGCGCGCAGGTTGGCGTCGATGAGTAAGGTGCGTTTGCCAAGCTGCGAGAATACGATAGCCAGATTGGCAGCAATGAAACTTCGCCCTTCCCCCGTGCCAGGGCTCACGATGGCGAGAGAATTCAGTCGCGCCTCTGCATCGAACCAGCGCAACATAAGTTGACTTCGCAAGGCACGAAGTTTCTCGACGACCGGACTGAAAGGTTTATAGGCGGCCACTAACTGATGGTTAAGACTGTTATCGCCCGCGGGAAGGTAGAGGGTATTAAATTGACGCGATAGTGCAAAGCGAACATCGTCTTCGGTCAACAGCCCTAACTCGATGGCAGTATCGCCAAAACGCTTACCCTGCTCTATTTGCAGCCGCAGAATGCGCTCGGCGTTTTCCGCAGTGAGACGCCCGGTATCGACGAGGATGGTCCCAATCGAACCGCCGACGCCGTTGAGCTGGGCTTTACCGTAAATCGATGGCTCACCAGGATTCGTCGTCTGATTCCGCTTGAAGGTCTGGAAGGCGGCGCTTACCGGTTTCATGGTCTGGTTCCCTTTTTTGGTGTTCAGCTCGCTGTGGATCCAAGCTGTTTAGGCAACTTGGGTAGCTTGGGTAGTTTGGGGGGCTTGGAAACTTCGCGAGCTCCGCTACCTGGAATAACCGCAAGCACTGGCAGATCAATGGCCTGGAGAAGGTCTTCCGCTGAACGTATCCGGCGGTTAGCCAATTCGAGCATCAAAACAATTCCTATTCCAAGCAGTGAGCCGAGGAAAATGGAGATCAGAACGTTGAGCAGGATTTTCGGTCGAGAATGCTGGGTCGGCACTGTGGCTGGGTTCAGAGTTGCAACATTCGTCTGGACCGACTGGCTTTCGAGGCGGGTCTGGGCGGCACGCTGACTCACGGCTTCAAATGTACGTTGCGCAGCTTCGACATCGCGCATGAGCACAGCGATTCCATCCCGCTCCCTATTGAGTTCAAGCACTCGTTTTTTTTGAGCTTCCATAGCTTCCAGCAACTCTTTTTCCTTTTGCTTGCCGACTTCGTAGGTAGTGCCTATGCTGCTGGAGATTTGCCGCGTTTCGCTTGCTAGTCTTCTTCGGAGGGAGGCAAGTTCAGATTCCGCGCGCTTTGTTTGCGGATGGTTTATGCCGAGATTTACATTGCTCTCCTGAAATTTTGCCTCAAGACGCGCAATGTCCGATTTAAGACTGTTAATCAACGGGCTTTGCATCACCTCAGCCAATGTTTCGGAACTGGTGGATTTATGCTTGCTGCTGCTATCCGTGGTTTCAGTCTGAACACTGGTTAATCGCGCGGAGAGATCGTTGAGCCTGGCAGTTTCGTAATCCAGGCGCTCATCGGTGGCGACAACGCCAGTCTTCTGCTGATGAGCCGAGAGCGCTTCCTGAGCTCTTTCCAAGTTCTCACGCACCGCCCTGGTTTGATCTTCAAACCATGCCGCGGATTGGCGGGCGGGTGCAAGTTTGAGATCTTGGTTGACATCGATGTAGGCTTGGGCAAAGGTATTCGCCACCGTGGCGGTGAAATTGGGATCCTTGCCGCTGAATTCGATGTTGATGACGTTGCTCTCGCGCGACGGTTTGACGTCAAGCTTCTGCTTTAGCAGATCAGCCAACCAAGCGTTAAAATCACCTGTGCCACCCGTGGCATCCACCCATTGCTCTCGGATAACCGGGCTTTCGTCCATGCGTAGCAGCTTGACTACACGCTGAGCTACGCGATCACTATCAATAATATCTACTTGCGTAGCCATGTATGCGGGACTGGCCATACCGGGCAGAACCATGCCCGCAACAGGATCGGGCGATCTGACATCAACAACCACCGCGGAACTGGCGGTATATTGCTTAGGTAACAGCAGGCTGACCACAAGGGT
Source organism: Nitrosovibrio sp. Nv4 (assembly GCF_900215485.1). GTDB lineage: Bacteria > Pseudomonadota > Gammaproteobacteria > Burkholderiales > Nitrosomonadaceae > Nitrosospira. The sequence goes on from NZ_OCMZ01000001.1 coordinate 398,090, forward strand.
GGTTAATACCGTAACCAGCAGCGTGAGAAGAGCTATCTTATAACGCGCTCGCAGGATAAGCAGGAATTGTTGGAGTGTCATTTCATCTCGACCATTATTAGAAAATACTTTCCCGAACGTAGATGATGTCGTTGGGTAGCACGGTGTCAGTCATCTCGGGCGAGATTCTCTCGACGTTGCCATCAGCATTCTTCCGATGAAGACGCAACCACCACTCACTGCCCCGCTGGGTTGGGCCGCCGCCTTGAGCCAAGGCTTGCATGATTGTCATACCACGCTCGATTCGGTAGGCTCCAGGGCGCTGGGCTTCACCATAAATGTAGAAAACCGGTGCGCGATGGACATAGATTGTGTCTCCACCGGCGAGGATGATATCTTCCTCTGATTTTTCAGCGAGGTAGAGCGCGGGAATGTCTATCACTGTACGGAAGGGTTTACCGTCGCGTAAACCTGTGACAATGGCAAAATCATCACCGGTCTGGGAGGCTCCACCGGCAGCGGCAAGCATATCGCTGACTCGACTGAGAGTTTCGAGCGGGAAACGTCCCGGCCGGTTGACCTGGCCGAGCACACTTACTTGGTTGCCGCGCATCTGCAAGAGGATGATGTTAACCTGCGGTTGTCTGACGAAGCCGCCATTCTTAAGTGCGGCGGCAATCTTCTGCTCTGCAGCAGCAATGGCAAGGCCACCAACTTCCACGCCGCCGACTAGCGGGTAAGTGATAGAGCCATTTTCAGAAACACGGGTTTCGGTCGTCAGATCGGGGTTCTGGAAAACCTGAATGCGCAACACATCCCCCGGGCCAAGTGGATAATCGACATTGTCTGACGATAGCGCGTTCCCAGTTGACAGGACAAATAAAAGAGTCAGTATACGTATCAAAGCTTGAGTCATGGTTTCAGATTTCCTTATGCATTCTATAAATTGAACGAGTTTTCTATTTCAAACCTGCAACACCTTTTTCCACACCGACGTCAACCTTGGATTTTAGCGCACTCACATCTGTAGCCTGTGCCACAGCCGGAACCGGGGCCGGTTGCGACGCCATGCCAGTATCAGCGAATTCACCCATATAAGTGATTTTTGCCTTGGCCTTAAGCTCCTTGAACTCTTGCTTGGCGGCTTCTGATGCGCGCTGGTTGCCGAGAAACTGTTGGATGCGCGGCAGTGCGGCTTCTTCCGATACCGGTACCGACTGTGCTGCGGCGAGTCGCATCACGGTAACAGACTGCTGACTTTGAATAATCAGGCCTTGCCCGACTCGAAGCGGATGTATTTTAGGCAGCAGTTCAAGCGGAATCTGTTCAGCTGACCGTGTAGCGCTGCCGGCCGCAAACTTGATTCCCTTGCCCTTGAGCCAATTTGCTATATTTTCCATAGACTTGTCACTGTTGAGCATCTCGCGCAACTCTTCGGTAACCCCGGCAGTTGCGGGAACCACAATCTCCTGGATGTTGTAGATGCGCCGCTCGGCAAAGAGCTGGGGATTTTCTGAGTAATATTTCTTCGCTTCATCGACAGTGGGCTTATCCATCGCGGCGGTCAATTGCTCAACGTAAGCTCGGGCAAGGATTTCCCGGCGGGCATTTTCCACAGCCATAAGGACATCCGGTGAACGATCAAGTTTCTTCCCAACGGCTTGTTCGACGGCCAATTCCTGATCAATAAGTCTGTCAAGAATTTCCCGACGAATCTTCGGCGCCATTTCAGGTTTGTTGGCGCCCGCGGCCGTGTGGGAAAGTACGTAGTTAATCTGATGAACGGAGATCTCGCCGGAATTGACTTTAGCTGCAATCTGACTGGCGGGTTTCTCGGCGTCTTTGCTGCCACAGGCGACAAGCCCCAGCGCAAGTGACAGGGAAAGTATTTGTGGTATGACTTTGCGGCTGAGCTTCATATGAGCCTTGAGTGAAAAATATAAATACCAATAATATTCAGAACCTGAGCAGAACACGCCCGCGTTTATGGCGCTTCAGCTTGAGTCGTCTTTGCTAGTCTGGCTACCGTGAGGGTTAAAGCACATTTTGCCCATACAGCATTACATTATTGTGGCGGTCCTTGCTACGGATAAAGAACAATCTGATGAAAAAAGAATATACATGATGCACTTGTATTCAGGTATTCAGTTCAGTTTTTAAGCACAAAATTAAGCGATCTCATAAGAAAACCCAACAATAGAAAGAAATGCATCAGGCAGCTAGTTTCATCAGTGGCGTAGGTCTTACATTGTCCGAAATTTCACACAAATACCATTGGGCTGGATGCACGGTAGCGGAGGTAGCACTTTCAGCGCAATAGTCCATTTGTCCTATACTAACCTCCTAATGCACAGGCTAACAGGCATTACCTTAAGTCGGGAGAATTACCCCAACTGACGACGCTTCGTTTGTTGGCTCAACTATATCTCGTAACATTTAATCACCGCATTTGCCTACTCGATAATCAGAAGTTAAGTTTTGCTGAAACACTGGCTGCAGAACTATCGAAGTCAAAGCCTCTGAGATTGGAGTTACGGTGATCCCTGTGGAGCGACCCACTGATAAACACTGCTTTTACAGGTTGCCAATCCAAGGCAACGAGAGCTGAATGCATTGCATCACTGCGCTCACCTGAAGGAAGCGGGATGACCGCGCCCCGGAAATCGCTAAGGACGAAATCGTAGCGCAGGCGCAACGCGATTTTGTCAGTAATCTGCCAGATCGGAGCAACCGTGAAGCGGTCCGTGGCAATGAAACTGCTGGAGAAACGCTCAAAGACAGGATGCTGAAAAGCAAACAATACAGTTTGATAGTTGGAGAGTTGGCGCACCCAACCGGCGTTGACCCGCGTTTTACCGGTAATCGCCCAGTTTAGATTGAAGTTACCTACAAATCCGTCGAAATCGCGCTGAGAAAAGTGTGCGTGTTCACGCTTCAAGTAGGCGGCGCGCGCGTCAATGGAAGTTTTTCCGGTAACAGGCCATACCAGGCGAACTTCATGTTCCATCTCGTCAAAACGGGTATCGAAAAGACTCTCGACAATAGGTGCCGCTCTGTTGATAAATTCTCCTTGTCCATTTCTTACCTTATAGGTAAGCGAGCTGCCTGAAAGAAAAGAATAACGAATGCCTCCTTCGACTGAGAAAATTTTGCTGTTAAAGTCCTGCACGGTAAGCCGACTGTTCTTGTATACGTTGTGGTCAATACCGCCAATGATGTGCCAGGCCCTGTCAATTTCGAAAACTCCCTCAAAATGGAAATTGTCCGTAGTGCGAAGATTACGGGTGGTAGAGTTGGCGAAGCCCGTTAGATTCGCGAAATTGTTGAGCGCCTCACTGTGACTGCTGGTCAACCTGCCGTGAAGATAAGGAGTCAGATGCCAATGCCATGCGGCCGTATAGTTTTTTCCCAGGAAATTCAGAAAATCAAAATTGTTATAGCGGTTATCGACGAGGCTGCCGTTGACCTCGAAACGCTGCATCGAATAAACCTTGTTCAGGCTAAGTGTTGCCGTTGAAGTTATGATCTGATCCGACCTCGTTGGTTTGCCGGTTAAAGCAACGGGGTCAATGAGGGGAGAAATACGAAAAACGTTGGTATCGTACATGAACGTGCTGCCAATCGTCGCGCCGAACGTATCCCCGGGGGCTACTCTGGCCTGTTGTGCTGCGGCATGTGGCGCAGCCAGCAGGAAACATGAAGAAATAATAATCGCGAGACAGCGTCTATAAGGTAGAGAAAGATTTGGGAGCAATATTTTTTTCATTAGGGAGGCTCTATCTTTCCATGACACAAAATACCGCAAGGGTATCATCTTGGCTAGCTGGAGAACAGCGAAAGATAGCGAAAGTATTATTGTCGGGCAATATAGACGTAATAACGTAGAACAGTGATTGAATCTCAATAGGCGGCCCGATCCTTCAGGACCACCAGGATGGTCTTTAGGATGATATGCAGATCGAGCCGTAATGACCAATTGCGCAAGTAATCGAGATCGTGATCGATGCGCGCCTGCATTTTGTCGAGAGTTCGGGTTTCGCCGCGATAGCCGTTGACCTGCGCCCAGCCGGTAATGCCTGGCTTGACCTTATGGCGGATCATGTAACCTTTTATCAGATTCCGATATATTTCATTGTGTGCCACGGCATGGGGTCGAGGACCGACGATACTCATGCGGCCCTGCAGGACGTTGACGAACTGTGGCAATTCGTCAAGGGAATTCTTGCGCAGAAAAGCACCGATGCGCGTGATGCGGCTGTCCCCTTTCTGCGCCTGCACGATGGTATCGCCATCTTCGCAGACACGCATCGAGCGGAACTTATAGACGAGGATTTCTTCTCCGTCCAGACCATAGCGGCGCTGCTTGAAAATGACGGGGCCCGGCGAGTCCAATCTTATGGTGATCGCGATAAGTAACAGGAGGGGCGAGATCAACGCCAGGATGAGCAGGGATAGAATAATATCGCTAGCCCGTTTGATGGCACCATTGGAACCTGTAAAAGGCGATTCGCATACGGAAACGACAGGTGTACCGCAAACTGTTCCGCTACGACCCTGGATAAGGTCCGTAATAAACATATCCGGTACAAAGTATATGGAGGCTGTAGTGTCTTTCAGTTCATCAAGAACGTGCAGAATGCGCGGCTGTGAGGCCATCGGCAGCGAAAGATAGATGAATTGGATACGGTTTTCCTTGACAAAGTCGGGCAGTTCACGGAGCCTGCCGAGCAGTGAGCCATGCCCGGCCTGATGAAGTCTGCTCTGGTTTCTGTCATCGAAAAAACCGGACAGTTCGATTTTCGAATAGCGTGTCTCATGAATCCGGCTGGCCAGCGCAACCCCCTGCTCATTCATTCCAACGATGATAGCCCGTTGCGGAGGCCCCTGCAGCATGAGCAGATAAGGGGCGGCGGAACGCAGCGCCAGATGGGCGCCGATCTGGCTCAGGGGGGCCACCCACAGCCAGGTGATCAGCGCCTCACGGGAGAATTCGGCAATGTAGCCGGTGGCAAAGCCAAGAAAGAACAGCAGCAGAGCTACCCAGAACCAACTGTAGAGGACATGGAAGATTAGTAATTTGACCGAGGATTGCAGACGCGAGGAACCCGGAAAGGTGATCGAAAACACAATAACGGCAAGGATCAGGTAGGGCGGAAGCAGTTCCCCTTCAATACTGGCGCTCACAAGCCAGAGTGAAAGTGTCAGTACAGCAGGGTCCAGTATGGCCTCGACAGCGCTAAGCATATTATTTCCGAGCGGCCCCTGGGCATGCCGCGTGGAAACGGTTGAAGCGGAAAATGTAGGATGTGCTTCAGCCATAATGGGCACGGCGCTCGACTTTGGAAACCGCTTGCACCCGATTGTAAACGTCGAGTTTCCGGAAAATCTGGTGCAGATGGTTTTTCACGGTATAGGAACTGATGCACAAAATGCTGCCTATCTCGGCATTGGTTTTGCCCTTCCTTACCCACTCCATAATCTCGATTTCGCGCTCGCTCAGTCTGTGGTTTTCGCTTCCTCGCGGATCCGCGAGGAACGATGGCCGGCAGGAAGATTGTGGCAGAGGTGCTACCCGGCGCATTGCGGTGTCAAGATAAGGTAGCAGGATCTCCATTGCGCCAAGTGTGGAATCGTTGAGTTCATCTTGTGAACTGAAAATCACGTAAAGGCAGTCGTGACGTCCACGCTTGTCGCTGATGCCATGCAAAAGAGAGGAATGCATACCTTGCAAAGCCAGGCCAAAAGAACATTTTGGATTGTTTGCCTGCGCAATATGGGAATTAGCGGTCTCAGTCGACCCCACACTTGACGCGCACGGCATTCTGCCCAGTTCGATCCAGCGATTATAAAAAGTCCGCAGCAATGGGGAAAGAACTGCCGATTCCGATCGCGCGGTTCTAACCCCCGGCAATGGGGAAATAATGTCGTGCTGAATTGAATTGGAGCTGAAATCGCCCCAACCGACAAGCATAATCTCATGCGGCAGATACTGCTGCACCTCTCCCTGTAGCCACATTAACAGGTCAAAATGCTGACGCACCGCTAGTCCTTCCTGAATGATGCGGAAATAACGTTGGAGATGGTCAGCGGAAAGAGAGGAAAACAAACCCATGTCGTGAATTAGTTGGTCTAGTTAGATGGGTTGGAAAGCTTTAGCGTCAAATAGTTATCTTTCGTATCAGATTATCATTCCCCTTCGGCGGGCGTTTTATCCTTGGCTGTCTTATCCCTATATTCTCAGACCAGCATTCGCCCAATTAGAATTGCCTTTAGTATCAAATGCTGCCAGTGCCGAAGCAGATTTCTTTTTTTCACACAAACCAAAATTGGACGGGCATTCAAATCCGATTTCATACGCCCTGCACGTGCTGGATGGATCCAGTACTATTGCTTAAGCTGAGAATACAAAAAGGCGTTAACTTGCAACGCTCCCCGAAGCCTTCCCTTGCGTTGCCATAATGACCCACCATTGTTACCGGAGTATTTCCGCAATCAGCCTATTGAAACAGCACAGCAAGCCACAACTACAATTAGGAGAAACGCTCGAGATGCCTAACTTGACTTAGGCAATTACCGAACAACAATTTACAGATTTAGGATGCTGGCTGCAATGAAGAGTGATAACGACCCACAATCGGATACTTCCTTTTGTGACGGAGATTGTCTGTACGATAGCGAACATATAATTTTTGCAGCGTCATCATCCCATCTTTCCCTCACTTTCAGCAAAAGCAAGAACCATGCCATCTTAGATACCTGTTTATAATGGCGTAAACTATGGAGCTAGCGGCAGGTTTCGCGGCGACATTGTCTCCAAAAACCGAACCAAGTATCTGTCTTCGTCGATAATATGCTGTTTATTATGGTTTTAAGTTGTCTCTCAAAAGAGACGCTTTAGGTGGGGTCACAGTTCAATCAGGAGGCTGAACCACGGGTAGGATAAAGTCACATACAGTCTTATATTACTTTGGGCAGATTGTTGCCCACAAATGGACTGCTTGTATGGAACGACGTGAAAGGGTTGACGAATCTTTCCAATATGGACGGTATTGATTGGTGCCGCCAGAAATGAGGGAAAGTCGCCAAGGCATGATTCTAGCTAAATGAATGAAATGGCGATGCCGAGGTGAGTGGCCTTTGATTGTCGATAACCTTGAAAACCAAGAGATATTTATCTCGGCAGGTTAACGCGTACAAGATTACGATCATTGCCTATGGCGAGGATTTCATCAATCGGACTGACATTGATGCTCTGCCTAATGTCAAACGGGCTATGCCATTCTTATTGCGGGTTATTAAAGTGGGTAGACCGGAGAATTCTATCTTCGAAGTGAGGCTACAGAGCACACCTGCGTCTTGCACGACTTCATAGGACTTCTATGAGTAACATTGTTCCCGTAGTCTAAGAGGCGCCTAAACAAATAGCGGTTTCCAGATCTGGGTAGCAGCGCCCGCAGCCACTTCTGGCAGAACCTTGGTGTCGGCTTCATTGGCAGCGGTAACTTCGGCACTGTGCACCTCCCCCGAATTCACGTCCGCCCCAATATGGACCTTCATGCCAAAGTACCATTGCTTGCCTTTCCGGGTCTGGTGCATCTCAGGGTCACGGGCCTGCTCCTGATTCCTGGTCGAAGGGTATGAATGAGGGTGACGTCCACCATGGTGCCCTTCGATACCAGCAGCCCTTGATCCTTTAGGTGCATATTGATTTCCTCCAGCAACCCGCCGTCAACTCGTGCTTCTCCAACAGATGCCGGAAGTTCAGTATCGTGGTCTCGTCCGGAAGCGCATCGGTGACACCGCTGAAGCCGGCAAAATGGCGCATGCTCTCGATCTCATACAGGCATTTTCCATCTGCCGGCCTGACAGATGGAATCAGTTCTGCATGCAGTAAATACGCAACTTGCTCTCCGTCGGCATGGGGCTGGTGGCCTTGCCGCCCGCCCCTCGGGTAACGGGTTCAATGCGCTGCAGCAGTGCTGTCCACGGCACTACCGCTTCCATCCCACCCAGAAAAATCTCCCGGTGGGTCTGACGTTTCTTGCGGGCATAACAAGATCGGCAAAGGTGGTTTGGCACGGCATGGCGTATAAAAAAAGTTGTCGGAATGCCGTATAATTTCAAACCGGATGATTTGTTCAGCGCTTCCTTAAAGAAGCCGAGCCCTTCCATCGCCAACAAAAAGCCCAGCCCAGTGTCTATATCCGAGCTAGCTTGGTTTTGACTTTATTTGGCGATGACGCACGAAGAAACCCATCATGCCTAACCCGGCAAGCATTAACGCAAATGTGTGTGGCTCCGAGACGACTGCAGCATGAGTACCTGTAAGATGAGCACCTGTAAGAAATATCTGGTAAGGCCCACCCATCGTAGGAATCTGAACAAACCCGCCCGAGTACCCAGTAACCGGTGAATCACCTCCAGCGCCGGTCGGACCGCTTACAACGCGATGGTTCGGCCCTGCAATCGTAAAGATTTGACCGCCCAAACTGGTTGGCACGGAACAGCATTGTGTAATTGCCAGGTAGTAATCTCCGGCAGTAATGGGTGTGAGTAGATTTCCAGCAGGGAGTGTTGACGGGGCGAAGTCTCTAAAAGCAACATCATCATTTGCATATACGCCCTTTCCACTCGAATCGAAGAGAAATAGTTCGCTGTCGAAACCTACCCCACCCACGGTAGTAGCTGAAAAAGTTCCACCGCCAGCGATACGTATGAGATACATATCCTGGGCGTCTCCATCTGCCGGGCTCAATGTTCCGTGAATTTCTGTGAGAAGTCCAACGACACTCGCTATCTGTGCAGTACCCGGAAGACTGCCTGTGTCTCCAAGCTCAGTAAACGTCGTTGCGTAAGATGGTCTTCCAAGTAAGAGAAGAGACAGTACAACGATGTTGGTTAGGCTGGCGCGGCCGACTGTTAACGTCAATCGTTTCATAAAACCGTCCTTTCTCATTCGTGCTGCCGGTGTCGCACTATCCAAAACGTGAGCCTTATCGGAAATCATATTCTTATTCTCCTCGTGGTTTGGGTTACTCGTGACTAACTTTCTGATCGCAGCAATCATCGATCCTTTTAACGCAAAGCAAGGTCCATGCCTTATGCAAAACAGAAGCAGATTCAGCAGCTTATAGAATAACGAGACACCAGTGGCAGTTGGACGAGGGACGAGTGTAATAAAGGCCGACACCGGAGCCCTCATTTCTTCTGGACAGGAAATTTGCGTCCTTAAACGCGGTTTTCTTTGCAGTTCAAACGCGAGGCGGTCCGGCTCGCAAGTCAGCCTGGCATCTGCAAAGGGGGATTTAGAGGGATTTGAGGATCAAAGCAACACGCTTCATCGCTGGGTATGGGAGCAACGGCAACTCGTCAACCGGGATAACGCCGCGATGGAAAGTTTCTTCTCCACACCGAAGATGGAGCGACTCAGCGACGGCAACTTGACACCCGCAAGGAACCGCGATCAGACCTCTTCGATTACATCGAAAGGCTCTACACTCCAAACGCTGGCTACATCAGTTCGATAGGAAGACAAGCTTGTTATCTTGTACAACTGTCCAATTGTCCACGATAACCTTTAGAAAAAATTCAGGAAGGGGCAAAAAAGTATTCTAGTGCCTTGACTTTGATGGGGTGGCTGATGGGGCTGCACCTATGTATTTCCATCCAGTATCCATGCGGGTTACAGGTACCTGTAGGTGCCAGATGTAGGGGCCATATTATTGTTGTGCTCTGTGTTACTCTTCAAAGGAAATGTATCAAAATTGGATAGCTGAAGATTTAAACTCTAAAATGTCTCTTTTCAATTGTCATGGCTAAGTGAAGACATTTATGACCACTAATAAGGATGAGAAGGCTAATAACGAAATTTCAAGTTTGGATCAGTTATTTAATATTCTTGCCGATCAAAATTTGGACCAGGGAACTACTCCTAAATATTACTTTAGAGGCGAAACAACTCATCATTGGCCGCTTATCCCTAAACTTCTTCGTACTTCTACCTTGAACGGGGAAGATGGAATGCCAGGGGTCGTAAAGGATGAAGCTTCAATTGGCGAGATTCAAATGAGGATATTGCAGAGGTTAAAAAGGTATGCGGTTCATCTTTATCTTCAGAATAATAGACCTTGGCAAGGTGCCCATCCCTCAGATTGGGAATGGTTGTGTGTGGCTCAGCATCACGGCCTCCCCACATTGCTTTCGGACTGGACGATAAATCCCTTGGTAGCTTTGTACTTCTCTGCCTGGAGGAGTAACGGAAAGGATGGAGCATTCTACGTTATGGAATTAAATAAGAAACAATTTCGTGACGAGCACAAGCTAAGCATCAGGATTGGACAAACTGTAAAGGCGAATGCTCCAAACTCTTCAGAGGTTTATCCAGAGGATAGGGAGACTCCGTTCTCATTAGAGGATGCCGACAGGCCGCTAATAGTGGTGCCCCTTGTCTTCACAAGGAGAATTGAAGCACAGTCGTCACGGTTTATATATGCGGGACATGCAGCGAAGTTCCACCCCAAAAATGGTAAGACACAAACGCATAACGCAACTTCGGAAAAGAGTCCTCCAGCAGAAATCTTTCATGAGGACGCATTAGATGAACTGTCCGAAACGATACGCCCTTGGAAGGAAATTCGGAAATTCCGAGTCAAAGAGAATGCCAAGGTAAAAATTCTACGGCAATTAAGAAATGCTCAAATCCACCATGGCACTTTATTTCCTGACCTTGACGGCTATTCTGCGTATTTAGCTTCAGGAGGCGATTAACCTCATTAAATATTACGCTACGGCACCCGCAACAATGATCAACCTAGCACATCTACTCAGCGCACTACAGACCACCCGGTATGTTTTTCCGGTGGATAGCGATACCGGCTGCGTTTGCCCTGTATTGTGGCTGGAAGTGAACGGAGCGGGAAAATGACGGGGAAGGCTGCCTATTCCGTTGCGCGTTCTGCGCCTTCCTTCCTTGCAGACTATGCAGCCACGGCGTCGCAGAAAACGTTCACAGCCGGGCGCGACACCGCGCCGAGTGGGGAATCCGCACACAATAACAATTCATAGCTGAATATATGTTTCTGACGCGGGCAGAACTGGAAGAATTGATCGATTACAAGCTACCGCATTGGCAATGTACCTGGCTCGAGAAAAACGGCTATTGCTTTCAGGTAGGCCGTAGAAAATCCAACCTCAACTTGCCCCCGCGCATGTACCAGAAACATGGCGCTTATTACTACGTCACGCAGAGCAACAAGTGGATCCGTCTCTCAGATAACCTTGCCCAGGCAAAGGCAAAATGGATTGAGCTTGAGGGTGAGGTTCCACAAACTGACACCGTTGCTGCGCTGATTGGCCTGTACTTTCAAAGTTGCACCAAAGAAAGCCCCTCGCACTTATCGGGACAATCTCACAGAGGCAAAGCCGCTGATTGCCGTATTCGGGAAAATGCGCCCAGGTGATGTTCGCCCTATGCATGTTGCACAGTACCTTGACGTCAGAGGCAAGAAAGCGCCGGTCCGGGCAAATCTCGAAAAATCCCTTCTATCGCACGTATTCAGCATGGCAATGCGCTGGGGTGTAGTGGACTCTAATCCATGTCGAGGCGTCGCAAGAAATACCGAGAAAGGCCGCGATAGATATATTACCGACGCAGAGTTCACCGCAGTCAAACAGATTGCGGGCGATTTCATAGCGACAGTGATGGAGTTGGCCTACCTGACAGCACTTCGTAAGGGTGATATTTTTGCATTGCGACTTGAGCAGATTACTGCTGAGGGCATCTATATCAAGCAGGGCAAAACCGGCATCAAGCAACTATTTGAGTGGACACCAACGCCCAAGGAAGTGATTGCCCGTGCCCGTGCTTTGCCCCGTCCTATCCGGGGTTTATATCTATTCTGCACGACGAGAGGACAGCCTTACACTGTGCTGGATTTAAGGCAATGTGGAATCGCGTTCAGGTGAAATGGGCAGAATCAGGGGGGTGAGCGTTTCACTTTTCACGATATTCGAGCTAAGGCACTAACTGATGCCAAAAGACAGGGACTTGATGCTCAGGCATTGGCAGGTTATACATCCTCAGCCACAACCGACCACTACATCAAGATTAAGGAATTCCGAAAAGTGACTCCGTTACGCTAAGCTGCAATAGCTGAGGTTTGACCAAAGTCAGCGGTGGACCAAAACGAACTTTTAAGTTCTGCTAGGCTATCCGGGTTATATGCCCTTTTTACCTTGAGCCCATTGGGGGTTTAGTTCATCTGGTACGCAGGTTTTAACAAACATCCGCCCGACACTTTCGAGGCAGATGAGACTCTTGATGTTCACACCAGTCTGGCGACGAGGCGTTCCTCCCATCACGGCTACTTGATTTCCATCTTGCCAGATGCCAGCCAAATTGAGGCTGTCAAGGTGATCAATATAGAATTCGAAATTGTTCGGAAACATTAGTTCATCCAGTGGAAACTCGTTCTCTGTCAAGATTCTCGGACCAAATTTATTCGACTCTTGGTGATAGGCCGCATGTTGCCGATACGAGAATGTTCGCCGCTTCAAGTGAAATAGGATTAATGCTTCATCAGGACTAATCTGAGAAATCAATTGGGCAAAAGCCGGGTGAGCTTCATTCACGCGGTCACGATCAATAGCCCGAGCCAGCAAATTTAGAAAGAGCTCAGCATTGATGCTGCTCTCCTCGACATACCTAAGCCCCTCGAGTGCGGGGCCTGCTAGCTGAGGATGAGCTTCAATCCTTCGTTCTTCAGGCACTTTCTCGGCTAGTCGTTCAAGATAGCGTTCCCAACGCAGATGCTGAGCTGCGAGGTAGTCGATCGGCGCAAGTGCGAACCTTGCGATCTTCGCAACATTTCCGAGCGCCGCACCAATCTCTCGTGTCGTGGGTTGTGCGATATCGCGGTAAATCTCAGCGAGCGGACCTTCTCCAATGTCTTTAAGAACACCCATCTCAACTGGTCAGATACTATCTGTAAAAATCAAACCTGAACTACCAAAGTTAAAGTTATCTTAGACAATCGTCTAAGATAGGGTCTAGCAAAATTAAAGAAACGATTTAAATACAACGTAAGTCATTGAATTGATGGGGTGGCTGATGGGGATCGAACCCACGACAACCGGAATCACAATCCGGGACTCTACCACTGAGCTACAGCCACCATCGGAGAAACCATAATGCATCGTCTGAAGCTCAGGCGCCATTCGCCAGAAAAGATAGCCTATGGCGTGCCCGACAGGAATCGAACCTGTAACCCCCAGCTTAGAAGGCTGGTGCTCTATCCGGTTGAGCTACGGGCACCACTCAAATCGGATTTCGCCTCAGATTAACATGAATGGTCGGGGTGGAGAGATTTGAACTCCCGACATCCTGGTCCCAAACCAGGCGCGCTACCAGGCTACGCTACACCCCGGAAAGGGCGATAATATACCTTCCCATCAAGAAAAGGTCAATTTTGGGTTTCTTCAGAAGAGATTATCTCGACCTCCACCGGCAAAAGGTAATTCGCCCATGAATATTGCGTGCAAGGCCGCTCTGGTCAACTGACGCTTAATGATAAGCTCAATTCTTCAATTTATTCCGTTCAATCATCGCATAAGCTGAATGATTGTGGATAGATTCAAAGTTTTCTGACTCCACGATATAAGCGTCTATGCGCGCATCGCGGTTCAGTACCGCTGCCACATCCCGCACCACGTCCTCCACGAATTTGGGATTGTCGTAAGCCTTTTCGGTGACATACTTTTCATCCGAACGTTTCAGCAATCCATAGAGTTCACATGAAGCCTGATCTTCCGCCATCCGTATCAATTCCTCGATCCAGACAAAACTGTTGGTTCGAATCGATATTGACATATGGGATCGCTGGTTGTGCGCGCCATATTCGGAAACCTGCTTGGAGCAGGGACACAGACTAGTCACCGGCACGAGGACTTTCATTGTGAACCGGTAGCTTCCGTTATCAATTTGACCGAGGAAAGTCACCTCATAATCCAGCAGGCTCTTTATTCGGGAAACGGGCGCCGTTTTGCTGATGAAATAAGGAAAGGTCATCTCGATGTCGCCGGACTCCGTTCCAAGTCTCTTTACCATAGCCCGTAACACGTTTTCAAATGATTCCACCGAGATTGCGCTCTCATGGCCGTTAAGTATCTCCACGAAACGCGACATATGCACGCCTTTGAAGTGGTGGGGTAAATTCACATACATGTTGAAAACGCCAACGGTATGCTGAATGACGTCTCCCTTGTCCATTATCTTCACCGGATGGCGAATGGCCCTGATGCCCGCGCGGTTGATTGCGATATGCCGCGTATCAAGCGCGCCTTGCACATCCGCAATGGAAACATTCATGTCGTTCATGGGTATTGACTTCCTGACGGGGCCGCCGCATAAAATAGATATGCCGGAGGATTGAGTCGGCTACTCGGAGAATCTAGCTCTGACGGACCTGACGATGGCCGCCTTATCCAGTCCGCAATCGGTCAGCATTTGAGAGGTGTCACCCTGATCTATAAAAACGTCAGGTAAGCCCAATTGCAGCAACGGAACGGTGTGCCCGCCGCTTGCCAGCGATTCCAGTACAGCGCTACCCGCGCCGCCCATGATGGTATTTTCTTCCACCGTCACCAGCAGTTCGTGGTTTGCCGCTAGAGATGAGATCAGATCGTTATCCAACGGCTTGATAAAACGCATGTTCGCAACGGTGGCATTTAATTCTTCTGCCGCATCAAGACACGGAGTGAGCATGCTGCCAAACGACAACAGCGCGATTTTTACTCCTTCGCGACGAATTTCCCCGCAGCCTATCGGTAACATCTGCATTTGCTTTTGCGGTATTACGCCTGTCCCCGCACCCCGAGGATATCGCACCGCTGTCGGTGTATCCATCTGAAACGCGGTGTAGAGCATCTGACGGCACTCATTCTCATCAGCAGGGGCCATTACAGTAATGTTCGGAATACAGCGTAAATAGGTTAAATCGAAGCTGCCGGCGTGAGTGGGACCATCTGCCCCGACTAATCCGGCGCGGTCAATGGCGAATACTACCGGAAGATTCTGGATAGCGACGTCGTGAATCAATTGGTCATAAGCCCGTTGCAAAAAAGTCGAATAGATAGCCACTACCGGCTTCATTCCGTCGCAAGCGAGGCCCGCGGCAAAAGTGACCGCGTGCTGCTCGGCGATCCCGACATCAAAATAACGGTCAGGGTATTCCTGGGAAAATCTCACCAGGCCAGAGCCTTCACGCATCGCCGGCGTGATCCCTACCAGACGCTCATCCAATGCGGCCATATCGCACAGCCAGTCGCCAAAAATCTGTGTATAGGAAGGCTTGGCTGTAGCTTTGGGGATAATCCCTGCATCGGGATTAAACTTGGTAACCCCATGGTAAAGAATCGGATCTTCCTCGGCCGCCTTATAACCCGCGCCTTTACGCGTTACGATATGCAGAAACTGGGGGCCGTCAAGATGCTTTATATTGTTGAGTGTGCCAACCAGCACGTCAAGGTCATGACCATCAATGGGTCCGATATAGTTGAAGCCGAATTCTTCAAACAGTGTGCTAGGGGTTACCATGCCTTTTACGTGCTCTTCGGCGCGCTTGGCAAGTTCCAGCACGGGCGGAACCACGCCCAGCATTTTTTCGCCGGCGCGGCGTGCCGTCGCATAAAACTGCCCTGACATGAGCCTCGCAAGATAATTGTTGAGCGCGCCTACCGGACGCGAAATTGACATGTCGTTGTCGTTTAGAATCACCAGCAAATTGGTGTTCATGGCGCCGGCGTTGTTCAAGGCTTCGAACGCCATACCCGCGCTCATCGCGCCGTCGCCGATCACTGCAACCGCGCATCGACCTTTACCCTCCCGTTGCGAAGCCACCGCCATGCCCAATGCAGCGCTGATGGAAGTACTGGAGTGCGCTGTACCGAATGCGTCGTATTCGCTTTCGTCGCGCCGTGGAAATCCCGCGATGCCGCCCTGCATCCGCAACTTGCTCATGCCTTCCCGCCGACTGGTCAGAATCTTGTGGACATAAGTCTGGTGACCCACATCCCACACCAAGCGGTCATGCGGCGTGTTGAAAACATAATGCAGTGCTATCGTCAGCTCGACCGTGCCAAGATTGGAGGACAGGTGCCCACCCGTCTTGGAAACGGATTCAACCAGGAACCGGCGCAACTCGTCGGCGAGCTGCGGCAGCATCTTGCGTTCCAACTTGCGCAATTTGGAAGGAGTAGTGATGGTATCAAGCAGTGGATACATTTAAACCCTGACAATAATAATATTCTTTACCATGGGAAACACCAGCCTTAAAACTCCCGCTGGATGATGAAGTCAGTTACTTGCCGCAACCGCTCCGCCATTACACCAAAAGCCTCCAACGACTGATACGCATCGCGCCGTAACGCTTCGGCCAGTTCACGTGCCTGGGCGGCACCCAGAATGCTCACGTATGTTGGTTTATTATTTTCGGCGTCCTTGCCGGCGGTTTTGCCTAACGTCGCGGTGGTAGCTTCTGCATCGAGCAGGTCGTCCACTACCTGGAACGCAAGACCCATGCATTTGGCGAAATGATCAAGGCTCATCAGCTGGTTTTCGGACAAACGGCTACCGCAAGAGGCGCCAAGCATGACGGCAGCACGGATAAGAGCTCCAGTCTTGTGAATATGCATGAATTCCAGCTCTGGCAGACTTAACATCTTGCCGACGCTGGCGAGATCAACCGCCTGTCCGCCGGCCATGCCGCGCGAGCCCGAGGCGTATGCCAGGCGCTTGATCATTTGCAATTGTATCTGCGCGTTATCCGCCAGACAGTTTTCGGCCAGCAATTGAAAGGCCAGGCTTTGCAAACTGTCACCCGCCAACAAGGCAATGGCTTCACCATACTCGACATGGCAAGTGGGCTTGCCCCGCCGCAACACATCGTTATCCATGCAAGGCAAATCATCATGCACCAGAGAATAGGCATGTATGAGTTCTACCGCGGCGGCAGCGATCGTCACACGCTCCTCATCCGCCCCGTTCAGCTCTCCCGCCGCAAAGGCAAGCAGCGGACGCACACGCTTGCCTCCACCCAGAACGGTGTAACGCATCGCATCGTGCAGACGCTCGGGGGCAACATTTGCGGCGGGAAGCAGGGTCTGCAGGGAATTTTCTATGCGTACCTGGCGGCTCCTCGCCCAATCCTGGAAATCAGCGGTCATCGATACCGGATGGGGAGAAATTTTTCAGTGTATCGGCCTCAAGAAGACGTACCTGTTGTTGTGCGTTCTGTAGCTTTGATTGGCAGTATTGTAACAACTCCGTGCCACGTTTGTGAGCTTCGAGCGATAGTTCAAGCGGCATTTGCCCTGCTTCCATTTCTACTACAATGCTTTCCAATTCGGCCAGTGCGGCTTCAAAACTTTCCGGCGGCGAAAATTTGACGGGGTTAGCGGGCTTTGTCATGATAAACACATTTGTCACGGAATAGGTATATGCCGCGAAACTACAAAAATAACGCAATAAGCGGGGTCAGGTCAATTATATCCACGAAACTTTCCCTCAAAAAGGGCCTCTTAGTCGAGATTATAAGCGTTTCCGGGAGAGAGCAGGCTCTTTCCGGATTTCTCGCTGCATTTGGCCAGCATTTTAATATTTCAACTATCTTTTTTACTCCTTCAAAAGGTCTAAAGTAACGGATATGTCCGATCTCGTTGATGTTTTCCAACTGGCGCCGACGCAACTGCCCATTGACTGGTATCTCGATCCCCGTATTCTTGATTTGGAAAAGCGTTATTTATTTGAGCGGGGACCCGGTTACGTCGGGCATGAAATCATGCTGCCGGATGTGGGCGACTATTATGTGCCGGAATGGATGAGCAATGCCAAAGTACTGGTGCACAACAAGGGCGGAATCGAGTTATTGTCGAACGTCTGCCGCCATCGGCAATCTCTGCTGCTCAAGGGCCGCGGCAATACCCGAAACATTGTTTGCCCCATACACCGCTGGACTTACGATTTGCACGGCACACTGCTTGGCGCTCCCCATTTTTCCGAAAATCCTTGCCTCAATCTTGGCAATACGCCATTGCAGAATTGGAACGGTCTGCTCTTTGAGGGCAAGCGAAACGTGGCGCGCGACCTCGCGAACTTGAGCGTGCTCAAGGACTTCGACTTTTCCGGCCATGTACTGGAACGCGTTCAGATAGAAGAATATGCTTGCAATTGGAAGACTTTTATCGAGGTTTATCTCGAAGACTATCACGTCGAATCATATCATCCGGGGTTGGGCAACTTTGTTGATACCGCCGAGTTGGCATGGGAATTTCAAGAGTGGTACAACGTACAGACCGTAGGTATAAACAATGATCTCACTCGCCCGGGTACACCGGTTTACGCCAGATGGCATGAACAACTGCTACGTCAAACCGGGGGAAAAACGCCAAGGCACGGCGCGATCTGGATGCTCTACTATCCCAACATCATGTTAGAATGGTATCCTCACGTCCTGATTATCAGCATGGTGCTTCCGGCGGGAACAGAACGCTGCACCAATGTGGTCGAATTTTATTATCCAGAAGACGTCGCTTTGTTTGAACGGGAATTTATTGAAGCAGAGCAAGCCGCCTATCACGAAACCGCGGTTGAGGATGATGAAATCTGCAAGCTGATAACTGCCGGACGCCGTGCCCTGTTTGAGCAGGGGATCAACGAAACCGGCCCGTATCAGTCGCCAATGGAAGATGGTATGGCACACTTCCACGAATTTTTGCGTCGGGAAATCGAGCCGCACATTAAGGACTATTAGTGTGCTCTATAAAATTTCATGTTTTGCGGGCTTACCATGATTACCATTCAGGAAACTGATAATCTGATCAGCGTTGCCGTCTTCGGTGAGTTTACCTTGGCTGACTACAAAGAATTCGAGGAGCAGGTGCTCCAGAAATCACGGCGCGACGTCAAACTGAATGTACTGTTCGATTGGCGCGATATGGTGGATTACACCGTCGACGTCGTATGGGAGGACATCAAGTTCATCCGGGAACACGGCAGCGAATTCAATCGGATCGCAATAATCACCGAGAATCAGTGGCGTGCCTGGAGTGCATGGGTATCTAATCTATTCGTTGACGCCGACATCAGGGTATTCAGTGATTACGAGGATGCGAAAGCATGGGTTGGGGCCTGAGGTTATGCCTTCCGGATTCCGGGGTTGACGGTACCCTGCGGCAAAATATGGGCGTATTTAACAACACTTGGTAAAATGCCTGGCTATCAGGTAGGGGACTCGTCTGGCGATTGAAACTACTCGTCCATTCGGCACTTGTGTTGATGTAGAATGCCGCATGGCAGCCGGATAAATTGAGATCAGCGTCGCAGGCCCAAAATTGGCATCGCTGGTTTCGAGTAAGTGTTGCAAAAAAGCTACACATTTCTCTTCCATTCTCCAAAATCTCTTTATATTGGCTTCCAACTCGTACAGAATGGACCCCGTTGCTTTTGCAGCCCTGAAAACGAGCGTAAAGCCTGCAATTTATTTATTTAAACGGCATCTGCGCGCGGAAGCCCGGCGGTGTTTGGTGTTTTTACCCTGTACAAATAAATCGCGGTGCTCTGACAGTCGCTATAATAGAAGCCCGTTAATTAATTAACTTAACACGTGTTGGCTTCGAGCGCCGTACGTAAGATTTTTGATTTAATAATTTGATTTTCAAGCTGAGCGCTTAGAGCCCAGCGGACAGTTGCAACGAGAATAATGTTCCCGACCGGAATCCTTTACATTACAAAAAGATGACTAGCACCATTAATTTGGAGGGGAAGACCTTGAGTTCAACAATAGCGAAGTTGAACGCTCCGCTAACGCAAGCGTTTGATCCTCGGTTATTAAACGAGTCACCAATAGCAATAACCCCAACACCAACTCATAACACTCAAACTCAGAGATTGGCTGACTTTGAAACCTTGACCGCTGCTTTGGAATACGCGGCAGTTGGGACCGCCGGATATAATTTTTACGATGCCAGAGGCAATCTACGCTCAGTCCTTCCCTATCAGGCACTAAGGCAAAACGCCCGCAACTCGGCGCAACGGCTGCTGAGTATCGGTCTGACCAGTGGTGATCGTGTGGCAATTATTGCCGATACCACCCCGGAGTTTGTCGAATTATTTTTTGCATGCCGGTTCGCGGGGCTGATTCCTTTTGCGATGCCCGTGCCGGTCAATCTTGGCAGTCATGCGGTGTATGTTCAACAGCTTCGCGGCATGCTTGAAGCCGGACAGGCAAGTGCCGCGGTTGCCAATGTGGACTATATTAACTTCCTTGAGGAAGCTGCGGAGGGTTCGCAACAATTACGCTGGGTCGGTACTCCAGAGCAGCTCGGTAAGTTCCCCGTTCCAGACGTGGCTCTGCCGCCAAATCATCCTGATGAAATCGCCTATCTCCAATTTACCTCTGGAAGCACTCGTGTCCCGCGTGGAGTAATCATTACCGAGCGGGCATTGATGAGCAATCTGCAGGGAATTGTTCGCCACGGATTGGAAATCCACGCGGGTGATCGTTGCGCGTCCTGGCTGCCGTTTTATCACGACATGGGCCTGGTTGGCATGGTAATGGCACCCATGGTGGCACAGGTTTCTGTTGATTATCTGGCGACCCGGGATTTTGCGATCAGACCGCTTCAATGGCTGCGGCTGATTAGCCGGAATCGAGCTACTGTGGCGTTTAGTCAACCATTTGGCCTTAAACTCTGCACCCTGCGGGTCCGCGATTCCGACTTGGAAGACCTTGATCTTAGCAGTTGGCGTGCCGCTGGTGTCGGCGCTGAAATGATCCGGCCTGATACCCTAAGAAACTTTGCGGAAAAATTCGCACCTGCGGGATTTGATGCACGAGCTTTCCTCCCCTGTTACGGGCTGGCCGAATCGACGCTTGCCGTAACTTTTTCTCAGGTTGGTCAAGGTTTCCAGAGCCTGCGAGTTGATGCTGGAACCCTGGTTGATAGAAAGATGGCCATTCGATTACAGGCGGATGGCAGGAAGTATAGCGAATTTGTAAATTGCGGCCGCGCCTTGCCCGAGCACACGGTCAAGGTGGTTGATGATGCCGGACAGCTTTTGCCCGATTTAAGGGTTGGCAGCGTTCTGGTGCAAGGTAGCAGTATCATGACAGGTTACTTTAATAACCCGGAAGATACCCGGAAAACGCTCCAGCCTGGCAACTGGTTGGATACTGGTGATCTGGGATTCCTTTTTGATGGCGATCTTTATGTTACTGGCCGTCGCACCGATGTAATAATTGTCAACGGACGGAACATTCGCGCTCAGGACATAGAAGAACTTGCCGAACAACAGCCTGAGGTGAGAACAAGGGAAGCATCCGCTTTTGGCATAACTGACGCTAACGACGCTACAACGATTGTTCTGGTGATCGAGTGCCGCCTAACGTCAGTAACAGATCGGCAATCTCTTACCAGCAGATTGCAACGGCTCGTGTATATGGCGTTCGGCGTTAATTGCCTGGTTGAGTTGGTTCCTCCGCATACGTTGCCTCGGACTTCATCCGGGAAATTATCGCGTTTTGCGGCACGCCAGGGTTTCATTCAGCGGACAAACCTGACAGACCAGCTATCAGCCGAGTCTGGGGACATATAATCGGGAGATGTCGCAGTCATTGGTGGCGGTGACTGGTGCCACCGGCTTTATTGGTCGCATGCTTTTACAGTCACTGATCAAGGAAGGGTGGAAGGTCAAGGCTTTGACCAGACGCCCTCGGCCAGATGATGAGTTTACGCAATGGATCGAGGGCGATCTGGACGACGTCGATGCATTGCGGCGGCTTGTCAAAGATACTGTCGCTGTTGTGCATTGCGCGGGGCGGGTCCGGGGCAGTTCTCTTGATGATTTCGTTCATACCAACGTAGGCGGTACAGAAAATTTGGTGCGCGCCTCGATAGAACAGAGTTCCCCGCCTCGTTTTCTCCTTATATCCTCCCTTGCTGCAAGACAACCGGAGCTTTCCTGGTATGCAACCAGTAAGCGCATGGCCGAGCAGGTGGTGAGTGACTGCTCGGGCAAAATAGCATGTGCAGTTTTTCGCCCGACCGCGGTTTATGGTCCAGGTGATAAGGAAATGAGCCCCCTCTTCAGAGTAACCCAACGCGGTATATTGCCAATGGTCGGGCAGCGTGCGATGCGCTTTGGTTTACTGCACGTCAATGATCTGGTGGCGGCTATTATCTGCTGGCTTTCCACCAGAACGCCCGTACGAGGACTCTATGAGATCGATGACGGGATGCCCGGGGGCTATGACAGTCAATCCGTCGCGGATATTGCACAAGAGGTCTGGCAACGGCCAGTTCATTGCATTTTCTTTCCCGGAGCACTTGTTTTGGTGATCGCCACCATTAATTTGTGGTTGGCCCGGTTGCTGCGATATTCCCCAATGCTGACGCCGGGGAAGGTCAGGGAGTTACGCCATCCCAACTGGGTGTGCGATATCACGCCTCTAACCCGGGCGCTTCCCAACTGGCAACCTTCCGTTCAACTGCGTGACGCCTTGCCTGAAGCAATATAAGCGCAACATAAGCGATATAATTTTAACCCATCAAATCAAATCAGAACCAAGCCATGGCGAGCGATTACAACGATGTGCTGCAAAAACTTTGCCACCATCTCAAGCAATTTACCGGTCCTGATGCAGAAATTACGCCAGAGACAGATCTTATTAATCAGCTTGCAATCGACTCCGTCAAGTTATTGAATCTGATCATGGAAATCGAGGATGAGTTTGATATCTCCGTACCTATCAATGCGCTTGCGGATGTTCAGACTGTTCACGAGCTCGCGACGTTAATTCATCAGATAAGAACTGCAAATAAATGAGTTTGCTAGATAAGCTTGAGGCCGTTGCTGCAGCGCGAAAAGCCCTGTTACCTGAGGACGTTGAGGTTTTTGGTACGCCCATAGATGCGGTTTATTCTTCCACCGAGGCAAAAATTGGCGACCGCCGCATACTATTCCTGGGTACAAACAACTATCTGGGGCTAACATTCGCTCCCGAATGTCTGCAGGCAGCCCATGTGGCGATCGATAGCGAGGGCACAGGCACGACGGGATCACGCATGGCCAATGGCAGTTACAGTGGCCACCGCGCCCTTGAGCAGGAGTTTGCAGATTTTTACCAATGCCATTCCTGCATCGTATTCACAACCGGTTATCAAGCCAATCTCGCCACGATCTCTGGCTTGGCGGGAACTGGTGACGTTGTTCTTATTGATGGCGACTCCCACGCAAGTATTTATGATGGATGCCGCTTAAGTGGCGCCGAGATTATCAGGTTCAGACATAATGATATGGTCGACCTGGAAAAGCGCCTTCGGCGTTTGGGAGATCGCTCTCGTTCCACGCTCATCATTATTGAAGGCATTTACAGCATGTTGGGCGATCGAGCGCCGTTGGCTGATGTCGTTAAATTAAAAGACACTTACGGCAGCACGCTTCTTCTGGACGAAGCGCATTCCCTCGGGGTTCTAGGTAAGACAGGCCAGGGTCTGGTGGAAGAAACGGGACTTGTCGGCGAAGTTGATTTCATCACCGGTACCTTCAGTAAAAGTCTGGGCGGTATCGGAGGCTATTGTGTGAGCAAACATCCACAACTTGATCAATTACGCTATGTCAGCCGTCCGTATATATTCACGGCGTCGCCTACACCGGCTACCATTGCATCGACACGGGCGGCGCTCAGGTTACTGCGGGATGGTGTCGGATTACGCCAGCAACTCTGGCGGAATGTACACCAACTGTATTCCCGGCTTGATAAGCTCGGCTATCAGCTCGGTCCGGAGCCCAGTCCCATTATCGCAACCATACTTGACACACCGCAGCAGGCGCTGGCGATATGGAGGGGTCTGCTTGAACACGGCATCTATGTCAACCTGGTCGTACCGCCGGCCGCGCCCGAAGGGAATTCATTGGTGCGTTGCAGTGTTAGCGCAGCCCACAGCAGTGAACAGATGGACTATGTAGGGAACGCTTTTTCCGAGCTACGCAAAACTATTTTCCAATAACATCAGGAAATTTTATTTTTGTGGAGGATTGACAGCGATCTCTGAAAAATCCGTGGAAGTCTGTGTTTGACCCCTCTCCTCTACTTTGATAGTGGTTCCCGTACATGAGATTCGAATATCTCAATAGATAGGAAGACTCCGCCCGAATAGATCAGCAGGTGACAACTACGGCCTTCGTCATGAATCGAAGGATGGCTATTCCAAGGGATAGGTTATTGATGCCCTACGGGAATCCAATATTTACGTCCAGTCAAACCAGTAGTCTACCGGCTTGACTGGACGCTACTATTGAACGAGTGTATAACTGAACAGAGAGATCGAATTAACCAGTCAGGACATCTTCGCGCTCGTTCGGCGGCGCAACAGGAAGAAAGCGGCAGCTCCCCCTATGCCCAGCAACAAAGCAATTTCTGTCATGCCAAAGCCTGAACCATGTCCATCATGGCCACCGCCGCCACCTACATGTATCGGAATCCGTACCGCTGTGGTCATTTTACCCGCTTTCTCCGTCTCCAGTAGCAGGGCGTATTGACCGAGTTCTTCCAGATTCACCGAAAATGTAATACTTCCCGATGGATAAGGTTTAGCTGGTACGGACATAATCTCATGCCCACCTTCTCCATGTCCTTCCATAACAAGACGCAGCGCAATGGGGATCTCGCGAGAATCGAGATCCGTTAAATCCACCGTAAAATACAGCTCGCCCGTTTCCGGAACATGATCGCAATACGCATGAGTGGGCGGAAGATCGCCCTTGGGCTTTTCATAAGCGCTGAAAGCTACGGGAAAAGCCCCCGACTTGATGGCACAGTCACCTGAATGATGGCCTTCATGGGCGAGCATGAGTTGCGCATGAGCTGGCAGCGCTACCATTGCTACCAACGCAGCCAATGCCAGCCCTGCGGCGCACCCAAAAATTCTCTTCATAATATCTCCGTTTCAAATCCGCAAATTGATCAGCAAATGATCAGACACCTCGCACCCGCGCGAGCAATCGCCGATTGTATAACAAACCGGTCGGGAGGAAACAGAGTATTCTTCAGATTCTGTTCTCCTTTCCGCGGCTTCAATTCCTGTTAAACGCCGCATTCGCGCCGTTTCCGGTGTATCAGGTTCAAAAACAAAAGGAAGCTGGCCGATAAGCCGGGTTCTGTCTTGGACAATCATTCCTCTAGACCCGCGGTTGCCCGCGCGTTCAAGCGACCTACCCGCAGGCTCAGCGAGCAGCATCATAGCCTGCCTATTTGGTCTTGCTCCGGATGGAGGTTACCGCGTTTCACCGTAACTTAATACGCTCGTCTCTGTGGCCCTATTCCTCGCCTCGCGGCGGCCGGTCATTAACCGGCATCCTGCTCTGTGGAGCCCGGACTTTCCTCCCCTTGTCTTTCATTACTGAAAGACAAGCAGCGATTGTCTAGCCAGCTTCGATATGAATAATACCCTAACCGGGGCGAACGGAGCAAACTCAGCCGCACGAGCATCGGCCCTCCAGATTCAAGCTGAAACATGTATGGAAGTATTAGCTGCAGGCAGCAGGCAATAAACTATCCACTCCTGCTGGGACTGGTGCCGGCGTGTGTAGTCTCAGTATGCTTTTCGCTCCTCGGGTAACGCACCTGGAAAAATGATACTCGATCCGCTGCTTCTTCATATCAGGCAAAAAATAAGCGCAAACATCTCAAATTTATAAATTATTCGAGTTATGATTCTGGTTTGTGGCGCTGGTTACCTATGAACCCATTCATATTGCTTGTCTCAGCGTTGTTTCTCCTCCTTTCCGGATGTGCGGCATTGGAGCGGCAGGATCCGCTTCGGATTTCCGTCGCTGGACTTGAGCCTCTGGAGGGAAAAGGCATGGAGGCGCGCTTCGCAGTACACCTCAGGATTCAGAATCATAGCGAAAAACCACTTGATTACGATGGCATCGCGCTTGATCTGGATTTACGCGGAATGAGTTTCGCGAGCGGCGTGAGCGACCAGCACGGTGTTGTTCCGCGCTTTGGAGAAACGGTCATTACCGTGCCGGTTACCGTACCGGCCACGGCAATGATCCGTCACGCATTCGACTTCGCAACTGGCGACCGTACCAAGGCTGACTACCAGCTGCATGGCCGACTGGGCGGAATGGGGCCCATCGGCGGAAGGCGCTTCGACTCAAAGGGAGAAATCATGCTGCCGACCCCGCCGGAGGAAATGCCATATGAACCTCTGAATCAGCCCTCCGCCGAACATCCATCAAGCAACTAGGCTGTCTGATCAGCTATGCCATATCGTGCGCGGTATTCTTCAACCTTGCGCAGATTGTGCGCCAGGTCTTTTCTGGTCCGCAGATAAGTTGTAATCTCGTCCAGGTTGACGATGCTCGCGACGCGAATTCCATAAGCACAATAAACTTCTTGCACCGCCGAAAGCGTCCCGTTTCCACGCTCCATCCGATCAAGCGCGATAACCACACCTCCCGGCGTAGCGCCAGAGGCCTGAATATGGCCAACAGACTCACGCACGGAAGTACCTGCGGAAATTACATCGTCCGCGATCAGCACGCGTCCTGCAAGCGGCGCGCCCACGAGGTTTCCGCCTTCGCCATGATCTTTCGACTCCTTGCGGTTGAAGCAGAAAGGGTAGTTATATCCACGCTCGGCCAGCGCAATGGCAATACAGCTCACCAGAGGAATACCTTTGTAAGCAGGGCCGAATAGCATGTCAAATTGAAGCTGGGCAGCAAGAATCGCTTTGGCGTAAAATTGACCCAACTTCCTCAGAGAGTCCCCGTCGTTGAACAGCCCGGCGTTAAAAAAATATGGCGACATTCGCCCTGCTTTAGTTTTGAATTCACCGAAGCACAATACGTTACGGCTGATGGCAAATTCAATGAACTCCTGCCGGAAATCGGACATCACTATGACAAATCGGAAAAAATAGACGTGCGAATTATAACGCTTAACCTGAACGGCGTGCGCTCCGCCGCAAGCAAGGGGTTTTTTCAATGGCTGAAAATGCAGGATGCGGATCTGGTATGCGTGCAGGAACTGAAAGCACAAACCAGCGACATTACCGCGGAAATCCTCGCGCCTGATAGCTATCATGGTTATTTTCACTGTGCCGAAAAAAGAGGATATAGCGGTGTGGGCATCTATAGCCGGCATGAGCCGGACAATGTTATCGAAGGGTTAGGCATTCCCGAGATTGATGCGGAAGGACGCTTTATACGCCTGGACTTTGGCCATTTGAGTGTGATATCGATCTATTTTCCGTCGGGATCGAGCGGTGAGCATCGACAAGCTGCCAAATTCTTTTTCATGGAGCGATTTTTCCCCATGCTTAAAAAACTGGCTGATTGCGGCAGTGAGATTATCTTATGTGGCGACTGGAACATCGCCCATAAGGAAATCGATCTGAAAAACTGGCGATCCAACCAGAAGAATTCCGGCTTTCTTCCTGAAGAGCGCATCTGGCTTACCGGCGTTTTTCAAGAGCTTGGGTTTGTAGACGTATTCCGGCAAATCAATGTAGAGCCTGAGCAATATACCTGGTGGTCAAATCGAGGACAAGCCTGGGCCAAGAATGTCGGCTGGCGCATCGACTATCAGATTGCCACGCCGGGAATTGCTGCCAAAGCCAATGCGGTCGCCATCTACAAGACAGAACGTTTCTCTGATCACTCGCCGCTTATTATCGATTACGACTACAACTTATGATTCTGGCCCGCACGGTTGACCGCAAGAAACCGATCGGGAGACCAGGTCCTGTCCGACTGCCGGATCAGCAATAATGTCAGCTGCCCTAGCCAGCTGGCTGCATGCTTTTCGCATCTACACGCATCCCAGGGTGCTGGGAATGCTGTCGCTGGGCTTCTCTGCCGGGTTGCCCCTGTTACTGGTAATGGGCACGCTTTCATTCTGGCTGCGGGAAGCCGGAATTGACCGTTCCACCATCGGCCACTTGAGCTGGATCGGTCTGGCATATGGTTTCAAATGGATGTGGTCCCCGCTCGTGGATCGCCTGCCGTTGCCGTTATTAACGCGGTTGCTTGGCCGGCGGCGTGCGTGGCTTCTGCTATCGCAAGTCGCCATTGCCCTCGCACTGGTCGGTATAGCCACCACCGACCCGCTCGAGAACCTGACGCATATGGTCTTTTTCGCCCTGGCTGTTGCTTTCGCTTCTGCCACCCAGGATATCGCCCTCGATGCCTATCGGATCGAAGCCGTCGCGCCCAGGCTCCAGGGAGCCATGGCCGCTACTTATCAGGCGGGTTATCGCCTGGCGATGATTCTGGCTTCCGCCGGTGCTTTGTGGATCGCTGCGGCGGCAGATCTTTCGGAGGCGACGTACGAGTATGCTCCCTGGCGTATTGCCTACCTGACCATGGCTGCCTGCATGGCGGTCGGAATTGTTACCACCCTTATTATCCGCGAGCCGGAAGTTCCGATCACTCGTCTCATCTCGGAGAATGAAGACCGCGCCCGAAAAACCATCGCACACTGGCATCTGAACAGCAAACTCGAACAACTGTTCGCCTGGCTGTATGGAGCAATGATAGCGCCTTTCCGTGACTTTATTGTGCGCCATGGCGGGCAGGCTTTGCTGATTCTGGCGTTAATCGCCGTTTACCGCATCTCGGATGTGGTAATGGGCGTGATGAGCAATCCGTTTTATGTCGACATGGGTTACACAAAGGACGAAGTGGCAACGGTCTCCAAGGTTTATGGAGTCATCATGACGATCGTTGGCGCAGCCATAGGAGGGGTGCTGACGGCGAAAATCGGTATCATGCGTACGCTTTTTCTGGGAGCAGTATTGTCGGCGGCGACTAATCTGCTTTTTGTCTGGCTGACAGGGCGCGGACACGACATCACCGGATTGATATTTACCATCTCAGCCGACAATCTGTCCGGCGGCATCGCCTCTTCAGCTTTTATCGCCTATCTTTCCGGTCTCACCAACTCAGCCTATTCCGCTACGCAGTATGCGCTGTTCAGCTCAGTGATGTTGTTGCTGCCAAAATTCATCGCCGGATTCAGCGGCGACTTCGTCGATGCCTACGGCTATGCCAGCTTCTTTACCGGCACTGCGCTACTCGGCCTACCGGTGTTAATTCTGGTATGGCTGGCCGGACGGGCAAAATTCGAAGCTGCCGAGTCCTCTGCACGTTTGGAGTGATAGTGATGGATCTTTCTGCCGCTACTTCTGCTGTTCAAACCGGTAAAACGCCAGCATTCCCAGCAAATTAGGCATAAATGTGATCTGATGATTTCCACTCATTACCCTGCGTTCGAGAATGCGCGCGCCATGCTGGCTGCAAAATTCCTCAAAATCACCCAGCGTACAGTTGTGAATATTAGGCGTGTCGAACCATTGATAGGGCAGCGCTTCCGAAACAGGCATGTTGCCCGATAAAACCTGCAGGCGATTTTTCCAGTACCCGAAATTCGGGAATGACACGATGCCTTCTTTGCTCACCCGCAGCATTTCCTTGACGATGTTCTCGGTATTTTTTACTGCCTGCAACGTTTGCGAGAGAACCACATAATCGAATGATCCCGATTCGAAACTTTGCAACCCTGATTCCAGATCGCTCTGTATTACGTTTACCCCATTATTGAAACAAGCCAGAACATTGGTATCGTCAATTTCAACGCCATAGCCACGAATGTTACGTGCGTCGCGCAAGAAACATATAAGCGAGCCATCGCCACAGCCGAGATCAAGCACTTTCGCGCCCGGTTTTACCCATGCAGCAATGACGGCAAAATCGGGCCTATGCGTGTAGGCAACGGATGGGGCAGTAATGTCAGCCACGTCTTCAGTATTCACAGGAGTTATGAACCCCGCATCAAAAAATGTTGTTTATAGGTTCGGCCAAATGGCATCAAACGGTCTCGTCAGGCGAAGGGAGTGACAGAATTCCGAATATTGTAGCGTCTAATTAGTTACACGCAGAGCGTAGTCACCCTGATCACATCGGTGATAGGAGGATTATGCTGCGCTTCGCGCCATTTCCACTAATGCACGTCTAGCCTGCTGCGCATCCAGAACCCTCTCCGTAAAATCGAAACGCAATATTCTGTCATCGGCACGCACATCGAAACCGTCACAGTCGATGCCCAGCATTTCCACGTTCAGCGTATCCCGTTGATGAACGTGCCGGCAGTAGCGGCGCATCGTGTCGCGATGATCCGTGTTCATGTGTGTGATGACGCCGTCCTCCTGTTCGATCAATGGATAGGGCGCTACCAGATAGCTGGCTGCCGAAACCCAATGGATTTTGCCGAAGCCGCCAATGTAACGCAGCGTCAGCGGCCTGATGCGGTAGAAAGAAAAATCGCTCATGACGAGGTAGCTTTGTGCCTCCGGAAAATAGCGCAGATAGCGCGCACCGATCTGCTGTTTATCCATTGCCGGTTGTGCCTCGCCCACCACCGTGATGCGCGCCTGTGACTGGATATCCGAGTCGTCCTGCCTGTATGTAATGAGGCTGATGCGAGAATCATGCTGGATATTCTTGGTATGCTCCGCCAATGTGCTGATAAGGATGAGCGGACTACCATCGTGATCCACCAGATACGGAGTCATTGAGCCGAACGGATGGCCGTTGAACTTCTTCGACAGGGTGCATAACGCACCATAGCGATGTGCCCGTAACAACTGACGAGCCGCGCATGCGCTATTCATGGAACATTGGTAAGGTGCATCTGGAAATGAAGCTCCGAGCGATACTCATTTACCTGTCGAGCCGAAAGTCATGGTGGATATCCATAACGGTTCCCTGCCTTCTTATATAACAATGTTGTCCATATAAGCGCGAACCAGCTTGTGATAATGACGATCTTCCATCAGAAAGGAATCATGTCCATGGCTGGACGTGATTTCCGCATAACTGACATTCAGTTCGTTATCCAGCAATGCTCTGACAATGGCGCGCGAGCGTTCGGGCGAAAAACGCCAGTCGGTAGTAAAAGACAACACCAGGTAATTTGCCTTGGCGGCGCGGAATGCCGCGCTCAAATCGTTGTTGTGCTGGTATGCGGGATCAAAATAATCCAGTGCCTTGGTCATCAGCAAATAGGTATTCGCATCGAACTGGTCGGCAAATTTGTCTCCCTGATAGCGCAGGTACGACTCTATTTCGAACTCAACGTCGTAACCGAACGCGAGTGCTCCGTTACGTAGTTCCCGCCCGAATTTCGCCGCCATCGCATCATCCGACAAATAGGTGATATGTCCCAGCATGCGGGCAAGCCTTAGCCCGCGCCGCGGTACTACACCGTGTGAATAGTAATCCCCGCCATGAAAATCCTGATCGGTAATGATCGCCTGGCGTGCAACATCGTTGAAGGCGATGTTTTGGGCGGTTAACTTGGCTGCAGCGGCGATAATCAGTGCGTGCCGCACCCTTTCCGGAAAATCAAGCGTCCATTGCAGGGCCTGCATTCCACCAAGACTGCCGCCCGCCACTGCGGCGAACTGATCGATGCCGAGGTAGTCCGCCAGCCTTACCTGTGTTTGCACCCAGTCTTCTACCGTCACCACCGGAAAATCCGGACCGTAGCATTTGCCGGTTTTTGCATTGATGCTGGCAGGTCCGGTCGAACCGTGGCAACCGCCAAGGTTGTTCACCCCTATGACAAAGAATTTTTGCGTATCGATGGATTTGCCGGCGCCGATCATGTTATTCCACCAGCCTCCGCTCTTTGGATTGTCCGCGTAGAAGCCAGCGAGATGATGGTTACCGGAAAGTGCGTGGCAAATCAGTACAGCGTTGGATCTAGATGCGTTGAGTTCGCCGTAGGTTTCATATACCAACTCGTAATTGTCGAGCGCTGTCCCGCTCTTTAAATGCAAGGGCGTGTCGAAACGCGCAATTTGGGGCGCGACGATACTAATTGAATCGGAATCTTGCATTAACGTGAAAAAACCGTCAGGAGATCAGAAGGATGATTTATAACTAATGAACTGCAAATACATGTAAAAGATAAACAGCAATTTTGATCTCCCTTATCTCGCGTATTCGCGTATAAAAAGATCCTGCGTGACTTGGCGGTTGCATCTTCGGGCGCGATGAATGCGATCCGTAACCGGCAATTATAGTCAAACACACCTCTGAAAATCCAACTGCGCATCGTTGCTCATTAGTCCTCATACAAAAACGTCAGCCATTCAGCTTCATCAATAACGCATGAATTCTATCCGGATCGTCGGCTTTAAGTATTTTTTGCGTGAGCGGTATGATATCAGGCAGGTTACTTCTCAATACCTCTCTTTTCACAGTTAGCAGTTGTGCGGGATGCATGGAAAATGACCTGAGCCCAAAACCGAGTAGAAGCCGGGTAAACACCAGATCCCCGGCAATTTCGCCGCATACTGACACCGGTATCCCGGTCCGGTTGGCGCTGCGTATGATATGAGCCACCAGTCGCAACACTGCCGGATGCAACGAGTCGTAGAGGTGTGCCACAGAGTCATCGGCACGGTCTATCGCCAGGGTGTACTGAATCAGATCGTTGGTGCCGATTGACAGGAAATCCAGCTTGCGCATGAAAATATCGAGGCACAGCGCAGCGGCAGGAATCTCAATCATCCCTCCCACTTGTATTTTCTCGTCGAAGGGAATTTTTTCATTGCGCAAGCTCTGTTTGGCGTTCTCGACAAAATGCAATGTCTGCGTGATTTCGGAAACACTGGAGAGCATCGGCACCAGAATATGAATCTGGCCATAACGGGAAGCGCGCAGAATCGCACGCAACTGGGTATTGAACATTTGCGGTTCAGCCAGACTCAGCCGGATGGCGCGCAAGCCCAGCGCCGGGTTGGCTGCCACGCGCTTTGCATGATCGAGATTCTTGTCGGCGCCCAGATCGAATGTGCGTATCGTTACCGGCAGTCCCCGCATTTTTCGCGCCACGGTACGATATGCTTCAAACTGTTCGTCCTCGTCGGGCAACGTATCGCGATTGAGAAACAGGAACTCACTGCGGAACAGGCCGATGCCGGTCGCTCCGTTTTCTTTTACCTGTTCAACATCCTGAGGCAGTTCGATATTGGCGTGCAATTCTATCGTCGTGCCATCCAGCGTCGTCGCAGCGATAGTCTTGATGCGCTTCAGCTTCTGTTTTTCCAATTCAAGCTGGCTCTGGCGCAACCGATACTCAGACAGCACATGCTCGTCAGGATCGACTATTACTACACCCTGGCTGCCGTCCACGATCAGCACATCGTTATCACGAATGAGCTGGCGCGCATGATGCAGGGCCACGATAGAGGGAATATTTAGACTGCGGGCGACAATAGCGGTGTGTGAAGTCAAACCGCCCAAGTCGGTGAGAAACGCGGTAAACCAGTGCTGTTTATACTGCAGCACATCGGCGGGACTTAAATCATGGGCAACCAGAATACTGTCGCCATCATGCTTTAGCGGGGCTGGAACATAGCCGGGGTGGCCCAGCAAAGCTTTCAGTACTCTTTCCACCACTTGAATGACATCGGTTTTTCGTTCACGGAGATATGCATCCTCAATCTCCTCAAACTGCGCCATCAATACGTCCATCTGCTGGGTGATAGCCCATTCAGCGTTACACTGGTTTTGAGCAATATAGGTTTTTGCCGCGGTGGAAAGCGTGGGATCGTCCAGAATCATCCGATGCAGATCGAGAAATGCGCCATATTCTGCGGCTGCGGGACCACTGACAACGGAGGCATGCAATGCCTCAAGCTCTTCACGAACCGCTGTGAATGCCGTGTCGAGGCGGGAGATTTCATTGCTGACCTGATCCTGCGGCACGGTGTGGTGCGCCACCTCCAGCGCGGCATGGGAGGCAAGATGAGCGTGTCCTATCGCAATGCCGCCAGAAACCCCCACACCGTGCAACACAAAGCTCACTCGCTTTCTCCGAACCGATTCTCGATCAGGCTCACCAGGGCCTGCATCGCTTCTGCCTCGTCCGCGCCCGTTGTTTCAATGCCCAGGGTGACGCCCTGATTCGCAGCCAGCATCATGACTCCCATAATGCTTTTTGCATTGACTTTCCGCTCATTTCGTGACAACCATACTTCGCTGCGGTATCGGCCGGCCAATTGGGTAAGCTTTGCGGAAGCACGGGCATGCATTCCCAGTTTGTTCAGAATCTTGACTTCTCTATATTGCATTTTGCAGTCCTGGATCGAGACGCATGACGCCTTCCTTGCCGCCTGCCAATGCTTTTTCCCCAACTACCCCGAGTGATTCATTGCGATAGGTAAGCGCCCGTATCAGCATTGGCAGATTAACGCCAGCGAGACACTCCACCTTTCCCGAGCTAATCAGCCGACTGGCTATATTGCACGGCGTTGCACCGCAGATGTCACTCAACACCAGTACGCCATCGCCCTGGTCCAGTTCTCTGACCAGTTCGAGCGCCCTTGGCATGACAACATCAGGGTCGTCCTGAATGGTAATACTCAGATGCGTCAAATACGGCGACTTCCTCCCCATCACGTGATTAGCGCAATGGATAAGGCTATCGCCCAGATTACCGTGCGAGATAATTAAAATTCCAATCATGGTCTGCTGCCATATTTGATTATCAGAGGATGGAAAAGCATTCTAGCATTGTCGGCCTCGTGCGGCTGAGCGACATCCTTTGGCAATCGCGTCTTCGACGGAAGACTTCAAAGACTTCTACGAATGGCTTCAGGTTTTCGCGAGGATAGCTCGGCAAACAGCGCCACACAAAAATACAATACAGAGAATCGGCCTAACGTAAGTCCAGGCTGGGCAGACAAGAATCGGAATGAAATATCTTATTGGGTCTCTGACGCAGTACTTTGCTCAAAGATTTTTAGTGGTACTCTTTTCAAGCGCATCCACCATCATTCCAGCCACGTTGAAGCCGGTCTGATCGGCAATTTCCCTCATGCCGGTGGGACTGGTGACGTTGATCTCGGTGAGGTAGTCACCGATCACGTCCAACCCGACCAGCATTAAACCCTTGTCATATAATGCGGGCCCCAGCGCTTCCGCGATTTCACGGTCGCGCCGGGTCAAAGGCTGTGCTAACCCGGTAGCGCCTGCGGTAAGATTGCCGCGCGACTCGCCCGGTTTGGGAATGCGTGCAAGCGTATAGGGGACTGGCTCTCCAGCTATCAGCAGGATGCGTTTGTCACCCTGAATGATTTCGGGAATATACCGCTGAGCCATAATGGTACGTGTGCCGTAATGTGTCAGGGTTTCTATTATCACGCCTAAATTGTGATCATCGCTGTGGATGCGAAATATGCTCGCTCCCCCCATGCCATCGAGGGGTTTCAGGATGAGATCGCGGTGTTCGGCAAGAAAATCGCGAATCAGGTGTTCCTGCCTTGTTACAAGCGTAGGCACGGTATATTGAGGAAATTTCGCTATCGCGAGCTTCTCGTTATGATCCCGTACTGCGCGCGCGCTATTGATTACATGTGCGCCGTGGCTTTCTGCCAGCTCCAGCAAATAGGTACTGTAGACATACTCCATGTCGAATGGAGGGTCCTTGCGCATCAGCACGACGTCAAATTCCTGTAGCGGTATTTCCTCCGGGGCTTCTGTCCGATACCAGCGATGGTCCTTATCCGCGTTATCCGCGCTATCGGCATCGCCCTCCAACTCCAGCGCCCGCGCAAAACCCATCGTCTCACCTCCTTTCCAAGCCAGGTCGCCCTGTTGCAGGGAGAACAACCTATGGCCACGGGAAGCAGCTTCACGCATCATGGCAAAGCTTGAGTCTTTGTATGTTTTGATTGAATCGAGGTGGTCGAGTATAAAGGCGAGCTTCATGAATCATGAACCCTCGGTTACGCACGCTGCTCGCGTGCAAGCATCGTAAAGAGCGGGATGTTCAGATAAGACAGCCTGTAAATATTTGTCAGCGCTGCATCAGTTGGATCTGTTGCTAGGCAACAGCGGCCGCAATGCGCCCTTCGCTTTTCTCCAGCTCGTGCGCAGCCGCCAGCAACGCCAGCCGGGCGATCACGCCATAAGCATAAAATCGGTTGGTACTGCAGCCTGGCCGTGCGTCACGGTCTGGCAACAGACAGGTATCTTCAAACGCCAGCGGTACGAATTGCATACCTGGCGCGTTGAGGTTCTCGTCAATGCCGCGACCGGTGTGCACACGGTAGAATCCGCCAACCACGTAACGATCGATCATGTAAATTACAGGTTCCGCGACTGCTTCATTAACTCGCTCGAAAGTGTATACCCCTTCCTGCACCATGACTTCGGTCACCTGCAGGCCCTCTTTCACCACTGCCATTTTATTACGCTGTTTACGGTTAAGCGCGCGGACTTCGGCACCATCCTTTACCGTCATGATACCCATGCCATAAGTACCCGCATCGGCTTTGACAATGACGAAAGGATCTTCCTTGACCCCGTATTGCGCATATTTTTCCCGGATGTCGCGCAGGATTTCGTCTACGGTGTTCGCGACGCAGTCTTCCCCTTTTTTTTCCCGAAAATTGATTTTTCCACAGGCGGCAAAATAGGGGTTGATAAGCCACGGATCGATGCCGACCAGACCCGCAAACTGTTGCGCCACATTATCGTAGGCGGCGAAATGCTGCGATTTTCGGCGCGTCGCCCATCCTGCATGGAGAGGCGGAATGACAGTCTGTTCGAGATTTTGCAGGATCGGGGGAATGCCGGTTGAGAGATCGTTATTGAGGAGTACGACGCATGGATCAAAGTCTTCTATAAGCAGGTGACCGCCTCTGCGCTGAATTGGCTCCAGCGTGAGCTTGCCACCGTCGGGAAGGCTGACCGTTGTGGCGGTGGTTATCTCGGGCAGGAGAGTACCGATGCGAATTTCTATGCCCGCATGCCGCATGATGGCCTGCAATGTTGCCAGATTTTGCAGGTAAAAAATATTGCGGGTATGATTTTCGGGAATCAACAGTACACTTCGAGCACCGGCACATATTTTCTCAACCGCCGCCATCATCGCCTGTACGCACAACGGCATGAATTCCGGGTTGAGATTATTGAACCCCCCGGGAAACAGATTCGTGTCCACGGGTGCCAGCTTGAATCCACTGTTGCGTAAATCCACAGAGCAGTAAAACGGCACGGCATGCTTCTGCCACTCGTTGCGCAGCCAGTGCTCAATCGAGGGCATGGCACCGATGATGCATCTCTCGAGATCAAGGATCGGGCCGCTCAGGGCAGTATCAAGATGAGGTGCCGGCATGGAATAGGGTCGAGGTCGAGGTTGACGAACAGTGACCATTGTAACATCGTGGGTTTAGATTACATGCTGCGCGGTAGCAGAAACCGGAAAGCCTATGCGATAAGATCAGCGTAGTTCGCTCAAAGTATACAGTTCCGCATGAAAAGAGCTTTGATATTTCTGTGGAAGTTCGGCCACTGCCGCAGTGGCTTCGTCGCGACTGGAGTAAATACCGTAGGTGACTCTAAACTTCGCCTGGTCTCCATCAGTTACGGGATGTACATAGAGATCGGATAGATCAATCACACCCCGAGCCCGTACCAGAAATCGTTCCATCCGGTCTGGCTGGACATTATCAGTGGCAAAGAGGTGAATTGTATAGAAATTTGGATCGGTTGCAGCGACGGCTTTCCTTGTTTCCCCAACTCGTTGCGCCAACAACGCATACTCCTCCAACTTTACCCCGGCGATATTCGATCTAGTATTCCTCGGCTGTTCCGCCGCCGTAGCCGACTGATTTAGAGGGGAAGTTGACATTTCCACCACTCTTTCAATGGACTGAGAAGACCCGGGCGGAGATTTGGAAGATATGGAGGGAGGCACGGAAGGCGCGGAGGCACCTGCTGAAGCTGAGGAGGGAGTGCTCGCGGGATACACTGGAGCTGGGACTGGAGCAGGGGCGGTGATCGAAGCCCGCACTGATGGGCGCGCTTCAAGCGGCGTCAGGGCGGCAATGGAGGCAACCTCCGTTGGGGAGGAACTAAGTGCCTGCCAGCCCAGCGCGCTCATTCCTACAGCTAAGGTGGAAAACATGATGCGTGCACTGACTGTTCGATAGCTCAACAAATCCAAACTGTCCCGCCAGTGGAAACGGGTCGTGATTGCGTCATCCTCAAAGGCTGCTTTTACATGCTGCGCTTTTATTTCACGAGCATTAGCGCGGGACGCAGCCAGCATAGACTTATCAGCAAGAATATCCACCCGGCGGATAAGCCCGCTGGAAGCTCTGGCAATCATTCGTATGGCTTCGGCGGAAAAAATACCAGGGCCACGGTAGCCCGCGTCACGTACGCGGCACATCAGATATTCCGCAACCGCTTTAGCATTGAATGGCTGCAAGACAAAGTGATGAGTGAAGCGATCCTTGAACTTGCGTATCTGGGGCAAACCCAGCGTATCTTTAAGTTGGGGCTGCCCAAACAGGACAATCTGGAGCAACTTGTGACAGGACGATTCAAGATCATATAGCGTCAATGCATCTTCGAGCACCTCCGCAGACATGGCATGGGCCTCATCCATGAGTAACACTACTTGCCTGCTAGCGGTATGTTTTTCGGCCAGCGCGCGTTGCAGTTCTTCTATCGCATGCGTGGATCGCGCGGCGGTAGTGCAACTTTCAGCGACCCCGAAATTCAATTCGTCTGCAATTGAACGGAGAAATTCTTCTCGCGACAAATCGGGTTTGGCGACATAAACGGTTTGCATCCGCGCAGGCAACCGCTTCATCAACGACCGGCATAACGTGGTTTTGCCGCTGCCGGCATCGCCTGTGACCTGGATAACGCCTTCAGCTCCCTCACCGTGCGTGAGCACATAAATGAGCGCATCCAGCGTCGCGCCCCGGTTGGCCCCTTCGTAAAAAAAATCGGTAGTTGATGAATGGGCAAAGGGCGGCTCGGAAAGCCCAAAGTGGCCAAGATACATTATTACCTCACGCGTTCGAAAAGCCCCACCGGTGTTATCACAGCGTCAAATCGCTTTCCTCGTTCAGACCGTTCAGACAATAGCAGAAAAATTCGAGTCAAAATCCTGCTGGGCTTGAATAAGATACCACTATAAGTTCAAAATTCCTTGATCGATTAGTATTGGAATCTAATGCGAGGACAGTTGGGGATGTGATACACCTTGTCTTGATCCCGATTGCTGGAGTATAGTTCGTATCTGCCATTTATATCCAAGCGGAAGAGCGCGCCAGTTTTCAGTGGCGCCGCCGAAGGCGCAACCCCCCGGAATCGCTCAGGCGTAGATCAGGCCAGCCTTGATCCTTGAGAACCGCTTGCGAAAGGGCAATCTGGAGAGTGCCAACATTGAGTTGGCCACCGAAGGGGCAGACGGAATAGAGGAGCAGATATTCCGTAATCTCTCAGGTAACAAGGACAGAGGGGTGAAGTCATATGGCATATGACTTCACCCTTTTTTTTGAGGTATCGATCTTTGAAAGCAACCGCTCTTAATCAAACCCACCGCGACATGCAGGCCAAGATGGTCGATTTCGGCGGCTGGGATATGCCTTTGCATTACGGCTCCCAACTTGATGAACATCACAGGGTGCGCAGTGATGCGGGCATGTTCGACGTATCTCACATGCTGGCCCTTGATATCAAGGGCGAGGCTGCACGGGGTTATTTGCGAAGGCTTGTCGCCAACAATGTGGACAAACTGACACAGCCCGGCAAAGCGCTCTATTCCTGCATGCTCAATCAAGAGGGGGGCGTAATAGATGACCTCATCATTTATTTTCTGACGGAATCGCATTTCCGCACGGTCGTTAATGCCGGTACCGCCGAAAAGGACCTGGCGTGGATGCAGGCCCGGCGAGATGAAATCGCTCCCGGCCTGGAAATTATCCCGCGCCGTGATCTCGCCATGATCGCGGTACAGGGGCCTAACGCCCGTGCCAAGGTTTGGCAAGTCATTGCGGGGTCTCAGGCTGAAACGGAGAATCTGAAGCTGTTTCAGGCAATTTTTTTTGGTAAGTATTTCATTGCACGCACTGGCTACACTGGCGAGGACGGGTTTGAGATCATGCTGCCGGCAGTTGATGCCGCAGATTTCTGGAATGCGCTCCATGCCGCGGGCGTGGCGCCTGCGGGACTGGGTGCGCGCGATACGTTACGACTTGAAGCCGGAATGAATCTTTACGGCCAGGATATGGATGAAACTACCAATCCGTTAGAATCCGGGTTGGGCTGGACAATCGATTTGAAAAGTGATCGGGAATTTATCGGTAAACAGTCACTTCTTGAAAAACCTGTGGCGCAACAACTGATTGGCCTGATTCTATTGGATCGGGGGATATTACGAAGCCATCAGAAGATCGTTATACAGTACGATGCGAATACAGGCCAAGGCGGAGGCGAAGGCGAAATTACCAGTGGCGGCTTTTCTCCGACGCTTAACCAGTCCATCGCGCTCGCGCGGCTACCCCTTAACGTAGCTGCTGGAGATGAAGTGCGGGTAGTCGTGCGGGATAAGATGTTGAGAGCGAAAGTAGTGAAATATCCGTTCGTGCGAAACGGCAAAATTTTGGTTTGATATGGGGCGGCGAAGTAGCTGTCATTTAATTCTGGAGCAAAACATGAGTATTCCAAACGATCTGAAGTACACCAAATCCCACGAATGGGTTAGGCTTGAAGACGACGGCACAGCGACCATAGGTATTACCCAGCATGCTCAGGAGTTGTTGGGTGACATGGTATTCGTGGAAACCCCCAAGGTGGGTCGCAAACTCAAACAGGGAGAGGAATGCGCCGTCGTCGAGTCAGTGAAGGCGGCTGCCGACGTATACGCACCCATCGCGGGAGAAGTGGCTGCCGTCAATCCCGATCTGGAATCGGCCCCCGAGAAAATCAATCAGGATGCCTATGCAGCCTGGCTTTTCAAGCTGAAATCCGTAAATGCGGCCGATCTGGCTAACCTGCTCGATTATGCAGCGTATCAGAAAATACTCGAAAGCGAGGAAAACCAATAAAATCGCAGGCGATGGAAAACGAGGCGCAGCCAACACTCTCAGCCTTGTATTATTTTCATTGTTCGGGTTTTACCCTTCATTACCAGATGATTCGCGGAACACACACCCATGCCGTTCATTCCCCATACTCAAGAAGATGTACAAACGATGCTTGCGAGCATCGGTGCAAACAGCATTGATGACCTGTTCGACGAAATTCCGCCTGCCCTGAAAAGCGGGGGCCTTAAACGGGTGCCCCCCGGCTTGAGCGAAATGGAAATATCACGGCTCATGCTGGAACGGGCCGAGACCGATGGGCGTTATCTCAACTTCATCGGTGCAGGCGCGTATGAACACCATATCCCGGCTGCTGTATGGCAAATTGCCACTCGCGGCGAATTCTACTCCTCATATACCCCCTACCAGGCGGAAGCCAGCCAGGGCACGCTGCAACTGCTCTACGAATACCAGACGATAATGGCGTCGCTGACTGGAATGGATGTGTCCAACGCCAGCATGTACGACGGCGCATCTGCTCTGGCGGAAGCTGCGTTGATGGCGGTACGCTCGCATAAGTCCTCGCGTCGTATCCTGATACCATCGACCGTTCATCCTGTTTATCGTAGTGTCGTGCGCGCCATTGTCAGGAATCAGGGTATTGACGTCATTGAACTACCTTATTGCAAGACGTCCGGTCAAACCCTGGCTGAAGCGCTGGATGAGTTTGGCAAGGAGGAATTTGCCGCGCTGGTCATTCCCCAGCCCAATTTTTTTGGCGTGCTCGAAGATGTCGATGCGCTCACGGACTGGGCGCACAGCAAAAACGCATTGGCCATAGGCGTGGTCAACCCCATGGCGCTCGCAATACTCACACCCCCGGGGGAGTGGGGCGAGAAAGGTGCGGATGTGGCAGTGGGCGAAGGCCAGCCATTGGGAATTCCCCTTTCAAGCGGCGGACCCTATTTTGGTTTCATGGCGTGCAAGCAGGCATTGGTGCGCCAGATGCCAGGCCGCATCATTGGACGCACTACGGATCAGGATGGCAAGAGCGGTTTTGTGCTTACCCTTCAGGCACGCGAACAGCACATCCGGCGGTCCAAAGCCACTTCGAACATCTGTACCAATCAGGGGCTGATGGTCACCGCGGCAACCATTTACCTGGCGCTAATGGGCCCCGAAGGTTTGCGCAGAACTGCCGTGCAGTCCCACGCAAACACATTGGCTCTGCTGGAAAAACTGGAAACGTTAAAGGGAGTGAAAAGACTTTTCACCAGATCGTTGTTTCATGAAATAGTCGTTTCACTGCCTGCTCCCGCGGGGGATGTCATGCATGCGCTTAAATCCCGGGGAATACTGGGTGGGCTGGATCTGGAAGGATATTATCCGGAACTTGGCCATGCGATGCTGGTATGTGCGACGGAAACGAAAACATCGGAGGATTTGGATAAGTACGCCGGCCAATTACGCAGCATCCTTGAAAATTCGTAATTTAATTTAGTTGCTTCTCAACCGCTCGAATTATTCACTCTCAATTAAGGAGAAATAGCATGGTCACTCTAGCCGGCAATCCCATCAAAATTGAAGGTACCTTTCCAAAGGTGGGCGATAAAGCACCAGAATTCTCACTGGTGAACAAGGACTTGAAAGACGTCACGCTGGCCGATTTTGCGGGCAGGAAAAAAGTGCTCAACATCGTTCCCAGCCTGGATACCCCGGTC
The DNA here is from genome assembly GCF_900215485.1 of Nitrosovibrio sp. Nv4. GTDB lineage: Bacteria > Pseudomonadota > Gammaproteobacteria > Burkholderiales > Nitrosomonadaceae > Nitrosospira. The sequence goes on from NZ_OCMZ01000001.1 coordinate 440,752, forward strand.
TGCGCAATGTCGACCCGCAAGTTCAACGAGAAGGCCAGTAACATGGCCAATACGGTGGTGCTGATAATCGCCGCTGACCTGCCGTTTGCGATGAGCCGCTTCTGCGACATCGAAGGATTGGATAAAGTTGTGACGCTTTCCACCATGCGAGGCTCTGAATTCATGAAAAATTATGGCGTTGCCATCGCCGACAGCCCGTTGGCCGGCATCACTGCGCGTGCCGTCGTGGTACTGGATGAGAACGATAAAATAATTCATGCCGAACTCGTACCCGAAATCAAGGATGAACCTGATTACGATGCGGCCTTGGCTGCACTGCAATCCTGAGGGTGACCAGGCGCAAAAAAAGATGCTAGCTATCCGATCCCCCGAACCTGCTTCCCATAAAACACTAATCGCAAACACTCGGATTTAACCATGCTGATATTTGAACATTCACGCCCGGGGCGGCGCAATTATTCTCAATCCCCAGCCGCTGCGGAAATAGTTGGCATTCCGCAGAACCTGATGCGTAAAGCACCGCCATTATTGCCGGAAGTATCCGAAATGGATGTGGTACGTCATTACACGCGGCTATCGCAAAAGAATTTTTCGATAGACACCCAGTTTTATCCGCTTGGCTCCTGCACGATGAAGTACAACCCGCGGGCCTGCAATTCGCTTGCCATGCTGCCTCAATTTCTGGCGCGGCACCCCCGGGCGCCGGAAAGTACCGGTCAGGGATTTCTGGCATGCATGTACGAGTTGCAGGAAATCCTGAAAGATGTAACCGGCATGGCGGGAGTATGCCTTACGCCGATGGCGGGTGCCCAGGGTGAACTGATCGGCATCGCGATGATACGCGCTTATCATGAATCTCGCGGCGACTCCGCTCGCACCGAAATCATCGTTCCCGATGCAGCGCACGGTACCAATCCCGCCACAGCGGTAATGTGCGGCTATAAGGTGGTGGAAATAGCCACCGACAAGGAAGGCGACGTGGACATGGAAGCGCTGAAGGCAGCGGTTGGGCCGCAAACGGCAGGACTGATGCTGACCAATCCCTCGACACTTGGCGTGTTCGAGAAGAACGTCGCCGAGATGAGCAAAATCGTCCACGAGGCGGGCGGACTGCTGTATTACGATGGCGCAAACCTGAACGCCATACTCGGCAAGGTGAAGCCGGGCGATATGGGTTTTGATGTCATTCATATCAACCTCCACAAGACATTTTCCACGCCCCATGGCGGCGGGGGCCCTGGTTCGGCGCCGGTAGGAGTCGCGCCGCGTTTATTGCCTTTCATGCCTGTGCCGGTGGTGGGATCCGACAACGGAATGTATCGCTGGCTGACGGAAAAGGATATCCCGCAAACCATCGGCAGACTTTCGGCGCATATGGGTAACGCGGGTGTACTGCTCCGGGCCTATGTCTATGTGCGTCTGCTGGGGGCGGAAGGCATGCACCGCGTAGCCGAATTCGCTGCGCTTAATGCCAATTACCTGATGGCGGAAATGAGCAAGGCGGGCTTTGAGATCGCCTATCCGACCCGTCGGGCCAGCCATGAATTTATCGTGACGCTGAAAGAACTCAAGGAAAAAACGGGCGTCACCGCGATGAATGTGGCCAAGCGGCTGCTGGACAAGGGTTACCACGCCCCTACTATTTATTTTCCGCTTCTGGTACCTGAATGCATGCTGATCGAACCCGCTGAAACCGAATCCAGGGAAACGCTGGATGCGTTTGTGGCGGCCATGAAGGAAATTATGGAAGAAGCCTACAATCAGCCGGAATTGGTCAAAAACGCACCCCATACCACTCCCGTACGCAGGCTGGACGATGTAAAAGCCGCGCGCGAGCTGGACTTGACCTGGAAACAGATCTGAACGTGTCCAGACAGCTTCTGATTTAAAGGTTGAAAAAGCCCTCTCTCTAAACCCTTGGCAGGCCCATGCATACACTCATTTGCGGTTCCATTGCTTACGACACCATCATGGTGTTCAAAGACCATTTCAAGAACCATATCCTGCCGGAACAAATTCATATCCTGAACGTCGCTTTTCTGGTACCGGATATGCGCCGGGAGTTTGGCGGCTGTGCTGGCAATATTGCCTACAATTTGCAAATGATAGGCGGCGAGCCGCTTATCATGGCCACCGTTGGCGATGACTATCAGCCTTACGCATACCGTCTGGCGAGCCTGGATATTGCGCAGACCCATATTCGCCAGGTACAGGGCACGTTTACCGCACAGGCATTCATCACTACTGATCTGTCAGACAACCAGATCACCGCCTTTCACCCTGGTGCGATGAATTATTCGCATGAGAATCACGTAGTTGATGCAAAAAAGGTGAGTCTCGGCATTGTTGCCCCGGACGGAAGGGATGGCATGGTGCAGCATGCGCGCGAATTTCACGAGGCGGGCGTTCCCTTTATGTTCGATCCCGGACAAGGGTTGCCCATGTTCAACGGCGAAGAGCTGCTGGATTTTATCCACAAGGCGGATTACATCGCGGTGAACGACTATGAAGGTCAACTGCTGCATGAGCGCACCGGACGTACGCTGGAAGCGCTGGCAAAACTTGTAAAAGGATTGATTGTCACAAAAGGCGCCGAGGGGTCGGTAGTTTACACTGATGGTCAACAGATCGAGATTCCAAGCGTTAAACCGGATAAGCTGATCGATCCGACAGGTTGCGGCGATGCTTATCGCGCAGGGTTGCTGTACGGAATTACCAACGGAATGGATTGGCAGAGCACCGGGCGGCTCGGCTCACTTATGGGAGCCCTTAAAATTGCGGAGCGGGGCGGGCAAAATCACAAGTTCACCCGGGATGAAATAGATCAGCGATATTTTGAAAATTTCGGCAGCCGCATTCTCTAGCGAGGGCGCAATGAACCGGACGAATATCTTTGCGATAGCGCTTATATGCTCATCGGTAGTTGTTTTGACCGGCTGTGCAGCGGGATCATCGGGCAGCGACTACACTCGTGGTCAGGCCCGGCAGGAACAAAGCGTGCGTACCGGGGTGGTGGAAAGTGTGCGGGAAGTAAAGATCGAAGGCACGCGTAGTGGTATCGGGGCAGTAGCCGGGGGTGTCGCTGGCGGGATAGGCGCCAGCACCGCTGCAAGCGGCAGGCTCGGCGCCATTGCCGCTGTTCTTGGCGCACTCGGCGGCGGCCTCGTGGGACAGGCGCTGGAACAAGGCGTTACAGGCAGGACAGGGCTCGAGATCACCGTCAAACTGGACAACGGCTCTCTGGTATCCATAACCCAGGAAGCCGATGAGGAATTCAAACCCGGCGAGCGTGTAAGGATCCTGGGCGGCGGCGGGGTCTCGCGCGTCTCGCACTAGTTGGAGAATAGCAGGGTTTGAGTGGTCCCCGATTTCAGGAATAGAGAATACGAGCGACGAGTACTGTCATTATTGATGCATAATAATGACATGAAAAATGAAATAAATAGTCGGCTGACACAGGTTTTTCGCTCCGTCCGCTTGTTGTTGCATATTATTTCGGGCTTGATTCAGTCCGCAATTTACCCGCATGTTAGTCAGCTGGCGCAAAAACGCATGGCCCAGAAATGGTCAGCGAGGCTACTTGCGATTCTTGGTATCAGATTGCGCTATCTTGGCACTCCGCCGCCGACGGAAGCGCGGCCAGTGATGCTAGCCGCCAATCATGTCTCCTGGCTGGATGTTTACTCGCTGATAACAGTGTGCCCCGCCCGTTTCGTCGCCAAGGCTGAAATTCGCGGCTGGCCCCTGTTCGGCTGGTTGAGCCGTAACGTCGGTACGTTGTTTATAGAGCGCACCAAGCGTCGCGATACGGCTCGAATAAATGAGGATATCGCGGACGCGTTAAAAATTGGGGATCGGGTGGCGCTATTTCCTGAGGGTACGACCGGCGACGGCAATGCGCTTCGGCATTTCCATGCGTCACTGCTGCAATCGGCGATAACCGTCTCAGCCAGGTTGTACCCCGTCGCAATACGTTATACCGACATGTCTGGCGAAATCAGTAAAGCGGCTCCGCTAGTCAATATTTCTCTGCTGGAATCATTGCGTCGGATTTTGCGACAACCCTGCATCAATGTAGAACTGACCTTCGCCGATCCGATTGACAGTAGCGGAAAAAACCGGCGAGCACTTGCACGGTGTGCCGAGCAGGCTATTGCCAACGCCTTATCTCTTCCTCTGCCGCACAAGGCACCTGAAAAACCTGACGATCTTCCAGGCGAATAGCGGTGAGGCTTCCGCCCCACAAGCAGCCCGTATCGAGCGCTATCAGGTTATCCCTGATTTGCAGACCCAGCGCCGACCAATGCCCGCAAACGATGGTGGCCTCCCGGCTGGCGCGGTTTGGCGTCTCGAACCACGGCAGATAACCAGCCGGAATATCCTGCACTGGACCCTTGTGAGAAAAATCCATTTTTCCATCAGGGGTGCAGACACGCATTCGTGTCATGGCGTTAACGATCACTCGCAGGCGCTCGTAGCCTCCGAGACTATCGTCCCAATGGTCGGGCTGATTTCCATACATATTGGAGCAAAATTCATGGAAGTCCGACCCGCGCAGCGCAGTCTCCACGATTTTTGCCAGCAGAGAGGCTTGCGCGATGGTCCAGGATGGCAATAAGCCCGCGTGTACCATCACGTAATTTCCCTCAGCATGCAACAGCTTCTGCTGGCGCAACCAATGGAGCAACCCGTTCCTGTCGGATGCGTCGAGAATATCCCGCAGGGTGTCGTTCCGATGCAGCTTGGCGCACCCCTCGGAGACCATAAGCAGATGCAGATCATGGTTTCCCAGTACCATTACTGCTGCTTCGTCCAGGTCCCTCACAAAACGCAATATAGCCAGCGAATCAGGACCACGGTTTACGATGTCCCCGACGAGCCACAGTCGGTCTTTTGCACGGTCGAAATGAATCAGGTCAAGAAGCTCCCTGAACTCCTGATAACAGCCTTGCAAATCACCGACTGCGAACGTGGCCATAAGTTGAAAGAGGATTAATCAGAGCATATTGCAATATATCAGAGAATACATCCTTGCCAAAAATAAGGGCGATATGGAATTCTCCTATCGCCCTGTTACTACCTATTCCACTACCGCGCCGAATTATTTTGACTGACTCACCATATAATCGACTACCGCTTTAACTTCGGTATCCGAAAGGCTGGCGTTTCCGCCTTTGGGCGGCATTGCGTTTTTGCCCTTGAGTGCACTCGTGTAAAGCGTCTCGTTACCTGCCTTGATGCGCGGCGCCCAAGCCGAATTGTCCCCAAGCTTCGGCGCGCCTGCCGCACCGGTAGTGTGACAGGCGGCGCAACTGGCGGTATAGATTGCCTTCGCTTTCTCTATCGGGTCTCCCGCATCTGCCACCGGCGCAGCGGCGGAAGCAGCCACGGACGCCGAGGTCGCATCCGCTACCGGACCAGATCCAGCTTCCGGTTGCACGTCAGCCTGAGAAGAATCACCCGCGAGCATCAATTTACCCACCGGCTCCAAACGCTGCGCAACGGCTTCGTCCGAAAAAGCACGACTATTTGGATCTATGGGAGCATCTCCGGTAATAAACTTGCCCAATAGCCAAAGAATCACAACCGGAAACACAAACGCCGCCACGATGACCGTAACTAATTGTTTAGGTGTCTTTATAGCCGAGGAATGCCCGTCATCTTCACTGCCGCTCACAATAACTCCGCAAGTAAAAAAATCATTATTGTATAGGTTCGCGTATTCAAGCAAAAGCGATTTGTTTAGGTTGGACTAGGGGGATAAAAAACGTTATCCTAGCGGCAAATTCAATAAACACTCCTATCTCATCTATATTGCGCCCATAGCTCAGCTGGATAGAGTACCGCCCTCCGAAGGCGGGGGTCACACGTTCGAATCGTGTTGGGCGCGCCAATCCCACTAGGTGGATTACATCCATTTCACACCTACTGTACCGTACCCGTTATTCAGCTGAATGACGTGAATGGCCTGACGCCTCGTTGAACAGGAAAATAAGGTCATATCTCGACTCGCGCGCCGAGTTCGAGGACACGATTTGCCGGTAATTTGAAATATTCGGCGGCGTTGCTTGCGTTACGCGCCATTGCCGCAAAAATACGTTCCCGCCACAAACCCATGCCTGGACCTGGACTTGGTACGACGATGTCGCGGCTGAGAAAGTACGATGTTTGAAGCGGCTCGAACACAAGTCCGTATGGTTCGCACAATTCAAGCGCATAGGGCAGATTGGGCTCGTCTTTGAAACCGTATCGCACTGTGACCTGGTAGCAGTTGTCGACCAATGGCTTTACGGATATCCGATGTTCTTTGAGTATTCGCGGAGTTTCGATGTACATCACGGTGAGAATCACCACGCGCTCATGCAGGACCTGGTTATGTGAGAGATTATGTAACAACGCATGGGGTACGCCATCCGGATCCGCAGTCAAAAAAACCGATGTGCCGGCGACGCGCGCAGGTGGATGCGCCATTAGTGACTCCAGGAACGGCTGGAGCGGGATGGCCGCCGAGCGCAAATGCTCAACCAGAATTTGACGCCCACGATTCCACGTGGACATGACAAAGAAGACGACAGCTCCGATTGCGAGCGGAAACCAGCCCCCCTGCGCGATTTTCAGCATGGTGGCGGCAAAAAAAGTCGTGTCGATTAACAGGAAAAATCCCGTCGCCAACAGGCACAGGAAGAAGGGATAGTTCCATGCATAGCGAATTACAAAAAAAGTCAGTATGGTTTCAATCACCATCGTGGTGGTAACAGCGACCCCGTAGGCAGAGGCGAGACTGGACGACGAACCGAATCCCAGTACCGCCATAATTACTGCCGCCAGCAGAGTCCAATTGACGAAAGGGATATATATCTGGCCGATCTTGCGGTCGGATGTATGCTTGATCTGCATGCGCGGCAAGAATCCTAACTGAATAGCTTGCTTGGTCATCGAAAAAACGCCGGAAATAACGGCTTGCGATGCGATTACGGTCGCCACCGTTGCCAACCCCACGGCGGCGTAAAGCGCCCAGGAGGGAAACAACAGAAAAAAGGGATTGGAGATGGCTGATGGGTCCGAGAGCAGAAGCGCTCCCTGGCCGAGATAATTCAACGTGAGCGCGGGAAGGACGCATCCATACCAGGCCAGCCGAATCGGTTTCGCCCCAAAGTGCCCCATATCGGCATAGAGCGCCTCTCCGCCGGTAACCGCCAGCACTACAGCTCCAAATGCGATAAACGCCAGCCAACCATTATTCAGGCAAAAAGACACGGCATGTAAAGGGCTGAACGCCACCAATATCTGTGGTGCGAGCGTGATATTTACCAAGCCGACGAGCCCCAGGGTAGTGAACCATATCAGCGTTATCGGGCCGAACATCGCGCCGATTCCCCCTGTGCCTCTTTGTTGCAGTACGAAAAGCGCAATCAGCACGGCCAATGTGATGGGTAGTACATATGGCTTGAGTAGCGGCGTTGCCACCTCCAGGCCTTCCACTGCGCTCAAAACCGAGATCGCTGGCGTGATAACACCATCGCCGAAGAATAGTGCCGCGCCAAACGCGCCAATGAGAAAGAGGATGTTACGCAGGCGGGGACGGTTGGCCACCGAGGAGCTGGCAAGCGATAGCAGCGCCATAATGCCGCCCTCTCCATTATTGTCCGCGCGCAGGATCAATGTTATGTACTTGAGCGACACCACAATCACGAGCGCCCAAAAAATGAGAGAAATCACCCCGATCACGTTACCCTCACTGACAACAAGCCCATGGATGGGGTCGAAAACGGTTTTCATGACGTATAAGGGGCTTGTACCGATGTCTCCATAGACGACACCCAGCGCGGCGAGGCTCAGCAAACCCAGGGACTGATGGCCAGCGGTGATTTTGCGCTCCGTGCTTTGGCTGGTCATGATTGATGTATCCGAGCGCGGAGATGATCTGGGGTGACGATAGCGGGAACCAAGAAAGTCATAACGTTAAGTAATGGGCGGCACGGGTTACCGGAAACCTTTCTTTCGCTAAATAGGGCAGATAAGCGGTAATAATTGTTTGAAGGCTCTGTTAAAGGGTCTTGAAGAGCTTAAAGAGTTAATAGCCCGGTGTATCCCGACGAAAACCACCGTGACAGCCGCCAATCGAGCCTCGTGACGGCCCCCCTGACAAGCCCCCGGCAGCGTTTACGCATTGTACACGACCTGGATGGTGACAACGCAAAGGGTTCATTCAGCGTCTTCGCGAGAGAACCGGGCACGTTTTGCAGGAAATCACACGTCATTTTTGCCTTTGCTGCCCTGCTGCCCTACACCTTGCAGCAGAAAGATTTCCTCCAGCCGATCAATGACAAAATTTCTTTGTGTGACTTACCGTACCGATCGAATTGATTCTCTCCCCTATCCTTTAATTATTGCAATACCTGGAAATCTACCGATGCTTTGATTGAAAGTCATCGCTACTCACAAGGAGATAAACATGAGCTACGAAGATCGCGATACGTACGGGATGTACAAGAGCTACGACGAGAAGGGGCCCGGCCCTCGGCTGATGGGCGCCGACACGCTCATGGGAGAGGATGTTTACAATCAAAAGGACGAAGACCTGGGCGATATCAAGGAAATCATGCTGGATATGAACAACGGCAAAATTGCCTATGCTGTGTTGTCTTTCGGCGGATTGATGGGTATGGGCGGCAAGCTCTTCGCTGTGCCCTGGAACGCGCTGAAGCTGGATACTGCGAACAAGCGCTTCATACTCGATGTTGATAAGGAACGCCTGGCATCCGCTCCTGGATTCGACAAGAATAATTGGCCGGATATGGCGGATCCCGCCTGGCAGACCACGATTCATTCTTATTATGGAACCCAGTCCTATAAGGAATCCCCTGGACAACCTGCACAGCCTAAGGACACACCCGACATACCGTATGACGAGACGCCCTACACCAAGCGCGAAACGACCAAAATGGATTCGGGACGCATCAGCTAAATACACAGCCGGCTCTAACTTTTAAAGAGCCGGCTCACGATTCCCGACGTCTGACCTGGTCCTGTCTTTCTACGGCAGTTCTAACGCGAGAGGGAATTGGCGCCTTTGCTCCCTATGCATATTTGTGGATAGGGAGGCAGCAGCGTCCGCACTTGGCTGAACCTGGATAAGCATGGAGAAGGGAGCAGTGGCGGGCGGAGGGGGCCAAAACTGGATCGCTGCATGCCTCGCTCCCATCACTCCGGCGATGAAATGAAAAATCGCATATCTGCGGAAAAACCAGTCGTCCTTATTACCGGCTCGGAAGGCAGAATCGGTAAGGGAATTGCAGCGGCGCTGGGCGAGGATTATACGACCGTCGGCTTCGAGCAGAAATGCGACAGTGGATTGAACTGCATTACCGTCGACATATCGTCCGACGAGGCAATGGCAACCGCGTGCGAACAGTTGCGCCAGCGTTATGGACAGCGCATTGCATCCGTCATTCATCTGGCTGCCTTTTACGATTTCTCCGATGAGCCGAACCCCCTGTATGAAGAGGTGAATGTGCAGGGGACCCGGCGGCTATTGGAAGCGCTTCAGGCATTTGACGTCGACCAGTTCATATATGCCAGTACCATGCTGGTGCACGCACCGTCGGAACCGGGCTTGCCCATCAGCGAGGAAGGGCCTCTTGAACCAAAATGGCCCTATCCGGAATCCAAGGTAGCGGCGGAAAACGAGGTTCGCGCGCACCACGGGCGTATTCCGTTCGTGATATTTCGCCTGGCCGGCGTCTATACCGACTGGGGCGAAGTGCCGTCCCTGAGTACTCAGATTCAACGTATTTATGAACGCCAGCTGCAGAGCCATGTATTTCCCGGCAATCCGTCTCATGGTCAATCCTTTGTACACCTGGATGACGTAGCGCGGGCATTTCGCGAAACAGTGGAGCGACGCTCGCAGTTACCAGAGGAAACTACACTGTTGATAGGTGAGCCGACCACGGAAAGCTATGAAGGCCTGCAGAATTTGATGGGACAGTTGATTCATGGCGAGCCGTGGGCTACACATCAGGTTCCAAAAACGGTGGCGGTTGCGGGCGCGTGGCTTCAGAACAAAATTGAAGACGTTGTTCCGGACACCATTGATCGAGGGATTGAACCTTTCGTCAAACCGTTCATGGTGGCGTTGTCCGACGACCATTTCGAACTGGATATTTCCCGGGCAAAGAAGGTACTGAATTGGCGCCCCAGGCATACGCTGCGCGAAACACTGCCGAAAATTATTGGCCACCTCAAACAGAGCCCTGCCGCGTGGTATAAGCGCAATAAAATCGCGCTGCCCCTTTGGCTGGAAGAAATGGAAAAAAACCATCTTCCCAGCGCGACCCTTATTGTTCAAAACAGCCAGCAGGAACGGCACGAGCACAGGCAAACCGTTTGGTGCCACTTTGCCAACGTCGCGCTGGGATTATGGCTGATATCGAGTCCGTTTATTTTTGGGCTAACCGAATCGTGGATGATAGCTGAGGATCTCGTTACGCCCACTCAGCGCGGCCTGCCATTGTCAGCCACCTGGATGACGGCCAGTGATGTCATCACGGGCTTGCTGATCGTGCTATTCGGCTTTCTATCGGTGTCGCGTGACAATGGCTGGGCACGCTGGGTTACAGCCCTTCTCGGTATCTGGTTATTATTTGCACCGCTTTTTTTCTGGACGCCTAGTGCGGCAGTTTATGCAAACGATACCCTGATAGGCGCGCTCGTTATTTTGTTGGCAGTGGTGGTATCACCCCCGCCGGGTATCGGGCCCATCGCCCGGATGAGCGGTCCCGACACACCGCCCGGTTGGAGCTACAGCCCCTCGGGGATGACCAATCGTATTCCGATTGTAGCGCTGGCGTTTGTGGGCATATTTCTTTCGCGCTATATGGCCGCGTTTCAATTGGGCCATATCGAAAATGCCTGGGACCCATTCTTTGGCGACGGCACCGCGCGCGTCATTACTTCCGAGGTATCCGAGGCATGGCCGGTAGCGGATGCTGGCCTGGGTGCGACCGTCTATGTGATGGAAATTCTAACCGGCCTGATCGGCGACAAACGGCGTTGGCGCACCATGCCATGGATGGTGCTGTTATTCGGAATATTGATTGTGCCCCTGGGCGTAGTAAGTATCTACTTCATCATCATCCAGCCGATCGTAATAGGTACGTGGTGCACGTTATGCCTGATCGCCGCCGTAGCGATGCTGCTACAGATTCCGTATTCGTTCGATGAGATTCTGGCGACGCTGCAGTTCCTCAAAGACCGGCATAAGAATGGCAAATCATGGTGGCATGTTTTGTGGCATGGAGACACGATAGAAGGCGGAAGCCCGGATTATTCCAGTAACTTTGAAGGACCTCCGATGGCGGTGCTGCGCGAGATAATGGGAGCTGGTGTCCGCTTTACGTGGAATATGACGGCCAGCGTTATCATTGGCGTCGCGCTGATGTTTTCCCGCGTCACCTTCGATGCCACCGGAGCGGCCGCGAATAGTGACCACCTGATCGGCTCGCTCGTTGTCACATTCTCGATCATGGCGTTGAGTGAAGTGGGCCGTCCGTTGCGCTTTGCCAACATCATGTTTGGGATGTGGCTGATTCCTGCGCCCCTGGTGTTGACAGGCTATTCCGATATGGGTTCTGCGGCAAGCATTATCGCAGGATTATTATTGGTTCTGCTTGCATTGCCGGTAGGCCCGATCAAAAGCCATTATGGCGCATGGGATCGATGGAATTCGATTGGGTCAACGAAATTGCCGTGGAATGCCTGATTTCGAACTACGGATGAGTATCACAACATGTCCGGAGATATGCTGGTTCGCAAAACTGTTTCCGCGATACCTTCCTTTTTTTTGTAACTGAACCACCATACCGCACCCTTGCGGATGTTCCACTCCATGGGATCGCAGGACATGAGCCGGGCTGCGACTTCCCCTAGTGTGGGTTGATGGCCTACCACCACAACTGCGCCTTTTGCATTTGGCCAGTCGGCTGCGGAGAGAATCGCTTTTGCCGAAACGGCAGGTCCGATTTCCTTGACGGTTTCAAAATCATCATCAAGCGCTTCTGCGGTCTGCCGGGTGCGCATGGTTGGGCTGGCTATGATTCGCGTGTTTTTTGGCAATCTCGGTTTAAGCCATTCAGCCATGGACTGAGCTTGCTTTAATCCCTTCTCGGTAAGTCTTCGTGCGCTGTCCGGCAAACCGTCCTCGGCTTCCGCATGGCGCCATAAAATGAGTTCCATTGATTCCTCCTGCATAAATCCGTTGGCCAATAGACAGACGTGTTCAGTATAGAGGCTAATTACGTCTTTTGCCCACATGCCAGCGAGCCGGCTCTGGCGATCTCAGGCATGCCCAGCCCATGATTCTCGCAAGGGACAATCCACATACTTCGTCGGCCGGTGAGCACAAGCGCTCTTAAGGGAGAGGAAAGCAGGAAAAAATGTAAGATTACGGATGGGCTATGGGAACTGGATTTGCGGATGGTACCAGAGGCATTGCAGAGGTTGCGATAGACATGAGGATGAATGGCGGGCAGTCCGCCCGCCATTCTGCCGCAATTAGGACTTCAATGCCGACATTGGGGCGCCGAAGTTGATGTGGAAAGGTGCTCCGTTAATAACAATTGCGGGAACCGACTTGACGCCAGCCGCTTCAGCAGCTGCGATCCTATCCTTTTGCTCGCCGAGATTTACGAGCTCAACCTCATAACGGTCGGGATCCAGCGCATCGGCAATCTGATGCTCGGCCTCGACACATACAGGACAGCCAGCGTGATAAAAGGTAGCAGGTGTTTTCATAGCCAATCTCTCCAAAAAATTTAAATTTCCGTGGGGACTACCCACGTTCGCAAGAACCAATCAAACTGTCACCATGCGACGGGATGATTATAATCGCTGCCCCATGCTAGCGCCAGTGCTCATCAGTCGGGATGCTGGGAGGCTTCTTTTTCCATGGGATTTCCGATAGAGAATCATCGAAGTTTCGGATTGTTTATGATGAGACTTCTATGGCGCTTTCGGAACTGATCCAGATCAGGATTAGCTGATTATTTTCTTGGAGTTGTTTCACCCTGTAGCGCTAGTGCCCGCGAATAGAGTATATTTTTGCTTTCCCCGCTGATTTCCGCAGCGAGTTTTGCTGCCTGCCTTAACGGCAGCTCTTGCAGTAACACTGCCAGGGTCCGCTGGGCTTGATCACTCAGTTCGCCTGGGCCCCGCGCTTCCGCCCCTGATAGTAATAACACGAATTCGCCCTTCTGCCGGTTTGAGTCAGCCTGGAGCCATGCGAGCGCTTCACCGGTAGCACAGGTATGAATTGTCTCGAACAACTTTGTCAGCTCTTTCGCGATAGTGATTTGCCGATGCACACCTAACACCTCAGCCAGATCGGAAATACACTCGAGAATGCGGTGGGGCGCTTCGTAAAATACCAGGGTATAAGGATGGGATTTTAAACTTTGCAATTCGCGTCGACGTAATCCGGCACTGGCAGGAAGAAAACCATAAAACAGAAAATGCGGCTCGGTGGCCCCTGCTACTGATAGCGCGCATACTGCCGCGTTCACACCGGGAATCGGAACCACGTTATAGCCCTGTTCCCGTACCTGTTTTACCAGAATTCCGCCAGGGTCGGAGATTCCCGGCGTACCGGCATCGGTAACAAGCGCTACAGCTTGTCCGCGTGAAAGTAAACCCACGATTTTTTTTGCCGTGGTGCTTTCATTGTGCCGATGCAAGGCAACCATCTTTCTTTGTATCGAATAATGGGTCAGCAAATGCCCTGTGGTTCGAGTATCCTCCGCAGCAATGACGTCTACGGCCGCAAGTACATCAAGCGCCCGCAGAGTGATGTCACGCAAATTCCCTATTGGCGTGGCAACGACGTATAACATGCCCGGCGATATTATTATTTTGGGGAAATGCATTGATGAGGTGTTTGGCTAATGAGCGGAGTCAGGTGCATTGTAAGAAAGTTATTGCCGGTTTAACCGCATGTGTGCTGATATCCGATTAATGCGGGTAACACATTACTGGAGCGCTCATTTTGGATGGTAGCGAGGCAGAGCGATACGCAGAATCGTTTCTTCGACATCATAACCTCGTTTTGATTCAGAGAAACTACCACTGCCGGTTTGGGGAAATTGATCTCATCATGCGTGATGGGACAACATTGGTGTTTGTTGAAGTACGGATGCGAACCAGCTCCGCCTTTGGCGGAGCAGCGGCCAGCATAACGTTGGCGAAGCAAAGAAAGTTATTACGCGCTGCACGACATTATCTCGCTTCTCTCAAGTTCGAGCCACCGTGCCGCTTCGACGCAGTATTGTTATCCGGCCATGACAGCGAGAATGTGGAATGGATCAAAAACGCTTTTGGGGAATAGAACTGGAGCTGCGTGGCAATAATTCGAGGTTTTAGGTTAGACTGTTATGCTGGCCGGTAGAACCGCATGAGAGGCCTGTATTTTTAGAAATTCGGCTATTATTCAAGTACTTGACAATCAATAGATGTTTTGGTCAAATGTGAGGGCCAGTTGTATTGTTGCATTTTCCTGGTGTCTGCGTGGGAATTCTTCTTTAGAAATGACAAAATCATATGTTCAGGCGGCTAATCGTTTTAGTTAGAGGTATTGATGCAAAATAGGAATTGGAGCGGGCTGATAATGCTCGCATTGCTGTTTCCCCTTCTTTCGGGCTGCGCGCTGCTGGTTGCGGGTGGCGTTGCGTCCGGCCTCGGTGCTGGGGTGGCTGTATCCCAGGATCGGCGTACGAGTGGTATGTTCGTGGAGGATGAAGGGATTGAGATAAAGAGCGACCGTCGGATTCGCGAAAAGCTGGGCGGAAGTGTAAATGTCAATATCACCAGCTTCAACCGTAGCGTGCTGCTTACTGGAGAAGCTCAAACAGAAGCGTTGAAACGGGAGGTTGAAAAACTGGTGAGAGGCGTGGAGAACGTACGTGGCGTCACAAACGAGATAGCAGTGGCGGGAGCGAGCTCATTCTCCTCCCGCAGTAATGACGCGTTGATTACGTCCAAGGTCAAGGCGCGTTTTATGGATGGGGGCAAATTTCAGGTTAACCATGTGAAAGTGGTGACGGAGGACGCCGTCGTCTACCTGCTTGGCCTTGTAAGGATTAATGAGGCCGAGAGTGCTGTGGATATCGCGAGATCCACAGGTGGGGTTCGAAAGGTGGTGAAGGTTTTCGAGTACCTGGAGTGACTGTTTTAGAAGGTTTTCGTTGCGTCAGGTGTTTGCGCTCTTGTCGTCGCAGGGCTGATCCAATGGCTGGTGCAGCTTCCTGATGCTGTCGCCTGCTATCGTGGCACAACTTGGCTGCCTGCTTCCGTCAGACCGGTTTTATACGGATCCGGTAGACTGTTATGCCTATGCTTACGACAATACCCGCAAACTTTTCCCCCCCGATGCGGTGGTGTTTCCTGTTACGGCGTTGGAAGTGCAAGCTGTTGTGGCGCTTTGTAATGAGTATCGCATCCCGCTTACGCCGCGCGGACGCGGCACCGGGACCTCGGGCGGAAGCCTTCCCGAGCAGGGTGGTATTGCATTATCGCTGGAACGGATGCTGCGCATTATCACGGTTGACCCTGCTAATCGCGTGATTATCGCGGAGCCCGGGGTGATTAACCAAACCGTGCAGGATGCTGCCAAGCCTTATGGTTTCTTTTGGCCGCCAGATCCCTCGAGCGCAGCTTACTCGAGCATTGGCGGGAATCTGGCCACCTCCGCAGGTGGTCCTCACGCAGTGAAGTACGGCACTACCCGTGACCATGTGCTGGGGTTGAAGGCGGTTCTGGGAAGCGGTGAAATAATCCGGACCGGTTGCTATACCACCAAAGGCGTGGTGGGCTACGATCTTACGCGGCTTTTGATAGGCTCTGAGGGCACGCTGGCCGTGATTACAGAGGCAACACTCAAGCTCACTCCCCTTCCCCAAGCCTATGGCGGTCTCACCGCGCACTACCGGGACATCGCAAGCTGTGCTGCGGCCATACTTCAGGTAATGGCGCTTCCTCAGACCCCTAGCGCGCTTGAGTTCCTCGATGCCGGCGCGCTCGGCCTGATACGCAGCCGGTATCCTGATATGTTACCAGCGAATGCTTGTGCCATGCTGATGATCGAAGTGGATGGACCCGAGCATTATATTTCGGAGGCATGCGCGGAGGTTCTATCCGCATGCCGCAATGAGGGATTGATTCATGCGGAGAAAACCGCCGATGCCTCCACCTTATGGCGCGCTCGAAAATCGCTGTCTCCATTACTACGTGATATCGCACCGAAGAAAATCAACGAGGATGTCGTTGTGCCCATTTCGGCGCTACCCGCTTTTCTGGATGAGTTGTCACGCCTGAGCGCCAGGTTTGATATTGCAAATGTCAATTTTGGTCATGCCGGCAATGGCAATATACATGTGAATCTGCTGGTGAATCCCGAGATTGAGGACGAAATGAAGCGTGCGGAGATGTGCCTGAACGAGATATTCGATCTGGTGATCAGACTCAATGGTACCTTGTCGGGGGAGCATGGCGTTGGTAGCGAAAAACGCGCGTATATCGGGAAAGAGATCGATTCCGCGACAATGGCCCTGATGAAACAGATCAAACGGGTATTTGACCCAAACAATATTCTAAACCCCGGGAAGCTATTTCCTTAATATCGGATCGCTAATGCATGTCAGCGCGAACTGCTCGACCTCTGCTTTAATCCGGTTTCAAGAGAAATCGCTACCTTCCTTTCCGGCGCATACTTCTGTCCGCCGTTACTTTTCCGATGCTTTTAGCAGTTCCGAAATGTCGTGTGCGAAAACATCCGCGCCTTTATCACTCGTGACATATAGCCGTAGCTTGCCGCTGGTATCGAAAATATAGGTTCCCGTGGAGTGATCCACAGTGTGATGTCCCGGGGACTCTCCGGCTTGCTTTTGAGCAACAATTTTGAATTCCTTTATTACATCTTTCGTTGCCTGCGGATTACCGGAAAGGCCAAGGAATGCGGGACTGAACGCCGAAAGATATTGCTGAAGAATTGCCGGGGTATCGCGTTCGGGATCTACCGTTACGAATAATACTTGTACGCGGTCGGCCTGCGGGCCGAGTTTCTCCATTGCGGTGGCAAGGTTGGCCATGGTTGCGGGACATACATCAGGGCAATGGGTGTAACCGAAAAACAATACGACTACCTTGCCCTTGAAATCCGACAAGGTGCGCATGTTACCGGTGTGATCGGCAAGGCGAAAATCCTTGCCGAAATTGACGCTGCTGATATCCGTTGAGAGAAATTCCGGCTTGGGCTTCGCAGCGTCGCCGCAGGCTGTTAGAAAAAGCGCCGGCAATAAAATTATTGCCGTTAACACCAGCGCGTTAAAGGTAAAGGCCCGATAGCTCACAAGCAACCATTTAGAAACGGATGTAATGATCTACTAATAGCACGGCAAACAACGCAGCTAAATACACGATGGAATAACGAAACGCCCTCCGCGCAAGCTCATCGCTATAATCAAGGTAGATTTTTATCGCATAGTATAGAAATATGGCATCCAGCACTACCGCGCCTGCAAGATAAATGAGTCCACTCATTTGCGTGGCATAAGGCATCAACGTCACGGCGATGAGTATCAACGTGTATAACAAAACCTGCAAACGGGTATATTTATCGCCGTGGGTGACTGGCAGCATTGGCATGCCCACTTTCGCATACTCCAGTTTGCGGTAGAGCGCCAGCGCCCAGAAGTGTGGAGGCGTCCATGCGAAGATTATGAGGAACAGAAGTAGGGCGTCGGCGGAAACTTCGCCGGTTACCGCAGCCCAGCCAAGCACCGGCGGCATTGCGCCGGAAGCACCGCCAATGACGATGTTCTGTGGAGTATTGGGTTTCAGTATCACCGTATAGATGATTGCGTAACCGACGAAGGTTCCCAGGGTCAGCCACATGGTCAGTGGATTCACTAACTGGTGAAGCATCAGCAAGCCTGTACCACCGATCAGCGCCAGAAAGAACAGGGTCTCGGGCGACGTGACGGTGCCCCGCGGCAAGGGCCTGCCCCGCGTACGAGCCATCACCGCATCGATCTTTTGTTCAACAAGGCAATTTACCGCGGCGGCGGCGCCCGCCACGAAAGCAATTCCCACCGTGCCGAATATCAATGCGTTTAGCGGAACAGCGCCAGGGACCGCAAGAAACATGCCGATGACGGCGGTAAAAACAATGAGGGACACCACTCTCGGCTTGGTTAACCGATAAAACTGCTGCATACGCGATGCGGTTTGCTGCCAGGCAATACTCGTAGTAGTCATAACGTT
Source organism: Nitrosovibrio sp. Nv4 (assembly GCF_900215485.1). Taxonomy (GTDB): domain Bacteria; phylum Pseudomonadota; class Gammaproteobacteria; order Burkholderiales; family Nitrosomonadaceae; genus Nitrosospira. The sequence goes on from NZ_OCMZ01000001.1 coordinate 459,064, forward strand.
CCTCTCCTTATTCATCGCAGGCAATGTGCCTGCACCTAGCGATTTTCGAAAACTACAGCAATTGCCTGAAAAATTATGGGCCATTGCGGGGAGTCGGCTTTCATATCAGCATTTCCGTTGCACTCACGAGCCTCAGTGCCTTTTATCGGTCCCCATCGCATGTTCCAACTGGGATACCTTGAGCAACCGTTTAATATCCTTTGACATCTTTTTCGGATCCGGGTCCTTGGGAAAACGCATCATGAGATTTCCTATAGGATCGATAACGTAAATATGATCGCGCTGCGAAGTTTTCCCTTGAATCGACTTGAGGAGGTCACTATCCTTCGCGTTGATAATCCAGGTGCCTTCAAATTCCTTCATGAGTTCAGGCTCGGGTAATTCGCCGTCATTTATCAGCCATACCCGCTCTATACGTTCCCTTTCCGCGTTTTGTATCAGGCGCACCTGCCGCATGTAATACAGCTTCTGGCGGCATTGCTCGTCACACTTTCCGGAATCCACCGACACCAGAGCCCACTTACCTCGAAGGTCACGCACGCGGAAGATGGTCTGGTCAGCATGGTTCAACCCAGTACCCGTCAAGGTCTTTACTTCAAGCAGGTCGCCGTAATTATCGGTGCCCGGTCGTACGTTCCCGAAAAACAGCGCATAAGAAGCGATAATAGGCGCGCACAACAGTACGAACATTAAAATCAGCGTGCGCCTGCTTTTGTTAGGAGCGCTCTTGTTTGACACTTAACACCAAATAAATAATCAATACGGCCAGCGCCATCGCGAACCATTGAAACGCATAACCCGTGTTCTTGCCAGACCCGGAACCCGGCCGCACCCACTCGCGCACCAAACCGTCCTTCACGTCGTCCGTTTGCAATATCATTACCGGTTGTACTGCTAATCCTGTGGCGCTTTGATAACGCTCAAGATCGAGATTTTCCCAAACCTGCCCCGCTACCATTTCCGTTGATAGCTCCAGCGTTTTCTGGTTCGCTGTCGTCGCCACTCCCGAGACAATTACCGGTTCGTCGGACGTCGCTATTTGCGGCAGTTTGCTACGGTCGCGATCCGCTGCTATCCAGCCCCGATTTACCAAAACATGCATTGAGCTTGTTCCAATTCTCAATGGGGTGATGACGTTATAACCAGCCAACCCCTTGTATATTTTGTTATCAAGATAAATTATGTGCTCCGGAACGTACTTTCCGCGCGCCTCGACCCGACGGTATTGAAAATCTTCCAGCTTGACTGGAACCGCTGGCAGCGCTACGGTCGGTTCTCGCGAACGGAGATCAAGCTGCTCCTGCCTTGATTCCTTTTCCCGGGCGCGGGAAAGTTGCCAGTTGCCAAGTTGCACCATTATCACTATGACAACCGCCGCAGCTACTGTTGACCATAATCGCGGCGTAAACCGCCAGCCTAAAATAGTCATTGGATAGTGTGCAGAACTCCGCTAAACTTAATCCTAAACACCATTATTACAGGGATTGATCTTGAAACTCTTCGCCGCGCTATTCATGTTCTTTATCCTTGCCAGCCTGGCATCCGCCATGTATTACCTGATCAAGGACAAAGGACAAGGAACACGGACGGTTAAGTCCTTAACCCTGCGTATCGGACTGTCGGTTCTTCTGTTTGCATTGTTAATGCTGGGTACTTATTTTGGCATCATACCGCTGAGCCAGTAATCCGCTGAACCTGCGGTATGAGCGCCTAGGATCCTTATACCAGCCAATAAACAAATATGAACAGTCCGAGCCAGACCACGTCCACAAAGTGCCAGTACCAGGCGACCCCCTCAAAGCCAAAGTGATTCTCTGGCGTGAAATGCCCCTTCAGCACACGGCAATAGATGACGAACAACATGATGGAACCCAGGGTCACATGGAAGCCGTGGAAACCCGTCAGCATGAAGAACGTCGCACCATAGGCGCCGCTCGTCATTTTGAGGTTAAGCTCGGAATAGGCATGGCCATACTCATATGCCTGCAGGCCGACAAAGAGAAAGCCCAGGGCGAAAGTGAGAAACAATCCCAATTTGAGCTGTCCGCGCTTGTTCAGCTTGAGCGCCCAGTGCGCCCAGGTAACCGTCACCCCCGAGGTCAGCAACAGGACGGTATTGATGGCCGGAAGACCCCATGGTCCCATGGGCATGAACTTATCGGTGACGCCGGGACCGGCGGTTGGCCAATCCCCAGTGAAATCCGGCCATAGCGATTTATGCTCCAGGTCGCCAAGTTCGGGAACCGAATATATCCGCATGTAGTACAGCGCACCGAAAAAGGCGGCAAAAAACATGACTTCCGAGAAAATGAACCAGCTCATCCCCCAGCGGAAGGATTTATCCACCTGCTGGTTGAACTTGCCGCTCTCGCTTTCCCGGGCAACGGTGCCAAACCAGCCGAACAGCATGTAAATGAGCACGGCAAAACCGAATGCCAGCAACCCGTAGCCCAGCGGCATCTTATTGACCGAAAATGCCGCACCGAAACCCATGAATAACAGCGCTATCGACCCGGTGATAGGCCAAGTCGATGGCGCTGGAACGTAATAGTGACTCCCCTGGCTCATGCTCTTTCTCCTGCGTGTAATTGATTAATCTCTAATTTGTTACTAATTTGACCAGCAATATCAAGGTCAGGACAAAGAACGCTGCTCCTATAAGACCGCCAATTATTACTTGCTTTGGCGTTAAGTTGCTCGCGTCCATGTCAAGATCGCTTTGTTTTCGCACTCCGAAAAAAGCCCAGGATACCGCTTTCGCTATTTGCAAAAACGTCGCCTTGTTTTTTTTTGCCGTTGTCATTCAACTCTGATTCGTTTTGGTAGCCATACTGGCAGCGCTCGCACCCGCCAGTTCGAAAAAGGTGTATGAGATAGTGACGGTGCTGACGTCGGTTGGCAAACTCGACTCAATGATGAACTGAACTGGCATCTGTCGTGTCTCGTTTGGCTTCAATACCTGTTTGCTGAAACAAAAACACTCGAGTTTCTTCAGATGCTTGGCAAGTAATTGCGGACCATAGCTTGGTATTGCCTGGCCGTTGATCTCTCGATCGGAATTGTTTTTGACTTCATACATCACCTCCACCAATTCACCCGGATGCACACGCAAGCTGGACTGCAGGGGCTTGAACTGCCAAGGCAGTCCGCGTGTATTGGCATCAAGCTCTACCGTCACCCAGCGAGTGGTATCGACCTGGGGATTCTCCGTCAGCGTGTCCGCCTGCAACAGATTATTAAGGCCGGTAACCTCACAAATCTTTTCGTAAAATGGGACCAATGCAAAGCCGAAGGCAAACATCACTACTGTAAATATCAGTAGCTTTTTCATTACGACGGAATTGGCTTCGATTGTATTCATCACAAGTTTTTAACAATGACCGCAACAAAAATTCCAACCACGATCACCAGCAGAAAGAGGGCTGTCCTGATTGCACCGCGCCTTCTCTCTGCATTATCCCTCATATCAGCCCCTGTTTACCTGACAACTGGGGGTGTTTCAAAAGTGTGATACGGCGCGGGTGATGGAAGAGTCCATTCCAGCGTCTTGCCCCCTTCCCAGGTTTTAGCAGGTGCTTTTGCCCCACCACGGATGCATTTCAGCACGACATAGAGGAACAGCAACTGGCTCAGGCCGAAGCCGAAGGCGCCGATGCTGGAAATCATGTTGAAATCCGCAAACTGCAATGCATAGTCGGGAATACGGCGCGGCATGCCTGCCAATCCCAGGAAGTGCTGGACAAAGAACGTAAGGTTGAAAAAGATCATGGTCAGCCAGAAATGCACTTTTCCTAGCGTCTCATCATACATGTGCCCGGTCCATTTCGGCAGCCAGTAGTAAGCCCCGCTAAATATTCCGAACAGCGCACCCGATACCAGCACGTAGTGGAAGTGCGCAATCACATAGTATGTATCCTGCACCTGAATATCTATCGGGACTACTGCGCATATCACGCCGCTGAAGCCGCCAAGAGTAAACAGGAAAATAAAACCAATGGCAAACAGCATGGGGGTCTCAAAAGTCATGGAGCCGCGCCACATGGTGGCGGTCCAGTTGAATACTTTCACTCCCGTGGGCACCGCAATCAGCATCGTTGCGTACATGAAGAACAACTGTCCGGTTACCGGCATGCCCGCGGTGAACATGTGATGCGCCCAGACGATACATGACAGAATGGCGATCGAGGCGGTTGCATACACCATTGACGAATATCCGAACAATGGCTTGCGTGCAAAAGTCGGGATGACTTCGGAGACAATGCCGAATGCCGGCAAAATCATGATGTAGACTTCCGGATGCCCGAAGAACCAGAAAATATGCTGGAACATCACTGGGTCACCGCCACCCGCTGCATTAAAGAAGTTGGTGCCGAAGTTGCGGTCGGTCAGCAGCATGGTGACCGCGCCCGCCAGCACCGGCATTACCAGCACCAGGAGGTAGGCGGTGATCAGCCAGGTCCAGACGAACATCGGCATTTTCATCAACGTCATGCCCGGCGCGCGCATGTTCAGAATGGTCGTGATGATGTTGATTGAACCCATGATGGAAGAGGCGCCCATGATATGGATCGCGAAGATTGCCATATCCATGCCCATGCCCATCTGCACCGATAGCGGTGGATAAATGGTCCAGCCACCGGCAGGGGCTCCACCCGGCACGAAGAACGAGCTCAACAGCAGCAGGGCCGCCGGCGGCAGCAGCCAAAAACTCCAGTTGTTCATACGGGCGAAGGCCATGTCGGGAGCGCCGATCATCATCGGAATCTGCCAGTTGGCAAAACCGACAAAGGCCGGCATGATGGCGCCGAAAATCATTATCAGGCCATGCATCGTGGTCAGCTGATTGAAAAACTCAGGATTGACAATCTGCAGGCCCGGCTGAAACAGCTCGGCGCGGATAGTCAGCGCCATCACCCCGCCTGTCAGGAACATGATGAAACTGAACCACAGATACATCGTGCCTATATCTTTGTGGTTGGTTGTCATCATCCAGCGCATCATGCCGCTGGGATGATGGTCGTGGGCGTGCGCAACGTCGTGATCGTGTACTGCTGCCATGGTTTCCTCCTTGATGCTATTTTCTGAGTTCGTTGATTTCCGATGGCTGCACTACGTCGCCTGCCGTATTGCCCCAGGCATTGCGCTCGTAGGTGACCACCGCCGCGATTTGTACATCCGACAGATGCTTGAATGCAGCCATTGCCGTGCCAGTCTTGCCGTTCATGACGATGTCGATGTGGCCGGCCTTCGGACCCGTGGCTACCTTCGATCCGTCCAGCGCGGCAAATGTGCCGGGAATACCCTTGCCATTGGCCTGATGGCAGGCAACACAGTTGGCGGCATACACTTTCTCGCCTTCGGCCTTCAACTCGTCCATCGTGAATTCCTTGCTGACATCCACTACTGCCGCAGCCGATTTGCTCTTCTGTTCCGCCACCCATTGGGTATATTTTTCAGGCTCCACCGCTTCCACCACGATCGGCATGAAGCCGTGGTCCTTGCCGCATAGTTCAGCACATTGCCCGCGGTAGGTGCCAGGCTTGTCGATCGTGAACCAGGCGTCGCGTATGTAGCCGGGGATGGCGTCCTGCTTGACGCCCAATGCCGGTACCCACCAGGCGTGCAGGACGTCGTTGGCGGTGATGATGATGCGAACCTTCTTGCCGACAGGTACCACTACGGGGTTGTCCACTTCCAGCAGGTAGTTCTCCTCCTTGGGCGAGGCATTCTCTATCTGCGCCCGGGGTGTGGCGAGGTTGCTCAAGAAGCTGATCCCTTCCCCTTCTCCTGTCAGGTAGTCATACCCCCATTTCCACTGGTACCCGGTGGTCTTGATGGTAATGTCAGGACTGGAGGTGTCCTTCATGGCGATGATGGTCTTGGTGGCAGGAAAAGCCATCCCCACCAGGATGAAGAACGGGATGATGGTCCAGATGATCTCGACCGTGGTGCTGTGATGGAAGTTTGCCGCTTTGTAACCAACAGATTTGCGGTGCTTGAGTACCGAATAAAACATGACGCCAAATACACCAATGAAGATCGCCAGGCAAATCCATAAAAGCATGGTGTGCTGATCATATATCTGCCTGGCTATGATCGTCTGCGGCTCGGGCAAATTCAACTGGTAAGGATCCGCCGCCGCCATTCCCATTCCGGAATACAATGCGATCGCCATCATCCCCACTATGCTTGCTGCTGCTTTACTGCTCATATTTCCCCCCACTTGATTACTGATTACAGTACGAGCCAATAATTCTAAAATTCCACAATGTGTGACCGACCCCACGAACTGGCTTCCAGATCATTTTTTGCTTAGCTCGGCATCGCCAGATGGCGGATGCAAGTCTCTTCATTACCAGATCTGTCCTGCGTAAATAGCCATGTTGCGAACGTCGGTAATTGTGTTATTCTATAGTTCTACCATGGTTTTTATGCTGGCTTTATGCGAATTTCAAACACTAAGAATAACGGCATTTCCATAAGTTCCAGGTTTCCACTAAAAACAAAAAATTATGCGTCGCCATTATTCAAACCTGAACAATAAATTTCCTGGTTGATACCAGTACCGCATTCATCAAATCAGGAATCAGGCGGAAGCTCACGAAATGGATATATGTTTTCATCATGATCCATTTTATGTTTTTTGCTTATCTTCTTAATCAAAACACATGGCTTGAAATGTGACTTAAATCCATGTGTTACACGGCTTTCCGGCTATATTTCCGTTCTTTCTCATTCAAGCTGATCCAGCTTTTCAAAATTTTCCGGTATCCGCTTTAATTGGTCGCCGAAACACCGCTACTGAAACGGAAAAATTCTACCACACGGGAATGGGGCGTACAAGAACGAAACATGATCTTGGCAACCCATACCAATAATGCCCTTATTCTAAAAATCGGTATTTCCCCCTTTTCCAATTGTGGTGATTTTACCCTATTTGCATTGTGGTGATTATCAACCATCAAACGCAAATCTATTCATTTATCATTACCGGATTCTCTGGTCCCGCATCGGAATAGGTCACGATTATTTACCGCCACATGAATGGCAGCGCTCCCATTTTTGGAGTTTCACAATACGACCTGAAGTACGACCCAAAGCTGGGCTCGTGGTAAGAAAACGCGGCGGTTTCGCAATGGCGCGGTTCCAGTCAAGCGACTGGCGAGCGCCGACATATGCGATCGCGAGCAGAAAACTGCTACTTTCAGGACGAGTTTCCCGTATCACCGTACGTTAAGGACGAAAAACAGTTTGCGGACAAACTAATCGACGGGGCATACTTCGGCTCATTTTCCACGCCTCCCTCTCCCTCGCCTTTTAAGCACCCATCCGGCGAAGTCCGTCTCGCCCCCCCTATTAGGACTTATTCGGCGGCTCGATTATAATCGTAAGCGGATTATTTTTGAGAGTATAAAAAAATGGCGGAAACAAACAAGAGTATCAGGGCGCCGGAGCTGCAGACATCGGGTTGGCTTAATACACCTCACCCGCTTACGCTCGCCTCATTACGCGGCAAGGTGGTTGTGCTGCATACTTTTCAAATCTTCTGTCCGGGTTGCGTGCAAATCGGTATTCCGCAGGCCCAGAAAATATATCAGGAGTTTGATCCCAGTCGCGTAGCGGTGATTGGACTGCACACGGTTTTCGAACATCATGCAGTGATGGGACGTGAGGCGCTAGAGGTTTTTGTGCACGAATATCGATTGCGCTTCCCGATTGGTATTGATAAATATGAAGACCAGCCACAAGGCATTCCCCTGACCATGCACGCCTACCGGATGCAGGGGACTCCCACTCTCATTTTGATAGACAAAGCAGGCCGCATCCGTTTGCATAAGTTTGGACATGTAAGTGATCTAACGGTCGGATTTTCCATTGGCGCATTGCTTTCCGAAGAAATTGACGAATTGGCAAGCTCGCCGGAAACAGGCCCGGCAATCGCGGAAAATCGAGCCTGCGATGAAGATGGGTGCAGCATCTGAATCGCATATCCGGGTAGAGCAATGCCAGGGCTCCCTGTAATTGCTTTAAATGCCGCAGAGCAAGCGTGCATTGGGACGTCCAGGGGTCTGCCGGCAGGACTTCGCTGAGCAGCCAGCCAAAAAATCGATCAACTCCGATATCCTGTGGGCTTATCCTCTGGTTTGACGCGCTCTGCAATTCCGGTGAGAACGCCAGCAGCCGTTTGGCGCATCAGATTGGTGATGGCATGAGTCAACTGTAAGCCCGCTTCAAGCTGATTTTGTCCGGCCAAGGTCATCTGCCGGTTAAAAGTCGAAAGGGTATCCTGCAACGCAGAACCGACAGCTGTCCCGTTGCGCTTCGCGTGCATCACAAGATCACCCAAGGTTTCCTTCACCAGATCCTGAGCGGCGGAAGCGGATCCCTGCAAGACATCCAGGAAGAGATTTTCAACACCTTCCAGATCGGTGCGGACCCGCGCAAGCTCCTCATCTGAAAACTTTTGCGCACGGCCTGCAGCCTCCTCCAACGCCAGTTTCGAAGCTTCGGCGAGCTGTGCCAGTGCGGCATCCAATCCAGCCACGGCATCGCGGACAGGTTTCATGGCGGTTTGCGTGTGTAAGGGTGATTGTTGCAGCTTTTGCTGTGCTCCTTCGCGTACGCCTTTCATCACAGCTGTCATAACGTGCCTCAGCGATTCCCGATCCTGGTTTTGCGTACTCAGGGCTCTCACTGTCAGGTCCCGCACTTCCTGCCGAACATCACTTCCCTGAGCCATCGTGTTGCGCACTTCGGCTTCCAGCGCGACTGCTGTTTTGTTCGAAGTTTTACCCGCTGCTTTGCTTGCGGTTTTGCCTGCGGCTTTACTCATGGTTTTGTCGGCCTTTTTGCCTGCGGTTTTGTCAGAAGAACCTTCGCCGCCAGTTTTCTTCTCCATGATAGTTAAACCCCTCCCTAAGATTAAGAAATTTATATGGTTTACTACTCATTTATCATTCGGTCTGTGCTGTGAGCCGGCCAAGGCCGCCCATATAATCCCGCAGAACTTCAGGAATCGATACGCTGCCATCCGAATTCTGAAAATTTTCCAGAATTGCGACGAGCGTTCGTCCCACGGCCAACCCCGAGCCATTAAGGGTATGCAGCAGTTCCGGTTTGCCTTTCTCATTACGAAAGCGTGCCTGCATGCGCCGTGCCTGAAACGCCTCGCAATTGCTGCATGATGAAATTTCGCGATAGGTATTCTGTTCCGGCAGCCACACCTCGATGTCGTACGTTTTGGTTGCCGCAAAACCCATGTCGGCCGTGCAGAGCGTCATTACGCGATAAGGCAGCCCGAGTTTCCGAAGAATCGTTTCGGCATGACCGGTAAGCTCTTCCAGCGCTTTGTAAGATTGTTGGGGATGCACGATTTGGACCAGCTCCACCTTCTCGAATTGATGTTGCCGGATCATCCCGCGGGTATCTCTACCATAGCTCCCGGCTTCCGAACGGAAGCATGGGGTATGCGCTGTAAATTTAAGGGGAAGCGACTCAAGAGCAACAATTCGATCCCGCACGATATTAGTGAGCGGCACTTCGGCAGTAGGAATCAAATACAAATCGTCATCTTCATACTCACATCGAGGGTTGCTCGATAACGGAGCATGCCCCTCATTTCGCGGAAGGGATTCGACCATACCCATTTTTTTCCGGGGGATCTCGAACAAATCATCCTTGAATTTAGGCAACTGTCCGGTGCCCCGCAAGCTATCCGCATTAATCAGATATGGCACATATGCTTCAGTATAGCCATGCTCCTGCGTATGGACATCGAGCATGAACTGCGCCAGAGCACGGTGGAGGCGTGCGAGACCGCCTGTCATCAGGCTGAATCGTGCGCCGCTGAGTTTAGTCGCGGTTGGTAAGTCCAGCAATCCCAGGCTCTCGCCTATGCTGACATGGTCTCTCACTGTAAAATCGAACGAGCGCGGCGTTCCCCAACGGCGCACTTCCCGATTATCGGCTTCGCTTTTACCCTCAGGTACACTGCTATGCGGCAGATTGGGAATTTGCAGCAATATATGCTGCAATGCAGTTTGAGTTTGCTGCAGCTGATTTTCCGCCTGCCTCAGTTCGTCACCGAGTTGAGCCACCTCCGCAAGGATACTGCTGGCGTCCTCTCCTCTGCTCTTGGCATTACCGATCTGTCTGGACGCAGCATTTCGCCGCGCTTGCAGTTCCTCGGTATAGGTCTGAATATTCTTTCGTTCCGCCTCCAGCTCGCCGAATTCCGTCAGGGGAAAAACATAGTTGCGCGTGGCGAGGAGCCTTGCAACATGATCTGGATGGGTGCGCAACAACTGAATGTCTAACATGCTTACTCCGAAAAAGCGCGTGCCGGACAATGCCCCATGCAAAACGCCCTTATTTATGAATTTTTATTCGCCTGCTTGTCCAGCTCGCGCAAATGCGCCAGCCTTTCCGCAATTTTACCTTCGAACCCGCGCGTTGACGGCTCATAAATTCTCACCGCCGGCATTCCTTCGGGAAAATAATTTTCACCTGCGGCATAGGCCTCGGGATCGTCATGGGCATAACGATAGTCTCGCCCGAAGCCCAGTTCCTTCATCAGACGAGTAGGCGCGTTACGCAAATGCTCCGGTACGCGACGTGACTTGTCGCCACTAATAACAGACCGGGTTTTATTATAAGCAACGTAAGCGGCATTGCTCTTGGGCGCACAAGCAAGATATAACGCTGCCTGCCCCAGCGCCAGTTCGCCCTCCGGACTGCCAAGACGTTCGTATGTCTCGGAAGCGTCCAGGGCTACCCGCAGCGCACGCGGGTCGGCCAACCCGATGTCTTCCACGGATGCTCGAACCAGGCGCCGGGCGATATAGCGCGGATCCGCTCCTCCGTCCAGCATGCGGCACATCCAGTAAAGCGTGGCATCCGGGTTGGAACCCCGCAGGGATTTATGCATCGCCGAAATCTGGTCGTAAAATTCATCTCCGCCTTTGTCAAACCGGCGGGCGCTGCGAAAAAGCGCACTGCGCACATATTCCGCCCCTATTTTCGTAATTCCTTCGGTTACCGCCGCAGTTTTTATTTGTTCCAGAAAATTGAGTAGCCGCCGGGCATCGCCATCTGCATATTCGATCAATAACGATCTGGCATCATCGGTAAACTCCAGCCCTTGCAATGCCAGGTTCTTTGCGCGCTCGAACAGGATAACGAGTTCATCTTCCGATAAGGCCGTTAGCACATAAACCTGTGCCCGTGATAACAGGGCACTATTGACTTCAAACGAAGGATTCTCGGTAGTTGCACCAACGAACGTTACCAATCCCTGTTCTACAAAGGGTAGAAAAGCATCCTGCTGCGCTTTGTTGAAGCGATGAACCTCATCCACGAACAGTATGGTGTGGCGCCCCGACTGCTGCAACACTGCTCTTGCGCGTTCAATCGCTTCACGAATATCCTTGACCCCGGACAGCACTGCCGAAAGCGCGATGAACTCCGCATCAAACGCCAATGCCATGAGCCGAGCGAGAGTGGTCTTGCCGGTGCCGGGTGGTCCCCACAATATCATTGAATGCGGCTTGCCGGATTCAAACGCCAGCCGTAAGGGCTTCCCGGGACCAAGCAAGTGCTGCTGTCCGACAATGTCTTTCAGTGCATGAGGACGCAAGCGTTCCGCAAGCGGCGCGGCAGGCTCGCGCTGCTCGAACAGGTCAATCACTGATCACATCCGCCCCCTCAGGGGGACTGAATTTGAACAATTCCTGTGGAAGTTTGGGGTTTCGTTCCACCCCCGAAAATGTAAGCACGGTGGTCTGGCCAAAATGATCACGCAATTCCATTGCCTTTAGTATGCCTTCTGGCGTAAATCCCAGGCGGACCCATTCAAACGTACTTTCCTTGGTTTTGGGCGTGGCTTCAAGCCATTCGGTACCGTCATCCAGGCCCATTTCAGCAAGATCGAAGCTTTTCTCGATATCGCTGCTTCCCGCGAGCAATGCGGCTGGACTGCTGCCGATAGCGACGTCAAGTTTGCGGACGGTCACCTGATTGAGGTCATGATCATAGAACCATATCCGATCACCGTCGCCAACAATCAGTTGCTCGTACGGCTTCTCATAAACCCATCGAAATTTTCCCGGACGCTCGAATTGCATCGTACCACCCCCTCTTTGCACCACACGTCCGTTTTTATCAAGAACCATCTGTGAGAATGCCGCGCGGACAGTTCGCGTGTTCTGCATAAAATTCTTGAGACTGCTAATTGCACTAGCCTCGGCAACAGAAACAAATAAAAAAAACATGAGAAAAAACCAGCAGCGCTCCGAAAAATTCATGAATATTTCCTATATCAAAGACAGTCAAAAAACAACGCTTCAGTAACGTGGATCAATTTCGGTTTGTACTCGACCTGAATCCGGCAGAATTACTGTTCCCCGCAATCTGGAGGGCACTGGTTTATTTGGGAGCCTGCGGCTGTGATTTTATCGTTTCCGCTCTTTACCGGAAGCATAAACGTCCTCGCGCTTTAGCACAATCATCGATAGATATCGGCTCTTGTAGTTCTTGTGGCGGAGTAAACCTTTCCGGAAAAAAGCCGTTTCAAGGTTTCTCAAGCGTGCAAAGGTGTAGGGTGTGGAAAAGCTTGCAAAAAAAACGGACCGAAGAAAGGGAACTCTTTTGTAAACAGAAAAGTCTAAAATTCGCTGGCGGAATGCATTCCGCCAACTGAATGTTGACTGTTATTTTCGAGTATTAGTCACAGGAGGAAAACGATATGGCAACAACACTAGGAACGTCAAGCCAGGCGAAGTCAGGCGGTCGTGATTACGACATGTCGCTGTGGTATGACTCAAGGTGGTACAAGTTTGGACTGATCACCATGCTGGCGGTGGCGATATTCTGGATCTGGTATCAGCGCACATTTGCATACTCGCACGGGATGGACTCGATGGAGCCGGAATTCGAGAAAGTCTGGATGGGATTGTGGCGTGTGCACATGATAGTGATGCCGATCTTTGCCCTGGTCACCTGGGGCTGGATCTGGAAGACGCGCGACACCAAAGAGCAACTGGACAATCTTGACCCCAAGCTGGAAATCAAGCGTTACTTCTACTGGCTGATGTGGCTGGGCGTGTATCTGTTTGGCGTTTACTGGGGCGGCAGCTTCTTCACCGAGCAGGATGCTTCCTGGCACCAGGTCATCATCCGTGACACGAGCTTCACCCCGAGTCACGTCGTGGTGTTCTACGGCTCCTTCCCGATGTACATCGTGTGCGGCGTGGCGAGCTACCTGTATGCCATGACCCGTCTGCCGCTGTATGCCCGGGGCACCTCGTTCCCGCTGGTCATGGCGATTGCCGGACCGCTCATGATTCTGCCGAACGTGGGTCTGAACGAATGGGGCCATGCCTTCTGGTTCATGGAAGAACTCTTCAGCGCACCGTTGCACTGGGGCTTTGTCATCCTGGGCTGGTCGGGACTGTTTGCAGGTGGCATAGCGGCGCAGATCATCACGCGCTACTCCAACCTGACCGACGTCGTCTGGAATGGCCAGAGCAAAGTCATCCTCAACAACCGCATCGTAGCGGAGCCGGTTAATCGATGACTGACTGATTAGCTGAAGCTGCTTTACGGACGCGCCGTTCCTCGTAAGAGGAACGGCGCGTTTTCATTTTCGCCGCTAATTCAGCGTCTTCTTGCCAAGATATCCGTGAATCTGCGCTAAACGACACGCAGAATCTCCTTGCATCTCATCAAGATATCGATTAGTGCCTTAAACCAACTGCTGCCGACTGCTGCTTATCCTTTGAGAAATCCTGTGATACGGAATCCGGAGAGACAAACGATGATATGTCCTGGGCTCCGTGGATACCCGCTTTCGCGGGTATGACGTGCTGTTGGCGATACGAGTTGAGTACCTGGTACCCGATGGATATCCGCTTTCGCGGGTACGACTACAGGGGTTGGTCAGGTGCTTGACTTTGGTCTCGCTAGCTGGTCAAGTTGCTTGCTCTATTCGTTCCGCGATGGCACAAGCACTTCCCTATTACCGTTGGTTTGCATGGCCGAGACAAGGCCTGCGCGTTCCATCTCTTCAATCAGCCGTGCGGCCCGGTTATAACCGATTCGCAAGTGCCGCTGTACCAGTGAAATAGAGGCCCGGCGCGACTTGAGCACTATCCCAACGGCTTCATCGTAAAGCGGATCGGATTCGACGTTTTCCTGCCCGGCCATGCCGCCGTTTTCGCCCGCGCCACCTTCCTCTTCCAGCGAGTTAAGCACCCCATCCACATATCTCGGCTCACCATGTTCCTTCAGGTACTCCACTACCCGGTGCACTTCCTGATCGGCGACAAAAGCACCATGCACCCGCTGCGGATAACCGCTCCCCGGCGGCAGATAAAGCATATCGCCCTGTCCGAGTAGCGCTTCGGCCCCCATCTGGTCAAGTATGGTACGTGAATCCACCTTGCTCGATACCTGAAACGCCACTCGTGTCGGAATATTGGCCTTGATAAGGCCGGTAATCACATCCACCGAGGGTCGCTGTGTCGCCAGCAGCAAATGCACGCCGGCCGCACGCGCTTTTTGCGCAAGCCGGGCAATCAATTCTTCAACCTTCTTGCCCACTACCATCATAAGATCGGCCAATTCATCTATTACCACAACTATCAGCGGCATCTCTTCCAGCGGCTCCGGCGCATCCGGCGTCAGGCTGAATGGATTGGTCAGCGGCATCTCGTTCTTGATCGCATCGCGGATTTTCTGATTGTAGCCGCCGAGATTACGTACGCCGAGCGCCGACATCAACTTGTAACGCCGCTCCATTTCCGCTACGCCCCATCGAAGCGCGCTGGCCGCCTGCCGCATATCGGTTACCACGGGCGCCAGCAGATGAGGGATGCCTTCGTATACGGACAATTCAAGCATTTTCGGGTCCACCAGAATCAGGCGCACCTGCTCAGGCGTAGCTTTATAGATGAGGCTCAGTATCATGGCGTTGATCGCTACCGACTTGCCTGATCCCGTCGTTCCCGCCACCAGTACATGCGGCATTCTCGCCAGATCCGCCACCACCGGATGTCCGCCGATGTCCTTACCCAGGGCGATGGTCAATGGTGACGCCATCTCGGCATAAGCCTGCGAACTGAGGATTTCCGATAGCCGCACCACCTGCCGCTTGGGATTGGGTATTTCCAGGCCCATACTGGTCTTGCCGGGGATAGTTTCGACCACGCGGATACTTACAACCGATAACGACCGCGCCAGATCTTTCACCAGATTAAGAATCTGATTGCCCTTCACACCCACCGCGGGTTCGATTTCATAGCGGGTGATGACCGGGCCTGGGTAGGCCGCCACCACCTTGACCTCCACACCAAAATCGATCAGCTTCCGTTCGATCAGGCGCGATGTAAATTCAAGCGTGTCAGTCGAGAGAATTTCCACATCTTTCTTCAGTGGCTCGTCCAATAGACGCAACGGCGGCAACGGTGAATCAGGCAGGTCAATGAACAACGGCGTCTGTTTTTCCTTGATCACCCGAGGCGACTTCAGAATCGCGGTTGCTGGTTGCTCAATATGGAGAGGCGGATTTTCGTGGAAGCGTTTTTTTCCTACCTCGACCAATTCATCGCGCCGGATTGCAGAGGCAATACCCGCGCGCCGATCTTGCCAGTTCTCCCATTGTCGCCTGAAGAACAGGCAGATTCCCTCCAATGCGGCGCCCAGTTTTTCGACGAAGCGCAACCACGAAAGGCCCGTAAACAGGCTGAAACCGATCGCGATCAATATGACCAGCGCCAGCGTAGCGCCGGTAAAACCCAGTGTCTGCGACAGGTTCTTGCTGATTATCAAACCCAGCACTCCTCCCGGGGTCTGGGGCAGGGTTATCTGGAGTGTATAAAACCGCAGCGCTTCAAGCGCACTGCTGGTAACCAGCAATACAAGAAATCCGGCAGCGGAAACAAACAATGGACGACGGTCGAATATTCCCCCCTCAATGCGGTGATAAGTCCATGAAACCAGAAAGAGGAAAAAGAATACCCACCACCAGGCTGAAACGCCGAATAAGTACAGTAGCAGGTCTGACAGCCAGGCGCCTGCAAGCCCGCCAGGATTGAGGGCTGGCGTGTTGCCACTATGCGACCATCCCGGATCAGCGCGATCATAGCCGTAAAATATCAGCATCAGATAAAGCACTATACCTAGCAACGCAAGCCCGGCGGATTCGCGCAGCAGCCTGGCGACCCTGGGTGGCAAGGGATTGGAGCTTGATTTTTTCGCCATTGGCTTGTTGACAAAGCTCATGGATGGTATCGGCGGCCTCAGGGTACGGAAGGGTAGACTTGATTATATAGAGTTAAGGCAGGGGTAAAAAGTGAAACTGCCCCTCGTGGAAGGGTTACTGTAGGGCGAGAGGCTAACGGGAGAACGGTGAAGCCGCCCGCAATTCCAACTTCCCTGGTGTTCCCTCCTCTTCGCGAAGTGTCTCGTCCAGTATTTCGATCCAGTGCTCGACTGGCAACGACGTTCCGCTTCGCACATGCATGAGGCAGCCGATGTTGGCGGTGGCAATCCGGGTTGGCCCGCCCGATTCCAGCGCGGTCACCTTATTTTTCAGCAGCTGTTGCGACAGTTCGGGCTGCAAAATCGAATAGGTCCCCGCCGATCCGCAGCAAAGATGAGCGTCGGGCACGTACGTCAATTCGAAGCCAGCGGCGATCAGAATCTTCTCTGCGACACCTCGGATGCGCATCCCATGCTGCAGAGTACAGGGGGAATGGAATGCTAGCCTGGGTTTTATTGTGCTGGGTGTATCAGGAGACCTTCGGTTGAGAAATGGGAAAAGTGCGTCGGTTTCAGCTTCTACAATCTCGCTGATATCCTTGGCCAATTCGGAAATTCGCGCCGCTTTTTCCGCATAGGCAGGATCATGACTCAACAAATGGCCGTATTCCTTTACGGTCACGCCGCAGCCGCTGGCAGTCAAAACGATTGCTTCTACTCCACCTGCGCCATCCGCGTCTCCACCTTCCTTCCCAATATAGGGCCACCAGGCATCGACATTACGGCGCATGTAATCCAGCCCTTCCTGCTGAGCGTTGAGATGATAAGACACGGCGCCACAGCAACCTGCCTTCGGCGCTATGACGAGCGATATATCAAGCTTGTCCAGTACCCGCGCGGCTGCGGCGTTGATATTGGGGGCCAGCGAAGGTTGCACGCAGCCTTCGAGTATCAGCATTTTGCGTTTGTGACGCACGGGGGGCCATGATTCCGCGGCTTGCGTTTTCTGCACAGGCGGAGGTAGTGAATCCTTCAGTGCCCCGGGCAGTAGTGGACGGAAAGACTGCCCTAGTTTCAGCAACGACGCAAACACGCCGGGGTTGGACAAGACCTGGCGCAGTGCGTATCGCATAGTACCGGCAGCAACCCCTCGCCCCACCTTCTTTTCAACGATGCCACGGCCGATATCCACCAGCCGCCCATAACGCACACCGGACGGACAAACCGTCTCGCAGGCGCGGCAGGTCAGGCAACGGTCGAGATGCAGCTGCGTCTTTTGCGTGACAGGCTCACCTTCCAATACCTGCTTCATCAGGTAAATGCGTCCTCGCGGGCTGTCCAGTTCGTCGCCCAGCAACTGATACGTCGGGCAGGTGGCAAGGCAGAAACCGCAATGAACACAAGTGCGCAGTATCGCCTCCGCTTCCTGCCCCTCTGGAGTGTCCTTGATGAAATCCGCGAGATTGGTTTGCACTTTATATTTCCGGGTACATCCGGCCCGGACTGAATATACGTTTGGGATCGAATTTTTCTTTCAGGCGCCGGTTGATATTCATTAATGCCGGCGCGAGCGGATGGAATACGCTGGCGCATGGTCCATCGCTGCGAAACAATGTCGCATGACCGCCCGCATCTTTTGCCGTATTGCGTATGGCTGTATGCACAGCATCCGTATCTGCATCCATATCAACTGCCAGCCAGCGCAGCGCTCCGCCCCACTCGATCAGCTGCTTTCCCGGCAGCGAAAGCGGCGGTGTGGTTGATTTTATGGACAAGCGCCAGAGCTGCTTTCCTGGTTGAAAAAAAGAGTGCGTCTGTTCGCGTATCGATTGCCAGAAAGCCGCACCCTCGGCGATTTCCACGCCGCCCATTATCGTGCGAGCAGCACGCACGGCGGGTGCTGCGCCGGAGAGCCTGAAAATCAGCTCACCATCGCAGAAGCAGGTCGCGGAAACCGGTAGCGGTTTGCCTGCCCAAAGATTCATCTTGTCGATAGCCTCCGCCTCGTTCATCGGCAGGCGCAGCGTAAGCTCCGCCGCCGGTAACGGCAGTACCTTAAGCGAAACGTCCAGTAATAAACCCAGTGTTCCCATCGAACCCGTCATCAAACGCGAGACATCATAGCCCGCCACATTTTTCATCACCTGCCCGCCAAAACTCAGGTCATCACCTCTACCGTCCAGCATGCGAACGCCCAGTACGAAGTCACGCACCGCCCCGGCAGATGCGCGCCGTGGACCGGACAAGCCGCTTGCGACACAACCGCCAAGCGTGGCGCCGGGACCAAAGTGCGGCGGCTCAAAGGCCAACATTTGACCACGCTTACGCAGTTCCGTTTCAAGTTCAGCCAAGCGGGTGCCGGCGCGGGCTGTTACGACCAGTTCGGTAGGCTCGTAATCGACAATGCCTGTATAGGCTGTGGCATTCAGAATACCGCCCTCTGAGCCGTCGGGATTCGCGGTCCGATTGCCATAGAAATCCTTGGTGCCACCGCTGCGTATAAGTAACGATGCGCTCTCTCGAGCGGCTGCGCGAATGGTATCGGCAAACTGATCGATGATTTCCTGCATGGCTTAATCAGATGCTCGCCAAGACGAAGTACGTAAAATACGCATCATCAAAATCTTGGCAGTTCAGGGAATTTTTCTTCGCCCCGATGCACATGCATGGCTCCGTGCTCCGCGCAGCGACGCAGCGTCGGCACGGCTTTACCCGGATTCAAAAGTCCATCCGGATCGAAGGCAGCCTTTACGGCATGGAACATTTCCAGTTCGCCAGTCTTGAATTGCGAACACATCTGATTGATTTTTTCTATGCCGACTCCATGCTCACCTGTAATGGTTCCCCCGGCCTGGATGCACATCTGGAGTATTTTTGCGCCAAATTCCTCTGTTAATTCAAGTTCTCCGGGACGGTTGGCATCATAAAGAATCAATGGATGCAAATTTCCGTCGCCCGCGTGGAAGACATTCATGCAACGCAAACCGTATTCAGCAGAGAGCGCTTCGATTCCGGACAGTACCTTCGCAAGGTTCTTGCGAGGAATCGTTCCATCCATACAGTAATAATCCGGCGAAACCCGCCCTGCCGCCGGGAATGCGGCCTTGCGCCCCGCCCAGAATCTGAGGCGTTCGGCCTCGTCGCGGGATGTTCTGATCTCGATCGCCCCACTCTGCTTCATGATCTCGTTAACGCGCTGGATTTCCTCCGTCACTTCCTCCGTCGCGCCGTCGGATTCACACAACAGAATCGCCGCCGCCTCGAGGTTATAACCGGCATGGATATACTCCTCCACTGCGCGGGTCGTGATTTTGTCCATCATTTCCATGCCCGCCGGGATTATTCCCGCAGCGATCACATTTGCCACCGCATCACCGGCCTTGCGTATGTCGTCGAAGGCGGCAAGGACCACCTGGGCTTTTTCAGGCCTGGGCGTGAGTTTTACGGTAACTTCGGTCACGATACCCAGCATGCCTTCGCTACCTGTCATGAGTGCCAGCAGATCATAGCCTGCAGCATCCAGGCCGCCGCCCCCGATTTCAAGAAGCTCGCCCTCTATGGTCAACACGCGCAACTCGAGAATATTGTGCACCGTGAGCCCATATTTAAGACAATGCACGCCTCCGGAATTTTCGGCCACGTTACCGCCGATAGAGCACGCAATCTGAGAAGAGGGGTCGGGCGCATAATATAGACCATAATTTGCTGCTGCTTCGCTGATGGCAAGATTGCGCACACCTGGCTGCACCCTGGCGGTGCGCGCCACCGGATCAAGTTCAAGTATGCGTTTTAACTTGGCGAGCGACAGCAGAACACCCTCTGCGTGGGGCAGCGCGCCCCCGGACAGACCGGTTCCCGCGCCGCGCGCCACCACCGGAATTTTCGATGCATGGCAGATCCGCAGAATCTGGGCTACTTCGTCTTCGGTTTGCGGCAATGCGACAATCATCGGCGTTTGCCGGTAAGCCGAGAGACCGTCGCACTCGTACGGCCTCAAGTCCTCTTTCTCATGCAGCACCGCTTCGGGTGGCAGAAAAGTGCGCAGCCGGGTGACAAGTTCGAGAGAATTCATAAATCCATTGTTCAGCGACTCATTTTAAAGAGCCCAGCTTATCAGATTCTCCGGCTGAATCCCGAATCTCATGATTCGCCAATTTTTCGAGCATTTTTACCATTGCCGCACTATCCCATTTGGCGCCGCCGTGAGCGATGCATGCACTGAACAATTCCTGAACTGTAGCAGTGTTTGGTAGGCTGATGCCCAATGCGCGCGCATTGGATAGCGCCAGACCCAGGTCCTTCTGATGCAATTCAATGCGAAATCCCGGTTCGAATGCCCGCTTGATCATGCGTTCGCCATGAACCTCCAGAACGCGTGACGAGGCAAAACCACCCATCAGGGCCTGGCGCACCTTTGAAGGATCGGCGCCAGCCTTGGAAGCAAACAACAATCCTTCTCCCACGGCCTCGATTGTGAGGGCAGCGATAATCTGATTGGCAATCTTGCAAACCTGGCCTGCGCCATTGGCCCCAATCAACGTAACGGTTTTACCCATTAATTCGAGGACTGGTTTTACCTTCTCGAACACCGGTTCGGCGGCGCCCACCATTACGGTAAGGGTAGCATCCCTCGCACCGATATCGCCACCCGACACTGGCGCATCGACATAGTCGCAACCGAGCTTATTGATGTCAGCGGCAAATTCTCTGGTTTCAATGGGAGATATGGAACTCATGTCCATCACAATCTTGCCTGTACTCGAACCGCCGCTCGACTCCAATCCCAACCCTAATCTCAATCCTTGCACTACGCCGTTCTCACCAAACAGCACTCGTTTCACATCCTGAGTATCGGGCAGCATCGTGATGATGATATCAGCATTTTGTGCGACTTCTCTGGGCGAGGAACAAGCCTTGCCACCCTGCTCGAGCAACTCCTCCGGCACACCACTACGGGAATGCAGAAATAAGGTATGTCCACCCTTGATAAGACGCTCGGCCATGGGCTTCCCCATGATGCCAAGACCAATGAAACCGATTTTCATTCTATTTTCGCTCATCAATAAGATTATCCTTGGCGGCCAATCTCGGCTATTCTTTTGCTATCTGCGCCCGATGGGGATCTATTGGCCCGAGTTCGCATGCGCCCACATCCCACTAGTACCCGCTAGTATAAACTTTCACGATGTTTCGCTGCCGAATACAGATATACGTACTATGAACGCCTTACTGCCGTCTGCGCGTTCATAAAATTGTTCATAAAATTTTTTAAGCATCAAAATCCAGATTTACCATTTGATAATTTCAAGGAAACGGAATGATCGAATTTCAAAAGGATATACTTGAACGTGACAATCTTGTCCATAATAAAACGATCGCCGCGCAACGCGGTGTCGGCACATTTATGTGCCAGCAAAATAGTCGGGACAAAGGGCATTATGCCGGGTACGGCATGAACGCCAGCTTCCAATCTGGAGAAGCCTGACCATGACGCAGCAGCCTGTAATCATTATCGGCAGCGGCCTTGCGGGTTATACCGTGGCCCGGGAGTTTCGGAAGCTGGACGTCGAAACGCCTATTCTGATCATTTCGGCGGATCATGGCGGTTTCTACTCCAAGCCGATGCTTTCAAATGCCCTGGCGACGGGGAAAACCCCCGCATCCATACTGAATGCCAGCGCTGAGAAAATGGCTGAGCAGTTGAAAATGACGATTCGATCGCATAGCCGGGTGACAGCCATTGACCCGACGAGCAGAACAGTGACGTTGCAAGATGGAGAGAAATTGTTCTATAGCAAACTTGTCCTGGCCATGGGCGCCGATCCGATCCGGCTGCCGCTGGAAGGCGAGGGGGTAAAAGACATTCTTTCCGTAAACGACCTTGATGACTATCAACGCCTTCGTGATGCGCTGGAAGGAAAAAAGGATGTAACCATTCTTGGCGCAGGGCTGATCGGCTGTGAATTTGCTAACGACTTGACCATGGCAGGCTATCGGGTACGTGTGATCGATATCAGCACCCAACCTCTGGGGCGGCTTCTGCCACCGGCCGGGGGCGCCTTTATGCAACGCAGACTGGAAGCTGCCGGCGTGGTTTTTCACTTGGGGGCGGCAACTCAATTCGTGGAGCGGATCCATGAAAGCTTGCGTTTGACTCTTGCCGATGGAGAAACTATCCAGACGGATATCGTACTTTCCGCTGTAGGGTTGCGCCCTCGCACCGCCTTGGCGCAAGCGGCCGGGATTGCCGTGAATCGCGGCATCACGGTAAACCGCTCGCTGCAGACCCGCTATGAGGATATTTACGCGCTGGGCGACTGCGCGGAGGTGGAAGGCCGGGTGCTGCCGTTCGTCATGCCAATCATGCATGCGGCCCGCGGCCTGGCGGCAACGCTTGCCCAAACTTTGACTCCAATCCGCTATCCAGCCATGCCTGTGCTGGTTAAAACGCCATCTTGTCCCGCTGTCGTGTCACCGCCAGATACCTCTATGCAGGGCGAATGGCTGGTCGAGGAAGATGAAAACGGTGTCAAGGCGCTGTTTAAAAGTGTGGAAGATAAGCTGCTGGGTTATGCCTTGCTGGGTATGTCAACCAAGGAAAAGAACGCGCTTGCCGCACATTTGCCGGCCGTGATGGAATAAGGAACGGCGGAGATCCGTTATCGCCCCAGGCATTTACCGTACTTTACCGGCCGATTACCACAGCCAATTATCCGCAGGAAGCCTGCTGCTGGAAATGCCTGGGGCATATGAACAACAACTGATTTTAAAAACCCTTCGATCGCATGCAGGAAGAATAGGCCGCCTGATATTGCGCATCGTGCGACTTGGTTTCGTTGAGTCCGTATAGCGTCCCGCCCGCCGCGCCTGTTACTCCACCTATCGCGGCACCCTTTCCCGCGCCTTTTCCGCCACCTGCAATCGCGCCGCCCGCCGCACCCACGGCTGCGCCAATAGCAGCGCCTAGCGCGGCACTCGTGAGTACTTCCTGGGCTTTGCTATTGACCTGCTCATTCGCGTATCTGTTGCACGCATCCATGACAGATTGAGAAGGATATGCCGGCTGGGGGGGATATGCAGCTTGGGAAGGAGGTGGAACCGCTGCCGAAGCGCTCCTGTTTGGCTGTGTGGCGCGGACACTCCGGGGACGTTCCCCTGGCGTTTCCTCAATGGCCGAGGTGGACGCGGCCTTCTTTTCGTGCTCGGCGCCCGGAATATCCCCGGACTGGGCCGTGGATGACGGCGTGCCTGATTCCTCGGTCTTGGAGTCCGGCCCGGCGACCATCAGCGTTGCCGCCACGGTTGCGCCAACCAGCAGTATTCCAATCGTGGTCAGCTTCCAATAGTTAACGGATTCGTTTGACATTGTGTCTCCTTATGAAAAGGTATTGCTTTTTTTGCCATGCTTCGACCTATAGCTTTCTACCAAACGTCATTGCGAACCATCGTGCATGCCGTGTTTCCCTTTGCTATTTTTATCGCCTTTGCCGCCTTTGCCCTTGATGGCTTTATCCTTATCAGCCTTGTTGTTTCCCCTGTATTCATGACCTTGATGCTTGCCCTTCCCATAGTTGCGGCCGCCTTCTCCAGCTTCGTGGCCATGCCCGCGGCCATCATGATTTCTCAGATCAGAACGATCGTCACCCCTGGCGGCTCCGGTGGACCACTGCGCGTTTGTATTCTCGATTCCTCGTTCGCTCATGTGTCCGGATGCCGAACCGCCAGGACTACCATGCTGACCATGGCCACCCATGCCTTCATGATGTCCGCCATGTCCGCCATTGCCGCCGCCCCCTTCACGGGCAAGTACTGGAGCGCCATACACCAGAAAACCCGCCAGCATTATCACTAAACCTTTGCGCATGTCCGATCTCCTCTTGTGGTTGATGCCTTCCAGACCAGGATGGCTGGATGAAATAGTAATCCCATATTTTTCAGTTATGGATACAAACCTTCCTGCATAACTCTTCACGCGACACTGTCAATAGCAATCATCGGAAACATATTCACCCATGGGCCGGAATTCTGGCCGGACAGAGTGTACGAAAAATCAGATTCCCTTTTTAGGGCTTTCCAGACAACCAACTAATCCGCCTCGGCGGCGCGTAGAAGTCCGTCCGTTGATATAGCCCGGCATCTTACACATTTCGATAACAATGACCATTGGACTTAAGTACACCTATTACAGAGCTGGTCACTTTCCCGGTCGACAATCAGTCTGCGCGGATATTTCATAACAAATAATGTGAATGGGCCATCCAGTTACAAGCGTGCTAACTACGAAAGTATCTAATACTGAGCTACTCGATCCGTAAATTACCATTTTTGTGAAATTTTTGTGAAATTTATGTGAAAAAAAGACAACCGATTCTCCATCGGTGCGTTATATCAACCATGGTGCGATGAAAATTGCTCCTGACCGATGTTTCTTGCTAACTGCGATCATTACTGAAATGGAGACTTTCATGACAAAAATAAAATTTACATGTGTTGCTCTAATCATGCTTGGGTTGGTCCCCACGAGTTCGGCATGGGCGGGAAAAGGTCATGGGCATCACAAGCATGGTCATCATAACCATGGTCATCATCGTAACCACCATGGCCACGGCCACCATCACCACGGAGGAGGACACGGGGGATATGGACTCGCAATAGGAATGGGGATGGGACTGCTGGGTTATGGCCTGGGCTATCTGAGTAATAGAGCACCTTCCTATCCACCTGCATATGGCTATCCGTCCGCAGGTTATGCGCCGGGTTATGGGTATGGGCCCGTTGTCGTACCTCCTGCGCCGCCGGTTTATATCCAGCAGGGATGGCGATAAGGGACTGGTCGTTTTTTTGTGATTAAAACGCAACCATTGCTACGGTATGGAGACGTAAATGAAAATCATGAAATTGATGTGCGCCACAGCTCTTATGTTGCTCGGGTCGATTCCGGCAACCCCGGCATTGGCGGGTGGGGGCCACGGTCATCATGGTCACCACGGCCATCATCATGGCCACCACCATCATAGGGGAGGTTATGGGGGATATGGGTTGGCGCTGGGACTCGGATTACTGGGTTACGGCCTGGGCTCGTATAGCAGTCGAGCCCCTTATTATCCTCCTTCCTATGGGTATCCTCCTGCCGGGTACGCGCCCAATTACGGGTATGGACCGGGTTACGGCTATGCGCCTGTCGTTGCGGCCCCCTCTGCGCCACCCGTATACATCCAGCAGCGGGAGGTTGTCCAAATCCAGCCGCAAGCTCAAGCAGCCAACTACTGGCACTACTGCCGAAGTCCTGAGGGCTATTATCCCTATGTGAAAAAATGCCCTGACGGATGGCTCCGGGTCGCGCCCCAGCCCGGGGAGTAGCGGGATAACCGCCGACATGCATAAAACACTTACGTTATCCGCCCTGCTGGCGCTATCTTCATTGTGCTCGCTGACTGCGTGCACAAGCATGCCTACAGGACCCAGCATGATGGCTTTGCCAGGTTCCGGCAGAAGCTTCGACCAGTTTCGTTACGACGATCATTACTGCAGGCAATTCGCCCACGAGCAAATCGGTGGCCGGACGCCGGATCAGGCCTCCATATCCAGCGGAATAGGGAGTGCCGCGGTAGGTACAGGGTTGGGCGCGGCAGCAGGTGCGGCTTTAGGAGGCGGGCGCGGTGCAGCTATCGGGGCCGGCGTCGGTCTGTTGGCCGGGAGCCTTGCCGGAACCCGAACTGCCGGCGCGTCGGGATATGCCGGTCAGCAACGTTACGACATGGGCTATACCCAATGCATGTACGGGAAAGGTCACCGCGTTCCGGTACACGGCCAGGTCACGAGCGGCTCTAACATGAACGGTGGCAACCAGTATACAGGTGCTCCTTATCCATCCTATCCACCTGCCAGAAGCGTACGGAGGAGTTCGCTGCCACCGCCGCCGCCACCGCCTCCAGGTATTCCACCCCCACCTCCACCGCAGTAAGCTTAGCGCGTAGTTTCCTCATTACCGCATCGCGAAATACGGTGACGGATACCGGCATCGGATTTTGTGCCAATGATGCCCGGCGCGGTCCTCAATTTTTCGCCAGCAGTCTGCGGGGAATTTGCTTTAATGAGGTTATGAGATGCCAATTCGCTGCCGGCGCTGCCAGCGCCTTAGGCGCATTCCTTTATTTCGGTTGTGCTTTACCGTCGCAAGCAGCGGAATTCGATGCGTTGCGCCAAAAAATGGTGGAGGAGGTAATCGCTTCATCCGGTAGTACTCCTCCCGATCCCGACGTCATGGCAGCAATGGGAAAAGTGGAGCGGCACCGTTTTGTGCCTGGGTGGCTGGCGCCGTTCGCTTATCGCAACCATCCCCTGCCCATCGGTTATGGACAGACCATTTCGCAGCCTCTAATCGTGGCGCGAATGACAGACCTGCTGAACATCAAAGAAGGTGACACCGTACTTGAAATCGGCACCGGTTCAGGTTATCAAGCCGCTGTTCTTGCGGAAATAGCCAAATCCGTTTACAGCATTGAGATTATCGAGCCGCTGGGAAAACAAGCGGCAGAACGGCTCAAATCCCTTGGTTATAAAAATGTAGAAACAAGGGTGGGCGATGGCTACTATGGTTGGCCGGAAGCGGCGCCATTCGACGCCATCATAGTAACGGCTGCCGCTAGCCATGTGCCACCTCCTCTGCTCAAGCAGCTGAAACCGGGCGGCCGCATGGTAATTCCGCTTGGCGCGAGTTTCATGACCCAGTATTTGATGCTGGTGGAGAAACAGCAGGACGGCTCGGTGACCACCCGTCAAATTGTGCCAGTGCGGTTCGTTCCACTCAGCGGTGGACATTGAGCTGCGGAACCCCCTATGTCCATACCGCGTCCGCCATTAGTCGCCATCGGGCTGCTCTCAGCTTGCGTGCTGGCATATGAAGTACTGCTGACCCGCTTGTTCAGCATTGTGCTGTGGCACCATTTCGCCTACATGATCATCAGTGCGGCAATGCTGGGCTATGGGGCAAGTGGCACGGCGCTGGCATTGCTAAAGGAAAAAATTGCGCCGCGCGTCGGCTTGGTCTATGTCATGGTTGCAACGGCAATGGCGTTTCTCATGCCCGCGGCGTTTCTGCTGGCGCAGCAGATTCCGTTCAATCCGCTGCAGCTCCTGTGGGATCAAGCCCAGCTGACCCGACTGCTCGCCATTTATCTGTTGATGATGCTGCCTTTCTTTTGCGGAGGACTGGGTATCGGTCTCGTCATGTGGCACTTCGGCAGCCAGGCAGGGCGAGTCTATGCGTTCGACATACTAGGGGCGGGGATAGGCAGCCTGGGCGTTATCGGCGTGCTTTTTCTCATGCCGCCCCACAATGCGCTCGTCGCCCTCACGGCACTGGCCCTGCTGGCTGCCGCTATTGCCATCGTCGAACTGGAGATGCGGCCAAAATGGCTGGCCGGAATATTTGTTGGGTTGGGTTTGGCGGTATTCATGGCACTGCCCGGCAGTTGGTTGCAAGCACAGCCCTCCCCCTATAAGGATTTGAGCCAAACCCTGAATATTGCCGGGGCCCAGGTAGTAGAGGAGCGTTCCAGTCCATTGGGGCAGATCACAGTAGTGGAAAATATCCTGATCCCCTTCCGTCATGCGCCGGGGATGAGTCTCAATGCCGTGGACGAGCCGCCGCCCCAGTTGGCTGTGTTCGTGGACGGAGAAGGGCCATTGGTGTTGACAAGGTTTGACGGCAAGCTCGCGCCGCTGGCCTACCTGGATCAGCTGACCTCGGCGCTGCCTTATCACGTGCTGGAAAAGCCCCGGGTGCTGGTGCTGGGCGCAGGAGCAGGCAGCGATGTGTTACAGGCACTTTACCATGGCGCGGTCGCGGTCGATGCGGTGGAGCTCGACCGCAATGTTATCGATCTGGTCCAGCAGCGTTTTCACGACTTTGCGGGGAACATTTATGCACAGCCAGGAGTGCGCGTGTTTGCAGCCGAGGCGCGTGGCTTCGTTAACGCCAGCCCTGACCGCTACGACCTTGTCCAAGTGGCGCTGATGGATTCATTTGGCGTCGCCTCGGCCGGGCTATACGGTCTGAGCGAGAGTTATCTCTACACTGTGGAGGCGCTCCAGACGTACCTGAGCCGATTGACGCCGGACGGCATGCTGGCCGTTACCCGCTGGCTGACCCTGCCGCCGCGCGACGCACTGAAATTATTTGCTACGGCGGTGTTTGCGTTGGAGCAAAACGGTATCCCCAATCCCGGTGAGCGGCTGGTGATGATACGAGGTTGGAAAACCGTCACGCTGCTCGTGAAGAACAGCGATTTCACCGCTGAGGAAATCGAGGCGATCAAGGAGTTCGGTCGCACGCGTTCTTTTGATGTGGCTTATTATCCAGGGATGCCCCCCGAGGAGGCAAACCGCTACAACCTGCTGGAGCAGCCGTATTTCTTCGAAGGAGCCGCTGCGCTGCTGGGTCCGCAGCGAGAGGTCTTCATCGACCGCTACAAGTTCTACATTGAGCCTGCGACTGACGATCGGCCTTATTTTTTCCGTTTCTTCAAATGGGCGGCAGCCGCAGAACTATTCGCTCTGCGCGAGCAGGGAGGTATGCCGCTGCTCGACTGGAGCTATCCGCTGCTGGTGGCGGCACTGGTGCAGGCATTTGTTGCCAGCATTGTTCTGATTCTGGCGCCGCTGGCCGCCTCGCGGGCTCGACGCGCGCTGCCCACCGCACCCGTAGCCCTGTACTTTCTCGCCATCGGCTTCGCTTTCATGTTCATGGAAATCGCCTTCATCCAGAAATTTATCCTGTTTCTCGCCCATCCGCTCTATGCCGTAGCGGTTGTGTTGTGCGCATTTCTGATATTCGCTGCCGCGGGGAGCTGGCTTACAGGTCGATGGCAAAAGAAAGCAATGGGTAGAGGCAGCAGGCACCTGACCCTAGCGGTAATGACGATGGGCGTGTTATCGCTGCTTTATCTCGCCGTCCTGCCGGGCTTGTTCCAGGCGCTCACCCATCTGACTGATGCGGCAAAAATAGCTATTTCGGTAGTGCTGATCGCGCCACTGGCGGTATGCATGGGAATGCCCTTTCCTACCGGAACGATGCGGCTCGCCTCAACAGCTCAGGACTCCATTCCCTGGGCGTGGGCAATCAATGGTTTTGCCTCAGTAGTGGGCGCGGTACTCGCTACCTTGCTGGCTATTCACCTGGGTTTTGCAGCGGTGATTCTGCTCGCTGTTCTGATCTATGGTTTGGCTGCCATCGCATTGCGGAGGTTCGCGTGAAAGAAGCGGTTTATCCTTTCAAACCTGGCAAGATTTAAAAACGTGTTACCAGCGGAAGGAGTAGCCCTGTTATCACTTCCTGTCCCCGCTCAACCAATTACTTATCGCCCAGCCCGAACATTTCGAATAGGGTTCGCCTTTAAGCAATACCCGGTAAGCATCAGGCAGGTTTTCCATTACCCATCGCATTTCCAGCTCATCCTGGGCGGTCATTATCGTGGGGCCAACAAACGGCGTTTTGTTTCTGCGTAAATCCATATGGAAACGAGGCTTGTGGCGTACATCAAAAAAACCCAGCATTTGTCTTAAAATGGCTTCATCTTTTAATTGTGCGTCCACATCTATAAAAAATACACGGTCCTGCCACTCATTCTGTTTGATCAGCTGCGTTGCCCGATATTCAATTTCTATCCATTGCAACAGGTAAAACTGGAACCGGCTTAAGGTGTGTCCGGCATAATACTGAAAAATCTCTTCCTTCCCGGTTAGTGCCCAGCGGAAATAGCGCTCGCCCGTGTCACTGGTGTAATCCACAAACGGGATATGCATCCTCCGCGCCAGCTGCTCGCGCAGCAGTTCACTTTTGGCCACTTTGCCGGGATGACGAACAAGGTGAATAAAACCGGGATTTTTCAGTAACGCCCCGGCGTGACGGTTGAACGCTTTGAGGAAGGCGTGATTGGATTCAAAATACACTGGTGCTTTACAGTTTGCGATGAAACGACACTTACGCTCTAGGATTGGTACCAACGCTTTATCGTTACCACGCGTATTCCAATCGATGGGCTTGCCAAACAGAACAGGATTGCCGGGAATAAGATAAGGTTCGTGCGTGCTATAACACTGTTGCACGTTCCTGGCAAAAAAGTCAGCGAGGTAGCTCGTGCCAGAACGGCCGCTAGCCAAGGTAAAAAGCGTTAGTTTGGTGCTGCTGGCAAGACCAGTCATGTTTAAAGGCCTTGGGAGAAGTCAACGGGAGCGCGGAACGGGTAAGGCAATTTCATCACGCAACGCATACAACGGCGCCATTCGGCGCATGATGAGTGAATTATCTCGGGTTCTAAAAGAACAGGTTAACCATATGTTAAGCATTCGCAAGAGGTTGTAAGGCGCTACTCGACTGACCAGCTGAGTATTGCTCAAGCTTTATCACCTTATTTTGCTTTAGGTTGTTGGCAAAGACCGCTTTGGGTCGATTTGCAACCTTCGCCACGGGCAGAAACGTAAAAAACTACCATTTACGCACTACTATTGGTGATGATATAGGGGCAGCTGGCAATAAAATCATTACATACAAATGAAATACAGTAGCGTTATTAAGGGTCAGTACTATTAAAAGATGTCTGGACGCAGGTGTCCCCCTCTAGATCTTGGTCCATGGCCCTGGAGTAGCGCCACGCTCGAGTGCGCCACGCTATCGAACTTCGCAGACGTGCAAGCCGCGCTTCATTCTCACCCCGGACGCAAAGATTGACGATGATCTCAAATCACTCGCGTCAGTCTTGCGCCTGTTCAACAAGAGCGCCAAGGGCATCTTGAAAACCACTGATCGTTACCATTTCGTAGCACAATCAACAACTTGTACCGGAGAAACCGGCGCGAAGATCATCGCAAGCTAGACGAACTCATTCAGGAGCAGCTATACATCTTTGCGGCCTCCTCTATGACTGTAGTCGACCAAACTAGACTTCTTGCAAAATTGGTACAGATTCCAGCCTGTCGTGAGCATATCAGTCGAGATTTCTCTGGCAACTCACTCCACCGATTCATGCAAGAGCTTAGGGTAGACGTAATCCATGTCAGCCTTCATGCACCAGGATGGCAACTTGTTGGTGGGACAGACGAAGATCGATCAACAAAGTTTGTGCTCCATGCCAAACAGTTACCTCGCGTCGAGAGTTACAATGCCGAAGCTAAGCGGTATGTTGCTAAGCATTCGAAAGGCATTGATCTGGTGCTGTAGTCTTTCAGTATCAGTTCAAAGTGAACGAGCTTCACGTTGGCATAATTTAGCCCGAACAGGCCCCATTGGACAGAAATGTGCCAGAAGCGGGTATCAGTGTTTTTACCCGAAAACAGACAGTCGGACGCACTGGGTGATGCTGCCGCCCTCCTATATGCGTAGTATTCCTTTTTATGAAAATTCAATATGTATAAATGCAAGTTACAAGAGTTATCTGGTCGGCAAAAGCCTTTCAGAGAGATATTGGACACCCGAGTTAGAGGCAGACATCGGATTAGGAACCTTCGGCTGGGCAGAAATCGTGCCAGTGCGATCAATTGCTCATAGCTGAGAGCGGTCAGATCAACGTCAGAAGCATCCTAGGCAGCTGACGTCCGGAGACAGCTTCGCAATAGCGGCCCTTTGAACGGACCAGCCGCTCACGTCCTCAATAGCACCAGCCTAATCCTTTGGCTCCGAAGCACCAAAGCTGGCAAGTTCTTCCACGAGGCCCCTGATGTCTGGATGTACTTCGCTCGATCGAAATTGGCTCGCAATTTGCCCGTCGGACGCCGATACTCCGACGGCCGCCTGTAGCCGAGTATTAACCGAAGCTAACACTTCTTTGCCGGGCACCACGGATAGTCGTCCGTCAGGATGCGCCCACAATAGTTCGAAGCGCAAAGAAATATCCGCCGTAATTGTCGCCGGGTCCAGGTGGGGGGCTCTCTTGCGGACAAAGTCGACTTCTCGAGCCTGAATTTGGGCGAAAACATTGTGCCGAACTTCATTCGTGGCTTGTTCGATAAGCTCCGAAATGTCTGGAGCGCTCTTCTTTTGCTCTCCGGATCGTCGTGCGCGCTCAAGGAGGCGTCCTTCGACTGCTCGCTCAAGTACAGTCGCGTCAAGGAGGTAGTTCTCCATCTCTTTACGCCCGTGCACTCGAACTGTGAATCCGTGCTTTAGAAGTTCCTTTCTGATTTCTTCGATTTCTTCATATGAGCGATAGTCGCGATCTAGCACCACTGCTCTGGCCACACGACTTCCAACAGTCGCGTCGATGCCCGCTGCCAGATCAACAGCCCTCTTAGGATTAAAGCCGTCCATCCGCACGACCGCAAAGTCAGACCTATTCGCCACACGTTGATGTCCAAGCACTCTTGCAAAAATTCCGAATACTTGGAAGTCAAGCCCTTCGACGAAAACCACCCGTCTTGTTTTCGCAAGTTGGGTAAGCGTCGGGTTCAAATTCGATCCAAGGACTGAGAAGACCCGCTTCAACTGCGATACATCCTTGACGCGTTGCGCACTCGCCTTTTTCTTGTTCACGTTCAATAGGCTGTTTGCTTCGCATTCCGCAATGATCTCCGTGGAGTGCGTTGCAATGAGTATGTCCGGCCCCAAATCCCGCAGCAAGGCGACTAACTGACGTTGGAGATCAGAGTGCAGGTAGATGTCCGGCTCATCGATGACAAGCAACGATGTCGGAGCCGCTTTCACGATATGAGTCAGCATCTGGCACCAAACCTGGAACCCGTAGCCCGCCCAACATATTTCTCGAGGATGCCGCTCCTCGGGGCAAAACATCGCGAGCTGACGGACGTTTCCAGTCAGCTCCGGTGGATTAATATCCATTCCCGGCCAGGTCGAGATGACCAACTCGCGAAACCGTTGAAAGCCCTCAGGATAGTGATACCAGATATTCCGAAAGTTTCTTGACGCGCCGCTCGTCAGTAATGCAAGGCGCGCGGCCTCCTTGGCGTATAGAGGCTCCTTTGAATCGACGGGCCCAAGGATCGGAACAAATGCTATTTCTATGGGGAAGTTAGCCTTAAATTGAGATGGCGATCTCGGCGCGCGGCCAGTGGATTCCGGGATCAGATAGCACGCACTTTGCTCTGGAAAGTAGAGCTTCAAATGACTGCCATTTGATAGCCGAAATCTTACCTGCGCGGGGACTGATTCGTCATAGTCGAAGAAGATGTTCTCTGCGGCAATCGGAAGATCCGCAATGTTTAGCCTATACCCCCAGCCGGTCAACCCGTTAACGTCTATTGGCTCAGGGCTTCTGGCCCTTGCGCGGCGTAACCCTTCGGCCAGGATACGGAAAGCGCTGATGATCGTCGACTTCCCCGAATTGTTAGGGCCCACCAACACATTAAAATCTTGGAGGGCAATCTGAAAGTTCTCGAAGGCTTTGTAGTGACTGAATCGAACACTCGTAATTCGAAGCTTGGTCATCTTCTTCCCTGGCGGTACGCCACTAAAAAATTATGTAGTACAAGAATGCTACTGCGGCAAGCGGGATCTGTGGTATGTCAATTGGGCTCGGTACGACAGCTACAGCCGTGGCTGCCGGCCTTTCCCGAATTCCTGATACGAGAGCAACGGTGCCTGTGAGAGAACAATTAGTCCGCGGTCGATACCTTAGGTGGTACGAGCCAAGCGCGCAATTGGACTTAAGTGCACCTCTGTTGCGAACAGAACGGTACGGTCATGCGGCAGCCTGATGAATAACAGCAACTCGGTTCGCGATATACGTATCGGGACTTATGATTAACTTCAGCCTGGTACTGAACTAAGTCTTAAAGCCATCGAGAGGCGATGCCCCTTGTGACTAAGGGCGATGCCCACTCCTCCCCGCCGCGTACGCGGCGGGCGAAGTCTAGCATAACGGAGAGACTCACAAAAATGCACAACCCAATCATTCCATGGGTCGGCGGTAAAACGCAGCCTTGCAAACAAGATCATGCCGCTTTTCCCTTCCCACGAATGCTATGTCGAACCGTTTGCGGGAGCGGCCGCGCTGTACTTCCGGAAGGAGCCGGCACAGGTCGAAATGCTCAACGACACCAATGGCGAGTTGGTGAATTTATACCGAGTGGTCAAGCATCATATGGAAGAGCTTGCCAAGCAATTCAAGTGGGCGTTAACCAACAGACAAATCTTCAAGTGGCTGCAGGCCACACCAGAGGAAAGGCTGACCGATATCAGCGCGCGGCCAAGTTCTATTACCTGCAAAAACTGGCATTCGGTGGTCGAGTGGAAGGCCAGACCTTTGGCACAGCTACTACCTCACCGCCCAAGCTTAACCTATTACGGCTTGAGGAGGATTTTAGCCAGGCCCACCTACGATTGGCCAGAACTTATATAGAGCATCTGGATTGGCGGGAATGCATCAACAAATACGACCGGCCGCACACTCTTTTTTACTGCGACCCGCCGTACTGGGGCACAGAAGGATATGGCGTCGGGTTCGGGCTGGAGCAATATGATGAGATGGCTAAGCTGGCCAAGACGATAAAGGGATACATGATCATCAGCGTCAACGATATCCCTGAGATGCGAGACGCCTTCGCTGGACTGACGATGGAGTCAGTCGATATCAACTACACGGTCGGCGGAGCGCAGAGGTGCGGGAAGCGCGCCGAGCTGATCATCAGAAATTGGTGAAATGTTTGCGAAGGCCCGAAACATGATCAGGATTCCAAAGCCGTTCAATCGCATCAGCCGCGCTCATTTTGAAACCCTGCCATTTGCCGCTGGCAATCAAAACAATGATGCAACGACCTGGATTATTCGGATCGTTAGCAACATAGAACTCATTGCCGAATTCATGCCCGTCCGGGAGCCATTTGTGGAGCAGCGTTAATGTTTTATCAATGGGAAACTGCTTTGGAATGCTTGTCTTCTTCATAGGTCTGATGAGTTGATGAGAGGCACACTTGCCACAGCCACGCAGCCAACCTGAGATTCTGCCAAATATGCGTGCCTGCAAGGCTAGTATGTTAACGCCGCAACGGATGTACAGCATGGATTCTAACGGGAAAGATACAGGAAGGCTCACGAATAGGCGGAAGAATTGCCGGTAAACCAGTATCAAATTACGTGCAAAATAGTCTCAAGCGAAACGCGCGTTTACAATTACAAAAATAAGAAAAAGAAAAAGGGATTACAGGCGTCTACCCATATTCCCTTATTATTGGTGGGTCGTGACAGGATCGAACTGTCGACCTACGGATTAAGAGTCCGCTGCTCTACCAGCTGAGCTAACGACCCGGATCGGATGAACCGGAATTTTTCAGTTGCGATCGAGAAGAAAACGCTTTGACCCTGCATTCCCTGCTCGACTTTGAGAGTGTTAATCGTACCACATTCGGGGAAAAATTCGAACGGAACGATGAGATCGTGGCGGGAAAGGTATGGTCGAACAGATAGTCAGGATCATTACTCCCAATGCCGCTGCCCGGTATTGAACAGAGTTACTACCACCCTCTCACATGCTGGTCGCCAGGATTAGTCTGACCGCATACAATCCTCCAACACGGCCCGCATCCGGTGCCAGTGGGAGCCCTCCCAAAAAACGCGTCGGCAGACATCGCAGGTACTGAAGTGATCGAAACGCTCGCGCACGGAAGGCGGCAAGCGCGCCAGCACTTCGGCTTTTTCAATTGCCCGTAAAGGTGCATTGCAATTGAGGCATAAGGTGAAAGGCCGTGCACTTCGTGCGAGGTCCAGCCGGTCGAATATTTCGCATAACTGTTGCGGCGGCTTCAACGTACGTACGTAGCATCCATGCGTGATCGAGCGGCGCTTGAGCAGTTCCCGGTCGCGGGTAAGAACAATGCGTCCGTCATTCACGACGATTGCCTCGATTTCGCTATCGTGATAGTGGTTATCGTAAAGGGTATCGAAACCCGCCATGCGAAGCAGATGCGCCAACCCGCCAAGATGGGCATCCGCGACAAAGTGCATCACGCGCAAAGGATGCTCGCGCACGCGCAGCAAGGGCGTGATGTCGACCATCTCGAATTTGGGAAAGACGGCAACGCGGTCGCCGTCTTTCAGCAATCGGTCGAATCCTACGGACTCGCCGTTGACCAGTATCAATTCTACTTCTGTGTGCGGTACACCCAGTGCCTCGATCATATGCTTGGTTGTTGCTGCCCGAGCGCAAGAACAGGCGAATTCGCGCCTGCGCCGTTCAGGCGCAAGGAAATCGTTGAGCTCCTCGTAGAAGCGGAATGTTGCGGTGACCATGGAGAAAGTATTGCACTTTTCAGCAGGAGATGCTCGGGGTAGCGGCAATCCGGAGGCGCGGAAATTAGAAATGGCGCTGAACTCTGAGGTAACAGAAAATTGGCGGGACGGTCGCCCCGCTCACTCTACGAAATCAATTTAAATTTCATCGGCACCATCGCCCATTTCTGGGTTGTTTTCTACAACGTCGATCAGCGTGCATGCACTGACGAGGCGCTTAATTCTCGCTACGCGGCGGCTCCATCTGGGCATCAGTGGAACGCGCCAGGAATTTCCGTCCCAATCCTTTTTTGTAGTCATCCCGATTAGACCGTCAACACGCTTTGAGAAAGTGCAAGGAACAAATAAACTAGCCAGAGTTGTAGCAGTTCTTTTTCTGCGCCAGCACAATCTCATAATCGCTGAGCCCCAATTGGTCGCAGACGAGGGTTAGGGAGGAAATTATGAACGAAGGGTTAATATGAATTGCAATTTACGAGCAGGCAACCCGGCAGATGCGGAGATAGGCGGGATGATCTGCTACGAGGCCTTCAAGACGATTTCCGGGCAACACAATTTTCCTCCGGATTTTCCCTCGCCGGAGATGGCGCGGGACCTCTTTTCATCGCTGCTGTCCCGTACGGACGTGTATTCCGTGATTGCCGAGAGTGAGGGGCGAATAGTCGGGAGTAATTTCCTTTGGGAAGATGCAGCCATTGCTGGTGTTGGTCCTCTGACCATCGCGCCTGAGGTCCAAAATAACGCCCTTGGCCGGCGCCTGATGGATAACGTATTGGAGCGTGCGCGACAGAAACGGTGCGCTGGCGTACGTCTGGTGCAGGCTGCATATCATAACCGCTCGCTCGCCCTCTATACTAAACTGGGATTCGACGTACGAGAGCCGCTCGTAAACTTGCAGGGGCCGGCGCTTCAGCTTGATATCCCCAGCTACCCGGTCCGCCTGGCGCATGGCAGCGATATGGAAGCCTGCAATTATCTCTGCCATAAAATCCATGGTCACAATCGAGGACAAGAGTTGAGCCATGCTATTGAACAGGGCACGGCGATGGTAGTTGAACATGCCGGCCGCATCACCGGCTACGCCACATTAATCGGGTTCATGGGGCATGCTGTGGGAGAAAGCAATGAGGATCTCAAGGCCCTCATCGGGGCTGCGGATGTATTTGCGGGACCCGGGTTTCTCCTCCCCTCCCGCAATGGTGAACTGTTCCGTTGGTGTTTGCAGCACGGGCTTCGCGTCGTCCAGCCTGCTACGTTGATGAGCCTCGGCCTCTACAATCAGCCCTCCGGTGCTTTTCTGCCTTCGATTCTCT
The DNA here is from genome assembly GCF_900215485.1 of Nitrosovibrio sp. Nv4. Taxonomy (GTDB): domain Bacteria; phylum Pseudomonadota; class Gammaproteobacteria; order Burkholderiales; family Nitrosomonadaceae; genus Nitrosospira. The sequence continues at coordinate 496,873 of NZ_OCMZ01000001.1, forward strand.
TTTGAGGTATAGGGTATAGGGTATAGGAGATAAGGCTGGTCACGACGATGTGGAAAAGCAAAAGACAGTGCCTTGCGCAGCCATTCTATTATGGTCGGGGCCCGCGTTCGGCCACTGATGTCTCGACCGCATTTGCGGTCAGGTAGCTGACCGATAGTTCAGTATTTATAAAACGGGGGTGGTGACGCGGCGGTGACCTTCAGTTAGAGCCACAACGGATAGTCCTTTTGAAACATTTGCGTTTACAAAAGGAAGAATTCAGGAAGGACTTCATTTCTATTCGTGTCCCAAGGCGTTTCTACTCAATCCGACGCAAAAAAAATTAATACCAGCATTAATATTGTGTGAATTTTTTATTCCGACTGGAGTCAAAATTCTTGCGGACGTCTATTTCTGTTCGCAAGCGATGTTGAAGGTGGTGCTGACCCCACTGAGAGAAATACCATAGTGGTGTCAGCGAGTTCGTCATTTTCTTGAACGGTTAAATCCTTAAGGAGACAATCATGGAAATGGTAATTCTCGTCGTAGGTATAGGCGCCGTCGCTCTTTGGTTCTTTATGTCAAAGGACGGACGGAAAGAATAATACCGATCTTAAGCCCTGAGTAGATCTGCTGAGAGGTAATATCATCCGACTACAACACGCAGAAACTCAGAATTAATGGCTCAATGGGCCGATGCTCTTGTGCTTGTGGTGCATCGGCTTCTTTCTTCGGCGGGATAGCAGTTCAATGGGTTTGATCCAGCCGCGACTATTTCCCAAACTTTCCCTCTTGCCCGTCTGCAATTGACGACAGTTCCAGCGATGGAGGTGATTCGAGAAGAATGCTCGATCCAACCCCGTCAACAAATCCCGTCAAGAATTTGAAACACTGCTATTCATAGCACTGTTGTTTATACCAAAGAGCGCAAGAATACGAAGCATGGCGTTCGATGCCTTTTGTTTAACCTCCAAGACTCATGTCGGAAAGTATTACATATGACGGGTCGACCAGAATGCTGCAACTAAACGTACCGTATAATCAGCAATATAAAGAGGCGGCACGTATTTTGCTTTGAGTACCCAAGGCGGCAAGTGAAACAGAGCGATCTTAGGGGCAAAGCAATCAAGGGAGGAACCTGTTTGCTCCTTTACCTCCCGATGCCGCTAACCTGCCAGGGTTTGATGCTGGAACAGCAGCAAGAATTTGCAGGCGTGTTCCACTGACTGAAAGAGAAGCAGGACAGACAGAACTTATGAACCTTACTCGATTTCTGGTCACAAATTTTCGCTCTGTCGAGAATAGCGGGTGGGTGGACGTGGATAACGTCACCGCCCTGATCGGCGTGAATGAATCCGGCAAAACCAATCTTCTGATTCCGCTTTGGAAGCTGAACCCAGCGGTAGAGGGAGAAATTCAGCCCACCTCCGACTACCCGAAAAAAAATTTCGGCGCGGTACGCCACGCCCCGGGAGACTACTGCTTTATAACAGCGGAGTTCGAGACTGGAACACTTGCGGGAGAGCTTTCCGACAAGGCGGGAATTTCAGTGGAAGATGCCTCTCTTGTGTCTGTGAAACGGTACTTTAATGGGAAGTACGCGATTTCTTTCCCCCGGTCCGAAGGGAAGGCCGGCATCGAGGCCTCCGGGGTAAGCTCAGAGATAAGCTCAGAGATAAAAAAGCGGGTCGCTGCTACCGCTAGAAGCATTAACGATCTTGCACTGTCTGGGCAAGAAGAAGAGTTGAAACAAAGTGTTATCGCAAAATTGCATGAAATGGGCGATAACCTCGCGGAACCGAATCTTTCGGCGGCCAAAGCGTCCCTCTTGAAGAAAGAACTGCAATTCCTCATTCCCGAGCCCGATAGAAGAACTACGCCCGTTTACCGTCAGGTAGCGGAACTGCTGGATGAAGTCGAACGGATAACCTCCGAGATTACGAAGCCCTCGCCCGACGGCATCAGTAATGTACAGGATATGGTAATCGAGGCGCTGCCGAAATTCGTTTACTACTCTGAATTTGGGAACCTGGATTCTGAAATCTATCTTCCTCACGTTGTACAAAATCTTCAAAGAACCGATCTTGGCTCGAAAGAAGCGGCCAAGGCGCGAACCCTGCGCGTCCTGTTCAAGTTTGTACGGCTCGAGCCGAACGAAATTCTGGAACTTGGCCAGGACCTGAGAGATTCACACGACAACCATCATGAACCCACGCCAGAAGAAATCAGAGAAATTGCGCTGAAAAAAAGGGAGCGTTCGATATTGCTTCAATCCGCCGGCGCCAGCTTGACGGAAAAATTCAGAAACTGGTGGAAACAGGGAGATTACAAATTCCGCTTCGAAGCGGATGGAAGCCACTTCCGGATATGGGTGTCCGATGATCGTCGTCCAGAGGAGGTTGAGCTTGAGAGCAGGAGCACCGGCCTGCAATGGTTTTTGAGCTTTTATCTCGTATTCCTGGTGGAAAGCGAGGGTGAACATCAAAACGCGGTTTTACTGCTGGATGAGCCCGGATTATCACTGCATCCGCTGGCCCAAAGAAACCTGTCTGCCTTCTTTGATAATCTCGCAAATTTCAATAAAATTCTCTATACAACCCATTCGCCGTTTTTGATCGACGCGGAGCATCTGGGACGTGCGCGTAAGGTATATGTATCCGAAAACGGTACTACCAAGGCTACGCCGGACCTTCGGCATGTGGAAAAGGATCCTCGGCAAGCGGGCGCTGCATATGTTGTTCACTCTGCATTGAACCTGAATATCGGCGAGAGCCTGCTGCTGGGCTGCCAGCCAGTTATCGTCCAAGATCTGTCGGATCAATATTATCTCTCCACTATCAAAACGCTTCTTATCGGTGCAAACAAAATATCGCCAAAGCGTGAATTGGTTTTTCCTCCCTCAGGTGAAAGCAGAACGGCGGAAGTGATCGCAGGTATCCTTGCAGGACGGGACGAACCGTTGCCCAAAATACTTCTGGGTAGTAATGAGTCAGGAAAACGGATCAGCGAGGAATTGAAATCGGGCCTGTATAACGCTGCGGAAGAGAGGATTTTATCAACGGATACTTATGCCGGCTTTACCGGCTCCGAAGTAGAAGATTTGATACCTGTCTCGTTCTTTGCTCAAGTGATAGACCGCTGGGAAAGAAATACCGAGATACCATTTGCAGACGTGGTAGCCAGCGGTAAACCGCTTGTGAGCCAAGTAGAAGCTTGGGCGGAAACACAGGACGTAACGTTAAGCGACGGATGGAGAGTTGAAGTTGCGAAGCGGAGTAAGGAACAGGCCCTTAAAAGAGGCGCCAGCGCATTCGATCATGCCACCATCGGGCGATGGGCCAGGCTCTTCCAGGAGCTTATAGCAGTTAGAAACTAGACGTTTTCGTAAAGTGCTGCTATCAAACCCTAGGTAGTTCAAGGTAGTTCAAAACGCGACAGCTATGGTTGCTATCTACCGGTTCACATGAAATCCGCGAGAGTCCTGATCTGTTGTTTTGTTTCCGGCCGCCCCATACGGTCCAGGATTGGTGGGAGAGAGAATCTATCAGGCTTTGAGCAGTGGGCGAGCAAGCACCATCTATATGCTCCGTAATTCGCCCGCGATGAGGAACCCGCGGGTTTCAAAAGGCGAGCCGTTACCGCTTGGTCAAAATACCGGCAGGCGCGTGATAGAATCCAGTCTCCACCTCAAACGCAGCGTTATCATGAACGAAACCCCCCGAACCAAATTACTGGAAGACCTCCTCGCCCAGCGCATCCTGATGCTGGACGGTGCAATGGGCACCATGATCCAGAGCCACAAACTCAACGAGGCGGATTACCGCGGAACCCGTTTTGCCGATTTTCCGCATGATCTCAGGGGCAATAACGATCTTCTGACGCTGACCCAACCGCAGGTCATCCGGTCCATTCATGACGCCTATCTGGAGGCCGGCGCGGACATCATCGAGACAAATACCTTTAATTCGAACGCCGCTTCGATGTCCGACTATCACATGCAGGATCTGGTGTACGAACTCAATTTCGCCGGCGCTAAACTGGCGCGGGAAGCGGCTCAGGCAATGGAGGCAAAAACACCGGAAAAGTCTCGTTTCGTCGCGGGCGTGCTGGGGCCTACCACCAAAACAGCCTCTATCTCGCCAGACGTGAACGACCCTGGGTTTCGGGGCATTACCTTCGATCAGCTGGTGGCGGATTATTCCGAATCCATTCGCGGCTTGATCGACGGCGGCGCGGACATTCTGCTGGTGGAAACGATTTTTGATACCCTCAATTCCAAGGCTGCGCTGTTCGCAATAGATCAATATTTCGAGAAGCACGGCACGCGCCTTCCCATCATGATTTCGGCAACCATTACCGATGCTTCCGGACGCACGCTTTCCGGGCAGACGCCGGAAGCCTTCTGGAATTCTGTGAGTAACGCGCGTCCATTGTCGGTCGGCCTTAACTGCGCCTTGGGCGCGGAATTGATGCGCCCGTATATCGAGGAGCTTTCCCGGGTTGCGGGCGTGTATGTCAGCGCCCACCCCAACGCGGGGTTGCCCAATCCCCTGGCCGAGACCGGCTACGATGAATCGCCCGAGTATACCGCCAGCCTGATCAAGGATTTTGCACAATCTGGCTTTGTCAATATTGTCGGCGGCTGTTGCGGTACGACGCCTTCCCATATCAAGGCTATCGCTGATGCGATTGGCAATGTCCCGCCGAGAGCCGTGCCTGACATTCCAAAAAAATTGCGCCTGTCCGGCCTGGAGCCGCTCAGCATCGCTGACGACTCGTTATTCGTGAATGTGGGTGAGCGGACCAATGTGACCGGCTCGAAAGCTTTTGCGCGCTTGATACTGAATAACAATTATGCGGATGCGCTAAGTGTTGCCCGCAGTCAGGTCGAAAATGGCGCGCAGATTATCGACATCAACATGGACGAGGCGATGCTCGATTCGCAGAAGGCGATGGTAACCTTCCTGAACCTCGTCGCCGCCGAACCGGATATCAGCCGCGTACCGATCATGATCGATTCGAGCAAGTGGTCGGTGATCGAAGCGGGGCTGAAATGCGTGCAGGGCAAATCTGTCATCAACTCCATCAGCCTGAAAGAAGGCGAAGCGGAGTTCATCGAACACGCGAAACTGGCACGCCGCTATGGTGCGGCGGTAATCGTCATGGCGTTCGATGAAACAGGTCAGGCCGACACGCTGGAACGAAAAGTGGAGATTTGCAAGCGCTGCTACCACATTCTTGTCGATCAGCTAGGTTTTCCACCTGAAGACATCATTTTTGATCCGAATGTCTTCGCGATCGCAACCGGCATCGAGGAACATAATAATTACGGTGTGGATTTCATCGAGGCAACCCGCCTCATCAAGCAAGCCCTGCCATATGCCAAGATAAGCGGCGGCGTATCCAATGTGTCGTTTTCTTTTCGCGGCAATGAGCCGGTGCGGGAAGCTATTCATACCGCCTTCCTCTACCATGCCGTCAAGGCGGGCATGACGATGGGCATCGTCAACGCCGGTCAATTGGGCGTTTATTCGGATATTCCCAAGGAGTTGCTGGAGCGGGTGGAGGATGTGCTGCTCAATCGCATTCCCCAAGGTGGCGGAGAGGCCAATGCCACCGAACGACTGGTGGAATTTGCCGAGAGCTTCAAGGGACAAAGCAAGGAGAATATTGAAGACCTTGCCTGGCGTGACGAGCCGCTGCAGCAACGTCTGACACATGCGCTGGTAAGAGGTATCACGACTTATATAGTAGAAGACACCGAGGAGGCACGGCTACAAGTAGCTAAAGAGGGCGGGCGTCCGATCCAGGTGATCGAAGGGCCGCTAATGAACGGCATGGGCGTGGTGGGTGACCTGTTTGGCTCGGGCAAGATGTTTTTGCCCCAGGTGGTCAAGTCGGCCCGGGTGATGAAACAGGCGGTGGCGCACCTGCTGCCGTTTATCGAGGCGGAAAAGAAGTTACTGGGCGATTCCAGACCCAAGGGCAAGATTGTCATTGCCACCGTCAAGGGCGATGTGCATGACATCGGCAAAAATATCGTCACGGTGGTGCTTCAGTGCAATAATTACGAAGTGGTAAATATGGGTGTGATGGTGCCCAGTGCGAAGATCCTGGAGATGGCGCGACAGGAGCAGGCCGATATGATTGGTTTGTCGGGCTTGATTACGCCTTCCCTGGAGGAAATGGCGTATGTGGCAAAGGAAATGGAGCGGGAAGGCTTTACCATCCCGTTATTGATCGGAGGCGCCACTACTTCGCGAGTGCACACCGCCGTGAAAGTAGCGCCTCATTACAGCGGCATTACCGTTTGGGTCCCGGATGCGAGCCGTGCTGTGGGCGTGTGCAGTAATTTGCTGTCGGAGGAGTTGCGTACGGAGTACGTACAGAAACTCCAGGCTGAGTATGAGAAAGTCCGCGCACAGCATAAAAACAAGAGAGGACCGGCACCGATGCTATCCATTGCAGACGCCCGAAAAAATGCATTTAAAGCGGATTGGGAGAACTACACTCCGCCCGAGCCGGATTTTGTCGGCGTGAGATCCTTGCGAAACTACCCCTTGGAAAAGCTGGTGCCATTCATAGACTGGACGCCGTTCTTTCAGGCATGGGAGTTGTCAGGGCGGTTTCCGGCTATTCTGGAAGACGAGGTGGTGGGCGAGGCGGCCAGCAGTCTCTACCGGGACGCCCAGGCCATGCTGAAAAAAATTGTCGAGCAGAAATGGCTTACCGCCAATGCGGTGTTCGGCCTTTTTCCGGCCAACACGGTAAACAGCGATGACATAGAAATCTATACGGATAAAGCTCGCATGAGGGTGGCGATGGCGTTCCACAACCTCCGGCAACAGACCACTAAGCCGGCTGGCCGGCCGAATCTGTGCCTCGCGGATTTTATCGCCCCCAAGGAAACCGGTATCCGGGATGCCATCGGAGCATTTGCAGTGACTGCGGGAATGGGCATAGACGCGCGAATAAAAGCTTTCGAGGAGGTGCATGACGACTATAGTGCAATTATCCTGAAAGCATTGGCTGACCGGTTGGCGGAAGCTTTCGCCGAACATATGCACTGGCGGGTTCGGCGCGAATTCTGGGGTTTTGTCAAAGATGAAAACCTGAGCAGTGAGCAAATGGTGGCCGAAGAGTATCGCGGCATCCGCCCGGCGCCAGGCTACCCGGCCTGCCCTGATCATACCGAGAAGGGACCTCTGTTTGAATTGCTGAAAGCACCGGAAAATGCAGGAATCATCATAACGGAATCATATGCCATGGTGCCTACCGCGGCGGTATCGGGTTTTTATTTTTCTCATCCCGATGCGGACTATTTCGCTGTGGGGAAGGTAGGAAAGGATCAGGTGGAAGATTACGCCAAACGAAAGGGCTGGACACTGGAGGAGACGGAAAAATGGCTGGCGCCGGTTCTGGCGTACGAACGGTAGCGGTAGCTTGTGGATGGCGGAGCTGATTGCTGGTTGAGTGAGCCGCCAGCTATTAGGCAAGGTCTGTCGTGTACGTGGTAAAGCAAAACGATTAACCAGTCAGCCTCTTAGCCTCTCTGGCGGCTGATTTTCGCTACTTCAGGAATACGCCTCAAGCGGCGCATCACTTGTGCGAGATGATGGCGGTTGCGGACGTGCAACATGAAATTCATGGTTGTGTACACGCCATCTCCTTCCATCGCGACGTTATCGATATTGGACCCCGCCTCGGCGATTGCCGCCGCTACTCTCGCCAACACGCCACGCTCATTGGCAACCATCAGCCTGATGCTGACCTCGAACTGCCTGTCGATACTTTTACCCCAGGCCACATCCAGCCAATTGTCAGAGTTACCCTTGTTTTTTGAAACTGCCGGACAGTCATGGATATGAATCACCAGTCCCTGATCTTTCTTGATGAAGCCGATAACGGGATCTCCTGGAATGGGGCGGCAACATTTCGCAAACTGCACTGCCATGCCTTCCGTGCCAAGTATGGTAATGACATCGTTAATCCCGTTCGGGCCTGAGTCGGATTCCCCCGGCGTCGCCAGCCGCCTCGCGATTACGGCTGGCAGGTGTTTGCCTAACCCCATGTCCGCCAGCAAATCCTTTTTCGATTTAGCTCCACTTTCGCGCGCCAGTTTATCCCACTGTGCCTCGCTAATCGTCTGAGGATCAACCTTGACCGACATTAAAGCCTGATTCAACAGCCGCTCTCCCAGTTTTGCCGATTCTTCGTATTGCATGGTCTTGAGAAAATGGCGGATGTGCGAGCGTGCCTTGCCGGTAACCACATAATTAAGCCATGCCGGGTTGGGTTTTGCATGCGACGCGGTTACGATTTCCACACGGTCGCCACTTCTGAGAACCGTGCGCAGCGGTGCATTTTCACCGTTTATTTTCGCAGCCACGCAGCAGTCGCCGATATCCGTATGTACAGCGTAGGCAAAATCCACGGCGGTGGATTCTTTGGGTAGCGCTAATATCTTGCCCTGGGGCGTAAATACGTAGACTTCCCCGGGGAACAGATCAACTTTGAGATGTTCCAGAAATTCCAGCGAATCAGTGGAATCGCTGAGCGTCTCCAGCAGGCTCTGCAACCACTGATGGGTTTTCATATGCAGGTCGTTGAGATCGGCATCGGTACTCTTGTAGAGCCAGTGTGAGGCGACGCCGGCCTCTGCAATCCGATGCATTTCGGGGGTGCGGATTTGCACTTCGATGGGCGTACCATAGGGTCCCCACAAGGTGCTGTGCAATGACTGATAGCCGTTCGCTTTGGGAATGGCGATATAGTCCTTGAATTTTCCGGGGATGGGGTTATAAAGACTGTGCAACGCGCCCAGCGCGATATAACACGACGGCACGTCTTTGACGATGACACGAAAACCGTAAATATCGAGAATCTCGGAGAACGTGAGGTGCTTCTCCACCATTTTTTTGTAGATACTGTAGAGCTGTTTTTCTCGCCCGGTCACCTCCGCATCCAATCCTGCCGCCTTCAGGCGCTGCTTGATCGTATCCAGGATTTTTGTCACCATCTCCCGGCGGTTTCCGCGCGCCGCTCTGGTGGCGTTGTTCAGTACCCTGTAGCGCGTCGGAAACAGATAGCGGAAGCTGAGATCCTGCAACTCATGGTAGATATTGTTGAGTCCCAGCCGGTTGGCGATAGGCGCATAGATTTCCATGGTTTCGCGCGCGATACGACGCCGTTTCTCGGGTCGCATCGCTTCGAGCGTACGCATGTTGTGCAACCGGTCGGCCAATTTGATAAGTATGACGCGCACGTCCCGCGCCATTGCCAGCAGCATCTTGCGGAAATTCTCCGCCTGCGCATCGGCATGTGTCTGGAACTCGATCTTGTCGAGCTTGGAAACACCATCCACAAGTTCCGCAACCGACTTGCCAAATCTATCGCTGATCTCGGCTTTGGAGACATGTGTGTCCTCCATCACGTCGTGCAATAACGCGGCGGCCAATGTCTGGCTGTCCAGACGCAATTTGCCGAGTATGCTGGCTACCGCCAGCGGATGAGAAATGTAAGGTTCACCGGATTTTCGGAATTGCCCGGAATGGGCGCTCTGGCTAAAAAGATAGGCGTTCTGAAGCTCGGAAACATCCTCGCGCTTAAGGTAGCTGGATAGTTCGTGAAATAGGAAATTCGCCTCGGGCAAGGTAGCAGAAGAACTCGGCAAACCTCGTGCTTGCATCGTGATTTCCTTCATCTCTCTATTTTATCAATATCAGTTTTTCAAGACGGCTGCCGACACCCCTTCTACTATCCAATGTAACCCGATTTTTTGGCTAACGGGTGGTTGACTACACATGTTCAACAATTTTTTTAAAAAAACATCAGCCGCTTATGAGATTAAAGCGGTACGGTGGTGAGAATTTCCAGCCCCACCTTTCCTTGAGCGAGTTCGCGTAATGCTATGACTGTGGGCTTGTCTCGCGCGGACTCCACCATGGGACTGCCCCCGATTGAAAGCTGCCTTGCTCGAATGGTGGCGACCAGAGTCATATCGAAGCGGTTGGGAATTCTTTTCAAACAATCGTCAACAGTAATGCGTGCCATGTTTTTGTTCCACCTAAGCTATAAGAATTATCAGTATAGAATGCCCGATCCGATAAAGGCAACTCTACATAAAAGATGCGCGGCACACCGTCAGGGAGTGCCAGATGTTCGCGAATTATTGCTATTTAGGAAACCGGCGTCTTGCCGAGTTGTGTTATGAGGCTATGATGGCGGGCGAGTTGTTTCGTCACTCTCAAGCGTTCGGCGTGTACGATGCATTTCAAATCCTGCAATGCCTTGTCCAGCTTGTCATTGATGATAACATAGTCATATTCGCCCATATGGCTGATTTCGTCGCGCGCCGCGGCCAGACGCCGTCCGATCGCTTCAAGGGTGTCCTGAGCCCGGTTTCTCAAGCGCATTTCCAACACTTCGCGCGATGGCGGAAGGACAAAAATCCCGACTGCCGCAGGAAACACACGGCGCACCTGACCGGCGCCCTGGCTGTCAATTTCCAGCAATATGTCACGCCCCGATACTATGGTTTCATTAATCCATTTTTTGGAAGTTCCATAGAAATTTCCGTAAACCTCGGCGCTTTCCAGAAATTCATCCTGCTTCAATCTCTGCTCAAAAACTTCCCGGCTCACAAAATGGTAATCACGTCCGTCGATTTCCTCGGGACGCGCCGGTCGCGAAGTATATGAAACCGACAAGCTCAGATCAATACCCGTTTGAAGCAGTGCCTTGACCAGGCTGGTTTTTCCGGCGCCTGACGGCGCGCTGATAATGAATAGATTGCCTGGCGTTATTGTCATGTTTGAATTCGCCCCGCAGTGCTGTTTCAGCTTCCTCCTTTTCCCCGCTTCGCCTCTTGAGGACACGTCTTATGGAGTGTAACAGCTTCCACCCCTCCAACCAACCCAGCTAATGAGAGCGAACCCAGCGTGAGATATCCTGGGCTGTCATCGCACCGGCCTGTCTGGCCGCCTCGCGCCCACCCCTGAAAAGAACCAGGGTAGGAATGCTGCGGATGTGATATTGCGCACCCAGTGCCTGCTCCGTATCGGTGTTCACCTTGGCAAGACGGGTCCGAGGTTCCAGCATAGCAGCCGCCTGTACAAAGGCTGGAGCCATTGTCTTGCATGGTCCGCACCACGGCGCCCAGAAATCCACCAGTAGAGGGATATCGTTGCGTTCAAGGTGTCGTGCAAAGATCGTGCCCGCCAGCTCCACTGGTTGGCTGGTGAATAATGCCCGGTGACATTGTCCGCAGTTGGGCTGCTGGTCGAGCCTTGAAGTCGGTACGCGATTGATGGCCTGGCAGTGAGGGCACACAAGGTGCAAGGAGTCGCTATTCAAGATTTTGTACCTGCTCCCGCATCTGCTCGATCAATACCTTGATTTCTATGGAAATTTTCGATACTTCCGCGTCCACCGATTTTGCGCCTATGGTGTTGGCCTCGCGGTTAAGCTCCTGCATCAGGAAATCCAGGCGTTTGCCGATTGCGCCGCCTTTTTGCAAAACCCTTTCCACTTCATCAAAATGAGTCTGCAGACGGGATAGCTCTTCATCCACATCGACCTTGCTGGCAAACAAGGTCAGCTCCTGCCGGATGCGCTCATCGTCGCAATTTATCATGGCTTCGCCTAGGCGGGCTTTGAGCTTTTCCTGGAACGCCACAAGCAATGCGGGAATACGTGGACTCACTTCAGCCGCGAGGCGGCGCATATTGCCGAGGCGGTCCAGCAGGATGACTTTGAGTTTTTGACCTTCGCGGGCGCGTGCCGCCGCCAACTCATTCAGGGCTCCGCGCAGCAAGTCCATACATGGCCCGAATAAATTCTCGGGATGCAGGGAATCGGAGCCCAACATCCCCGGCCAGCGAAGAATATCAGCTACTTCCAGACCTCGGGCATCGGGTAGCACCGCTCTGACGGTACGATCCAGTTCCAGCAATTTTTGCAACATATCGGCATTGATATGCTGCAGATCTTCCATACCTGCAACCCGGGAAAAATTCACGCGGCAATCAATTTTTCCCCGCTTGAGCCTGGAAGCCAGAAACTCACGCATTGTCGCCTCCAGCAAACGGAATTCGTCAGGCAGGCGGAACTGGATATCAAGGTAACGGCTGTTAACAGAGCGTAACTCCAGATTCAATGACCCTTTCGGCAATTCCTTGGCAACAACGGCATAGCCGGTCATGCTGTAGATCGTAGCTAACTCATCCACTGACAGGTACCTAATACGTTAAAATATGAGCGTCGCAAATTATCGCATATCATCGTCGCGGACGTGTTACACAACGAATTCGCGGCCTTGCCATGCAATCGTTGCCTGTGGAGAAGCAACAGCGGCAAATATCGAACCTCCGCAGCGCTGATGCTCCGCTACGAACTCTGCCCACATAGGATCATTTGAAGACTTCACTACTCATGCGCCCCAGTAAACGTACTCCGGATCAACTCCGTTCGGTTCAAATCACGCGACACTACACGAAGCACGCGGAAGGGGCGGTGCTGATCGAATGTGGCGACACCCGTATATTGTGCACGGCCAGTCTGGACGAGAAAGTGCCTCCGTTTCTACGGGGCAAAGGGCAAGGCTGGCTTACTGCTGAATATGGCATGCTGCCCCGCTCCACTAACGAGCGCATGCAGCGCGAAGCGGCCAAGGGCAAACAGTCGGGGCGAACCATGGAAATCCAGCGCCTGATCGGGCGCGCATTGCGTTCTGTAATGGATTTGACAAAACTGGGCGAGCGTACCATCCAGATCGACTGCGACGTAATTCAGGCGGATGGCGGAACCCGTACTGCCAGCATTACCGGCGCGTTTGTTGCAGTGCATGATGCGATAGAGAAACTGCTGCGTCAGCAAATGATAGAAACTACACCGATACTCGCTCATGTCGCCGCAGTCTCCGTCGGCATATACGAGGGGGTGCCGGTGCTTGATCTGGATTATCTGGAAGACTCCCGTTGCGATACGGATATGAACGTCGTTATGACTGGCGACTTTGGCCTGGTGGAAATGCAGGGAACCGCAGAAGGAGTTCCGTTCAGCCGGCAGGACCTGAATGCCATGGTGGACCTGGCACAGCAGGGAATACGAGACCTGATTCAGATTCAGAAAACGGCGTTAGCCAGATAAGAGCGCGATATGCAAAAGCAAAAACTTGTCATTGCCAGCAATAATTCCGGCAAGCTGCGGGAAATAGGTCATCTTTTGGAACCGCTGGGCATCGAGGTACTGCCGCAATCAGCATTCAATGTTCCCGAAGCTGACGAGCCCTATCAGACTTTTGTTGAAAACGCGCTTGCCAAAGCGCGACACGCCAGCGCACACACCAACCTGCCATCCCTTGCGGATGATTCCGGCATTTGTGTGGACGCCTTGAAGGGTAAACCGGGCATATTATCCGCCCGTTATGGGGGCGAACCGAGGTCGGATGAGCGAAATAATCAGAAGCTGATCGATGTGTTGAAAAACCAGGCCGACCGCAGAGCGCACTATTACTGCGTTATCGTGCTGCTGCACCACGCGCAGGATCCTCAACCGATTATTGTCGACGGTACCTGGTACGGTGAGATCGCGCTAACTCCGCGCGGTAAGGGCGGATTTGGTTATGATCCTTATTTTTTTCTTCCGGATCTCGACAAAACAGCAGCGGAACTTCCAATGGAGCAAAAAAATCGAATCAGCCATCGGGGAAAAGCACTGGCACAACTGGTTGAACGAATCAGGGAAGAATGGGTTTGAGCAATCCCACACGTGGGGTGATGAGCGAAAATAGAAGATCGGTTTTGGTCGTCATTGAAACGGTAATGCCAACTGTTTGTTGTTGTCTTTCGAACTGATTATGACAACAATCATTTCTCCCGCATCGATATTAGGATCGCAGGCTCCAAGGCTGACATCGCTGCCGCCGCTCGGTCTCTACGTTCATATCCCATGGTGCATGAAAAAATGCCCCTACTGCGACTTCAACTCGCATGAAGTTCGCGATCAAAGCGGTGGCATGCCGGAGGCTGAATATGTGGCGGCGCTTATTCGCGATCTTGAAGCGGCGCTGCCGCAGATATGGGGACGCAAAGTGATCAGCGTGTTTTTTGGCGGCGGCACCCCCAGCCTGTTCGGCGCCCAATCCATAGACACCATTCTCGCCGCTGTCAGGGCCTTGCTGCCGTTGGAACTTTTTGCCGAGGTCACGATGGAGGCGAACCCGGGAACATTCGAGGCAAAAAAATTCGCCGATTTCCGTGCTGCAGGAATCAATCGCCTATCCATCGGTATCCAGAGCTTTAATCCCAAGCACCTTAAATCGCTGGGCCGAATACATGACGACAACGATGCCCGCCGTGCAATCGAGATCGCCCGGAAAAATTTCGACAATGTGAATCTCGATCTGATGTATGGTCTGCCGGGTCAAACGCTGGACGAGGCTCGCAACGATATCGAAACCGCAGTCGCCTGCGATGTTGCGCATATTTCTGCCTATCACTTGACGCTGGAGCCCAACACATTATTTTATCGCTATCCGCCCGCGCTGCCTGATGATGATCTCACGGCGGAAATGCAGATAATGATCGAGCAGGCGCTTGCGCAAGCAAGTTACACGAACTATGAAACTTCCGCATTCGCCCGGCCGGGGCGGGAATCGCGCCATAACATGAATTATTGGTTATTCGGCGACTATCTCGGGATCGGCGCCGGGGCGCATAGCAAAATAAGCTTTTTAGACAAGATACTGCGCCAGATGCGTTATAAGCAACCTGGAGAGTATCTCGAAAAAGCTGCATTGAGCACGCCGGATTCCGGCCCGCCTGTCATGGAACAGCATGAAGTCGGGCGGAAAGATCGGGGATTTGAATTCATGATGAATGCGCTGCGCCTGACGGAAGGATTTACTACGGAAATGTTCGTAGAGCGTACCGGCCTGCCCATCAACAGCATCCAGCGCCAGCTTGAAGAGGCAGAGCAACGACAGCTGATCACGCGGGACTATCAACGCATCGCGCCCACCCTCACGGGCCGGCGGTTTTTGAATGATTTGTTGCAAATTTTTCTTCCGGAGAAAAGCAAGGCATAGCGGCTGTGGCGGCTGCCCGGGACTGTCCGAAAGGGCTTCTATTTTTTCCGGAATATCAAATCCCATACGCCGTGCCCCAGGCGTAAACCCCGCTGTTCGAATTTCGTCAAGGGCCGGTATTCGGGACGGGGGGCGTAACCAACAGCGGTGTTGCTTAGTTGCAATTCGCCGGTCAATACGCTCAGTATTTGTTCGGCATAATCCTTCCAGTCCGTGGCAGCATGGATATAGCCGTCACGCTTCAGGTACCGGCACAGCAACGTGATAAATTCCGGCTGTATCAGCCGGCGCTTATGGTGGCGCGACTTAGGCCATGGGTCGGGGAAAAAAATATGCAGGCCCTCCAGACACTCGGGTGGCAACGCGTGTTGCAGCACCTCTACCACGTCATGCTGGATAATGCGTATATTCGTCAATCCAAATTCTTCGATTTGCTTGAGGAGGCTGCCTACCCCGGGGGTGTGAACTTCAACGGCGAGATAATCGTTCTGTGGATGCGACCTTGCGATAGCGGCTGTCGTTTCGCCCATACCGAAACCTATCTCCAGAAACCGGGGGGCACTCCTGCCAAAGACTTGATCAAGATCAAGCAGATTTTCCGAAGACGTTCCCGCAAATGGAATGCCATATTTCGGCATCAGCATTTCGTGGGCGCGGCGCTGCGCATTTGAGACTCGCCCCTGACGAAGGACAAAGCTGCGGATTGCACGATGCTCTGCCATTAACAAGTGCCGCAAAGGAGCGAGGAGCGGAAGGACGAGGAAATTATGAGGCTTTGCCCCTGTCTTACGTCTTTAACTGGCCGATAGTCCCGGCGACTGGCGAACTGGGGCTTGCACTGTATAATTTCTTTGCCATGCGACCGGCCAGATAAGCCTCGCGGCCCGCTTCAACGGCTTTTTTCATGGCTGAAGCCATCAGCACCGGATTTTGTGCAGCAGCAATGGCAGTGTTCATGAGCACGCCGTCGCAGCCTAACTCCATCGCGATAGCCGCATCCGAAGCCGTGCCCACACCGGCATCCACGATTACCGGAACGGTGGCATTCTCGATAATGATCTGCAGATTCCACGGATTGAGAATACCCATGCCGGAGCCGATCAGCGAAGCGAGCGGCATCACCGCCACACAGCCAATCTCTTCCAATTGCTTCGCTGCGATAGGATCATCCGAAGTATAAACCATTACCTGAAAGCCTTCCTTTATCAGAATTTCGGCGGCTTTAAGGGTTTCCACCATATTGGGGTAGAGCGTCCTCGGATCGCCGAGAACCTCAAGCTTTACAAGAGTGTGGCCATCCAGCAATTCACGCGCAAGGCGCAGGGTGCGCACGGCGTCTTCCAGCGTGTAACACCCGGCCGTGTTGGGTAACAACGTATATTGTGATGGCGGCAGCACATCCAGCAGATTTGGCTCATCGGGGTTCTGGCCGAGATTGGTTCTGCGAATCGCCACGGTGACGATCTCTGCACCACTTGCGTCAACTGCCGCGCGAGTCTCGTCAAAATCCTTATATTTGCCGGTGCCGACCAGGAGCCGGGAAGAATAAGTTTTACCGGCAATGACGAGGTTATCCATGAGCTTATCCGCCATCCTTATCCTCCACCTACAGCCACTACGATTTCAAGCCGATCGCCATTTACCAGAATCGGCTCATCGAACTTGCTGCGCGGGACGATTTCGCCATTGCGTTCTACCGCGATCCGCTTGCCTTGCAATCCCATGTGCTCCAGCAATTGCGCGATATTCAAAGTTGCATCAGCTGCACTCTGCGCTCTCGTTTCCGCTCCATGCGAGATGGGGACGTGCTGGGGCTGACCATTAACGATGAGTTGTATCATTTTTAAGACCGCCTTAAGCGGATACAGTGCAGGATATACATTGAAATAACATTGTATTATTGCACTGATTATACGGGGGAGCGGTCTCATAGTCGACAACAGCGCATCGCGTGTTCCGCCAACACTTGCTCTGTCTTTACTTGGACAGGCTGCAAGCCAGCACCTTTTTTCATAGCGTTTTTGTCTTCACATCACGGTACAGCCATAAAGCTCTTTCCATCGTATAATCCAGCTACGCAGCGGGTGTAGCTCAATGGCAGAGCAGAAGCTTCCCAAGCTTACGACGAGGGTTCGATTCCCTTCACCCGCTCCAACCTTCCCCGCCTATGAAACGTTATTCCAGATATGTTCCAATCATATTTGTCGCCGTAACGATTCTTCTGCTCGGCTTTGTCATCTATATCGCCACCATCTTCGATCCCAATGCCTACAAGTCCCAGATCATCCAACTGGTGAAAGATAAAAAGCAGCGCGAACTCAGGCTCGATGGCGATATCAAACTCACGTTTTTCCCCAGCCTCGGCGCGGAGTTCAACAATCTTGTTCTTAGCGAACATAAGAGCGACCAGGAATTCGCTGCTGCGGAACGCGTTCTCGTGTCTCTCGCGATCCTGCCATTGCTCAGGAAGCAATTGGAGCTGGACGAAATCATCATGACGGGGCTGACGGTTAACCTGGTCCGTTTCACGGATGGCAGCACGAATATTGACGACCTGATCGCCAGGGACGAAGAGCCCAAACAATTCAAATTCGATATTGGTCATGTGCGGGTGGAAAAAAGCACGCTTGCTCTTCGCGACGAAGCGAGCGGAAGGCATTTTGTATTAGCGGATTTTAATCTTGAGGCTGACAGGATCGGTGGTCAATCTGGCTCGATTGAAAATGAGGTTCGGAGCAAGGTAGATCTGGGCTTCAGGTTAGATCAACCCAAACAAGCCGGGATCAAGCTGGCGACCAGGCTGACATTCGGTTTAACGCTGGATGCGGAAAAGCAGTATTACGCCGTGGAGGGCCTGAAGCTGAAAAGCGAGGGACAGATTCCTGGATTCAATCATCTGGTGATAAATTCGACAGGTGACTTGTTTGCAAATATGACTGGAGGTCCTGCTGCTGGTGAATTCGCGGCAGATAAATTTACTCTCACCATTACCGGAATAAGCGGCAGAAATAATTTGGACATCCAACTCGAGGCGCCGCGTTTAAGCCTGACCGGCGAAAACGTGGCTGGCAAGCGGATTACTGCAGTGGTGAATATCGTCAGCGCCGAAGCTAACACTAACGGGCAGCTCATTTTAACGGACATAGAAGGCACCGTGAATGATTTCACGAGCCGTGAGCTGACTGCTGAGCTGGAATCAAAAAGGGGAGATCTGGTGGTTAAAACCATGCTTGCCTCGCCACTTGCTGGCAGCATCACTACCCGGCAATTGCATCTGCCGGACTTGAAGGGGGTTATTCATGGCAATGGTCCTCGCATACGTGACAACGGCGTTGGCGTTACGCTACTGGGGAGCGCGGTCCTGGATGGCTTATCGCAGAATGTGCAGGCGAGCGTCAGCGGGAAGTTCGCAGACAGCAATATTGAAGCGAAGCTGGCAGCGACCGGGTTTGCCCAGCCCGACCTCAACTTTGAAGTGGACATCGATCAACTGGATTTAGATCGCTTTCTGTCCCTGGAAGCGCAAAAACACGTAGAACATGCCAAAGTGGAAATGCCGAAGGCATCTGAGCAAGGGCTGGATTTATCCGTATTGGAGGATCAAAAAGTCCAGGGCTCAATCCGGATCGGTTTATTGAAGGCTGCCAATTCCACGTCATCCGGGATCAGGCTGGATATCAGGTCTAACTAGCGCTGGAGGCCCGAACTTGAACTCTTTTGCCGCAAAACTGATCGGCTGGCAAAAACAGCATGGCCGCCACCATCTGCCATGGCAAAATACGCGCGACCCCTATGCGATCTGGTTGTCCGAAATCATGTTGCAGCAGACGCAGGTGAGTACCGTGATTCCATATTACCGGAGATTTCTCCAGCGCTTTCCCGATATCAACAGCCTTGCCCTGGCCTCGCTCGATGATGTGCTGGCACAATGGAGCGGCCTGGGTTATTACTCCCGTGGAAGAAATCTGCACCGGGCGGCACGCTTGATCGTTGCTAATCACCAGGGTATTTTTCCGAGAGACGTGGAAGCAATCCGTCAGCTTCCCGGCATAGGACGCTCTACCGCTGCCGCAATTGCCGCATTTGCTTACGGCGAGCGGTGCGCAATACTCGACGGCAACGTCAAGCGTATTTTTGTCCGCTATTTTGGCATTGAGGGTTACCCAGGGGAAAAATGGAACGAAATATTGCTGTGGCAAAAAGCTGAAGAACTGCTGCCACCCCGTGACGCAGACCAGAACCAGATCAATGGGCGGATCGAAGCTTATACTCAGGCGTTGATGGATCTCGGGGCAACCGTTTGCACTCGCGGCAAACCGAAGTGCGCATCGTGTCCCGTGCAAAGCGACTGCATTGCGCTGCGAGATAGCCGGACAGACAAGCTGCCGACTCCCCGGCTGAGAAAATCGCTACCGGAAAAGGAAACAGTCCTGTTGGTGCTGATGAAGCAAAACATGATTCTTCTGGAAAAACGCCCGGCCACCGGTATATGGGGCGGTTTGTGGTGTCTGCCCGAAATGCCCGTGAGTAAAAATGCCGTCGAATATTGTATGCAGAACTTTGGAATGAAAGTAAAGCCACCGGCGCAGATGCAGCCGTTCGATCATACCTTTACCCACTTCAAATTAAGGATCTATCCACAGTCGCTGCAAGTTGTTTCTTGTTCAGTCGCTACCGGAAGCAAAGGACAAGACAGAGGCGAAAGTATATGGATGACAGCCGATGACGCGCTGAAAGCAGCTATTCCCTCACCGGTCAGGAAACTGCTCATACAGCATGGCTGTCCACAAATTATGCCGTTGTCGCAAAAAAAACGGACTGCAACTTAACCAATTAGCCATATGTCGTCACATGAAATTAAAAAGATGAATGACTGGAGGGATTGGAGAAAGCATCAGCGAGCTGAACTGATGGCGATGAGGGAATGCGTTGCTGTAGAAGATTACCGCTGCTGGAGTACCGCCATTACCAGTTCGCTCGAACAGGGTTTTCCATTGTTACAAAAAAGCATAGTGGGATTCTGCTGGCCTCACCGCGGCGAATATGATCCCCGTCCAGTGATGAGTTTTATTGAGGCGCGAGGTGCGACGCTTGCGCTTCCTGAGGTAGTGAACAAATACGAACCGCTGCGGTTTCGCAAATGGTGGCGTGACGCGCCAATGAAAATCGGTGCCTATGGCATCCCGGTGCCCGAAAACACCGACCCGGTAACGGTCGGCGCGCTGATCATCCCAATGATTGGTTTTGACAAGATGGGCTTCCGGATCGGGTATGGCGGGGGTTATTTTGATCGTACGCTGGTTGCAATCGATCCGCGGCCACTGGCTATCGGTGTGGCGTTTGAAATTCTGCGGCTGGATAGCGTGCATCCGCACCGGCACGATGTACCTATGGATTTTGTCGTGACCGAGGCTGGAATTTATCGCGTAACGTTGACCGGACTGGATTTGATTTCTGCCGAGGAGTGCGCAGCGGAGAATGCTTACCCTAAATCCGGCAGTTGACCGCTCATTTTTTCAATTTAACATTATTAATTGACAAAGACTTTTTGTATCACTTGAGCTTCACCTTTTTGGTGAGTTCGCTACGGGGCGGATTGAAAACGGTTTTTGCGGCACATGGCTGCGTTGCAACTCCTTGGAATGGGGTGCCCGAGGGACCCCGCAACGCGGGGATCGGGCAGCGTGGGGACGCCGCGACCGCGTTTCACGGCGCCCGCATCCCGCTACGGGATCGCACCTTCCTACGGAAGGCACCGCTCCGCCCTGCGCGGTCGCACCATTCCGTGTCGTCGCGCCTTGCCCCGCACCCCAAAAACCGCACACTCCACCCCGTCCAACTACCGGATTTAGGATAACGGACTATTTTTATCGGCCGGGCAAACGCCGATATCGATATCAGTTACGTCAGTCAGCTAATTTTGCTCACCCCAACGAGGCATGAGAGACTGCGCTACCCCGAGATGATCTAGTATGCGCGCCACCACAAAATCCACCATATCCTGCACGGTCTCCGGATGGTGATAAAAGCCGGGGTTGGGCGGCATGATTATCGCCCCGCTGCGCGCAAGCTTGAGCATATTTTCCAAGTGGATCGGAGAAAACGGTGTTTCACGCGGAACCAGAATGAGCTTGCGATTTTCCTTCAGCATCACGTCCGCCGAACGCTCGATCAGCTTTTGACTTAGCCCGGCAGCGATGGCGGCGAGCGTTCCCATGGTACATGGACACACAACCATGGCGTCCGCCGGATTGGAGCCTGAGGCAACCGGTGCAAACCAGTCCTCGCGTCCAAATACCCGCAGCTGTCCTTCCGCGGCATTAAAGCGGCGGCTGAACAATTCCTCTGCTTCTTTCGGGCGAGACGGCAGCACCAGTTGCATCTCCTGGTGCGCGACGATCTGCGCCGCTTGCGAATAGAGCAGGTAAACCCTATTGCCGCCGGCCAGCAGCAATTCCAGCAGACGCACGCCGTACGGCATCCCCGAGGCGCCGGTATAAGCAAGCGTAATTGTTTTTGTTGTATTCATTGAGACGCTTATTCTTCTGTATTCAACCCGATTCTATGCATCCAACTCCCTATGGCGCACCAGAACCTGGTTATTCTCTGTGAAATACCGTGCCAGCCGTTCCACGAAATAAACCGAGCGGTGGCGCCCGCCGGTGCAACCTATAGCGACAGTGAGGTAGTTTCGATTGTCGCGAATGAAGCAGGGCAGCCAGTCATCCACAAATCGTTTGATGTCCTCGAACATTCGATTGACGCTGACATTCGCGTCAAGGAATTCGATTACCCCGCCATCCTTTCCGGTAAGGGGCCGCAGAAGCGCTTCATAGTGCGGATTGGGAAGGCAGCGAACATCGAATACCATATCGGAATCCAGAGGAATGCCGTGTTTGAAGCCAAACGACTGGAACAGGAGCGTCAAACGCGCATGATCGAGGCCGATGAAATCTCTTATCCATGCCCTCAGGGAGCTGGCGCTCAAGTCGCTGGTGTCGATTCGGTTTGCGAGATCGTGTATTTCACGCAGGGTTTCGCGCTCCAACTGTATGCATTCCGGCAGGGTTAACTGATTGTCGCTCAGCGGATGGCGACGACGGGTTTCAGAAAAACGCTTTACCAGCGTATCGGTTTTAGTTTCAAGAAATAGCAGGTGCACTTCCATTCCCTGCCGTCTCAGATCAGCCAATTGTTGCGGCAACAGATGTAACGTTTCCCGGCTCCTGGCATCAATGCTGACAGCCACGCGTTCGTGTCCGGACTCCTTTAAATAAACCGTTACCTCGGGCAGCAGGTTTGCGGGAAGATTGTCCACACAATAGTAGCCATTATCTTCCAGAACAGTAAGCGCGATGCTCTTCCCGGAGCCGGAAAGGCCGCTGATGACGATCAGCTGCATTTGTCAAAATTTGTTCACGGTTCATTTTCAGGCAGTTGCTTATTTTGCCCATTCTCCATTTCCAGTTGATGCCGCGAGAAAAACTCTTGGGCGCTGTCGATACCGCGTAGCTGCAGAACGTAATTACGCACCGCCGCTTCTACCAGGACAGCCAGATTTCGCCCAGCGGCAACCGGAATGATAACCTTTCGAATATTAACGTCCAGAATGCTTTCGGTAACATCATTGATCGGCAGCCGTTCCATGGCATTAAGGTCAGCGCTGCTGGGTTTTTGTAAATGCACAATGAGCTTCATATTTTTTTTTCGGCGGACCGCGGTCTCGCCAAAAATGGTCCGGATGTTCAGCATCCCCAGTCCGCGCACTTCAAGAAAATCACGCAACATTGGAGGACAGCAACCTTCCAGGGTTTCCGGCGCAATGCGATAAAGTTCCACCACATCGTCCGCAACCAGCCCATGGCCCCGGCTCACAAGTTCCAGTGCCAACTCACTTTTGCCGACACTGCTTTCACCGGTAATCATCACCCCGAGTCCCAGAACATCCAGCAACACCCCGTGCCGGCTACAGGAAGGAGCGAGGACACGCCCCAGATATGGGCGTAATACCCAGATCACCTCAAGGCTGGAGTATGGTGAGCAGAAAAGAGGAGTATGAGTGGTGTCTGCCAGATTTCTTATCGAGGCTGGTACGGAGGCGCCGCCCGCTACAATAATGCACAACAGGCGGCTTTGCGCCAGTCGCTGCATATGCTGTTCCAGAGAAGCGGCGTCAAGCGCATCGAGATACTCGGCTTCGGTCTCGCTCAGTACTTGTATCCAATTGGGATGGATGAAATTGAGATGGCCAATCATCCCCTGCGTGGACTGCGCAATGGACTCATTATCAAGATGACTGCCGCCCCCATCTCTACCGGCGTCCCAGGTCAGACTCAGCTTTTGCCGTTTGTCCTCAAACAGCTGTGCAGCGTTGATTCCGGACATCTGGATGGGATTGCCTTCTAAGTTAACAGGAGATAAAGAAAATTGATCATTGTCCCGATGGCGGTGATCCTGAATCGGTCATCGTCACTCAGGCTCCGCTTCCTGATTCTTCAATGCGTCATCATGCCGATAGCTTTCATTCTTCTCTTTGTGCCTGAGTAATTGACGATCGAGTTTATCCGCCAAACTATCGAGGGAGGCATACATATCGGCATCGGCGGCTTCTACAAAAATATTCTTGCCGCGTATGTGTACATTGGCTTCAGCCTTTTGCCTGAGCTTTTCGACCGACAAGACCAGGCTGATATCAATAACGTTGTCAAAATGGCGTGTAATCCTCGCCAGCTTCGAATTCACGTAATCACGCAATGCGGGAGTGATTTCAACATTGTGACCGGTAAGATTGAGATTCATCATGCCTCCCTGGGGGGTTAAAACGATTTCCGGAGATTAACGGGAGGAATCTGAATGGACTCCCGGTATTTTGCTACCGTACGGCGGGCAACCATAATACCCTGCTGTCCCAGAATTTCCGAAATCTGATTATCGCTCAGCGGTTTCTTCGAATTCTCGGCGCTTATCATTTGCTTGATCAAAGCGCGAATGGCGGTGGCGGAACAGGCGCCGCCGGTATCGGTTGCCACATGGCTACCGAAAAAATACTTCAATTCGAATATGCCTCGCGGCGTTCGCATGAATTTCTGTGTGGTCACCCGCGAAATTGTGGACTCATGCAAATCAAGCGTATCAGCAATTTCCCGCAATACCATCGGCCGCATGGCGACGGCTCCATGCTCGAAAAATTGACGCTGGCGTTCGACAACGGCCGAGGATACCTTAAGAATGGTGCTGAAACGCTGGTGCACGTTCTTGATGAGCCATTTGGCTTCATGTAATTGGCTGGACAACCGCCGGGCGGAATCATCATGGCAACGTTTCAGAATGTCAGCATAGAGCCGGTTGATCTTGAGGCGTGGCATGGCTTCCGGATTAAGACTGGCTACCCAGGCGCCACTGACCCTTGTCACAATCACGTCGGGTATGATGTAACGGGCGACCGCTGAACTGAATGCCATGCCTGGTCTCGGGTTGAGGCGGGTAATCGTGTGCTGGATCGAACGCAGGCATTCGTCGTCGCAATGCAGCAGCTTTTTGATCGTGCAAAAATCTCGTGACGCCAGACTGTCGAGATGGTTGTTCACGAGCAGCAACGCCTGATCCCGGTAAGGGGTACATTCCGGCAGTGCATGCAATTGCATGACCAGGCATTCCCTCAAGTTACGTGCGCCAACGCCGGGGGGGTCCAGATGTTGCAAATATTCGAGAGCGATGTGCAGATCGTCAATATCGATTGCAAGCTCGGGTGGCAACAGATCGACGAGTTCTTCCAGGTCTTGGACAAGATAGCCGTCATCGTTCAGGCTGTCGATCAGTAAACCGACGATTTTCCTGTCGCGCTCGGGGACCTGGCTAAGACTTAGTTGCGAGTTGAGATGCTCACGCAGACTTGGTGGCTCCGCCGCCTGCTGCGGAAAATCACGCTCGTCATCGTCATCACGCGCATGGCGAAACGGTCCGTCATCCGAAAACCAGTCCGGCTCATCCGCGGCTTTTTTTTCGTAGGGATCATCCTCGATTGGGAGCAGCTTGGCGCTGCCATCATCCGGAATCTCAATCAAGTCAGCGAGCGGCTCCGCGAGGCTATCAAGCGTGGTGTTTCGATAGTCTATGGCGTCGTTACCCAGATTGTCGTCCAGTTCCAGGAGCGGATTCTCCTGAACGATGCGTTCTATTTCCTGGTTCAGTTCAACTGTAGAAAGCTGCAACAGCCGTATGGAGTGTTGCAACTGCGGGGTAAGCGTCAGATGCTGCGATAGCTTGAACTGGAGAGTAGGCTTCATAATTTGGAAAACTACGGTAAAACCAGATTCAGGATTGAATATATATTTTCACAGCCGGAAATGTTCTCCCAGATATACTTTTCTCACACTTTCATTATAAATGATTTCATCGGGAATACCGCTAGCCAGCACTTTCCCGTCGCTGATGATGTACGCATGATCACAAATACCCAGTGTTTCCCGGACGTTGTGGTCCGTAATGAGTACGCCGATATCACGCTCCTTGAGGAACCTGATAATTTTCTGGATATCCAGCACGGCAATGGGATCCACACCTGCAAATGGTTCATCCAGCAGGATGAACCGTGGCTGCGTTGCCAGTGCGCGTGCAATTTCAACACGGCGGCGCTCTCCGCCGGATAAACTGATAGCCGGACTGGCACGTATGTGACTGATATGCAGATCATGCAGCAGATCGTCGAGGTGCTGCTGCATTTCATCGGCCGTGTAATTCTTCAATTCCAGGACCGCGCGAATATTATCCGCCACGGAAAGCCGCCTGAAGATTGAAGCCTCCTGCGGCAGATAGCTCAAGCCCAGCCGTGCGCGCAGATGCATCGGCATCTGGCTTAAATCACCATCGTCCAGACAGATGCTGCCCCCATCCAGCGGCACCAAACCCACCATCATGTAAAAACAGGTGGTCTTGCCCGCACCGTTGGGGCCCAGCAGGCCAACGACTTCACCGCTGCGAACAGAAAGCGAAACATCTTGCACCACGGTCCGGGACTTATAACGCTTTTTTAAATTATTGGCTTTGAACTCGCTCATTTTTGGAACTGTTGGCGGTTCCATTTCATGGATTCCCGGCGTCCGGTTTAGGTTCCTTTTTCTTCGGCTGGATGACCGCCCTCACTCTCCCCTCGGAATGAGTTTGAGTGCTCGCGTTATTGCCATTGTTGCTTGTTACCTGAAAAAACTCGTTGATAGCATCGTACGAAATATAGTCGCCATGTACTTCATCCTGTCCGCGCCTCAATCTCGCTTTCTTGAAAAGCTCCACTGTATCAGTCTTGCTGTCATATTCCATACGTTCACTCCAGCCCTCGACGTACTCGTCCTTGCCATCGCGCTTTTGCCGAAAACTGGCAAGGTTACCGAAAGCAGTGGCGTGCTGAAACCCGTTCGCGTCTTCTTTCACCGTCATCTTGTCGGAACGGATAACCAGCGTACCCTGCGTGAACACAACATTGCCGGTAAATGTGGCAAGCTTGTTGGCATCCTGCACCGTAGCCCGGTCCGCCTCCAAATGGACCGGTTTGTCTTTATCGGCCCGCTCAGCCAATACCGGCCCCGCAAACAGCATACCCAAAAAAAATATGACAAAAAACGATTTCATGCCTGTC
Organism: Nitrosovibrio sp. Nv4; assembly: GCF_900215485.1. Lineage (GTDB taxonomy): Bacteria > Pseudomonadota > Gammaproteobacteria > Burkholderiales > Nitrosomonadaceae > Nitrosospira. The sequence goes on from NZ_OCMZ01000001.1 coordinate 523,572, forward strand.
CCGCGTTATAGCGGCTTACGTGCGTTATCATGGACAACCTTTACCTGTGACAACAGGCGGGTGACATTGGTACGGTTGTTCATTTCCATGCCGACTGCTTTGATAACCGCATTCGTTTCGGTAATAACCACAGGCTTATCGGTTTTAGCGATGTCGTCATCCGGCATGAGATGCAGCAGGCTGGTCGTCATGGTTGTCTCGGCTCGACCTTTACCCGCATTTCGCAGTACAGTAACGTTACCCGTCAAATAAATATCCTCGCCATTGGCGGACATCTTCGCTTGGTCCGCTGTCACTTGCACCGGTGGTTTGCCGGGCTCGGTATCGATAAAATGAGGGTTTTCCACGTCAGTGGTATCGTCGTCCGGATAATGCACCATTCTTTTCGCTATGAGGGTGTGACGTGCAATGCCTTCATTTCCCATGCGAATGGCCGAGAAATTTTCCACCACGTAATCGGGAGTGCGGCGCGATCCGTTGTCTTGCGTCGGAGAAAGCGTCCGTGCCGGCTGATTCAGCCATAATGACAACGCTGCCAGCAAGACGAGTATAACGAGAAGGACGCCGAAAAGGAGGCGGCTGGTCATTTAAGATATGTCGCCAAGTGGGTATCCAGCGTATCCTGGGCGTGCATGATCATTTCGCAGATCTCGCGCACTGCGCCGCGTCCACCTTCAAGACGGGTGACATAATGGGCATGTTTTTTCACCAGGGCAGGCGCAGCAGGCACGGTGATGGCAAGACCGCAGCGCAACATTACCGGCAAATCTATCAGGTCATCACCTACGTATGCGCAGGCGGAAGCATCCAGTTCCTGTTCCTTCACCAACGCTTCGAATACAGGCAGCTTACTTTTTGCGCCTTGATAAACAGTTGTGACGCCCCAGTCTTTTGCTTTCAAATCCACGCAGCGCGACTGCCTGCCCGTAATGAGGGCGATTTTGACTCCGCTCGCCCTGAGCATTTTCAGACCATGGCCGTCATGGCTATTGAATGCCTTGATCTCCTCGCCGCCATCTGTGAGATAAAGGCTTCCATCCGTAAGTACTCCGTCAACGTCGAAGATAACTGTACGGATCTTCCTGGCTCTTTCCAGTAGGTATTGCATCGATATAACAACGGCTGATTGCTCGTCGCGGTTCAAAATAAATAGTTAAATTTTCCGGATATGGAGCAGGTCAACTGGCCTCATACCCGGTATCTCAGCAACGGCATTCGCCCTCCGTCCCCTGCCGGTGATATATAGCTTCTGCCCAATACTGCTATTGAGATGAACGCGGAGAAGAAGATCTGAATGATGACTTCTTGCCCAGGCAACACCTGCGCTTGGCTCTTGGCACCTGACATAAAAATGGGGCGCCATAGACGCGGGAACATAAGGTTATTCAGTCCAACGGGTGGTAGCTTGCCATACTCTGGCGATGGGCAGACGACGCGCAACAGGGAATTGTACCAGAACCAGAGGCGGCCCTGACAAGCCGAGATATAGCCCTTCGTCCTTCAAGCCTGTGAGGGGCCCTTGATACGTTAATGACAACGAGGAAACGGGGCCGTTCGCTAGGTACTGGGTAGTACTCTATCGGACGCCCTCCCCTGATAGCGGGAGCAAGCACGCTGATATGGCGCAACCCCCTCCTTTCGATTCTATCTTATGGAAAATGCCCGATGAGCAAGAGGCCGATCAGTTTTTGGGCAACGGGAATACCACTGACTCAACCACGCCACTCAATTCCTCCACCACCACTTCCTTTCCCGCTTGTCCTGCTCCTATCTGTCTCAGTCTCGAAATGACTTCCTGCACCAGTACTTCTGGTGCGGAAGCGCCGGCGGTGATACCGATCTGGTCTTTTCCTTTCAGCCACCTTTCCTGCAACTGCTCGGCGCGATCTATCATATATGCGTCCACGCCCGCATTCCTCGCAACTTCACATAACCGGTTGGAGTTGGAGCTGTTGGGTGAGCCGACCACAATTACCAGGTCACACTGCTTGACCATCATTTTGACGGCATCCTGCCGATTTTGCGTCGCGTAGCAAATATCGTCCTTTTTCGGCCCGGTAATTTTTGGAAAGCGCTTTTTCAAAGCCTTGATCACCCGCGTCGCATCATCCACCGACAGCGTAGTCTGGGTAACATAGGCCAGATGAGTCGGATCTTTAACCTGCAAATTGTCGACATCTTCTTCTGTTTCCACCAGATACATGCAAGGGCCGTCTCCTTCAGCCTGTCCCATCGTGCCCTCTACTTCGGGGTGCCCTGCGTGGCCGATCATGATGATCTCCCTTCCCTGCTCCCGCATCTTTGCCACTTCAATATGGACTTTGGTCACCAGCGGGCAAGTGGCGTCGAACACCTTGAACTGTTGCGCCTCGGCTTCTCGCCGTACCTCATGGGAAACTCCGTGTGCGCTAAAGATCAGAATGCTGCCAACGGGCACTTCATCGAGATTTTCGACAAATACAGCTCCCTTTTTCTCCAGATTCTCCACCACGAAGCGGTTATGCACCACCTCGTGGCGTACATAAATTGGCGCCCCATGCATACTCAGCGCGCGCTCGACAATTTCTATCGCACGATCCACTCCGGCACAAAAACCGCGAGGATTTGCAAGCAATACCTTGATCATTGGTCATTCTCCATAAAGACTTCATTCAAGTACCGATAATGCTCATGGTACTGTTCGCGGTTCAGCAACCACTGCACACTCCGCCGGGGTCCACACATGCACAATGGTTCGATAATCCGATGGCAAAAGCCGTGGACCGTTATTTTAACAACCTGTCGGACTTAAAGGAAATCGGCTCCGCCTGAGGCAGTCCTCAGGCAGCCCCTCAAAAATCCCTTTTACTGTTGCGAGATTAAATGCCTTGTTGAAAAACATTCCTTCCCTGGCCTGACCGAACGCTTTCCAGCTTCGCACAGACTGTTTTTGCTGCTTGCAGCATTCGAACAGTCTGGCGATGCAAGAGATCTGGATGCACAAAAAACAAATGGTTATTTCTTACTGCGCTGAGGTCCGGAAAACCGCGCAACATCCGCTTCGTTCCAGTTTCAGCGAATTCAAGCGATACGCTGCTGATAACGGCCTGAGGATCGGCTTCCAGTAAATTCTCGGCGGATATCACCGGCGTCAAGGAAGGCGCGGACGCGAATATATTGACGCCTCCACAAATGTCGATGATATCGCTGATAACATGATTGCCATTCACCGTCATCAACGGCTGATGCCATATTAGCGGAAATACGCTGATTTTATGTCGACCACCATAGTTCAGCTTGATTCGCTGCAACTCCTCCTCATAGGTCTTCGCCGCTAATCCCGCGCGCGTGAGGGTTCCCGCCAGCTTGCCGGTAGCCCGCAGCAACCGCGGAACATCTTCCAGCCTGGATGCTTCAGTGACAAAAACCGTGATGCCCAGTTTCTCCAGTTTCTCGATATCCGTTGAGGCGTTGCCGCTGCGCCATGCAATCACCAGATCAGGCTGGAGGGCAATAATTCTCTCCAGATCAAGGCTGGATGAATCGCCGACATCGGTAATAGCCGTGGCGGCCGCCGGATAATCGCTGTAACGGCTGACGCCTACCAGTTTGTCCCCGGCTCCTGCTGCGAATACCAGTTCAGTGATATGCGGAGAAAGGGAGATGATACGCTTGGCAAAATGGTCCAGATGGGTGTTGCGACCGCGATCATCGGTCAGATTAATGGGAAAAGTGAGCAGCGAAGCTTCATCCGCAATGTCAACAGCGCCAGCAACGCGCATAGAAGCCCAAAGTGATGCCGAAAATACAAACAGCAATATTAAAATGCTGCGCCGTATCTTATCGAGGAGCATGGCAAGGTGGACGGGCATTCCCAATGCGGATATTTGTGAATTCGCGTTTTTTTAAGAAGATTTTTATGGAAAATAATGGAGACTATGCATCCTGATAGCGTCCAGCCAGAGCGACGCGTTGCTCATAAGCTTCACGCGCGATGCGAACATCTTCCAGAAAGAACGGCAACTCCCTGATCAGCAGCGCCTGTGGCCCATCCACGAGCGCCTTGCCCGGCACCGGGTGAAAATCCACCAGTACCATATTGGCGCCCGCAATCACTCCCTGGGCGGTTACGTGCATGATATCGAGCAGGTCATCCGGCGAGGACGCGCGGAGACCCACGGAATGCGAAGGATCTATGCAGACCGGCATGCGCGTGAGGCGCTTGACCACTGGCACATGGGCAAAATCCACGAAATTGCGATGAGGATCAGCCATGTTGGTTTTCATGCCGCGCAGGCCAAAGACGACCTTGCGGTTACCTTCGGAAGCCAGGTATTCCGCGGCGTTCAGCGATTCATCCAACGTAATGCCGAAGCCGCGCTTGAGCAGTACCGGAAATTCCTGCTGGCGTCCGACGATTTTCAGCAGTTCGAAATTTTGCGTGTTGCGCGTACCGATTTGCAGCATCACGCCGGTTGAATTTCCTGTCCGGTAAAGCGCGTCACAAATTTCTTCCACATGGGATTCATGAGTGATTTCCATGGCTATCACTTTGATGCCGTATTTCCCGGCCAGCTCGAACACGTAAGGCAAGCAGGCTTTGCCGTGGCCTTGGAACGAGTATGGGCTGGTACGCGGCTTATAGGCGCCCATACGAGTGCAAACCTGTCCATTGTCGCGTAACGCCTGCATCATCGATTCGACATGCTCCAGCGTATCCACTGCGCACAGCCCGGCGAACACGTTCAGCGTATCCTGGCCAAAGCGTACGCCGTTATAGTTGAAGTGCGTGGACCTGTGATCGTTCTTGTGCCGCCCGAGAACACGATACTCCTCCGAGATTCGGACAACCTGCTCGACACAAGGCAGGTTTTGCATTTCCTCGACAGGCAGTGGCTTGGTGTTTCCGATCAGATACACCTCGGTAAGCGTCTGTTCGATGCCGACCTCAGTATGCACGCGCGTGGAAATACCGGGTAAATTGGCGAGATGCGCCAATAACTGCTTATATTCGGGGCTGTCCGGACGAGTATCCGGATTCAGAACAAGGATCATGGAGTAGTATCGGGTATCGGCAAACCGGGGCGCTTTGAAGCGTGGCGTGCGAAAAGACGGAATTCTAACCGAAAAAACCGATGCTTGCCATTCAATTGAATATGGCGTTTAATAACTTTTTCCTACATAAATAGGGCCCTGAAATCCATTTTTCGATCTGAAAGGCGTCGTTAAAAAAGCAAAAAATGGCTTTGCGGGCATCCTGCTACCAACATAAGCCGGTCCCGCGCCGTTTACCTGTGACACAGCAAAGCATAAAAGTCCAAAATCCTCATCTGGCCGACCTACCGCCGGCAATATTTCTGATGGGTCCCACCGCAAGCGGCAAAAGCGATATCGCGCTGGGAATCGCCCGGTATTTACCAGTGGAAATCGTTAGCGTGGACTCGGCCCAGGTCTATCGGCACATGGATATCGGTACGGCGAAACCCGACGCGGAATCCCTGGCTGCGGTGCCGCATCATCTCATCGACCTGATTGAGCCACAGGCGCGTTATTCCGCGGCGCAATTCCTCAGTGACGCGCTTGGGGCAATGCGCGAGATTATGCAACGAGGCAATATTCCGCTGCTGACCGGTGGGACCATGCTTTATTTCACGGCTCTGCTAGACGGTCTTTCGGAGCTTCCCTCCGCAGATAGCGGCGTGCGCGAGATAATCGAAGCCAAAGCAGAAGAACACGGCTGGCTCGCGATGCACAAGGTGTTGTCGCGGCTGGATCCCGTCAGTGCGGCGCGCATCCAGCCTGCGGATAGCCAGCGCATTCAGCGCGCGCTCGAAGTGTGTTATCTCACCGACAAGCCCATGTCGGAAATTCTGAAGAAGCCCAGACGCGTTTCTCTTCCTTATCGCGTAGTCAAGATCGCCCTCATTCCCTCTAATCGCGGGTTGCTGCATCAACGCATTGCGCAACGCTTCGAACAAATGCTCAAACTGGGATTAATCGACGAAGTCCGCACAATCCGTGATAAATTCGAACTCAACGCCGAAAGCCCTTCGATGCGCTGCGTCGGCTATCGGCAAGTATTGATGTATCTGGAAAAAGAAATCGATGCGGAAAGACTGCGGGAAACGGGACTGGCCGCCACACGGCAATTGGCCAAGCGGCAGCTCACCTGGTTGCGTTCCATGAAAGAAATACAGGAATTCGATTGCCTGGAAGAAAATTTGCCGCAACAGGTACACAGGTATCTCCTGGATACTGGCTTGAAACCTGCAGAGGCTTCATAATCGGGATGATTTATTTGATGGCCCGGTTGATATTTCTTTAAATAAATTCTGAAGGAAAAACAAAATGAACGATAGATACGGATTGATTGTTCTAGCCGTAACCCTTGTTGGCGCCCTGTCGGTCGCCGGTTGCGGAAAATCCGAAAAAGTGCATGAATCCTGGGTGGAGCCTCCAGCACAGGGGCAGGTAGACGATAGCACCCTCAACAGCACGATAAAGGCTGCGTTACTGGCCGACCCCGAGGTAAGACATCTGGATGTCAAAGTCGAGGCAAACGATGGCAAGATCATGCTCAGCGGTTTTGCGGACAACGAAACCCAGCTGGAGCGGGTAAACATGCTCACGTGGATGGCTGAAGGCGTCAAGAAAGTAGACAATAAAATGAGCGTAAGAAGCGGGGCGGCGCCAGCAGACACAGCGGGTAGTTGATTTTATCCGAAGTCCCGTAGAGGGTAGTTAGTGATACAGCTATAGCAAAACTACGCAGGAAAATTATCTTGATTTCTTCTCTGCTTCTGATGCTGGTTCTGATCATCGGCGTTATTCTTTTCGTTCCGCCGGTGCGTCGCGCGCTCATTTCGAACCACATGCTCAAAATTTTCCGCAAAATCCTGCCGCAGGTTTCGCAAACCGAGCAGGAAGCGCTGGATGCGGGAACGGTATGGTGGGATGGAGAACTGTTCAGCGGCAGGCCGAACTGGAACAAATTGCTGGCTTATCCCAAACCGAAACTCAGCGCCGAGGAAAAAGCCTTTCTTGCCGGTCCGGTCGAACAATTGTGCGCGATGCTGGACGAGTGGCGAATTACGCGCGAGCTATATGACCTGCCGCCCCATGTCTGGCAATTCATCAAGGACAACGGTTTTTTCGGGATGATCATCCCCCGGCAATATGGTGGCCACGGCTTCTCGGCACTGGCGCATTCCGAGGTGGTCATGAAAATCAGCTCGCGCAGCGGAACCGCGGCGGTGTCGGTGATGGTGCCGAATTCGCTGGGGCCATCAGAGCTGTTGCTGCAATACGGCACGGAGGAGCAAAAAAATCATTATCTGCCACGCTTGGCAAAAGGGCTGGAAGTGCCTTGTTTTGCGCTTACCGGGCCGGATGCCGGCTCTGACGCGGGTGCAATTCCCGATACCGGCGTCGTCTGTCATGGCGAATTCAATGGCGATGAACACGTGTTGGGCATACGGATCAACTGGGAAAAACGCTACATCACCCTTGGACCGGTCGCAACGCTCCTCGGCCTCGCCTTCAAGTTGCATGACCCGGATGGGCTATTGGGCAACGAGAAGGACCTGGGGATTACACTGGCGCTTATTCCCACCAGTACGCCGGGAATAAACATCGGCCGGCGTCATTTCCCGCTCGATGCCGCTTTTCAGAATGGCCCCAATTCGGGGAAAGACGTATTCATCCCGATGGAATGGGTAATCGGAGGGCTCGAAGGAGTGGGCAGCGGCTGGCGCATGCTGATGAACTGCCTGGCCGTCGGGCGTTCGATTTCCCTGCCTGCCACCAGCACCGGCGCGGCCAAGCTGGCGGCGCGCACCACCGGCGCATATGGCAGGGTGCGAGTGCAGTTCAAGATGCCAATCGGACGGTTTGAAGGCGTTGAGGAAGCGCTGGCAAGAATCGGCGGCAATACTTACATGATGGACGCTGCGCGAATAATGACGGCTGGGGCGGTGGATCTGGGTGAAAAGCCTTCGGTCATCTCGGCCATTGTCAAATATCATCTTACTGAGCGTGGACGCCAGGCGATAAACGACGCAATGGATGTGCATGGCGGCAAGGGTATTTGCCTTGGGCCCAGCAACTATCTGGGGCGCAACTATCAGCATATCCCCGTCAGCATCACAGTGGAAGGCGCCAATATCCTCACTCGCAATATGATTATTTTCGGTCAGGGAGCCATACGGTGTCACCCGTACCTGCTAAAGGAAATTCAGGCTGCCAATGATGCCGATGCAGTGCGCGCCTCCGTGCAATTTGACCGGGCGTTCAGCGGGCACGTTGCTTTCACACTCGGCAATGGCTTGCGCACCCTGCTGCATGGACTTACCGGCGGTACTCTTGCGAGTGCTCCCGGCAGCGTAGGCCCTGAAACGCAGCGTTATTACAGCCAGCTGATGCGTTTCTCTGCCGCTTTCGCTTTTCTCGCCGATATCTCCCTTCTGATCCTGGGAGGGACCCTGAAGCGGAAGGAAAGAATATCTGCCCGCCTTGGCGATATTCTCAGCATGCTTTATTTATGCTCGGCAACGCTTAAACGTTATAAAGACGACGGCCGGCCTGCCGCCGACTCACCCCTGCTGCATTGGTCCATGCAAGATGCACTTTATCGCATGCAGCAGGCATTCGAGGGATTGCTCGATAATTTTCCCGGTAGTGTTGTCGCGGGGCGAGTGTTGCGTTTTATGATATTCCCCTGGGGCATGCCGTTTTCACCGCCTTCAGATAAGCTGGGCCATGAAGTAGCCAAGCTGATGCTGTCCCCAGGGGAAGCACGTGACCGGCTTACCGCGGGGATTTATGTGCCTGCATCCGCTGACGAACCGCTGGGCATTCTGGAACAGGCCCTACAGTGCGCAATGGTGTGCGAAGCAGTGGAAGCCAAGTTGCGCGCCGCAGTCAAGACAGGCCGAATTCCAGCTCAGGGCGACGAAAGAATTGCGGCTGCTCTCAAGCAGAGAGTCATCACCACATCGGAACTGGAGCTGATGGGGGAAATGAAATCATTGCGCCGCCGTGTCATTATGGTAGACGATTTTCCTCCGGATTTTGGTGGCGCATCAGTCATGGTACCGGAAGCTGCGCCGGCGCAATCAACTGCATGAGTAGCGCATGGAAGGCAGGGGCTCGCCGCAATAATCCCGCGGGTCAAAAACAACAGCATACGGAAAACATCATGCAAACCGGACAACCAGACCTGACTGACATTATCCCGGTAGAGACCGCCCGAACGCTCGACGGCCTGTTTCGCGAGCGAGTGCGCCGTTCCCCCGAAATGGTCGCCTACCGCGATTACGATCGGTCCAGCGGCAAATGGCGTGATCTCACCTGGGCGCAGATGGATGAACGCATCGCACATTGGCAAGCTGCGTTCTCCCGGGAAAAGCTTGACCCCGGCGACCGGGTGGCGGTGATGTTAAGAAACTGCCCGGAATGGGTAATGTTCGAGCACGCGGCGCTGAGACTCGGACTCGTGCTTGTACCGCTTTATACAGCGGATCGCCCGGAAAACGCCGCCTATATCCTGCATGATGCGGGTGTCAAGGTATTGTTGCTGGAAGAACTGGCACAATGGCAAGCATTTTCCGATGTGCGGGATCAGATCGGCAATCTCGTACGCGTCATTACGATCCAGGCGAGTCCCAGAAAAACCGACGACGACCTCGTGCTCGCGTTGCATGACTGGTTGCCGGACAGATCGGGGGAAGAAATGCCGGAGCGGCCGCCGGAAGAAGCTGAAGCGATACAGCGTGCCGATCGTGATCCACATGAACTTGCCACGATCATCTATACCTCGGGTACCTCCGGCCGGTCCAAGGGCGTAATGTTGAGCCATTACAATATCCTTACGAATGCTTATAGCTCCCTCCAGGTCGTGCCTATCAGACAGGACGATCTGCTGCTTTCATTTCTGCCGCTGTCGCATACCTTCGAGCGAACAGTCGGTTACTATGTCCCGATAATGCGCGGCGCTACCGTCGCTTATGCCCGTTCGGTTCACCTGTTGCAGGAGGATTTGCGGACTATCCGGCCGACTATCCTGATTTCGGTACCTCGAATCTATGAGCGGATTTACTCGGGAATTCAAATCGCGCTGGCGGAAGGGCCGGCTTTGCGCAGGGAACTGTTCAAGCTGGCAGTAGATGTCGGCTATGGTCGCTTTGAGTATCAGCAGCGGCGCGGCCCCCGGCATTTTTCCCATCTGTTGTGGCCGCTGCTGGAAAAGCTGGTGGCGAAGAAGGTAATGAACAAACTGGGCGGGCGGCTGCGCACGGCAATGAGCGGCGGCGCAGCCTTGTCGGGCGATGTCTCGCGGGTTTTTATCGGCTTGGGGCTCCCCATTCTGCAAGGCTATGGGATGACTGAAAGCAGCCCCGTGGTATGCTGCAACACACCTGATGACAACGTTCCGACCAGTGTGGGCCGTCCCATCCCGGGGGTGGAAGTAAAACTTGGCGAAAACAATGCCCTGCTGATCCGCGGCCCCAACGTAATGCTGGGTTACTGGAACGATCCCGAGGCCACTAAAGCGGTAATGGCGCCTGGCGGCTGGCTCAACTCCGGCGACATCGCCCATATCGATGGGCATGGCAGGGTAACCATCACCGGGCGCCTGAAGGAAATCATCGTCATGTCCACAGGCGAGAAAATTCCACCCGCGAATATGGAAGCGGCGATTTTGCGTGATCCATTGTTCGATCAAGTGATGGTAATTGGCGAAGGCCGTTCATATTTAAGCGCGCTGGTAGTCCTGAATTCCGGCAATTGGGAAAACATGGCCGGGCAATATAATCTTGATCGCGATTGGCGGCGTCTGGCGCGGGATCATTCGCTTGAAGAAATTTTGCTGGAACGAATCGCCCGTCAGATAAAAGAATTTCCCGGTTACGCGAAAATATACCGCGTGGGGCTGGCGAAGGAGCCGTGGACTATCGAGAACCATATGCTGACGCCTACCCTGAAATTGCGGCGCAGGCACGTGCTGAACCATTATCGCGCTGAAGTGGAACGGCTCTACGAGGGACATTAGCCGGATGATGGGTCACGTTTCACTCCCCCCATCCAGGAAACTGCAACACTTGAGGCATAAATGAACGCTGAGGCAGAAATTCAAACATCACTACCCACATCGCTACCCGAAGGAGGAGATCCGATACTGCGTCTGGTGCCAATGCCGACGGATACGAACTATGCCGGGGACGTATTCGGCGGCTGGATCATGGCGCAGGTGGACATTGCCGGCAGTATTCCGGCAATCCGCCGGGCCCGCGGTCGCGTGGTGACGGTGGCGGTGAATTCCTTCGTGTTCAAACAGCCGGTGTTTGTCGGGGATGTCGTGAGTTTCTATGCCAGCATCGTCAAGGTTGGACGCACGTCCATTACCGTGGATGTCGTGGTTTATTCCCAGCGGGGATTGCGTCAAGGAAATGAGGAAACCTGCTGCATGGTGACCGAGGCGGTGCTGACCTACGTGGCGGTAGACGAGAACCGGAGGCCGCGCGTCGTTCCGCCGGAATAAGATAAAACGGGATCGAACTGGAGGCAGATTTGAATAATCACAAATTCATCGTGCGCAAAGCCGCTGTTCTGGGCGCCGGGGTAATGGGAGCGCAGATCGCAGCGCATCTGATCAATGCCAATGTCGAGACATTGTTATTCGAGCTTCCCGCCGAGCAGGACAATCCCAACGCCAATGTGGTCAAGGCGGTAGAGAATCTGAAGAAACAGGACCCCGCTCCGCTGTCGATCTCCGCGAAGGCAGCCTCCATTCAGCCGTCAAACTACGGCGAGAACCTGGAGCAGCTCAGGGATTGCGATATCGTGATCGAAGCCATCGCCGAGCGCATGGACCTGAAAAGCGAGTTATACAAGAAAGTAGCGCCGTATCTCGGCGAGCATTCCATTTTTGCCAGCAACACATCCGGGCTCTCCATCGATCAACTGGCAAAGGCGTTCCCGGAAAACCTGCGTCACCGTTTTTGCGGCATCCATTTTTTCAATCCCCCGCGCTACATGCATCTGGCAGAGCTGATCGCCTGCACGGAGAGCGACACCGCAATGCTGGACGACCTGGAAGCCTTTCTGGTCACGTATCTCGGCAAAGGCGTGATCAGGGCAAAGGATACACCGAATTTTATCGCCAATCGGATAGGCGTATTCTCAATACTCGCCACCATGCATCACGCCAGAGAGTTCGGCCTGGCGTTTGATGTGGTGGACGCCTTGACCGGTCCTCTCATCGGCCGTCCAAAAAGCGCGACTTTCCGCACCGCCGATGTGGTAGGGCTCGATATCCTCGCACATGTGATCGATACCATGCGCGACACATTACCGGATGATCCATGGCATAGATACTTCGCCGTGCCCGGCTGGTTGCAAGGCTTGATAGAAACAAAGGCCCTGGGACAGAAAACCAGGCGCGGGATATATCAGAAAAAAGGCAAGGAAATTCATGTGCTGGATCTTGCCAAAAAGGAATATATCCTCTCTGGAGGTACGGCTGACGACGATATAAGGGAGTTGCTCAAACACAAGGATCCCGCAGACAAGCTTGGCGCACTGCGTGTCAACCCACATCCGCAAGCGCAATTCCTGTGGGCAATATTCCGCGATCTGTTTCACTATTGCGCGATTCATCTCGATGCAGTCGCCGATAATGCACGTGACCTCGATTTTGCAATACGCTGGGGTTTTGGCTGGAATCTCGGCCCGTTCGAAATCTGGCAGGCAGCGGGGTGGGGCGACGTTGCGGAGTGGATAAACGAGGATATCGCTGCGGGCAAAAGCATGAGCGATACACCTCTGCCCCAATGGGTGGGGGATCTGGGTCAAAGTGTCAGTCAAGCCGCAAATCAGGATATACAGGGCGTCCACAGGGCGCAAGGTTCTTACGCACCATCCACGCACACTTTCCGGCCGCGTTCGGCATTGCCCGTATATCGCCGGCAGTTGTTTCCGGAGCGGTTACTGAGCGATGAGCCATATTACGGCCACACCATATTCGAAACCGACGCGGTGCGGATGTGGCATACCGCCGCCGAGCCCGGAGATAACGGAGCGGGCGATGACGGTATTGCCATTCTCAGCTTCAAGAGCAAGATGCATACCATTGGCAGCGATGTACTGGATGGCGTACAACAGGCCATAGAAGAAGCGGAGCGGAACTGGCGCGCACTCGTGATCTGGCAAACCGAGCCTCCGTTTTCCGCTGGCGCCAATCTTCAAAAAGCGACGGAGCGCCTGAAAAGCGGCGAACCGCCTTCCGCCTTGAGCGCATTGGCAAAAAAACTCAGGAAAACAGCTCAATCCGCTGTGCTCAAGGCGGCGCGCAGCCTTAATCTTGCCGATGCGCTAATGGCGGGAAAACTGGCGGAAGTGGAAGCGATGGTGGCGCAGTTCCAGCAAACCTCCCAGGATCTCAGGTACTCGATGATCCCAACTGTAGCGGCAGTGGATGGGCTTGCCCTGGGCGGCGGCTGTGAATTCGTGATGCACTGCGACCGCGCGGTTGCCACGCTGGAAAGTTACATCGGCCTGGTGGAAACTGGCGTGGGATTAGTGCCAGCAGGCGGCGGCTGCAAGGAACTTGCCCTGAGAGCATCGCAGGATGCAAAAGATGGCGATCCTTTTCCATTGCTGAAAAATTATTTTCAAAGCGTGGCAACCGCACAATTGGCAAAAAGCGGCGAGCAGGCGAAGGAACTGGGGTATTTGCGCCGTGCAGACACGATAGTGATGAACCGGTTCGAACTGCTTCATGTCGCGAAGGCGCAGGCGCTTGCACTGGCGGAAGCGGGCTACCGTCCTCCGCTAAAAGCCCGGAATATTACCGTGGCTGGTTCTACCGGTATCGCCAACATCAAGGGCATGCTTGTGAACATGCGCGAAGGCAACTTCATCTCGGAGCATGATTATCTGATCGGATCGAAACTCGCTCATGTCATGTGCGGAGGTGAGCTAACCCCCGGCAGTCTGGTCGACGAGAACTGGTTTCTGGAGCTGGAGCGTACCGCATTCATAGAATTGCTCGCGACCGAGAAGACGCAGGCTCGCGTGGCACACACGCTGAAAACCGGGAAGCCGCTGAGGAATTAGGCTATTCATGAAAATTCGCGCCTCGGTTCCCAAGCAACCTCATCGGGATTTTCGAGCTTATAAGGCTGCCTCTGATAAAGAACGCGTCACCTATCGCACGATTCGCCAATCCGGCGCTCTAATTGCTCTGAATTAAAGCCAACGGGTGCCATCGGGGTCTTACGAATTAGAGTTAAAGGGAACAGAGATGACAACCAGACAAACTCAGGAAGCTTATATTGTTGCCGCCGTGCGAACGCCGGTGGGCAAGGCGCCGCGCGGCATGTTCAAAACCGTGCGGCCGGATGACATGCTGGGACATGTGTTGAAAGCTGCGGTGGGACAATGTGAAGGGCTCGATCCGGCGGCCATTGAAGATGTTATTGCCGGCTGCGCCATGCCGGAGGCGGAACAGGGTTTGAATGTCGCCCGTATTGCGCTCTTGCTCGCAGGATTACCCAATAACGTCCCCGGAATGACAGTCAATCGTTTCTGTGCATCCGGCCTGCAGACGGTAGCGCTCGCTGCCGACCGCATCCGCTTGGGGAACGCTGACGTGATTATCGCTGCCGGCACCGAGAGCATGAGCATGGTACCGATGTCAGGTAACAAGATGGCCTTGGACCCGGCGATATTCCAGAGGGATGAAAACGTTGCCATCGCCTATGGCATGGGTATAACCGGGGAAAAAGTCGCGCAGCGATGGCAAGTCAGCCGTGAGGCACAGGATGAATTTGCCGTAACAAGCCATGCAAGAGCGCTCAAAGCTATTGAAACAGGGGAATTCACGCAGGAAATCGCGCCTTATACCGTGGAGGAAAAACGGCCCGATCTGGCTTCGCATGAAGTCCGGGACATATCCGTGGTACGGGACACGGATGAAGGCCCGCGCCCCGGAACCAGTCCGCAGGTTCTTGCTACGCTGAAGCCGGTGTTCGCGTCCAATGGCTCGGTAACGGCGGGCAATAGCTCGCAAATGTCGGATGGCGCGGGCGCAGTGGTCGTAGCGAGCGAAGCCGCATTGAAGCGCTTCAATCTTACGCCTATAGGTCGTTTTTTAGGGTACTCGGTGGCTGGCGTACCGCCTGAGATTATGGGTATAGGGCCGGTCAAGGCAATACCTCAGGCGCTGAAACAGGTTGGTTTAAAACAGGACGATCTCGACTGGATCGAATTGAACGAAGCTTTCGCAGCCCAGAGCCTGGCGGTTATCAATGATCTGGGGTTGGACCGTGCCAAGGTCAATCCGCTGGGCGGCGCGATCGCGCTCGGTCATCCCCTGGGCGCTACGGGCGCGATCCGCGTCGCCACGCTGCTGCACGGCCTGCGCCGGCATAACAAGAAATATGGCATGGTTACGATGTGCGTCGGAACCGGCATGGGTGCTGCGGGCGTGTTCGAAGCGCTATGATTATTTTCCGAAATAGACGTAGGCTTTCTGCGCCACAGCGGATTCCTTGAAGCGCTTACGCTCTTCCAGGTCCAGTTTCTTATCCCACCAGATGGCCCGTGCTTCTTTCTGATCCTCGGCCAGTTTCGGGTTTTTTTCAAACAATTCGCGCATGAATTTGGTGTGGTCCGATTCGTACAGTTTCATAGTCTGATTCTCTCCTTTCTTTATTATTGCGAACCTGAAACTTTACCATAAACAGAGCGTTATAGCAGCAATCTGCGTATGTTGAAGTGGTAAGCTTTGCGTGTAGCACGGCCGAGCATGCGCGGCCCGTCCGCAGCTGATGGGTTACGGCTCAATGCTCCATTCATCCCCTCAAAAAAACGGTGCGACAGAGCGGCTCAGAAGGGCTTGCGCTGATGTAATTTTCTTACGAACCTGGTAAACGGCAGGTCAAGTTCTGCTTCCAGTTTTGTAGTGCGCGTTTGCAGGTCTTCCCAGACTTGCTTGCCGGGGCTGTGCTTGAAGGCAAACACTATCAGATTACCGTGCGCCTCAACCGTTAATGTGGCAACACAACCGGGAAAAGCATGCTCTATGCGCCTTATATAATCCTGAAATCCTTTATCCCTGCTGAGAAGATTAACAATCAGCACGCCATTTTTTTTCAATGCTTCGCGAGCGCGATTGTAGAAATCCTGGCTACAAAGCGAAGGAACCTGACGGCAGTCATCGAAACCGTCAACCATCAGCACATCCGCGCTGCTGGGATGACTGGCGATATATTCGCCGCCCTCGCCAATCACCACTTGCAGGCGTTCGTCATCGGCTGGCAAAAAGAAATAACTACGCGCCACAGTTACCACCTCGGGATGGATTTCAATCACAGTAGTTTTGGTCAGGGGCAGCCGACGATAGATGAATTTGGCCAGCGATCCTCCCCCAAGACCGATCATCAGAATATTTTCCGGGCTGGGATGGAACAGCATGAAACCCATCATGCATTGCGTATAGGCGAGTTCGAGTTCGTGCGGCGCGGTCAATCGCATGGCGCTCTGCACGTTGCTTCCGCCCAGATGGAGTAAACGCACTCCGCCCTGCTCACTTAGTTGAACATCGGCGTCCGATTGGCTGGACCGTTTCGAAAATTCGTATACAGAACTCATGCGCCTACCCATGAATACAGTTCAATGATCTTTACAACCCGATATTTTTAGCCTACGTTTACATGACACGGTTAGCAAGGAAAGAGCCGTTGCTGAATCCGGTTATCATTCACGAGAACGACGAACGGTACACTTGATTAATTCGCTGCAAACACAGGATCGCGATCGAGCGTCAAGCATGAACAAACTCATTATAGCTTTAGCCCCGCTTTTATCAGCGTGCCTCTTGACTGCCTGCGCAGGCGTTGGCTTAAAAGAGAAAACCGAAGCTCGTGGAGCAAAATTTGCGGGAAGTCATCCTGCGCTTGCACATTGTGTCATCAGCAACCTTCAATCGGATAACCGGTGGTTAATCCGCGGCCTGCAATATGATGTACGCAGATATCCGGATCTGGAGGCAACAGAAATTTATGCCTATGCATATGGCTCGTTACCGGGCACATATGCGCGCAACTCACCCTTAAACCCTGACGCGGTTTTCCGTCATGGCCCACCGCCTCCCAAGATTCAGCAATACAAGCCAGATGCTGACGCCCGCGGCGATATCAATCCCGACTATTCTTTTGTCCTGATGATAAAAAGGACCGACAATGCAACCGTATTCGCCACGTTGAACGGCAAGAAATACGAGAGCGATATAGCGTGGGAGAAGCTGAAAGCCTGTTCGAATCCGTAAAAATACGCAGGATCTCTCGTTTCACCTTCGCAGCCGCCGACCCCTCGTCAGAAGTTAGCAGAGCAAAACCACCGTTCACGATAAAAACTCCGAACGATAAATCACTTCGTCGTGTCGCGCATGCAATTTTTGGAGGCGCTCCGCGTTAGAATGGCGTTCTGGTAGCGGCCAGCACATCCGGGGCTTTTCAAGTTAAAGTTCGAGTTTTAGACGATGGAGCAAAAAGCATTGATAGCGAAAAAGCTCGCGAGGCGTGGCGGATGGCAGTTCTAACACGGGAGTTGGCGGAATAATGGTGTGCAAATGAGGCGCTTATCGATACCACTGACGATAGCGGGACCGACAATAACAGGGCTGATACTGGCATTTCTGAACCTCGCTGCTTTTGCCGGAGATTTCGAGGATGGAATGCAGTTCGTTCTAAGCAAGGATTACGCCAGAGCTGCGGAATCTTTCAGAAGGGCTGCCGAGAACGGAAACGCGGATGCGCAATTCAATCTGGGAGTCCTGTACGCGAAAGGCCGCGGCGTCCCGCAGGACCATGAACAGGCGGCGAAATGGTATCGAAAGGCGGCTGAGCAGGGGGACGTTCCGGCGCAATCCATGTTGGGGTTCATGTACCTAAAAGGCCAGGGGCTCGAGCAGGACTATCAGCAGGCCATGCTCTGGTATTTCAGGGCTGCGGACAAGGGATACGCAGTAGCACAGTACAATCTGGGTGTCATGTACGCAAAAGGCCAGGGGGTTGCCCATGACTATCAGCAGGCCCTCTCCTGGTATCTCAAAGCCGCGGAGCAGGGGCACGCGCCCGCTCAGGCTATTCTCGGATTCATGTACCTGAAAGGCCAGGGAGTCGGACAGGATGATCGGCAAGCCGCATCCTGGTATCTCAAGGCTGCCGAGCAGGGATATGCCGACGCGCAATACGCACTTGGCGTACTGTATGCGAAAGGCCGCGGCGTTGAACAGAGCGATCAGCAGGCCGTGTCCTGGTATCGCAAAGCCGCCGAGCAAGGCAATGTGGACGCGCAGTTCAATCTCGGCGTCATGTACGCAGCTGGCGAAGGGATTACGCAGGACTATAAGCAGGCGGCCCACTGGTACCGGAAAGCCGCGGATCAGGGATATGCAAGGGCGCAATTCAAGCTTGGTGTTGCGTATGCCAAAGGCCGGGGGATAGAACAGGACGATTATGAAGCCGCATCCTGGTATCGCAAGGCGGGGGAACAGGGTTACGCGCCTGCGCAATTCAATCTCGGCGTCATGCATGCCACGGGCAAAGGCGCCATACAGGACGAACAGCAAGCGGTAACCTGGTATCGCAAGGCGGCTGAGCAGGGAGATCCTGATGCCCAATACAACCTGGGCGTAAGGTACGACGAAGGCCGCGGCGTTGAAAAGGACGAGCAGCAAGCGTTATCCTGGTATCGCAAGGCAGCCGAACAGGGATATGCGAGGGCGCAATACAGTTTAGGCGTGAAATATGACAATGGTCAGGGAGTGCCCCAGGATTACGCGCAGGCCTTGTCCTGGTATCGCAAGGCAGCCGAGCAGGGTCATCCCGGAGCACAAACGAATCTGGGAGTGCTATATTACAAGGGCAGTGGCGTTCCACAAGACTATGTCGAAGCGGATAAGTGGTTCAACATTGCCAGCGCGGGGGATTATGAGGATGCGAAAGAGAACCGCGAGTTGATGGAAAAGTTGATGACGCCGGTGCAAATTGCCGATGCGCAGCGACAAGCGGAAGAGTGGGCAAGAGCGCATCAGAAGTAATGCGCTCATATAGGCTTATCGCCGAGCGGCGAGGCCGCCTGAAAGCCGCCTGAAAAACAGGTGGCTGGCCTCGCAACAGGATACGAAAGGATAGCCGCCGGAAGATCAGGAAGAGTGGGAGTCAGGGAGAATCGAAGGCGAGACCAAATATGCCTGAAGCCGGACTACTTGGACGATTGCGTACTGCGCTTCTCCTTGGCAATCGGGTTCTGCAGCGTATAGCCTTTTTCTTTCATCTTGTATCCCCCATAGGCGCCAGCTCCTCCCGCGACCACATACCAGCAACCCGAAAGCATCGGAAGCACGGCCAGAAGCATACCCAGGGAGACTATTCTCTTTATTCTCATCACAATTCTTCTAATATAAAACAGGCAAAACAAAATAACCTGGAATTTATCCTGTACGACAGGGAGTTGTCAATTGCGTCATCCAGCACCCTGTTTCCCGTATGTGACTCGGCACGGCACGAGTCCGGAGAAAGATGGATCATGCGGCGTCAGAACCGGCGTCCCGACACCTTGGGCAAAAACGAATCAGAGGTCAGATAAAATTTTGGAGGGAAATATCATGGATGGAACATTAATCTCGATGGCATGGTTCAAGCGGGTGATCGTATTAGCCCTGTTCATGCTCCTTGCGGCGTGCCAGTCAGCGGAAACAAGACGGTTTGGGGGTATTCTTGGCGGCGTCGCCGGATCTGTTGGGGGAAGCTATCTTGGCAGCTATCTGGGCGGTGGGACCGCCGGCCGCATCATCGGCGCTGTCGCCGGCGGGGTTGGCGGATACTACCTCGGCTCCGAGATTGGAGGCCACCTTGGCCAGGACGATCAACGGCGAATGGCAGAGACATCGCAGCGGGCATACGAAACCAATCAAACGCAGACCTTCAGCAACACCGATAGTGGCGTGAAGGGCAAGGCCGAGGTCGTAGGAACGAGCGAGGATCGCGAATGCAAGACGATCAGGCAAACCGTTGTGCTGAAAGATGGGAAGACGGTTACTGAGGATGTGAAGAGTTGCAAGGAGTAGGGTGGAGTGCCAGATGAGGTGGTTATTATCACATCGGATCGGCTAGTCGGCTTACCTCATTATGGCGAGAAAGTTCGATAAACTGTCCTGGCCCATATTTTCGCTTTGCTTGGGTGTGTTCAGTTGACCTGGATATCAGGCTCCATACCAAAGCACTGCTATGAAATGGCACGCAGTACCTGCTATAACAAACAGATGCCAGATCAGGTGGCCATAAAGTAGCCGCGAATCGGTTGCGAAAAAGATTACGCCGATGGTATAAGACAGGCCTCCCGCCACCAGCCAGGACATCCCCACTGCTGGCATCCTGGTAGATAACGGTTCGATTGCAATCAGGACAAGCCACCCCATCAATAGATAAAGACTGGTCGAAAATATAGGATGTGGCCTCTTGCTGAATACCTTCAGTGCCACACCAGCTATGGCAAGAGACCAAACAACTCCGAAAAGTGTCCAGCCCCATGCGCCACGCAGTACCCCAAGCGTAAATGGTGTATAGGTGCCAGCGATAAGAAGAAAGATCGCGGAATGCTCGAAAACCCGAAAAACTCGCTTGGTCTTACCGGCCGGGAAGGCATGGTAGAGGGTAGAAGAAAGGTAAAGAAGTATCGTGGTTGCCGAGAAGAGGCATGTGCCGATAAGGAAGGCAGTATCCCCGTGCCTTGCGGCATGCGTGATGAGGAATGGGCTTCCTACAAATGCGGCAACCAGCGCTATGCCGTGGCTGATGCTGTTCGCGATTTCTTCCGCTCGCGACTGCTCACGCATAGGGCCAGCAAGCAAAATGCGCATGCCAGCTCCCTTCTGTTACACGGTTTCAGCAACGTCCTAAATTCTGACGTATTAAGATTTTACCCAAGGTTGACACTCTTGACACGCAATTGGCTTTGCATCGTCTGGGGCTTGGAGTTTGTTGGTGACGTGAAAATCAGGGGGAGAGGGGTAGCTTTCTTCTTATTTTTATCTGCTTCTGTATCTGGAAGCGTCACCGTTACGTCACCCGTTACCGTAACGTTACCTCACCCAGGTGGCAAGGCTTTTCTGTTGTCTGTGCAACTTTGGTGTAATCGCGGCAGGCAGGCGGCAAGATTCCCTGCTTAATGCAATCCACGATACTAATATTCAATATCAATCTATCTGCGCGACTCGTCAAACCATTGTGGAGGTGCACATGAACGCACATTCTGATTCAGCGGCACAGGCAGACCCTCCTCGGTCTTATTTGACCTTTCAGGATATTCTGGAAACGGTGAGCCATGAACCGGGACAAGGCCGCCTGCTTGAGCAAATCGAAAAAATTGTAAGGGTCCAGCAGCGGGAACGCTTGCATGTCGTTCTGTCGCAAATCGCGGAAGACCAACTCCTGCCTGTGCAGGTCCTGCTCGAGCGCGATCTGCCACAGAAGGGAAAATGCAATTCGGCCTATAATCGCTTCATGATTCCATCCTGGAAAAAATACGACGACATTTATTGGCAATCGCTAATCGACTATATGATCCTCGCGCTTCGTACATTCAAGGAAATCCACTTCTGCGCCAATCGTGGGAAGCTGGTGCTGCATTATTTTGATATTCCCGGTGGGACGCCACGGATTCAGGATGTTATCCGAAAACTGGTCTGGCTGATCGATAATGGTCATTTGTCCGTCGACTTTACGCGATCCCGGTGGATGGAAAACTGGCGTCATACTGTGGCGAGCATGAGCCGCGAGGAAGTATTGACGGCTGCCGGCATCCTCGAGATCGTCCCTAAACTGTTGCTAAAGCCAGACTAGATGACCCAAGTCAGGATCTTTACACAGAGCACGTCAACTGGAGAACACGGCACTTGAGAGAATGTAGAGATAACTCAGGAAGCCGCGGTTCCGGCTGAGTCTTGATTGGCGCCCTGAACACGAATCGAACGTGTGACCTACCCCTTAGGAGGGGGTTGCTCTATCCACTGAGCTACCAGGGCCGTGGCTGCATTTTACGCTAATATTCGGGTTATGGATAAACCCGGCTCCCCACCTCCAAGCAATCCTGACAGCGGCTCCGCTGATCAAAGAAAACACGAAAAACTGCCGCGTACCGTCATCGTTCTCGGCCTGGTCAGTTTCTTCAACGATTTCGCTTCCGATATCGTCATTCCGCTTATTCCGATATTACTGGCGACTGTGCTGACCGCGGGGCCGGTGGCGCTGGGTTTGATCGAGGGTGTTGCCGATGCAATAGCGAGCCTGCTCAAGCTGTGGTCGGGGCGGCATTCGGACGTCATGAGCGGGCGGCGCAAAGGGCTGGCGGTGACTGGCTATACACTTTCCAACATTGCCCGGCCCTTACTTGGGCTGGCGGGTTCCTGGCCAATGATTCTGGTATTGCGCAGTATCGACCGCGTCGGCAAGGGCCTTCGCAGTGCGCCGCGCGATGCACTGGTGGCGGATGCGACACCACCCGGAATGCACGGCTATGCGTTTGGTTATCACCGGGCCATGGATAATGGCGGGGCGGTGGCGGGAAGTCTGGCCGCGGCAGCTGTGCTGGCATGGTCGGGCCTGAGCCTGACCGAGGTGATTCTGTGGTCAGCGGTTCCGGGCTTTGTCGCGGTGCTGCTGCTGGGGGTGGGTGTGCAGGATGAAAAAGCTTCCGCCAATTATCCTGCTGCTTCTGCTCCCGTAGTACTGCCGCCTTTGCGCTGGTCCGTATTATCCTTGCCGATGCGGCGCTACCTTCTGGTGCTGATGCTATTCACATTTGCCCGCGCTTCGGAGACTTTTATCCTGCTGCTGGGGCACCAATTGGGTGTGGGCACAGTCGAATTATTATTACTGTGGTCGGCGTTGAATCTTTGCAAAGCCGCCACTTCCACTTGGGGCGGGCAACTGGCTGATAGCCTGGGGCGCGGGACGCTGATGCTGATCGGCTGGACGACATTCTCGCTCTCGTTCCTGATGCTTGGCATGGTTGAGTATGGTGCGGGGCTGTGGGCAGTAAGCATTTTTTATGGCCTTTGTGCGGGCATGAGCGAAGGGGCAGAGCGAGCCATTATCAGCGATTACGCAGCCCCTCGCGAGAGAGGAACCGCTTTCGGCTGGTATCATCTGATGGTAGGCATTGCAGCGATTCCTGCGGGATTGCTGTTCGGATCGATCTGGCAGCTCCAAAGCGCGGCGATGGCGTTCTTTTTTGCAGGTGGGTTGGCAGCTTGCGCGGCGCTGTTGTTGCGAGTGTGGGCTTGGCCAGTCAGGAAATTGAATGTGGTGGATAGATGAAAGGATAGGAATTGGAGATGGTCTGTATTTTAGAGGAAACGATGGGTTTCGCTCCCGCTTCACCCATCCTACAAAAGCTACCACAGCGCTAACAGGAGCGGTTCCACAGTAAGTTTCATAACCGCTCCTATGAACTCTAACTGAAAGTGGGAGCGACAGTTTTGCGTAGGATGGGTGAAGCGGGAGCGAAACCCATCAAGACCAGGCAATACGACATATTGATCCATGACCGAATACCGGCGCAATTTCGTCAAAGGTGGTAGCTATTTTTTTACAGTGGCGCTGGCAGATCGAAGCCAGCGTCTGCTGGTGGATCACGTCGATAGCCTACGCCAAGCGTTTCGCCACGTTAAAGTCTTATACCCCTTCAGCCTTGACGCGATCGTAGTTCTGCCCGAGCACTTGCATTGTATCTGGACGTTACTGCGCGAAGATGCTAATTATCCCGAACGCTGGCGGCGCATCAAAGCTGCGTTCTCGCGCAGTTTGGCGAATAGTAATTCTCGCTCTCACAGCAAAATGCTGAAGGGTGAACGCGGCGTTTGGCAGCGCCGTTATTGGGAGCATACGTTGCGGGACGAGGGAGATTGGCAACGTCACATGGATTATATTCATTACAATCCGGTCAAACAACGGCTTGTAAAGCAGGTTGCGGATTGGAAGTATTCAACGTTTCATCCTTACGTTGAAGGTGGCATGTATCCTGAGAACCTGGGGTGGAAATGGTGAGACAGGCGAGGGAAAATTCGGTGAGGTGTGAATGATGGGTTGCGATTTGATGGGTTGCGCTTCGCTCCACCCATCCTACAAAGATAGAGGGGTGTTATGAAATCACTGAAAATGTTTGCAGTATTGATGGCGATGGTTCTGTTGTTCTCGAGTCATGCGGTACGTGCCGAGGCGCCTGCGCTCAAGGTAGGTCAGCCGGCGCCGGATTTCAGCCTTCCCGATCAGGACGGCAAAACACGTAAGCTGGTGGATTTTCGGGGCCAGTGGCTGGCGTTGTATTTCTATGTCAAGGATGACACGCCGGGCTGCACCGAACAGGCCTGTAAATTTCGTGACGATATCGGCGAGCTTAAAGACCTGGGTGCGCGGGTGGTTGGGGTGAGTGTGGATGATGCCGAGAGTCATGCAAGTTTCGCCAAAAAATATAATCTTCCGTTCCCGCTTCTGGCGGATAGCAAGGGCGAAATGGCCGCGCGATATGGTTCGCTTCGGGGTGACGGCAGTATGGCCAAGCGCAACACTTTTCTGATCGACCCGGAAGGCAGGATCGCCAGAATTTATCTATCGGCCAGCACTTCGCGCAACTCTGCTCAAGTAATCGAGGATTTGAAAAAGCTGAAAGGTTCGTAATCCTGGAGATTCATAAAACCGGCTTGTCACTTTTGACGTTGCAAAACTTCCCAGTGCAATTTACCGACTATCGGCCATACTTATAGAGGAATGAATCCGCGGGTTGCGGCAAATGGCGGCAAGGGACATAGGAGATAATCCATCATGGCAAAACTGAGCGAAGACCAATTAGCGCAACTGAAAGAAATGCTGCAGCGCCGGTATCTGGAATTGCGGGAAGAAGTCCGAGGGGAACTGGAACGCTCGGGAGATCAGCGTTATGCCGATCTGGCGGGCAGCGTGGCTGATCCGGGCGATGAGTCGGTGGCTGACATGTTAGTGGACGTGGACGCTGCGCTTGTAGACCGTCAGGTAAACGAGATGCGAGGGGTGGAAGTTACGCTGAGGCGGTTGGCGGAACTGGATTTCGGTGATTGTATCGAGTGCGGCGGTGAAATTGGCTTCGAACGCTTGATGGTCCTTCCCACCGCTGAAAGATGTGTGCGTTGTCAGGAATTGCATGAGAAAACCTATTCTCACGAGCCGAACCCAACCCTTTAGCCGGGAAGCACCGGGATGAGCTTTTTTAGCCCCGCATCTTTGCTCACGAATCTTCCCAAAAGATTGTTGCCGTGCAATTCGTGCTTTTCAGAAATGTTCCGTTTTTTGCAATACCGAAACCTTGAGCAGCGCGAGCACTGCGCCGCTGCCTCCATCTTCGGGCCTGGCCTGACAGAAAGCCAGCACATCATCTCGTTGCGAGAGCCAACTTCCAATTCTGGCTTTTAAAACCGGTTCGTGATTCCTGGAGCTGAGCCCTTTGCCATGTATCACCCGTACACAACGGAAGCCCCGATTCCGGCTGGCATCCAGAAAAAACACCAGTTGCTGCCGCGCTTCGTCACGTGTGAATCCGTGCAAGTCAAGTTCAGCCTGAATTTTCCAGTAGCCGCGTCGAAGCCGCCGCAAAGTCTGGCGCGACAGGCCAGGACGTAGAAATGATCCTTCATCGCCTGTTGCCATCTCCGACGGGACATGGTCGGAGAGTGAATCCTCCGACCCGGGTTGTCTGTCATCTTGAGCCTGGCGCGGAATTGGCTGGGGATGCCTGCCTGTGAGGACGACTTTACCGGACGCAGCCAGCGGCGCAACGTCCCGAACCGCACTGCGGAACAAGACAGCGTCGTCGTCGATCTTCGGTTCCGTTTTCGGTGGAACCGCATAACCCATTGCGGGCTTGTCCGGCCGTTTCATACGAACTTCTCAAACTGTAGTTGCTCAATCGCTGCTCAGGTCAGAACATCCAGATACTTTTCCGCATCAAGCGCCGCCATGCAACCCGTTCCCGCGCTGGTCACCGCCTGGCGGTAAATATGATCCTGTACATCGCCCGCCGCGAACACACCGGGAATGCTGGTCTCGGTGGCGTTGCCATGATTCCCGCTGCGAGTGATGATATAACCGTTTTCCATTTTCAGTTGCCCCTGGAAAATATCGGTGTTGGGTTTGTGCCCGATAGCGATGAATACGCCTTGCAAATCCAGGGTCTTGGTGGAACTGTCCTGAAGGTTTTTGATGCGCATCGCGTTAACGCCGGCATCATCGCCCAGCACCTCATCCAGTACATGGTTGAGTTCCAGCGTAATGTTGCCGTTTTTTACCTTTCCCATCAATTTGTCTATCAGGATTTTTTCCGACCGGAATTTCTCGCGGCGATGCACAACGGTAACCTTGCGTGCGATGTTGGAAAGATAAAGCGCCTCTTCCACGGCCGTGTTGCCGCCGCCGATAACGGCTACATCCTGCCCCTTGTAGAAAAAGCCGTCGCAGGTCGCGCAGCCGGATACGCCTCTGCCCATGTATGCTTCCTCTGAGGGCAACCCCAGGTATTTAGCAGAAGCGCCGGTCGCTATGATCAGCGCGTCGCAAGTATAGGTACCCTGATCACCGATCAGGGTAATGGGCTTGTCCGTAAGTTTGGCTGTGTGAATGTGATCGAAAACGATTTCAGTGTCGAAGCGTTCCGCATGTTTCTGAAAGCGTTCCATCAACTCCGGGCCCTGCACGCCCATCGCATCAGCCGGCCAGTTATCGACATCGGTCGTGGTCATGAGCTGGCCGCCCTGCGCGATGCCGGTGATGAGTACAGGCCTGAGGTTGGCGCGAGCGGCATAAACTGCTGCGCTATAACCGGCTGGGCCGGAGCCGAGGATGAGGAGGCGGGAGTGTTTGCTAGTCATTATTTTAAGTTATTGGGGTTTGTTTTTTTAAATAAAGAGGATGGCGGTTATAACCGTTGCTCAATCCAGCCGGCAACACTATCAAGGGCTGCAGGCAGATTATCTGGCTGGGTGCCGCCTGCCTGGGCCATGTCGGCGCGCCCCCCACCCTTTCCACCCACCTGCTGGGCCACGAAATTGACCAGTTCACCTGCCTTCACTTTCGTTGCCAGGTCGGCAGTGACGCCTGCAATGAGCTTGACTCGTCCATCCTCAATTGCGCCCAACACCACGACGGAGGACTGGAACCTATTCTTGAACTTGTCCAGCGTTTCCCGCAGGGTTCTGGAATCCGCATCTTCAAGACAAACCGCCAGCACTTTTGCGCCTTTGACTTCACGAACCTGCCCGGCAAGATCATCGCCTTGCGAACTGGCAAGCTTGGATTTCATGCGTCCGAGCTCTCTTTCGAGATTTTTGACGTTATCGAGAATTTGCATGATGCGCGCGGCTGCTTCCTGCGGTTGGGCCTTCACCGCATCCGCCACCTGCTGCAATTGCAATTCCTGTTCCTGAATGTAAGCCAGAGCTGCTTCGCCCGTCACCGCTTCCACGCGGCGGATGCCTGCAGCCACGCCGGATTCGGCCACGATCTTGAAGAGCCCGATGTCGCCCGTACGTTTAACGTGCGTGCCGCCACACAACTCGCTTGAAGTGCCAATGTCCAACACGCGCACTTCGTCGCCGTATTTTTCGCCGAACAACATCATCGCCCCTGTTTTTTTTGCATCCTCTATCGTCATCACGCGCGCCTCCGTAGCCGCATTAGCCAGGATTTCGGCGTTTACCAGCATTTCCACCCGTCTAATTTCTGCATCCGTCACCGGCTGGTTATGCGTGAAGTCAAAGCGCGTCTTGCTGGCATCAACGAGCGAGCCTTTCTGCTGTACATGAGCACCCAATACGTGACGCAGTGCCTTGTGCATCAAGTGCGTGACTGAATGATTGCGCTCGGTGCGCGCCCGCGCTTCGGGATTGACCTGCGCCAGCACGATGTCGCCGCTTGCAAGACGCCCGCTGCGCAGCAGTCCCTTATGCCCGAATACGTTCGCCTGAATTTTCTGGGTATCGGATACGGCAAAGGTGCCATTGGCGGCGAGCAGTTCACCGCAGTCCCCAACCTGTCCGCCAGACTCGGCATAAAACGGTGTTTTATCCAGCACGACCACCGCCTCATCTCCCGCCTCGATGAAATCGACCCGACTGCCTTCCTTATAGATGGCAAGAATTTGCCCTTCGTGCTGCAGGCTCTCGTAGCCATAAAAAGCCGTTGAAGGTCCGCTATACGTTACGCCTTCCTGCATGGTGAATTTGCTCGTCGCCCGGGCGCGCTCACGCTGGCGCTCCATTGCTTGTTCAAAACCGGCCTTGTCTATCTCCACACCCCGCTCACGCGCGATATCCGCGCTGAGATCGAGCGGAAAACCGAAAGTATCGTAGAGGCGAAAAAGGGTTTCGCCATCAAGCATGCGGTCGCCCCGGCGCAGTGCGGCTTCCAGAACCTGCATTCCATTTTCCAGCGTTTCGGCGAAACGCTCCTCCTCCTGCTTCAGTACCGCCACCACGCGAACCCTGGCTTCCATCAGTTCCGGGTAGGCCGGTCCCATTACGCTCGCCAGAGCTTCCACCAGGAGATGAAAGAAAGGCTGTTTCTGCCCAAGTTTATAGCCGTGGCGAATGGCGCGGCGGATAATGCGGCGGAGAACGTAGCCGCGGCCCTCGTTGCCGGGAATCACGCCATCCACAACAAGAAAAGAACAGGCACGAATGTGATCGGCAATCACTTTGAGCGAGTTGCTATGCAAATCAGCCGTGTTCGTAACTTGCGCCGCCGCCTTGATCAGTTCCTGAAATAAATCTATTTCATAATTACTGTGAACCTGCTGCATAACCGCCGAAATACGCTCCAGTCCCATGCCGGTATCCACCGATGGCCTGGGCAGCGGATGCAGTGTGCCCGCGCTGTCCCGATTGTATTGCATGAATACCAGGTTCCAGATTTCTATATAGCGATCCCCATCCGCGTCGGGCGCGCCGGGCGGGCCCCCAGGAATCCCCGGACCATGGTCGTAAAAAATTTCGGAACAGGGGCCACAGGGGCCGGTTTCGCCCATCTGCCAGAAGTTGTCCGTCGTCGCAATGCGCCTGAACCGCGAGGCGTCGATCCCCACCTCGTTGAGCCAGATATCGGCAGCTTCGTCATCCTCCGCATACACGGTTATCCATAGTTTCTCCCGTGGCACCCCCAAGGTAACGGTGAGAAATTCCCAGGCGAACTTGATGGCGTTGCGCTTGAAATAGTCGCCAAAGCTGAAATTGCCCAGCATCTCGAAAAAGGTGTGATGCCGCGCGGTATAGCCTACATTTTCCAGATCATTGTGTTTGCCGCCCGCCCGTACGCAGCGTTGCGAACTCGCAGCGCGCACATACGGCCGCTTGTCGTGGCCAAGAAATACATCCTTGAACTGCACCATGCCCGCGTTGGTAAAGAGGAGCGTGGGATCGTTGGCGGGAACGAGCGGACTCGACGCGACGATCGTATGACCGTGCGATTCAAAGAATTCAAGAAATTTTTGGCGTATTTCGCTGCTTTTCATCTCGAGTCATTGATTAACAACTACTGGCCGATCGGCCTTGCTTCAACCGCATTTCTGCCTGCTGTCAGTTTACCGCCGTTCCACTTCCGTTACCGTCGTTCCCAACGGTTCACCATTGATGATCGCAATATTTGCTACTTTCACCTTCACATTAATTTCTTCGTTCATTCTGGGCAGATCGCCTTCGGTCAGGATGGCAATCTCTCCGCTATCGTCTTTCAACACATAGGACTTCATGTTCAATAACGGAAGCCGGGTAGGCTCTTTCACCGTGCCGTGAAGCATGATCTCCTTGCCGTCGAAATTTGCCGGGGACATATTGATTTCACTGATGGGCGTCGCATTGATGCGATCGCAACCGCCCAACAGAACCACTATAGTTGCCGCTGCCAGCACGATTGTGGCCAGGCGTTTTGTCATGATTCATCCTCAACAGATTGGCGCAATACCTGATGTATTACCTCCGCCGTAAATCCCCGTCCCATCAGGAAGCGCGTTTGCCTGCCGAGTTCTTTCGCATTGGCAGGCATCCCACCGAATCTTTTCCGCCAGACTTCGCGCGCGCTATCCTGCTCAGTCTCCCTGATATTAGGCAACGCCTCGGCGATTAAATTCTCTGCTATACCCTTCTCACGCAACTCATGCATTATCCTCAGGCTGCCGAACTTCCTTTTGCGGACGTGTATCACGTGCTCGACCATGCGCGCGGCTGAGAGAAAGCCGCGTTGCTCAAGCGCATCCAGCATGGTGGAAAGTTCTTCGGAAGTTTGGGCATGAGGAGCAAGCTTTCTTTCCAGCTCCAGCCGGGAATGTTCCCGTCGGGCCAAATAACCGAGGGCGCGGGTTTTCAGACTCGGTTTGTGTGCCATGGGCAGCAGCCTCAGCGAGCCCGGACGTTACTTACTCCGCCACTATTCTACGGTCGCAGGTTCGGCCGGATTGGAAACGCCCACGGCAGCGCGGATTTTCGATTCTATTTCCATCGCTATGTCGTGATGCTCTTTCAGAAACTCACGAGCATTGTCCTTGCCCTGACCTATTTTTTCTCCCTTGTAGGAATACCAGGCGCCGGCCTTTTCGACCAGCTTATGCTGCACACCCAGCTCGACGATTTCACCCTCCCATGAAATCCCTTCCCCGTAGAGAATATCGAATTCGGCCTGTTTGAAGGGCGGCGCGACCTTGTTCTTGACCACCTTCACACGCGTTTCGCTACCGATCACCTCATCGCCCTTTTTGATCGAACCAGTACGGCGTATATCAAGGCGAACCGATGCGTAGAATTTCAGTGCGTTGCCGCCAGTCGTGGTTTCGGGGCTGCCGAACATGACGCCGATTTTCATGCGTATCTGGTTGATGAAAATCACCATGGTATTACTGCGCTTGATGTTGGCGGTGAGCTTGCGCAACGCCTGCGACATCAGTCTCGCCTGCAGGCCCATCTGTGGCTCGCCCATTTCACCCTCGATTTCCGCACGGGGAGTCAGCGCGGCAACCGAGTCTACCACCACCACATCAACGGAGCCTGAACGCACCAGCATGTCGGCGATTTCCAGAGCCTGTTCGCCATTGTCGGGTTGAGAAATCAGCAGTTCCTGCACGTTGACGCCGATTTTTTGCGCGTATTGCGGATCGAGCGCGTGTTCCGCGTCTATGAACGCCGCGGTGCCGCCCATCTTTTGCATTTGCGCGATGACCTGCAGCGTGAGGGTAGTTTTGCCGGAGGATTCCGGTCCGTAAATTTCCACTACCCGCCCTCGAGGCAGCCCGCCGACACCCAATGCAATATCAAGGCCTAGCGAACCAGTGGAAATTACCTGGATGTCTTTGGCAACATCGCTGGCGCCCAGGCGCATGATCGAACCTTTGCCGAACTGTTTCTCGATCTGGGAAAGAGCGGCTGCCAATGCTTTGCTTCTGTTTTCATCCATGAAATTCTTCCTTTGTAGAGAGGATAATTATCGCACAGGAACCCACAACCGGAAAGGCGGACGGAGAATGACAACGTGTTCGGCAAGGCGCAAGTTTTACTCTGCCATGCATAAACTCCTTTCTTACCGGAGCAATGTTCAGGGCAAAATATAAATG
The DNA here is from genome assembly GCF_900215485.1 of Nitrosovibrio sp. Nv4. Classification (GTDB taxonomy): domain Bacteria; phylum Pseudomonadota; class Gammaproteobacteria; order Burkholderiales; family Nitrosomonadaceae; genus Nitrosospira. The sequence goes on from NZ_OCMZ01000001.1 coordinate 555,237, forward strand.
TTGAAATACTGCTCTGCTCGTGCCGGGTCGAGCTTGCGCAGGGTCTGATATATTTCCCGCATCTTGCCACGCTCGTCCAGCATCGCGTAAGCCACACCCAGGTTATACCAGGCGTCAGCATTCTCCGGTTGAATGCGCACAGTCTCGCGATAGGCCTCAGCCGATTCATCGTATAGCTTCAACTCGTCGTAGGTAACACCGAGGCTGTACCAGGCATTGGAATTTTCGCGATCTATTCGCAGGGCCTGGCGATAGGCATGGATTGCATAGGCGTACCGTTTGAGGTCATAGTAGGCATTTCCCAGGTCAAACCATGCCCCCGCATTGTCCGGCCGCATGAACAGCGCATCCTCATAGGCCTGGATCGCGTCAGCGTATTCTTCGAGATTCGCATAGGCAACGCCCAGGTGATGCCAAGCGTCGGCATACTCGGCCTGGTTGCGTATGGCTTCCCGATAGGCGTCGATTGCCTGGTTATATTGTTTGAGATTGGCGGAAGCAATACCCATATTGAACCATGCAGCGGCGTTTGCGGGATTGCGTTTGATTTCCTGCTGGGAAAGTTTTAGCAGATCGCGCCACTTCCCTTTCTTTTCCAGCGCTAACGTGCGGTTAAGCCAATTGAGCCCATTCTTGTTGATCGTCGCCGGAGCAGATTGCGTCCGTGGCCCCTCACGCACGCCCTGCGCCCCCTTTTGTAGCTCACCTATCCAATCCACAGGCAGCGCGAAAGCAAGATTTTCGCCTTCGACAATCTGCGGTGACAGTATCCCGATCAGCTGTCCCTCGTTATCAAACAGCGCTCCTCCACTGAAGCCCGAGGGAATTGCCGCAGAAATACGAATGTACTGTGAGCCCCCGTATGGCCGAAGGCTGGAGACGACTCCTTCATTCAGGACCGGTTCACGTCGGTGCTGTCCCGCCCGCTTTGCGGGAATGCCAATAGCATAGACCGGCTGCCCCACCCGGAGTTTTTTTGCCGTGCCCAGGGCGATCCGTGGGGACTGCATATCTGGTACGTTCAAACGGCAAAGATTGCGGTCAGCCAGGGCGCCTTCCAACACGGCTTTGAAGGTGCTGCCCGACCGGCTCACCTGGCCATTTTTTTCTTTTCCGGCCACATCGCAGGTGGTAATCACCTCATCCGTTTCCATCACTACTCCGCTGCCACGCTTGCCCCGGACGTCATCCATGTCTACCGATACCACGAAAGGCGATGCGTCTGTAAAAATTTCCTCGGCGGTTTTAGCCGCGGCGAGCGGAGAAAGCAAGGCGGATGCCAAAGCCCCGAGCATTACCGGATATAGGGATCTCATGTTTCTTCTTTTCGGCATCCTGTTTCGCAACGGTCACTACTTTATATTGAGTACGCTCGTCGTGGAGCAATGTCAACGATATGCGCAACAAAACAGCCAGCGTGTAAAATATCGAATTATTTTTTACCGCGAACCACGGAAACGAATGGATATCAACGAGGATTCCGGAGAGCCACGTCCGCGCGCCGCTGCCCGAAGAATACAACCGCTGGCGTATTTCATCTTCGCCACACGCTGGCTGCAATTACCGTTGTACCTCGGATTGATTCTGGCCCAATGCGTGTATGTGTACCACTTCTGGGTCGAATTGCTTGATTTGATCGGAGCCGTCATGGGTAACGAGTCTGCGTTACAGCATATCCTGGACGCGGTTGCGATCGATGGCGCGGCCAGGCCTACCAAGACCACCGAAACGACTATCATGCTGGTTGTGTTGGGCTTGATCGATGTCGTGATGATCTCCAATCTGCTTATCATGGTGATCATCGGAGGATATGAAACTTTCGTTTCCCGCATGAATCTCGAGGGCCATCCCGATCAGCCGGAGTGGCTGTCGCATGTCAACGCATCGGTGCTAAAAGTCAAGCTTGCCACGGCCATTATAGGCATATCGTCCATCCACCTGCTCAAGACCTTCATCAACGCCAAGGCGTACGATGAGAAAACCATTTTGGCCCAAACGGGAATCCATCTGGTTTTTCTGCTTTCCGCGATTGCAATTGCTTATAGCGACCGTCTCATGTCCGGCAATAGCGTCGCCCATAAGGCAAAGAATACCCACTGAACAACAGGTGTGTTTACGCGACTTTGGGCGGGATACTGTGCAACAGGTCTATTACGCCTTGCAGCGCTCCAGCTACCGACTGGCGCCTTATCTCCTCACGGCTGCCACTGTAATATCGAGTTTCGGTAAGCGCCATTCCTTCTTTCATTATCCAGGCAAAACAAACCATCCCCACCGGTTTTTCGACTGTGCCGCCGTCGGGGCCGGCAATACCCGTAATGGAAACCGCAACCTGGGCGCGGCTTCGGGCAATTGCACCGGCCGACATTTCGGATGCGGTCTGCTCGGATACCGCGCCGTACTGTTCAAGCGTTGTGCTGCTTACGCCCAACATTTCGTGTTTTGAGATGGCGGCGTAGGTGATGAAGCCACGGTCGTACCAGGCGGAACTTCCGGCTATCGATGTGAGGGCCTGCCCCAGCCAACCGCCGGTGCAGGATTCGGCAGTAGCAAGCATCAGTTCCTGCTGCGCAAGTGCGGTGCCAGCCTGTCTGGCAAGGTCTTGAAGCATCATGTCATCCATGTCATTTGATCCTCTGGAAATCCGTTCCTTTAAGATTATCCCCTTGCGACATGCTCTATATTGGTCTCCTATATAGCAAACGCCTTCCATGCGGCCAGACAAAGCAACGTCAGGAATGCAGCCAGCAAGTCATCAAACATCACACCAAAACCGCCGCGCAGCTTTTTATCGTAATATCCGATGGGAGGCGGCTTGATTATATCGAACAAACGGAACAGCAGAAACGCAAATGCTTGCCAGATCAGGTTATTGGGCGTAAGGAACAGTACCAGCAGGAAAGCGGTAATCTCATCCCAAACCATACCGCCGTGGTCGTGACTGCCCAGCGTCTTGCCGGTTACGCTACACGCCCAGATGCCAGCAACAAACATGACGTTGATCAGCAGGAAAAATTTAACCGGGTCGAGGACATAGTTAAACACCCAGAACAAGGGGAATGCCGCGAGCGTCCCTGCGGTGCCGGGCGCAACCGGGCTTAGGCCTGCGCCACCACCGAACGCGATGAAATGCGCGGGGTGGTTCCGCACAAATGCCTTACTAGGGCGTGGCGTGGCGGCGCCGGTGGACGGCGCAAGCCCAGGTCCTTCAGATCTGTCAGGCCCACCCGGTCCTTTTGCCGCCCCGGTCTCCCGTTCAGGCGGTAGCAGGCTCTCGGGCGGGCTATCAGGCCGGCCGTCCATCCTGCTACCATGTGGATTACCCGATGTGGAAGTGGTCATAACCTTTTGTCTCCGGTGTTACTGCTCGGCCCGTAGCATCCAGCACGACCAATCCTTCTCCCTCGCAGACATCACCGATGCGTGTCAGTGGAATTCCTTGCTCACGGGAAAGCATTTCGATTTTTGCTCGCTTCCGCCTGGAAGCCGTGAAGCAGAGTTCGTAGTCGTCTCCTCCGGCCAGCATGCATTGGATCGCCACCGGATGCGGGAGGTATCTTTTTACTGACGCCGAGCAATTTATCTCAGCCATTCTGATGACAGCCGCGACGTTTGAACGTTTCAGAATATGCTCCAGGTCGGCCAGCAGTCCGTCGGAGATATCGATTGCGCTACGGGCCAGACCGATCAATCGCTGCCCCAAGGCGACCCGCGGCGTTGGAGTATGCAGCGCAGGCAGGCATTCTTCCATATCCCCGGTCTCAAGCACGATGCGCCGCTGCTGATGGGCAAGCGCCAGAGCGGCATCGCCCAAATGGCCGGATATCCAGATATCATCGCCCGGCCTGGCCCCGCTGCGGCGTAAAGCCTTTCCCTTCCCTACCTCGCCAATGATAGTCACACAGATATTGAGCGGGCCCCTGGTGGTATCTCCACCGATAAGCTCCACCTGATGTGCATGAGCAAGGTCGAAAAACCCGTCGGCGAACGACTGCAGCCACTTGTCATTCTCCCTCGCCACTGGTTCGGGTAGTGCCAGCGAAAGCATGACCCAGCGCGGGGTTGCACCCATCGCGGCCATGTCGGAAAGATTCACCGCCAGGGATTTGTGGCCCAACTTGCGCGGGTCGGCATCGGAAAAGAAATGCTGGCCGGATACCAGCATATCGGTGGAAACTGCCAATTCCATTCCCGCGGGAGGCCTGATCAGAGCAGCATCATCTCCTATGCCTAATACGGCATGGGAGGCGGAACGGATAAAATAACGCTGAATGATGTCGAATTCGGAGAGCACTTTTTTGGCGTTTTGCGATCAAAACTTTGCACTGACCTCGGCTGCTCGCAGCTTGGCTGCCAATTTATCCAGTACACCGTTTACGTATTTATGTCCGTGCGTGCCGCCGTAGGTTTTGGCTAGCTCGACGGCTTCATTGATTATTGCCCGATAGGGTATTTCCGGGTGACTCTCCAGCTCGTGGGTGCCGAGCAGCAGTATGGAAATTTCCACTGGACTGAGTTCCTTCAATGGCCGATCCAGATAAGGCTGAATCTGCTTCTCCAGTTGCGGTACATTCCCAAGCACACCTCGTAGCAGGCCCGAGAAATATTCCTCATCCGTCTTGGGGAATTCCCTCGTTTCGTGTAGCTGCGCTTCGATTGCCTCAGCGGTTCCGCCGGCCACGCACCACTGGTAAAGCCCTTGCAAAGCCAGTTCGCGGGCTTGGCGGCGGCGCGTTTTACGTCCCGGCCTGGTGTGCGGTTTGACGGACGGCGTGTTGGCTGGCGCATCCGCTACCGGCTGGTTTGGTGGCTGATTTGGCTGGTTTCCCCGTTTGACTACCGGTTTGGTCTGTGTCATTGCGCTAAATTCATTGTGTCACTTCATCCAGTTCTCTGAGTAGATTTGCCATCTCTATCGCCACCTGCGCGGCTTCTGTTCCTTTCTGGCTCATCCGCGCCAATGCCTGGTCGTCGGTGTCGGTAGTAAGAATGCCGTTGGCAATAGGGATGCCGGTGTCCAATTGCACTGCGGCTACGCCGCTGGTGGACTGATTGGATACGACTTCAAAATGATAAGTATCGCCGCGTATCACAGAACCCAAGGCTATCAGTGCGTCGAACTGGTCGGTCAAAGCCATTTTTTGCAGCGCCATGGGAATTTCCAACGCGCCGGGGACTGTCACCAGTAACATGGCCGCGTCGTCCACGCCCTGCTTCGCCAGTTCCGCGGTGCAGGCGCTGAGCAATCCCTCACTTACATCAATGTTAAAACGACTCATAACGATGCCGATACGCAACTCGGCGCCGTCGAGATCGGGTTCAAGTTCAAGAATGTTTTCATATCGTGCCATGTTTGCTCCTTTAAACAAGATCTGGCTGCTACAGACGAAGAGTAAATCCGGACTATCCGAAAGCGAAAGCGGTTAAAGCTGCCATTAAAACCGGGCTTGCAAGTATCCGTTGGGAGACGCCAATTTACTCAGGTTGCCGCGGATACTGTTGGAAAATGTTTTTCCTGTTAACGAAAATGAAACGGTGCCAAATCTCGGCTGGATTTTCAGCGGTGCTGCGTCCGGCCTTTATTTATCGGCTCCAGATAGCCCGTTACCTCGAGCCCGAAACCCGTCATGCTGGGCATTTTTCGCGGGACGGCCAGTAGCCGCATCTTGCCCACATCAAGGTCCTTGAGTATCTGCGCACCTATACCATAATCGCGCAGGTCCGTCCGGGCAACAATACGTTGGGATTTTGCCGGTACAACCCGTTCCATCAACTCCGCCGCGCTTTCCCTGCAGTGGAGCAGCACGATAACGCCGCTTTTCGCATTCGAGATTACGTGAAGCGTATCATTTACATTCCAGGAATGGGTATCGTCCTTTATGTCGAGCAAATCCATGACCGAAAGCGGCTCATGCACACGCACCAGTGTTTCAGTGTCCGGATCAATCGTGCCTTTGATCAAAGCCAGGTGGGTAGCATTGACTGTTTTATCCAGATAGGCGACAAGCCGGAACTCGCCGTGAACTGTCTGGATGGAACGTTCGGCCATCCGTTTAACGAGGCTCTCGGTGCGGCTGCGGTAATGAATGAGATCAGCGATAGCACCGATCTTGAGTTGATGCTTTGCGGCAAATTCCACCAGATCCGGTAGACGAGCCATGCTTCCATCATCCTTCAGAATTTCGCAAATCACGGAGGCAGGACCAAGCCCCGCCAGATTCGCTAAATCACAACCGGCTTCCGTGTGCCCCGCCCGCACAAGTACGCCTCCGTTCTGGGCCATCAGCGGAAAAATGTGTCCAGGCTGAACAATATCGTCGGGTTTTGCGTCACGATTCACCGCTGCCTGCACGGTGCGGGCACGGTCGGCGGCGGAAATGCCAGTCGTGACCCCGCTGGCCGCCTCGATGGAGGCCGTGAAATTCGTGCCCAGCGGAGAGCGATTCGACACTACCATGAGCGGCAGATTGAGCTTGCGGCAGCGCTCTTCGGTTAATGTCAGGCAAATCAGCCCACGGCCATGCGTCGCCATGAAATTGATGGCTTCGGGGGTGACGAAATCAGCCGCGAGTACTAGATCCCCTTCGTTTTCGCGATTTTCCTCATCTACGAGGATTACCATTTTGCCGGCCCTGATTTCGGCAACTATTTCCTGAATCGAACTGGTAACCATGTCAAACCTCAACCATTATTCAGCGGCTCACGCGCCGCCAGCAAGCGTTCTACATATCGTGCAATCATATCGACTTCGAGATTTACCTTCGCGCCAAGACGCAAATCCTTCAATGTCGTTACAGCCAGGGTGTGAGGAATGAGATTGGTCTCCAACTCGTCTCCTTCTATTCGATTTACCGTCAAACTGACGCCGTTCACCGTGATTGAACCTTTCCTGGCAATATACTTCAATAATGAGCGGGGCGCCTTGATCGCCAGTAAATAACTTTCTCCTGCCGGCTCGAACCTGACCACATCACCGATGCCGTCCACGTGGCCGCTTACCAGATGGCCGTCGAGTCTGTCCGACAGGCGCAGTGCCCTTTCGAGGTTGACTCGCCCCCCCTGTTTATCCAGACCTTCGGTACAGCTCAATGTTTCGTATGATACATCCACCGAAAACGTTTCCTTTTCTAACACGACAACGGTGAGGCAGACACCATTTACCGAGATGCTATCCCCAGTTTTGATATCGCCCAGGTCCAGTTTGCCGGGCGCAGGGGCAATACTCAAGGCTATGCCACCCTCCCGTGAGACGGCTTGTTTTATCTCGCCAACCGCTTCGACAATTCCGGTGAACATCAAACCCTCCAATTTCAAATACAATAACCTCTGATTGCACGCCTGTTCAGGACAAGAAGGCATGGGGCAATTTGCTGCGGGATCCTGAATGGCAATATACGCTAATGTCCAGCTTACATATTACACAAACACGTCGCGCAGGAACCAGCAACGAAAATGTTCAGTGATTCCAGCCAATCGCCGCTAAGCAAGAATTTGCACCGACTGTTCCTGCTCAGGAATATTGTCATTGCGGCTCAATGCCTGACTTTTGCACTGGCGCACTGGGTACTCGAAATGGAGCTGCCGTGGTCCGAAATGGTTGCGGTAGCGGTTATGCTGGGCGTCTTGAACGTCGCAACATGGATACGCCTCCGCCGCAAGTGGCCGGTTTCGAGCGTCGAGTTTTTTGTTCAGCTATTGGTTGATGTCTTTGCATTAAGCGCATTGCTGTATTTCAGCGGCGGCTCGACCAATCCTTTTATCTCTCTGTATCTCTTGCCGCTGACGATTGCCGCCGCCGCCTTGCCCTGGGCTTACACCTGGGTAATGGCCGCAATCACGATAAGCTGTTACACGCTGCTGCTTTTTTATTATGTACCGTTGCCGCATGATCATGAAGAGCATAACAGCGAGTTCAACCTGCATGTGTCCGGAATGTGGCTGGCATTTGTGCTAAGCACCGTATTGATCGCCTGGTTCGTTGTCAAGATGGGGATTTCGATACGCGAACGCGACAAGGACCTGGCACTGGCGCGCGAACAGGCATTACGTAATGAACAGATCATCGCGCTTGGGACATTGGCTGCAGGCGCGGCGCACGAACTCGGTACGCCGCTGGCAACGATGGCGGTGGTAACCGGGGAACTGCAGAATGAACATACGGAAAATAGCGAATTTCAAGGCAATATCCGAATACTGCGCGATCAGATCACCCAGTGCAAGCGTACATTGACACAATTGCTGGCCGATGCCGGTCAAGCGCGAGCGGAAGACGGCAGCGGTCAGGCTGTCGATTATTTTTTGCGCCAGGTATTGGATAAATGGCAATTGATGCGGCCAGCCGTCCAGTTTACTTACCGCGGCAGCGGCGTACAGCCCGCTCCCCAAATCCTGAATACGCAGTTATTGAGCCAGTCGATTTTAAATCTGTTGAATAATGCGGCCGATGCCTCACTGAAACATATTGAGATAGAAGTGACCTGGAACTATGAGGAATTACACCTTAAAATACTCGACTACGGCGAGGGACTCACCGGGGAAGCCGTACAGCGCGCGGGCCAACCTTTCTTTACGAGCAAGGCGCCAGGGCAGGGTTTCGGAATCGGCTTATTTCTAGCGAACGCCAATATCGAGCGGTTTGGCGGCACTGTGCGCCTTACCAATCGGGAAGGCGGTGCCTGTACTCAAGTTATACTACCTCTGATACGGCAATCAATATGACAATGGTTACGACGATGGAAGTGGAGGATCGCCCCACTTTGCTGATTGTCGACGACGATACGACTTTTTGTACCGTTCTCGCGAACGCAATGACAAAACGCGGGTTCGATGTCACCTGCGCGCATACCGTCGAACAGGCTTTGGAATGTGTCGAGCTTTGCACGCCCGAATATGCGGTTATCGACCTCCGGCTACCCGGCACTTCCGGATTGACCCTGGTTGAAAAACTGCAAATGCTTGATCCCGGTACCCGCATAGTCATGTTGACTGGTTATGCCAGTATCGCCACTGCGGTGGAGGCTATCAAACTCGGGGCAACGCATTATCTGGCGAAACCCGTCGATGTGGATGAAATCTTGCTTGCATTTGAGCGCACTTCAGGCGATGCGGATGTGCAGATTCGCTCGCATCCGCTGTCGGTTGGGCGGCTTGAATGGGAATATATTCAGCGCGTCCTGAATGAGAACAAAGGCAATGTTTCCGTAACAGCGAGAATACTCAACATGCATCGCCGGACGCTGCAGCGAAAACTTACCAAATACCCGGCTAAAACATGAGGACAGCCCTAAAACCCTAAAACTTTTCTTGATGCCGTCTACGAAAAACGGCTGATGATACGAATGTCCGGCCCAATCGTTCGCAAATCATGAATCTTGAGCGCACGCTTTTCCGCAAGATTCGATAATTCCGGCAGCTTTAACATGCCGCGCGCCATATCACCTATCAGATATGGCGCAAGATAAATCACCAGCTCATCCACCAGTCCCGCCTGGATAAGCGAGCCATTCAATTTGCAGCCCGCCTCAACCAGCAGCTCGTTTATTTCAAAATCGGCAAGCCTCTGCATCATTGCAGCCAGATCGACACCGTTATTTTCCCCCGGCAATACGATCACGCGCGCGCCCATGTCATGTAACGCCAGGATTTTACCCTCGCTGGCGCTTGTGGTAAAAATCAATTCTCCGCCCCCCCGCAACAGGCTGGCGTCCACTGGGATTTCCAGACGGCTATCCACTACCACCCGGAGCGGCTGCCTGATGTTTTCGCGACTGGTTTCCATGTGGCGGACCGTGAGTTGCGGATTGTCCGCCAGCACAGTGCCAATACCAGTCATGACTGCACAGGACCGGGCTCGGAGCCGATGGCCATCGCGCCGCGCTGCCTCACTGGTAATCCATTGGCTGATGCCATTGTTGAGTGCGGTCTTGCCATCGAGACTCGCCGCTATTTTCATTCTTACCCACGGTCGCCCATGCGTCATGCGGGCGATGAAACCGATATTCAGCGCCTTTGCTTCTGCTTCCATTAAACCGGTTTGCACTTCTATCCCGGCATTTTGCAGCAGCGCGCAGCCCCTGCCTGATACCAGGGGATTTGGGTCCTGCATGGCTGTTACGAGTCTGGCAATGCCAGCTTTGATCAATGCGTCGGCACAAGGAGGGGTGCGTCCATGATGACTGCACGGCTCCAGCGTAAGATAAGCAGTCGCGCCTCGCGCCGCCGCGCCGGCTGCAGCAAGAGCGTTTATTTCGGCATGAGGCTCGCCCGCGCGTTCGTGCCAGCCGCTGCCCACTACCTGATCGCCGCGCACCAGTACGCAGCCGACGCGGGGATTGGGGCTGGTGCTATACAGCCCTTTTTCGGCAAGCCGCAAGGCTTGGGCCATGTAGCCGTAATCGGTTGACGAGAACATATGGGAACCCATAATTCCGAAATGCGGGGCGCTGCTGCGACTTTCAGTTACTGCTCTGTCCAGTAGGGAATGATGAAGAGTTGCTGGATGCTGGGTTTGAATCAGGCTTTTTTTACTGCCTTCCTCTTCTGCGGCCTTTGCATTTCCCTGATCGCGTTATGAAAATCGTCAGCGTCCTGAAAGCTCCTGTAAACCGAGGCAAAGCGGATATATGCGACCTTGTCCAGTTTATACAATTCCTCCATTACCATCTCGCCGATCCTGCGCGAAGGTATCTCGCGTTCGCCCAGACTCAAAAGCTTTTGCACGATGCGGTCCATCGCTGCATCCACCTCTCCGGTGGGAACAGGACGCTTGTGCAACGCTCTCATGAAACTGGTCAGCAGTTTCTTGCGATCGAACTCGGTGCGGTTGCCATCCTGTTTTACTACCTGAGGCAAACGCAGTTCCACCGTTTCATAGGTGGTAAAGCGTTTATCGCATACAGGGCAACGGCGGCGGCGGCGTATTCTGTCGCCTTCCTCGCTTACCCGGGAGTCGATTACGCTTGTGTCATCTGCATTGCAGAAGGGGCATTTCATGATTCATATTCAAGTCAAGAGAATGAGCCGTTAAATCGGCCGGTGCTGCCCATAGCCGCTCCCCCTGCGGCAGCGGCAATTTCGACCCTTGCACAAATCAACGCTGATAAACGGGGAATTTCGCACATAGGGATCTTGCCTCATGCGCCACGTGCGAAAGCACCGCGACATCGGCGGGCGCATCCAGCACATCGGCAACCAGATTCGCCAGTTGTTCCGCTTCAATTTCCTTGAAACCACGCGTCGTCATGGCTGGCGTGCCGATACGGATCCCGCTGGTGACAAAAGGCTTTTGCGGATCATTGGGTATGGCATTCTTGTTGACGGTGATGTGCGCCAACTCCAGCGACTCGGCCGCCTGCTTGCCGGTAATATGCTTGGGGCGCAAGTCCACCAGAAACATATGACAATCGGTGCGCCCGGAGACGATGCGCAGACCGCGCTCCTGCAACACCTTGGTCATCACGCGCGCGTTATCGATCACCTGTTCCTGGTAATTCTTGAATTCTTCGCTGGCGGCTTCTTTGAAAGCTACCGCCTTGGCTGCGATTACGTGCATCAGTGGGCCGCCCTGAGTTTGGGGAAAAATGGCTGAATTAAGCGCTTTCTCATGCTCCGGCCTGGCCATGATGAATCCGCCGCGCGGCCCGCGCAATGTTTTGTGCGTGGTGCTCGTGACAAAATCTGCAATGCCGACAGGGTTGGGATAATACCCTGCTGCTACCAATCCTGCGTAGTGCGCCATATCGACGAATAAATAGGCGCCCACTTCATCGGCGATCTTGCGAAAACGCTTCCAGTCTATCACTAACGCATAAGCGGAAGCCCCTGCAACGATCATTTTAGGCTTGTGTTCGTGCGCGAGGCGTGCCACTTCTTCGTAATCGAGCTCTTCGGTTTTTGGATCGAGTCCGTAGGAAACCGCATTGAAAATTTTGCCGCTGAGATTGACCGAGGCGCCGTGAGTCAAATGCCCGCCATGGGCGAGCGACATGCCAAGGAGCGTATCGCCCGGCTTCAGGGCCGTCAAATACACCGCGGCGTTGGCCTGCGATCCGGAATGCGGCTGAACATTCACATATTCCGCATTAAACAGCGCCTTTACCCGGTCTATTGCAAGCTGTTCCACTACGTCGACATATTCGCAACCTCCGTAATAACGCTTGCCGGGGTAGCCCTCCGCGTATTTGTTGGTCAGCACCGTTCCTTGCGCCTGCATCACCGCCGGGCTGGCATAGTTCTCGGAGGCGATCAACTCGATATATTCTTCCTGCCGTTGTATTTCACCTTTGATTGCCTGCCAGACATCGGGGTCAACGCTTTCCAGGGTTAATTTCGGGGACAACATGGCGGTTCAGTCCTTTGATATTTTTAGAAAATGAATCGGGCATTTTACCACTGGTAATCTGCCGAAGAATCCGGTTAGTCTTCTTAATTTTAAATGGCTTCGAACTCTTATGTTCCAGCGCTCAACACCAGAAAACTGGACGCATATGCACCGGGAAGTGCCACGAGATTGCAAGGTTTTTGCATTTTAAGCGGCAATGCACATCCACTAGACGTCCAGATTTCTCACTCCCAGCGCATTGTTCTCGATGAATGCTCGGCGCGGCTCTACAACGTCACCCATCAGGGTGGTGAAAATTTCGTCAGCGGCAATGCTGTCCTCGATTTGCGCACGCAGCAACCGGCGACTGTTTGGATCCATGGTGGTTTCCCATAGCTGGGCGGGGTTCATTTCCCCCAACCCTTTGTAACGCTGGGTACCGATACCTTTTTTAACTTCCTCAAGCAGCCAGTCGAGCGCTTGCTTGAAATCGCTGACGGCCTGTTTCTTTTCGCCGCGCTTGACGTAAGCCGCAGGTCCAATCAGACCGTGGAGTACTTCAGCGGTTTGCTTTACCTGAATGTAATCACCGCTTTGCAGAAAATCCTGATCAAGATAACTGGCCCGGACATTGCCGTGATGCATACGCGATATTTTCAGCCGGTACTCTTCGGAAGCAGCGTCATACTCCGGCGTTATGGTGAGATTCGGCGAGGCTACGTGTGCTGCAAGCTTGGCTGCGCTTTCGGCGGCATGGCTCTCGTTGCTCAAATCGATGGCGGGATGGCGCAACAGGGCATGCATCACTTCGCTGTCGAGCAGCGAGCTCATACGATCGATCACGGCTTCGGCCAGCAGGTATTCATTCGCAATATTTTCCAGCGTTTCTCCGGTTAGCGGGGACTTGTCTTCATGCGTATGCAATTCCGCGTCGGCCAGTGCGAGCCCCAGCAGATATTGCTTAAGCTCATGATCATCCTTGATGTAGCGTTCCTGCTTGCCATGCTTGATCTTGTACAAAGGCGGCTGGGCAATGTAGATATGGCCGCGTTCGATCAGTTCCGGCATTTGCCGGTAAAAAAAAGTAAGCAGCAAGGTACGGATATGCGAGCCGTCCACGTCCGCATCCGTCATGATGATGATGCGGTGATAGCGCAATTTGTCGGGATTGTATTCATCCTTGCCGATGCCCGTTCCAAGCGCGGTAATGAGGGAGGCGATTTCCTGAGATGAAATCAGTTTGTCGAAACGGGCTCTTTCGACATTCAGTATTTTTCCCTTCAACGGCATGATCGCCTGAAATTTACGGTCTCGGCCCTGCTTCGCCGATCCGCCGGCTGAATCGCCCTCAACCAGATAAAGCTCGGAAAGCGCCGGGTTTTTTTCCTGGCAGTCCGCGAGTTTGCCTGGCAGTCCCATGCCATCCAACACACCCTTGCGCCGCGTCAATTCACGCGCTTTTCGTGCAGCTTCGCGCGCCCTGGCCGCGTCGATGATTTTCCCGCAGATCGTCTTTGCATCAAGCGGGTGCTCCAACAGGAATTCAGCCAGTTTTAATGACACGATTTCCTCCACGGCAGGACGTACTTCCGAGGAGACGAGCTTTTCCTTGGTTTGTGAGGAAAACTTGGGTTCGAATAACTTCACTGACAAAATACAGGATAATCCCTCCCGCATATCGTCCCCGGAAGTTTCAATCTTGGCTTTTTTTGCCAGCTCATTTTTTTCAATATAGCTGTTGAGGGTGCGCGTCATGGCGGCGCGCAAGCCGGTCAGGTGGGTGCCGCCATCCTTTTGCGGAATGTTGTTGGTAAAGCATAAAACCTGTTCGGAATAACTGTCGTTCCATTGCATCGAGACTTCCACCACGATGTTTTCTTTTTCACCGGTAGCGTAAAAGATAGTCGGGTGAAGAACCGATTTTGTCCGATTGATATACTCGACGAAACTTTTGACGCCGCCAGCGAAAGCGAAATTTTCTTCCTTGCCATTGCGCTGATCGATCAGATGAATCTTGACGCCATTATTGAGGAAGGAAAGTTCGCGCAAGCGCTTCGCGAATATGTCATAGTGATATTCTATATCGCCGAATATTTCCTTGCTCGCGAGGAAGTGCACTTCAGTGCCGCGACGTTCGGTCTTGCCGGTTATAGCCAGCGGAGCAACGGGAATACCCATTCGGAACTCGATCTGATGAACCTGTCCATTTCGGCGGATAATGAGGCGCAACCATTCCGACAAGGCGTTGACTACCGACACGCCAACGCCGTGCAGTCCCCCCGACACTTTATAGGAATTGTCATCGAACTTGCCGCCAGCATGAAGTTCAGTCATGACAATTTCAGCGGCAGAGCGCTTCAATTCATCATCATGCTTGATGCCGGTCGGAATGCCCCGGCCGTTGTCCTGTACGCTGATCGAATTGTCTGGATGGATGATCACCGAAATTTCATCGCAATGACCCGCCAGCGCTTCGTCAATGGCATTATCAACCACCTCGAACACCATGTGATGCAAACCGGTACCATCACTCGTGTCACCAATGTACATACCTGGACGCTTACGTACCGCATCCAGCCCTTTCAGGATCTTTATGCTGTCCGAACCATAATCAGTCGAGCTTTTACTCTTTTGCTGCCGGGATCGATCTTTTTCGTTCATTGCCTTATATCTTCAGTTGTTTTCAGTTTCACGTGAAACGTGGTTGCTCGACTCGTTGACTGTTGAGATTTATCTTCGCCAGAATGGGTTTAAGCTGTTCTTGCCAGTTCGCGCCACCTAGATCCTCATCGGCATTACGACATACTTGAAATCATCGTTGCCCGGGATAGCGATAAGCGCGCTGCTATTGGCATCTCCGAACGAGCACCGCACTGTTTCACTGCTCAGATTATTCAACACATCCAGCAGATAAGTAATATTGAATCCTATATCAAGCGCATCTCCATCATATTGAAGCTCCAGTTCTTCCTGTGCTTCTTCCTGTTCGCTGTTGTTACAGACGATACGAAGATTACCGGTGGTCAATATCAAACGGACTCCACGAAATTTTTCGTTTGACAGAATCGATGCGCGCTGCAGTGTCTGCAACAGCAGCAGCCGGTTTATATCGAATTGCTTCTCGTATCCCGTTGGGATAACCCGGTTGTAGTCGGGAAATTTGCCATCCACAACCTTGGACACCAGTATCACATTCGAAAAGCTGAAGCGTACCTGATTTTGCAGAATTTCTACTGTTACAGGTTCATCACTGTCATTCAATAATCTGACCAGCTCAAGTACCACCTTGCGGGGCAAAATGACCTCTTTTTTTTCCTGAGACGCTTCCAGCATCATCAGCGCAAACGCCAGACGATGACCATCAGTGGCCACTACCCTCAAGTAATTATCTTCCAGCAGCAGTAGCAAGCCGTTCAAATAGTAGCGGATGTCCTGTTGCGCCATGGCATATTGCACCAGAGACAGCATATGTTTCAGTTCCTTCTGCTGAACCGTTATTTTTGCCTGGGGTTCTGTGCCCTCGGGAAATTTGGGAAAATCTTCGACAGGAAGCGTTTGTAGACTGAAACGGCTTTTTCCCGCTTTGGCTCGAAGCCGGTTTTCGTCGGTTTCAAGTATCACCTGTGCCTTGTCAGGAAGAGCACGCAATATGTCCTGAAGCTTTTTTGCCGCCACAGTGACAGCATATTCTTCACTGTCAGGATTAACATGCTCTGCGGAAGTGGTAATCTGGATTTCCAGATCAGTTGCAACAAACGATATTTTTTCCTGCTTTCGTTCTATCAGCACGTTGGAAAGTATAGGTAAGGTATGACGACGCTCGACAATACCGGTAACCGTCTGTAACGGTTTAAGCAAAGTATCCCTATCGGTTTCTATTAGTTTCATTGTTTTAAAATCCAATAATCATTAATAAAGGTCCGCCAAGTCCGGTATAAATAAAAAAACAGTAATACTATTAATCAGTTAAGTATTATCTTGACTCGGTATCGATGCGGTATTGCCTGTGGATAGTTTGTGCATGTAATTAGCCTTTCCGCAAAAGTGGCAACTTATCCACAAATAATTCTGTTTTATTCCCTGCTATGGTCAACCGCGCAGAATATGTAACAAGGTATTGAAATCCCGATTGATCGTTGGGTCGGATGCCCGTAATTCAGCAATTTTCCGATAACCGTGCAGTACGGTAGTGTGATCTCTGCCACCAAAAGCTTCGCCGATATCAGGCAGACTCAGAGGGGTGAGTTCCTTGGATATGGCCATGGCCATTTGCCGGGGCCTTGCAACGATGCGCGAACGCTTTTTCGAATACATCTCGGCGACCTTGATTTTATAGTAGTCCGCAACGGTCTTCTGGATATTTTCGATGGAAATCTGCCGATTTTGCACCGCCAGCAGATCTTTCAGCGCTTCCCTTGCAAGATCCAGAGATAGCGAGTGGCCGGTAAAGCGGGAATAAGCAAGCACCCGTTTCAAGGCGCCTTCCAGTTCGCGGACATTGGAACGAATATGTTTGGCGATGAAAAAGGCAACGTTTTCATCCAGGACAATGTTTTCCATCAGTGCTTTTTTCAACAGGATGGCAACCCGCATTTCCAGCTCCGGAGGTTCGACTGCAACCGTCAAACCCCAGCCAAAACGGGAAATCAGGCGCTCTTCCATGCCGGAGATTTCCTTCGGGTAGGAATCGCAGGTAATGATTACCTGCTTATGCGCTTCGATTAATGCGTTGAATGCGTAAAAAAATTCTTCTTGAGTTCGATTCTTGCCGCCGAAAAACTGGATATCGTCTATCAGCAGAAGATCCAACGAATGATAGTATCTTTTAAAATCGTCAAAAGCTTTATGTTGGTAAGCCCTTACTACGTCTGAGACGTATTGTTCAGAGTGTATATATCTGACCTTAGCCGCGCTGTTATGTTCCACCACAAAATTGCCGATAGCCTGAATCAGATGTGTTTTGCCGAGTCCAACGCCCCCATAAATAAAAAACGGGTTGTAGGCGGTTCCGGGACGTTCCGCAACCTGGATAGCGCCGGCTCGCGCCAGTTGATTAGCCTTTCCCGTGACGAAAGTATTGAAGGTGAATGAAGGATTCAGCCTGCTGGGATTTTTTTCGCGTTTTTCCTTCGTATCTTTGGAAGCTTTTCCTGCCGGCACCGCTGGCGCATTAAATCTGGCAGACAGCTGGACTGGATCGATGGCGGCTTCCGCTGCGACGGAATTGGTTGTTTTCACCAAGGCCTGATCAGCAAGCTTTAATTGGAAATGAACGGTCCGAGAAAAACAGTTTTCCGCCATCTGTTCAATTTGGAATAGAAAGTTGTCCTTGACCCATTGCATCACGAAACGGTTGGGAGCAACAAGGGCGGGCTCGGGGACGTTATGCGACAATTCCAGGTACAGGGGCTTGATCCATGTATTGAACTGCTGTGCGCTTAATTCTTTCTCAAAATGTTTAAGACAGGAAAGCCAAAAGGTGTCCATTGCAGGCAGGGTCATCATTGCGGATCGGGAAAGAAGCGGAAATTCGAAAGCGGGGCGAGTGACGTATTTTAGACTCTTCCTACCTACTTATCCACAGGGGGAGAAAAAAATATTGGTTGACATCAACCTCCGTAAAGAGTTGTAATGCCGAGTTTTATTTACCAGACCCAGGGGAAGCGATGAAACGCACTTATCAACCATCCGTCACGCGAAGAAAGCGAACCCATGGCTTTCGGGTTCGCATGAAAACCACAGGCGGGGCGGCTGTTATACGGGCTCGCCGCGCAAAGGGGCGAGTTCGCCTGGGGGTATAACCGGCAGCGTCAAATGCACCTAGAGGAATCGTATTATTCGCTTTCCGAAAACTCACCGGTTGCGTAAAGCAGAAGAATTCTCCTCGGTTATTCGATTCAGATGTTCTGCCCGCAGCGAACTTCTTCAGATTTTCGCAAAACCCAACGGTCTGTTAAATTCTAGATTGGGGCTGATTGTCGCTGGTAAAATCGAGCGGCTGGCCGTGAGACGTAACAGGACGAAGCGCTTGTTGCGGGAAGTGTTTCGTGCGCGGCAACATGAATTGGCGGGCCTTGATCTGGTGGTGCGACTGCGCCGTCGCGTCAGTCATAACGATTTGTCACGAATGGCGGGAGAACTCGAAAGTCTCATGGTTCAATTGCAGCGATGTCGCGGATAATTATTGGATTTATCAAGCTCTACCAATATTGCCTGAGTCCTTTTTTTGGACCCTCGTGCCGGTTCAGCCCCTCTTGTTCACACTATGCATGTGAGGCGCTAGCCAGACATGGCGCGCTGCGTGGGATATTCCTCAGTGTATGGCGGATACTGCGCTGCAATCCCTGGGCTCGCGGTGGACATGATCCTGTTCCATAGAACTTATCAGACCTGAATTACTTCGATACCGATACGCGTATCGCAAAACATAAAAACGCAAAGCAAGATGGATACACAAAAATTTGTACTGTTCCTGATTTTTTCAACGTCGATGCTGTTTCTGTGGGACGCCTGGCAGAAAGAACAACTTCCGCCGGCCCCTCCGACATCATCGGCGCCCGCGCCTCAGGGATCGCGAAATCAGCCGCCTCCAAGTGCTCAGGAAGGGGCGCCGGTTCCCGGGGATAAACTGATTTCGACACAGCCCGCGAAAAGCGAAACCGCAGCGGACGGCGCTCCGGTTAAGGCAATCGACAGGCTGGAGTCAGGGGAAAAGATAGTTGTCAAGACCGACATGGTGGTCGCGGAAATCGATACCGCCGGCGGTGATTTGCGCCGTCTTGAGCTGCTGTATCACCCTGATAAGGAGGATAAAAGCAAGCCTTTCGCGTTGCTGGAAAATCAACCCGATCACGTCTATGTGGCTCAGTCTGGTCTGATTGGAGAGAATTTGCCCACGCACAAAACGCGTTATACAGCGGAGCCGGGTACGTATAGCCTGGAGGCAGGCCAGGAGAAAATCGAATTACGGCTGGCTGCACCCGCTACCGACGGCGTGCGCGTGAACAAGGTATACACATTTCATCGCGGAAGTTATCTCATCGATGTCAGTTTCGAGGTGACCAACGATACAGCTGCTCCCATCAATCCGTTTTCCTATTTCCAGATGTTACGTGACAGCCAGCCGCCGGCGGGTTCGTTCTTCATGATTCCCACGTATACCGGCGCAGCGCTTTTTACCGAGCAGGATAAATTCAAGAAGATCGAATTCTCCGCGCTCGACAAGGGCACCGCAACGTATCCAAAAAATGCGGATAATGGCTGGATTGCCATGCTGCAGCAATACTTTCTTGCAGCGTGGCTGCCTAAGGATAAGCAACCGCGCGAGTATTACGCGAAGCGTCTCAGCGAAAACGAGTATTCCGCCGGTGTGATCGTACCTGTGGGCACAATTGAGCCTGGCGAAACCGCCACGGTCAGCGTTCCGCTCTATGCCGGCCCGGAGGAACAGAGCAAACTCGCATCAATCGCGCCAGGACTGGATCTTACGGTCGATTACGGATGGCTGACGATAATTGGCGCGCCCCTGTTCTGGTTGTTGTCGTTGTTCCATTCCTGGACCGGAAACTGGGGAGTGGCTATTATTCTCCTGACCATGTCCGTCAAGATAGCGTTTTTCCCATTATCCGCGGCAGGCTATCGTTCCATGGCAAAATTACGGCTGGTCACGCCAAAGCTGCAGCGACTGCGTGAACAGCACGGCCACGACCGTCAGCGCCTGAACCAGGCGATGATGGATTTTTACAAGACGGAAAAAATTAACCCCATGGGCGGGTGCCTGCCCATCATCGTCCAGATTCCCGTATTCATCTCGCTGTACTGGGTTCTGCTCGCTAGCGTTGAATTGCGTAACGCACCCTTTGCCTTATGGATACAGGATTTGTCATCGCCCGATCCTTATTATGTACTGCCGGTAATCATGGGCATTTCCATGTTTATTCAGACGAGGCTCAATCCGCCTGCAACAGACCCCATCCAGGCCAAGGTGACGCAGATTATGCCTTTCGCCTTCAGTATCTTCTTCTTCTTCTTTCCGGCTGGACTGGTGCTGTATTCACTGGTAAACAACGTCCTTTCCATCTTGCAGCAATGGCAAATCACGCGCATGATCGAGGGCTCCGCAGCAGCTGCCGGCAAGCAGAAAAAAGCGAATTAGCAAGTGTGAACCTGCTAACCTGCAAGCAGTTAACGCCTGGAATCCTCATATCTGACTGAATGAACCTCTCGCCGGGTGAATGTCGGATGGAAAATTCTGACATTATTGCCGCTATCGCTACGCCGCCCGGAAGAGGCGGTATCGGTGTTGTGCGGGTCTCTGGCAAGAACCTGAGCACTTTAGCGCGGAAAGTCATTGGGTCTACTCCCCAAGCCCGTCATGCACGTCTGAGCAAGTTCCTCGATGAACGGGGGTCGATTATCGACCAGGGAATCGCTCTTTTTTTTCCAGCTCCTCATTCATATACCGGCGAAGATGTACTGGAACTGCAGGGCCATGGCGGGCCTGCTGTAATGAATCTGGTGTTATCCAGTTGTCTTTTCGCAGGCGCCCGCTTGGCGCAGCCAGGGGAATTTACGCTGCGCGCCTTCCTGAACAACAAGCTGGATCTTGCTCAGGCTGAAAGCGTAGCAGATATCATCGATGCCGGGACAAGCGAAGCCGCGCGGTGTGCAATGCGCTCCCTTCAGGGGGAATTTTCCGCCGCGATCCATATTCTTGTGCAAGCGCTTACTGACCTGCGAATGCTTGTGGAAGCGTCATTGGACTTCCCAGAGGAGGCGGATTTTCTCGCAGGGGCCGACGTCGGCAGCGAGCTGGGAAAGATTCAGATGCAACTGGAGCAGGTGTTCACGTCAGCCCGGCAGGGCAGCATCCTGCGGGAAGGTATATCCGTCGTTTTGGTAGGCCAACCCAACGTGGGAAAATCCAGCCTGTTGAATCAGCTGGCGGGGGAAGAGGCAGCCATCGTCACGGAAGTGCCAGGTACGACACGGGATGCTATCCGCCAGACAATCGAAATTGAAGGTGTTCCGCTACATCTGGTGGATACAGCCGGGTTAAGGGAAACCGAGGATGCGGTGGAAAAAATTGGCATCGCTCGAAGTCGCACTGCTATCGAAAGGGCAAATCTGGTGTTATTGCTCTGCGATAGCCGGGAGGGTGCCACGGAGGAAGATCAGGCGATTCTGGATAGTCTTCCCGCCGGCCTGCCGGTCATTCATGTTTATAATAAAATAGATTTGATGAGCGGATCGCCGCGGATTTTCCATCGGGAAAATAGGGCGGAGGGGGCAGCGGAAATTTATCTTTCCGCTAAAACGGGCGCTGGCGTCGAACTACTTCGCCGAGAGCTGCTTGAAATGGCTGGGTGGAGATCCTCTTCCGGGGGTGAAGGGGTATTCATGGCGCGCAATCGCCACCTCCAGGCCCTGACCGATGCGCGGAAACACCTTGAAAGTGCGCGCGGATTGACTGGGGGGAACATTCAGCTCGATCTGCTGGCGGAAGAGCTGCGGCTTGCCCAGCAGGCATTGTCGTCCATTACCGGTGAGTTCAGCGCCGACGATTTACTGGGGGAGATATTCTCCCGATTCTGTATCGGCAAGTAGTTCTCTAGCTTTTTCCTGGCGATTCTTTCTATTTTTGAACCAAATGTTTCACGTGAAACAGGTGCCTGGCCCTTCGAGACCCGGATACGGCCGCCTTACGCAACCTTTCTTTTTGTCGTAGAATGCGCCCTCGTTTAAACAGTATATCTAACGGCTATTCCAGTGACTTTTTCTGAAAACTCTGACAGATTCGATGTAATTGTGATTGGCGGCGGTCATGCGGGTACCGAAGCCGCGCTTGCGGCTGCGCGCATGGGGCAAAGAACGCTGCTGCTGTCGCACAATATCGAGACGCTGGGGCAGATGTCATGTAATCCCTCGATAGGGGGCATCGGCAAGGGCCATCTGGTGAAAGAGGTGGATGCGCTGGGGGGTGCAATGGCTGCTGCGGCTGACGAGGCCGGCATACAATTTCGTACGCTAAACTCAAGCAAGGGCCCGGCGGTACGCGCGACCCGGGTTCAGGCCGATCGAATGCTCTATCGCCAGGCAATTCGCCGCCGCCTGGAAAATCAGCCAAATCTCTGGATATTTCAGCAAGCCGTGGATGATCTCGTGCTTGAGGGGGAGCGCGTCGCCGGTGTCGTCACACAGTTGGGAATACGATTTTCAGCGCAAACAGTAGTGCTGACTGCAGGAACCTTTCTTGCCGGGTTGGCGCATGTGGGGTCGGCTAATTTTCAGGCGGGACGGGCTGGCGATCTCCCCTCCATCAGCCTTGCCGCACGTCTGCGCGAAATGAAACTGCCGGTTGGACGACTGAAAACCGGCACGCCGCCGCGCATAGATGGCCGCAGCATCGATTACTCTGCGGTTGCCGAACAACCCGGCGATAATCCGGCCCCGGTCTTTTCCTTCATGGGCGACGCTGCTCAACATCCTCGTCAGCTGTCGTGCTGGATAACGCACACCAATAGCCGCACTCACGACATTATTCGCAGCGGCCTGGATCGTTCCCCGCTATTTACCGGTGTGATCGAAGGCACAGGGCCGCGGTATTGCCCGTCCATCGAGGACAAAGTAGTGCGGTTTTCAACGAAAGAATCGCATCAGGTTTTTCTGGAACCGGAAGGACTGGACACCCACGAGGTATACCCTAACGGAATATCAACCAGCTTGCCCTTCGATTTGCAGGTTAAACTGGTACGTTCCATCCGGGGGCTCGAAAATGCGCATATCACACGGCCCGGCTATGCGATTGAATACGATTATTTTGATCCGCGCGGGTTGAAAAGCTCACTTGAAACCAAGACCATCGAGGGCCTGTTTTTTGCCGGGCAAATTAATGGTACGACCGGCTATGAAGAGGCTGCGGCGCAGGGGTTGCTGGCTGGCATCAACGCCGCACTCAAGACGCAAGGCAGAAAAGCATGGTGTCCGCGCCGTGATGAGGCCTACCTGGGTGTTCTGGTCGACGACCTTATCACCCGAGGTGTTACCGAACCCTACCGCATGTTCACCAGTCGCGCCGAATATCGTTTGCAGCTGCGCGAAGATAATGCTGACCTGCGTCTGACTGAAATCGGACGCGGGATAGGTGTGGTGGACGACGCGCGTTGGGCGTGCTTCATTGCCAAACGGGAAGCCATTGCTTGCGAACAAGACAGGCTCAAAGCGGTCTGGCTCAGCCCGAAAGCCGGTTTGAACGCCCTCCCCCAAGCGGAAGCGTTGCGGGTATTGGGCAAAGCCATTGAACGCGAATACTCGTTATATGACCTGCTGCGCCGCCCAGACGTGACTTATGCAGGACTGATGACGCTGCCATTGGCGGGAGAGGCTGTCACTGACCCCCTTGTGGCTGAGCAAGTTGAAATCCAGGCCAAGTATCACGGCTATATTGAGCGCCAGAAGGATGAAGTAGCACGCAGCGTGCGCTACGAGGAAATTCGTTTACCGCAGGATCTGGATTATCGGACGGTACGAGGCCTCTCCAGCGAGGTACAGCAAAAATTGAATCAGTTCAAACCCGAAACAGCAGGACAGGCGGCAAGGATTTCCGGTATAACTCCGGCTGCAATTTCATTATTACTGGTACACGTGAAGCGCGGTTTTCCCGATCATAAAAAGATAAGCGCATGAGTCTGGCGACACAGCTCGCTGAAGGGATCGAGGTCCTGGAATTAACGCTTCCGCCCGAAACTCAAATCCACTTGTTGCAGCATCTCGCGTTAATTCAAAAATGGAACCAGATTCATAATCTGACCGCGGTGCGTGAGCCTGAAACAATGCTGGTTCGCCACCTGCTTGATAGCCTGGCGGTTCTGCCGCATGTCAGCGGGCCACGTATTGCCGATATCGGCAGTGGCGCCGGCTTGCCGGGGATTCCCCTGGCTTTGGCGCGGCCCGAGTGGCGTGTGGCACTGGTCGAAAGCAGTCATAAAAAAGCGGTATTCCTGCAGCAGGCACGAATTGAATTGAAATTGAAAAATGTCGAGGTGGTGGCTGAACGGGTCGAGAACTTTCATTCGAAAGAGGGGTTCGATATTGTTATTTCCCGTGCTTTTTCCGATCTGGCTGATTTTGTCAGGCTTGCGGGACATCTGTGTGTTCCGGGAAGCGATGGCGGCAGGCTTGTGGCAATGAAAGGTATTTATCCGCATGAAGAACTGGCGCAGTTGCCGTCACCGTTCATCGTGGAAAAAATATTGCCTATTGCAATTCCTGGCCTTGAGGCAGAGCGACATCTGGTCATAATGAAGCGGGCGAGTTAGCGGGCAAGGGATTAATCCGCGAACCCGCGGTTCGATCCGATGGTACTGTGCCGTTCTGGAGCGGACGAGATGGCAAAAATTCTGGCAATTACGAATCAAAAAGGGGGCGTGGGTAAAACCACTACCAGCGTTAATCTGGCGGCGAGCCTTGCAGCCGCGAAGCGGCGAGTCTTGTTGATTGATCTTGATCCGCAAGGTAATGCCACCATGGGGAGCGGCGTGGATAAACGCGCTCTGCATCACACTGTATACCAGGTATTACTGGGTAGCCAAAGTATCTCGGATGTGCGCGTAGCCTCTACCACCGGCAAATTTGATCTGATTCCCGCCAACAGGGACTTGGCCGGTGCTGAAATAGAGATGGTGGATCTACCCCAACGGGAAACGCGCCTGAAAGAAGCTCTGGAAGTGGTGGTCGGAGAATATGACTTCATTCTCATCGATTGCCCCCCGGCACTCAATCTGCTGACACTCAATGGTTTGTGCGCAGCCCATGCGGTAATGATACCGATGCAGTGCGAATATTACGCCCTGGAGGGGCTAAGCGATCTGGTGAATACGATAAAAAAAGTTCGTACCAATCTCAATCCGGTGCTGGAGATCGAGGGTTTGCTGCGTACCATGTTTGATCCTCGCAATATACTGGCACAACAGGTGTCGGACCAGTTGCAGCAACACTTTGGCGACAAGGTTTACCGTACAGTGATCCCGCGCAATGTGCGACTGGCCGAAGCGCCGAGCTTCGGTATTCCGGCGCTATACCATGACAAGCTATCCAAAGGCACACAGGCCTACCTGGCGCTGGCAGGGGAAATGCTGAACAGATATTTTCCAAATGCCGAGCGGGAACACGATGACGAACAGAAGCTGGAAGCATAAAGCGTAGAACAGGTATAAAACTTATGAAAGTGAAGGGCTTAGGAAGAGGATTGGATGCGCTGTTGGCGGGCGACAGCGAGAGCGGCAAGGTGGCGGAATCACTGCAGAATCTGAAAATATCGCTGCTGCAGCCCGGCAAATATCAGCCCCGCACCCAAATGGATAAGGAATCCCTGGCGGAACTTGCGGAATCCATCCGAGCCCAGGGAGTAATGCAGCCCGTGCTGGTACGGCCTGTATCTTCCGGGGGTTATGAAATCATAGCAGGGGAGCGGCGCTGGAGGGCAGCACAACTGGCGGGCCTCTCTGAAGTGCCGGCACTCATCCGCCACGTCCCGGATGAGTCCGCGCTGGCCATGTCGCTGATCGAGAACATCCAGCGAGAGAATTTGAACCCGTTGGAAGAAGCGATGGGTATTCAACGGCTTATCAAGGAATTCGGCATGACGCATCAAGCGGCGAGCGAGGCGTTGGGCAGTTCACGCAGCGCGGTTTCCAATCTTTTGCGGCTGCTGAATCTACCGCCTCCTGTGCAGGAATTGCTGATGCAGGGAAAGATCGACATGGGGCACAGCCGCGCGCTGCTCTCGCTTCCTGCGGCGAAGCAGATAGAAATCGCAAATCTTGTGGCGAACAAACAGCTTTCGGTACGTGAGACCGAAAGGCTGGTGCATCGGATAGAGCACCCGGTAGCGCAGCAGCACCCTAAACGCGACCGTGATTTGTTACGGTTACAGGAGAATATTTCCGCAAAACTGGGTACGCAAGTCGTTATAAATTCGGGAAAAAAAGGCAAGGGGACAATAGTGGTCCATTACAATAGTTTAGAGCAACTGGATGGAATACTGTCTCTGTGGTAATTCGTAATTTCAGGCTGGCGTTTTGCTCCTGGAAAAGGCAAATTCATGGCCGTTAAGGATCATCAAATACGGCTCATACGCCGCAGGAGAGCTTGTTCTGCGGTTTTTCAAGGGGAAGTGATTGGCGGAATCTGCAAACTGCTTGACTTGTAGAATCTTCGGGGATAGTCTTTACGGGGTTGTGGGTATGTAAAGTACTGGTAGCAACAAAATTGGTGGTACCAATATTGTTACTGATAGTACCAATATTGCAGAAACAACTTGAAACAATTGGAAACAACTCGGCAGCACAAAGGAAACAGGAAACTTGGCAGCAACCGCGGTAGCAGGATAGTTGGCAGGATACTGGCGGTATGAAGCGGTACAGGATTGCAGCAGTAGCAAGACAGCAGTAGAGAGATGGGCGAAGCTTGCTGCCGGCGGGAAGAAGGGAGGAAGCAACTCGCCGGGTAGGCAGGCGCAGTACTTGATTAACGCAAAAGAAGCAGGAGGAAACATAATGGCAACAACACTAGGAACGTCAAGCCAGGCGAAGTCAGGCGGTCGTGATTACGACATGTCGCTGTGGTATGACTCAAGGTGGTACAAGTTTGGACTGATCACCATGCTGGCGGTGGCGATATTCTGGATTTGGTATCAACGCACATTTGCATACTCGCACGGGATGGACTCGATGGAGCCGGAATTCGAGAAAGTCTGGATGGGATTGTGGCGTGTGCACATGATCGTGATGCCGATCTTTGCCCTGGTCACCTGGGGCTGGATCTGGAAGACGCGCGACACCAACCTGGACAATCTTGACCCCAAGCTGGAAATCAAGCGTTACTTCTACTGGATGATGTGGCTGGGCGTATATCTGTTTGGTGTTTACTGGGGCGGCAGCTTCTTCACCGAGCAGGATGCCTCCTGGCACCAGGTCATCATCCGTGACACGAGCTTCACCCCGAGTCACGTCGTGGTGTTCTACGGCTCCTTCCCGATGTACATCGTGTGCGGCGTGGCGAGCTACCTGTATGCCATGACCCGTCTGCCGCTGTATGCCCGGGGCACCTCGTTCCCGCTGGTCATGGCGATTGCCGGACCGCTCATGATTCTGCCGAACGTGGGTCTGAACGAATGGGGCCATGCCTTCTGGTTCATGGAAGAACTCTTCAGCGCACCGTTGCACTGGGGCTTTGTCATCCTGGGCTGGTCGGGACTGTTTGCAGGTGGCATAGCGGCGCAGATCATCACGCGCTACTCCAACCTGACCGACGTCGTCTGGAATGGCCAGAGCAAAGTCATCCTCAACAACCGCATCGTACCGTAACGGGTTGATCGGGACGAGCCGACGGGCCTTGGCCTCTCGGCTCATCGGCTAATTAGCCTGAGCTGGATGAAACCGCATTAACGGCCGCCTGCTCCTGCAACAAGGAGAGCAGAGCGGCCGAATCACGGACCATGGACATCACTGCGGCATCACTGCAGCACGGAGCGGCACAAGCGGAAAAAAAACGGCGAAAAAAGAATGCGGAAAAAAAGCATCTTACTGTAGAGACAGCGCCGGGCACCAGAGGTTCCAGACAGGAAGCGGAAGTTAAAAAAAGCGCAGGGGACACCGGGAGCATATGCGTGTGCCAGCGCCGGAATGCAGAAAAGGGGTGGAGAGGAAAGAAATGGATCACAACCGAAAGACCGCAGTAGCGCGAACACATTATTCATGTTTCAAGATCGTAGACACATTTGAGGGGAGGGCGCGATGAGCAGAACAGATGAGATACTAAAGGCGGCGAAGATGCCGCCGGAAGCAGTAAAGATGTCCAGGATGATAGATGCGGTATATTTCCCGATTCTATGCATACTGCTGGTTGGGACCTACCACATGCACTTCATGCTGCTGGCGGGAGACTGGGACTTCTGGCTGGACTGGAAAGACCGTCAATGGTGGCCGGTGGTAACCCCGATTGTTGGGATCACCTATTGTGCCGCCATCATGTACTACCTGTGGGTGAACTACCGGCTGCCGTTTGGGGCCACCCTGTGCATCGTCTGCCTGCTGGCGGGTGAATGGCTGACCCGTTTCTGGGGCTTTTACTGGTGGTCGCACTACCCCATGAGCTTCGTGTTTCCCTCCACCATGATACCTGGTGCGCTGGTGATGGACACAGTCATGCTGCTGACGCGCAACTGGATGATCACGGCGCTGGTAGGCGGAGGCGCGTTCGGGTTATTGTTCTACCCTGGCAACTGGCCCATTTTTGGCCCGACCCACCTGCCGCTGGTAGTGGAAGGCGTACTGCTGTCGGTGGCCGACTACACGGGCTTCCTGTATGTCCGTACCGGCACGCCTGAGTATGTCCGCAACATCGAACAAGGCTCGCTGCGCACGTTCGGAGGTCACACCACCGTCATTGCCGCATTCTTTGCCGCGTTCATCTCCATGCTCATGTTCTGCATCTGGTGGTACTTTGGCAAACTCTACTGTACGGCATTCTTCTACGTGAAAGGCCACCGCGGCCGCGTCACCATGAAGAACGACGTTACCGCATTTGGCGAAGAAGGCTTTCCAGAGGGGATCAAATAAATGAACGCAAAGAACCTGATCAAACTGGGCAAGCTCGGCAAATTGGGCACACTAGGCAAGCTGGGGGTGCTGGGCCTGTACGGCATGGCCACCCTGGCCATGACCCTGGGACTGGACATCACGCCTGCCGCGGCACACGGTGAGCGCTCGCAGGAACCCTTCCTGCGCATGCGTACCATCCAGTGGTACGACATGAAATGGGGTCCCGAGACCACCAAGGTCAACGATCTTGCCAGCATGTCCGGCAAATTCCACCTGGCTGAGGACTGGCCGCGGGCGGTGGGCAAACCGGGACGCGCCTTCTTCAACGTTGGCAGCCCAAGCCCGGTGTTCGTGCGCCTGAGCACCAAACTCAACGGCGAGCCGACCATGATCTCGGGCCCGCTCGAGATTGGCCGCGACTACGCCTTTGAAGTCAAGCTCAAAGCGCGCATACCGGGACGCCACCACATGCACGCCATGGTCAACATCAAGGATGCAGGCCCGATTGCAGGCCCTGCCGCCTGGATGAACATCACCGGCAGCTGGGATGACTTCACCAACCCGGTGAAACTGCTGACCGGCGAGACCATTGATACCGAGACCTTCAACTTCAGCAACGGCATCTTCTGGCACGCGCTGTGGATGGGACTTGGCATCTTCTGGATTGGCTACTACGTTGCCCGGCCCATGTTCCTGCCGCGCAGCCGCGTACTGCTGGCCTACGGGGATGACCTGCTGCTCGATCCGATGGACAAGAAGGTTGCCTGGGTAGTGCTGATACTCACCTTCGGCCTGGTCTGGGGCGGCTACCGCTACACCGAAACCAAGCATCCCTACACCGTGCCCATCCAGGCGGGTGAATCCAAGGTGCAGCCGTTGCCGGTGAAACCCAACCCCATCGCCATCAAAGTGACCCACGCCAACTATGACGTACCGGGCCGCGCCCTGCGCGTGACCATGATGATCACCAACAGCGGCGACAGCGCGTACCGCATTGGCGAATTCACCACGGCCGGCGTGCGCTTCATCAACAAGGTGGGCCTGAAGCACATGGACCGCGGCTATCCGAAGGAACTGGTGGCGACCGGCTTGTCATTTGACAACGACACCCCGATTCAACCGGGTGAGACGCGCGAAGTCAAGATGGAAGCGAAAGATGCGCTGTGGGAAGTCCAACGGCTGATGGCGCTCCTGGGTGACCCGGAAAGCCGCTTTGGCGGATTGCTCATGACCTGGAACGATGCTGGCGATCGCAACATCAACAGCATAGCCGGCGCAGTCATACCGGTCTTTACCAAGCTCTAGGCAAAAGAGACGCTGCCCGGGTTCGACGAACACCGGGCGGCTTGTCAAAGGCATGACACCGGTCCGCCACCGTCCCAGACGGAAAGGTGGATCGGTGTTTTTTTAACGCAAGTCAAACCGGCACTCATTCCGCCCGCAGCACCGGGCGCGGACAGGACACAACGTAATACTCAGTGAACATCGTGAATAGGCAAGACAAGGACCTGTTCCTGGTCAGGCGACTCAATCAGGCAAGTATTGCCGCCCTCCTCCTGATAACGGCGCTCTACGCCGGGGCAGTGACGGCACACGGCAAGGAATCGCTGGAAGAAGACAGCTGCGTGCGCCGCATCGGCGAGAACATGGTGCATTTCAGCGCCTACCAGCCGCAACATGAGCCGAGCGCCCAATACTGCAGCGAAATCCCCAAGGGAGGCGACACCTACCTGGTGGTCGACCTCGTCGACGAAGCCCTGCGCGGCATGCCCATCGGCATGCGCGTGGTACGGGGCACCAGTGAAACCGAAGACGAGACCGTGAGCTACCTGCGTCCGAGCTACCATCCCGATGGCGTCATCAAGGGCGAGACCAGCCTGGACCAGGGGCTGTATACTGTCATCATTACCGCCGAAGGGCTGCCCCCGCTGCGCTACCAGTATCCCCTGCGGGTACAGATGATCAACTACGCGAACATCTTTCGCACCGCGGTAGGCCCCCTGATCGGCCTGCTGCTGCTGACCCTGTTGGGATACAAGCTCATGAAATCCAAGCGCATGGAGCGCTGGCGCGCCTCGCGCCGCCAGTAGGCCCGGCTACCCGGGTCAGCCGGGCCAACCCGGGCGGGCGAAAAAAAAGCGCGCACAGGCAGCTACCGGATCCGCCTGGCGGATCGACGACTCATCATTTCTTATAGGTGATATTGATAATGTCCTTACAATCTCTCAAACCTGCCCTCATCGGCCTGATGCTTGCCATCGGCATTCCCTTCTCCGCGCAGGTACAGGCCCATGGCGGCTTATCCCTGGCCGATGACGTATGCAAACTCACGATCGGGCCCTACACCATGCACTTCACCGGCTACCAGCCGGACAGCACCCAGGAAAAGGAATTCTGCGAAGACATCCCGGCCACCGGCCGCACCGTGGTCGCACTCGACTACATCGAAGAAGCGCTGCGCCCCCTGCCCACCGAAGTGCGCATCATCCGCGATACCGGCGCAGGGGATCAGGCCGGCAACGAAGCGAACCTGGAGGAAATCACCATCCTGCATATCCCGGCCAAGGTCTACCCCAACGGCTCCATCAACTTTGAATACCAGTTTGCCGAGCCGGGCAAGTTCGTGGGGCTGGTGACCGTAACCGACAAAGAGAAGTATGTTTCGCGCTTTCCCTTCTCGGTAGGCGAACCCAAAGGCACCTCGCCCTACCTGCTGGTCGCCCTGGCCGCGATCGTGGTGGGCGCCCTGGTATTCTTCCTGCGCGGGCGCAAATCCGAGAAAGTGGGCGCGACCTGAACGCCACCTGAAGTCATCCCGGCCGGCGGTGGCTGCCGCCGGGGCGATGCCTGAACCATACGGCAGCAATAGAGTCCAATGAAATAACCTGTGCCGGCCGGGAATAACGCTCCCTGCGGCGGCGCAGTCATGAAAAAGGAGAATAAAATGCAAGCATCGATGGTTTCCGCCGCAAAGCGGGTCATGGCGGGCAGTATCCTGATCATGGCGGCTGCGGCCGGCCTG
The DNA here is from genome assembly GCF_900215485.1 of Nitrosovibrio sp. Nv4. Classification (GTDB taxonomy): domain Bacteria; phylum Pseudomonadota; class Gammaproteobacteria; order Burkholderiales; family Nitrosomonadaceae; genus Nitrosospira. Next base: position 587,179 of record NZ_OCMZ01000001.1, read on the forward strand.
CACAGCACCCCCGCGCTCGCGCACGCCATGCTGGTGAAGGCGGAACCGGCGCGCCGGGCGCAACTCACCCAGACGCCTGCGCAAGTGCGGCTGTGGTTCAACGAAGAAGTCGAGAAGGACTATGCTTCGCTGGCCGTACTCGATCCGGCCAAGGCGCCGGTTACCGAAGCCAAGCCCCATATTGCAACTGACGACCCCAAGGCCATCGTGCTGTCCTTGCCGGAACTGGAACCTGGCAAGTACACGGTCAAATTCCGGGTGCTGTCGGTGGACGGCCACGTGGTTGACTCGTCCTACGACTTCACGGTAAAGAGCAAAGCAGCGGCAAAATGATCGAGGTCATCGCGACGCTCCTGCGCTGGTTACAGCTTGCGTCCAACATGATCCTGGTCGGCGGTTGCGTGTTCCTGGCGATTGCCGGCTCCATCCACTCCCCCTGGGTGACCCGTCTGGAGCGGGCGCTGCCCTGGCTTGCACTGATCCTCCTCACCGGCTTGCTGGGCATACTCGCCACCACCACCGCGCAGGCCACGGGCGTGGACGAGAACGCCTGGCGGCCGCAGGCCTGGCTTGCCCTCATGCAGAATACCCGCATGGGGCAGATATGGGTGGGACGCGCCGCCTGCGCCGTCCTGGTCGCAGCCATTGCCCTCTATATCCGCTTCTCCGCCCCGGCGCGCTGGCAATATGTATTGTGCGCCACCGTAGCCGCCATGACCTTGACCGTCGGTTCGCTCGCGAGTCACGCCGCGGCTGAAGACCTGTCGGTGATATCGATCCTGCCCTACGCCCTGCATATCATCATGGCCAGCGTCTGGTTTGGCGCATTGCCGGCCTTCCTGGTGGTATGTTTTGCCTGCACCGAAGAAGAGCCTGCCCCCCAGTCCCACGGCCAAGGCCAGACCCCGGGACGCCCCCACCGCCACAGCGAAGCCCTCGAGCGCATCCATGCCGTGTTCCAGTCCCGCCAGGACGCGATCCAGGCCGACACCCTGGCCTTGAAGCGCTTCTCCGCCATGGCCCTGCCGGTCATGCTGATGGTGGTGGCCACCGGCCTCATCATTACCTACCGCATGGTCGACAGCAGCTATGGGGCGCTCGTGTCCACCAACTACGGCTGGCTGCTCGACGCCAAGATCGGCCTGCTTGCGGTGGTGCTCGTCATCGCCTCGCGCGCGCGTTCCACCTGGCTGCCGCTCTTCGCCCAGCGCGATTCCAGCCTGGCCATGGCGGGCGGGCGGCGGTTGCGCAAATGGGTCAGCTTCGAATTCGTGCTGGCGCTGGGCATCGTGCTCCTGGCCACGGTGGTGGCCAATACCGTCCCGGCCAAGCACGCCATCATCCAGAACTGGCCCTATCCCTTCCGTTTCTCGCTGGCCGCCACCTGGGGCGATCCCACCGTGATGACGCGCGTCTGGAGCGGTCTTGCGCTGCTGTTCATCGCCATCGGCGCCACCGCCTACGGGCGCATCAAGCACTGGGACAAAAAGCGGCGCATCGGCCTGCCGGTGCTGCTTGCGCTGGTGGCCGTGGGCGTAGGCCTGCCGCCGCTGGCGGTGGACGCCTATCCCGAGACCTACCGCAAGACGCCGGTGCCGTTTGACACCATTTCCATTGCCAACGGCTCGGCCCACTTCGCCGAGAACTGCGTGGCCTGTCACGGCCTGCAGGGCAAGGGCGATGGCGTCATGGCCAAGAGCTTTGCCAAGCCGCCGGTGGACATGCTCACTGAACCGCATACCGCCAAGCATACTGCGGGCGACTTCTTCCACTGGCTGACCTTCGGCATTGCCGACACCGGCATGCCCTCATTTGGCGACAAGCTCTCGGAAGAGGACCGCTGGGATGTGGTCAACTTCCTGCATGCCATGTCCCGCGGCTACCAGGCGCGCCTGATGAGTCCCACCGTCAAACCCGAACAGCCCCAGCCCTCCATGGGCCCGCCCAACTTCTCCTATGCCGCGCAGGATGGCTCAAGCGGCACCCTGAAGGACTTCCGCGGGCAGAAGAATGTGCTGCTGGTGCTGTTCTCGTGGCCGCAGTCGCGCGAACGGCTGCAGCAGCTGGAGCAGCTGCATGCGCAGCTGAAGGCGGCCAATACGGTATTGCTGGCTGTGCCGGAGGATGACCCCAGTGCAGAGGAATTGGCGCAGATCACGGCACAAGTGCCTTTCCCGGTGGTGACCCAGGGGGCCGATGAGATCGTGCAGAGCTACAAGCTGTTCCGCCGCACCCTGGGCAAGCCCGATCTGCTGGGGGCGGGAACCCTGCCCCCGCACATGGAATTCCTGGTGGACCGCTTCGGCTATCTGCGCGCCCGCTGGATCCCGGAGGCTGACGGCGGCGGCGACGGGTCAGGCTGGGCCAATACCGAGATGCTGATCCGGCAGATCGCCCAACTCAACCGGGAAGAGGAAATCCTCCCGCCGCCAGGCGATCATGTGCATTGAACCCGGGTAACAAGGTAGAAGAAGCAAGAGCAAGAGCGGCAAACCGATATGAGTCGCGGTTCACGCGCTCAATTACAAAAAGTTTTCAAGTAGTTCTTACAGGAGAGATAGAAATGATTAAATCGATGGCCATGGTCTTGGTTAGCGCTTCGCTGGTCGCCTCAATGCCCGCCTCGGCGCATACCGAAGAATATTTCGACTCTCACGCCGCCCCGCATGGAGGGCAGATGCGCATGGCCGGACCTTATCATCTGGAGCTTATTGCAAAAGAAAAGGAAATCGAGCTCTATGTGACGGACCACGGGGATACCAAGATCAGCACTGAGGGTGGCATCGGTAAGGCAACCATACAGGCCGGCAAGGCCAAGCCTAAAACCACGGTCCAACTTGAGCCCACTGGGGACAATATATTCAAGGGGACTGGAGATTTCACGCTCACTCCGGATACGGTAATCGTCGTATTTATCAAATTGCCTGAACAGGAAGCACAGTCGACCCGCTTTACTCCGCTCAAGCCGAAGGCAAAGGATGGAAAAAAGCCTCAGGACGGTAAAAAACCGGGGGAAGATCACAGCGGACACAGCCACCACATGCACCAGGATGATAAAAAGCCGGCAGAGGATCACAGTGGGCACAATAACCATCACATGCACCACTGAGGTAAGCTGAAAGCATAATTAAAAGTAGCCGGAATAGAGCGCATCTACAAGGATACGAAAGGCTAGATCCGGGAACGTATACTCGGGTCTAGCCTTCCGCTGTTGCGCTACTTCCTCCGGCACGCAGCGCAGCTTGCCGGCCTCTTGGGACATCTATACCTATCAAAATCACCAGGCCGACAATAAAATAACTGCCGGTGATCAGCATGGCGAGCCGGTGGTCGCCCCGCGAAATCCAGCTTACAAGCCCGTATGTCACGGGGCCTAATATCGATGATAAATTAACTGCCAGCCCCCATAGCCCAAAAAATTCAGCGCGCCTGGCGTCAGGACTGAAATAGCCTATCAACGCCCGCCCAGCTGACTGAGAAGCCCCAAGACACAGGCCGGCGAAGTTCGCAGCCAGCCAGAACATCGCCCGGTCTTCGGCCATCCAGGCCAGCAACACCATCACAATCCAGCCCACAAGGGTCAGCGCTATTGTTGGAATATGGCCGATCCTGTCCTGTACACTGCCGAACCCGAACGCACCCACTGAGGCGGTAACATTGACCACCAGAACCAGAAACATGGTGTCTCCGGTGTCAAACCCCATTACCTGTTGAGCGTATATTGCCGCCAACGTTATGACCGTCTGAATACCTGCCTGGTAAAACACGATGCAGGCAAGAAACCGTACCAGGTCTCGATAATCGCGTACATGATTGACTGTATCGCCAATCCGCGCAAACGCCTCACGCACTACCGTCCTTCCGGAAAGATGCGGCTGTGGCAGTGCACGCTCCTTCAAGAAAAGAAAGGTAGGGATACACGATAGCGCAAACATACAAGCGGTTATCAGCATCGTTATGGGTACAAACTCTTCAGCTGGTTTCCCCTGCCCCTGCGCCCATGTCACATACCCTAGAGATAACCCAAGGCTGACCAGCCCGCCTATATAGCCGAAGCTCCAGCCCCAGCCCGATACTTTCCCTAGCGCTCTTCCCTGCGCCAGTTCCGGTAAAAACGCGGAAATCAGGTTCCCGCCGCAAGTGAAAAAGAAATTGGAAAGAATGATTAGTACGACCGCCAGCCATAAATCACCCGAACCGACAAAGTAAAGCAATGCGGTAAAAAGGATGCAGCCTACCGTACTCAGGAATAGCAGGCGTTTTTTCGCAGCGTATGCATCGGCATAAGCCCCAAGCACGGGCGCGGTCAGAATAATAAGTGCATAGGAAACCGCCAGCGCCGCCGTCCATGCAAATGTCCCCCACGCCTCATTCCTGGTTACCACCGCAACGAAATATGCGTTAAAAATCGCAGTGATTACGACCGTGGTATAGCCGGAATTGGCGAAATCGTACATCGCCCAGGACCAAACTTCCCGCCGGCTTACGCCCGAAGCAAGGTATTGAGGCTTATCTTCCATACGCATAAGATAGAGAGTGAAGCGGAGTACTTATGGGAATACGCGCCTAACATGCGCCTTTAAAAGAGTGAGCGCACACTTTAATCGATGACATCTAAAGGTTGTATTTCAGTCGAATAGAAAGCGATCAACAGGACAAAAAGATGCATTGTGCAGTACGACGGCATTCCTGCGCGCCTTATGGAGATAGGGTTATTACTACCTGCTGCATCCGATACGTCACTCGCAAAAGGAACTTCGATCCGTAGATTACCAGTCAACAGTTTCACACATTTTCATCCTATATATATCGATTTATGCGCATAGAAATGATGTGATTGCGGCATGAAAGGTATCTGGCAGCGCCGCTATACAAGAAGAACCCAAAGAAATAAATCAATGCCTTGTCTGATTCAAGGCGTCACCGCTAACGTTTACCAGCACCCCTATCAGGTTAAGCATGCCTTCCATCAGCAAGTTTAAATGCTCCTCGCTTCGCTCGAACGAACGTAATAACGCCAGGGTTTGATCCACGGGGATCTCGCCCTGCTTTATCTGATGGTGTGCGAGGTTCAATGCGAGCAAACGCGCACACTCGGCCAATTGATCTTTTGTTACCTTATTTATCAGAATATCTGTAAGTTCGTACGCTTGATCGAATGTTAACCGATCCGTCATGATAATCGCCTGTTATGAGGTTCTTTAGTTGTTGATCTTGCAATCCATTGGATAACCTCAGCCACACGTGCTTCCGGCGCGTAAGCCTTGGAGCAGTATATATTTATGATCGAGTTAAGCGACATGCAAAGCCAGTCCAGCAGCAGGCAAAATTACCCTGTTAGCATGTTAACCGCATTATGAGGTTTTACCATTGGACTTAAGTACATATACGGGTGAAGCTCTACCTCAATCCCTGGAAGACACTCAACCCTAGATCGACGTGTACATGCATTGTGCATGCGTGAAGGTCCCAATATTCCTGAACTGGTACTCCGCAACGCCACAGCAACCCCGGTTTCACGTCGTAGCAGGCTAGTAGCGAGCTTCTATACCCATAAACTAATGTACCAAAGGGTGCCTTCGCAATGATAGGGAGATTGTTGCTGCAAGATCACTAAGGAGTCTTAGCCCCAATCCTCGTAATACAGGCGAGCGCTATCTGCCTCTGATAACGTCCGGCGTGGCGCGCTAGGGGTGTCCTTCCCCGCCAGAGGCACCGTACACTTGACCGGTTGCGTAGCTTGATTCCTGCGAGGCAAGCAACACGTACAGAGCAGCTAGCTCCGCCGGCTGGCCGGGACGTCCAAGCGGGGTATCTTTGCCGAACCTGCGGAGATCTGCCCATCCAGTCGTTTGCATCGGAGTCCAGAACGGTCCCGGCGCCACCGCGTTTACCCGTATGCCCTGCCGGGCTACCTGCTTCGCCAGCGATTTTGTAAAAGCAACGATGCACGCTTTCGTCTGCGCGTAGTCGAGAAACGCCTCGGACGGCGTGTAAGCCTCGACAGAACTCGTATTGATTATCGTCGCGCCAGGCTTAAGGTGCGGCATTGCCGCCTTGGTAATCCAGAACATCGCATAGACGTTGCATTTGAATATCGAGTCGAACTGCTCGGTCGTGAGATCGGCAATCGAGGGCTGCGCGGCCTGCATGGCCGCATTGTTGACAAGGATGTCCAGTCCGTTCAGATCCCGGACGGCGTTGGCGACGAGCCTGGAGCAAAAATCCTCATTCCGGATGTCGCCGGGGATCGCAACCGCCTTTCGCCCTTCCGCCCGGATCAGTTCCACGACCTCCCGAGCGTCGGGCTCCTCAACAGGGAGATAGTTGATTGCGACATCGGCACCCTCACGCGCAAAGGCGATGACGGCGGCGCGGCCAATGCCGGAATCGCCGCCGGTCACGAGTGCCTTTCTACCCATCAGCCGGCCCGAGCCCTTGTAGGTTGTTTCGCCATGATCTGGCCGGGGTACCATCTTGATTGCAAGGCCGGGCGGCTCCTGTTTCTGCGGGGGGAAAGGGGCACGCGGGTATTGAGTTGTCGGGTCCTGCTTGCCAGGCCCTTGCAGCGAACCGGCGGGACCGCTTTCCTGCTGCCCGAAGGCTGGGGAGACAAATGCCGCAGCAAGGCCAGCAGTCATGCCGCCAACAAACTGGCGTCGTGAGGCGCTGGCGTCGTCTTCTGGTTTCATACCTGTTCTCCCATGAAAATTGCTGAGGTAGTTTCCGATCAGAGATTCTCGCCAGTCCCGCGATCAGGCTGGAAGCGTAGCCGGAAGCGGTCTCGCTGCGAACGATGTGCGAACAGGGCCACGAAAACAAGCACTAATTGTCCCGACACGGGAACATATGATTTCGCTTTTCGTTTATCCCATCCGTGCGTTAAGGCACATTAGAGGCAAGTGTGTAACGTAATAGGGACAGACTGAGCTGGCCCCGGTTTTCCGGACGCTTTAATTTGGAACCTTGCTGTTTACTGGATCCGCAACCGGTTACTAACCGCATCCTCTCCGGTTTAATGGGGGCAACTCCAGCATGAAAGTATCGTTCTATCCAGTCGGGTGCCGCTTGGGACCGCTTGTGATGTTCGACTGCGATCTGGAACCGGCGCTCGCGTTGTACCTCTATCCAGGTCTGGCTGGCGATCGACCACACGATGCTTGCCGCAAACGATGCCTGCCTGGTTGAGGCGGGACGCTTGGCTGACGCTCACGGTACGCATATTCTCAGGTTCGCGTGGGTTCAATTCAGGTACTCCTCGCGTTAAGCGGCGCTATGAGAGCAATCGATGGGGAGAAATCAAGACAAGAGCAGAGCGAAGGAGTATGGGAATACACGTCTATGGCTTCCGCGTGGCCGAGCCGCAACACGACGGCACACCGCATTGGCACCTATTGCTGTTCATGCCGCCAAAGGACGTTAAACAAGTGGGCAGCATTATTCGAGACTACGCCATGCGTGAGGATGGCGTTGGCTTGGATGGCGACATTGACGGGGGCGAACCCGAGAGCGCAGCGGAACGGGTGAGAACATGGGCCCAGCACTTGGGGCATACGTCAGTTTCAGCAACTTGGCGGGCCGCCTGTGAGCGTGTGGCGGAGCTACGCCGCTTGGATGGGTTAGGAAGTGAGCGGAGAATTACAAGGGCTCTGGGAGGCGGCAGATAAGAGCGAGTGGGAGCGCTTCATGATGCTGATGGGTGGACCCGCAGCGAAACGCAAGGATTTTCCAATATCGCTGGCCAAACGGTGGAGCGACAAGCTAAATCGTTACAGGGAGCCTAAAGGTAATGCCGTAATTGGCGTTATATGGGAAAGGATTGTTTTTCCAACCCGGATTCATCAGTGGATTATTCAGCATAAATGCGAGCCCAATAAGTTAAAAAGACCGGTTGAGCTAAATGGGCCTGCGAATGGAAAGCGCGGCAATAATCGCTCTACATCAGATCGGTTCTGCACCCTTGGAGTACTGTCAATAACTGTACGGCAAGGTAAAAATAAGTCGCTGACGGTTACTAACGAGCAAGAACTGCTCCCATTTCAACCAGATTTACAAATAAGGTACTAATAAAGTAGCCCATGGAATATCCCTGCTAGCTAGGGGTACCAAGGTACAGTGGTGGTTGCTATTGAACTCGGTAAGATGGAGACTTTGGCTAAAACATATCAGAGTCATGCTGTTACTACTTGATGAGATTGCAATGAATGCCAAATTTAGAATCGGTAACATGGTACGGCCGAAATGTGACCCAGAAATGGCGGTCACAGACGTTTTGAAAAAAACATGTTCGTACGGCTTGGTTCGAGTTCGTTCGCTGGGTTCACTGGAAGCAAATAAGGAGATGGACAATTTTCATACGACGCTTTCATTATCGATGAGGAAGAAACAAAATCTTAAGTCATGGTAATCTCTCCCGAAGATGTGGCGCAGTGGATGCACTATGAACTTCATAAGAACAAATACTTTTTCAAGACCCAATCGTATATGACATTAACATTAGATTTGGGGACGAGTTTATATACAGTAATAGAAGCGGAAACCTTGCTATTGATCTTAAAGTTCTCGCCGCAGCAGGAGAGAAAGTTCGGACCCATGGTTTCGGCCTGGATCGCGAAGATGCTTGAAAAAGGCGGCTAGCGGCACTTGGAACATTGAACTTGGAGCTGCCGGCACGCTTCTCGCTACCGTCATCGATCGCTACTTCGGCCTGGGTGAATGAAGTCTGACTGATCGGCTCGCTGCCAGAATCCATTAACTACGACTCATGAGATAGCCCATGCAGCTTAAATCTTTCGAAGTAATCGGCCTTCTCGGACGAGAGGCTTCATTTCGCCTCGACTTTAACGAGGACATCAACATCATTACAGGCCGTAACGGCTCTGGTAAGACGAGCGTACTCAAGTTGCTTTGGTACATTATGAGCGGCAATATACTTCTGGCACTAAAAGAAGTTAATTTCAAGAAGGCAACGCTCGAAACTACAGAGTACGAGTGCGCCATATACAGACTGTCGCCATACACCTGCCGAATAGATTGGCGTGACGCCGACGGACAGAGAACCTTCGAGGACATGAGAGACGAAGACGGGGATGTTGTGGTAAACGCCGAGGATCAGGCAAATAAACTTCTATCCGGTACCGGCTCATCTGTCTTTCTGCCGACGTTCCGTAGAATAGAAGGAGGTTTCACGCTAAGCGAAAGAAGCTCGAATATGCTTTCTCGGGCGAAGGGAGATATTGAAGAGTCGCTTGTAGCACTTTCTAAGCGGCTTACCAATGACAACCATGTTTTTGTTGCAGCGCTTAGCACTGTAGACGTGGTATCGCTTCTCGTACGCCAGTATACGGACCTGTCGGAGGAGTACAACCAACTCCAGCAGAAAACCTCGCAGGAGATTATCTCAAAAATTAAGGAATTTAAACAAGACAACTCCGATGTCAACCAACTCAAGGCTGCAAACGGCATGCTCGATGAGATTCGAATTCAGATCGAGGGGATGGAGGACTCGCGCGAGGCAATAATGCGACCTTTAGAGGCTGTACGAAACTTGGCCATGAAGCTCTTTCGTCATTCTGGCATAAAGCTGGGAAAAAACCTGAGCTTTGGTGACGCTGCCAATGCTATCAACTCAGATGCATTGTCTGCGGGAGAGAAGCAGATGTTAAGTTTTATTGCATACAATGCGTTCTACAGTGACGCAGTCGTGCTTATTGACGAGCCAGAGCTCAGTCTTCACGTTGATTGGCAAAGGCAACTATTTCCGATTCTACTAGGACAGCAAGCATCAAATCAGTTCCTAATCGCCACACATTCGCCATTTATCTACAGCAAGTATCCAGACAAAGAAATTCAGATCGATTCTGACCGGGGCGACATCGGGCAATGAGCGTGCCAATGTACTCGCCTGCGAAGGTTGAACTGGACGTTGAAGAGATCATCGCACTTCTGAAGAAGACGTCGCTCCCAACGGTTATTGTTGAAGGATCCGACGATATGATCGTTTATCGCAGGTTCGAAATTCGTCTTGCCCATTTGGGAATTTCTATCTTTCCTGTCTGCGGGCGTAAGAAGGTACTCGATATTTTTCTTAGAAAGTCTGAGATACCGGCGGACGTGAAGTTGGTCTTTGTGGCTGATCAAGATACTTGGGTAAATACTGGTGTCCCTGCCCAGTATCAAAGTTCGCAAATGGTGCTAACTACCGGATACTCCATCGAGAATGATGTATTTATGGATGGAAACCTAGTAAGCCTTCTAAAGGGGCAGGAGGTTGCGAAGTTTTCCTCGGAGTTGGAAAGCTTTGTCGAGTGGTACTCACTTGCACTTTCCAGACATCTGAATGGTTCGAATCATCTTATTTCGCTTCATCCAGATCACGTACTAAATCCTGTTCAGCGGCCCGCGCTACTTGCGCTATGCGCGGGAGAGCAATATCCAGATGCACTGCGTCAACAAATGTTGGTGGATTATCAGAGACTCTTGCGTGGGAAGTCTCTCATTGCACTTCTGGTTCGGAATACGAACTATAAGGGTCGGCAACCTCATCACTCCGATAGAGCGCTCCTTGAGATGGTTGCTGTTCGGCCGGGTCCTTTGCTGCAACTTGTTTCTAGCCAAGTGGAGGCGGCGATCACAAATTGACCGTGACCCACAATGCCATCCGTCTGCCCGGTCGAGTTTAGATACTATTTCCTCTTGCCTTTCTAAATTTGCAAAAAACTCATAGGTTATTTCTGGCAGTCTAGGGTATGTTTGGCCGAAGCTGATGCGATCCTTTTTAAGGTGGAAATATGAGGCTTTAAATCCTCGTGTTTGAAATTGAATATTTTTTACCTGCCCCTCACACACCTATTAATAATTTCGGGAATAATCGCGGAGTTAGTGGGTACCTATCGAGTTGATTTGTGGGCACGGCTCCAGATGGGTAACAGCGGGAAAGCTAGCGCAGTGGATAGGGGTAGAGAATACCCAGGTTCGAATTGACCCCCTTCCCCCATTTGGTTAGGTATCCCTACTCTTCGTGTCTGCCATTGCAAAAGAATTTGTTGGCTATCTCCAAAAAAGCTATATAGGAAAGGCGAAAAAACAGGAAATGGCGCGTTATTAGTATGTTCACAACCTACTATAAGGCTACTATCAAAAGTAAACAGGTACTTACATTATTGTAAGTACCTGTTTTACATGATGGGCCGTGAGCGGCTCGAACGCTCGACCTACGATTAAGATTCGGTTTTACTTCCTTTCGATGAGCCTTCTGCTACCCATAAACTGATGCGGTCGGCAACTTATGAGGTCCTTAAATACTTCAAGCTCGAGAATTTCAGAGTCGCTAGGTATTGGGATTAGACGGCCAATTCATGGGGCTATCGTCTACACCGTGTCTACATCACTGCACAGCTATTTCAGTTAGTGTACGTAGGTACTGATAATTATGGTGCTGTTGAGAGGAGTCGAACCTCCGACCTACTGATTACGAATCAGTTGCTCTACCAACTGAGCTACAACAGCCCGAAGGGAAATCGAACAGCTCTGATTATAGAGGTTTGGGAAACGCCGGGCAAATTGAGTAGCGCTCAAGGCCAGGGCGAACTTACATGAACCCAAGGTGAGGAAGACTGACCTCCTCCTCGCAGATATCATCTCGATAATTTTGCCAAGTGAGAATTCAGAAAATCCGGGCTAAGGGTTAATACGGGCCTTCTCTTCGCAAGTTAAGCTCCCGTGGCCAGTAATTCTTTTAACATTTCTACAACTACGGCCACTTTCCCCAATTGTCGTCGATATCACCTTAAATGCTAGACTTTTTTATTAGGTTGCGTCACACTTGCCGCCATGAAAAGCAATGTAACGCGAAGAGAACGCATCTTGATTTTGCATGGTCCAAACCTGAATCTATTGGGAACCAGGGAACCAGAATTCTATGGAAGCGCGACGTTAAAGGAAATTAACGGAAGTTTGTCTACTTTGGCGGATAATAATGGAATTGGGCTTGTTCACTTTCAAAGTAACGCAGAGGCGGAATTGATAGACCGGGTCCAGCAGGCCGGCGGCGAGGGGATCAGCTTTATTATCATCAATCCCGCGGCTTTTACCCATACCAGCATCGCCCTACGTGATGCGTTGGCATCGACCAGGATCCCCTTTATCGAAGTTCATCTTTCCAATATCTTCGCTCGCGAGCCTTTCCGGAGGAAATCCTATTTTTCCGATTTGGCTGTGGGTGTCATCAGCGGCCTTGGCGCAACTGGATACGAGCTGGCGCTGAAATATGCGCTGTCAGCCCTATTGGAAGAGGATCAAAGTTAGAAAAACTCCGATGTTTACGGTAAATAAAAGCGTTTTTACCGAAAATGCCGAGGATTACTGCTATTGAAATACTATGCTGGGAAGGAAAAATCATTTTGGAAAAATCGTGATTGCAGCCGTCAATGAGTCGGTAAACGGCGAAGTAATAGTGGCGATATTAATGCATATGCATGAAGGAGAGTTATCTCCAGGGGGTCTATTATGGATCTGAGAAAGCTGAAGAAATTGATTGATCTGGTCGAGGAATCGGGCATCGCGGAATTGGAAATTACCGAGGGTGAGGAAAAAGTGCGTATCAGTAGGTCCGCATCTTCCATCCAGAGCCAGGTAATTCCAACCGCACCACCTCCGCAACTGACTGTGCCGGCTCCCGTGCCCCAGCCTGCGGCAGTTACCGCGGCTACCGCGGCGGCCCAGATATTGCCAGAGGGGCACGTGGTGAAATCGCCCATGGTGGGTACGTTTTACCGTAGCTCGGCACCTGCCTCGAGCCCATTCGTAGAGGTTGGGCAGACCGTCAAGGAGGGGGAAACCCTTTGCATCATCGAAGCGATGAAGCTGCTCAATGAAATAGAATCGGACAAAAGCGGAGTTATAAAGGCAATCCTGGTGGAAAATGGACAGCCGGTGGAGTATGGCGAACCATTATTCATTATCGAATGATTTTCGTTTCGCCAAACTGGCGCAGTCAGGCCGCAGCTAGGCTTGTCACACGCAGAAAAGCAGATTGTGTAGAAAAGCAGACCTTCTGCCGTCGCTAAAATAGTTATTTCCGGTAAACATGTTTGAAAAAATTTTAATAGCAAACCGCGGCGAGATCGCCTTGCGGATACAGCGCGCATGCCGTGAGATGGGCATCAAAACCGTTGCCGTGCATTCCCAGGCGGACGCCGAGGCCAAGTATGTAAAACTGGCCGACGAGTCCGTCTGCATCGGACCCGCGCCATCGGCCTTAAGCTACCTCAATATCCCCGCAATCATTAGCGCGGCGGAAGTAACCGATTCGGAAGCGATCCATCCCGGCTACGGGTTTCTATCGGAAAACGCTGATTTTGCGGAACGCGTGGAAAAAAGCGGATTTGTCTTTATAGGTCCGCGTCCCGACACTATTCGCATGATGGGCGACAAGGTCAGCGCCAAGAACGCCATGAAAAAGGCCGGGGTGCCCTGTGTTCCCGGGTCTAATGGTGGCTTGCCGGAATCCCCTGAAGAAATCAAGGCTATTGTCCGTGCCATCGGGTACCCCATAATAATCAAGGCGGCGGCCGGTGGCGGTGGCCGCGGAATGCGGGTAGTACATACCGAAGCGGCCCTGTCGAACGCCGTAATAATAACCCGGAACGAAGCTCAGGCAGCTTTCGGCAACCCGACGGTTTATGCAGAAAAGTATCTGGAAAACCCGCGCCATATCGAGTTCCAGGTACTTGCCGACGAGCACCGGAATGCCATCTATCTGGGAGAGCGGGATTGTTCCATGCAGCGGCGGCATCAGAAAATTCTTGAGGAAGCGCCCGCCGTTGGTATCCCTCCCCGGTTGCGCGACAAGATGGGTTCCCGCTGCGCCGATGCATGCCGTCGTATCGGTTATCGCAGCGCCGGTACGTTCGAGTTTCTGTTTGAGAAGAATGAATTTTACTTCATCGAAATGAATACGCGTTTACAGGTGGAACACCCGGTAACTGAAGCTATTACCGGGATTGATTTGGTGCAAGCGCAAATCCGTGTTGCCGCCGGCGAAAAACTGAACATTCGCCAGCGCGACGTAGTCATAAGAGGACATGCCATTGAATGCCGCATCAACGCCGAGGACCCTTATAAACTTACGCCGTCCGCCGGTCGTATCACCCAATATCACGCTCCAGGGGGTCCCGGCATTCGTGTCGATTCCCATATTTACCACAACTACGTGGTGCCGCCATATTACGATTCCATGATCGGTAAAATCATCGCCTACGGTGATAACCGCGACCAGGCAATCGCCCGAATGCGCATAGCACTGTCCGAAATGGTAATTGAAGGTATCAAGACCAACGCCCCATTACACCTTGACCTGTTGTCCGATGCCGCTTTTCTGAATGGGGGTACCAACATTCATTATCTGGAGCAAAAGCTCGCCAATTATCCTAAGTGAGCCAAAAAACTGGTGAGATAGAAAACGCAGAGAGCAATATTTTTCCCAGTATCAGGATGAAGTAAAACGCAAAATCTCCCAAACGATTGAGTCGTCACCCCTTAAATAGCGATATCCGTAGTGTATCGAGGGTGTTCATATGCCTAAAGCCGTGTCTGCGGTTACACAAGCCTTAATACGTTAATGTCCTGGGTCTCGCTCTCCATACAAACCGATAATACGCATGCCGAAGTTTTGAGTGATGCAATGCTTGAGCTTGGCGCGTTGTCGACAGACATTCATGATGCAGCCACCGGAACCGACGAAGAGCAGTTTCTGTTCGACGAACCAGGCGAATCGTCCGGCGGAATCTGGTCCGCATCGGAACTGACCGCCCTATTCAATACGGATGTTCACATTCCGTCTATTGTGGAGGCAGCGGCGCAAGCGGCCCAGCTTCCCAGTCCGCCCAGCTATAGCGTTACATATGTGGAAGAGCAGGATTGGGTTCGGATAACTCAATCGCAATTTCGTCCGATCCAGATATCGGATCGCCTGTGGATCGTGCCTAGCTGGCATCAGGCGCCCGATCCCGATGGCGTCAACCTGATACTCGATCCCGGGCTTGCCTTTGGCACAGGCAGCCATCCTTCCACTCAACTTTGTCTTGCCTGGCTTGACGAAAACCTGTTTGGCGGCGAAGATGTTCTGGATTATGGTTGCGGTTCAGGCATACTGGCGATCGCCGCATTGAAGCTGGGCGCGCGTCATGTAGTGGGAATCGATATAGATCCCCAGGCAGTTGCGGCGAGCCGTCAAAACGCCACGCTCAATCAGTGCAATGAAACGATGGCGGAATTTTTCACGACACATGTTGTGACCCGGAAAGGTGCTCAAAATGAAGCCGCAGACGTGGTCATTGCCAATATTCTTGCCAATCCCTTGATCGTGCTGGCTCCGATATTGATGAGTGCTACCCGCTTTGGCGGTCGTATCGTCCTTTCCGGTATACTTATGGAACAGGCGGAAGATGTGGTAAACATCTACCGGCGATGGTTCGACATGCATATTGCGCGAGAGCAGGCGGGTTGGGCCTTGCTCACGGGGACTAGACGATGAATTTTAATTTGTCGCAACAACGACGGCTATGGCGCTTGTAACTCGTTGCCCCAGCTGCGCGACCACCTTCCGGGTAACCCCTCTCCATTTACAGGCGCACGGTGGGGAGGTGCGCTGCGGACACTGCGCTCAGGTATTTAACGGTTTTGCCGCTCTGGCAACAATGCAGGAGCCGGAAGCAGCAGATTTGGGCGACCCCAAAAGCGATCCAGAAGCTGAGGAAACGCCGCCCTACTCCCCTGACATCCCCTCCGGAAGTGATGCGCCCGCGCAGGCCCTGCCTGATCAGAAAGATTTACCTTCAGCTTCCGGACACAAAATAATTCCGGATGAAGTTGCTGCAGACCAGATAAGGGAGGAGGCGCCGCCGTCGGGACCGCCCGTTTCGGAAGAATCCATCCCGAAAACAGCAGGCGCTAGAAACAGTTCTGCCGCAGTGAGTGCGGGCGAAGAAAAATCTGCTCCAAAAGTTTCCGAAACGGGCAGCTCTTGGACGGAAAATGATGTGCTGGCAAATTACCCGCCGGAGAATTACGCTTTCGATGAGGGGCAGCCACCCAGAGCGTCCCTGGCAGCCTCCCTCGCGTGGGGTTTCGCCAGCCTCGTTCTGGTAGTCGTGCTGGCGGCGCAGGCTATTTATGCTTACCGTGGCGAACTTGCTGTTATTGCGCCTGACGCCAAGCCGTATCTTGAACGATATTGCGAGCTGCTGGAGTGTACTATCCCGACGCCCCAGCATGCGAAATTGCTGAATATCGAGTCATCCGAGATGCAATCGGATACAGAGCAGCCCGGAGTCATCACGCTTAATGCCACGATACGTAATCACGCGCCCTATCCACAGGCATTTCCATCGTTTCAACTTACACTCATCGACACGCAGAACCGGCCTCTTGCAAGCCGTACCTTTCCTCCCGATGCATACCTTGAAGAAAAGGAAAACAGCGGGAGCGGCGTCGCACCCAATGATGAATTCAACGTGAAGCTTCACCTCGATAGTGGGGATTTGAACGCGGCCGGGTATCGGCTGCTGTTGCTTTATCCACACTCTTAGATAGCTTTCGGGCAGTTGAACAATACGCTGTCGCTGCGGTATCGAACTCGCGAGATTCTGTCAGATAGCTCGAATGCAACAATGAAATTCGTCAATCCCAGAACATATTGGATAACAACGTTGCCTCAAGAGCCCGATACAAATATGGGGCTGTGCTGAAAGCGCATTTGGATTAAAATCGACGTCCCCGTCAAATCACGCATCCTATTCTGCCAGAATGACATCTGAACCCTTGGTCGAAATCAAAGGCCTGAATTTCTCCTATGGGGAGCGTTCGATCCTTAAGGGGATCGACATGACAATGGCACATGGCAAAGTCATCGCCATCATGGGCGGCAGCGGTAGCGGCAAGACTACGCTATTGCGTCTTATCGGCGGCGCGGTACGTCCGTCCTCGGGTAATGTCAAGGTAGCCGGCAAGGTAGTGCATGAGCTGAAAAGGGATGAGCTTTTTCTGATGCGTCGAAAAATGAGCATGCTGTTTCAGTTCGGCGCGCTGTTTACCGACCTCTCGGTATTCGACAATGTGGCGTTCCAGATGCGCGAACATACCGATCTGCCGGAATCCATGATTCGCGATCTGGTACTGATGAAGCTGCATGCTGTCGGCCTGCGTGGCGCGCACGATCTGATGCCTGCGCAACTTTCCGGAGGTATGGCGCGGCGCGTGGCATTGGCTCGTTCGATTGCGCTTGATCCGCTACTCATCATGTATGATGAGCCTTTTACCGGCCTTGACCCCATTTCACTCACGGTGATCGGAAATTTGATACGCCGGCTGACCGACGCATTAGGCATGACCTCCATTGTCGTTACGCACGATGTGCAGGAGTCCCTGAAAATTGTTGACCAGGTGTATTTCATTTCAGACGGGGTGATTGCAGCCCACGGCACACCGGACGAAGTGCGTGGATCAATTGCGCCTTTCGTACATCAGTTCGTGCATGGCGAAGAAGACGGCCCTGTCTCGTTCCACTACCCTGCCAACGCCTATGCACGCGACCTGAAACTGGAGGGAAGTTTTGCCTAGGCGTATCGTTACTGGAATCCAGGGCATCGGTCATCGGGTAATAGACAGTGTTTGGCGGCTGGGCTACGCCAGCCGTTTTTTCCTGTTGACCCTGCTGAAATCGGGCACCAGTCTGAGGCGTTTCGGCCTGATCATCCGTGAGCTTTATTTCACGGGCGTACTATCGCTGATCATTATTATTGTGTCGGGACTATTTGTCGGCATGGTGCTCGGCTTGCAGGGTTACGAAACCTTGCAGCGGTATGGCGCCGAATCGGCCGTAGGCACGATGGTGGCATTATCGCTGCTGCGGGAACTAGGGCCGGTGGTTGCTGCGCTGTTGTTCGCCAGCCGTGCCGGTTCCGCCATTACAGCGGAAATCGGCCTGATGAAGGCTACCGAGCAATTGGCGGCGATGGAAATGATGGCGGTGGATCCCATTGCGCGGGTGGTAGCGCCGCGATTCTGGGCTGGCGTGATTTCCATGCCGCTTCTGGCGGCGTTATTCTCCGCAATTGGTATTTTCGGCGGTTACCTGGTGGCGGTGATCCTCATCGGGGTGGACGAGGGTTCATTCTGGTCGCAAATGCAAGGTGCGGTTGACTTCAGGTACGACATTGTCAACGGCGTAATAAAAACCTTTGTTTTTGGTATCGCGATAACGGCAATAGCGGTGTTCGAGGGTTATGATGCGTCCCCCACGGCGGAGGGAGTGTCCGGCGCCACTACCCGGACCGTCGTAACGTCGGCGCTGGCGATTCTGGGACTCGATTTTATTTTAACCTCATTCATGTTCAGGGGAATGGGCTGATGCAGCGAACAACAATGGATTTATGGGTAGGGCTGTTTGTCATGGCAGGAGTAGGCGCTTTGCTGGTATTGGCATTGAAAGTCGGAAATCTCGGCACCTACAGTGCGGCTGACAGCTACACGCTAACGGGGAATTTCGAAAATATCGGAGGATTGAAAGTCAGGGCGCCCGTAAAAAGCGCTGGCGTGGTTGTGGGACGCGTGACAGATATTCAATTCAGCACCGAAACCTACGATGCCCTGGTGATAATGAGCATAGACAGCCGCTACCAGTTTCCCAAGGATACTTTTGCCAGTATTCTTACCTCGGGGCTTATCGGCGAACAGTACATCGGTTTAGCGGCGGGTGGCGATGACGCCATGCTGAAGAGTGGTGATAAAATGATGAAAACCAATTCCGCGCTCGTCCTCGAAGAGATGATCGGACGATTTCTGTTCAATAAGGCCTCAGAGGGAGACGGGAACGAAGATGCCCAGAAGAACTAGGGAGTTTCGAAACAGTCCAATGCGCAGCGCGATAATGGTTTTGAGTGTCCTCCTTGCGAGTGGCGAGGATGCGCAAATGTTTGGTTTCCGTGCATCACAACACACCGGTTTGTTAAGCAGTTTAAATAAATTTTAGTGAGGAAATCATGAAAAAATATCTTGGTATCTCCGTATTGCTGGCGGCGTGGTGGCTTGCGCTTCCCGCTTGGGCAATGGCAACCAGTCCCGATACGCTGGTGGATAATACAGCGCAGGAAGTGCTCGCCATTGTCCGGCAGGATAAAGAGTTGCAGTCGGGTAACACCGCCAAGATTCTCGATCTGGTGGAGGCCAAGGTGTTGCCTCATTTCAACTTCGCACGGATGACCCGGCTGGCGATGGGCAAGAACTGGTCCAAGGCCACGCCCGAGCAACAGCAGGAACTGGTGAAAGAGTTTCGCACTTTGCTGGTCCGCACCTATTCCAACGCGCTCAGTACCTATAGCGACTACACCATCAAGGTCGAACCGCTGAAAAGCAACGCGGCCGACACCGACACCACAGTTAAAACAAAGGTAATGGACAGCGGACAACAGCCGGTACCCATCGACTACAGCATGGAAAAGACAAATGACGGCTGGAAGGTATACGATGTGACAGTAGCCGGAGTAAGTCTTGTGACCAATTACCGCAGCACTTTCAATAGCCAGGTACGCGAGGGCGGTGTGGAAAAACTGATCAAAACGCTGGCTGACAAAAACCGCTCGCTGGTCGCTGCCGATAAAAAAGCGTCAGCTCAGTAATCGATGGTTTTTCCGCGATGGCCAGCGTGGCTGAGATAGTCTTGCAGGAGGGCGGCGGACTGAGCGTCAAGGGACCCATAACCATCGACAACGCCGTCGCAGTGGTTGCGCGGGGCGCCGCCTGGTTCGATCATGACGATTTGATAATCGACCTGACGCTGGTGACTGAAGTGGATTCTTCGGCCGTCAGTGTATTGCTGGAGTGGCAGCGCGAGGCCACTCGCCGCAACTGCCGGATGTCTTTCGCCAACATGCCACCAAAACTGCAAAGCCTCGTGCAGTTGTATGGCGTTTCGGAATTGATGAGCTTGGCATAAAGCAAAGAGGAAGGCGGATTCGTTTTGCCTTGAGTGCCCTGGCATAAGCACGTTCGTATCAAAAGCAGCGCTCACTCGCCGCCCATGATGGGACATGCCGGATGCTTTGCAGCCTGTGCCGTCGATCCCCGCTACCCGTATATCGGTCGTCCTATTCTATTTTCTCAATGACCCCGGCAATTGAAGTCAAACAGATGCACAAGCGCTTCGGCAGGTTGCACGCTCTGGCTGGTGTTGATCTTGAAATACGGACCGGCGAATTTTTTGCTTTGCTCGGCCCCAACGGTGCGGGCAAGACCACACTGATCAACATAATAGCCGGGCTTACCCGTGCTACCAGCGGCAGCGTCAGAGTAATGGGATACGATGTCGTCGCGGACTACCGTGACGCACGGCGCATGTTAGGGGTAGTACCGCAGGAGCTTGTGTATGACCCGTTCTTCACCGTTCGCGAAACACTTCTAATTCAATCCGGATATTACGGCCTGAAGAATAACGAGGCTTGGATAGACGAAATAATCCACCACCTGGACCTTGCGGACAAGGCCGGCGTCAATATGCGCGCACTGTCGGGCGGCATGAAGCGGCGCGTGCTCGTGGCTCAGGCATTGGTACATAAACCACCGGTAATCGTGCTGGATGAGCCCACGGCGGGAGTGGATGTGGAGCTGCGCCAGGGGCTATGGCGTTTCGTCAGGCAATTGAATCGCGATGGTCACACAATTGTGCTTACCACCCATTACCTGGACGAAGCAGAAGCCTTGTGCAGTCGCGTGGCAATGCTGAAACAAGGCAATATCGTCGCGCTCGACACCATCAGCAACCTTGTTAACAGCGTGCCGGGATGCGCTGTGCGACTGCGATTGTCGCCTGATACGCTGCCGTCCGCGCTACGGCCGCTGATGAGCACTCGCGAAGAGGGATATTACATCCTGACGCTCGCTGAATACTCCCAGCTTGAGCATGTCATGGCCGCGTTGCGTGAGGCGGCGTCGCAGGTGCTGGAAATGCAGGTATTGCAGCCTGATCTGGAAGAGGTATTCGTAAAAATAATGGGCGACGCCGAAATCACGGAATCCGCGGCCGTTCCTACATGACCGGCTTTCTTACTCTGCTCCACAAGGAATTGCTGCGATTCTGGAAAGTTGGATTTCAGACAGTGTTCGCGCCGATGGTATCCACTCTGCTTTATCTCATGATTTTTTCCCATGTGCTGGAAGAACATGTGGAGGCATATCCAGGGGTCACCTACACGGTTTTTCTGATCCCGGGTCTGATAATGATGGCGATGCTCCAGAATGCGTTTGCCAACTCGTCATCCAGCCTGATTCAGTCGAAAATTACAGGTAACCTCGTGTTCGTCCTGTTATCGCCATTGTCTTACCAGGAAATATTTTTTGCCTATGTCCTCGCATCGGTAGTGCGCGGACTGGCTGTCGGCCTGGGTGTTTATCTGGTAACGCTTGGGTTTTTCGATTTGTCCGTGACCTCGCTTCCATGGGTGTTCCTGTTTGCCTTGATAGGCAGCGCATTGCTGGGTGCGCTGGGTATTATCGCGGGCATATGGGCGGAAAAATTTGATCAGCTGGCCGCATTTCAGAATTTCGTCATTCTGCCGCTGACATTTTTGTCCGGGGTATTCTACACAATCCATTCGTTGCCGCCCTTCTGGCAGGGCCTGTCCCATTTGAATCCATTTTTCTACGTAATTGACGGGTTTCGCTATGGTTTCTTCAATGCCTCCGATATTTCACCCTATGTCAGCCTTGGGATTGTGGCAATGTGCTTCTTGGCGGTATCATGGCTGACGCTGCAAATGCTGAAGGCGGGGTACAAGATCCGCCATTAAGGATATTTGTAGAAATTTAGCTCGTGGCATAGCATCATTCACATAGGACGGGATGAATGGTTACATCAGACAGCATTAAAACCCATATCGAAGCTTCCATGCCATGCGAACTGGTGCATGTGGAAGGCGATGACGGTTATCATTTCAACGCCATTATTGTCAGCCCCGAATTCCGGGGGAAGAATATGGTGCAGCAACATCAGCTGGTTTATCGAGCGCTCGGCGACCGGATGAAGCAGGAGATTCATGCCTTATCCATGAAAACCCTTACGCCGGAACAATGGGCGGAATCCAACCAGGCCTGATGCCCAATTCCTGACGTGATGGCGATGTAGAAATCATCGACATCGTCAAGAATTGGCGGCTTTTGTGAAGGTGTTAAATCAATTTTCGTGGAGATTTCACCGCACCATCACCCTGCTGGCGACATGGCGGTACGCATCTTCTGCATCGCTTTCGCTTCAATCTGACGGACGCGCTCGGCGGATACGCCCAGTTCGTCAGCAAGATCATGCAGCGTTGCTGTGTCTTTCTCCCGTAACCAGCGGGCCTCGATAATGTGCCGGCTGCGAGCGTCGAGGCTGGACAGGGCCTCCTCCAAACCTTCACCGCGCAGGCGGCTGGTTTGTTCCGCCTCCAGCACCTGCGAAGGTTCGCTCCCATCAGTGAGGTATGCGATAGGGCTGAACGTTTCATCGTCATCGTCTTCAGACAGGGGTTCAAGAGAGACATCTCGTCCGCTGAAGCGGGTCTCCATTTCCACCACTTCTTCGGCTTTGACGCCCAACTGCCTGGCCATGGCATTCACTTCTTCCGGATTCATGGTGTCCAGAACGGGCTTCATGCTGCGCAGATTGAAGAACAGTTTTCGTTGCGCCTTGGTCGTGGCGATTTTGACCAGCCGCCAGTTACGCAGTATGAATTCATGGATCTCCGCTTTGATCCAGTGCACCGCAAACGATACCAGCCTCACACCGCGTTCTGGATCATAGCGTTTGACGGCTTTCATTAAACCGATATTGCCTTCCTGGATCAGGTCGGCCTGGGGCAGGCCGTAGCCTTTGTACCCGCGAGCAATCGCGACCACAACGCGCAAGTGTGAAAGCACCAGTTGGCGGGCGGCATCGATGTTACCTTCATTCTTCAGGGATCGCGCGAGGCGAATCTCTTCTTCCTGCGAAAGAATGCGAAAGCGATTGACCGACTGGATGTAACCCTCGATGCTACCGGATAACGGTACGGGTACGGTTAAAGCGAAATTCATTTGCCCTCCTTGATTTCCTGCCAAAGTTAACCTTTTCCGATGAGAGCGTCAACAATTCCGAAAAGTTCCCTGTAAACGCCTTAAGCTCATGAATTATCGTGGTTCTATTCGCCAGAGATGATTGGTTACCGATAGCCATGCGCCGGCCCAGCCGAGCCACGCCGAGAACAATAACAGGCTCAGGCTGTCTTCGAGGGAAAGATGGTAGAGGCGAAAATTCGCATCGTATAGCGCCATCAGGCCCCTCAATTGCTCATCAGTCAGATGAATGCCTAAAGAAATGATGAGCCAGGCGGCGGCCCCTCCAACCACGCCCTGCATCGCCCCAAAATACAGAAAAGGACGGCGGATAAAACCTTTGGTCGCGCCAATCAGCTTCGCTACTTCTATTTCATCCCGCATCGTCAGAATTTGCAGACGTATCGTATTGAACGCCACGGCTACCAGCGAGAAGCTAAGCAGGCCGCCAAGCATGAACACTGCCAATCTACCCAGCCTGAGGAAGGAGTCCAGCCGCTTGGCCCAGGCTGAGTCAAGCTGCGCATGTTCGACCAAGGGCAGTTCCCCTAGCTCCGCACGTAATGCTTCCAGCGTCTCGGGTGAGATGTCCCTGGCCGTGATGACAAAGGCGTCCGGCAGTGGATTCCCCTCAAGCCCATCTATTACGTCCGCGAGTCCGCTGCCTTCCTTGAACTGCTCCAGCGCGCTGTCCCTGGAAATGAACCTGAACGCCGCCACGTGCGGATGCTGATCCAGGTGCGATTCAATTTCAGCCACTGCACTTTTGTCTGCGTCCAGCTTCAGGAACAGGCTTAACTCAGGCTCTCCGGAAAATTGGCCGGAGAGAGCCTGGAGGTTTTCCAGCAGCACATAAATTCCGGCAGGCAGGCTGAAAGCGATCCCGATCACGGCAATGCTGAGCAGGCTGCCGAGCGGAGTGATTGCCAGTCGTTTGAACGCCAGCGCAAAAGCATGCAGATGATGCGAAAACCAGACGCTCATGCTGTCAATTCCCCGTGACTAAGCGTAAACATACGTTGATGCATACCGCCGAGCAGTTCAACGTCATGAGTCGCTATCAGCACCGTAACGCCGACCTGATTAAACGACTTGAACATGTCCATGATATCTCGTGCGTAATCCGCGTCAAGGTTACTGGTTGGCTCATCCGCGATGAGTATGGAAGGCCTGTTCACGATAGCGCGTGCGATACACAGGCGCTGTTGCTCGCCGCCCGAGAGGGTGATGGGCCGCGCTCTTTCCCTGTCAAGCAATCCTACCTTGTCGAGCGCGGCGCGAACTCGTCCGGTTGCCGCCCTGGAGCTGAAACCGCTAATTTGCAGAGGTAATAGCACATTCTGAAAAACAGTGCGATCGAACAGGATCTTCTGATCCTGGAATACAAGGCCGAGATTGCGCCGCAGGAAAGGAATTGCGCCACTCTTGAGAGTGCTGACATTCTGCCCGTTGACGATAATGCTGCCGGCGGTAGGGCGTTCGATAGCGGCAATGAGCCTCAGCAGCGTGGTTTTTCCCGCACCCGAATGCCCGTTGATCAAGGCCATTTCGCCTGCCTCAAGGGTAAAACTGACATTCTTGAGCGCTTCGTAGCCGTTAGGATAACGCTTGTAGACCTGACTGAAGCTAATCATTGAACGCCATGATTGCGATACCAATCCAATTTTTCACGCTTACTCTGCTCGTCTCAATCAAACAGCGCCTCGACAAATTCCCTCGCGACGAACGGCCGCAAGTCATCCATGCCTTCGCCCACGCCTATGAAGCGTATTGGCAACGGCGGCTTTTGCTGGCGTTGCCTGGCGATTGCAGCGATTACGCCCCCTTTCGCTGTGCCGTCCAGCTTGGTAACGATGAGGCCCGTGAGCCCGAGCGCGTCATCGAAAGCCTGCACCTGATTGAGGGCGTTCTGGCCCGTGTTGGCATCCAGCACCAGTAGCGTTTCATGCGGCGCACCCGGTTCGGCCTTGGCGATAACGCGCTTGACCTTTTTTATTTCTTCCATCAGGTGCAGTTGTGTGGAAAGCCGTCCCGCTGTATCCGCAAGCACGACGTCTGTGCCGCGCGCTTTCGCCGCGTTGATTGCGTCGAATATGACTGCCGCCGGATCTCCTTTTTGCTGTCCGTTACCCTCATGGGCGATGACTGAGACATTATTACGCTCGCCCCAGGCCATGAGTTGTTCGCGAGCGGCTGCACGAAAAGTATCGCCGGCAGCGAGCAGTACGGTTTTTCCCTGTAACTGAAAATGATGCGCAAGCTTCCCGATGGAAGTGGTTTTTCCCGCTCCATTTACCCCGGTCAGCATAATGATGAAGGGCTTGTTTTTTTCCATGTCGAGGGGTTGCGCCAGCGGCCCGAGCAGGGCGACCAGGGCCTCCTGCAAGGCGTCCTTGAGTTGCGCCGCCTCCGTCAGACCATTGCGTTTGACATGCCTGCGCAGTTCATCAAGCAGCCACGCGGTTGCACTTACGCCTGTATCGGCAGTGAGCAGTATCGTTTCCAGTTCTTCGTAGAGGTCTTCATCTATCTTACCTCCGCCGAATAAACCGGACAGGCGTTTACCGAAGTTATCCCTTGTGCGGGAGAGCCCCTGTCTAACTCTTGCCGCCCAGTTAGCGCTTGCGGCAGACTGAGGGCCGGCGGCGTCAGAGCTATTTTTGGATTTGAAGAAACCTGGCATTCTGGTAGGCTGTCACATTAGTCGAAATTCAGACCGGAATCGAGCAGAAATTATTCCCGATTTTATGCTGTTTACCAAGGTTTGGGGTATTAAGAATGACCCCGATCCGGCAGCGGTAGCCAGCCAACAATAACAGGTGAAGATCAGGTGATGCAAAAGGTCTTTGGGGGGAGTGTGGGACATAGTGTTAAATTGAAAAATGGAGAGCCAGTTGCCGGATTCAGGATGACGTCTTGTCGTCGTGCTACCGCTCTTTCATCCGCCGTGCGGGCAGCCGCGATGATACTCGTTTCGCTGGCTTTCTCGTTCTCCGGGGGCGCATTTGCCAATACGCATGAGTATACGCTCGGCAATGGCCTTAAACTGATTGTCAAGGAAGATCATCGCTCTCCCGTCGTAATCTCGCAAATCTGGTACAAGGCGGGAAGTATTGATGAGGTAAACGGCGTGACAGGGGTAGCCCATGTACTGGAGCATATGATGTTCAAGGGCACAGAGAAAGTTCCGGGCGGCGAATTTTCCACGCGCATCGCAGCGGCGGGGGGACGTGAAAATGCTTTTACCAGCCGTGACTATACCGCCTATTATCAGCAATTGCATAAATCCAGGCTGCCGCTGGCAATGGAGCTGGAGTCCGACCGGATGCGCAACCTGGTGCTGACGGAAGAAGATTTCGCCCAGGAAATCAAAGTCGTCATGGAAGAACGGCGCCTGCGCACCGATGATCAACCGCGGGCGCTGGTACATGAGAAAATGATGGCCACCGCCTACCAGTCGCACCCGTACAGGCATCCAGTAGTAGGCTGGATGAACGATCTGGAAAACATGAGCGTCCACGACGCGCAGGCATGGTATGACCGATGGTATGTGCCCAACAATGCCGTGCTGGTCGTGGTGGGTGATGTAAACCCGCAGCAGGTCTTCGTTCTGGCGCGAAAGTATTATGGCCATATCAAGTCTGGGAAGGTGTTGCCGCTGGATAAACGCAAGCCGCAGGCTGAACCAAGTCAACTCGGTACCAAGCGGCTCACAGTAAAAGCGCCGGCGCGGTTACCGTACCTGGCCATGGCTTATCATGCACCGGCATTGCGCAATCCTGATACTGATTGGGAGCCTTACGCACTGGAAATGCTGGCCGGAGTGCTGGATGGCAACGAATCGGCGCGGCTCAACAAGGAACTGGTTCGCGAGCAGCGCATTGCAAGTTCGGCAGGCGCAAGCTACGATTCCACGGCGCGCGGCCCCGGGATGTTTTATCTCGACGGAACGCCCAGTGAAGGCAAAACGGCTTCTGAACTGGAAACCGCGTTGCGTGCCGAGGTTGAGAAACTCGTGCGCGATGGCGTAACCGCCGAGGAACTCGCGCGTGTCAAGGCTCAGGTCGTGGCTAGCCATGTCTTTCAGCTCGACTCCATGTCTTTTCAGGCAATGCAGATCGGACAATTGGAAAGTATCGGATTGTCATATCGTGACGAAGATACGATACTGAGAAAGCTTCAGGCGGTTACGGCCGAACAGGTCCGCGACGTGGCAAAAAAATATTTGAGGGATGAAAGCCTGACCGTTGCAGTACTCGACCCGCAACCGCTGGAGCAGAAAGCCCCAGCCGCCGCACCTGCCGGGTTGCGGCATTGAGTGATATCAGAGAGGTTCCGATGCATGTGATGCGCTGCCTGTTTTTCCTGCTCGCGGGCGTTTACTCCCAATGGGCGTTTGCTACTCTGCCAATCCAGCATTGGCAGGCCTCATCAGGCGCGCGAGTCTTCTTCGTCGAAAGCCGCGAGTTGCCGATACTTGATGTCAGCGTGGATTTCAGTGCGGGCAGCAGCACCGATACACGTGAGAAATCCGGCCGGGCCGGCATGACGCTGTATCTATCCAGCCTGGGTGCGGGCGGTCTCACCGAGGATCAGATCTCCAAGGCATTAGCCGATGTCGGCGCCCAGCTCGGCGCGCACTTCGATGAGGATCGTGCGGGACTTACGTTACGCACTTTGAGCAGCGCACGGGAGCGCGGCCGGGCGCTGGATATACTTGGTCGAGTCGTACAGCATCCGGCGTTCGATATAAATGTGCTGGAGCGGGAGAAGGTGCGGGTAGTCGCCGGGTTGAGGGAAGCCGACACCAAACCGGATAATATTGCCGACCGCACGCTGATGAAAATGCTCTATGGCAACCATCCATATGGATTACGCGGCTCGGGAGAGATTGATAGCGTAAGCGCGTTGCAACGCGAGGATCTGGTGGATTTACATCGATCCCGCTATTCCGCCGCTGATGCGGTGGTATCTATCATGGGAGACGTGAGCCGTGCGGAAGCAGCCGCTATCGCTGAATCACTAACGAAGGAATTGGTGCAGGAAAAGCCTGTGTATAATTTGTTGGAGGTGACGGCGCCGATCGCGGATACCAAAAGAATCTCCCATCCTGCTACGCAAAGCCATATCCAGCTCGCCTATCCGGGACTCCGCCGCGACGATCCCGACTATTTTCCGCTGCTGGTAGGCAATCACATACTTGGCGGAGGTGGATTCACCTCACGCCTGATGGAAGAAATCCGCCGGAAACGCGGATTGGCTTACAGCGTTCACAGCCATTTTTCGCCGCTCAGGGAGCAGGGTCCGTTCGAAATCGGCTTGCAAACGCAAAAAGAGCAGTCCGAAGAAGCGCTTGCACTGACTCGCAAAATTCTGGCCGATTTTGTTGCCGGTGGACCAACGGAAGAGGAGCTCGCAGCAGCCAAGCAAAACATCATCGGCAGTTTCCCGTTGCGTATAGACAGCAACAGGAAAATCATCAGTTATCTGGCGATGATCGGTTTTTACAAACTGCCTCTTACCTATCTTGACGATTACGTGAAGGCAGTGGCAAAAGTAACCGTTTCCCAGGTCTCGGAAGCTTTTCGGCGGCGTATCGACCCGATGGGGATGGTGGCGGTTGTAGTGGGTGCTGAGAGCAAAAAATAGCCAAACACAAGGACGACGGCTGCGTACCCGCCGAATCGTTCTTCCATTTTTCCATCACGCGCACAGTGAATAGAGTCCGCATCATAGGCGGCGAATGGCGCAGTCGCGTACTGACTTTCCCAAGCGACGCAGACCTTCGGCCGACGCCTGATCGGGTCCGGGAGACTGTATTCAACTGGCTGGGACAGGATCTGAGCGGCAAGCGCTGCCTTGATCTGTTTGCCGGTAGCGGGGCGATGGGCTTAGAGGCTGCATCACGCGGAGCGGAGCGTGTGGTAATGGTCGAATCGAGCCCGCACGTGTTAAAGGCACTGAAAGCCAACCTGCATAAACTCGGGGCAGAACAAGTCGATCTTGTGGCAATGGATGCGTTGAAATTTCTTGATTCCGATAAAAACCGGTTCGATGTGATTTTCCTTGACCCGCCCTATCGGCTGGGTCTATTGCCGAAACTGCTGTCGAGCCTGCATCTGCATCTTGCTCAAGGAGGAGTGGTCTATCTGGAGAATGACACTTCCTGTGCGCTGGATGCGAACTGGGTGACATGGCGAAAGGGGCAGGCAGGCAACGTGCATTATCAATTATTAAAATTCAAGAAAGATGGATAAAGCGATATATCCCGGTACGTTCGACCCCATCACACGTGGTCATGAGGATCTGGTCCGGCGTGCGTCGGGACTATTTGATCAGGTGGTGGTAGCGGTGGCTGTGAGCAGTGGAAAAAAACCCTTTTTTACCCAGGACGAGCGGGTCAAAATGGGGCGCGAGGTGCTGGCCGATTGTCGCAATATCGAGGTAATGGCGTTCTCGGGTTTGTTGATGGAATTCGCGCAACGGCAGAACGCGAGAGTTATCCTGCGCGGACTGCGGGCCGTGTCCGATTTCGAATACGAATTTCAGATGGCGGGGATGAACCGCAGCCTGTATCCCGGTGTCGAAACCATGTTCCTGACGCCCTCAGAGCAATACATGTTTGTTTCGGCTACCATTGTGCGGGAAATCGCGCTGCTGGGGGGAAGCGTGGACAAATTCGTGCACCCCCTGATTGCCGAGCAGCTTCGAATCAGAATCAAAACGTAATTGTTGAGGTTGATATGGCTTTAATCATCACTGATGAATGTATCAATTGCGACGTGTGCCAGCCGGAATGCCCAAACGATGCCATCTCGCAGGGAGAAGAGTTCTATGTAATAGATCCTCGCCTGTGCACTGAATGCGTGGGGCATCACGAAGAGTCGCAATGCGTGGAAGTATGTCCCGTGGATTGCATCATCCTCGATCCGGATATTGTCGAGACAAAAGAGCAGTTGTACGAAAAGTATCTTTCCCTCGGGAACACCTGAATCTCTGCGGAGAGGTATCAGGGATTTCCTTGCCGCGCGGCAAGCTCTTCGGGGATAGGGTACAGTCTAGGTCCAAAAATTGCCGTGCCTACACGGACCATGGTCGCACCCTCTTCGATTGCAATATCCAGATCCTCGGACATACCCATGGAGATCGTGTCAAGGTCATAGCCGGCCTGTTTTAACTGGTCGTAGGCTTCTTTCAGCATCTGGAACTGGCTGCGCTGCAGCGCGGTTGCTTTCGTAAGCTCGGGAATGGCCATTACGCCTCTCAGCTTCAACCGCGGCAATTGGACGACATGTGCCGCCAGATCGGCAACCTCCTCGGGCGCCACTCCGCTCTTGCTATCCTCCCCGCTTACGTTTACCTGCAGGCATATCTGGAGGGGAGGCAATGATTCCGGCCTGTCCTTCGACAAACGGTCGGCTATTTTTTTTCGGTCTACACCGTGCACCCAGGCAAAATTCTCGGCTATGCGTTTAGTTTTGTTGCTCTGTATGGGGCCGATAAAATGCCATTCAATCGGCAAATCAGCGAGCGCAGCGATTTTCACCAACGCTTCCTGAAGATAATTCTCACCGAAAATAGTTTGTCCGGCGACAAAGGCTTCCCGCAGCCGCTCGGCGGGGTTGGTCTTGCTTGCGGCCAACAGTGTGATGGCTTCGGGCTGTCGGCCTGCTTTTTCAGCAACCTCCCTGATGCGGGTTTTTACCTTCTGCAAGCCAGAGGCAATGGTTGTCGTATTGGGTTCCATTTTCTTTGCCTTATCTTTTATTTACCGGTTACTCCGGGCAGTTACCCATGAGGATGAAAAAGTGAGGGGAGAGCGAGAACATAGTAGGGCTACTCATCTTTACGGTCAAGAAACGCACTTCCAAAGTTCAAATTCCGCCAAAAGCCCTTTCACGCACTTTTCGACGGTTTTATCCGCGGGGCTTTCTGGTAAATCAGCTTTAACTAATAAAACGAATCAGTAAACGATTCTGACATTTTCCTCGTTAAAGTGCGCCGACAAGGATAGAAGCAGATTCTCTTCGAGACTGACCCGCCACGCGTCACCCAGTTCGAGTTTGCAAGCAGCATCCTGGTTGTGATAAACCACCAGCACCGGGCAGGACCAGTTGTTGCCACCCCTGGCGTTACCGGCATTCCCTGCATTGCCGGAATGAGTATTACCACGATGAGGCGCAAGCAACTCTTTCAATCGTGCAGCATTGGATAATCCATTGCAGTGGAGTTCCATGCGTTTTGCGTAGCGAGAACGCGCACCGTCGAGATTATATAGCTGATCGGCGGTTATACGCAGGCCCCCGCCATACTCGTCGTCACCGCCCTTATTCACTCTGGCTTCCACGATAAGCAACTGGTCCTCTTTCAGCCAGTTGCGGACAGACTCGAATAACTCACTGTACACTACCAGTTCTACCCGTGTGCTGCCGTCATCGAGCACAACCACCCCCATTCTGCCGCGCCGCGTCATCTGCATGCGGACTGCATAGACGATGCCGGCGAGGAGTTGGGGTTCCCGCTGGGGATTCAACCGGTCCAGGCGGGTGTGTACGAATTGTTTCAGTTCTTCTGCATAAGCATTGAACGGATGGCCGCTCAAATAGAACCCCAGCGCCATCTTTTCATTTTTAAGCTTTTCCTTTTCCGGCCATGGCGGGACGCTTATCAGGCCCAGGGGTTCGATGGCGCTTTCACATTCACCAAAAAGACTCACCTGATTGATGTTACGTCCGGCCTGCTCGGCGGATTCCAATGCAATGCCTACCGATGCCAGCAGGCCCGCGCGATGGCTGTTCACAGAATCAAAGGCTCCTGCCCGGATGAGCGATTCCACCACACGGCGGTTGACGATGCGTTTGTCCACTCGGTGACAGAAATCGAACAAGTCGGTATAGGGGCCGTCCTTCTCCCGTGCCTTGATAATCGCCGCAATCGCAGATTCCCCTGTTCCTTTTATCGCACCCAAGCCATATCGTATGGTTTTTCCGTCTACTGGAAAAAAGCGATAACCGGACAGGTTGATGTCCGGCGGCAGCATGCTAAGGCCATGAGAAACACTGTCCTCAAAAAATATGTGTACCTTGTCGGTATCATCCATATCCGCAGACAGGGTGGCAGCCATGAATTCAGCCGGGTAATGCGTTTTCAGGTAGGCGGTCTGGAACGCGATCAAGGCATAAGCCGCCGCGTGCGACTTGTTGAATCCATAACCCGCGAATCTCTCCATCAGGTCGAAGAGTTCGGCGGCGTCAGGCTCCGTCAAGCCGTTCTTGACTGCGCCCGTAACAAAAATATCACGATGCAAAGCCATTTCCTCAGGCTTTTTCTTACCCATTGCGCGCCGAAGCAGATCGGCGCTCCCGAGACTGTACCCACCTATCACCTGTGCGATCTGCATCACCTGTTCCTGATAAACCATCACACCATAAGTGGGCTCGAGGATGGGTTGCAATCGCGGATCAAGGTATTCCACGCGCTTGCCATGCTTGCGCTCCGTAAACTCGGGAATCAGGGACATCGGGCCCGGACGGTACAATGCGACCAATGCAATGATGTCTTCAAAACGGTCGGGCTTCGCTTTCTGCAGCAGATCCTTCATGCCGCGCGATTCAAACTGGAACACACCCACTGCGTTACCCCGCCGCAATAGCGCATAGGTCGCCGGGTCATCCAGAGGAAGGTTTTCCAGTGAAAAGGAGTCCGAGTGTCCCAGGCCGGATTCGCCGTTTTGTCCACGCTGCCTGATGTATCTCACGGCCCAGTCAAGTATGGTCAAAGTCCGCAGTCCCAGGAAGTCGAACTTCACCAGACCAATTTTCTCCACATCATCCTTATCCAGCTGGCTTACAACCGATTCGCCGGAGTCTGTGCAATAGACCGGGCAAAAATCGGTGATCTTGCCTGACGCAATCAGCACGCCGCCCGCGTGCATGCCCACGTTGCGCGTAAGCCCTTCAAGCCGTTCCGCCAGTTCGAGCAGATTGCGCACCTCTTCTTCCGCTTTTGCGCGCTCATTCAGTTGTGGCTCCTCCTCACGCGCCTTTTTCAGCGTCATACCCAGCTCAAAGGGCACCAGCTTCGCCAACTGGTCGACAAAGTTATAAGGTAGATCCAGCACCCGGCCCACGTCGCGGACCACCGCTTTCGCCGCCATGGTGCCGAAAGTGGCAATTTGCGAAACGCTCTCGGCGCCATACTTCTGCTTTACGTATTCGATAACGTGCTCGCGTCCGTCCTGACAGAAATCGATATCGAAGTCAGGCATGGAAACGCGCTCCGGATTGAGAAAACGCTCGAAGAGCAGATCGTAACGAAGCGGATCGAGATCCGTAATGCCCAGCGAATAAGCAATGAGCGAACCCGCACCCGAGCCCCGGCCCGGTCCCACAGGCACGCCGTTGTGTTTGGCCCAATTGATAAAATCGGCGACGATCAGAAAATACCCCGCAAACCCCATTTGCACAATGATGTCCGCCTCGAAATCCAGCCGGGCGCGATACTTGGGTATTTCAGCGTTTCTCTGGAGGGGGTCGGGAAACAGCACATTCATCCGCATTTCCAGACCCGCCTCCGCCTGGTCGCGTAGATAGCGCTCCAGACTCTCATTATTGGGAGTGGGAAATAATGGCAGGCGATTGACGCCTAATTCCAGTGCAAGATTGCAGCGCTTGGAGAGCTCCACGGTATTTGCAAGCGCCGAGGGTATGTCGGCGAATAATGCCTCCATTTCGACCTGTGTTTTGAAATATTGCTCCTCAGTGCAGCTCTTAGGACGGCGACGATCGCCGAGCACATAACCTTCCGCGATGCATACCCGCGCCTCATGTGCGCGGTAGTCTTCTGGATTGAGAAACTGCACGGGTTGCGTGGCAACCACGGGTAACCGCAGGGTGGAAGCCAGTACTAATGCCCGCTGAACGAGAGCCTCGGTGTTGGCGTGTCCCGCCCGCTGCACTTCAATATAAAAACGGCCAGGAAACAGGTTCCCCCACTCTTGCGCGAGTATATTCGCCTGAGTCAGGTCGTTTTGTATCAGTGCCACGCCGACATCGCCGAGATTCGCGCCAGACAGGGCAATCAGGCCTTCTGTTCCAACCCCCCGTTCTTTTAACCACGCCTTCCTGATTTCCGCTCGCCCACGGTACTGATTTTCGCGGTAGGCGCGGGACAGCAGCCGGCACAACAACAGATAGCCTGGATATGACTGACATAGCAGCAGGATGCGCGCGGGCTTGTCTCGATCGGTCTCGTTACTGATCCAGACATCGCAGCCGATAATCGGCTTTATGCCCTTCTCGCGCGCCTCCTGGTAAAACTTGACCAGCCCGAACAGATTGGAAAGATCAGTCAGCGCCAGCGCCGGCATCCCGTCGGCTACCGCTTTTGCCACTGCCTCGTCGACACGCACGATGCCGTCTACGATGGAATACTCGCTGTGCAGGCGCAGATGAACAAAAGTTGGCGACGTGGGCATGTTTGTTGCAAGATTGGTGCGAGGTGGGGGAATTCAGTATTTCGCTGGAATCAGACCGATTCCAATTCGTGAGCCTACGGGCTCAAATTCTATCCGGCTTTAACGCTGTCCCAATTTTACCACCAATTGAAAGCAGCGAAGATCCTCCTGCCCATCCCGAGTCTACCCATATTGCATCCACAAAAGCGTTATATGTAGCAACATTGGCAACATCGCATAGGCGACTTCGAGAAGCAGTTGTTCCATCTCAAGAAACTTGGAGCGTATGCAGCGCGTCTGTCGACTGCGGCGCAGCTCGCCCCCCTAGTTCACCGAAAAAACCGACAATTCTTTCCGGTAGCCACGTCAGTCTGCCGGGAAACGGTGAATTCAGAAATCCCACATGCCCTCCTTGTTCCGGAAATTCCAGAATGACCGCGGAAGAAACATCCGCCGGTCCAGGTAATGCCAGGGCTGGCATGAAAGGGTCATTGAGCGCATTGATGACGAGAGTAGGCACTTCGATATGCTTGAGCCACGGCTTGCTGCTGGATTGTTGCCAGTAATCCTCGGTATCGCGAAAGCCATGCAGCGGCGCGGTCACCAGATTGTCGAACTCATATAGCGTTGTGCATGCGGCTACCGCGGCCCAATCGAACAGCCCTGGGAAAAGATCAAGTTTTCCCAGCGCCTTGCGCTTCAGCGTATCGAGAAAATGACGTGTATAGAGCAGATTGAAACCAGAACCCAGCGCCTTTCCCGCCGCCGCCAAATCCAGGGGCACGGAAACCGTTACAGCGCCATCGAGCAGCTGATAGGCCTGCCTGCCTCGCTCACCGAGCCATTTCAACAATGCGTTACCCCCAAGTGATACCCCAACCGCATAGAGCGGCACGTTGAAACCCTGTCGTTTGTTTTCCCGGCCTAGTCGCCGAAGCACCCAATCGATCTCTGCGGAATCACCGGCATGATACGCGCGCGGCAGCCGGTTAGGCGTTCCCGAACAGCCGCGAAAATGCACTACCGCTCCGCGCCAGCCCAACTCGCTTAGCAGGGTCATCATGCTTACTACATAGTGACTGCATGAGCCACCCTCAAGTCCGTGAAACAGCACCACGAGTGGTGCATCCGGGGCATTATCCAGCCAATCGATATCGATGAAATCTCCATCGTCAAGTTCCCACCGTTCACGGCGATACGGGATCGCAGGGCGGGCAAGCAGATAAGGATAAATCGTTTGTGCATGTCCGCCACGCAACCAGGTTGGGGCGACATAGGGTTTGGCGGATAGAAAGGAATGAGAGATTTTCACATCAAGTCTGGTAAGCCATATCAGGTTTAAGCTGGAACAGGCGGTTAGAGTTTCAAAAATGTCTTCTTAACTCAGTCATTCCAAATATAGCAATAAAAAAACAACCTGGTCCACATCAAATAACGATCTCCCGGCTGTAATCGATTTATTTGTTCTGTATCCGGTGTTTATTCCACCATCTCATGCGCGGAATACAACCAAACTCGTCTGGACCGTAGCGATGCTTGTGACTGGCAGCACGGGCAATGACCTTCTGCTACCTCCGACAAAAGTCATTATTTCCAATAAGCGCAAGCCAGCATTGCTGATGCCGCCGGTACTTACGATACTAATGAGTTCTATTCTTGTCTTTACAACGCGCCCGACACAAGATTGCCCGTTGAATTACATACTATAATGGATATGTTTCCGGCTGACATCACAGCAGGCGACACACCGAAAGACGTCC
Organism: Nitrosovibrio sp. Nv4; assembly: GCF_900215485.1. Classification (GTDB taxonomy): domain Bacteria; phylum Pseudomonadota; class Gammaproteobacteria; order Burkholderiales; family Nitrosomonadaceae; genus Nitrosospira. Next base: position 623,518 of record NZ_OCMZ01000001.1, read on the forward strand.
TTCCGAGCAAGGGAAACGATTCGTCCGACAACTCAGTTGAGCCCGAGCTGACGTACTTCCAGCTGTTGTACTGATTCCGATTCCGGTAGTCATTGGCTACGATGGAACTCAATATTTTTCAGGTGCGATCATGAGAATGAAGTGGTTTTTACTTATGTTTTTCATTGCCTTTTCAAGCCCCGGTGTTGCAGCTGAAGAGGATTATAAACTATGCAATATAGGCGGGTATTTTTCCGGGACCAACGATAAATTTCTAAGCGGATTAGCCGCGCATATCGCGCAAAAGAAAAATATTTTCGGCGATCCCATATGTAATGCCGCATGGGATAACGCTTATAGAATTGGAGAGGAACTGGCTAAAACCGGAAAGATTAAAGTACAAGCAGAGCGGGAAATTATTCAACAGGCTGCCGCATTCAGTACAAAGGTATACGATGCGATCAGCTCCCGTATCAATTTCTAGAGTTCGTGCAGGAGCGATTACGCCCTTGTCTTTTAATTCACTTCCTTCGGCCTAAAGCGGCACAACGGAAGAAACCGCAAATTCAGCATGCAGGCACGGGCACCACTTTTATTTTTAGCCTTGTTGATGATCTCGCCCGCATGCTCGGCCGTGCCAGCAAGAAAATCTCCAAAAGTGATCGAGAACTCAATTGGGATGAAACTTGTTCTGGTTCCGGCAGGCGATTTCGAAATGGGAAGTGAAGAGCCGGCTGAAACCCTTGCCATTGCGTATCCGCAATACGAGCTATCTCGTTTTCTAGCGCTTCGGGATGAAGTGCCGGTACATAAGGTCCGTATTACCCGGTCATTTTACCTGCAGCAGTACGAGGTGACAGTCGATCAATTCATGCAATTCCTGAAGGCTTCGGGTTATACGCCTGAGTCAGTGGCTGACGGTACAGGTGGCTATGGCTACAACGCGCGTCACGTAGCGGAGAAATCGGAGCGGGGGGACGCTTTCGAGGGGCGAGATCCGAAATACTCCTGGCGCAACCCGGGCTTTAAACAGGAGAGCGATCATCCAGTAGTAAACGTTACCTGGAATGATGCGGTGGCAATGAGCAGATGGCTCAGCGACAAGGAAGGTAGACGATATCGCCTGCCTACCGAGGCGGAGTGGGAATACGCTGCACGCGCTGGGACGCAAACCCGATACCACAGCAGCAATGATCCTCGGTCATTGCTAAAGATAGCAAACACATTCGATGCGGATGCGCGGGTAAATTGGCCTCAATGGACTGACTATGCAATCGCAGGCCATGACGGTTTTGCATTCACGGCGCCGGTCGGCAGCTATATGCCAAACGGACTGGGCCTCTATGACATGCACGGCAATGTCTGGGAGTGGTGTTCAGATTGGTATGGCGAGAATTACTACGCGAAGTCGCCGCGCGATGACCCTCCTGGCCCCGCGTCAGGAATAGTGCGCGTTCGCCGTGGGGGTTCCTGGCACACATGGGCACTCTACGCGCGGTCGTCATACCGCAACTGGAACACCCCGGAGACCCGCTATCCGCTTGTCGGCTTCAGGCTTTTATTAGAAATTGATTAGCGTGAAGTGGGCAGCGACAGAATTTCGGGTCTGAATTACCCGTGCCGAATATGCTTTCGGTTGCGCCGACCAGTCCATCATTGCTTACCATCGTTTCCAGAAAGCGCCGATATAACGGGATTTTCGCAAGCGAGGGATAAAGGTCTGGTCTAGTCGAAAGACAAGCTTTCGCTCTTGACTTGTTGAATACTGGTAGGCCGTGCGAGATTCGAACTCGCGACCAACGGATTAAAAGTCCGCTGCTCTACCGGCTGAGCTAACGACCCAATGATATCCAAGGGACGTGCATTATACCGGCTCGCCCCTCCGATATAAAGTTTTTTGGACGACGCTTGCCTGTTGTCGCAATTGCCTCTGCTGAACCAGTTTTGCCGCAATATTTGCTTTAAACTGCCTCCATGCGGGAGACTGATTGTTGAGCAGCGACGTTATCATCATTGGAGGCGGAATTGCCGGGCTTGCAACGGCGTACGAATTGTTGCGGCTGGGTGCGACTGTTACCCTGCTGGAGCGCAATTGCTGCGGTAAGGAAGCCTCCTGGGCAGGCGCCGGCATACTGTCACCGCTGTTGCCGTGGGACTATTCCGATCCGGTAACGCAGTTGACCCAATTGAGCAATGGGCTGTTTCCGCAATTTATCGAAACGCTGCGGAAGGAAACCGGTATCGATCCGGAGTATCAGGCCAGCGGCATGCTGGTACTGACGGGTCCTTCTGCCAGGCAGGGCGCGGAACCACGGGAAAAGATCGAAGATGGACTCGACCGGGTTGCGGAAGCATGGTGCGCACACCACATGTTTCCTTTTAAAAGGGTTCGCTCTCGCGAAATCGCGCCGGTACTTGCACGCGATGAAGCGGCGCTTTGGCTCCCGGAGGTCTGCCAGGTGCGTAACCCCCGCTTGTTGCGGTCGCTCATAAAGGCTGTGAAGCGATCTGGAGGTGCAATAGTTGAAAACGCTGAAGTCTCGAGTTGGAAGATCGAGCGAGGGCAAGTCCAATCTATTAGTACGAGCCGGGGTGAGGAGTACACCGCAGCCAGTTACATCGCTACCGCCGGTGCATGGAGCCGTCAGCTTCTTGGCGAACATGCGCTAAAGCTCGATATCCGGCCAGTCCAGGGCCAGATTCTCCTGTTCAAGGCACAACCCGGTCTACTCCAGGTGATAGTGCTACAGGAGCAGGACAATTTTTATCTGATACCCCGTCGAGACGGACATATTCTTGCCGGCAGCACCCTGGAGGAAACCGGTTTCGAAAATCGTACGACTGCTCAAGCGCGGACAGCGTTGTTGTCCAGAGCCCATGCGCTGGTGCCTGCATTGAGTGAAGAAATTCTCGCTGGCCAGTGGGGCGGGTTGCGTCCAGCTTCGCCTGATAACATCCCCATTATCGATCGCCACCCCGAAATCCCCAATCTTTATCTCAACAGTGGCCATTATCGTTACGGTGTTACCATGGCGCCGGCCAGCGCACGGCTTATATCCAATATGATCCTGGACAAGCCTCAGCCACTGGACACTACGCCCTATCGATGGCCGGCATGATGCCTGCGCTTCAAGTCTCCTGCGCGGACAGTGCCGTTTTCCGTCGAGTCCACACCCGCCTCGCTTTATCCGCAGGATGCGGGATGATAACATTGCACCACTTCAACACAGGGAAATAGGGCATACGCATTATGGCTGGTCACAGCAAGTGGGCTAATATCAAGCACAAGAAAGCCGCTCAGGACGCGCGGCGCGGAAAGATTTTCACCCGGCTCATCAAGGAAATTACCGTCGCCGCGAGGCTTGGCGGAGGCGATCCCAATAGCAACCCGCGGTTGCGTCTGGCTGTCGACAAGGCGTACGAGCAGAACATGCCCAAGGACAACGTCGAGCGAGCGATCAAGCGTGGCAGCGGCGATCTTGAGGGTGTGAATTATGAAGAAATACGTTACGAAGGTTATGGCATCGCTGGCGCAGCCGTATTGGTCGATTGCATGACCGACAATCGCGTGCGTACCGTTGCGGATGTACGCCACGCTTTTACCAAGTACGGCGGCAATCTCGGTACTGACGGCTCGGTCGCGTTCCTGTTCAAGCATTGCGGGCAGTTGCTTTTTGCTCCTGGCACCGATGAAGACAAGCTGATGGAGATGGCGCTGGAAGCCGGCGCGGAGGATATCCTGAGCAATGATGACGGCAGCCTGGAAGTCGTTACCGCTCCATATGAATTTGTCGCGGTCAGGGAAGCGCTGGACAAAGCCGGATTCAAGGCAGAGCTAGCCGAAGTCACGATGAAGCCGGTCAATGAAACCGAACTGGCCGGCGATGATTCGGCGAGAATGCAGAAATTGCTGGATGCGCTGGAAAATATAGACGACGTACAAGAAGTCTACACGACCGCAGTGATGGACTGAATAGCTTTTATCCGGCAGGAAAGGTAAAAAAATCCGTATCCTTGGTATAGACCCTGGCTTGCGCATTACCGGTTTCGGGGTCATCGATAAGACTGGCGGCAGGCTGGTGTACGTTAGCAGCGGTTGTATCAAAACACTGGACGGCGAACTGCCGTCGCGCCTGAAGTCCATCATGGATCATCTCAACGAAGTCATTGCGGAACACCGGCCCGATCAGGTCGCGGTGGAGCAAGTGTTCGTCAATATCAATCCAAAGTCCACCCTGATGCTTGGACAGGCGCGCGGCGCGGCGATTTGCACGGCGGTACTGAACAATCTCGTGGTTGCCGAATATACGGCACTACAGGTCAAGCAAGCGGTGGTCGGCAAAGGGCATGCGAAAAAAGAGCAGGTTCAGGAAATGGTGAAACGGCTGTTGCAGCTTGACGGAAGCCCCGGCGCGGACGCGGCGGACGCCCTCGCGTGCGCCATTTGTCATGCGCACGGCGGGCTGGGGCTGGGCGGAGTTTCGACAGCGGGATACCGCATGAAGCGGGGACGTCTCGTATGATCGGCCGAATAACCGGTCTGCTGCTGGAAAAATTGCCACCGCTCGTGCTGGTTGATGTACAGGGCGTCGGCTATGAGATCGATGTGCCGATGAGTACGTTCTACAATCTGCCGGGCATCGGTGCGCAAGTCACGCTCCATACTCACCTTGTCGTGCGTGAAGACGTGCACCTGCTTTTCGGTTTTGGCACCGAACCGGAGCGGCAAGCTTTCCGCCAGCTCGTGAAAATTTCCGGCGTCGGTGCACGAACCGCTCTGGCCTTGCTGTCTGGTTTGAGCGTATCCGATTTGCATCACGCGATCGCGGCACAGGACAGCGGGCGGCTAATCAAGATCCCCGGTATCGGCAAAAAAACCGCGGAACGTTTACTGCTGGAATTGCGCGATAAGCTGGATGCCGGCATGACCGGGGCAACAGGCGCTACGGGGAGCGTCCGTTCGTCGGCAAGCGGGAGTGACGTGCTTAATGCCCTATTGTCTCTAGGGTATAATGAACGGGAGGCTAATTGGGCAATTCGCCAGTTATCCGCAGATTTTCCCGTTTCCGACGGCATACGGCAGGCATTGAAACTCTTGTCAAAAGACAAGTAGCCATCGTTTTACGTAGACTAAAGCTTGCCCCCGCCCAGGCACATATTTACCGACTACACAATCCCTCGGATGTGCTTTGATGACTGAGAATGATTGAAACCGATCGATTAATTACCTCCGCGCCGGTATCCCTCAAGGAAGAGGATCTGGAGCGGGCGCTGCGCCCGAAGCATCTGGGTGAATACGTCGGCCAGGAAAAAATCCGGGGACAGTTGCAGATATTCATCGAGGCGGCAAGAAGGCGCGGGGAAGCGCTCGACCATGTGCTGCTGTTCGGTCCGCCCGGATTGGGCAAAACCACTCTTGCTCACATTATTGCCCGGGAGATGGGCGTGAATCTGCGCCAGACTTCCGGTCCCGTGCTTGAGCGTCCGGGCGATCTGGCTGCCCTGTTGACCAATCTCGAACCCAACGACGTGCTGTTCATAGACGAAATCCATCGTCTTTCACCGATAGTGGAGGAAATACTCTACCCCGCGCTGGAGGATTACCAGCTTGACATCATGATCGGTGAAGGTCCCGCAGCCCGCTCCGTCAAGCTCGATTTGCCGCCCTTCACCCTCGTGGGCGCCACTACCCGAGCGGGTATGCTGACCAACCCTCTCCGCGATCGTTTCGGCATCATTTCCCGTCTCGAATTCTATTCGGTGGAAGAGTTGACCAAAATCGTGACACGCTCCGCGGCCTTGCTGAATGCGGAAATCTCTACTGATGGAGCGACAGAAATTGCCCGCCGCTCTCGCGGCACGCCGCGCATCGTCAATCGCCTGCTGCGGCGGGTGCGTGATTTCGCGGAAGTCAAGGCCGACGGCTGCATTACCCGGCCGGTGGCCGATGCGGCATTGATCATGCTGGACGTGGATATTATCGGCCTCGATGTGATGGACAGAAAATTGCTCCTTGCCGTCATGGAAAAATTCGGTGGCGGCCCGGTAGGTGTCGACAATCTCGCCGCCGCCATCAGCGAGGAGCGAGGCACCATAGAAGATGTGCTGGAGCCCTACCTGATCCAGCAAGGCTACATGAAGCGCACGCCGCGCGGCCGCATGGCCACGTCCATTGCCTATCAGCATTTTGGCCTCGCGCTGCCAAAGAACGGATTGAGCGGCGGATTGTGGGGGGATGACTTGTAGCCATACCGATGCGGGTCAGGGCAACCCATGTCGGTAATTCGTTCTACCGCTCGACCAAGTGCTAGTACTGTCGCCTTGCCGTTGAAAAACTTCATACGATAGACCTGTGCTATTTAACAAGGCGGAGCTATTCATTGCTTGGCCTGGCGTAAATTAAATATATGAAAACAACAGAAGCGGATAAATCCCCCGTTAATTCAGTCAATGCTCCTTTTTTATTGCCCGTTCGGGTCTACTACCAGGATACTGATGCGGGTGGTGTGGTTTATCATTCCACTTATCTCGATTACATGGAGCGCGCCCGCTACGAATGGTTGCGGGAGATGGGCTTCGATATTCATTCATTGATTCAGGTACACAAGGTGATTTTCATGGTTCGCTCGCTCAGTATCGAATACTTCAAACCGGCGTTGCTGGATGATTTTCTGCATGTCACTGCGCAGGCTGCGGAGTTGGGCAGAAGCCGCATGGCAATTTCGCAGCATGTGCTGCGTGGCGCGGCTACGCTTGTCAGCGCCACAGTCCAGGTGGTCTGCGTTGGGGCGGATAGCCTCAAGCCGGTGAGCGTACCGGCGCCGTTGCGCCATAAGCTGGGAAAGCTGTCATGAGCCCGGCCGTTACCCAGGATATGTCTCTTTTCCATCTCATCGGTAGCGCCAGTTTGCCGGTGCAATTGGTGATGGCCTTGCTGCTGCTGACCTCATTTCTATCCTGGTGGTACATTTTTCGCAAGCTGTTCGTCATCCGGGAGGCGATAAGGCAAAGTGATGAATTCGAGAATGTTTTCTGGAAAGGGCCCGATCTCAACGCGCTTTTCCAAAGCGCCTCCGCCTCACGGCATACGGCGGGCAGTATGGAACGAATCTTCGAGGCAGGTTTTCGCGAGTTCGTCAAACACAAGCGCCAACCGGGAATGGACATCGCTGCCGTGATGGATGGTACGCGCCGGGCAATGCGCGCCACGTATCAGCGTGAAATGGACAACCTGGAATCTCATCTTGCGTTCCTGGCTACCGTGGGATCGGTGAGTCCATATGTCGGCCTGTTCGGCACCGTATGGGGAATCATGAATTCCTTTCGGGGTCTATCCAACGTCACCCAGGCCACCATTGCACATGTGGCGCCTGGCATTGCAGAGGCGTTAATAGCGACGGCGATGGGATTATTTGCCGCAATTCCCGCAGTCATCGCCTATAACCGGTATGCAAATAACATGGACAGGCTGTCGACCCGCTTTGAGAGCTTCATGGAAGAATTATCCAATGTCCTTCAACGGCAGGTGAACGGGTGAAGATAATTTCGGGGAATAGCCGCTGTGTCTGAGCGCCGGGCCAGACGCCGCCTGATGAACGAGATAAACGTCGTGCCGTATATCGACGTAATGCTCGTGCTGCTGGTGATTTTCATGATCACGGCGCCGCTCATTACGCCCGGCGAGATCGAATTGCCGCAGATCGGCAAATCCCTGACGCCCCCGGTCGCACCGCTGGAAGTGATTATCAAGGCCGACGGCAGTCTGAGTTTGCATGATCGCTCGGGGGCGGGAGGCGAACAGAAAATCAGCCGTGAAGAACTTGTAGAGGCGATCAAACAGAAACAGGCGCTGAACACTGAGCAGCCAGTAGTGATTGCCGGGGATAAAAGCGTGCGCTATGAAGAAGTGATAAAGGTGATGGATATTCTGCAACAGCAACAGGTGAAGAAAGTGGGGCTCCTGGCAAGACCGAACATTTGATGAGCGAGATGGCAATGCGAGATTCTGCGCATCTTGAGCCGGGCCGGGTTCGGGCAGGCGTGTTTGCTGTATTGGTCCATATCATTTTTATTGCTTTCATGATTTTTGGGCTCAATTGGAAAACCGTGCCGCCTGAAGCCATGATGGTGGATGTATGGAGCAGTCTGCCCCCACCTCCCCTGCCAACTCAGCCGGTCGCTAAAGCATCGCCGCCACCACCACCACCAGTCCCCGAGCCGATCGAGCAACCCAGGGAAGCAAAGCCGCTGCCGCCCGAGGTGGAAGCGCCGCCGCCTCCGCCCCCACCCCCGGCAGAGCCGGATATTGCTCTCAAGGAAAAAATAGAGAAACCTAAACCGGCCGAAAAAAAACAATTGGAGAAAGAAAAGAAAGAGAAGGAGAAAAAAGAGAAGGAGAAAAAAGAAAAGGAACAGAAGGAGAAGGCGCAAAAGGAAAAAGAGCAGAAAGAGAAAGAACAGAAGGAAAAAGAGCGAAGGGAGAAGGAGCAGAAAGCCAGGATTGCGGCGGAAGTGGAACAACTCGAACGAGAGCAGCAGAAAGCGAATGAAAGGCTTCAGGCGCAGGCAGCACAAGCCGCGGCGCAATCCCGCGTGGCGAACGAGATAGCCGAATACAAGGCAAAGATTCTTGCCAAGATCAGGCGGAATATCGTGATGCCGCCCGATCTGCCCGGTAACCCGGTCGTGGAATTCGATGTCACGCTGCTTCCGGGCGGCGATATCCTCGATGTGAGGCTGCGCGCGAGCAGCGGGATCCCGGCTTTCGATAGTGCGGTGGAGCGCGGCATTTTCCTGTCCAAACCGCTCCCGCTGCCGCCGGACCCCGCCCTTTTTTCAAAATTCCGCAATTTGAGCGTCAAGGTGCATTACCGTGAATGACTGGTATAATTCATGACTTTGCGAATTCATTGAGGGTCCCCCTTATGCTGCCCATGCAGATTCGCTTGCGCAGATTTTACGGTTCTGCTGTCGTCCTGCTCCTGTGGCTGGCCAGCGCGCCGCTGCACGCAGCGCTGAACATCGAAATTTTTGGTGGTGGCGCGACCCAGATTCCAATCGCCATAGTCCCCTTCGCCGCCGAAGAAAGGCTCACCCAAAGTCTTACGCCGGTGGTGTCCGCCGATCTGCAGCGCAGTGGATTGTTCAGGTTGGTTGACCCGGCTGGTCTCAGACCGCATGAGCCCGCCGAAGTGGTTTACCCGGATTGGATTAACCGGGGAGCGGGCGCGCTGGTTATCGGCAGCACAACGGCACTGCCGGGAGGACAAGTTGCAGTGCGAGTCCGATTGCTGGATGTAGCGAAACAGGCGGAGCTGGCGGTTTATACGGAGACCGTTCCCGCAGAACAATTGCGCGCCGCGGCCCACCGGATAGCTGATTTGGTTTATGAAAAATTGACCGGCGATCGGGGCGTCTTCAGCACACGCATCGCCTACGTCGTCAAACAGGGAAAAAAATACTCGCTTCAAGTCGCGGATGCGGACGGATTCAATGCCCAGCCCGTGATTGAATACACGGAGCCGATCATATCGCCCACCTGGTCACCCGATGGCAAGCAACTGGCATATGTCTCCTTCGAGAACAAAAAGCCGGTAGTGTATGTACAGACGCTTGCAACGCGCGCACGCAAGGCGGTTGCCAATTTCAGGGGGAGCAATAGCGCGCCGGCCTGGTCGCCGGACGGGAAAAAGCTCGCGGTCGTGCTGTCTCTGATGGGGGGTTCACAGATCTTTCTGGTCAATGCGGACGGGAGTGGATTGCAACGGCTCAGCCAAAGTTCAGGCATCGATACAGAGCCCAGCTTTTCACCTGATGGCCAGTCGATCATTTTTACTTCCGACCGTGGCGGCAGCCCGCAGATCTATCGCATGCCGATAACGGCCCGCGCGTCCGGAACGGCAGAGCGCCTCACGTTCGAGGGCAATTATAATGTCAGTCCGGATTACAGTTCAGACGGCAGAAGCTTCACCTTCATCCATCGCCATGGCGACCGATTCAATGTAGCGATACAGAATCTGGCGACCCGTCAGGTGCAATTACTTACCGATTCGCAATTCGATGAATCACCCAGCTTTGCTCCGAACGGCAAGATCATCCTTTATGCAACTGAGGTAAGAGGTCGTGGTATATTATCGGCGGTATCAAGCGATGGCAAAACAAGACAACAGCTTTCAACGCAAGCAGGTGATGTAAGAGAGCCGGCATGGGGACCTTTGCCAAGGCAATAATAGTAATTTGTATTTTTAGTAAACCATAAAGGAAATGAAGATGAAAAAAGTTATCGGAGTGTTATTGATAAGTTTGTTGTCGGCGTGCGCAAGCCAGACTCCGCAGCCCTCCGCCGACGTGGAAGACAGGTCCAGGGGCGTCGCGCCGCAGACAATGGAAGGCGCCAAAGACATGGAAGCCTCTCCGACACTCAACCCACTTACGGACCCAAATAACATTCTTTCCAGACGCAGCGTTTATTTTGATTTCGACAGTTATGTGGTAAAGGATGAATACAGATCCCTCGTAGTGGCTCATGGTCAGTATCTGCGCGACAACAGCAGCGCCAGAGCCCTGGTGCAGGGCAACACGGATGAGCGCGGCAGCCGGGAATATAACCTGGCACTGGGCCAACGTCGTGCGGACGCGGTCAAGTATGTGATGACATTATCGGGCGCCAAGGAATCACAGGTCGAGTCCGTCAGTCTGGGCGAAGAGAAGCCGCGGGCGACAGGTCATGATGAAGCTTCCTGGGCCGAGAACCGCCGCGCGGATATGCGCTATCAGGGCGAGTAACCATGCGGTTGCGCGCTTTTTGGTTGTTGTTCCTCATCTGCTGTAATTCAGGTTACGCGGGTGTGTTCGACGACGAGGAGGCGCGCAGACAGATTGCGGCGCAACAGGCCCTGATCAGGGACGTGCGCGATCAGGGACAAGTCCTGGAAGGGCGCGTTGTAAAACTCGAAGAAGTGCTTAACAATCAACCCCTGCTGGAACTCCATAGCCAGATCGAAGCCCTGAGGCTCGACCTGAACAGGCTGCAGGGTCAGATTGAAGTGCTGGTCAATGAGAATGAGTTGACGCAGAAGCGGCAGAAGGATTTTTACATTGATCTGGATAACCGGCTGAGACGGATCGAACAGCCTGACGAACCCGTCACTTCCGGGGCTGCCGCATCTGGGCCGATTGCCTCTGAATCAGCTGCGCCTGAATCTGCGGGATCCTATGCATCCGGTTCTGGCAACCGGCCTGAACCCGATGCAGAGCTTGCGTCTGCATCGGCCGTTGCGGTTCTCCCGGCGCCAGGTATGTCTGCCCCCACGAGTACGCCTGCCGCCGGTAGATCTGCTTCTGGCGCGGGCACCGCGTCGGCCGATGGTGCTGAGGGTCGCGCCTATGAGGCAGCGTATGATCTGTTCAAGGGCGCCAGGTATAAAGATGCTATTTCCCGGTTTGATAAGTTTATCAAGAATTATCCGGCGTCAAATCTCGCGCCCAGTGCTCAGTACTGGATCGGTAATTCTCATTACGCGTTGCGTGATTTCAAGAGCGCCGTCAACGCACAGGAAAAGCTGATCAAGTCGTTTCCGGACAGCGCCAAGGCTCCTGATGCAATGCTCAACATTGCGAGCAGTCAGCAGGAAATGAGTAAGAAGGCTGACGCCAGGAAAACCTTGCAAAGCCTTGTCGCCAAATACCCCGGTAGCGAGGCGGCTGAAAAAGCGAAACAGCGGCTGGTCAACCTGAAGTAGTCCCGTTTATAGCTGGCCGCTCATTTTCTGCAGTTGCTTACTCATGCAGGATATGGTTCAAACCTTATCTCCATCCCCATCCAAGGCCATGCAGTCTTCCGAAGCCGGGAATTTGCGCGTCAACGAAATTTTCTTTTCCCTGCAGGGAGAAACCAGCCGCGTAGGATTACCGACGGTATTTGTGCGCCTCACCGGTTGCCCTTTGCGCTGCGGCTACTGTGATACAGAGTATGCTTTCCATGGCGGCAAGCGCCTGCCAATTTCCGACATTCTTGTGGAGGTTGCCGGCTATGCCGCTCGCTATGTCACCGTAACCGGAGGCGAGCCGCTGGCGCAAAAAGAGTGCCTCACATTGCTCAGGCTATTATGCGACGCGGGCTACTCGGTATCGCTCGAAACCAGCGGTGCACTGGATGTATCCATGGTGGATGAAAGGGTTTCAAAGATTCTGGATATCAAGACGCCCGGGTCGGGCGAAGCGGAAAGAAACCGTTGGTCCAATCTCCCCTATCTCACACCCCATGATGAAGTGAAGTTTGTGCTATGCGATGAAATCGACTACCAGTGGGCGATTGAAGTGATGCGTAAGCATCAACTGAATCTCGTTTGTCCGGTTTTATTTTCACCCGTATATGATCGGCTTGATCCTGCTGCGCTGGCTGCGTGGGTATTGCGGGATCGTTTACCGGTGAGAGTGCAGGTTCAGCTACACAAATTATTATGGGGTGAAGGACCAGGACGATGAAAGCATGCAAGAAGGCGTCATGATTTTTTTCCACGGGTTTTTATGGCAAAGGCCGTAGTGCTGTTATCCGGCGGTTTGGATTCCGCCACGACGCTTGCCATTGCCCGCAGCAGAAAATACGAATGTTATGCTTTGAGTATCGATTACGGCCAGCGTCATGGATCGGAACTCGCAGCTGCCGAAAAATTGGCACATTCACTTGGAGCTCGGGATCACAAGGTTATTAAAGTTGACCTGTCCGCTTTCGGCGGATCGGCTCTGACCGATAAGTCCAGCGCCATACCGACCGAAGGAACTGAAGCAGGCATTCCTGTGACCTACGTCCCGGCGCGGAATACCATCATGTTGTCCCTCGCGCTGGCCTGGGCGGAAGTTCTTGAGAGCCGCGATATTTTTATTGGAGCAAATGTGGTGGACTACTCCGGTTATCCCGACTGTCGGCCCGAGTACCTGGCGGCATTTGAGCGGATGGCGAATCTTGCCACCAAAGCTGCGATTGAAGGCGCCAGGCTAAGTATCCATGCACCGCTCATGAAGCTGTCCAAAGCGCAAATCATACAGCAGGGGGCGTTGCTGGGCCTTGATTATAGCTTGACCGTATCCTGTTATCAGGCCGATGAAGAAGGACTCGCTTGTGGCGTGTGTGATTCGTGCCGATTACGTCGAGCGGGGTTCGAGTCAGCCAATATCGCCGATGTGACGCGTTATCAATCGTAGTTGCCCAACTGTTGTTGCATGATTGCCGTTGCCTTGGCCCGTCCGTTGGTCCGTTGCCAGAATTGGAGCATCGTAGCGCATTGCCTCTCGCATGATTTCCTGGCTTACTCCTGAATCTCATTTCCCGCCGCTGCACACCGCACTTGCTCAGCCCAATGGCCTGCTTGCCATTGGTGGCGATCTCTCGCCGCAACGACTGATCGAAGCCTACCGCTGCGGTATTTTCCCCTGGTTCAACGACGGCGAACCTATTCTATGGTGGAGTCCCGATCCACGCATGGTGCTGTTTCCCGGCGAGCTTAAAATATCCCGATCACTCGGAAAAACGCTGAAGAAGGGCAATTACGAAATTCGCACCGACAGCGCTTTCAACCAGGTCATGCGCGAGTGCGCCGCGCCGCGTAATGGACGTGCCGGAACCTGGATTCATGAAGAGATGATTTCAGCCTACGCTGTCCTGCATGAAATAGGCATGGCCCATTCCGTCGAAACGTGGATAGACGGGGAATTAATGGGCGGGCTATATGGTGTGGCTCAGGGAAAAATGTTTTTTGGGGAGTCTATGTTTTCCCGGGCTTCCGGTGCATCCAAAATCGCGTTGGTGTACCTGGTAAGACAACTGGAGCGCCGGGGATTCAGGATGATCGACTGTCAGATGAAAACCGCTCATCTTGCTTCCTTCGGTGCGCGGGAAATTCCTCGTAAGGAATTTAGTCAAAGATTGAAAGAATTGGTAAACTACCCTGAACGAGTCGAAAAATGGTGCTTCGATCATGAGCCAATTGAATGACCTCCCTTCGTCAGCGCTGCAGTTCTACACTACTGCCTCTTATCCTTGCAGCTACTTGCCGGAGCAGTTGGCGCGGTCCCAGGTGGCGACGCCCAGCCATCTGATCGATACCAATATCTACGGCGAACTGGTGCAAGCCGGTTTTCGGCGCAGTGGCGCATTCACTTACCGTCCTTACTGCGACAACTGCCGTGCCTGCATGCCGGTACGGATCGTGGTCGATGAATTGATTCTCAGGCGTGCTCAACGCCGCTCCTGGAAGCGTCATCAGAACCTGGTTGCGACGCAACATGATTTGTATTATCACCCGGATCATTATGCGCTGTATCTGCGCTATCAGGCGCAACGCCATAGCGGCGGCGGCATGGACCGGGACAGCCGGGAGCAATACCGCCATTTTCTGCTGCCAAGCAATGTCAATTCCAGTCTTGTCGAGTTCCACGATAATGATCAGTTGCGCATGATCAGCATTATTGACGAGCTGCCTGACGGAATATCGTCTGTATATACTTTTTTCGATCCGGATGTGCCCGGGGCCAGCTTCGGCACCTACAATATTTTGTGGCAAGTACAACTGTGCCGCGCGCTGAAGCTACCCTACCTTTATTTGGGTTACTGGATCAAGGAAAGCCAGAAAATGGCATATAAAGCCGGATTCAGGCCATTGCAATGTCTGGCTGATGGGCGCTGGGAGCCGTTGAGCAGCATCGAGATTCCCGGTATCAAGGACCACGCATAGCGGTATTTTTTCCACTGACTATCATTCCTCGGGCTGGCCCCAGATTCAACTTCCAGGTTGTTGCTGTGCCGTGCGTATTGCGGATGCGCGTTTTTCCAAAGGCTCCGCTTTTTCCGCATGACCGATATCCCGGTAAAGCTGCGCCAGATTTTCGAGACTGGTTGCCACGTTTGGGTGATTGCGACCCAACGCTTTTTCTGAAATCGCCAGCGCACGCCGGAAAAGCGGCTCGGCATGCGGATATTTGCCCTGGTCTTTATATAATCCGGCCAGATTATTCAAGCTCAAGGCTACGTTCGGGTGATCCGGGCCCAGCGCCTTTTTCGAAATTACGAATACCCGTTTATAGAGCGGCTCAGCCTGAGCGTACTGTTTTTGCGCATTGTAAAGCAGTGCAAGATTGTTCAGACTCATGGCCACATTCGGATGGTCGGGACCGAGGGTTTTTTCCAGTATTACCAGTGCGCGCTTAAGGAGAGGTTCTGCTTTCGCATACTGTTCCTGCGCTTGATATAGCTGCCCCAGATTATTCAGGCTAACGGCCACATTGGGATGATCCGGCCCCAGCGCCTTCTCATCAATTGCCAAGGCCTTCTCATAGAGAGGTTGTGCACGCGCATAATCCCCTTGTTTTCCATGCAGCATTGCGAGGTTGTTCAGTGTCGCAGCCACTTCGGGGCATTCCGCGCCAAGCGATTTCTCAAAAATTGCCAGCGCGCGTTCGAGAAGTGGCTCGGCGTGCGCATATTTACCTTGAGCGTTATACAGCAGTGCAAGGCTATTCAGGCTGGTAGCAATGTCGGGATGGTCCGCATCCAGCGATTGTTCCGCTGTCTGCAATGCTTGCTTTGCCACCGTCGTCGCGCCCTTATAGTCACCCAGGCGATAAAGTGACTCCAATTCATCGTTGAGTCTGTCCCACTCGGTCGTGGCATGAGTCAAACCACAAAATGTCATGAGAACCAAAACCAGAAAATGGCCGGACAGCTTCATGAATACTCCCACTAACGGTCAAATAAAGATGACAACAAATCGTTGGTAATTATCAATAAACCACCATTATGTCAAAAATAAAGTCCGGTTTATTGGTAATCGGGCACCGTTGGCCATCTTCGGGCGTCGATTGTTCTTGTATAGCTGGCTCATCTGCCGCCAATTATCCAGTCCAGCTTTTGCCTCATTTATCCGTATCGGGATCTCTATTAGAGTAGAGAACATTATATTTGCGAATGTTAAAATGAATGCATGCTCTATTCCTTGCTCCGACCGCTGTTATTCAGTCTAGACCCAGAAGCAGCTCATCGCGTTACATTCGATGGACTCGAGAAAGCTCACCGGCTTGGCATGCTTGGCAGTGGTCCGATACGTTGCCAGTCCCGCAATGTCATGGGCCTCGATTTTCCCAATCCTGTCGGGATGGCCGCCGGGCTGGATAAGGACGGGGAACACATCGAGGCTCTCGCCGCGCTCGGCTTCGGTTTTATTGAAGTCGGCACGGTCACACCTCGTCCCCAACCGGGGAACCCGAAACCACGGCTGTTCCGTATACCCCGGGTAAATGCCATTGTCAACCGCATGGGCTTCAATAACCATGGTATAGACAATCTCCTGACGAATGTCAGGCATGCGAATTACAGCGGTATACTCGGTATCAATATTGGCAAAAATTTTGATACACCAGTGGAAAAAGCCGTTGACGATTACCTGATTTGCCTACGCAAGGCCTATCGCTATGCCGGTTATGTCGCAGTCAACATTTCTTCGCCCAATACACCCAACCTGCGTCAACTGCAAAACGAAGAGGAATTGGATCATCTGTTGCGCATACTGAAACTGAACCAGCAAAAACTGGCTGATGAACACGGAAAATATACGCCCCTGGTGGTGAAAATCGCTCCTGATCTGGAGCCGCCACAAATTGACTCCATCGCATCGCTATTGATGAAACATCGAGTTGACGGGGTTATCGCCACGAATACCACGCTCTCACGGGCCGGAATAGAAACAATGCCGCATGCGAGCGAAGCCGGCGGATTAAGTGGAGCGCCGCTCACAGAGCGTGCCACCGCCGTCATCCGCCGCTTACATGATATGCTGCAAGGAGCACTGCCCATTATCGGCGTCGGCGGCATTATGCGCGCGGCGGATGCGAAGGAAAAAATCGAGGCGGGAGCAAGTCTGGTACAAGTATACAGCGGTCTGATTTATCGCGGCCCCGATCTGGTGCGCGAGATTGCGCAAGCTTTATGCGTAGCGGATACGCCGCATTCCGACGCGCGGATTTAATATGAAAGAAAATTTACTGGTAGCGGAAATCGACGCCATTCTGCCGCAAACGCAATGCCGCCGATGCGGATTCCCTGGCTGCAGGCCATACGCGGCGGCCATCGTGGAGGGGCGCGCGGAGATCAACCAATGCCCCCCGGGCGGAGAGAAGGGTGTCCGAAAGTTGGCGGAATTGCTTGGGGTGAGCCCAATGCCCCTGAATGCTGCTCATGGTATCTCTAACCCTGAAGAAGTGGCGTTGATCAATGAACAATTATGCATAGGCTGTACCCTATGCATTCAGGCTTGTCCGGTAGACGCTATCGTAGGTGCTGCAAAGCAGATGCATACCGTGATTGCTGCAGAGTGCACCGGTTGCGAACTATGCGTGGCGCCATGCCCTGTCGACTGTATCCACATGGTTCAAGCCAACCGGCAACCCCCTGTCACTTGGGATAAATCCCTTGGTGGACTGAATACTGGCCTGGAATACGAACGCGAAAAAGCAGCGGCTGATCGCGCACGTTCGCGTTACCAGTTCAGGTCGGAAAGGCTTGAGCGTGAAAAACAGGAATGCCAGGAAAGACTCGCCCAAAAAGCCGAAGTAATGGCACTTGGGAACGGTTCATCAGCGGCAGTCAATCTCAAAAAAGCAACTGTCCAAGCCGCCTTGGAGCGTGCGAGGACTGCTTACGCTCAGACCTCGAAGAAAAACAACAACGCAGAACCATCGACAGGCATTTCTTTTCCCAATTCATGAATTCGAGCATACGCCGAGAGATTTTTACGCGCTTCAGGTCGGTTAATCCTCACCCTACCACCGAGTTGGAGTACGGTTCACCGTTTGAATTGCTGGTAGCGGTGGTGCTTTCAGCCCAAGCCACCGACAAGGGCGTGAATCTCGCGACACGCAAGCTGTTCGCCAAGGCTAACACACCGGAGAAAATTCTCGCGCTGGGGGAGGCTGGATTGCGGGAAGTCATCAAGAGCATCGGATTATACAAAACCAAGGCAAAGAATATATTGGCAACATGCAGCATGCTCATCGAGCACCATGGCGGGGAAGTGCCAGGGACCCGTGAAGAATTGGAAAGACTTCCTGGCGTGGGACGCAAGACTGCCAATGTGGTATTGAATACCGCGTTCGGCCAGCCCACCATGGCAGTGGACACGCACATTTTTCGTGTAGCAAATCGTACCGGAATTGCCCGTGGAAAAACGGTGCTGGAGGTAGAGCTGAAACTTCTGAAGTGCATACCCAGGGAATTTCGCCATGATGCTCATCATTGGCTTATTTTACATGGGCGCTATGTATGCGTAGCGAGAAAACCGAAATGCGCCATATGTATCATCAATGACTTGTGCGAGTATGAGGAAAAGAATCTTTGACAAAAAAACCTGAAAGAAAACAGTATTGCTGCAGTATTACAACTTGATGTTCAATCCCTCCAGAGAACAGGCGCGCCAGTTCTTCTTTGATACCTGGCGAAAATACCGGCAGCAGGAAATGCTTTCTCCTATGGAAGACATGGCGCTTGAAGTCATTTTGCTTCATCCGGAATATCATGCGATGCTTGACGACCCGGAGCGCTATCAGGACAAGGATTATTTACCGGAAATGGGCAATACCAATCCTTTTCTGCACATGAGCATGCACATTGCCATCAAGGAGCAGCTTTCGATAGACCAGCCCGTCGGCATTCGCAAACGATTCGAGCGTCTGCTTAAATTAACCCGCGATGAGCATGCTGCCATGCATGAGGTAATGGAATGCCTCGCAGAAATGATCTGGCAGGCGCAGCGCAACCAGTCTGCGTTTGATGCTTCAATTTATTTTGAATGTCTGGACCGGCGGGGAAATTAATGCGGTTGGCGAGGCGATGCCTCCGGCAACTGGACATCCTGAAGGGGCACGTTTACCTGCCTTTCAGGAACCTCTGAACAATTCCACATGTTGGGACTGCGGATCTTGTAGCGTTGCGGAAATCGGCCACTCGTTGCGCGCGTGGCCGATGGACATCGGCCAACCACAGTCTCTGTTATGCGTTGTGATTGCCCGGTTTACAGTTCATCTGGCACGAAGTTGTTCAGAGGTTCTTAAACGAACAGAAGGAAAGATTCTTCCCATGCGCTCGCCTGATCAATATTTGGTCTTCAGACCAGACTGGCTGGCGTAATATGCCGAAACGTTCTCGATGTCTTCCTTGCTCAATGCGGCAGCCATACCCGCCATGATTGGGTCTTTTCGAACACCCGATTTATATTCGTTGAGGGATTTCATCAGGTAACTTGCATGCTGTCCGCCCAGTTTTGGAAAAGCGGGAGCGGGACTATTGCCATCCGGGCCGTGACACGCCGCACAAACCTCAGCCGCTTTTTTCTTGCCAGCTTCTGTATCAGCTGCCATCCCGAGGCCGGAAATGAGCAGCAATGCGCCGCTCGCTGCGGCAATTACGAAATTTTTCATGAGCCTTTCCTTGGGTAATGAGTGATTATTTTTCGCTGGAGCCTGCATAATAGGCGGCCAGGTCTTCCATATCCTGTTGGGTCAGCGTATCGGCTATCGCTTTCATGGTGGGATGGTTCCGGTTGCCGTCTTTATACGCCTGCAGTGCTTTGATCAGGTATTCGGCGTGCTGGCCGCCTAGCCTGGGGACGTTATATACTGTCGGGTAAGATGTCCGATATCCTTCTATCCCATGACAACCGATACATGCGGTATTTTTCTTCTTCCCTGCAGCCGGATCTCCAGCTGCCTGAGCGGTACCGCCTAATGCCATAAGCATACCGCACGCAAATAAAAAACTCCCTATTGCTGGTGGTTTCATTATTAGTGCCCTCTTTTTTCAAAAAGAGCGACTCTAAACGATGTGCCATTCCTGGTCAATGAATAAAACACAAAGTTATAAGGAACTTATCTCTATATCTTTTGTCCGGATGTTGACCTTTTGGTTTCCAGTTCCTCCCATCGCGCAAGATAATTCATGAGTTCGCTTTCGATGAAAGCAGCACGTTCTTGCAACACTCTGGTTTTTTCCGGATCATCACGGTAAATATCCGGCAAACATAGCTGGCGAGTAATCGCCGCCTGCTCCCCCTCCAGAACCTCTATTTTTCCCGGCAACTCTTCAAGTTCCCGGGTTTCCTTGTAACCCAGTTTAGCGCGAACGGGTGATTCATGCGTTTTGCCTGGCATGGGCTGTTGCGGTTTAGGCGCCGGTTGCTTCGCCGGCATTTTTACATGATCCTTCGCCCGCACCCAATCTTCATATCCTCCAACATATTCCCTCAATAGGCCACCACCTTCAAAAGCGATAACCTGAGTCACCACGTTGTCGAGAAATTCACGGTCATGGCTCACCAGAAACAACGTACCGGAGTAGTTTTGCAGCAATGCCTCCAGCAGTTCCAGGGTTTCGATATCCAGATCATTGGTTGGTTCATCAAGGACGAGTACATTAGCAGGCCGGGTAAACAGGCGCGCCAGCAACAGCCGGTTGCGTTCACCGCCCGAAAGTGACTTTACCGGTGAACGGGCTCGCTGTGGCGAAAACAGGAAATCTTCCAGGTAGCTTATGACATGCTTCCTTGTTCCGCCGATATCGATAAAATCAGCGCCTTGGCTAATCGTATCTATCAGCGTTGCTTCCTCATCGAGTTGTTCGCGCATCTGATCGAAATATGCCGCCGCGAGTTTGGTTCCAAGCCGGATATTGCCGGTATCGGGTTGCAGTTCGCCCAGTATCAGCTTCAGCAGAGTGGATTTCCCGGCGCCATTTGGCCCCAGCAATCCCACGCGATCGCCACGCATGATCCGGCAGGAGAAATCGTCGATGATGACCTTGTCGCCATAACTTTTGCTGACATGCTCCAGTTCTGCCACCATCCGCCCGGATTTTGCACCTTCGTCCACGTTGAGATTAACCGTTCCCGAGCGCTCCCGCCGGGCTGCTCGCTCCAGCCTTAGCGCTTCCAGCCGCCGGACACGTCCTTCATTGCGAGTGCGGCGCGCCTGGACTCCTTTGCGTATCCATATTTCCTCCTGCGCCAGTACCTTGTCAAACTTCTGATTGTGGACCGCCTCAATTTCCAGCATCTCAGTTTTCTTTCGCTGGTACGCGGCGAAATCACCCGGAAAGCTGGTCAAATTGCCTCGATCAAGTTCGATAATCCGCGTTGCCACATTGCTCAGAAAGCGGCGATCATGTGTAACGAACAGTACGCTCCCGGCAAAATTCCTGAGTAGTCCTTCCAGCCATTCAATAGAGAGAAAGTCCAGATGATTGGTCGGCTCATCCAGTAGCAGTACATCAGGTGATAGCACCAGCGCGCGAGCCAGTGCAACCCGTTTTTTTTGTCCGCCCGAAAGTTGCCCTACCATTGCATCCGCGGAAAGGTCCAGTTTGTCGATAGCGGTTTCCACTCTAGCCTGGATTCGCCACCCGTCCTGAGCTTCCAGCTGGGCTTGCAAATCCTCCAGACGCGAAAGGAGGGCATCGGTATCACCGACGCCGTCGCTCAAAAGGTGAGACGTTTCGTGATAATGGAGCAGCACCTGGCTTATTGCACCCAGTCCCTTCGATACTTCCTCAAATACAGTGAGGGCGGGGTCCAGGTCTGGCTCCTGCGGAACATACGCCAGCCTCAGCGCCGGGGCGCGCCAGATCATGCCGTCATCCGGTCTGGTTTGGCCCGCAAGAATGCGCAGTAAACTCGATTTTCCGCCGCCATTCCTGCCGATCAGCCCGATACGTTCACCCGGATCAAGCTGCAAGTCCACGTGATCGAGCAGCGTGTGATGGCCAAAGGCGAGAGAGGCTTTTTCAAGAGTGAGAAGAGGCATGGACAGGGAAAACTATTTCAGCAAAAATTGACAAGGGGCGCAATTCTGCCATGCCTGCCGCGGCTTGGCAAAAGAATACGGCGCGAGTTTCAACAGCAATTCCTGCCTGGTTGCGCAAGAACCGCGCCCGTCAGAGGTCGAGCGGCTCGCGCTGCAACTTTCGATAAAGTGGCCGAGCGCGAGCCAGCGCCTGGCTTGCATCGCACCAGCCTTCGCAGGCGTTTCGTCCCGGCTGGCCTCGCCACATATTCAGCAATCCCTTGCACTTGGCATAGAACTGGAAAAATTGCAGTACCTTCCGGCGTTGCAACGCATCTGGACAATAATCGGCACAGATAAGCTTGTCGTCTATCAGGCCGCCATCTGTCATCGTCACCGCGCCCCATGTCCTGACTTGTATCCTCGCACCCAGCGGTAATCGCGGACCGAGTACCAGCGCGTCCAGGAGATCGCCGTCAAGGCCTAGGTAATCCGGCACCGAGCCGTAGTTGAATGGACACGGCAGGGGTGAGACAAAGTCGACCGTGCCGGAGGATCCGCGCTTGAGAAAACTTCCCCTGGGAACTTCCACCACTACCTCCACCACCGGCGGGTCAGGCAAATCCTGGCGGGCGGTGTTTCGGCTTTCATTGACATCGTTCACAACCTCATCCCGACGTTATCCGCTTTTTCCCAACCTTGCCCCCGTTTCACTGCCCGATCTCGCCGCTATTTCTTTCAACCAGCAGTGTATACAGTCTGCGGCTATCAGCGCGCAGCACGGTAAACCTGAAAGCGCCAACGACTACCGATTCGCCTCGTTTGGGCAGCCGTCCGAATTCGTGCAGCACCAGGCCTCCGATCGTGTCGTAATCCACATCACTTAATTCGGCACCAAGCCTTTCGTTGAAATCCGAAATTTCAGTGATAGCCTTGACCCGATAATGGCCATTCGCGTCCTGCACAACGTTATCCTCGGCCTCGTCGAAATCGTGTTCATCCTCGATTTCGCCGACGATCTGCTCCAGTACGTCTTCGATCGTGACCAACCCCGCTACGCCGCCGTACTCATCCACCACGATGGCTATATGGTTGCGGTTGCTGCGAAAATCCTTGAGTAATACGTTGAGTCGCTTGGATTCCGGGATAAATACCACTGGCCGCAGCATGTCACGTACGTCAAACTCTTCCTCTCCCGCATAAAAACGCAGTAAATCCTTTGCGAGTAATATACCGATCACATTATTTCTATCATTTTCGATGACAGGAAAGCGCGAGTGTGCAGTTTCGATAACCAACGGGATGAACTTATCCGGCGTTTCGCTGATATCGATCACACTCATTTGGGAACGAGGAATCATGATGTCGCGAGCCTGCATTTCGGATACCTGTATCACGCCTTCGATCATGCTCAGAGCGTCCGAATCAAACAAATTGTGCTCAAAGGCGGAATGCAATAACGCTGTCAGCTGTTCGCGATCACCGGGCTCGCGCAGGAGAAGCGCCTTGACGCGTTCGAACCAGCCAGGTTTGGGAGGGTCATCCATAAGTGGTTGACATTATTCTCTAAAAATCAAATTTAACTTCGTTGAACAGGAAAGAGCCGATAATGACGCAATTTCATGATCAATGTTCTTCGGTAGACCGCTGATGTTCCCGGTAAGGATTTTCATATCCCAGCCTTCCAAGAATTTCAATCTCCAGTCGCTCCATTACCGCTGCGTCGGCGTCGTTTTCATGGTCGTAGCCCTGTAGATGCAGGACGCCATGTATCGTAAGGTGAGCATAATGCGCGGTCAGGCTTTTGTGCTGCTGCCCCGCCTCATTTTCTATCACGGGCGCACACAGCACAATGTCGCCAGCCAATCGCTCGCCATTAGATCGTGGACCAGATCGAGCATCGGGTGCGACAGCGTCGTAAACAAACGTCAGCACGTTCGTAGCGTAATCTCGATCGCGAAAATCCCGGTTGAGGCTGCGGCCCTCGGTTTCATCAACGATGCGCAACACAATTTCCGCATCCTGCGTCAATGCTGCCTTGATCCATGTGCGAAATGCCGAGCGAGGGGGCACGTCCGATGCGTGAGTAACGTATTGTGCCGTTAATTTCAATTTCGGAGACTTCGTTTCCTGACTCGCAACCCCTCCTGGCGAACCGGAAGCGCTACTCTTTTTTTTCATACTTTTCGTAGGCATTGACAATTCTTTGCACCAGCGGATGTCGCACCACATCTTCTGCGTCAAAATGTGCAAAAGCGATTCCACGCACCTTTTCCAGAACCTGTTTTGCTTCTACCAGACCGCTTTTCTGGTGTTTCGCCAGATCAATCTGCGTAATATCGCCGGTCACCACAGCCTTGGAGCCGAAGCCGATGCGAGTCAGGAACATTTTCATCTGTTCGGGGGTGGTGTTTTGCGCTTCATCAAGGATGACAAAAGACTGGTTCAACGTGCGTCCGCGCATGAAAGCCAATGGCGCAACTTCAATTGCGCTCCGCTCAAACTGCTTGCTGGTTTTATCGAACCCCATCAGATCGTAAAGTGCGTCGTAGAGGGGGCGCAAATAAGGGTCCACTTTCTGCGCCATGTCCCCAGGCAGAAAGCCCAGACGCTCCCCGGCTTCTACCGCCGGACGGACCAGCACAATCCGCGCAACGAGATCACGCTCCAGCGCATCCACCGCGCTTGCCACGGCAAGATAAGTTTTTCCCGTGCCCGCAGGGCCGATGGAAAAGGTAATGTCATGCGTCTGAATTTGTTGCAGATATTCAACTTGGCGTGGTGTCCGGCCCCGCAAATCGCTTCGTCGGGTAAGCAGCGCTGGTTCCACAATTTCTTTCGCGCCGGCAGCAGCATGCTTTTTCGAATGATGAGGATTCATCGCTTCGATCAGTCCCAGCTGAATTTGCTCAATGCTCAGATGATGCTGTGCCTGATTGTAAAAATTTTGCAATGCTTCTGCCGCAAGCAAAGCCTGGGCTGATTTACCGCGCAAACTGAAATGCTCCCCCCGGCGTGCGATGGCGACATCCAGTACGGTTTCAATCTGCCTGAGATTTTCGTCCAGCGCGCCGCACAGGTTGGCAAGACGCTGGTTATCGGCTGGGGAAAAAGAAATTTCGACGGGTGTGGATTTCAAAGGCGCGGTGAAGCGACGCAGTAAGTCGATAGTGAAGTCTTAATTCTGGCAGTGATAGACGTACTTTGCAAGGGCGCCCAAAGCGTCGGCCGAGGGGCCCCGCGAAGCGGGGATCGGGCAGCGTCGGGCGCCGCGACCGCGGTTTCGGCGGTCGCTTTGCTGCAGTTGCGCGAATGTTCCGTCGGCGTCGGCCGAGGAGCCCCGCGAAGCGGGGATCGGACAGCGTCGGGCGCCGCAACCGCGGTTTCGGCGGTCGCTTTGCTGCAGTTGCGCGAATGTTCCGTCGGCGTCGGCCGAGGGGCCCCGCGAAGCGGGGATCGGGCAGCGTCGGGTGCCGGCATTCCGCCGCGGGCCCCACTTCCTTCGGAACACACTGCTTCGTCCTGCACTGTCGCCAGAAAACGTCGTCCCGGCAAGGGTTTGTTTAGAGACTTCCTGATCTCAGGCCTTTACAATTTCACCGCGCAATGAATGTGATAGCGCTGCAGTAATTTTTACATTTATGAAATGGCCGATCTTTTCCGGGTGACCGGCGAAATTTACCATGCGGTTATTATCAGTACGTCCGCAAAGCTCGCTGGCGTCTTTTTTAGACTGACCCTCTATCAGAATGCGTTGCGTCGTCCCGATCATGCTTCGACTGACCGCTTGCGCCTGCTGCTCCACTTTTTCCTGCAAGCGTTGCAACCGCTCAAGTTTGATTTGATGAGGAGTTGTATCCGTCAGCTCCGCTGCGGGCGTGCCTGGGCGCGGGCTGTAGATGAAGCTGAAGGACCCATCGAAGTTTACCCTCTCAACAAGCTTCAAGGTGGCTTCGAAATCGGCCTCCGTTTCACCCGGAAACCCGATGATGAAATCGGAAGTAAGTGAAATATCAGGTCGGGCTGCGCGCAGCCGGCGGATAATGGATTTATATTCCAATGTCGTATAGCCGCGCTTCATCGCTGCCAATATCCGATCAGACCCTGATTGAACCGGCAAGTGCACATGACTTACCAGTTTAGGTAATGTTTCGTAAGCCTGGATCAGCCGTGCGGTAAATTCCCTCGGATGGGAAGTCGTATAGCGGATACGCTCGATACCGGGAATTTCGTGGATAAACTCAAGCAGCAGCGCCAGGTCTCCAATTTCTCCCTCTTCCCCCTCTCCCGCATATCCGATTACACCCCGATACGCGTTGACATTCTGCCCGAGCAACGTGACTTCCTTGACGCCTTGACTTGCCAATCCGGCAATTTCAGTCAGTATGTCATCCAGGGGGCGCGAGATTTCTTCGCCACGCGTATAAGGTACGACGCAAAAGCTGCAATACTTGCTGCATCCTTCCATGATGGAAACAAAAGCGGTCACGCCTTCGGTACGCGCTGCCGGCAGGTGGTCGAATTTTTCGATTTCGGGGAACGAAATATCCACTTGGGGGCGGCCTGTCGCTTGACGTTGGGAAATCAGCTGAGGCAACCGGTGCAGGGTTTGCGGACCAAACACCAGATCCACGTAGGGCGCCCGTTTCACAATCTCCGCACCCTCCTGGCTGGCAACGCAACCGCCCACACCAATGAGCAGATCCGGATTGGAAGCTTTAAGATGTCTGACGCGTCCCAGATCGTGGAATACCTTCTCCTGAGCCTTCTCCCGCACAGAGCAGGTGTTGAAAAGAATTACATCGGCATCAGCAGGGTTTTCGGTTTTTTCCATGCCCTGTGCATCATGAAGCACGTCTGCCATTTTGTCCGAGTCATACTCGTTCATCTGGCAGCCAAACGTTTTGATGTAAAGTTTTTTAGCCACGCCTATACCAAAGTATTACCAAATGTTGCGCTCGACTTTCCTGAGAAAATACGTGCTATCGGTCCGGTCTGCCCGTCCACGGAGCAATCATGGCTGATGCTCATATAAAGCCTTACCCGCTGTTTCTCAGCCCGGCCGCCACCCCATTAATGGTGAGTTGTATCGCGCGCTTCACCGCGTCAGTGGAATCGCCGGAACGATAGCGGCGCAACAGCTCTACCTGAAGGTGATTGAGTGGGTCGATGTAGGGCGTGCGATTGCGGATGCTGCGGGCGAGCGTAGGATTGTCCTGCAGCAGCTCGGTGCGGCCGGTCACGGCAAATAGCCATTTTACGCTCAAACCCCATTCTCTCTGTATGCGCCCAAAAATTTCTTCTCGCAAGTCAATATCAGTAACAAGCTCAGCGTAGCGTGAGGCAATGCCCATGTCGGTTTTGGCCAACACCATATCCATGTTGGATAGCAGTGTTTGCAGGAACGGCCAGGTACGATGCATTTCCTGCAAAAACCCCAGGCCCTTTGCACCCCGGCCTTCGCGCTGGACAAACATTTCTACAGCCGTGCCGAAGCCGTACCAACCGGTAATCATGGCGCGATTGACGCTCCAGCTGAATGTCCAGGGGATCGCGCGCAGATCTTCTATCAAGTCGGATTTCTTCCGGGACGGCGGGCGGCTGCCAATATTCAGACCAGCAATTTCCCTTATCGGAGTCGATTCCTGAAAATAGCGTGTAAACCCCGGCGTCTCATATACCAGATTGCGATAAGCTGCGAGCGCGTCGCCTGCCAGCACTTCCATGATGTGATAATAATCAGCGGCGCGTTGACCAAGAGGATCGTGGCTCAGCAGCGTAGCCTCGACTGTGGCCGCTACCAAAGTTTCAAGATTACGCCGGCCAATTTCCGGGTCGGCATATTTGCTGCCGATGACTTCGCCCTGCTCCGTGATTCGTATCTGTCCATTGACGCTGGCCGGAGGCTGAGCCAGTATTGCCTGATAGCTGGGGCCGCCGCCACGCCCGACTGTGCCGCCGCGTCCATGAAACAAACGCAATTCAACCTTGTGCTTGGCGAAAACCTTGGTTAACTCTGTTTCGGCTTTGTAAAGCTCCCAGTTGGCGGCCAGGAACCCACCGTCCTTGTTGCTATCGGAATAACCCAGCATCACTTCCTGAACATCACCGCGTGATGCGAGGAGTTTGCGGTAATACGGTAGTGAGAACAGCTCGTCCATTACGACGCCGCAGCCGCGCAAATCCGCGATAGTCTCGAATAATGGAACGATATTGAGATGCAGATGCGGTTTTTCTCCGGCTAGCAAGAGGCCCACTTCCTTCAGCAACAGCGCAACCTCCAGTATGTCGGAAATGCCGTCGGCTTTGGAAATAACATAATTTGGCAATGCCGCGCGGCCGAAGCGCCGTTGAATTTCCGCCGCTGTTTGCAAAATGCACAGTTCGCTCTGAGCGAGTTCGGAATAGTCCAGATAAGGTGAACGCAGGGGACGGGGGCAGCTGATCTCTGTCAGCAGCCACTGGACACGTTCCGTCTCGGTCAATTCGGAATAACCTGTGCGATTGGCGCCGTACTCGAACAATTCCGCCACTACCTGCTCATGTACATTGCTGTGCTGGCGCATATCCAGCGGCGCGAGATGAAACCCGAAAACCTCGGCTGCGCGTCTCAGGTGACGCAGTTCACCGCGCGCCAATAATTCCGACTTGTGCTGCTTGAGGGAATGGATGACGATATCGAGCTCCCGCACGAATTCCATGCTTTCCCTGTAGGGCGCGGCGGGTCCTACCGGACGCCGCTGCCGGATTACGTGACCAAGGCCCTGGCTGGTAGCAGCGAGACGTGCATAAATGCCAATCAGCGCGCGCCGGTAAGGCTCATCGGCACGGCTGGTCGCCCGGTCGGGCGACGCCTCTGCCAGTTTGGCCAATGCCTCATCCACATTCACCAGGCGCTCCGTCAGACTTAGCTTGCGGCCGATCTGATGTACTTCACCCATATAGAAATCGAGCGCCAGCGCCGATTGACGCTCGGCTGCATGCAGCATTACCTCATGGGTGACAAATGGATTGCCATCCCGATCGCAGCCTATCCAGCTGCCTATGCGCAGGAACGGTGGAATATGCGGCGCGTGGGCTCCCATGCGGCGTTCGAGCAGATCCTCGATTTCCGCATACAGACGGGGTACTTCGGTAAGAAAAGTGTAATGATAATAGGCCAGACCGTTTTTGATTTCGTCATACACCGAGAGGCGCTGCGAACGCAGCATGCGAGTCTGCCACAATATCTGAATGGCGGAGCGCAACCCGTCCTCGTTGCTGCGCAACTCGTCCGGCGTAAGCTGGACGCGGTCGCGCTCATTCAGCAGGTGCGCAATGGTCAATTGGCAATCGAGTATGCTTCTGCGCTGCACCTCGGTCGGGTGCGCCGTCAGCACCGGTGAGACGACCGCCTTGGCGAAGAATCTGCTTAATGCGGCGCCGTCCTTCCCGCTGTTGAAGACCCGATCCAGCGCCAATGCCACGCTCCCTGCCTGCGGTGGCGATCCGGCCCGAAGATGGCTGCGCCGACGGCGGTTGTGATGCATGTCCTCGGCGATGTTGGAAAGTTGCGAGAATTGGCTGAATGCGCGCACGACCGCTTCCGTCGCCTTGTTGCTCAACTGATTGAGCATCATATCCATTTCCTGCCGTGCCGTCGGATCCTGCTCGCGGCGAAATCGAATCGCGGTCTGGCGGATGTTTTCGACCAGATCAAAAGTAGGGTCTCCCTCCTGCTCACGCAAGGTATCGCCCAGCATGCGCCCCAGCAGGCGGATATCCTCACGAAGGGGATCGTCCTTCACGGGCGGATCTTTATCATTGCTGTGATTTTTATCGAAATTTCCGCTTCGGGAAGCAAGGGAACTCATAAACGTAACCTCTTTCTTAACGGCAGATACGAGCGGATGCCTCGCGCGCTTCAATCCAGCTTTGGCGCGCGGCATGCTAAAATGGATGCCAGCAGCAATTCCGTAATTTTCTCATTGTAATAATAATGCCTAATTCATCCATACCACCAAAAATCGTTATTGCGACGCGGGAAAGCGTCCTTGCCCTGTGGCAGGCAAATTTCATTCGGGATCGACTTACGAAATTATACCCGCAAACGGAATTCAGCATATCCGCTATGACTACCCGCGGCGATCAGATTCTGGATGTATCCCTCTCCAAAATTGGTGGCAAGGGATTATTCATCAAGGAATTGGAACAGGCGTTGGAAGATGGCCGCGCCGATATCGCCGTGCATTCCATGAAGGATGTGCCGATGGATATGCCGTTTGGATTTGCGCTGGCCGCCATCGCCGAACGCGAAGATCCGCGCGATGCTTTTATTTCCAATCGATATACCACGCTCGATTCGCTCCCGACCGGCAGTGTGGTGGGAACCTCCAGTCTACGCCGCGAAAGCCAGCTGCGCGCGCGTTTCCCGCATTTGCAGGTGCAGCCCTTGCGCGGCAACGTGCAGACGCGACTGCGCAAGCTGGATGAGGGACAGTTTGCGGCTATTATTTTAGCGGCCGCAGGTTTGAAACGACTGGGACTGGGCAATCGCATTACCGCACTGTTAAGTCCCGAACTGAGTTTGCCGGCAGTGGGCCAAGGCGCCTTGGGCATCGAGTGCCGGACCGATCGAACCGATTTGATCGAGTTGATGAAGCCGCTGCATCATCTGCCTACTGCTCAGTGCGTTGAGGCCGAGCGCGCCATGAGCCGCGCGTTGGGTGGAAGCTGCGAAGTGCCCCTGGGAGGCTTTGCTGAAATTGCCGGAGGTATACTGCGATTACGCGGATTCGTCGCCAGCCAGGATGGAATGCGCATGATAAGTGATGAATTGAGTGGCGATCCGGAAGCTGGGACGGTAATGGGCGCGCAGTTGGCGCAGAATTTGAAGGTACAGGGCGCGGAAGAAATTCTGACGGCGCTGGGATCGAGAGCGACCGAGCCCGTGAGCCATCCGTGACCAAACCGCTGGCCGGGACCAATATCCTGGTCACGCGTCCGGCCCATCAGGCCGGCGAGCTTGCTGACCGCATACGCGCAGCAGGTGGTAATCCCGTTTTATTTCCGGTGCTGGAGATTCTGGATACGACGAATCAGCATCCACTGCTGGATTTGATCGAACGTCTCGACGAATTCGACCTTGCAATTTTTATCAGTCCCAACGCGGTCAATAAGGCAATGCGTCTGATACTGAAAAAGCGGACATTGCCCACCGGGCTTAAAATTGCGGCGGTTGGCCAGGGGACCGTGCGGGAACTGGGAAATTTTGGCGTTAATGCCGTAATCGCCCCGACTACACGTTTCGATAGCGAGGCGTTGCTTGACATGGCTGAATTAAGGCAAATGGAAGGCAAACGCGTCGTAATTTTTCGCGGCGACAGGGGACGGGAAGTGCTGGGGGAAAATTTGCTGAAAAGGGGCGCCACCCTTGAATATGCAGAATGTTACCGCCGGGTCAAGCCGCATTCGGATACCGCTCTGTTAGCGAGAGCCCGGGCGAGTGGAAAAATGACCGTGATTACGATAACCAGCAGTGAAGGGTTGCGCAATTTATGCGACATGGTTGGTGAATCCGGTCAGGCGTGGCTCCGAAAAACGCCATTGTTTGTATCTCACGAGCGCATAGCTCAAACCGCGAGGAAACTGGGATTTACCCACGTGATCCTTACCTCTGCCGGCGATGATGGGCTGATGGAAGGCTTGTTGGATTACTTTCAGCCAGAAGCCAGCGGCGAAAATCGTATTTCAACGAAACCATGAGTGCAGAAACTCAATCTGTCGAGGCCGGGAAGCCACATGAAGCGCGTAAGAGGCCGCCTCAGGGATTGATCGGGCGCATCAGCCCTGTTTTGCTTCTTGCTCTGATCTTTATCCCGGTAATGGCATGGCAGTGGTACGACACCCGTCATGAAATCGCTGGATTGCAGCATGAGCTGGCAAAACGGCTGGCCGAGTCGGACGCTTCGGATAAAGAGTCGCATAACCTGGCGGCGGAGGCAACCGAGGCAGGGCGTCGGGTAGAAACAAAGGTTAACTTGCTGGAAGCCAAGCTGGCTGAATCGCAGAGCCAGCAATTGGCGCTGGAGGCGCTGTACCAGGAGCTTACGCGTAATCGCGATGAGGCAACACTGGAGGAAGTGGAACAACTGCTTCTTATTGCCAATCAACAGTTGCAGCTGGCAAGCAATGTCAAGGCTGCTCTGATCGCCATGCAAGAGGCCGATGCCCGCCTGCAGCGCATTGACCGCCCCCAGTTATCCCCATTGCGCAAGATCCTCGCGCAGGACATGGATCTTCTGAAATCGGCACCCTATGTGGACACGGTGGGGATCAGCCTGCGTCTGGACAATCTGGCGGCCTCGGTCGATGCATTGCCGTTGAAGATGGAACTTCGTCCACCGGAAACCGCCTCCTCCCCGCATCAAATTCCGGCAACGGAAAATATATGGCTCAGGTTCGCGCGTGAGGCATGGGAAGACGTAAAGCGATTGGTGCGGGTCCAGTATATGAATCAACCGGATCTCGCCCTGCTATCGCCATCACAGGCATATTTCCTGCGAGAGAATTTAAAGTTGCGCCTGCTGTCGGCTCGGCACGCACTATTTGCCCGCGATGTAGCGAGCTTCAAGGCTGATCTCGATGCATCTGTAGAATGGATCAGCCGCTATTTCGACAATGAATCGAAATCCGTCATCGATATGCTTGAAGCACTGCGTCAGTTGCAAGACAGCGAAGTGGGTATTGAATTGCCTCGTATTTCTGCCAGTCTCGATGCGGTTCGCAACTATCGGATTGCACGCGACCGAGGAATTAGATGAAGTGGGCGCTATGGCTTCTGGCGTTGTTTTCCGTTGCCGTGGCGGTGACACTCGCCGCCAGATACAACAATGGTTATGTGCTGGTCGTGGCTCAACCTTATCGCGTCGAGCTATCGCTCAATTTGTTGGCCGTGTTACTGCTGGCGGTAATTTTTATCGCTTATTTCGCCGTGCGGCTGGCTGTCATTACCCTGCGATTGCCAACAGAGGTGGGCGAATTCCGTTCTCGCAGGCGCCACGAGAAAGCACGTACGAGAATGCTTGACGGGCTCAAGGCGTTCTTTGAAGGGCGCTACGCCCAGGCCGAGAAAGCTTCCTCTGCCGCACTGGAACTGAAAGAGTCTCCCGCCGTTAACGCGATTAATGCCATGGTCGCTGCCCGTTCCGCACATGAACTGAGAAAATATTCCCGACGTGATGAGTTTATTGCCTTAGCGGAAAGAAATGCACCGAAAGAGATAACGCTGCGGCTAATGACACAAGCCGAATTGTTGCTGGATGAGCACCGACCCGATGAGGCACTGAAAATATTGCAGTCCCTGACCACAACGGGGACGCGCCAGCCTACCGCCGCACTGCGGCTGGAACTTAAAGCGCAGCAGCGATCAAAAAACTGGGATGCCGTTCTGGATCTGCTGCGGGAGTTGGAGCAGCGTGATGCCGTTGACATGGAGCTGGTGAGGCAGCTGAGACGCCGCGCCCATGTGGAAAGTCTCAAAAGCAGAAGGCTGAATCCCCAGGCACTGAAGGAGTATTGGCAAAATACCTCTTCAACCGATAAGAAAGACGGCAAGCTCGCCGCCGCTGCTGCGCGTGCGTATATCTCAATGGGCGACTCTGCAACCGCTCGTCAGATTATTGAGGAGAGTCTGGATAACCAATGGGATTCCGAATTAGCTGAGCTGTATGCACAATGTACGGGTAACGATGCCATCAGGCAAATTGAACGCGCCGAAGCGTGGCTTAAGTCTCATCCCAACGACGCATCTCTGCTGCTTGCTTTGGGCAAGCTTTGCGTCCACTGCGAACTATGGGGCAAAGCACAAAATTATCTGGAGGCGAGTCTGTCGGTGGAACCGGATTACCCGGCGCATCTCGCGTTAGCACAACTGAACGAGAAACTTGGCCGGCCTGAATTGGCTGGCGATCATTATAGTAAGGGTCTGGAACTCGCATTGAAGCGACTCGACGCGCTGGCGCAGGAGTAAACCGGCAACGACTCGCGCCGCCCCGACGCTTTATGCCAAATAACAGCGCGCCGGGACAACTCTTGGGGATTGCAGCAGAGCACCGATGACGCGGAAAAATCAGGGTTTTGGTTCGCTTGCCGAAGTCGTGAATGCGTCGGAAAAAAACTCATCTTCCGGGAGGCCGCGCAGGCGGGTGAAATCCCGGTGCGCGGCTTCGACCATCGCCGGCGTGCCGCAAGCATATACCTGATATCCGGCGAGATCATCGAAATCCTGCAGCACGGCTTCATGTACCAGACCCGTCCTTCCATTCCAGTTATCCGTTGGCAGGGGCTCGGATAGTACAGGGATAAAAGTAAAATTGTCGTGTTCCCGCTGCCAGCTTCCCGCCAGATCCGTCATATAGAGATCGGCCCTGGTGCGGTTGCCCCAGTAGAGGACCATCTGCCGCTCATGTGCGCGGAAGTCTTGTACGTGAAAGATATGTTCGAGTATGCTTTTAACCGGCGCGAATCCTGTGCCGCTGGCTACGAAGATAATCGGCTTATCCGAATCTTCCCGCAGGAAAAAGGTGCCGAGCGGCCCTTCAAAACGCAGAATGTCCTTCTCCTTCATCTGCGTGAATACATGCTCGGCAAATGCGCCGCCGCGGTAATTCCGTACATGTAACTGGAGCAGTTCGTCGTCATGAGGCGCATTTGCCAGCGAGAAACTCCGGCGCTTGCCATTTTTCATGAGAATATCGATATATTGACCCGCGAGAAACTGCAAGCGTTCGTTGGCTGGAAGCTTCAGGGAAATAATCATTACGTCAGGCGCGACCCGTTCCAGTTTGTGGACGCGGCACGGCAGCATCTTGATTTTAATGTCTTTTATTGCCCCGATTTCCCGGCATTCGATGACAAGCTCCGATAATGGGATTGCGCAGCAAAACAGTGCCATCCCCGCCTGCTTCTCCACTTCCGTTAGCGCACTTTCATTATGGCTGCCGAAATCGACCTTTCCCTGTATGATTTTGCCCTTGCAAGTACCACAGGCGCCGTTTCGGCAGCCATAGGGAAGCGGATAACCTTCGCGAAGCGCGGCTTGTAACACGGTTTCCCCGGGTTGGGCGAAAAAAACATGCCCGCTAGGCTCGATAGTAATTTGATGCGGCATCTGATTACGAATGGTTCAGTAAAGACAAGGATAACCGGCGCAAACAAAATGAATACCATGAAACGGACGCTTTTAATTGTCGGCAGCGGCGACGTCGCCTTGCGCGCCGCGCCCCTGCTTCAGCCGCATTATCGGTTGCTGGGCCTGTACCGGACGCCGGACAAAAGAGCTTCGTTGCGTTTGCACGGAATTACGCCAGTGTTTGGAGATCTCGACGCGCCCCGCACTCTTGACAAACTGGGTGGGAGAGCTCATGCAGTTCTGCATCTTGCTCCACCACCTGCTCGCGGTCAGCGAGATACCCGTACTGCGAATCTCCTGGCAGCACTGACAAAACGGCCAAAGATGAAGGGGGCAATATTACCACAACGGCTTATTTACATCAGCACCAGTGGCGTATACGGTGACTGCAAAGGTGCGCTGATAGATGAAACCCGTTCGATCAATCCCCAAACAGGACGCGCATGGCGCCGTGCCGATGCAGAGAGACAGGTCCGCAACTGGGGACTGCGCAATGGCGTGAATGTGTCAATCCTTCGTGTGCCAGGAATTTACGCGGACGATCGCCTACCGCTCGCCCGTTTGCGCGAGGGCGTTCCCGCGCTATTGCCGGAAGAAGACAGCTACACAAACCACATACACGCTGAGGATCTCGCGCATATCCTCTTTGCCGCGCTGCGCCATGCAAAGCCGGGGAGGATCTATCATGCCAGTGACGATTCAGACTTGAAAATGGGCGAGTACTTCGATCTGGTGGCAGACAGGATGGCTCTGCCACGACCGCCACGCATCGCCCGAGCCCAGGCGGAGGGGCGCATATCTTCAGGCATGTTATCGTTCATGCGGGAATCGCGGCGGTTGATCAACACACGCATCAAGCATGAGTTGCACGTGAATCTTCGCTATCCCACTGTGGCCGAGTGTTTTGCAAGGTGCGCCGTAGTGAATGCCTGGGAAAATAGTAAAATTCGATCTGCTTCAAGGAATGCCGATAGCAATTGCGATGGAACCGATACTCATCTTTACCAATCTGCCCGATAGAGCAGCGGCTATATTGCTTGCTGAAAAACTGGTCGACGAGCGATTGGCCGCCTGCGTCAATGTACTGGCCGAATGCACTTCTGTTTATCATTGGCAGGGGAAAACCGAGAGTACCAGAGAGGTTCCGGTACTGATCAAAACGCTTGCGCGGCATTACGTCCGGCTGGAGCAATTGATAACGTCCCTGCACCCATACGAACTACCCGAAATCATTGCTGTCCCAATAAGCAGCGGATTGCCCGCCTATTTGAAGTGGATTGCGGACGAAACGTTAACTCCAGCCAACAATTGAAAAAAACCGGTTTTCCATGCATTTGAGTCGATATTTCCTGCTATTGATCTGCTTTTGCAGCGTAAATCTCTTCGCCCAGGAGAGGCAGGCTTCCGGCTTTC
Organism: Nitrosovibrio sp. Nv4; assembly: GCF_900215485.1. Classification (GTDB taxonomy): domain Bacteria; phylum Pseudomonadota; class Gammaproteobacteria; order Burkholderiales; family Nitrosomonadaceae; genus Nitrosospira. The sequence goes on from NZ_OCMZ01000001.1 coordinate 659,900, forward strand.
TTTCCGGGTTAAAACAGCTTGGCGCAAGCCTGGAGCAAAACGAACAGGAATTGCTTCCCCCGGATCAGGCTTTCAAATTGACTGTCAAGGTCCGGGACGAGAATACGCTGGTAGCGCAGTTCGAACCAGCAAAAAACTATTATCTTTATAAAGACAAGGTTGCGTTCAAGCCGCAAAACACCCAGACCTCGATCGAGAGAATCTCTCTACCTCAGGGGAAAGTCAAGAGCGATCTTACTTTTGGGGAAGTGGAGGTTTTTTATCAGCCGTTCGAAGCGCTGATCTCCTTGAAGCGCGATCCCTCTTCAACAGAAAAGTTGACGCTTGTTGCGACTTATCAGGGATGCAACGAGCCAATAGGCGTTTGTTATGCGCCTATCAACAAAGTCGTTGAACTGACCCTTCCCGTGGCGAAAGCCGCGGCCGGCGCGGTCGCCAATGCCGTAAGTGGGGATGCAGCCGCGGCGTCGACTTCGTCAGCAGCGAAGCCGGATCCAGCCGCAGAACTGTTCCAGTCCCCGTCGCCGGGTGGGTCGCCTGCCATCGAGACGGAATCCAGCAAAATAGAGCAAATGTTCGAGACCGGCAATTTCTGGCTGATTCTGACCGGTTTCTTCGGGATCGGCCTGCTTCTCGCATTTACTCCTTGTGTATTTCCGATGTTTCCCATTTTATCGGGCATCATTGCCAGACGGGGAGAGCACATTACAAAGACACACGGTTTTATCCTGTCGTTAGCCTATGTTATGGGAATGGCGCTTACTTACGCCGCCGCTGGCGTAGCAGCGGGGCTTTCCGGCGCGATGCTGTCCGCAACTTTGCAAAACGCCTGGGTTCTCGGGGCGTTTGCGCTGGTCTTTATAACGCTGGCATTTTCCATGTTTGGCTTCTACGAATTGCAATTGCCCACCTTTCTTCAGAGCAAACTCTCCGAGGAGGCAGGTCATTTGAAAGGAGGGCATCTGACGGGTGTATTTGGCATGGGAGCATTGTCCGCACTGATTGTCGGACCTTGCGTGGCTGCCCCGCTGGCCGGCGCATTGCTTTACATCAGTCAGACGCGAGACGTGGTTCTGGGCGGCTCGGCGCTGTTTGCCATGGCCTTGGGCATGGGCGTGCCACTCCTGTTATTGGGCGCATCCGCAGGGGCGCTGTTGCCAAAAGCGGGTCCATGGATGGAGGCGGTCAAACAGTCTTTTGGTGTTTTGTTGCTGGCAGTCGCAATATGGCTGATATCCCCGGTGATTCCGGCGGTGGTGCACATGCTGCTCTGGGCTGCGCTATTGATCGTCTCAGCCATTTATTTACATGCCGTCGACCCGTTGCGTCCGGGTGCTTCAGGCTTTCAGAAATTCCTGAAGGGTCTGGGCATGATCGCGCTGCTGACGGGGATTGCCCTGCTGATCGGCGTTTTTTCCGGCAGCCGCGATATCCTGCAGCCACTTTCGAAGATAAACGTCGCCGCAGTTGATGCGGCTGCAATGGAAAAAAATGGGACCGAGCAAGCGGGGCATTTACCATTTCAGAGAGTGAAGTCGGTAGCGGAACTTGAACAGCATATTCTCAAGTCGAGAAATAAATACGTGATGGTGGACTTCTACGCCGACTGGTGCATTTCCTGCAAGGAAATGGAGCGCTTCACGTTTACCGATCCGAAAGTGCAGTCGCGGCTGAAAGACGTGGTACTGTTGCAGGTAGATGTTACCGCCGGAACCCCTGATGATGCCGCATTGCTCAAGCGTTTCAAGCTTTTCGGCCCCCCCGGCATACTGTTCCTGGATCGCGAGGGGCGTGAGATCAAGGGAGTCAGGCTCATTGGGTACCAGGACACGGATAGCTTTCTGAAAATACTCAATGCCGTGTTGATCTAAGCGCCCCGTTCAATCCACTGTATACATTGATACGCCTTTTGCGCGAGTGAGTGTATTCGCCTGGTGTGGATCCGGCCACGGGATTTATGAAGTTATCTTCCTCGGGGTTAATGACTAAATGACGAAATTGCAACAGACGTTGTTGTATGCAGGCATCGCAGTGCTTGCAGTGACTGCCGGTTTTTTGTTGCGCGGCCACCTGATGAACGGTAATGCCGAGCCTGGTGCTGACGCAGCGGTGCCAACCAAAGGGGCCGAGGCGATATTTGCCGCGAGCTTGCCCGATCTTCAGGGCACGAATCAGGCCATCTCGCAATGGCGCGGCAAAGTCATGGTCATTAATTTCTGGGCGACCTGGTGCGAACCCTGCCGCAAGGAAATTCCGGAGTTCATCGAACTGCAGGAGAAATTCAGGGATAGTGGACTGATTTTTATCGGTATTGCAGTGGATCAGAAAGAAAAAGCCATCGCTTTCAGCAAGGAGATAGGGATCAATTATCCGGTGCTGGTAGGCGATATGAAAGCCATGGAATTGGCCGACGCAGCGGGAAATCGCCAGGGGGCGCTCCCTTTCACGGTTGTTATTGACCGGAGCGGGAAAATCATTGGAACCAAATTGGGCCGCCTCAGCCAGGATAAACTTGAATCCATGGTCAAGCCCTTACTGTAGACGCGGCCTTGTTTTCAAGCGTTAAAATATCCCAGCCGGATTGGTTTGTAGGTGGGGCTTCATTACTTCGATGTTTCTGGATACTCAGGAGAGAAATTGGTTTGGAAGCGCATCTTTGACAAACGGTAGCACGTTCAAACCGATGTCATATTCTGCCATTGATCGCCACGAAGAAAGGAAGAACAAGCTCCCTGATCTCCGTGGCAGCATGTCATTTAAAAGTTCAAGAAAAGATTAGCGGATAATATATGATCCATCAGGTTAGCTCCCCGCCTGATAACATAATGGTTCATATAGCCGACTTCGGTTGTGATATTTTTATTGATGGCATAGCCGATTCCGGTAAAGAACCGATTGTTATCCATACCTCTTCTAGAAACCCAATCGTTAGTGTTGAGGGCGACGAAAACCTCATCTTGAATTATGTAGCTGAAGCCTGGCGCAAAAGTCAGCGGTACCGCGAGTTTAAGCAGCTGCCGGTAACGCACGCCGACATCATCCCCGAGACGGGGAGCCATGCGTTGTTCCAGACGGCTGCGAGCGGTGACTTTCCCGAACGAAAATTTATCGCTCCATAATAATTGCTGCCACACTCGCTGCTCGTCAAACGGAACGCTGACAAATGGTGTCGAGGTTGGGGCCCAGGCGTATCCCGCCCAGATACTGGTAGTGTCGTTAATCTTGTAACCCAGGCCGGGTCGTATCAGGGCTTGAGAAAACTTGCTTGAATTGTCGCCAAAACGCCCTTGTCCTTCCGCCCACCACAGTACTTTCTTCAAGGTTGGGTTATCTGGATTGACGAATCCGAAATTACCGGTAGCCGTGATGTTACCCCAGGTTTGGAAATCCGATAAATCGTCCGCAAACTCTTGAGCAGCTACTGGACTGGAAAGAAGTATCAGACCCGATAGCGCTAACGCCGTAAAAATGTTTTGTCGCACGTGCTCTCCTTCATTTGATATGGAAAATAATTTCAAAGAACGGGAAACGAGTCGCTGAAAACTGCGCCCTCGCAGAATGATGACGATGCGTTGCACGGCCGTAAAGCAGGCTGACGCGTTAGGATTGATGCAGATGCGCTCGATATCTCGCGCCCTTAAACCATCTGTCCGAAATAGCAATCTGTTACTTAAAAGTGAATTTTGCGTGAAATTATCACAACACACGTCAAGAAAGCATCATGTAGATGTGAGAAAATTGTGAAGCACGTATTTTAAGTGGGGACATGAGTGTAAATTTGCGCATAATTCATAAAAAACCATACCTGACATGATCAAAATCATGGATTCAGAGCAGAAGTTTTGCTATCTGAACAACAGGGGGACGGTTCTATAACAGTGGCCGCGTTCGCGAAATTTTTTCATTCCGCCCCAACGGGCTCGGGGAACGCCGGAGATTGAATCGTTTTTTGCTAGACAGCAAGGGCTCGGTATAGATTGTATGAGCTGATAATGATAATCAACGTCCCCACCAGTATAAGCAGCGTGCGCGCGTGGAGCTTCTTGCATAGCACTGCCGCGAACGGTGCCGCGAACAATCCGCCAAATACCAGTCCCACGATGATGGACCATGTATTTGTTTCCATCAGCAATGTAAAAACGGTGGCGCCTGTCAGCGTCAGAAAGAACTCGGCGAAATTTACCGAGCCGATGGTGGTACGGGGATCATTTCCCGAGCTCATCAATGTTGATGTCACCACCGGACCCCAGCCGCCGCCGCCCGCTGCGTCGACAAAACCACCAAATAGCGCCAGTTTCCCGACGTGCCTGGGAGCATCGTCGCGCAAGCGTAGCGGGCGAAACGCCTTGCTGAGGATGTAAATACCCAGCAGCAGCAAATACGTGGAGATATATGGCTTGAACATAGCGCCATCGACCTGGGTCACCAGTACTGCACCCAATATGCCGCCCAGAATTCCCGGCACCAGCAAACGTATAAACAACGCCTTATTTACGTTACCGAATTTTACGTGCGAAATTCCTGAAACGCCGGTGGTGAAAATCTCGGCGATATGAACGCTGGCGCTCGCCGCACCGGGAGTGGCGCCCGTCGCCAGCAGGAACGTCGTTGCCGTCACGCCATAAGCCATGCCCAACGCGCCGTCCACCACTTGTGCAAAAAACCCGACCAGTACCGCGCTCCAGAACATCGTGCCGCTGAGTGTCTCGCCAATAATTTGCCAACCGCCGAACCAGTTATTGGAAATAAAAAAACGCCCAGTCAAAAAGAGGACCAACCCGATCATAACCACAACAACGAACCACACCGCAGCCTGAAGGAGAGGGTGGGCGCCAGGATGGGAGACGGGTTCCTCAACAGGAGGAAGCCCCAACTGCTGGTGTTCCACGTTTATCGGATTACCGGTCAGATCCAGATTGCGAATCTTCATAAGCTTTGTTTCCTGCCTCTTCCATATGTCGCAACACTATACCGATACGAGCAGCTATGAAGAAATAACCTAATAGAATATGTTTATTCTTTTGTTTTCCCGGCCTTGAGGAGGAGAGAGATCAAAAAGCGCGGCATTTTCCGCGCAGGACAAGCGCCAATAGCAAACCAGTGGATGACTGGGCCCTATCTAATTGCGTCTGGCGATAGCTTAAGCCGGGCCTCGACCTCCGGATTGCGGGAAAACTGGGCGCACCGCGTTGCACTCTCTGGCATCATCGACTAGGCTGAAGTTAGTATCGCGCGTCTCTGATCATTCCATTTTGCAATTGTTTGCCGGTCTGGCGATCCGCAAGGGACGGCTCAGGGTTCCCATGTATTCATAAATAGATTTTGTACTCTACGATGAACCTTGGCGGCCTGCTGGCTGATATTGTACTTATCATTCATTTCATGTTCGTGTTATTTGTCGTCGGCAGTTTGCCGCTGATCTGGGTCGGTGCAAGGATGAGATCACGTTTAGTGCGCAACCGCCGGTTTCGGTTTGCGCATCTTGCCGCTATCCTGTACGTTGCCGCCGAGTCGCTCATTGGCATGATATGTCCGCTCACATGGCTGGAAGACACTTTACGCAACAGGCCGACCGGCGCTGGTTTCATTGAACGCTGGTTGCATCGCATCCTCTTCTATGAGATTCCGGAATGGGTATTTCCAATAGTTTATGTATTGTTTGCGCTTCTGGTCATCATTACTTTCAGGCTGGTTCCGCCGCGCCCTCGTAAGCCTCATCCATGAATCACATTTGATTTCTGCGGGGATAATTGACCCATCTTTCGGCTAAGCGTAAAGTTGGGCTCGAAAAGGTTGAGGTTTCTGCTCTCAAGCTTTTTTGTCGCTGCTAGAACCACCTCCAGGAAATCGTACGAACATGTCTGCGAGAACACTCCTTCATCGTTTCGCCCGCCACAGACGTTTAGGTATCGGCCTCGGCATTTTTGTTGCTGTCATTGTCCTGTTCGGACTGCTGGGTTATTTCTGGCTGCCGGGCTACGCCAAAAACAAGCTCGAGAATGCCCTGTCAGAAGCCCTGCAGCGGCCGGTGACAGTGCAATCAATCGATATTCAACCCTATACGCTGGAGCTGACGGTGCGTGGTTTCCGCATCGGCGAAAAGGAATCGGGTATTGACGCCGGGAAGGCTCTTTTTTCGCTCGACGAGTTGTATACCAATCTCAGCATTGCTTCTGTTGCACGCCGTGCACCGGTGATCAGTTCCGTATCGCTAAAGGCACCCGCGCTGCGTTTGGTTCGGGAAGCCGAAAACCGTTTCAATATTACAGACCTGATCGAAAATTTGATGAAACGGCCCGACGAGGCCGATAAAGGCGATGAAGCAATGTTCTCCGTGAGCAACATTGTTATTGAAGATGGACAGTTCGAATTTGTCGATCGACTCAAAGAGAGTCGCCAGAAAATCTCCGAGATCCGCGTCGGCGTACCGTTTATTGCCAACTTTGAAAGTGATGAGGAAACCTGGGTCGAGCCGCATTTCAGCGCCAAAGTCAATGGGGCGCCGCTCACCCTGAACGGTAAACTGCGACCTTTCACTGAAAATCGCGAAGCAACGCTTGAGCTCAAGCTCAATGACGTCGATTTGACCAATATAGATGAATATTCACCGATCCCGACAGGCATCAGTCTGCTTTCAGGCTATTTTGACAGCGATTTATTGGTGACTTTTACCCAGGTTGCCGGGGAATCCCCAAGTATGGTTTTGACAGGCCGGGCGGCGCTGCGGGGAGTGGAAATCGAGAATCAGGCAGCGGAGATGCCTTATCGCGCAAAGCTCGACCAGCTCGATGTCAAGTTGACTGAAATCAATCTCAACGGGTCGAAACCATCGCATGCCGCACTGGCCTTGACCGAAGCCGCAGTGGTTCGAAAAGGTGAGTCGGATCCGGTGCTGAGGCTGCCGACGTTAAGTGTGGATGAGGTCGTGATCGATTCCAAACGGCAGAGTGTGGCCATAGGCGCAGTGGTGCTGGATCGGTTCAAAGCCGCCGCGCGCCGCGAGGCCGATGGCCGCCTCGACCTGGTAAAACTTGTTGCGCAGGCGCCGGGGACTGAATCGGTGCCGGAGTCCCCTGCTAAAGCGGAGACGGGGAAGCCATGGGCGGCACAGCTTGGCAGCTTGAAGTTAACCGCCGCGGCCTTGCGCTTTGAAGACGATACACTGATAAACGTAGCGCCAATGGTTGTCGATCCACTGGATTTGACCATTAACGACATCGACTTCAGTGGCGCAGCGCCACTGAAACTGGTGCTGAAAGCAGCAATAAATCAACATGGAAGCGTTGAAACAAATGGTTCTCTGGCTTGGGCGCCATTAGCGGCTGATTTCGCGGTAAATGCCAACGATGTTGACCTGGTCGCGCTTCAGGGTTGGGCGGGTGACCGGTTGAATGTACTGCTCACGCAAGGCGCCGCATCCTTCCATGGCAACATCAACGCAGATGGGTCGCCATTAAAAGTGGCGGTAAACGGCAAGGGCCGTTTTACCAATTTCAACGTTCTAGACAAGGTCAGCACGACGGATCTCATGCGTTGGCGAAGTCTTGACATTAACGACATCAAGTTTGTTAATGAACCATTGCGCGTAGATATAGCGTCTATCGCGATTGCCGATTTCTTTGCCCGTGTCGTACTCTCTCCGGAAGGAGAACTTAATCTTAAGCATATCGTTCGACAGGACGATAGCGGACGGACGCCAGCGCAAGCAGTTCCGGCCGAGCCGCGTCCTGTGGAGCAGCAAGCTGCTTCCGCCAAGGCTACGCAGACTACCGCGACAGATGCGTCGCAGCCGCCAGCTCGCAAGCGCATTCCCGTTCATATCGGACGCATTGTGATGCAGGGAGGAAACGTCAATTTCAACGACCAATTCATCAAACCCAACTATCGGGCAAGATTGACGGGTCTTGCCGGCCGGGTTGGTCCTCTGGATCCCCGGAAGTCTGGAGAAATCGATATACGTGGCGCCGTGGATAAAACGGCTCCACTAAAAATCGTGGGCAAAGTCGATGCATTGGGGAGCGAGCTCTTCCTCGACGTCACGGCCTCGGCAAAGGGCATCGATATGCCCACTTTCAGCCCTTATTCCGGCAAATATGTTGGCTACGCAATTGAAAAAGGCAAGTTATCGGTCGATATCCATTATCACGTCGAAAAAGGGGAATTGACGGCGGAAAACAACATTTTCCTTGATCAACTGACTTTCGGCGAAAAAATTGAAAGCCCGGATGCGCTGTCTATTCCGGTAAATCTCGCGCTGGCAGTGCTAAAAAACAGACAGGGAGAAATTGATGTTCATCTGCCAATAAGCGGCTCCCTCAGTGACCCGCAGTTCAGCCTGGGTGGAGTAATAGTCAATGCCATCATCAATCTGCTTACAAAAGCTGTGACCGCGCCTTTCGCGATGCTGGGCTCACTTTTTGGAGGTGAAGAGTTATCCGAAATAACCTTTTTACCGGGTCAGGCACAGCTTACGTCCGAAGCCGAGAAACGCCTTGAGACGTTGTCGAAGGCATTGGCAGACCGGCCCGCCCTCAAACTCGAGATCACGGGCCGGGCGGATCCCTCAAATGATCCTGAAGCTCTGAAACATACGATTCTTGAACGTCGAGTTAAAGCAAAAAAGCTGTCGGAGAAGGTAAAAAAGGGAGAGGCGGCAGGTTCTCTGGATGAGGTCGAGCTGGAACCCGAGGAGTATGCCAAGTATCTGACTCTAGCCTACAAAGAAGAAAAATTCGAGAAGCCAAAGAATGTGATTGGGCTTACAAAAAGCCTGCCGGTACCCGAAATGGAGCAATTAATGCTGGCAAACATCGACGCGGGGGACAGCGAAATGCGGGAACTTGCCGCGCTCCGCGCGATGACCGTACGAGACTGGCTAATCGAGCATGGCGGCGTTTCGGGTGATCGAATGTTTGTGCTTGCGCCAAAAATCGAGGCGGAAGCTGGCGGCACGAAATCCGGCAGCGGGGTGGAATTCTCGCTCAGGTGAGCCACTCAGCCATTTGCCGAAGATTTCCGGAAATACCGGAAATCTTCGCAATCCACGCTTGCCGCCGACCGTACTTCCCGCTGCCTTAAAACTCAACTGCAAACCTCGTTACCCACGCGTCCAGGTTGGCATTATTGAAGGCGGCACTGCGTCTGTCAGTAACCCCGGCCGTATTGACATCCAGCACATGAACATAGTTGGTCATTACGCGCATATTCGAATGAGGATACCAATTAAGGCCGAATTTGACGAGATCAGCCTCCCCTCCCCGGATTACCCCATCGTTCATATTCAGATAGTCATAACCAGCAGCAATTTCCCAAGCGCCCCAACCCGGGCCGTTCAACTGAAAGGCTTGGTGGGGCTTTAATCGATTCCAGGCGCCATTCTTGACGTGATAGGTTCGCGATTCACCCGTTAGAAAATAACTGGCATAGCCGTAATAGCCGAACAACGACTCGCCGCTATAACCATGGCCATAAATATCTGTCTGCAGATACTCCGCCTGAGCCGAAAAGGGCCCATAAACCAGGGCAGTTTCCGCTCCCCAGCGATTGTAACTTTCTACCCGGCGCGAGTCAGGGTCATTCTTGTTTCCCGTGCTCAAGTTGCTGGTGTTCAATACATTGGTACGATCCACGTTGACGGCTGGAAATGCGCCGAAACTCATCCCGCCATTCGCAAAATTGCCATTGCCGAAGTATTGGGTATTGACTCTGGTGTGCGATGCCGAAGCCCCTATATGCAAGAATTTGGTTTCACTTTCCAGCCACGGCCTGCCCGATATACGCCCTGTGCTCGCCCAGCTGATGTCGCCCGAACCATTGTTGCGGCTATTGTTGCCATTCGGGTTAATCGATGTGGCGGCGCTGGACCAGCTGCCAACCGGTTCGGTTTGAAACGCTATCCCGGTTTGCCAGCGCGGGACAGCGTAGTTGACGCCTACACCGGTTTTATAGACGTTGGGGTTATCGAGGAACGTGTTGACGGCCATATTACGTTCAACGAAGGTATAAAAGCGGTTACTGGTAGCTTCTTCCAGACTGAACGGTTCCTTGAACGAGCCTACCTTGACTGACAAGGGATTGTCGAAGTTATAACGGATAAAAGCATCCGTGATCCCGGACGTCACCGCGCCATTTCCGCGGCTGAAATCGTACTCGAATTTATAATCCCACTTCTTGTAAAACGTCCCTTCAACACCAAGACGGGCGCGCCGGATGGTGGCGCCGCTATTTAATTCATAAGGTCGGTCCTCTGCAGCGGGCGACTGGACATCATTGATAATATTGTATTGAGAGTCGACTTGCAGCCGTCCATCAATCGCCGCCGTAAAATTTCCATCCTTGCTTTCAAAATGCAACCCTGGTCCATACTTCATCTTGGTTTTTTCGGTTTCCTTGACTCGCTCTTCGAGCGAGGCCATATCGCTGACAAGACGCGCTTCGCGCATTTTGGCCTTCAATTCTATGTCCCTGCGGAGGGCCATTACCTCTGCCGCGTCGGTCTTTTCGGTTGCGCTATCAGCCGTGCTGTCTGCCCTGGTGTCACCTGTCTTGGCAACTGCCTTGTCTCCGGCCCTGTCTGTCATATTGCCGGCCGGCTTTGCCGCATCTTCTTTCACAAAAGAGCCCATATGCACGCGGCCGGGCCCCGGTTTTGCATAAATCTGCTCGGTTTTGGTATCGACATAAAGGTCGATGGCAAAAGCCGCGGTGGATACACTCGAGCCTAACACGGCGGTGATCGCTAAGGTAAGTCGGGATAGTCTCATCAGTTTTCTCTTCTCGGTTTGTTTATAAAAAAACTGGTGGGAGAATACTGCGGGAAAATGTCTGTTTGATTGCAGTTTTGTAACAGTTTTGTAACAGTTTTATGACAAAGATGATGAGTTTGGGCTAGGGAATATTTAGGCGGGTAATTTGAAGCAAGCTACTGCGGGATTGGCCGGTCCTGAAAAACGTATTGACCATAGACAATACGGCATCCATTCCTATGGACATGTCGTGCATTCCACTTTTCTCGCCGCCGTGATAGTCTATGCGTCGTTACTTGAGCTATTGAGTAAACCGGTCTAGCTTCGCTCCATCATCCATAACCGTTGAAGAGGAACAGCATGGAAATTCACGTATATGACACCTATGTCAAAGCTAAAGATGGCCACACGATGCACTTTGATGTGTTTACCGCAGTAAAAGACGACAAGAAAGCAATCGAATACGCGAAACAGTGGTTAACTTCCATTGGTGAAGGCGATGCCGCAGTGACCAATAGAGAGTGCAATTTTTGCCACAGTCAAAGTGCCCCCGCTAATGTTGCTGACGCAATCAACAAGGATGGATATTTCATCTACAAGATGGAAGGGTGCAGTTAGTTCTCATTCGCGCTCAAGAGGAAGACGGCATGAGCATGAGAGAATCGTGGGGGTAGAAACGGCGAATGAATTTGAAAGACGATGAATATTCGGCACACTCTCCCGACCTTGTTCGCCTGCCGTATTAACATCGGTATTTTCTGTCTTGTATTTGTTTCTCCGCTGTGGGGGAGCGAGCTTGTCAAAACTATCGAACATGTCAAACCATCGATAGTCGGAATAGGAACTGTCCAGAAAACGCGGTCGCCACCGGTAAATTTTCTGGGTACCGGTTTTGTGCTGGACGATGGCCTTCACGTAATCACCAACGCGCATGTTGTTCCAGAGGTATTGGATAATGCGAACAATGAGTCGTATACGGTGATTACAGGCAAGGGAAAAAAACCGGAACTCAGGGCAGCAACCGTCGCCGCGATCGATAAGGATCATGATCTGGTGTTGCTAAAAATCAGCGGGGAGGCCTTACCCGCCATGCAACTGGGGGACGCGAGCAAGGTCCGCGAAGGACAGACCCTCATTTTTACGGGATTCCCGATTGGTATGATTCTGGGATTTTATCCGGTCACTCACCGCGCCATGGTTTCCTCGATTACGCCGATCATTTTGCCTGCGCACAATTCGAGGCAACTTAATGCGAAGATGATCAGCCAGTTGCAAAAACCCGCTTACGCAGTATTTCAACTGGATGGCACTGCCTATCCGGGTAGCAGCGGAAGCCCTCTCTATGACCCTGAAACCGGGCTGGTATACGGCGTGATCAATATGGTATTTGTAAAGGGTAAAAAGGAGGCTGCGCTCAGCAATCCGAGCGGCATAACATATGCCATTCCCGGCAACTATATCCGCGAGCTGCTGCAGCACAAGTAATCAGTGATGAACACGAACTGTTTTAAAGGCCCCATTTCATGACACCCTGTACTGTTCATGGGCTCCGATCCTGGACCATTGTAAACAGGGTTAGGGGTTGAGCGCAAAATGGCCTGAAAGGTAATTGAGTGAATGAATGGTACAGCTTCTTTACCTTCAATAATTGACGAGCGGGCTGGAAGGAGAAACGATGCAAATGGTTACCGTGGCAATAGCGGATACAGACTCCGGGAGGCGAACAAAATTAGAACAGTTCCTGCAAGGCGGACCGGGCATCAGGGTGCTGTCAAATGTCATGCACGCTGGAAGCGATATTTCAAACGATCCTCAACTTGAGCCCCCTGCGGCCGTTATAGCAATTGACGAGGTAGTTGCCAGAATCAGCCAGCTCAAGCCTCGCATCCTTTTTGTCAATCTGGATCAGATTATCTATGGAGACTTTGCCTTGCTGGAGGCTTTGCACCGCGAATGTCCGGAGACACTTGTGCTGTTATTAACCGATAGGGCGGCGCAGGAGGAGCAGATAATTCAAGCTCTGGCTAATGGCGCGCGTGGTTGGTTGAGCCACGAAGCGGATCCATTTTATTTTTTAAAGGCTGTGCGTGTGGTTGATCGCGGTGAGATCTGGGTCACACGTAAAATGCTGGGTAAAATTATGGATAAGGTATTGCATTGATACCACGAATTTTGATGGGAGAGATTCTTGATTTTGCTTGCTAGTTCGTCCCAGGACGACTTGTATGGCTGGGAACAGGGGGTGCATAGCCTCGCTCCCGTATTCTGCTCAACCAACCTTGCCTCGCTCAGGGATGAACTGGTGCGGATAAAGCCTCAAGTCCTCTTGCTCGATCACGATTTGCCCAAATTGGATGGGCCGAGCGGAATTGCGGCCCTCATGAAATTGAATCCGGAGACTAAAGTCGTTATCTTGAGCGGCGCGATAGGCGACGAGGTAGAGTGGGGATTATTCAGGACGGGAGTAAGGGGATGCTGCCGGCGAGATATCGAACCTGAGCAGCTCAAAAATGTCGTTATAGCTGTTCAGCGAGGCGAACTGTGGATACGACGTACGCTTAGCTGGCATCTGCTGAATGAACTGGTTGTGATTACGCGGGAAAAGAACAAGATCAAGCAGGCCGTAGGCGATTTACTCGCAAATCTGACTCGGCGCGAGTACGAAATTGCGACGCTTGTCGGAAATGGTGAAACCAACAAACAGATCGCACGCCGGTTGGCTATTACCGAGCGCACAGTGAAGGCCCATCTGACCGAGGTTTTTCGCAAACTGGACGTTGCCGACCGGCTCAAGCTGGCGTTGATTGTAAAAGGTTCCATATCCTCACGCAACCCGACGCAAATAGAACATTAGTATTATGCCTTTACCCTTTACGCTTGCCTGTTTCATTCTGATCGTTCGTATTCGTAGTCCTAATCTGAAAAATCTCCACCTGGCATAGGTCGATATTTGCCAACAGGAACCCGCCTGTAACTGAATCGACGACCCAATTCCGGGGGCAGTTAATAGTGCCGTTCCGCTTCCATCCTGGGCGCTTTCATGCTGCATCTCCGCAGACCGATAACTCGAATCAATTGGGATTCGCTTTGCTTTATTCTTCAATCATATCGTCCCCTTTCAAGCCATCCCGGGAAAAATCAAGCGGTTTGAAAACCTCCGAAGGCCCGTCCCTCCATTAGCGTACCAAGGTCCAATTGTTCTTGCTGGTGAAGTTGATATGATGCGCTTGTTGCCTGGCGCAAAGATGACTACTCATTGGAAGAATCATCTCATATAATGCTTTCATAAATTAGGGACTTATCTCTGGTAGGCCAGTTATTGCAATTGGCTGAAATGATGGGTTGGTGCTTGATCGCCGTGACAGTTCAGCAATCCATTGCGAAAGGAAAGTCACGTTTCTTGTATCTGGAAGGCAAAAAACGACTGCTCAGGCTATATTTCGGGATTGTCGACAGGCCAAATCATCTTCTCAGAACAGGTGTTCCGCAGCATAACGAGAGGAAACGAAGTTTCTAGCCGAGGCCCCAAGCGTTTAGTCGGATGTAAACTGTGATGCAGGCGCGGCACGAGCACCAGACAAGCAACCGATACCGCCATCAGGCGGACCCATAGAAAAAAAGTGTGGCAGAGCACTGATGAGGAAGAAAATTGTTTCGTATCTATAACCATTTCATTTCCAGAACGGTCATTCTGCTTATTAGTGCGGAAGTTTGCGTGCTGATGTTTATGGTTTATCTGGGAGCCGCTATTCGTTTTTTTGATCCCGTTAAACTCTTTCCCTTCTCTTTCTCATCCCTGTTTCCAGAGGCCGTCACCTTCACCTTCGTCATGATTGTGTCCATGTCGGTCATGGGGCTGTATCAACTCGATTCCCGACTGGATATCAAGGACACTTTATTCCGTCTCATGCCATCCATGGTGTTGGGGTTCGGAGTAACGACCCTGATTTTTTATCTGCTTCCCGACCTCTATCTTGGCCGGGGCATACTGGGATTAGTAATGTTTCTTGCGTTGCCCGGGATTCTCCTGACGCGAGCCGCTTTTCTCAAGTGGTCAAGTTTGGGCATTCTGGAATCTCAGGCGGTCGTCCTGGGCATAGGCAGCAAGGCAAAGGAATTCATCGAACAGGCTAAAAATGACCCTGTCCGCCGGGGATTCCAGATCGTTGGTTTTGTCCCGCTGCCAGATGAAGAGCTTCATGTCCCAGCCTCCGCTGTCTTGCCCAAAGTGGATTCGTTAATGTCGCTGGTCAACCGCTACGGCGTGCGGGAAATCATCATCGCGATTCAGGAACGTAGAGGCGGCTGCTTCCCTATTCAAGACCTGCTGGAATGCAAGCTGAACGGAATAAAAGTGACCGACTCAGCCGCTTTCTTCGAGCGGGAACGGGGCCAGATCCGGTTGAATTCCCTTTATCCGAGCTGGCTGGTTTTTGGTGGGGGGTTCGATCAAAGTCTCCTCAGATCCGGTATCAAGCGTATTTTCGACCTTGCTGCGAGCGGCGTTCTTCTGGCTGTTACGTTACCTGTAATGCTCGTCACGGCTCTCTGTATTCTTTTTGAGGACGGTGCGCCCGTTTTTTACCGACAGGAAAGGGTTGGAAAAGGCGGGAAAACATTTATGGTTCTAAAATTCCGCAGTATGCGAAATGATGCGGAGAAGAGCGGGAAACCGCAATGGGCGGCAGCAGATGACCCTCGCGTAACGCGCGTGGGCAGAATTATCCGAAAATTGAGAATTGACGAGCTTCCACAGATATTCAATGTTTTAAACGGGGATATGAGTTTCGTCGGTCCTCGTCCGGAAAGGCCATATTTTGTAAACCAGCTTTGCATGGAAGTTCCTTATTACAATGTAAGGCACAGCATCAAGCCGGGAATCACGGGGTGGGCACAGGTCCGCTACAGGTATGGCGCGTCCGTGGATGACGCCATCGAAAAGCTTCAGTACGACTTGTACTACGTGAAGAACCATAGCTTGTTCCTGGATGTCATTATTCTGATAGATACCGTTGAAGTTGTTGTGCTGGGTAAGGGCGGGAGATGATTCGGGAATCTCTGAATAGGCCCCGAGTCTGGTGGAACGGATCGCTATTTCTTCAACCGGTTGGGAAATGAGCGGCAAAACCGGATATCCATTGCGTTCCACCCTCGGGCGCCTCAATCAAGGTGGATGCGCCGGCTCCGGCCTTTGTCTCGTCACCTGCAGGCACTCGGGTTTTGACAGCTCAGCCGTCGACCGAGCAGCGGTCTGACATGCTGACGAGCATCGCGACAGCCAGTTATTCCATCGCTGCAGTGGCGCATTTTGCTCTGGCCGTGCTCCTGTTGACGAGTTGGCGGGGTCGTCTGCATGGGATAGTGCTGCCTGTCGCTTGTCTCCTTTCTGCGCTGTGGGCGGCATTGCTCGCGTCTCGAGCTATCCATGATCTTGCTCTATCTCTTTTGACAGATGTGCTGGAAATCCTAAGAAACGCAGGCTGGTCCGCGTTTTTAATTACATTGCTGGGGCTGTATCGACGGGAAAATTCATCATTTCCGAAGATGAGTCCGGTCATGGCGGCAATCGTGGCGCTTTACGTTGGGTGCATTATTGCCGCCTTTTACTCTCACGGGAATTTCGACTTTTCGTCGCATGAAACGATCGACTTCATCAACAACATTGTTGGAAGTCTGGCAATGGCAATACTCGGCATGATTCTGGTTGAGCAGCTTTACAGGAATACGCCTGTCAAGCAACGTTGGGGCATAAAATTCGCCTGCCTCGGCATAGGTGCAATTTTTGCTTATGATTTTTTTCTCTATAGCGACGCATTGCTCCTTAGGCAAGTGAACCCCGAAATCTGGGCCGCGCGCGGGATAGTTAATGCGCTGGTCGTTCCACTTATCGCCGTGTCGGCTGCACGTAATCCCCAATGGTCGGTCGGCATCACGGTGTCCCGTCGCATTCTCTTCTATTCAGTCGCACTGTTTGGCGCCGCCGCATATCTGCTGACAATGGCCGCTGCCGGTTACTATCTGCGTTTTTTCGGGGGGGGCTGGGGCACGGTCATGCAGGTGAGTTTCCTGTTTGGCGCTGTGATTCTGCTATTGGTCGTACTGTTCTCGGGCACGTTGCGTTCCTGGCTCAGAGTCTTTATCAGTAAACATTTTTTCAGTTACAACTACGACTATCGGGAAGAATGGCTGCATTTTACGCGCACTCTCTCAGAGGGCGAACACGGACTGGGAGAACGCGTGATCCAGGCGTTGGCGCAACTGGTGGAAAGCCCCGGCGGCGGCTTGTGGTTATGCCGGGAATCCGGTAATTGCGAACCTGTAACACATTGGAATATGCCGTCGGCGGGCGGACTTGAGCCGCTGGATAGCCCTTTCTGTCTATTTCTGGGAAACAGGGAATGGGTGATTGATTTGCAGGAATACGCTGCAAATCCCGAAAAATATTCGGGAGTCCCCCTGCCCCAATGGTTGCCACACATCTACAGGGCGTGGCTTGTGGTACCACTGATCCAGCACCGGAAATTGTTTGGTTTTGTGGTGTTGGCGGAGCCGAGAAGCAGAGTCAAACTGAACTGGGAGGTGAGCGACCTGCTCAAGGTGGCCGGCAATCAGGCAGCAAGTTATCTTGCGCAGCATGAGGCGGCCAATGCGCTCATGGTGGCGCGCCAGTTTGAGTCTTTTAACCGCATGTCGACTTTCGTCGTGCATGACTTGAAGAATCTGGTTTCCCAATTATCTCTTTTGCTTTCCAATGCCGAAAAACATAAGACAAATCCGGAGTTTCAGCGGGATATGGTCGAAACCGTATATCTCTCGGTTCAAAAGATGAAACGGCTCCTGGAAAAATTGAGCAGCAGCGATTCACCGGACAAAGCGGTTCCTCTCGTTATTGCGCGGTTGTTACAAGAGGCAGTAAAGAGCAAATCCGTTGCCGAGCCAAAACCCCTCCTTGATATACAGGATTCCAGCATTACAGTATGCGCAAACTCATCGCGCCTTGAACGCGTTCTCGGCCACCTGATTCAGAATGCGATTGAAGCGACTTCACGAAATGGGCAGGTCCAGGTTCGGCTGAAAAGAGAACAAGAATTTGCCATAGTCGAGATAAAGGACACGGGTCATGGAATGAGCGAAGAATTCATTCGTGAAAAGCTTTTCAAGCCGTTTGAATCCACGAAATCCGCCGGTATGGGGATAGGTGTCTTTGAAAGCAGGGAATATGTCTCTGAATTGGGCGGAAAACTGGAGGTTAGCAGCAGCGAATCGAATGGCACCGTTTTTCGCATCGTCCTGCCTCTTCATCAAGCAGATCAGGTCTTCAAAGCGGTTACATAGCGTGATGATAAATTCGATACTCCTGGCAGATGACAGTAAGGTACGTCCGATCCAAGCGCGAAGCGAGCTGACAAACTATGTCATCTCATTCATTGGTCAATGCCTGGCGTTTAGAGTGTTGAGTAGCGTTTCGAATAGTAGATGTTTTTTAAGAAGCAAGTTGGATTGATCCATATCAGTATCCGTTAATGAAGAGGACCCAAGTGAGTCAAGATAAAAAGAGTCTGTTAATAATTGAAGATGACCCGGGCCTTCAGCGCCAGATGCGCTGGAGCTTTGATGCTCATGAGGTGCTGGTTGCAAGTGATCGTGAAAGCGCCCTCGCTCTGGTTCGGCGGCATGAGCCGGCTGTTGTTACCATGGATTTGGGACTTCCCCCCGACCCCGACGGCGCTTCGGAAGGACTGGCTACGCTGGCCCAGATTCTTGAGCTTGCGCCAGACACCAAAGTGATTGTTTTAACCGGCAATCAGGATCACGGAAACGCGTTAAAGGCTATCGGCGCCGGCGCTTACGATTTTCACCAGAAACCTTTTGACCCGGACATGCTGGGCCTGGTGGTGGAAAGAGCTTACTACTTGTATGCATTGCAGCAAGAGAACCTCAGATTGTTGCAAACCCAGGCGTATTCACTTATCGGTGGAATTTTAACCCGCGACCCGGCGCTGGTTAAGGTGTGTCGCAACGTCGAAAAAGTGGCGCCATCGGATGCCACAGTTATACTATTGGGCGAGAGCGGCACAGGTAAGGAAATTCTGGCAAGAGCGCTTCACCAATCCAGCGCCAGGCGAGAGAAACGCTTCATGGCGATCAACTGTGCAGCGATTCCCGAAACGCTTCTGGAAAGCGAATTATTTGGCTATGAAAAAGGTGCCTACACTGGAGCGGTCAAACAGACTCCGGGTAAAATTGAATTGGCGAATGAAGGTACTTTTTTTCTTGACGAGGTCGGTGATTTGCCCATGCCGTTACAGGCAAAACTTCTCCGCTTTTTGCAGGAAAGGGTAATCGAAAGAGTCGGAGGGCGTAAAGAAATCCCGGTCGACGTCCGTATTGTTTGCGCAACGCACCAGAACCTGAAGAAACTGATAGAAGAAGGCCGTTTTCGTGAAGACCTTTATTACCGTCTGAGCGAAATCGTTATCACAATTCCTCCATTACGAGAGCGGGTGGGAGATGCAGCGCTGCTTGCGCATCACTTCAAGAATAAGTTCAGTGCCCAGGAGAGGCGGCCCTCCCTCAATTTCAGCCAGGAAGCGCTTGCGGCGATTGAAAGCCATCCCTGGCCGGGCAATGTGCGGGAAATGGAGAACTGCATCAAGCGCGCCGTAATCATGGCTGATGGTCCCATCATCAGCGCGGATGATCTCGGGTTGCAGGCTTCAGCCGGTTCAACGGAACCAATCAACCTCCGTCAGGTGCGTGACAAGGCAGAACGCGATGCCTTGATGAAAGCGCTGGCAAGAGTGGATGGGAATGTGGTCAAGGCGGCGGAACTGCTGGGCGTCAGCCGCCCCACCATATACGATCTGATGAGTCGGCACCGTCTAAAATAGACCCAGCTATATATAACATCTTTTAAGCAATAACATCTTTCAAGCTCTCTCTTTTACCTGCCGGCTTCTTATTCCGATGACAGACCTCCTCCACGAGTTCATTTTTAGATCCGCTGATCGTTTTCCCGACCAGCAAGCGTTGATTCATCAGAAAAACCGGATAAGCTATGCCGACCTGGCCAAGGATATTAATTCAGTTGGCGCGGCCATGCTGGCTTTGGGACTTGGCCGGGCGGAGCGCGTTGCCGTTTATCTGGAAAAGCGCCTGGAAACCGTTATCGCCCTATTCGGCGCGACAGCGGCGGGCGGTGTTTTCGTACCGGTCAACCCGCTCCTGAAACCGGAACAGGTCGCTTATATCCTGCGCGATTGCAATGTAAGGATTCTGGTGACCTCAGCCGACCGGTTAAAACTGCTCTCCACGGTTTTAAGCCAGTGTCACGACCTGCACGCAGTGATGGTGGTCAATCCTGCAGCGGCTCCAACGACCATTTCGGGTCTGAACATCGTACCTTGGGAGAACGCGCTCGTTGAAGGCGGGCACATCAAGGCCCATCATAGTAATAGTATCGACGGCGATATGGCCGCCATTCTTTACACTTCCGGAAGCACCGGAAAGCCAAAAGGTGTAGTTCTTTCCCACCGCAACATGGTGGCAGGAGCAAAGAGCGTAGCCCAGTACTTGAAAAATACCCCGGATGACAGGATTCTGTCGGTACTGCCGCTGAGTTTTGACTACGGGCTCAGCCAGCTTACCACGGCATTTCATGTCGGCGCTACCGGCGTCCTGATGAATTATCTGCTTCCGAGGGATATCATCGATACCGTTGAGGAAGAGAAGATCACAGGTCTTGCTGCCGTGCCTCCCTTGTGGATTGAATTGACCCGATTGAACTGGCCAGGGAATATTTCGCTGCGTTATATTACCAATTCCGGCGGCGCTATGCCGCGCGCGACGCTCGACTCGTTGCGCAGTGCCCTTCCCGGTACCGCCATATATCTTATGTATGGCCTGACTGAAGCGTTTCGGTCGACTTTTCTCCCCCCGGAGGAAGTGCAGACGCGTCCCGACTCCATAGGCAAGGCCATTCCAAACGCCGAAGTGATGGTGGTGCGCGACGATGGGTCGCTCTGCACTGCGGGAGAACCGGGAGAGCTGGTGCATCGGGGCGCGCTGGTTTCGATGGGATATTGGAACGATCCGGAAAAGACTGCTGAACGTTTCAAACCCGTTCCATCCCAGCAATCCGGGCTGACTATTCCCGAATTGGCGGTATGGTCGGGCGATACCGTACGGATGGATGAAGAAGGCTTCCTGTATTTCATCGGGCGCCGCGACGAAATGATCAAGACGTCCGGTTATCGTGTCAGCCCTACCGAAGTCGAAGAAGTGATCTATGGCACTGAACTGGTGGGAGAAGCTGCTGCGGTCGGCGTCCCTCACCCGGTGTTGGGTCAGGCTATCGTTTTGATCACAACGCCCCGGGCGGGCACGAAGCTTGACCAGGACGCATTGCTGGCGGCCTGCAAGCTTCAGCTTCCCGCGTTTATGCTGCCCAGCCGGATCGAATGCAGGGAGGGCAGTTTACCCCGCAACCCTAACGGCAAAATTGATCGCAGACTCCTTGCACAGGAACTGCAGGATGCCATGGAACCTGAGGTATGAGTAATGTTCGGCCGAAGCACGCGCCCGCCATTCAATTTCCAGTTCGCGACGACTGTCTTCAGATCGGGGGCATGTCCCTCATCCGCTTGGCGCAGCGAGTAGGCAGAACTCCATTCTACGCTTATGACCGGCAACGGATTACCGGACGGGTTGCCCTTCTGCGTCAACATCTGCCTGCAGAGATTCACCTCCACTACGCGATGAAGGCGAATCCCATGCCTGCGGTCGTGCAGCATATGGCGAGCTTGGTGGATGGGATAGATGTGGCATCGGCAGGCGAAATGAAAATCGCGCTCGATACGCCAACGTCTTCGTGTCAGATCAGTTTTGCCGGACCAGGAAAGGCCGACAACGAACTTTCCTCCGCGATTGCCGCAGGCATCGTCCTGAACATGGAGTCAGAGCAGGAAATGGAGCGTATTGCCAAACTGGGGAATCACTTGGGCATACGTCCTAAGGTAGCGGTTCGTGTCAATCCGGATTTCGAACTCAAATCCTCCAGCATGAAAATGGGCGGCGGCCCGAAGCAATTTGGCGTCGACGCAGAGCGGGTCCCCGCCATGCTTGCCCGGATAGGGAAACTTGGGCTGGATTTCGAAGGGTTTCATATTTTCAGTGGTTCACAAAACCTGAAGGTGGCGGCCCTTCAAGAATCCCATGAAAAAACAATCCAGCTCGGCATCGCGCTTGCCGAACACGCCCCCGGTCCAGTTCGTTTGTTGAATATCGGTGGCGGTTTCGGTGTACCGTATTTCCCAGGCGATGAAGCATTGGACGTGGCGGCGGTCGGCAAAAACCTGCGGCAGCTCATGCCTGAGGTCAAACGGCAGCTTCCAGACGCGCGCGTAGTGATCGAGCTCGGACGGTATCTGGTAGCGGAGGCTGGCATTTATGTCTGCCGGGTACTCGAACGAAAAGAATCCAGGGGGCAATTGTTCCTGGTGACTGATGGCGGCTTGCATCATCATCTCGCCGCTTCCGGAAATTTTGGCCAGGTGATCCGCAAGAATTATCCTGTTGTCGTCGGCAATCGGGTGGAAAGCGCAGAACGGGAAATTGTTTCGGTTGTGGGGCCGCTTTGCACGCCGCTGGATCTGCTGGCGGACAGGATGGAAATGAGCAAAGCGGAAGCGGGCGACTTGATTGTCGTTTTTCAGTCGGGCGCTTACGGCTTGACCGCGAGTCCGACGGCATTCCTCAGCCATCCGGCACCCGCAGAAGTGCTGGTTTAGTAACAACAGCAACATTTATGGATTTCGCGACGCAGCGCCATCCATTCACGCGCATGGCAGGAAGCCAGCAATTACCAAAAGCATGGGAAGGATAATGTTCAAAAAAAACGGAGAGTTGCTGTGAGCGGATTGTGCGGCTGGATAGGTCATGGTAATTCCGTTGCTGAAAACTTGCAGCTTGTCCGGCTAATGGCCGGGCCGCTAGCCCGTGCCGACGGCAGTGGTGCGCATACATCTGCAGGAGTCAATGGCGCTCTGGCAGTGGTCGCGCATGCCCATAGTGCCAGTATTTATCAAAAGGACGGGCTTCACGTTGCATTATGGGGACGAGCCGGCTTTCTCGAACCGCGCCTGGCCCAGCTTGCGCAATCCGAGGGTGTTGCAAAAACACTGGCTGACAATTGGAGGGAAAGAAGGGATAAAATTTTTACGAGTCTGACAGGCGCGTTTTCCTGCTGCATCCTGGACGAAAACGCCAATGAGGTCGCACTGGCAACCGACCGTATGGGTACATACCCCATTTCCTATGAGGCGTCAGCAGGAGGATTGGTCTTCGGCTCCTCGGCGGACGCCATAAACTTGCACCCGATGATTAAATCGGAGATTGCGCCGCAGAGCTTGTACAACTACGTTTATTTTCACATGGTGCCGGGCCCCGACACGATTTATCAGGGGCAGAAGCGCCTTTTGCCTGGTGAATATCTGGTTTATCGAAACGGAAGTGTTGAGGCTGGCCAGTATTGGGAAATGAAATTCCTGGAAGATGACAGGCGTCCTTTTCAGGAGCTCCAGCAGGATTTTCTGAACGTATTACGTTCAAGTGTGCGCGATGCGGCTGGAGATCAGGAGGTCGGTGCTTTTCTTAGCGGCGGAACCGACAGCTCGACGATAGCTGGAATATTGGGCGAAGTAACCGGACAACCGGCGCGCACGTATTCCATTGGTTTCGATGCCTCCGGTTATGATGAAATGGAATACGCGCGCATTGCAGCGAGACATTTCGCTACCCGGCACCAGGAATACTATGTCACGCCCGAGGACATCGTGGCCGCCATTCCTCAGGTTGCTGCGATTTTCGATCAACCTTTCGGTAACTCTTCCGCAATACCCGCCTATTATTGTGCGCGCATGGCTAAAGCTGACGGTCTGACCATGATGCTGGGGGAGATGGGGGGGACGAACTATTCGGCGGCAATGTTCGTTATGCCAAGCAGCATCTGTTTTCCCTCTATGAGCAAGCGCCGTCCCTGGTGCGCAAGGGAATTATTGAGCCGCTGGTTTTCGGCGTTCCCGGCGGAGCGGCCTTGCCGCTGATAAGCAAGGCCCGCAGTTATATCGAGCAGGCATCGATCCCGATGCCGGCGCGTACGGAGACTTATAATTTGCTGGACCGCTACGGTCATGGAGCTGTTTTTACCCGGGAATTTCTGGATACGGTAAACCCCGGCTATCCGGCTGGCCTTTTAAGCGAAATCTACCACCGGGGCAATGCCAAAAGTTTGATAAACCGCATGCTCGCTTTCGATCGAAAGTTCACGCTTGCGGATAATGATCTGCCCAAAGTAGCGAAGGCTTGCGAGCTGGCAGGAATGGATGTGGCGTTTCCACTTATCAGTGACGAGATAGTGGCTTTTTCCCTGCGGCTTGAACCTCATCTGAAGCTCAAGGGCACCAAATTGCGTTATTTTTTCAAAGAAGCGCTTCGAGGATTCCTGCCGGACGATATCATCGCCAAGCAAAAACACGGCTTCGGACTCCCTTTCGGCGTATGGCTCCAAACTCACAAGCCATTGCAGGCCTTGGCGGCGGACAGCCTGAGCGACCTCAAGTCACGTAACATCATACGCGCTGATTTTATCGACAAGCTACTGGATCAGCATCTGGACGAACATGCGGGATACCACGGCACCATGGTTTGGGTGCTGATGATGCTGGAGCAGTGGTACAGGCAGAGGTAGTACCAAACCCGATTCTCGTGACTTGTAATCGAGGCTGCAATCGTCTGTTTTTTGCTGACTCTCGCCCCCTCCGCGCTCGTACAAGGTCCATTTGGCGCACTTCACGTAGCGCGATGCGGATAAGCCTCAAGGGGGCTCCCCCAAGGCCATTCCCAATCTATCCCACTCCGATTGCAAAATTCGCCAACGTTCATGATACTGGCAGAGGCTTCGTCGCGCGTCGCCTCTGGATAGTCGATTGGACGATTCACCTCGAAAATTTTGATGCTCAACAGACAAATGCTGTCTATGATGTAAGGAATTTCGTCGTTCAGGGTAATCGATAAAATAGCCCATGGCAGTCATGCCATCAACTAAACATTTTATGCCAACTTCCGCCCAAAAGGAGCCGGTATGACCAAGGCCGCTCTAGTGCTCGTATGCAAGCGGCCGGCGTCGGGCATCGGCAAGCAACGGCTGGCCGCCAGCCTGGGTCTGGAAGCGGCGAGCCGCATTGCCGAGGCATTGCTCGCCTGCGCGCTCGAAGACGCAGGCGACTGGCCGGGCCCCGTGATCATTGCGCCCGCGCATCCTGAAGATTACGCTTGGGGCGGCGCGTTATTGCCGCAGCGGTCAAAAGTACATATAGAGCCGCAGACAACGGGCAATCTGGGACAACGGCTGAATGCGCTGGATCATAAGCTGCGCATGCGGGGACTGGAGCAGTTGGTTTATATCGGCAGTGATGCTCCTCTGCTCGGAGCAGCCGACTACGCAGCAGCTGGCGAGGCTTTGCTGGAGCATGATGTTGTATTGAAGCCCGCGGCGGATGGCGGAGTGGTCCTGATGGCGAGCCGCCAGCCGTGGCCGATGCTGAGCGGCTTGCCCTGGAGCACAGTCCGCTTGGGCGCAGCGCTGGCCGATTGTTGCCGCGCCGCGGGGAAATCCATCGCGACGCTGACTCACAGTTTCGACGTGGATCAGCAAGATGACGTCGTTCGATTGATCGCAGCCTTGAAAACCGATCAGCGTCCGGCGCGAAGCGCATTGCGCACACTGGCCTGTGATCTGATCCACTCAAAAGAAGAAAATCATGTCTAGGTTTAGTGTGATTATTCCCTGCTATCATGATGAAACCAGGCTGGCTTACCTGCTTCGCCAGTTGCAAAACCTGCGTCGTTTGCATCGCCAGCCGATGGAGGTAATCGTGGTGGATGGTGCTGCCGACGACGCCTGCCGCAAGGTTTGCCATGGATACAGCGTGCGCTGGGTGCCAGGCGAACCCTGCCGTGGGCGGCAATTACTGACAGGCGCCGCGCTGGCGCAAGGCGACAAACTCTGGTTTCTGCATGCTGACAATCGGTTGTCTCCCGACGCAATAGTAGCGATGGAACGCGCTTTTGAGCAAGGCGCGGTAGGCGGTTATTTCCGCTTCCGTTTTGACGCTCCGCGCGCCTGGCCCGCACTGCTGCTGGAACCGGCTATAGCCTTCCGTTGCCGGTTTGGCGTTCCCTACGGCGATCAGGGGTTGTTCATGACGCGACGCGCCTATGAAGAGACAGGCGGACACTCGCCCTGGCCACTGTTCGAGGAAGTGTCCCTGGTACGCGGGTTACGCCGCCTGGGGCATTTTCTGCCATTACGCGAACCCATTCTCATCGATCCGCGCCGCTGGCATCGGGATGGCTGGTGGTACCGCACTTGGGTAAACCGCAATCTGGCATTAGCCTTTGCACGCGGCGCGCCGCCCGACAAGCTCGCTGCCCGCTATCGCTCCACGACGGTCTGACTCCAATCACGAGCTGAGACTATACGAGGTAAGACTATGCATGACACTATCCAGCAATACTACGGCGATACGCTGAGCTCTTCGCTTGATCTTCAGACTAACGCCTGCAAGACGGATGCGGGCCTGCCTGAATATGTAAAGCCGATACTGACGCAGATACATCATGAGGTACTGACGCGATATTACGGCTGTGGCCTGGTGCTGCCGGAATCGCTCGAGGGTCTAACGGTGCTTGATCTGGGCTGTGGCGCCGGACGCGACGTTTACGTGCTGTCGAAACTCGTGGGGGAGCACGGCCGGGTAATCGGCGTGGACATGACTGAAGAGCAATTGGCGGTCGCGCGCCGGCACGAGGAATATCACCGGAAAGTATTCGGCTATGCTGCAGGCAATGTGTGTTTTTTGCATGGCTATATCGAGCGCCTGTCGGAACTCGACCTGTCTGATGCCAGCGTGGATATAATCGTGTCCAACTGTGTGCTAAATCTTGCGCCGGACAAGTCGGTTGTTTTGAAAGAAGCCTGGCGTGTGCTCAAGCCGGGCGGCGAATTTTATTTTTCAGATGTTTATACTGATCGACGGGTACCGGGCATGCTCACCAGCGACCCGGTGTTATACGGGGAGTGTCTGAGTGGAGCGCTGTACTGGAACGACTTTCTCCACCTGTCCCGTGAGCATGGCTTTGCCGACCCGCGACTGATCGACGATCGTGGGATTGTCATTGGCAACGCGGATCTGGCGGCGCGCACCGGGAACATTCGTTTTTACTCTGCCACTTACCGCTTATTCAAATTGTACGACCTCGAGCCGGCTTGCGAAGATTATGGCCAGGCCGTGGTTTATCGCGGCACAATACCGCACCACCCCCACGTGTTTGTACTCGACAAGCACCATCGCATCGAGATGGGAAAGCATTTTCCTGTCTGCGGCAATACCTGGCGCATGCTGCATGACACCCGCTTTGCCGCACATTTTGACTTCCATGGCAATTTTGCGCGGCACTACGGTATCTTTCCTGGTTGTGGGATGGGTCTGCCCTTTGATGGTACGAATAAAGATGTCGGCAATCAGGCAGGGGGGTGCTGCTAGCCATGAGCCTCCGGCGGGACGAGGCCACGCCTGTCCCTGAAGCCCGGCACAGCCGTTCCCCATACTGGCGCCGCACAACCAGTGATGAGCCGCGCGGATTTATTCAGCCGCATGCGTTGGATGAATTATGGTTTCACACCGGTACTGCGTGTAACCTCGCTTGTCCATTTTGTCTGGAGGGCTCGAAACCCGGCGACAACCGCCTGCAAATGATGCGCTTTGACGAGGTTGCTCCATTTGTGGACGAGGCGCTTGAGCTTGGCGTCCAGCAATTTTCCTTTACCGGAGGCGAACCTTTCGTCAATAAAGACATAATACGTATCCTGGATTACGCATTGATGCACAGGCCCTGCCTGGTGCTGACCAATGCAACCGCGCCGCTGATCAAGCGCTTGAAGCAGCTGGAACCGCTTCGCAATCGGCCGTGGCCGCTGAGTTTTCGCGTCAGTCTCGATTATTCCGACGCTACGCGACACGACGCGGGTCGCGGCGCAGGCATGTTTGAGCTGGCGCTGGAAGGCTTGCGAGAACTCCTGGAAATGGGCTTCAAAGTGTCGGTGGCAAACCAGTTCTTGCCTGGCATTGCGCCACACGTGGTCTCCGCGCACTTTGCCAAAGTTTTCCGCGCGGCCGGTCTGCCGGACGATCTGCCGCGTATCGAATTCCCCGAATTCCACCCGCCGGGCGCGCAAGTGAAACCACCGCAGATCACCGAGCGCTGCATGACGGATTTCCACACCGAAGAGACCCGTCGTGAATTCATGTGCGCGTTCAGCAAGATGATCGCGAAAAGCTGCGGCCGCATGCACGTTTACGCCTGCACGCTCGTGGATGACGATCCGGATTACATTCTCGGGAAAACGCTGACGGAAGCCATGCAGGCGTCTGTCAGCATGAAACACCACCGCTGTTACAGTTGCTTCAAATACGGCGCCTCATGTAGTGAACTGAAGTAGTGAAATGAATGCGACGCGATGAAGCGTGGCAATTGAATAAACTTTGCTTTCCGCGCCAAGGGAACGAAAGAGCTTTATTACAGCGTTAAACTTATAGAAGGCGCCCCGTTATGAAACATTGGTGGCTGCTCGGATTACTGGTGTTGTTGACCGGATTGTTCTTTGCCTTTGATCTCGACCGTTTCCTCAGCCTCGAAGCGCTCAAGAGTGGCCGCGATGAGTTGCAGCAAGCCTACCGGTCGCGGCCATTGCAAACAGTTGGTTTATACGCCATCGTTTATATTGTCATAGCGGCACTCTCTCTGCCAGGCGCCGGAGTGATGACGCTGGCGGGCGGCGCGATTTTCGGGCTGGGGGTTGGCGCTCCGGTGGCGGTCCTTTCCGCCAGCGCGGGTGCGACGCTCGCCTTCTGGATGGCGCGCTACGTATTTCGGGATGTGGTACAGCAACGCTTCAGTGACCGCATGACGGCGGTCGACGCGGGTATCAGGCGTGACGGCGCATTATATCTTTTCACTTTACGCCTGGTCCCGGTATTTCCCTTTTTCGTCATCAACCTGTTAATGGGATTGACGGCCATACAGACCGGCACCTTCTTCTGGGCAAGCCTGTTGGGCATGCTGCCCGGCACAGCAATTTACGCCAACGCGGGGACCCAGCTAGGTTCGCTCACCAGCCTTTCCGATATTCTCTCGCCCGCGCTGATCGGTTCCTTCGCCCTGCTCGCCGTATTTCCCTGGCTGGCAAAATGGGGTGTGGGTCGTGTCAGGATGAGGAAAATACATGCGCATTGGTCCAAGCCAAGTCGGTTCGACCGCAATCTGGTGGTTATCGGCGCGGGCGCGGCAGGCTTGGTGGCATCCTACGTTGCGGCCACTGCCCGTGCCAAAGTTACGTTGATTGAAGCACACAAGATGGGCGGCGACTGTCTCAATTTTGGATGCGTGCCCTCGAAAGCATTGATTCGTTCGGCTACTTTCCTCCGGCAGACGCGATATGCCAATGACATCGGTATTGCGCGCGCCGCAGCGGAATACAATTTTGGCGAGGTGCTGGCGCGTGTACATCGCATCATAAAAACAGTCGAGCCGCATGATTCAGTGGAACGCTATACAAAACTGGGGGTGGACGTAATTCAAGGCAGTGCGCGCATTACCTCACCCTGGACGGTCGAGGTCAACGGGCAAACGTTGACTACCCGCGCGATTGTTATCGCTACCGGTTCCCGCCCAGCTATCCCCGCGATTCCCGGCCTGGAGCAGGTACGATACTATACGTCCGACACCATCTGGGCACTTACTGAACGCCCTGAAAGGCTGGTGGTTCTGGGCGGCGGGCCCATCGGCTGCGAATTGGCTCAAGCTTTTGCGCTCCTCGATTGTCGGGTTACGCAAGTGGAGAGGGCGGGTTTGATGGCGCGTGAGGATGCCGATGCCGTCGCGCTGATTGAAGCCGCGCTCCGCGCCGACGGTGTGCGGGTACTGACTCAAACCGATGCCATCCGCTGTGAAAGCGAAGCCGGTGAGCAACGGTTGCTCGTGCGTCATCCGGATGGAACTGAAGAAGCGCTTCCGTTCGACGCCATGTTATGCGCAGTGGGACGAACAGCGCATACCAAAGGTTTCGGTCTGGAAGAGTTAGGAATTCCGGTTTCGCCAAAGGGCACTATTGAAACGGATGCGTGGTTGCAGACACTCTATCCCAACATCTATGCTTGTGGCGATGTGGCCGGACCATATCAATTTACCCACGTCGCGGGGCATCAGGGATGGTATGCATCAGTCAATGCATTGTTCGGCGGCGTGAAACGTTTCAAGGTGGACTACTCGGTAATCCCGTGGACAACTTTCACGCACCCGGAGGTTGCTCGAGTCGGATTATCGGAGGCTGAAGCGAACAAGCGCGGCATCAAGTTCGAGGTAATCCGCTACGGTTTGGAAGACCTGGACCGCGCCATTACCGACGAGGCGGCACACGGCTTCGTCAAGGTACTCACGGCGCTGGGAAAGGATCGCATTCTGGGTGTGACCATTGTTGGAGAGCACGCTGGCGAACTGCTGGCGGAATTCGTACTGGCGATGAAACATGGCCTTGGCCTCAACAAGATACTCGGCACCATCCATA
This sequence comes from Nitrosovibrio sp. Nv4, assembly GCF_900215485.1. Taxonomy (GTDB): domain Bacteria; phylum Pseudomonadota; class Gammaproteobacteria; order Burkholderiales; family Nitrosomonadaceae; genus Nitrosospira. Next base: position 690,329 of record NZ_OCMZ01000001.1, read on the forward strand.
CTTATCCGACCTGGGCAGAGGCTAACAGAAATGCTGCCGGCGAATGGCGCGGGGCACACATGCCGCGTCGTCTGCTCGACTGGGCGGAAAAATACCATGCCTGGCGGCGCGGTGGCTAGCAGCCTGTCGGACTTGAAGAATCGAAGCAAAAAAGTGACTGGGTGAGGACAGATTTTGAGGATTTTGAAGGCAAATAGTTATTCTATTGGCCGAAAAAGCGGCGAAATATGGACCAGCCAGACGCTTTTGCAGCCGATTCCCTTTAAATCCGACAGGCTGCTAGGAGCATGAAAATCATATCAGCAATACACTACATGATATTTACCGCTGTCCTATTGTCGGGCTCCGGCTGGAGTCAGCCCGTTAATGCCGCTTCACAAAAACTGGTTTTAACCGGCGCCAGCACCATCGCGCCGCTGGCTACGGAAATCGGCAGGCGCTTCGAGTCGCAGCATTCCGGAACACGAATAGATGTGCAGACCGGCGGTTCTGCGCGCGGCATTAATGACGCCCGCAATGGAACTGCCGACATCGGCATGGTATCCCGTCCTTTGAAACCGCAAGAGCAGGATCTGCAAGCGCATACCATCGCTTGGGATGGTGTGGGGATTATCCTTCACGCGAGCAACCCGGTCGCCGCGTTAAGCCGGCAGCAGATTGCCGATATCTATACCGGTAAAATCGACAACTGGAAGACGGTGGGCGGACGAGATGCGCCAATCGCGGTTGTTAACAAGGCTGAAGGACGCTCGACACTTGAGCTGTTTCTGGCTTATTTTCAGTTGAAGAACAGCGATATCAGGCCGCACGTGATCATCGGCGACAACGCGCAGGGAATAAAGACGGTGGTCGGCAACCCGAATGCCGTCGGCTACGTATCGATCGGTGCGGCGGAATACGAAGCAGGACACGGTGTCCCGATCAAATTATTGCCGCTCGATGGCATCGCCGCGACGGTGGCAAATGTGCGTAACGGTACTTTCCCGCTTTCTCGTCCGCTTAACCTGGTGACACGAGCTCCACCGGAAGGGCTTTCCCGGGAATTCATTGACTTTACTCGCTCGAAGCAGGTATATGATCTGGTCGAGGCACAATATTTCGTCCCCGTCAGCGTCCGCTGATGCACGGATGCTATGGCTGCTGCGCGGCGCAGCCGGCACCGCGACTGCTCTGGTGTTGCTGATCTTCTTGTTCCTCTTGGTTGAGTCCTGGCCCGCGTTAAGACATATCTCTATCGGGCGCTTTCTCATCGATCCGTCATGGAATCCCGGAGAGAGCATGTACAAACTGACTCCGATGCTGTCTGGTACGCTCTATGCCGCAGGTGGAGCATTATTGCTGGCAACACCACTAGGCATCGCCTCGGCGCTGTTTATCGCTTATTACGCGTCACCGCGCAGCGCAAGCATTTACACCCGCGTGGTCGAGTTGCTGGCGGGAATTCCTTCCGTGGTCTATGGTTTCTGGGGACTGACAACGCTAGTGCCGCTGATCAATCAGTTGCATCCGCCCGGTGCCAGTTTGCTGGCCGGGATTCTGGTGCTGACATTGATGATCCTGCCAACCATCGCGCTCACTGCGCATGCCGCGCTATTTTCTGTGCCGCCCGATTACTTGCGGAGTGCGGCAGCGTTGGGCATATCCCGTTGGGGGATGATCCGCGGCGTTGCGCTACCGGCCGCAAAAACGGGTATCGCTGCGGGTATCATTCTCGCAGCCGGCCGAGCCATCGGCGAAACGATGGCGGTATTGATGGTTACCGGTAACGTAGTGCAGCATGCTGCGAGCCTGTTCGACCCCATACGCACCCTCGCCGCCAATATTGCCCTGGAAATGCCATACGCAACGGGTGATCATCGCGCTGCGCTGTTCGTATCCGGCCTGACCCTCATGCTGCTCGTGATGATGCTCTGGAGCCTCGCGGCGCCGCTGGGAAGAAATCGCGATGCCTGAGACGGTTTCCGTGAAATCAGCAGGCGTCCATCGCGATCGCTTCGCGCAACTAACCGTCTGCATCGCGGCATTCCTGGTCTGTGCTGCGTTTGTGTGGATACTCAGTGATCTTGTACGCGGTGGTATGGCGCATCTTTCCTGGAACTTCCTGTTCGATGCGCCGCGGGACGCTGGCCGCGCTGGTGGCATCGGTCCGATTCTGGTTTCCACCGTCCTTGTCCTTCTGGTTGCCCTGACAGTGGCTTTGCCATTAGGATGGATGACAGCCGCGCTGCTCGCCGAATATGTCTCAGCGGATGGCACTTTCGGCTCCGCAGCGCGCTATAGCCTGCAGATGCTTGCCGCAGTGCCATCCATCGTTTTTGGCCTGTTCGGCAATGCTTTTTTCAGCATCTATCTGGGCATGGGATTTTCCATTCTGTCCGGCGGGCTGACGCTGGCCTGTATGCTGTTGCCCATTCTCGTCAGTACCGGTGAGGCGGGATTGCGTGCGGTACCTGACGCGTATCGCCTATCTGCCGCCGCGTTGGGCATGTCCCGCAAGGCAACGTTACTTCATTTGTTGTTGCCGGCTGCTGCGCCGTCACTCGCCGCGGGTCTGCTGCTTGGAATCGGACGTGCCATTGCCGAAACCGCAGCGCTACTGTTTACCAGCGGCTATGTCGACCGTATGCCTGGTTCCCTGCTGGATTCAGGGCGTACCCTGGCGATACATATTTTCGATTTATCCATGAATGTCTCCGGTGGCGATGCGTCCGCTCACGCCTCCGCACTTGTGCTGATAACAGCGCTGTTGCTCATCAATATCGCTGCCATACGCCTTACCGCCGGATGGCAGCGCAGGAAGATCGTGTCGGAATGAGGAAGCCGATTCCAATGCACGCCGAGCCTGAACAGTTCCGGCAACCCGCGTCTGAGAAAACCTCAGGCAAGGAGAATCGCACCTACACTCTTGGTCCAATGCAGGCAGGTCCGGTGTGTTGCGATCCGCAGCCCTTGATCCAGGTCGACAATCTTTCCCTTTGCTATGGGAGCAAGACCGCGCTCGATAACGTTACACTCGATATTTATCGTGGCTGTATCACTGCACTGATCGGCCCTTCCGGCTGCGGAAAAACCAGTTTCCTGTCATCGATCAACCGGCTTACCGACCTGATTCCGGGCTGCCGGATCACCGGCCGCATTCGAGTCGATGGTTGCGATATCCACGAATCTAATCGCGATGTGCAGGCGCTGCGGCAGCGGATCGGCATGGTGTTCCAGAAGCCGACGCCGTTCCCGCTCTCAATCAGTCGTAATATCGAGCTCCCCCTGCACGAACACGGCATTACGCGGCGTGCCGACACCGAGGCTATCATCGAACAGGTGTTGCGGGACGTCGGACTATGGGATGAAGTGCGTGACCGGCTGCATGCTTCCGCGCTGAGCCTGTCGGGCGGCCAGCAGCAGCGTCTTTGCATTGCCCGCGCGTTGGCGTTGAATCCACAGATTCTACTGATGGACGAGCCATGCAGTGCGCTCGATCCAATTGCTTCAGGCATAGTCGAGGATCTGATCGGGCAATTGCGCGGTCGCTATACAATTGTCATTGTTACCCATAATCTGGCGCAGGCGCGCCGCATCGCTAACTACGCAGCTTTTTTCTGGGTCAGGGGCCATGCTGGACGCCTGGTTGAATTTGGGCACTGCCGGCAGATCTTTGAATCCCCCGCACACGAACTTACCGCCGCGTATGTGAATGGCGTGAGAGGATAATTGCAATCAAAAAGCCAGGCTGATTTGCCATATTGCCTGCTCTGCCAGCGTGATAGCCCGTTGTTTGTATAAAGGGGGCAAACCAGGCTGGGCGATTCGCCTTTGTACATCGTCCCGTCCGCACCCAAGATGATGCATCGCAGGGTTCTTTAAATCTCGCCTTGTGTATCTCATGCGCCATTTCTTCCGGTTGAGCTCTCATTGAAGCCAGGCCGGGAACTCTTGTGCCATTCGCTAAAAGTTTTATTTGTCAGCAACAAAATCAGTCCATAATCACGCTTGACACCCGGATCACCATAAAGCATACTCTTGCCCTTCACGAAGTAATCAATATGCATACCAGCGTGGTGAGTGTGGGTATTACTAGTGGAATCGGAAGGATTATTTCCGGCATGGCGGAAAAAAGCAGTTCGAAATAACCGGTAAAAACGACCACTAAAGAGGAGAAGGCGCGCGATAAAAATGCTCTTTGGCCACTATACTTATTTTGCATAAGGAGGGGGCGAGAGAGTTGCTACTTCAAACAGTCAGTTAATATAAATGTTCGTTATCCTTGTTCTGGTATCCCGGACCGGATATTCCGGTAAAGCATAGCTTCCCTTTCGAACTCGATTCCAGGCCGTAACCGGATATGTAGTGCAAGATACTTGTAATCTGTGTGAACAATATTTTTCCTGTATTGTCTGTGTCGTAGCATTTGCTGCCTCGGGTCCAAATTCCTCAGGTCTGAAATTACCTGTACGAGCATCTGATTTCAAACCGCGTCAAAATATCTTGTCCAGATTCCGCCAGATTTGATTATCGACGCATACCTCGTGATTTAACTGGGTACTACCGATGAAATATATAGAGAGAAGGAGAATATAATGCAAGAAACCGCGTGGATGGTTTCCCTTGTATTGATGTTGATGATCACGTTCGGAGTGATTTTCGTCGCAATCAATTCGCACAAGCGCGAAGAGGAATACGGACCGTTGGTGAAGCGTGCATACGGTTTTCGTACCAAGTTATTCTGGGTGGTCGCCCTGGTGTTCCTGCCGGCAATGATTTTTAACCTCATGGACTTGCCATATGATGTCAGCCGCGCCGCGGGCAAGGGGTCACCACAGGTTATCAATGTAACCGGGCATATGTGGTATTGGGAAATGGACCGGGACCAGGTCAACGCGGGACAACCGGTAGAAATCCACGTTACCAGTGCCGACGTGAATCATGGCTTTGGCATTTACGATACGGACATGCGTCTGGTTGCGCAGGCTCAGGCTATGCCCGGCTACACTAATGTAATCCGGCACACCTTCAATAAGGAAGGCACGTACAAGGTGCTGTGTATGGAATATTGCGGTGTTGCACACCACAATATGATGACCGAAATCAAAGTTGGCAATCTTTAGAGAGGAATAAGCATGGCAAGCTATACCTATACCGCAACTCCCGATCAGGGAGCAAAGGCCGGCGTGCTGGCCTATCTGGTCGTCTCAGCTGTTGTATTGCTGCTGATGATGCTTTTCGGCTTGCTCATGAGGATGGAGCAGGCGCAGTTCATCTCTATCGGAGGGCTCTGGTTTTATAAACTGATGACGTTGCATGGCGCGGGAATGGTCGGTATCGTGGCCTTGGCTGGAGCGTCTATCATGTGGCATTTCCTGCGACAGTATGTGGAACTCACGACAAGCATATTCATTGCCAATTTAGTCATATTTTTGATTGGCGTCGTCATGATTCTGGCGAGCGTCCTTCTCGGCGACTTTCACGCTGCGTGGACTTTTCTGTTCCCGCTACCCGGAAATTCGATGGGCATGTGGAGTCAGGGAGCTGCTGCCTTGTTCATGGGTGGCTTGCTGGTGATCGGCGTCGGCTTCGTGCTGCTGCATCTGGATATTGCCCGTGCAATTATCAAGAATTACGGGGGTCTTGGCCGCGGGCTCGGCTGGCCGCAGCTTTTCGGCCCCGATGACGGCAACGCCCCTCCGCCTGCGGTTGTCGCCAGCACGATGGTGACAATTGTCAATCTGATCGGTTTGGTGGTTGGTGCCAGTATTCTGATAATGATGCTGGTGAATCTCTACGTTCCGACTTTTGAAATTGACGCGCTGCTGGCAAAAGGCATGATTTATTTCTTCGGTCATGTGTTCATCAACGCGGTTATCTATATGGCGGTGATCGCTGTCTATGAAATTCTGCCGCGCTACACGCAGCGTCCGTGGAAATCGAACAAGGTATTTCTCGCGTCGTGGACAGCTTCCACGATCATGGTCATGTTCATCTTTCCACACCACCTGCTGATGGATTACGCTTTTCCCAAGTGGTTTCTGATCATGGGTCACATCATTGGCTATCTCAACACTTTTCCGATTTTGATCGTAACGGGATATGGTGCCATGATGATTGTGTACCGTTCAGGTATCCGTTGGGATATGTGTTCGAGGCTGTTGTTTGTATCGCTGTTTGGTTGGGCGGTGGGTGCGATGCCTGCGTTCATCGACGGTACAATCACAGTTAACTACGTAATGCACAATACGCTATGGGTACCAGGGCATTTCCATACCTATCTGATTCTGGGGATGGTAGCAATGGTTTTCGGGTTTATGTACTATCTTGGAAAGCCAGATGAGAATGCTAAAGACAGCCCCATCGACATCGCGGCATTCTGGGGATTCGTTGTAGGCACCATGGGTTTCACGATGAGTTTCCTTTACGGCGGAAAGGAAGGTGCGGCGCGTCGCTACGCAGAGCATCTTCCGGAATGGATACCGTATGACCGCCTTGGTTCGTACTTCGCAGCATTGCTAATTGCCTCCGTGCTGGTGTTCATATTCCGCTTCCTGACCCGGTTGGGCTTGGCGGGCCGCGATTACCAGCGGGCTTCCCTGGCGCGAAGTATAGCGACATGATGAAAGGCGTAACATAACCTATGAGCCCAGCTAAACGCAGCGTAGTGATAACATCGCTGGTAGTTTTGCTGGGCACCGGGGTTTTCTGGTGGGGTACAGATGGATTTACCGCACTGACAGCTGAAACGGCGAGGCGTGTCGAAATACTTAGGTCCCCCCGCCCACTGCCTGCCGTTACACTTGAAGATCAGGATGGAAATGTCTTCAACCTGCGGGACTATCGGGGTAAGCTCCTGGCGGTAGATTTCATCTTCACGCGGTGTACCACGTTGTGCCGAAGTATGGGCATGATTTTCAAGCAGATTCGCGATCTCATACCGCCGGAATCATTGGGACGCGATTTTCTGCTGATCAGTATCAGTTTCGACCCGGATCATGATGATCCGGCCAGTTTGAAGAAATATGGTCAGACTTATGGAGCGGACGGCAAGATCTGGCGTATCGCACGAGTGCCTGACAAGGCAGAGCTCAAGTCCCTGCTTGAGTCGTTTGGCATCGTCGTGATCCCTGACGAATTTGGGGGGTATGAGCATAATACCGCCCTTCATCTCGTCGGCCGCGATGGAAAATTAAGGCTGATTAGCGATATTGATAAAGCCGTACCGTTTGCTGAACAAGTCGTAGCGTTGCTATGAAGCGAACTTCATCTCCTTATGCTGTCAGAATGGGTTTCGGCCTCGGGATATCGTATCTGTTCCTCGCGACGCCAATGGTGCGAGACTGGATGGAAGCATCCATGAGCAGACATATGCTGGTGCAAATGCCATTACTCGTGGTAATCGGGATCGTAGCCTGCCGCTTGCTGCCGGCGCACTGGCAAAATTCCGTGCTTGCCCGTGTGGGTGGCTCGATACCATGCGTGGTGGTGGCATTATTTGCTTCAAGCTACTGGATGCTTCCCCGGGCACTGGATGCGGCATTGAATGATCCACTGGCCGAGATGGCGAAATTCCTCAGTCTGCCGCTCCTCGTAGGTTTCCCTCTGGTTCTGGCCTGGAGGCGCCTCACTCTTATCGGCCGAGGTTTTGTCTGGACCAATTTTATCAGTATGCTGGCGGTTCTCGGTTGGTTGTATATTGTTGCGCCTGTTCGCGTTTGCAACAGTTACCTGGTGAATGACCAGGAGACCGCCGGCTGGTATATGGTTATCGCTTCGGTGCTGCTTTTCTTATGGTGGCTCGGCACCTTACTTGTGGGCGGCGGGGTTGGCCCGGATAAGCCGGACAGGAATGGCACGGGTACGAAGCTCGCCTAAAATCTAGAAAACTTTCCATTAGGAGAATAGAGAAAAGTATGGACTACCACCCGCCGTTAAAACTCATGGAAGAAGTTGAAGCCGCCAGTAAAAAGAAAGCTGGCCTGGATGTGGGAAGAATGCTGGTTAAAGGCTTCATGTCGGGCGCCTTGCTCGCTTATGGTACCGCCCTTGCTTATAAAGTTTCGGGTGGTTTTACGGATGGCGCTGCCGCTCTGGTCGCGGGGGCGGTTTTTCCGGTAGGCTTTGCGATGATCATACTGCTGGGTATGGAGCTTGCTACCGGTAACTTTGCAGTGCTGCCGGTAGGTGTTCTACGCGGCAAGGTAACACTCGATAAGCTGTTCCGTAATTGGGGCTGGGTATACCTGGGAAATTTTTTTGGCTGCATCTTTGTTGGTTTCTTGCTAGCCATTGCGCTGACCGAGGCGTTTATCGAAGGTCACGGGCCCCTCGGAGACAAGATTATCGCGGTGGCCATATCCAAAACGCTCGTGTATGAGCACGCAGGAGTAAATGGTTGGATAACGGCATTTGTCAAAGGGATCCTGTGCAATTGGATGGTTGCGCTCGGCACCGTTCTGGGAATGATTTCGACATCGGCCACTGGCAAAATAGCGGCTATCTGGCTACCGGTATCAACCTTCTTTGCGCTGGCTTTTGAACACTCGATAGTAAACATGTTCATCATGCCGACAGCTATTCTGCTCGGCGCCGATATCACGGTGGGGCAGTGGATCTTCTGGAACCAGATCCCAGTGACATTGGGCAATATTGTTGGAGGTACGGTATTAACCGGTATGCTGCTGCATTACTCTTATAAACCGACACCGCCGGTTGTCGAGGAAAAGCCCGTGCATAACGTGACTCAAACCGTGCCGTAAAAAGTATTCCCATGTTTTAACGTCAGTTCAGCTATGAACGCACGGATACGATGCTAACCGGATGTCGTTGGAATTAGTCCGGTTATAGCGTCACATTAGCAGGTGGGGATCCGCCGGTTCCCACTGCTTACGGCCGCATCTCTGGTTCCTTGTTTAAAGCCCGATTCAGAAATCCCCCTCAATTTTAGAATGAGCTTGCATTTTTTATCCGGCATCTATACCGGACTGCAAGCCATTCCATCGCCGCAAGTTAATCTATTTTATTCCGCATCGCGCCTCATTTTTCTTGACACGAAGTAGTCATGAGTTTAGGCTACGCGGTGTTTCAGGGAGGGCCTGGGGATTGCCCTGGGGATTTAACAGACAAAACGGTATCGTGGCGAGGGATAGCCTGTATTTGCGGGTAGCAAGGGGCAGACGGGCTATAGCCAGAGATACCGAAGCACAACAATTATTACGGAGTAAAGGAGAGCAAAATGGTAGTCAAGCCTTGGCTGAGGCTGGTCACGCTCACATGCGGCGCGCTAATGGCGGCGTCGGCATATGCGGACTTTCCCAGCGTTCCCAAAGAGACGTACAAAGCGCTGAAGCTGGAGCAATCGGCCTCGCCCAAAGAGCTGCATCAAGCGCTGGTGAAGCGCTACAAGGACCCGGCGCAAGGTGCGGGACGCGGGACGCTGGCCAAATACTGGGAGCCGATTCCCATGAGCATGTACTTTGACCCTGCCTCTTTTTACAAACCGCCGACCTCGATGAAAGAAGTGGCGGCGCGGGACGAATGCGTCAAATGCCACACGGACGAATCCCCGGTGTGGGTGAACGCCTGGAAGAAGAGCACGCACGCCAACCTGGACAAGGTTCGCAACTTGAAACCGGAAGACCCGATCTACTACAAGAAAGCCAAGCTGGAAGACGTGGAGAAGAACCTGCGCTCCATGGGTCGGCTGGGCGCGAACGAGAAGCTGAAGGAAGTGGGCTGCATCGACTGTCACGTCGACATCAACACCACCAAGAAAGCCGATCACATGAAAGACCTGCGCATGCCCACGGCTGACGTATGCGGCACGTGTCACCTGCAGGAATTTGCCGAACGCGAATCCGAGCGCGACACCCTCATCTGGCCGAACAAGCAATGGCCGCAGGGACGTCCCTCGCATGCACTGGACTGGAAGGCCAACGTAGAAGTCGCGGTATTTGCCTCCATGCCGCAACGCGAGATAGCCGAAGGCTGCAGCATGTGCCACACCAACCAGAACAAGTGCGACTCCTGCCACACCCGGCATGAATTCTCCGCGGCCGAATCGCGCCAGCCGGAGACCTGCGCCACCTGCCACAGCGGGGTAGACCACAACAACTGGGAAGCCTACTCCATGAGCAAGCACGGCAAGACCGTGGCCATCATGGGCAACAAGTGGAACTGGAACGTACCGCTGAAGGACGCCTACGCCAAGGGCGGCCAGACCGCCCCGACCTGTGCCGGCTGCCACTTCGAATATGAAGGCAAATACGCCCACAACGTCGTGCGCAAGATCCGCTGGGCCAACTACCCTGCGGTACCCGGCATTGCCGAGAACATCACCAGCGAATGGTCCGAAGAGCGGCTGGACTCCTGGGTCAAGACCTGTACCTCCTGTCACTCCGAGCGCTTTGCCCGCTCCTACCTGGAATTCATGGACAAGGGCACGCTGCACGGCCTGGCCAAGTACAAGGAAGCGCACGCTGTGACCGAGAAGCTCTACAAGGAAGGCCTGCTGACCGGACAGAAGACCAACCGTCCGACCCCGCTGCCGCCTGACAAGGAAATGTTTGCCGGCTTCACCCAGCTCTACTGGTCCAAGGACAACAACCCGGCCGCCATCGAACTCAAAGTGCTGGAGATGGGCGAGAACAACCTGCCTAAACTGCACGTAGGACTGGCGCACGTCAACCCGGGCGGCTGGACCTACACCGAAGGCTGGGGACCGATGAACCGCGACTACGTCGAAGTCATGGACGAGAACACCAAGATCCGTGAAATGGCGGCCCTGCAGGCACGGGTGGCCAAGATGGAATCCAAGCGCAGCGCCGGACTCTTCGACCTCAACAGCGCCGATGACAAGATCTCGCTCGGCGGCCTGGGTGGCGGCATGCTCTTAGCCGGCACGCTCGCCCTGGCAGGCTGGCGCCGTCGTGAAAAGAACGAGCGCGAGTAAGGTTCGATAACAAGTTTGATCGCCTCATCCACCAGCCGCGCCCACCCGGCGCGGCGCAACAGTAAACTCCTCCCCTCACTGGGCATCCTCCTGGTGACGGGAGGAATTCTTTTGCTCCTCTGGTTTGCCTGGCTCTGGTTCAACCCCGGTCCCGCCCCTTATCGCTACCAACTGGTGGAAGAAGGCAGCATCGACAAATTCAGCCAGCTGGGACTGGAAGCCTGGCCCGATCTCACCATCGCCCAATATGAAGTCTATGCCGAAGAGGTCGACCAGCCACTGGCGGTGACCCATATTGCCCGGCAGGGCAACAGCGCACCTGTGCGGCTCGACTGGGAAAACCGCACCAGCGAACTGCTCCTGACCACTGACAGCAAACTCAGTGAACTGACCGCCCTGGCGGGCGCCATCAACAAATATGCCGCCAAGGACGCACTCATCCTGGCCTGGTGGGACACCTCCCGCCAGATCAATCTCTTGGCCGGACGCGACACCTTGTTCACCCAGCGCGTGGGCGAGCCGCTGATCGTACCCGCCCACTGGCGCAACCGCATTGACGCCATCCAGAAATACGAACAGGCATTCTGGGATGCGACCGCCAGTGCGGACGAGCAGCGCCGATTCCAGCGCTTTGCCGACGCCCTCCTGGCCGAACCGCAAGCGGGTGCTGCCATCCTGCGCGAACTTGCCGCCGAAGCCGCTAAATCCGCCAAGTCTGACAAGGCCGATAAAGCCGGAGGCGATGCAACCACCGCGCGTGAAGCCTACATCGCCATCCACGTCACCGACCTCTACAAGCTGGGCATCATGCGCCCGGAGCAGTTCGACATGGCCTACAAGAACTTCCCCATGGAAGGCAACATGCACGGCATGATCGGCTACCTCAAGAACTGGATGCTGGAAAACGAGTTCAAGACCTACACCCTGCAATCGTTGTCCGACAAACTGGTGCGCGGCTACTTCCTGCGCGATGTCAAAAGCCTCAACACGCTGATCGCCCAGATGCTGCCCTTCACCGAATCCCAGCCGCTTGACCTGACCGCCGTGCAACTCATCTACCAGCAGGGCGGCTACTGGGTCTACAAGATCCCACCCGCAAGCAGCGAATCCCCGTCTCCCGCCGGCGGCTGAATGTTCCCTAGCGTCCCCTAAGCATCCCCTGACCGTTCCCCGGTCGTCCCTGTGCGGTACCAGTGGTACCAGAAAGAGTCATGGTACTGGTGCTACCCGTTTATATAAACCGGAGATACAGTATGGGAATAACAGGTTTGCCGTAACATCACGTTTCAATACAAAAGGGTTGGCTATAAATCACGTTTCCGTAAGCAGTTTGCACCAGTTTGTTGTAATATCACAACGCCTGCCGCGGATATAACGGATCCAGCGGACATCGCGGATAACCAACGGATATACTTGCCCGAAAGAAAAAGGAGAAACCATGAGCTATCGCATGACACTAGCCCTAGCCGCAGCAGCCATGTTTGCGGTTATATCCGGGAGCGCGAGCGCCCAGTCGTTTGAAGGCCGCAAGAAATGCAGTTCCTGTCACAAGAGCCAGGCGCAATCATGGGGTGATACGGCGCACGCCAAGGCCATGGAATCGTTAAAGCCCAACACCAAGGCCGAGGCCAAGAAGAAGGCCAAGCTCGATCCCGCCAAGGACTACACCAAGGACAAGGATTGCGTCGGCTGCCATGTTGACGGCTGGGGCAAGGAAGGCGGCTACACGCTTGATGACCCGAGCAAATTCACCACCGGCGTGGGCTGCGAATCCTGCCACGGTCCCGGTTCCAAGTATCGCGGCATTCACCGCAAGGCAGGAGCCGCCTTCGAGAAATCGAAGAAGACCGCCCCGCGCCAGACCCTGGCCGACGCCGGACAGGACTTCGCCTTTGAAGAGAGCTGCAATGCCTGCCACCTGAACTACGAAGGCAGCCCATGGAAGGGTGCGAAGAAGCCCTACACGCCTTTCACCCCGGCGGTGGACAAGAAATACACCTTCGACTTTGACAAATACGTGAAGGACACCAAGGCCATGCACGAGCACTACAAGCTGGACGGCACCTTCACGGGGGATCCGAAGTTCAAGTATCATGACGAGTTCCAGTCCAAGGCGAAGGTTGGCGAGAAAGGCTCGGAAGACTAATGGGCATAAAGGCAGGCGGCACCCTGCTCACGGGTGCAATACTTGGGATCGTCATGGTGGCGGTGGTATTCGGCGGCGAGGCCGCCGTCTCCACCACCGAATTCTGCACGAGCTGTCATTCCATGACCTATCCGGCGGAGGAGCTGAGAAGCTCCTCGCACTATGGCGCCCTGGGGGCAAACCCGGGCTGCAAGGATTGCCACATCCCGCAGGGCTTCAAGAACTTCCACCTGGCGGTGGCGACCCATGTGGTGGATGGGGCGCGTGAGTTGTACATGGAGTTTGCCGAGGACTATTCCACAGTAGAGAAATTCAACGAGCGCAGGCTGATCATGGCGCACGATGCGCGCATGAACCTGAAGAAATGGGATAGCCGCACCTGCCGCGAATGCCACAGGAATCCGCAGCCGCCGGGGTCCGATGCCAAGGCGGCGCACAAGAAGATGGAGACCGAAGGCGCTACCTGCATCGACTGCCATCAGAACCTGGTGCACAAGGAAGCCCCCGAAACCGACCTCAACGAGAGCATCAAGCAGGGCAAGCTGGTCCTCAAAACCGCATCGAAGGATGAGGATGAGGAGGATGAAGAAGATGAGGAAGAGGAGTGATCCTGATCTTCACGGTTTTTAGAACTCATTAGCGGACTCCCTGTTTATTTTATCCAAGCCGCTGTTCTCCGCACTTACGCGAGGAGCAGCGGCTTTGATTACATAAGGGAAGCGCGAAAGTTTATTTGGGGATCACTGGAACTGTCACTTTTTCGTTCGCTCTACCGTTGCGTGACCGCCAAGTACGTGTTTAGTAATTAAACAACTCAAATAAACGACTCAAATAAACCGATTCTAATAAACGGTCCAAAGACGAATTCATATCCTTGACTGGATCAGTTGCGAAATCAAGGTATCCGAGCCAGAAACGAATGCTGCGTAATTTCCCCAGCCCAAACACTACCTACTCCCACCGAATACGCGACTATTTCATCGCGGCGCTTACATTCGTGTGCGTGGGTATCAGCTTGAACATGGATGCCAGCGGCAGCTTGGAGCAGCAAAATTTCATGGGGCTTATTGCCTGGACATTTTTGTCAGCATTACTATGGGGGGAGAACAAGGAAGTACGGATGCAAGTCATCATTGCGGTAGCTTTTGCCACTCTCGGTGAGCATTTCGCATCCATCTATATGGAGGGGTATACCTATCGATTCGGCAACGTGCCCGCTTATGTCCCGCCCGGCCATGGTATGGTTTATCTGACAGCCGTCGCGCTGGCCCGCTCCGGTCTCTTTTTGACACATGCACGCAAGATAGCGACCCTGGTTGTCGTAACATGCGGCGCCTGGTCAATTTGGGGAGTCAGCGGATATCCGGCGCAAGGTGATCAGGTTGGCGCACTACTGTTTTGCGTTTTTCTGGTCTACCTCTTCAAGGGCCGCTCCCCAATGGTTTATCTCGCTGCTTTTTTCATCACGACGTGGCTGGAGTTAATCGGCACAGCCGCGGGAACATGGAAGTGGGCGGCAATAGAACCTGTCCTGGGGCTGTCCCAGGGAAATCCGCCCAGCGGTGTTGCCGCCTGGTATTGTCTGGTCGACGCGGTGGCCATCGGCGCAGCTCCTGCTATATTAAACGGCCTGAAAAAGTGCACCGAAGGGTTTAAGGCGGAGAAACCCAAAAATGTTCATCAGGGTGCGCGAAACGAATAGTTGAATTTTTTTAATTACCGCAAGTCTAATTTTTTATTTTGATGAAATTACCGCTGCAATCTCCTATTTACTCCTTTTTTCTTTACCGTCCAAACGCCTCCATCGTCAGCAACTGGCATTTCTATGAATTGCCTTACCTGGACTTTCCCAACAGCTTTTGTTGGATGGCTACGAAGTAATGGATATCTCGTTCGCCCAACTCAATCTATCGCCTGAAATTCTGCGCGCCATAGCAGACCAGGGCTACACTGAACCTACCCCAATTCAGACTCAGGCAATTCCGCTTATACTTGAAGGCAAGGACATCATGGGCGGCGCACAGACCGGCACCGGCAAGACGGCAGGCTTTACGCTGCCAATGCTGAGCCGCTTGCAACCCGGTGCCAATACCAGCGCTTCTCCCGCCAAGCACCCAACTCGCGCATTAATTCTGGCCCCTACGCGCGAATTGGCGGTACAGGTCTATGAAAGCGTAAAAACCTATGGCAAATATCTATCCCTCAGATGCGCTGTTGTTTATGGAGGAATGGATATGGCGCCGCAGACCAGGGATTTGCGCGCGGGGGTAGAAATTCTCGTCGCCACGCCAGGACGTCTGCTCGATCACATCCAGCAAAAAACCGTAAACCTGTCGAAGATCGAAATCCTTATACTGGATGAAGCCGATCGTATGCTGGACATGGGTTTTCTTCCCGATATCAAACGCATTCTCGCCCTGCTACCGCAGCAACGGCAAAGCCTGATGTTTTCAGCGACCTTCTCCGAAGAGATCAAGAAACTTGCAAACAAGCTCTTGCGAGACCCTGTGTTGATCGAAGTGGCGAGGCGCAATTCCATTGCCGAACTGATAACCCACGTAGTCCATCCGGTATCGCGGGATCGTAAACGCGAACTGCTGACGCACCTCATCAAATCGCAGGATCTGCAACAGGTTCTGGTTTTTGTCCGTACCAAGCATGGGGCCAGTCGTTTGGCGCAGCAGTTAGAACGGGATGGGATCACTGCGACCGCCATTCATGGCGACAAGAGCCAGCCCCAGCGCACCCAGGCACTGGCGGAATTCAAACAAGGAATCGTTCGGGTATTGGTGGCAACCGATGTTGCCGCCCGGGGACTGGATATAGAAGATCTCCCCCATGTGGTCAACTTCGAATTACCCACCACACCCGAGGACTACATTCATCGAATCGGCCGCACCGGCCGCGCTGGTACCAAAGGCGATGCGATTTCATTGGTAGGCGAGGATGAGAACGAATTGCTCAAAGGAATCGAACAGCTCCTGAAATTCAAGCTTAACTCCGTAATAGTTGCCGGATTCGAACCAGGATCCCAGAAACATGCAATTGAATCCGAAGGTGCACGGGAAAGGCGACCCACCCGTAATAAATCCCTTCAGCCAGAACATAAGAAATCGCCCGAATCACGCGTCAAACGACCCGATGATTCTCATTCCGCCACATACCAAAAAGGCGCGAACGGTTTCAAAGGCACCAAAACCGGGAAGGAGCATACGCGCGCACACGGGAAAAGCTCCAAGACCCCGGAGGATCCGTTGTTTAGCCAGCCCTATACCCCCGGCACACCTTCTGCCGAGAGCTCCGAAAACGAGTCAGCACAGGCCAGAGCTAATCATTCCCGCCACCGCCATCCGGCCAAACCATTGGCTGCACTCTTCATGCCGCGGTCCCCGGCAAAGCCAAAGCAGGATAGCTGAGTGCAGCGGTACTGTTCCTCGATTCCTCAACCCGTATCAGTACTCTGATGCATGACATGGAGCGCTTGACATGGGAAAGCGCCTGACGAAGATATATACCCGTACCGGCGACGACGGAACTACCGGGTTGGGTGACGGCACACGAACCACCAAGGAGAGTTTACGTGTCGAGGCTATCGGCGTCGTGGACGAACTGAACAGCTTTATTGGTGTTTTGCTTGCGGAAAATCCTGAGGAGGAAGTGCGCACCAAACTGGAAGATATCCAGCATGACCTGTTCGATCTGGGCGGGGATCTGAGTATTCCCGGCCGCGCCAGCATGAGCGAAGCACAAGTCAGCCGTTTGGAAAAGCAACTTGATGACTACAACATCTCACTGGCTGCGCTAAAGGAATTCATACTCCCCGGCGGAACCCGCGCGGCTTCTCTGTGCCACGTCGCGCGCGCAACCTGCCGGCGTGCCGAACGGTGTTTGGTAAGGCTTTACCGAGCTGAACCGGCAATGCCGTCCCACATCGAGTACCTCAACCGCTTGTCCGACTTCTTATTCGTATTGTGCCGCATCCTGAACCATCAGCAGGGCGTAGAAGACGTGATGTGGCGACCTGGAAAAAATCGTCACCCGGCATAGGATTCACCGTTCCTGTTTTGCATACCTGATTAATTCGCGTTATTCCTTCCGTCGAAAGCTGTCGACCACCATCAACATCGCCCCGAGAAAAATTGCGGAATCCGCCACGTTAAAAGCCGGCCAGTGATAGCCGCCCGCATGGAAATCCAGAAAATCGACCACATGCCCCATGGTTATTCGATCCCACAGATTACCAAGCGCCCCGCCAAGTATCAGGCTTAACGCAATACAGAACAACCTGTCGGCAGCGTGTTTACGCAGCAGATAAACGATCAGTACTGAAGCGCCCGCAGCAATCAAGCTGAAAAACCAGCGCTGCCATCCGCTGGCGTCGCTCAGAAAGCTAAAGGCAGCACCTGCGTTATAGGCCAGCACCAGATTGAAAAAATTTGTCAGCGGGATCTGTTCGCCATTGAATAACTCGGCTTCCACCCAGCGCTTGCTGACCAGGTCCAGCACCAGGACTACCAGCGCCACAACCAGACTAAACTGCAGCTTCATCGTATCCTGCGCGCCATCGTATGAGGTCCCCTAGTACCCTGGCGTGAGCTTCCTTCTTATTAAGCATATCGCCGCGCTTCACCCGCACCGTACAGATTGGCGATGCATCGGCCGCATATCGTTGGATGATCGGCATCCGTTCCCACCTCCTTGCGATAATGCCAGCAGCGTTCGCATTTTGAATAAGTACTTGGAACGACGGAAATTTCTTCCTTCGCGGACTCCGCTGCCCGCCTCACACGCGCGGCCGATGTAACGGTTATCAGCCGAAGATCGTCACCCAACGAATCGAGCAGTAAAAAATTCTCTCCGCTAGCCTGAATTTCGACCTCAGCAGCAAGCGACGAACCGATCTTTCCCTGGCTGCGCGAATCTTCCAGCCGCCTTTGGACTTGCGAGCGCAATTCGCGAATCCTTGTCCAGCGTTGCATCAATGCTTCCTTATCCGCTTGCGGAGGAAATTCGTGCCATGTGTGCAGCAACACGCTATCCTGGGTATCTCCTGTCAGATGCTCCCATACCTCTTCAGCGGTAAAGCTGAGGATGGGTGCAAACAAGCGCACCAGGCTATGTGCGATGTGATACAGCGCATTTTGCGCCGAACGGCGCGGGATACCTTTGGCGGCAGCGGTATAGAGGCGGTCCTTGAGAACGTCCAGATAGAAACCGCCCAAATCTTCGGAACAGAAATTATGCAGCTGGTGAACGATGACATGAAAATCGTAGCGCCGGTAATTCTCCGCCAAATCGTCCTGCAGTTTCCGCGTGAACGCCAGCATATAGCGGTCAATCTCCAGCCATTCCTCCAGCGCCACGGCATCCCTCGCGGGATCGAAATCAGCCAGATTGGCGAGCAAAAAACGCAGTGTATTACGTATGCGCCGGTAGCTTTCCACCACTCGTTTCAGGATTTCATCGGAAATCGACAACTCTCCTGAATAGTCCGTAGACGCCACCCATAGCCGCAGAATATCGGCCCCGGATGTGTCCATCACCTTCTGCGGCGCAATGACATTACCCTTGGATTTGCTCATCTTGTGGCCGGTGCCATCCACCACGAAACCATGTGTGAGCAATGCCTTGTAAGGCGCGCGGCCGTCAATCGCGCAGCCAGTCAGCAGGGAGGACTGGAACCATCCACGGTGCTGGTCGGAACCCTCCAGATAAAGGTCAGCCGGATACCTGAGCTGAACATCCTGTTTAAGCACTGTGTCATGGGTTGTGCCCGAATCGAACCACACGTCGAGCGTGTCCTTGAGTTTTACATATTCTGGCGCTTCATCCCCTAGCAGTTCTGCCGGATCGAGACCAAACCATGCCTCGATCCCCTCTTGTTCCACGCGCTGCGCCACCTGCTCCAATAACTCATCGGTACGGGGATGCAGCTCATGGGTTTCCTTATTCACGAAAAGCGCCATCGGCACACCCCAGTTGCGCTGACGCGAAACGCACCAGTCAGGCCGGTTTTTCACCATCGCCTCCAGCCGGGCCTTACCCCAGGATGGGAAAAACGCGGTTGCCTCTACCGCGGTTGTCGCGGCTTCCCGCAAGGTCTCACCCACGCCATCCTGATTTACGCTCCTGATTTTCTTATCCATGGAAATAAACCACTGAGGCGTCGCGCGGAAGATGATCGGTGTCCTGTGACGCCAGCAATGCGGATAACTGTGCTGGAGTTTTTCCGCCTTCAACAAGAGGCCGTTCTTCTCCAGTTCCTGAATCACCACATCATTGGCTTTCCAGACAGAGAGGCCACCGACAAGCGGCACGTGATCGAAAAATCGGCCATCGCCGCCAACCGGGTTTTCCACCGGCAAACCATACTTCAGACCCACAACATAGTCATCCACGCCATGCGCAGGGGCGGTGTGCACAGCCCCTGTTCCTGCGTCCATGGTGACGTGGTCTCCCAGAATAATGGGTACTTGCCGCGGATAGAATGGATGCTCCAGCAGAACATTTTCCAGTGCGCTCCCGCTGCACTGGCCCAAAGGGCTAGCGTCAGCCTTGTCAATACCGTAGCGATCCAGCGCGCTATCCATCAGAGCATCAGCGAGAAGCAAGCATTCGCTCCCCAAGTCGACCGCAACGTAGTTCTCGTTGGGGTTCAGGCTCACCGCCTGATTGGCAGGCAGAGTCCATGGCGTTGTTGTCCAGATGACTACATACACCGGTTTGGCGGACACATCAGCCGGGATGAAACCATCCGCTGGCTTTAAAACTTTCCTCCATAACGCATCGGAATCGACCACCTTGAACTTCACATCTATCGCAGATGAAGTCTTGTCTTCATATTCCACTTCCGCTTCCGCCAGTGCAGAGCCGCAGTCTATGCACCAGTTGACAGGCTTTTGTCCCTGGTAGAGATAGCCGCTTGCATGGATCTTTCCAAGCGCGCGAATGATTCCCGCCTCGGTCTTGTAATTCATGGTGAGATAAGGATTGTCCCAATCGCCCAGTACGCCAAGCCGAATGAAATCGGCTTTTTGCCGCACTACCTGTTGATAAGCAAACGCGCGGCACAGCTCCCGCACTTTGTCACCCGGCAGGTTTTTACCGTGTTTTTTTTCAATCTGATGCTCAATCGGCAATCCATGGCAATCCCAGCCCGGTACATAAGGCGCATCGAAGCCGGCGAGTGTCTTCGACTTGATGATAATGTCCTTGAGAATCTTGTTGACTGCATGGCCAATGTGTATATCACCGTTGGCATACGGAGGGCCATCGTGCAGCACGAATTTGGGACGGCCTTTGCAAACCTCGCGGATTTTCTGATAGAGATTCTTTTCCTGCCAGGCTTTGAGCATGACGGGTTCGCGCCTGGCGAGATCGCCGCGCATGGGGAAAGGCGTATCAGGCAGATTGAGCGTTTTTTTATAGTCAGTCATGGAATATTGAAAAAATAACGAACGTCAGTTCGATTTGTGCAGAAGGCTATTTTCCGTAGGAGAGGACATGGACGATAACGACGAAAAATAACGCTTTGCATCTTCCACGTCCCGTCCAATCTGCGTTATGAGCGTTTCAAGATCGGGATATTTTTCCTCATCCCGCAATTTACGCAGAAAATGCACGCGCAAGTGCTGGCCGTATATCTCACGGTCGAAGTCGAACAGGTAGACTTCCAGCACGGGGTTGCCATCCTCATGCACGGTGGGGCGCACGCCCAGGCTGGCGACGCCCTGCAAAGCACTCACCGTATCCGTTGCCGATAGTTCCGTGGCCCCATGAGTTACTATCCCGACTTCTACCGCAAAGATTCCCGACAGGGGAGCCCGGTTGTGTTTCAATTGAATATTGGCTGTTGGGAAACCGATCTTCTTACCCAGCTTGTCGCCGCTCACCACACGTCCGCTGATACTGTAGGGCCGCCCCAGCAAACGTTTGACAAAATCCAGATCACCCGCCGCCAGAGCCTTCCGCACCGCCGTGCTTGAAACCCGCACGCCGTCTACGATATAACCCGGCATTTCTTCCACCTCGAAACCGCACTGCGCGGAAAATGCCTTCAGCATGGCAAAATCCCCGGCGCGGCGCGCCCCAAAGCGGAAATCGTCCCCTACCAGAATCCAGCGGACAGCAAGCCCTTGCTGGAGGATATGGACAATGAAATCTTCCGCGCTGATTCTGGCGAAATCGAAATTGAAACGGCATACCTGCACCCGGTCCACCCCCGCCGCCGCCAGCAATTCCAGCTTCTCCCGCAGGCTGGTGAGCCGCGTGGGCGCCTTATCCGGTGCGAAAAACTCGCGCGGATGAGGCTCGAAAATCATGACACAAGTGGCAAGACCGAACCGATTGGCAGCTTCTTTCAAACGGGTGAGCATCGCCTGATGACCCAAGTGGACCCCGTCGAAATTGCCTATGGTGAGGGCAACGGGAGCTTCAGCCTGAACAGGAATGCCATGGGAAATACGCATGCGTATAACTGCTAAAATGCTGAATTGTAGCTTGTTTCGCCCGAACGGGTCTAGAACGGTAACATTTTAAATCTGCTCCCCCACGGTTTTGTAGGATGGGTGGAGTGAAACGCAACCCATCATCCCGTTTTTCGCACTAACGAGCCTATAGATTGGTCACGCTTACAGCCTGCGGCAGATGCCTTGCGCTAATTGTTCTTGTGTTCCAATGAGTTTTGCGCTGTGCTAGAATTGCGCACTCCAAAAAGCCAGAGGTGGGTCAAGTGATTCTCCTCCTGCGAGGCAGTATGCAATAGCTTCAGAAGGCCAAGTAGCTCAGTCGGTAGAGCAGAGGACTGAAAATCCTTGTGTCGGTGGTTCGATTCCGCCCTTGGCCACCATTTAATCAGTTACTTAAGCCATGTAACGGGCAAGTAAGCTTTCATACTTGTGTAATTGAGACCAAAAGCCACTACTTAATCTTCTGATAGCGATCTTCAAGCTTATCTATTGCAGCATTGATATGCCCCGTTCTGGGGCTCATAGCGTTCCACCATAATCAGTGTTTTGTGCCCCAAAGTTTTTTCACTAGGTAAATCACCCCCGTCTGAACCAAGTGGCTGATCGCCGTGTGCGGCGAAGGGTGTGACGCACAACCTTATTTTGCCCCAGTTCAGCAGCAGAAACTATGCGACGGAACGGCTTGCGGAATCAACGATAGGATGTTCCTTTCTGCCAGTTAGCCATACAACCTTCAAGAAATTCCACTAGTTGCCGAGCAAGGCTCTTTTGCAAAAAAGGACAAACCAGAATTATGCGTTTGGTCTAGTTGATCTAATTGAATAATGCACTACGATATCAAGTTGACTTTCAATGAGCCGGATTTCTCCTGTGAGACCTTGGCCCCATTTCCAAATGTCCAGTTGTCTTTTCTTAAACATCCGCATGTGCGAAACCTTTGAGGGTGGCATAGGCTGTTTTCATCGATTTAAAACCCGGCACTCAGGGTTTCTGCTCCCGTATATTCCCTTGATTTTCGCAATCACCATGCCATCGCGTTACGTCAGTTGTAACTATCTTTTCTAATACGGCACACCATTACGTCTGCTGCCCTATCAGCAAGTAATAAATGTTATCAATGCATAAGAAGGCAGCCTAAAATGAGGCTTCCAGCAATAGCTGGGGCTTAACTTAAATGGATGCATAGTTGGAAAATGCGATAATTTTTCCTTAGTTAAGGTTTTGCTTACCAACATAGTAACCTCACAACGCAACTGCTTTCCCGGTATAAGACCCTAGATTACAATCCTCATATCTCCCGGGAGAGGCGCACTCTTTTAAAGGCTATCGAACTTATAAAAATAAGGGGAAGGCGGTATGTTGGAAAATCTACTTGTTGGCATAGTAGGAAGTTTGGTCGCATCTTTGGTATTTCTTATTGCTCTGTTTTCGCTTCGGCCCAAGATCGTATTTTCGCCATACATCGCAAACCAGTCAAAAGCTGATGAGGCTATGTATGGATTCAAATTAATAAATAAAAGCCGTTTTCCGCTTACACATGTCGAGTTTCAGCTAACGTTAATAACACCGAAAGCAGTTCCGAACGGGGTAGTCTTAAGAAATAGGCTTATTCCCTTAACAAAAGGCAACGTTTTTGAAGTTGGTGGCTACTCGAGAAAGGATAAAGATGCTCATTATGCTATCAGAGTTGGAACGCCGGAAGATCTGTGTTCAGTTTGTGAATCTGAAGGCCAATATCTTTACTTCACAGTAGTTGCTCAACACTCCTTAAGTGGTTTTTCAGGCGTCTTCACAAAATACTATTATCCAAAGTCTGACATAAAAAGAGGTCATCACGAGTTTGGGTCGGGACTTGACGTACGATGATTTGATATTCCATAGGATGTACGAACAGGAAGAAAATTTGGCAAACATGAAGCCAGCGCTCTATCGGTCCCATTGTGGCAAAACACTTGAATTCCCATATTCCCACCCAAAAAACAACGAAACATCCCTTTGATTAGTACGGTAAATCGTTAAAACCCGTATGAATGGCCTTTTCAGCCATCGCCACGTCTTACGCTTTATTTAGCCATTAAGACATTGCTCTTTAAGGATTACTATTTTCAGATGAGATTTGTATAAGTCGCAGCGATCATCTGAATGAGTAGAATTCGCTTAATCCAGCCTCAGCACCAAGTCGGCGCGACTATAGAGCATCCTAACGTACTGTCAGATCATGTTTTTTTATTCCCTATTTATCAAAATTTATTAAAGAGGGAATGCACATGCCCAAAACCAGCGCCGGCATCCTCCCCTATCGCACACGAGTCGGTCAGCTTGAAGTATTGCTCGTTCATCCCGGAGGACCTTTCTGGGCCAACAAAGACCTCGGCTCATGGTCGATAGCAAAGGGTGAATACGAGGAAGGGGAAGAACCCTTTAAGGCCGCGTTGAGAGAGTTCTTTGAAGAAACAGGTTTCCAGCCAACCGGCCCGTTCTTGCCACTTACACAACGCAAGCTGGCTAGCGGGAAGCTCGTGGACGCATGGGCTACGGAAAGCGACTGGGACACGTCCCGGTTAGTCTCTAATACCTTCAGCATCGAGTGGCCGAAGGGCTCTGGGCGAGTTCGCGAGTTTCCGGAAGTTGATCGCGCTGAGTGGTTCGAGATATCCGAAGCTATCCGCCGTATTCGCCCGGCGCAAGTGGGCTTTATTGATGAACTGGTTGAAAAATTGATGTGCTAGCTTGCGATGTATCAGCACCCGCCAGAGCTGATACTGCTCACAGTGTTAAATCATTCACCGCGTCAAATCATTCATGGCAGGCGTCCAAATCCTGCTTAGCAATCTTCCCTTACCTCTTTTTTCCGCCAATCGCACTCAATAGTAAAACGACTCACTGCTCCGCTGTTTGGTCTATTGAGCCCGCTCATCCAACGCTTCCGAAAAGACCGGCCACCTAAGATCAGGTCAGCGAAACATCGAATACCGGTTAAATTTGCCCGTATTTCTCCGTATAGAAGCGCGAGCGGCGCGTATATCCTTGGCTAGCTCAGCAGTATTACAGGCTTCAGGCAGTGAAACTCCCCGCTGGCTTTCCCTCCACTCATCCAAGGATATGCGCGCATGATCGAAACCAAATTCAGCATCGGCTTCTCCACCAATCTGGTCAACGGCCTCAACCCCAACTGGAAGCCCCAGGCCGGCGTATTGGATATTCTTTATCCCGCCGAACAGCAGGCAATGGCTTTAAGGCCGGTCGAGCCGATAGCGCAGCGTAGCGTCTGGTCGCATCCCATCATCACTTTGCATGAAACCGCGCTGGATCTGCTGGATGAATTGATTCCCTATCAGATTATCAACCCTTCCAGCGATATTGACGCCCCATCATTCGGCGCAGGCGCTTTGCTGGCCGGTGCCGTGGGCAGCCGGCCATCGTTGGAGATGCTGTCCAACACCATAGGTGTCGACTTGGCCCGGACGGACTTACGCTATGCGCTGGTTAAACTGGAGAGAGTGGACGGCGCCGATAATCACGCCTCGGAAGTTGGTGGCATCCTGGTGCACGCGCGGCCAAGGCAGCCTGATCCGGAATATGGCCTGAGTGCGGCATTCACCTCGACTTCGACCAGATTGCGCCACGCAGGCCGCAGCCGGCTTCAGGATTATGGCGATCAGTTGAATAAGGAAGATGCCAACAAGGTGCTGGATTCTTTCCGCGAATTCGGCACGCACTATGTTTCTGCCGTGGAACTGGGCGACACCATCTTGCAGGTATTTGCCTATCTGCCGGAACAGTTTGCCACGCTCAAACTGGCATACGCGGATGGTAGCAATCCGCTGTCCGGTCCTGGATCACAAGATTTCGCGCAATTTACTACCGATCGGGCTACGGGCATCTTCGGCTATGTGGAGGAATATGGCGGCGTTATCTGCCTGAGCAATACTGCCGTTTTCAATTCGACTCTGCAAAACGGCGACTGGCGGGATACGCTGTGGTCGCACAAGAATAGCGTATTCTCGCTATTCAACGTCAATTCCCGGCTATCGCTTGCCAACCTTCAACAGGAATTCACCGAACAGACAGTGGTAGCCGTGCACCTTGCCAGCCTTGGCGTGATGATAGAGCAGAAGCGGGGACTGATCTGGCAGCGAATCTTCAAGGGCGCGATGGCGCAGAAATACCGCACCACGATCCAACCGAATTTTTCCGTTTACGATCAGCGTGATTTCGTCCGCATGCTGCCGCAGGATACTGCCGGAATCACCTCCTTTATTGCTAGCCCCACGGTCAACGTCTATAAGGCGCGGCTGGACCTCGCGGACATGCAGCTCGTTGCAGCCGAGGAAGTGCAGGATTTTATCCTGTTCACGAATGTGCTATCCGCCGGCGCCACCACGACCATCAATGTTCCCGGGAAAAAAGTGCGGCTGTTCGGCCAGGTGCTGGACATGCGCACACAAGGTCAGCCCAGATCGATCTGCCTGGCCGATGATGCCTTCGAGTCGTTGCAGTTGGGGTGCGATGAATTTCTCGGCGCGCTGGCCGTTCAGAACCGTTCCGGCTCGCGCTATAGCGTGATCGTGGACGGGCTCAGGTTTGACCTGGACGGAAGCGGATCAGCGGCTATGCCGTTCATCGCGGACGACGTGCGCACGGTACCGCCGGCGGATACGGTGCCCTTGCTGACAGACAGCTTGCAATTTTCGATGACATTCGCTGAAGCGGTGATCAGCGATCAATCTACCCTTGCAAATAGCGGCATTCAGCAGTTTGTGCGCAATTACCTGACGTGGCTGGCCGAAATGCTGCCAGCCGGCGGGAGCGAGGAATTGATCGCGCTGCGCGTACGCGCGATGGATCTGGCCAACTACGCGGTCAACCCGGAATATGGCAGTTTCGTCCCGATTCTGCCATATCGGGATTATGAGCAATATGTGCAAAGCATACTGAGCTATCTGGACAGGATACAGCTGCAGGTGGCACAGAACGAACAGCGCATGGCCAATCGGCGCCAGCAGGAACTGGTAATCAATGTGGCCAAGACTCTCAACCAGAACATCATCGCGTCGGGCGAACTGATCAGCGGAGTGATCGAAGCCAATGCCGCGCAGCAAAAAGACCTGGAAGGATTCTACGATTCGCTGATTGTTCAAGGCAAGGCGGAAGCGGAGCAGCAGCAGGCCAAGCTCAACAATTTGAACGCATCGCTGTTCGAAGCCCGAGGGGACGTGGATCTGGCTGCCCAGAAATACAAATCGGCCGTGCAGCAGTGGGAGACCATGGAAGCAATCAAGTTCGGACTGGAAGTGGCCACCAACCTGTTCAGCCTCGGCACCAGCATTGCCATTCCTGCTTCATCCATCTCCGCGGTCAAGGACCTTGGCCTTGCCGTGCAAAGAATCCAGAAGACCTTCAATGTCCTCAATGCGATGTCCAAGCTGTACACCGGAATCAGTACCGGCGCCAAAGGATTGGAAAACGCGCAGCGCGCGCTCGATGATCTGGACGGCGGGCAGTTTGGTAATCCCTCGACGCTATCCTGGGACGAGATGTCGATTCAGTTCAACCAGATCATGGCGTCCGGCCCGGATGTCAAGCCGGAAAAGGCAAGTCTGCAAGCGGCTTTTGCGACCATGGTGCTGCGCGGCAAAGCCGTGGCCGGCGCCGAATCCTCGCTGCACGCGCTTCAGCGAGATATTTATACCAACCAGAAGCAGAAAGAGATCAATAGCCGTCAGGCGGCGCGGCTGGAGGCGTTGCAGCAGAAGCTGCATCCCGCCAGAGTCGAGGATCTCGACCGGTCGGCCATCGATCTGGTGGCACTGACGGGCCACCTCACATTCATCCAGAACCAGATGCTCACGATCCTGGCCAAGGCGTTCCTGATGCAGGACCTGGCGCTGCAATACGCCAACCTCCAGCCGGGCACGCCGGTACTGGCCTTCAGTCTACTGAAATTCAGCGCCGCAGTGGTCCGGCAACAAGCCACTACGCTGGAAGCCAAATCCTTGCTGGCTCATTACCAGGCCAGCAGAACGAGGCCGATCGAATACGTTATCGAAGGCGTGAAGCCGGAGGAACTGACCGTAGGCAATGTTTTCCGCAGTACGATTTTTCTGGATGCGCCCGAGTTCTATCAGTACGTCAATGCCAGAATCATTTCTGTGGTTGCGGCAGTGGAAGGCGTCAAATCCACCGCCGGCGGCACCTATCTGCTGCGTCTTGCCTATAACGGCACCCCCTTTCACGACCGCAACCTGCACCGTGATCCGCTGGCGTTCCGCACTCCCTGGCGCGAGCGGATTTACAGCTACAACGCGCATGACAACTCGCCCAACTTCTCCGACGGCGGAGAGTCCTGGTCCGAAGGCGTCAGCCGGGTGACGCCTTTCTCGACTTGGGAAATCTCGCTACCGAACACGAGCACCAACAAGGGTTTGAGCTTCGAACGGGACAGTTTGACGATACGGCTGTCGTTCGTACTGGAAGCAAGAATTGCCGATCCGCTGAAGATCATGCAACAGCGGGCCGCCAAACGACTGCTCGCTTTCGCCCCACCGCGCCGGTTGCCGGAGCTTCTGGCAGCAAGCGACGTGCTTTTGGCCGCCGCGACCCACTTGCCGTCTACCGAGACGTTGCTGGCCCAGATGAACGCGCAGGGCAGTTGCACCAATGGCTGGGATGTCGTGTTCAACATGGATCTGAAAGGAATTAACAGCGCGCTGCTGGACCAATACGAAACCCTGAAAAAGGATACCGCCTACAAGAATCGTATTACCGTCAACACTTCGGAAAAATATCCTGGGGGTGTTACCGTCATCAATCGCTTCACAATCGACTATGGCTATCCCCTATTGAGTTTCAGCGTCAACAACAACAATTCAGCCACACTGAAAATGGAAATACTGAGTGGTTCGGTAGAGCGCTGTTCCCAGGTGGGTTCGTTGCCGGAACAATGCGATATGCCGCAGTCCATCAGCGGCGAAACACTGACGGCAGTGATTCAGCTCGCCAAGGTGGCGGGCACGGTCAAGATCGAGAACAGCAATCATAACGTCCTGAAAGTGCAACTGGACATGAAGGAAGGCGCATTCTCCATCAGCAACATCGATTTGAGCGATGCCACGAAGGTGGAATTCAACAAGGCGGTCAAAGAGTATTTCGTCAGCAACCCCGTCGTCTACCTGATCAACCAGCTTGACCTGACCGAGATTCCGACGCTGAATGCGCTCAGGCCCAGTGACTTCGTTTTCAAACCGCTGCAAACGCCAGCCAACAACGAGATGCTGCAACTCTTCATCATGACCGGGGGCCGTGCGGTGCTGAATTACTCGCAGGCGTTCCTGAACAATATTCCGGAACCCCTGCCGCAAGGCCAGAGCAACAGCATGATGGTGCGTTCCGAATTGATATTCAAGGAAGTTCTGCCGCAAAGCTTGAGAAACAACGGATGGGTCCTGCAGGGCGTGAATCCGGGCAGTGCAGCCAAGGCCTGGTCGGGCAAGTTCACTAGCGCCAGTGTCATTGGCACAGTGGATTTGAGCAAGCTCAACCATAGCTCATCCATCAGCAGCGGACACGGCGGGGGCTCATTCACTGAATACACTTATTCGATTCCCGGTGGCAAAGATGTGTCGTGGTCTCTGGTGGACACCACCATCACGGCTCAGGCGAACGGGCAAATGTATTACAGCGGTAGTCGTGGGCAGTCGCTGCAATACAATCAGCATTCCTGCACTACGGTCTACCCTTGCTTTTGGAGTTGCACCCGTTGCGGCGATTCTATGCTTGCGACCGACGTGACCGTCGAGGCGAGGGCATCACTGCCACTGAGCGTGGGCGGCGAGGGGCGTAACCAGACGATTCAAATCAAGACCGACAGCAAGGCCGTTGTCGTCAGCGGTCATTTGTCTGGAGGCGGGCCCAGCGGTTCAGACGACCTGGCGGCGCAAGTCAACCAGCAGATCCAGAGCCAGGTGCCGCAGCAGATCGTGCAAAAGCTGTCAATTCAGTTTGAGGCGGTTTCCGTGTTCGCATTGAAGAATCTGTTGTTCCCCGCGAATAATTACATCACGTTCAGCAGTTGCGCAGTGCCGGGCGACCTGATCCTGCTGGGCAATTTCAATTCAACAAAGTGATAGCGTAGCTGTCATACGTTATTGGGGAGCGTCCCAGGCGGACGCTCTTTTCTCTCTGGCGCCCTTGCCGGCGCATATCCGCACTTCCCTCATTTTTTTCTTCCAAGCAGAAACTCTTCTTGCTTATGGTATTCAAATGCTTGTAATACTATAATCAGCAAATTTTCCAATTCTTCACCGGACTCGCCGGTTACTACCTTGTCTTCAATGCAGTTATTTGCCTTTGGGATCAACCACCAGACCGCGCCGCTGGACGTGCGCGAGCAGGTGTCGTTTCCGGAAGATGCGATGGAGCATGCATTGCACGATCTCGTGGGTCATCGCCCGGTGAGGGAGGCGGCGATTGTTTCCACCTGCAATCGTACGGAAATTTATTGCAGTACCGAGAAGCCAGAGGAAGCGACCCACTGGCTGGCGGACTTTCATCACTTGCAGGCGCGGGAGCTGGATCCGTATCTCTACAGATTGCCGCGCGAACAAGCGGTGAAGCATGCCTTTCGTGTGGCCAGCGGACTGGATTCGATGGTACTGGGCGAGCCGCAGATACTCGGCCAGTTGAAGAGCGCGGTGAAGTCGGCCGAGCATGCCGGTACATTGGGCATGCTGCTCCACAAGCTGTTCCAGCGTACTTTCTTTGTCGCAAAAGAGGTTCGTAGCTCCACCGAGATCGGTGCGAATTCCGTTTCCATGGCTGCGGCCGCAGCGCGGCTCGCTGAGCGGATTTTTGGCGATATAGCCGAGCAGCGTGTGCTATTCATTGGCGCGGGCGAGATGATCGAATTATGCGCGAGTCATTTTGCCGCACGTCATCCGAAGCGCCTCACCGTGGCCAATCGCACTACTGAGCGTGCGCAGGTTCTGGCGCATCGTTTCAATGGGCAGGTCATTACGCTGAACGAGCTCCCTGAGCAGCTGGCGCTGCACGATATCGTGGTGACTTGTACCGCGAGCACGCTTCCCATACTCGGCAAAGGCATGCTGGAGCGCGCGATCAAGGCGCGGAAGCATCGGCCGATTTTCATGGTGGATCTGGCCGTGCCGCGCGATGTCGAGCCCGAAGTGGCTGAACTGGATGATGTGTTTCTCTATTCCGTGGACGATCTTGCCGATATCGTCAAGGAAGGGCTCGATTCACGCCAGGGCGCGGTAGCGCAGGCTGAGGCGATTATCGACACTAATGTGGTCAATTTCATGCACTGGCTGGAGTCGCGCCAGGTTGTTCCAACCATCCGGGCCCTGCGGGATCAGGCCGAACGGTATCGGCGCCACGAACTGGAGCGAGCGACGAAGCTTCTCGCCAAAGGGGAGGACCCGCAGAAAATCATCGAATCCTTGAGTAATAGTCTGACCAACAAGTTCCTGCATATACCCTCCTACGCGCTCAATCACGCCGCAACCGACGAGCGTGACGATTTGGTCGACCTGATCAGCCGCCTGTACCATCTCCACCGTCCGGAATGAATAAGAGCATAGCTGTCAAGCTCACGCAGCTTAGCGTGCGCCTGGAGGAGTTGAATCGTCTGTTGAGTAGCGAGAGCATTACCGCCAATCTCGACAACTATCGCAAGCTCACGCGCGAGCGTGCGGAGATTGCGCCGGTAGTCGAGCTTTACGATGCATACCTGCAAAGCGAGCGTGATATTCATACCGCGCAGGAGATGACCGGCGATGCCGAAATGCGCGAGTTTGCCGATGCCGAAATACGCGATGCCAAAGAGAAGCTCGTGCGATTCGGAGCAGAATTGCAGAAACAGTTGCTGCCGAAGGACCCCAACGATGAGCGTAATATTTTTCTGGAAATTCGCGCCGGAACAGGCGGAGACGAGTCGGCGCTGTTTGCCGGCGATCTGTTTCGCATGTATGCGCGTTTTGCCGAACGCCAACGCTGGCAGGTCGAGATAATTTCGCAAAGCCCCTCCGATGCGGGCGGTTATAAGGAAATCATTGCCAAGATCATCGGTAATGGCGCCTACTCCAAACTCAAGTTCGAATCGGGCGGCCATCGGGTTCAGCGTGTACCTGCCACGGAGACCCAGGGACGCATTCACACTTCCGCGTGTACTGTCGCCGTCATGCCTGAGGCAGACGAGGTTATGGACGTGGTGTTGAACCCCGCAGAGTTAAGGATCGATACTTACCGTGCTTCCGGCGCAGGCGGTCAGCATATCAACAAGACTGATTCCGCGGTGCGAGTGACTCACCTGCCGACCGGCATCGTGGTCGAGTGCCAGGATGGCCGTTCGCAGCACAAAAACAAGGCGCAGGCGATGAGTGTGCTGGCTGCACGAATCCGCGACAAGCAGACCCAGGAGCAGCAAAGCAAGCAGGCTGCTACACGCAAGTCCCTGATTGGCAGCGGCGACCGATCAGGTCGTATTCGTACCTATAATTTCCCCCAGGGGCGAATAACCGATCATCGTATCAATCTTACGCTTTACAAGATCGAGCAGATCATGGACGGAGATTTGACTGAACTTTGTTCTGCGCTCATGTCCGAACATCAGGCGGAGCAGTTGAAAGCAATGGGGGTGTAGATAGCGGATTGTCTGGGCTCTACTCATTGTTTGTGCTCTGCTTCCGGGTCCCCGCTGTTTCTCCCTTGCCTCGTTCAGCAGTGTTATAGCCGGGGTTCGCGGCTGAATCCGTAATATGAAATTCAATCCCTCCATGCAGCAGATCACGATACGGGAAGCGCTGCTTCAAGCAGGCCGTGACATTGGCGATATCGAGGCGCGAATGCTGTTGCAGCACGTGCTAAACGTGAGCCACGTCCACCTTATTGTTCAATGCGAACAGGTGCTTACCGCCGATCAGGCGCGATCCTTTCAGCTGTTGACAGGACGGCGTGCTCATGGCGAGCCTGTCGCCTATCTCACGGACCACCGCGAGTTTTACAGCCTCGATTTTACAGTCACCCCCGCAGTACTCATTCCCCGGCCTGAAACGGAATTGCTGGTGGATCTTGCGCTGGCGCAAATTCCGGCGAACTTTTCCTGCAAAATTCTTGATCTTGGAACCGGCAGCGGCGCTATCGCGCTGTGCATAGCAAAACACCGTCCGCTGGCGGACGTCACCGCTGTCGATTTTTCCGCCGATGCCGTAGTGATTGCAAGAACGAATGCGAAGCAGTTGAATGTGGGCAACGTGTGCATTCTGGAAGCCGACTGGTTCAATGGACTCGCCGGTGAGAAATTCAACCTCATCGTGTCCAATCCCCCCTATGTCGCGGCTGGCGACTCTCACCTCGCTCAAGGCGATTTGCGCTTCGAACCACGCATGGCGCTGACGGCAGGAGGCGAAGGTCTTGACTGCCTTCGATCAATCATCGCTTCCGCTCCGGCTCACCTGGTCGCGGGAGGCGTGCTGTTGCTTGAACATGGTTACGACCAGGCGGAAATTTGCAGGCAATTGCTGGGTGAAGCCGGGTTCGGAGACGTATTTTCTCATCCAGATCTGGCGGGCATCATGCGGGTCAGCGGTGGAAGCCTGATTGTTTCCTGAAAGAAGCTGTTAAAATGAAAATTGACCAGCGGAATCAAATCCCTTGAAAAGGGTCTGACTTTCCCATAAGCTGATTTGCAGTTTATTCAATTTCAAGAGAAAAAGGAGCAGACATGAATACCCAGGAAACCATCAAGCAACAGGTAACCACCCATCCCGTGGTGCTCTACATGAAAGGCACGCCGGGAGCCCCTCAATGCGGTTTTTCCGCCCATGCGGTAAAGGTTCTCAACGCCTGCGGGGTGGATGATATTTTCGCGGTGGATGTGCTTGCCGAACCTGAAATCCGGCAGGGCATCAAGGAATACTCAAACTGGCCGACCATTCCGCAACTCTATGTCAACGGTGAGTTTGTCGGAGGTTCGGATATCGTCAGCGAAATGTACCAGAGCGGTGAACTGCAGAAATTACTCAAGAAATAATTCAGGTTAAGCGCTCGGGGTGATGTGTGCTGACTTGCAGCATACAAGTGCGCCGATTCATGTAAGCCGAACCCCGATCGCGTGCCTCGGATGCCCAATTCAGGGGGCAATTGAGGCGTTGAACTGCTGCTGCGTTCAGGAACTGCAATAAGGGATATAAGGGATATGCAAAATCTCGCCTGGACTGAGCTTTATTCAGCGGTTTCGTAAGAGATGGCGGCAGTCTTGGTTTACACGCTCATCGCCGCCGCGATTGCCCAGTACCGCACGAACTTTCCGATAGCCATGAACAGCATCGCCAATATCCAGTTTATTCGGAGCCATCCCGCAGCGACGCACAACAGATCACCGACTATCGGCACCCATGCCAGCAACAGGACGAGGCTACCGTGACTGCGCACCCACTCCAGGCCTCGCATGTTGCCCCCGGATTGTTTCAGAAGTGCTTTTTCATCGGGTAAGAAGAGTCCGATAGCATACGAACTCATGCCGCCCATGGTGTTGCCCAATGAGGCAAACCCCAGAGCAGGCCAGAAAAGCTGAGGGTAAGCTGTCAAAACACCAAATAGTACGGCCTCCGATCCGCCAGGCAACAGCGTGGCAGAGAGGAAACTGGTGGTGAATAGCGCCAGTAAACTAGATTGCTCATCCATAGACTTTTCTGAAAAATAAACCCGCAGTTTTGCCCGTCGTTCGGAAGAACCTCAGAGCAAGTTCCGCGCGGGCGCGAAGACAGCTTTGACGGATGGGATGCCCAACCAGCAAGACAGACGCGAACTGGGTAAGCGCACAAGGCGGAACAAAGCGATCCGGAGGAAAGTGCGACCAGCGCCGGGGATGCCGTGTTCACGCTGCTGGCGCCTGGTGAATCATCTCATTTTATCAGCTCAGCTGGCAAACGGGCGCGCCCAGAGGGCTTGTTCCCGGGTTCCGCAATGTGCTACGGATGGCAATCTGGCCGGTATCTTTACGACCCGATGTTTGGACGATACCGGTCGGGCTAATCCAAAATTTGACTTAAAGGCCTTATTTCGGCGATGATATGTTGGCCGATTACCCATCTCTGTTCAAGAGGAAAAACTATGACAACTGACGTAACATTCAAACAAAAGATCGATTCCATCATTAGTGCCAGACATCTGCTCAAGCATCCTTTTTATGTGGCCTGGACGGAAGGCAAGCTCACCAAGGAACAATTACGGGGGTATGCGGAACAATATTTTCATAATGTGCTGGCCGAGCCTACCTACCTGAGCGCGGTACATTTCAATACTCCGCATTTTCACACTGAATCCAATAGCGGCGACATCAGCGTACGGCAGGAAGTGCTGAAAAATCTGATCAGCGAAGAGCATGGGGAAAAAAACCATCCTGCCTTGTGGAAGAATTTCGCTCTGGCCCTGGGTTCCAGCGACAACGATCTGGCCAGCGCGAATGCCCTGCCGGGAACCGCCAGACTGGTGGCAACATTCCGGGACATCTGCCTGAACCAGCCGTTTTATGCCGGTCTCGCGGCGATGCATGCCTTTGAGTCCCAGGTGCCGTCCATCGCTTCCGTAAAAATCGATGGGCTGGAGAGGTATTATGGAATGAGCGACCCGGCGAGTTACGAGTTCTTTACCGTACACCAGGAAGCCGACATACATCACTCCCAAGCGGAGTGGACATTGATCGAGCGCTTTGCCGATACCCCGGAGAAACAGGCTGAGGTGGCGGCAGCAACTACCCGGGCATGTGATGCGCTATGGGGTTTTCTTGATGGCGTCTATGAGAATTATTGTTCGGATTTTGTCTGCGAAGACGAAGTAGTTACTCTGCATTAACAATCGCATTCTGGTGAGCAGACGATGTACCCATGTATGTCGCTTGTTCACCAGACGATTTTTCCGCGTTATCTCCTTGGTTTGCCGAGGGGGAAAGCCCTCCTCGGTAAATCCTATTCCAGCGGGATGATTCCATCCAGCGTAGCGAAACACGTATTCCTCGCGGTTGTCAGAAAGTCGCGCAGATAGGGACGGGAAGCCGTCTCGGTAAGTGTTGACGCATACAGATCGCTCCATAATCCATGTGTGCTGATGCGGCGGGCGATCACATAGTCGTGATCGACGTAGTTTTTGAGACCCCAACTGGGTAGTGCCGCGACACCGCGCCGGCTGGCTACCAATTGCAGAATAGCCACGGTCAGCTCCGCCGTGCGTCGCTCGGGGTGGATGTCGGCGGGTTTCAACACGTTTAGAATCAGGTCAATGCGGTCTTCCGGCACAGGATAGGTAATAAGGGTTTCATTGGCGAAGTCGGCCGCATGCAATATCCGTTTTCTGCGAAGGGGGTGCTCCGGGGCCAGCACTGCGAGAATCTCGAACCGAAATAGCGGATGGTTGACTATGCCGCGCCGCCGCTTGTGTTCCGACCCGATCACTACATCTGCTCCACCTTCCTCCAGCAGTTTGACAGGATCGCTGTGGAATCCGGAAACGAGATCCAGTTCCACGTCCGGCCAATGCTGACGGAATGCATCCATGAGCGGCATCAGCCAATCGAAACAGGTGTGGCATTCCAGCGCTATGCGCAAACTGCCTGTTGCCTGTTGCGACATCTTTGCAAGACCCCGCTCGGTTGCCTGAATTTCTTCCAGTACTTTCCCTGCCAGCGCAACCAGATGTTTCCCTGCATCGGTCAGCTCAACGGCTTGTCCCCGGCGTTGTATTATCGACAGCCCATAATGGCTCTGCAGCGCCTTGATCTGATGTGACAAGGCAGATTGCGTAAGATGTACCCGCTTGGCGGCGCGTGAAACGCTGCCTGTTTCGTGCAGCGCTGCGAGTGTACGGAGATGCCGCAATTCAAGAATGGATACGAGTGACATAGTCATGAGTTTTGATATGAATTCTATTCATTAATATTTTATAAATTTTCATTTGATTCATAGATCAGTCTGCCACACAATCGTTCCCTACTGCAATTAGCAACTAACGTGGGAGCAATCATTATGGCACTGACACATAACCTGGGTTTCCCGCGCATTGGCGCGCGGCGGGAGTTGAAGCAGGCGCTTGAGGCATACTGGCGTGGCGACATTAATAATGAGCGGCTGGAAGCCACAGCGGCGGAATTGCGGAAGCGGCACTGGACTTTGCAGCGGGACAACGGCATTGATCTTATCCCAGCCGGAGATTTTGCGCTGTATGACCAAATGCTTAATATGACAGCGCTGCTCGGCGCGACACCTGCACGATTTAATGCAGGCGGCGGTGATGTCGGACTGGATTTATATTTCGCAATGGCGCGTGGAACCGCGAATCAGCCGGCCATGGAGATGACCAAGTGGTTCGATACCAACTACCATTACATCGTCCCGGAATTCGACGCGCACACCACGTTTCGTATCGGTTCATCACAACTCTTCAATGAAGTGGCTGAAGCCCGCGCTCTTGGCATTTCTCCAAAAGTGGTACTGATCGGACCGCTGACTTATTTATACCTGGGCAAAGAAACCGCTCCTGGACTCAACCGCCTCGACCTGCTAGCGGATTTGCTGCCGGTTTACCGAGATATTCTCGCCCGGCTTGCTTCCCTGGGCGTGGAATGGGTGCAAATTGACGAGCCGCTGCTGGCGCTTGATCTGGACGCTGACTGGCTGAACAGCCTGGAGCCGGCGTATGCTGCGTTGCGAGAGTCCGGAACGAAGTTGCCAAAGTTGTTATTGACGACTTATTTCGAAGCGGTGGGCAATCATGCTGCCCGCTTGAAGAAGCTGCCGGTAGACGGCTTGCATATCGATTTATGTCGCGCACCGGGTCAGCTCGATACTTTTCTTGATGACTACCCGGCGGGTAAAGTGCTGTCTTTGGGTGTCGTCGATGGACGGAACGTGTGGCGCGCCGATCTCGTGCAGGCATTCTCGACTCTGTCACGCGCACAGTCCATCCTGGGTGAAAGATTGTGGATTGCGCCCAGCTGCTCGCTTTTGCATTGCCCGGTCGATCTCGAACTGGAAACCCGACTGGATGATGAAACCAGGGGTTGGCTTGCGTTTTCCGCGCAGAAATTGAGTGAGATTTCAACTCTCGGGCAAGGTTTGAACCAGGGAGAAGATGCGATACGCGACGCACTGGATGCGTCTGTCAGAGCAAGACAAGCGCGTGCGGAATCGCCGCGCATACACAGTCCGGTAATGCAGGAGCGCCTGCAACGCCTCACGCAGGATGATATCGGGCGTGCAAATCCATTCGCCGTGCGCCAAGTGCTGCAACGGGAGCGTCTCCAGCTTCCTCTTTTACCCACCACAACCATCGGCTCATTTCCCCAGACACCGGAGATCCGTCAGGCTCGCGCGGCTTTCAAAAAAGGCGAGCTCGGCAATTTGCAGTATCTGGAAGCGATGCGCGATGAGATACGGCTTGTAATAAGAAAGCAGGAGGAAATCGGCCTGGACGTATTCGTGCACGGAGAGCCCGAGCGTAACGATATGGTGGAGTATTTCGGCGAGCAGTTGTGGGGCTACGCATTTACCGAAAACGGGTGGGTGCAAAGCTATGGTTCCCGCTGTGTAAAGCCGCCGATTCTCTATGGTGATATCTACCGTCCCGAGCCGATGACCGTGGATTGGATCCAATACGCACAAAGCCAGACCGAAAAGCCGGTGAAAGGCATGTTGACCGGTCCGATAACAATGCTCATGTGGTCGTTCGTGCGCGACGATCAACCGCGTTCTCTCACCGCCCTTCAACTCGCACTTGCCATCCGTGACGAAGTTGTCGATCTGGAGCAGGCCGGCATAGGCATTATTCAGATTGATGAACCGGCCTTTCGCGAAGGATTGCCGCTTAAAAAATGCGATTGGAACGGATATCTCCAATGGGCAGTGGAAGCATTCCGCGTAGCCAGCTCTGGCGTAAGGGATGAGACCCAGATACACACCCATATGTGCTATTCGGAATTCCACGATATTCTGCCGGCCATCGCGGACATGGACGCGGACGTGATTACGATTGAAACGTCGCGCTCACGAATGGAATTGCTGGACGCATTCGGCCATTTCAAGTATCCCAACGAGATAGGCCCAGGTGTATACGATATTCACTCGCCCCGGATTCCTCAAACCCGGGAAATGCTGGAGCTGTTGGAAAAAGCCTGCGGAGTGATTAATCCGGAACAATTGTGGGTCAACCCCGATTGCGGTTTGAAAACGCGTGGCTGGCCGGAGGTCGTCACAGCCTTGAAGCGGATGGTCGAAGCTGCGGCCGTGTTACGCGCCCGCCTGGAAGTTTCGCAAACCGAATCTGCTGGTGCCACAGCATGAGCCAATCGTGAAATCGGGATACAAGCCACGCCAGCACGTGAAGCAAGTCCTACCTGGAAGATCGGCATAGGTAGGGGCTGAAAACCGTAACCCATCGTAATCACTTCGATGGGTTACGCTACGCTCCACCTAATCCTACAACAACTGTCATTCCCGCGAAAGCGCACTGCTGTCCGGAATAAATCTGTTGACAAATTCATGAGAACAGCCCTATCTGTACCTGTGCCAATTGTTCAAGCCGGGATCGTCGCCTTCGATATAAAGAAACGTCGATATCGGGACGCTGAAATAGCGTGGCGCGAATCAGGCACAGGCACTCCCATAGGCTCTGCTTCAAGCCCTGCACCTGTTTATAGAGCACTACCAGCAAATAGCTGATGAGCGCGGTCAATATCTGGATGCGCACGGCGTTTTCACTGCATCCGAGAAATTGCTTGATCTTCAAATGCTGTTTGATCCATTTGAAGAACAGTTCGACTTGCCAGCGACCCTGATAGCGCTGCGCAATTTCCAGTGCCGTGCTGCGCAGGTCGTTGGTCGCCAATATCAGGGGTATTGGCTTGTCGCATCTGGCAATACTGATGTAGCGCAGCGGCTTGTCGTAGAGGTTCACGCAGCCACCGCGTGGATGCTTGTGCTTGAAGCGCACGATCCGGTCCTGCAGCACGATGGGCGCAGCTTCCGGCGGGATAGGCAGTTCCTGCTCGACCCGTAACGCAGCATTGCGTTTGAAGCGGGTGACGAATTTTGCCCCTGCCGCATCGATCCGATGCCACCAGTTGTAGTCGCAGTAGCCTTTGTCAAACACATACAATGCCCCCTCCCGCAGTGGCACAGCGATAGCTTTTTCTACATCGTTGACGTTGGCAGCACTGAAGTCGTGCCAGACCGGCGCATGCGGCTCTGAAGCCAACAGCACGTGCAGCTTGATGCCTTGGGTATTGCGAGTGCGATTCTCCAATGTCCAGGTATCAAACTTTGCTCCTTTGAGTGTGATCGAGGTCGAATCCAGCAGATACAGCAATTGTTTGACCTGCTTGCGCATTTGCCGTGAT
Organism: Nitrosovibrio sp. Nv4; assembly: GCF_900215485.1. GTDB lineage: Bacteria > Pseudomonadota > Gammaproteobacteria > Burkholderiales > Nitrosomonadaceae > Nitrosospira. The sequence continues at coordinate 730,282 of NZ_OCMZ01000001.1, forward strand.
GCCTGTCCCATCAGTAACTGCGCGGTGTCGGCAAACACCGCTTCCTTGCGCTTGCCGTTGGCATCAGCCAGGGTGGAGCGCTTGATGCAGCCGGTATCGAGGTGATAGTGGTGAGCAATGTGACTATTAAAACCCGCCTCCACTTGCCGCAGGCTGCCTGCTCCGCTTAATTGGCCATATACCATCGTCAGCAGTTGGTCCCAGCAACGGAATTTCTTGCTGTATTTGTCCGCTTGATGCTGCTCGACAATGCGATCGAACGCTCCACGCGATAACCCCTTCATTAATTCCTGAAATCGGCTTATCCTAAACATGGTTGCAGGTTTGGTTTTTAAGTTGGCAAACAGGGTTTTAACCCTTTAAACCAATGCCTGCAACCCTTTCCAGATTTATGGATAAATTTATTCCGGACAGCAGTGCGCGAAAGCGGGAATCCATGGGTTTCCGGTTGCCCGAATTCGCCCCACCGCAGGATGACGATCTGTTCCAGCCAACGCTATGGATTCCCGCTTTCGCGGGAATGACAGGATTACGGGAAGTACGCGTGGGAGATGTGCCTGCGTAATGAAAAAAATCAGAAAATATCGTTGACAGGGAACAGAGTATGCCAAAAAACTGTCGATAGCGCGCGGGACTATCATGCGCCTTGTAATATCCCGGTTATCGCTGCCTATCATCGCCCCCTCAGTTGTTAAATACGCGCTCAACGGAGGGTTGGTCCAGAGACTCCTTCGTCTGCAGCGTCTTTATCAGCTCCGTCTCCAAATGGACCAGCCTCCGTGATTCGTTCAAAATATTCCCGGTGACCAGGAATGTATCCTCGGCACGTCCACCCATCGTATTTATTCTTGCGCTGTGAACATTCACGCCAAAATGCACCAGCACTTGCGCGATGCGCGACAGCAATCCCGGCTGATCGCCCGCAATGATTGACAGGACATGATATGCGCCCTTCTCGTCTGGTTCGATGTCCACTTCGGGCTCGATTGGAAAATGCCGGAGATGGCGGCTCAAACGTCCTTTCAACGGCGGTTCCAGGGGAGCCTGCTGTGCTAATTGCTGTGTCAGTTCGCGCTCTATAAAGCCTAATACATCGCGGTGGCGCTGCGTAACATTGAAAGGGTCGAGCACAAGGAAGCTATCGAGAGCATAGCCATGGCGGGTGGTGTGAATTTTTGCCTGCGCTATGTTGTAATCGATACGATCGAAAAAACCGCAAATACGCGCGAATAAGTCCCCTTGATCAGCAGTGTAGACCAGTACCTCGATGCCCGTTCCCGTCGGTGAGATGCGTGCCTTCACCACCGGCGCTGCCGGTTTCATTTGATGGCCTAAATGACGCATGTGCCAGACAATTTCCTCTGGTTCGTGCAGCAGCAGATAGGTGGGGTCAAGCGCTGAACAGAGCTGTTCATAAGCGCTGACGGGAATATTATCGAGTTGCAGCAATTCCAGAATCCTGTTTCTGCGGTTTTTCAACGTTCCGCCGGCATGATGCGTATCCCCGCACAGATGACGCCGCGTTGCCTGGAACAGGTCTTCCAGCAGCTTGCTTTTCCATGCGTTCCATACTTTTGGACTGGTGCCTCGAATATCCGCAACCGTAAGCAGATAAAGCGCGATGAGGCGTCGCTCGTTTCCCATGCATCTGGCGAAATCGGCAATCACATCCGCATCGGATATATCTTTTTTTTGTGCCGTGCTCGACATGAGCAAGTGATTTTCCACGAGCCATGTAACCAGTTCCGCGTCTTCCGCCAACATTTGATGATGGTGACAGAAACGACGGGCGTCTGCCTTGCCAAGCGTCGAGTGATTTCCCTGACGTCCTTTGGCAATATCGTGGAATAGCCCCCCGAGATAGAGCACTTCGGGTCGTTCGAATTCACGGATGAGCTGGCTGCAAAGAGGGTATTCATGGGCGAATTCCGGCGCCATGAATCGCCGCAGATTTCGCACCACCATGAGGATATGTTCATCCACTGTGTAGACGTGAAACAGATCGTGCTGCATCTGGCCGACAATGCGTCCGAACGCAGGGATGTAGCGCCCCAGGATACCGTAGCGGTTCATCAATCGCAGCTCACGCGTTAATCCGCGCGGCTGGCGCAGGATTTCCATGAACAGGGCGCAATGGCGCGGGTCGCGCCTGAATGCGCCATTAATTAGCGGCGCGGCCCGCCACATTGCCCTTAGTGTAGCAGCACTGCGGGCCTTCAAATCGGGATGCTGTTGCAGCAGCAGAACGCTTTCAAAAATCGCGCCTGGATATTGGCGGAAGATATCCTCGTTGCGTACCTCCAGCAAATCACCACGCTTCTGAAAATGGGGATTGATAATGACCGGTGCGGCGTCCTCATGGGGAAAAATCTCGGCGCGAAGCGTAAGCAGCAGAATGGTGTTGATCTGTGTTACGGCCTTTGTGGCACGGTAATACCGCTGCATCAGCATTTCACCGGCACGGCGCGGCCGTTTGCCGGTTATATTGAGTTCACTAGCGAGGGGCGTCTGGTAATCGAATAGCAGGCGGTCTTCTCGCCTTCCGGCAAGATAATGCAACCGGATACGAAGATCCTGCAAAATGGATTGATTACGCTGCGCCAGGCGGGCTTCCCGGGGAGTAATAAATCCGCCCCTCGCGAGATCCGGCCAGGACTTCCCCAATCCTGCGGCACGGCTGATCCACAAGATGTTCTGCAAATCCCGAAGGCCGCCGGGGCTCTCCTTAAGATTGGGCTCAAGATTGTAGGTGACGTCCCGATACCGTCCATGACGCTGCTGCTGCTCACGCTGCTTCGCTCTGAGAAATTGACGCGGCTCAAGCATAGCCTGCATGACGCGCGAAAATTCCGTGAACAATTGACGCTGACCGGCAAGCTGGCGGGCCTCCAGCAGACTCGTTTGCACGGTGATGTCTTTCGCTGCCTCATCAGCGCATTCCGGAATCGTGCGGACACTATGGCCAACGTCCAGCCCAATATCCCATAGCAATCTTACCCAGCGTTCCAGTTGCGTCTCGATAGCGTGATCTATTGCGGCGGCCTCGCCTCCCGCCTTGGAAACCAGCACTAGCAGATCTATGTCGGAATGAGGGAAAAGTTGCCGCCGGCCATAACCGCCTACCGCCAGTAAGGCGATGGAGCGAGGCATCTCCGTTTCACGCCAGACCTGGCGCAGAACATCGTCCACCAGTCGGCTGTGGTCCAGCAACAAGGCCGCGCCGTTCTTGTTTCTGTAATAACGCTGACGTAACAACTCACGGCCTTGGAGTAGGGTCTCCTTGATCGCCTCAACGTTAAAAGTACTCCGCAACGGCTTCGTATCAGGCCTCCGTGACAGATCAGGAACGATAAGCCGGCTTCGGCGGTGTACCGGCGGATAGTGTCAGCACTTCGTACCCCGTTTCGGTGACGAGAACGGTATGTTCCCATTGCGCCGACAGGCTATGGTCCTTGGTTACGATGGTCCAGCCATCGGCCATTTGGCGTATGCCGGCCTTCCCCGCGTTGATCATCGGCTCGACCGTAAAAATCATCCCGGCTTTGAGTTCAAGTCCGGTACCGGCGCGGCCATAATGGAGCACCTGCGGCTCCTCATGGAATTTTGCGCCGATTCCATGTCCGCAGAATTCTTTCACGACGCTATATCCATGACTTTCGGCAAAGCTCTGGATGGCGTGGCCGATATCTCCCAAATGTTTTCCCGGCTTGATTTCCTCTATCCCGCGCCACATTGACTCATATGTAATCTCACACAAGCGCCTGGCTGGGTTTCCAGGTTCACCGACGTAATACATGCGGCTGGTGTCACCGTGGTATCCCTCCTTGATGACTGTCACATCGATATTGACGACGTCGCCCGATTTAAGTTTCTTCTGGCCCGGAACCCCATGACAAACCTGATGATTGACCGAGGTGCAAATGGATTTTGGATAAGGTGAATATCCGGGCGGGGCGTAATTGAGCGGCGCTGGAATCGTGTTCTGCACATTGACCATATAATCATGGCAAAGTGTATCAAGCTCGTCCGTGGTAACCCCGGGCTTAACGAAGGGTGTGATGTAATCAAGCACCTCCGATGCGAGTTTACCTGCTACTCGCATTTTCTCTATCTCTTGAGGGGTTTTGAGAGACACTGTCATAATTATTCCGAATTGGTGGGCAAGCTACTAGGGACAAAAAAACGTATGATGGGGGCGAGGGAATGGCATTGCAAGCCCCGCATCAAAGCATGGAAGTCAACTATGGGATCAGCAAAAAACCGATTTTGGGCTGATTCGATTTTTTACGAGAATAAAGAATACGAATACGGCGCACGACATCAGCGCCTATTCGCGATTGCAATAAGGCAAATAGCTTATTTGTATCCTTGCCGTTGAATCACCTGTTTTTTCCTAATTGCATTTGGTGGTTTTAAGCTCACTGGCGGGGAATTCCTGTTTCAAGTCCCTCATCTTTCCTGCCAGGCTCTCCGACGGCGAGCTTGCCACGAATTTCACCTGCTCCAGGTTGCGCGCCCCGATAATCGCTGATCTGACGCCCTTGCTCTTGAGCGCCATCATGGAAGCCTGGGCATCCTTTATATCCTCGAAGAATCCTATGGAGATGGCGTTATTCCATTTGCTCTCGTCTTGAACGAGAGTATAGGTTGTGACTCCCCGTCTCCTGAGCTCCCCGATTTTTTTCTCCGCATGCCTTTTGCTCCTGAGCGGTGGAATATGTATCCAATAGACAGGTGCCTTACCCATTGCCCGCAGGCTCATCTTGCCATTCAACTCATGCGTGGCAATCGCCGCCTCCACACGATCCAGTTCCGCTTCAACAAAGGTCCCCCATTCAAGGCAGGTTGTCGGCGCTGCAACCGCAGGCAATGGTTTGATTTTTTCCGGCTGAAGCTCAGGCCCCGGTTGTATACCGCTTCTCGCAGCCGGTTCCAGTTGAATATAAACCGCAAAACCGAGGTTGATAAACAACAATAAAAAAAATAATGTTCTCATCTGCCGATAGCTTATTGTTGTTATTCAGCCTTTGCCTTGTTAAAATGCCATGTTAATCGCAAAACCTTTTTTTCGGAGTTCCAGGAATGCAAGGCATGAAGCTAATTTCGAACATTGTGGCCTGTGCCGCATTGGCCCTATCCGGTCAAGTTTTCGCCCAAGCCGCTCCCGAAGCCGGTAATAATAAAGGGGACGCAGCCAAAGGCAAGGAGATTGCGACCCAAGTCTGCGCTGCTTGTCACAACGCGGATGGCAACAGTCTTATTCCTGCGAATCCGAGCCTGGCTGGCCAGCATGCCGAGTATATCATCAAGCAGCTGAATAATTTCAAATCAAAGGATGGCAAGCCTCCGGCGCGGGAAAACCCGATTATGACCGCAATGGTTGAGCCGCTTTCACCAGAGGACATGAAGAACCTCGGCGCTTATTATGCCCAGCAGAACCCCAAGCCTGGAGTAGCCAACGACAAATCACTCGCTGAACAGGGTGAGCAAATATATCGCGGCGGCAATCTCGAAACTAACGTTCCCGCCTGTACAGGTTGCCACTCTCCAAATGGCGCTGGTCTTCCGCCCCACTATCCCCGGCTTGCCGGGCAACACTCGGAATACACCGCGGCACAGCTGCGGGCGTTCCGGACAGATCAACGCACAAACGATGAAAACGATGTGATGCAAATGATCACTTCGCGCATGAGCGAGAAGGAACTGAGAGCGGTAGCCGAGTTTATTTCAGGCCTCCGCTAACCTGCAGAGCGGACCCGAGCCATCGAAAACGGCCCCGGGTCGCTTTTTACTTTCTAATTTCCTGCACCAAATATTTGTTCAGCCGCAACCAGCGTCTTGCTGATTTCGGCGTCGCCATGTGCAGCGGAAACAAATCCAGCCTCAAACGCCGATGGCGCGAAATAAATGCCTTCCTGAAGCATGGAATGGAAAAAGCGGTTGAAAGCTTCCTTGTCGCAACTCATTACCTCAGCATAGCTTTCCGGCGGATTCTTCCGGAAATATAGACCGAACATACCTCCCACCGCCTGTGCACTAAAGACCATGCCGTGTTTTTTTGCAGCGGCAACGAGACCTTCGGTAAGTTGCCGGGTACTTGCAGCAAGTTTTTCGTAGAAGCCCGGCATTTGCACGAGCTTCAGCGTGGCGAGCCCGGCAGCTACCGCGACAGGATTGCCTGAAAGTGTACCCGCCTGGTATACCGCTCCCAATGGGGCCAGGCACTGCATAATATCCCGTCTGCCACCGAAGGCCGCCATGGGCATGCCGCCGCCGATTACCTTACCGAGCGTGGTGAGATCGGGCGTTATGCCATACATTCCCTGCGCGCATCCCAATCCAACGCGAAAACCCGTCATCACCTCATCAAAGATCAGTACGCTGCCGTGCTGTGTACATCGCTCGCGCAAGCCCTGCAGGAAACCGGGCTTCGGTGCTATCAGGTTCATATTGCCTGCGACGGGTTCGACGATGACCGCAGCGATTTCCTTACCGAATTGACTGAATGCCTGCTCCACCCCGGCGAGATCATTGTAATCCAGCACCATGGTGCTGGAAGCGGTCTCTGCTGGAACGCCGGCGGAACTCGGATGGCCGAAAGTCAGGGCGCCTGAACCTGCCTTGACCAGCAAGGCGTCGTCATGGCCATGGTAACAGCCTTCGAATTTAATGATACGGTTCCTGCCGGTATATCCTCGGGCCAGGCGAATGGCGCTCATGGTGGCCTCGGTTCCTGAGCTCACCAGTCTCACCTGGTCAATTGAAGAAACAAGTTTGCACAGCAGTTCCGCAATTTCCAGCTCCGCCTCGGTAGGCGCACCAAAAGTCAAACCTTTTTGGGCTGCAGCCTGCACTGCTGCTATCACTTCAGGATGGGCATGGCCAAGAATCAATGGACCCCAGGAGCCGACATAATCGATGTAGATTTTATTATCTGCGTCCCACACATACGCGCCTTGTCCTCGCTGAAAAAACACAGGTGTGCCGCCCACTGACTTGAAGGCGCGAACCGGCGAGTTAACGCCGCCGGGTATGAATTCTTGAGAGCGTTCGAATAATTGTTGATTACGTGACATTGGCTAACCCAAGGTGATGAGAAATGGAATGACGGTTCAGGTTAAATAATCTGGAAAAGCTTTCAGCTGTGGACCGAATGTTCCGGGTATTAAACAGCGCATTGCTGACAGCCACCATGTCGGTCCCCGCATGTATCGGTTCCGCCGCATTATCGAGAGTAATGCCCCCGATAGCGACAATCGGAATATGCAGTTCAAGCTTCGCGTGACCCAACAGATCTGAGGGCGCAGGTACCGCGCCAGGTTTTGTGGTGGATGGAAAGAAGGCGCCGAATGCGACATAGTTCGCCCCTTGACGCTCGGCCTCAATAGCATACTCCAGTCTGTCGTAACAGGAGATGCCGATGATTTTTTCAGCCCCCAACTCGCGTCGCGCTTCGGTCATGCCAACATCGTCCCGGCCCAGATGTACGCCATCCGCACCGACTTCCATTGCGAGATCAAGGTAATCGTTGATAATGAAGGGTACGCGGAATTTCCGGCAAAGATGAGCAAGTGAATGTGCCTGCTCCAAACGCAGCGCAATATCGGTTGTCTTGCTGCGGTATTGGACGAGCGCCGTGCCTCCTGCCAGCACGAGTTGTGTCATCCTGATGAGGCGCGACGTGTCTGCCACATCCGGTGTAATTGCGTACAGGCCGGAAAACTTCGGCTGCATCATCTTTCCGACCACATCATTTTTCCTTGCTTCCGTTTCCGCCGTCGTGATCGTCACGGGCCCAGAATAATCTGTCCGGCAGGTGCTGCCCCATCCCTGGACGAAATCCCGCTTTAAGCGACTGCCAGGTATACTCTTGCGCTTCATAGACTCCTTCGGCGATCGGCAGCCCGTTTGCAAGCGCGGCGGCGATAGCCGAGGCAAGAGTGCAGCCCGACCCGTGGTAGGAGCCTGCCAGTCGATCCCAGGAATCGGTGCGAACAATGCCATCCGTCCCGTACAAGTGGTTAACCACCTGGGATGTATTTTCATGAGTTCCAGTGATTAACACATATTCGCAACCCATGTGCAAAAGCCGGCCCGCACATTGGTTCAGATGCGGCATATCGTCGTCATCCTCGTCATCCTGCGCGAGCCGTCTTGCTTCTATGCTGTTGGGGGTAATGATGGTTGCCTGGGGAAGCAGCAATTCCCGCATCGCTGCCACCATTTCCTCACTGGCGAGCTCATCGCCACGGCCTGAGGCAAGCACGGGGTCCAGCACTAACGGAATATTGGGATAATCGGAAACTACTTCGGCAATGGCTGTGATAATTTCAACGCTGCCTAATAGCCCGATTTTAAAAACATGTACCGGCATGTCTTCCAGGACCGCCCGCGCCTGATCCACCACCCATTCCGGGTCCAGCGCCATCACGTCGTCCACTCCGGCCGTATCCTGCACAGTAACCGCGGTGATCACCGTCAGGGGATGACATCCCATGCTGGCAAGCGTAAGGATATCAGCCTGGATACCCGCGCCACCGGTAGAGTCGCTAGCAGCAAAAGAAAGTACTGTAGGGGGTGGCTGAGACATGGGCTAATACCGTAAAATGACATTTTAACCCAAATTACTCTCGCTCATCATGCCTACGACCGAAACTCGCGTTTACCGTTGTTACATGTGTCTCATTTGTGGTTTCATATACGACGAAGCCGAAGGGTCGCCGCAGGAAGGAATTCCGCCTGGTACTCGGTGGGAAGACGTGCCGATGAATTGGACTTGCCCGGAATGTGCCGCACGGAAGGAGGATTTTGAGATGGTGGAGATCTGAATGCGCATTCTTCATACCATGCTTCGCGTTGGCAACCTGGAAAAATCCATTGCTTTCTACACCGATGTGCTGGGAATGAAACTGTTGCGGCGGAAGGACTACCCCGAGGGAAAATTTACGCTGGCGTTCGTCGGTTATCAGGATGAGGCAGAAGGCGCGGTATTGGAATTGACCCACAACTGGGACGTGCAAAAATATGACTTGGGCACGGGCTACGGACATATTGCCATAGCAGTCGATAATGCTTATGAAGCTTGCGAAGAAGTGAAAAAGCGCGGCGGCAGGGTTACACGCGAGGCCGGGCCTATGAAGCACGGCGCCACCGTTATTGCATTTGTGGAAGATCCGGACGGTTACAAGGTCGAGCTCATACAGAAAAAGTAGTATAGGTATAAGTAGTGGCTTCTCGACCGCAACTAAACTAAGGCATGTCTTCGTCCTGCCTGTCCTGCCACATGAGAAACAAAACGGCAACCGTGATTATCGTGAGAGGCAGGATCACATACAGGCCGAGCGCGTAACCAGCTCCATCGCCGTGATCATGAGGCGGTGATGTGCTTATTATCTTGTAGGCGTGAACTGTGCCGACAGTAAGCGCCAGGACAAGGCCTGCCATGCGACGGTTCCTTATCACGGCGCGACCAGCCAGTTGGTTGAGTAAATGCGCACCGTAGTAACCGAGGAAGTAGATCGCGATATAGAAGATTAAAGCACCCATAGCGTCCCTGGATTCTTATGAACTCACCTCTAGAATAGAACCTGACACCGGGGAATCAATCCCCATTTATCCTTCTTGTTCCTTATCCATTTTTCCCTCAGGCTTTTTTATCAGTAAAAGGGGGATTCCTGTCCAGTCCATGGGTCATGGCTCATGAATGATATAGGACGTTAAAATGCATTCGCGCGCTTGTCGACTCATGGTTTTTACATTTGCCCCGCGCTGGCGCAGTCTTCAAGACGCGCGTCGAGAATGTGTATCCGCCGATCTTCCTGGGCAAAGCATTCTTCTCCGGTGATGGATGCCGAACTTGGACGGCAAGCGCTCTGAGAATGTCAGGTAGCCTATTATAGGCGGCTTCCTGGTCTCGGCGCGATGAGACTTAACCTTATCCAGCGGCATTGGTCGCCGCCGTGGCGGCATCACGGCGGCATGTTCTCGCCCGAGATACCCAGCTTACTCGGATACTTCAGCACTACCTCGAAATAAATGGAATTGGGCATGAGTGCGATCATGGCGTGTCCATACAAATTGTTCCTGGCCGACTGAATAAGGGCGCATCCTGGTTCTGTCCACGTCCCGCTGCTTCCAGGTATTCTTCTATCAGGGTCAATGTGCCAGGATCGGTCGGAACAAAGTGTATCTTGCCACCTTTTCCCTTCACCTGGAGATGTGGAACCCCTGGCGCGTCTGGTTGTAACCCTTCACCTTGGCCTGGCCAGTTCCTGACGTCTGATTCCCGGTAGAGCAGCGTGGGGAGAATGGCCGGATGGCGCTTGCCCTTGAGTGTGCCAGCATCGGGAGCATTCAGCAGGACGCGCCTGGTATCACCAATGGGGGGATTTTTCCTATCGCGATTCCACTATCGGGCGCTTCTCCTTCTTGACTGGATGGTGGGTCACGCATTGTTCTCGCACAGATACTCGAACAGGGAAGGGATGACAGGGCCGCGAGCTTCCTGCGGATGCTCGCGCCGCCCAACTGCTGTGCTTCCAGGGTCTTGCGCCAGGCAAGCACGTGGCTGCGGATGAGCCGGATTGTAAGTCTACTCGAGTTCTTCGATTGCGAGCCGATGGTAGCGGTGCGCAAACTCAAACGGCACACGGCGAATAACGTTCATTGCGCGATCCACGGAGGTTTTTTCAGGTGCATAGATTACCAAGAAAGAGGCGCCCTCCTCGGCGGCTTTCAAGTGAATCTCAATGACCTTGTCCGCCCCGCCTAGACGAGGCAGGAAGCCCCCGGTATCAAGATTACGCTCCGCAGCTTCAGCCACTTCCTTACACGTGAAAAATTCACAGTCCTCAGGCACATATCCACCTGTAAACAAATCCTGCTGTACTTGTTTAGCATCTTCCTTACTCTTAAATCCAACCACAAGATAACCAATAGGGTAAAACAGACCAAAGCTCGTGGGATATTTGCGCGATTCATTTGTTGTATTCTGATCACCCATAACTCGTTCTCCAGTATAGTTATTAATCAATACAGCCTAGTACATCTTACTCAATCGATCTGCACGTACGTAAATGCTACTTCAACAGCTAACAGGCGTTAATAAGCTAACTACCTCAAGCATATTATGCATAGCGTCCGAAAACCTCCTAGTAATGCCTCGTCCGGTCGGCTGCGGCTTTACAAAACGACCCGATCCTATGATTAGCTCCTTTTGCAAATAAATTAAGAATTCGGAAAGGAATTCAAGAATAAAGAACAAAGGCTACCAGGGTTGCCGTCATGCTAAGAAAATATGAAATGGCGAGAAGTCTTCCTGTTGTCATAATCGTCTCCTTTGTCGGTAGTTGGATACCCGTAGCAAAAGTACGATCAATTGTGAAGTACTTGTGAATTATTTGTGATCTTTATGTTAGGACAATTTTCTGGCAACTAAATTCCCTTCAAAGATTTTTTCCCGATGGGGCCGAGCTTGAGGTATCGAAAGACTTCCCGCAGGATGATGACAGTAGGTAGCGGCGTGCCGGTATAAGTTCTAACAGTATGGGTTCCCCCTCCAACTCTTTCATGGGCAGCGCTGAGACATCCAGACCGCCATATCTGCTTTCCTTTTATAGGAAGTAGCTGAACTTACCCCTGCTTTCGCGCCAGATCCCGTTGAACGCAACTCCGCTATCGGCTTCCTTCAATATCCCAGCAATCCGGCTTTCTGTAAATCGCGATTTCTTTATTTGAACCTCGAGGCAAAACCCTGCCGGAAGTTCCGCTTTTCGCTTTCTCTCAATTGGGGGCTAGTCCAGGAAGCTTACGCGGGGACTATTACAACGAATAAAAAACATATTGCAAAAGAGAATTTTTAAAATTCCTTAGAAAAACACGAATCATAATCGTTATCATTATTGTAGAGCTGATATTGCCCATCGAAACAGGTGAACTGGATATTAATGACAGGAACGCCAGGGGGACTGAAACAGAAAGATTTAACACAACTCGGGGAGGGTGATATTTGGAAATAGATATCTTGTTTGGCACGGAGAATAGATCGATTTAAAAAATTAATAACCTGATTGGAGGTAATAAAATGGACTTGAAGCTGAATCTCGCCCAAAAAATGGGCGTTTCCATGTCATTGTTAGCAATGTCTCTTCTCGCTAGTCCGGCGCACGCAGTTGACTGGACTGAGGTTGGTGATGCAGGCCAATTGGTGGGTACGTCACAAGAGCCGACAGGTGATGGTCGATTGAGAAATATCTACGGAACCATTTCGACCACTAATGACGTAGATTTGTACAGGCTTTACATTTCCAATCCCGATACATTCTCCGCGTCTGTCAACTCTACCAGTGGCGACCTTGACTCCGCGATCGCATTGTTTAACGATGGAGGATTCGCTCTATATGCAAATGACGACGCCATGCTTGGCACGCGCAATGCGGCCTTGCCGGCTGGCAACGTACATGGTCCACAGGCACCGGGTTGGTATCATCTGGCAGTAGTTCCCCTTGGCACGCCTCCGGTAAGCGGTGATGGCTTTACTCCCGACCATTATATGTTTCCCAATGTCAGTTCTCCCTATACCCAGATCCTCACTGCGACGGGTCCAGGGGGAGCATCACCCCTAACGGGATGGGCGCCGGTAGACAGTATGGTACTTGATGAGGGGTACCGTTTAAGACTTTCAGGAGTGCAAGTTTCTCCCGTTCCCGAGCCGGAAACCTATGCCATGTTGCTTGCCGGCCTCGGATTGATCGGCACTATGGTTCGGCGGAGAAAAGGTTTCATCAATCAGCAGTAGATTGACTTTCCATTTTGTGATTTTGGGAAGATTTCTAACCACAGAAAACTGGAAAAAGAAAGAACAATCAGAATAAACCTGACCAAAACCCTAAGATTGCGTCAGGAAAATTTTGTTTGTGAGGGTAAAATCCGGGAAGCTTGTGGGGTGATCGCCGTAGGAAACCTGGTGGAGAGTGCTTTTTCCGTCCATCGGGTTTCCCATCAGACTGACATGGGTACGATCAATTGGATAGCGATGAAGTCCATAATCCATATCACGTCAATGCATGCTTCCTTGTAACCGGCCTCTCAACGATTGACCTGGAAATGAGAGCAATAAGTAGAGAGTACGGTTACCGCTCCAAATCCTGCTCCTCGCGATCATGCCCCAGCTTCGGATGTTTCGTTGATATGGTGTGCAGTGATGCGCCTTCGCGGCACATGACGTTTAAGCCGGTTATGGTTCATCTCGACGGACTTCTGGTTCCGCTGGAATAAAAATTCCATGGCAATCCGCAGCACCGTCTAGTGGTACGGCCGCGAGTGCTCGTAGTGGCGACGCCAGTTTTGAAGGTAAAGGTCGGCGAGCGCAGCGTTGTCCCGGATTACCAGCACATTCTCCGCATTCCTGTACTGCGCGGCCTGAGTGAAATTGAAGCTGCCTGTAATCACGATCGCATCCGGATTGCCGGCATCGATCACCATCACCTTGTTGTGGGCGCTGGTATGCTTCGCGTCAGTAAAAACCGGCACGCCTTCAGCAGCAATTTTCGAGATCAAGCTCGTCGGAATTCTACGGGCCTGCTCCTTGTCGGTAATGACTTTGACGTCCACTCCCCGGTGCTTGGCTGCGATCAACGCGGCCGCGATTTTGCGGTGGGTAAAACTGAATGTCTGCACCAGAACCTGACGATGTGCGCTACGAATAGCTTCCGCAATAAGCTCACCGGCATCATCTCCCGGCGTAAAAGCGGCTTGTATTGTGCCGGAGGCAGGAAGAACAAGAGGAGCTTTACGATCGTTATCGGAGGATGGTTCAAAGGCCGCCGAAGATGCTGCAAACAGTATTGCCAGACAACCCGTTATGAAAGCGCAACGATTTGACGGCATCACGATTCGTTCTTCAGCAGCTCCAAGACTGCTGCAAAAAATCCATCCGTATTGTGCAAACGGGGTGACAGCTGCAGGAATACGCCCGTGTCGAGCGGAATTTTCTGTTGCACCATCAGTTCGGCGCAATTCAGCAGCATGAATCGGGGATGACTGGTGAGAAAGTTCTCTACGATCTCCTGGTTCTCTTCCGGCAAAAAGCTGCAGGTAGCATAGATCAGCCTGCCGCCGGGCTTAAGCAGGTTTGCCGCAGATGAGAGAATCGCCGCTTGCTTGCGCTTGAGTTCTTCTATGCTCTGCGGTGACTGCCGCCATTTCAGATCCGGATTGCGGCGCAAAGTCCCGAGACCGCTGCATGGTGCATCCACCAGTACCCGGTCTATCTTTCCCGTGAGCCGCTTTACCTTGATGTCATTTTCGTTCATGATCAGTTGCGGGTACAGGTTGGATAAACCGGAACGCTTGAGGCGAGGCTTGAGGTTGTTCAGACGTTTTTCGGAATTATCGAAAGCATAGAGGCGTCCTTGCGAATGCATCAGCGCACCGAGCATCAGCGACTTGCCACCCGCTCCCGCACAAAAATCCACCACCATATCCCGCCGTTTTGGCGCCAGCAAGTAGCCCAGCAATTGGCTGCCTTCATCCTGAACTTCCACTTTCCCGCTGAGAAATACTTCATGGCGGTTGATCGCCGGCTTGCCCGCGACGCGAATGCCGATCGGTGAATAGGGCGTGGCGCTGCCTACAATTCCGTCTTTGCCCAGTGATGCAAGCACTTCGTCCCGAGTTGCCAGAATCGTATTGACACGCAAGTCGAGGGGTGCAGCGTGTTGCAGCGAACGGCCCAGATCAAGGATCTCGCTATCTTCCATAAAACCACGCAGCTTTTCCATCAGCCACTCCGGGAGTTCAGCCTGGATTGAAAGCGCCTGTGATTCCGGAGAGATTCCTTTAATACCTGCAAGCCATTTTGCTTCAGCCTCGCTGGCGAGCGGTATGAGCTCACGCAAATTCAAGCCTTGAAATTTAGCCAGGTATGCGAGCAGTAGCGAACGTGGTGTTGCGATCTCGACAGCACTTTCAAGAAAGAACCGGTGACGCAGGATGCCAAAGACGGTCTCCGCGATAAAGGCGCGGTCGTATGCTCCGAGCATCGGATTTTCACGAAAAAAATACCGCAGTATCGAATCCGCAGGGTGTTTCAGCGGAAGCACGGCGCGCAAGGCAGCGGTAGCCATGTCCAGATGGGCAGGGGTGAGACGCATCTAATATCGATTCGGCAAAAAGTAAGGTAGACCCGTATCGCAAACGCAATACGCATCGTTATATTAAAGAAGCGCGTGTGGAAAGACGATTACCAGGAGGACAGCCGCCTTCTTGATCAGTGCAGGCGTCCTTGCTTGAAGCCGTCCGGCTGGTCTCCATAGCTTATTTTCGTAACCATCTGATCGGTCACGATGCCGAGTTTTTCCATGGAAATGATACGTACCGGCAGCATATGGTGGTCGACGGCAAGCCAGATCTTTTTGTCGCGATCACCTTCCTTTTCCAATTGCTTGGTCAGCACGACGGTTTCGAGTTTGCCCATGGGTGTATCCAGCGTTTCCTTGCCAATGGCGTAGCGAGCCACTTCGAGGCGCCGGCCATCGGTTTCATGCAGATTTACCATTTTGCCGGGGGTGGGAGAAAACATGAAGCTGTAGAGCAGGCTCAGCCTATCCAGAGCATCGGCAGGCAACGGTTTTTGTTCCTCACCACGTTTATGCTGGAGGGTCAGTAATTTCTTATCCCAATCGAAAATTGCTACTTTCGGTATCTTCTCCCCATGCTGATCCGAAAAACGTTCGGGCCGCAACGACCCCTGTGCGGTTATGATCCCTTTACTATCCCGAACCACGCTGTCTGGTTGTGTCAACGCCAACAAGCCTTTGGCACGGGCTTCGCTATTAATGGCATAGGTGCGCGCGCCGCTTTCCTTCCTGATTTCGAGCGTGTCATACACCTCTCCTTCGAGTCCGCCGGAGGTTATCGAATAACTGATGTCGACGCGAGGCGGGACATCGGCTGCGCAGGCAGAGAAGGCGGAAAAAGCAGCAAGACCTAAACCCCCTGCCAAAGCTATAAGTGATTTTTTCATCTATTTAATCCAGGTGAAGGTGAATACAAAACCGAGTCATCAAACCCGGCTTCGCTCACGTTTACATGATTTTCAGAGAGCGTGAGCCGGTCTTCAATAAACCAGCGCACGGCTTCGGGATAAATGCGGTGTTCCTGTTGCAGCACCCGTGCCGCAACCGTTTCTTCGGTGTCATACGGCATTATCTGCACTGCGGCCTGAATAATGATGGGGCCACAGTCCATTTGCGCGGTGACAAAATGTACCGTACAGCCATGTATTTTTACGCCATCCCTCAAAGCCTGCCGATGAGGGTTCAAACCCGGAAAGGCAGGCAGCAGAGACGGATGAACGTTCAGTATTTTCCCCTGGTAATGATTAACAAAATCATCTCCAAGAATGCGCATGAAGCCGGCAAGTGCAATCAGATCCGGGTTATATGCGTCGATTTTTTCCATCAACGCGGCATCGAACGCCGCGCGTTCGGGGTAAGACCGCTGATCCAGCACGATGGTTTCACAACCATGCATTTTTGCGATTTCCAATCCCGGCGCATTGGGCCTGTTGCTGATAACCGCCGCTATCCTGGCAGGCAGTTTTGCTTCGATCAGCGCTTGCATATTGCTGCCGCGACCGGAAATGAGGATGACGATGGATTTCATGACACCAGCAGCGGGAGGGTTACGTGGACGCAACTTATTTTACCTGCTCCGCCAATCATTCAATGATTGTTTGAGCTTCGTCTGCGTTGCGCTGCCGAATCGCGCCTATGCGCCGCACAGTTTCCCCCGAAGACCGCAAAAACCGCATCGCGCTGTCGGCATTTTCCGGTGCTACGATCAGCACCATGCCGATGCCGCAATTAAACACGCGATGCATTTCACTGTCAGCTACGTTGCCTTGCTGTCGTAGCCAGCGAAAAAGATGCGGCTCCTCCCATGTCTCTTTTTTCAGTACCGCGGTGACACCATCGGGCAGGACACGCGGGACATTTTCCACTAAACCGCCGCCGGTGATATGCGCCATGCCTTTGACTGGCAGACGCTTCATGAGCTCGAGCAACGGCTTTACGTAAATCCGGGTAGGCGTCATGATTACGTCGATTAACGCTTCACCATGGAAATTGGTGGACAAGTCCATGTTATTTTTTTCGATGATCTTGCGAATCAGGGAGTAGCCGTTGGAATGCGCCCCGCTGGAAGCAAGCCCTAACACCACATCACCTTCCTGAATGGTCAAGCCAGTGATGAGATTGTCTTTCTCGACCACGCCTACCGCGAAACCTGCAAGGTCGTACTCCCCTTCCGGGTACATGCCCGGCATCTCGGCGGTTTCGCCACCGATCAAGGCGCAACCCGCCTGTTCGCAACCCGCCGCGATACCCTTCACTACCCGGGTTGCCGTATCCACGTCCAGTTTCCCGCATGCGAAATAGTCCAGAAAGAATAGCGGTTCCGCGCCCTGTACCAGGATGTCGTTGACGCTCATCGCCACCAGGTCTATACCGACGCCATCATGCTTGCCAGACTGGAATGCAAGCTTCAACTTGGTACCCACGCCGTCGGTACCTGACACCAGCACCGGATTGCGGTATTTTTTGGAGATTTCGAAAAGCGCCCCGAAGCCACCTATGCCCGCGAGTACCTCCGGACGCATGGTAAACTTGGCATAGGTTTTGATGTTCTCTACCAGGCGGTCGCCCGCTTCAATGTCCACACCCGCGGCGCGATAAGAGAGAGGGATGGAGTTTGGATTTTCCTTTCTGGATGAAGTCAAGTTGAGTTCTCGCCTGGTTGCGGTTAGAGTGCGATTTTCAAAAATGGCAATTTTACCGTAAATGTATGGCTGCGCATGAACGCAAGCGATACCTGGGCAATAATCATTCATAAATGAAGCAACTCTTGCTGGACATCGCCCCCCCGGCACAACCCACTCTCGCTAATTTCGTGCCGGGACGCAATACCGAACTGTTGCAGACCGTCAGTAACATTCTTGTCGGACGGGAAGACGAACGCTTTGTTTATCTATGGGGAGGGTTGGGATGCGGCAGAAGCCACTTGCTTCGCGGCGTAGCGGGAGCATGCGCGCGCAACAAATTGAACACAGCGTTTTTTGCCTGTGATGAAAATACCCATTTTGTTGACGGCAGCGAAGCGGATTGCGTGATAGTGGATGATGTGGATCGTCTCGATGCCGAAGCCCAGATCGGTATGTTTAATCTCTATAATCATATTCGCGACGAGGGTCGTGCGTTTCTGCTGGTGAGCGGTCCGGCCGCTCCCGTGCAATTGAAGCTACGCGAAGACCTCGTCACTCGACTGGGATGGGGTTTGGTGTACCAGGTTCATGAACTGACTGATGAGGAAAAAATGGAAGCCATGAAAAGCCATGCAATAAGTCGCGGGCTCGATTTGTCGCAGGAGGTATGCGAATACTTGCTGCGGCATGAGCGACGCGACTTGCCCTCCTTGATAGGAACGCTTGATGCCCTTGACAGCTATTCGTTGGCCAATCAGCGTAAAGTCACCGTTCCCCTGGTACGCGAACTATTGCAGGCCGCTTCATGAATCTCGCGCTGTTCGATCTCGATAATACGGTTTTGGCCGGCGACAGCGACTTTCAGTGGGCGCAATTCCTGATAGAGCAGCGCGTGCTCGACCGTGAAGTTTACGAAGCCCGAAATGTGGAATTTTACGAGCAGTACAAAGCCGGCACCCTCGATATACACGAGTTTCTGGATTTTCAGTTAAAGCCACTTTCCCGTCATCCCCGGACACAGCTGGATGCCTGGCACCGCGAATTCATGGAAAAAAGGATTCTGCCGTTGATTACGCCAAGCGCGCGGGAATTGATTAACAGCCATATGCTCAGCCGTGACCTTTGCGTCATCATTACCGCGACCAACAGCTTTGTGACCGCGCCGATCGCCAGGGCGCTCGGAATAAACCATCTCATTGCCACCGAACCGGAGCAAAAGGACGGCGAATTCACGGGCCAGGTGTCCGGCCTGCCATGTTTTCGAGAGGGCAAGATAGCACGGTTAGAAAGCTGGCTGGACAAGCACAATCTAACCTGGCTGTCGTTCCTGGAAAGCTGGTTCTACAGCGATTCATTGAACGATCTGCCGCTGCTCAATAAGGTCACCCGTCCGGTGGCGGTAGATCCTGATCCAACACTTAAGGCGCATGCGGAAAAAAACAAATGGCCGATCATCAGCTTGCGCTAGTGTTGGCGGCTGTTCTGCCCAATCTGACGCAGATTGACAAGAGTTGGCGAAAACGGCAAGTGCGATAACAGGCTATCGCGTGTCGACCTGCGGCCCGGGAATATGAATGTTTGCCCATTGGCGTGACTTCCGCCAGATATCCCTTATTATTGCTGATTCTCTTCAGTCTGCTGGCTCTTGGCAGTCTGTTTACCGGATTGCTTTTCGGCAGCGTTGACATTCCTGTTTCCGGCATTGTCCAGGCACTGCTGTCGCCCGTGGACAGGAACGATAGTATTGTGCATCAAATTATCTGGCAGCTTCGCTTGCCGCGTGTGCTGGCTGCGTTTGCCTGCGGCGGTCTGCTGGCCCTTGCGGGGTCGCTGCTACAGGTATTATTACGTAACCCGCTGGCTGATCCTTATATCCTGGGTGTATCCGGCGGGGCCGCGGTTGGTGCGCTCCTCGCGATGCTGTTGGGATGGGGGCTCATGCTGACCAACGTCGCTTCCCTGGCTGGCGCATTGACGGCAATTGCCATTGTATTTGGCTTGAGTTATCGCGCTGGCGACTGGAATCTTTATCGATTGCTCCTGACAGGCGTAGTGTTGTCCGCTGGTTGTACCGCGTTGACCACGCTTATCCTGACCCTGGCGCCAGCCAGCGATGTAAAAGGCATGCTGTTCTGGTTGATGGGCGATATTTCCCGTGCAGAAGAGTCGCTGCCTGCCTGGATAACGCTGATTCTCGTAGCGAGCGTGAGCTTGCTCTTTTCCGGTAGTCTCAATGTTTTGAGCCTCGGCCAGATGAAGGCAAAAACGTTGGGCGTTGCAGTACTGCCGTTGCAGGTCGGGATCTATTTTTGTGCATCACTGGCGACCGTCGCGGCGCTGATGCTGGCAGGCGCAATCGGTTTCGTCGGTCTGATTGTGCCGCACGCTGTCCGCCTGCTGGGCATCAATAATTTTCGCTGGCTACTACCCTTGTCAATACTTTTGGGAGGCAGCTTTCTTACACTGGCTGATACTTTGGCCCGTACATTGTGGGCGCCTCAGCAATTGCCAGTGGGCGTATTGACAGCCTTGCTAGGTGTACCGACGCTGTTGCTGCTGCTATCGAGAAAACGTTGATGGATTCATCCTGGACCGGCGCCGATAGCGGGTCCCGTGTTAACCGCGACATACGTCCATCGTAACCTGCTATCGTTTTTATCGCCAGTTCGAAAATGAGCGTTTGGGTTATTGATCGACCCAACGCCCGATCTTGCGATAGCCATACCGCATCCGCGCCATTGCCAACTCTTGTAGCTGTAGACCCGCCGGGCTATCCCGGCCAAACCGCACACATGCTATTCAGATGTAGTGCAGCGATTCTTGAGTAGTCCAACTGGGCGTCGGGGACCAGCCCTCACCACTTTTTAATGACGTCAACAAGCATCGCCTTGTCCGGGCTCAGTTTCGCGACAATCTTCTTCAGCCGTTCGTTCTCCTCCTGGAGTTGCTTGAGCTGCCTTGCCTGATCGCTGTCCAAGCCCGCACTGCTTCTTCCGCCGGTAAATGTCTGCTCGGTGATGACGATGCGGCGAATCAGCTTGGCAACCGGCATGCCAGCTTCCGCTTCCTTCAGTACCGCAACAATCTGCTCCTCACTGAGCCATTTCGTCTTCATACAAAATTCCTTTCTTCAAAAGTAAATTTCGCCGAAAACCGACATCGTAGCTGGCTACATTTTTGCAGAGCCGGTCACCCTTCAGATTTGTACACCAAGGCCGTAAAACATATAAGGATCCTGTAAGGATCCTGGTTTTCCGACTTAACAATCTCGCAACAGCTTGCCCCGTGCACTGCATGGCTTTACACCCAGGGAGCGCATTTTGAATTAATTAACAAAAAAACCGTTTTCAATCATTATTGCTGTGGCATTCGTTGCAGGCTGCGCCGATAGAGGGCAAATCCTGTATCTGTTAATACTTATGAAAACCTCTTGTGAAAGGATAGACAAAGTGTTCAGAAAAAAAAAGATCAGTGAACCGCAAAACCAGATAACCGGACTCGTCGGTGTAGATACCCAAATCCACGGCGATATCAACTTTCAGGGAGGGTTGCGAATAGATGGCCGTGTAATCGGAAACGTTACTGCGTTAGGCGACAAGCCCAGCACCCTGGTAATGAGTGAGGGAGGGTTTGTTCAAGGTGCGATCCAGGTTTCGCACGCGATTATCAACGGTACTGTGATAGGTCCTATCCATTCAGATGAGTATCTTGAACTGCAAGCCCAGGCCAAGGTCTCGGGAGTAGTGTCTTACAAAAACATGGAAACTCAGATGGGAGCAACGGTCAACGGCATGTGCCATCATCTGGATAACCCAAAACCCGGCAGTAACGTAGTGACTTTAATTCCGCCCAGCGAAGGCGATTCACCTTCGCTCTTGCGCTTTACGCTTGAGTTGGACGACCAATAAACGAGGTCCTTCCGGCACAGTGCATGAGCGTGCAGCGCGCACCGGCCGCAATCCTCGGACAGGTGAAGAACTTAAAATTGCCGCCTCAAGGGTTCCGGCATTCAAGCCAAGTGGTCCACTCAAGGCCATGGTCAACGGCGGATAAGGGGGGAGAGGGTATTTAGTATCTGCGAAAATACCCTCTAGCCACCTCAGCAGTCCCTTCCATTCGATTCACGCCACCTTCTGCTCGCCTCTTTCCCTCACCATATCCAGGAGTAGGCGGTGCGTCTTGCCGACTTGCTGGCGGCGTGAAGATGCCGCGTTTGCCGTTCTTGAGTACTTTCCGCATACCTTGATGTATCCGGCATGGCTGGGGATGTGGCTGCTGAGAAGGGCCGGTTCCGCATTGAGATTAATGCTGTGAAGCGAACCGTCCTGGAAGGCTGGCGTGGAGTGTGACAATGATAAGCGGGAAATGGGAGGATTTTCGCATATCAGGCTGTGAAAAAACTACGTTAGTCACCTCAGGTCGATCCAGTTCCTGCACCAGAAGGCTATCTTTTATTCTCTTAGCATGAGCTTGCAGCGGTAATTACCCGGGCCTATAAAGAATTCAGGATCACCTCAATAGGCTACGCGAAAGCGCATTTGAACATCCTGGCTTTAGGGTAACCAGGGAGCCGATGATGAAAGAAGATTTCACAGCAACCACTGACCGCATCCAGTTAGAACCTCAGGATCTTTACGCGATTGACCAACTTGCGCAGAAAACAAGGCAGCCTACGGAAAAAGTAAAAAGAATTTATGCTGATGTGATCTTGCGCCTGCGTTCAGGGGCTCGAATCCAGAGCTTCCTGACCTTACTAACGAGCAAGAAAGTGAGTGAGATACTGCGCAAAACAGGGAAACCTGGGGCATGAGCGCTTTCTGCAGCCACTTGTTTTTTGTAGCGCAGTCAAGGCTGGAATGATGGATACGAACAGGGCCAAGGCGCCTGTGGCGCCCTGGCCCTTGAAGGGGTTAAACCGGCTCTTTGTTGTTCGCGGGGGGAACATATTTTGGTGGCCGGGTACGATCCGGCGGAGGAGTATATTCTCCAGGTGGGACGCGATCCTCAGGCGGTGTGCGGTTGTCCGTATGGTATGACCTCGGCAATGCCGCGCCTGCCACGTCCTTTATGCCCTCCACGACGCTGACAAGAATGTCACGCACGCTCGTAATAGCGGTCGTGCCAATGTCGCCTATCCCTTGAGCTGCCGCGTTTACCGTTGTCCTCGTGACATCGACTGCTTCCGTACCGACCGCCCCTGTTGCTCGGAGCGTATTTGATACCGTATTGCGCACCAGGCTGACGATGTCAGATTCCATTTCATCGATGTTTCTTAAGCTGCCGGCAATGCCTGTCTTTACGGTATCGCCTGCGTCCCCCAGCGCACGGTCAGCGTCCGAGCGATAAGGAGCCGTCGTGTCAACGTACCTTTCATCCCGGCGTGTTTCCCTGCGAGCATACTTTTCCTCCTCCGCAGTGCTGCGCGGCAGCTCTTCATCTATCGGCGTTTCTATTTCTGTCCGCTTTTTTTCATGGGGGTGCGGTTTTTCCCCAAGGTGCTTGTCTGATTTTGGCGTATTCATTTCAAATTCCTCCTAGGCATGGTTACAAATTGCACGTTGTGGCAAAAATGCTTCTCCCGTTCTGCTGCTTTCTACTGCTTCCATGCGGAGCCCCTTGATCGGGACTCTCGCAACCTCTTGGCTCGCTGTTTTTTGCAACAGGTTTTTGTTTGCGAGAACTCCGGAAATGCTATTCCATCATTTCCGAATCTAGGATTTCCCGGGGATCAGGATCCCGTTTTGAGAAGGGTGTTCCGGATTAACAATGTTCGCCCCCGGCAAAATGCTGAATGCGTACCTAGAACGCCCCTATCGCAGGGGTGGCTATGTGGCCCTCTATGGTCTGGACAACGCCCATACCCATCATTCCCAGGAATATCAACTACCGGATATCTGATCTCCTTCCGGATTTCGTGTGTGACTTATGTTCGGCGGCCTTGGTTCCACGAGTGATTGCAGGGCGCGGTGGGGTTCGCGCTGCGGTTTCATTCTCTCCGAGGTGGAACAGCTCGTGCTCGATAGCATAATCCCAAAGACTTGTATCCTCCTCGTATGGCTGATCAGCGCCGCGCCTGTCAACGGATTTGTCTCCACCGCTACAACGCCTTGACATCCCGCCAATTCTTTTTCCAGCGTTGCAAAGTACGCGGCGTCACCGCGTTTTTCGTCGATCTTTATCCGCTTCCGCCCAAGCGGTGCCATTATTCCCCCTGAGTTGGTGGTTGGCCTTGTGCTCCTTCGCTGCGCTGGCTACCCTGACTCGCCTCTGCGGCGGGTGGCGCAGGAGGTCTGGACACCTTGTCGGCTTCGCTTGGCTGGGTTGCGGACGTGGTGCCCGGACTTTGACTGGTATCAGGGCTTGGTTTGGGCTGGGCAGACGGGGGCGCGGCCCGTCTTTGCGCAGCCGCCGTGGTGATTGCCGCCCCTCCCTGCGCACCGGTCTCCATCTCTGACTTGACCTCGGCCACCAGGTCATCCACCGTTTCGCCCAACTCCGCAAATGATTCGCGCCCCTTCTCGTAAAGATGGATGCCGCCCTTGATTGTCGCTTTGGTAAGCGACCGGGAGACATTGGCAAGGAACGGACGCAGCACTGGCGCGAGCAGCGATGCGCCAACGCCAGTTACCAGGCCTATGATTAGGTTGCTCTTGAAGTTTTCGGAGGCCATGATCTCTCCTGTTTCAGTGGCTATAGTTATTTCTAGACGGAGTTTGTCTTTTTACAAGCCCTGCCATAAAACTTAATATCAGAGATATTTTAAAGAGTTGCTTTTGTGGGGAAAATGAAAGGATTTTCGCGCATCATGCTGTGAAAAACTCTTGGGGTTTACACTAACGAGACATCAATAAGCCAAAGGAATATCGTGACTCATATAACCGGCCCCTCGCGCCATCAGACAACGCTGTTTCCCGAATCACTGGATGAATTTAATTGCGCAAGATCATCCACTGCGATTAATCGATGCATTGTGGACAGTCTTGATTTAGGGCAATTTGGGGTTCAGGAAGGTCATTTCAGAAGCTACTGGACGGCCGCCGTACGCACCGGGGGATTTGTTAAAGCTGTACGTGTACGGTTACCTGAACCGGGTGCGTTCAAGCCGCATGATCGAGCGGGAAACGAGGCGCAAACATCGAAGTGATGTGGCTGGTATACCGTGTTTAGCCAACCTGCAAGACCATAGCCAACTTTCGCCGGGAGCATGCACAAGCCATTGTTGGGATTTGCTACGTGCTGGCTACTACTACAAGCGGATCCTATCCGACGTGTATTTGGACAACCTCGTGATATCCACTGTTCCAGAACCAGAAACCTATGCCCTGATGCTCGCCGGATTGGCCCTGATCGGGTTCATTGCGCAGCGCGCAAGAAGGCGGAAGGCGGGGTTTAGCATCAATTAAAATTTTTCAAGCGACCGCTAACATTTTCGAATCATGGTGCTTCCTGTTTTTTCACAGCCTGGGATGCGAAAATCTTTATGAGGATGTTTGCAAAAGGGATCGTAACCGGATGGCCGGGACTAACGGCCCGGTGTGCGAAGCACAGAGAGCCCGCCCCTGCAAGCATGGAAGGGGGTTTGCTGAAAGCTAAAGGGAGGGAATCAGATCCATACTGCCCCACGTTTTATTAGAAAGCGGCCCTGCTCATGAGGCCAATCTTCCGCCGGCGGTTGAGCATGATTCCGATAAAACCGATGGCAAGCAGCGCCATTGTCGCCGGTTCCGGAACCTCGGCAATGATTTGCGGTTGCGGGGGTAGCGGCATTGCTACGGTTTTTTGAATCTGATAGGAACCTTCAATGCCTTTTTTCAGGTAATTCCCCATTTCCCCCATATAGTTATTGGCATAGTGAGTTACCCCGAGAAAATAGTTGCCAGGGTCGAGTTCCATCGAAAGCAGGGAATGGCTATACCATACGCCACTATTATCGTTAAAGTCATCGTTAAATAAAAGTAAGCCGCCTGATTCATTAAAAAGCGACAGCATGGTGTCGAAATCGGAACCTATCGTATCTGCCTGGAAGAAGCCGCCTGCCCAATCGAAGCCGTAGACATCCGCTCCATCGTTCCTGTGAATAGCACCGATTATGGTTGCCGTATCCCAGGAAATATAGTTAGCGGTTTCGGCTGTAGTCCCCGCGTCGTCCACTTCGAAGTACAGGCTTGCGTAAGCAGGATAAGCGCCTGCCAAAATAACTAGCGAGGCAAATACCGCGCCGAGTTTTCCAAATACTGAAACGAAATTCATCATATTCATTTTTTTTCGATCCTGTTTTACGACTCGGAAACCATGGTTATTAACGGTCGATCGCTTCAATAGAAACTAACGAAGCGTCCATCATACGGATTTGAAGACGCATGCCAATTGGACCAAAGTACAAGTCAGCGACTGAGTAGGCATTAACGGATGATTGGCGGAGTTGTTGAGGGACGCGAGAATAGAAATTCCCGCTGGAGCATGGAAAGGCGGTCTTTCCAGCTTTCAGTTGTCCTCTTGATGAATTAGTAGACTTTCAAAGGTTTCATGTACGGGATTTTGGAGACACGACGGTATTTCCCGGCAGCCGGAGCTTTTTCCGTGAGCCTTACATTACTCCTTAACGTCGTCACAGGAATTGAGGAATATTTGAGAGTATCGAACACTCCGGATAATTCATTAACCCTTTTAGCCGAGATACCGTTACCCTTCCTCAATTACCCGTTGGGATAAGCCAGGCGTTTGTCCGCCGGATAGGCAACAAACCCTAAGGAGCGCGAAACGTTCTCGAACGGATGTTCTTCGGGGATAAGGTTTAGCCACGTCGGATTATGCGGCATAATTCACCCTTTTCAGTTTCGCTGTAATGAACGCTGTCCAGTTATCGTCATGGCATCCCGTGCCGTCGTCCGTTTCAACCCGAGCTCGCGGCTGGTTGCAGAACCGCGGTTCGCTTACTCAGCTGATCCAGCAGCGCTGCTGTAGAGAGTTTAGCGTTAAACCGGTATTCCAGTCGCTGGCCAAGGCATGCGGAGACGAACTTGCCGTGATGAACCTGCGCCGGAATGAACTGGCCCTGGTACGGGAAGTGTATTTGTATTGTGGCAGCACGCCGGTGGTATTTGCACATTCGGTAGTAGCGAGGAAAGATCTGCGGGGCGCGTGGCGCGGGTTGAGCGGTCTTGGTAACAAGTCACTGGGTACCGTATTGTTTACCAATCCCGTGATAAAACGCACGGCCCTCCGGTTCAAAAGATTGAATTCAGCGCATCCGCTTTTCAGCCGTGCCTGCCGGGGTTTGCAGGCAAAGCCACCCGGCCTGTGGGCGCGGCGCTCCTTATTCAGCCTGCATGGGCAATCCATACTGGTTACCGAAGTATTTCTTCCTTCCATTCTGGAGTTGGCATAGTGACGTTAACACAGCGTCTGGGTCATTATGAAAAGCTGATGCGGCTGGATAAGCCCATCGGCATATTGCTGCTGCTGTGGCCGACTTTATGGGGCCTGTGGCTGGCCGCAGGTGGTGCGCCCAGCACGGATATTCTGGTGATATTCGTGCTGGGCACGGTGCTGATGCGCTCCGCCGGCTGCGTCGTCAACGACTATGCCGATCGCAATTTCGATGCGCATGTTGAGCGCACCAAAAATCGTCCGTTGGCCACCGGCAAGCTGAGTTCCAAAGAAGCCTTGCTGCTGGCGGCCGGATTAAGTCTGTGCGCGTTTCTGCTGATATTGCCGCTCAACCGGCTTACGCTTGAGCTGTCGGTGCTCGCACTTTTTCTCGCCGCGAGCTATCCATTCACCAAGCGCTTCTTCGCCATGCCACAAGCTTACCTAGGCATTGCCTTCAGCTTCGGCATCCCAATGGCTTTTGCCGCACAGACCGGGGAAGTACCCTACATGGCCTGGCTATTGATGGCGGCGAACCTCCTTTGGGTAATCGCTTACGACACAGAGTACGCAATGGTGGACAAGGTTGACGATCTCAAGATTGGCATCAAGACTTCCGCCATAACTTTCGGCCGTTTCGATGTAGCGGGCGTGATGCTGTGCCATATTATTTTTCTTGGCATGATGACCGCGATAGGAGTTATCCATCAACTGGGCGTTATTTACTATGCGGGTCTAGCGGTTGCGCTGGGACTGATATTTTATCAGTACCGCCTGATTCACGACCGCGACCGGGCGCACTGCTTCAAGGCTTTTCTTCACAACAACTGGGTGGGCGCAACGATATTTGCCGGCATTGCGCTTGATTACCTTCTAACGGCAACCTCATAAGCGGTCCACATGAAATACAAGGATCTGCGCGATTTTATCGCCCAACTGGAAAATCAGGGCGAACTGAAATGCATAAGCGCCGAAATCGATCCCCATCTGGAAATGACCGAAATCTGCGACCGGGTATTGAAAGCAGGCGGTCCGGCCATTCTGTTCGAAAAGCCCAAGGGGCATACCATCTTGGTGCTGGGAAATCTGTTCGGCACCCCCCGGCGCGTGGCAATGGGCATGGGGCAGGATTCGGTTGGAGCGCTGCGGGAAGTCGGAAAACTCCTTGCTTATCTTAAAGAACCCGACCCGCCCAAAGGCTTGAAAGATGCATGGGATAAATTCCCCGTGCTGAAGCAGGTACTCAATATGGCGCCGAAAGAGCTTTCACGAGCCCCCTGCCAGGAAATCGTATGGGAAGGCAAAGACGTCGACCTTGGTCGGCTGCCAATCCAGACCTGCTGGCCGGGAGATGTGGGCCCGCTGATCACCTGGGGATTGACCGTTACCAGAGGTCCGCACAAGACGCGGCAGAATCTCGGTATCTACCGGCAACAGGTGATCGGGCCCAATAAGCTGATCATGCGCTGGCTGGCCCATCGCGGCGGGGCGTTGGATTTCCGCGATTTTTGTCTCGCTAATCCCGGACAGCCTTATCCCATCGCGGTGGCGCTGGGGGCGGACCCGGCAACCATACTCGGCGCGGTGACGCCGGTGCCGGATAGCCTGAGCGAATATCAATTCGCTGGATTGCTGCGCGGCGCGAAGACTGAAATCGTCAAATGCCTGAGTCATGATCTACAGGTTCCGGCAAGCGCAGAAATCGTGTTGGAAGGTTATATTTATCCTGACGAAACAGCTGTGGAAGGC
Organism: Nitrosovibrio sp. Nv4; assembly: GCF_900215485.1. Lineage (GTDB taxonomy): Bacteria > Pseudomonadota > Gammaproteobacteria > Burkholderiales > Nitrosomonadaceae > Nitrosospira. Next base: position 759,161 of record NZ_OCMZ01000001.1, read on the forward strand.
CCGTTCGGCGACCACACCGGTTACTACAACGAGCAGGAAACGTTTCCTGTATTCACGGTCGAGCGCATCACCATGCGACGCGACCCCATCTACCATTCCACCTATACCGGCAAGCCGCCGGACGAGCCTGCCATACTCGGCGTCGCGCTCAATGAAGTGTTCGTACCCTTGCTGCAAAAGCAGTTTACGGAAATCGTTGATTTCTATCTGCCGCCGGAAGGCTGCTCCTACCGCATGGCGGTAGTGAGCATGAAAAAGCAGTACGCAGGCCACGCCAAGCGCGTTATGTTCGGCGTGTGGAGCTACCTCAGGCAATTCATGTACACCAAATTCATTATTGTCACCGATGATGACGTTAATATCCGTGACTGGAAGGAAGTCATTTGGGCCATTACGACTCGGGTCGATCCCGCGCGTGACACCCTGATTGTGGAAAATACGCCGATCGACTATCTGGACTTTGCCAGTCCGGTATCCGGCTTGGGCGGGAAAATGGGCTTGGATGCTACCAATAAATGGCCGGGGGAGACCAGCCGCGAGTGGGGCACACCGATTGTGATGGATGCGAATGTGAAGGCGAGGGTGGATAATATGTGGGATGACTTGGGGTTGTGACTTGCCGGTTATACGGCATCAAACCGTTGGACTAGAGAATCATAGAGCTTATCGTTAAGTTATGGACTCTGCGCAATCAGATGGCGCATGAAGGAGCGCTGAGTAGTCCTCTGAATCAAGGCGATGCTGCCCAATTGCTCGCGGCGGCCATGTTTTGTGTGAACTACCTTTTGTTTTTCAAAAATGCTGTTAGCGCAAAGGTCGAAAAATAGGTGCCCTAAATCAGGTAACCTACTCCCTGAGCAATAAAAATGGGGTCAGACACCATTTTCTTGCAAAAAAGGCCGCCTGGGCAAAGGAGCACGCTCGCGCCACAGCCCGCAGAATACCGCTCGCGGCGCGAGCTATGACTGTTGGCCGTATACCCCGAACTGGCTCACCTGAGTGCCGGCGCGGTTATCGCCGTCTATGCGCCACGAAGCAGATTGAGGAGGCCTGCCGCGATCTGAAGAGTGAGTTTTTCGGCCTGGGATTCAATTCCAACCGATCCACTGGGAAAGACCGCCTGACCGTGCTGCTGCTGATTGCCTGTCTTGCCTCGTTCGTATTATGCGTAATCGGCGAGGCGGGCAAAGCACGGAAACTGCACCTTCAATTCTAAAGCAATATCCCGGGAGCTTAACACTGTGCTTTCGCGCCTGCATTATGATCACCTAGTCCTACAGCGTTCAGGGGAAACCTCAATCTCCGACCCTATTTTCACTTTATAGCTCTAATGCCTAAATTTGGCTGTCTGCTGCAATGCAACCCTATGGTGCGTTAGCGCACCGATGTTATCGAAGAGTATACGTATTGTCTCTACAAGTACGTTGATGGGAAATTAGCGAAAGTCCGTCGGCCTGTTGGCGGCCCTATGTCTGAAAACAGCACCAATATAAGTCACCGAAACCATATTTTTATCTACCTCGCAATTCACCATAGGAGCTTGAAATGAATAAACTCATAGTGACTGTTATTCTGGCTGCCTTCACGGCTGTTTGCAGCTTCGGCGCGGCCGCTGGATCGGATGATTCCGACAAGAACAAGGAAACAACCGCTAAACCCACCCCTCCTCAAGATACAAGCAAGCGGGACGGAGGCAAGAAGGGGGATCAGCCGAGTTCAACCTCTGAAATCATGCGCGAAAAGATGCCCAAGGATTTACCGCCGGGAGTGAAACACGAATACAGAGATCAGGAAGTAATGGATAAAAAACCGTATAAGCAGTAATAGTATCCTCCGTTTTTTAGTAGACCTAGAAAAACCGGACTTGTGGGCCGGGTCAAATGGATAAAAAAGGGGTCTGACCCAGATCAGATCCCTTTTTTGCTGTGTTGCAATTCACGAGCCAGTCAACAGGTCATTTCAGCTCGAGGCAAAGACGGCTGAGACTTTTTTTAATAGATCGTTATCCATTCGTAGTTGCCGATTCTCAAATTCAGTCGCCGGATGCGCTACTGCTCGACCGTGAGCGGTTGGCCAATGCCCGGCTGCCCGTTCAGTTCAGACTGAAATTGCTTCACCCAGCGCCGAACTACCATCTCGGCCAGATCCACGCTGCTGCAAGCGTCATTGACGGGCAATCCCTAGTCCTTCACGGCGGCACGAATTCCATTTTGAAGCCGGGGTCAAATTTCGCTGCGCGCCCTGCGTTTCGTCATCATAAACTCCTCCATAAATGAATAATCCATTTATCAAAGTGTCTGTGCAAATTAGACCACTACAATCTGCCTGTCTTATCCCGCCCGCCGTTGATTACCCTCCTTGCGGCTTAATATCAGTTTACTCAGGGCCGGAAGAATAATAAATGTGCAAACCATGATCCAGAATATGCCTATGGTAATGATCAAGCCCATGCTGGAGATACCGGCATGCGGGGAGAAAGCCAATCCTCCGAAGCTGGTGGAAGTGGTCAAGGCCCCAAAAAATATGGCTCTGGCGGTGCTGGACTGGTAAATATCGTAGTCTTCGGAGCCGGAAAGTGACTCGCGCAGCTTGACGAGCATGTGGATGCCATTGTCGACTCCCAGTCCCAATAACAGCGGCAGGGCGATGATGTTCGCAAAATTGACGGGAGTATTGGTGAGAGCCGCACAAGCCATGGTAAAGAGCCCCGCCAGTATGAGTGTTGCCATGACCAGCGTTGTATCCAGAACGCTGCGCCGGATAGCGATCAAAACCAGTGCGATGGCAACCAGGGCGACCACAATGGCCTGCTGAAAGGCTTCGATGACTTCCTTCATCGATTCCCAATAAATGATCGGCAGACCGGTTATTTCAGGTGCAACCGATTGCACTTCGATAATAAATTCCTTAAGATTGGTCAGATCATTCAGGTCTTTTTTTGGAAAAATCTGGATGCGGTACCAACCGTCCTTGCTAAGCCATCGATCCTTGATATGGGGCGGCAGATGGTCCAGCCTGATAGGCTTGGCTTCCAGGCTGATTGATAATTCACCCATGACGTGCGGCAACGTGCCAAGCAGCGCAGTATGTATTTTTTCAATGAAAATCTTCTGGCTGGATTGCGGCCGTGCATCGAGTTCGATCAAAATTTCCTGCAATTCCGTTTTTAACTTTGTCAATGACGCGCGATCACGGGCATTGGCTTTTTGTGGCAGGACGGTATCAATGGCTTTTATCACGCCGGTGATGCTGGGGGCCGGATCGACATTGGTTTCCAATTGGGGGAAATGCTGCACCTGCGGCCCAAGTATCAGCCCCAGTTCTTCAACCATGGCCAGTTTTTCGTCCTGGTCCGTGGGCTGAAGGTCAAAAAGACTGATGGTCTTGCCAACCGAAGCCAATGCCGACAGCTCTTTTTGCAGGATTTTGGTGCTGTTCTCATCCCTGGTCAGGACGTTCAACATCATCGGTGAGGTGTCTTCGTCTTCCATCAATCTCTTGAACGCAACAACCGATTCGGTATGAGGGTCGCGAAGGTTGACCGGGCTAAAATCCGTCTTCACGTCAAATGCCAATACGATGGAGATGAGCGCGAGAACAAGGGTAGTAAAGGAAACCGGTTTGGCATATCGGATCGGTAAGGCCGCCAGCTTCCTTGACAGGTTCGAGAGGGGATGCTGACCTTCTTTCAGCCCGGGCCTTCTCAGTGCCGGCAGGATTTTTAGCAGGGCTGGCAGGGAAACCAGTGTGATTAACAGGCAAATAAACAGACTTGTCCCTGCTAGCAGGCCAAGCTCTGCAACGCCCTTGTAATCAGTCGGTATGAAAGCGTACAGTCCGATGGATGTGGTTCCTGCAGCCAGTAACAGCGAGGGGCCCACGGTCATGAAGGCATCGCGCAGTGCCAGCTCTTTATTGTCGTGCTCCTTTAATTTGTCCTGATAGCGTAAGCAAAAATGAATGGCATATTCCACACCCAGGCCGATATTGGATACCGCAAAAGCGAGTGAAATCAAGTTTAATTCCTTCACGGCAATAGCCGCGAATGCGCCGCAGAAAAGCATGCCCACGGCCAGGGTCAGCAGCGTGGCTACCGTAAGTAAAATAGACCGGTAGGCAACCAGCAAAATAAATAACACCAGGACAATGGAGAAAACACTGGCGGTAAAGGTGCCTGTGCTGATGCCGGCAAGCTCGTCATCTTCAAGGCCGATCTCGCCAGTCACCCAAACCTTGACGGCCGGCAGACCGGGCTCCTGAATATCGGCGGCAGCTTTGCGGATGGCCTCGATCGCGCCTCGGGCGGGACGGATTTCCGAGTGATCGAGCTTGGGCGAAGCAATGATGAACTCCTTGCTGGAACGTTTTCTCTCTTCAGCAATCAGCGACTCCCAGGAGAGCAAGGCATTTTTGCCATTGGCCGTTTTGTGCAAAACCAGCGCGATCTTGTCAGTCAGCGCGGCTAGATCGATGGGGATAGCCGGGGCTGTGTCGGTTGCCTCCTTATCCGTAGCCTTGGGGGCTGTGGCCTTCAGGGCATCCTCAAAAATAGAAAAAAACCCTTTCAGATTGGGTTCCTGGCCAATTCTGCCGAGAAACGGCTGGGCGGCCGACAGGTTATTTGATAACGCCTGTAACTCGTCAGTATCCAGATAAAGCAGGCCGTTTTGACGGAAGAATTCATTGTCATTGGGAATGTAGGCCGAATTGAAGTGCTCAGCATCTTTGCTGAGCAGGTCCAGCAGTCTTCTACTGAAGGACTTGGTCAGTTCAGGCGTATCCGACTCAACCACCAGTACCAGCGTGCTCAAATCCTGTGAAAAAGCCTGTTCATAAAGGCGACGGTATTGCTGAAAAGGCGCATCGGGAGCAATGAGCTTGCCGGTATTGGTATCGATGGTCAAATGACCGACTGTGTATTGGGCGGCGAGAACCCCGAGCGCAACCAATATGGACAGCGCCGTAAAAGGATGGGCAAGCGTCCAGTTTCCCCAAGTTGCGTAACTGCGGCTAATTGCCATAGTTGATTGGGCCGAGCTCAATAATTTGTAGCGAGATTCGCTTGATCCGACAATAGCTTTGCAGCAGACGGGCAATACGATTCAAAATCGGTTGCGAATTTTTATCAAATTGCGACACATTTGCGCAAAGAGATAACCTCTATTAGTAGTGTAGTGTTCAGCAGAAGGTTATCAAGCACAGGCGAATTGCCTCAATAAAAAGTAACCGAAGGAGTGCATATGAGGCGCGCCTTGGTAATGGATAAATCAGCCCGAAGCTCAGGGGCATTTCATGGCAGTGTACCGATGGGCAGGCGTTCAAGCTTCATCAGCCTGCGAAAGGGAGCTGGCTCCATTTCCTCGGGGCGTTTATTAAAGGGTAAAAAGGTTGGGATGAAATTCATCCCGCAGCAATTGTCCCGCGCTCAAATAAAAGCTCAATCCAGGCCACAGCCTGTTCCATTGGTGCCCGTCCTGGTCCAGCCCGCTGTACCAGGAAAGCGCGTCCGCCAATAAGTAAAAGCGGCTGCCTCACGAGCTTCGGCGCGGGGCTTTTCAAAGACGCGATCGCAGGAATGCGAAAATTCATGCATCAGCAGAGCCGCGTAGCAGGCACGGCGGTCGGGTGCCGGGGCGTCGGCAATATTGTTAAAGAAAGTGCCGAAAATGCGGGTGGTCCGGTTAAGAGGTGAAGACCGTCCCAAAACGCAGCGCCTCTATTGTTGCAGTTTGTCTGCTGCTCGCAGATCACGCGGGCGTTATCCCTGAATCGGCTGCGAATGCAATTACCGAGGCTGGAACCGGTAGTCGACTCTACCGTGCGTTCGAAGTTGGCCCAATCATCCACCAGGTTCCAGGCCACGGCGAGGATGTTCACAGACTGGGTGCTGGTGCAATCGACGGTTTCGAGGGAAACCGCCGGAGTGGTTGCGGGATCAGCTCCCGCGCCAAGCGGCAGATCTTTGGGACAATCCGGGTCTTGTGCCGCGCTGCACACAGCGAGGTTACAAACGCCATCTGCGGCGCAACGTGGTTCATCCTGCGTGTCTACCGCAGCCAGGCGGATAGAATCCCCAGGTAGGTTCTGCAACCTGGTCGCTTTATCCTTATCTATTTCGCAACTTGTGGCCGGAACACTGTCGGGACAAACTTGACCAGCCTCGCTGTTTACCCCTTGAGGATCTGCAAAAGCATTGCTTGCAATTATTATGCCGAGCGCAAGTATGGCAGTGTGTAACATGGCAGACTCCTTTTTGGTGACGGAGCCAGGGCATTTCGCAATTACAAGGACGACTCCCAGCGCTGATGCACATGAGGCTGGTCGATTTATTCCCTGGTTTTAATCTGCAATGCAGTACCCCTTCATTCACAGCCTGCTGTGCAGGCTGTCAGCACTCCGACACGCCGCAGAGCAACTGATCGCAGCCCGACCAATGGCAACAAGTCCGCTCGCAACTACCCCAGCAGATAGAGTCGAACGGCCAAGGGAGGCAGGTACGATTATCCTGGACAGTGCATCCCTCTCCCGGCGGCGTACAAGGCCGCTCAGAACAATTCGTTCCGTCAGGGCGGCAGCATCGCTGCGACCAACCCGTTTGTGCCTCGCATCGACACGGGCCACATACCGGTGGCTGTGAAATGCAGCCACATTCTATCCTGCAAAACCTTATGCATTGAGCATGCTCCCTGCCAGTGAGGCCAACACAGCCCTCCCTGCATTCGCCCAGGCAGGCGAGATCACATGCTTGTGGCTGTACAACGCTACCATCCGCATTAAAACCCGGCGTCGCCTGGTAATGTCCTCTCGTTCTGTAGACCGAGGACTCGGCGGTAAAACCTGGCATCTTCATGTTCATTTCGCATCTCCTCTTAGCGGTTAGCCCTTAAATGGGTTGCGGCTTTATCACGCAGCCCAACATTGATGCATCGCTTTGTTTGGTTACGGCTTCGCTTATCTCAATGAATTACAAACTCGTATCATTTGGAAGCCGGGTAAGAGTCAGTTTGGTTATTTGCACTCGAACCGCAGTCGCAGCAGGCATTTCATTTATAGATGGCAATACAGGAAAAACAAGTGCTTCGTATAGCTTCATATCGCGCAATGCGCGCCGCTTATTGTTCCCTTACATCTGCTTCTCCGGTTGCAGGGGGTCATTCGGGACTAATGAAAATCCCGGCTTCCCACGATGAGATTACCTAGCAAATGACTATGATCAACCAGCCGCTTGGCGATCACATGTTTGACATCGCTTTCACATTGCCATACGCCATACACCGTTAAAAGCCTTGAGTTCAATGCCTCACGGCGGTGCTTATGGACAAGCTGGCTCCATACCACGACATTCGTTATCCCGGTCTCATCTTCAAGCGTTACGAACATGACGCCATTGGCGCTTCCTGGGCGCTGCCGGCAGGTTACGATACCGGTTGTTCTGACCAGCCGCCCGGTTGGATAATTATCCAGCTCCATTGCAGAACGCAAATTCATTCTGGCTAGTTTGGGACGCAACAGTGCAAGTGGATGCCGGCGCAGGGTAAGTCCCGTGCTGGCGTAATCAGCGGTAATTTCTTCCCCTTCAGGCGCGGCCGCGATAACTGGTAATGTCTCTCTTACTGGCGCATTTCGCATCAGGTCTCGTTGTTTTATGTGGGATGCTACGGCCCAGAGCGTTTGTCGCCGATGGCCTGACAAGGTGCATAACGCGTCGGAACTGGCGAGAGCCCGCATTTCAGCGGTATTCAGCGATGCGCGGTTTGCCAGATCGGTCGTGTTTTCAAAAGATGAGCTTGTCCTTGCTTCGACAATGCGCTTGGCTGCTTCCAGACCCATCCCTTTCACCCTGTTCAAGCCTAGCCGGACGGCGGGTTGTATAGGTTGAGAAGAATTGTCGGCCTGTTCTTCAAGTGTGCAATCCCAATCGCTGAGAGTCACGTCCCCCGGCCTGATGTGAACACCATGCCGCCTGGCATCCTGAATCAGTTGCGAGGCGCTGTAAAAACCCATGGGCAGACTGTTCAGCATTGCGCACAGGAAGGCGGCAGGTTCGTGGCATTTAAGCCAGGCCGACACATAAACCAGCAGTGCAAAGCTTGCAGAATGCGATTCCGGAAATCCATATTCGCCGAAACCCTCGATTTGGCGGAAGAGCCGTTCAGCAAATTCGAGGGTATAACCTCGGCTGGTCATTCCATCGATTAACTTCTTATGGAAGGGGCCTAGCCCTCCTTTTCTCTTCCAGGCAGCCATGGATCGGCGCAACTGGTCGGCTTCACCCGAGGTGAAGTTGGCGGCAAACATGGCCAGTTGCATCACTTGTTCCTGGAAAATCGGTACACCCAAGGTGCGTTCCAAGGCGGCTTTCACTCCTTCGCCTGGATAATCAACGTCTTCCAATCCCTGTCTGCGGCGCAGATAAGGGTGCACCATGTCTCCCTGAATCGGTCCTGGACGGACGATGGCGACTTCTATCACCAGATCGTAGAAAGTCCGTGGCTTCAAACGCGGCAGCATGGACATCTGCGCGCGGGATTCGATCTGGAAGACGCCAATAGTGTCGGCCTTGCAGATCATGTCGAATGTTGCTTCATCTTTTGTCGGAATATCCTGCACCTGAAAGGGCGCGCCACGCAGGGCGGAAATCAGATCGAGCGTGCGGCGGATGGCCGATAGCATGCCTAGCGCCAGCACGTCAATTTTCATCAACCCTATTGCTGCGAGATCATCCTTATCCCATTGAATAATTCGGCGATCCGCCATGGCGGCGTTTTCGATGGGTACGATACGGCACAGCTTGTCACGCGCAATGACAAAGCCGCCTACATGTTGTGATAAATGTCGCGGAAATCCATATAAGACTGGAATCAATTGGATCAGCTTCCGGATGACCGAACTGTCGGGATCGAAGCCGTTCTCAGTCAGGCGTTGACGCATATCCGAAGTTTTATCCCACCAGGCAAAAGAAGCAGATAGGCGCTTGATCCTTTCGATATCGAGCCCCAGCGCCTTGCCGATATCTTGAACCGCCGAACGCGTACGGTAGGTAATGACCGTGGCGGCAATGGCGGCACGGTCCCGGCCATATTTCTGATAGATATACTGAATAACTTCCTCACGGCGATGGTGCTCGAAATCGACATCAATATCGGGAGGCTCGTTACGTTCTTTCGAAATAAACCGCTCAAACAACAGACTGCTGTGCTCCGGATCAATCTCGGTGATACCCAGGCAATAGCAGACCGCGGAATTGGCTGCCGATCCGCGCCCTTGGCAGAGAATGCCGCGCGAGCGCGCAAACTTTACGATATCGAATACAGTCAGGAAATAGGGTTCATAGTCAAGATCGGCGATCAGCTGCAACTCATGCTCAATCTGTTTCCTGACCTTGGCTGAGGCGCCTTCCGGAAACCTTCTTGCCATGCCCTCTTCAACCATGCGCCGCAGATAGGCTGCATGTGTTTCATTAGTCTCGACCAGTTCTTCAGGATATTCATAACGCAACTCATCCAGCGAAAAAGTACAACGAACCGCAACTGAAGCCGTCTCCTGCAAGAGTTCCGGCGGATAAAGTTGCTCCAGCTGCAATCTTGTGCGCAGATGCTGTTCCGCATTGGGCTGCAATCCATAACCGCATTCGCTCAGCGGTTTACCGAGACGGATGGCCGTCATGGTATCTTGCAGAGGTTTGCGGGAACTGTCATGCATATGCACGTCCCCCGCGGCGACAAGCGGCATGCCCGTGATATCCGATGCCTGCCGTATTCTCTCGAACAGCAGATCTTCGCCGGCATGAAGCAATAGCTCGACAGCGGCCCAGCAGCGTTTCGGGAATAGCGACATTGCCCAGTTCATGTCTTCTATTAAAGAACTGTCCGCCTGATTGAAACGAGGGATCAATAAGACCAGGCAATCCTGCAGTAGAGCAAGATGAGGCGCATCGGGGCAGCTTTCGAAATCTGCGCGGCTTATACGGTAAGTCCCTTTCACGGCACGTTGCCTTGCCAGTGTTATCAGCTCGCATAGATTGCCGTAGCCCTCCCGGTTCATGGCCAGGCAGACCAGACGTAATCCATCCTCCAGAATGAACTGACTGCCGATCAGAAGATGCAGACCGGCTTTTTTGGCTTCCGAATGGGCTCTCACCACTCCCGCCATGGAGCATTCATCCGTGATGGCCAGTGCGGTATAGCCCAAGGTTACAGCATGCTCCACCAGTTCTTCAGGCAGGGAGGCTCCCTTCAGGAAGCTGAAGCTGGAACAGCAATGAAGCTCAGCGTAAGAGGGATAAGAGGGAACAGGGGAAGACATGATTATCCAAATAGTCCCTGCAAATACCAGCTATCTGCCTCACCTTTTTTATCTTCTGCCGGATCATGCTCGCGGTAGATCCATAACAATTGGCCAAGCTCATTTTCCGCTATGAAATAATCGCGTGCGATCAGCGCATCATCCCACCAGCCCGCCTCGATCCGTTCAGGCCCTTCAATCAGCTTCAACGACGAGCCATAGACCGGTTGGCGGCGCTGCAGCTTCAGTTCCAGTGGAGTTTCCATCAGCCAGGCGGGGCGGGGCCATTCCGTTGGGATTATTTCCCGATATGTTTCCCTCAATCCATTCATTCCACTCGTTTCCAGTAGCTCAAATCTCTGGCTGCATTCCGGACGGTGGTCGGAGACAATCTTTAAGCCCGTGATGGCTTGCGGCCCCAGGCGGGAGGAAAGTTTCTCGATAAACCGGTTCAGTGAAGTCGATTCCGATTGCACGGTGGGAAACAGTTCCAGATTGGCATTCGCCCCCGCTGTGATTTGGTCGGCTGCCAATTCCAGTTCACAAACCGGAGCGGGTATTTTTGTACGCTCCATGCGTTCACGGAGCAAAATTATTAAATGCCTGGAGTCGCTGCTTTGTTCAGAAAGTCTTATGTTTATGGGAGTGGATTTGTGCGGCTGGCGGAGGGAATATTCGTGGTGCAAAACAAATGAAAATGCTGAAACCGCCGCGTGTCGGGCAGACAGCCAGCCGCACATCTGCTCGATCATGCGCTGCACGGGCACCAGCAATAATTCGACACTTTCAACTTGCGCCATCAATCTCATTTTTTGCTGAAAATATTCCGGTACTTCCAGCCACTTTTGCGGATCGGGAGAGTCGCCGTAGGCACGATCCAGCTCTGCCGGCAAATCCGGACCAAATCGGCGTGCTATTCCACTGCGCGGCAACTGCTGTAACTCCGCCAGCGTTTTGCAGCCTATGCCGTGAATGACTTCAAGATGAGGCTGGGCCGATTCCAGCAAACTGACGGGCAGGGAATCGAGCATTGAACGAAACTTGGCACCTGCCCCGTTGATGGCGGTTTGCGGCGATGCGGATCGCGCCAGCAGCCATGCTCCCCCGGCGGTAGGAGCAACACCTGCGCAGAGTTGCAAACCTTGCGCAGCCACTGCCCGGTTGAGTAATTGGCATAACTTTTTCAGACCGCCAAACAATTTCAGGCTGGCAGAAACTTCGGCAATGAGGCCGCTGCCTTGCATCACGACATTTGGCGTGAAACGCAAGGCGGCATATGCCGCTTCTTGCAGCGCTTTCATTTCTTCGTTCGGATCATGCTCCACCACTATCAGATCAGGAAAAAGAGACAAAGCACTGGCCAAGGATTGATGAGCCGTCACGCCCTGCTGTTGCGCCGGCTTATTGGCCTGCTGGATATATACCTGGTTACCCTTGCGAACAGTCACCGCCATTGCAGGAATCAACACGGCGGGAAACCGGCGCTCAATCCAGTCAAGCGATAATGTCGGGCAATGAAGAGCGATCCACAGCATGGTGTCGGGCTGAAGCGGGCAAGGACGCAACGGAGCTGGAGAAGCTTCTGGTCCAGGGGAGAGAGATGCGAATCGGCAAGGCAAGCGGAACCCCCCGGCGCTTCAGCAAGTACAAGGAAAGAGTATGTCTTTGCCCTGAACCGAGCAGTATTCTTAACGGGGCTGCGGAGGGTTCAAATTGCGCGCTTAACGGCCTGAACAGGAAAACGAGGCTGGCGGCGGTTCGCGCAATGATTTGCAGCCTGCGTGTCGTTTGCTGGCTTACCTCGGGTAGCCAGCCGATAATAGTCCCGAAGGCGGTGCTTTTGATGCCTTGTTCAAGCACCCATAATCGCTCGGCAGGTTTGTAAACCCTGGCAATCACAATACGCCGGCTATCGATGTCCAGGTGTTCCCATGCATGCATATAAGGAATATAAGGCGGACTCACCAATAGAATATTCCTCCCGCTCCGGGTGGTCTGCTCAAGCGATGGACTCAATAATCTTATTTCCCCCAGCCCTTCTGCCGGCAGCAATAACTCGATGAGATTGCGAGTAGGCCATCCCCCTCCGGGCAATTCCTTGTCCAGTTTATCGAAGCCGCTGGAAATAATCGGATCAGTTGAAGATCCCAATGCATCTCCGCGCCAGATCCTGTTTTTGAATCGTGCTTCGATCTGTAAAAGCGATGGCGGAGCCGAGGATGCCGAGGGCGCCGAGGTTGAGGGGGCGAGCATTGACATGGCGAAACCTTCATCGATTACCGGCTGGAACCGGGGCGGTGTCCCGCAACCCGGGTTTTTCGAAACAGGCCGACGTAAAACCCGTAGATTTCCAGTTCCTGCTTGGGCCGGATAGGCGGATAGTCCTTGCTTCGCCTCTCGTTTCGCGCTTCGAGGTAATAACCTTCCTGATCTTTGGACAGGACTTTGAGCGTGAACTCGTTATCCACGATTGCCAATACAATCTGACCGGAAGAAGCCGAATGGCTGCGCTCAATAATCACCATATCGCCATCGAGTATTCCCAGATCAGTCATCGAATCGCCTTTGACGGGAAACAGAATGGTTTGAGAGGGATTTTCGATAAGATAATCATCTATGCGCAGCAATTCAGGCTGAACATCCGAAGCCTGCTGGGGTAATCCCGCCCGGACCGTATGCCCGACCGTCCGCTCGAAAAAACGGGGTCCCGGACGTAGTCGGCCACCCGGCGCATTTTCCAGAAAGTCCTCTTCCTTTAAACGCTGAACGATCTGATGTGTCCAGGAACGCGCCTTTCCGTTCCACAGCACAGACAATTGCGTTGTCGAGGGAATGATTTTTTCCCGGGCATAGTAATCCTGAAGCTTGCCGAGGTAGGAAAAGATATCCAGTTGCTGCATGATAAAAAATGAATTGAGAACAATTGTCCTTATTATAGAGAACAATTGTTCTCAATTCAATTCAATTGAAGCACGCTGCTTATCTTGCTCGCCCGAAGTGCAAACACGAACCAAATGGGAGCCAGCCTGCCTGGAAGCAAACACGTGGACTTGTTCGCGGGCGTCCTATCCAAATGAAATATTTCCACAAGTGTTTGACGTGATCCATTTTACCTATCTCATTGTTCATGAATTTGACACGTTATCTTAATGAATTTGTCATACACCGCCGTGAAAATAGGCAATCTTCTGAATTGAACAATAGCACTGTGCCGATGGCCATGGCCCACATACGATACGAATAATCAGGGCGTAGGAGAATATGGAGAGAGTTTTTACTCTGACGGAACGAGAGCTGGAATATCTATTCCGAATTATCGATTCATCGATCACTGTTTTACAGCGTCACCAGTTTTTTTTATGGGCACAAGGCGAGGTACAAAGCCTGCTGCCGCATGGCATGCTCATATGCATATTCGATGAAGGGTCCGGTCAGGCTGTCAATATCGAAAAGTTCAGCCGGACAAATATCAACGAACTGAAAATTTCCGAGCTTTGCCGGCCGGATGGCGGAATAATATTCCGCGCCATGTCCGCGTGGAGTCTGGGGAGAAATCAGCCACTGCTGCTTTGCCCACATAATCCCGGCGCGAATGCGTATAAGCATTTTGCGGCCGACCTCAAGGGTGACGATCTGGAGCGCATTGCAGCGCACGGCATGTTTGATGCCAATGGCCGCACAAGAAGTTTCTTCACCTTTACGCAAATTTCAGGTGCATTAACCGAGCGTCATGCGTATTTCCTTGAGCTGCTGATGCCCCATATGCATATGGCGCTGGTGCGCATACTGTTCCATGAACGCCATCAGAAGCACGGTATTGTGGCGGGAAAAACCAGGAAACTTGTCACCGACCGGGAAACGGAAATTCTACGTCACGTGCAGACGGGCAAGAATAATCAGGAAATCGCAAGTTTGCTGAATATCAGTCCGCTTACTGTTAAAAACCATATCCAAAAAATCCTGCGCAAGCTAAATGTTAACAACCGGGCCCATGCGGTGGCCAAAGCCATGGCATTGAAGATTACGCTTTAAAGGAAGCCTGGTTTCGTTCCGCTGCGATCGCGTCAGATGTAATTCTTCCACCCGCTCCCCCATCCCGCAATTCATCGGGACCATCGGTATACCGCCTCATTGCCGCATAGTCCGAACGTCTCATGAAAAGCTCGTCCGCTTATCGATTTGCCGTCACATAAAGTTCTTAGCATGTCGGAGCGCATGAAGCAGAGTTTGAGATTGATCAGGCGCAGTAGCGATACAAAAAATAGTTAAGAAGTACTACGAAAACCACGGTCGCGCTTCACGAGCACTTAACGATTCCTGCATATAGTGGCAAACGTCCGGCAACAGGTACAAGCGCTCGAGCCGGTCAGGAACAAAGCCAAACCCGTTGCGAGGCGGGGACGGAAAGCTGCGGGTCTCCACTGCAAGCGGAGGTAGCCGGGTTGCTCCAAGACGGTTGATCAGATGAGACGGTGTTTCATGGATCAGTCAGCCGGATTTTGATTTATTTGGTGCAACACTAACTACCTATGGAGTATCCGCAATGAAGATGAATTTTAAAATCAAGGCACTCGCTCTCGCTGCCATCATGGCAGCCTCGGCCCCGGCCATTGCCGCTATCGATGGCGGCGCCACCGGTAATGGCGAACTGCTGCTCAACGTACGTTATTACGGTGGTACTTCTGCAACCACCGGTGGTGATGACATTTCGGGTCTGTTCGATCTCGGCATGGCAATGAACGATATGCTCGCTACGAACGGACAGGCTGGCTTTAGCCAAACCTGGGACCTTACTGGCGGTGCTTACGGAGCCTCATGGAATCAACTGATGAGCTTCGTCACCCCTGCCAATGCGCACCTCGTCGAATTTAATGTCGTCGCCCTGGATAACACCGATCTCAGCGCCGCCGGAGGCGCACGTTATCTGACCACGGGGAATAAGGACGCCTGGCCGAGTCAAGGGAATACCAACGTGAAATTATTTTCCATGATGGAGCCGTATATCAATGCCAACAACGGTCGGGGTACGCATGCCACCGACGCTAATGGCGCCAGCGTTGCTACGCCGACTGACCCCAGCAATACCTTTTTCGGCGCCATCAATGGCTTTGGGCAGGGCGATACCTGGTTGACGAAGACGACTGTCGATACTACCCAGCCGTTGGGGACGGAGCAGAATTTCTGGTTTCTGACTACGTCTTCCACTTCCAACCTCGCACAAGCCACAAAGACCCCGTTTGGGTTTGACCTGAATCAAGACGGCAGCATCAGTGGAGACGAATTTAGCAAATTCAAGTTATCCGAGAACGGGATCCTCACCTTTACGAATCCATCAGTGTCGCCCATCCCTGAAGCGGATACCTGGGCCATGCTGCTGGCCGGGCTGGGCATGCTCGGCATGATGGTTCGCCGACGCGCAGGCGTCTGAGACTGCTATCGCCCTGCGCTGCCCCCTTCAGGGAGTCGGGAACAGAAGCAGGTATTAATTCGCAATATCAACCAGTTTAAAAGGATACCAAGATGAAAATGAAACTGAGTAAAATTGCTCTGGCCGTAGCCGCGCTTGGCACGACCCCAATGGCTTTCGCGCTGACCCCCGCTCAAGTCGCTGCCGGTCCCACCACTTACATATGGTTGTCGGGTGCATCCGCCCCGACCAATGCCGTGTTCCGCAGCGTGATGTCGCTTTGCAACGGCTTGGCTGGCAATGGCGGCGCCAATGATGCGCACATGTACCTGGAAAGCAGCGGCACCGAGCCTGGCAGGAGCAGCGGCGACAGAGTCGCGTACGCTTGCACCATGAGTTCCGCCGCCGGTTCGCTGGCGGGCAAGAAGGTGGTGGTTTATCACACGGTCGAGGGCGGTTCTTTCAATGCCTACGCCCCGCATCTGAGCATGGCGGGCGAGCCTAATCCCAACGGTTATCTGCCGGGCAATATCAAGCGCATCAACAACCTGGCATTGCTAGGCGGTGGCGGCAAATGCGCCGCAGGGGGTGCTGCTACCACCAGCGTCACGCTTAACGGCGTGGCCTATCCTATCGGACGCTACAATAACTGTAGCGACACAGTTACCAAAACCTTCACTGCCTCGCTCAAAGGTGATGCCTCGGGTCTTCCCGGCCAGAGCTATCCCGACGGCGGCTTTTCTGATACCGAGTACGCGATTAACCAGCAGAATCTGGAGATCGCGCTGAGTTTGAGCTCGATAGGCGAAGAAGTGGCGACCAACATCGGCCAAGCCTTTGGCGTGGTGGCGAGCTACCCGCTTTATCTTCAGTTGCAGAAGAATGACGTTGCCGCCGGTGTGCTGGCTGCGACTTGCGATGACGGTTCTCCAACTGCCCCCAATCTCACGCCCGCCTGTCAGCCCAGCCTGCCGGCCCAGCGCTATGCCGCTATTGCGGGCTTAGGTACGATTGGTAGCGTGGACGGTAGTCTATTCGGCGGACCTGCCGGTTCCGTAGTCAATCTGGTGCGTCGCGTTCCGACTTCGGGTACCCAGTCTGCTTCCAATCTGCGCTTCCTGAACAAGCCTTGTGCCACGGGCCTATCCCAGGGGGCGTTGGACCCCGCACGTGCAACCGACAGCACAGCCACAGCGATAGTGACCGAACAGTCCGGCACCAGCGGTGTGAAGAGCGCATTGAATACAGCAACTGGGGCGGGTCAGTTTGCTCTGGGTGTAGTGTCCATGGAAAACACCCCGGCACCGACCGCCACGACCGACCGCTGGGCTTTTGTCAAACTGGATCGTGTGTCTCCCAACTCCGACGCCCAGCAGCGTGCTGAAGCGATGGACGGCTCCTATACCTTCTGGTATGAGCTGGCGGCATTCACTGCCGGCGGTTCGGTCAGTCCTGCCAGCCCGAGTGCTGCTGCCTTGATTACGGCAGTCTCCGCCACTTTGGGTGAAAGCGATCTGAAGGGTATCTTTGCCACGCCGGTGGCCGGCGCGGGCGGTCCCACCTCCAAAGGCGCGCGCCTCGGCAACTCCTGCCAGCCTGCGGTCCAGTAGGCACTGCGCGAATGGACGGTGCAACGCCGTCCCAAATGTTACTCGGGACAGCTCTTTTCGGGGCTGTCCCATTTGTGTTTACAGGAAATGGTTCAGCTGGGTTTTGACGTTGCGAATGATGAATAAAGTGCTGTGGGCAGGATGCTTGCTTTGCCTCATAGGTTGGATGCGTTTGTCCCATGCGCAGGAAGCCCGGTTCGATGTATTCGAATACCGGGTGGAAGGTGCGACATTGCTTCCTGTCACGGTGGTAGAGCAGGCTGTTTATTCCCATCTGGGCGAAAACAAAACCTTGGAAGATGTGGAACGCGCGCGCGATGCACTGGAACGCGCTTATCACGATGCGGGCTATCTGACGGTGCTGGTAAGCATCCCCCAGCAAAAGGTCGATAGCGCGATAGTCAGGCTGGCAGTGACCGAAGCGCCGGTGAAACGCCTGCGCGTGGTTGAATCCCGTTATTTCAGTCCGGCTGATATCAAGGCGGCGATACCGGAACTGGCTGAGGGTAAAGTGCCGCATTTCCCAGAAATGCAAAAACAGCTGGGAAACCTGAATCGCTCGGCTGATCGCAAAATTACACCTGTTTTAAGGGCTGGTAAGACGCCGGGCACGGTTGAAGTGGATCTGAAAGTGAAGGATCAACTGCCGCTCCATGGCAGCGTGGAGCTGAACAGCCGCCAGATTCCAAATACGACATTAACGCGGCTCAGTGCGAATCTGAGTTGGGACAACCTGTGGCACAAACAGCACAGCCTTGGCCTGACGGGGCTCATCGCGCCGGAGAATCCGGACGAAAGCAAGGTATTTTCCGCCAATTACACGCTGCCAGTACCGATCGGCGGTTTTCTCGCCTTATATAGCGTCTATTCCGCATCGGACGTGGCTTCACTGGGTACGCTCAATGTACTGGGCAACGGCCTGTTGGTGGGGGTCCGTTACATCCTGCCACTGCCGGGGAGTGACAAATTCTTCCATACCGCAACGCTGGGAGTGGATTACAAAGATTTCAGGCAGACGGTGAACCTCCTTGATGGGGGCAATTTCAACACGCCGATCAGCTACCTTCCTTTCACCGTAGGCTGGGATGGCACTTGGCTGGGAGAAGGACGAACCACCAAGTTCGGCGTATCCGCAAATTTCCACGTACGCGGACTGGTTGGAGATGAGGAGGAATTCGCCAACAAGCGCTTCAAGGGCCAGGCCAATTACGCATATCTGCGTGGCAATTTTTCGCACACCGAAACTTGGCGTCAAGGCTGGGGGCTGGCCGGCCGGGGGAGCTGGCAGATCGCGGCGCAACCCCTCATCGCCAACGAGCAATCAATCATCGGCGGGGTAAATACGGTGCGCGGCTATCTTGAAGTCGCTGCATTGGGTGACGACAGCGTTACAGGGGGACTGGAAGCCTTTACGCCCAACTATGCCAACTATCTGCTCAACGGGCTTGATGAATTCCGGCTGCTGGCTTTTATTGACGGAGGAATCGTGCGTGTGCAACAGCCGCTGCCGGGGCAGACGGACCGGTTCGATCTGGCGGGTACCGGGATGGGCTTCCGTCTCAAGGGCTGGAAGGGTGTGTCGGCGGACGTGAGCTGGGCTGTCGCGCTTGAAGAGGCCGGCAGGACGAAAGCGGGAGACAAGCGGGTGCATTTTCTGTTTCGGCATGCGTGGTAACGGAGGAATGATTGATGTGAGGGAGGCTTGGGTACCGTGCCATATGGTCCAGGATGAATATCGTCATGTTGAAAATCTGGAAGATTAAGGTAGTCGTACAAGACGGAAACTAGGTAGAACTTCGGGATGCCCGGATCAGATAAAACTTATAAGGATACATAAAATGAAAATGACTTTGAAACTGAGTAGAATAGCGCTGGCCATGGCAACACTTGGCACGACCCCTGCTGCACTCGCCCTGACCCCCACCCAGATTGCCGCTGGCCCCACCACCTACGTGTGGTTGTCCGGCTCATCTTCCACCACCAATGCTGTATTTCGCAGCGTAATGTCGCTTTGCAACGGCTTGGCCGGCAACCTGGGTATCAATGATGCCCACATGTACCTGGAGGGCGGTGGCATCGAACCTGGTCATGTCTATGGCTTGCCTAACAAGGTCGGTTCCAGGTTCGCTTATGCCTGCACCATGAGTTCCGCCGCAGGTTCGCTGAACGGCAAAAAAGTGGTGATGTACCATACGGTTGAAGGTGGTTCCTTCAATGCCCACGCGCCGCATTTGAGCATGGCGGGAGAGCCGGATCCTCAGGGGTATTTGCCTGGTAATCTGAAGCGTCTCAATAATCTAGCGTTGCTGGGCGGTACCGGAAAATGTGCCGCTGGTCCCGCCGGTAGCACGCTCGTCACCCTTAACGGGGTGCCGTGGTCCATTGGACGCTACACTGGCTGCGACGATGTTGTAACTAAAACCTTCACGACCACGCTCAAAGGCGATGTCGCTGGTCTGCCCGGCCAGAGCTATCCCGATGGCGGCTTTTCCGATACCGAGTACCTGATCAACAAGCAGAATCTGGATATCGCGCTGAATCTGAGCTCGATAGGCGATGAAGTCGCGATCAACATCGGCCAAGCCTTTGGCGTGGCAGTGAGCTACCCGCTGTACCTTCAATTGCAGAAGAACGACGTTGCCGCCGGTGTACTGGCTGCGACTTGCGATGACGGTTCTGCAACCGTCCCCAACCTCACGCCAGCGTGTCAGCCCAGCCTGCCGGCTCAACGCTATACCACAATTGCTAATAGGGATTCGATCGGTGGGGTGGACGGCGGCCTGTTCGGCGGTCCGGCAGGTTCCATTGTCAATCTGGTACGCCGCGTCCCGACTTCTGGCACGCAGTCTGCTTCCAACTTGCGCTTCTCGAATAAACCTTGTGCCACGGGATTGTCGCAAGGCGCGCTGGAACCGGCACGTGCCACCGACAGCACACCTACAGCGATAGTGACCGAGCAGTCCACCGCTGGGCACGTGAAAGACACCCTGAACACGGCGACCGGCGCGGGACAATTCGCTCTGGGCGTGGTGTCCATGGAAAATATCCCGACACCCACCGCCACGAATAACCGTTGGGCCTTCGTCAAGCTGGATGATGTATCCCCAAATTTTGACACCCAGCAGCGTGCTAAAGCGATGGATGGAGCTTACACCTTCTGGTATGAACTGGCGGTATTCACTGCCGGTGGTTCGATAAGTCCCGCCAGCCCAAGCGCTGCTGCATTGATCACCGCAGTCGCCGCCACCTTGGGGGAAAGCGATCTGAAGGGTATTTTTGCTACGCCACTGTTCGGGGGCAGCGGCTCCGCCTCCAAAGGCGCACGCTTCGGCAATTCCTGCCTCCCTGCGGGCCAGTAGGCCTCTTCTTTAATAGGCGATGCAATGCCTGCCCAGTAAGGTTGTACGGGACAGCTCTTTCGGGTTGTTCCATTTTCGGGATTGTTCCATTTGGCTTATAGGTACGGTGGTGGGGGCGAGCTTTAAAGGCGGATTGGGTTTCGGATTGATGTGGTAGGTGCATTTTCCGTTTCGGCATGCCTGCTGGCGGACGGATGGTCAGTGCAATCTGGATCACGAGTCCATACGATACAACAAGTAATTATCCTGAAAAAAAAGATTAATGTACGTGATATGGGCCGTCCGATCGATCGGCAGCCGGAGACCGCCCTTAAAGGAATTGAGAAGATGAATCACAATATCTATCGCCTTATTTTCAACGCGACCTTGGGCATGCTGATTCCCGTTGCGGAAACCGCACGCGGCCGTGGCAAGGCGGAAAGCGGTACGGTCCTGCTGCTGACGGGGCTGCTGCTGGCTGCATCCGTACAGGCCGAGTTGCCGGTCCCCTGCGGTGGAGGTAGTTGCGGTGGAGTTGTTCCTGATTTCGTCACCGCAGGTCAGGCGGACTATCACGTCCAGGGCCATCAAGCCGTGGTCAACCAGGTAGGCGACAAAGCCATTCTCAATTGGGAAAGCTTCAACGTCAGCCCCGGCCACTCAGTGCAGTTCCAGCAGGTGGAAAGTCTGGCCGCGCAGAATCTGGTGCAGGGCGCGAATTTCACTACGTTAAACCGCGTCTGGGATAATGACCCCAGCGTGATTGCAGGCATCATCAGCCAGGCTATGGGTCAGAATGCCAATATCATTCTGGTCAATACCAACGGCATCGCCTTCATGGGTTCCTCGCAAGTCAACCTCAACAGCTTCACCGCGAGCAGTCTGGATATCCACGACAACTTCATCCTCAATGCCTTCCTGACCACCGACAAGACGACTCCGCAATTCGAAGGCTTTGGCGGCTTCATCAAGGTCTTCGAAGGTGCGCGTATTACGGCGGGCAGCCAGGGCCGGGTAATGCTGATTGCGCCGACCGTGATCAATAAAGGCACGGTGGAAGCGCCGGATGGGCAGGTGATTGCAGCAGCCGGCACCAAGGTGTTTTTGCGTTCGGCCTCGGCTGAGCCGGTAGACGCCAATGTGCGCGGGCTGCTGGTTGAAGTGGACAGTCCGACCGGTCTGAGCGATTTCGAGACCCCTAACGCCGGCGTCAAGGACGGCAGGCTGGATGGAAAGACCGTCGCGCTAAAGGATGCCACGCTGGACAAGCTCGGCCATGTTACCAATCTCGGTGAACTGACTACTCCGCGGGGCAACGTCACCATGGTGGGTTACGCCGTTAACCAGCATGGCATCGCTCGGGCGACGACCTCGGTGATCGCCAACGGTTCGGTGTATCTGCTGGCTAAGGATGCGGCGACTGCCCAGGACAATTCCACACGTGGCGGGCGTGTGATTCTGGCCGATGGCAGCCTGACAGAGGTGCTGCCGGATGTGTCCGACAACACCGGTGTGCTGGATGGATTGACCGGCACGGGCCTGGTGCTTCCCTCTCAGGTGAGAGTGTTGGGGCAGGATGTGCGGATGGAAAACGGCGCTGTGATTAATGCGCCTGCCGGCGAAGTGAATTTTTTCGCTATCGATAATCCCACTGTGCTAGTAAATAATGATCCGTTTAAACAGTATAACGTACCGGCATCCAGCACGGCACGCGTTCACATTGCCAACGGTGCGCGCATCAGCGTAGCCGGACTGGAAAACGTGGCGGTTTCCACGGCGCGCAACGGGGTGGAAGTGGAGTTGCGGGGGGATGAGCTGAAAGACTCGCCGGTCAATCGCGAGGGTCCGCTGCGCAGCCAGAAGGTTTTTGTCGACATCAACCGCGCCCTGGCCAATGCCAATGCCGGCAAGCCCACCCTGATCGCCAAGGACAGTCTGCAATCCTACCAGGCACGCTTGGAGCGCAACGTCGCCGAACGCTCCACCCAGGGGGGTACCGTGCGCGTAAGCTCGTTGGGGGAGGCCATTATCGCACCCGGCGCGATGATTGATCTGTCGGGCGGCAGCCTGAGCTACACCCCGGCCACCGTGAAAACCACGCTGCTCATGTCCCGCGGAGTATTGACCGATGTCGCCAATGCACGCGTCGATGTGCGTTATGACGGCATCGCCACTCGTTACGTGCAGGATTTCGGACGCTGGAACATGAAGGAAGTCATCGACTTAGGGCAGAGTTTCAATTACGACCCAGGCTACACCGAAGGCAAGAATGCAGGCGCGCTGGAAGTGATCGGTCTGCGCGCGAGCGTGATGCAGGGTGATATTCAGGGCCGCACAGCCATCGGCGCAATGCAGCGTGATATTGGCATCATGCCTGTCGGCGCGCGCCTGACCCTCGGTACCGGCGTTGTGACAGAGGCTAGCAGCGGTCTCGAAAACGACTACAAGCTGAACCAGTTGGTCGAGCTGAACAGCGCTGGCGCTACGCTGCCGACGGGGTTCAAGTTCGGCGACGTATTGTCTTCCGACCTTGTTGATACTGTCACCCTCAATCCTGCATTGCTGGGCAAGGATAAGGTCGCCAATCTGGAAATTTTCAGTAACCAGGCGGCGGCAGTGCGCGAGGGTTTGCGTGCCCCGCAAGGCGGGAGCGTGCATATCACCGCCCAAGGGGTTATGGTCGGCGCCGATATCGAGGCTCCAGGCGGCTCGATTGTGCTTAATGCCTTAAGGAACGACATTAATATCGTATCAAATCCGCTGGATGTGGTGCTGGCCGGTGGGGCAATGCTGTCGGCGCGGGGAGCCTGGGTGAATGAATTACGCGGAGTGTCAGTGGGTTCGAGCGAGGTCGCGCTGGTGCATGGCGGCAAAATCACGCTTACCGCGGTTGACAATGTTGCGCTGGGGCAAAACACGTTGCTGGACGTCACCGGCGGCGGCAGGCTCAAGGTGGATGGTCGAGGCAGCTTCATTGCCGGCAATGGCGGCGAAATCAGCCTGTCCGGCAACGCGATGTCAGGTCTTGATGAGAATGTGCGTGGTCACGGCATCGGCAAAGGCGGCACGCTCACGGTGTCCAGCAATAAAATCCAGATTGGCGGCACACCTGATAACTCAGCCGGTACAGTCAATCTGGATGCAGGATTTTTCGAGCGCGGGGGATTTGGCAATATCAATCTTGCCGGGAATGAGAGCGTGGCCTTATCCGAGGGTGTGAGGATTAAACCCACCACACTCAGTCTGGAATTGCAGCCCGACTACACTCTGCGGCCAAGCGGCGCCAGGGTGGAAGATTTCACTCGCCAGACAAAGCTGGATGATCTGGTGCGCCAACCAGTAAATCTGAGTCTTACGGCAAAAGACGCGGAGAATCGGGCGGGCGACCTGTTGATCGGGGCGGGTGCGCATATCGAGGCCGACCCCAAGGCAAGAATAAACCTTGCAGCAGGGCGGCTGCTGGACATCCAGGGAGGTATCACCGCACCCGGCGGTCACATTACCGCAACGCTCGATCACGGGCACGCCTTTAATTTTGACGCGAGCAACAGTCTCTGGCTGGGCAAGCAGGCGGTGCTCGATGTGTCAGGCACGGCTCTCACTTATCTCGACAACCAGCGGCTCACCCAGGGCGAAGTGCTGAATGGCGGCACAGTGACGTTGAATGCGCAGTTCGGTAATGTCGTGGCCGAGGCGGGGTCTCGCATCAATATTGCGGGTGTGGCGCCGCTGCGGCTGGATATTCTGAATGAGGCCGGGGGTCTTGGACAATGGGTGGGCAGTGATGCTGGATCGCTCAGCATCATTGCGCGCGAAGGTGTCCTGCTTGAGGGTGACATCATGGCGCAGGCAGGCGGCGCATCAAATCGTGCTGGGATGCTTGATGTCGTACTGGGACTTCAAGATGTGGATGATGCACTAAATAAAGGCTTTCCACTTGGAGAGCGCGTGCTGAGCCTGGCGCAAACGGCGGCGCCGCAGGCGGAGGGTCTGACTCCTGGCTCCGCTATTCCCACCGAGCTGAACGGGCGAGCCCAGCTTGGCGCCCTTGCGCTTGAAGCCGCAGGTTTCGATCGCATCGCGCTTAAAAGCCGCGACGCGATCCGGCTGGAAGGCGGCTTGAATCTGGGCGCCAACCGATCGTTGGCATTGAAAGAGGTGGTACTGGATGCGCCACGTATCGAAATGGCGGGAGGCGAGGCCGCACTGAAAGCAGAAACCTTGCGCCTGGGTAATTTCGACATAAACCGTCTCGATGTTATCAATACGCCGCTTGCCGGCAGCGGTGTACTCAAGGCTGACGCACAGTTGCTGGAACTGGCGGGCAACCTGACCCTGAGCGGCATGGCGCGCGCTGAACTGACCGGGGCTCAGGAAGTCAGGCTGTCGGGTATAAGCAGCGGCGGATCGCCACGTCCGGCAAGTACGCTCTCAAGCGCGGCAGATCTGCTTTTTAGCGGCGCGGTAATAGCCCCGGCGACCTATAGCCAGGTCAGCATTCAGGCGCCGGGACGGACGGTTGCGTTCAGCCGCAATACCATGCAGCCATCACAGCCGCTGTCCGCCTTGGGCAGTCTCACCGTAACAGCCGCTAATATTTTGCAGAATGGCAATGTGTGGGCGCCATTCGGACAACTGGATTTCAACGCCACTGATAGCCTTATGTTCGGAGATGGCAGCCTGACCTCGGCCGCCGCCACGCCGGGCAGCCTGATTCCGTTTGGCACACTGGTGAATGGTCGTAGTTGGCTATACAAACCGGACTCGTTCGAGATCCCGCAGCTTGCGTTGACTGAAAAATCAATTCGTACGAAGGCGGCTAATATCGACATGCAGGCGGGCGCAACAATTGATCTCGCCGGTGGCGGGGATCTGCAGGCCTACGAGTTCAGCGTAGGACCGGGAGGTTCGCGCGATATGCTCAACGATGCCGGCACCTATGCCATCCTGCCGGGCTATTCGAGTGGATTCGCCCCGGGCGACAGGCAGGAGAATACCGGTTTCGACCGCGTGGCGGGAGATATGGTGTATCTCACCGGCATACCGGGACTGTCCGCAGGCGTTTATACGCTGCTGCCCGCACACTATGCATTGCTGCCGGGAGCATATGCTGTAAGGCTGGCCACGGATGTGCATAATCTGCTGCCGGGGCAAGCTTACAGCAAGCAGGACGGTGTCCAGGTTGTGCCTGGCTATGTCACCGACGGCAGGGCGGGCGGTCCGCGCGATGCACTGTGGAGCGGGTTTGAGGTGCTAACCCGCGAGCAGGTTTTGCAGCGTTCAGAAATCAATCTCACTCGCGCGTCGGATTTTTTTGAAACCAGCCAAGTTCGTCCACAGGATGGAGGCTTGCTCTCCATGGACACCACCGGGGCTCTCAAGCTGGATGCCATCTTCAAATTAGGAGCAGCCGCAGGCGGCCGTGGAGCCGCTGTAGATATCAGCGCACCTAAAATCGCCATTACCAGCGATATCTCTTCCGGAACGTCCGGAATCGATCCGCTTGCCACGCGTATTGCGGCTACCGCACTCAATGCCATGGGTGCGGCAAGCCTGTTCCTGGGCGGCACTCGCAGCCTCGGCACAGGTACCGATAGCACTACACTCGTGGTTGGCGCCGATGAAGTGACGTTGGCCAATGACGCCAATCACGGCTTGAAAGCTGGTGAAATCATTCTGGCGGCAAAGAATACTCTCACTCTGAAATCCGGCAGTGTCGTCGAGGCCCAGGATAATACGGGCAATGCGCCTAGCGCGGGCGGTAGCTACAGCACAGACGGTAATGGAGCGCTGGTGCGGACAGCATCCACTTACGCGGCATTTTCCCGCACCGGAAGTCCGGACCGCAGTCAGGGCACTTTGACCGGCGAAGCAGGCAGCGTTATCCGTTCAGGAAATTCGATCACGCTCGATGCCACCAGGCAGAATGCATTTGCGGGTACGCCGAGCTTTACCGACGACCAAGGTAATCCCGTCGCTGGAAACTTGACCATCGGCGCGAAACGGGTGAATTTTGGCAATGCGCCGACAGGTACCGAAGGGCTGATACTCAGTCAGAGCGAACTTGACGGACTGAACAGCCTGAGTTCGTTGACGCTGACAAGTTATTCGACGTTTGACCTGCATGGCGACGTGAGCGTAGGCGGCGTGGATGCCGAGGGCAAGCCGACACTGCAAGCTTTGAATCTGCTGGGTGCGGGGCTGGCTGGCCTGAATAACAGCGGTAAAACCGCAAATCTGCGCGCCACCAATATATTGATCTCTAATCCATCGGCAGCGGCCTTCACGGCCGGTGCCGGCAGCACACCAGGCAACGGTACGCTGGCGATACGGGCGGATAAACTGGTATTTGGCGAAGGCGCCAAAGCCATCCACGGGTTTTCCCAGGTCGATGCCAGGGCGAATGAAATTACCGGACGCGGCGCTGGCAGCACCGATATCGAGGCAGTTGAGACAAACCTGAACGTTGCACGAATCAGCGGAGAGCAAGGGGCCAGCCAAAGCCTTGCCGCAGCCGGCAAACTCAATGCCTTCAACATAGCGGCTGATCGGATGCTCGCGGCGGTGGATACGCTAGGGGCGAAGTGGACGCTGTCGGGCGCCGACGTGATGTTCGATACCGAGGCAAATCTGCCGTCGGGGCAGTTCAGGCTCGCGGCAACTACGGGCAATCTCGAACTGGGCGCAAATGCGGTAGCGAATGCGGCGGGGAGATCGGTGGCCTTCTTTGATGTGGCGCGCGCATCGCCTGGCGGCGCCGTCGAATTGGCTAGCGATAATGGAAACGTGGTGGTGCACGCCGGCGCTCAGGTGAATGTATCCGCTGCGCCGGGCGGCGATGCGGGCAAGGTGATTGTAAATGCAGCCAAAGGCACGGCCACTATCGCCGCTGGGAGTCTGCAGGGCTCGGCGCCGGTGAATACGAACGGCGCCACGGGCGACGGCGCACATTTCGAGCTGGATGTGGCAACGCTGACGGATTTCTCCACGCTTAACACGACACTCAACCAGGGCGTATTCGATGGCGCAAGAACGCTCAGGGTGCGCACCGGCGATGTCAGCCTTGCCGCATCCGATACGGTTAAGGCAAAAGATGTCCGTATTGCAGTGGACGCCGGCAAACTCGATCTGGCAGGGCATATCGATGCATCGGGTAACGACGCGGGCAGTATCAGCCTTTATGCAAAGGAGGATGTCGCTGTACTGGCAAGCGCGAAGCTCGATGCCTACTCCACAGGCAACGGCAAACACGGCGGTGAAGTTGAAATTGGCACGACCGAAGGGAGCCTGAGCCTGAGTGGCGGGAGTATGGTCGACGTGCATGGCGGCACTGGCGGGGAGGGAGGCAAAATCGTGCTCCACGCACCTCGCACCGGTGTTGGCGCAGGCGATGACGTTGCCGTGGATAGCGTCAACAGCACCATCAGTGGAGCTGAATCGGTAGTCGTCGAAGCAGTCAAGATTTATGACAACATCGCTACACTTACCGATACGGATGCAAGCAGTGGTACGACGCTGAGTCTGGCTACGGTGAACGCCGACAATACAAGCTTTGCATCCCACGCGGGGGCGATTGCGTCACGTCTGGGCAAGACTGGCGATGGCAATTTTCATCTTCGCGCTGGCGTGGAAGTACGTTCAGCCGGCGATCTCACGCTCAACAAGAACTGGAATCTTGGCACCAGCCGGCCCGCAGGGGAACCCGGCGTGCTGACCTTGAGGGCCGCGGGCAATCTTGAGCTGAACAACAATCTGTCCGACGGATTCAATGTGGCGACACCATTCAGCAGCGGGATAACGCCCGCCACGCTGCTGGCGGGAGATTCCTGGGGTTATCGATTGGTAGCGGGCGCGGATATCGATGCAGCCGATCCCATGGCAGTCAAGGCAGGCGTTGGCGATGTCGCCGTGGCTGCCGGCAAGCTCGTGCGTACGGGCACAGGCGATATCCGCATTACCGCGGGACACGACATCAAGCTCCTTGACGGTAAGTCAGCAATTTATACCGCCGGGCGCGTCGCCGATGTGGCTGATGGCTTTGCCATCCCGGCAAATGCCCAGTTTAGCCAAGGGGGCGGCAATATCAGTCTGGCGGCGCAGGGAGATATTGTTGGGTCGCCCTCCGCGCAGCTCTATTCCAACTGGTTGTTCCGCCAGGGCAGATTGAATGATTCAACAGGCGAGTACACGCTCCAACCGGCGTGGTGGGTGCGTTTCGACCAGTTCCAGCAAGGTATCGGCGCCCTGGGAGGCGGAGACGTTACGCTAACTGCCGGCGGCAATGTGGAGAACGTTTCAGCCAGCACGCCGACCCAGGCACGCATGGCTGCCACGATGCCGGATGCCGCCCAGTTAGTGAAAACCGGCGGCGGCGATGTGCGGGTGAAAACGGGCGGCGACCTGCTGGGCGGGCAATATTATGCCGACCGTGGCGATCTGTCGCTGAAGGTGGGCGGTAAGGTGGACAGTGGGCAGAATGCGAGTGGCAGCCCGCTCTACACGATTCTGGCAGTGGGCGACGCGCAGGCGCGGGTGCAGGCGCAGGGAGATGTCAATATCCAGACGGTATTGAACCCTCACCTGGTGGTCCAGTCATCCGGCACCACCACGGCGTTTAACATCAGAAATGTAACCAGCCCCACCTGGAGCCTGTTTTCCACTTACGGCCCGGATAGTGGCGCAGACCTTCAAAGTTTGAATGGCAACGTGGCGCTGTACAATGGAGGAGGGGAAAGCGCGAGCATACAGAACGCGTACAGAACGTCGCTCAACTTCAACATCAGTTCCATCAATTATAAATCGCCCATGCTTTCCCTCCTGCCGCCCAGCCTGTCCATTACGTCGTTTCGCAGCAATATCTCCCTGTACGGTGCGGATGACATTGTACTGAGTCCCGCTGCGCGCGCGCAACTTACATTGCTGGCGGCCGATTCGATCAATATACCGACAGTTGTGTCCATGAGTGATAGGGATCCCGCTCTGATCCCGAATGCGATCAGACCCGGCAGAACATCCAGTCAGTTTCCGAATACCGCCGTGAGTTCCGCCGATCTCGATCTTGTTCATGCTGCCGTTCCTGTACATACGGGTGATCTCCAGCCGGCGCGAATTTATGCCGTGGCTGGGGATGTCAAGGGCAACCCCTTCGAACTCTCCCTGGACCTATCGAAGGCGCTTTGGGTGCGCGCCGGGCAGGACATACGTGATGTGGGCATTCTGGCGCAGCACGCCAACCGTTCGGATTTCAGCCGCGTTGAGGCAGGCAGAGATGTCGCCTTTACCGCAGGAAATGACCGTGCGGGCCTTGCCAAAATGTGGATTGGGGGCTTGGGGCGGCTGGAAGTGGCAGCAGGCCGAAATGTTGATCTCGGTACGTCCGCCGGGATCGTCAGCCGGGGTGACCTCGACAATGCTGAATTGCCGGCAGGAGGCGTCGATATTGATATTGCGGCAGGAGCGGGCGCGAAGGGAATCGATTACGCCGGCGCTATCGATCGGCTGATCGCCGATCTGGAAAAAACGGATGGTAATCCGGATGATGCCCTGCTGTGGCAGGCGCGCTGGCTGGTGGGCAATGATGCCTTGAATGGCGCCAGTGCTTTGCAGGCAGTAAAGGAAGTGCATGAGCTGGATGCGGAGACCCAGCGGGGCATGGTGCGCGAGATGATCTATTCCGCTTTGCGCACAACCGGACGGGACTTCAACAATCCGGACAGCCCCTATGCTGGAGATTATGAACGCGGCTATGCGGCGCTGGAGCTGGTGTTCCCCGGATTGCGCGAGAAAAACGCGGATGGCAGTTTCAAAAATTATCAGGGAGAGATTAACCTGTTTGCCAGCCGCATCAAGACCGAACGCGGCGGGGATATCGAGTTCATGGTTCCAGGCGGGGATTTGATTGTCGGCCTCGGCAATACGCCGGAAGTATTGGTAAATACCGGCAATGATGTCCTTGGCATGCTGGCTGTGTCCGATGGCAATGTCCGTGGTTTCACCCGTGGCGATATACTCGTCAACCAGTCACGCATCCTGACAGTGGGTGGCGGCGATGTCCTGTTGTGGTCGAGCGAAGGGGATATCGACGCGGGTAAAGGCAAGAAGACCGCAACCGCAGTGCCGCCGCCAATCGTTAAAGTGGATGCCCAGGGCAACGTGACTCAGGAATTACAGGGAGCCGCATCAGGCAGCGGAATTGGCGCACTTTCGAGCGGTGGCGTGGCAGCAGGTGATATCGATCTGATTGCACCGACAGGCACGGTAAACGCGGGAGATGCCGGCATTCGCGCAGGCAATCTCAATATCGCTGCTCAAGTCGTGCTGGGCGCGGACAATATCGCCGTGGCAGGGACATCCACAGGTACTCCGGTAGCAGATGCCAGTGCGGTGACCGCTACCACCTCCGGCGCTACTTCCCAGGGAGATGACGTATCCAAGGCCACGACTGCGTTATCGCAGAATCTGTCGGATGCCGCGCGAACATCCGATGAGATGAAAAAACTGAAACCCACCTTTATATCAGCTGAGGTGATCGGGCATGGCGAATAAGATTCAACGTAGAGCTGATTTCTGGAAGCCGAGGAACCTGGCAAGGGTGTCGAACTGCGTCGTCATTTGTGTCGAACTGCGTCATTTACCGTTTAATGCCAGTGTCCTCAACTGCTTCAACGCTGACTGAAGCTGCCACGCTTCCAACTATCAAGCTCCAAGCTCCTAGGCAGCTGCCAGGTTTTTTCTGCGGCGGCGAGCCACAAGACCCATCAGGCCCAGTCCGGCTAGCATCATGGCATATGCCTCGGGCTCGGGGACAGGAGTGGTGAATGTCACGTTATCGGCTACCAGCCCCAGCCCGGTGAATGAGATGGAGCGAATGTCGGCGGTCGGGCGCATGATGCCAAAGAAGGTTCCCGCGTTCAGGCTGTCGTCCAGCGTGTCGACATTGATGATATGTGACTCGATTATTTGATGATTGTCGGCGAAGGCGCTGATGAACATGGGGTTGCCGTTATGGCTGTTAAGCAAGGCGCCGGCTGCGCTGGTCAGACCGTTAACAAAGGTAAAGTGGAGCGTGCCAATAACATCTGTGGCGGCAAAATGATTGCCAGCGCCCCAGAGGCCATTACTTCCCAGGTCTGCGATGAAAGCGCCCAGAACAGAACCGGACGTACCGGTGAAGCTCACGCCGGACGCAACCGTTTCGGGGCCAGTGGTGATGAAGCCGTCAAAATTCTCGAAATCAATGACGTGCGGATTGGAGATACCGTTGACATTTGAGGTAAGCGCGGCATGAGCCGGCAGGATCAGGCTCATGCCGCATGCGACGAACAGGGTTTTCAGTTTCATAATGTTCTTCCTGTTTTTAGAGATGCGATGGTTTTTAACCACAGCGCGGATTTGAATTAAACGGCTACTCGGAAACCAGTCAGGAACCGATCACACCGCCGTCATCTTTGGTAATGACCACTACCGCAGAGCGCGGCTTGTATGCGGATGCCGATCCGCTGACCGTGGTCGGACCATTGATGCCGCTATCGGGCCAGGTCGAGTTTTGGGTGTAATGTGTTTCCCAGTCCTCTCCCGGGTGCTGGATGCCTATGAACATGGTCTTGCCGTCAGGCGTATTGGTCACTCCGGTTACTTCACAGTTCTTTGGCGCGGTGAGAAACCGACGGGTCTCGCCAGTGGAGGGGTCGGCGCATAACATGACGTTTCCGCCGATGTTGGTCCAGTCGCCGGTGGCGTTTCCCACCTGGTCGGTCTGGATCCACAGGCGACCGTCCTGGTCGAACCAGAGGCCGTCCGGGGCGCCATAGTCATCGCCGTTTATGTTGCCCCGATGGTGAGGCTGTGGATCAAGCTTGTCGCCACATTCCGCAAAGATGTCCCATGCGAAATCCATGGCGTCGACCTTACCCATATTTTCACGCCAGCGGATGATGTGGCCGTAGCGGTTGTCCGGCCGCGGGTTCGCCGCATCCACGCCCGGGCGGGCGCTGCCGGCGGAGGTGGTGCCGTCGATATTGTTGCTGGAAGCGGGGATGCCGCCGCGGCGGTTGTTGTTGGTCAGGGTCATATAGGCTTCGAGTGTCACGGGATGCGCAGCAATCCACTCGGGGCGGTCCATCATCGTGGCTCCCAGACGGTCGGCGGCCTGCCGGGTTTTGATCAGCACTTCTGCCTGATCGGCGAAGCCGTTTTCCCGCGTCAGGCCATTCTCGCCCCATATCAGGGACAGCCAGATACCGCGGCCGTCGGCTTCGAATCTGGCTACAAAAAGGGTGCCGGAATCCAGCAGGTCACGGTTGGCGGCGCGATTTACGGGGTTGTATTTATTGGCGCAGACAAACTTGTAGAGATACTCGTTGCGCTCATCGTCACCCATGTACACGGCCACAGTGTTGTCGGTTCCTACGACGCACCAGGCATTTTCGTGTTTGATGCGCCCCAGCGCAGTGCGTTTGACTGGAGTGCTTCTCGGATTCCAGGGATCGATTTCCACCACCCAGCCGAATCGATGCGGCTCGTTCGGGTGAAGGTCGGCACGGAAGCGCTGATCGACCTCGTGCCAGCGGTAGCCAAAGCCTCCCTTGACTATACCGTAACGTGCCTGGCCGTAAAGGATTTCCTGCTTCCGGTTCAGGTCGGGTACCCCCGACGCATCGCCGGTCTCGTTGGAGAAATAGCCATTCCAGTTTTCCTCGCAGGTGAGGTAGGTGCCCCACGGGGTGTAGCCGGACGCACAGTTGTTGAGTGTGCCGACAACATTCCGGCCGCTGGGGTCGGCGGCGGTCTTCAGCAGGTCGTGGCCGGCAGCCGGTCCGCTGAGTTCGCAGGCGGAGTTACCGGTGATGCGCCGGTTAAAGGCAGAGGGGCGTTTGACTTCCCAGACACCGCTCTTCTTCCATATCTCGACCACACTGATGCCATGCGCAGCTTGCTGGGCGCGTACCATGTCCACGGTGATGGATGTGGTCGCATAGCCGGAAGCGGGCGAGATATTATTGACCAGAGGAGGATCGACATACTCATGGTTAGTGACCAGAAGTCCGCGGGCATTGGCAATGCCCGCCGCTCCGGTGGCGGGAAAGGGGAACAGGTGCATACCGTCGATATGGGCGCCGAACGCATGCAACTGCACCGCCTCGGTCATTGCGCTTGCCGGATCCCAATGCGGACCATTGGTGAGGGAATCACCCCATGCCACGAGCACACGGGCGGTATAACCCGCGGGCACCGTGACGCTGTCATCTCCGGGCGAAAGATATAAGTTGGCAGGCACGGAATTGAAGTCGATGCCGACAAGGGGAGCGGGTGCCGCATAGGCACGCCTGACCAGGCTACCGAACAACGACCCCCCGAATGCGGCAGTGACGGTGATGCCCAGGGAGCCCTGAAGGAAGGCTCGGCGCGACAGCTTGTGCGCATCGATCAGGTCATTGAGGGCAGGATTGCGGGATTTGTTACTGCTGGCATGACTGGGGTTCGCCTTTCCGTCGGGATGCAGAGCGCTGCTCATCATATCTCCTTGTCGAGTGTATGGTTTTTCAGGCGGGTGCGATAAAGTCGAATGTGCGTCTTTCACGCATGAGGTTGCGTGAGCGAGCCTATTTTCATGAGCTTGTGCTACAGGAGTTGTATTCGCGATCAGGCAAACCTTGATCCGAACAGACCAAACAGAGAGCCGGCATAACCGGAATATCTGCCCCGATAACCGGCATCAGGGCAGGTGGGCGTTGGGCTGATATCTGGCAAATGAAAACGTGAACCCGGCGTTATTCCGGCTGAGGTGATCGTGAGGTGATTGAGAGATGTTCGGATGGGAGTCAAGCCGATGTTCTGCAAGGCCTGGCGTCGGGTTGCGCAAAAAGTCCTGGTGCCTGATTTCGAGCCCGTGCGGGCGGAAGCCGGAAGAGGCGCTCCTGCAAGGCATTGACTCTGCCCGGCGTGCTCATGATTTATTTCGGGGCCATACAGTTGGCATAGTAGGTTACGGTGGCGGGCCAGTCGGTGAAGACGCCCAGGACGCCAATATCCCTGTGCAGAACATTCAGGACCTTCATCACGTCGCCTTCGCGCCTGATAGCGGAATCGAAAGTCTGATAATAAAATCCGTTGTTGCCGTCAGCCAGAATGCCGGAACGCTCTAGCGTCCAGGTGATAATGTCGAGTCCGGCAGACCGGGCTTCCCTGGCATACCTGGAGGCTACGATATTGCCGTTGCCATCGGTCTCCAGCAGTGCAAACAGAGGGGGACCGACGATATTGATGCCCTCGGTCCTGTAGGCAGCCAGTTGTGCAGCGTGAGGCAGATCGGCAGTGACATTGGCATTATCAAGATATACGGCCTGCTTGCCGAAATCGGGTTCGTTGGCAATCCAGTAGCGCACGTCGCGGATGTCGAACGATTGCGGGTAGACATCCCTGGGGGAGACATCCGCAGCTTTGTATTCGTCGATCATCTGTTGGGCGTAGGCGTGCTGAGTGTAGTCGCCCACCCCGTCGCCGTCGCTGTCATAAGGCATTGTTACGTCGGCGCTCTTGAGCTCGGGCGTCATTTTTACGCCAAGCTCCTTGAACAGTTGAATGCTTTCCTTATGGGTGAGCAGTGTGCCGCTGGTGGGGCCGGCATAAAGGTCCGGGCGCCATGCCGGGATGCCACCCAAATATTCGGTAACGCTCCTTGCCGCGGGATTAGCGGCGTCCATCCTGCCCCTCAGGCTTTTGAACTCCTGCACCGTGAGATCGCTGGTACAGCACTGCGCCGAAGCCTCCTGAATCAGCTTTCCGACATTATCAAAGTGAGCGGGCGCAAAAGGCCTGGTGCATTTTCCAGCTAATTCTGTAGCAAGAATATTGGTTGTCGTATGAAGATCGCATTGCGAATGTCGGCAAACGAGTTCCCTGTCGTTCGTGAACGTGACGTCGCACTCTACGATGCCCGCTCCCATGCGTGCGGCCGCCTGGTAGGATTCTTTCGTGTGCTCCGGGAACTGCAGTGCGGCGCCGCGGTGCCCGATGGAGAAATAAGTCTTGTTGAATGGACCGTTGTCGCAACTCTCTAGCTTGCTCTTGAGCTCGCCCGGTTCCATGTCGTTGACGAGGAAGAAAGGTCGAGGACCAAGTTCAATGTTATTGCGGCTTCCGGAATCGTTATGCCGGTTGTTTCTGCTAGGTTCGCCATCGTTTTCGCTGGCAGGACTGATGGCAATCAGGGAAAGTGCGGATACCAGAACGGAAGGTATCAGGGTGCGCAGCAAAGAAGTTCGTGGAAGCATGGGGACCTCTCATTTTGCAAATGGAAGGTTTCAAGCGGATCCAGAATCAAAGCACAAACCTTACCGGCTTTCTTTTTCATTTTGATGAGAGTTTTGTTAAACCTGAAAATCAGACGATGGATGGGAGGTAATGGAGGCTCTCGAATGTGGGTAGCGGGCTTTGCCGGCCTGATTTCCGCAGATTTCACCTTCAGATCGGCATGGCATCCTGCCAACGATACGTAAAATTGATAAGCCGTTTTCATCATCCGATATTACAGCCCCGCTTCGGATACATATATATCCTGCGCCAAACCGACCAGACCGGCATAGGCATTACCGATCAGGGCCGCTCATCCGATTACCCAGTCGCGATACCGCTGACGTTGGATCCCGGCACCTTCACCATTTCCTATCTTCCAGGCATCACGCGATGATCCATTCGGATCATGCCCCCAGCTAATGGCTGTAATAAGAGGCATGGATAATCGCGTCTAATTTATTCAGATCGATAGCCATGCGCCTCTTTGCATCTCTCCTTGCTTTGGTAATGTGTACGTTTTCCCTTTCCAGCCATGCCTGGTGGAACGAAGAATGGACAGCCCGCAAGAAAATCACGTTGGCTGGTCCAGCCAGCCAAGTGGCGGATGCGCCGGTACTCATACGGCTGCATACAGGAAATTTCGATTTTTTCTCAGCGAATGATAACGGCAGCGACTTGCGCCTGGTCGCAGCGGATGACAAGACTGAGCTGAAATTCCATTTTGAAAAATGGGATGTCGTGAATGAGCTGGCGCTGATCTGGGTGAAAGTACCCTCGCTCTTACCCCAGACGGAAATCTTTCTTTATTTCGGTAACGAGAATGCGTCAACCGCGGCGGACCCCAAGGCGACCTACGACGCCGCCAGTGCTGTATATCATCTTGCGGAACCGGAAGGAAATCCTCAGGACAGTGGGCCAAATGGTTTGCATGCCCAATCTTCGGCGCAGCACGTTGCCGCTTCTTTCTCGAATGGGGGCGCACGATTCGATGGTTCCCAGAGCATGACGCTCCCAGCCATGAATGCCAGCACCGGGTACAGCTTTGCAGTATGGATCAAGCCTTCTTCGCTGGGTGGCGTCCTGTTCCAGTCGGATGGCTTGAATATATCGCTGGAAGGCGGCCTGGTCACGGTACAGTCAGGCAGTGCAAAGGTGGTTTCCAGTGCGGCGCTGAGCGCAGACCAGTGGCAGCATCTGGGATTCACGGTTTCGGATGTGCTCCGCGTATATGTAAACGGCAAGCCGGCAGGGGAAGCAGCGGCTGCGGCATTCCCAGCCGGCAGTATGACACTTGGCGCCGGGTTCAGGGGCGAGATGGACGAAGTGCAGGTATCCGGTTTGCTCCGCGGCGCGGAATGGATGGCAGTCCAGGCTGCGCAGGGGCCGGATGGCAAGCTGGTCACACTGGGCGAAGACGAGGCTACCGAAGGCATTGGGGAAGCCTCACACCTGGCCATTATCCTGAAGTCACTGACGCTGGATGGTTGGATTGCGATCGGCTTTTTGGCAGTCATGCTGCTGATCGCAATATGGGTGATGTACAGCAAGGCTGTCTATATCAACCAGGTGGATAAATCCAACAGCCGCTTCATGAATAAATTCCGCGAGCTGTCGACCGATCTGGCCATGATAGACAAAGCCAAGGGGCTGGGGGAAGACTTCAAGCATTCGTCGATATACCGCATATATCACATTGGCGCAGTCGAATTGGCGCATCGTTTCGACGATACCGATGCAGCACATATCGATAAATCGCTGTCGCCGCAATCACTCGACGCGATTCGCGCCAGCCTGGACGCCGGACTGGTGGAAGAAGTTCAGCGCATGAACAGGTTCATGGTACTGCTGACCATCGCCATCTCAGGTGGTCCATTCATCGGGCTGCTGGGCACAGTGATGGGGGTAATGATCACATTTGCGGCAATTGCAGCCGCCGGCGACGTCAACGTCAACGCTATCGCACCGGGCATTGCAGCGGCACTGGCAGCAACAGTGGCCGGAATGGGCGTAGCGATCCCCTCACTGTTTGGCTACAACTACCTGGCATCGCGCATCAAGTCCATCGTATCTAGAATGCATATTTTTGTCGATGAATTCATTACGAAGCTTGCCGAAAATTACAGCCGCTGACAGATATCGACATGAAGGTTCAGGAAGAAAACGAGCTTTACGACGAAATCAACGTAGTGCCCATGCTGGATCTCGCCTACGTCCTGCTGGTAATTTTCATTATCATGACGACGGCATCAGTTCAGGGAATAAAGGTCAATCTGCCCAAGGCCAGCAATTCCCCCAGTCTCGCCAAACCGCAGACCAAGGCGATCACCATCAACGAAAGCGGGCAGATTTTTCTGGATGCCTATCCGGTGACGCTGGATGAATTACGAGTCCGCCTGGGCCAGTTGAGAGCGGCTAATCCCGAACTGCCGGTCGTAGTCAAGGGCGATACGGTAGTGCAGTACGGCAAGGTGATGGACGTGCTCGAATTATTGGGACAACTGGAGATTACGCAGTTGGGCCTGGTGACCCAGCGCCTGGTCAAGTAATGACGTGGAATATCCATTGGAAAAGCATAAGCCGGCATGGATACGTTGGTGCGGCGTTGTACTTGGTTTGGCCGCCGCGATCATGATGGCATTGTGGCTGAAGGAATTTTTGGGAAGCGACAAGCCACCGCCCAAGCCTTCACTCCAGCAGATCACCTTGATCAAGCCACCTCCACCACCTCCGCCTCCGGAGCAAAAACCACCGGAACCGATCGTCAAGGAAGAGATAAAGCTATCCGAGCCTGAGCCTGAACCGATGGATCAAGCCGACGAGCCGCCGCCTGGTCCGGATCTCGGCATTGATGCCGAAGGAACAGGCAGTGGCGACGGATTCGGGCTTGTAGGAAAAAAAGGGGGGGCCGACCTGATCGGCGGCTCGAAAGGGAATCCCTGGGCCTGGTATGACGCTATCGTAAATGACGCAGTGAATTCCGCTTTTCAGGACGCGCTGGCGCGTGAGAAGGCGCTCAAGGACAAGACGTACAAGGTGGTAGTGAAAGTGTGGATTGATGCTGATGGGAAAGTCGCGCGAACTGCGCTGGTTGATCAGACGGGGGATGCAAGGGTTGACGAGTTGCTCAAAGGCGTGCTGCAGACCTTGCGAGCCTTGCGTGAAGGTCCGCCCGAAGATATGCCACAACCGCTGAAAATACGCGTGACTTCGCGCGCCTAATCGTTCGGAGAAACGAAACCAAATGAATGTCCGTTTAATGCTCGCCATCGTCATGTTGGCGGTATATGCCAGCGCGGCACATGCAAATACCAATACCAATGAGCGCGAGAAGATCGAAATCTTATACGAAACGACACTGAACCTGATCCATCTTTTGGTTGAGCAAGGCGTGATCAGGCAGGACGTAGCCGATGAAATGATCCGGAAGGCGGAACAGAAGGCGAAAGCTTCCCAGCAGCAAGCCCAGAAAAAAAATGGGCAGCCCGAAGCCGGCGAACTGAAAAAGGGCGAGGTGCGGGTTACTTATGTGCCCGAGCACATCAAGAAGGAGATCCGCGATCAGTTGCGCGCGGAAGTGGTGGGGCAAGCCAGACAGGAACGCTGGGGTGATGTAAACGCTGTTCCGGAATGGGCTAGCCGCTTCAAGCTGGAGGGGGATATGCGGCTGCGCGAACAGGCCGATTTCTTCGGCAATAGCAATGCTCCCGCAGCCAATTTTCAGGCAATCGGACAGCAAATCGGCAATACCACTGACGACAGTTATCATCGGGAGCGGGTCCGCATGCGCCTCGGCATCAACGCCAACGTTACCAAGGGGGTGGACCTTGGGCTCCGACTGACCACCGGTAATATCAATGATCCGATCACTACCGGGCAGTTGCTGGGGTCTCCGATATCTCTGGGATCCCCCACCTCCACCCTGCAGAATCTTGGGACCTTCAACAGTAAATTCAGCCTGGTGCTGGATCAGGCTTACCTCAAGCTTGCTCCCTGGGACTGGCTCACTGTCAGTGGCGGGCGTATTCCCAATCCCTTCTTCGTGGGTACAGTGGGAAATATCTACACAGGCACTCTCAGGAGCGGGCCGCATACCATACCCACGGCCGGGGTCGTACACACCGATTTGCTATGGGACGTTGACCTGAATTTTGAAGGTCTGGCAGTTAATCTCCACCCATGGCTGAAGGAAGATCGAATCCTTAAACCTTTCCTTAACGCCGGGATATTTCCTTTGCAGCAAATCAATCAGAGCGAAACCGTCAAAGCCAGGGATAAATGGTTTTACGGAGCGCAGGCGGGAGTGGAATGGACACCGGAAAATACCGACACTACCGTCAGGGTGGGAGCGGGATTTTATGACTACCGCAATATCAGCGGCGTCCGCAATCCCGAATTTGGAGATACCTTGTTCAATCAGACCGCTACCTTGTTCCGGCAAAAGGGCAACAGTCTGTTCAACATCGATAACGATGGCGACCCCACCACCAATCTCTGGGCGCTGGCGGCGGATTATCGTATCGCCAATGTAACCATGGTGGCGGATTATTCAAAGTTCAAGCCCATCCATGTCATCGGCGCCCTGGACTTCGCCCGAAATGTGGGCTACGACGAGGATAAAATACTTGCCCGCACCGGGCAGAATATCAAGCCGGAAGTCAACGCCTACCAGGCTCGCCTCACCATAGGTTACCCCGTGATTTCCGAGCGGCATCAGTGGCAGGTGATGGGTTTTTATCGCCGCTCGGAACGGGATTCGATGCTGGACGCCTTCACTGATTCGAATTACCTCCTGGGAGGCACCAATCACAAGGGCTACACCATTCAAGGTCTATATGGGGTGGCGCACAACACCTGGCTGGGCCTGCGCTATATGTCCTACGATCACATCAGCGGTCTGCCCCTGGCCGTCGATACCATCAACCTGGATCTTAATGCGAGGTTCTGACCTGATGACATACCGATCCAGGCAGCGGAAGTTGCGGATGCCGCGGCGCTTTGTTGTTGACGAAACGGCAGAGGCCGCGGTTGGGAGTTTTGTAATACATATTGTTCACGATATCAGGTGCAAGGTTCCCGTATGAGCAACAGAGAAAAATGGATTCTACGGTTGTTGTGCTCTGTGGCGACAGTAGCTTTTCTCGCGGGTTCCGGGCCGCTGGGTGCTTTAGCCGCCAGCGCCAGTGATAAGGACGCTAAAAAAGAACGCCAGGCATTGCGCCGTGTGCAGCAGCAATTGAACGAAATTCAGCAGCAGAAATCGGCCGTGGACCAGGAAAACACGGTGTTGGAAGAGGCATTGAAAAAAGTCCACGACGAAACGGAATCTCACAAACGATCTGCGGCAAGTGCTGCAGCTAAAGCCTTTCGGCTCGAGAAAGATATCGACGCGGCAAACAACGAAAAAACTGAATTACGCTTGCGTCTGGACGAGGCGGCTAAACAAAACGAAGAATTATCCGTTCGGCGCCAACAACTGGAACAAGATCTGAAGGATACGGCAAACAGGCTGGCAAAGCAGAACGAGCATAGAAAGCTTTGCGAAGCCAATAACGGCGAGCTTTACCGGATAGGCCGCGAACTGGTCGATTGGTATGCTGACAAGGGTCCATTGAGTGCCATTCTGGAGGCTGAGCCGTTCACGCGTATGAAAAGTGTCGAAATGGAAAATCTGCTAGAAAGTTATCGCGAGAAACTTGAAGTTCAGCACTTGGACCGCTCTATTAATCAAAGTATCCGGGAACACCAATCGCCACATTTGTAGGCCATTCCGCCATGGGAAAAGTTACCGAAGAGATGCCAATGGTTAATGCATACGCCAAGGGATGGGTAATTCATCTTAGTGCATTGCGATCCGATGTATCCAGAAACGTACCTTTCCGGTTCATGGCACGGACAATTGATCGGTTCCTCTGCGCAATTTGCACTGATTTTGCTATAATGCCCACATTTTTTAAAGGGTGTTCTGCTTTTACTGCTTCTTCTATATCAGACCTCTGCAATGAGGTCGTCAGCGCTACCGCCGCAGTAGAGCTTGCAAGCACCGTGAATGCCGCCTTGCTGGTGTTGAGTCCAGTCGTTTCAGCCGCCTCGCCATTTTCTGTAATCATTTTTGTCAATAAGACGCTTGCGCCCCGCGTTGTCTGCAAAGCTTGTTCCGCAAAACCTATGAGTAGATTAGGAGATACCAAATGAGGCATTGGCGCATCCGGCAGCATGCACGGGTAGCGCGTGGCTTCACGCTGCTGGAATTGCTGGTGGTGATGGTCATTATCGGATTGCTGGCAGGCTATGTTGCGCCCCGGTATTTTTCTCAGGTAGGCAAATCCGAGGTGAAAGTAGCGCAGGCCCAGATTGATTCTCTTGAAAAGGCGCTGGATCAATACCGGCTGGACACCGGGCACTACCCGACTGCCGAGCAAGGGTTGGCATCGTTGACGGCACGGCCGACAAATGAGCCCAAATGGCAGGGTCCGTACCTTAAAAAGACAGCGCCGCCTGATCCCTGGGGGAAGCCATACGTCTATAAATATCCCGGCGAGCACAGTGAATATGACTTATTTTCCTACGGCAAGGATGGCCAGCCTGGCGGTACGGGCGAAGCAGCGGATATCACGAACTGGTAGGTTGCGATGCGCTATGAAATAAAAGCTGTGCTTGCCGGACAGGGCATGATACTTCTGGAACTCGACGCCGATAGCGAGGAGGACGCCCGTCTCCAGGTTGCAGCGCGGGGCGGGATGGTATTGAATATCCGGCGCAGCTTTTCCGGCTGGATGCCTAAGCCGAGGCTGCGTTTTCCACTGGCGCACTTCAGTCAGGAGTTGCTTTCCCTGCTGGTGGCGGGACTGAGCCTGGTGGAGAGCATCGAGACGCTGGCCGATAAAGAACAGGATGCCGGAGCGCGCAAGATCATCGATGGATTGCTTGCGCGACTCTACGAAGGCGTGACGTTTTCCCGTGCGCTGGAATATTTCCCTCAAGCGTTCCCGCCGCTCTACGTTGCGACTGCGCGGGCGAGTGAACGTACCGGCGATCTGCCTGAAGCCTTGACACGTTTCATCAGCTATCAGACACAGATGGATCTGGCGCGCAAGAAACTGATTGGTGCATCCATTTATCCGGTTCTGCTACTGGTAATCGGACTGCTGGTTGCAGTATTTCTCCTGGTTTTCGTGGTGCCGAAGTTCAGCGCCATCTATGAGGACGTCGGCACCGATCTACCCTGGCTTTCTCAGCTTCTGATTCAATGGGGTCATTTCGTGCACGAGCGGGGATGGCAATTGGCGGGGATCGTAGCGGCTATGCTGGGTCTCATGCTCTATGGCATAACGCGGCCATT
The DNA here is from genome assembly GCF_900215485.1 of Nitrosovibrio sp. Nv4. Classification (GTDB taxonomy): domain Bacteria; phylum Pseudomonadota; class Gammaproteobacteria; order Burkholderiales; family Nitrosomonadaceae; genus Nitrosospira. Next base: position 802,433 of record NZ_OCMZ01000001.1, read on the forward strand.
GTTCAGGACGTGGGCGATGCAACAGCTATGGCGCATCCCGGCTGTCGGAGAACGTATGCGGGTTTATCAGCTTGCGCGTTTTTACCGGACATTAGGCATGTTACTGCGTGGGGGCATCCCCGTCGTCAAAGCGCTGGAAATGGTGAACGGCCTGCTGCAACCGCATTTCCGGCCGAGAGTGCAGGCTGCCGCTACTCTCATTCGCGAAGGGAAAACGATTTCGGGTGCAATGGAGACGGAAGGGCTGACTACCGCTGTGGGCAGCCGTATGCTGCGGGTCGGCGAAAGAACCGGCCTCATGGGGGAAATGATGGAGCGCATCGGCAACTTTCACGATGAGGAAATCGCGCGCTGGGTGGAGTGGATAACCAAGCTGATCGAGCCATTGCTGATGGCCCTGATCGGTGGCGTGATCGGCGGAATCATCATCCTCATGTATATGCCGATATTCCAGTTGGCGGGAAGCGTCGGGTGAGTCAGATGATCGAACCATTTTTTATTACACGCTCGCACTTCACACTATCGCCGACAAAGCTGCTACCAGGATGGATTCGCAAGTCCTGCAAGGCCAAGCTTCATTAATCGCGCTGTTAGCCGATATCCGTAGTCCCGCGCCGCCGGTTTCGAGCGGGTCGAGAGGGCAGAATGTGGCTTCTGCATTTCAAGCGGTGCTCCCGATATGGCGCGCTCCATGAGCCTCCGCCAGTAAAAGCAGAATTGCGGGCGGAATTTCACGTTCTTCTTCCGGTGGACTATTTCTGAATCGTTCAATAATAGTGAGCGAAGGATTCGATTATGAAGCATTTGCCAGGGTAAGCAGTGAGCAAGGAAAGTGATCTGGGACAAATGAAATCTATGTCACCGTTGCAGCAGGAAAATTCCTGTGGAGACAGACTGGTGCCTCAACCCTCGTCCGCGGTGCCTTTGCTAGATGTTCGCCAGCTTGCCGAGGCGCGCAAAGAAGCATTCATCCGCGGTGTTTCGATGATCGGCGTTCTGGAAGAAAGATGGGAGCATGGGCCGGACGAGCTGATTGCGGAACTGGGCCGGCTGCTTCGGATGCCGGTCCTGACGATGGAGGAACTGCGATCCGCCGCACCCGCATTCGAGACATTGCCTTTCAATGAAGCGGTTGCGCGGGAATGCGCTGTGCTCCGGCGGGATGGGCGCCATATTTTCGCCGTAGGCAATCCGTTTTCGCCCCACCTGCGCGCCTGGGCCGAGGAATGCATTGACGTTGCAACTACCTGGCATCTGGTTCATCCGGCTGATCTGTCTGCTTTTTTTGCGCAGCAGGAGCAGACAATGCGTGCGATGGACAGCGTGCTGCCGGCGGGGGGACACGGCGTCAAACAAACGGGCCAAGAAGATCTTTCGCTCAAGACCATCAACGAGGGCACCAGTCCGGTAGTGCGGCTGGTGCATTCGACGCTGTACGACGCGCACAAGTCACAGGCAAGCGACATTCACCTGGAAATGATAGCGGGCGCATTGTCCATCAAATACCGGATCGATGGCGTACTTACCACGATTGGCGTAATGCAGGGCGCGGACTTGGCGGAACAGGTGATTTCCCGCATCAAGGTGATGTCCGATCTGGATATTGCCGAGCGACGTGTACCGCAGGACGGCCGTTTCAAGATTTCCATCCAGGGGCGGGAGATCGACTTTCGCGTATCGATCATGCCCAGCGCCTTCGGGGAGGACGCGGTGTTGCGTATTCTCGACCGGCAGGCGCTCGCCGACCACGTCGAGGGCTTGACACTGAATCATCTCGGTTTCGACCCGGTCACCATGGCGAGTTTACGCCGCCTGAGTTCGGAGCCCTACGGCATGCTGCTGGTCACCGGTCCCACCGGTAGCGGCAAGACCACCACGCTTTATGCCGCGATTTCGGAAGTCAACAAAGGCCACGACAAGATCATCACCATCGAGGACCCGATCGAGTACCAGCTGCCGGGCGTGCTGCAGATACCCGTCAACGAAAAGAAAGGGCTCACCTTCGTCCGTGGCTTGCGCTCGATTCTGCGCCACGACCCGGACAAGATCATGGTGGGCGAAATCCGCGACCCGGAAACGGCGCAGATCGCCATACAGGCGGCATTGACGGGACACCTTGTATTTACCACCGTGCACGCCAATAACGTATTCGATGTCATCGGCCGTTTCTCGCACATGGGAGTGGATCCCTACAGCTTTGTTTCGGCCTTGAACGGAATCGCTGCGCAAAGGCTGGTCCGTCTGCTTTGCACCCATTGCGCAGTGGAAGCGCGCCCGGACGCGCAATTGATTGCGGAGTCCGGAATTGATAGCGGGCAGGCCGACGCGTTTCGCTTTCGCACCGGCAAAGGCTGCGGCCAGTGCCGGGGAAGCGGTTATCGCGGGCGCAATGCGATCGCGGAGATGCTGGTATTGAACGATGAGATCCGCGAACTCATCGTCGCGCGCGAACCCATACGCCGGATAAAAGAGGCAGCCAGGCGAAGCGGAACCCGCTTCCTGCGCGAAGCGGCCCTGAACATGGTGCGGGATGGGCAAACGAGTTTACAGGAGGCCAATCGTGTCACTATTGTGGCGTGACCGGATACAGATTTTTTTGGCGCCAGACAGGGTCGACCTGGTCCGTTCCTATCGCGGGATAAAGCCGAAGCAGACTGGCCGACATGTGGCGGTGTGCGAGCAGACACCCGGCATGCCGGCATGGGAGGCGGCGCTCGCCCAATTGAAACAGATGCTTGCCGATGAAACGGGCGCCGGGATCTCCGTCATTATTTCCAATCATTTTGTGCGCTATGCGGTGATACCCCCGCAATCGAAGATCGAGACACCCGCGGAATTGTACGCCTACGCTGCCTTTCAAATGCGCGAGGTATACGGAGAGCGGGCCACTGCATGGTCGCTTGGCGTGGGTTCCTGGGACCCTGTCACGGGGGCGGTGTGCGCGGCGATCGAGCACAGCCTGGTCGAACGATTGCAGGAGCTTGCCGCTCAGCGCGCGATGCGGTTGAAAGGAATAGAACCCTACCTCACCGGCGCATTCGATCACTGGCACAAGCGCTTCGACAAGTGCCGGGCCTGGTTTGCCTTGATCGAGACCGGCCGTCTTTGCCTGGCCTCACTGGAGGGTGGCGCCTGGCGGCGAATCAGCAACCAGAGAATATGGCATCACGTGGAAGACGAACTGCTTGCGACACTCGAGCGGGAGGCACTGCTTTTTTCCGCGCGCGGGGAAGCGGAGGAACCGGTTTATCTTTTTGCTCCTGAGCATCCGGAATTTACGCTGCCTCATGATTGCGGCTGGCGGGTTGTGCCGTTGCAGGATGATGGCCGGCCTGCGCCGCCGCATTATCCACAGTACCTGTCCGCCCCCATGAGCAAGACAGCGTGAATTGATGCGTCGTCTCAAGCTGAAATTCCCCTCCGATGGAGGGATGGCAAGACAGGCGGGGTACATTTTGATGGTGCTGGGCATCGTTCTCTTTGCCGTCGTGCTGCATCAGCTCAAGGGTGCAATGGACGAGGCGGCTTATTGGGATTTGCGCATTGCCCGCATGGATCGGCGGGTGCAGCGCGAGGCGGCGCCGCAGGTATTGTCGGGGCCTCGCGGGCGTGAAATAAAACAGGAGATAAAAAGAGCCAATGCGGTGATGAGCGAGATCGACCTGCCGTGGCAAGCGCTGTTCGATTCGGTCGAATACGCTTCCAGTCACGACGTGGCTCTGCTGTCATTTCAGCCGGATGCGGCGGGCCGTACGATTCGTATTGGTGCTATAGCGAAGAATATTCCGGCGATGCTCGATTTTGTAAGCGCTTTAGAGCGTGAACCCGCCCTTCGGGACACCTTCCTGCTCAAGTACGAAATCAAACGGGAAGATCCCCAGCGGCCCGTGGTTTTTTCTCTTACGGCGTCATGGATCGAAACTTCCTGACAAATGGATCGAAACTTCCTGACAAATACCTGGCTGCGGGTGCGTTGGCAAACCGAGCGGCTGGGCGCCGCCGGAAAAATCGGCCTCGGATTATTCGTGTTCTCGGCGGTTTTTTTTGTGGTGGCAGTATTACCGCAACAGGCGGCGTCCAGAGTGCTGATGATGAGAGCTGAAGCAATCGAGCAGCGCCTGAAAGCGGAGCCGGTGCAGGGAAACCGCAGGGCCCCCAAAATACAAGGCGATCAGGGATTGCAGGCTTTCTACGCTTTTTTCCCAAAAATGGATTCTTCGCCGTTCTGGATCAAGGAATTGGTACAGGTTGCGGCGCAGCGCGATGTGGAGATTACTCGCATGGATTATCGCATGGTATATGAAAGGGATGTGAAGTTGGCGCGCTATGAAATGATACTGCCGGTGCGCGGCAAATATGCCCAGGTGCGCGGTTTTATCGCCGATGCGCTGCGAGTTGTGCCGGCAATGGCACTGGCCGATGTGACGCTCAAGCGTCAGGACGCGGCCTCCGAGTTGCTTGACGTGAATCTGAAATTCAACCTCTATCTGGGCGGAGGCGGGACATGAAACGGGCGGCAAGAGGGCGTACGTTATGGCTGGGCGGAGCATTGCTGGCCACACTTCTCGCTACCCAGTGGGTCAGCGGCGAAGAGGGCCCGCAACCGGAACAGGCTGTTGAAGACAGGGTTGTTCAAAAAGACGCTACCGGCACAGAGGGCGTAGAGGAAAAGAAGGCGGAACAGCTACAGCTTGAGCGTCTGGAACGCAGGCGCTTCAGCGCGCAGGCAGGCGACATTTTTAGTCGTCAATCGTGGGTGCCGCCCCCGCCTTCGGCTTCGATGAAGCCGTCGAAGCCAACTCCGCCGCCACTGCAGTTCAAATATCTCGGCAGGGTCAGGGACGGGAGCGAGACGCGGGTGTTTCTTGCCCTGGCCGAACGTAACTATATCGTCAAGCCGGGCGAGAGCATCAACAGCCAATACCGGATGGATGAGGTTACTGATGAACATATCACATTCACTTATCTTCCACTCAATGCAAAACAGATGCTTTCCACCGCGGGTGGAACGGCAGGGAATACTCGATCGGAATGGGAAAATACATTGTAGTTGTCTTGATCCTGGCCACGTTTGCCGGATGCGCGACAAATAACGCATTTGTCGAGGGCAAGCGGCTTATTGCCGAAGGTCAGATGGATACCGGTCTGGCCAGCCTGGAAGAGGCGGCGCGCAAGGAGCCGGATAACCTCGAGATTCGCGCGGTGCTTGTGCGCCAGCGCGAGGCGGTTGCAGGACGTTTGCTGCTGGACGCCGATAGGGCCAGGGTATCCGGCGACCTGGCTGGCGCGGAGCAGGGGTACCGCCGCGTCCTGGAGCTGAATCAGCACAACGAACGCGCGCAGGCGGGCCTGGCCGCGCTCGACACGGAGCGCAGGCATACCGCCCTGACAAGACATGCGGAAGCATTATTGGAGCGCGGAGATTACGCGGCCGCGGAATCGGAAGTCCGGTCGGTTCTTCAGGAAAATCCCCTGCAGCGGGATGCGCGCCGGCTGATGCAGCGGATATCAGACCTGGAGGTGCAGTCAGGGAAAATGGGTCCCGTCCTGAAGACCGCGTTCAAGCAGCCGATCACCCTCGAGTTTCGCGACACCGGCCTGAAATCGGTCTTTGAAATCATGGCGCGCACAGCGGGAATCAACGTTGTCTTTGATAAAGACGTCAAGCAGGATACCAAGACCACCATTTTCGTGCGCGACACCCACATCGATGACGTATTCAAGCTCCTGCTCCTGACGAACCAGCTCACGCACAAGGTCCTCAACGAGAATTCCGTGCTGATCTATCCGAATACGCCGGCCAAGCAGAAGGAATACCAGGAATTGACGGTACGCAGTTTTTATGTTGCCAATACCGACGTGAAGCAGATCGTGGCGATGGTCAAGGGGCTGGTCAAAACCAAGGACATGCATGTCGACGAGAAACTGAATCTCTTCGTCATGAAAGATACGCCGGATGCGATCCGCCTGGTCGAGCGGTTGATTGCACTGAATGATCTGGCCGATCCTGAAGTCATGCTGGAAGTCGAAGTATTGGAAATCGGACGCAACCGCCTGCTCAATCTTGGTCTACAGTATCCTGACCGGATCAATGTGAATATGCTCAGCGCAGCCAGCGCTGCGGCTGGCGCTCCATTCCCGCCCTTCGAGATCAGCAGCGCCGGCGTCAACGGCAACGGCTCCAACCTCGACCGGTTGACTGGATTCATCGCCAACCCCGCATTGATTGTCAATCTCAAGCGACAGGACGGCGTCATCAACGTGCTCGCCAATCCGCGCATCCGTGTCAAAAACCGTGAGAAGGCAAAAATCCTGATCGGGGACAAGGTGCCGGTGGTGACCACTACCGCCACGGCCAACGTGGGGGTTGCATCCTCGGTGAGTTATCTCGACGTCGGGCTCAAGCTGGATGTGGAGTCTACCATTTCGCTCCAGGATGAGGTATCGATGAAGGTCAGCCTCGAAGTAAGCAACATCGTGCGGGAAGTGCCGGTATCTGGGGGTGGCCTGGCCTATCAGGTGGGCACGCGAACCGCTGCGACCACGCTTGCATTGCGGGATGGCGAAACCCAGGTTCTGGCAGGACTGATCAGCGACGATGAACGCACCACGCTCTCAAAGGTTCCCGGTCTTTCGGCGTTGCCGTGGATTGGAAAGCTGTTTATCAATCAGAACACGACGCGCAACAAGACTGAAATTGCGCTTCTGATAACCCCGCGTATTGTGCGCAATATTGCGCGCCCGGCGAGAGTGGCGAGCGAACTTCATTTTGGCACGGAAAACACCATAGGAATGTTACCGGTCACCATTGGCAAGGTGGCGCCGCGAGCGCTTGCCATGTCATCCTCTACGCCTGGGGGCGCTGCCGCCAAGAGCGGCGTACCCTCCCCTTCCCCCTTACCCGATGCGTCTCAGGCAGCGAAGGCTCGCCCCACCGCCTCTCCTGTGGTGATGCTCGCAGCCCCGGAGCAGGTAGGGGCAGGCAAGGAATTTGCGGTCAGTGTGAGTCTGGCCGACGCCGAAGGGCTGCCTGCGGCCGAGTTGGAGCTGAATTACGATACCACCGCAGTCGAAGCGCTGGATGAGGGTGAGAACTCCGGCACCCGCCTGTTGAAGCTGGGCAAGGGAGGCGGTGCTGCGGAACTGCGGTTCAGGATCGTCGCGCAAAAGCCGGTCACCACCCAGATTGCCGTCAAAAATCTCACTTTCCCGGGTGAGAGCGGTGATCTTGCCGCGCAGATTGCGTTGCCGCCAGTGGCCAATATTGATATCCAGTGACATGACGAACAGGATTTTGGTAACAGGTTCGGCAGCGCAGGGTGGCTTCAGCCTGATCGAAATGATGATGGTTGTGGCCATCATGGCGGTGTTGGCCGCCATGGCGGCGCCCTTGTACGAACTCACGGTAAAGCGCGCCAAGGAGCAGGAATTGCGGACCGGACTGCGGCAGATCCGGGAAGCGATCGATGCATACAAGCGCGCGGTCAACGACGGGCGGGTGGCCAGGAAGGCCGAAGAGTCGGAGTATCCACGCAAACTGGAAGATCTGGTGGACGGTGTGCCGGACATGAAGGAACCGGAAAAGCGCAAGATCTATTTTTTGCGGCGATTACCGCGCGATCCCATGGCGGATGATCCCGCGTTGCCCGACGCCGAGACCTGGGGCAAGCGCGCGTACGAGAGCCCGCCGGACAGTCCGCAGGAAGGCGATGACGTCTTCGATATATATTCGCGTTCGCAACAGATCGGCCTGAATGGTATTGCTTACGATAAATGGTGAGCCGGACAATGCTGATGCCGGATTTATTATGAAGTACAAACACGAAGCAAATGGGGGCATCGCCGGTGTCGTATCGCCCAGCAATCTCCGTCCTGGCGGCTTTACCCTGATCGAATTGCTGGTGGTGATGGCGATCATTGCCGTTCTGCTGAGCATTGCGGCGCCCAGGTATTTCAATTCGCTGGACAGGTCCAGGGAGACGGCGCTGCGCCAGGATCTGAATGTCATGCGCGACGCTATCGATAAATTCAACAGCGATACCGGACAGTATCCGGAGGACCTGGCCGAGTTGGTGGAAAAGCGGTATTTGCGCGCCATTCCAATTGATCCCCTGACCGAAAGCGCGGAGACCTGGGTGGCAGTGCCGCCACCTGATGGGGGAGGCGGTGTTTACGATGTGCACAGCGGTTCGGCGGACCAGGCAAAGGATGAAACCTCCTATGGCGCCTGGTGAGGCGTGCCAGACGGGTGGCATGGCCCTGCAGAAGAAGCATTTGCAGGAAAAAGGGTTTACCTATCTTTGGGTAATGTTTATCGTGGCAATGACCGGCTTGGCGCTGGCTGGCGCAGGCCAGTTATGGCGTACCGAGGCGCGGCGGGAAAAGGAGAAAGAGCTCATGTTTGTGGGCGAGCAGTTCAGGCTCGCGATTGGTTCGTACTACGAGAGTTCGCCCGGGACCAAGCGCTATCCGGATTCGCTGGAAAAACTCTTGTCGGACGATCGTTTCCCGATAGTCAAACGGCATTTGCGCAAGGTTTTTATTGATCCGATGACGGGGGTGCCCGAGTGGGGACTGATCCAGAAGTCAGGTTCCGGAATTACTGGTGTATACAGCCTGTCCGCCCGCGAGCCGCTAAAACGCGCCAACTTCCATCAACGCTATGCCGCCTTTGGCGAGGCGGAGAATTATCGCGACTGGAAGTTCATCTACCTGCCGGGCGACGTGGGCGGGGCCATGCCGCAGCCGCAGCCAACTCCGCAAGCACAATCCCAGTCCGACACAAGGCCGTCCCAGCCCCAGGCCCAACCCCAGGCCCAGCCCGAAACAGAGCCACAATCGGAACGACGCCTACCGCCGCCGCAAACACAATCCGAATCGCAACCGTTGTGGGATCCATTCTCACCGTCATCTGATCCAGCGGGTGGGACAGACCCCGGCGCGCAATCGCCGGGCTACTCCAAGCGGCATATACAGGAGTAGTAGCCGTTATGCGTCTATTGGGCGGGCAGTCTGAGGCGGTACCAAGGCAGTAACAGATTTAAAAGAGGCTGGGTAAATTCTGGCTTCTCGCGATTTATGCGCAAGCCCAAACGTTGCAGAATGCGCTTCTTGCGTATTTTCTTGTCTGCCTGCCGCGGAGAAGGGATAATATCAAGTTTACTGCTGCGCACTTATGCCTTACGCCCAACGACGAAGGTATACAACGTGCAAAGACGGTATAGAGGCGCTTTTTAGGATATTCAGGGTAGAAATCTTCGTCCATGCTGTTGATGATCGATAATTATGATTCCTTTACCTACAACCTGGTGCAGTATTTTGGCGAGCTGGGTGAAGAGGTGATGGTATTTCGCAACGATGAAATTACGCCCGATGAAGTGGCGAAGTTAGGGCCTGCCTGCATCGTGATTTCACCCGGGCCCTGTACTCCAAGTAAAGCGGGTATATCGATACCGTTGATCGAGCACTACAACAGTCGGATTCCCGTACTGGGCGTGTGCCTTGGCCATCAGAGCATAGGGCAGGCTTTCGGCGGGAAAATCGTTCATGCCAGACAGCTCATGCATGGCAAGACTTCACCCATTTTCCACAATAGCGCCGGTGTATTTCGGGGCTTGCCAAATCCGTTCTGTGCGACCCGCTATCATTCACTCGTCATTGAGCGCGAGAGTCTTCCGGATTGCCTGGAAATCACTGCATGGACCGAAGATGGTGAGATCATGGGCGTGCGCCATAAAACGCTGGCGATCGAGGGTGTGCAGTTTCATCCGGAATCCATTCTTACCGAGTACGGGCACAAGTTGCTGGAAAATTTCCTGGTGCAGCGGGCAGCCGCATGAATGACTCGTGAAGAAGTTGCATGAAGTAGGTGATGCCATTCCCAAAAAGGATTCATTATGAAACCGCAGGAAGCGCTGGCCCGTATCATCGAACATCGTGAAATCTTTCACGATGAGATGCTCTCGCTCATGCGTCAGATCATGCGTGGAGAGTTATCGCCGACGCTGATCGCTGCTATCGTAACCGGATTGCGGGTGAAGAAGGAAACCGTCGGCGAGATCACGGCCGCTGCGCAGGTGATGCGTGAGTTTGCCACCCGGGTGGAAGTTGCTGATGAATCTCATCTCGTGGATACATGCGGAACGGGCGGGGATGCCGCCCACACTTTCAATATCTCCACCGCGGCGGCATTTGTCGCGGCCGCCGCCGGCGCACGGGTCGCCAAGCACGGCGGACGCTCCGTTTCCAGTAAATCGGGGAGTGCGGATGTACTCGAGGCTCTGGGCGTCAATCTCAACCAGACGCCTGGCCAGGTAGCGGAGGACATCAGGGAAATTGGGCTGGGATTTATGTTCGCGCCCAATTTTCACAGCGCCATGAAACATGCCGCGCCGGTGCGGCGCGACCTGGGCGTGCGCACTCTGTTTAATATCCTGGGGCCGCTGACCAATCCTGCCGGGGCAAAAAATCAGTTGCTGGGCGTATTTCACCCTGATCTTGTCGGGATACTGACGCGGGTACTGCAGCGTCTGGGTAGCCATCATGTAATGGTTGTCCATGGCGGGAACAGCCAGGGTGGGCTGGACGAGATCACTATAGCTGGCGAGACCTGGATCGGTGAACTCAGGCACGGCGAGGTGATTGAATACGTCATTAAACCGGAAGATTTCGACATGAGAACTGCCGCCATCGAAACAATACAAGTACAAGATAGCGCCCAATCCAGAGAAATACTGATGTCGGTACTGGATAATCAGCCAGGTCCGGCACTTGATGTAGTCATGCTCAACGCAGGCGCGGCGATATATGTTGCGGGCGTGGCGGAATCGCTGAAGCAAGGCGTGGAAAAAGCTCGCGTGGCAATTGAATGCGGTGCAGCCAAAGCAAAATTACTGGAACTGGTCGAATTCTCGAATCGGGAAAATCGCGATGAAGTTACCCTGATTTAGGGCATGGCTACCAATATTCTGCAAGAGATTCTAACCGTCAAACTGCAGGAGATTGCCGCGGCAAAGGCTGCGACGCCTCTTCGCGGGTTGCGCCACGAGGCAGAGGTTGCGCCGCCACCTCGTAATTTCACCAAAGCGCTCCACGATAAAATTACCATCGGATCAGCTGCGGTTATTGCGGAAATCAAGAAAGCCAGTCCCAGCAGGGGCGTATTGCGCGAGCAGTTCGACCCGGCCGCCATTGCCGCAAGCTACGCGCAAAATGGCGCTGCCTGCCTGTCAGTGCTGACCGATACGAAATTTTTCAGCGGCAGCACGCAGTATTTGCAGCATGCCAGAGCCGCCTGCAATCTGCCGGTACTGCGCAAGGATTTCATGCTGGAAGAATATCAGGTGGTCGAGGCCCGGGCAATGGGAGCAGACTGCATCCTTATCATCGTCGCGGCCTTTCGCGAGTTTTCTCTTCTGACTGGAGAGCGTCAGCGAAATGAAGACATGGTTGCCCGAATGCTCGAGCTCGAATCCCTTGCCCATGCTTTTGGCATGGGGGTACTGGTGGAAATCCACGATGGCGCGGAACTGGAGCTGGCGTTGCAATTGAATTCCCCGCTGATTGGCATCAACAATCGCAACCTTCATACTTTTGAAACCCGCCTGGACACCACGCTGCGATTGCTCGAGCGAATTCCGGCGGGACGCATCGTGATTACCGAAAGCGGTATACACACGAAGGCCGATGTGGCGCTGATGCGCGATCATCAGGTCAATGCCTTCCTGGTGGGCGAAGCTTTTATGCGCGCCGTGGATCCCGGTACGGAATTGGCCCGATTGTTCGGCTAATCTGCGCGAGCAACGCCTATCGGCAGCACACCTCAGCAGCAGGACTCGGCAGTACAATTTGCATAGACTCGCAGGCCCCATCTGCCTGAATCCCGGGTTAAAACGATTTTGTTGCAAAAAAGCAACACATGCCTCTTCGATATACCGAAAGTCTCTTTATTTCCTTGCTACGCGTTGTTGCGTTAGGCACAATCTCTCAACCCTCTCATTTAGAGAGGTCCAAGCAGCGGGATACTACTCCACCGAAATAGGGTCGGTGAGAGGCCCCACCGTTTCAACTTTAAAGGAGATTTTCCACATGAAAAAGAAACTGATTGCACTGGCTGCTGCTGGTGCACTCGCGGCCCCGGTGGTTGCATCCGCTCAGGGGACAAACGTCACGATTTTTGGTCGGGTGCAAGCTGAATACAGTCTCGTCGACTTTGCCGGCCAACCCAGTCAGGGAGCGCTTCAGGACAATTCCCGCTCGTCGCGTTGGGGTCTGCATATCACCGAGGATCTGGGCAATGGATTCAAGGCAAACGCCCGCCTGGAAATGGGTTTGAACGCGGGTTCCGGTTCGGCCACCACGCCGCGTGAGCAATGGGTCGGTCTTTCCAGCAATCATTGGGGCGATGTCAAATTCGGCCGCGTTCAGTCGCCGTTCAAGGATTTCGCCGGCGGTATGACAATTGATCCGTTTGCCTATACGACCCTCCAAGCCAACGGCGCCGGCGGTACGATGTCTGGTGGCGCAAACGGTCTGGGTTCAGGTGCAAACGGTTTTGTCAACAGCGCCATCCGTTATGACTCCGCGAGCATAGAAGGCTTCTCCTTTGCCGCGCTGCTTATGCCTGGTGATGCGAATAGCCTTGACCCTCTCCAATCCGGAATGATAGGTGGCATTTCTGGCGCCGGTAACTGGCTTCCTGGGGGACTGGGTGGGCACGGCAACACCGGAGGTAGAAACGGTGAGTTCGACGGTCAGGCCGCTGCAAAGTATCACGCCGATTTCATGGGCATGGGATTTGACATATTCGGCGGTTACTCCAGGGACAATGCCAACAACATACAGAAAAGCATAGGCCTGAGAACAGAAGAAGTATGGCGGGTTGGCGCTACATGGGCCTGGGAAAACTTCAAGCTCAGCGGCCAGTACGAAGATATCAACAACGCAATTGGGTCCGCGACATGTACCACCGCTGCTGCCCTTGTGGCCAACCCACTTGATGCCGGCGCATCTTCAGGACAATGCAACTCCGCGATGAACTGGGGCGGTGACGGCAACATTTGGCACGCTGGCGCCCAGTACAGATGGGGCAACACCACCCTGGTGGCGCAAGGCGGCATGACCAAAGCCCACGCAGGCGGTGTCAACGCGGCGGCAGCGCGCAAAGCTGATAGCTTTACAGTTGGCGCGATCCACAATCTGAGCAAGCGCACGAGCATTTTTGGTGGTTATCAGCATGTTTACATAACCAACCCCAACGGCGCAGCTGCAAATGATCTGGGCGGTGCTGTTAGCTACATTCAGCCAGCCTATGCAACCGGCAACCGTTCCACCTACACGATCGGTGTCCGTCACAACTTTTAATTGAGTCAAATCAGTTGAGAATGGGGCGCTCAGGCGCCCCATTTTTTTACGTTTTTTGCAGAAAAATAGAAATGCACAATGTCGCTCTCGGCCGCGCGTGGCTTGGATTAGAGAGGTTCTTAACCTTGAAAAAGTTGTGTGTTTAGTTTATGAAATATACGTGCTAATATACTGACGCAAAACGAGGGAATCGACCTGACCCGTACCGATAGAACGGCACGATAGGTGAAAATCCAGATTCCGGCTGCCGGCAGTGCTTATGTAATTTGAGAATGCGTAAGGAACTGCAGTGTTTCGCCCATTTTCACTTACGAGAGCCCAGTGGAATGGCATCTTCGAAGAAGCATCTTCGAGAATAAAGAAGGTGTCGGGCCTATCGAGCCTAGGTTAAAAATAACAGGAAAAATTCGCACCGTTATCGTCTGCGAACCAGTCAGTCTATTGAAGTTTTTTGGAGGGTTTGTTCATGGGAGTTCCTATACGTCAACAGATAGCTGTAGGTACTTATCTGCTCAAGCAAAAGCTGAAAGGGGTAAAAAAATATCCTATGGTTCTTATGCTGGAGCCTTTGTTTCGTTGTAATCTGGCCTGCGCAGGCTGCGGTAAAATTGATTATCCCGATCACGTTCTTGACCAGCGCCTTTCGGTCGAACAATGCATGGAGGCTGTTGATGAGTGTGGGGCGCCGATGGTATCCATTCCCGGCGGCGAACCGCTGATACACAAGGAAATGCCGGAAATCGTTGCGGGTATCGTTGCGCGGAAGAAGTATGTTTACCTGTGTACGAATGCGCTTCTGTTGAAGAAAAAGATTGGCGACTATACGCCATCTCCTTATCTGACCTTTTCCATCCATCTGGATGGCCTGAAAGAGAGGCATGATGCGTCCGTTGCCCAAGATGGAGTTTTTGACCGGGCGGTGGAGGCTATAAAACTGGCGGTAGCTAAAGGGTTCAGGGTCACGGTAAACTGTACCCTGTTTCAAGGTGAGACTCCGGAGGATGTTGCGGAATTTCTGGATTATGCGATGGAGTTGGGTATCGAGGGCGCAACCATTGCACCGGGATTCAGCTATGAACGGGCTCCGAAGCAGGATATCTTCATCAAGGGGAAAGATACCAAGAACTTGTTTCGGGGTATTTTCAAGATCGGCAAGACGCGCAATTGGAAATTGAATCATTCCTCGCTTTATCTTGATTTTCTTGCAGGCAACCAGAATTATCAGTGCACACCTTGGGGTAATCCAACGCGGAACGTGTTTGGATGGCAAAAACCCTGCTATTTATTACCGGATGAAGGATATGCGTCCAGTTTTCAGGAATTGCTGGATGACACGCCGTGGGATAAGTACGGTAACAGCAGTAATCCAAAATGCGCTCAGTGCATGGCGCACTGCGGCTATGAGGCGACCGCCGTTGAAGATATGTTACAGCACCCCGTGAAAGCGTTGCTCACTTCTATCAGGGGCCCGAAAACAACGGGTCCCATGGTAGCCGAGCCGGCGCCCAAATGGGCAGCGGAAAAACCGAAGCTTCCAAAAACACTCGCCGGAATTCCTGTCAAGGTCGAGTGATAAACAGCGCAAACAGTCATGCCATCAAAGCGCGCCGGTACAGTAGTTCGCCGCAGGCTTTGATGGCAGTTAGCGCACTTGCTATAAAGGCTGTCAATATGAAAGTCCTGCGCGCGATCAAATCTGTATTGCAACTTCAGATAGCGGTGGTCATGCTTCTGATCATGTCGCCCTCCTCGGCGGAAACGCAGGATGCGGCCGAACCTCAGCAGGTTGTAAACCGCCTGCACGAAGCCTTGATCAAGGCGATGCGCGAGGGCGCGAAACTCGGGTATCAAGGGCGCTACGAGTTGCTGGCTCCTGTTGTTGATCAAACCCACGACCTTGATTTTATTGCCCGGACCGCATTAGGAGCCAACTGGTCTCAACTGGACGCCAAGCAACAGCGCACTTTTACGGAAGTTTTTCGGAAGCTCAGCATTGGCACTTACGCGGGTTGGTTTAAAAGTCACGAGGGTGAGCGTTTCGAATTTCTGGAGCAACAATCCATGCCGCGGGATCAGGTGATGGTCCGTACCAGGCTGGTTCAATCGAGTGGCGAACCTGTACGTTTCGACTACATCCTGCGGAAGGGTAACGATGGCTGGCGCATCGTCAATGTCCTGGCCGACGGTGTCAGCGATCTTGCGCTGAAACGCGTCGAATATCGCGCCATCCTTCAGCGCGACGGCTTCCCCACGCTCATCGACATGCTCAAGAAAAAGATCCTCCTGACTGAACAGGATTAAACACCTGGGCAGCGCGGGGGATCGATCGCTCCAAATTGCTTCCTGAAGCATGACCACATCAAACAAAGCTTCCCATAGCCGCATCTACGACCTCTTCGCGCGCTGGTCCACCATTTCCTATCGTTACGGCGGCTGGGTTCTTCTCATAGCGCTGCTGGTAGCCGTGGCAAGCGGCATATATGTTTCGCGCAATCTGGGTATGAATACCGATACCACAGAGATGCTCTCGGAGCACTTGCCGTTTCGCGTCAATATGAAGCATTACAATGAAACGTTTCCGCAGGATATGGAAACGCTGCTGATAGTGCTGGATGCTCCCACACCAGAGCAGGCTCGCATGGCGACAGAACGTCTCGCTGCGCGGCTAAAAAAGGATACCGCGAATTTTCATGATGTCTATGCTCCCAATGCCGGCGATTTTTTTGAGCGCAATGGCTTGCTCTACGAAAGTGTTCCGGAGCTGGAACAGATCACTGACCGACTCGCCGCTGCACAGCCGCTGATCGCGCATATTGCCCAGGAACCCACCTTGACGGCTTTTGCCGATGTGCTGACGCGGGCGGTGGAGGAGTTGCATAAGGGACGCAGCATGGAGCTGCGACCGGTGTTAAGCGGGATAAGCGCGACGTTGGACGCACGGCTCCGCGAATCGCCCAGGGCGTTATCCTGGCAATCACTGTTCAATGCCGAGCCACAGAAAAGCAAGTACCAGGAGCTGATCGTAGTAAAACCGAGGCTTGATTACAGTCAACTATTCCCGGCAGAACAATCCATAGCAGCCCTGCATGCTGCCGCAAAAGACGTCGGGGTGACGGGGGAAAGCCCGGTTCGATTGCGAATTACCGGGGAAGTAGCGTTGGCAGAAGAGGAACTCAACACTTCGCTGCGCGGCATGGAGTACGCGGGAATAATCACGTTCGTAATGGTGGTGGTGGTGCTCTATTTTGCAATGCGGACCCCCGGACTAATACTCAACGTACTCGTCTGCCTGACATTGGGCCTGATCCTCACTGCGGCGTTTGCCACTGTCGCCGTGGGTCACCTGAATATAATTTCCATCGCCTTTGCGGTCCTATACATCGGTTTGGGTGCGGACTTTGCTATCCATTTTCTGCTGCGGTACCGTGAAATTCTGGAAAATGGCGCTCAGCCAGTCGAGGCAATGAAGATATCCGGAGGCGATGCCGGGGCCGCACTGACGGCGTGCACAATTACCAATGCCATCGGCTTCTACGCATTCATGCCTACGGACTATAGCGGGGTAGCGGAGTTGGGAATCATCTCCGGTACCGGCATGATCATCAGTCTGCTTGTTACGCTTACCGTAGGCCCTGCCCTGTTGCGCTACCTGCCAAGACGGCTGCCAGCGAAATCGACTGCAAAAGCCTCCGTGGGCAGAGTGCTCGAGCTATCGTTGAAGTGGCAC
Source organism: Nitrosovibrio sp. Nv4 (assembly GCF_900215485.1). Classification (GTDB taxonomy): domain Bacteria; phylum Pseudomonadota; class Gammaproteobacteria; order Burkholderiales; family Nitrosomonadaceae; genus Nitrosospira. The sequence goes on from NZ_OCMZ01000001.1 coordinate 819,522, forward strand.
AAGGTCACCTACGCCCTAACCTTGGTCGCTTCGGTTGCCGCACTTGCAATATTGCCTCAGGTAACGTTTGATTACAATTTGCTGAATATGCAGGATCCACAGGGAGAAGCAGTAAAGACTTTTCGGGAACTGCTTGCGGAAGCTGATCATTCCCCCTGGCACGCAACCGCACTGGCCAACGATCGTAAGGAAGCAGAACGTCTGGCTCAGCAGCTGACCAAGCTCCCTGAAGTGAAAAATGTAGTCACGATCCTCGATTTCGTGCCGGCGGAGCAGGAGGAGAAACTCCAGCTTATCGAGGAAATGGCGCTTACGATGGGACCGATTACCTTTTCAAGCCAGGCTGCGGGAAAGGGCGATGAAATCCCGGTGCAGCAGCGTAACGCATTGGAGGCGCTGGCTGTTGCATTAGACCGATTTATTGCCGAGCGTCCCGATCACCCTGCTTCGGCAACCGCCCGTGAGCTAAAATCGTCCCTTGCTGCACTGTTTGCCCGGCTCGACGGCGCCAGCCTCGACGAGAGGCGCAGCCTGCTCAATTCGGTGGAAAACGATCTGCTCGCGACGCTGCCTTCCGCTTTGCAGAGCCTGCGCACCGCTACTGAAGCGACTCCATTTGGTCAGCAGGATTTGCCGACATCTTTAGCCAGCCGGTGGCGCAGCCGGTCAGGTGACTATCGATTGGTCATCTATCCAGCAGAAGATCTCAACGACAACGATGCACTCAGGCGTTTTGTGCGGGCAGTGCAGCAAGAGGCGCCGAACGCCACCGGCGCACCCATGGTGAGCCTTGAGGCAGGCGAGGCAGTGGTGCAGGCATTCGTTCAGGCGTTCCTGCTGGCACTGGTCGGGATTATCATAGCGTTGTTGATAATATTGCGTAGCGTGAAGTATACCTTGCTGGTTCTGCTCCCACTTTTGCTGTCCAGTTTGTTCACTGCCACATTCACCGTCCTATTGAACGTACCGTTCAACTTTGCCAATATTATCGCCCTGCCGCTTCTGCTGGGTCTGGGTATCGACAGCAGCCTGCACATGGTGCACCGAAGTTTGAATAAGGAGCTGGTGAGCGAAATTCTGATTCACACCAGTACTGCGCGCGCCATTTTTTACAGCGCTTTGACTGCCCTGGTTGATTTCGCAAGTCTCATGTTTTCATCGCACCGGGGTACTGCCAGTATGGGAATAATGCTTACTGTGGGGCTCACTTTTACGCTCATCTGCACTCTGGTGATACTGCCCACATTGCTGCGTCCTCCGGCTCAGCGTGCAGAGGCGTGATCGTCCGATAACTATGTCTAGTTGGGTAATTATTGTTTATACTTCGCACCTTCTAATGGTTTAATCGCATCGAGAAATACCATAAATCTCGGAGTGCTCCAGAACTAACAAGATTGGCTGCTTCCTACTGATCATGACGCATAGCCGGACAACCGCCCTACCGCTAGTATGCGCATTACTGTTTACCGGTTGCGCCACCACGCATCCAAACGAAGCAAGCATAGATCCGGTAGATCCCAATGAAGAGACCAATCGCAAATTCTATAACTTTACGGATGTAATCGACCGGAATGTTCTGGCGCCGGTTGCCGATGTTTATATAAAGTATGTGCCTGACCCGATGCAGCGTTCGATTGGAAACTTTTATGACAACCTTGCATACCCGAACGTTATTCTGAACGATTTTTTACAAGGCAAGGTAAGGCAGGGCTTCCAGGATAGTTTGCGATTTGTCGTCAATTCGACAGTTGGTCTGGGTGGATTATTTGATATGGCCGCGCCCATGGGCTTGCCGCAGCATGACGAAGACTTTGGGCAGACATTGGGTGTTTGGGGAGTTAACACGGGGTCTTATCTTTTTGTCCCTCTGATCGGTCCCAGCACCTACCGGGATGCGCCAGGTATTCCCGTAAGTGTTTTCAGCAATCTTTTGTTTTATGCCGGCACCGTTGCCAGCACAGCAATTGTCGGTCCGGTCACGGTTTTAAGCATTATTGACAAGCGCGCCAGGTTATCAGGTCCCATGCGCGTTCGTGACCAGGCGGCCCTGGATCCTTATCTGTTTGTCCGCGAGGGATTTTTGCAACAGCGCAAGCATTTGATCTATGACGGGGATCCCCCGCCCGAGACCTACGACGATCCACTGTTCGACGATACCGTACGGAATGAGGCCGTAGCCGAGCCGCTACGCTGACGCTCTATTTGCGAATGGCGCGCTCATATCCGAAGGTCACAAATACTCGCGTCATCAAATGCATTTAAACCGGCTCATGCAAAAAAAAGCTATTTCTGCAATTACTTTCACGCCAACCAGCTGGGTTTATTCCGATCCCGCCGGAAGGCAATTCAGGTAAAAATATGAACAGATTTGGAGGTGCCGCCAGATTGTCTTCCCGAGATCGACATCAGAATTCAACTATTACAACAACAACACCCCTGGAAGATGGATTGGCCGCGGCGCGTAATGCACTGCTGTCCCAGCAGAAAGAGGATGGTCATTGGTGTTTTCCGCTGGAGGCGGACTGCACGATCCCAGCCGAGTATGTGCTGATGATGCACTTCATGGATGATATCGATGTCGATCTGGAAGTCAGGCTTGCCCGGTTTATCCGTGAAAAGCAGGATCCAGCGCATGGCGGCTGGCCGTTGTACTACGGCGGCGAGTTTGACCTGAGCTGTACGATCAAGGCTTATTACGCCCTGAAAATCGTCGGCGATTCGCCGGATGCGCCGCACATGAAGCGCGCGCGCGCAGCCGTTTTGAAACACGGGGGCGCGGCCCGGGCAAATGTTTTCACGCGGATATTGCTCGCGATGTATGGGCAGCTTCCGTGGCGCGGCGTTCCATTTGTACCGGTGGAAATCATTCTGTTGCCCCGGTGGTTTCCTTTCCATCTGAGCAAGGTGGCATACTGGTCTCGCACCGTCACGATACCGCTATCCATTCTATGCAGCTTGAAAGCCCATGCGGCAAACCCGCGCAAGGTTCACATCCGCGAACTGTTTACAGTGTCTCCGGAGGAAGAACGGAACTACTTTCCGGTGCGCACCAGTCTCAACCGCCTGTTTCTGGTGCTGGAGCGAACCGCTTCGCTATTCGAGTCGTTCATTCCACACGCGCTGCGCCGCGTTGCGCTACGCCGTGCCGAACGCTGGATAGTGGAGCGGCTCAACGGCGATTCCGGCCTTGGAGGTATATTCCCCGCCATTGTAAATGCCGGTGAGGCACTGGCGTTGCTGGGCTATCCTTATGAGCATCCTTACCGGGAGCAGTGCCGCCAGGCGCTGCGGGGACTGCTGGTAGACGAAGGTGAGCGCGTCTGGTGTCAGCCTTGCGTATCGCCGGTATGGGATACCGTTCTGACATGTCTCGCCATCCAGGAGGACGTCGCTACCGATCAGAAGCCCATCCGGAAGGCGCTTGACTGGCTCATCCCCAGCCAGATACTCGACGCGCCGGCGGACTGGCAGGAAGAACATCCTGACTTGCCGGGGGGAGGCTGGGCCTTCCAGTACGCCAATCCCCATTACCCGGATCTTGACGACACCGCTGCGGTGGCCTGGGCCCTGCATCAGGCAGACCCTCACGCTTACCGCGAAAGCATAGTCCGCGCTGCGGACTGGCTGGCCGGCATGCAATCCCGCAACGGCGGTTTTGCAGCTTTCGATACCAACAATACTTATTACTATCTCAACGAAATTCCATTTGCCGATCATGGCGCTTTGCTCGATCCGCCTACCAGCGACGTGACCGCCCGTTGCACCGGCTTTCTCGCTTTATATGGCGAGTCCAGGCATAGGGATGTCGTGGAGCGAGGTCTGACTTATCTATTCCGCGAGCAGGAATCCAGTGGCGCCTGGTTCGGTCGCTGGGGAAGCAATTACATTTACGGCACCTGGTCCGTGCTGGAGGCCTTCCGCCTGGCTCGCGTAGATACCGGTCACCTCGCCATTCGGCGGGCGATCCAATGGCTAAAGTCGGTGCAGCGCGATGACGGGGGTTGGGGCGAAAGCAATGACAGTTATGCCGAACCTCAGAAGGCCGGCCGGTTTGAAAGGAGCACATCTTTCCAAACGGCTTGGGCGCTGCTGGGTTTGATGGCAGTAGGAGAAGAGCATAGTCAGGAAGTGCATCGGGGGATCGAGTACCTGTTGCGCGAGCAAAGTGGTGACGGGCTCTGGTATGAGCCTTGGTTTACCGCCCCCGGTTTCCCGAGGGTTTTCTATCTGAAATATTACGGCTATTCGAAGTATTTCCCACTGTGGGCCTTGACCAGATTCCATGCGTTGAGCCGGAAGATTTCTGCGTGAGGGCGGTTGGCATTGTCACGGCATTGCGAGTGGAAGCTCGCTGTATAACGGCGCATCGGCTGCCTTTTAACCAAAGGATCAGCCTGGGAGAGAACGCAGCAATATGGCTCTGCGGCATGGGCGAAGCGGCGGCCCGGGAAGCAGCAGAAGGACTCAGGACCGGAGGCGCGACGGCCCTGATCAGTTTCGGGTTTGCAGGCGCATTGGATGCAAACCTTCACCCGGGACATCTGATATTGCCGGAGTCGATCCATGCCGGTCACTCGTTGCAAATCGACCTGGGCTGGCGGGACCGCTTTCGGCAGCGCCTGCCCGACCACTTGCGTGTTAGCGGTGGGATATTGGCTGCGAGCAGGGCGGTGCTGACCTCGGCCACTGCGAAACGTGAACTGGCTCAAGCTACCGGAGCGTGTGCGGTGGATATGGAAAGCGGTGCGGTGGCAGAGGCTGCGGCTCATGCCGGTTTACCGTTCCTGGCAGTGCGAGCGATCTCGGATCCGGTCGAATTCTCACCCCCGCCAGTTCTGCTCCATGCTGTGCGTCCGGATGGAAGCGCCGACCTGCGCCGCCTTTTGCCACTGCTGATGCGACGATCCCTGACTCTCGGCACGTTGCTGCGCCTGGCGAAAGACTCGCGCGCCGCATGCTCCACTTTGTCCACTGTAGCGCGATATGCCGACACGGAAATGGGTGTTTCCCGACGTCTTCCCCCATCCGCTCACGGATATGTGTCAGACTAAGAGAAATGAGGGGACAAAGTAAGAGGGTAAAGCAGGATTTCAGGGTTACGTGTAGCGTCCGCCTATCTTGTACGGAGCAGATAACAGATATATCACAAATATATCATCCGAGAACCGGGGAACATGAAATAAAGTCATCACATTACTTGAGAAGTAACCCGGTTAAAGAGTAAAATATCGCCCTTTCCCATTGGGCATCATGGAGAGCAGCATGGCAGTAACAACCGATCAAAAAGCACAGGTGGTACGCGACTATCAACGAGCAACTGGAGATACTGGTTCTCCCGAAGTGCAAGTGGCGTTATTGACCGCTCGTATCAACGACTTGACCAATCATTTCAAAGCGCATGTCAAGGACCATCATTCTCGCCGCGGTTTATTGCGTATGGTAAGCCGTCGCCGCAAGCTGCTGGATTACCTGAAGCGCAGCAGCGAAGATAGTTATCGTGCGCTAATCGAACGCCTTGGCTTGCGTAAATAGGTAGCGATCCCTGATGAGAGAGCGGCGGGATCAATTGAACTGCTATTTCCAGGAGCAGAGTCAACAATTCGGCTATATCGGTTTGACGCAAAAGCGAAACGGATGATTTTATTGAAAAAGGTAGTTAATTGAAAATCAAGAAAAGCATTACATACGGGTCCCATCAACTAACATTTGAAACTGGCGAAATAGCAAGGCAGGCGCACGGCGCAGTAATCGTTACCATGGGTGATACCGTAGTCCTTGTGACTGTGGTGGGTGCAAAAAACGCTAAACAGGGGCAGGATTTTTTCCCGCTGACCGTGGATTATCAGGAAAGAACCTACGCCGCCGGTAGAATACCGGGTAGTTTTTTCAAGCGTGAAGGCCGCCCGTCCGAGAAAGAAATCCTTACATCCCGCCTGATTGATCGTCCCGTTCGTCCGCTATTTCCAGAAAATTTTTACAATGAAGTACAGATCGTGGCCACCGTCCTGTCGTCCGATAACGAAGTGGACTCCGATATACCCGCCATGCTAGGCGCATCTGCAGCACTGGTCCTTTCCGGTATTCCCTTTCAGGGACCTATAGGTGCTGCTCGCGTCGGCTATGTTAACGGTGAATATATCCTTAATCCCGCCACCAGCCAACTGAAGCAAACCCAATTGAATCTGGTGGTGGCAGGCACACAGCAAGCTGTGCTGATGGTGGAGTCCGAGGCGATGGAATTGCCCGAAGATGTCATGCTTGGTGCTGTCATCTACGGTCACCAACAAATGCAGGCAGCAATCCACGCCATCAACGAGTTGGCCGACGAAGCGGGAGTGACCGCATGGGATTGGGCACCTGCGCCGCGCGATTCTGTTCTGGCGGCGCAAATTGCCGAACTGGCGGAAGACGATTTGCGTGCTGCATTCCAGCTAAAGCAGAAACAGACACGGTCCGAAACCATAGACAGTATCTGGACAAGGGTGTTTACCGAAGTCGGCGTCGGCGCTGAAGGCGGACCCGATGCGCAGGCTGTGAAGGAAGCCTGCTTTGCTCTGGAATCGAAGATCGTGCGTTCCCAGATTCTGGACGGTGAGCCTCGCATAGACGGGCGCGACACCCGAACCGTGCGTCCCATTACCATCCGCAACGGACTGTTACCGAGAACGCACGGCTCTGCTCTGTTTACTCGCGGAGAAACCCAGGCGCTGGTCGTTGCAACACTGGGCACGGGACGTGATGAACAGAAAATTGATGCGCTGCAGGGAGACTACTCCGAACGTTTTATGCTTCACTATAACATGCCGCCGTACGCCACTGGCGAGACTGGCCGTGTAGGAACTCCCAAGCGTCGTGAAATCGGTCATGGACGTCTTGCCAAGCGAGCGCTGGTTGCTGTACTTCCTTCGCCCGAAGAGTTTGGTTATTCGCTCCGGGTTGTATCCGAGATTACAGAGTCGAATGGTTCCAGTTCCATGGCGTCGGTATGCGGTGGTTGTCTTGCATTAATGGACGCTGGCGTGCCGCTGAAGGCGCATGTGGCGGGTATCGCCATGGGGTTGATCAAAGACGGCAACAGATTTGCCGTGCTGACCGATATCCTTGGGGACGAAGATCATCTGGGCGATATGGATTTTAAAGTAGCCGGCACGGAAAAGGGTATCACCGCGCTACAGATGGATATCAAGATCCAGGGAATTACCAAGGAGATTTTGCAAGCTGCGCTGATACAAGCCAAAGAAGGGCGCATGCATATCCTCGAGATTATGAAACAGGCGCTGCCGACGACGCGTGAGGATATTTCAGAACATGCCCCGCGTATCATCAAGATAAAGATCAATCCCGAGAAAATCCGTGACGTGATCGGCAAGGGCGGCGCGGTTATCCGTGCGTTAACCGAAGAGACCGGAACTACAATCGATATCGCTGACGATGGCACCGTTATGATCGCCTGTATTAATGCGGAAGGCGGCGAACTGGCGAGAAAGCGTATCGAGGATATTACTGCCGAGGTTGAGGTCGGAAGAACATACGACGGAACCGTCCTGAAACTTCTGGATTTTGGCGCAATCGTGAGCGTTCTGCCAGGCAAGGATGGATTATTGCATATCTCGCAAATTGCCAATGAGCGGGTCAATAACGTGGCTGACCATCTCAAGGAAGGTCAGGTGGTGCGCGTGAAGGTCCTGGAGGCCGATGATAAGGGTCGCCTGCGTCTCAGTATGAAGGCGATTGCGGCCGAGGTTACCGACACTGCGGCAACATGAGTATAGTTACTGAAATATTATGAAATTGTGGTTCCTGATTGTAGTTCCTTGAACAAAACAGATTCACTCCTGTCTCCGCTCCGCCCCTGTTAAGCGGGCAGGCGCAGATACAGTCAGGTTTCTTCAATGGCATAAAAAAGCCCCGATCGCGAGATAGGGGCTTTTTTTGTAATGTATGATCAAGGTGCGGTAAAAACCAGGCGGATATGGCTTTATTTTATTTAGCCACCTGCTTTTCTCTTATCTCGTCCAGCGTTTTGCAGTCGATGCACAGAGTGGCGGTGGGACGCGCTTCAAGACGTTTAAGACCGATTTCCACGCCGCAACTTTCACAGTAACCGTAATCGCCGGTATCTATTTTGGCAATGGTCTCGTCGATTTTCTTGATCAGCTTGCGTTCACGATCACGATTCCGCAATTCCAGCGCCATGTCTGATTCCTGGCTTGCGCGATCATTAGGGTCGGCGAAAATTGTGGCCTCATCCTGCATGGTGTGAACAGTGCGGTCTATATCTTGCCCCAACTCAACTTTAATGCCTTCCAGTATGCTTCTGAAATGCATAAGCTGCTGGGAGCTCATGTAGCTCTCTCCCTTCTTCGGTTTGTAAGGAAGGGCTTGTTTACGCAGTTCTTGCGGCATTTGTAGTATTCCCTCTATATTCCCAGTTACGTATGAAGACGCTTTTACAGAAAATGATATTATACAGCAAGTAGATTTAATGTCCGGCTTGAAGTGTCATGCACCAAAGTCAATTCGACTCCAATAAGAACCTGAAGGAGAACATAAAAGATAAATTCCGGGAAAATCCGCCGAGAGCAAATTAAAAGGGCATGACTCATATTTTAGAACCTTGTGGATGCCTCCGATCAGCCAGTTCGCATGAAACACACCTTACACGACAGCAGGAATTCTTGCAGAATTCACATTGCTTGGATACCCCCTTGGAAAAAATAAATACGGCATCCCCTTATATGGTTCAAACCGAGCTATCGCGATAGGGCGCTTCTCTTTTCCTTATGGGTCCTGTTCATCGAAAAGTACGACATTGTGTCCCCACTTCTCTCGAAATATATGTTAAATTTCATAAAACTAAACGCGCGACTTCCCAATGAGCAATAACGCAGTATCCACTCATCCCATATAGGAGAACACCATGTCTAGAAAGAAATCCATCATATCCATAGCAGTTGGTTCCGCTTTTGCCGTCACGCTCGGCGCCGTGCCCGTTGCTTCAGCGAATTACAACCCTTTTGGCATGCAACTGCTCGACAAGGGCTATATGATGAGCGACGCCCATCAATATAGCGACAAGAAAGACGGCGAAGGCAAATGCGGCGAGGGAAAGTGCGGCGAAGGCAAGTGCGGTAATGGTAAATAGCTAAAAAATTACCTGCCGTGGGCAAGGCATCTGGTAGCTGCCGCCCATTGTAAGTAAAGTCAAGAAAGCGGGAACAGCTTCCATTGCATGGAGTCTCCTTGCGGAAGCCGGTGCCTGCTCTTCTCAAATTGTGACATAATATTTCGTCCAAAATTTAGGAGACGATACTATGCGCAACAAAAAAACCATGATTTCCCTGGCGGTTGGCTCCGCCTTTGCCGCTACGCTCAGTGCTGTACCCCTCGCCTCGACGGCTAGCCCTTTTGAAATTCAATCCTTGGATAAGGGATACGTCCTGGCTTATGCGGATAAGGTGGACCCCAATAAATACGGTGGAGCGAAATCCGGCGAAGCGAAATCTGGCGAAGGTAGATGCGGCATGTCGATGGTAGACGTCAACAAGGATGGCAAGGTCACCAAGGAAGAATTTCTCAAGCATCACGAAGCGATATTCGACAGAATAGACGCCAATAAGGATGGCGCTGTCGATCAACCTGAAGCCGACAGCTATGGGGGGACCAAACCTGGGCCCAGCTCAGCGCCGTCTACAGCGCCACATGGCGGGATGAAGAAGTAACATCTGTTTACCATGAAAGCCTTGGATTTGGCCAGTGTGGGACTGGGTTTTCGGCGCGAGTTAATTCCAGCGTTAAAAGCCCATGTTCCCGATGCCATCGATTTCTTCGAAATCGCCCCGGAAAACTGGATTGATCTCGGCGGTGTGGCCGGACGTGATTTGCGCAACTTCACTGAGCGCTTCCCGTTCGTCTGCCATGGTCTTTCGTTATCCATCGGTAGTCCGGCGCCATTGGATGAGGTGTTACTGCAAAAGATTCGACAATTCCTGGATCAGCATCACATCCTCTTTTATACCGAGCATCTTTCCTACTGCTCGGACGACGGACATCTATACGATCTCCTTCCAATACCGTTCACTGAAGAAGCAGTGAGCTATGTTGCTGCCCGCGTTCGTCGCGCTCAGGATATTCTGGAGCGCCGCATCGCGCTGGAAAACGCTTCGTTTTACTTGCGTGCACCCATCACGGAAATGAGCGAAGCGGACTTTATCCGTGCTGTATTGACCGAGGCGGATTGCGATCTGCATCTCGACATCAATAACGTCTACGTCAATAGCATAAATCATGACTATGATCCGATAGAGTTCATCCGCGCCATGCCCACCGAACGCATTGTTTACATGCATATGGCCGGCCACCACAATGAAGCGGATAATATCATCATTGATACGCACGGTGCGGACGTGATCGACCCGGTATGGTCATTGCTCGATCAAACGTATTGCATTCACGGCGTGACGCCTACGCTGCTGGAACGTGACTTCAATATCCCTCCCCTGCAAGAGCTGATGCGTGAAGTCGAACGCATTGGCATGGTCCAGACTCGGCATGCCGATGCAAGCCATGTCCGCGCCGCTTCCTGAGTTTCAGCGTTTCCAGTACGCTTTCACCGCGCATATCCGCGACGCCAAGGCGAACCCTTGTCCACGCGGCATTGAAGCGCGGCGTATGCGGATATACAGGAGGCTGGTTTACAATAACCTTGAGAGTTTTCTTCTGGCTTGTTTTCCCGTACTAAGAAAGGTGCTGGGGGCACGCCGATGGGAACGGCTCGTGCGCGGGTTCCTCGCCACACATCACAGCCGCTCTCCTTTTTTTCGCCAAATTCCGGATGAGTTTGTCCAATTCCTGCAGAGCGATGGGACTATACCTGCGAATTATCCGGAATTCGTGCTGGAACTCGCGCACTACGAATGGGTAGAGCTCGCGCTTTCTGTTTCAGCGGACACTCCCGCCTGGGAGGCGATCGATCCGGAAGGCAACTTGCTGGAACAGCGTCCGGTTTTAAATCCGGTGCTTGCCAACCTGCGGTATAACTGGCCTGTACATCGCATTGGTCCGCGCGTTCGAGTCACCCCAGCAGAAACCTGCTTGCTGGTATTCCGTAATTCCAGCGACCAGGTTCGCTTTACTGAAATCAATGCGTTTACCTCGCGTCTGATAGATCTTCTTGCGCCTGCCGAGCAAACGGGTCGAGCGGCGCTTGAAATCGTCGCTGCTGAAAGCCGCCATCCCTCGCCCGGAATGGTGATTCAGGGAGGGCTGGAAATCATGCGCGATTTGCAAGTGCGTGGTGCATTGCTGGGCGTTTCTAAATAGTGGCTTTATTGTTCCATTGCGAATCCACCGGTTGCCAGGCTGAACTATTACGCCCTTGCATTGCAAATGCCGCGCCAAGCGTTTTTATTTCGCACGCGGGCCCCGCGCGCACATGAAATCCCATCCGGCAAACCTCGGAAAAATTTCCGATCTTACAGTGGCTCACTACAATGAGCGTGCGGAGGCCTTCTGGGAGGGCACGAAAGACCACGATGTCGGGCAAAATATTGCTGCGTTGCTGCAGCACATCAAAGTCGACCCGCCTTGCAAGATATTGGATTTTGGCTGCGGGCCGGGCCGCGACCTCAAGCTTTTTTCGCAACTCGGCCATATCGCAGTGGGACTGGAGGGCGCCGGACGTTTTGTCGACATGGCTCGCAGCCATAGCGGCTGTGAAGTCTGGCACCAGGATTTTCTAAGGCTCGACCTGCCGGACGAGTACTTCGATGGCGTATTCGCCAATGCTTCGCTGTTTCATGTTCCAGGTTCTGAACTGCCACGTATACTGAAGGAGCTTTGGGCGACATTGAAACCGGGCGGCGTATTATTCAGTTCCAACCCGCGCGGCAGCGGCGAGGAGGGTTGGAATCAGGGACGTTACAGCGTATACCACGATATCGAAAGCTGGAGACGCTACATGGCCGACGCGGATTTCGTCGAACTAACCCATTACTACCGGCCAGAGGGTTTGCCCCGCGAACAGCAGCCGTGGCTGGCTAGCGTCTGGCGTAAAGCGGCTGGATAACAGCAAGCTGCCGTGTACTCACATGCCATTAAAAAAAGATGTAGTAGTGATAGGCGCTGGCGCGGCGGGGATGATGTGCGCCATCGAAGCCGGAAAGCGCGGACGTTCAGTATTGCTGCTGGATCATGCGAGCAAGCTGGCCGAAAAAATTCGTATCTCCGGTGGAGGACGGTGTAATTTCACCAATCGCCACACCGGCCCGGACAACTTCCTCTCGCACAACCCGAATTTCTGCCGATCCGCACTGGCCCGCTTTACCCCCCAGGATTTTGTCGCTTTGGTGGAAAAACATCACATCCCTTATCACGAGAAGAAGCTGGGACAATTATTTTGCGACGGTAGCTCCCAGCAAATCATCGATCTGCTGCGGCATGAGTGCGACGCCGCAGGCGTTGCATGGCAGATGCCATGCCGGGTAAACAATGTGAGCCGTGTCAACGGGGCCAGCGCTGGGTTCATGCTGGAAACCGACCGGGGGACATTGACCTCCGACACATTGGTGATCGCAACCGGAGGCCTTTCCATCCCCCAGATCGGCGCAAGTGCTTACGGCTATCGTATCGCAGAGCAGTTCAATATCACCATTACGCCGCTGCGACCGGCGCTGGTCCCGCTGATCTTCGCACCCGAGCAATTGGATGGTTTTTCGACACTTCCCGGAATTGCGGTCGATGCGGCAGTGAGCTGTAACGGAGCCCGTTTCCGCGACGGCCTGTTAATCACACACCGCGGTTTGAGCGGCCCGGCGATATTGCAGATTTCTTCATATTGGCAACCGGGAACACCGATTCATATCGACCTGTTACCGGATCTTGACGTCACCTCATGGCTTTTTGATCAAAAACATAGCAGTGCGCTGTTATCCAATTTGTTAACGCAACATCTCCCCCGCCGGCTTGCAGAGGCTTGGGTCAAAGCCACCATCCCCGAACAGGCAGAGGTCCCGGTAAACCGGTATGGTAACAAGGCATTGAAGCAGATCGCTGCACAGCTTCATGACTGGCAGGTCATCCCGGACGGCACGGCAGGCTACAAGAAGGCGGAAGTGACGCTGGGCGGGGTGGATACTCGCGAGTTATCGTCCAAAACCATGGAAGCGAAGAAAGTGCCCGGACTTTATTTCGTCGGTGAAGTAGTTGACGTGACGGGACATCTGGGCGGATTCAATTTTCAATGGGCCTGGGCGTCCGGTTACGCGGCGGGGCAGTTCGTGTAGTTCCGCTTCCATTTCATCAGCGTCAGCGGTACATTCGACCCTTATCCCTCTCGTTGGTACAGTCGCCGGAATGTCCGCCGAAAAGGATGCATTCCAATGGTCGAAAGGTGGTACTGCTCAAACGGTATGTTATCCGGACTCGGACTCGTCTTCTTGCTTCCTGCTAGGTCGGAATGGGAAAAATCGGATTAACGGCCACGTCCGCCCGAACGATGCAGCGCAGGTGCGCGCCCGCCGACCGGTCCGGCCATAGGTATCCGCGCCGCAGGGGCCTTGCTACCTGGCTGGCCTCTTCGTTGACCATGTCCGGATAGCCCGGGCAGCCCGCTTCGTATAGGGCGCTGTCCCCCGCCGCTACCATTCACAATCGGCTCGGCCCTGATGCGGGGGTCTGGCTCGAAACCAGCGATAACTTTGCTGGATAGCTCCCGTTTGATCAACCTTTCGATATCCGTCAGCAGCTTGCGCTCATCCACGCACACTAGCGAGACGGCATCTCCTTCCGCTCCGGCGCGGCCAGTACGTCCGATGCGATGCACATAATCCTCCGGCACGTTGGGCAATTCAAAGTTGACCACATGCGGTAATTCGCTGATATCGATTCCGCGGGCAGCAATGTCGGTTGCTACCAGGACCTGCAGGCTGCCGGTCTTGAATTCCGCCAATGCCCGAGTACGCGCCGACTGGCTTTTGTTGCCGTGTATGGCGAGCGATGGAATGCCGCTTGCGACCAGATGCTCAGCCAGTTTATTGGCTCCATGCTTGGTGCGGGTAAATACCAGCACCTGCGACCACTGGTGCTGCGTGATAAGATGGGCAAGCAGGTCGCGCTTTCGTTCACGATCCACCGGGTGAACGATATGCGTCACGTTGTCGGCAGTCGCATTGCGACGTGCGACTTCAATTTTTACCGGCTTGTTTAGCAGGCCGCCGGCCAGCGACTGGATCTCGTCGGAAAAAGTGGCCGAGAACAGCAGATTCTGCCGCTGTTTGGGCAACAGCGCGAGTATCTTTTTTATATCGCGAATGAAACCCATGTCGAGCATGCGATCGGCTTCGTCCAGCACAAGGATCTCTACCTGCGACAAATCGAGCGTTTTTTGCTGCACATGATCGAGCAAGCGCCCTGGAGTGGCGACCAGAATATCCACGCGGCTTTTCAGGCGGGTGATCTGCGGATTGATGTTGACCCCGCCTATCATAATCATCGAACTCAGCTTCAGGTATTTGCCATACTCCCGTACGCTTTCCTCCACCTGTGCCGCCAGTTCGCGTGTGGGGACGAGAATCAACGCACGTATGGGCGGTCGGCCGCTGGATGGCCCCTTGACGCTTTTGTCGGACAGGCGATGCAGGATGGGCAAGGTAAATCCAGCGGTCTTGCCAGTGCCGGTTTGAGCCCCGGCCATCAAGTCGCAGCCAACCAGCACAGCGGGGATCGCTTGCAACTGGATGGGAGTCGGGTTGGTATAGCCGCGTTCAGTCACGGCACGGATAATTTCATCGGACAGGCCGAAGGTAGAGAAAGACATAGAACTCCAAGGTAACATCGGCCTGTCGTCCCGGTTACGAGACGCCAGTCTTAGGCAGACGGGTAAAGTTTGAAAAACGGAAAGGACGGCGTGAAGACGTGGAGCGAACGCCGCAGGTTGGGATTGTAACAGATTACGTGCCGGTGCGCCGGTTGGCTGAGATGCATTTCTTTTACACGAGGCCGGAATCAGGAATTACTGAATCAGTCCTCCGGTTGCCACGCGCTACAAGAAAGACCTGTTCAGGGCTTGCTTTAAAGCACGTAGCGGGCTAAATCCTCGCTTTGGGACAAGCTTTGGAGCCGGGCATCCACATAGGCGGCATCAATGACAACCGTATTACCGCGATGTTTTTCGGCATCGAAGGAAACCTCTTCCAGAAGCTTCTCCATCGCGGTATAAAGGCGCCTTGCGCCGATATTCTCGGTCGTTTCGTTGACGGCAAAGGCAATCTCCGCCAAGCGCTTTACCGCATCGGGTGTAAATTCCAGCTTGATTCCTTCAGTTTCCAGGAGCGCCTCGTATTGCCGTGTCAGACATGCATCCGTATTGGTGAGGATTTGTACAAAATCGTCAGCGCTAAGACTTGCAAGTTCGACACGAATGGGAAAGCGTCCCTGCAATTCCGGAATCAGATCCGAGGGCTTTGCGAGGTGGAATGCGCCACTTGCGATAAAAAGAATATGATCCGTCTTGATCATTCCGTACTTGGTGGAAACCGTAGTACCTTCCACTAATGGCAGCAGGTCACGCTGGACCCCCTGACGCGATACGTCGGCTCCCGTACTTTCGGAGCGGCTCGTAATCTTATCGATCTCGTCAAGGAAGACGATGCCGTTCTGCTCAACGTTCTGCACGGCGCCCAGTTTCAGCTCTTCATCATTGACGAGTTTGGATGCTTCTTCATCGATAATGAGTTTCATCGCCTCGCCAATTCTCAGCTTGCGTGTTTTTTTTCTTTCCCCGCCCAGATTCTGGAACATCCCTTGAATTTGAGTAGTCAATTCCTCCATGCCGGGCGGAGCAAAGATTTCCATATGGCTATGCGCCGCCGCCACCTCGATTTCGATTTCCTTGTCATTGAGCTCTCCCTCCCGCAATTTCTTGCGGAACTTCTGCCGGGTGGCATTTTCCCCGTCAGCGGCTTCCGCTTGCAAACCCATTTCCCTTGCTGAGGGCAGCAGTACGTCGAGAATGCGCTCTTCGGCGTGATCTTCAGCGCGGGCGCGCATTTTATGCGTTTCCCGTTCACGCGACAATTTGACCGCGGACTCCGCCAGGTCGCGAATAATGGAATCCACGTCGCGCCCGACATAACCCACCTCGGTGAATTTGGTTGCCTCCACCTTGATGAAAGGCGCATCGGCCAGTTTCGCCAGACGGCGGGCGATTTCGGTCTTGCCTACGCCGGTAGGCCCGATCATCAAAATATTTTTTGGCGTAATCTCCTGGCGCAAGGGGTCCATTACCTGTTGTCGGCGCCAGCGATTTCTGAGGGCAATGGCAACTGATCGCTTGGCGGCATCCTGCCCTATGATGTGCTTGTCCAGCTCGTGGACGATTTCCTGTGGAGTCAGTTGAGACATGATTTCAGGTCAATGTTAAATGCAAGAAATGAGAAATATCGGATAGGCGAAGCGCCGCGTCTTGCCTGGGTATTCATTTGAGAGGAGTTGCTTTTGTTCCCTGGGGCTTCACCTCTTGTTACACCTTATATACCTGATCTACCGCTCAGGGTTTTCACGTTTCAAGCACCTCGATTACATGGTTCTGATTTGTATAGATACATAGGTCGCCCGCGATGGACAGGGACTTCTTGACGATTTCCAACGGCATCATACTGGTATTCTCCAGAAGCGCGCGAGCGGCAGAGTGAGCATAAGACCCGCCGCTACCAATCGCAGCAATCCCGAACTCAGGCTCAATCACATCCCCGGAGCCAGTAATAATGAGGGTGGTTGATGGATCGGCTACGATCAGCATCGCTTCCAGTCGCCGCAAAATGCGATCGGTGCGCCAATCCTTCGCCAGTTCCACGGCCGATCGCATAAGGTGGCCCTGATGCCTTTCCAGCTTACCTTCAAAGCGCTCAAACAAGGTAAAGGCATCAGCTGTTCCCCCCGCGAATCCGGCGAGGAT
Organism: Nitrosovibrio sp. Nv4; assembly: GCF_900215485.1. Lineage (GTDB taxonomy): Bacteria > Pseudomonadota > Gammaproteobacteria > Burkholderiales > Nitrosomonadaceae > Nitrosospira. The sequence goes on from NZ_OCMZ01000001.1 coordinate 836,476, forward strand.
CTTGTCGTGGTAAAGCCTGCGTACCTTGCGGGCGCTAGCCTTTGCTACAACGGCGCCCAAGGTTACCTGGCCATCGCCTCCGAGTGCGACCTGATTCCCGCGTCGCGCCGAAAGTATGGTTGTACCGTGATGTTCTGGCATGGTTAGCGCGAGATGATTGGAAGCGAGGATTATAACGCTGATTCGCAGAGAAAATACAAACTGAATGGTTACCGGAAGTCAGCTCCTTTCGTTCTTCCTGGCCCGCGGATGGGCGGCATCGTAGACTTTTGACAAATGTTGAAAATCAAGATGAGTATAAATCTGCGTGGTGCTGATGCTGGCGTGTCCCAACATTTCCTGGACCGCCCGTAAATCCCCACTTGACTGCAGCAGGTGCGACGCAAATGAATGCCGCAGCACGTGGGGATGGATATTGACGCTGACTCCCTGCCGTACCGCCAGAATTTTGAGCCTCTGACTAATGGATCTGTGACTGATATTTCTGCCGTATCGGGACAGAAACAGCGCTGCCTCGCCGGGTTTCGCCAGCGTCTCACGCTGTATCATCCACTGGCGCAAAACCAGCACTGCTTTACTGCCCACGGGCACGACACGGGTTTTTCCGCCTTTGCCGGTAACACGCGCCGTTCCCTCAGACAGACTCAAATCTCCAGGTTTCAGGCTGGCGAGCTCTGCCAGCCGCAAACCTGACGAATAGCATAGCTCGAACATGGCCTTGTCCCGCAATGCCATAAGGTCGTCGATAGGGAACTCCAGCAGCTTCGCCGCCTCGTCAGGCGAAAGCGTGCGAGGTAGGGGTTTCGGGGATTTTGGGGCGCGTATTCCGGCGCAGGGATTGCATGCATAGCCATGATCCCGTGCCAGGTATTTGTAAAAGCCGCGCCATGCCGATAACATTCTGGCCAGACTTCTGCCGGAAAAGCCGGCCGCATGAAGTTGGGCGACAAAACGGCGGATATGATGAATCTGGAGTTGATCGAGCGATGCTCCTGTTTCCGCTTCCTTCTTCGTTCCTTGTACATGCTTTAACAGCACACCAATATCGCGCGCGTAGCTTTCGCAGGTAAGCGGTGATAAACGGCGTTCCCTGGAAAGATGGAAGAGATAGGCAGAGGCAAGTTCGGAATGACCGTTAACGGATGTCATATTTGTCCTTCGCTTCTTCCTAACCTTCAGCCTGCGTAAAACGTGCCAATGCGGCGCTTACCAGTTCACCAAGCTGCGTCAGGTAAACTGTCCCCATGTTTACATAAAATCGTTGAGGATCCTCGCTGCCCATTACCAGCAGGCCGGCGACTTGATCAGTCCGCAGAGCCACCTTCGCGAAAGAACGCAGGCGAGCGGCATCCTCCTCTCCAAACCAGCTTCTAATCTCGTCCAGAATATGTGGACCGCAGTAAGGGTGCGACAGGCCCTCGGCCAGGACGTGAACATCAGGACTGACTGGCGCTAATTCCGGTAGTGCCGGACCTTCGGTCGATCTATTCCACAATCGTAGCGCCGTATGAGGTACGGAAAAATCTTCGCGCAGATGAAAGTTCAGACCATGCAGAAAATCAGCCAGATGGCTGAAAGAAAGTAGCGCAACGGCCAGACGGTGCATTTTTTCGGTGATAGCGCTGTTCTCTTCACCAAATCTGATCAATTCGCCCAATTTGTCCTGCAGGATGCGATTTTTATCCCGAAGCGCGACAATCTGGCGTTCGCTGATAGGAATGGCTCTGCCGCCGTGAGGATGGGGCACCTGAATCTCCGCCAGCATATCTGCATATTCCTCGAAGAATTCGGGATGTTGCCGCAGGTATTGGGCTACTTCTTCCGAACTGAATTTCATGTTTCTTCCTGTCTGCATCCTATAAGTTGATCTCTCCATCAAACACGGCGACTGCGGGGCCGGTCATAAAGACCGGTTCATTTTCACCTTCCCACCGGATAAATAAATCTCCATTCCGAAAGCTGACTTTCACCGATGATTCCAGTAGCCCACGCTGGATTCCCGCCACCACGGCGGCACACGCGCCGGTACCGCATGCAAGCGTTTCACGAGCGCCCCGCTCATAAACCCGCAACCGGATGTGATGGCGGTCGACCACCTGCATATAGCCGGCGTTCACTCGTTGAGGAAAACGCGGATGGCGCTCAATCAGCGCACCTTCCGTCAATACCGGAGCGTGATCTATGTCGGGCACCAATTGCACTGCATGCGGGTTGCCTATGGATACGGTACTGATTTCCAATTGTTTGCCGTCGATATCGAGTGGATAAGTCAGCGTACGCTTCTCGGCAACGAAAGGAATTTCTCGCGGCTCAAATCTCGGTACACCCATATTGACGGTAACTTCCCCATTTGGCTCCAATCTGGGAATAATAATGCCGCTCAGTGTCTCTACCCGAATTTCATTCTTGGTTGTCATGCCGCGGTCATGCACATAGCGAACAAAACAGCGCGCGCCATTGCCGCACTGCTCCACTTCCCCGCCATCGGCGTTAAATATGCGATAGCGAAAATCAGCATCGCCTTCCGCTGTTTCTATCAGCAGAATCTGATCACAGCCAACGCCCAAATGACGGTCCGCAAGATGGCTCAATTGTTTGGCATTGAGGGAAACCAATTGTCGTATGCCGTCAATGACAACGAAATCATTGCCCAGGCCATGCATTTTGGTGAATTTGAGTTTCATGAACAATAGCCGAAAGGAGATCGACGCGAGGCATAAAAAGCGGAATATCATTCACCCCGTTATTTCGTCTTCTTAATGCGCGCGTAATTTGGTATTCTACAGTCCTTTACGACTAAAAATGGCTGGGACAACATGAACGAATATCTTTTTACTTCCGAATCCGTGTCCGAGGGTCATCCCGACAAGGTGGCTGATCAGATTTCCGATTCAATCCTGGACGCCATCCTGGCACAGGATCCCAATGCACGGGTTGCCTGCGAGACGCTGTGCAGTACCGGTTTGATTGTAATGTCGGGTGAAATCACCACGGAGGCCAATGTTGACTATATGCAGGTTGCGCGTGCGGCGGTCAAACGTATCGGATACAACAGTTCCGATATCGGCTTTGATCATCATACCTGCGCGGTGCTGACGGCCTTCAATAAACAATCTCCCGATATCGCCCAGGGGGTCAACCGCACGAAGGAAGAAGAGATGGAGCAGGGCGCGGGCGATCAGGGTCTCATGTTCGGCTATGCCTGCGATGAAACGCCACAATTGATGCCGATGCCCATCTATTATGCCCATCGCCTGATGGAGCGACAGGCGGAACTGAGAAAAGATGGGCGCTTGCCGTGGTTGCGTCCGGATGCAAAGTCGCAGGTTTCGGTGCGCTATCTGAATGGCAAACCACAACGGATCGACACAGTGGTGATATCTACCCAGCATCACCCCGACATTCCCCACGAGCAACTGAGCGAAGCGGTAATCGAAGAAATTATCAAGCCGGTGATTCCAAAAAAAATGCTGAATGGGGCGACTCGTTACCTCATCAATCCCACAGGACGCTTCGTTGTGGGCGGCCCGATGGGCGATTGCGGCCTGACCGGGCGCAAGATTATCGTGGACAGCTACGGCGGGACGGCGCATCACGGCGGTGGCGCTTTCTCGGGCAAAGATCCATCCAAGGTAGATCGTTCCGCAGCCTATGCGGGGCGTTACGTGGCCAAGAACATCGTTGCGGCTGGTATTGCCAGCAGATGTGAAGTGCAGATGGCCTATGCTATTGGAGTGGCGCGTCCGGTTTCACTGATGGTCGATACTTTCGGGACAGGAAAGATTTCCGACCAGGAAATCGTCAGGCTGATCGAGCGTCATTTTGACTTGCGTCCGCGTGGCATTATTCATGGTCTCGATCTTCTGCGCCCGATTTACCAGAAGACCGCTGCGTATGGCCATTTCGGGCGGGATGAACCGGAATTCACCTGGGAGGCCACAGATAAAGCCGCCCAACTGCGTGCCGAAGCGGGAATCGAAGCCGCAATGGAACAGACAATAAGCCTTCAGGCGTAAGTTTTCAAAGTTAGCTTCAATCCCTTCCAGGCCGAGGAGCGCTGCAACGGGCACAGTCCCGCGAGGCTCGGCAGGGGAGGATCGCAACAACGGCGCTCGTTCATCTTTTAGGAGATTATTTTATGAACGCTGTGCTCAGTTCTATATCCGCATCCGCATCCGCCTCTACACCCACGAGTAACGAATTTTCCGATTATAAAGTTGCAGATATGTCGTTGGCGGGATGGGGACGCAAGGAAATTGCCATCGCCGAAACAGAGATGCCCGGTTTGATGGCGTTACGCGAAGAACACGCTGACACAAAGCCTTTGGCGGGCGCGCGCATTGCGGGTTCGCTCCACATGACCATTCAGACGGCAGTGTTGATCGAAACGCTGATCAAACTGGGTGCACAAGTGCGCTGGGCTTCCTGCAATATTTTTTCTACCCAGGACCATGCCGCGGCAGCCATTGCCGCGGAAGGCATTCCAGTGTTCGCCTACAAGGGCGAATCGCTGGATGACTACTGGGAATATACCCATCGTATTTTCGAGTGGCCATCCGAAGATGGCGCGTCCGATGGAGGCAGCGCCCCCAACATGATTCTGGATGATGGCGGCGACGCAACATTGCTGATTATTCTCGGTAGCAGAGCGGAAAGCGATTCGTCAGTTATTGCCAATCCCACCAATGAGGAAGAACATGCCTTGTTTGCGGCCATCCGGAAGCGGCTGAGTACCAGTCCTGGCTGGTATTCCAGCAAGCGCGCCAGCATTCGTGGCGTAACGGAGGAAACCACTACCGGCGTTCACCGTTTGTACGAAATGCAGAAAAAAGGTGAACTGCCGTTTCCGGCGTTCAACGTCAACGACTCGGTCACCAAGTCCAAGTTCGATAACCTTTATGGTTGCCGTGAGTCGCTGGTCGATGGGATCAAACGGGCCACCGATGTCATGATCGCCGGCAAGATAGCGCTGATCTGCGGTTACGGCGACGTAGGCAAGGGTTGTGCCCAATCCCTGCGCGGTCTCGGCGCAACCGTATGGATAACAGAGATAGACCCGATTTGTGCACTGCAAGCGGCAATGGAGGGCTATCGCGTAGTTACCATGGACGAAGTCTGCGATCAGGTCGATATCTTTGTCACCGCCACTGGCAATCTGCGCGTTATTACCCATGACCACATGCTGAGAATGAAAGACCAGGCTATCGTGTGCAATATCGGCCATTTCGATTCCGAGATAGATATTGCGTCCGTACAGAAATATCAGTGGGAAAATATCAAGCCACAGGTGGACCACGTCATTTTCCCGACAGGCCGACGCATCATTGTACTGGCCCAGGGCCGACTGGTGAATCTGGGCTGTGCGACCGGCCATCCCTCTTTTGTCATGTCCAGTTCGTTCACCAATCAGGTGCTGGCACAAATGGAGTTGTGGCAAAATGGTGCCAGCTATCAGAAGAATGTTTATGTACTGCCCAAGCATCTCGACGAGAAAGTAGCGCGGCTACACATCAAAAAGCTCGGTGTAAAACTCACCGAATTGACCGAGGAGCAAGCGAGCTACCTGAACCTGGACAAAAACGGACCGTACAAGCCTGCAATGTATCGGTACTAGCTTTCAGGTTGCGGCGGCGCCGGAGCAGGTAAATGGCGGATAAAGCTTTTATCTTCTCCGCGCGTGCCGCGGCAGGTCCACGTATTTCATCAGATCAGCCTCGACGATTGCCGTAACGGCATGAATAAGGGGAATAGGGGGTCGGGCTCAACAGGGCTGGAATACGGAAATCCAGTCTATCCACCCCACCTTCGCCGATGCTGGGCTTTACGGTGTTTTCGCGTCCCTGCTTCGCTTCCAACTCAATTATGGACCTGGGGTGACGACGGATCCGCCAATTGACTGGCGACTCTGCCCCGCCATCATTCACGACCGCGTGAAATATTCGGGCTAGCTAAAATGGAATCACAAAAAAAATTCGCTCCCACCTTCAGCTTCGAGTTTTTTCCACCGCAAACGGCGGAGGGAATCGAGAAGTTGCGGGCCACTCGCAGGCAACTGGCGCAACTTGATCCAAAGTTCTTTTCAGTGACCTTTGGCGCAGGGGGATCGACGCGCGATCGAACCCTTGAAACGGTGCTGGAAATCCAGTCAGAGGGGTATGTGGCTGCGCCCCATCTTTCCTGTATTGGCGCAACCAGCGAAAACATCCGGACCATGTTGCAAAAATATCGCGATGGGGGTATTCGCCACGTGATCGCGCTGCGAGGCGATCTACCCTCAGGCATGGCACAGGGTGGGGAATTTCGCTACGCCAATGAATTGGTCACATTCATCCGCAAGGAGTTTGACGACGCATTTCATATCGATGTTGCGTCATATCCTGAATACCATCCACAGGCTGATTCCGTGCAGAAAGATTTGCAGAACTTCAAGCGCAAGGTTGAAGCTGGGGCCGACTCCGTTATTACGCAATATTTCTACAATGCGGATGCCTACTTCAGTTTTGTTGACGCATGCGAAGCGATGGGCATCAATATCCCCATCGTGCCCGGCATCATGCCCATCAACAAATTTTCCCAGCTCGCAAGATTCTCGGACGCCTGCGGCGCTGAAATTCCCCGCTGGATCAGAAAAAAGCTGGAAAGTTATGGAGACGACAGTGCATCAATACGCGCATTCGGGCTGGATATCGTAACCGATCTGTGCGATCGATTGCTGAGTGCAGGCGCACCGGGACTGCATTTTTATACCTTGAACTCGGCAGGGTTGACGACGACGATCTGGCAGCGGCTGGGATTGTAAGACCACGGGATAAGACTTGAATGGCCCAAGAGTTGTAAGAGCTGCAGGAGAGTTGCAGGGTGTAATAAACAAGGCGCATTACACCATATAGACCAGTCACCCGCGCCTCGTCTCCGCCTTTGGCTACGCCATGCTTACATAAACCACCATTGCCCCGGCAAGCCCCCGCTGGCAAAAGCGGAGGCTTGTTCCGAAGTTCTTTTACCTGCTCAACTAATCAAGCCGCCACCTTGGCAGAACTTTTACTTTCCACCGGCAGTGGGTTGGCGGCATAGGCGTAATGCGCTGCGGATTCCGCAGCGCCATATTCGATTTTTACCCCCATATCGGAAAATACGGTTTCCAGCGCACCCAGGCAAAGCATTACATTTTCGATCCTGCTCGAATAACCCATCAAGCCAAAACGCCAGATTTTGCCCGCGAAATCGCCCAAGCCGGCGCCGATTTCGAGATCATAGTCAGCGATCAGCCGACGGCGAACCTCCTTCTCATCTATGCCTTCCGGCACATGCACGGAGTTGAGCTGTGGCAGACGTGATTTTTCTTCTACCAGATATTTCATGCCGAGAATTTCCAGTCCTGCTTTCAGCGCGATGTGGTTGCGCTGATGACGCGCCCAGGAATGTTCCAACCCTTCTTCGTACAGCATCACCAGTGATTCGTGCAATGCGTAAAGCGCATTGGTGGGAGCGGTATGATGGTATGTGCGAGTGGTTCCCCAATACCCCAACAGCAGGTTCAAATCCATGAACCAGCTTTGTACTTTTGTTTTGCGATTCTTGACCAGATCCACGACACGCTCCGAAAAACTGATGGGCGACAGGCCCGGCGGACAGGACAGGCATTTCTGGCTGCCGGAGTAAATCGCATCGATTTTCCATTCGTCGACCTTGAGGGGGGAACCACCCAGCGAAGTGACCGTATCCACAATAGTGAGGCAATTGTGGCGATGAGCGATCTCGCAAAGTGTTTTTGCGTCAGACAGCGCGCCGGTGGATGTCTCGGCGTGGACAAAAGCGACGATCTTCGCATCGGGATTCTGTTTCAATGCGTCTTCCACCTTCTGCGGGTCAACCGGTGCTCCCCACTTGTCTTCCACGACCACTGCGGTACCGCCGCAGCGCTGCACATTCTCGATCATGCGCCCGCCAAATACACCGTTGCGGCAGACGATCACCTTGTCGCCAGGGTTGACCATATTGACAAAGCACATTTCCATCCCGACCGAGCCTGGGCCGGAAACAGGAAAAGTCAGCAGATTGGATGTTTGAAAAGCGTAACGCAGCAGGCTTTTCAGTTCCTCCATCATATCCGTGAATACTGGATCGAGATGACCCAGCGTGGGGCGGGCCATCGCGGACAATACTCGAGGATGCGTGTCGGACGGACCTGGTCCCATCAAAGTACGCTGTGGCGGATAAAACGTGCTGATCTTTTTGGCTGGATAGAAATTTTTAGTGGTCATGGATAATCCTGAGAAGAGTGGTGGACGGAATTAATTGAAGAGGACAGGCCAATTCTATCAAGTGAACGGAGATTTTGCTATCCGGCCACCGAACTGCTCCTGTTTTCATTACTAGCCCAATGTCATGTCCTGCGCGTTCCGGATGTGCCGAAGTATTTTGGTCGCGAAGCCGACTGGCCGCCTGCATACAGACTACCGGATCAGCAATACCGGTTTAATGTAGAGAGTCTGAGCGATCCTATCCGCCGCCTGTCTTGCCCTGATCTGATCGGCATAAGGCCCGGCATGAACTTTGAACATGCCATCTCTTGCGATAATGCTGAGGGAGTTGATCAATGAGGGAAGCTCGTTGCGCATGCGTGCGAGGAAATTATCGGCGTTATCATAGACGCTGAACGCGCCTAGTTGCAGATAGATTCCGCGAGATTCCTCTATAGCAGGCGTGTCTAGGGAAGTGGATACCGATGTGCCAGATTGCGCGGGAAGGTAGGCAGTCTCAATCAAATCCAGCTTGGCATCTCCTTTTTGGGTTTCTATGCCCAGCGACTGCGGAGGACTGATTTTTTCCGGGATAGAGGCAGGTATGGAGGAAGAAGTGGAGGCAGTGGCGGGATTACGAGCGGAGCCTGAAATCGGGACAAGTGCCGGCGCTTCCCCTATTTGCAAGGCAGGACTCTGGCCAGGCAGGATGGTTTCCACTTCCACCCATGCACTGCCGCCACCGAGCACATCAAGCTTGTAAGCGGCAGTGTACGAAAGATCGATGAGCCGGTCGGACAGGAATGGCCCCCGATCGTTGACGCGTACCACTACGGATTTTCCATTCCTGATATTGGTGACGCGGGCGTAGCTGGGTATTGGCAAGATGGTATGCGCGGCAGTCATGCCATACATATCATAAGCTTCGCCCGAGGCGGTTTTCTGTCCATGGTAGCGGCGGCCATACCATGAAGCGATTCCGCGCGCTTTGTATGATCCAAGGCCGGCCATCGGTGTGTACGATTTCCCTAGCGCAACGTAAGGCCGCATGTTGGCTTGCCGCAGGGGTTCATCGCGAGGGACGGCATCGGGAATGGATGCCAGATCTGCCGGCGGATTATCGCCGGGGCCATCGTCCAGATAATAGCCGCCTTTTTTTTGCGTAATGCCAAATAACCCCGATGTTGTGGAGGATGTTTTTCCCTTCTTATCCTGTTTCAGGATCGTGCCGCAGCCCCCGGCAAAAACGAGAATTCCCGCCGCGATGATCCACGTAATCCATCGCCCTGGAAGGAGTGCACGATTCGGCACGTTTCTTGATTCTGAATCAGCGTTCTTCACGTCTTCACCAGCTTGGGATGCATCTGAATGCTCATCAAAATACCAAATCCCAGCAGCATTGTCACCATCGACGTGCCGCCATAGCTGATCAGGGGCAGCGGTACCCCGACCACGGGAAGGATGCCGATGACCATGCCCATGTTGACAAAAATATAAGTGAAGAACGTCAGCGTAATCGAGCCGGCAATGAGACGAGTAAACTGGGTGGAGGCATTGGCAGCGATAACCATGCCGCGACCTATAACCAGCAGATATAACAGCAACAGCAACAAATTGCCGATCAGTCCAAATTCCTCCGAAAATACCGCAAAGATGAAATCGGTGCTTCTCTCGGGAAGGAAATCGAGATGAGTCTGGGTTCCATGCTGCCACCCCTTGCCCAGAACGCCCCCCGATCCGATGGCAATGATGGATTGAATGGTGTGGTATCCTGCGCCCAGTGCATCCTGAGTCGGATCAAACAGCGTCATCACGCGGCGGCGCTGATAATCGTGCATCATCGACCATAGCAGCGGCAGGCTTCCCGCTCCGGCGAGGAATAATGTAGCCATGATGCGCCATGACAGTCCCGTTAGAAACAATACGTAAAAGCCGCTGGATGCGATAAGCAAGGCAGTGCCTAAATCCGGTTGACGCAAGATCATCAATAACGGAAGTAGCAGCAGCAATGTTGCTATCGCATAATCTCTCAGCCTCAAGGCGGCCTCATGTTTATCGAAATACCAGGCCATCATCAGGGGTACCGCTATTTTCATCAATTCGGAAGGTTGAATACGGGTCACGCCGATGTTCAGCCAGCGCCGCGCACCATTGTTGATTTCGCCGAACAGCGCGACACCAAGCAGCAGGAAAAGGCCGGTTACATATAGGGGCAATGCAATACGCATGATATGCTGTAACGGGATATTGGCAATCAGCCACATGATGCCAAGTGCTACCAGCATGTTGATTGCCTGGTTTGTAACGCGATTGAGGTTCGCATCGGTTGCGCTATAAAGCGTCAACAGGCCGGTCAACATCAGTAACAATATTCCGCATAGCAGAAAACCATCCACGTAACGCGTAAGGTAGTTCCATAAACGCAGAGGTTCAATCATGCTCGCCCTCTTCATTCACCTGCTCGACGGCCGGTGCCGCGGGTTCCTCAGGCAGCTTGCCGAGCAGGTAATAATCCATCACCAGCCTTGCGATAGGGGCTGCGGTAGCACCGCCGTGCCCACCATTTTCCACCAGCACGGATAGCGCAATTTTCGGGCTCTCGGCCGGGGCATAGGCAATGAACAGCGCGTGATCACGAAACCGCTCCCGTACCTTGCTTTCCACGTATTTTTCCCCTTGCCTCATTCCGATCACTTGCGACGTCCCGGTTTTTCCTGCGAAAGAATAGGCGGCGCCCTCGCCGGCGAGCGCTGCGGTGCCACCGGGCCGGGTTACGTCTACGAGCGCATCACGCACCGCCCGCAGATTAGCGGGATCGAGATCGAGCGTATACAAGGGATGTGTGGCAATTTCGCGCACCACCTCATTATTGTTATTCAGAACCTGCTTCACCACATGCGGACGAAACGCTGTGCCATTGCCGGCCAATATCGCAGTAGCAAAAGCCAGTTGCAGCGGTGTGGCGAGGTTATAACCCTGGCCTATCCCAACGGAGATGGTATCGCCCGCATACCATTTCTGCTTGTGCCGCTTCATTTTCCATTCCTGCGAGGGTAGCAGGCCGGATGCTTCGCCCGCGATATCAATTCCCGTTTTTTTCCCCATCCCGAACTTGCTGACAAAATTGAAGATGTTGTCGATGCCCAGGTCGTTGGCAAGTCCATAGTAGTATGTGTCGCATGACACAACCAGGGATTTGTGCAGATCCACAATACCGTGGCCTCCGGCCTTCCAATCACGGAAACGGTGTGTACTCCCCGGGAGGCTGAAGTACCCCGAGTCATTGATTGAATGCTGGGGCCAGCGCTTTTTCAGCTCCAGGCCGGCAAGCGCCATAAACGGTTTAAATGTTGAACCTGGCGGATACAGTCCTCGCAACGCGCGGTTGTTCAGGGGCCTGTCAATGGAATTGTTCAGCAAATCCCAGTTTTCGGAGTCGATGCCATCGACAAACAGATTGGGATCGAACCCCGGTTTGCTGACAAAGGCGAGTATGTCACCGGTGGCAGGCTCAATCGCTACCAGCGCACCTCGCCGGTCCCCGAATGCTTTTTCTGCAACCTCCTGCAATCTGGAATCGAGCGATAGCGTCAGGTTATTGCCCGAGATCGGCGGCGTACGGGATATTACCCTTATCACCCGTCCGGCTGCGTCGGTTTCCATTTCCTCGAAGCCGGTCGTACCGTGCAATTCCTTTTCATAACTCTGCTCGATACCGATTTTTCCCATGTATTGGGAACCTCGATAATTGGCCAGGTCATCGTTGGCTTCCAGTTGTTCCAGATCCTTGTCATTAATTCTGCCAATATAGCCCACCACGTGGGATGCACTTGAGCCTTTTGGATATTGGCGGAATAAACGCGCCTTGATTTCCACTCCGGGAAAGCGATAGCGGTTGGCGGCGAAACGGGCCACCTCCACATCCGATAAACGGGTTCGGATGGGCAAGCTTTCAAATCTCTTGCTCTCCTCCATCAGCTTCTTGAAACGCTTGCGGTCTCTCGCGGCTATCTCGACGACAGTGGATAATTCGTTGATGAGAGACTCGAGATCTCCAACCTTGCTCGGCACAATTTCAAGAGTGTAAGCTGAGTAGTTATGCGCCAATACTTGACCGTTGCGGTCAAAAATCAGGCCCCGATTCGGCACAATAGGCGCAATGGATATCCGGTTAGCTTCCGCAAGGGTGTGATAATGCTCGCGTTGTGATACCTGCAGGTAAAAAAAACGCGCAAACAGCAGCAGGAACAGTAACAGCACGAAACCGGCGCTGACAGCAAGCCGCAACCGGAAATTGTGCTGCTCGCGCGGGTGATTGCGAAGCTCTACTTTACGGTTCATCGGGCATCGGTATCAGACCTTGGCTTCTGCGGTATCCTCAACATGGAAGAGAGAAATGGCCACAGCAAAGTGCCGCTAACACTAGCAAGAAAGAAATCCCATCCGGGAAAATGGGAACCGTCCAGCAGCCCTGTCAGAAGTATGATGAATTGTCCCGCAATCAATATCAATCCTATCTGGGGAGCTTGTTTCATCGGGCCGAAGTTACTCAAACGCCGGTGAAGCACCAGCGCTACAAAAGCAATTATGCTATACGCCAGGGCATGCTGACCGAATGTACTGGCGTCGCCAATATCCATTAACAGGCCCATTCCGAAAGCGATACTGATGCCGATACGCTGCGGCTGGCTGATACACCAGTAAAGTAACGCCAGTGCGATAAAATCGGGCCACGCCGCCAGCGCCACATTCTGCAGCGGAATCAGATTCAGCACCAGCGCGACGATGAAAGTAAGTGCGATGAACGAGCGTTTGACAGGCAGTAGAATTTCCTGTCTGGGATGATCGGCGAATGCCACTTTTTATCGCTTCCTGCTCTCGGGTTTCAGCTCGATCGCTTCCACCGGGATTTCGGTAACAGGCGTCTGCATGGACAGTATCAGCAGCTGACGGTTGTGGCCCACTCCCGCAACGGGTATGCAGGTAACGCGGGCAAAGACATAAGTGGAGTTACGTTCGATCTTCGACACGACGGCGACGGGAAGACCAGGTGGGTAAACGCCGTCTATTCCGGAAGTCACCAACGTATCGCCCTCCTGAATATCGGTGTTGACAGCCAGATAACGTAATTCCAGCGCGCCGTCCTTTCCCGTGCCCGAAACCACGGAGCGTAGCCCGTTGCGCACTACCTGGACTGGCACGGAGTGATCCTTGTCCGTGATAAGCGTAACTTCAGAGGCCCATGGATAGTCTCGGGTAATCTGCCCTACTACGCCAATGTCGTCCACCACGACCTGACCTGGCTGAATTCCGCTTTGGCTGCCCTTATCAAGCATGACCTTGCGGTTAAACGGATCATGCGGCACGCGCAGGATTTCAGCCATCACCGCTTTGGTTTCAACTCGCTGCGCGGCTTCCAGGAGTTTGCGCAACTGCGCATTTTCCGTCTCCAGCGCCCGCAACTGCTGAAGCTTCCCCCGGTCGAGCAGATGCTGTTGCTTGAGATTTGCGTTTTCCTCGGCCAGGTGGCCGCTGAAGAAAAATTCGCTTACTCCGTCATAGAGCGTTTTGGGTACGTTGGCCAGTTTTTGCAGCGGGTAGACCAGGACAGATAAAGTTTGACGAATTTCGGCGAGATATTTAAGCCGGGCGTCAACTGCCATCAGCACTAATGACAGCATTACAAAAAACACCAGTCGCGTCAGAAGACTGGGGCCATGCCTGAAAAACCGCGGGGCCATTTCCATCTTGTCCGGGTTTCAGGATTCCCTATGCAGGGCAGGCCCGGATGTGTGAAGAAAGCAGTTAATCACTGGCGAATACGCCGACCAATTGGTCCATATTTTCCAGTGCAATGCCTGATCCGCGCACGACGCAGGTGAGCGGATCTTCCGCAATGATTACCGACAATCCGGTTTCTTCCATTAGTAATCGATCAATGTCGCGCAGCAATGCCCCGCCGCCGGTCAGCACCATTCCTTTTTCAGCGATGTCAGCGCCCAGTTCAGGCAGCGTATGCTCCAGCGCGGATTTGACTGCGCTGATAATACTATTGAGGGGATCGGTCAGCGCTTCGAGAATTTCGTTACTGGAAATGGTGAAGCTGCGCGGAATCCCTTCCGCCAGATTGCGCCCCTTGACTTCCATTTCCCGTACTTCCGACCCTGGAAAGGCCGATCCTATTTCCTTTTTGATCAGTTCGGCGGTGACTTCGCCGATCAGCATGCCGTAGTTGCGGCGAATATAGTTGATAATGGCTTCGTCGAACTTGTCGCCGCCAACGCGCACCGAGTTCGAATAAACGATCCCGCCCAGCGAAATTACACCTACCTCCGTAGTGCCGCCGCCGATATCCACCACCATCGAGCCCGTGGCTTCTTCCACTGGCAGATTGGCGCCGATAGCCGCAGCCATCGGTTCCTCGATCAATTCCACCTTGCGTGCGCCGGCGCCATAAGCCGCTTCGCGAATCGCACGGCGCTCCACTTGAGTGGAGCCATAAGGGACACAAATGACAATGCGGGGATTGGCGGAAAACAGTCGCGGGGGATTTACTTTCTTGATAAAGTGCTTCAGCATCTGCTCGGTAACGGTAAAGTCGGCGATAACGCCATCCTTCATGGGGCGGATCGCGGTGATATTACCGGGCGTACGCCCCAGCATCTGCTTGGCCGCCAACCCTACCTGCTGAATGACCTTTTTGCCGTTGGGTCCGCCATCCTGACGTATCGCCACCACCGAGGGCTCGTTCAGCACAATGCCCTGACCGCGAACATAGATCAGGGTATTGGCCGTTCCCAGATCTATCGCCATATCGGTGGAAAAATAGCCCTTCAATACGTTGTTGTTTATAAAATTAAGCATGGTTTGCGGAATCCGTTGCAGATGACGATGATTAAAAGCGCATGAAAAGAATCGGGCTATGATACTCTATTAGCTATTTGAATATAAGGGTTATAAAGGATTTAGTGGCCGATGTCTCTGTCTCTGGATGATGTAAAACGTGTCGCGAACCTGGCACGAATAGAGGTTAGCGAGCATGAGGCGCATACCGCGCTGGCGCAGTTATCGGGTATCTTCAGCCTCATCCAGCAGATGCAGGCAGTGGACACATCGACGATAAAACCCATGTCGCACGCCCAGGATGTCATGCAGCGGCTGCGCCCGGACATCGTAACGGAGATTGATCAGCGCGACTTGTTTCAATCCGTAGCGCCCCAGGTGGAGGCAGGGCTTTACCTGGTGCCGAAAGTGATCGAGTGAAGCCTGGCGAGGTGTTCCTGACGACCCCGCCGTGTTCTCCGCCACTGCTATTTTTTCCACGATTTGCCTTTCCCTGCAAACATCATGTTGAATTCCAGCCTCAAGCAACTCTCAGCGCTGCTCGCCGCGAGAAAAATTTCCAGTACTGAATTGACCGGTGCATTTCTTGAGCGTTCCCGAGCATTAAACCCAGCCTACAACGCTTTCATTACCATCAATGAAGAGATGAGTCTCGCCCAGGCGCGTGCCGCGGATATGATGATCGCGTCCGGGAGGGCGCAGCCGCTGACCGGTATCCCGATTGCTCAAAAAGACATTTTCTGCACCAAGGGATGGCTCACTACCTGCGGATCAAGGATGTTGTCGAATTTCATCTCGCCTTACGACGCTGGCGTGGTCGAGCGTTTCAATATTGCGGGGGCAGTAAACATCGGCAAGACCAACATGGATGAATTTGCCATGGGCTCCAGCAATGAGACTTCCTTTTATGGGCCAGTAAAAAATCCATGGGATAGCACGGCCGTGCCGGGCGGTAGTTCGGGCGGCTCCGCATGCGCAGTCGCCGCACGCATGGCTCCTGCCGCTACCGGCACCGATACTGGGGGTTCCATCCGTCAACCTGCTGCCTTATGCGGTATTTCCGGCCTCAAGCCCACGTACGGACTGGTATCGCGTTACGGCATGATCGCGTTCGCCTCCAGCCTGGACCAGGGCGGGCCGATGGCGAAATCAGCGGAAGATGTGGCATTGATGCTGAATGTCATGGTGGGATTCGATGTTCGGGACTCGACCAGTCTGCAGCGCGAACCGGAAGATTACACCCGCAATCTGGAGAAGCCGCTCGAAGGCCTGCGCATTGGCCTGCCGAAGGAATATTTCGTCAAGGAAATAAACGATGACGTTGCGCGTACGGTGGAAGCTGCTATCGCGGAATATCGCAAGCTTGGGGCAAAAACGGTCGAGGTGTCGCTGCCCAATACGAAGCTGTCCGTTCCCGTTTATTATGTATTGGCTCCGGCAGAAGCATCGAGTAATCTCTCCCGGTTCGATGGCGTACGCTACGGCTATCGCGCACCCGAATATGCGGACCTCAACGATATGTATCGGAAAAGCCGCGCCCAGGGTTTTGGGGCGGAGGTGAAACGCCGCATTCTGATTGGCACTTACGTACTGTCGCACGGGTATTACGACGCCTACTACATTCAGGCGCAGAAACTGCGCCGTCTGATGGCGCTGGATTTTGCCGAGGCGTTCAAGCAGTGCGATATCATTATGGGACCGACTTCACCGACTGTTGCATTCAATCTTGGAGAGAAAAGCAGCGATCCGGTACAGATGTACTTGTCCGATGCCTATACCATCGCGGTCAATCTCGCAGGACTGCCCGCAATGTCCATTCCCGCTGGTTTTGGCAAAAATAACAGGCCGGTGGGATTGCAGATTATCGGCAATTATTTTGCCGAAGCGCAAATCCTGAACGTGGCGCATCAATACCAACTGGTAACGG
This sequence comes from Nitrosovibrio sp. Nv4, assembly GCF_900215485.1. GTDB lineage: Bacteria > Pseudomonadota > Gammaproteobacteria > Burkholderiales > Nitrosomonadaceae > Nitrosospira. The sequence continues at coordinate 853,489 of NZ_OCMZ01000001.1, forward strand.
ATTGGCATATGAAGATGCCTGATCCGCTCTGAAATTTTGCCTTCGGGCGCGTCTGCTATAAAAATCTACCCTGAAAAGGTTTTCGCAATGCAATGGGAAATCGTTATCGGTCTTGAAGTCCATGCTCAGCTTTCGACCCAATCGAAAATATTCTCGGGCGCTTCGACTGCATTTGGCGCCGCACCCAACGCAGAGGCCTGCGGGGTGGATCTCGCACTGCCGGGCGTGCTGCCGGTATTGAATCGCGGTGCGGTTGACCGAGCAATCAAGCTTGGTCTTGCGGTGGGGGGAAAAATCAACTCGCCGTCCATTTTTGCGCGGAAAAATTATTTTTATCCTGATCTCCCCAAGGGCTATCAGATCAGTCAATACGAATTGCCGGTGGTCGAAGGCGGCAGCGTCCGGATTCAGGTTCGTCAGGATGGAGAGGAGCGCGAGAAAACGATACGTCTTGTTCGGGCGCACCTGGAGGAAGATGCGGGCAAGTCCTTGCATGAGGATTTTCACGGCATGACTGGCATTGACCTGAATCGCGCCGGGACCCCTTTGCTAGAGATCGTTTCAGAACCGGATATGCGTAGCAGCGCCGAAGCGGTAGTCTATGCCAAGACATTACATTCGCTGGTGCGCTGGATCGGCATCTGCGACGGCAACATGCAGGAAGGCTCATTCCGTTGTGATGCTAATGTATCCGTGCGCCATCAGGGAGCAGACCGGCTCGGTACCCGCTGCGAAATAAAAAATCTCAATTCGTTTCGCTTTCTTGAGAAGGCTATTGATTACGAGGCCAGGCGCCAGATCGAGATCCTTGAAGACGGCGGAACCATACAGCAGCAGACTCGCCTCTATGATCCGGATAAAGATGAAACGCGTGCCATGCGAAGCAAGGAAGATGCACAGGATTACCGCTATTTCCCCGACCCGGATTTGTTGCCCCTTGAAATTTCTGAGAGCTGGATCGCTGAGGTAGAGAGCGGGCTACCTGAACTACCGCAGCAGATGCGAGCCCGCTTTGAGCGCGACTATGGGCTTTCCGCTTATGATGCATCAGCGTTGACAGCGGACCGGGACATTTCGGAATACTACGAAGCGGTCGTCGAGAAACTTCCTTCCGATCCCAAGCTTTGTGCGAACTGGGTAATGGGCGATATCTCCGGCTATCTCAATGACGAGGGAAAGTTTTTCGATAACTGCCCACTGTCTCCCACACAACTCGCGCAACTTTTGACGCGCATCAAGGACGGCACCATCTCCGGAAAAATCGCAAAGGAAGTATCCAGGCAAATGTGGACCAAGGTTCGTGACCAGTCTGCCACGTGGAAGCGCCGGAATTCGGAATTGGAGGAGAACCTCGCCGATCAAATCATCGAAGCGCAGGGATTGAAGCAGATCTCCGATTCAGGCGCTCTGGAAAAACTGGTTGGCGAGGTAATCGCAGCCAATTCGAAATCAGTGGAAGAATACAAGGCCGGCAAGGAGAAAGCCTTCAACGCCCTCGTTGGGCAAGTAATGAAGGCCGCCAAGGGCAAGGCGAATCCCGCACAGGTGAACGAAATATTGAAGAGAACGCTGGCGGAATGAGCAAATCGGCTTTCGCGACCTTGCTATAAATTCACGCTGCGTCCCCCGTCCACCGCGATGATCTGACCCGTGATGTATGGCGCGTCGGCGATGAGGAATGCTACGGTTCTCGCGATATCATCCGGCTCGCCCGTTCTTTTCAGCGGTGTCCTGTCGATGATGTGCTGGCGCGATGCTTCATCCGTCCATTCGCCTTGCTCCGGCCACAGAATAGGACCTGGAGAGATGCCATTCACCCGGATTTCCGGCGCAAGCTCAAGCGCCAGGGATCGGGTAAGGGAGGCCAGGCCACCTTTTGCGGCATTGTATACCACGTATTTTTTCAGCGGCCACTCTGCATGGATATCCACGATATTTACAATGCAGCCGTGCTGTGCTCTGAGCTGTAGCACCGCGGCCTGCGACAGAAACAGGGGAGCCTTCAGGTTGCTGCCGACAAGATCATCCCACATCTTCTCGGTAATCTCCCCTAGTGGAGTGGGAAAAAAGCTGGAAGCATTATTGATAAGTGCATCAAGTTTTCCAAAATGCTGTACAGCCTCATCAATTAAATCGGGTAGTCGTGAAATGTCGAGCAGGTCGGCTTGCACTAATGCTACCGAACCGGGCCGGGCCTGATTCAGCTCGGCCTGTAACGCCCGCGCCTCTCTCTCGGATGATCGATAGTGTATGGCCAGATTTGCTCCTTGCGCATGCAGTCTACGGCAGGTGGCGGCGCCTACCCGTCTAGCCCCCCCGGTGATGAGTATCACTTTCCCTCGCATCGCTATCTCCTCTACACTTGCTCCTCGAAATTTGTGAACCCAACGGTTTTCGTAACTTGTACAGAGTAGCATAGAGCCCATGCAGCCACTACCATCACTACCCTTACCAAACGAACCCGCCCTCGAGCATAGCCGCGCAGTAAGAGAACTTATTCAAACTGAAGTCGCTGCCGCTGGCGGCTGGATTTCATTCGAACATTACATGAGGCTGGCGTTATATGCACCCGGGCTGGGTTATTACAGCGGCGGCGCAGCCAAATTTGGCCAGGCGGGAGATTTTGTCACCGCACCCGAAATCTCCCCACTGTTTGGCAGGGCGGTGGCACGGCAGGCCGCGCAGATAATTGAACTCGTGGATGGCGACAGCGACATTCTGGAATTCGGAGCAGGTACCGGTAAACTTGCGCTCGATTTACTGCTTGAACTGGAAAAACTGGGCAGCTTGCCGAGACGGTATTTTATTCTCGAAGTCAGTGGAGAGCTGCAACAGCGGCAGCGGCAAATATTCGAAAGCTTCGCGCCGCACCTTGCTTCGCGGGTTGCCTGGCTGGAGCATTTGCCTGCGGAATTCAATGGACTGATACTGGCCAATGAGGTACTTGACGCCATGCCCGTGCATCTTGTGGTATGGCGTGGCGCTGATCTGTTCGAGCGGGGCGTAATATCCGACGGCGGTGAATTCAGGTGGAGCGATCAGCCGCTTAAAGCAGGACAGCTTTTCGAGGCGGCGTGCCGACTAAATCCGCAGATTGATCCGGGCAGAGATAATATTAGCGAATATCTCAGCGAGATTAATCTTGCCTCCAGGCATTTCATGCTCAGCCTTGCCGATATTTTGCAGCGGGGCGCCATCATCCTGATCGACTACGGCTTTGGACGGGACGAGTATTACCATCCCCAGCGGAAGATGGGAACACTGATGTGCCATTATCGCCATCATGCCCATGACAATCCCTTCTATCTGCCGGGCTTGCAGGATATCACCAGCCATGTCGATTTCAGTGCTGTTGCCAGCGCTGCCTCGGATGGAGGATTGGAGTTGCTGGGCTACACCAGTCAGGCATATTTTCTCATCAATTGTGGAATTACCGAAATTCTGGCACAAACGCCAGCGGAAGATGCAAAGAACTATTTGCCGCTGGCGAATCAGGTGCAAAAGCTGCTGAGTCCGGCAGAAATGGGCGAATTATTCAAGGTTATTGCCTTCGGCAGGAATGTTCGCCACGCTCTGACCGGATTCGTCAGTGGAGATAAAAGCCGTATGTTGTAAAACATCCAGCGGTACTTGTCACGGGACAGGCGATGTTGATTGCGAGAGCGTAATCGTGGGCGCTGTCACGGTTCTGACGCGATCTGTGCGGCAGCCCGCTCGGGTTTTTCCTCCGACGTGCTATTATTAGATGAGCTTAATAGAGGTTTTGGAAAAATTAGAAACTGAGGTGTGGGAGAGCAATGCTATGGCGACTGTAAGGCAATTACTGGAAGGCAAGGGATTTGAAGTGGCAAGCATCGAGCCGGACAAGTCGGTATACGACGCCATGAAATTGATGGCTGCCAAAAATATTGGCGCGTTGCTGGTGCTACAGAATGGAAAATTGGCCGGTATCTTTACTGAAAGAGATTATTCGCGGAAGGCATATCTGCTGGATAAATCCTCGAAGGACATTCAGGTAAAAGAACTCATGACCTCGCAGGTAGCATATGTAAGTCCTGACTATACGGTCGAGGATTGCATGGCATTGGTTACCGAGATGAGGGTGCGCCATTTGCCCGTGCTCGAGAACAACGAAGTGTTTGGCATTATCTCCATTGGCGATCTGGTCAAGGATGCCATCTCCGGACAGGAATTCATTATTCATCAGCTCGAACGTTACATATACGGAATTCGCTGATTGAAATACCGGTGTCCGGCGTTTGCGATCTTTCTTCCGCCGCATCGCCGCCGACCCGGATGTTGCCGCTGTAATAACGCGCCTCGACTTCTCGGGACTGCTCAATAACGTCCGCAGTGATTTGCCATCATCGGCGAAGGAGTGGAAGCAAAGCAAGAGGCTGTGCTCGGAAGTTCCGTCTCGGTCATATCACCGATTCAGCTAGCGTGACAGCGCGGTGGAGGTAAAAAAACTTCCAAACAGAGCGAAAACAAAGCGTAGAGAATTGTAGCTCGATCTCGTTGTCCTACCCTTTCTGAGCGAGATATTCTTGAATCAGGCAAGTTCGATGCGTCGCTGGCCTTCTACAAGTGTCACGTATTACTTAAAATTGCCCGAGTTACCCGAGTCAGGTCAGCACCCATAGAGCGATTCCTGATGTCTGGGAGATATCCAATTGCCTTCTACCCCCCTCTACCTTTTGAATGCTTTAGCGAGTAGACTTTTCGAATGCCACGCGTTCCAACAGAAGTAGAAGTAGGAAAAACAGTCTACGGCTTTTATCAGCGGACACATGATCATGAAGCCTACTGATCTTCCGCCCAATTTTTCTCCCGATTCGCCGAGCGTCGAAATAAGCGCCAAAATAAGCGCGGAAGCGAACCTGTGCGTCTCGTGCGGTCTTTGTCTGCCCCATTGCCCCACCTATCGCATCACACAATCGGAAGCCGATTCGCCCCGTGGGCGCATCGCCCTGATGAGCGGGGTTGCCGGAGGGCGCATTCCGATGAATGAACGCTTTGAACTGCATATGGACCGCTGCCTTACGTGTCGCGCCTGTGAAGCGGTCTGCCCGAATCATGTACGTTTTGGGCAATTGATGGATGGGGCTCGTGCCATGATAGCATCCTCGCCACCCGATCTCCTGAGGGAAAAAACGGGGATGCGGAAACCCTGGTTCCGTAGATGGGTGGAACGTGAATTAGTTGCAAAATCCGCACGCATCGACGCTTTGCGCCCGCTCCTACGTTTTTATCAGGGAAGTGGTTTGCAGAAATTGATGCGAAAATCCAGGCTGTTGGGGCAAACAAAATTCGCCCTGCTGGAGGCGCAGTTGCCACATGTCGACAAGCCTTGCTCCTTGTCAGGCGGAACGAGTAATACCCGGTCCTGGCAGGAAATTTACCCCTCGATCGGCAAGCCACGCGGAGATGTAGGTCTATTCCTCGGTTGCGTAGCGCGACTGACGGACGCCCCAACGCTTAACGCGACAATACTGGTACTTAATCGTCTGGGTTATACGGTGCATGTGCCGCGCACGCAAACCTGTTGCGGCGCCCTGCATCAGCACAGCGGCGATATGCACGCGGCGGCACAACTGGCGCGCGAGAATACGAAAGCTTTCGATGGATTGAATTTGCATGCGATTATCAGCACGGCGTCAGGGTGCGGCGTGCAATTGGCGGAGTATTCCTTCTTCCCGGCATCGCAACCGTCAAGAAAATCCACTCCAGTACAACAGCAAGCAAGAGAGGACGACTTGAAAGGCCGACTGCCGGGTAAGGCAGCCGGCAAATCCCGGCCCAAGGTCATGGACATCAGCACGTTTCTTGCAGTGGCTGAAGGATGGGATGACGTAAAGCTGGCACCCTTGCCGCACAAGATCTCTGTGCACGAGCCCTGCAGTCTGCGCAATGTGCTTCGCTGTGCAGCCCATCCATACACGTTGTTGGCACGTATTCCGGGTGCGCTGATTGAACCGCTTGCCGGGAATGATCAGTGCTGCGGAGCGGCTGGAACCTATTTTCTTGATCAGCCGGAGATGGCAGGTATGCTCCTGCGTGATAAAATTGGTGCGTTGAACGCAAGTGGTGCGCGTTATCTCGCCACATCCAATGTTGGCTGCGCCATGCATATTGCCAGCGCGCTGCGCGAAGCCGGCTCAGAGATTGAAGTGGTGCATCCGGTGGCACTTATCGCACGGCAGATGAGTATATGATTTTGAGATATCGCTTTATCGTTCCCATCCAATATTGCTTTCATTGTTTGCCGAAGGACCTTCATGCCAAATCTGGATAAATTTATCATCAGTTTCGACCATGCATTGCGCACCCTGCTGACGCCCGCACAAACGCTGCGGCCGGTCCCCGGTACTCAACTGCCGGAAGTCGGATTGAACGATTCGGAGAAACACGAATCCGCCGCACTGATGCGCATCAATCACACCGGCGAAATCTGCGCGCAAGCGCTATATCAGGGACAGGCGCTTACCGCGCGCAACGTAGAGGTGCAACATACGCTGGCGCAAGCGGCGCGGGAGGAGACGGAGCATCTTGCCTGGACTGAGCGGCGTATTGCTGAATTGAGCGGGCGCAAGAGTATATTGAATCCGTTATGGTACGGCGGATCGTTCGCCATTGGCGCCCTGGCGGGCGTACTTGGCGATAAATGGAACCTTGGTTTTCTTGCGGAAACCGAACGTCAGGTTACGGCCCATCTGGCCGGGCATTTGAAGCGCTTACCGCATCACGATGGAAAAAGCCGCGCCATCGTTGCACAGATGCAGATCGACGAAGCCGGCCATGCTACCTCAGCCATGTCGCACGGTGGCGTGGAATTGCCGATGCCTGTGAAGCTGATGATGAACCTTGGATCAAAAGTGATGACGGGAACCGCATATTGGGTTTGAACGAAAAAATTTGACCGAAAGAACGTTTTCACGCTTCCACGATTTCAAAGTCATGCGTCAGTTTCGCGGTTTTTCCCAGCATTATCGAGGCTGAGCAATATTTCTCCGCAGAAAGAGTGATCGCCCGCTCTATCTGTTGAGGATTAAGTTTTTTGCCGGTCAGAATAAAATGGAAATGAATTCGGGTGAATACCTTGGGTTCTTGCGGAGCCCTCTCCGCCTCGATTTCCACCTCGCAATTGCTGATGTCCTGGCGGCTCTTTTTTAGAATCAGCACAACGTCAAAGGCCGCGCAACCGCCGGTCCCCATCAACAATATTTCCATCGGACGCGGGCCGGAGTTTTTACCGCCGGCTTCCGGCGGCCCATCCATCAGCACTGCATGACCGCTGCCGGACTCAGCCAGAAAACTCATCCCATCCTTCCATTCAATGCGCGCTTTCATGCTGTTCCTTTCCGAGGATTTGAAGCGTTTATTTTAATATCGTTCTGGCGAAAAAGAGTTCGCAGAGTAGTTCGTTTTTCCTGGCGGCAAATAGTCAAAAATAAACGATGGATATCAATGCATTGCAGGCGAAAGCAAACTACGGTGGTGGCAATTCTCATGATGCACGCAAATTATACAAAGCAATAAATATTCGAAAGTACGTGAAAGTACAAGATGAGAGCAGGTTCCGGAGCCGTGGAGAAGGGAATTTTCAGAGCTGATCTGAAACGGGAATCAGCCGATACCATAACAGGCCGATGACCTCATGGAAGAATAAACTGCTTCTTAGCAGCGCTCCAGCCGTCGGAATGAATGCGAATATATCCGTTTTATATCGCGTAGTGTATGCGGTAGCAGCGGGGATTACCTTAAACCCCGCCTGCTCGAACTCTCTGACCGCCCTCGGCATATGCCAGGCATGCGTGACCAGTGCGATACGGCTGACCTCGTCCCTTTTGAGTATCTCAAAAGTCTTGTACGCGTTTTCACGGGTGTTGCGCGAAGCGCCCTCTATCCATTTAACCGGCACCTGAAATTCTCTCTCCAGCACCGTTTTCATTTGAGCCGCTTCAGAAGAGCTATTGCCGAGCGGTGCCCCACCCGTCGCCAGCAGAGGTTTTCCTGTGAGGCGATGCAGTCGCGCGGCATAACGGACGCGCTCGAGTGTATAGCGGCCCACCGTATCATTGCCATATTCCGGGGCGTTGTAGTATGTACCTCCGCCCAGCACGACGATGGCCTCGACATCATTATCGGCGGGGCTGTGCCTGGGGCGTGTTTCCAGTTTTTGCAACAGCGCGTCAGCCACAATTGGAGTGGACTGGAGATAAAACAGCGCCAGCATCATGACCATCAACCCCTTGCCTAGCCCCGGCCGGGTCTTCAGAAACAGAACCCCCGCGGCGCCCAACAGAATAAGATTGAACGGAGGGAGTAGAAATGCGCTTGTCAGGTTAGTCGCAAACCAGCTCATGATTTGATTCGCGAGTAAGGCACCAAAACGTATTTTTATTATTCGGCATAAACTTGAGCGAGGAGACGGTTATCCCCTGGCATAGCGTTTGCGAATGGGAAATAAAAAAGCCGGCGCGGGGATGCGTCGGCTTTTTTTCAGATTTAACCCCGAATTATTTGAGCGTTAGAATCCACTGTGCCAAAGCCTTGGCATCAGCCTCATTGACCTTTGCGTTTGGCGGCATCGGAACCGGGCCCCAAACTCCCTGGCTTCCTTTCTGCACTTTTACTGCCAGACTGTCCGCGGCCTTCGGATCGCCCTTATACTTGGCTGCGATATCCTTGAGTGCCGGCCCGACCAATTTCTTGTCAACGGTGTGACAATTCAGGCACCCGCTTTTTTTTGCCAAATCGGGGTTCGCTTGCGCGGTACCCACGGTTAGAAGGGCTGATGCCGCAACCATTCCTATCCAGACAGCTTTCATACTTTCTCCTTTTATCCGATTAATTTATAGAAAGGGGACTTATCTTACCTTGAATTTCGCAGACACGCAGCAATTCCCGCAAGTCGGAGATCTCCGGTAAACATTTAACGCCGTGGCAGACCCAGGCGTTGACAGCATTATCCACTGCTGCTGGTTTACTCAGACTCGGCGGCAGCCCAACAAGTTCCACGGGCAACGCAAGCACAACCGTGTGGAGGAAACTGTATCGCAACGCATTTTCCCATTCCGTGAGAGCATGTGCTTCTCCACGAAGGATGATAACTTGCCGCGGTGTCAGCGATTGCTCCAGCGCTGCCAGCAAACCACAACAGGAACTGGTGTAGCGGGATATGGTGGGATAGAACAAGCCAAGGGTACGCTCCGCCGCTTCCAGATAACGGGATTCACCCAGCAGATGCCCCAGCCGCTGCAGGGCGTACGCCGCAACGCCATTACCTGAAGGCGTGGCGTTATCATGGCTCGGCTTGGGGCGATGAATCAGTTTTTCGTGATCGTGGCTGGTAAAGAAAAAACCCCCCGCCGGTTTGTCTTCGAATTGCTCCAGCAACACATCGGCCAGCGCAATGGCAAAATCCAGATCATCCTGGCGGAACTCTGCCTGCATCAGTTCCAGTAAACCGTCCAGCAGAAATGCATGATCGTCCAGATACGCATTGAGATGGGCGTTGCCATCCTTGTAAGTTGCAAGCAGGCGGTCATTCCGCCATAACGTAGCGCGAATGAAGTCCACCGCCCGAGCAGCCGATCGTATCCAGTCATCGCGTCCGAATACACGACCCGCACGCGCCATTCCCTTGATCATCAGGCCGTTCCAGCTGGTCAGAATTTTCTCGTCACGGCCCGGATGCACGCGCAGTTCGCGCTCGGCGAGTAGTTTTCTGCGCGCCGATGCAAGTCTTTCCCGGGCTTCCTTCTGGCTGATACCAATACCTTTGGCAATTTCCTCCAGCGGTTCGGTCACTACCAGATTCCAGTGCTCGTGTTCGAAGTTTGCACTGCTCGTGAGGCCGTAATATGGCGCAATGACGGCATACTCTTCCGGCGACAAAATTTGCGCCACTTGTGTGCGATCCCATACGTAGAACTTGCCTTCCTCGTTTTCCGAATCGGCATCCAATGTCGAATAGTAACCGCCGCCGGTTCCGTCCCTGCCGTGCGGTTGCATTTCGCGCATTACCCATTCGGCTGTTTCCTCCACGATTCGTTTGAACAAAGGATTGTGAGACGCAAGCCAAGCGTCGGCATAAAGCCGCAGCAACGGGCCATTGTCATAAAGCATTTTCTCGAAATGTGGAATGTGCCAGTACTGATCCGTACTGTAGCGGCAGAAACCGCCGCCCAGCTGGTCGTAGATGCCCCCCTCCGCCATCTTTTGCAGAGTATAAGTTGCCATCTGCAAGGCTTCGTCATTCCCTGTCGCAAAGTAACGGCGCAAGCAAAATTCAAGTTCGGTGGGGTGAAGGAATTTTGGTGCACCACCAAAACCGCCATTCTCGGAATCGAACCGGTTCTTCAGCTCCGTTAGCGCCTGATCAAACGGCTGCTCCGAAAATTCCGGCGTTGCCGCACTTTTTGATGGCAGCATGTTGGCAAACGACTTCAGCAGCGACGCGCTCTGTCGCTCGATCTCTGTACTGCGAACATGATAAGTCTGGGCCACGCGCGGCAATAAATCGAGAAAACCGGGTAAACCATGCCGCGGCGTTTTGGGAAAATAGGTGCCGCCGAAGAACGGCTTTTGATCGGGCGTCAGAAACAGGGTCAACGGCCAGCCCCCGCTGCGTTGAGTCAACATGTAAAGGGCTATCTGATAAATCTGATCAATATCAGGGCGCTCCTCGCGATCCACCTTGATGTTGACGAAATCCTGGTTCATCGCAGCAGCGACTTCCGCGTCTTCGAAGCATTCGTGCGCCATGACATGGCACCAGTGACAGGCCGAATAGCCGACGGAAAGCAGTATCGGCTTGTTCTGCGCGCGCGCCAGCGCCAGCGCTTCCTCCCCCCACGGATACCAGTCCACGGGGTTGTCGACATGCTGAAGCAGGTAAGGGCTGGTTTCGGTGGCGAGATGGTTGGGCATGGGCGATGGTGACTGAAATAGTACCTGTACAGGACGATTAATCCGTGATGGCTCCCCGGCTGGCGCTCGATACTGATTTCGCATATTTTGCCAATACGCCACGCGTATAGCGCGGGTGAGGCGGTTTCCATTCAGCGCGGCGGCGCGCCAGTTCATCTCCCCGAACGTTAAGCTGCAGTAGCCGTTGCTCGGCATCGATGGTTATCGAATCCCCTTCATGCACCAGTGCAATAGTGCCGCCTACGAAAGCTTCGGGTGCGACATGGCCCACCACCATCCCGTAAGTGCCTCCGGAAAAGCGGCCATCGGTGATGAGCCCCACCGAATCCCCGAGGCCCTCTCCGATAAGGGCGGACGTGGGGGAAAGCATTTCCCGCATTCCGGGACCCCCTTTGGGACCTTCATAACGTATTACAACCACGTCGCCAGGCTGGATTTCGCGAGCAAGGATAGCAGCCATGCAGGTTTCTTCGGATTCAAATACCCGTGCCGGGCCCGTAATTCTTGGCGTTGTTACCCCGGTGATTTTGGCCACACAACCCTCAGTGGCAAGATTACCTTTGAGTATGGCAAGATGGCCCTGCGCATACATGGGATTTTCCCATTGTCGGATGACATCCTGATCCTTACGCGGCATCGAGGGAATATCCTTTAATACTTCCGCCACGGTCGCGCCGCTTATGGTCATGCAATCGCCATGCAGCAGGCCGTGTTCGAGCAGCATTTTCATCACTTGGGGAATACCGCCTGCTTTATGCAGATCGGTGGCCACATACCGTCCCGAGGGCTTCAGATCGCACAGCACGGGCACCTTGCCCCGTATCCGTTCAAAATCGTCGATGGTTAACGTCACTTCCGCCGCGTGGGCGATAGCCAGAAAGTGCAGGACGGCATTGGTGGAACCGCCTACCGCCATGATGACCGAAATCGCATTTTCTATCGATTTTCTGGTGATGATGTCGCGCGGGCGGATCTGTTTTCTGATTGCATCAACCAGGACTTCCGCAGAGCGGATGGCGCTCTCGCGCTTTTCGTCATCCTCCGCTGCCATTGTGGAAGAGTAAGGCAGGCTCATTCCCATCGCTTCGAATGCCGAAGACATGGTATTGGCGGTAAACATGCCGCCGCAGGAACCGGCTCCCGGGCAGGAATGGCGCTCCACTTCGAGCAATTCCTTTTCATCTATTTTGTGCGACGTATATTGCCCGACGGCTTCGAAAGCGCTGACGATGGTGAGGTCTCTTCCCTTGTAGCGGCCGGGCTTGATGGTCCCACCATAGACGAAAATGGCGGGTACATTCATCCGGCCCATCGCGATCATTGCCCCCGGCATGTTCTTGTCGCACCCGCCAATTGCAATTACGCCATCCATGCTTTCCGCCTGCACTGCCGTCTCGATCGAGTCCGCAATCACTTCGCGCGAAACCAGCGAGTATTTCATGCCTTCCGTCCCCATGGAGATGCCATCGGACACAGTGATGGTGCCAAACATTTGTGGCATTGCGCCGGCTTCTTTCAACGCCTGCTCGGCGCCTATCGCCAGTTCATTCAGTCCCTTGTTGCAGGGCGTAATGGTGGAAAAGCCGTTTGCCACGCCGACGATGGGTTTGTCGAAATCGTTGTCGCTGAAACCTACCGCCCGCAGCATGGCGCGGTTGGGGGTACGTTGCGCCCCCTGTGTGATAGCCTGGCTGCGTTGATTATCTGCCATGAATACTCCTTGAGAACGTGGAAAAAACTTTGGAAGGTACTTGAATCACGGAGAAGATGAAGGAAGTGCTATTAATCTTGAGCCGTCATATAGAAAGAAGAGCGGCTGGCAGCTGTCTTTTCCATCCCCTCAGCGGCGAATGGAGGTTGCCATATGTATAATCACTGTCTGGCGAGAAAATATTTCAATTCGTCATTTGGACTTGACCCCGAGTCCAGTCTAAACCAACAATGAATGCGCGTTTCTGCACGCCACAGGTTTCCGGTTTTTCGCCGGCATGGCGTTTGTCCCGTTTGCTCGCCGGATCAACAATTATTTTACCTCAAAAAGCCGAATCCCATGCTCGTTCACCCGCAGTTCGATCCCATCGCCATCCACCTCGGACCTCTCGCTGTCCGATGGTATGGGCTCATGTATCTCATCGGATTTGCGCTGTTCATACTGATGGGGCGCTATCGCATCAAGCAAAATCCGCAAGGGTCGTTTACCATCAGCATGCTCGACGATATGCTGTTTTATGGTGTGCTGGGAGTGATATTGGGTGGCCGCCTGGGCCACGTGTTATTTTATCAGTTCGGCTACTATCTTCAGCACCCGCTGGAAATCCTCGCGGTCTGGCAGGGCGGAATGTCATTCCACGGCGGTTTTCTTGGTGTGATAAGCGCCATGGCGCTGCTGGCCCGAAAGTACAAATTGCAGTGGCTCGCTGTAACAGACTTTATCGCGCCACTCGTACCGCTGGGGCTGGGCGCGGGACGCATCGGTAATTTCATCAATGCCGAGTTATGGGGCCGTCCAACCGATGTGTCCTGGGGCATCATCTTTCCCAATGTGGACGGCCTTGCGCGGCACCCTTCCCAGCTTTATGAATTTGCACTGGAAGGGCTGGCATTTTTTGCGTTGATGTGGATTTATTCGGCGAAACCCAGACCGGTCGGAGCGGTTTCAGGCATGTTTCTTATCGGCTACGGCGTATTCCGCTCGGTCTCGGAATTTTTTCGTGAGCCCGAGGATGGTTTTATGGGCGTGCTAACGTTGGGTATCAGCATGGGCCAATGGCTGTCGCTGCCAATGATTGTAGCGGGAGTAATCATGATAGCCTGGGCCTACCGTCGCCGACCTGCCCCATCTTACAAGCCAGATGCGCCGGTTCCAACTGGCAAGCGGAATCGCAATCGCAGGTAGAAGCGACTTTCCCTCATGTCCTTGCGCCATTCCTACACCGTTATCGCCCCGATTTACGATGCCTTGCTTGCAGCCGCCGGGACTGGCGTACGCGCGACAAGCCTTGCGCAATTACCGCAACAGGGTGATCTGAATATCCTCATCAGCGGCATCGGTTCCGGGTTGGATCTACCCTACCTTCCGTCATGCCACCGTTATACCGGGCTGGACCTTACCGCCGCCATGCTAAGCCGCGTAAAACCCCGAATTGGAAATCTTCATGTGGATCTCGTCCAAGGTGACAGCATGTCCCTGCCGTTTGCAGACGCGTACTTCGACCATGTCGTGCTGCATTTGATTCTAGCGATAGTTCCCGATGCAACCGCCTGCTTGCGAGAAACCGCGCGCGTACTGAAACCGGGTGGAAGCGTGCTGATACTCGATAAATTTCTCAAACCGGGCGAAACTGCGTGGCTGAGGCGAACCTTGAATCTCCTGTCGCAGCATCTTGTTACACGATTGGATGTGGTATTTGAGGAGGTGCTCGCCAGCGTTCCGCAATTGAAACTGGAAGCGGATGTGCCGGCGCTGGCAAGTGGCTGGTTTCGCAGTATCCGCCTGGCCAAGGACTGACCCGTTGCAGAACAGAAGCAAAATCCCTTATCCGGTTTACCCGGCATCGAAACCAACCAGATATTTACCGGAAATCCCATGCGCCGCATTGCTGCTTTCGCTGTCGCCGCTGTATTCGCCGCCTCAACTGCGCAGGCACTGGATGTGAAGAGTCCGGGGCCGGATTGGACCGAGGCCCACCGCAGCAGCGAGCTTGTCATTTTCACGAAGGACGTGGAAGAGGATCGGAGCATCGTGGCGGTCTCCGAGGTGGAGGCTCCGCCGGAAGTCGTTTTCAATGTTCTTGTTGATTTCGAGCGCTATCCGGAATTCATGCCGTATGTAAAAGAGTCGCGAGTGCTCAGCCGCGAGGGTGATAGCGAGGTTGTCACTTACGCGCGTATCGCCCCGCCGTTCGTAAACGAGCGCGATTACCCGCTCAAAGTCAGGATGATGCGCGGCATGCCCTTGAATGGCGATGTCTTCAGAATTGACTGGACGGCAAGTCCCGAGGCACAGCCGGAGGTCGAGGGCGTGGTGCGAGTCAGGCTCAATGAAGGTTCGTGGCTCGCAGAACCTCTCAGCGGAGGCAAGCGCACGCGGCTCACCTATAGGTTGTTAACCAATCCCGGCGGCCTCATTCCCGATTTTGTCGTCAACCTGTCGAATACCATTGCGATACCAGAACTCTTCCAGGCCGTGAAAAAACGTTCTGTCGAGAAGGCGGACGCTTTCGAGAAAAGTAAATAGGTGCACCTGGAGGCAGTGATTGGCCTTGTACAAATTACACATTCAGGCTGAATGCTTCCAATATTGGCTTATGAGGGACGAGTCGTGACAAATGAACAGAAACAGGAGCTCCGTGCAGGAATAACTGCGCAGCCTGACAAGACGGAAGAGCTGGCGGTGACAATTACTCGTCAACCCAAATACCCAAATGTTTGAGCTGAAAATCTTTTTTCTTTTCCTGGCGACGGCAATTGCTGAGATCGTCGGTTGCTATCTGCCTTACCTTTGGCTCAAGCAGGGCCAGAGCGTGTGGCTTCTTATGCCCGCTGCCGCGAGCCTTGCATTGTTCGCATGGCTCCTCACGCTCCATCCGACAGCGGCAGGCCGGACCTATGCAGCATACGGAGGCGTCTATGTTTTCGTAGCGGTGCTTTGGTTATGGGCAGTGGAGGGTATAAGGCCAACCGCCTGGGATGTGGCCGGTTCCCTGGTGGCGCTTGCAGGCATGGCCATCATCATGTTTGGTCCGAGACATGCATAGTCGAATAAGGGGATCGATGTCGCTAAAACTGTTTAGTCTCGACCGGTTGCCGCTCTGTTGACTTCGCCACCTGAAACCTTACAATCTCTTAAACATCTCTTTCCGGATTTGCGGATTTGGCGAAGAGTCAGCGATCAAAGGCGACTTGTCTTTCCTGCGAGAAGCGGGAATCCCGAGGTAAAGCTGCTGGTGCCTATTCTGTAGTTCAATGAGGAATGATTCAAAGAAGATAAAATATAAATTGTCCAGGAGAAAAATAGATGGTCGTGAAAATAGGTGCCGCTGTATCAATTCTTCTTCTTGCTGGCTGTTCAGCGATATCAACGACGCCGGAGGGAAAATCCGTCGAACTCGTGACGGAAAAACCGCCGGGCAGTTGCAAACCGCTCGGCGATGTTGTGGGCTCACAGGGCAACTGGTTCACGGGCGACTACACATCAAACAAAAATCTCCTCATCGGCGCCAGGAACGACTTGCGCAACAAGGCTGCTGAAATGGGTG
Source organism: Nitrosovibrio sp. Nv4 (assembly GCF_900215485.1). Classification (GTDB taxonomy): domain Bacteria; phylum Pseudomonadota; class Gammaproteobacteria; order Burkholderiales; family Nitrosomonadaceae; genus Nitrosospira. Next base: position 869,682 of record NZ_OCMZ01000001.1, read on the forward strand.
GAAACTATGTCTGGGTGCAAGACTCAAGTAATACCAACGCATGGGGTAGTAAAGGCACGTCAAACACCACGGTATTGGGCGTTGTCTATCATTGTGAGTAACACCAACCGACTTGTGCTCCAATATCCCTTGTTCCATTTCAAAATCAATATGGCGAGAGTGGAACATGTCCAGCAAGGTTTACTACAACAGCGCATGTCCTGTTTGTAATGCTGGTATCAAAGATCAGCGCCAGCGTATGGAGGCATGCGGCATCAAAGACATTGAGTGGGTGGATGTGCACCAGCATCCAGAGGCCGTGTCTGAGGTAGGCGCTTCATTGGAGCAGGTGCGGGAGCGGTTGTATGTCAAAGACCCGGATGGGCGTCTCAATGTCGGAGCGGACGCTTTTACGCGGTTATGGTCACAAACGCCTGGTCAGCGCTGGTTTGCGAAACTGTTGCGATTGCCCATCATCAGGCAGTTTATGCAATTGGCGTATAATATCTTTGCCCGGCTGCTTTACCGCTGGAACCTCGCCAAGAGGCATTGGTAGTGGCCGCGCTTAGTTATCGGGATAAAGTGCGATAAAAATTCGTCATTCCGGGCCTGACCCGGAATCCAGTCCGAACCGAATAATCTCAAGCAGTTCGACACCATAACTCTCCAGTTTACGGGTACCAATACCGGGTATTTGGCTCAGCCCATCTTCTGTTTGCGGGCGCAAGCGCACTAATTCCATCAGCGTTGCATCGTGAAATACAACATAAGCGGGAACGCCATGCCGCTTTGCCACCTCAGTGCGCCATGCGCGTAGACGCGTCCACAGTGCCTGAGCCACCGGTTCAAGCGTGGCAAACTTTTCTTCGCGCACAGACCGGTTCTTGGCCGCAGCTTTCTTACGCTCACGCTGCAGGCGCAGCAATATTGTTTGACTTCCACTCAGCACCGCTCGGCTGGCTGCGGTGAGACACAGCGAACCGTGGCCCTCGGCATCCGCAGTGAGCAAGCCGAGTGCGGCCAGTTGGCGGAATATCGCGCGCCACGTCTTTTCGTCCAGGTCCCTGCCGATACCGAACGTGCTGACCTTGTCGTGACCCCATTGCCTTACCCGCCCGGTATCATTGCCGCGCAGCACATCAATAAGGTGGCCGGCGCCAAAGCGCTGGCCGGTACGGAACGCACAAGATAGCGCCTTTTGTGCCGCTACCGTGCCATCCCACACTTGTGGCGGATTGAGACAGACATCGCAATTGCCGCAAGCAGTGCTCGCTGCAGTCTCGCCGAAATAATCAAGCAGGCGTACGCGACGGCAAGTGGTGGACTCGCACAGCGCCAGCAGTGCTTCAAGCTTGGTTGATGCTATGCGTTTAAACTGCGCTTCCGCCTCGGAACTCTCGATCATGCGCCGCTGCTGCACGACGTCGCCCAAACCGTAAGCCATCCATGCGCTGGCCGCTTGACCATCGCGCCCAGCGCGGCCGGTTTCCTGGTAGTAGCCTTCCACGCTTTTGGGGAGATCCAGATGAGCGACGAAGCGCACGTCCGGCTTGTCTATGCCCATGCCGAATGCAATCGTAGCGACCATCACGATGCCATCTTCTCGCAGAAATTGTTCTTGATTGCGGCTGCGCTCTGACGCGCTCATGCCGGCATGATATGCAAGTGCGCGTATGCCTTTCTCGGCCAGCCATACCGCCGTTTCCTCGACTTTCCTGCGCGACAGGCAGTAGACAATGCCCGCGTCGCCGTCGTGTTCAGCACGGATAAAATCAAGCAATTGCACCTTGCCGTTCACTTTGTCCACGATCTGGTAGTGAATATTGGGGCGGTCGAAGCTGGAAATGAAAATGCGGGCGCCCTCGAGCCCGAGCCGCTCAACGATTTCCTTGCGTGTCACGTTATCCGCTGTTGCCGTCAGCGCGATTTGCGGCACGTTTGGAAAACGCTCATGCAGAATCGAAAGCTGGATGTACTCCGGGCGGAAGTCATGCCCCCACTGCGACACGCAGTGCGCCTCATCAATGGCAAACAGCGAAAGTGGCGTCCGTGCGAGCAGATCGAGGAAGCGTGGCGTCAACAACCGCTCGGGTGTTACATATATCAGATCGTGCGCCCCGGTTAGCATGCCGCGCTCGATTGCCGCGGCTTCCGCCTGCGCCAGGGAAGAATTGAGAAATGCCGCGCGCACCCCAACTTCATGCAGCGCGGCTACCTGATTCTGCATTAGCGCAATCAGCGGTGACACCACGATTGCAACGCCTTCGCGCAATAAAGCGGGAATCTGGTAGCACAACGACTTACCGCCGCCGGTGGGCATCAGTACCAGACAGTCTCCCCCTCCGGCAACGTGCGGGATCACCTCGGCTTGGCGCCCGCGAAAAGCGGGATAGCCGAAAATGTCTTTAAGAATACCGAGAGCACGGGGTAGCATTTCCAGGGAAGCTTCGGAAAGCTTGCGTTCTTGCAGCGTTTGCACGTTAGCCAATCAATTTCCAGAGCACGCTTCCTCCCGCGCGCAGCGGGATCAATATTTCCCCTCCAAATTCCAGCTGCGCGGGGACGTTCCAGCTTTCCTTCTTCAGTCTAATACTGTCCCGGTTGCGTGGCAGTCGGTAGAAATCCGCACCATGAAAGCTGGCGAAGGCTTCCAGCTTATCCAGCGCGCCCGCCTGTTCGAAGACTTCCGCATAAAGCTCGATCGCGGCATGAGCAGCGTAGATACCCGCGCAGCCGCAAGCAGTTTCTTTGGTGGATCTGGAATGGGGCGCGCTATCGGTGCCCAGAAAAAATTTCGGGTTGCCGCTGGTGGCGGCTTCGATCAGTTTCTGGCGATGCGTTTCGCGCTTCAGCACTGGAAGGCAGTAATGGTGTGGCCGGATTCCGCCCTGGAACAGAGCGTTGCGGTTCAGCAGCATATGATGAGCGGTAATGGTGGCGGCGACGTGACTCGACGCGCTTGTGACGAATTCTACCGCCTCGCGGGTAGTGATATGCTCGAACACCAGGCGCAAGCGTGGAAACCGCTGCGTAATGGGTATCAGCACCCGGTCCAGAAAAACCTGTTCCTTATCGAACACGTCTACGTCGGGGTCGGTAACCTCGCCATGCACCAGCAGCGGCATACCGATATCTTCCATTTTTTCAAGCGTTCCGTAACATCTGGTGATATTGGTAACGCCCGCAGCGGAGTTTGTCGTCGCGCCCGCAGGATAATATTTCACCCCATATATGGCGCCGCTTCCCTGCGCCTCGACAACTTCCGAGGTTGTGGTGTTGTCGGTAAGGTAGAGCGTCATCAGCGGCTGAAAGTGCATACCCTGCGGCAGCCCGGCAAGAATGCGCTCGCGATACGCCAGCGCCATTTCCGTTGTTATTACCGGCGGCTTGAGGTTGGGCATGATAATTGCCCGAGCAAAGCGCCGTGCGGTATCAGGCAGGACCGCGCGCATTTGATCGCCATCGCGAAGATGAAGATGCCAGTCGTCCGGACGCGTGAGGGTGAGTGTGCTCAAGATAACGTCTGCCAATATTTCCCTTATCTACTGGTAAAAAAATGAATTTCGTTCCAGGCCGAACCGGAATCCGGATCAATAAAACTTCCCGCCATAATTGAACGGAATACCTGAGTTCGAGCTCGCCCTTCTTTTGTACTGCAAGAAAACCGCGACGAAATCGCATCCAGTTTAATCAGCCTGCCCGGTCTGGCCTGTTCCGCTTAGTCCGTTATGCGACCGAGCAGCGTTTCACTGGTGTGCGTAGCCTTTTCCGCAATTAACTGGGTGGCGGCAGCAACTTGTCCCCAGGTGTTCCAAAGCAGGACGCCACGTACGCGTCCTTCGCGCAGATAATAAATGACCCCTTTACGGAAAGGTTCCACCCAGTCTTCGATGATATCAAGACTGGAATCCAGTTCTCCTACTGCTTCATAGCCCAAATCAAACAGGTCGGAATAAAAGAATGGCTGGTGATGATATGGCTCCGATTGTCCGGCCATGTTCCTGCCCGCTGCTTCTCCCATGACATTTGCGTTATCTTCATGTTCCACACGCATCCGTTTTTCCAATGCGGGGCTGTAGAAATTCGCAACATCGCCCGCCGCGTAAATGTCGGGATTGCTCGTCCGCAGCAATTCGTCCACTACAATGCCATTGTCAATCTTGAGCCCGGCCTGTGCGGCCAATTCCGTGTTGGGAAGAATGCCCAGTCCGGCCACAACCCCATCGGCGGAAACTTCCGCACCGCTCCCCGTGGTCACGACTGCTCTGGCTCCTTCGGTCCGCACGGATTTGACTGTTTCAGACGCCAGCACGGTGACACCCTTTTCCCGGTAATATGAACTCAGGAACTCAACAAGAGGGGGCGGGTAAACACGCGAGCTGATTCCATTCTCAGGAAAGATCATCGTGACCCGCTTGTTGTTCATTGCAAGTGCAGCGGCAATTTCGGAACCGATGAAGCCCCCGCCGATAACGACAAAATCCGAACCCTGTTCAGCCAATTTCCGCAACTTGCGGTAGTCGTCCGCGGTTCTGTAATAGATTATGTTTCCGCCGAAATCAGGAAAACGCCGTACCAGACCTCCCGTGGCAAGCAAAAGCTTTTCGTAGGTGTAGATGTTCCCGGCGTCATCTGTAGCAGTTTTCTTCGATGGGTCAATGGCTACCACTTTTTTGCCGAGATGGACGGCGACATTCAGGCCGTGCTCGTTGCGCCAAATGGATTCGTATGGCGTGTCCTTCCATAGTGATTTTGTAAGGGGAGGCCGATCATAAGGCCGGTGCTGCTCCTCGCCTATCATGGCAATGGCGCCGTCCGGGTCGACCTTGCGGATACCATGAATAGCAGAATCGGCGGTCATTCCGCCGCCGACGATAAGGTATTTGTGATGTTTCATAGTGGTTTCCTATGTAGACGCGCGTTAAAAGTGACCGATTTATAATATTCTGAAACTTCTCCGGTATTAGTTTGGCAAAGGTTGCGACCTATTGTGGAACTCTGTAAAGATAGCTCCATCAAATAATTCGAGCGCCCACTAAACCATGCTCCCTTTCCGAAAAGGAGCATGGTTTCGACCTTATAGACCTAATATGGATGAATTGTTAATCTCACAAGCGAGACCACGCGTTGACCCGGCCGATTCATCCTTATTCAATAAGGCTTATGCCAGTATATAATGGGTTCTTCTACAAATTCAAAGTTAAGGCTGGGCATGGCCCGTAATTTCTACGATGACTGACACGAACACTGAGCCGGCAACGTCTGCAATTGACAGTTGCGTGCAGCATGCGCGCGAGGTGCTGGCGTCGCAACTCTTGCAAATCAAGGACAAAGGGTACGATTTTGCGCCGCAATTCAGGCAGCTGACAATCCAGCTTTATCTGGTGGGTGTGATGTGGCGCAAGGGCGAGAGTCTCGGCTTGTCCAATGCTCGCGATCATGCTTTTGCCGCGCTTCAGTCAATGCTCATCAGCGATGGCATGAAAAAAAAGCAGGCTCAACAGCGAATAGAATTTCTGGGAAACATGTCACGAGTCGAAGGCGGCGCCGACACGCTTGCCGTGGCCATGGGTTATGAGGCTGCCGTAGACGACGACAGCCTGACCAGGCTCTTTGATGAGTATCGGGACGAAACACGTGTTTCCGGCGCATTGTGGCGGCTTTTCGAGCGGGGCAAGATGATTATGGCCATAGGTGGCGCGGTAGCCGCTTTTTTGACAATTTGGCTCACTACAATATTCATCCCGAAAAGCGAGGGGATCGATATATTGGCGGCAGGGTTGATGGCCGCTGCTTTGGTTGTTATTCCTACTTTTTTGATAGGATTATTGATTTATCGACTGAAGGTCAAGAAGCCAAACCAGCCAACTCCTCCACCATCGTGATTCGGAGAACGCTCTGGATAAGGGAATTCCGCTGGTCTCCATGGTCGGCGCTCGGATTAGGCCCTGATTGCGCTTGAAGCCGCAAGCTCGGTAATATGTCTCCACAGCGCGTGAAAGCTGTGGATGGACAAACTGTACTTGTCCATCTACTCACCTATATTGTCGATTCGAGCAGATAATCCTAAATCCAGCAGTTGACCGCTTATTTTTCAGTTTGGCGTATGATTCACAAAGCTTTGCCGCATCACTTGACCTTCACCTTTTTGGTGAGCTTGCTACGAGCCGGATTGAACGGTTTTTACGGCACATGGCTGCGTTGCAACTCCTTGGAATGGGGCGTCCCGGAGCGTGGCACGCGGGCCCCCGCAAAGCGGGGATCGGGCAGCGTAGGGGATGCCGCGAGCGCGTTTTTCGGCGCCCGCATCCCGCTCCGGGGTCGCACCTTCCTGCGGAAGGCACTGCTCCGCCCTGCGCGGTCGCACCATTCCGCGTCGTTGCGCCTTGCCCTGCACCCCAAAAACCGCACACTCCGCCCCGTCCAACTGCCGGATTTAGGATAATGACTGCAAAAATCCTGGATGGGAATGCGTTGGCTCGAGAAGTTCGAGCCGAGTGGAAGGTTCGCGCCGTGCGTTTGACGGAAAAAGGAATGCAGCCCGGATTGGCGGTAGTCATTGTCGGGGACAATCCGGCTTCAAGCATATATGTGCGAAATAAAGCCAAGGCTTGCAGCGATACTGGCATTTATTCGGAAATACATGAATTTCCGGAAAGCGCAGGCCAGGACGAAGTGATACGGCGCATTCAGGAACTGAACAGAAATCCCGCGATTCATGGAATTCTGGTGCAATTACCGTTACCACGGCACTTTGACAGCGACAAGGTAATTGCATCGATCGCGGTGGAGAAAGACGTGGACGGTTTCCACCTTTATAATGTCGGTGCGCTTGTCACCGGCAATACTGTTTTTCCGCCCTGCACACCCCATGGCGTGATGAAAATGCTGGAAAAATATAACCTTCTTATAGAAGGACAGCATGCTGTGGTGGTGGGCCGCAGCAATATCGTGGGAAAGCCGATGGCATTGATGCTATTGCAAAAGGGCGCAACCGTCACAATTTGCACATCGAAGACCCGTGAACTGGCCGAGCACACGAGTCGTGCCGATATCCTGGTGGTCGCTACCGGAAAACCGCGTATGATTACCGCCAATATGGTGAAGCCTGGTGCGGTGGTGATAGACGTAGGCATCAATCGCATGCCGGACGGTAAGCTCACGGGTGACGTGGATTTCGACTCGGTTGAGAAAACAGCCGGTTACATCACACCTGTGCCCGGCGGAGTAGGTCCAATGACGATCACCATGCTGCTATGTAATACCATTGAGGCCGCGGAGCGCGCTCAAGCCCGGGTTTAACCGCAGCATGACCCAGTCGCATTGCCGAGCCGCATCGGTAAACCCAACAATCTCGAGATGAAATATGGAACCCATACCCGACATAGACCCATCTGAAACACAGGAATGGCTGGAGGCGCTGGATTCCGTGCTGACGCACGAGGGAACGGAGCGGGCGCATTACCTGCTGGAGCGCCTGGTGGAAAAAGCCCGCCGTTCAGGCGCATACCTTCCTTACAGCGCGACCACCGCGTATATCAACACCATTCCACCAGGGAAGGAAGATCGTTCACCTGGCAATCATGCGCTGGAACACCGTATCCGTTCGTATGTACGCTGGAATTCCATGGCAATGGTGCTGCGCGCCAACAAGAATTCCAATGTCGGCGGCCACATTGCCAGCTTTGCATCGGCCGCGACCCTTTACGACGTTGGCTACAACCATTTCTGGCACGCCAGGTCGGAAAATCATGGTGGAGATCTGGTATATGCACAGGGACACTCGTCCCCTGGCCTGTATGCCTATGCCTTTCTGCTGGGAGAGCTGACGGAGGAACAGCTCAATAACTTCCGTCGCGAAGTTGGGGGAAAGGGACTATCCTCGTATCCGCATCCCTGGCTGATGCCGGATTTCTGGCAATTCCCCACCGTATCGATGGGTCTGGGTCCATTAATGGCGATTTACCAGGCTCGCTTCATGAAATATCTGGACAGCCGCGAGTTGGTCAAGACGCAGGGACGCAAAGTCTGGGCCTTCATGGGCGATGGCGAAATGGACGAACCCGAATCGCTTGGCGCCATCTCGCTGGCCTCGCGCGAGAATCTGGACAACCTGATTTTCGTCATTAATTGCAACCTTCAGCGTCTCGACGGGCCGGTACGTGGAAATGGCAAGATCATCCAGGAACTCGAAGCCGCATTTCGCGGCGCTGGCTGGAATGTAATCAAGGTGATCTGGGGCTCATACTGGGATCCATTGTTTGCCAAGGATACCAAAGGTCTGCTGCAGCAACGCATGATGGAGTGCGTCGATGGTGAGTATCAGACGTTCAAGTCGAGAGATGGGGCGTATGTTCGCGAACACTTCTTCGGCAAATATCCCGAATTGCTGGAAATGGTTGCCAGCATGTCCGACGATGATATCTGGCGTTTGAATCGCGGTGGCCACGATCCGCACAAAGTCTATGCAGCTTACGCGGCCGCTGTGCGGCATACGGGCCAACCTACCGTGATCCTCGCCAAGACCATCAAAGGCTATGGGATGGGCGAAGCGGGCGAAGCGCAGAATATCACTCATCAGCAGAAAAAAATGGGCACCACGTCGCTGAGAGCATTTCGTGACCGCTTTGCGCTGCCGATCGCGGACGAAACAATGGACGATATCCCGTATCTGACATTTGATAATGATTCGCCCGAATCCATTTATATGCATCAGCGGCGGCAGGCGCTGGGGGGCTTTATCCACCATCGTGAGCGCAAAGCGGAAGCGCTGCAGATACCGCCGCTATCCGCATTTGATACGTTGCTCAAGGCTAGCGGCGAGGGGCGAGAATCTTCCACCACCATGGCTTTCGTACGCATACTCAATGTTCTCGTAAAAGACAAGAACATCGGCAAGCGGGTGGTGCCCATCGTCGCGGATGAGTCGCGTACTTTCGGCATGGAAGGCATGTTCCGGCAATTGGGTATCTGGTCATCGACGGGCCAGCTCTACACGCCCCAGGATGCCGATCAGTTGATGTATTACAAGGAAGACAAAAACGGTCAGATCCTGCAAGAGGGTATCAACGAGGCGGGAGCCATGTCGTCGTGGATGGCGGCATCTACCGCCTATAGTACTCATGGCGTGCAAATGATCCCGTTTTACATTTTCTACTCGATGTTCGGCTTTCAGCGCGTTGGCGATCTGGCATGGGCTGCGGGGGATATGCGCTGCCGCGGGTTTTTGCTGGGAGGCACCGCCGGACGTACCACTCTGAACGGCGAGGGACTGCAACATGAGGATGGCCATAGTCACCTGGCCGCATCGACTATTCCTAATTGCATATCCTACGATCCCACATTCGCCTACGAACTCGCTGTTATTATTCGCGAGGGCCTGCGCCGTATGTATGAGGTACAGGAGGATGTTTATTACTATATCACCGTAATGAACGAAAATTATTCGCATCCGGAAATGCCGGAAAATGCGGAGCAAGGAATATTGAAGGGTATGTACCTGTTCCGTGAAGGCAACCCGGCAGGAGAAAAGAGTTCGGGGCTGCGGGTACAATTGCTCGGTTCCGGTACTATTCTGCGCGAAGTTATCGCAGCGGCCGACATACTGGAAAAGGAATACGGTATTGCTGCGGACATCTGGAGCGTCACCAGCTTTAACGAGTTGAGGCGCGAGGCCCTGGATGCAGGGCGATGGAACATGTTGCATCCCGCCGAACCGGCGAGATTGTCTTATGTGGGTACGTGTCTCAAAGATCGGGCAGGGCCTGTGGTAGCCGCCACCGACTACATGAAAATTTTTGCCGATCAGATACGCGAATTTGTCCCGGGACAGTACAAAGTACTGGGTACAGATGGCTTTGGACGATCCGACACTCGCGAACGACTGCGCCAGTTCTTTGAAGTTGACCGCTACTACATTACCGTAGCGGCACTTAAAGCGCTGGCCGAAGAAGGCGAGATCACGGCAGAAAAGGTGTTGGAAGCGATAGGCAAGTTCGGCATTGATCCGGACAAGCCTAATCCCGTGACCGTGTAAGGAAGCGGAATATATGAGAGGTAGATGCATTCGAACTGACTCATGCATACCAGGCGCACAGGTCTGCGGCAGTCGGCGCGCTTTGCTGATCCGTTATTCCGGTTCCTGTAGTAGCAGGCAGAAGGCAGCACGGATGAAGCAGCCAGGATCGTGCAAATAGCGCGGGCGGTCAAGAGACAAAAACAAGGCCAAACCGATTACCCCGTTTTTATCGCAAATCGGGTTCACATGTAAAACACGAGTGAAGGAAGAGGGCGTGGCAGAGACTAAACAGGTATTGATTCCCGATATAGGCGACTTTAAAGACGTTCCCGTGATAGAAGTGCTGGTGAAACCCGGCGATTCGATCAAGGCGGAAGATCCGGTGATCGTGCTGGAATCGGATAAGGCAACAATAGAAGTCCCCTCTCCCTTTGCGGGCATAGTCAAGGATGTGTCCGTACGGGTGGGTGATAAGGTTTCCGAGGATTCGCCTATTTTATCGATGGAAGTTTCTGAAGCCGAGGAAGCGGCCCCTGCTACTCAGACAGTTCCAGCCCCTGCTCCACAGGTTGTATCCGAGTCTCAGCCCCCTGATCAGCGGCGTGCAGATGCTGAGGCCGATGCTGCGCGGCAGCCACAACCAGAGCCGCCTTCGGCTCCCCAACCCGTGCCGACATCGGCTCCGCAACCGTCCCAACGAGCTACGCCCCCTCCAATAGACGAAGCCGCCTTCGCAAAGGCCCATGCGGGTCCTTCAGTGAGGCGATTTGCACGCGAGTTGGGCGTGAATCTTGGCTTGGTGAAGGGTAGCGGCCCGAAGCAGCGCATCCTCAAGGAAGATGTACAGGCCTATGTAAAAGCTGAATTATCAAGACCGCGCGGCGGCACCGGCGCCGAACTCAATCTGCTGCCCTGGCCACAGGTTGATTTCGCGAAATTCGGGCCGGTGGAAGTGAAACCGCTTTCGCGTATCAAAAAAATATCCGGAGCGAATTTGCATCGGAACTGGGTAATGATCCCTCATGTTACGCAGTTCGATGAGGCCGATATTACGGAGCTGGAAGCTTTGCGCAAGGAATCCAATGAGGCGACAAAAGCAGAGGGCGTAAAAGTCACGATACTCGCTTTTCTGATGCGAGCCTCCATATCAGCGTTAAAAAAGTTTCCGGAATTCAACGCCTCGCTTGCCACCGACGGCGATGAGATGAATCTGGTCATCAAGAATTATTACCACCTCGGGTTTGCAGCGGATACACCAAACGGGCTGGTGGTACCTGTGATCCGTGACGTGGATCAAAAAGGCGTGATTGCCATCGGCAGGGAGATGGCCAATCTTGCAACGCTTGCTCGAGAGGGCAAGCTGAAACCCGGCGACATGCAGGGGGCAAGCTTTACTATATCCAGCCTGGGAGGCATTGGGGGCACAGCTTTCACGCCTATCATCAATGCCCCGGAAGTCGCCATTCTGGGCGTGTCCCGGACCAGCATGAAGCCGGTTTATCAAGATGGGCAGTTTGTTCCACGATTGATGCTGCCGTTATCCCTGTCCTATGACCACCGCGTAATCGACGGGGCAACAGCCGCGCGCTTCACTTCCCATCTGGTCGAGGTGCTGGCCGATCTGCGCCGGGTGCTGTTGTAAAAAAGTTGCCTGTTGCGAAGACATGAGGATAAAAATATTAAGTAATTTTTCCGTGCTCCCAGCCTGATCGGCAATGGATAGTTCCGAATTCTCCCTCGTCGGTATTTTGGGCGGTACCTTTGATCCCGTGCATTATGGCCATTTGCGGATAGCGGAGGAAATTGTAGAAATGGCCGGCTTGCGAGAAATGCGTTTTGTTCCCGCCGCACGTCCCCCTCTACGCAACGTTCCTGCTGCATCACTCCAGGACCGCGCAGAAATGGTTCGTCTGGCCATCCAGGGCAATTCCGGATTTGTACTGGATGAGCGTGAAATCCGCCGTGATGGCCTGAGTTATAGCCTGGATTCATTGCGCGAACTCAAGCAGGAACTTGGGGAGGACGTCACACTATGCTTTGTTACAGGAGCAGACGCTTTCATGAAACTCGCCGAGTGGCATCGTTGGCGCGAGATGTTCGGCCTATGCCATTTCATCATCGCGGCCCGGCCGGGCCATAGGCTGACAATGAACCATGATGCCGTGCCGCAGGAATTAAAGGAAGAGTGTGCCCAACGCTGGGTCTCGAGCGTGGGCAGTCTCAAACGCGCAACCAGCGGATTGATTTTTATTGCTCCGACAACTTTGCTGGATATTTCCGCAACGATCATTCGTGCGCGCGTCGCAGCCGGGAAAAGCGTCCGTTATCTGATTCCCGATGCCGCTCTCGATTATATCGTTACAAATCACTTATATTCGGAAGAAGGATGACGCTCGCCAAACTCGTAAAAACGATAGTTGCCGCATTGGAAGAAATCAAGGCACGTGATGTCGAAGTGCTGGATGTGCGGAAAATAACAACCTTATTTGACCGCATGATCATTGCCAGCGGGGAATCAAACCGTCAGACGCGGGCCATTGCGAACAATGTGGCCGAGAAGGTCAAAGCCGCCGGAGGCGCCGTTTATGGCATAGAAGGGGAGCAAACCGGCGAATGGATACTGGTAGACCTTGGTGATGTACTGGTACATGTCATGCAGACCGCGGTGCGGGCTCATTACAACCTGGAGGAACTGTGGGCGGAAGCTAAAAACATAAAAAGAACGACGCCCGTTGCAGTCACAGCCAAGGCTGACCCTCGGTCACCCACTGCCAAGCCTCGCAAAACCTCAGCTCGAGCTGCATCCACAATCAAAAAAAATAAGGTTTCAAAGTCTGATCCGGACAAGGCTTGAACAATGGCAGGAACATCCGAATAGGACTCCGGCGACTTCCGTCCCTTCGCATTGTGGCAAAATCGGACCAGCATCATGTTGCGCTTCCGGCATTTTCAGCCTGGCCGCAATTTTTATCCTTATGATGGGCCTTCATCCGATTTTGCCACAATGCGTTCCGTGAAGGGATTGTTCACAGGTTTTTGCCATGAAATTCCTTGTTTGTGCAGTTGGTCATAAAATGCCGGAATGGGTCACAACCGGTTTTCAAGAATATGCCAAACGTATGCCTCATGAGGCTGGCATTGAACTGCTTGAAATCAAACCTGAAAAACGTGGCGGTAGCAAAAAACCGGAGCAATTGCGAGCGGCCGAGGGCGATCGTATGCGGGCGTTATTGCCGTCAAAATGCCGTATCGTGGCAATGGATGAGCATGGCAGCCAATGGACTACCGCCAAGCTGGCTGACGCTATTGCGGGTTGGATGAAGGATGGCGGTGATACAGTTTTCCTCATCGGCGGCGCGGATGGGCTGGACGCCAGCATCAAGAATTCGGCGGATGAGGTTCTGGCGTTATCCACCTTCACGCTGCCGCATGGTTTAGCACGAATACTGCTGGCGGAACAATTGTATCGCGCCATGTCGCTCATCAAGGGGCATCCTTACCATCGCGCATAATTTACGAGGCCGCGTGAGTAGGGCCAGTGGGTATTGCCAACATACGAATGCGCCATCGTTCCATATGGATTGTGAGTGAACGCATTCATTACTGACACTTCGCATATGAATTCATCTGAAAATCGCATTTACCTTGCTTCCCGGAGTCCGCGGCGACGGGAGTTATTGAAGCAGATCGGGGTGAGCTTTGGAACCTTGTTGCTGCGCGAAGCTTTGCCCCGGGCCGCGGATATGGATGAAAGCGCTCTGCCAGATGAAGCTCCGGCAGACTACGTACAGCGCATCGCTCGGACAAAGGCTGAGGTTGGACGAGACCGGCTTGCAGAACGCAGGCTACCCGATCTTCCCGTACTGGCAGCCGACACGACAGTGGTGCTGGGGTCGCATATTTTCGGCAAACCTGAAAACCCTGCCCACGCGGAAGAGATGCTGCGAGCGCTTTCGGGGCAGACCCATCAGGTATTCACAGCAGTCGCTATGGCTACCAAAAATGGGATCGTGGCACGCATATCCAGATCGACAGTGCGCTTTCGCAATATCGGCGAACACGAAATTGACGCTTATCTCGCTTGTGACGAAGCACACGACAAAGCGGGGGGATATGCGATTCAAGGGATTGCAGCGGTTTTTATTGAGGAGATTTCCGGCAGCTATAGCGGGGTAGTGGGATTGCCATTATTTGAGACAGCGCAATTGCTTGAAGAGTCCGGTATAAAAATATTTCCCCACACCTGTAATAAATCCTGGCAAACGCCTTTATGAACAGTGAGATTCTCGTCAATGTCACTCCACAGGAAACCCGTGTTGCCTTCGTTGAACAAGGAGCGGTGCAAGAGCTTCATATAGAGCGTACCAGCAGCTGCGGAATTGTTGGCAATATATACAATGGCCGCGTTACCAGGGTACTGCCGGGAATGCAGTCGGCCTTCGTGGACATCGGCCTGGACCGTGCTGCCTTCCTGCACCTTGCGGACATCTGGAGATTGCGTCAGAGTGAAGATGCCGGCAAACCCATCGAGAGACTACTGCACGAAGGACAAAACATTCTCGTCCAGGTTATCAAGGATTCCATTGGCGCCAAGGGAGCCCGGCTATCTACCCAAGTGAGTATCGCAGGCCGAATGCTGGTTTATCTTCCCCAGGTGTCCCACATTGGCATCTCCCAGCGTATCGAGGATGAAACCGAGCGAAAGTCATTGCGGGAAAAACTGAAGCATCTGCTGCCGCCTGACGAAAAAGGCGGCTTCATTATCCGCACCATGGCGGAGGCCGCCAGCGAGCAGGATCTACAAACGGATATCGAATATCTGCACAAGCTGTGGCGCGATATCAGCGGGAAATCCTCAGCAGCTCAGCCGGGGCTGCTGTATCAGGACCTGACCCTCAGCTATCGCGTATTGCGCGATTTCATAAACGACGACACAGTGCGTATTCTGGTGGATTCTCGCGAAACTTTTCAGAAAATGGTGGGTTTTGCTCAAATCTACATGGCCAACATGGTGGGACGAATAGATCACTATGTCGGAGAGCGACCATTATTCGATTTGTATGGGGTGGAAAACGAAATAGAAAAATCGCTGGCAAGACGCGTAGATTTGAAATCCGGCGGGTATCTCATCATCGATCAGACCGAGGCGCTCACCACCATTGATGTCAATACGGGCGGATTCATCGGCATACGCAGCTTTGACGACACTATTTTCAAAACCAATCTCGAGGCGGCCCAAGTCATAGCACGCCAGTTGCGTCTGCGAAATCTGGGCGGCATTATCATTATCGATTTTATAGATATGGATAACATCGAACACAAAAATGCGGTTCTCGCAGAATTCAAGAAATCTCTGATGAGAGATCGGACTCATATGACTGTGAATGGTTTCACAGCGCTCGGACTGGTGGAAATGACCCGCAAGCGCACGCGTGAGAGCTTGGCTCACATCCTTTGCGAGACGTGTCCGACGTGCCAGGGTCGCAGCAAAGTGAGAACTGCCCAGACGATGTGTTACGAAATCCTGCGCGAACTATTGCGTGAATCGCGTCAATTTGCCGCACGCGAGTTTCGCATTCTCGCTTCGCAACAAGTAATTGATCTATTTCTCGATGAAGAGTCTCAAAGCCTTGCGCAACTCGCCGATTTCATCGCCAAACCCATCAGTTTGCAGGTGGAGGCGACCTATACCCAGGAACAATATGACGTTATTCTGATGTAGCGCGTGCAGATGTATTACTGGTTTGCAACTCGCCAGCTTTGCTTATCGCCTTTTTCTCAAGCTCGTGTCTCGACTTCGAGACCTGTTATGGCATCTATTTCCGGTGCTTCCGGCGCCTCGATATGAGTAAATTCCTCGCTGTCCTCATAAGCAAGGCGCGTCGTGCCAGTGGCTTTTATCAGCTTGCCCGCAACGAGTCCGGCTACGAAGGCAAACGTCACACTGAAGACAATGCCGATGAATTGAGCTACTGCTATCCCCGGCACTACCAGGATGGCAACGAGCGCTCCTAATAGTCCTGGCATTCCATGTAAATTGTGGACTCCGCAGGTATCAACGATTTTGAAGCGTGCCTCCAACGCCGGCTGAATAAATACAAACCCGATGACGCTGACAGTTCCGGCTAACAGACCAATTCCAAAAGCACCTGTCGGTGATACGATATTGCACGTCGAGCCGATGGCAACCCCTCCAGCCAGTGCCGCATTCGCCATGTCGACCATGGATGTTTTGCCTTTGTGAAAATAAGTGCTCAAAAAATAGGTGCTGATAGTGGCTCCGCACAGTGCGAGCACGGTATTGACCACCGTCTGCGGCATCTCTTCGAAAGGAACGATGGCGGTGGCGAAACTCGGCCAGAAAAGCCACAATACCATCGAGCCGAGCATTGCGAAACGATCAGAAGTGGCATCTGATTCAATCGGCTGATTTCGTTGCTGCGCTGTCGTCAGCGCCAGCGATAATCCCAGGCCGAAATAGGCGCCAAAGGCGTGAATGATGACCGAACCCGCAGTATCCTGATAGCCTTCCGTCAAGCCCATTCCGTTATCCAGCACCAGCCATTCGTTCATCAGATATGCGGGAACCAGGAAGAGCGCCAGCAACGCGTATTGAAAAACCCGCAGACGTCCCAGCACCGCGCCCATGGCAATCAACCCGGTAGCCACGGCGAATTCCGCGTAAAGCAATGCCTTGACCGTATTTGGCGCAATTTCGTGAGCGAAGATTCCGTTCGCACGCAGCAGCATGTAAAGAGGAAGACCAACGGCGACTACCAGATAGGTGCCGGTCGTGGCGCCAAATCCGTATCTTCTGACAAACACCATGAGAAAACCAAAACCTACCAGCAACATGGCCAGAATGTGGATCACGTAGTTATACTGAGCCACTTGCCTCGCCTCGCTCAGCTCGGGGGCACCGCTGCTCGCGCTCGCCCAAGTACTGAAAGACAGGAGAAACAAGTTGGTTACACCAAGCAGCATCGAGCAGAGACTTTTTTTCATTTGATTTGTCCCCCATCTTTTAGATTATTGGTTTACCCACGCAGAGTGTGAACCCCGATAGCCTTAAACACAATAGGGATATATCAAATAATTTGCTCTTTGAGAAACATGACTTACTGCGGAAAAAGAAGGAGGCGGGCGGCTTAATCCCACTGCAAAGACAGGGGAACCGTGCTATGAGCCTGGTTCGGTATGCATGAGTATGCCGACGCTATTCAGGCGACATCAGGGCTCGCACAGGAAGGACTGCCGCACGTTTTGGCTGTTTATGCCCGTGCTGCGGATGCTGCTTGGCAAATGCTCGAAGCGTTACCGACAGTCAGCGAAAAGCCACAGCGGAGCATTCAGCCTTTTGACCTACGACTGCAAGCCGGCAAGATATAAGCTCTTTTTTCGCTGATCACTTTGTTCTTCCAGAATACCCTGGCTCTGGAAGCCTCTCTTTATATCCGCCGCAATGGTTTGGTAAAGCGGCCGCAAATTGGTCCGCATATTATCGATAGTACTGCTGACGCTCATCACCGAGGGGATGCGTCTGCCATGGTGTTCAATTGGGCTCCCGATGTGTTGCAGACTGAAACCCAACTTACCGAAGTGATTTGCGAGCCGTTCCTCTGTCAGAACGAATACAGTCTCGATTCCGGCGAGTCGCGCCAGTTCGGTCGTGCCGAGATATAACCCGATAGGAATAAATGGAAAGCGTGCCTGTTTCGGTGTGCCAAAATCTTCGTTCGAGATGCCCACCGCGCTATTTGCTTCCCCTTTACGCCTGCGATAACCGGCTATCACAGCAAGACGGGACACTTCGGCGATACAATCGCGCGGCAGTGTCGCTGGATCGATAACCGTTCGATCAAGTGTAGAGGCGCACGTTGTTTCGAAAGGCAAAGGCTGGTCGGGGTTGTCCGGTGAAGGACGGATAATCCGCGTACAGCCGACAAACTCGCTCGTTTTTACGCTACGCATCAAAAGATGCAGGGAGTTGGCATCGTGCTCATCGGTTTCCTGCCCGTTCGCTCTCGCCGGCTCGAATTTCAGATCCTCGCAATAAACCTCGTGCCGGATGCGATAGACCTCGTTCTTCAGTGCATTCGAGAATGCAGGTACGATTTCAAAGTACTGCTTGAAGGCATTGCCCAGATTAAATGTTTCAGGTAAGAACATATTGATCTCCTGCGGCGTTTTTACCCATGGAGCAGTGGTTCCGGAAGGAGGGAATTTGGAATGAATTTTCCCTGGAGTGACTGTTACAGTAATTGACGGAGTGTTTTTTACTAGAAAATCTGTCGTCCGGTTCGCACTATTACCGATAACCAGCGCTTCATCTTGAGATTTGATCGCCAGTTTATCTCCAATTTATTCCTTTTAAGCTACCATAAATGAGGAGCCTGAACTGCCATTGTGTGATCCAGTTATACTGCGTCATTGTGACATTACATCGCTTGGGCGGAATCCACGTAAAAGCTCGAGCTAACTACCAATGAGCGTTCAGCTGCTTTTCCGACGGTAATTTCCATTGCCAGGCGCGAGCGGGGTAAAAATTGAAGAAATGCCTCTCCTAAAGCGGATTTCGATTACTTCGTATGTAATAGCGACTGGTTGATCTAAAAAGGAAATCGGGGTTTGTTAGAAATTGTTTGCATAGATGCTTGATTGTAGTAGGGTCCTCCCCATGCTGCAAGCATTGTCATTCCTGGAAGGATGGGTGGCTGGACATGCCCACAGCCACTCGTTGCATAACTCGGAACGCGGCTTGAAATAGTGGAGATTGATTCCGATGCCAGACTCAAGACTCCTGATCAGGGTTTAGATCTGCCCTCAAGTGCTGGGCAACTCTTTGCTTTTGCTATAGCTTGCTGTTTGATCTCAAGGAGTCGTGTCTTTCTAACGTACAACCGAACATGAGTGCGGTTCGTACACATCCTCTGGCAGCGCTTCAACTCCTCATTGCTCCAGTTTTTTCAAATAATCCTTGGTAAAGATCTTGTCGGGCAGATCGCGCAATTTCATTTCTGAATATTCGAGTACGGATTGCTCTGCTTTACGCAATGCGTCTTCCATGACAAGGCGAGTTGGCCGCCGCTTGTCTAGCAGCGTCTGGAAATTCTCATAGCGACAAGTTTTGAGTAACCGATCGGACAAGGAGTAGAACTCGGCGCGGTACGGCCAGAAATTCGATTGCTGTACCCAGTATAAGACTTTATGATATGTGACCCCCCGGTCGATGCCAGTGAGTTCCAGTACCCAGTACTTTTCGCCGTCGATGGTATCGGTGCGCAAAATTCTTGCATTATAATCGCCAGCAAAGTTTGCGCGGGCCAGATCACCATTTGCGACTTGACCGGTGAGTCGTTGGGACAATGACAGCCGCACGGGTTGCGAGATATCCGGCATGAATATCCACAGATCGCGCCCTCTCATAAGCAGCATCTGCCCGCGTTCGGAAGCGGGCTCGGTGATCATCACCACGCTATTTTCATTACCCTTTGAGAGCACACGGTATTTACGCGCATCCGCTGGCTGGTCAGGCGAGGTAGTCGTGATGCTGACATCGACCTGGAAGCTTTCGCTTGGGAAACGTATCTGGTCGGCCTTTACCAGGATGCTTCGAGCAAGTTCCGCGTCATCGGTTTCGGCGGAAGCAGCCGATACGGCCGAAACAGGGGCGACAAATATGAAAACCATTGTAAAGAAGTATTGCAGAAATGTGTTTCGCATTTTAGTTCCTGTGGTTATCGCTTATCCTTGGGGTCATAAATTTCAGGATGATACTCATGACCATAATTGTACAACTTGAGCACGTTTTCAAAGATTACACCCTGGGTGAACAGCAAGTCCAGGCACTCAAAGACGTTTCGCTGAACATCGAAGATGGCGCTTTCATGGCCATCGCGGGCCCATCGGGTAGTGGCAAGTCCACGCTGCTCAATCTGATCGGATGCATCGATACTCCATCGCTCGGGAAAATATTTATCAACGGCCAGGATGTCAGCGGCCGAACGCCAGATGAGCTGTCTGATCTCAGGGCCCGGACCATCGGTTTTATTTTCCAGACATTCAACTTATTTCCCGTCCTTTCGGCTGAGGAGAATGTCGAATATCCTCTGCTGCAATTCAAAGAACTGAGCGCCAGGGAGCGCCGCGACAGGGTTTCGAAATACCTTGATATCGTCGGCTTGTCCAAATTCTCCACCCACCGGCCAAATCAGCTTAGTGGCGGTCAGCGGCAGCGAGTGGCGATTGCGCGGGCGCTGGCGACGCAACCAAAGATCGTGTTGGCTGACGAGCCGACAGCCAATCTCGATCACAAGACCGGGGAAGGTATCCTTCAGTTGATGATGGATATCAACGGAAGTTTCAAGACAACCTTTATTTTTTCCACTCACGACCGTCGTGTCATGGAAATGGCAAACCGGTTGGTGCGTATCGAAGACGGACAGCTCGTGTGAGAGGATGTCGAGAGGAACACGGCAACTGGCACGGTGATTGAGCAGGACTCCAGAAGTCACAATCTTCTGGCACAGGATATCGATCAAAGCGAAACGAATGGAACACGGACGTAAACTTCAACATTTTGGCCTCGTTGCGGCATTGATCGTTATCGCTTCCCCATTACACAGCTTTGCCGAACCCCAAGTACCTCATTTCCTCCTTAGCGCGACACCGGCAACTAATCCCGCAACCGATAAGACTGATGGGGGGCCTTTGTCCTTGTCTTTATCTTTATCCATGTCCTCGCCTGCAACTAACCGGGCAGCCATACCTGCTGGTGTCACTATTCAAAATGATAGGCGTATGCATGACGAGGTTGAAGGTAAACCCTTGTCTTTACCTTTGTCCCTATCCCTATCTCTACCCTCAGCCCTTGCTGTCGAAAACAGCGAAAATAATGTAACTGCAAGCGAAAGGTTCGACAATGAAAGCGGTCCCACTTCGCGCGAATCGCTATTTGGGGATGATGAACCGCTCAAGGAGAAACCGCCGGAGCCGGCCTGGAAGAAATTGGTGACCGGCTGGACTGGTTTTTCCCAGCTGGAAATCGCTGATAACTATACCAGTCCAGAGCATTTCTCAAAAGCGAAACTCCGCACTGAATTGTCCCGCAGAGGACGATTCACTGAAAACATAAAATGGAAAATCAGCGGCCGGTTCGACTATGACGCCGCCTATGATCTATCCAGTTTCTACCCCTCGGCGGTGCGCCAGGATCAACGCTATGACTTCTTTCTTCGCGAAAATTATCTGGATATTTCTGCTGGAGACTTCGACTTCCGCCTTGGCCGGCAGCACGTGATATGGGGTGAGATGGTCGGCCTGTTCTTCGCCGACGTGGTATCCGCCAAGGATCAGCGCGAATTCATCCTGCCGTCATTCGACATAATGCGCATACCGCAGTGGGCAATGCGCGCCGAATATTCGAAGAATGACACCCATGTTGAAGTATTGTGGATTCCGGTGCCGACTATTGACGAGATTGGCAAGCCTGGCTCCGACTATTACCCCGGTCCGCTGCGAGGAACAGCCTCCTTCCTGGGTGAAGATCGCTCGGGGCGCAACGTAGGCAATTCAAATTATGGACTTCGCTTGTCGCAACTCGTGAATGGATGGGATATTTCAGGCTTCTACTACCACAGTCTTGATGCTGCCTCCACGTTTTATCGTGTTAGTGGTCCGGCCGAGCCACTGGTGTTTCAGCCGCGCCATGACGAGATCGATCAGGTTGGTGGAACAATTACGAAAGATTTTGGTTCGATTGTGCTTAAAGGAGAGCTGGTCTATACGGATGGGCGTAAATTCAATGTTGCGCGTCCTACCGCCCTGAATGGGCTTGTCGGACAAAATACACTTGATTACGCAATAGGCCTCGACTTCAACTTACCAGCCGATACACGGCTGAATCTGCAATTTTTCCAGCGTGTCTTTTTCGCGCATGACCGCGACAATTTCTCGGACAGTGTAGAGAATGGCGCAAGCATTCTGCTTGGCGGCAAGATCTGGCAAAAGCTCGAAGCGCAAGCGTTGCTGATTCATAGTCTGAATCGCAGTGACTGGATGTTCCGCCCCCGGTTGTCCTGGCAATTCGAGAAGAACTGGCGCTGGGCACTGGGGGGAGACGTTTTCGGAGGGGAGCCTACGGGTCTGTTTGGTCGTTTCGAGAATAATGACCGTGTTTATACCGAATTGCGCTATTCATTCTGATGCTAGGGATTCGTCGAGCGACCGAGAGGCATGTCCGGTGATACAAGCAGCCAGTTGTTGATTCGAAATGGGTTATGGGACAAGGCTCGGAATAATGAAATCCTAGCTAGCGCCAGAAATTCCCTGGGAATGACTCCACATTCGGGGAAAGTAGCCTGTTTCAGCCGTTTCCAGCAACTGATCCAGCACGTAGTCGGCGCTAGTAGCCGAGTCGAGCTCTGCGATATAGTCATGAATAGCTTCAAGATCGCGTTCCGTCCCTTCGGCGAGCAGCACCTTCTAGCGCATCAGCGCCCCGTTTGCTTGGCGCGCAACCGAGCAACCACGTCGAGCTGGAGACGAGGACAATCGAATACGCCTTGAATCCCGCACGTACAAACGGTCCTAGAACTCGGGCCGGAAATATGCCCCCACTTATGCCCCCAATCGATCAGTACTCTATCAGTTCTGACTAGTTACTAGGGTTTAACAAAGCTTGGGCGGTGTCTTCCGAGACGGGCTCAAGCTGATAAACGTACACTTGGTCGTTAGCCTTCTCATGCATGTGAATTAGCCACAGGCCCTCTTGTCCCAAGATTTGAATCTTATGGATTCTAAGCAAATTTACTATCTTTTCCATCCATCCACTGATCGATTTGTCGGCGTAGTGATATCCATTCCTTGAATCGTAAGGGTTACGAGCGTGTAGCATTCCTCCGCACTTTTCGTAAACGTGGAGGAAATCAGCTTTAGTAAGAAACCCATCTGTTAAGTCCTGACAATGCGTTATTTCGCCCTGACGCGTTTCGACAACGGGCTTAGGAAAAAAATGTGGGTTTACACGCTCCAAATCGGCTAGCAAAAATTTCGCGTTCCAATGCTTGGCGAAATGCTTATGAATACTTGCATAAGCCTCTTGATTTGCAATAAGCGAGCTGAACGCTATCAACTCCAAAATTTTCCGAATCTGGAGGCATATTGATTCCGTCGTTGTCGGATTATATGGAAGGGCCTGACCACCGCCTGAACGAAGGAACTTAATGGCCTCAGCCCGCCATTTGATCTCCCCCATTAAATTTGCATATCCTTCTGTAGGAGAAATAGTTTTTTTCATTTTGCACCCGGGAGTTTATTGTTCTTTTTCGCTTTCTCATGCACTCCCATTGCTTGTTGCCCATAAACAAGAATTCTTCCATCATCTGGCGCTTCTGGCCACCTTTCGTGGGGTACTACGTTCAGATGAACCGGCAACTCTATATCATCGTCGATCCCTAAGTGTCCCCACGTCGCCATATTCGGGAATTGAGGATATTGATATCCATGTGGTTTGTCCCATATAACAAAAAAAGCAACTGGAAAAAACTTCATTAACCATACGGACGCTGGATGGCCGAGACTCAAAATAGTCATCGCTGCGTCTCTGAATAACACTTGAGTTTGGTAAGGATATACCCAGTAGTAAACGTCCAGGTAATCAGGAAACGTCTCTGTTTGATCAATAAGATAGTTTCTGAGGTCCTCAGTATTAGGCCCTTTTTTGTACCTATTAACACCCATTGCGCACAAATGGCCCAGTACCGAACGGACAATTTTTTGAGGTTTACCTGTTATATGCAATATCTCGGGCAGCACTAGCGGGCTTTTTAAATAGGACGCGATTTTTTGGCAAAAATCGTTGAATGCGATATCATAATTCGCTCCTAGTAACGAATTGTTACACCTCTTGCATAACGTCCTGAATTTAACCCCATTCTGGGACACTCTGGCTTTCTCTCCAGTTTCTTCGGCGCTTAATAGACTCTTAATGTGGCGCATCTCAACTTGTGTTACCCGTACCGCACCTTTTGGTGGGGTATGGTCTTCAGTTAGCGGGCCTTCCTCTCCACAGATGTTGCACACGCCCACCTTTGGTCCAGCTGTAATAAACCGTCTCATACTGAGTTCTATTATCGATTCTCGAGCTATTACTTACGGCAACAATGAGGGCTTCTGAGATCCCATTTTAACACCTAGCTCTACCACAATAAGATGCGCCGCAAACATGACGCATAGGATTATCCTTTATGTGCAGACGTCTGCAATCTCACCAGACAAGCAAAAACCCCCAACCTTTCGAGCTGGGGGTTTCTTCTGGTACTGCCTGCCACGCAACTAAAGGAAAGACGCTGCTGCAGACTGTCGGGGTTTTCGCACTACCCGACTAATCGGGCGCATTACGGCTGCGCCTGCCTGCACTGCGTTTAAGGTCTAACGCCAGTCACTACCGCCAGGGCAGCAGGATAGGTCACTGCTACATCCACCCTGGTATGGCAAGCAAAGCCGATTTCTCCCGTTTCGGCGAATAGCTCCTTCAGGAGTTGCACCGATACGCCCTCGCGCATGAAATAGATCACGCTGGAAAAGTCTCCCATGTAGATCTCCGTGCAATCGGTTGATGCGCCGACGGTCAGATTATTCGGGATCTGACTGGTTGCAATAAATTGGGTATTGTCGAGGATCTTCGGCTGCTGCCGCGGCTGATTCGTGGTATCGAGCAAACCTGCCAGTCCCGTTAGCGATCGCGGGCTCATGATGGCTGCGGTAGGCATTGGCCCATCAGCTGCCAGGATAGACTGAATACCGCTGATAAAATTGCTGTATGCCGTGGTTGCCAAGGATGCGCCAGCTGCGCCATTTGTCACAGACTGAATGCCGGTGGTATTTAGAATACCACTGATCTCAGGCGCCGTTCCGCTGCCTCTCAACCCTGCCCGGTCGAGTTCCTTTGCGAATGCCTGAGCAATTGCAGTAAATAGCGCCTGGTCAATGTTGGCTGAGTCGGCCAGCAGCTCGCGACTGATCTTGAGAATAAAGCTTAACGAACGAGGAGTAATATCAACTGCTCTGAATACTGGATCACTCACAGCGAGTGCGCCCTGCTCAGCGCGCCAAGCTGCTGTCGGGATCGTCGAGATAGCCGCAATGCGGTAGTTCTTCGCGCCTTGCTCAAGCTTCGCCACACCTGCTCCGGCCGTTAGCAACGAGCTAACCGGCACCATTGCCTCTAGCATTTGCAGCTGCAGGTAACTGGGCAAGGTAAAACCGCCGGCAGTGTCAGTGCCAATAAGCAGGGCATTACGAACGGTTTCAGTAAGGCGCATACCTGCTACGCCGCGCATGAATTCACTCATGCTTGCCATTGGCAATCCGCTACCTAACCCGCCTGACGTGGACGGGAATGCCTCTTGAAGCTGATCACGAAAGCTTCCCTTTTTGGCGAAAGCTACGGGTATTTTTGCGCCGGTTTCGGCGTTGCGCCATTCAACTCCTCCAGCTTGCGAGAACCCTCCAAAGCTGGAATCCAGGGCTTTCTGCTCAGCGTCCAACCTGCGATCAATCGAGTCGATTTCCGCAAAGTTCATGTCGATTTCCTTTTGGATTTCGCTGGTAAATTTGATGCCTGGATTCTGATCAAACAGCCTGCGGGTCTCTTTCGCCAGGTGTTGGCGTTTCTCGCGTAAGTCCTTGATGACATTCATTTCGATACTCCTTCTGTTATGGAGTATCGATTTTCCCGCGCCTTGCTGCCGCCCGGCAATTGCGCAAAATGTATCAATTCGGTTCATTTTGCGCGTGGGTGCTCTTCTCGCGTGCTTCGAGTTCTTTCCTCAGTAACCAGGCGCGCACTTCACGAACTCGTACCATTTTTATGCCAGGCGAAAGCTCGATAAAACGCGGGAAGGTCGGGTCTCTCTTCATGATTCGCCCCAGGGTGTGGCGGCTGAATCCCAGCATGTCCGCAACACCCTTCTTTCTCAGCAGCTTGTCATCCGGCATTTCCATCAGTGAATGTTCCCCCTCGGTTCTTGAGCAACTAGCGTTGCCTTATCTGCCTGGAGCCGGGCAATATGCGTTTTAATCATCGCGGTAAACATGGCGCGGCCGAGGGCTTCAAAGGGCTTGCTCCCGCCTATGCTCGCAAGTGCATTCGTTACGTCAGCCAAAGGCTTCTCGCCATCAAGCAGGAAGTGTTGCGCTACCAGGTCGATGTCCTTTTCCATTTCAGTCGTCATTTTGTTGTCCTATCGTTAAGGTTGATAATTGCTGCTGTTCCAGTGCAGACGTCTGCACTACCTTGAGGAGTACCCCCCTCCGAAACTCCCGCACATAAAAATTCGATTAAGCAGACGGTCTAGGCGGGTGAGGCTTTGGACTTTTAACCCGCCCCCTCTGTTTCCAACTTGCTCATCAAAGGTGCTCAACTGAGCATCTTTGCCAAACCCTTTATCCATGCGGATTTCAGCCAAGTTGCTCAAGGTGCTCAGGTAAGGGGGTAGTGTTAGCATGTTGCTCAACATCCTTAGACTCATGAGCAGCTTGAGCACCTTAGCTGTAAGCCTTATAAGTAGTAGTAGTTGGGTAAGTTGTTCAGTGAGCATCTTGAGTGAGCACCTTGAGTAATGTGAGCATCTTATTCATCAGTCACATTCAACGACATTTGGGCGCCCTTGTGCTCATCAGGTAGCGCCCACCGCCAGCAAGGCGTCTCTCCTTCCGCGCTATGGCGACGAGGTTTTATTCCTAGCGTCGCCTGTGCCCTGCGCACCGTCGCCCAGGAATACCCCGCGCCCTTGGCGTATTTCTTCACGTCATCGCTCGGCACCGGCCCATTCGCTAGCACGTCACAGAGCCACTCGGCGGCATCCTCCGCCAGCGTGCTTTCGTGATCACCCTGGTCATCCTCGCGCCCCAAGGCATCATCTGCGGATATCAGCACAATCTCTTTCTCCCATACTACCCGAGGCACACCGCCTGCCTCCTCGATGTGGTAGGCCATGCCAGTCGCGTCCGGCCCCAGGTTGTTCTTTAACGGAAGGAATAGACGCCTGTTCTGGTCGCTCTTGTCTTTGGTCACTAGGAAGGCGGCACGTGCCGCCGCCACGAATGCCAAGCTACCGGTCGACCGGTAGAGTGCTGAGCCACCTGTACCCTTGTTCAAGTGGGTAACAAAGATAATGGCAGCACCAATGCTGCTGGCCAGCTCGGACAACGGCGCTATCACGCCCCGCACTTCCGCATTGTTGTGGGAGTCCGCGCCGTCGAGATAGGCTGATACGGGGTCAACTACGATCAGGCGGCATTGCGGTAGGGTCAGCGCGGCTTCCCGGATAGGCTCCAGGTCGCGCCGCAAACTCAGCAGCCTGGTTTCGGGGCCGCCGTCACGGTTCAAGCTTTCCACCCCGCCGACGATATGTACCCGCGCCGGATCGGCTCCTGCTGCATCCAGACGCGGCCTGATTGTGTCGGCAGGATCATCCTCTGCTGAAACAAACAGGACGTCACCTTGTGGGCATATCCCGCCCCCAGCTGGCCAGTCCCGCCCCGTTGAGACGTGTGCTGCAAAGCTTACCGTCAGCATGCTCTTGCCCAGGCCAGGATCGCCAGCTATCAGGGTGGGCTTGCCCAGGGCGATCTTCCCTGGCCATAGCCAGCGTACGGGTTGCGGCTTGACCTCGCTCGCCCTGGTAACTTTTAATCGAGATTTTGTAGACGTCTGCACCCCATGCCCACGATCTATGTATCGCTGCTGTTCCGGAGTAAGAGTTTTTTTCTCCTTATCCAGCGCGGCCGCGCCGCGCTCTATGCTTGAAATATTGTTACCCATCACATACCTCCGTCGCGGCCTGTAGCCGTGAAGCCGCCAGCAGCAGACGCTTTCTGTCCGCCTCCGGAAGCTCCACGCCTTGGGCCACGTTATTTGCTGCTATCGATACGACCAGCGCTTCAAATGCTACGCAGCGCAGCACGTCGATTGCCGACCATGGCCGCCGCTCTTTCGCGCCGCTGTAGCCTTCCTGACGCTCTGGAAACAAATCCTCAAGGGTGAGCCCTACCGCCGCGAGAACGTCGCTGGTAGGGCATCCTGCAAAGTCATGCAAAAGCACGCGGCCATCGTCCAGTTCTCGAATCGCCAGGGAAGGGCGGCTGTCTTCATGAGCTGGACAACGCGAAACCCACCGGCCGCGACCAGTGGGCTTCACGCCATGCAGGAGCGAAAGCAGCTTATCGACGCTCATCAAGCGTGCCCTCTCTTACATCTCCCAAAAGGGAAGAGGCTTTTTCGATGCGATCCATCAAATCCTGCATGACGTAGAACAATCCGCTAAGTTGACCGGGCAGCAGATGCAATCCTTCGTCTGGTCTCGGGCTAAGCGTGATGCTCTGGACAAAATCGGCAAGATGACGCGCTTGGGAAAGCAAATCCATTGCGTTGTTCAAATCATGAATAGGATGACGGGATGTAACGGGCGCGAGTGCGACTTTGGGTTGATTAGCCATGGTGCGCACCCTCCCGACATTCATCCAGATCGCTTACCAGATTTTCAAGGCGGTTTGATAAGTCATCCATAAGGTGGATAAATCCAAGGGACTCTACCGAGGATAACTCGATCCCATCACCTCCCTCCATGGCTCTGAAGAACATGCCACGGCAAAAATGAACTATAAAGCTAGCTTCACAGAGGGAATTCTGAACAGTTAGTAGCTCGTTATCGGCGACGGATATAACCGGCGCGAGCGCGACTTTGGTTTGATTAGCCATGATGCACCTCCGGCGCAATATAGCCTTCGATTCCGGCCTTCTCTGCCTCTTCTCGCACTACATCAATATCGTTATGCAGTAGATCGGCCAGGTTTTTTCCGTGCGTGGCTAGACCCATGATCTCCGGCGAATCCTTGCCCAGCAATTTAATGGCAGAGAACAGTGAGCGCATGGATTCGACATAATCCATGGCTATGTGGCAATGACACGTCAGTTCAAGGCGTGTCAGAATTGGAAAACCGTTGTGAGTGTTGTGCGGTGTAACTGGCGCGAACGCGCCTTGGGAATTGGTTTTCATGGCAAGACTCCTAGCAAAGCGGTTTAACCGCGCCCTCACTTCCAAATGAGGGTGGGCGGCAACAGGCAGGTTGGAAGACCGGGCTAGGACCGGCGAGCCTCTCAGCTCCCCACCTGCGCCGCCCGTAAAGGGTGGGCAGAAATGACGGACAAAAAAATAACCGCTCAAGGCGGTTGTCCGCCTAGCACACGGGCTTCCAAACCCGACCGCTGGAACCCCAGCGGCAAAGAAAGCATAATCCCGGCGGCATGCGGATGTCAAGGCATGAGCCGGTTTATTTATCATTATCCCCCGCCTTGCTGTTCGCTATTGCATCCGCAATCTTCCCAAGGGTATTCAGCTCGGCCTCCTTCATGATGCGACGCTCCTCTGCGCGTTCATCCAGGTGCGCGAGCAAAGCTATGCCAACGACAAGCGTAGGATGCTTTCTGATTATTTCCTCTGGCAACTCCCGCGAATCAAGAAGGCCGATTAAAACCTGTGCTGCTAACAGAAGCTGGTCGCCAGCGTAAAAAAGGCCATCGTTGTTCAGCTTATCGAAGTCGATTTCCGACGCGCTCATTGCGCTACCGCTTTCCGTGCGAGTGCGCGTGGACGACTGGCTACCCAGGCTTGCACCTCTTCACTATGCCAGCCGCTGGCGCACTCAGAAAGCTTAACTCTTGATGGGAATTGCCCTGATGCTTCCAGGCGATAAATTGAAGATCGAGAGAGCCCGGTTACACGTGAGACTTCGGGCTGTTTTAATATGGATTTGAGTTGCACAATACCTCCTATGGAATATCAACGTGCTTTATGCGACGTTGCAGGAGGTCATGCTAGAGTGATACTTAACAAAGATAAACGCCGCTAATAAGAGCAAATTAGCGGCGAAAGATTAGGAGGATTTCTCGATGCTGCTTTTCGGTCGCCTTGGATAAATTATCTTATCAAGGCGTGATGCTGTTATTCCATATCGTTCAGCTACAATTTCCAACGCTTCTCTATAAGCATCAAATCCTTGCTGCGGTTTATGACTGTTTACTGCTTTCAACTTCATCATGGTGAAGTTCAGGTCCATTCTGTAAACAACAGTTCTGTAAAAAACAGATGCGCCTGTTTGGTCTAAACTACGTTTTCTCCCACTTTTTTTTTAATTTTTCCTTCAATAATATCCGCAACAAAAATTCTTAATTCAGGCGTGAGTCTTTTCTCGCTTCTAAGTAATTGAGCTAATGGTTCAGCGTTACCTTCGTTAAGATAGCTGGTCACAGCAGAATTCCGTATGAGTTCATCAAAATTAAGGGGCATATGTGAAAATCCTCTTTGTCAGTTTAATTTAAAGGTCAAAATCTTTGCCCCAGTTGTAAGACTGTCCAAGTAGTCCGCCCACAACTGCATCATTTCGCGCCGCTCTTTTAGAAACTTCGTGCGGTTATATGCAGCGCCCAGGACATCAGGCACTTTGTGCGCCAGCTGGTGTTCGATGACTTCCGGCTTCTGGTGTAGCTCTTCAGCCAGAATGGTTCGCGCCATTGCCCGAAAGCCATGCCCCGTTATTTCAGTCTTAGTGTCGTATCCCATCCTGCGCAAGGCAGCGTTGATCGCAGCATCGCTCATGGGCTTTCTAGAGTCGCGCCCAGGAAAGACATATTGCCCGGCCCCCGTCAGCGCCCGGAGCTCGCGGAGAGTTGCCACCGCCTGGGTGGCCAGAGGAACGGAATGTTCGGTCTTTGTCTTGGTGACGAAGTAGCGCCACTCGGGTTTATCGAAGTCAATATTCTTCCACTCCGCGCGCCGTAGCTCACCAGGACGCACGAACAACATAGGGGCAAGGCGTAAGGCACACTGAACCACAAAAGTGCCTCTGAAGCCCTGGATTGCGCGCAACAACTCACCAACCTGAACAGGATCGGTGATCGAAGCGAAATGGTTTTTTCTAGTGGAGGGTATTGCGTCCTTTAAGTCCTGGGAGGGATCGCGCTCCGCTCTTCCTGTCGCCACGGCATAGCGAAACACCTGCCCGCAATTTTGTTTGATTCGGTGTGCCGTATCCAGCGCGCCCCGGGTTTCCGTACGACGGATTACTGCGAGCAGCTGAGGCGGAGTTATCTCAGCAATGGGCTTATTCCCCATCCAGGGGAAAACATCATTTTCGAGACGCCTGATAATTTTGTCACTATGAGACGCCGCCCACTGAGGGGAAAACTTCGCGAACCACTCCCGCGCTATCACTTCGAAGCTGTTCGCCGCATTTTCCCTGTTTGTGTGTTTGGACTGCTGCTTGACTATGGCAGGATCAACACCGTTGGCCAACAGCTTGCGGGCATCGTCTCGCCGCTGGCGAGCCAAGCTTAGGGGCACATCGGGATACACACCAAAGGCAAGTCGCTTCTCTTTTCCTCCAAAGCGGTACTTTAATCGCCAGTATTTCGAGGCGTTGGGCATCACTTCAAGGTACATGCCCCCGCCATCCGCCATCTTATAAGGCTTGGCTTCAGGCTTCGCCTTGCGCACTGCCATATCGTTTAATTTCATGAGGGAACCTGATTGGGGGCATCAAATTTGAATTGGGGGCATTTGTTGCCGAATTATGCCCCCTTTAGGTGCGGGATTCAATAGAACTTGATGAGATGTGACGGGACGTAAGACCAATGAAAAAGCCCGCAGGGCGCGGGCTTTTGGGACTTCTTGGGACTTGCTGGAACATCTAAATGGTGGAGACGAGGAGGATCGAACTCCCGACCTTCGCATTGCGAACGCGACGCTCTCCCAGCTGAGCTACGTCCCCGATTGTTGCGCGTATTTTATAACAAAAACCCGCGGCTTAATATGAAGTTGCCAAAGGATAAGGTTTTACAGATATTTCGCGTGCGATGGCGGGAAAAATTTGAAACTCCTCACACCCAATCCTTGCCAATCAGGAAATCCGTATAGAGCTTCTCCTCAGAGCTACCAGCCTCGGGCTTCCAGTCATAACGCCATTTCACAATAGGGGGTAGAGACATCAGGATGGATTCGGTGCGCCCACCCGATTGAAGTCCGAACAGGGTTCCGCGGTCCCACACCAGATTGAATTCCACATAACGGCCCCGACGGTAAGCCTGGAAGTCGCGCTCACGCTCGGCATAAGGCGTATTTAGGCGGCGCTCCAGGATCGGCACATAGGCGGGGAGGAAGTGATCGCCAACACTTTTGGTCAGGTTGAAGCAGCTATCGAAATCCGGCTTACCTAGATCATCGAAGAAGATGCCACCGATGCCGCGCGGCTCTTTGCGGTGTTTCAGGTAAAAATAGTCGTCGCACCATTTTTTGAAGCGGGGGTGAAAATCGCGCCCGAACGGTTGTAGCGCATTTTTGCAGGTCTGATGAAAATGTACGGCGTCTTCTTCAAAACCGTAATACGGGGTCAGGTCCATGCCGCCGCCGAACCACCATACCGGATCGGCGCCCTCTTTTCGCGCTTCCAGATAACGCACGTTTAGATGTACTGTTGGGGCGTAGGGGTTGCGGGGATGCAATACAATCGATACGCCCATTGCCTCGAATCCTCGGCCCGACAATTCCGGCCGTGCGGCAGTGGCTGAGGCGGGTAGCCCACCACCGAATACATGCGAGTAGTTCACTCCGCCCCGCTCGAACACGTTGCCCTCTTCCATTACGCAGCTTAAACCGCCGCCTCCCTCCGGGCGTTCCCATCCGTCGCGGTGAAAGCGTTTGCCATCCACCTCTTCCAAACGCTCGACTATACTTTCTTGAAGTCCGGTGAAAAATTCTTTAGCTTGCTGAATGGTGTCCATTCAATTTTCCGTAGTGCCGTCTGGTTCAAGTTGCCAGACTGGCTTGGCTATAAGTCTATTTTCGATGATGATTGATCGCCCAATGCCCAATGTCGCGCCGCATCTGGCAGCCATCGAAGCGAATTTGCTCGGTGACTTCGTAGGCCCGGCGCTGGGCAAGTTTTACGCTGTCGCCCAACACGGTGACGCACAGCACGCGTCCGCCTGCCGTTACAATTTCCTTGCCAGTTTCGCCATCCAGCGCCGTGCCTGCGTGGAAAACGTAAAAATCTTTTTCTGATGTTTCCGACGCGTCTGCTGACGCGGGGGTCGGCAAGCCATGAATCACATCGCCTTTGCGCGGCGAATCAGGATAACCGTGGGCCGCCATCACCACACTTAAGGCTGTGCGCCGGTCCCATTCGGCTTCCACCTTGTCGAGGGTTCCATTAACGGCATGCTCCATCAATGTCACCAGGTTACTCTTCAGGCGGAACAGGACGGCTTCAGTTTCCGGGTCGCCCATGCGGCAATTGAACTCAAGCACCTTGATGCCGCCGTTCGGCATAATCATCAGTCCGGCATAGAGAAAACCAGTATAGGGCTCGGCTTCCTGATCCATACCATTCATGGCAGGATGGATCACTTCTCGCATTATCCTGGCATGCAGGGCCGGTGTAATGACGGGTGCGGGAGAATAGGCCCCCATGCCGCCAGTATTGGGTCCCCGGTCACCGTCTTTGAGGCGCTTGTGATCCTGGCTGGTTGCGAGCGGCAGGACATGGCGGCCATCGGCCATGACAATAAAACTGACTTCTTCGCCTTCCAGAAATTCCTCGATCACGACGTGAGTCCCGGCTTCGCCCAACTGGTTCGCGACCATCATTGCGTCAACTGCATCATGGGCTTCAGCCAGCGTCATCGCGACCACTACGCCTTTGCCTGCCGCCAACCCATCGGCCTTGATGACGATGGGCGCACCCTTCTCGTCCAGATAACTATGGGCCTCGGCAGCGGAAGCGAAGGTGGCATAGCCGGCGGTGGGGATGCCATGACGCTGCATGAAGGCTTTGGCAAAATCCTTGGACGTTTCCAGCCGCGCAGCTTGTTTAGTGGGGCCAAAAATTTTCTGTCCGGCTGCCCTGAAGGTATCGACAATGCCTTCTGCCAGAGGCGCTTCCGGCCCGACAATGGTGAATGCGATGGATTCCTTTTTGGCAAAGTCCACCAGGTCGGGAATCGCTGTAACAGGAAGATTCTCCAGGCCGTCTTCCAGCGCCGTGCCGGCATTGCCGGGCGCGACGAAGACTTTTACGTTTCCGGGCGATTGAAGGAGTTTCCACGCTAAAGCGTGTTCCCTGGCGCCTGCGCCAATTACAAGCAGTTTCAGTAGTTTCATTTCTCTAAATTCAGGTTAGCCCACGTCTCGGGACGCTGCTTTTCGCACTGGCTGCCGCACTTGTTGCTTTAGCCACCAAATAAGTATTTATAGCGTACTGTCAGAAAACGGCACCATTCGGATAACCGGGGAAGAAAGGTGAACAAAACGTCGATTGATATCGTCCGGAAACGGTATTTTTCGACATAATCAATGCCTGAAATGCCGCGCCCCAGTGAACGCCATCGCCACCCCCTGCTCATCCGCAGCAGCAATTACCTCTTCGTCGCGTACGCTGCCGCCAGGCTGGATAACCGCCCTCGCGCCTGCCTTGACGACTACGTCCAACCCATCGCGAAACGGGAAAAATGCATCAGAGGCCACTACAGAACCAGCGAGATCAAGCCCCGCATTCTGCGCTTTGATCGATGCAATGCGGGCGCTATCCACCCGGCTCATTTGTCCCGCGCCAACGCCCAGTGTCTGGCCATTGGCGCAAAATACAATAGCATTTGATTTGACGAACTTCGCTACGCGCCAGGCAAATAACAAATCCCGCAATTGTTGCGGTGTCGGCTGCGCTTTCGTCACGATCTTCAGTTGAGCGGCGGTAACGTTGAGATTATCCGGTGTTTGTACCAACAACCCGCCACCCACTCGCCTGAAGTCGAAAGCATTGCTTCCGCTCTGAAACGGCAATGTCAGCACGCGCACGTTGGTCTTCCCTGCAAGTATCTGTTGTGCCTCGTCAGTTAACTGCGGCGCGATGATCACTTCAACAAACTGTTTAATCACTGACTCAGCCGCCGCACCGTCCAGCACGCGATTGAAGGCGATGATTCCACCGAAAGCGGAAGTGGGATCGGTAGCAAACGCAAGCTTGTAAGCTGCAAGCGGGGTATCGGCCACTGCTACACCGCAGGGATTGGCATGCTTGAGGATGACGCAGGCAGGCAAATCGAATGTCTTGACGCATTCCCATGCGGCATCCGCATCGGCAATGTTGTTGTATGACAGCTCCTTGCCCTGCAACTGGTTATAGCTGGCAAGGCTGCCGGGGGCAGGTGTCAAATCGCGATAGAAGGCTGCCTGCTGATGGGGGTTTTCGCCGTAGCGCAAATGCTGGGCAATACTGAAATTGAGATTGAGCCGCCCGGGAAAGGCCTGGCGCTCTCCACTGTCACCCTCCATCGAGGTGAGATAATTGCTGATGGCGCTATCGTAAGCGGCGGTATGAGAAAAAGCCTTGCAGGCCAGCCGGAAACGGAAACCCTGTGTGACCGCGCCCCCGCCCGACTTTATTTCCGCCAATAGTGGCGCGTAATCATCCGGATCGGTGACAACTGCCACGCTTTTATAATTCTTTGCCGCAGCTCGCACCATCGTGGGGCCGCCGATATCGATATTCTCAATAGCCTCTTCCAGACTGCATTCAGGCCGGGCGATGGTCTGGCTGAAAGGGTAAAGGTTCACCACCACAAGTTCGATAGTCGGGATTGCCGCCTTTTCCATGGCTGACATGTGCTCGGGCAGGTCCGTTCGGGCCAGGATACCCGCATGAATCTTTGGATGCAGGGTTTTTACACGCCCATCGAGCATTTCAGGAAACCCGGTGTAATCGCCAACTTCGGTAACGGCCAGGCCGGCTTTCTGAAGCAACCTGGCAGTGCCGCCGGTAGACAGGATCGCGACCCCAAGCTCACGCAATTCGCGCGCAAATTCGACAATGCCGGTTTTGTCGGAAACACTGAGCAGGGCTTGTTTAATGGTCATTCGGGATTATTGAAAACGGATTATATGGCGCTACTTTTGCAGCCGCTTATTCTAACTGATCTAACCTGGCGGCTCCGCACCTCGGCAGCTGAACTACCTGGGAACGCTGGCTGATCGGCTAATCAGGCTAATCGGCCTATTTGATCTGATACTGCTTCATTTTATTACGGAGGGTATTGCGATTAATACCGAGCAATTCGGCGGCGCGGGTCTGATTGCCGCCGGCGTGCTCCATCATCAGCTCGATCAGCGGCTTCTCTACGCTGCGTATAACCATATCGTGAATGGCGTGAGGCTTTTCACCATCCAGATCGTTGAAGTAATCTTTCACCGCCGTGCGCACACATCGGGCAATGTCGTTTTCGTTAATAATGCTCATGCAACCAGCTCCTCAGCTTCAACGTAAGTCAACCGCCGCCCGTAGCCGGCGAGTTGACTGAAAAATTCGTTAACTGCCGACAATTGCTGGTCAGTGCTTTGCAACTGGTTCATCGCATGACGGAATCCTGCAGAACCGACCAGCCCTTTCGTGTACCAGGAGATGTGCTTCCGGGCAATGCGCACACCCGAATATTCGCCATAGAAGCTATAAAGATCGTACAGATGCTTGATGAGTACACGGTGAATCTCGGCGACTTCGGGTAATTGGAGATGCGTACCCGTGGCCAGATAGTGATCGATCTCCCGGAATATCCACGGCCGTCCCTGGGCGGCGCGGCCGATCATGATGGCGTCCGCCTTGGTATAGTCGAGCACCTCTTTTGCTTTTTCGGGTGTAGTGATATCGCCATTGGCGACGACTGGAATTCCGACCGCCGCCTTTACCGCGGCAATGGTGTCGTATTCCGCATGACCCGTATAGGCGCAAGCACGGGTACGCCCATGAATAGCCAGTGCCTGGACCCCAGCGCTCTCGGCGATGCGGGCCACGGCAAGTGCGTTTTTATGCTGCTTATCCCAGCCGGTGCGGATCTTCAGGGTGACGGGAACACGTACCGCTCCGACCACGGCATCAAGTATCCGCGCTACCAGCGGCTGATCCTGCAGCAATGCGGAGCCTGCCATCACGTTGCAGATTTTCTTGGCCGGGCAGCCCATATTGATGTCTATGATTTGCGCCCCTTGCGCTACATTGTAGCGTGCAGCTTCAGCCATCATTGCCGGATCGGCACCTGCGATCTGCACAGAAATTGGATCCACTTCGCCTTCATGATTTGCACGACGCCGCGTTTTTTCGGAACCCCATAACAGCGAGTTGCTGGAGACCATTTCCGATACCGCCATGCCCGCGCCCATGCTCTTGCACAACTGCCGGAAGGGGCGATCGGTCACCCCCGCCATGGGGGCGACGATAAGTTTGTTTTTGAGAATGTGAGAGCCGATCTGCATGATTTAACTCAAGTGGCGATACCAGCGGGCAAGGCCGCTGGAAGACAAAATAGTGCAATCTTAACAGGAAATGGCCACGACTTTCGAAACCGCCTATGGCCGCTACAATTCATGCCTCGTTAAATTTCGGCAAAGCGCTGCTATCCAGCAATTGATCGTTCCGCTTTTTTTATTGTAAAACAGGATGCTAGCGTACGCCTTTGGCGCATCAATGAATAGATGCAAGATTTTACAGGTAGACAATGGATCATGTTAACTGTAAGTAATTACAGTCCGTCCAAATACGCTATTTGGTTAAAATCTCATGCCCTTCTACTCCAGGCAGTATCTTTTT
Source organism: Nitrosovibrio sp. Nv4 (assembly GCF_900215485.1). Classification (GTDB taxonomy): domain Bacteria; phylum Pseudomonadota; class Gammaproteobacteria; order Burkholderiales; family Nitrosomonadaceae; genus Nitrosospira. Next base: position 907,372 of record NZ_OCMZ01000001.1, read on the forward strand.
TGTCGTTTTACAGTCCGGTTAACCTCTCGCGCCGAACATCATGCGGCGTGCAACAAAACGCTTGGCTTGGGGCAGACAATCCAGTGCGCTTAGCCCCATGCTGCGCACGGTTCCCAATAGGGGATCATTATTGGAAAAGAGTTTCACCAGAGAATCGGTGAATATGCGACCGACGCCGCTGTCCAGTTGACGCTTATCGCGATATCTGGCAAGCATTGCCGGTGTGCCTGTCTGAGTGGGAGATGCGATAATTTCTTCAGCCAGCTCCCAGGCATCACGCACGCCCAGATTGAAACCTTGTCCCGCAACCGGATGCAGGGTTTGTGCCGCGTTGCCAACCAGTACAACCCGGCAGGCTGTGACAGGAGTGGCGTATTTAAGCGCAAGGGGAAAACCGGACCGCTTGCCGGCCTCGACAAATTTGCCGAGACGGTCGCCGAAGTGGCCGTGTAACCGGGCAAGAAATTCCGCGTCATCCAATGCAAGAATTTCCTGTGCAGCTGAAGGAGAAACTGTCCACACGAGGGAGAAGTTCTCCCCGGACGGCAATAGCGCAACCGGACCGTCGGGCGTAAAGCGCTCATAAGCAACACCGGGCTGGGCCTGCGCAGCAGCGTCGCTCGCGGATTCCGTTGTATTGGAGGAACGTGCCGCAGATCCGCGCTTGGAGAACGATGCTTTTGAGGACAGTTTCGCCACTGGCGCCGATGCCGTGTTCGCGAAGTGCTTTGCGAAGGGCTCCGCGAAGTGTTCCGTTTTAATACGTGCAACCACTGCCCACTGTTGATAGTCGTGCGTGTGTTGCGTCACGCCTTCAACTTGATCAATGAGACGGCCCCCGTCTGCCACTACCAACAGCCTGGCCGTCGCTTTTTTTGTGACTCCATCGTGCTGAAATTCAACCTGTCCCAGCCCGGCATGGGTTTCCAGCCGGGTTACCTGCGCCCCGGTAAGATAGTCGGCATCACAGTTTTTCAGCGCCCTGTGCATGGCTCGAAACACATCGTGGTAATTTATCACGTAGCCCAATGCCGGCACACCGGTTTCCGCGGCGGTCAATACGGCTCGGCCCAGTCCGCCCTGATTGGAAATATGAATGGTATAGATGGGAGTGACTTCCGGTAACCCCTTCCATACGCCCAGACGCTGCAGGATGAGCCGGCTGCCGTAAGACAGCGCCAGTGGGCGGGGATCCTCGGTTTTACTGGGCAGTCCACGCGCCTCCAGCAACAGTACGGACACGCCACTGCCGCGCAGTGCCAGCGCCAATGCCATGCCCACGGGGCCGCCGCCAATGATGATCAGGTCGTAGTCGTATTGATGGATGTTCATTTGTTTCAGCCGGACTATTTCCAAATGGTTTTGCCCTACTCCTCATTCCTCGTTTATAGCTTTATCCGCTTGCTTATGCTTTATTGCCGCTCCTGTGGATCCGTTTTGCGCGCTTTGTCAGTGCTTTCTTCAATAATTTCGGCATCCTCGATAACGATGTATTGTCCTTCCGCTGCATCCGCTGCATCCGCTGCATCCGCTGCATCCGCTGCATCCGCTGACTGGCGCAACTTGCGGCGCAGCCACCACAACCGAAATCCCAGGCCAATGGCAATAACTGCAAACAGCGCAAGAAATGCGGTAAAGAAGAAAACGCCCAGAACCGCCATGATGATGAATGACGGAACAAGGAGCAGGTAAGCCAGCCAGCGGCTGGCCGGACTGGCGCCCGTTTTCCCATCCCGGGATATGTGCCTGATGATTATTTTATGGTTATCGTCCATTACTCTGGTTTCTTCCGCTCCGCCATCAGTTCTTCAATTTCGGCAACGCCTTTGGGAGCAGCCGATGTCAATACTTCACAGCCAGTCTCCGTTACTGTTACATCGTCCTCAATCCTTATACCGATGTTCCAGAAATGCGGGGAAACGTTATCGGCGGGGCGGATGTAACACCCCGGTTCCACTGTCAGGGTCATTCCCGGCTGCAATGGACGCCATTCCCCGCCAAGCTTGTATTCGCCCGCGTCGTGCACGTCCAGCCCCAACCAGTGGCCGGTGCGGTGCATATAGAAACGCTTGTAATCTTCCGATTGGATGACCTCGTCTACGCTGCCATGGCACAGCCCAAGATCCACGAAACCTTGAGCCAGTACCCGCAATGCCGCGTTATGCGGCGCATCCCAGGAATTACCCGGCCTTACCTCGGCTATTGCTGCCGCTTGCGCGGCCAGTACCAATTGATACAGGTCCCGTTGTGCCGGACTGAATTTACCATCGACCGGAAATGTTCGAGTAATGTCAGAAGCATAGCCGTCCAGCTCGCAGCCTGCATCGATCAATAATAAATCACCGGCCTTCAATGCGGCATTATTTTCGATATAGTGCAGCACGCAGGCATTAGCGCCACCGGCGACGATAGAGGTGTAGGCCGGGGCCTGCGCCCCATGACGCCGGAACTCGTGCAGCAGTTCGGCCTCCACTTCGTACTCATTCATGCCTGGCCGGGTTTTCTGCATGGCGCGACGATGAGCGCCGCATGAAATCTCTGCCGCACGGCGCATGACCTGCAGCTCTTCTGCGCTTTTGAAGAGGCGCATCTCATCCAGCAGAAGCCGGATGTCATGAATTTCGGCGGGCGCGGTAACGCCGCTACGCGATTGTTGCCGCACCTGACTAACCCAGCCGATCACGCGCGTATCCCATGCCGTATCATGGCCCAGCGCGAAATATACGGCGGACTGATCGGCCAGCAACCGCGGCAGTATTTCGTCGAGCTTGGCAAGGGGATATGTTTCATCAAACTCGAATGCTTCCCGCGCAGCTTCGGGGCCATAGCGGAAACCATCCCATATTTCGCGCTCGGTGTTCTTCTCGCGGCAGAACAGAATGTGTTTCGACGTCCCTTTATCAGCCTCTGCCACTATCACCAATACCGCCTCAGGCTCGCCGAAGCCTGTCAGGTAGTAAAAATAGCTATCGAAGCGATAGGGGAAGTGCGCATCCCGATTTCGCACCTGCTCCGGCGCGGTGGGAACGATGGCAACGCCCTTCTGCATTTGGGATGCCAGGTAGCGTCGCCGTTCGCTGAAGGATTTGACAGATATCATGAGGAAGATTCTTACAGTATTTCGCCGATAAAGCAAAGTCAATCCGTGGATTGCACTACGCTCCATCCGCTGCCGCTGCCGCTGCCGCTACGTGCTCCAGCGCTATCGAGCTGAAGGTCGAGCAGGCGAAGGCGCTCCGGTGTGCCGACGTCCACCCATGCTCCCCGATAATATTGACCGCCAACCTTCCCCGCCGCGATGGCCTCGCGGAGCAGCGGGGCAAGCCGGGCCATGGAACCGGGCATTACGTTTTTAAAGAGTTTTGGCTGATAGACGCCAATGCCGCTGAACGTAAGCTTGTTTTCTCCTGAAAGTGCCACTCTATCGGAATCGAGCGCAAAATCGCCCGCCGGATGATGGCCGGGGTTATCCACCAGCACGAGATGCGCCAGATCCTTATCGGGACTGGCCTCCATATGTTCCATAACCGGCAGAAGGGTGGAAAAATCCAATTCGCAATAAATATCGGCGTTCACTGTCAGAAATGGTTTTTCTGTCGGGCTATTTCCAGGCTCACCTCCCAGAATGGGCAGCGCCCGGGCGATACCCCCAGCGGTTTCCAACGCTACCGGCTCATGCGAATAGCGGATGTTCACGCCGTAACGTTTGCCGTTGCCGAGCGCCGCCTCGATCATGTACCCCAGATGAGCATGGTTGATGACAATGTCACTAAAACCAGCGCGCGCGAGATTTTCCAGGTGATATTCGATCAGCGCTTTGGCGCCGGCTCGCAACAGCGGCTTGGGCAATGCATCGGTCAGGGGACGCATGCGCTCGCCGCGTCCAGCAGCAAGAATCATGGTCTTGAACTGAACCATTTCAGAAGGTGTAGCCGATTTTTGCTTCCGGCTGCTCATTCATCCGCCACTCATCCAGCAGCGTTAGCAGAGGACCAAGTTCAACATAGCGTCCGCAAGCCTTGCGCAAATAATCCTCCACCAACGGCAGGGCTGCTAGGTAGTCGCTTTTGCCATCGCGATAATTCAGGCGCGCGAAAATCCCCAGCACCTTGAGATGGCGTTGCACGCCCATCCATTCAAAATCACGATAAAAATCGCCGAAATCAGTGGCTACCGGCAACCCGAGTTTTCGGGCTTGTTCCCAATAACGAATCAGCCAGTCCAGGACACGTTCTTCATCCCATCGTATATACGCATCCTTGAACAGCGAGACCAGATCGTAGGTAATGGGACCATAAACCGCATCCTGAAAATCGATAATGCCTGGATTTGGAGTAGTGACCATCAGGTTACGCGAGTGATAGTCCCGATGCACAAATACCTTCGGTTGCGCCAGATTGTTCTGCACGATGCGCCGAAAAATTCCATCCAACTCTGCTTTCTGGGCTGCGCCAGGCGTTATCTGCAAATGCCTGGACAGATACCAGTCCGGAAAAAGGCTTAACTCCCTGAGCAGTAATGCTTCGTCGTAATCGGGTAACGCACCTGGGCGGCTCGCAGCTTGAATTTTAAGGAGCACAGCGACCGCTTCGCGATATAAAAGGTCCGCCTTGTCTTCCTTATCATCCCTGCCGCCGACGTTATCGACGCCGATGAGGTAATCGTTCAGCGCCTGAAGATAGGTTGTGCTGCCGAGGTCGGAAAGCAGCAGAAAGCCTTGTGTCAGATCCTGCGCAAGTATGCGCGGTACATGCGCGCCGGCTGAGCCGAACAAGTCTGCCACCTGCAGGAATGGCGCGCTGTCTTCATGCTGGGGCGGCGCATCCATCGCGATCAATGTACTCCCGCTGAAAGTCACGCGAAAATAACGCCGGAAACTGGCGTCTGCAGAAGCGGGCGACAACGTAAAACTCTTATCGGAAAGCTGTGCCTTGATCCAGTTTTCGAGAAGGTGGAAACGTTCCATAATATGGCACTGAATACTCGCTGATTGCCTATTTGGCAGAAGTGTGAGATTTTAGCATGCATGCGGCACTCCTCATCCGCCCGGATGATGGAGCGGAAATTCATGGGAGAGAATCATGGCTAATCAAAAGGTACTGGACGAAGTTGTAACCAAGGTCAACGAACTGCTGGCGCAGAGTCCCGTGAAGGATGTGGAGAAGAACCTGCGTGTTATGCTCGGAGGATTATTCACCCGCCTGGATCTGGTCACGCGCGAAGAATTCGAGGTGCAGCAGGAAGTGCTGCAGCGCACGCGTGAGAAATTGACCGCGCTGGAAACGCGGGTGGCCGCACTTGAAGCTGCCGCGAAAACCGATTTATCGAACACGTTGGATGTTCCACCGGAGACGCTGGACGATCTGTCGGAGACGGAGTAACGCAGTTAGCCGGAAAGCGGCACAGGCTCCAAACCCGCTGCCAATCGCATCCGCTTTTTTAAAAATGCAGGGGAGAGCTGATCCTGTCTGCGGAATTGTTTTGCTCGTATCTAGCCTTGATTGAGAACTTTTTTGCATGCCCCTAGCTATTCTCTATAGCCGCGCTATTTCGGGCATGGAAGCGCCGCTGGTCACGGTGGAAGTTCACATTGCCAATGGCCTGCCCAGCTTTACCATCGTCGGACTGCCGGAAGCGGAGGTGAAGGAGAGCAAAGACAGGGTGCGGGCGGCGTTGCAAAACGCGCAGTTCGAATTTCCCGCAAGGCGCATCACTGTCAATCTTGCCCCCGCCGACTTGCCCAAGGAGAGCGGCCGTTTCGACCTGCCGATCGCATTGGGCATATTAGCCGCCACCGGTCAAATTCCATCGGACAAACTCGATAAATATGAATGGGCTGGTGAACTCGCCCTGACGGGAGAATTGCGCACAATCCGCGGAGCATTGGCAATGACTTACGGCGCGTCGCGCTCAGGGCGGAGTTTCGTGCTGCCTCTACAAAACGCGGCTGAAGCTGCGCTGGTCAAGGAGGCTGTGGTTTATCCCGCCTCATCATTGCTTCAGATTTGTGCACACCTTGCTAACCGCGAACCATTGCAATTTTATACCTACGGTGGAGCAGGCGCGAACGGAGACACCGAAACGAGCACCACTCAACATCCTGACATGGAAGAGGTGAAAGGACAGGGCCGTGCAAAGCGGGCGCTGGAAATTGCGGCGGCAGGGGGTCACAGTATGCTGATGATCGGTCCGCCTGGGACAGGAAAGTCCATGCTGGCTGCCCGGCTTCCGGGCATTTTGCCATCCATGACCGAGGATGAGGCACTCGAATCCGCGGCGATGCAGTCGCTGAGCAGCGGGGGCTTCAACGTCGCCAACTGGAAACGCCGCCCTTATCGTTCGCCTCACCATACCGCATCGGGTGTGGCGCTGGTCGGCGGCGGGAGCAATCCGCGCCCTGGCGAGATTTCGCTGGCGATGAATGGCGTGTTGTTCCTGGACGAGCTGCCGGAATTCGATCGCAAGGTACTGGAAGTCTTGCGCGAACCGCTGGAATCAGGTCGCATAACTATTTCGCGTGCGGCGCGCCAGGCTGATTTTCCCGCCCGGTTCCAACTGATCGCGGCGATGAACCCCTGCCTTTGCGGTTACCTCGGCCATCACAGCGGAAGATGCCGTTGTACTCCTGATCAGATAACGCGCTACCGGGGCAAAATTTCTGGCCCTCTGCTTGATCGTATCGACATCCAGATCGAAGTCCCCGCCGTACCCGAGGAAGACTTGATGCGACAGGCGCAAGGCGAATCAAGCAGCAGAATCAGGCAACGCGTTGAAATGGCCTATCACCGGCAATGGGAGCGGCAGGGCAAGGCCAATGCACGATTGACGGTAAAGGATATGGATAAACACTGTGTACCGGATGCGCAGGGAGAGAACCTGCTCAAGCAAGCCATCAGCCGCCTGAATTTTTCCGCCCGGGCTTATCATCGCGTCCTGAAAGTAGCGCGCACCATCGCCGACCTCGCGGAAAGCACCAGTATAAGCAGTTTGCATATCGCCGAAGCGGTACAGTACCGGAAGCTGGACAGAAATTAGCCTGGAACTGCGGAAATAAGACGGAAGCCACGGGACTGATTCCATCTCGGCGGGATTCCCCGTATTTCCAGAAAATTAGCCGAAGGCCCGCGACACGATATAAATTGTCAACCCCACCAGCCCGCCGATTAAAGTGCCGTTGATGCGGATATATTGAAGGTCTTCGCCTACCTGCTGCTCGATCCGGCGGGTAACGGTCTCGGTGTCCCAGTTACGTACCGTGTCCGCAATCAGCAAACCCACGTCGCGTTGGTGCGATTGCACTGCCTCTACTACCACATCGTGTATCCATTCATTGAGGCGCCAGCGCAACTCCTCTTCGCGCAACAGAGCGCGGGTGGCGGATTGCGTTGCTTCCCGCAGCCACGCCTTTATGGCCGAATCTGCGCTGCCGATGTCTTCCCGCAGACTGCCACGGATGTCGCGCCATAAACCGGCGGCGAATTCGCGTAGTGCCGGATGATCCAGCAGCTTGCGTGTGTGTACAGCAATCTGCTGGCGATATTCAGGGGATGATGCCAGCTCGGAAACCAGTTTCTCAATGGCTGCGTCGAGCCTGAGGCGCAGCGGATGCTCGGGTTCGCGCCCAATCTCGGCGACGACCTCGCGCAGCACTGCCACCACGCTGTCAGCCACCTTGTCGTCCATCGAAAGCCGTTGCCAGAACCAGGCGGTGTTCTCGCGCACGCGCTCGCGAATACGCTGTTCGTTGGCGGTGACGTATTCATCCGCTTCCTGCAATAACCTGTCGAGCAGCACCTGATGCCGCTTCTCCGCAGTGAGCATTGCTATCACTTCGCCAAGCAGTGGGCCGAGGTCGAAGTGCTGCGCGCGCTTGGATAAGCTGTCGGAAACGAAGCGCCGCACATGATGGTCTTCGACTGAATCCAGCAATTGCGGAATCAGGCGGATCACACGGTCGGCGAAGACTTCGGTTCGCTCCGGGGCCGACAGCCATCGGGCCAGGTTACCGGACAGGTCTACCCCGGCCAGTTTTGCCGAGACCACCTCAGGGGAGGCGAAGTTAAGCTCCACAAAACGTCCCAGCGAAGCACCGATGCGCTCCTTGTTGCGCGGAACGATCGCAGTGTGGGGAATTGGCAGGCCCAGCGGTTGGCGGAAGAGAGCCGTCACTGCGAACCAGTCGGCCAGCGCACCCACCACGGCTGCTTCGGCGAAAGCGCGGAGATAGCCAATCGACGGATGAGCTGAAAGAAACACGTTGGCGAGAACGAGAACGACGAGCATCGCAACCAGCATCCCCGTCGCAAGCCGCCGCATCCGGTTATCGGCGAGAGATGGCTTAAGGGAGCGTTTATCCTGATCCGCGGCTTGTGGTTCGAATGGCTGCATCCGATGAATGGATCAAATTTAGAAGCACTTATTTCCAAAGCATTTTTTTCAATCTGTGTAAATTCAAAGTACCCTTTACAAAGCCTTATAGTCAAGATGTTTTTAGCGGGAAGGCGATATTCAAGGGTCGGCCTGATGGGCGCGACACTTACCGGTAACTGTTATCCGCGTGAAGAGAGACGTTTAAAAAATCACGTATCCGGCGAACGGCGGCTGCAGGCTGAGCCTACGGTTGAGCCTGATTAGGCTGTCCGCCGGCCCGCCGACCCGCCAACCCGATATGGTAATCCTCTCCATTTCAACGGCATGGAAATATGCGAGTACCGATATTCGTTTGAATTCTGTAATTTTTGCGAATGTTAAATTTTTATGACAGTGCTTGCATCTTGAAAGATATTGGCTATAAATAATTTTTGGCGGGGAAAAAAGGTGGGATCATGACTTCGGAAAATTTTTTCAAAAGCAATGTTGTCACGGGACTGGCGGCGGGCGTGGGCGCAACGTTGCTTGCGCCGGTGTTACTTCCCATTCTGGCAAATATCGCCAAGCCCCTCACTAAGGCGGCCATCAAGGCAGGCATTGTCTGTTACGAGAAAGGGGTCGAATCCTTTGCCGAATTTGGTGAAGTGATGGATGATCTGGTGGCGGAGGCCAAGTCGGAAATGAACCCCGACGCTGCGCCGGTTGCGGCAGTTGCTGCTCAGGCCAGCCAGACTGGCGACGCAGCCGCAGGTTCGGCCTCGGCAGGCGCTACCCCAGCCGGTCACACCCGTGATGCAGGCCAAGGTGCGCCTGGAACTGCCGATACGCAGTCGGGTAAGGGTAATAAGGGTAGCGATTCTGCCCAAACTCCACCTGCGGATCGAGGTGCGTGATGATCCCGGCTGCACGCTTGGTACACGCCCTGCCGGGCAGGAAGCGTATCAGGATTGCGGAAAAACGGGGGGACGAGAAGTATTTCGCCTCTCTTGAAAACGACTTAGCCGCCTGTCCCGGCATTCTGGCAGTGGATGCAAACGTTCTCACAGGGAGTGTGCTGGTCCGCCACGCGGCAGATGATCTGCAAGTTTGGGGCTATGCGGCGGAGCGGGAATTATTCCGTATAACTAACGATGACCCCGGCGCGCCTGCCGTGACCCAGCCGACCGTTTCAGATCCGAAGGCGGTCACCCGGAATCGGAATCCACAGAAAAGGAATTTCCAGAAAATCTCAAGTAGGGACTTCAATTGGCGATCTCTGATATTCCTGGGCTTGGCCGGACTGGGCATTGCCCAGGCTATAGAGGGCAATATTGCGGTTCCGGCGGTAACGGCATTCTGGTACGCGCTCAATGCTTTCCCTGGGTCAACTCACATTAATAATATGGAACGCCGGTTCGTGGAAGCAGAGCCGCCAGGCGGGCTATAGGACGCTGAATGTACAAATGTAAGCAAGCTTTGATCATTCTTCCCCGCATCAACCTACCGGATCAGGCGCTTCCAAACTCACAGATTTGTTTTACGCAAGACATGGCTGTGGTTGAACAAAACCGATGCGAAAAAAACGCGCAACCCGTCGTCAAAGCGGCGGGAGTCAAATCGAGCAACCGCACCATAGCGGTAAAGACGTCCAGAAGACGCATTCCGACATCATGACAGACGGATTGCAATTTACAACCAGGAGGATTTTGAAATGACGACATCGAAAACAGGAAAACATCCCAGTGAAGAGAAGCACACCAGTAAAGAACCGCATACCCGCGGAACGCATACCCATGCGGAAACGCATCCCGATGAAAAAAAGCGCACCAGTGCGGAAACCTATCGCAGTGAAGAAGCGCGGGGTGCTTCTCGCACCACCGCGCGGACCATGGGCGCCGCCGGCGATACCGTAAAAACAGGCATCGTCACCAGTCTAAAAGGCATCGACGAAATCGAATCGGATATCGTCAGTCTGGTGCGCAATACCGTATCCAACTCGCTGAGAGCTACCGGCGCGGTCGGTACGGAAGCGATCAATGTAACCAGGGACGTGGTCAAAGGCGCACTCTCCGCCACCGATGAGCTTGGGACTGGACTGCTGGTCACCACCAAGAGCGTCGCCAAGGGCGTGATACTGGGTGTCTCCGACGTAGGCGGCGACGTCATCACGGCGGCCACCGAGATTACGAAAGCCGCCGTGAAAGGTACTGGTGACCTAGGCGGCGATACTACGCTGGTGGCCAAGCGAACCGTGGACGGCGTAGTCGAGGCAGTCACCGAAACGGGTGGGAATGTCCTGGAAACTGCCAAGGCAGCGGCAAATGGTGCGGCGGAGGCTGCAGGTGGCATCGGCACCACCGCTGTCGCCAGCGTGCGCGACATCCTCCTCAGCGTTGTCGGCGGCGTCAAGGATGTGGCGAGTGCCGCATTGCCCAAGTCGTCCCGCGCGGAAGGCGGTCACCCTCCGGCACACCCGCGCCATGGCAAGGATGCCGCATGACGACCTGATGCTGTTTGCATGCAGCATTTTAACTGCCCTGACGCAGAGTAACTCGGCGTTGCGTTGGTCCAGGGGAGTTGCGTCGGCAGCCCCCTGATACGCCGGGGTAGGGCAGAGTGCCGCCGTTGGCGGTCTTACCGGAAGCATCCGACATCAGCCCAGTGCCGGCCGTTTCACTGGCGCTGTTCCTGGCTGCTGCGGCCGTCACATCATTGTTCGTTGTTTCCTTCAATACTCTCCCGCCCAGGCACAGACTCCGCCTTTTGCAGCGATTCCATCGTGGATGCTCTCAGCCTCATCGCTTGCGTCTTCATCTTCAGCCGATTGCTTCACTGAACCGCAGCCGTTTCATCAAGCTGTAACAAAGCACTGATTAAATACACGCCATGAGAAAGAAACCCGAGTGGAGGCCAAATCATGGCTAATTATATTCACCACGTCCCCGGTCGGTTGCGAGTCAACACTCCGGCACTGAAAAAAAACGAAGCCCGCGCCCGGCAGCTGAAGTTTTACCTGGAAGGGATGCATGGCGTTCTTCAGGCTGAAACCAGCATTGTCACCGGCAGCGTTGTGATCAAGTACGACACGTGCCTTATCAGCTCTACCACGATCCTCAACTCGTTGTGCGACCATGGATACATCCAGGATATCCAGGCGGCGCATGCCGCAGTCAATCAATTTACGCACCACCTTCATCCGGTACAGAAGGTCGCGGATGCTTTCGTGGCAAAACTGGTCGAAACTGCTGTGGAACGCTCAGCTATCGCTTTGGTCTCCGCACTGATCTAGCACGATATCTTTCCACTCCCAGCATGTCGGTGCTCCGTGCAATGTCCGTCAACGGAGCAATCCTGCCTTGTCCGTGGCCTCCCACGGTAGCCCGACATCCATTCTTCCCACCTGACCATATACCGCAAGTCTGCGGTAAAACCCTCCCCGGAACAGTTGCGGCTGATAACGCAGATTGAACACACGGATGATCCCTGCCGGCCGGAAATCGAAATGGGCGTGAATGCGGGCCGCGATTTCCGCGTCAGGTATGCTTCCTGTGCCAAAGCTGTCCACCTGGACGCTTACCGGTCTCGTTATCCCGATCGAATACGCCAGGTGTACCTCGCACGCCTGTGCGAGACCGGCCGCAACCACGTTCTTGGCAGCGTAGCGCGCAGCATAGGCACCCACCCGGTCGATTCGGGACGGGTCCTTGCCGGATAGTGCAGATTCCGAGTGCCGGGAATATTCACCGTAAGTATCGACGGCGTTCTTGCGGCCAGTCATTCCCGAATGCAGTGAAGGTCCTCCATTGACAACCGGTCCGTCCGGGTTGATGAAAACATGGGTACGAGCATCCGGCCGCAACTCCTCAGCCAGGAAGGCGGGCTCGATCACATGCTCATGCAGGTCGTCCCGCAACTTGTCATGGCCCCGTAGAACAGTGCTCCACTGGCTCGCCACCAGAGTAATGGAGTGGATGCGGTGCGGCCTGCCGTCGCGGTACTCCACTCCCACCTGGGTTTTTCCATCCGGGGCCAGATAGGGCAGTTGCTTTTGGAATCGCGCCGCTGCCAGACGACGGGCCAGTTTATGAGAAAGCCAGATAGGCAGCGGCATCATGGCTGCGCTCTGGTTGCAGGCAAAGCCGAAAACATTGGCCTGATTCCTGGCGGTTATGGCTTCCAGCTCTTCCTCTCCCATCTGCCGCTCATCGGGTTGCGGATAAGACAGCGCCGGCAGTTCCATCAGGCTGGTCATGACGGTGCAATCCTTTGCGTTGAAAGCGCCGTGCTCATAGCCGATCTGGCCGATGACCTGCCGCGCTACATCGGGAATATCAATCGAAGCCTGCGAAGCGAAGCGCGCCGCGATAAATAGTATCCCTTTGGATACAGCGCATTCCGCCACCACCCTTGAAAATGGGTCTTGTTGAAGGAACCGGTCGATCAGTGCATCGCTCACCTGGTCGCAAAGCTTATCCGGATGCCCATCGGTAACGGATTCAGAGGTGAACATGAAATCCTTTTTCATCATCTAGACTTCCACTGTAAGGTCGGAGGGCAAAAGCGCCTGACGTCGCTTGCCTTCGAAGGGTTCTTTTCCTTTAGTCGCTCCGTTCATAATAAAGGGCAGTATCGATCCCGCACTTATCACCGCCATATCGGTCAGGCCCGGCAGGGTATTTCCAAGCAGGCTCCTGAGCCCTGGTACAGCGACCGATGCCAATTGCAGTGCAGCCGTTGTGCCCAGCGCCAGGTTGAGGTATGAATTGGGACGTAGTGGTTCATGGCTGACAACGCGGCTCTGGTCGGACCGGCAGTTGTAGGCATGCAGCAGTTGCGCCATCGTCAGGGTCATGAAGGCGACTGTGCTGGCTTGGGGCCCTATCCCATGGCGCGCCACCGCATAGCCGTAACTGGACATGGCGCCTGCGGTCATAGCAAAGGATTCGAATCCGTAGCGCTTGAAATCGGACGAACTCACGATAGGTTCCTGGGGGTCTCTCGGCGCACGGCTTAGAATGTCCGGCTCGGGTGGCTCGACGGCGAGCGCCAGAGCCGGAAAAATGTCGGTCACCAGATTGATCCATAGCAACTGCATGGTGGTGAGCGGTGTACCCAGTCCGGTTCCAATGGAACCCAGCATCATCATGATCTCCGAGAGGTTGGTGGCAGTGAGGAAGTGGACCGATTTGCGGATGTTGTTATATATCGTACGTCCCTCCGAGACCGCTACGATCATGGTGTGCAGGTTATCGTCCTCCAGCACGACGTCAGCCACGTCGCGTGCCACCTCCGTGCCGACGCCGCCCATGGCCACGCCAATGTCGGCAACTTTAAGCGCCGGCCCGTCGTTGATTCCGTCACCGGTCATGGCGGCGACCTTGCCCGCGCGCTGCAGCGCCTGCATGATTTGCAGCTTGTTGGCTGGGCTTACGCGCGAAAAAATGTTGACTTTCTGGACGAGCCCGGTGAGCACCTCTGGATCCAGTTGCTCAAGCCGGGTGGAATCGAGAATGTTCAGTTCCTTGCTGCCGGATAGGCCAAGTTCCTTGCCGATAGCATATGCGGTCGCGCTTTGGTCACCGGTAATCATCACCGTATCTATCCCCGCCTGATGAAACAGGGCGATAAGTTCCTTCACCCCCTGCCGCACGGGGTCCGCCATGCCGGTCAACCCGAGCCAGATGAGATCTTGTGCTGAGGTCTCATCCGCTTCTTGCGCCAGCTCCATATAGGCAAACCCAAGCACACGCAGGGCTTCCCCTGCCATGCGATCATTTTCGATCAGTATGGCGGCGCGCTCGGTTTCCGTGAGTGGAAGACGAACTCCGTCCTTGATCCACCAGCCACATAACTCTAGCACCTCGGCCGGGCTCCCCTTGACCGCGATAAACTTTCTACCCTCTTCCATTACGTGCGTTGTGCGCATGTAATTGTGCTTTTCGGTGCGGTATTCCACTTGCACTCTTGGGTATTGCTGCCGCAGCGCGTCCACCGACACGCCAGCCGCAATTGCCAGATGCACCAATGCAGTCTCGGTTGCGGACCCCTTGAACATATAATCGCCTGCGGCGCCGCTCAACTCCGTCTCGTTGCACAGAACGGCCACGTGCATGAGGCGCAGTAATTCATCGCTCTGATAGGGGTCCATTCTTACCCCGCTGTCGTAAAACGCATCGTTAGCCAGTGTAATGCGGCGCCCGCCGCTATGTAGCGTCAGCACCGACATGCGGTTAAGCGTAATCGTTCCCGTCTTGTCGAGGCAGATCACTTGCATGGCTCCCAAGGTTTCCACGGCGTCCAGGTGGCGCACCAGCACGTGGTGGCGGCGCATATTGCGGATACCCAGCGCCAGGGTGGTGGTGGCGACGGTGGGCAGACCTTCCGGCACTGCCGCAACGGCCAGGGAAATTGAGCTCTTCAGCATCTGCAGCCACCCGTAGCCACGCGCCAGCCCGATCAGGAACACCATTCCGCAGATGCCGACGGATAGCAGCACCATCTGGTTCCCCAAGGTAGCGAGCTGGCGTTGCATAGGTGTATCCGGAGGCCTGGTTTCACCCACCAGCACCTGGATGGTGCCAATCTCGGTTTGACGCCCGGTGGCGACCACTACTGCCAGTCCGCTGCCTCCGGTAACCACCGTGCCCATGTAGACCATGTTGATGCGGTCCCCCAGGGACACATCAGGCTTCTCTAGCGGCTCAACTGCCTTGATGACCGGCAGACTTTCCCCTGTCAGCGCTGACTCGTCTATCATCAGATTGCGCGACTCCAGCAGCCTGGCGTCCGCCGCTACACGACATCCTGGCGCCAGCACCAGGATGTCGCCCGGCACCAGAACTTCAGCCCCTACTTCGCCAAGCTGGGCGTCACGGATCACCAGAGCTTTCTGGGAAGCCGTTTCTCCGAGCGCATTAATCGTTCGTTCCGCCTGGGACTCGGCGACATACCCAGTGCCTGCGTTGATTAGAACTACTCCAAGAATCACGACGGCGTCGGCCAGGCCTCCGGTAGCTACAGAAAGCACGGCGGACATGCCCAGCAAAGCTACCGGCAGGCTCTTGAACTGTCCCAGAAAAATATTCAGCCCGGAGCGGGGCGGTATCCGCGGCAGGCTGTTGGCGCCAAAGCGCCGTAGCTTGAGCTGCACGGAATCCTGACTAAGGCCCCGCTCGCTGGAAGTTTCCAGGTCTGCCAGCACAGCATTGCCAGGCAGCACATGCCAGTTGCCTCCTTCTTGTACCGGAGCCGGGCTGGCGCCACGAGAAGCAACCGGCCATTCGGAGGCAAGTGTGGGCTCCGCCAACACCTGCTCCACCAGGACCGTGATTTCTCCAACTTCCTGCACCGGGTCGAAAACGATCAATAAGCGGCCGGTAAGAATATTCGCGGAGGCCTGCCTGATCCCAGAATGCCTAGCCAATGCAGACTCGATCCTGAGCCTGACCGGCTCGCAGCGATACAAACCCTTGACCTCAAGTCTGGCGCGGCCCTTCACCGACGCATGAATCACGCGCACCAGCCACGGCGACGCAGCCTCTTCCGGCGCGTTCCCGGCAAATGGACTGAATTGCGCATGATTGAAAAGTCCAGGCATTGTCGCGGCAGGGAGCAGCTTGGTTTACAGGACAGTTTCGATGCGCCTACGCATCAGTCACACCTGTAGAGCCTTACCGCTCACACTGCAAATATCAAATATATGAATACAGCTGCTTCTCATCAGACTGGCGGTTTTGCCGCCGCGAACAGAATTTAAAGGCTATTCTTTACTTTTTGTAGGTTAAAACTACATCTTGATCAAGCTGTTTTTTCTTTTTTATTGCCATACCGGCATCGTGAAATTTAAATATTACAACCTTGCGGTTTCATGGATGGAGTTTGATTCGACTTTCGTCGCGTAACATGGGGGGTGACGCTGGCTCGCCCACATAAGATAGAATGCATCGAATTGGCTTGATAATGAGTGCGATGAGCCTCATCTCTCCGCCAATGAGGACAAAATCAGAAGAAAATTCCATGAGATGCGGCACTCCGATTGCCGGAGGGCCCGGATTCGGATTAGTACAGCGTTGACTCCCACAATCTGACTCCTGAGGGATTCTTTGATCCATAACAAGGCTTTTTGATGCATAACGCCGATATACTGTTTCGGAGCGCAAGGCTATCTGATGGAACGCTTTCGTCCATTGTGGTTAAGGATGGAAAGATTGCTTCCATCGAACCTGATGGCAATGAAAAGATTGCGGCGCGCAATGTCATCGATCTCGGCGGGGCGCTGGTTGTCTCCGGTTTTGTCGAGGGTCACATCCATCTTGACACCAGTTTTTACGGGGATGCGTGGAAGCCCCACAAATCATGCACCCACGGCTTCGATGTGCGTGAACGCGTCGAATTCCAGCGCCAGAACATGGCTCAGGCTGCACCGATGGCGGAGCGGGCCCGGAGCCAGCTTGAGCTCTGTATTGCCAACGGATCGACGCATATGCGCAGCCACGTCATGGTGGATGCAAGTGTCGGTCTCGAATCTCTTGAAACCATAGTTGCCGTCCGTGAGGAATATCAAGATTTCATCGATATTCAGCTCGTCGCCTTCCCGCAGAACGGCATTATTGCCTGCCCAAGCACGGCAGAGTTGCTGGACGCGGCCTTTGATACTGGCTGTAACGTTATCGGCGGGCTCGATCCCGCTTCATTCGACAGAGACACCAAAGCGCACCTCGACGTGATTTTCGGTATTGCCCAAAAGCGCGGCGTCGATATCGACATTCACCTTCACGATCCCAATATGCTTGGCATATACGAATTGGAGGAAATTGCTGCCCGCACCCGCGCGCTGGGTATGGAAGGCCACGTTGCTGTCAGCCACGCCTATGCGCTGGGCGAGGTTCCACTCGATGTTGCCAGACGCACCGCGCGGCTCCTTGCTGAAGCCGGCATTGCAATCATGACCAATGCGCCGGGTGATCGTTCCTTTCCACCCATCCTGGAATTGCGCAGAGCTGGCGTTACGGTCTTTAGCGGCAGCGACAATATTCGGGATTCCTGGTGGCCTTACGGCGATGGCGATATGCTGGGCCGGGCAATGATGGTTGGCTATCGCTCAGGCTTCTATACCGACGAGGATCTTCGCGTCGCCTTCGATATCGTGACAGAAGCGGGTGCGAAAGCGCTCGGGTTCACCGATTACGGATTGCGCAAGAACGCAAATGCCGACTTCGTGACGCTCAACGCGGAACATATACCGGAAGCCGTCGTTTCCGTCCCAAAGAATCGCTCAGTATATAAAGCTGGTAAATGCGTTGTCAGGCAAGGTGTGCTTGTCGGAAAATAAGGCAGCGACGGGTGGCTAACCCTTATTCGTGGGATGAGCTACAACGAGTGACAGCGTACCTGACCAAGGGCTCCATTTCATCCCACAAATTCGACCATCCAAGCTCGGCAGCTCCTCAAGCGCCGCAGTGGACAAGCGTGTTGCATCAAAGCGGGATTGCACGGCCGCAATTGCGGAGTCATTGAGATAAAGTTTTCCTCAATCTACAGAACGTCCAGATTTTCGGGAGAAGATATGCCGAACAATGAAACTCATACGCAGGGATCCGAAATATACGATGCCGTAATTGTAGGTGGCGGAATTGCGGGTTTGTATTGTTGTCACGAACTGATCAAAAAGCGTGAATTGCTCAAAATCAACAGTATTCTCCTTCTCGAAGCTTCGAATCGATTTGGAGGTCGCATAGAAACCTGGTCCTTGCTGCGAGCTGACGAAAAACATGGGGAAACCATTGGATTCCAGGATACGTGGGACCCGTGCAATTGGGACTTTGCCAGCGGCAAACCTGATCCTCTTGAACCACAAGGCGATAAGCAATCTCCTTATAGAGGTCCTGCGGAAACGCAGTCAACGGAGGAGAATGGCAATGTTGTAGAAAAGCTATCGAAAATAGAGTATTTCCGCGCTGAATTCGGACCCATGAGAATTGAGCCACGTGACCAGCCTTTATTGCAAAGGCTCCTCGACGAACTGGGAATCAAAGAACCCGTCCCGGGCGAAGCAGAAAGTCTGGATGATTTAGTACCGTTCTCTTCGTATGTGTCGGAAGATCCTATGGAGCCGCGGTTTACCCTGCGCGAAGAAGAGGCCCAGCAGAAAACCCCCTTCGACTTGATGATACTGGCTCTCAGGCGCATATTTGAGCTCGTTGAAGGCATTGAACCTGAAGATAAAAACTCCAAGGCTGTGGAAGAATCAAGGACTTCCGCTGGAAACGCCGCTGGCCCGAAGCTTTCAGGCCCATGGCGTACCGATGCCGCCAATGAGCAGTGGAACAACTTGCATAACGGGGCATTCTTTTACCGTCACTACTGGAAAGGGGAGTTGCTCGAATGGATTCAGAACCTTACTGATGCCGATTTCAAAAAAATTCGCGAGTGCGCCCGCTTTCGGGGCCATTCGCTTTGGGATCTAGGCTTCTGGAACGTTCTCAGTGATGTGTTAAGTCACTATGCAGTAATCAAAATCAGGGATTGGGGAAGTTATTATCACTTTGTACATGAAAATCTGAATGCAGCGGAGTGGATAATTTTCTGGCTTAGGGCGATTCGTAGCACGGGATCGCTGCGCGGCATTCGCGGGGGAATGAGCCGGATCATATGGAAACTTCTGGAGAGGCTGCACCAGGAAAGAAAAGATAATCCCGGGTTATGCATTCAGAAAGGCAGGAAAGTACTAAGCCTTCAATCGAATGGCGGAGAGATCGATGTCATTGTCGAGAATGAGAAAAATGTCGTCAAGGCACGGCGGGTTATTCTTGCTTTGCCCAAGCAACCACTCGAAGAAATGTCCTGGAATGGACGTCCGCCGCAAGGAACTCTCAAAGAATCGCTGAACGCCGTCGCTTGCCTTCCGCTATTGAAGTGCTTCTTCGTTATCGAAAGACCCTGGTGGGAAGACAACAGACCGCTTAACCGCAATGCTGCGGATATACCGACACGAGAGTTGCTATACGTAAAAAGCAGCGACGGGACAAAAGGACTGATCATGGTCTATACAGATCGTCCGGCGATCACATTCTGGTCCGATTACCTGAGAACAAGGGATTCCAACCAAGCTCAGCCCAATCAAGAGCCGTCGGAAGCTCCTCAGCTTGAAAGCCAGGAAATAGCCAGAACCTGGTTTTTGAAGCTGGAAAAGGAATCTTTCCAGTCAGACGGGCCGCAGGAATCGTATTTTAATGAGGAAAACGCTCTCATCGTGAAAGAGCCGGGTTATCCTCGATTGTGGCAGCGCTTTGTACAGTTTGCGAGGGATTATGAGCACCATGATTTTACCGAGGACCGCCTCCTCGCATGCGGCATGCGGGACTGGGGCAAGAAACCCTTTGGCGCGGCTGCTCACGGATGGCTGCCAGGCGTAATGTCCTGGAAACATATTGAGTTCCTCGAGGCATTTTCCCTGCATCAGGATACATCAGGAATAAAAAATATCCATGTCTGCGGCGAAGCATTTTCGGACTATCAGGGCTTTATCGAGGGTTCGCTTCGATCCGCAAGACGTGTTCTACGTATCATTGAGCAGCAGGCAAAGTCGGTAGGCTGAGCAGGATAATTTCCGTTTCTTTGGGTTGAGCTCTGTCAGGTCACGATATTTACCGGGACATTTCGCAGGTGAATGCTTGAACTTGCACTGGTTCGATACATTGGAAGAGGCCAAGGCGATTATCGAAACCTGGAGACGAAATTACAGCGAGAGCGTCCTCGCATGACTCTCTATGTCCGGCAGAGGCATAACGCTCTCCTGTATCGCTCACTACTTTCCTGTGGCAGCATATGGAAATCAAAAATTCTGCCGGAGCGCCTCGACGGGTTGCGTCCGGGAAACATGCCTTGCCGGAAGCATTGCTGCCAGAGTGGTCGCCGTAATGCCGATGGCAAACGACATAAACAAGACGGAGGGGATAATCTGGATGTGGGCCGTATAGCCCACGTTAGCGTTCGGGGGCGGGGGCATCGGTATGCCGATCGCAGAGATAGCGAGCGCCAGCGCCACACCGAGCACGAGCCCGAGACTGCTGCCGATCAAACCGAGTAGTGCACTTTCGACTACGATCAACCGAAATATCTGGCTTCGACGGTTCCCAAGCGCCATCATCGTGCCAAACTCTCCGGTCCGCTCAAAGATACTCATGTTCACACTGTTGGCAACACTCAGCAGAACCATGAGAAGAATGATCAGTTGCAAAACGCCGAACTGGCCTTTATACAGCTCTACAGTTTTTTCGTAGAAATCGTTAAGTTCAACCCAGGTCTTAACCTCCAGGCCCAGAGCGCCAAGTTGTTCCTTCAGGCGGGTAGCGGCCCGATCGGTGTTCTCAGTTTTGTTCAGGGAAATCACGAGCGCGTTCACCCCCTCAGTGCCGAGCAATTCCTGAGCCGCGGCAAGAGGGATTTTTATCGCCCGCGCATCGTAATCGTTGGAGAAGCTCTGAAATACGCCAATTACTTCCAGGTCAATGCTGTTCAACGCGCCCTCAAGGGCATTTGCAAGCAGCGTCACGTGATCGCCAGGTTTCAATTTCAATACCCCTGCGACACCCTCGCCTAGCACGACGCCAAACGCATCCTTGTCATCCAGTTGACGCCCCGCGATGATCGAAACAGAGCTTCCGAGCACAGCCTCTTGCTTTGCTTCCACTCCTTCGCCGATGATGGGCAAATCGCTGCGGCCGTTATTGAGCAGTCCCGAGAAGTTGAGGCGCGCCATCACAGCGGCAACATCCGGGTCGGCGGCGATGCGGTCTTTAATTTCATCAGGTGTTCCGATCAGATACTTCTCCGGAGCGCGCGTTCCCTCGGCGAAAAACCCCTTTTTATAGACCTGTAAATGTCCCGATTGTGAGTGAATGAGGGCTTCGGATAGCTGCACGAAAACATCGTTCACCCAGCCGCCAGCAAGGATAAGCCCCGCCACCCCGCCAACGATGGCCGCCAGCGTCGTCGCAGTATGGGATTTTTGGCGAAAAACGTTGCGTAATGCGAGTTTGAACATGATTCAGGATCAGCGGTTATGCCGTAAGGCATCGACGATCTGCATCCTTGACGCGCGCCAGGCCGGGTAAATGCTGGCGACCAGCGTTGTACCGACGGCGAGCGCGAGCGATTCCAGTGCTATGTTCCAGGTAACGAGAATCTGTCCCGTGTAGCCCCGTGCCATGCCCGGTGGCGGCGGCATGGGAACCCCAATACTGGAGATTATATGGGCGAATAACACTCCCAGCAGCAAACCGATCATGCCGCCAAGACAGCCGATGAGAACTCCTTCACTCACGAACAAACGCATTATACCCATGCGCTTCACGCCGAGCGCCATGGCAGTGCCGATTTCCCCGATCCGCTCCATTACACTCATGGTCATCGTATTGGTGATGCTGAGAAGGATGATAACGGCGATAATCAGTCTGATGCCATAAACTTGTTTGGTAAACAGCGTTACGGTCTTGTTGTAAAAATCCGCAAGCGCATGCCAGGGAACAATCTCTAAGTTGTTCTTTTCCAGTTTAGCGCGCAACTTTGCGAGCATGCTGTCGGTTTGTGCGGTGTCGTTCAGCAATATCACCCAGACATGAGATCCTTTGGTGCGGAGCAAATGTCGCGCCGTTTCGATAGGCATGCGAATAGCGGCATCGTCATAAGCCTTGGTTACCGTGGAGAAGAGGCCACGGATAGTAACCTCTACCGCATTGGTTCCTCTCGATGCGGTTGTCGCCAATAGCACGACCTGGTCGCCGACATTGACGCCGAGATTGCGTGCAAGGCCTTCGCCGACGATGATACTCCGGGGATCATCAGCAGAAAGGTTTCGGCCCGCCGAGATTTGCAGCGCGTTACCGAACGCCTCCTGTTCTTGGGGGCTGACCCCGTCGCCAATGAATGAGATTGTCGATTCGTCATGGCTGATCAGACCACTGAAGGAGATCCGCGGGGCCACGGTTTTTATTGGCTGTGGTTCATATGACGTTTTCAGTTCAGGTATGATATCGGGAAGTAGAAATGCATAGGGATCGGCTTTCCCTGCCTCATGATAGCCCGGGCGGACGATTTGCAGATGACCCAGATGTGATTTGATGGTGGATTCTCGAAAGTCCAGAAAAATCCACTCGATAAAACCGTTCGCCAGAATGAGTGCCGTAATTCCAAACGCAACAGCTCCTATCGCGATGACGCTGCGGCGTTTTTGACGCACGATATTGCGAAACGCCAATTTAAGGTCGAGCCAGAATATTCTCACTAACGACGTCATTTTGCCCATCGCCCGCATTAGCGGTCGTGCTGGAATTTACCCGAAGGAGGATTGATTTCCGAGTGCTGCGCAACACCCTATTTGCAGTTGTGCCTTATGGAGAGGTTGGGCGCGGCACGCTGCCATGTGCCGCGGCAAGAAGTTTGCGACGCTCTTGCTTTTGTTGTCATTGTACACCCCCGAGACTGTATGCTGTTCTTCCGCAATGCATCTTCCGGAAGAGTGATTGAATGAATACATACCATGATAACGGACTCAGCCTGCCTCGACTTTATTGCAGGAGTTCACTTGTTTTGTACCGGTTGTCGAATTAAGATTTTGCGTCGTTTTCCCCACCAGCCATTGTCGCGTTGACCCGCCATCCTGTTGGGCGTATATTCGAGTTGAGAAGGTTCTTAAAGGTTGTCGTCGCGCGAAGGGGAACCCGATTCCGCAGCCCCCATAGGCGGAATATATCCGGGCCGGCCACCGTGCTTATGGCCCCTTTTCTTTGACAGCTCAAGTGCTCCAGTATTATTTAGAGAAGCCGTTCCCTTCGCAAGCCCGTGTGACCCCATCGATGGATTTTAAGGAAGATCGCGTTTAACCGGACGGATTGGAAAATCCGCAGGTTCACAGCCGCGTCAATGTACCGCAAGGATTCGTCATGAAACATTCGGTTTAATGGCATGCAACCCTTTATATATGATGAGGCCTTTTCTCGAAATATCGGCTGGCTGACCCGGCGGGAGCAGGACGAACTACGCGACAAACGGGTAGCGATTGCAGGTATGGGAGGCGTGGGCGGAATTCATCTTCTGACCCTTTGCAGACTAGGTATAGGTAAATTTCATCTGGCTGATTTTGATACTTACGATCTGGCCAATTTCAATCGTCAGACTGGGGCGGCCCTTAGTACGTTGGGCCAACATAAGCTGGACGTCATGATTCGGCAGGCGGAGGACATCAACCCCGAACTGGATATCAGGGGATTCCCCGAGGGGGTGACAGCCGACAATCTGGATGAATTTCTGGATGGAGTGGATATTTACATTGACGGGCTGGATTTCTTCGCTTTCCAGGCTCGACAGCAGGTATTTGCCGCTTGTGCCGCAAAAGGTGTGCCTGCAGTGACTGCGGCCCCACTGGGTATGGGTACGGCGGTGCTCAATTTTTTGCCGGGCGGTATGAGTTTTAAGGATTATTTTCGTCTGGACGACGGTACAGAGGCAGAAAAACCCGTCCGTTTTCTCATGGGATTGGCGCCGGCCCGGTTGCAAATGAGCTACCTCGCCGATCCTTCCACGGTCGATCTGGCAAGACGCAAGGGTCCCTCCACGATCATGGCCTGTCAGTTTTGCGCTGGCGCCGCAGCGACTGAAGCCATGAAAATTCTCCTTGGGCGCGGCCCTGTCCGGGTCGCACCCAAGGGCTACCATTTCGATGGATATCTCAACAAACTGGCACTTACCTGGCGACCGGGGGGAAACCGCAATCCCCTGAATCGCCTTGCGATTGCCATCGCCTGTCATAAGCTCGGCCTGAGCTGACATGATACGCCGAGGGAGCAGCAGCCCGATTTCATCCTCTCAAGAACGTCATCTTGCCACCTGAGCTGATACCAGAGTCAAATTTCCGCTTGTCTGGCTAAAATCACCTTCTCTGCGCCTGCTAGCGCCGAGACTAAACTTCTCCTCCGGAGGAAATACGAACGCTCGTGCTATTACCGGATGTCGAGAAATCTTACAGTTCTACCGGCCATTTCTTGACGTCTCCGTCAAAATTACACTCCCAGCTCAACACGGCCCAACTGGATACGTATGCCATGTAATCGGATTGGCGGTTTTCAGCCTATGGAAGAACTCTCAGCCCCAAAACAGTCATAGATGGACTTTAGCCGAGCCTCTCCGGTTGCCAACTACCCTTGGCAAAATATCGCGCTGTACGCAGGCAGGCTCTCCCCCTGCGTGGGGAAAGCCTCTCTGTCGAATTATTTTACATATCTTTACCTGTGAGCCAGCATGAATAGAAGCTCATGTTGTGATATCAATATTTATATCTTTATATACAAGTAATTAGGACGTGCTCCCTCCAGTTATGGCACGACTTGTGCTTCAAATAAATCGACGGATGCCGATGCTTTGGGCTTCTTTCTGCAAAATTGTAAAAATACTAACGCGGTTTAATCTTTATAGGGATAGATCATGGACACGAAACTGAAACCGATTGTTGCTGCGCTGGGGCTGGGGCTGGCCCTTCTCTCCGGGCCATCAGCCGCCGTCGTAACCCTTTATAGCCCCCTCACCGGCTTCGAAGATGATAATATAGACTTTCTCCTGGACGCCAATAATACGCCAGACGTCTTTGATGTCGGTGACACCCTGCTCTCCGTTTTTGAGATTACCCAGACTTTTGATGTCACTGGCAGTGACAGCACTCTTATTTTTCCTCAAGAGCTGACTGGCGTCGCTGCGGTTACGCTCCTTCGCTTTGATGATCTGGATGGCGTGGGTGGCAACAATGATATGGTCTTTGGCGCCTATGCCCCCGGCTTGAACTCGCTTCTTCCCGGCAATGTTGTGACAGGAGGTGGAGCAGGCGGCGGCGCGGTAGCCGCTTTGTGGCTGGACGATACGCCGAATCTTAGTACCTTGGGTGCCACAGACTGTACCAGCCAGGCAGACTGCATTGCGAAGGCGACTGACGGCAGTCTGTTCGAGGTTGATGGCTTTTCCGCAGCCGACGGCGATGAATTCTGGATTGCCTTGAATGCCCAGACCAGTGTCCCTATCGTCGCCGGGGGGTCATCTAGCGCCGATTTTGCGGCAGTCAATTTTGGCCTCAGTATCCTAGATGGCGGACCGAACACATATGGATTGCAGGACTGCTCCGGCCTCTCTCCTTTTTGCGCCAACGCAGCGCTTGATCCCGACAACGGTCCTCTGGATAACATGATCGGCGTCCTTGGTTCCGGCTCTGTTTTGGGTGGTGACGGCTTGACAAATGGCGCCTTTGCTCATAGCGATTTTGACTTCCAGAAAGCTCCTGGTGAAATCCCCGAACCGGCAACGCTCGCTCTGCTGGGTCTGGGCCTGCTGGGTATGGGCGCCGTGCGTAGAAGGGTGTGAGAATATGCTGAGACATGCGGGTCAACTGTATAAAAAGCCCCCTCATGAGGGGGCTTTTTATGGATTGCTCCGGATGAATTCTGACAAAGAAGTTACGCAGGACAACGGCTCAGGTTGAAAGCCATGTGTACTTATTTTTATTTCCAGGCCGGTTTCTTTCCGATACGTTCTCCGGAAATCATTCCACCTCAACAGTCAAAATTAAGTGAGTCAACTGACAAGCAATCAGGCTGTGATCAGTTTACATCGGCCGAGAGCCAGTCACTCAGCTAATGCGTTGCCAGAGAGTGGCGCATGAGGTTATTGGCTACCCTATGTTCCTCCGTCTTAGTGAGAAAATAGGCGTAGAGGGATCTTTGCCTGGGGTCAGGGGAGCCCGCCAGGGACAAAATCTGGGTATCCACATAATCAAGCTCCAGATGCAACAGCACAGCTGGTGCATTGACGCGCTGACAGGTGCGTGTTTCACCAATCTGCCGAAATCCCAATATGCGTTTATAATATCCCTTGTGGCGCGGGTTAATTTCGATAACGAAATCTGTGGCCTTGCGAACGATACGCCCATAGATATAAGCGAGATTGAATAGAGAAGCAAGTAGCTCTTTTGAGCTGTGAACAGGATCTATTGCAAGCTTTGACAACTCACAGACTTTTCGGTCTTTTGCGCGGAGGGTTTTGAGCTCCTGTTCGTAAAGCGTATCAACCAGCAGCCCTTCCTTCGAATCGACACCTATCGTAAGCGTGCCGGCGAGATCCTGTCCGATGGATGCCTCAAGCGTTAGCTGGTTCGGATTATGTGAAGAAATGGCTGAACCCTCGGTATGATATCCACGCCAGGAGTACATGCTCTTGACCAGCTTGTTCACGAGGCTGCATTGCCGGGGTGAGTTCGCCAGACAGATACTGTAGTTACCTTGTCTCAAAATGCATTTGGTGTCGGAAATTCCAGCGAGACTTCCTTCATTCTTAAGGGGCAGCGGGCGTGAAGTGGAATGGATAGCTTCTTTGACGGAGGAGGGGAAATGAGGTCTTGCAAAGCGAATATTTTCGTCGTTGTATAAGTGCATGATTTATGTCCCTGAGGTTTAGTTGGATTGATTCAAACTCTGAATGCAATACCCCTGGCGGATATGGGGATATAGGCGCGCCCTCCGCGATGGAATGACTTTCGCTAAACGTAGTATGAAAACTGGTCAAATGGGACGAATGGTAGGCCCATATTTGCTTGAGATTGAGTCACTTGTTGGGAGAAACTGCTGCGTTTAGCAAGATAATTTATTGGGCGAACTTGCGCTTGTCTTAGCCCAAAGCACAAAGCATGCCAGTGCTTTTTTATCCGCATAATCATGCGTTCGCGGCAATACGGACCTCCCAGAGTGTCGCCAAACCAGCCAAGTTTCTCCCCCTGTTTCCTTAACTACTTGTTTTTTAAAAGAGTTAATGTGTTGCCAAAAAGAGACAAAAATCAAGATAGCAGCTGGGGTTCGTTGATGAAGGATTGCAAATTGAGATGAGTCGAAAGCATGACAACGTCAATTGGAGAGGTATGAATGCGGGGGGAAACATATGGCTACTTCCGCTATAGACAGCGAGAGCGCGAGCCCGAAAATGGGGTGTCAAGTTTGGGCGCTCGACGCGTGAAGTCTCCCATCTCGCATGACTACAGGTAGCCGATCTACTGGCGGACGCCGCGATAGATTATCTGCTTTGGGCGTATCTTAACAAACTGACGGTTTAGCTGATAACCGGATAACGGGCAATCGTATCGCTATTCGCCATTTGGAATTTTGGGTCAGGCAAAATGGAAGCACAGAGAACGGCGTTCTAGTGGAAGTACCTCAGTGATGTTCATCCAAGGCTGAGCGGCTAGATGGAGGTGGCATCCATGAATACGGATTCGAGCGGCAATCTTCTCGACCGTACCGGCTCGGTTTTCGGGTAGCCGACGCGCATGATCATGTGTAGCATTTCATCGGACTGTAATGCCAGCAGCTCACGTATTTCCTCTTCTACTTCGGAAATCTTTGTTTCAAAACCCGGGGCTGCCGTTCCTTCCCGGAAGCGGTTGATCTGGTCGGACACGACATAGTAGGGATGTACAGCAATGCCTTGTTCGTTGAGATCCACCCAGAGGCGTGTCATAAGGCGCCCGCCATCGATAATGCTCCGCGGATCACTGCGGCGGCCAATTATGCAGAGCAACGCCGGCGCCTCGGCAAGCAGGGAAACTTCCGAGCGCGCCAGCAGTTTGTATAAACCCAGACCATTTAGCGCTGACATTCTTTTCCAGTCCGAGATAAATTTAAAAAAAAACTTCCCGCCGGGCGGCAGGGCTAAGCTTTCGATATCAAGTCCGTCGCCCCGTGCAATGTCTTCCGGCGTGAAACGCAGGCTGTTGATCAGCCATTCGTGCAGTTTTGGGTTGCAAAAGCGTGCTTCCGAGCAAATTCGAACAAGCCGAATCAGCCGGGATTTTTCTGCGAGATCGATCAGGCAGGATGCCCGATTATCGTTTTCCCTGTAATTTCCAAGTTCGCGAAAAAGATTGGCAGGCAAGGCGTCAGCGCGAAAAGCAAACCTGTTTGTGTGGCGTAATGAGAGAGCCTGGGGAGATGCGAAGTTCGTGGAAGTGCCGCTGAGTGCGACCGAAGCGTAGGGTTGTCCAAGAGCCGGATTGGAAGGCCACTGCCATTGGAAGGAGACCGGGTTGGCATTCAACGCAACTTGTATGTATTCAACTACCGCCCCTACTGCCAGTAAGGTCGCGTGGCTCTCCGCCGCAAACAGGTTATGTGTTTTATCGCGTAGCGCATACCTGATGGCTAATTCTGTTCCGTTCCAGCCCAACGTCCAAGGTTGGGAATTGTCAGCCGAGGGGGCCCGTGCAGCGGCAGCAGCCAGTTTCTTTATCCAATCAATGTCCATAAACGACGGATGGCCAGCAGCAATTCAAAATAGCAAACAGGTAGTTCTTGAATATAACACGAGAGGGTTTCAGTTATGGATGGAAGTTCGGTCTTCCAAAAAACTCATCTCTTTCGTTGATCCTCCCTACTGTTGTTTCAAAAAAAAAGCCCACCCCCATCGGGAGGTGGACCTTCTGTTGGATCGGATCGTCAGAAATCTAAGAACGGCGCCGGCGGCTAGCGCCCATGGCCAGCAAGCCAAGACCGATCAGAACAAGCGACGCGGGTTCTGGCACCTGGTTAAAGTCGACTCCGCCGGTAGCCTGATTTATTGATGTAAGGTCACCGTTTTTCGTAATACCCTGGCCTGTATTATTGAATTCGGTGAATGCTATATCAAAGAACGGAACCGGATCAACGAAAAACGAGCTCCCCTCCGCTGTCAGGGTTAAGCTATTGATCGAGTTCAGGAACGCTCCGCCAAATTGGTTGAAACCAGACTGCCCGCTACCGGGATTCAATAAGCTTCCGCCGCCGAGAATAATATCGTTACCACCAACATCGACATACGTCGCATTCGTGGCCGTAAGCGCATTTGCTGCCGTAAAAGAGTTGCCCGCGTCTGGATCAAAAAACATCGTGTAATCCAGTTGGGTAAGGGTATTGGTGCTGTTGGGCGCATCAAGAGTGCCGGACGCAAGCACATCGGCCAGCTGGAAGGTTACGAAGAGGCCATAAGTATTCCCCAGCCCAGACGTTATGCCAAATATGGGGTTTGACCCAAGGCTGAAGCTGGTAAACTGCAGCCATCCCGATCCGGTGTGACCACCCACTCCGACTCCGCCTGCGGTCGACGTCAAGAGTTCCGACGAGACGCCGGCAATAAAGTCTGCCTGGAAGGGTCCCTGCGGCTCGCCAAGCCCACTCGGGTTAACGGTAAATACCGGTACCGCCCAGGCGTTTGAGGCGATCCCAACGGCAAGCACGGCCCCACTGGCGGTTGCCAAAAGGGATTTGCGTAAGTTTGATATATTCATCATGAATTTCCTTAGTTTTATAAGTTTTTCGTATCTGCGGCAATTCCGAAAAGAATATTTGCCTCAACATAGTATAAGCAGAAACCGTGCCAGCTATATTAAGCTCGAAATATCAGGTAGATAGACGGTTATCTTTTCCCCAGTGTAAAATTATTCGACGGAGCTTGCACGATTACGATTGAAGTGGCGTCGGAATACCGTAGGACGGAACGGCCGGTTGCCTGAATCAATAGCCTTCGAGAGGTGACGAGGCTAAAGGAGTTTTT
This sequence comes from Nitrosovibrio sp. Nv4, assembly GCF_900215485.1. Classification (GTDB taxonomy): domain Bacteria; phylum Pseudomonadota; class Gammaproteobacteria; order Burkholderiales; family Nitrosomonadaceae; genus Nitrosospira. The sequence goes on from NZ_OCMZ01000001.1 coordinate 937,333, forward strand.
GTCTAATTAATATGCCCACGAAGCGTATCGGCCAGTCCTTCTTCCTCATGTTGAGGAAGAAAGTAGCGATAGAGGGACTTTTCCTTAGATTTGCAAGAATTTGCTAAGGAAGCGATTTTAGCATCCACATATTCCAGCTCCAAATGCATCAGTACTGCTGGTGCGTAAACCCGGCGACAGATACGTTCTTCGCCGATCTGGCAGAGTCCGAGCATACGCTGATAGAATCCCGCATGACGCGGGTTCACCTCGATAAACAAGTCTGTAGCATTGTGGATGTTACGTCCATAGATATAGGCCAGGTGAAAAAGGGACCCTAATATCTCTTTAGAACTGTACCGGGGATCTACAGCCAATTTTGAGAGCTCGCACACGCTCCTGTTTTTCGTTCTGAAAATACTGATCTCCTCTTTGTACAGTTCGTCAGCAAGCAAGCCGTCATTTGAATCAAGTCCCAATGTCACTGTACCGGCCAGGCGCTCCCCGATGGTGGCTTCCAGTGTCAACCTGCGAGGATCATGCGGGGCTATAACTGCAACATCATTTTCCACATGATAGCCACGGCACGAATACATGCGTTTGATAAGCATGCTTGCCTGACTGCGTTGTATGGGTGAGTCTGCCAGGCGGATGCTGTAATCACTACGTCTCAGTACGTAGTTTGTACGGGTTTCATATAGAGATTGGTCAATTGAGTTCGTGAGCCGCAGGTCGTAGTCGGGACTTTTCCCGGCGGGGAAAAGAGACTGGTTTTTATTGGAGTAGCTATTCATCGTCAGGCGATTGCATGGGACTAATATCCGTCATTCAGTCATTAATCGGATTTATCAAATCTGAGCTGTAGCACTTGGTGTCATGGAATGATGACGTTTCAGTCACACAGCTCAGCGGATGATCTGTAAAAAAAGCTGCGTGAAATGGGATCAAGTGGGGCGCTAAAGAACGATAAAGGCGGTATCACATGTTGTGGTAGTTGCGCGTGGCAAGCGATTTCGGCATATTGCTCGTAACGGACCAGTACGATAAGCAGAATTCATGCCAGACTATTTCATGCATAGAATCAGCGTTTAATGCTTCTCTAAGCTCAGCCGTTGTCGCCAGAATCCGCCCATGATTCACTATTAATAGGTAAAGCGCTGTTTGCGCGTATTTTTCCCTGTCTCCAAAAAGCGACAATAAAGCTCAGCCGTCGAAAAATCGTGCCGACGCAAATGAGAGGATAAGAAGCGGAAGTATAAACCCGCCGATCCCCTCAGCACCGAGGAAGTACGGATCGCTAAAAATGTAGAACTGTCCCCTTCTGTTGAGTTATACGGGCAGGGCCGAGCGATATCCGTGTTTCAGGGCCTGTTGCAGCTGCGTATGGACAGAAAGCTGGACGAGCAGGCATGCGCTAAAAAATTCCTCAGGACCATGCGTGGCGCGTAGTCTGCCGAGGCTAATCCACTCTTGGAGCTGACCACCTGAACGGGCAAGGCGGAAATTGGTGGGGACACTAAGTGATGTGATTATCGATGCGCACGCACCCAGTCACGCCACTGATTAAACAGGCCCAGATCAAGCGCCGCGATGGCCGAGCGTTGCCAGAGCGGCTCAGCCCAGAAATCATCCTGGTCGAGACCACACATGTGCCCTCCGGCCTCTTCCAGAATAAGGCTGCCGGCGGCGTAATCCCACAGTTTTTGGCCGCCGTGCAGGTACAGGTCAAACCGCCCAGCCGCGGTGTAGCACCATTCCAGCGAACAAGAGCCGTAATTCCGCTGAGAAGAAAATGGCCGCGCCGAACAGATTCCCTCTGCGAGACCGCTGCTAAGGCGTTTCAAATCAATGTTTGCCATCGCGCTTCGCAACGCCGGCACATGTTCCTTGATTGGTAGTTTTTCACCGTTAAGATAGGCCCCTCTGCCCTGCTCGGCGTAGAACATTTCATCAGCAACCGGATTATAAACCGCGCCGAGCACACTCCTGCCCTGCCGCATCAGGGCCACCGAAACTGCAAAATAGGGCAAGCCGTTGACAAAATTGGAAGTGCCGTCGATCGGGTCCATGCACCATAGCCCGGCATCCCCTGCACGCCAATGCGAAACCTGCTCGTGCTCCGTCATTTCCTCTCCGACGATGGGACCGGGATAAATCTTTTGTAATTCGCGCGATAGCGTTTCCTGCGTGACAATATCCGCTTCGGTGAACAGGCTGCCATCCACCTTGCGCTGTCTTGCTACTTTCAGATAGCGCGGCAGTATTTCCTGCTGTGCGACGGCTTTGACCGCACTAATGACTGCGTCAAGCACCTGTTACTCCACCCGCCATTTAATCGAACAGCCGATGCTCGAAATCTGTTCGTCAGGCCCGCGGCCAGTCTCTGCGACCTGGCGCATCGCCTCGAAAAGATCGCGTCGCGCATCGGCGGGTGCGGCTTCCTTCCGAGATGCATCCAGACGGCCGCGGTACTGTAATTCAAGCTGGTCATTGAAGCCGAAGAAATCGGGCGTGCACACAGCCCCATAAGCTTTCGCGACCTGCTGGGTTTCGTCCCATACGTAGGGGAAAGAGAAGTCAAATTCCCTTGCTACCCGCACCATGTTGTCAAAAGAGTCTTCCGGATAATCCAGAGGATCGTTCGACATGATTGCAACCGCGCCTATACCGTACTCTCGCAATTCCGTCACGTCGCGCACGATGCGGTCTCGAACCGCTTTTACATAAGGGCAGTGGTTGCAGATAAACATGACGAGCAGCCCGTTCTTGCCCCGTGCCGAGGCAATGTTGTAGCGCCTCCCATCTACTCCTGGTAAATCGAAATCCACCGCCTTCCAGCCGAAATCACAAACAGGGGTTTCCAGGCTTGCCATGTTTCTCTCCTGAATGAATGACAAATGACTTATACGCTATTCAACTCAATACCTGAACGAAGCTCGCGCAAAAAAATTGCGAGTACCGGATATAATTGATAACCAATTTGTTGACGGTGCTATTCAAGACGAATTTGAAATTGGTCGAGGCGTTAATATTATCATGAGAGAAGCCCATTAATTCTCGTTCCTGAAATCAATGACACTGTCCCGTTTTTATTGCCCCGGCGAAATTTTCACTGGCCGGGCCATCGAGCTACCCGCAGGTGCCGCGCATCATGCATTTCGGGTATTGAGGCTCGAACAGGGCGCGAATGTGATATTGTTTAATGGCAATGGGGGGGAGTTCCTCTCGGTCATTGTGCGGATCGGTAGAAACGGCGCCACGGTCGTACCTGAAAAGCATCTGGATATCGAACGCGAGTCACAACTGGCCATTACCCTGGCTCAGGCGGTCTGCGCCAGCGAGAAAATGGACTGGATCATTCAAAAAGCGGTGGAGTTGGGCGTAAACCGCATCCAGCCCCTGGCGACGAAGCTGAGCATGATAAGGCTGTCGGGCGAGAGAGCGGAGAGACGTATGAGCCATTGGCAACAAGTTGCTATTTCTGCATGCGAACAGTGCGGTAGAAATCATATTCCTCAAGTGCTGCCGCTGGAGCCGCTTCACAACTGGCTTGGCACCCAAGCCAGTGATCGTAAAAATAGCGTTTCGCCTGATTCGCGTTTTATGCTCTCGCCTGTCGCAAAGAATGCCTTGCGCGATTTCCCCCGATCTTCCGCTGACGCTGCCATAACGCTGCTCATCGGTCCGGAGGGCGGCTTTACACCGGATGAGGAGGCCGCCGCCAAGGTGGCAGGATTTGTTCCACTGCAATTGGGGGGGAGGATACTTCGCACTGAAACGGCCGCATTGGCGACAGTCGCGGCAATGCAGACGCTATGGGGCGATTATTGATTTGGTAAATTCAGACCGTAGCGACACCTGGTTTTGAAGTTTGAATTTTGGCTGTAAACTGTAGAGCTTCTTCCTGAATTTAATTTCATCCGGCTTGGTAGGTAAATATCATGCAGCTTTCAATGCATTGGCCTGAACCGTGAGGGTCGACACCGACTTTGTAGCCTGGTTCCGCTCGGTCGCGCCCTATGTCAATGCATTCCGCCATAAAGTCTTTGTGGTCGCTTTCGGGGGCGAAGTGGTGGCCGACGGTAAATTTATTGAGCTTGTCCATGACCTCAACCTGCTGGCAAGTCTGGGCGTACGCCTGGTACTGGTCCACGGGGCCCGGCCGCAGATCGAATCCCGACTGAACGAACACAATCTGGAAACCGTATATGTAAGAGGGATGCGCGTCACTGACGCTGCGGCACTGCAGTGCGTAAAGGAGTCAATAGGGCGCGTCCGTGTTGAGATTGAGGCACTATTGTCGATGGGATTGCCTAATTCACCGATGGCTAACGCCGCCATTCGCGTTGCCAGTGGAAACTTCGTGACCGCGCGGCCCGTCGGCGTGATAGAGGGCGTTGATCTGATGCATACGGGCGAGGTACGCAGGGTGGATACCGCAGCCATCCGTTCGCGGCTGGACCAGGGAGAGCTGGCGCTGCTCTCGCCCCTCGGTTATTCGCCCACCGGCGAGATTTTTAATCTGACGTTGGAAAATGTTGCGGCTGAAGCAGCGATTGCACTCAAAGCCGAAAAGCTTATTTTTCTGATGGACGCCGGGGGCATAGAAGAGGAGCGTCCGGGGTGCTGGGAACCGGTACTGTCGCGTGAACTGACGGTGGCCGAAGGTAGGGCGCTGATGAATAAATTTGCCAACGACATCGTCAAACTTTCCGACGATGCCCAGCTGTATCTGCCCTTTGCAATGCGGGCCTGCGAAGGTGGCGTATCTCGTGTTCATCTCATCAGCCGGCATGTGGACGGTGCAATATTACAGGAGCTATTCACTCACAGCGGCATCGGGAGCATGATCTCCCAAGGCCCGTTGCAGAACTTGAGGGACGCGAAGATAGAAGATGTCGGCGCTATCCTGCAATTGATCGGGCCGCTGGAAGCTGACGGGACGCTCGTGCGGCGCAATCGCGAGTTGCTGGAAATCGAAATCGACCGTTTTGTGGTGATCGAACACGACCGTATGATAGTTGGCTGCGCTGCGCTCTATCCATTTCCTCATGATAAAGCAGGCGAGCTTGCATGTCTTACCGTGCACCCTGATTATCGCAGTGGAGGATACGGTGACGCGTTGCTCAAGCATATAGAAACCAGAGCCATATCTCAGGGAAGCAGAAAATTATTTGTGCTTACCACCCGAACCGCTCATTGGTTTGTAGAGCGAGGTTTTCTCGAGGCTGACGTACGCGAACTACCAAAAGCCAAGCAAGGACTATACAACTATCAGCGGCGCTCCAAGGTATTCGTAAAACAGATATAGAAAAGAGCAGATAACTGCCGGGCTATTTATCTGGCGGGAAAACACGAGGACTTCTCCCGTACCTGATCCAGAGTCAGTCCAAGCCAGCAGCGGGACTTTGTCTGCCACTGGTAGGAGGCAGCCCGGTATGACATTTGTGCCTTTTCTCGCTCGGTGCTAAAGTCAAGCCGCGCGGTTGTGATAGAAGTCGTATTGCCGCGTGGATTGTTACATGAACATCAATCTGCTGACGAAGCTGCGAGGCTCGTAGATTATCTGCGCATTTGGAGAGGATAAAATGGCAAGAGTTGTTAAGTGCGTCAAACTCGGGCGCGAAATGGAAGGGCTGGATTTCTCACCTTATCCCGGTGAGTTAGGAAAGCGTATTTTCGATAACGTATCGAAAGAGGCGTGGACTGGCTGGATCCGGCATCAGACCATGCTGGTCAATGAGTACCGCCTGAATCTTTCGGATATCAAGGCACGCAAGTACCTGGCTGAACAGCTTGAGGCGTATTTCTTTGGAAGCGGGGCCGAGCAGCCTATGGGCTATGTGCCCCCGACGAAGTAAATATGGCGAAGAAGCGGAAATATACTTCGTGCAAGTTCGATTCTCCATTTCCACACGGCTTAATAAGGCAGATACTGCTTATCCATGACAAATTCCCAACCCGGTAGCCGATTTCTCAACCGTGAGGTTGGGCAGCTCGAGTTCAATAGGCGAGTTCTTGCGCAAGCTGAAAACAAGGATATCCCGCTTCTGGAGCGCTTGAAGTTCCTGTGTATCGTCAGTAGTAACCTGGATGAGTTTTTTGAGGTTCGCGTTGCCGGATTGAAGGAGCAGATTAATCTCGATACGCCCGGCTTCGGGCCGGACGGGATGTTGCCGCATGAGGTATTCAAACTGGTTTCCGAGCAGACGCATGCGCTTGTGGCGCGGCAGTACCAGTTATTGAATCAGGAAATTCTGCCCGGTCTCGCAAACGAGGGCGTTCGTTTCCTGCGCCGTGTCGCGTGGAATGATGCACAGCGGGAATGGATCAAGGCTTATTTCTTTCGGGAGCTGATGCCGGTGCTCACCCCCATTGGGCTGGACATTTCGCATCCGTTTCCGCGCGTGCTTAATAAGAGTTTGAATTTTGCGGTTGAACTGGAAGGCAAGGATGCTTTCGGTCGCAGTTCCGGAACGGCTATCGTGCAAGCGCCCCGCGTGTTGCCGCGCGTAATTCTGCTCCCGGCCGAAATCAGCAGCAGCGAATATAACTTTGTATTCCTGTCCTCTATTTTGCACGCTCATGTGGGCGAACTATTTTCCGGCATGAGCGTGCTGGGTTGCTACCAGTTCCGCGCAACTCGCAATAGTGATCTGTTTGTAGACGAGGAAGAAGTCAAAAACCTGCGAATCGCGCTGCAAGGCGAGTTGCCCCAGCGGCATTTCGGCAACGCGGTACGCCTGGAAGTGGCCGACAGTTGTCCTAAACACATGTCGGATTTCTTGCTGGAACAGCTCGGACTTTCCCGCGATGATTTTTATCAAGTGGAAGGACCGGTGAATCTGGTGCGACTGATGCAGGTGCCGGATCGCATTGAGCGTCCAAACCTGAAATACCCGCCGTTCATTCCCGGTCTGCCGCTAACGCTGCAAAAGAAAAAAGCCCCGGATATTTTTCAGATGATACGCAAGAACGATATCCTCCTGCACCATCCATATCAGTCGTTTCAACCCGTGATCCATTTCCTGCAGCAGGCGGCAGTGGACCCTGACGTTGTCTCGATCAAACAGACTGTTTATCGTACCGGAACCGATTCCCTGATCATGGCTGCCCTGATTGCTGCCGCTGGTAGGGGCAAGGAAGTAACGGTAGTGGTGGAATTGCTGGCGCGTTTCGATGAGGAGGCCAACATCAACTGGGCGAGCCGATTGGAGGAAGTCGGTGCGCATGTGGTATATGGTGTGGTTGGCCACAAAACGCATGCCAAAATGGCAATGATAGTGCGACGCGAAGAAGGAAAACTGCGGCGTTACGTGCACCTGGGTACGGGCAATTATCATGCCGGCACTGCCCGGCTCTATACGGATTTCGGCCTATTTACCTGCAACGAAGAGGTGTGTGCCGACGTAAACGAAGTATTCATGCAACTGACCGGTCTCGGCAAGGCGGGAAAACTGAAATACCTGTGGCAATCTCCGTTCAGTTTCCACAGCCAGATGCTGGCGGCTATCGATAATGAAGTGCAGAACGCCAAAGCGGGAAAGCCCGCTCGTATTATCGCAAAAATGAACGCGTTGCTTGAGCCGGAAATTATCAAGGCCCTCTACAACGCTTCCGGCGCCGGGGTAAAAATCGATCTGATTGTCCGGGGCGTGTGCGCGTTGCGCCCCGGCATAAAGGGATTATCGGAAAACATCCGGGTGCGTTCGATCATCGGACGTTTTCTGGAGCATACCCGGATTTTTTATTTTCGTTGTGGCGGCGCCAACGCAATCTATCTTTCCAGTGCGGACTGGATGGACCGGAACTTTTTTCGCCGTATTGAAATATGCTTTCCGGTACTGGAGGCGAAATTGAAGAAGCGGGTGCTTACTGAAGGTCTGAACATGTACCTCAGGGACAACAGGCAGGCATGGGAAATGGATGGCAACGGCCATTATCATCTCAAAACCAGACGCAGGGGAAAGACGCTCTGTGCCCAGGAGATGCTGCTTACGGAATTGGCGGCAGCGAAACAGGGCTGAGGTACCGATATTAAGGAAAATGCCTATCATGGCTACCGAAATCGAACTCAAATTGCGACTGCCGCCGGGTAGCGTTGCACGATTGAGGCACAATCGATTAGTAAGATCCTTAAGTGTTTCCCGCTCCGTCACACGAAAACTGTACACCATTTATTACGATACACCTGATTTTGATCTCAGGCGTCACGATATTGCCTTCCGGTTGCGCCGGACCGGCAAAAGCTGGATACAGTCCATTAAAGGTGGAGGCGGTGCCACAGCGGGATTGCATCAGCGGTATGAATGGGAGACCCTGTTGCGGACAGCGCAGCCTGATTTCACCGGGATTTCAGATCCTTCCCTCATCGAATTTTTCAAAAATGCCGATATTCGCGAGCAATTGCGTCCGGTATTTACTACTGAGTTCAAGCGCAGCATCCGTACGCTATGTCTTCCCGGTGGCAGCGAGGCCGAGTTCTGTCTGGACCAGGGGGTAGTCAGCACCGTCGATGCCAGCGTTCCGTTTTGTGAAGTTGAACTGGAATTGAAATCGGGCGGCCCGCTGTCGTTATTCCAGCTTGCATTGGATCTGCTGCACACTGTCCCCCTCAGGCTGGAAAATGTAAGCAAGGCTGAGCGTGGTTATGCACTTGCTTCCGGCAATAAATCTCCGCCTCTCAAAGCCGTGCCGGTTCAGCTTTTTGCTGAAATGAACGTAAGTGAAGCGTTCAAAGCGATCGCCTGGAATTGCCTCAATCATTTGCATAGCAACGAGACGGGCATGCTGGAATGCCGGGATGTTGAATATCTGCACCAGATGCGAGTTGCTTTGCGCAGAGAACGTTCGACCTTCAGTATTTTTTCGAAAGCATTTTCCAAATCCGCGTTTTCTCCCCTGGTGCAGGAACTGAAATGGCTTTCCCGGCAGCTTCGGCCAGCCCGGGACTGGGATGTATTTGTAACGGGAACATTAGCCGATGTTTGCGCCCATTTCCCGGAGCTTCCGGAGATGCTGGCACTACGGGAACAGTGTGAGGCAATATGGCGCGGTCACAACGAGAATGCGCGCAACGCAGTCGAATCCCGGCACTATACGGAAATGATGTTGAAGTTCGGTGCATGGTTAAGCGCAGAATCCTGGCTTGCCCAATCCGACCCGACGGCCTTGAATGCCGCCGCCGATACCGCATCCAGGGCGCCGGTGAAAGAATTCGCCGAAACATTGCTGGCGCATCGTCACAGGCAAATAAAAAAATACGGCAGGAAACTCGCGAACCTGGATGTCCCGGAATTACACGCGCTACGTATTATCGTAAAGAAACAACGTTATGCCGCTGAGTTTTTTGCCCGATTGTACTCCGGTAAAAAAGCGAAGCGCTACATTAAGTCTTTGGCGGCATTCCAGGATATTCTGGGCAGGATGAACGACACGGCCGTTATCGAACGACTGCTAAGCGAACTGCCTGTCGGTCAGGATAAGAATGGCATGCATGAAGCAATCGGCATCGTCCGGGGTTGGGCGGCAAGCCTGGTGCTGATGAAAAAGCCGGAATTGAATAAAACCTGGATGCATTTCAAGAGAAATGATCCATTCTGGTAAAGCTTCTTCGATACGTCCTGAGTCGAGCAGATAAAGGCAAGCCGTCTGTTTATGACGGATCGGTCTTCCGATAGACAAAAGGCGATCCGGTGTTGATCGCCTTTTATCCGTCCTGTCAGTCCCGGTTCAACTTGCGGTGGTCAAAATGAAGTGACGCGCAACGGGACCGATAGGCGTTTTTACTTGATGACGGCTTTCAACTCGCCTTTGGCATATTTACCCGCCATATTGTCCAGCATGACAGGCTTGATTTTGGCGGCCTGACCGGCGCAGCCGAATGCCTCGAAGCGCGCCTTGCAAATATCTTTTGCCGCTGCGGTCGCATCCTTGAGGAATTTGCGCGGGTCGAACTCGCTCTTGTTTTTAGCAAGATGGCGCCGGATTGCACCCGTCATTGCCAGACGAATGTCGGTATCGATATTGATCTTGCGCACCCCATGCTTGATGCCTTCCTGGATTTCTTCCACCGGGACGCCGTAAGTTTCTTTCATATCCCCGCCGTATTCACGGATGATATCGAGCCAATCCTGCGGTACGGAGCTGGAGCCGTGCATGACAAGATGTGTATTGGGAATGCGCTGGTGAATTTCCTTGACACGCTCAATAGCGAGAATATCGCCAGTTGGCTTGCGCGTAAACTTGTACGCGCCATGGGAGGTCCCGATGGCAATTGCCAGGGCATCCACGCCTGTCTGCTTGACGAAGTCCGCAGCCTGCTCCGGATCGGTCAATAGTTGGTCATGGGAGAGCTTGCCTTCCGCTCCGTGACCGTCTTCCGCCTCCCCCATGCCTGATTCGAGCGAGCCCAGACAACCCAGCTCTCCCTCGACAGAAACCCCTACCGCGTGCGCCATTTCCACCACCTTGCCGGTGACCTCGACATTGTATTCATAAGATGACGGCGTCTTGGCGTCTGCCTCCAGCGAGCCATCCATCATGACGCTGGAAAACCCGCTACGGATGGCATTTATGCATACGGAAGGAGATGCGCCATGATCCTGATGCATGACGATGGGAATGTGGGGATACGCCTCTACCGCGGCCGCGATAAGATGGCGCAAAAAAGGTTCGCCGGCGTATTTGCGCGCCCCGGCAGAACCTTGCATGATCACCGGACTATCGCATTCATCTGCCGCCTGCATGATGGCCTGAATCTGTTCCAGATTGTTTACGTTGAAAGCGGGCAGGCCATAGCCGTTTTCCGCTGCGTGATCCAAAAGTTGACGCAATGATACGAGTGCCATTTGAGCCTCCTCCAAGTTAGAATTAGTTATCGTGAACCGTAAGTGATAAATTGTTAGCTATAAGGCATGAAAAACGGAAAACAAGATCTCGTGGGGTTTATGATTCCGGCTTCCGATCATGCCTTCTGTGTTCTCCTACCTTCACAATCTTCATGGTGTTGGTGCCGCCAGCCTTGCCTACCGGCTCGCCGATAGTCATGATAATCAGATCGCCGTTGCGCACCGCGCCACGTTTGAGCAGTTCGTTTTCGGCATGATTCAGGATGATCTCCGGATCGTTCGAGCCGCCGCCGAACTTCACCGGGTAGACACCACGGAATAAAGTCATTTTACGACGGGTGTCCTCTTGGGGGCTTAGCGCAAAAATAGGGACGTTGGAACTTCTGCGCGACATCAGCAGCACCGTCCTGCCGCTTTGCGTGAGCGCGGCGATGGCCCGGATTTTCAGGCCACCTGCGGTGAACATGGTCGCGCGTGCAATCGCTTCCTCTATCGTGTCGGGAAGGCCGCCCTGGAGCCGGCGGAGTTCGCTGGCTACCAAATATTCCTTTTCTGCCTCGAGACAAACCCTGGCCATGGCCGCGACTGCTTCGACTGGATATTGTCCTGTAGCGGATTCTGCCGATAGCATTACCGCATCGGTGCCATCCAGTACCGCATTGGCTACATCGGATACCTCTGCACGGGTCGGGATCGGGCTGGTGACCATGGATTCCATCATTTGCGTAGCGGTCACCACCAATTTGTTGTTGGCGCGAGCGGTGCGGATCATTCGCTTCTGCAATGCCGGCACCACCGCGTCGCCCACTTCTACCGCAAGGTCGCCACGCGCCACCATGATGGCATCGGAGGCTTCCAAAATATCGTCCAGCGCTAGAATGGCCTCGGATCGCTCGATCTTTGCCATCAGCAAACTCTTTCCGCCGGCCTCGCGCATCACGTTACGCGCCCACCGCATATCGTCCCCAGAGCGCGGGAAAGATACGGCGAGGTAGTCCGCCTTAAGCGCTGCCGCAGTTCTGATGTCTTCCACGTCTTTGCTGGTCAGCGCGGGTGCGCTAAGTCCACCACCCTTGCGGTTTATACCTTTGTTGTTGGAAAGTATTCCGCCCTGCTCAACCACACAATATACCTTGCGCCCCTTGACCTCCGAAACGCCAAGTACGATGCGGCCATCGTCAAGGATAAGCGTCGCACCGGTTTCCACATCATTCGGCAGTTCCTTGTAATCCAGGCCCACGCGCTCCTGATCGCCCAGATCACATTCGGCGTCCAGCACGAATCGGTCGCCGGTTTTGAGCAGAATATTCCCCTTCTCAAATTTGCCAATGCGAATTTTTGGCCCCTGCAAGTCCGCCAGAACGCCTACGGCATGACCCGCAGAACGCGCCAGCGAGCGAGTCAATTCAGCGGCTGCGATATGCTCTTCCCTTGTACCATGGGAAAAGTTGATGCGTACGACGTCCACTCCGGCATTTATCATCCGCTCCAGTACCTTGGGGTCTCTGGATGCAGGGCCTAGCGTTACTACAATTTTCGTTCTTCGGATCATTTTGGGGGTGGGCAGTGGTCGTACAAAGATAGCGTACTGAGTACGTTAACCCATAAATCAGCGCGCTCGCTGTTCAAGTATTTCCACGGCGGGTAGTTTCTTGCCTTCCAGAAACTCAAGAAAAGCACCTCCAGCGGTGGAAATGTAGGACACCTTTTCATAAATATCATATTTCTGGATCGCCGCGATCGTGTCTCCGCCACCTGCCAGGGTAAAGGCTTTGGTATTGGCGATGGCCATGGCGATGGTTTTGGTGCCGGCGCCAAATTGATCAAACTCGAATACACCAACTGGCCCGTTCCACACGACAGTACCCGCTTTCATGATGATGTTCGCCAACTCTTGCGCGCTCTTCGGACCAATATCAAAAATCATCTCGTCATCGGCAACCGAATCGGCATCTTTCGATACCGCCGGCTCGTTTGCGTCGAACTTTTTTCCAACCACGACATCTACCGCAATAGGGATAGAGGCACGGCGTTTCGCCATTTTATCCATCAGCATTTTCGCGGTAGGAACCAGATCGTCTTCACATAACGATTTTCCGATGTTCTTCCCGGCGGCTTTCAGGAAAGTATTGGCAATGCCGCCACCGACCACCAGCTGGTCTACTTTCTCTGACAGGGACTCCAGCACGGTAAGCTTTGTGGAGACCTTGGAGCCGCCCACTATCGCCACCATGGGACGGGCCGGATCCAGCAGCGCTTTGGTAAGTGCGTCCAGTTCTTCCGTCAGCAGAATGCCTGCACAGGCTACCGGTGCATATTTGGCGATACCATGAGTTGAAGCTTGGGCACGATGCGCCGTGCCGAAAGCGTCCATCACAAACACATCGCATAGCCTGGCATATTTTTGCGCCGTCTCATCGAGATTTTTCTTCTCTCCCTTATTGATGCGGCAATTTTCCAGAACGACCAGTTCGCCTTCGGCAACCTCGAAGCTGTCCTCCACCCAATCCTTGACCAGTCGCACCGGCTTTCCCAGACGTGCAGCAATATTGTCGGCAACCGGCTTCAGCGAGTTCTCTTCGGACCATACACCTTCTTCGGGACGGCCGAGATGTGAGGTCACCATCACTTTCGCTCCTTGTTTCAGGCAATGATTGATGGTGGCCATTGAAGCGGTTATTCGCGCATCGGATGTAACCTTCCCATCTTTTACAGGCACATTTAGATCAGCACGAATAAATACACGCTTAGCTTTAAGGTCAAGATCGGTGACTTTAATGACAGACACTGGAAACTCCAAAGTTGTACGGCATAAGGTGGCTTGTGCTGTGCTTATGACCAATCAAAAGGGAAGGGAAGCGGAATGTGGAGGAAAAGAGCCTGGAAATTTCAGACTATTCATCCCGCCCCCAAGCTATGCGTTATTTGCCGGCGACGACTCGGACCATCTCGAGAATCTTGCTGGAGTAGCCCCATTCATTGTCGTACCAGGAAACGACTTTGACAAAACTGCCGTCAAGAGACATGCCAGCCTCCGCGTCAAATATCGAAGTGCAACTATCACCGCGGAAATCGGTGGAAACGACTTTTTCGTCGGTATAGCCTAGTACACCTTTCATTGCTCCCTGTGAAGCACTCTTCATTGCTGCACAGATCTCCTCGTAGGTAGCATCCTTGTTCAGCTCAACGGTAAGATCGACCACCGAAACGTCAGACGTCGGTACACGGAAAGCCATACCGGTAAGTTTCGTGTTCAATTCCGGGATAACCTTGCCAACCGCTTTGGCAGCGCCAGTGGAGGAAGGAATAATATTTTCGAGAATACCGCGCCCACCCCGCCAATCCTTGTTGGAAGGACCATCGACTGTCTTCTGTGTGGCAGTAGCGGCATGCACTGTGGTCATCAGTCCTCGCTTGATACCCCAGGTATCGTTCAATATCTTTGCGACAGGGGCGAGACAGTTGGTAGTACATGAAGCATTGGAAATAATGGATTCTCCGCCATATGTTGCATCATTTACCCCGTACACAAACATGGGAGTGTCGTCTTTCGACGGCGCGGACATGATGACTTTTTTGGCGCCCGCGGCTATGTGTTTCTGGCAAGTTTCCTTGGTAAGAAAAAGTCCGGTCGACTCGACGACAACTTCGGCGCCTACTTCGTCCCATTTCAGTTCCGCGGGATCCTTGACCGCGGTCAGACGGATCTTCTTGCCATTGACGACCAGGGTATCGCCCTCAACCGAGACATCCCCCTTGAAGCGGCCGTGCACTGAATCATGCTGCAGCATATAAGCCAGGTAGTCAGGTTCAAGCAGATCATTGATAGCGACGACTTCAATGTCCGGAAAATTCTGTATTGCCGCACGGAATACCATCCGTCCAATTCGGCCAAATCCATTGATACCGACTTTGATTGTCATGTTTTAATACTCCTTGGATTAAAAAAAGATCCCCAGGCGAGGGAATAAGTCCCGCCGCATTGTGCGCACACTGATCGGGATTAGATAACGCTATTCACCGCCTTTACCACATTCTCTACGGTGAAGCCGAAGTGCTTGAACAGCTCGCCGGCAGGCGCTGACTCGCCAAATGTATCGATGCCGATTACGGCGCCCTCAAGCCCTACATATTTGCGCCAGAAATCGGTAACGCCCGCTTCCACTGCCACGCGCGCTATACCCTTCGGCAATACGCTGTCCTTATAATCCGGATTCTGGCGATCAAACACATTCGTGCAGGGCATGGAAACCACCCGCACGTGAACATCCGTTTCGGCCAGGGCCTTTTGAGCCATCATCGCCAGCCCAACTTCCGAGCCGGTAGCAATAATGATGGCCCGCGGCTTGCCGTCAGGCGCGTCGGACAGAATATATCCGCCTTTGTCGATCCGCTTGATGGTCTCGGGGTCACGCTTCTGGAAGGGCAGATTCTGGCGGCTGAAAATCAGTGTTGACGGTCCGTTCTTACGTTCGATCGCCCGCGCCCAGGCAACGGTTGACTCGACCGTATCGCATGGACGCCACACGTCCATGTTGGGGATATAACGCAGCGTTGCAGTCTGTTCTACCGGTTGGTGTGTAGGACCGTCTTCACCCAACCCGATCGAATCGTGAGTGAATACAAACAGGTTGCGAATTTTCATAAGCGCTGCCATGCGCAAGGCATTGCGGGCGTATTCCGAAAACATGAGGAAAGTGGCGCCATAGGGGATGATGCCGCCATGCAACGATAGTCCGTTCATCATCGCGCTCATGCCGAATTCACGTACCCCGTAATAAACATAGTTGCCCCCGCTTTCGGCGGTGACGGCTTTTGAGCCCGACCAGAGGGTAAGATTGGACCCTGCCAGATCCGCGGAACCGCCGACCAGTTCCGGTAATTTTGGCGCCAGACCTTCAATGGCGTTCTGCGAGGCCTTGCGGCTGGCAATCGATTCTTCCTTCGCATGCACACGAGCGATCAATCCATCCACGTGTTCGTGCCAGTCATCCGGCAGATCGCCGGACATACGCCGGGTGAACTCAGCGGCTTCGGCCGGATATTTCTCCGCGTATTCCGCAAACTTGCGATCCCATGCGTCCTCCAATCTTTTGCCTTTCGCGCGGGCATCCCACATTGCATAGACGTCCTCGGGGATTTCAAAGGGCAGATGATCCCAACCGATATGGGGGCGGGCAGCGGCTATCTCCAGGTCGCCCAATGCGGCGCCATGGACTTCATGAGTGTCGGCCTTGTTGGGGGAACCCATACCGATTACGGTTTTGCAGCAGATCATCGAGGGCTTGTCCCCCGCTTGCTTGGCCGCCTCGATCGCTGCTTCAATAGCCACCGGGTCATGGCCGTTGACGTTGGGCACCACATGCCAGCCATAGGCTTCAAAACGCTTGGGCGTGTCATCGGTGAACCAGCCTTCGACATGGCCGTCTATGGAAATGCCATTGTCGTCGTAAAAACAGATCAGCTTGCCTAATCCCAGTGTTCCCGCCAGCGCACAAGACTCATGGGAGATTCCCTCCATCAGGCAGCCATCGCCGAGAAACACGTAAGTGTAATGATTGACAATATCAAAGCCGGGACGGTTGAAATCTGCGGCAAGTATTTTTTCCGCCAGCGCCATGCCGACACCATTGGTGATACCTTGCCCCAGGGGACCGGTTGTGGTTTCCACGCCAGGTGTATAACCATATTCGGGATGGCCGGGAGTCTTGGAGTGAAGCTGGCGGAAGCGCTTTATTTCCTCCATTGGCAAGTCGTAGCCGGTGAGGTGCAGCAAGGCATAAATCAGCATCGAGCCGTGCCCATTGGACAGTACGAACCGGTCCCGGTCGGCCCACGCCGGATTCGCGGGGTTGTGGCGCAAATGGTGAATCCATAACACCTCAGCTATCTCCGCCATGCCCATGGGCATACCCGGGTGACCCGAATTGGCTTTCTGAACAGCATCCATAGCCAGCGCACGGATGGCGCTTGTCAGGTTTTTGAACACCGGCGCTTCAAAATCTCTAAATGTTCCCATGAACATGGACTCCCTTACTCAACGGAAATATATTTGGCACATAAAAACACCGCTCTCCCAACACGGGAAGCGCCGGGCAGCGGTGCGGATCGGCAAAATCGTTATTATCGCTTAAGATACGATGTCAGACAACATGACAAATCGCAAGGTAAGCAATCGAAGCCCGTGCTCCCATAATCGGAGCAAGCGGCGCGGACCTTATTGCCGTGGCGATTTTGCCGTTTTACCGATCCAGCGACGAAAGCGACAAAACGTCATCGCTTATTTAGTATTGGAATACTGAACAAATCTTTCCTCATCTTCCCTTATCTTCCCTCGTAGTCCCGCCCGCAAATCCGGAAATAGTCCAGGCTCAAGTATTCCGCAATCTGATGCCCAGCAGTTTAAGCTTGCGGTAAAGATGGGTGCGTTCCAGTCCGGCTCGCTCGGCCACCCGGGTCATATTGCCATTTTCCTGATCGATAAGCTGTTCAAAATATACTTTTTCGAACATATCACGCGCTTCACGCAAAGGCATGTTAAGCGGGACACCCGCGACCGCCGGCACAGGCGATGAAGATGCCAGTATCTGCTTCACATCGTCCACAGATATTTCATCGCCTGCGCAGGTTAACGCGAGAGAATGCACTGCCCCGGTGAGTTGTGCAAGATTTCCGGGCCAGTCGTGGTTTCGTAAACAATTGAGTGCAGCGGTACTGAATTGCCGCAGAGGTACTTCACCTGCTTCAATATAGCGCGAGAGTATCTGGGCCGCGAGTTCAGGAATATCTTCCCGATGTTCCCGCAATGCGGGAACATTTATGCAAAGGCCGCTCAGAAGTTCATAGAGTCGGGGATCATACACGCCTTGTGCTGCCAGTCCTGCAAGGGGTGTCGAGGTAACGCATACAAGCCGAACGCTGTATTTTTCGAGTTTACCCAGCAGCAACAGCAACCCCTTCTGCGCCAATCTGTTGAGATCCCCGATCTCCTTGAGAAACAGCAACCCGCCTTTTGCCTGTTCAAGTAAATCAAACGGGGCGTTCGCCAGGGCGGCAAGCGTATCCGGCTCTACCCACGGTGTATTCGGGCGATGCAAAAAACGTGCGCAGAGATCCACTCCGGTTCCTGGCTCACTGGTGAGCAGCAGCGGCGTTCTCAGATTAACCACCTGTTCCAGCCGTTTTTTAAGATCGGCGATCAACGGTCCCCTACCCAGGCTGGAAAGCGGGAGCGTCATGCGCGGTTTGATCTGTCCTCCCCGCAAAGCGCGTCCCACAGTGCTCAACAGCTTTTGCAGCGGCACCGGTTTCTCGAGATACCCCGCTGCGCCCATACGTGTTGCTTCTACTGCGGTATCGATGGTGCCATGCCCTGACATCATCACTACCGGCATGGTGAGCAGTCCGCCGCTCGCCCATTCTTTCAGCAGGGTGATCCCGTCGGTATCCGGCATCCAGATATCCAGCAGTACCAGATCCGGTCTCGCCTGCTTGCGCCAGCTGCGCGCCTGTCCCGCATTTTCCGCAAGGGCCACATGATAACCTTCATCACGCAGTATTTCGGACAATAGCTCGCGTATGCCGATTTCGTCATCAACAACAAGTATTGTGTTGTTACTCATAATTCAGGATCAATTGCTCACAATGTGGTGGAATTACTCTCCAGTTTCCCATTACGAATTATCTCTGGATGCTCAGGAGCAAGTTCGCGATGACTGATTCATTACGTCGCCTTGGGGTAGGCTGCCAAACCGGCTTTCTTTGCCGCCGGTAGAGTAATTGAAATGCGCGCGCCGCAAGGCCGAATATTTTCGACCTGTATGGTGCCCCGATGTTCTTCGATTATTTTTTTGACGATGGGCAGTCCCAGCCCCGTGCCTTTCGATTTGGTGGTAACGTAAGGTTCGAACACCCGGGCTCGGACTTGCTCGGGAAAACCGCCGCCGTTATCACTTACGCTGAACCGTATTCCGCCGGGCGCGAGTTCGGTCCGCACCATGATTGCCGGTTCTGCAACCCCTATCAGTGTATCCTGGGCATTCTGCAGGAGATTATGAATCACCTGGCGTAGCCGGGCGGAATCCCCTTTCACGGTCGGCAGGCCGGGAGCCAGCGCAAGATAAATTCGTGGCTGGGGACTTCCCGGCGCCGCTGCGCTTGCGGCCTCATACAATGCAAGGATTTCCCGAATCAGACCGTTGAAGTCAAGCAGATGAAACTCGAGCTCGGGCGCGCGCGCATATTCGCTGAATTCATTAACCATTTTTTTAAGCGCTTCCACCTGGTTGACGATGGTCTCAGTAGACCGCCGCAGGATTTGCGCATCATCCTGGCCGAGCTTCCCTGCAAGCTTGTGTTGCACACGCTCAGCGGAAAGCTGTATCGGTGTGAGCGGATTCTTGATTTCATGGGCCAGACGCCGTGCCACCTCTCCCCATGCGGCCGTGCGCTGAGCCTGCAACAAGTTGGTAATGTCATCAAAGACCACCACACCCCCGCCGCCTGATACATCCGGCAGACGTGTCCCGCGCAGCAGCAAGACCTGATTGGCCCCATCTCTTGAGCGCTCCAACTGACACTGCCATTCGCCTTCTTTCCCCGAGTGAAATCCTTCGAGAATCTCCGCTTTGAAAGAGTCCAGTTGAGGTTCACGTGCTGCACATTCTTCAATAGTCAGGCCTTCGAGACCGGACAGCGGAACCTTCAGAATTTGTTCAGCGCTCAGATTTGCAGTACGCACGCGTAAGCCTTCATCGAATACGAGAACGCCGGAGGAAAGATTGGCCAGTACGTTTTCCAGGTAGGCTCTGGCGCTTTCCACTTCCTGCTGATGGTGCTGGGCCGTTGTACGCGCTTCCTCCAACTGCTGAGTCATGAGATTGAATGATTCCGTCAGCACGCCCAATTCATCACGACTCTGCACCGGATGGCGTCTGCTGAAGTCACCTTGTGCCACCGCGCGGGTCCCTTCCGCCAGCATGCCCAGAGGAGCGCTCAACCGCTCACTGATAAGAAAGGCCGCAGCCAGAGCGGAAAAAAGCGACAGCAGCAGCGCGAGTGTAAGCGTAACGCCGTAAAGGCTTTTCAACCCCTCGCGCGATAGCAGCAATTCCTGATAGTCTCGATAGGCCGCCTGCACTATTTCTGCATCTTCGGCCAGTTGTCTCGGTACAGGCTGCAATAGTTGCAAGACCTGGATATCTCCTTCCGCGTCTGGTACTTCGACTAGTTCCAGTACCTTTAAATACAAGCCTTTGCCCGGTATGGATTCTACTGCGCTGTACGATCTGTCCGTGGTTACCTGGTGCATCACCGCCGTAGTTAGCGGTTCCGGGATAAGCTCCGTGCCACCCGCACGCGAAAAAACGGTTACGCCGCCGACGTGATTGAACAGCGTGGCTTCCTGTATTTGTGTTTGCTCCAGGAGACGGTTTAGTGTCGGTAGCGGCGGTTCCGATTGCTCGGATAGTGAAAGCGCGGCAATCCGGGCCTTGTTGCGAAGATCATCCAGGAGATTGTCGAGAATATTGCGCCCAAGATTCAAGCCGCCTTCGAGCGCGCGGTCCACTTTGACATCAAACCAGGATTCGATGCTTTTTCCCAGGAATTGCACCGACACACCATAAACCAGCGCCCCCGGCAGAACCGCCATTAGCGAGAAAATCAGCAACAGGCGCAATGCGAGCCTGGAACCGAATACCCCGGCGTTAAGCCTGCGCCTGAGTCTCCAGAGCAGATATCCAACCACCGCCATCAGAAACAACACGAAGCCGACATTAAGCCGGATCAGAAGGCGGTATTTCCGGTCAAAAAGTCCGGTGTCGGCGCCCGCCGTCGCAAGCAGGAACAGCATGACCGCACCTAATCCAGCACTGATGATAATTACGTACTTCACGGCCTGTGGTTATCCGCATGCTTTTGCGGCGGCAATATTGTGCTCCATCGCAGTATGCCGGAACTGAGATCCCATTCCTTTGATCCCCCGAGCGTCTCTACCTGAAATGGCTTCGGCAATGCGGATATGTCAAGGCGCATGCGTAATTCCACCGTATATTCGGTGTCCTGCTTCAGTTCCGAGCTGACGCTGATGGGACGATTACGCACACGGCTCAGCGCCTGCAATGCCTCCTTTAGGGTCGCGAAGTTCTGAGACAGCGTGCCGCGGCTCAAACGGTATTGACGAGTCAGTGCGAAATAGCTCAGCCCTTCCCGAACCCTGCTATGGCCGACTCGCTCATCGAGCCAATACCAGCGGGAATTCATGAGGTTGAGTTCGGTTACGAAGTAAAGGACGATACCTTTCTCAAGCACATATTCGAGTTTATGATTGAGCGCAATCTCGAAATCAGCATCAAACTGATAACCTTCCTCAGCCGTTTCCAGCTTTACCGACGTTATCTGTATGCTGCCCTCCGCATAGGCAGTGGCGGCCGGCAACAGCGCCATGATCAGCAGCGTCGTTACGGCCGCCCACAACAGCCGCATGAAGAAATCAGGCTTTATGAAGCAGGGCATAAAAGAAACCGTCATGGTGGGAGTTCGGCAGTAGTTGCCCGTCAATTATCCCAGACCGGGAAAGCGGTAGCAGACGGGCGTCGGCGTGATGGCGCAAGAAATCTTTCACCTGAAGTCCGTTTTCCTCTGAAAATACCGAACAGGTGACGTAGAGCAACTTGCCACCTCTGGCCAGGATCTGCCAAAGGGCATCGAGAATTTCCCGCTGTTTCGCGCAAAATTGGAGTAGATCGCTTTCACGCCTCAGCCATTTAATGTCCGGATGACGGCGCGTCACTCCCGAAGCAGAGCAGGGAACATCAGCCAGGATGCGGTCGAATTGCTTGCCATCCCACCACTTTATCGGCTGCGATGCATCCCCATGAACGATGCGATGGGCTTTAAGGCCCAATCGAGTAAAATTCTGGGTTATGCGAGCCACCCGCGCGGCGTCATTATCGACTGCGGTTAATTCTACGCTCGCCAGTTCCAGCAAATGAGCGCTTTTGCCACCGGGGGCGGCACACGCGTCCAAAACGCGCATGCCGTCCCGTGCGTCCAATAGTGGCGCCGCCATTTGCGCGGCAGCATCCTGGACCGATACCCAACCTTCCGCAAATCCCGGCAGTCTTTCCACCGGCAACGGTTGTCTCAGCTCAAGCGCGTCATTTAGCGCATCATCTTCCAGTGGCACTGCCTCCATGCCATTTTGAATGAGAAGCTCCTGATATTCCGTAACATTGAGCTTACGTCGGTTGACTCTCAGCGTCATGGGCGGTCGCTTGTTACCTGCCTCCAGAATTGCCTCGTAACGTTGCGGATATTGCACATGAAGTTTATCTATCCACCATTGTGGATGAGAATACCTTCCTACGTCGCTTTCGGCTACTCGCTCAAGCAGGGCTGCACGTTTCCGCATGAAGTTGCGCAATACCGCATTGACCAGCCCCGCTGCCCCCTGTTTACCTTTGCCACCCTTGCCACCCTTGCGACCGCTGAGACCGCTGAGACCGCTGAGACCCCCAAGGCCGCGAGAAGCTGACACAGCGTTATGCACAACCGCGTATGGAGCGGTTTTGCTGTATTCCAGTTGATATAAGCCCACCAATAATAAACAGCGCAGATTCTGGTCCTTCAGCGGCTTGTCCAGCAGCAAACCAAGCAATACATCGAACTGGCCATAAAAACGCAGTACGCCGTAGCTTAAATCCTGAATGGCGCCGCGCTGCTGATCAGAGAGATCGGAATAGGTGTGCCAGGTGTCCCGCAACACCGCGGTCAGGCTCGCGCCAGCCAACACTTTTTCCACAGTGGCGGCAGCCAAACGCTGAGTTCTGATCATTCCCGGCATTCAAAGCGATCACCTGGCCGCAATGAATGCCCTGAGAGAAATTCAGCTGCACTCAATTTTATTCCACCAGATTTTTGCACGACTTCCAGTACGAGTGAGCCCGTGCCACATGCAACAACAATGCCGTCGCGTCTTATTGCAACAATTTCCCCAGGTTTGCCGGCGATATCCCCAGCTGTGCTTGCCTGCCATATTTTCATGAAGGCTCCGCCTATCCGGGAATAAGCGCCGGGACGAGGATTAAAAGCCCGCACCGCGCGGCTGATATTTTCAGCACTCAACCGCCAGTCGATTTCAGCTTCGTCTTTT
Organism: Nitrosovibrio sp. Nv4; assembly: GCF_900215485.1. Taxonomy (GTDB): domain Bacteria; phylum Pseudomonadota; class Gammaproteobacteria; order Burkholderiales; family Nitrosomonadaceae; genus Nitrosospira. The sequence goes on from NZ_OCMZ01000001.1 coordinate 960,316, forward strand.
TCGAGTTTGGACGCGTATGTCGCCGTAATTTCATTCTGGGGAATTGCAAAAATTTTTCCCTGCTGCAAAAGCGCCAGCGCTTCCACAATGCAATATGCTCCCAGCGCGGCAAGCTTGTCGTGCAGAGTTTGCGCGGTGTCATCCTGTGCGATCGCGATACTTCGCTGCAATAGAATAGCGCCCGTATCCAAACCTCGATCCATTTGCATGACCGTAATTCCGGTTTCTCTGTCGCCCGCCAATATTGCGCGCTGGATAGGGGCGGCGCCTCGCCATCGCGGCAGCAATGAAGCATGTATATTGAGGCAACCGAGCTTTGGAATGCTTAAAATGGAGGAGGGCAGGATCAGTCCGTAAGCCGCGACAACCATGACATCCGCCCCGATGGCGTCCAGTTGCGCATGCAACTCGGGCTGTTTAAGCGCATGCGGCTGTAATAACGCAAACCCGTATCGTTGTGCCAGCAACTTGATTACGCTTGCGGTGGATTTCATTCCCCGCCCGGCACGACGGTCAGGCTGGGTCAACACCAATGCGATTTCATGTCCGGCATGTGCCAGGGCTTCAAGAGCAGGAGCGGCAAATGGCGGCGTGCCGGCAAAAATAATTCTCATGGAAAGCATGCGAAGGTATTCGAAGAGATGCCGCAACCACTTCGCTTATTAATCCATAAACTCTTAATGATCGCACGTTCGCCAGTAAAAGAAATCGATGTCACATTACCTTTCGCCGCTGCTTTTTAAATTTTGCCTGAATACGCGACTGCTTCATCCGTGACCAGTACTCGACGAATACCTTCCCCAGTAAATGGTCCATTTCATGTTGAATACACACAGCCAGCAAACCGTCGGCATCAAGCTTGTATGGTTTTCCGTCTTGATCCAGCGCCTCGATCATGACCCGTTCCGAACGCGGTACCTTTCCAAATATTCCGGGTACCGATAGGCATCCTTCTTCATAGTCAGACTCACCGCTGCGCGTGATGATTTCGGGGTTGATCAACACATGCAACTGGTCATGCGTATCGGAAATATCGATTACGATCACGCGCCGGTGGACATCAACCTGGGTCGCCGCAAGGCCGACGCCAGGGGCGGCATACATTGTTTCCGCCATATTCTGCACCAGAGTGCGAATTTCGCTATTAACTTCCGATACTCGGCTCGCTACAGTGTGCAGTCGTTCATCCGGATACTGCAATATTTTTAGAAGCGCCATACGATTCGTGAGCGATGCGCGGCCTCGGGCATCAAACAATCCAACTGCAAAGTTCAACCCGTGCTGTTACCATATTCACACTGCATTCTATAGTTGACATCGTATTTTTCAGGAATTTGGTGCAGAGCCCATTATATCCTGATTTCGCCAGGAAGCTCATTCTGCAGCCCTGGGCCCGCCCGCCTTGCCCATAAGAGAGCAGTTAGAGAGCAGTTGATAACGCATCATCACTTCAGGCGAAAAGCGGGAGATCTCGATTCAAAAATCATTGGCTCTGCGAACATCCAGGGAATACAATCGGCTCGGGTAAAGGAGGATGGGGAAACGGTGCCAGGCAATATTAAATGAAGTCCATTCGGGATATTGAATCCTGGCTCTCCCTTGGCATGATTGACGGTCTCGGTGATGAATCGATACGACGATTGCTGGTGGCTTTCGGAAGTCCCGCGGAAATTCTTTCCGCTAATATCGCCTCGCTAGAGCGCGTGGTGAAAAAGAAGGTAGCGTATAACATTGTCCATGGCGCGGACGAAAAAAAAATTGCTGCTACACTTGAGTGGCTGAAAGATCCGGTAAATTCGATCGTTACGCTGGCTGATTCCCATTATCCCGCGCTGCTGCTGAACATTCCGGATCCTCCCCCTCTTCTTTATCTGAAAGGGAAGCCTGAACTGCTGAATTCGCCGACACTTGCCATTGTCGGCAGCCGCAATGCCACACCTCAAGGTATTGCCAATGCTGAGGCCTTTGCCGAAGCCGCAAGCAATGCGGGGCTGTGTATAGCGAGTGGCATGGCATCCGGCGTAGATGCCGCGGCTCATCGTGGCGGCTTACGGGGTAGCGCAGCCAGCATTGCAGTAGTGGGAACTGGTTTGGATATCGTCTATCCCGCAAGCAACCGCAAACTGGCGCACGAGCTGGCGGAAAAGGGCATGCTTATTTCCGAGTTTCCATTAGGCACGCCTGCCATCGCCAGCAATTTTCCGCGTCGAAATCGCATCATCAGCGGGATGAGCCACGGTTGTCTTGTGGTGGAGGCCGCGCTACGGAGCGGCTCGCTCATTACTGCCAGGCAGGCATTGGAACAGGGTCGCGAGGTGTTCGCCATCCCCGGGTCCATACATTCGCCTTTATCCAAAGGCTGCCATGCACTCATCAAGGAAGGGGCGAAACTGGTCGAAAGCGCCGACGATATTCTGGATGAGCTGGCGGGAGGATCAGGAAGATCAGGAGGATTGGGAGGATCAGGACAGGGGCGAGCCGCGGGTGGCGCCGCCCATGATGTGGATGAGCTACAGGGCAGCGAGCCGTTGCTGCTGCGACATCTCGGCCATGACATCACCGATATCGATACGCTGTGCGTTCGCAGCGGCTTGACGATAGAAACGGTATCGGCGATGCTGTTGGCGTTCGAACTGGATGGCGTGGTTGCGAGCCTGCCCGGCGGGCGCTACCAGCGGCTTCGGTAGAGCGTCACGTCAGTAGCCAAGCAGTTATCTATAATAAAATCAATTGAATCGTAGTGGGATGTTTAGCGTTGGTAATTGCAACGCTAGCCAAAAGTGTGCTGGCACTGATGGCGGCAAGGTGTATTATTTGCCGCGCAACTTGACCCTGTCTTGTAAGTTTCCATTATCATGCGCCTGCATCGGGGCGGTTCGGAGTCAAGTTCTTCTCCTGTACACTAGCTACCGGGAAATTGCGAACTTCACTGGAGTTTCATGGGTAAGACATTAATCATCGCTGAAAAACCTTCTGTCGCCACCGACATTGCGCGTGTGCTGGGCGGGTTTGTCAAACACGCAGATTACTTTGAAAGCGATAAATACGTACTATCGTCAGCGGTGGGGCATTTGCTTGAGCTGGCAGTGCCTGAACAATATGAGGTCAAACGCGGAAAATGGAGTTTTGCCAATCTGCCCGTAATTCCACCCCACTTTGATCTCAATCCCATCGAGAAAACCGAGTCGCGGCTGAAGCTATTAACCAAACTCATCAAACGCAAGGATGTGGACGCTCTTATCAACGCTTGTGATGCGGGGCGCGAAGGAGAATTGATCTTTCGGTACATTACACGCCATGTGGGAACCAAAAAACCGGTCAAACGACTTTGGCTGCAATCGATGACGCCAGCTTCAATTCGAGATGGTTTTACTAAATTACTTGACGATGAGGCTGTGCAGCCGCTGGGGGAAGCAGCGGTAAGCCGTTCCGAAGCCGACTGGCTGGTGGGCATAAACGGCACCCGCGCCATGACTGCATTCAATTCGCAGGAAGGCGGTTTTCACAAGACCACCGTCGGCCGGGTACAAACACCCACCTTGGCAATTCTGATTGAGCGGGAAGATATCATCAAGAAATTTGTTGCCCGCAGCTACTGGGAGGTGCATGGTACGTTTGCCGCCAATGCGGGGAAGTATAACGGCCGCTGGTTCGACGAGAAGTTTTCCAAAGATAAAAAGGATGCCGAACAAAAAGCCGAGCGGCTATGGGATCAGGCGAGTGCCGAAGCTATTCGAACCAAATGTCAGGATAAACCCGGTGTCGTCAGCGAAGAAAGCAAGCCTGCCTCGGAAATCTGCCCGCTACTGTATGATCTTACCAGCTTGCAGCGAGACGCCAACGGGCGCTTTGGTTTTTCCGCCAAAACAACGCTTGGGCTGGCTCAGGCGTTATACGAAAAACATAAGGTGCTGACTTATCCGCGGACCGACTCGCGTGCATTGCCGGAAGACTATATCGCAACGGTTAAAGACACCATGGGTTCGCTGGAGAGTACCCGTTACGGTGTTTTTGCCAAGCAGATCCTTAAAGCAGGCTGGGTTAAGCCCAACAAGCGTATATTCAACAACGCAAAAATTTCCGATCATTTTGCAATTATTCCGACTTCTCTTGAGCCTAAAGCACTAAACGAGGCTGAAGCAAAACTCTACGACCTCGTCGCCAAGCGTTTTCTGGCCATTTTTTATCCTTCCGCTGAATTTCTTGTTACTACCCGCATTACTCGCGTCGAGGATGAGCCATTCAAAACTGAAGGCAAGGTGATGATAAATCCTGGCTGGCAGGCCGTTTACGGCAAGGAGGTGCGTGCCGGCGGCGCAGAAGATGAATCGACTTTAGTCCATGTAAAGCCAGGAGAGATCGTTCTTGGGGAGGAACTCAAGGTCATCGCCAACCAGACCCGGCCACCGGCCCGATTCAATGAGGCCACGCTGCTGTCCGCCATGGAGGGCGCAGGTAAACTTGTGGAAGACGAGGACCTGCGAGAAGCCATGAGTGCAAAGGGACTGGGTACCCCCGCAACCCGCGCCTCGATCATAGAAGGGTTGGTGTCGGAAAATTACGTTCAGCGTGTGGGTCGGGAATTGCATCCTACCGCGAAGGCTTTCTCGCTAATTACGCTGTTGCGCGGACTGAAGGTGCCTGAACTCACTTCGCCAGAGCTGACGGGCGACTGGGAATTCAAACTGCGCCAGATCGAGCAGGGAAAACTCGAACGCAACAAATTCATGGCAGAAATCGCTGGCATGACCAGCCATATCGTCGAGCAGGCGAAAAGTCATCGTGGTGAAACCATCAGCGGTGATTTTTCAACGCTCAAGTCTCCCTGCCCGAAATGCGGCGGTGTGGTGCAGGAAACTTACAAGAAATTCCAATGCCAGAAATGCGATTTTGCATTATGGAAAATCCTTGCAGGGCGGCAATTTGAAACGGTGGAAATGGAACAACTGATCACCCAGCGCGAGGTGGGCCCGCTGCAGGGGTTTCGCAGCAAGATGGGGCGCCTGTTCAATGCCAACGTCAAACTCACCGATGAGTTTGAAATGAAATTCGATTTTGGTAGCGGTAGCGAAGAAGATGCGGAAGAAATTGATTTTTCCGGTCAGGAATCGCTGGGAAAATGCCCCCGTTGCGGGAGCAGGGTATTCGATCACGGGATGAGCTACGCATGCGAGAAAGCTGTGGGCTCGTTGCGCACGTGCAGCTTCAAGATAGGGAAAATAATTCTCGCGCGTCCCATTGAACGTGAACAAGTTGTCAAGCTGTTGCACGCTGGCAAAACCGATCTGCTGCCAAAGTTTATTTCCAAGAAGGGCAGGCCATTTTCGGCTTACCTGGTCGCAGGCCCGGACGGAAAAGTGGGATTCGAGTTTGAACCAAGAAATACAAAGTCCAAAACAACGGCAGCTACAAATGAAACAAAGGTTACAAAACCAAAAACCAGGACTTTGTCATCAAAGAAAGTCCTGTCTGGAAAAATATAGCGCGACCGGTGGTGGCGCAACGGAAGGGTTGCTTTTACAATTGAATTCCATTCATTTGATGAACGGATACACGCCTTGAGCGCCTCATCCTTTACGATGACGCCTGTGCCTGGTGATTTTCAATATAGGAGATAATATCGCCGACGCTGGTAAACCCCTTGGCTTCTTCACTGTCAAAATTAATGCCGAAAGCATCTTCAGCGTCAAACAAAAGCTGAATCGTGTCCATCGAGTCAAGCCCCAGTTCTTCAAACTTTGAAGATCTGTTTATTGTAGATGTATCCAGATTTTCAACCTTTGTAGCGATAAACTGTATCACCTTCGTTTCAATCTCTGCTGTGTCCATATCTAATCTCTTCCTTCATTCAAGGTTGTGAAAAGGATACTCGCATTGTTGCCCCCAAATCCGAAAGCATTACATAAGCCGGTACGTGGGTGCTTCTGCTGTGCGTGATTAGCTGTGTAATCGAGATCACACTCCGGATCAGCCTCTTCAAGATTGATGGTTGGATGTATGGTGCCGGTATGAAGCGCCATGATAGTGGCGATGCTGCCGATGGCAGCCGATGCACCGACTGAATGTCCAATCATTGACTTGGTGGCGTTGACGGCAATATGGCGCGCACGGTCTCCAAACAGATTTTTGATGGCCCGGGTTTCCACGATATCTCCAAGCGGCGTGGAGGTTGCGTGCGCATTGATATGATCGATGGAATCTGGATCCATGCCAGCGTCATCGAGCGCCCCCCGCATTGCCGCCACCTGGCCCTCCATGTCCGGCATCACGATATGTGACGCGTCACATGCTTGTCCATAGCCCGCAAGTTGAGCGTATATTTTTGCGCCTCGACGCGTTGCCTGTTCTTCCCTCTCCAGGATGAGGATGCCTGCGCCTTCCCCCATAACGAAACCATCCCGGCCTTTGGCGAAGGGCCTGGATGCCCGGGCCGGATCACCATTGGAGCTGGTAGTCAAAGCATGCAATATCTCGAAACCATTCATGGTCAGCGGTAATACGCATGCTTCCGCACCCCCGGCTATCACTGCATCCGCTCTTCCTGAGCGCAAGAGATCAAGAGCCATGCCAATGGCGTTGGCGCCGGAAGAGCATGCCGTACTGCAGGTCAGATTTACACCTTTGAGTCGATGTTTGATTGCGATCCAGGCAGCTGCGGAATTTGCCATTGTTCGAGGTACCGTAAAGGGAGGCACTGGTTGATTCCGAAACTTGCGTAGTGCAGAAGACTCGAACGTAGCAAAGCCGCCCATTCCCGAGCCTATGCTTATGGCCACTCGTTGCGGTGCATACGCACCAAGTCCTCCGGCGTCCTCGAGAGCGAGATCAGCGGCCAGCAGCGCCAGTTGTGTGAATCTGTCTGTTTGCTCGATGTACTTGGGCGACAGAAAGCTTGCGGGATTAAATTCGTTAACTTCTCCTGCTATCTGTGAGCGTAGATGTGATGCGTCGAAGCTGGTAATTTTTTTGATTCCACTAATACCATTGACAGCCGCTGACCAGAATTGGTCAGTGCCTATACCGATGGGGGATACAACCCCCATTCCCGTAACAATTACACGCATACGCAACCGGAATCAGTCATAAACGATCTGTGGAATATCATAAATTTTAATGGGGTGGCGAAGTGGAGTTTGCCAACCGGCGCATTTACGCCGCAGGGCAGCTTGATAAGAAATACAAGGCGGACTTTCATACGTCTGAAGCCGAACCATTTTGTGGGTTGAATCATAGTTGAATTCAGGAAAACCACCCGGCCTTCTTCAGTCCTTAACATCGATCCTGTCAAAAATGGCGAACAGGCTATGGCTAGCGCCTCTTCTCCGCTCATCCTGTTGTTTTTCAGTCTGAGCATGAATCCGCGCCCTACTGTGCATTAAACATCATTGGGAACAGGTATCTCAATATGCCTCCCATGATCCAGATTACAAGTATTAAACTCGAGATCACGGCCATTCCTTCGATAACCGCTGAAAGGAGCGTCGTGGCCAGGCTATCGAATTCCTGTTGTCCGGCTTCGTTACGCCTGCCCAGGCGGCGTTTCTTCACCCATATCTGCAGCCCGACGACAACCGGAATAAGCGCCAGAGATATCAGGAGATTATATTCAGATGTTTCCATTACTAATCAACCTTTCCGTAAATTATTGCGATAGGAAATTTCCATATTGCCATGTTATGTGGCTTCCTTTTTATGCAGAAGGCACTTAGGCCACTTATGCATTTGCTTCTCAAGGGGCCGCCTGGTTCTTCAGAGACTGGTTATCAGACGTTGCACCGCACGTCGCAAATTTTTAAAACCGTCTATCTGACTGATCCATATGGCCCAATTAAACGACCACGGCAATTCATGCCTGATGCCCCCTCCTTAATTGCGGGCAATTTGCTGAAATCTGCGCCTCAGACTGTAAACCACCAATTATAATATCACGTCGTCCACATGTCATCGAGTTAACATACTTCACCCATCCGGAATTGTAAGAAGGCCTTGCTATGGCTCGGCAGGCGGTCTAAAAGCACGGTTAGCCAGCCTTGAAGAATATTCCCATATTCCCGTCAGGACGCACCAGCATCAGTCCGCCTTTTAAACCGGGTGCCACCTTTACAATAGTTGATTAACCGCACACACCATTATTCTTCATGAATGAAAAAGCCGCCCAACCAATATCCTCGGGGGTTACCGTACGTCCGGTCACAAATCGCCGCGAGATGGGGGTGTTTATCGATGTCCCATGGCGCATCTACGCTGACGACCCGATGTGGGTGCCGCCGCTACGTTTGGAGCGTCGCCTTCATTTTTCAAGGTTTAACCCCTTTTTCAAGCATGGAGAATGGCAGGCGTGGACCGCATACCGGAATAATCAGCCGGCAGGAAGGATCAGTGCTCAGATTGATCAGCTCCATCGGCAACGCTACGGTGCCGACACCGGGCATTTTGGCTCGTTTGAATGCATTGATGATATTGAGGTATCCGCAGCGCTGATACATACCGCCGAGGAATGGCTGGCTGCCCGGGATACCAGATGTGTAACGGGACCGTTTAACTTATCGATCAATCAGGAGTGCGGCATCCTGGTAGACGGTTTCGATACACCCCCGGTGGTAATGATGCCGCACTCACGTGAATGGTATGGCAGGTTGCTTGAAGAGCAAGGCTACGAACCGGTAAAGGATCTGCTTGCCTATTGGGTGGAGGTCGATTTCAAGGCGCCCCGCTTGATGAGCGCGCTTATCGGGAAATTTTCCGACCAGGTTAATTTGCGTACCCTCCGCCGCGACAAGTTCAACCAGGAGATGGAAGTGCTGCGTGATATATTCAACGACGCATGGTCCGAGAATTGGGGCTTTGTTCCTTTTACCAAGGCTGAGTTTGACGAGCTCGGCACGAGTCTTCGCTTGCTCGTCCCCAATGATTGCATTCAAATTGCCGAGGTTGATGGTGTTCCGGCGGCGTTCATGGTGGCACTGCCGAACCTCAATGAAATTTTTGCCGAGCTTGACGGAAGCCTGTTCCCATTTGGCTGGACCAGGCTGGTCAGGCTCAAGTCCCGGGGTGGGGTTCGTACCGGGCGGATACCGTTAATGGGAGTACGCAAGCAATTTCATAATACTCCGCTCGGCATGGCGCTGGCCTTTATGGTAATTGATGCGCCCAGGAAACTGGGTCGGGCCATGGGAGTTCAGGCGGTTGAATTATCCTGGATACTTGAGGATAACAAGGCCATGCGCGCAATCCTCGCTAGTTTAGGCTGCAGGGAATACAAGCGCTACCGGATTTACGGCAAGACGCTGACCGGTTAACTGACTGACCGATGGAAAATGGAGCAAACGTTTACAATGAATAAAACGGATCAGTTTGTCGCCGTAGTGCTGGCGGCGGATCGTACTGCTAACGATCCGATTGCTGTTGCAACCGGCGCAGCCTGCAAGGCGATTGCCCCGATTTGCGGAAAGCCGATGATCATACGCGTACTGGATGCGCTGGAAGCCAGCGGCATGGTGCGGATGATTATTGTGTGCGGGCCGCCGGCGTCCGTGCTTCCCGAGTGTCCGGAGCTGGAGGAGCGGATCAAATGCGGACGTATTACATGGCTGCCGAACCTGGATTCGCCCAGTCGCAGCGCAAATAGCGGTCTCGCGCAAATTGATCAAGGGGCTCCCGTATTATTGACCACTGCGGATCATGCCCTATTGACACCTTCCATTGTGCGATATTTTTTAAGCAAATCTCAGGAGGCGGACAGCGATGCAACGGTGGGTGTGGTTAAACATGAAGATGTCGCCACCGCGTTTCCGGGAGTAAAGCGCACTGTGATACGACTGCGGGATGGAGGCGTCTGCGGCTGCAATCTCTATGCCTTTCTCAATCAAAATGGCCGCGGCCTTGTTTCGGTCTGGCAGCGGGCGGAAGACCTGCGCAAACAGCCCTGGCGATTGATCGGGCAAACCTTTGGTGTTACGACCGTTCTTTTCTATCTCCTGGGATTATTGACAATTGACAAGGGATTGAAGGCCGTCAGGGCCAAAACCGGCATAAGGGTGCAGCCGGTGTTTTTGCCTTATCCACAGGCCGGCGTCGACGTTGACAAGGTCGAGGATATGCTGCTTGTCGAATCGGTCCTGGCGGGAGAAGCACACGTTGCTCAAGAGCAGGCAGATCCGCAAAATATCTCGTAGACGGCTCCAGAGACCGTTCATCCATCGCGGCAGAGAATACTCGTGAAAATAATAGAGCGATATATCACGCGTGAACTATTGATACCGTTTACGGTGGTGGCCACTATCCTGGCGATACTGTTCGCGAGTTTCAGCAGCGCCCGGTTTCTGGCTGGGGCAGTGACAGAGTCGCTCGGTCTTGCGGCAATGTTGAAGCTCGTGCTGCTGAAAACCTTGATTGCGCTGGAAGTGCTGATGCCGATCTCCCTGTATGTTGCTGTAGTCATGGGACTCGGCCGATTGCACAGAGATCAGGAAATCGCTGTCTTACGTTCTGCCGGTGTCAGCGAGAGCCGCATAATATATGCCATTCTAATAGTCGCGATTCCGGTGGGGATTGCCAGTGGCGTCCTTTCCATCTTCGTTCGGCCATGGGCATATGAAGAAAGCTATATGCTGAATGCCCAGGCGGAGGCTGAATTGAATATGGAGCGATTCCAGGCCGGGCGCTTCTACGGGACCGAGGGCAAGGGCAGAGGCCGGGTGGTTTATATTCAAACCAAGGATGATGCCGGTAATCAGGTGAAAGATGTATTTCATTATATCAATGAGAGCGGTAGCAGCGAGCTCATCCTGGCGAAAGCGGCACATCAGCCTGAACTCGAACCTGGCCAGCGCCCGCAAATCCATCTGCTGGACGGTTATATTTACCGGCTCATGCATTCTGGAACAGAAGATACTGTTGTCCAGTTCGATAAACTGATTTATTTCACCGACAGCGGTAATGTACTGGATTACAAACGCAAGGCTGCCCCAACCGCGGCATTGATGAAATCCGATCAGCCACGTGATATTGCCGAATTCCAATGGCGACTTTCACGTCCTGTTGCAACCATTCTGCTGGCGCTTATTGCGGTGCCATTCAGCCGGGCTTCCCCTCGCCAGGAAAAAGGCGAACGGACATATTATGCCGCCGCCCTGGTTTTCGCGATCTATTATATCTTGAACGGATTAGCCCAGACATGGGTGGAGCAGGGCACTATCGGCAGCGTACCCGGTGTCTGGTGGCTCTACGCCGTGATGCTCCTGATCGTGCTCAGTCTGCTGTCACCGCGTTTCTGGCAGAACCTATTTCTGCGCAGATGACTATAATCAACCGCTACCTGGCGTTGCAGATTGTCATGGGGCTGGGAATCGCTACCGCGGTGCTCTTGCCATTATTCGGTTTTCTCGACTTGCTGGATCAGCTCGATGACGTCGGGAAGGGTACTTATCGCGTCAAGGATGCATTCCTGCATACAGCCTTGCTGCTGCCCCGCCGATTTATCCAGCTTGCGCCTTTCATTGCGTTGCTAGGCAATGTGGTCGCGTTGGGACGGCTGGCTGTTGGGTCGGAGTTGACCGCGATGCGGGCAGCGGGCGTGTCTCCCGCTCGTATCAGCCTCGCTTCACTTTCCGTTGGGCTGATACTTTTATCACTCATTACTGTACTGGATCAATTCGTCGCTCCGCAATTCCAGCAGAAAGCCATCTCTTCCCGAGCCGTCGCGCTTGAGAAGAGCGCCGCACTTGGCAAGCATCTGGGTATCTGGACCCGCGACGAACGAAATATATTACGTATTGGCGAAATGCTGCACGCGGGAAAAGCAGCAGATATCGAACTGATGCATTTCGATGATAATGGCTTCCTGCTGACCTATACCTATGCCGGATATGCGGATTTCATAGATGGGGATCTATGGGAATTGCGCGATGTCACCACCAAGACTTTTACCGGCAACGGGATAGAGTCCGTGAGCACGGCGTCGATGCAATGGAAATCATTTCTGAATCCGGACGATATTTCGACGCTGACCAAGTCGCCGGAAAGTCTTTCCCCGATCGAGTTATTCTTTCATGTGCGTTTTTTACGTTCCACCGGACAGGAGGTAGATGCCTATGCACTTGCTTTATGGCGAAAAGGCGGCGGCATATTGACAACTGTCGCGATGCTATTGCTTTCGATACCTTTTGTTTTCGGATCGGTTCGGGCGGGCCTCGGCAACAGACTCGTACTTGCTTCCATGCTCGGTATCAGCGTCTATTTGTTTGACCAGATTGTGGCGAACGCGGGGCTGTTGCTGCACTTGAACCCGGCATTAACCGCGCTTCTGCCGGGGTTGGTGCTAATTGCGCTTGCCGGTTTGTGGCTGCGGCGGATTTTCTAGTCTCCGCTCATTATTTCCTATCTGAATAAAAGAGTTTGTAGTCGCTGCGGACAGATGTTGCTGTGGCATGAATGGAACATATGTTGTAATCTGCGCGGCTTGCCTTGACAAACCTCAGAATAAATCCCTTTAAGTCCCCTTGCGGGGCCAGTATCAAAGATTGAATGATAGAACAATTCAGGATCGATAGACTTAGAACAGGTTCCGCAACCGTCGGATTCCTGTTCAATCCACTGAGCGGGCGTATTCGCAAGCGCAGGGATGCAATAAGACGTGAAATGGGCGGGATCCATGATGCCGTCTGCCGGGACGCGACGAGCGGTCCTGAGATTCGCGCATCGGTTGATGCTTTTGTCGAAGCTGATACTGATCTGCTGGTCATCGTTGGCGGGGACGGTACGGTACAGGCCGTATTGAATCATCTGTTCACAATACAGCCACCGGCCAAATGGCCGATTTTGAGCGTAATCCCCGGCGGGACGACCAATATGACGGCACTGGATCTGGGTATTCACGGCAGACCGGAAGATAACCTGCGGAAGTTAAGCAAGTGTTTGCTGAACCGGAACCTGCCTCCGTTGCTACAGCGTCACGTTTTATGTATTGAACAGGCAGGGACCGCCAAGGTCTATGGCATGTTCTTTGGTATCGGCCTTATTGCCCGTGCTGTCATATTTTCCCAGGGCCGGATCAAGCAGCTCGGCGTAACAGGGGAAATTTATTCGGCTATCATAATGCTGGGCTATCTCGCCGGCGCGCTCATCGGACGTCGTCAGGGCCCCTGGGCGCCGGTTCAGCTAGCAGTTATCGAGCAAAATATCGAACTGCATCGCGGAACTTATACGTTTCTTTTCGCCAGTACCCTTGATCGCCTGCTGTTCGGCATGCGCCCATACTGGGGTCAGGAACAGGAACCGCTGCATGTCACGTTTGTGCGACAGCAGCGAAAGCGCCCGCTGCGCTCGTTGTTGCAGTTGCTTTCAGGTCACGGGAGCGCTCTCAAGGAGCAAAACGGCTATTTCAGTTCCAATACCAGCGTATTGGAATTGATGATAGACGACGATTATATCGTTGATGGCGAATCCTATCGCGCAGCAAGTCAAGGTGGGCCATTGCGTATCTCGGCAGCCGGTCCTATCAGTTTTCTGGTAGCAAATAGCGCCAACGCAAACTTATAAATGTCGAACCGCACGCCAGTATTCGATCAACAGCCCCCGGACGAACTGGTATCGGAGATGGCGTCACTGAGTTCAGAGGCTGTATCGGCGGATTTTTTTGTCCTGGTTGAAGCACTGAAATTACGGTTCGGCTCCTCGCTTGAGGCTGTTCTTCTTTATGGATCCTGCCTGCGCTCCCACGACATTGGTGACGGAGTCGTGGATTTCTACGCTGTGGTGAACAATTACGGTAGTGCTTACCCTGAGCGCTATCTGCGTCATCTAAACGCATGGTTGCCTCCAAATGTATTTTATCTGGAGGTATCCCAGCAGGAAAAAAAATTTCGCGCCAAGTATGCGGTGGTCTCGATGGCGGATTTTGAGCAAGGAACCCGGCACTGGTTTCACCCATATTTGTGGGCGCGCTTTGCTCAACCAACAAGGTTGTTGTACGCGAGTGACGAAGGTATTCGCAGGAGAATTCACCACGCGCTGGCACATGCGGTGATAACGTTTCTGAAGTCCACCCTCCCAACGCTGACTGCTTCCATTGTGGATGTCGAGACGATCTGGACTAATGGATTGATGCAGACCTATGCTGCAGAACTGCGGCCTGAGCGGGCAGGGCGGGCACGTCAGCTGGCGCAGTTCAATCTGGATGAGTATGCCGCGTTGACCGCATATGCGATACCGGCATTGGCGGGAAAGCTGGAGGCGTTGGCAGATGGAAATTATCGGTGCCTGACCGATGCAGCGAGTCATCGACAGTCGCTGTGGCGCTGGCGGCTGCGCCGCTGGCAGGGAAAAGTCCTGTCTGTACTGCGGTTGGCAAAGGCGGCTTTTACCTTCCAGGACAGCATCAGCTATGCTGCGTGGAAGATTGAGCGCCATACGGGGGTTCGTGTCGAAGTCACCCCCATGTTGAGGCGGCATCCCCTGCTTTGGGGTTTCAAAGTTTCGTGGCAGTTGTTGCGGCGTGGCGTGATGCGCTGATACCGGTTTACATCAGCAAATATTCAGCGATCGAATTGCTGGTTACTGATACAGGTGGCCCCGCTCAGCGGATCAATGGGTGCAGATCGGGTAATATGTTCACATGCGACGGAAAAGGGTTCTTATCCCCGGGGCGCACCCGTCCCAGGAATGAAACATTGTTAACCTGCGCGCTTTGATAATCTATCAGGGCGTCACCTATCATCAGTACACGCTCCGGCAATAGGGCATGAGCCGATAAAATATCTGCGATAAGCTTCTGTTTGGGTGTCGGGGAACCGCGTACTGCGGTGAAATAGGAGGCTAGGCCACGGCGACCAACAATGGTATTGAGTTCTGCTTCCGGTGTGCCTGATGCGACAAATAGCGGGATTCTTTTTGCCTCTTTACGAATCAGTTCGGCCGCGCCCGGTACTGCATCGCTCGCAATCACAGCCTCTACCACCAGTTCGGAAAAGCGTCGATCCAGCTGCTGCTCTTCGTCCGGCGTCAGGGGAGGTTTCTCCAGAAGCGTTTCCTGAAAATAACGAAATTTCTGATAGCGCGACATGCCGCCATTCGAGCTGTGATACTGCGCTACCGCGGTCATTATCGTCTCGCCATAGTCACGATAGAGATTGACAAAGGCTTGCGTTTTTATTTCACCGGATTCAACTACCACTCCGTCAAAATCGAAAATGATGGCTTGCCAGGTTGTAATCTTCATGCTCGGTTGTCCGACGCCAGCGGCGTCGCCTCATCATCTTCACCGGAGTGACGCATGGTCTTGTGAATATCCCGAAGACAATCCAGCAATCCTTGCCCCAGATCGACATGCTCATTCAGCACCAGTTTGCGGCCAATGCGCGGCTGGAATGCGTAAGGGGTTACCTCATAGTGATGTCCCGCGCGCGCCTGGTCGAAATGCAGATCAATTTTCCAGGGCATGATTTCAGAGATCATTGTCATGACGTCCCTGATACGTAACCGCTCCTGGCCGGTCAGGATCAGGTGGCGGTTGGCAAATTCCGGTGCAAGCACCTGTACGCTCATTCGCGCAGCGTCCTCCACATGGATGTACTCGCGAATCGCCTCGCCGCTGCCGTGATATGTAATCGAATGCCGCTCGACCGCTTCATGCAGCATGCGGTAGATACCGTTACGCGCGTCGGCGCGCCGGCCATACAATGATCCGTAACGCAAAATGCTGTAGTCCAGGCCGTAGCGTTCGTGATACGTTTCAATAAAGCGTTCAGCCGCCTGCTTGCTGGCACGGTAAAAAGAACCAGACTCGGAGTAGACATAAATAGTACTGGCGAAGACAAAGCGGCGCGCTCCAGCAAGGCGGGCGGCTTCCAGTGCGTGCATATTGCCCAGCACATTGACCGTGGCGGTAGCCAGCGGTTTATCGTGGGCCTCATCAATATCCGCAATAGCGGCAAAATTATAAACCACGTCGGCGCCCTTGGCTGCTTCCGTCACCTGACCAAGATCCATGATGTCGCCAATGATCATTTCCTGGTCTTGGCGCTGATAGCGGGATGGGGAGCGATCGAACAAGCGTACCCGATAGCCGACAGTGGACAGTGCGTCGGCCACATGACTGCCAAGAAAGCCACTGGCGCCATATACTATCGCGATTTCGTTGGACATTCCCTGTTTATCCGTTTTCCATTACGCCTGCTTCAATCAGTCCCTGCAGCAGATTTTCTGCGGCTTCAATCTCCATGCGTTGGCGCGATTCCCTGGCAAGTGAGCCGACATGCGAAGTGAGAATTGCATTTTCGCATTTTAGCAGGGGACCGTGGTACGGTTCCTGCTCGAAAACATCAAGCGCCGCCGCACCCAACTGCCCGGAATTCAAAGCATCTGCCAGAGCGGTTTCATCGATGAGGCCGCCGCGAGCGGTATTTATCACTATGGCGCCGCGTTTCATACGCGTAAAAGCCCCCTCGTTCAGCAGATGGTGAGTATCAGCATCATACGTGACATGGAGGGTGATGATGTCCGCCTCCGCCAGAAGCTTCTCCAAGGGTATCAATTCTACCCCGTCAGGCGAGTTCGTCACATATGAATCATGCGCCACCACGTCGGCGCCAAACGCCTGACACACGCGCGCAACGCGCCGGCCGACTCTTCCCAGGCCAATGATACCCACGCGCTGGGCGGCCAGTAGCCGTCCCTGTGTTCGTGGCCACTGGCCGGCACGGACCAATTTATCAGTTTCGCATATCCGTCTCAAAATGGTCAATATCAGGGCCAAGGTAAGCTCGGCCACTGCCTGGGCAGGCGCCTCCGGTGTATTGAGAACAGTAATACCGTGGCGCTTCGCTGCCGCAAGATCGACACTATCCAGACCGCTCCCGCAGCGCGATATCACTTTCAAGTTTCTGGCGGATGCGAAAACACGCTCCGTCAGGGGTTCTATCCCGGCGATCATTCCTACAGCATCGTTGCCCAGCAATGCGATGGCTTCATCTTCCGTGATTTTGCGCCCATAGCTATTGGCGGCAACCTGCATGCCCTTTCTTAGTAAATGCTGGATATGGGGATTATTGTCCATATCAAACGACGAGGTGGAAATGACAAGTTTGCTCATAGACCTTCCCTTATTTTTTGCATATGGCTTCGGCAAAGCGTGTCGAGGATGCGAATGTCCAAACCGTAGCCAAGAAAGCTGAAGCCGGCCTGGATGTTGCGGAGCAACTGCTCGGGATCGGGTTCGACTACATGAATGCCTCCGGGCTTGCCGAGGCGGCGCCCAGCTTCCAGCACCCGTGTTATCGCTGCCTGAACCTCCGGATAATCGAGTTCGCCTGGATGTCCCATCGACCCGGACAGATCGTAGGGACCAATGATATAAGCGTCAATTCCAGGTACGGAAAGAATGGAATCGATGGCATCGACGGAGTCGATATGCTCAATCATGACTACTACGACGGCGTTGTCTTCCAGCCAGCGCCGATACTGCTGAAATGTCGCGCCGTACCCCTGTGCGCGCGCCAGACCGACTCCACGATGGCCGCGAGGCGGGTAGTAGACGGCCTGGACCGCAGCCTCGGCATCTGCCGCGGTTTTGACCATCGGCACCATTACGCCCGTTGCACCGGCGTCCATGACACGCTTGATCTGATCGGGGTGATTCGAGGTCAGCCGAACGATAGCCGGGCATCCCCGCCCGTCGAGCGCCTGAATCAGTATTTGAACTTCGCTCAACTCCAGAACACTGTGCTCGGTATCCAGCACGAGCCAATCAAATCCGGCTGCAGCCATGATTTCGGCGATCGCCGGATGTCCCAGGGTAATCCACGAGCCGATGGTTAACGCATTCCGGGCAAGTTTCGATTTTAATTGCATGAATAATCCAATAAATCCAATAAAACCTTTACACAGCTATCTCGATTTGGGCGGAGGGATGCTGACTCAGTATGAGGCCAGCAGCGGGTCTTCTTCCATCAACTTTGCCACGCGCTCCAGATCGGCCTGAGTATCCACCGCCTGGGTATTGAACTCCGTTCTTACCATCTTCACTCGATAGCCATGCTCCAGCAATCGTAGCATGTCCACCGACTCCAGTTTTTCCAGCGGTGTTTGTGGTAATCCCGCGAAATCAAGCAAGGTACTGCGCCGAAACGGAATGATACAGACTTGCTTATAAGCGAAGGTGGGCTGGAAATTCAATTGTGAGGAACCCGGCGAGGTTGGTATCGGCTGCCGCGACATAAACAGGGCATTGCCCCGTTGATCCATCACCACCTTAATTGTGTTAAAGTCGTAAAAGTCAGTTTTGTTGTCAATACTTCGCACCAGATTAACGCAGCCCAATTGCGGATCGTGCCGAAACGGCTCTACCGCCTCATCGATCATCTCCGGACGGGTCATCGGTTCGTCACCTTGTACCATGACAATGAGTTCAGCATCAATTCCGGCTGCTGCCTCGGCAACTCGATCGCTGGCTCTTTCATGGGTGTCAGCCGTCATTATTACCGGGGCGCCAAAATCCTGCGCCGCCCGGCGGATTTCCTCATCGCAAGTGGCGATGTAGGTGGCATCGAGTGCGCGGCTCAGCGCAACACGCTTGTAGACATGTTCCAGCATCGTGCGGCCCAGCAGTTTCGCAACCGGTTTACCGGGAAACCGGGACGAACCCATACGTGCCGGTATTACAGCGATTGTTTTCATTAATAGTTTCACATTCCTTGGATTTATCGGTCGGGGTGCTTTAGTTGTTGATTGCCGATTATCAGCTATTCGCAAGTATCAGGAGCGAATCCGAAACAGGTTATTCTAACAGACTGCTACGGACTAAAACGACGGCCGTGCTAGTAAACGAATATTCGCCAGTGTACAATTACGCGCTTTTCGCCACCAGAAACATATCGGAATCCTCAATTAAATGATGGGTATACTGCTTGTTACCAACATGCAAAGGATGAGAATGCGGGGATGAAAGCGCTTTTTTTCCTCCGTCATTATAACGACATAGACCATATTACACCGGTAATCTCCAAGTGGATCGATTCGGGGCATACCTGCGATATTGTTCTGATAGGGAACTCGCGGTTTCGCGGTGATTACCGGATCAAGTTCCTGCAGGGGCTCAACGGCGTGCGCATGGCCTACATCGCCGATGTGTTGCCGCCTATCGAATTTATCAGGTGGTTTTTCCAGACGCTGATACTGATCCGCAGTTTGCGTCGCCCGTTCATCGGTCCGATCATGAATGCCCTGGCATCATTTTATGACGCCAGGCGGCGTGAACCGATCTGGCGAAGTACCGCTAAGCGCTTGTTGACGCGTAGTTTTGGCGACAATGACGAGGGCGTAGTGGTATTCGACTGGATAGAAAGAAATTCGTCCATTTGCGTGGAATGGGTCAAGGTGGTGCTGTCGACAGCGCGTGATATGGGCCTGGGCACGGTATCGCTGCCGCATGGCGATAGTCCCCATGCCAGCCAGTTGATTCGGCGCCGGGAATTGCGCCTGGAACCGGATACCACGTTTGCCAACGCGGGCATTTTTGAAAGAGTTGTGGTGCCCAACGAGTTATGCTCGGTGCGTTTTCGCCCCTTTATGGATAATCAGAAGCTTGCCGTACTAGGTTCGCCACGCTACTGCGACGAATGGCTCGCCAAATTGGCCGAATTGATGCCCCCTTCGCCACTGACCCGCTCCGACAGCAAGCTCAAGGTGGTAATGTTTTTGAGAAAGAGCAATTTTTCCACATTCTGGGAGGAAGTGGGCGAGGTCGTACGTATCGTTGCCGGCTTTCCAGGGGTGGAGCTGGTGATCAAGCCCCATACCCGCGGAGGCTGGCAACAATCCTTGACAAAGGATGTTTCCCTGCGGCGTTTGTCAAACGTCAGCGTAGCCGGTGGTGATGTTCATTCCATTTATCTCATGAATTGGGCGGATGTCATCATTGATCTTGCCACTTCGGTTGTATTTGAAGCAGTCAAGACAAAGAAGCCGGTACTGGCGGCTGACTATCTGCATGCGGGACGGTCCGCGCTGGCTGAATTCATGCCTGAGACAGAGCTGCGTTGCCGGGATGATGTGTATAAAAATATCGAAAGGTTTCTTTCCCATGGCTGCGATTCTTTTTATATAGAAGAACACCGCCAACGCTTTCTGAGGGAAATGATTGATGTAGGGGGTCCCGACGTACTATCCCGTTATGTGGCATTGCTGGAGGGACAGGTGCGGCCAGAGGCCAGCCAGTATCGAGCTCATCCGCACGATAACGCCGCTAAACTGGCTTTCGCATGATTAGCGGGTTTTCCGCCTAGTTTTTCAAGGAGATTGCTGAGCCGTATGCCGGTAATGCCATCCATCGATGTGATAATCCCGGTCTACAACGCGCCAGTACTGACGCGGCGCTGCATCGATTCCGTCATTACGTTCCTCGGCGAATCCGTCAGATATATTCATGTACAGGATGACGCGTCCGGCACCGAGACACGCCAGATGCTCGAGCAATTGCCGCATGAATGCGTTCGCGTTCATCACGCCCGGACTAATCGCGGCTTTGGCGCGTCTGTAAATGCGGCAGTCGATCGCTCCGACGCATCTTATGTCCTGATCCTCAATTCGGATACCGAGGCAAGCGAGGATTTCCTGCCGCTGCTCTGTGCGGCACTGGCGACTGATCCGCAGCTAGCGGTCATCATTCCCGGGGGCAATGACTATGCCAGGCACGATCTGGACCAATATCTGCGTCGACCCGGCGGTTACATTGCTACCTACCGCCTTCAGGGGCACGCGTTTCTGGTTCGTCGCAAGGTTTTCCAGGAGGCCGGTGGCTTTGACCCGGCATTCGGTCGGGGTTATTACGAAGATGTAGATCTTGGCCGCCGGCTCGACCTGCGAGGTTGGCGGCTCGGTGTGCATCCCGACGCTTGTATACAGCACAAGGGCGGTGGATCATTCGGGCGCGGCCGGTCTTTCAGGGCACTGGTGAGGCACAACCGCAACCTTTATTTCTCGCGCTATCCGAACGCCCGGCGTAACATTCTGCTTCTCTCGGGAAATTATCCGCTGACGCGTTTTCCCTCAATACTTCTTGATGCGCTCGAGAACGTGTTTCACCAGGGCGGCTATGTTCATTGGCTTTCGCCGGAACCGGCGCGACAACTTCTCTGCTTGCAGATGCGCAGCCATTCCATAGGCGCGGGGGCCGTGATGAGACTTCTGCTGCGTAGCTGGCGAGAGGACAAGCGTATCTCGGAAATATGGATGCTACCCGATGTTTCACGCCTGTCGCGTGCCTTGATCATTCCCTGGGCACGTATATGGGGCATCAAGGTATTGATGTGGGAAAGGTCTGCGGCAGCACACGGCTGCAGCCTCAGGTTGCTTTGAGGAGCCTCCGGGATATTCAGGGGAGCGTGGATTTTTCAGTTCTAAGTCGTTCTTTTTGCGTCTTTCATCGCCCCAAGGGCGACAGCCATTTCTGATAGCATTTCTTCACTGCATTCACTGATGGAAATAAAATGCGCGTAACCGTACTTGGATGCACCGGTGGGGTGGCGGCGAACTTGAGAACCACGTGCCTGATGCTGGACGACGACGTTCTGATTGACGTGGGTACCGGGGCCGGAGATTTGACGCTCGCCGAAATGTTATGTATCAATACGGTATTTCTTACCCACTCGCATCTCGACCATGCGGGACTGCTCCCAATGGTAGCGGACATGGTGGGGCCGCGCCGCAACAGGCCGCTGACGGTTTATGCACTACCTGAAACGATTGCCACACTGAAGCAGGATATGTTCAATTTTCGTCTTTGGCCGGATTACACTCGGCTACCTATGCCCGACAACCCCTATATCGTGTTCCAACCTGTTGCGGTAGGGGAGACTGTGGAGTTATCAGGAAGGAAAGTGACTCCGTTACCGGTGCGGCATGCTGTTCCCGGCGTGGGCTATCAACTGGATAGCGGCAAGGCGAGCTTTGTATTCAGCGGCGATACCACTTACCATGAGCCGTTCTGGACTGCGTTGAACGCGATCAGCAATTTGCGCTATCTGATGATTGAGACAACCTTTCTCAATTACAACACGGCAGGCGCCGAGGCCTCCGGCCATATGCGGCCGGAACTGCTGGGGCAGGGATTAAAGCAGCTCAACAAACCAGTTCGCCTTTTAGTCACTCACATGGAACCCGGCAATGAGGATGCCACGATGGCGGAGATCCAGGTAGCAGCAGGGGAATTCAAACCGGAGAGATTGAAGCGCGGGCAAGTTTTCGAATTTTAAGACGGCCTTGCTATCCTCCTTTCATAACCATTTTTTCCATCGAAATAGCAGCAACATGCCCACGCTGATTACTGCCATCGCGCCCAACACCACAAAAAACCCCCAGTCCCATTCAAGCCCTGGCAGATATTTGAAGTTCATGCCGTAAATACCGGCGATCAGGCTAAGCGGCATGAATATGGTGGTAATGACCGTGAGGACCTTCATTACCGTGCTGATGCGAAAGCTTACACTCGACATATAGATATCGAGCATGCCCGCTGTCAAGTCTCGCAAGGACTCTATGGATTCGATGATGTGTATGGTGTGATCGTACACATCCCTCAGATAGAGCAGTGTGTTACGGGTGAACAGCGGAGAATCGCCGCGCTGCAAGGAGCTGATAACTTCGCGCAGCGGCCACAGCAATCTGAGCAGAAAAGCACCTTCGCGCTTTAGATGGTGAATCGAATGCAGGGTATTCGGTCGTGGGCGGGCTATCAATTCCGCTTCCAGCGCTTCGGTTCTTTCATCAAGCTGTTCAAGAATGACGAAATAGCTATCCACAATGGCATCAATCAGGCTATACATCAGAAAATCGGCACCTGACTTTCCGATCTGGCCCTTACCTGAACGCAAGCGATCAAGCACCGACCGGAACTGAACGCCATCCGCTTCAAGGAACGATAGCACGAAATCTTTTCCCAGTACGAGACTGATCTGTTCCGAATATATTTTCTCTTCTCTGCCTCTGGTTTCGTAGCCGAAGGTTTTCAATACCACATAAAGATAATCGCCGTAATCCTCCAGCTTCGAGCGTTGCTCCGTATTGAATATGTCCTCCAGAACCAGCGGGTGAAGGTTAAAACAGGCGCCGATCTGCTCCATCACGCCGATATCGCCCAATCCGTGAAGGTTGACCCATTTAATACCTCGCGCGGACTTGATTTTGTCAGCCAATCCTCCGATAGCCACCTCGGATTCGCGTACGCCATTCGCATCATAATCAAACAGGGTAATGCGGGAAGCAACACCTTTCCTTGCACCGATATGCACCAGCGTGCCCGGGGGCAGCCCCGCTTTTAAAGATCTCTTTTTGGAGTGTGATGCCATGGCCTCGTTTGTTCAAGTATCCGCCGGTTGCGCACTTCCCCTGGTTATCCGCCTTATATGCCTTGATTCAGTCCGGTCTCGTTATCCGGAAATTAAAACCAAGAACACCCCATTGTTCCATTTCGGCAGAAAGTGCGGTATCGGTCAACGGATTTTTTTCTAACCAGCCTCGTTCGATGGAGAGTTCCAGCTCATTATCATCCAGGCTGACTTCCAATCGCGGTATCTTGATATCACCATGGCTGCGGTGAAACAATGTCGCCAGACGAAGTGCGCACAGCAGAGCAAAATCCAGCGGGGCCGCGATAAATTCTCTCGCTTTACCGAGCATACCCCTCTGGACGAGCACAAGCGCACTCAATCGCTCTTGTTCCCTTCTGGAGAAACCGGGCATATCGGCATTGCCGAGAATATATGCGGAGTGTTTGTGATAGCCGGAATGGGCTATTGAAATGCCCACCTCATGCAATCGCGCAGCCCATGACAGGGTTTGCAGCAATGTTTCCGCTTCATCAGGAAAATCCTTCAGCAACTGTTTTCCCAGCAATAGCGCCAGCGATTCCACCCGTCCTGCCTGAGCAGCATCCACCCGGTAACGTTGCATGAATCGTCTAACCGTTACTTCACGCATATCATGCTTATGAAAGCGCCCGAGCAAATCATAAAGCACACCCTGGCGCAATGCGCCCATTGCCTGCGACATGCGCTGGATCCCCAGTTCGGCAAATGCGGCAGACATGATGGCAAAACCTCCGGCGATTACTGGCGCGCGATCAGCGCGTAGTCCGGCAAGCTCCAGCTTTTCAATATCGCCAATCTTGAGCAAACGGTCCCGAAAATTTTCCAGCCCATCCGCGGTGATGTCCCCCTCGCTGCTTTCCGTGGCGAGCTTGTTCAGCTTGATGATGTCACCCAGTGCACGCGCTGTGCCGGATGATCCGAATGCATCCCGCCAATGAGTGCTGGAAAACTGTGCGGCGATAGTCTGTATCTCGCTGCGCGCCGAGAGTTCGGCCCGTCTCATCGCACCCTTCGTAATCTTGCCGTCCGGAAAAAAGCGCAGGCTGTAACTGACGCAGCCCATATAAAGACTTTCCAGCTTGACCGGCTTCAGACGGCTGCCAATGATAAATTCCGTAGAGCCGCCGCCGATGTCCATAACCAGGCGAGGGCTGGTAGAGGCTGGGAGACTATGGGCGACACCCAGGTAGATAAGCCGCGCTTCCTCGTGCCCTGCGATCACTTCAATCGGAAACCCGAGAGCGGCCTCGGCTTTTTTGAGAAATACCGGCGCGTTTCTGGCTACTCTAAGGGTATTCGTTGCGACTGCACGTACCGTATGCGGTGGAAAACCTCTCAGACGTTCGCCGAAACGTTCCAGGCAACCCAGAGCGCGGGCTTGAGAATCCTCGTCCAGTCGCTGGTCCGCCGTAAGGCCGGCCGCAAGCCGCACCATTTCGCGTAAACTGTCCAGCGGATAAAGCTGTTTGCCTTCCACCCGTGCTACTTGTAGACGAAAGCTGTTGGAGCCGAGGTCTACCGCTGCGAGAGTGGAGTATTCGAGCATGGCGTTCCAGTTGAGTTCCGACAGCTGCTAATCGACCTAATCTCTTATTTCACGCTCGATCTCTTCGGCAGTCACATGGCGCACGTCCTTGCCCTTGACCATGTACACCACATATTCGGACATATTTTTGGCATGATCGCCAATCCGCTCGATCGCTTTGGCGACAAACAGGATTTCGAGGGCCGTGGAAATTTTACGCGGGTCTTCCATCATGAAAGTGATGAGCTGACGCATGATGGAACGGAATTCCTCATCCACCTGTTCGTCCTCGCGCACGACCTGAGCCGCTGCGGTCACGTCAAGACGGGCAAATGCATCCAGGGACTTGCGCAGCATTTCCAGGGCGACGTTGGCAACATGCCTGATCTCGACAAAACGCGGCATATGCATGCGGTCGGTTTCGTAGATCAGCTTGGCCATGCGAGCAATTTTTTCTGCTTCGTCGCCGATGCGCTCGAGGTCGGTGATGGTCTTGATGACCGTCATGATCATGCGTAAATCCCCGGCGGCTGGTTGCCTGCGGGCGATAATCTGGCTGCATATTTCGTCTATCGATACCTCCATCGCATTGACGCGGTGATCATCGGCGATAACATTTTCTATGAGGCTCTCGTTACCGGTGATCAGCGCCTCAATGGCTCTCTCGATCTGCTCTTCCACAAATCCGCCCATGTGCAACACGCGTGTGCGCACCGCTTCGAGATCGGCGTCAAATTGTTTGGATATATGTTCGCTGCTTGCCATTGCGCTCCTGTTGTACAACCAAAATGAAAGAATGGTACTAACCGGTTATGGCGGTTTTATTACTGCTGGCATCAAATAACTATTGTCCGGATACCATCGTCGCTGCTCAGCAGCAATACATCCGCTCCGCGCTTCGCAAACAAGCCGTTGGTCACGACGCCCGTGATCTGGTTGAGTGCGGTTTCCAGTTCAATCGGATTCAGGATCTGCAGCCCATGGACGTCCAGGATCACGTTGCCGTTGTCGGTGATAAATCCCTGGCGCAGCATGGGCTGCCCGCCCAGGCGCACTATCTCCCGTGCCACGTAGCTGCGCGCCATTGGAATAACCTCCACAGGCAGTGGAAACCTGCCGAGCAGTTTGACAAGCTTGCTCTGGTCGGCAATACAGACGAATTTTTTCGCCACCGCAGCGACGATTTTTTCCCGGGTCAATGCCCCCCCGCCGCCTTTTATCATATGCAGGTGTTCTGTGATCTCGTCTGTGCCATCCACGTATACCGGAAGTTCATCGACACTGTTTAAATCCATGACCTCGATGCCATGATCGCCGAGGCGGCGTGCAGTTGCCTCTGAGCTTGCCACCGCCCCCTCGATTTTGTGCTTGATCCTGGCCAGTCCGTCGATGAAGTAATTTGCAGTGGAACCGGTACCCACCCCGACTATGCAACCCGCGGGGACATGCTGGATAGCGGCCTCGGCGACCGCCTGTTTTTGCTCGTCTTGCGTCATGATGTTATTTTTGTGAAAGAAAAAAACTGATTATTCGTGAGGATAATACTATCCGCCGATTTTAACAATGAAGCTGGGCATTCAGCGTTTCCTGGCATGCTAAAATGTTGAATCGCTGACATCGCCAAGTATCGGTTTGGATGAAAAATAACTATCTCGAAAGAATTCTCACTGCCCAGGTCTATGACGTAGCGGTGGAAACTCCGTTGGAGCTAGCGTCAAATTTATCTGCGCGCATACACAACCAGCTATTTCTCAAGCGCGAGGATATGCAGGAGGTTTTTTCATTCAAAGTGCGCGGGGCATACAATAAAATGGTCAAGCTTTCTCCGGCCGTGCTCAAGCGCGGCGTGGTGACAGCGTCGGCAGGCAACCATGCACAGGGGGTGGCGCTTGCGGCACAACGGCTGAATTGCCGCGCGACCATCGTGATGCCGGTTACCACGCCGCAAATCAAAACACAGGCCGTTGAGGCGCGGGGAGCGACCGTGATATCGCATGGAGATTCTTATGACGACGCTTACGCCTACGCGCGCAAATATGCGGCAGAGGAGCATGCCACGTTCGTGCACCCCTACGATGATCCGGACATCATCGCGGGACAAGGCACAATCGGTATGGAAATCCTGCGCCAGCATACTGGCGCCATTCATGCCATATTTGCGCCGGTGGGCGGCGGCGGACTTATTTCCGGTGTCGCAGCGTATGTAAAGAGACTTTATCCTGATATCAAGATTATCGGAGTCGAGCCCGTTGACGCCGATTCCATGTATCAGTCATTGAAAAAAAACCGCCGTGTCAGGCTCGCGCAGGTGGGATCCTTTGCGGATGGCGTGGCGGTGAAGCAGGTGGGAGGAGAAACGTTCCGCTTGTGCCGTGAACTGGTGGATGAAATCATACTGGTTGATACTGACACGATTTGTGCTGCGATCAAGGATGTGTTTGAGGATACCCGCGCAATTCTGGAGCCATCCGGAGCGCTGTCTGTGGCAGGAGCAAAGGCTTATGCCAGACGGGAGGGAATTCGCGATAAAAATCTGATTGCAATCGCTTCCGGCGCCAACATGAATTTCGATCGTCTGCGCCATGTCTCCGAACGAGCGGAACTGGGTGAGCAGCGGGAAGCTGTGATGGCAGTAACGATTCCCGAAGAGCCTGGCAGTTTCAAAAAGTTTTGCGCCATGCTGGGAGCGAAAAGTATTACGGAATTCAACTACCGCTATGCCGATCCGAGAGAAGCGCACGTGTTCGTTGCTGTCTCCGTCCGCAATCGCGACGAAGCGACAAAACTGATTAAAAATCTGGAAAGAAGCGGCTTGCGCACTGAAGATCTGAGCGACAATGAAATGGCGAAACTGCATATACGCCATCTTGTAGGGGGGCGTGCGCGTGAAATACAAAATGAACTGCTCTATCGCTTTGAATTTCCCGACCGGCCTGGTGCGCTCATGAAATTTCTGAACAGCATGAGCCATCACTGGAATATCAGCTTGTTCCACTACCGCAACCATGGCGCCGACTACGGTCGCGTGCTGGTGGGACTGGAGGTGCCGCCCGAAGAGAAGGCGGAGTTCAAGGCGTTTCTCGGCAAACTGGACAACCGTTACTGGGATGAAAGCGCGAACCCGGCCTATAAACTGTTTCTGGGATAGGTGCGGTCTGAATATTCCATGCGGGTTTAACCCGGCTCCTAGTGAACGCAGGGTATGTCTCCCGGAAAAGAACTCGGGCGATTTGGGGAAGTCAGCATGCGGCTAACATCGCTGTACAGGTATCCGCAAACGATTACGCAGTCACTCCGGGATATGAACTGAACGTTTGCGAAAATACTGAAAAATCGATCACGAATCGATGTAAGAGCTGAATATTCGGTCGAACATTCGTTACGATGGGGTGGAGGATATTGATGTGGCATTTTGGCCTTTTTTGACAGGAAGGATCAGCTCGTGTTCTCGCTGGAGGTCACGAATCTTGTTAAACCGAAACATCGATTGTTTCGAACGGCTTCAAATCCTTATGTCCGGGGAACTAAGGAAAAATAAAAATGAAATGCATGCCAAAAGGCAAACGCCAGCTTCTATTTGCGGTAGGCAGCCTGTTATCGATCATCATGAACTCGGGTATCCATGCTGCGGGCATAATAGATGTATTCAAGGATAGTGGTATAAGGGTTGGTGGCTGGATCAATGCCGGTGCAACTTTTAACCCGGGCAATCCGGCCAACGGCTACAACGGACCCGTTACTTTCGCGGACCGTGCCAACCGGTTTCAATTAAATCAATTTAATGTGTTTATACAGCGCACCGTGGTAACGGAAGGCAATGCGTTCGATCTAGGTGGCCGTTTCGATTTCATGTTTGGCACCGACTCTATTTATACCCAGGCTTTCGGTGTACCTCCATTTGACGTGAATTCCGGTCAGCCGCTTGACAGGGGAAACTGGGATCTCGATCTGTGCTGTTCCTCGACCCGCAGCTACGGTATTGCGCTTCCCCAGGCTTATGTTGAAGCCTATCTTCCGGTAGGCAACGGCCTCAACGTCAAAGTTGGCCATTTTTATTCTCCGACCGGCTATGAGACAGTGCCGGCTCCTGACAACTTTTTTTACACTCATGCCTATACGTTTAACAATGGCGAGCCGTTTACCCATACAGGCGTCGTGGGTAACTATACAGTCAATGGAAATTGGTCCGTCATGGGTGGCGCAATCACCGGTAGCGCCACCGGTGGATGGGACGGGGGTTTTGATAGGCAGTTAGGGAACTGGGGCGGCCTGGGTGGCATTACATGGACCAGCGATGATAAGAGAACGTCGGCCAATATCACGGGTACGTACAGCGAAACTTCCACGCGCAGCAATGAACCCTGGGGTATGTACAACATTGTGCTGCAACATAGAGTCACCCCTAGAACGCATCTGGTTCTACACCACGTCCACGGCTATGCCGGGGGAGTCTTGTTGAATGGCGAGCACAGGAATGCCGAATGGTATGGTATCAACACGCATATGTACTATGATCTTCTGGAAGATCTGTCCATCGGGATTCGAGGGGAATGGTTTCGGGATAGAGACGGTTTTCGCGTCTTCTCGCCTTTTCGGGTACTTGCGGCTACCGATAGCACAGGACGCAGTTTTGCCGGCGCCTTTGCGCCCACCAGTGCGCCAGCGGATTATTATGCGGTCACTATTGGCATGAACTGGAAAGCGGCCAAAAGGCTGAAGTTGGACTGGAAGTCCATGCAGAAGCTGAACATTCGCCCCAATATTCGTTACGATAGAGCGGACGGCATCAATCAATCGTACAGGCCTTTCGATAACCAAAAAGATCAAATTGTTTTTTCTCTCGATGCGACTATCCCTTTCTGATGTCATAGGCTCCGGGCGGGTAGCGCATAAGACGTAAATCGAACTTAAACCCTTAGACCTAGAGATACCGGAAGTGAAATATCGCCAGCTTATCTTTGGGAATTGCCGGGCACGAGGATGGCTCCTTCAGTCAACTCCGCTTGTCTGTATTTAACGGCTTCCCTCACTCCTCGTTTTTTTAATAGCGGCATCGCACGGCGAGATTGCCCTGAGCCTGCTCCTGGTTCGGTATAACGCAAGGAATGCAGCGCTGCCGAGCGGCGAGGCGATCATTGAAGCCGAGAACTGCGTATTTCACACCATGGCAAAAAAAGATCTGAACCTCAATCTGAATCTGTCAGTTCGTTCCTCTTGATGGGCACCGTCCCATTCCGCGTTCTTTTTCACATCATTATCGATAAATGGAGGCTGAAAACCTTCACAAAAATCTGAGAACTTAACAAATTATTCACAATAAAATAACATTTTATTTATATATGGCATGTTACGTTGCCGGAAGAATAACAATTTCAGATGTAGTGTTTTTACCCAGGGGAATCACTATATGTCGTGCATGCCCAAACGCAGAAGCCGGATGGCGTTTGTTTCTGCGGCCAGCCTGTTCGCAGCGGTTGCCGGATCAGCGGATGTTCATGCGAATGCGGCAGTCGAGTGGTTTAAAGATAGCGGGATACGGGTAGGCGGCTGGATCAATGGTGGAGCGACTTTCAACCCAGGCCAGGCGAGCGGGTTCAACGGCCCCGTGACTTTTGCGGATCGGTCAAATCGATTTCAACTGAATCAGTTCAATATATTTATACAACGCCCCGTCGTGGCCGAGGGCAGCTCGTGGGATTTTGGCGGGCGTTTCGATTTCATGTTTGGTACGGATGCTATTTTTACTCAGGCATACGGCGTTCCTGCATTCGATGTAAATACTGGCCAACCCCTGGACAGAAGTAACTGGGATCTCGATTTGTGCTGTGCGTCGACCCGATACTATGGCATTGCGCTTCCGCAGGCATATGCGGAAGCTTACGTACCGGTCGGGAATGGCTTGAATGTCAAGCTCGGCCATTTTTATACACCCATCGGTTACGAGTCGGTTCCAGCTCCAGACAATTTCTTTTACACCCATGCTTATACAATGCAATATGGTGAACCTTTCACCCACACCGGCGCATTGGGTAACTACAAGATCAGCGGGAACTGGTCGATTATCGGCGGGGTTACTACCGGGAGCGCCACTGGCGGATGGGATGGGGCATTCGATAAGCAGTTGGGTAACTGGGGAGGGATAGGGGGCATTACCTGGACCAGCGACGACATGGCGAGTTCGGCCAATATCAGCGGCACCTATAGCGAGACCTCCACACGAAGCAACGAACCCTGGGGAATGTACAGCGTCGTGCTGAAGCACAAGATCACCACCAAGACACATTTTGTTTTCCAGCACGATCATGGTTACGCCGGCGGGGTATTATTGAACGGTGTGAACAAGAATGCGGAATGGTACGGTATCAACACGCACCTGTACTATGATCTTACGCCTCAACTATCAGTTGGCGTTCGTGGCGAATGGTTCCGCGATCGAGACGGTTTTCGCGTATTTTCACCCGGCCGTGTAGCGGCCGCTACAGACAACCGCGGATTGAGCTATGCGCTGGGCCGTGGCCAGTTCGGCAATAGCACCAGCGTACCGGCCGATTATTACGCAGTCACAGTGGGGATGAACTGGAAAGCGGCCAAGACGCTGAAGCTGGAGTGGAAGCCGATTCAGCAGTTTAATGTTCGCCCGAATGTACGATATGACAACGTGGATGCGCTCCATGGCGCAACCTACCGGCCATTCGGAGGGAAAAAAGACCAGGTCGTATTATCGCTTGATTTTATGGTCCCTTTTTAATCACATCTTTCGACGGTGCTTGTGTATGTAAAATATGCAGCTTTCGAAATCGATAATGGCTGATCTCGGGGGAGTAAGTCGGGTATGGGGAGGTGAATGTTGCCCGTGATAGCCGGGCAAAATCTCAATCCGGATTTACTTGACTTGGCCGCGAGCTACAATCGCAGAACCATTTTCACATGCAGGATCCCAGCATCCAGGAACTTTTCCCCCGCTATCTGAAAGCCGAATTTGGCATAAAACCCGGCAGCATATATCTGCGCATTCAAGGTGACCTGCTGAATCTGCCGATCTCCAGCTTCCTGCAGCAGCCATTGCAAGAGTGCGCCGCCCACACCTTTGCCTCTCCATTCCTTGAGCACCGCCATGCGTCCGATGGTTCCACCTGGTAAAAACCGGGCCGTGCCAATAGGATTTCCCGCTGCATCTGAGGCAAGGACATGAGTACAACCCGCGTCAAATTCGTCCCATTCCAGTTCGACAGGAACGCCTTGTTCGCGGACAAAAACTGTTTCCCGTATTGCACATAATGCGCGCCTATCACACTCCCAGCTTGCTTTGCGAATGTTGTAGCCGCTCATACCTTTTGAGAGCTCAAATGTCCGATCAACGATGAGTCAGGAATGTTGCCGGGTTTTTGCAAGTGTCTCGAACCGGAATATTAAAAAGGGTTACTCGAAGGGATGCCGCAATACAATCGTCTCTTCCCGGTCCGGCCCGGTTGATATCATATCTATCGGCACCTCGCACACCTCTTCCATCCGCTTCAGGTATTTTCGTGCTGCTGCGGGGAGTTGCCTGAAATTCCTGATTCCTACCGTGCTGTCGGTCCATCCGGGCATTTCTTCATACACCGGCTCGCAGCAGGCGAGTTCCTCTGCGCCCACGGGCAAGATCTCCCTGAAATTTTCGCCCTCACCATTTCCGATCAATTTGTAACCGACGCCCACACGCAGCGTTTCGACGCCGTCCAATACGTCAAGTTTGGTGACACACAGCCCCGAAACACCGTTGATCTGAATCGAGCGCTTTAACGCGGCGGCGTCAAACCAGCCGCAACGGCGCGGGCGACCAGTGGTTGCCCCAAACTCATTGCCCCGCTTGGCAAGGTGCCTGCCGACGTCGTCAACCAGTTCGGTCGGGAAGGGTCCGGCTCCAACCCGGGTTGTATAAGCCTTGGTGATGCCCAATACATAGTGCAGCATCTGCGGACCAATCCCGCTTCCGGTTGTCGCCGCACCCGCAATGCAGTTGCTCGACGTAACAAACGGGTACGTGCCATGATCAATATCAAGCAACGTGCCCTGTGCCCCTTCAAATAACAGGTTGCTGCCGGACCGGTTGGCTTCGAACAAAAGTCGTGGCACATCCGCCATCATGGGTTTGATCCGCTCCGCCAGGGATAGCGTATCGTCCACGGTTTGCTGAAAATCCACCACTGGTGCATTGAAGTAATTTTTCAGTACAAAATTATGATAATCCAGCATTTCGCCCAGCTTCGCGGCAAAGCGGTCACGGTGAAACAAATCCTGCAGCCGGACCGCGCGGCGTGCCACCTTGTCCTCATACGCCGGCCCAATGCCTCGTCCTGTCGTACCAATTTTGCCCAACCCCCTGGCTGTTTCCCGGGCTGTGTCGAGTGCAGCGTGGCAGGGCAGGATGAGAGGGCAGGCTTCACTGATGCGTAGCCGCCCCTGCACGTCGATCCCTGCTTTCTCCAGCATGTCGACTTCATCCAGCAACGCCTGGGGTGACACGACTACGCCATTGCCAATATAGCACGCGACGTTCTCGCGCAAGATTCCGGAAGGAATCAGGTGCAGCACAGTTTGCTTGCCACCGATGACCAGCGTATGCCCGGCGTTATGACCGCCCTGGAAGCGAACCACGCCTTGTGCGTGATCCGTAAGCCAATCCACTATCTTGCCCTTGCCTTCGTCGCCCCACTGGGTTCCAATGACGACCACGTTTTTTGTCATGTCTGCCAATCTCTTTTTGCATGCTGCATCTGATATTCGAGTTAAACCTTTACTATTGACCAAACGCCGCCTTCCAGTATCAATTTCCTGTCACAGTTGAAAATACCCTGATCATCCTCGTGCCCAGGCAATTCAACCACTACTGCCTGACCTTCATCACGAAGCTGTTCGATTCTTTTTTCAAGCGCTTCGTCACCTTTCACATAAGGTGCCGAAATTCCCTTTGGGTAGGGTTGTGGTTGCACCAATCCCGACAGCTCCCGTAAATCCATGCTAAAGCCGGTAGCCGGCCGCGCTCTTCCAAATGCCTTACCAACCTCGTCATAGCGTCCACCCAGTGCAATTGCATTTGGGCTGCTGCACGTATATGCCGCGAACACCATGCCGCTGTGATAGTGATAGCCGCGTAGATCAGCCAGGTCAAACGCGAGCGAATCCACCAGCGGACTCAACTCCGTTCCCACCATTTCCAATTCATCCAGCGCTGTGACTATCTCCGGATAGCCCGGAAGGGATTTACGCGCAAGCGTCAGTATTTGTTTGTCGCCATACAGTTCGGGTAACAGCAATAGTGCCTGCCGCGCTCGCGTATCCACATCAAGGCGGGTGCAAAGCTTTTCCAACGCAGACTTATCCTTCGCCTGCAATACACCAAATAATTCCGTTTCAAGCTCGGCTGGAATTCCCGCGCCTTTGACCAGGCCTCGAAATACGGCAACGTGGCCGAGATCAAGGTGAATTTTACCTATACCGGCAATTGCCAGACATTGCAGCATAAGCCGCTGAACCTCCAGATCGCTTTCCAGACCGATATGACCGTAAAGCTCGGCGCCAACCTGGAGGGGCTCCCGGGTCCGGGTCAAGCCCGATGGCACCGTATGCAATACAGTACCTGCATAACAAAGGCGAGTAATGCCCTTGCGGTTCAACAAGTGGGCGTCGATACGCGCAACCTGTGGCGTCATATCGGCACGTAGTCCCATCATTCGGCCGCTCAGCTGATCCACTACTTTGAACATGCGCAAATTGGTATCGCCGCCACTGCCCTTAAGTAACGATTCCACATATTCCAGTAAAGGGGGGCCCACCAATTCGTAGCCGTGCACGAATAGCCAATCCATCACACGCCGGCGCATCATCTCAATGCGAAATGCCTCGGCAGGCAGGATATCCTCAATATACTCGGGAAGAACCCACGCACGCATGTTTACGTTCCAGTGCTTTGAAGAGAAGCGCGAACGCGCAGATCTATTTCACAAGGTAAAGTAGCAGAAGTCCCGCCAGCATGGAGGTAAGACCGATAAAGCGTATCTGGCTGTCGCCAGCTTCGGTCAGCTTCCTGAAGGTTTCGCGCCAAACGCCGGGTATCAGGAACGGAAGAAGCCCTTCCAACACCAACATCAGGGCAAACGCCATTAGTAAAGTATCCCACATGCCGCCATACCCTCAGTAGACTCGATGATCTACAATTCTGCGCGAACTCATTTTACCGACCGGGAACACGAAGAAAATAGAGCAGGGCCAGGATACGGCTCATATGTTTTAGATGGTCTGTTATGACTCCGTGTCAACCGGCAATTCAGAATTCGCAAGTACCTGTTCTCCGGCAGCTGATAAAAGATGCCTATTATTTGGCGCTTCGGCCCGAGTTCTTCAGATACTTGAAGAATTCAGAATTAGGCTCCAGTACCATCATATCGCCCTTGTTTTTGAAGCTCTGCTTATAGGCTTCAAGACTGCGATAGAAAGCATAGAATTCCGGGTTGGGCTGGAAAGCGCTGGCGTAAATTGCGGAGGCCTTGGCGTCACCCTCACCTTTTACCTCCTGGGCCCTTCGATAAGCTTCCGCCAGGATGACCTCACGTTGGCGATCGGCATCAGCACGTATTTTTTCGGACTCCGCCGAGCCGGTAGAACGCAACTCATTGGCGACCCGTTTCCGCTCCGCCTCCATGCGGCGGTAGACCGATTCGCTCACTTCCTGTGGCAAATCCACGCGCTTCAGCCGGACATCCACAACTTCCACGCCAATCTTGCGCGCATCGGCATCAGCTTTCTGGCGCATGATTTCCATTATCATGTCGCGCTCGCCGGAAACCACATCGTGCACGGTCCGATTACCGAATTCATCGCGCAGACTGGAATTCACCGTTTGAGACAACCGGGTCTGTGCGAGCATTTCGTCGCCGCGTACACTGATGTAATATTGCTTGACGTCAATAATCCGCCATTTCACGAACAGATCCACCAGTACGTTCTTTTTTTCCGAGGTGATGAAACGCTCCGGCTCGGCTGTATCCATGGTCAGGATACGCGAGTCAAAATAGCGCACGTTCTGCGCCAGAGGAATCTTGAAATACAGGCCAGGCGCCGTCTTTACATCGACAACCTCACCGAGCTGGAACAAGATTGCCTGCTGGCGCTGATCCACGATATAAAGTGAAGAAGTCGCCAGAAGAACGAGGGCGACAAGCGCACCCAAGAGCAAAGAGGTATAGTTTTTCACTTATCTTGTCTCCCGTTCACGGCCGCGAAATGCCTCGCGAGTTCGAGCAGCGCTGTCAGGCATGGCCTCTTGTGCAGCGGCGGCAGCCGGCGCCTCAGAGGAGGATGCGGTTGGAGACGAAGGTCCACTCGTCTGTATCAGTTTATCCAAGGGCAGATAGAGCAGATTGCTGCCGCTTTTCTGGTCCACAATGACCTTGCTCGTGTTTGAAAGCACCTGCTCCATCATGTCCAGGTAAAGCCGGTCACGGGTGACAGCGGGCGCTTTGTTGTATTCGACGAGAACCTGTTTAAACCGGCTTGCTTCACCCTCGGAACTTGCAATCACCCGTTGCTTGTATCCTTCGGACTCTTCCAGCAGGCGCGCGGCGTTACCCTTGGCCTTTGGAATCACATCGTTGGCATAGGCCTGGCCTTCATTTTTCTGCCGTTCCCTATCCTGGCCGGCTTTGACCGCATCGTCGAAGGCCGCCTGTACCTGCTCCGGCGGTTGTGCATTCTGCATGGTCACCTTGCTGATCGCAATCCCTATCTTGTAACGATCGAGAATCTGCTGCATCAGATCGGTCGCTTTCGCCGCCACTTGTTCGCGCCCCTCGTAGAGCACGAAATCCATTTTGCTTTTACCGATAATTTCACGTATGGCGGTTTCCGCTGCCTGTAGCACGGCGTTTTCCGGTTCGCGGTTGTTGAACAGGAATTCCTCAGGGTTCTTCAGGATGTACTGCACGGCAAACTGAATGTCGATGATATTCTCGTCATCGGTCAACATCAGCGATTCCTTCAATACCTTGCTTCTTACATTGTTCCGATAACCGATCTCCACCGTCCGTACCTGGCTCACGTTAACGGCTTCCACCACCTCGATCGGATATGGCAGGTGCCAGCGCAAGCCGGCCTGGGTGCTTTCGACATATTTACCGAAGCGCAGCACCAGGCCTCGCTGGCCTTCGTTCACAATGTAAAACCCACTCGCTACCCAAAGCACTACGAGCAGCCCGATAAGCAACCCTATGCCCCCGCCATATCGCTTGGGTTGACCGCCGCCAGGCCCTTCGCCGCCGCTCGATCCGTTGCCGCCGCCCTTGCGCTTTAGAAGGTTATTGAGCTTTTTGTTAAAATTGCGCCACAGTTGATCCAGATCAGGTGGACCGGAATTGCCTTTTTTTCTTCCCCACTGAGGATCATTTAATCCCATGATGATTCCTATTTTCTGTTTAATGTCGATAAAAACCATTAAACGGTATGGTGAAAACCCTGAATTTCAGCTTGCCGGAGAAAAACAAATACATTATCTACCTGATATGGTAAATAACTAAACCGCACTATTCATTCGTTACGGTTCCGACTTCGGGCTGGTCCTCACACCCTTGCAAAGCCCGGTCTTCAATTGCTTCGGCCAATGCCACCTTGATAAACTCCAGCCCCTCGCCGGTTTTTGCGCTCAATCGAATCTGTTCAATTCTACCATACTCGTCACGCCGGTAACCCGTACCCGCGGGGGATAAATCGATCAGGTCCGCTTTGTTGAGCACGAGTATTTGCCGAATGGAGTCAGCGCCGATTTCCTTCAGCACCTTGTTTACTTCATCGATCTGCTCAGAGCGGGCCGGACTGCTCGCGTCCACCACATGAAGCAACAAATCGGCCTGTACCGTTTCCTCCAGTGTAGCGCGAAATGCGGCGACGAGCGTATGTGGCAAATCCCGGATGAACCCCACCGTGTCGGAGAGCACGAGCGGACCGTAATTCGGGATAAACAGCTTGCGGGTGGTAGCGTCCAGGGTGGCGAATAATTGATCTGCAACATAGGTGTGCGCACGGGTCAGACTGTTAAACAGGGTCGATTTGCCGGCATTCGTATAGCCGACAATGGAAACGGACATTACCTGAGCCCGTTTTCTCGAGCGGCGCTGCAGTGTACGTTGACGTTGGAATTTCGCGAGCTTTTCCTTAAGTAGCTTAACGCGTTTTCCGAGCAGGCGCCGGTCTGTTTCCAATTGCGTTTCGCCGGGACCGCGCAACCCGATCCCGCCCTTTTGACGCTCCAGATGACTCCACCCGCGCACCAGTCGTGTGGCGAGATGTTCAAGTTGCGCAAGTTCGACCTGCAACTTCCCTTCATGACTTTTGGCGCGTTGTGCGAAAATATCCAGAATCAGGCTGGTGCGGTCTATTACACGATGTCCGACGCGCTGCTCCAGGTTACGTTGCTGGGCAGGAGAAAGGTCATGGTTGAAAATAACCAGGGATGCGCCGGTCTGTTCTAATGCCGAGGTGATTTCATCGACCTTGCCGCTGCCGGCGAAGGTCGCGGAGTCGGGCCTGGAGCGTTTGCCTTCGACAACCGCCGAAATCGCAAGCTGATCGCTTGCCGCAAGCCGTCGCAATTCTTCCAGATTTTCAGCTGAATCGCTGCGCCCCAAGTCGAGGCTGACCAGTACAGCGGTATCAACAGCGCTGTTAGCGTTAATTGTATTCCCGGGGGGTCGATCAGGCATCAGGTATAGCGGGCGCCTCAAATGGAATATTGACAGCCCTCGCGGGGACCACGGTAGAGATCGCGTGCTTGTATACCATCTGTGTGACGGTATTCTTCAGCAATACCACATACTGATCGAATGAATCGATATGCCCCTGCAGCTTGATTCCGTTTACCAGATAAATCGACACCGGAATATGTTCCTTCCGTAATGTATTTAGAAACGGGTCTTGTAACAATTGCCCTTTAGCGCTCATTGATGACTCCGTATTTTAATTATTCAAGAAGTAACTCTACTTGATTTTCAAGAGTAAATCCATATTTCTGAATGGCAAGCGAGCGGAGTTTAAAAACCCGCAAACGCGCCGGAGCAAGACCCCAATAATCGCTGGGCGCCAATCCCCGGGCAGATTGGATCAGCAGTGGATAAAGACAAGTACCGCCATGCCTCCGAAGAACACCATGACCGCATTCCGGCGCTGCCGCAATTACCGGGCTTAAATAGCCCAGACTTCGGCAGCCTGGGCAAATTTAAGCATTCTTGTGAGTTAACTCGACGGTGTATAGGATCGCATTTATCCGATCAGTCAAACGGATGGGGTCTGGGCGTATCCCTGGTTGAGGGCGGCAGAATAGGGAGTGTGAGTTCGGGCTGCTTTCCCGTCAGCGTCTTCAGGAACGCTACGATTTTGGTATTTTCGTCCTTGGTGAAGTTGCGGCCCAATTGTATCCGACCCATGGTGTTGACCGC
Organism: Nitrosovibrio sp. Nv4; assembly: GCF_900215485.1. Lineage (GTDB taxonomy): Bacteria > Pseudomonadota > Gammaproteobacteria > Burkholderiales > Nitrosomonadaceae > Nitrosospira. The sequence continues at coordinate 999,666 of NZ_OCMZ01000001.1, forward strand.
ATCTTCCAGGTTTGCAGCAGCGCCATCGTGAAAATAGGGGTAAGTCAGCTCTACATTTCGCAAGGTGGGCACCTTGAACATCATGCGATCAGCATCCTTGCCCGTTACGCCGAACCGGCCTTCCGCCTTGCTTTCTGTTTTATAAGGTTCAACTACGCCCATCTTCTGGAATGAAGCCCCGCCGACCGCAGCGCCGTTATGGCAGCCTGCGCAGCCTGCTTCCTTGAACAGCTTGTATCCTTCCAGTTCGGTTTGATTTATCGCTGCCTTGTCGCCCTTTAGCCATTTATCGAAACGCGAACCGGGAGTAACCAGTGTTTCTTCAAAAGCGGCAATTGCGTCGGTTACCTTTTCGATATCGATTTTATCGGAGCCGAATATCTGCTTGAAGCGAGCCCGGTACTGCGGAATGGACTGCAGAACACCTACCGCCAATTCATGGCTGAACGCCATTTCCCCGGGATTTGCAATCGGACCGCCCGCCTGATCTTTCAGATCCTTGGCGCGGCCGTCCCAGAACTGGGCCAAATTCAAGCTGGAGTTCAATACCGTTGGCGAATTGATCGGGCCTTGATGCCACTTGTGGCCAATGGACGATGGCAGGTTATCCGATCCACCCATGCTCAGATTGTGGCAGGAATTACAGGAGATGAATCCCGATTTCGATAAACGTGGATCAAAAAAAAGCATCTTGCCCAGTTCCACCATGTTCTCATTCTTTGGCTTGGCCGCCTCAATCGGCTGGATGGGTTCGGCGGCTATGGCAGGTGAGGCGGCAATGGTGCCAACAGATAGCAGCGATATGATCAACGCCCGCATTATCATCGGTAATCTCCTAAAAACGCGGCTGTAGTGGCGCAGCCGATTACGCCTAAAATTTGAAGCGATGGGCAAGCTTGACTGCGGACTGAGGACGAGAACAAAAACATGACTTCATATATCGCGGCATAACGGACCTATTGTCGGAAAGCCGCAAGCGTGTGCGGCGGAAGGGGACAAGCAGCCAATCCCCTGGGTGGGAGGCTCCTCGGAGTGACATAAAGTCCTCATACCCCGGGTAATTCCATTTCCGTACTCCAAGTTCCCATTCGTCCATTTATTCATCGTGTTTGGCGGGAACCGCTCCAACCTGTTCCCGCGCACCATGGCTGGGGCGACCATAGCCATTGCTGCCGAAAGGAGGGAGGGGACGGTTGAGCAAGCGCGCCAATTCCGTCAGAGCTTGCCGATAAACCTGGCGTTTGAACTCGACCACGGACTCCAGTTCCACCCAGTACTGATTCCACCGCCAGGCATCGAATTCAGGACGAACACTTGTGCGCAGGGACACATCACAATCACGTCCAACCAGACGCAGCAGATACCATATCTGTTTTTGCCCTTTGTAGTTTCCTCGCCAGTCGCGCCTTATCCATTGATCCGGCACCTCATAACGCAGCCAGTGACGCGTCCGGCCGATAATCTCGACATGCCAGGGATGTAAACCGACTTCCTCCGTTAATTCCCGGTACATCGCCTGTTCCGGGCTCTCGCCCGGCTTGATGCCGCCTTGTGGAAATTGCCAGGAATCCTGCTTGATGCGTTTGCCCCAGAACACCTCGTTTTTCGAGTTGAGTAGAATGATACCGACGTTTGAGCGATATCCATTACGGTCGATCATGTGATTCACCCGTTTGATCCATCACAATAGGATTAGATTTTTCCACATTTTATCCCAGATTGAAAGCTGTCAGAGTTTAATAAAACGACGGGTAAGGCAGTACATGCGATACGGATAAAAATGCACTACCGTTTCAGGGTAGAATTACGAATCGATCCTCACTATGGGCAGCACATGCGCGTATCAGGTTTTTTTATTTCCACTCTCAAGGAAGCCCCTGCCGAAGCGGAATTGATAAGCCACAAGCTTATGCTGCGCGCAGGTCTCATCAAGCGTCTCGGAAGCGGGCTTTATACGTGGATGCCGCTGGGTTTGAAAATCTTGCGCAAGGTAGAGAGTGTTGTGCGAGAGGAAATGGACGCATGCGGTGCAGCGGAGCTCCTGATGCCCGCTGTACAGCCCGCTGAATTATGGCGGGAAACCGGGCGCTGGGACGTATTCGGTCCGCAGATGTTAAAAATCAGGGATAGGCATCAGCGCGATTTCTGCTTTGGTCCTACGCACGAGGAGGTCATCACCGACATAGCGCGGCGGGAGATTAAAAGTTATCGTCAATTGCCGTTAACCTTTTACCAGATTCAAACCAAGTTCCGCGACGAGATCCGGCCGCGCTTCGGCGTCATGCGAGCTCGCGAATTCGTGATGAAAGATGCTTATTCATTCCACGCCGACAGGGATAGCCTGGAGAAAATCTATGGGGCAATGCACGACGCCTATGGCCGGATATTCGCCCGCCTGGGATTGAAGTTTCGCGCAGTGGCAGCGGATACGGGACCGATGGGAGGCAGCGGTTCGCATGAGTTTCACGTCCTGGCGGATTCAGGCGAAGACGCTATCGCTTTCTGCCCGGATTCAGATTATGCGGCCAATGTTGAAATGGCCGAATCGCTTCAACCGGTAAGGCCGCGCGCGAAGGCGGGCGGTACAATGCGGAAAGTCGAGACAATAGCCACAAGGACCTGCGAAGCGGTTGCCGAGGTCCTGGATATTCCGATCGAGCAAACTGTGAAAACCCTGGCGGTAATGACAAATGGCGAAATGTACCTGTTGCTGTTACGGGGCGATCACCATCTCAATGAGACAAAAGTCCGAAAGATTCCTTTCCTTCCGGATTTCCGGTTAGCGAACGAAGAAGAAATACGTGCGAAAACTGCTTGCCCGCCAGGATATATCGGACCTGTCGGCTTGTCTCTTCCCGTTATTGCCGACCGCACCGTAGCGGTAATGAGCGATTTCGTTTGTGGCGCGAATGAAGAAAATTACCACCTTGTTAACGTCAACTTTAGCCGCGATGTGAAAGAACCGGATCATATTTTCGATATCCGCGATGTGGTTCCCGGCGATTCATCGCCGGACGGCCGGGGAAAGCTGGATATTTGCCGCGGCATAGAGGTGGGGCATATTTTCCAGTTGCACACCAAGTATTCAGAGGCGATGAAGGCTACCTATCTCGATGAAGCCGGTCAGAGCCGGCCGATGGAAATGGGGTGCTACGGTATCGGCGTGTCACGCATCGTGGCAGCAGCTATCGAGCAGAACCATGACGAGCGGGGTATTATTTTTCCCCCGGCGATGGCGCCGTTCCAGGTCGTTATCATTCCTATCGGAATGAAGAAAAATGCACAGGTCAGGACCGAAGCGGAGAGGCTTTATATAGAGTTGGTGGACGCCGGTATCGAAGTTCTGCTTGATGACCGTGACGATCGTCCTGGGGTCATGTTTGCCGACATGGAACTGATCGGCATTCCTCATCGTATTGTTATCGGCGATCGAGGCCTGAAGGAAGGAAAAATAGAGTATCAGGGACGACGGGACGAGAAATCACAGACTGTGCCTTTTCCAGCGGGAAATATTCCTGATTTTATAAAAGGAAAAATATCCGAAGGCATATCTGGAGGCTGATGTGATGATATTGTTACTCCTCACACTCGCTTCGTATCGGCTCAATTGTAATCTTCCACCAATATGCCCGCAGCGATGAGGTAATGAAAGAAGCTGCTATCGCGGGAATTTACCGGTCTTTTCGTTGACCCTTGCCGGAAGACTTATTCTCGGGTTTTACTGGATATTCCCGCATGAATTCCTCGAGACTCTCACGAGAAATTATCCCTACCTTATAAACCGCCGGATTGCCGGCGGGGTCGAACAAATATGTAGTGGGCAGCATTGATACCGGGCCGATTTGCGCAGCGATCTTCCTGTCGCCAAAAACAATGGGATAGGGGATGGACAGGCGGTTAACATATTTCAGCACGGTTTTCGGGTCGCTGTAATCCATTGCTACACCGATCACCATTACGTCCTTTCGATTCTCATAGAGCGATACCAGGTCCGGAATTTCCTTCAGACAAGGTGGACACCAAGTGGCCCAGAAATTTATCAGCACCCACTTGCCCTTGTAATCGGAAAGCGTAAGTTTCTTTCCCGTATGATCCGTAAAAGTAAAGCCTATGGCCTGCGCAGCGGATGACAGCGACAACAATAGGCACAACAAAACGGCGAAACAGTATCGCATCATTTTTTACAAACAACTCCTTACGTGCATTCTATGCCAAGGCATCATCTGGCTGCGGTAACGCCAAGAGTTGCGACAGCGGCACATTCATTTTCTCATCCATACCCGCGGCAATATTGTCCAGCAGGCGCTCCAGCTTTTCGTCGCCCGCTGCGGCGGCATGCGCTGTCTCGGGGCGAAATGTAAACAGGCGGTAAATATCGATAACCAGGATGTTATCGGGATCAAGTATCAGAACCCACCCTCCTGCCTTCACTTGCCTGACAAGGTTGGCCTGGGTCATAAGCTCCAGTATCGGTTCCAGTTCTTCCAGGCTCAGCGTGAGCCGCTGTCGCAAGCTGGAATAGGTTTCAACCTTGCCCGACCTCAACGCTTCTCCCAGCACCTGCAATAAGCGCAATGCGTCAAGGAACTGCTTTCCCCGCGCTGTCGGATCGCGCCGCCACTCGCCGTAACGCCAACTCGAAAGTGAAGCGGCAATCACGGCGCCCAGCAACACCATCAGCCATGAGAGATAAATCCACATCAGGAAAATGGGAATAGCGGCAAACGTGCCGTATACCGCCTGATAGGTGGGAAATTGGGTAATATAAACCGCGAATCCCTGTTTCATTATCTCAAATCCTACCGCTGCAGTCACACCGCCGGCAATTGCGTGGCGCCACGAGACCGGTCGATTAGGCACGATGAGATATGGAATCGAAAAGGCGATGCTCGTCAGGATTAGCGGCGCCAGTCGCAGGAGCGCGATGTCAATCCCTGGAATGTCCCGGGTCACGCCCATCGATACGCCGATCAGCCAGGAAGTGAGCGACAGGCTTGCCCCGATCAATAGCGGACCGATGGTCAGCACTGCCCAGTATATCAACAGGCGATGCAAGAGTGGGCGTAACCTGGAAACGCGCCAGATCGCATTCAGCGCTTTGTCGATAGTCAACATCAGGGCAAGTGCGGTCACGCCCAGAAAAGCTGTGCCGATGGCGGTGAGTTTTACCGCATTTTCGGCAAACTGCTGCATGTATACGGCGATGACCTTGTTCGCCGCTTCCGGCACCATTGTATTCAGAATAAACAGTTTTATCTGGGCTGAATATTCGGTAAACGCGGGAAACGCCGCCACCACAGATAATCCGATTGTGATTAATGGCACCAATGAAAGCAGCGTGGTAAAGGTAAGGCTGGCAGCGACACCGGTGCAATTATGCTGAAAGAAGCGGACAAAGACATAGCGCATGAAATCCAGCTGCCGCGAGAATTTCATGCGCTGTGAGACCAATTGACAGGATCGAGAAAAAAACTCAACGCACCCCCATGCTTTCAAACAGGACAACTGATCTCGCTATCTGCTCGACGAGCGCATCCGGCATCCCTGAAACGACTCCTAAACCTGCGGATGAGCTCGTTCCAGCTTACTGTGAAGCTTGTTGAGCGCACTGAGATACGCTTTTGCAGAGGCTACCACGATGTCGGTATCCGCGCCGTTGCCATTGACTATGCGTCCCGATTTTTGCAATCGGACCGTAACCTCGCCTTGCGAATCGGTACCACTTGTGATGGCGTTAACCGAAAACAATTGCAATTCGGCACCGCTGACCAGTATCTTCTCAATTGCGCGGAAAGTGGCGTCTACAGGTCCGCTGCCATCCGACTCCGCCCGAGACTCCTTGCCTTCTTCACCTATTACTATGGAGGCATACGGCGTTTCGCCGGTTTCGCTATGCGCCGTCAGTGACAGAAGCTTGTAGTGTTCGTGCAAGGTCATGGCGTCATCGGACACCAATGCATGCAGATCTTCGTCGAAGATGTCATGCTTCTTGTCCGCCAATTCCTTGAACCGCATGAATGTCGCGTTAAGCACTTCTTCTGATTCCAATTCGATGCCGAGTTCCGCTAGACGGCTGCGAAAGGCATTGCGCCCCGAGTGCTTGCCGAGCAATAACTTATTTGTACCCCAGCCGACATCCTCGGCACGCATGATTTCGTACGTTTCGCGGTGCTTGAGCACTCCGTCCTGATGTATACCTGATTCATGAGCGAACGCGTTGGCGCCGACAATTGCCTTGTTCGGCTGTACCGGAAAACCGGTAATACCCGACACGAGCTTGCTCGCCGGTACGATATGAACGGCGTCTATCCGCGTATCGCAGGGGAAGAAGTCCTGACGAGTGCGCACTGCCATTACAATTTCCTCCAGCGCGGCATTACCTGCACGCTCCCCCAGACCGTTTACCGTGCACTCCACCTGGCGCGCGCCGTGCATCACCGCTGACAACGAATTTGCCACTGCCAGCCCGAGATCGTTATGGCAATGCACTGAAAACACCGCCTTGTCTGAATTGGGTACGCGTTCGCGCAGCGTATGAATGAGATTTCCAAATTGTTCAGGCATCGTATAGCCAACGGTGTCGGGAATATTCAGGGTTGTAGCACCGGCATTAATGACAGCCTCCAGCACTCGGCATAGGAACGTAATGTCGGAGCGACCCGCATCTTCCGGTGAAAATTCCACATCGTCCGTATATTGGCGCGCCCATTGCACGGCTTTCACCGCCTGTTCCACCACCTGGTCTGCGGACATGCGCAATTTCTTCTCCATATGAATGGGTGAAGTGGCAATAAAAGTGTGAATACGTGCGGAACCTGCTCCTCGCAAAGCTTCACCGGCACGCTTGATATCGGCTTCCGTCGCGCGCGCAAGGCCGCACACAATGCTGTCCTTGATGGTATCAGCCACCGCTTTCACCGCTTCGAAGTCGCCGTTGGACGCGGCCGGAAAGCCGGCTTCGATAACATCCACCCGCATGCGCTCCAGTTGCCGGGCGATACGTACTTTCTCCTCCCTGGTCATCGACGCGCCGGGACTCTGCTCGCCATCACGCAAAGTGGTGTCAAAAATAATCAAATGGTCTTTCAATGGTTTCTCCGTTTCCGAAAGGATAATCGAACTGTAGTACAGAATCCAGGAACAGATTCCGTGGGGTACAAACTTGAGGGGATTTGGTAGTTTAGCGCGCGAAGCGCAGCAGCGGTCTTGCGAGAAGCTGCGGGCGATGCAGAAAGCGGAGCGGAAGGCAGTTTATTTGCTTCATATCGGAAATATAAAGGGTTTCCTGAATCCGTGCAATAGCGATATTGGATGCTGCGGCTATCCTGTTTTTAAGGGGTTCCGTCAGAAGTAATTCGCCAGCGCTGTCCAGCCGATTGCATAAGTTGTGGTCGTACCGGAGCAGAACCTTGATTCAGCAGCTTTCATCTCGGGTCGAGTCAATAAGAAGTACGCGGCAATTGCCGGCGTGAAGCGTTTCTGGCGCGTTTCTGAATAATCTCTCCGCCGCACACTCAGCTGGAAACTCAGCCGGCAACTGGGTTGAACCAGCAGGCAAAATCTGGATAATCACAAGGCACACGACGAAAGTCGTAGCCTGCATGGCTACGCCGATGGCAATGCCAAGGGGTGCAGCGCGGTTGATGCCCGGTGTAAACGGACTATCGTACCCATGAAGGTGGGTGAGGATTGGCAAGAGTCGGGGAGCGGAAAACACAGGGAGGGCGATATCGGATTTGATTACGCTTTCCCTCGCCATGTCATGCCCTTGAAAAAATAAGTGGATGAACAGGTCAAGTCCACCGCTTATCTATTTCGATACCGGCGAGAAACGACCATTCGTGGCATTGCAGGAAAAATTCTACGCCCTGAGCGCCAAGGCTCTGTTCGCCATCGCACTTAACGGTTGTTTGACTCGTTCTGCGGATAGCCAGCATCAGTTATCAGTTTTCCCGGTTGACGTTTGTTCACCGCCGCGGGCAGATAGAATTAAATCACCTGCATGAAAGGACGTGCAGATATAAAGAATAAGGAGCCTGGGAAAATACGCGAGCTAAATAACGGGGAAAAAAGTACATTTTCCCGGCAAGCCAGGAGAAACACCTGTCAGGAAGAGAAATGGATCAGTCCAGGGTGGCCAAACCGCCTGGCCAGCCTGGGCTGATAAGAGAATTGAATACGGTTATTATCAGAAAGCGATCTGATACTGCAGTACAAACTGATTTCTATTCGAAACCTTGAATCCGCCGGAATTGAACACCGGTCTGTTTTGAAAATCGAAAGTAACCTTGCTGTTGTGCCCTTTTATCAGCCAATTCACGCCAGCGCTGAATACGTTCATCTGATCACGTAGGCGATCGAAATTTGCGCTCGTAAAAGAAAAGTAAGGCATCAGTTGACCGTTATTTCCGCCGAGTAATTGCTTCGCCATCAAATATCCTATTTGTCCATACCAGATATCGCCTGTGCCGAACATCGGAAAAGCGTTGCCACCGCCGATGAAGGCGGCGGAGCTTCCGTTAGTGGGATTCACGCCGTTGCCATTGGCGCGAAGATAATTTGGCCCATAATTGGTATTGAAATAGCCTAGATAAGCGGAAATGGCTGTTTCCTTCACCTTGTCCACTGGGGCATCGAGGTAACCCGCTACCGACCACAAGTTCATGTCATGAAAGTCGGCAGTTGCCTCCGAAGCGCCTGTCCATGTCGCATTTTTTTGCGTGATGAAGCCCGCTTCAAGATTCAATATGCTTTTCTTGCCCAGGTAGGTTCCCTGCATGTAAGGGTTGGTCATCGGTTCCTTATCCCAGAAATTCCACATGAAAAATCCCTGATATTGTTTTCTGTGACCGGTTCTCGCAAATTGGGCGTCCGTTGGCGAGATGACTTCCGGCGGGAGTCCGGAAGTGTTGATGGGAAAACTATCGCTCGCGCTAACGCGATAATTGAGGTTGCCGATCTGCCCCCTCAGATAGAGGCTTAATTTTCTGTTGAATATGTCGGTGCGGTCTGCGGTGGCTTGAGCGAACAATGGGACATCCATGGTCATGATTGTGCTAACGCTCGGGCTGCTGAAGCGGGAAAGGCCATTGGCCATGACGAGACCGCCCCCCACAATCATTTGATGGCCCTGCGTCAGCCGTAATTCACCAAAGGCGTCATGAAAGAAGGATTGAAGTTTTCTGTTATCTGCATTCTGACTCAGAAAATTGAAATTATTCATACCGTACTGGGTATAAAAATATACCCGATCGGTGAGCTGGCCCTGCAGCACAAAGCGGGTTCTGCGCAGGCTGATATCAGTCGTATCATCCACAGGTTCGCCTAATACGGTTGATCCCGGATTATTTTGTTCATACCGTAACCAGGCCTGATTCAAAAAACCAAACTTGAGGTACTGACTTCCATCGGGATTCAGATTGAATTTGAACGGGTCTTTTTCCTTCCAGTTTGCATAGCCAAATCCCCCTTTTGGTTTTTCCGGGCCAGCTGTTGCTTTATCCGGGGAACCGGCGGCTACCGGCGTCCCTGATGTTCCTCGGGGAAGCTGGGGTGAAGTCAAATCCTTGCTTTGGTCAGTGGGTGACTGGCCTGCTCCAGTGCTAACCGTGCGCTTTGTCTTTGTACCAGCCTCTGGAATTTTTTCGAAGGAACCCATGCGTACCCTGCCTTCTCCAGGTTCTGAATAAATCTGCTTGGTTTTAGTATCAACATAAAGGTCAATGGTATAAGACTGCGAGGATGCGTCCTCGGACTCTGGAGGCGCGGATTTGTCCTCGGCATACAAAGGAGTGGAAAGTAAACAACCGGACAGCAATATCAGAGAAAGATCACGTTTCATTAAGGCTCCGTTTTTCGAGGTCTATCTATGCAATTAGGTTATTCAGGGAATTATTAGAATTAGTTATTCTGAATATTGGGAGGAAGAGGGAAAAATCCTTATACCTTCAAGGAAAAAATAGCACGGTGTATGTAAATAAAATGTGAAAAAAAAGTTATAAAAAATGAAGAATCCATAAAGAAAATGTCAAGAATAAGTGAAATATCCGTGAAGCTTAATATGCATATCCACTATGACAAAAGGGTCTTGAGAGAGCAGTGCGTGTTCTAAATGGAAAATATGGACCAGCGCCCCGGCTAAAGTGCTGGGAGTACGCGTGCTCTGCCGTTCGCACAGCAGGCTGAGGACTGAGGGGTGAGATCTACCATAGCGGGGCCCTGAACAGGTTGCGCGCGACGCGCGTTATCTCGGAAACCAGATAATAGTCAGAGGGTGAGTGCGACGAGGACTAGGATGGGGCGTTGACGGCGATGTGGAATCCGCAACACAGGTATGTCGATTTTGCCGCAGTTCCGCGTGAATGCCTGGGGGGATTGCAATGTGAGCGGGCCGTGTGCCAGACAGTGCTAGTGAGTTATGATGAGAGATGGGACTAGACAATTAGCGGCTACGCTCAGCTACATCTCAGCTATGTATTAACCCATTAACCATTAACCGCCTCCGGCGCCCCCTGCCGAAATGTTGGTGTCCACATCCCGATTCGGTCCGCATGAATCGGGCGCAGATAGCATTCTGATGATCTTGCGGAAGAAACCTCCCTGATCAGGCATTGATTGCCCGCATGAGCCAGGTTCCCGGTCTGCGGAGGACGAGCCGGTTTGATCAGGCGCACCCTTGTTTGGGGAAGGACTGTCATCTTCGGACGCCGTCGCTTTTTGGCCTGTTGTATCGCTTCCTTGCAGGGGTTGGGCCTCTGCAGTTGAATCTGGGCACGCAGGCATCGAGCCGGTATTCTTTCCGGTTGCGTCAGCCTGTGCGGGGGGCGCTACTGATGTCCCGAAAAATATCGCGCAGGCAAGTATCAAAGATCGGACTATGCCGCTTTTCATAATGGAAACGTAGCTCACGATAAGCGGTAATCCACAGACTCCAGATGGCAAAAAACCGGTCATTGCCGGGCTATGAAACTCAGCCTCCCGCGCCCCCTGCTGAGATATTTTCATCCACGTCCCGGTTAGGTCCGGACGAATCGGGACCCGTCAGGACTCTTATGACCTTGCAAAGAAAATCCTCCTGGTCTGCAATAGACTGGGGGCACCAGCCAGACCGTTTTCCTGCGGACCAGCCCGTTGAAGAGCCATCCTGTCCAGACGAGGCCGGCGCGGCTGATAACCCCGTCTGTACAGTTACCGTTGCCTGGCCTTGTTCCTGCGCGGCGGTTTGTGCATGGCATACGCTTGTGATGCCAAAATTGATGACGTTGACAAGAAAAACGGATGTGGCGGCAAGGTTTTTCAGAGTGAAATTATGCGTCATTACGTGTTCTTCCTCACTCCAACAAAATAGCCTTTGCCCCATTCTGCTTGAACAACGTCCCCAGGTCGAGATGCTGGCCGGCATCTCATCAGGTCAAAATTGACATCGGCATTAAATCAATGCGTAGGTAATACGCGGTTTTGCTCCGCGGATCTTATGCGGCAGAACCCGAGAAATCCGGATTGATCGGGCGCCGCTTGTTTTGACGGATTCCGGCAAAGCCTATCAGGATCAGTCCCGCTAGCAGCATGGCATAAGTTTCGGGTTCCGGAACAGCTGCTGCAAATGCCGGTTCGAGCGTATCGCTATGAGGAATCAGCGGACCCAGGATTGGATCCAGGATTGGGTTCAGGATACTCGTTCCCGATTCCCCACTGTGGTCAACGAATCCCGGCACGTCAGTAAGCACAATTCGTCCATTGAGCTCCTGAACTTCACGCGAGTTGCCTTCCGGGAACAACGACTCGAAGGCGTCAATCTGGCCTCCGGATAGATATAGGGGGCTAGCCAACTGGACCCAACTTACGTTCTCCGAAAATGGAGGGGTGGTGAGGGAACCGGAGTAGCGGAAAGAGCCCAGATAATCTGGCAGAAGCGTGTTTAAATTGAAATGATCGATGTGTAGTGTTTCGTCGGTAGTCTGCGGTAAATCCGAGAAAATGGGATCGAGCGATTTATTATTGAAAAGGCCTTGCCTGATCCCTCGGCTGACCACAAGGAGGTCGTTGGCGGAATCGGCGAATACGAGGTGCATTTCCATGGGCGTTCCCCGACTATTTATCAAGTGCTCGGAAGGTGTATGAAAGTGAAACTGAGCGAGATTCCATTCATGGCCGGAAAGTAGCAGAGATCCCGCCCCGGCGTTGACATTGGCTCTGATGGTGCTTTCGTGATCCGGAGAGCCGTTATTGATCACTGCCAGCGAGGTGTCAGAGTCCAGGTCGAATTTCAGCGGCGCCAACTTTCCGTAGTATGTATTATCCGAGCGAATGTCAATGGGGCTTTGTGACTCCATTAACTCCAGATTCTCCTCCAGGGTATTTGCATTAGAAGCGGGCAATCCGCACAGGAAGAGGGTTGAAATGAGCAGGGCTCGCTGCGATAGTCCAAGCAATGATATTTTCATGAAAAAGGCCTCAGATAAAATGTTTTAGAAGATGGTAATTACATTACGATGGCTTAAGAAATTCACATACATATCCTCTCCTGGGCTCAGTAACAGCCGAGCTGGCAAAATCGGAGGTGATCAGTACGCGCGACAAAAAATAGTACCGCAGCCATCCGCTTCTACATTGCGATGCGAGGAATGCAACCCATGAGCATCCAATGTTGCAGCTCAGTTGGCAATTCAGTTGCCAGCTGAATTGCCAACCGAGTTGTCAGTTAAGTTGCAACCAAGCGGCGGATAAGGCGTTGCGGGAGCGGTCCATTGTCAGGCTTGCAGCACCTGCATTGGATCTTGTTGGAGGTATCTGAACATAACACTCTTTGTGTGAAAAAAATGTCTGCTAAATGTCAAGAATTTGTTAGGCCTTTTTCATGCGACAAAATCAGTGTCATCATTTCGGCAAGCGCCTAATGGGTAGCTGGCGGATCGTTGATCGAAATCCCGGAGTAATCGCAGAGCCGCAAATCTCCGGCAGCGAACCCGGCAGTAGTATTGAACGATGGACATGGAATGAATCAGCCCAGGCGCGCTCGGAGCTATTCCGCGCGACGCTTGGGGTGGAAACTGTAAGGGAACCTGTAATGGCGTAGCAAAAGGTTAGGGTTAGCCCACTATCGCGCTTCGCGGGTAAACCTGGTGCTCGTCAAGAACTGAATACAACGTCATCTCTTCCCACCTGACGTTTCCTGTAAATGAAACCTATCAAAACCAGCCCGGCTAGCAACATGGCATAGGCCTCAGGTTCAGGAACGGCTGCCACAAACCCAGGTACATCGGTCAGTATAATCCGACCATTGAGATCCTGAATCTCGCGCGCATCACCTTCGGGGAAAAGCGAACTGAACGCATGAATTTGCTCCTCCGACATATAAAGCGGTTCGGCCAGATCGACCCAGCTTACGCCCTCTGAAAACGGCGGGGTTGTCAGGGAACCGGAGTAGCGGAAAGAGTCAAGATTATTTGGCACAAGGTTATTCAGGTCGAAGTGATCGACATGAAGTGTTTCAGTAGTAGTCTGGGGTATATGTGAGAAAATCGGGTCAAGCGCGCTGTTAAAATTGCCTTCCTTGACCCACCGGCTGACTACGAGGAGATTGTCGGCAGCATCGTTGAACACCAAGTGCATTTCCAGGGGACTCGACTGACCATTCAGTAAATGCTCCGAAGGTGTATGGAAATGGAACTGAGCCAAATCCCACTCATGCCCAGAAAGTGTCAGCAATCCCGCACCGGCATTGACATTGGCTCTGACGGCCGTTTTTTCCACGCCAGGCGAGCCGTTATTGATTACCGTTAGCGGAGCGTCAGTGCTTAGAGCGAATTGCAGTGCTGGCAATGTTCCGAAATAGGTATTGTCCGAGCGAATGTCGATGGGACTTTGAGACTCCATCGTGGCGAGATTATCGGCCAACGTCTCCGCATGTGCGGGCAGGCCGCACAGGAAAAGGGCTGGAATGAACAGGGCTCGCTGCAATAATCCCGACAATGATATTTTCATATGAGAGTCCTTACAAGGTTATGACAAATGTTTGAGATGGCGTTGTGTTAAAAAAATAACATGCGCCGTGTGAAAAAGCTGTCCTCTAAATGTCAAGAATTTGTCAACCCTGCCGGATATGCAGTGAATCCGGCCACTGTATCGCCAGTAAAGCCGCATACAAGCTATGGTGTATCAGAGCCGATTCTCCGCCCCAAATATCACGCATGGAGACTGCCGCGTCGCAGTGATGGGCCAAAGCGCCATGGAGTTGATAGAGACGAGGGAGGCCGGGAAGGGGCGAATGGCAGTCCCTTCATCAGGACAGACCAGGTGAACATCGCCACCGAGTCTTTTCCACGCGATGAAGTGGGATACTTTCCAAATCTTTTTCACCCGCCGCCGCTGAAGCAGCAGGGGTAGTGCCAGCACGAGGTCTTGTGACCCTTGCGTGCAGGCAACGGCACCAATGTTTACACGAGGGGTTGTTGCGAGAGGAGTTGTTACGAGAGTCGCGGGATTCCCTATTCCGGATTGTGCCAGCAGCCATCCGGCCCGATCAGGGAATCCGCTGCGGGAGGTCCCCAACTGCCCCTTTCATAAGGTAGGGCGGGGGGATATGTCTTGAGGACAGGATCCAGGGCCGCCCAAGAGGCTTCGATCGCGTCTTTTCGCGTGAAGAGTGTTCCGTCGCCCACCATGGCGTCATGTAAAAGGCGCTCGTAGGGCGATTCGCGTCCGAAGTGTTCTTCGACCAGGCAGAGTTCCCGCTGGACACCGACAAACTCTTTTCCCGCGCGCTTGACGCGGGCCGCGATAGCAACGGCTGAGACCGGGGACAGCCGGAAGCGCAAATAGTTGGCGCGGCAAGCTTCTTCGGGCGAGTCGTCAAAAAGTCGTTGTGGCGGCGGTTTTAACTGGACAATAACTTCCGCTGCTGTCCTGGCGAGAGATTTGCCCGAGCGTAAATACCACGGCACCCCTTCCCAACGCCAGGAGTCAATAAAAAGGCGCAGAGCGCAGAACGTCTCGACATCGGAGTCTTTCGCCACACCCTCCTCCTTGCGGTAGCCCACATACTGCCCACGCACCAGGTCAGCTGGCGCCAAGGGACGCATGGCCTGGAGAATATTGACTTTTTCGCTTTGAACGGAGCCTAGTCCCTTGTAGGCAGGCGGTTCCATCGCAAGCAGTGCGACGACTTGCAAAAGGTGGTTCTGAACTACGTCACGAAGACAGCCTGCGGATTCGTAAAATCCACCACGTCCCTCTATGCCAAAATCCTCCGCCAGCGTGATTTGAACGCTGGCCACATAATTTCGGTTCCAGATCGGTTCAAGAAGCGAATTGGCGAACCGGAAATATAAAATATTCATGATCGCCTCCTTCCCGAGGAAGTGGTCGATACGGAAAATCGATTCCTCCGGAAATACAGACTGTGCGATCCGGTTAAGCTCACGTGCTGAGGCGAGATCACGTCCGAACGGCTTTTCAACAATGACACGCGCATTGCTTGCCAAATCCATGGCACCGAGCCCCCTTATGACATTTCCAAAAAGAAAAGGTGGAATGGCAAGGTAATAAGCAGGGCGCTGTGCATCCTCCAGAACCTCCTTGAGTGCTTTGAATGTGTCCAGATTATTGTAATCGCCGCGAACATATCGAAACAGGGAAAGAAGATGGCTAAGCGCGTTTTCATCATCGACTTTTCCCGACTTGCTTACGGCCTGGGTGACCCTGTCACGAAGTTGCTCGATGCTCCATGGTGTGGAGGCGACGCCGACCAACGGCACATTGAGAGCCTCTTTCTTTACCATGGCGTATAGTGCCGGGAAAATCTTTTTATAGGCCAGGTCACCCGTCACGCCGAACAGCACCAACGCATCGGACGGCGCCGCATCATTGTTGATCTTGCGCATTTCAGCATCCTCCCTTTTGTAATGACGCCAAATCGCTTGCCGTTTAAACAGCCCAACGGTATCGATTCAACTGAATCCAGTTGTCAGCGGATGCAAACTACGTATGCAGATACGTATGCAAAAGGCCAGCCAGAATTTCGTCGCATCGACAATATAAAATTGCCCCTGTCCGTGATCAGGCACGAAAATCAGGGGAACCATTCCCATTGATTATACTTGTGCGGGTTCACTATCCTGCGCTGCGGTAAGCGCATCACCGACTATTGTTTGCGCTTCCTCAAGAATGCGATGCAGGTGATCGGATCCCAGAAAGCTTTCAGCATAAATTTTGTAGATGTCCTCCGTGCCCGACGGACGCGCCGCGAACCATCCATTCTCGGTAATCACCTTAATGCCGCCAATGGATGCGCCATTGCCCGGTGCATGCGTGAGAATGGTCTGGATTTTTTCGCCGGCCAGCTTCGAGGATTCTATTTGCTGCGGTGACAGCTTGGCCAGGATAGCTTTTTGCTCTGGAGTGGCTCGCGCATCCACCCGTTCAAAAACCGAGCCGCCAAACTCGCGTTCAAGCTCTTGGTATATCTCGCCGGGATCGCGCCCTGTGCGCGCGATGATCTCCGCGGACAGCAATGCCGGAGCGATTCCATCCTTGTCCGTCGTCCAGGCTGTGCCGTCGAGGCGGAGGAAAGAGGCGCCCGCGCTTTCTTCTCCACAAAGGCCCAGCGAGCCGTCGCACAGACCATCTACGAACCACTTGAAGCCGACCGGCACTTCATAGAGTTTCCGGCCAAGCCTTGCGGTCACCCGATCGATCATCCGGCTACTCACCACCGTTTTGCCCACGGCCACCTCCTCGGTCCATTCTGGACGATGTTGAAAGAGGTAGTGAACAGCAACGGAAAGATAATGATCCGCAGGCAGCAGGCCCGCGCTTCGGGTTACGATCCCGTGCCGGTCATGATCGGTATCGCAGGCGAAGGCAATGTCGAATCGATTTTTCAGTTCGATCAACCCTTGCATGGCATAAGACGAGGAGGGATCCATGCGAATCCTGCCGTCCCAATCGACAGTCATGAAGCGGAAGGCAGGATCGACTGCCTTGTTGACCACGACCAGGTTTAACCCGTAATGCTCGGCAATGGCGTCCCAGTAGTGCACTCCGGCTCCTCCAAGGGGATCAACTCCCATGCAGATGTTGGCGCCGCGGACTGCATCCATATCGATCACGCTACGAAGATCGCCAACGTAAGTGTTAAGAAAGTCATGCTGGTGCGTTGTCGTGGCGCGTAACGCGTTTTCGAAACGTATTCTTCTTACGCCTGAAAGATTCTTTTCCAGAAACGCATTGGACATGGCTTCGATCGAGGCAGTGGCTTCAATGCCCGCTGGTCCGCCGTGGGGCGGATTGTATTTAAAACCGCCGCTCTCGGGAGGATTGTGAGAAGGCGTAATGACTATGCCGTCCGAAAGGCCCTGGGTGCGGTCGCGATTGTAAGTCAGTATGGCGTGGGATATCGCGGGAGTGGGAGTGTATTCTCCGTTTTTCGCCAGCATGACATCGACTCCGTTTGCGGCCAGCACTTCGAGTGCGCTGGTGTATGCCGGTTCGGAAAGGGCGTGGGTGTCAATGCCCAGATATAACGGTCCATCGATGTCCTGCTGTTTGCGATATTGACAAATAGCCTGGGTGATTGCCAGAACGTGCCATTCATTGAAGCTTCCTTCAAGCGCCGAACCACGATGCCCCGACGTACCGAATGCGACCCTTTGCGCGGGTACCGAGCAATCGGGAATCTGGGCGTAATAAGCGGTGATAAGCCGGGGCACATTCAGCAGCATCGCCGGTTCAGCTGGTTTCCCTGCAAGCGGACTGATTTTCATATGATCTTCTCCGTGACCATGCTACCTCACCTCTACCGGACGGCAAACGAAGCAGGAACGCACAAATAGAGTCTTCAACGCCTAAACCTGATTCGCTAACTCGAAGCGTTCGAAGCGTGACGTGCAATTTGATCCTTGGCTGCGGTAACGACGTGCGACGGTTCGAATCCGAAGCACTGTGCGACGATCTTTGCCGGTGCTGACAGGCCAAAGCTATTTACGCCGAGGATGCGTCCCCCAAAGCCGGTATAGCGTTCCCAACCGAAAGGGGATGCCTCCTCGACCGCCACGCGCGCCAGTATCCCGGGGGGTAGAACACTGTCACGATATTCCTGACTCTGATCCTCGAACACTTCCCACGATGGCATGCTGATTACGCGAGCCTTGATTCCTTCCGACTTTAGCTGTTCATAGGCAGCGACACAGAGTGAGACCTCGCTTCCAGTGGCCAGAAGCAGTACCTCAGGATTGTGATCCTGCGCATCGGCCAGCACATAGGCGCCGCGCGTGAGGCCGCTGGCGGGCGCATATACAGAGCGATCCAGCGTAGGTACGGACTGCCGCGTCAGTATCAGGCAAACTGGACGGTCGGTGAACTGCATGATGAGCCGCCATGCCTCAACGACCTCATTCGCGTCCGCTGGCCGCAGGACAACGATGCCCGGGCTCGCGCGCAGAGAAGCGAGATGTGCAATTGGCTGGTGCGTGGGCCCGTCCTCTCCGAGACTGATGGAATCGTGAGTCCAGATGTAAATGATGGGAATTTCCATCATCGCGCTCAGCCTAAGCGCTGCGCGGCAGTAGTCGGTAAAGATGAGAAAACTCGCAGCATAAGGGCGCAGTTTTGATAGGCTCATCCCGTTGGCAATGCCGCACATCGCGTGTTCGCGCAAGCCGAAGTGGAAATTACGCCCTCGATAATCCCCATTCAGGTTTTCAATTTGTCCGGGCGCCTGAAAATCGCCATAAAGCGCGCCCTTCAGTTCCGTTTTTGTCGAAGGAGCAAGATCCGCCGCGCCGCCAAGCAGCCAATGCATTTTTTCGGCGACGGCGTTCAATACCTTGCCCGATGACTCGCGCGTCGCCATACCCTTCGTATCTGCCGGGAATGTGGGTAACGCACTATCCCAGCCCACCGGTAGCCCGCGTCGCTCCATGCAGCCGATTTGTTCGGCCAGCTCCGGGTATCGTGTACTGTAAGCAGCAAACAGTTTTTTCCAGGCTGCATGCGCGGTTGCGCCGCGCTCGCCAAGCTGGGCTTTAAAATGTTCCCGCACACCGTCGGGCTCGTGAAATTGCTTGTCGGGGTCGCAGCCGAAGAATTCTTTTGCCAGTCGGACCTCTTCAGAACCCAACGGTTCGCCGTGCGCTTCTCTCGTGTCGTGCTTGTGGGGCGCTCCGTAACCGATATGGCTACGCACGATAATTAACGTCGGGCGATCATTCGTAGTGAGAAACGCCTCATAAGCGCTCGTCAGCTGGGCCAGATTGTTCGCGTCGCCAACTCTTGCGACATTCCATCCATAACTGACAAACCGGGCGGCGACGTCTTCCGTGAAAGTGAGATCGGTTGACCCTTCAATGGTGATGCGGTTGGCGTCATAAATCCAGCACAGATTGGAGAGTTTGAGGTGTCCGGCCAGCGATGCCGCTTCGCTGCTGATTCCTTCCATCATATCGCCGTCACTGCATAAGGCGTAGACATTATGTTCAAACAGCTCAAAATCGGGCCGGTTATAAGTCGCGCCGAGCCAACGGGCGGCGATCGCCATCCCGACGCTGACAGCAGCACCCTGTCCGAGCGGACCCGTAGTGGTTTCTACACCCGACGTCCAGCCATATTCCGGATGGCCGGTGCAGCGGCTGCCCGCCTGCCGAAAGGTTTTGAGGTCATCGAGCGTCACTGCCAGCCGGTCCGCCTTCTCGTAGCTTGGACTCGCTGCCTTGACACCAGTCAGATAAAGGAGACTGTAGAGCAATGCTGAGGCGTGACCAGCCGAAAGGACGAAACGGTCGCGGTTCAGCCATTCGGGATCGTCCGGATCATAGCGCAGGAAACGTTGCCAGAGACAGTATACCGTTGGCGCTGAGCCCATCGGCGTGCCAGGATGACCAGAATGCGCTTTTTCCACCGCATCCATGGATAGGCTGCGAAGCGTGTTGATACAAACCTGATCGCGCTCCATCTGTTCGGTCATCTGGGTTGTCCCGGTAGAGCAAGCCGCGGCGCTTGCGTGAGAAAAATGTTCCCTACTTGAAAATATTGACCTCCTCGTACCAGCATGAGCCGCATGCAGGCTCGCCTCTGCCATATCATTTACCATTGTTACGGAAACATCGCCCCTCCGATATTACAGAATTTCTTTCCCTGCCCGCAAGATCAAGAGGCGGATAGAGGTAAGCGGGGGTGCTGATTACGCTTCTTTAAACGTGTTGTAGCGTCTTATAAGCGCATTCGTTGAACTATCATGCTGCAACGGCGGCCCGCCTGTGCTGCCTGTTGTACCCTCTAATTCCTGCATAACGCGCTTGGCCAGCGCCTTGCCCAGTTCTACGCCCCATTGATCGAACGAATCGATATTCCAGATCGCCCCTTGCGTAAAAACACTATGTTCATAGAGTGCGATCAAAGCGCCTAGTGTATGCGGTGTAAGGCGCTCGGCGAGAATGGTGTTGGTTGGGCGATTCCCTTCAAAGCTCCGATGGGGGCACAGCCAGTCGGGTGTTCCTTCAGCTTTCACTTCATCCCCGGTTTTTCCGAATGCCAACGCCTCGGTTTGAGCGAACAGATTCGCCATCAGCAGGTCATGATGACTGCCCAGCGGATTCAAGGTTTGGCAGAAGCCGATAAAGTCGCACGGGATCAGCCGGGTACCCTGGTGTATGAGTTGATAAAACGAGTGCTGGCCGTTAGTGCCGGGTTCGCCCCAAATAACGGGTGACGTCGGGTAGTTGACACGGGAGCCATCAAGCGTAACGTGCTTGCCGTTGCTCTCCATTGTCAATTGCTGCAAATAGGCGGGGAAACGCTTGAGGTATTGGTCATACGGCAGCACAGCTACCGTTGGCGCATCGAAGAAATTGTTGTACCAGATTGCGTGCAATCCCATGAGTATGGGGAGATTTTTCTCGAACGGAGCAGTACGGAAGTGTTGATCCATCGCGTGAAAACCTGCCAGCATGGCGCGGAAATTCTCGGATCCGATCGCAATCATGGTCGAGAGGCCCACCGCTGAGTTCATCGAATAACGTCCACCTACCCAATCCCAGAACCCGAACATATTGGTTGTATCGATGCCGAATCTGGCCACCTCCTCGGCATTTGTCGAGACAGCAACGAAGTGCCTGCGCACGGCACGTACGTCGTTGACTTTATCCAGCGTCCATTGACGGGCTGCATGGGCGTTGGCCAGGGTCTCTGTGGTGGTGAATGTTTTTGAACAGATGATGAATAGCGTTTCTTCCGGATCAGCGGCCTTTGTGGCTTCCCTGAAATCCGTGCCGTCCACGTTGGATACGAAGCGGAAGGTCATGTCGCGCGAGCTGTAATGACGCAACGCTTCATAGGCCATCACCGGCCCCAGATCGGAGCCGCCAATACCAATATTGACGATATTGCGAATTCGCTTGCCCGTATATCCTTGCCATTGCCCACTGCGTAACTGGTTTGCGAAACCGGCCATCCTGTCAAGCACCGAATGTACCTCGGGCAAGACGTCGATGCCCTTGACAAGGATTTGTTCACTCTCGGGTGCGCGCAAGGCAATGTGAAGCGCGGCACGCTGTTCTGTCGAATTGATCAGGTCGCCCCTGAACATGGCGTCAATGCGTTCACGCAGGCCACACTCTTCGGCAAGCCGCGCAAGCAGGTGGAGCGTCTCGTCGGTAACCCTGTTTTTCGAGTAGTCCAGGTAAAGGCCGGCGGCTTCGGCCGTGAAACGCTCGCCGCGGTTAGGGTCATCAGCGAAAAGCTGACGTAGATGCACGTTTTTGATCGTCTGGTAGTGTTTTTCGAGCGCCTTCCATGCCGGGCGTTCTGTCAGAGCCTGTGTCATGAAGGTTCTCCTGCTTCTTGTGCCTCGCTCGTTCTCTTTTTCTTGATACGCCGCAATATCCACATTACATAGCCGGACAAGGCATAAAGAAAAAAAAGACAGAACAGCACAACGGGCGGCTGACTCGGAATCAATACAAAAAAGAACAGCGCCAATAGCAGGACAGTGATGAAAGGCACACTTTTTCGTAAATTGATTGTCTTGCCGCTGTAATAGGGGATATTACTCACCATGGTAAGGCCTGCGAACAGGGTAATGCCCCATGCGAGCCATCTGATATCCTCGCCACTTATTTCAAAGTCCAGCATCACCCAGACCAGTCCTGCAATCAATGCAGCGGCGGCGGGGCTGGGCAACCCCTGAAAAAACCGCTTATCCGCGACCTCTATATTCGTATTGAAACGTGCGAGACGCAGCGCAGCACAGACACAATAAATAAAAGCTGCAATCCAGCCCCACTTGCCCATGCCCTTCAAGGCCCACTCATATATCACCAGCGCGGGAGCGGCGCCGAAGGAGACCATGTCCGACAAGCTATCGTATTCCGCGCCAAATTCACTCTGCGTATGAGTCAACCGCGCTACCCGGCCGTCCAGTCCATCCAGCACCATCGCGATGAAAATCGAAACTGCGGAATGTTCAAAACGTCCATTCATCGCCTGTACTATGGCATAAAACCCGGCGAACAACGCGGCGGTGGTGAACAGGTTGGGTAGTAAATAAATGCCTCTGCGGCGCAGTTTGGATTTGAGCATGTAGCGCGGATGAGGATCATGCATCATTGTGCATTCCCAAAAGGAGACCGATGCATGTTAAACGGTTATCGACCGGCGGTAAACAGTAGCCAGTGCGGGCAGGGAAATCAGGGATGTTTCCCGGCAATTACGAACTGAAGAAATATCGCCGGTAATGGGAATAACTGGCCGGGACAGGTAACGTTGACTGAGCGTCAGATGGTAGGCAAGAATAGAATAGTAATGCTTGAGAAGGGTGGCAGAGGGCAGGTGGATGCCTGATGCGCCATCTGCCCTCTGTAAGTTTTGCTAATTTTTTGCCTGATCGACCAGCTTGTTCTTTTTGATCCACGGCATCATGTCGCGCAATTTCGCGCCCACCGTTTCAATTTGGTGTTCGGATGCAAGGCGGCGGCTGGCTTTAAGCATGGGCGCGCCCGCACGATTTTCAAGAATGAATTCGCGAGCGTATTCGCCTATCTGAATTTCGCGCAGAATCTTGCGCATTTCAGCGCGGGTGGCGTCGGTCACGATGCGTGGGCCACGTGAAACGTCTCCGTACTCCGCATTGTTCGAGATTGAGTAGCGCATGTTGGCGATACCGCCCTCGTAGATTAAATCCACAATCAGCTTCACCTCGTGCAGACATTCAAAATAAGCCATCTCAGGGGCATATCCTGCTTCAACCAATGTTTCAAAGCCGGCCTGAATCAAAGCGGTGAGGCCTCCGCACAGCACCACCTGCTCGCCGAAGAGGTCGGTTTCGGTTTCCTCGCGGAAATTGGTTTCTATCACGCCACCACGGGTACCCCCATTGGCTGCGGCATAGGAAAGCGCCAGTTCTCGCGCCTGCCCTGACTTATTCTGATGCACGGCGATGAGTGAAGGGACGCCGCCGCCCTGCGTGTAGGTTGAGCGAACCAGATGGCCGGGCCCTTTGGGTGCAATCATGATGACATCGAGATCTTCTCTTGGCGAGACCTGGCCGTAATGAATATTGAAGCCATGAGCAAACGCGATTGTGGCGCCCTTCTTGAGGTTGGGCTCGATCTCGGATGCGTAAACGGCGGCAATCTGCTCATCGGGTAGCAGCACCATCACAACATCAGCGCCGTTCACGGCTTCCGCCACTTCCTTGACAGTAAGGCCTGCCTTCTCCGCTTTGCTCCAGGAGGCGCCGTCCCTGCGCAGGCCAACTGTGACGGTTACGCCGGAATCGTTCAGATTATTGGCGTGAGCGTGCCCCTGTGAGCCGTAGCCCACGATGGTGACCTTCTTGTCCCGGATGAGCGACAAGTCTGCATCTTTATCATAATAAACGTTCATGGTTTCCTTTCTGTTCAAATAGTAAAGCGCCAAAGGCCAGCCTGCGCCCGCGCCGGATTTCATAATCGAATCGCGCGCGGGGTTGCTATACCTTCAATATACGTTCGCCACGACCGATGCCAGAAGCGCCGGTACGTACCGTCTCAAGAATCGCGCCGTGTTCCATGCCCTCAAGAAAGGCATCAAGTTTGGAACCGGTACCCGTCAGTTCGATGGTGTACGATTTGTCAGTGACATCAATGATGCGGCCGCGGAAAATATCAGCCATGCGCTTTATCTCCTCGCGGTCCTTTCCGACGGCGCGCACTTTCATCAGCATCAGTTCGCGCTCAATATGGTCCCCATCGCTCAAATCCACCACTTTGACCACCTCAATGAGCTTATTCAGCTGCTTGGTGATCTGTTCGATCACATCGTCCGAACCGGCGGTAACCAGCGTCATGCGAGACAAGGTCGGGTCTTCGGTGGCGGCAACCGTAAGTGATTCGATGTTATAGCCGCGCGATGAGAACAGGCCGGCTACACGAGACAAGGCACCCGCTTCATTTTCCATCAAGAGAGAAATGATATGTCTCATGTTTACACCAGAATCATTTCAGAAAGACCTTTTCCACCTGGCACCATGGGGAAGACATTCTCGGTCTGGTCCGTTATGAAATCCATGAATACCAGCCTGTCTTTGAGTTTGAATGCCTCTTCCAATGCGTTTTGGATATCGCCGGGCTGCTCGATTTTCATACCGACATGACCATAGCTCTCCGCCAATTTGACAAAATTCGGCAGCGCATCCATGTAAGACTCAGCGTAACGATTGCCATGGAAGAATTGTTGCCACTGCCGCACCATCCCCATATATCGATTGTTCAAATTGATGATCTTGAGCGGAAGATTATATTGCTTGCAGGTGGATAGCTCCTGTATGCACATCTGGATGCTGGCCTCGCCCGTAACGCAAGCCACCGCGCCTTTGGGGTTTGCGAACTGCACGCCCATGGCTGCGGGAAGACCAAAGCCCATGGTTCCGAGGCCACCCGAATTTATCCACCGTCTTGGCAAATCGAATTTATAGAATTGGGCGGCCCACATCTGATGCTGGCCGACATCCGACGTAACAAAAGCGTTACCGCTGGTTACCTCATAGAGCTTTTCGACCACCATTTGCGGCTTGATGATCGAGCTGGCGCGGTCGTATTTGAGGCAATCGCGCGCACGCCACAGATTGATCTGGGTCCACCAGGCGTCAAGGGCGGTTTGATCGGGCTTCTCCTTGCGGACCTTGAGCAATTTTATAAGTTCGTCCAGCACGCCGGAAACACTGCCAACAATGGGCACATCGACCTTGACGCGCTTGGAGATGGATGAAGGATCGATGTCTATGTGAATAATCTTGCGGTCTTCGTTGAAGAAATGCTTTGGATTGCCGATGACGCGATCGTCAAATCGGGCGCCAACAGCCACAAGCACATCGCAATGCTGCATAGCCATATTGGCTTCGTATGTGCCATGCATGCCAAGCATCCCTACAAACTGATTGTCTGTCGCGGGATATCCGCCCAATCCCATCAGCGTATTGGTACAAGGAAAGCCCAGCATTCGTACCAACTCAATCAATTGCGGCGACGCATCACTCAGGATCACGCCACCGCCCGTGTAGATCATCGGCCGCTTGGCTTCCAGTATCAGCTGTACCGCTTTCTTGATTTGTCCGGCATGTCCCCTGATGACCGGGTTATACGAGCGCATCGAAACACTCTCCGGATAGACGAATGCCGTTTTCTGCTGACTGACATCCTTTGGAATATCCACCAGCACTGGGCCGGGGCGGCCGGTTGAAGCGATATAAAACGCTTTCTTGATGGTAGTGGCCAGTTCAGCGATATCTTTTACCAGAAAGTTATGTTTAACGCAGGGGCGGGTAATACCAACGGTATCCACTTCCTGAAATGCATCCAGTCCGATGGCGTGCGTCGGCACTTGCCCACTGATGATGACCAGAGGAATCGAGTCCATATAAGCAGTGGCGATGCCGGTTACGGCATTAGTCACGCCGGGACCGGATGTCACCAGGGCCACTCCTGTCCTGTTACTGGAGCGTGCATAGCCATCCGCTGCATGCACTGCCGCTTGTTCATGGCGCACCAGCACATGTTTGACCTTGTCCTGCTTGAACAACTCATCATAAATGAACAGCACGGCGCCACCGGGATAGCCAAAGATATGGTCCACCCCTTCCTCCTGCAAACAACGCACCGTGATTTCAGCGCCAGTCAGTTCAGTGCTCATGCTATCTTTAATTCCAATGTTCAATGTTGAGTATCAGCAAAAATATATTAAATAGAACGTTGAACAGTAACGTTTAGGTGATCTCTGGTCAATCGCTTTGATCAGGGGTCCACGGGGACGGGAGTTATGCTCCGGCGTATCCAAAAGTTGTTTCATCAAACAGGCAACTGCAGCCTGTAGGGAGATGTGAAGGAACGGCAAGTTCAGCAAACCGTGGATGGAGCAAGCCAAACCTCGAGCGTTTCCGTATTGAATAATCGATCGTCGGCTCTAACCCATCATTATAATGCTGAATCTGCGCCTCCCGGATGAAAATCAGAGAAACTCAGCTTTTTTCGTGACTGTCTTTTTCCTCTGTTTTCCGATGGGGGCAAGCCGGCTTGATGCAGTCCGCGTACAGTGACAGTGAATGTTCGTGTATGGCAAAGCCTCGATCCTTCGCGATTCTGATTTGACGCTTCTCGATTTCAGCGTCGTAAAATTCTTCCACCCTGCCACACTGCAGGCAAACCAGGTGGTCGTGGTGAGTGCCGCTGGCGAGTTCAAACACCGCCTTGCCGCTTTCAAAATGGTGACGCTCAAGCAATCCCGCCTGTTCGAATTGAGTAAGTACCCGATACACCGTGGCAAGACCGATGTCCTCGCCTTCATTAATCAGTGTTCGATAAACATCTTCCGCCGAGAGATGGCGAACCGGACTGCTTTCGAACAGGCTTAGTATTCTAAGCCGCGGCAGCGTGGCCTTCAAGCCCATGGTTTTAAGATTTGGCTTGCTCATAGCTATATCCATCCATTAAGTTATTTGCTGTATCATATAACGTTGAGTTTGCTTTGGAAACATACGCCGCCCGATGCGCGCAAGAATACTGACGTTGGTCGTTTTGCTATTGCTCGCAGGATGTTCGTCTGTTCCATCTTTGCTCTACAAAATCGATATCCAGCAGGGCAATGTCATTACCCAGGAAATGGTGGACAAACTAAAGCCCGGCATGACCCGTTCGCAGGTCCGCTTCGCGCTGGGTTCGCCCATGATCAGCGACGCTTTTCATGAGAATCGCTGGGATTATGTATATCGCGTCGATCAGAAGGGACAGCTGGTTGAACAAAGAAACCTGACAGTTTTTTTCGAAGACGACAAGCTGGCGCGCATGGTCGGTACTTTTAAATCTCCGCTTGCCTTTACTCAGACTCAGACTCAGCCTCAGCCAGCCGGGCCCGCCGATCAAACTGCGCCATCCGCGCCGCTAGTCAGGGAACAGGGCGGTGGTCCGGTTGCAGATGATGCCCGCGTTTCTGACGCTATCCCGGGTCCTGCCGATGCTCCAGCGCAGGGTGACGCTGCGGCCTCGAGCAGTACGCCGGTTTTGAGCAGTATTCCCGATTCGAGCGCCGCTCCGCCTGAGAACGACACTTCAGGTTTGCCGGCGCCGGATAAGGCGAGCCCCATGAGCCCCAGGCAAGTGCCGTCGCAGGCAACCGATCCGGGCAATAGAGGTGCGGACCAATTGAAGGAATAGGATCCGGATCCACCGGGAGCAGGATTCTGAGGAGCTTGAAAGCGTGAAAAGGGTGTTATCAGGATATAAATGGCGACATTGAATATTGCTATTGCCGGAAGTTCGGGGCGCATGGGGCGGGCGCTGCTGGAAGCGGTCGAGCGCGCGCCGGACATGCGCCTGGCGGCGGCGCTGGAGCGCGCTGGAAGTCCCTACCTTAACAAGGACGCGGGGGAGTTGATCGGGACGTTGTGCGGTATCGATATCAGCGACGATGTGACCGCCGCGCTGTCCGGAAGCAGTCTGCTGATAGACTTTACCCGTCCCGAAGCAACGTTGGTGCATCTTGCCTGTTGCCGCGCCAAAAACGTCAAAATGGTAATCGGGACGACCGGCTTTTCGGCAGAACAAAAGGAAGAGCTCGTGGCCGCGTCAAAAGACATTCCGATCGTATTTGCGCCTAACATGAGCGTAGGCGTAAACGTTGCGTTCAAGCTGGCGGAAATGGCGGCCAAAGTACTGAACGAGGATTACGACATCGAAATCATCGAGGCCCATCATCGACACAAGATAGATGCGCCGTCCGGCACCGCGCTGCATATGGGCGAGGTGGTTGCGAAAGCGCTAGGCAGGGACCTTTCGGAAGTGGCCGTTTATCGGCGGGAAGGCAATACAGGCGAACGGGCGCCCGGCGCGATTGGTTTTGCCACCGTACGTGGCGGAGATATAGTTGGCGATCACACGGTAATGTTTGCAGGGACGGGCGAGCGCATCGAAATTTCACACAAGGCCGGTAGTCGTGCAACTTTTGCCGAGGGTGCATTACGCGCGGCCCGATTTCTTGGCGACAAACAAAGCGGCTTGTTTGATATGCAGGATGTGCTGGGGTTACGCGGGTAATCGCCATCTGGTACCTTGCCGCATACATCCGCGAATTGGCGGTACTGCCGGGGATTCATTGAAGCATGCCGCTTTTGGAAGTATAATTTCTTACTTATGAAACGGGACAGGTAGTACTTGTCCCGTTTTCGTGCCTTGTCCCCCTTTCCCATGTGCCAGGAGCTTCCCGTGCCACAACGCCCGTATGCTGTTCTCGCGCTCGCTGACGGCACAGTTTTTCGTGGCATATCCATCGGTGTGGAAGGTGTCAGTACCGGCGAAGTAGTCTTCAACACTTCCATGACCGGCTATCAGGAAATCCTCACCGATCCGTCCTATTGCAGGCAGATCGTTACGCTGACTTATCCGCACATCGGGAACACTGGCACCAACCCCGATGATGTGGAATCCGGCAATAGTAATCGCGTACATGCTGCAGGACTGGTGATCCGGGATTTGCCCCTGGTTTCCAGTAATTGGAGACAGACCCAGACCTTGCCGGAATACCTGGAACAGCAGGGCGTGGTGGCGATTGCGGATATTGATACTCGCAAGCTTACGCGCATTCTGCGGGAAAAAGGTGCGCAGGCCGGCTGTATCATGGCGGGATATCCAGATGAAGCTGAAGCACTGAAGCGTGCCAGGGAGTTTCCGGGGCTGGTCGGTATGGATCTGGCCAAAGTGGTGAGTTGCACCCAGTCTTATGAATGGAACGAAGGCGAATGGAGGCTGGAGCATGACAATCAGCTTGAGAAGAAGCCTCGCTTCCATGTTGTCGCTGTCGATTTTGGAATCAAAAGCAACATACTCCGTAAGCTGGCGCAGCGTCGCTGCGAGATTACGGTATTGCCCGCGCAAACAACCGCCGAGGAGATTCTGGCGTTACAACCCGACGGCGTGTTTCTTTCAAACGGGCCTGGCGATCCCGAGGCTTGCGATTATGCCGTCAACGCAACCAGAAAGTTGCTCAAAACAGAAGTGCCCATCTTTGGTGTTTGCATGGGGCATCAATTGCTGGGGTTGGCGAGTGGCGCCAAAACCATAAAGATGAAGTTCGGCCACCACGGCGCCAATCATCCCGTGCAGGACCTGGATAGCGGAAGGGTAGTGATCTCCAGTCAGAACCACGGCTTTGCAGTGGATATCGATACATTGCCGAAGAATGCACGAGTTACCCATTTGTCATTATTTGACGGGAGTCTCCAGGGGTTTGAGCTGATTGGTCAGCCTGTATTCTGCTTTCAGGGACATCCTGAAGTCAGTCCGGGTCCCCACGATCTGGATTATCTATTCGATAAATTCATAGGGTTGATGGAAAGAAAAAAGGACGAATCACACCTTGAAACGTAGAGGCGGCGCACCGCTTTCATCCCTTACATTTCGCTGCAGCCATGCCTAAACGTAACGACATAAAAAGTATACTCATAATCGGCGCGGGACCTATCGTTATCGGGCAGGCCTGCGAGTTCGATTATTCCGGTACGCAGGCGTGCAAGGCATTGCGGGAGGAAGGATATCGCGTCATCCTGGTGAACTCCAACCCTGCCACTATCATGACCGATCCGGAAATGGCAGATGTCACTTATATCGAGCCCATTATCTGGTCAATTGTGGAGAAAATCATTGCCGTGGAGCGCCCGGACGCGTTGCTGCCGACGATGGGTGGACAGACCGCGTTGAATTGCGCCCTTGACCTGGCAAAGAACGGCGTTCTGCAAAAATACGGGGTCGAATTGATCGGCGCTTCGCGGGAGGCCATCGACAAGGCTGAGGATCGGGAGAAATTCAAACAGGCGATGACCCGTATCGGGTTGAGTTCTGCGCGTTCCGCCATTGCTCATAGCCTGGAGGAAGCGCTGCAGGTACAGGCAATGGTCGGCTACCCCGCCATCATTCGTCCGTCATTTACCATGGGTGGCAGCGGCGGCGGCATCGCCTATAACCGCGAAGAATTTCTCGGGATTTGCGAGCGTGGACTGGAAGCTTCGCCCACCAGGGAGCTATTGATCGAGGAATCGGTCATCGGTTGGAAAGAATTCGAGATGGAAGTAATACGTGACAATAAAGACAATTGTATTGTCGTTTGTGCCATTGAGAACCTTGATCCGATGGGTGTCCATACGGGGGATTCCATCACCGTTGCGCCATCGCAAACGCTGACGGACAAGGAATATCAGATCATGCGCGACGCATCGATAGCGGTGTTGCGCGAAATCGGCGTTGAAACCGGCGGTTCCAATGTGCAGTTTGCCATTAACCCGCAGGATGGGCGCATGCTTGTCATCGAGATGAATCCACGGGTATCGCGCTCCTCTGCATTGGCTTCGAAAGCGACCGGATTTCCCATCGCCAAGGTAGCGGCCAAGCTTGCAGTGGGCTATACACTGGATGAGCTGAGAAATGACATTACTGGCGGCGCAATGCCGGCATCATTCGAGCCGTCCATAGACTATGTCGTCACTAAGATACCGCGTTTCGCCTTCGAGAAATTCCCTCAGGCCAATGATCGTCTTACCACCCAGATGAAGTCGGTGGGCGAGGTGATGGCGATTGGACGCACTTTTCAGGAATCTTTCCAAAAAGCCTTGCGTGGACTGGAGATCGGTGCCGATGGTCTGGATGAGAAAACGGCAGATATAGAAACCATCGCAACCGAATTGGCTGATCCGGGACCGGAGCGAATCTGGTATGTGGCCGACGCGCTTCGCTGTGGCATGGCTTTTGATGAAATTCAAGGTCATACACACATTGATCCCTGGTTCCTGGCGCAGATCGAAGATCTGATAAGGCAGGAGCAATCGCTTGCGGGAAAGTCTCTGGATGCACTGGACCGGCATGCATTGCGCAAACTAAAGCGTAGCGGTTTCTCCGACCGGCGACTGGCAAAGCTGATGAATACAACGCAGGAGGCGGTTCGCTCCAGGCGCCATCAACTTGGCTTGCGTCCGGTATACAAGCGGGTCGATACCTGCGCTGCGGAGTTTGCTACTCGCACCGCTTACATGTATTCCACTTATGAGGAGGAGTGCGAAGCGCTGCCCAGTACCCGAAAAAAAATCATGGTGCTGGGCGGTGGTCCCAATCGCATCGGTCAGGGTATCGAGTTCGATTACTGCTGTGTTCATGCGGCGCTGGCGTTGCGTGAGGATGGGTTCGAGACCATCATGGTCAACTGCAATCCTGAAACGGTCTCGACCGATTACGATATTTCCGACCGGCTTTATTTCGAGCCATTGACGCTGGAGGATGTGCTCGAAATCGTCGCGGTGGAGAAGCCTTCGGGGGTGATCGTTCAATTCGGTGGCCAGACTCCGCTGAAACTTGCGCGCGATCTCGAGGCGAATGGCGTGCCTATTATCGGGACCAGCCCCGACATGATCGACTGCGCCGAAGATCGGGAGCGTTTCCAGAAGATGCTGCAACAACTTGGGCTGAAACAGCCGTCAAATCGCACTGTCCGCGACGCGGACGCCGCAATTACGGCCGCTAACGAAATCGGTTATCCGCTGGTCGTGCGTCCCAGTTATGTGTTGGGAGGGCGCGCCATGGAAATTATCCACGAGCAGGCATATCTTGAGCGCTACATGCGAGAGGCTGTAAAGGTTTCGCACGATTCGCCGGTGCTATTGGATCATTTTCTGAATGACGCCGTTGAGGTGGATGTGGATGCGGTTTGCGACGGAAAAGCCGTGCTGATCGCGGGTATTATGGAACACATAGAGCAGGCTGGCGTGCACTCGGGCGATTCGGCCTGTTCGCTGCCACCTTTCAGCCTGTCGGTCCCCTTGCAGGATGAGTTGCGTCGCCAAACGTCAGCAATGGCGCATGCACTCAAAGTGGTGGGACTGATGAATGTGCAATTCGCCATTCAGGGCAACACGGTATACGTCCTGGAAGTCAATCCCAGAGCGTCGCGCACGGTGCCCTTCGTATCCAAAGCCACCGGATTGCAGTTGGCCAAAATTTCCGCCCGCTGTATGACGGGTAAGACGCTTGCCCAGCAAGGTCTGGTCAAAGAAGTGATTCCTTACTATTATTCGGTTAAGGAAGCCGTCTTTCCTTTTATTAAATTTCCCGGTGTGGATACCATACTCGGGCCTGAAATGAAGTCTACGGGCGAAGTCATGGGAGTCGGGCAAACTTTTGCGGAGGCGTTTGTCAAGTCGCAACTGGCAGCCGGAGTAAAATTGCCGCTAGCAGGTAAAGTCTTCATAAGCGTGCGCCAGGTAGATAAGCCGCGCGTGGTGGAAATCGCCCGCAATCTTGCGAAACTGGGATTCACACTTTATGCTACTCGCGGTACTGCTGCAGTGCTGAGCTCGGCGGGGTTGGCCGTAACACCAGTCAACAAGGTGGCGGAAGGGCGTCCACATATAGTAGACATGATCAAGAATGGCGAGATAGACTTGATTATCAATACCGTGGAGGATAAGCGGAGTGCAATTCACGATTCCTATTCGATCCGCCATGCCGTGTTGCAGGCGAGGGTGACGTATTTCACGACCTTGGCAGGCGCGCGCGCTGCCTGCATCGGCATGGCAAGCATGCGGGAGCTGCAGGTCTATAGCTTGCAGCAGCTGCATGGATTGCTGGAAGCTGCGCCATTGAACGCCGTCTCGTGAAAAATGGCATGGCACCCCTTCAATCGCAATGAGCAAGCCGGGCTGTGATCAAGCAAATAAATTCGCAACGAAGTTGAACGCAAACAGGGTGTGGTAAAGAGACTATGAGCACAATTCCATTAACAGTCGTTGGCGCGGCAAAACTACGCGCTGAATTGCAGGAAATGAAAACCGTCCAGCGTCCCGCCGTAATTGCGGCGATTGCGGAAGCCCGTTCCCACGGTGATCTTTCCGAAAATGCCGAATACGATGCTGCCAAGGAACGGCAAGGTTTTATTGAAGGACGCATTGCCGAGCTGGAGAGCAAGCTCGCCAATGCCCAGATCATCGACCCAGCGCTGCTGGATGCTGACGGCGCCTGCGTATTTGGCGCAACCATCGATCTTGAAGATATGGCCAGCGAGACGACGGTAACTTACCAGATCGTTGGTGACGACGAGGCCGATATCAAGGAGGGAAAGATTTCTATAAGTTCCCCCATTTCCCGCGCTTTGATAGGCAAATATCCTGGAGACGTGGCCGAAGTTCTAGCGCCGGGAGGGTTGCGGGAGTATGAGATACTTGACGTAAAATATGTTTGATTACCGGGATACCTGGCTGCTGAAACAGTAATGTATCCGACCATGCTAGGCGGAAAGACCGCGTTTGGTTTGACGTAACTTCTTCTCGTTGCCAAGAGGAGTGATATCCGGCTTGGTTGTCTCGATTGTTTCGGCTGATCGGGGCCGGTAGATCACCAGTATTTTGCCGATGTGCTGAACGGCGACAGCTTCAAGTCGCCTGCAGATTTCCTCCAGCAAGGCGTTTCTTGTTTCACGCTCATCACTGGATACCTTGACTTTGATCAGCTCGTGGCTTTTGAGTCCCACGTCCAGTTCACGCATAATGCCTTCCGACAAACCCGCCGCACCTATCCAGACAATTGGTTTCTTCCCGTGGGCACGCGACCTGAGATCACGTCGCCGAGCGAGAGCAAGTTCTAACATAAGACGTCCCAAAATACGCGATTTTAAGCGATGAAACGTTCCAAGACCAGTAAAACCTGGATGAAAGAGCATGTGAACGATTTCTTTGTAAAGCAGGCAAAAAAAGAGGGCTACCGTTCCCGTGCCGCCTACAAGCTGATCGAAATCGCCGAGCGCGACCATCTGTTTAGGCCGGGCATGACAATTGTGGATCTCGGTGCGGCTCCCGGAGGCTGGTCGCAGGTTGCAGCAGAAAAACTGGGGGGAAAAGGCAGAGTGATTGCCTTGGACCTGCTGGAAATGACGGCCTTGCCCGGCGTTACATTCATTCAGGGGGATTTCACAGAAGCCTCTGTTTTGGAGGAACTGAAAAAACATTTGGAAAAATATCCTCTTGACCTTGTAATTTCGGACATGTCACCTAATATAACGGGCATAGGAGTGACCGATCAGGCGCGCGGCATGTATCTTGCGGAGCTGGCTTTGGAATTCTCCGCAGAGCGATTGAACTATGGCGGTAATTTTCTCGTCAAAGTGTTTCAGGGTTCCGGTTTTGAGGAGTTTCTACGCACAATGCGCACTACATTCGGCCGAGTGGTAACACGTAAACCTGAAGCATCTCGTGGCCGTAGCAGCGAAATCTATTTGCTGGGGCTGGGGAGGCGGAATTCAGATATTCCAGCTAAAAGGTAGTAGCCAGCAGACAGGTGAAAGGTGAAAGGTAGACGGGTTCGGGAAATCACGGCGGCCGCGGTGGACGGGCCGGCTATTATAAATCTCGAAATGGGTTTAGAATGAAACACCCAAGGATTTTGACGGCGCAAGCCAAGGAGTTATCTTGAACAATCTCATTAAAAATATGGCCATCTGGCTGGTGATTGCTCTGGTGCTGATGACAGTATTCAATCAATTCAGCACGCGGCAGTCAGCACAGGCGCCGATGGAATATTCGCAGTTCATCGAAGAGGTGAAACAGGGCAGGATCGCCAAAGTCACTATTGAGGGCCGCACGCTGAAGGGCACTAAATCGGATGGCAGGCGTTTCACCACCTATACGCCCTCGGATCCCTGGATGGTCAGCGATCTGCTCAAGGCCGGCGTCATTATAGATGCCAAGCCGGAAGAAGAGCCGTCGTTGCTGATGAACATTTTTGTCTCGTGGTTCCCCATGCTGTTACTGATAGGCGTATGGATTTTCTTCATGCGTCAGATGCAGGGGGGAGGCCGGGGCGGGGGCGCGTTTTCGTTCGGAAAGAGCAAGGCGCGCATGCTTGACGAGTCCACCAATCAGGTAACATTCGCTGATGTGGCTGGTTGCGAGGAAGCCAAAGAGGAGGTTTCCGAACTGGTCGAATTCCTGCGTGATCCCAGCAAATTCCAGAAGCTTGGGGGCCGCATTCCCCGCGGCGTATTAATGGTGGGAAATCCTGGAACGGGTAAAACCCTTTTGGCTCGTGCTATTGCCGGAGAGGCCAAGGTTCCGTTCTTCAGTATTTCCGGTTCCGATTTCGTGGAAATGTTCGTCGGCGTGGGTGCCGCAAGAGTGCGTGACATGTTCGAGCAGGCGAAGAAACATGCGCCCTGCATTATCTTCATCGACGAGATCGATGCGGTTGGCCGTCAACGGGGTGCTGGCCTGGGCGGCGGCAACGATGAGCGTGAACAAACATTGAATCAGTTGCTGGTGGAAATGGATGGTTTTGAAGGAACCGCCGGCGTGATTGTCATTGCGGCGACTAACCGGCCTGATGTACTTGATCCTGCCCTGTTGCGTCCCGGTCGTTTCGACCGGCAGGTCACAGTGCCGCTACCCGATATTCGAGGCCGCGAACAGATACTGCACGTACATATGCGCAAGGTGCCGATCGCGCCCGACGTGCATGCGGATGTCATCGCGCGCGGCACACCCGGAATGTCAGGGGCTGATCTGGCCAATCTTGTGAATGAGGCAGCGCTGTTCGCGGCGCGCGGCAATAAACGGTTAGTGGATATGGACGACTTCGAGCACGCCAAGGACAAGATTTTCATGGGTGCGGAACGTCGGTCGGTGGTAATGCCGGAACGTGAGCGGCGCAATACTGCCTATCATGAATCCGGACATGCGGTGGTGGCGCAGCTCTTGCCGAAAACAGACCCCGTGCATAAGGTTTCCATCATTCCGCGGGGACGTGCGCTGGGCGTGACGATGCAATTGCCGACAGAAGACCGTTTCAGCATGGATCGAGAGGAAATCCTGGAGAATATCGCGGTTCTGTTCGGAGGACGGATCGCTGAGGAAGTCTTCATGGGGCAGATGACAACTGGCGCCTCAAACGATTTTGAGCGTGCCACGGAAATGGCGAGACGCATGGTGACGCAATGGGGGATGTCGGATTCCCTTGGGCCGATGGTATATGGCGAGAATGAGGGAGAAGTATTTCTCGGCCGCTCTGTTACGACGCATAAGAATGTCAGCGAAGCTACTATGCAGAAAGTGGACATAGAAATTCGCCGGATCATTGATACCCAGTACAGTCTGGCACGCAGGTTGATTGAGGAAAACCGCGACAAGATCGAAGTCATGGCCAAAGCCCTGCTGGAGTGGGAAACCATAGACTCGGAGCAGATTGGCGATATCATGGAAGGCCGTGCGCCAAGGCCGCCAAAGCCTACTAAAGCCACACCTACGCCTCCCAAGGACAATACGCCTCCGGCTGCGCCAGCAACAACACCGGCGCCGGCCCAGGAAGTTTAAGAGCCTGGAGTGTTGCTGAACCAAAATCAATTAGGCGGGCTTGTCCCGCCTTTTTCTAATTGACGCGTTACGCTACGCTCGCTGAATCTTCCGTTTTTTCTCTTCTATATCTCGTCGGTATTTAATCTAGCCCTGCAGTTCCATCGAACTCATCCAACAGGAACATCAAGTGGCGCGAGAAGCCGTCCCCGATCATGGCACTCAACTAAGGAATAAGCGGTCAGCTGAGGAATCCAGGTTTAACATTCTTGCTCTCCACCGACCTCTCATCATGGGGATCGTCAATGTCACCCCGGATTCCTTTTCGGACGGTGGCCTGTGTGCCTCGACCGAAAGCGCGCTCCGTCACGCCGTCCGCCTGATTGAACAAGGCGCCGACTGGCTGGACATCGGGGGCGAATCCACGCGCCCCGGTAGTATGCCGGTGGATGTGGAAGAGGAATTGCGCCGCATTATTCCCGTAGTGGAGGCCTTGGCCGGCATGGGCGTACCTGTTTCGGTAGACACTACGAAGCCGGAAGTGATGCATGCGGCAATCAAGGCCGGCGCCGCCATGATCAACGATGTAAATGCCCTAAGGAGCCCAGGTGCGCTGGAGGCAGTCGCGGCCGGAGGGGCGGCAGCATGCCTTATGCATATGCAGGGCGAACCGCGTAACATGCAAATCAATCCCCAGTACAATGATGTGGTGGCGGAAGTGAAGGAGTTCCTGCAGCAGCGCCTGAATGCGGCGCAGGCCGCAGGGATTATGCGCGAACGGCTGGTAATAGATCCCGGTTTTGGTTTCGGTAAAACGCAGGAGCATAATATCCAGTTGCTGCGCCATCTCGATTGCTTCTCCGATCTCGGCGTACCTGTCATGGTAGGGTTGTCACGCAAGGCCATGCTGGGGAAAATCACTGGCAACGAAGCCATTGACCGTATTCATGCCAGCGTTGCCGCTGCCTTACTCGCGGTGGCCAAGGGTGCCGGAATCGTGCGGGTACATGATGTCAAAGCCACCAGGGATGCGCTAGCGGTTTATAATGCGGTAACCGGCTAGATGAACGCCGTCAAGAGCGTTACGCTTTTAAAGGACGGGATCGCCCTATACCGCTTGTTCCTTGCTTAATGCCCCGCTCATATGTAAGTTTTGAACCGGCTATAAGACAATCGTCTGACTTATGAGTGCAGAACGGTCGCAGAAGCAAACGATGGCAAGGCGGCGCTTGCGGTGTCGCTAAGTTCTAACTATTTTCGGGTTTCTAAATTGAAAAAAAAATATTTTGGCACTGATGGTATACGCGGGCGGGTAGGGGACATGCCTATCACACCGGAATTCGTGATGCATCTCGGTTATTCTGCGGGCAAGGTATTGACCTCATCGGACTGGCATCTGTCCAAGGGCGAACGTCCGGCTGTTCTGATTGGAAAAGACACTCGTATATCGGGATATATGCTTGAATCAGCGCTACAAGCCGGGCTTTCCGCCGCCGGCGTGGATGTGCTGTTGTCCGGGCCCATTCCGACACCGGCGGTAGCTTACCTCACTCGTGCATTGCGGCTACAGGCGGGCATCGTCATTTCCGCATCGCACAATCCGTTTGAAGACAACGGTATCAAGTTTTTTTCCGCGTCGGGCACAAAATTGCCGGATGCGACTGAACATGAGATAGAAGCAGGGCTGGGTGCTCCCATCAAGTCGATGGCTTCGGCCCAACTTGGTAAGGCAAGACGTATCAACGATGCAAGAGGACGTTACATCGAGTTTTGCAAAAGCACGTTTCCGAATCATCTTGACCTACGCGGTTTGCGGATTGTGGTTGACTGTGCTCATGGAGCGACATATCAAATTGCCGGTCCGGTGCTGCATGAGCTGGGCGCCGATGTTGTTGCTATCGGGGCTCAGCCTGATGGTCTCAATATCAATCACGAATGCGGCGCCACGCACAGCGCGACGCTACAGGAAGCTGTCAGACGGCATCAGGCCGATATTGGCATTGCGCTCGATGGCGATGGCGACCGCGTCATCATGACCGATCAAGACGGCGTGCTTTTCGACGGCGACCGGCTGATCTACATTATTGCCACGCATCGCCAGAAGAAGGGGCTGCTCAAGGGAGGGGTGGCAGGAACATTAATGACCAACCTCGCGGTAGAAAACGGTTTAAAGAAACTGAATATCTCCTTTGCCCGCGCTAACGTGGGCGACCGTTATGTGCTGGAGCTACTGCAGAAAAAGGGTTGGCAATTGGGCGGCGAGGGTTCCGGCCACATTATCTGCATTGACAAGCACACTACGGGTGACGGCATCATTTCGGCATTGCAGGTTTTATATGCCATACGCGATTCAGACAGGACTCTGGCCGAGCTTGCGCACGGCGTCACGCTTTATCCGCAGCAGTTGATTAATGTCAAGGTTCCCAAAGGGTTTGATTCGCGAGTTAACGCGGCGATCAAGGCGGCCCAGGCAGAAGCGGAACGCGACCTCGATGGCAGCGGCCGCGTGCTGTTGCGTCCATCGGGCACCGAGCCGCTGATACGTGTAATGGTCGAGGGTGAGTCCAGGCAGAAGGTTGAACATTGGGCGGAGAAAATAGCTGATCTCGTGCGGACAGTCGCGGCGGAATGAAAGCGCAACGGGCAATAACGGGGTAATTCCTGCTGTAACAACACATACCCAAGCTCCGGGTTAGCATATCCGCCTTCTATCGTCAGATACGATGCCAATGGAACGCGATCTTTATAATCAAAGCTGGCGAACATACGGAGGCGGTTATCTCTCCGCTGCAAGCGCGAATGTCACGGAACGGTAATATTAATGATCTAGCATGACCATGCCGCAAAGGGGGCAGTGTCTCTGATCAATCAAAATGGGGGAATGAAATGTTGAGTTTGCCAAATAGTATCGTACTGGGAATGTCAGCCGTATTTGGAACATTGATGGCCAGTGCCAACATTGCGAGTGCTGACGCATTCGTAAAAATCGATGGCTCCAGCACCGTTTATCCTATAACTGAAGCGGTGGCGGAAGATTTTCAGAGTGCGAAGAAAGGCGCGGTTAAGGTAACCGTCGGCATCTCAGGCACAGGCGGGGGCTTCAAAAAATTCTGCCGTGGCGAAACGGATATCGCCAATGCTTCACGCCCCATTCTTCAAAAGGAAATGGATGATTGCAAAAAGGCCGGTGTGCAATATGTTGAGATGCCAGTGGCATTTGACGCGCTGACGGTAGTGGTGAACCCCAGAAATAGCTGGAGCCCAACCATCACTGTCGCCGAGCTGAAGAAAATCTGGGAACCGGCCGCGCAAGGTAATATCACCAAATGGAGCCAGGTAAATCCGGCATGGCCTGACGAGTCGCTCAAGCTCTACGGTGCGGGTGCGGATTCCGGTACCTTCGATTATTTTACAGAAGCTATCGTCGGCAAGGCCAAATCGAGCCGTGGCGATTTTACGGCGTCCGAAGATGACAACGTGTTGGTACAAGGGGTGGCGAGCGACAAAAACGCACTCGGGTTTTTCGGTTATGCCTACTATGTCGAAAATCAGAAAAAGGTCAAAGCGGTCGCGGTCGACGGAGGTAAAGGACCTGTTCTCCCCTCTGCAAAAACAGTGGAAGACGGTACATACCAGCCGCTGTCCCGCCCTATTTTTATTTACGTGAATATTAAATCGGCTGAGAGACCTGAAATCAGGCAGTTCGTTGAGTTTTACATGAAAAACGCCCAGACATTGGTGAAAGAAGTCAAATTTTTTCCGCTACCGGTACAGGCCTATACAACCAACCTTGAACATCTCGACAAGAAGAAGGTGGGAACCGTATTCGGTGGTCGATCGGAAGTCGGTCTGAGGATTGAAGAATTACTCAAGCGCGAGGCCAGCCTATAAAGCGCGAAAAGCCGAATATTGAATTGGGTTGACCTGAAGGAAAACGAATCAGCAGATCATCTGGGCAAAAGCGATCTGCTGATTCCAGCGCTATTGTCCGGCCTCATTCCTTTGCAGCTATTTCTTTTTCTAGTGCCCGCCACCTTCCCTGACAGCATCCTTGCGTTCCAAATCAATCCGGATTTGGTAAGATAAGGCTGATCCGGCCGCTGTCTGGCGCATCACGCGTTGGACTGATATAGTTCTGCCCCATATGGCAGAGGCTCGGTTTGAGCCGAGATTCTGCGCGGGACTGCGGTTACGGCCGTAAACACCGGGGAGAACTAGGGCTCCTTTACAGTCAAGGAATTGCTGATTTGGTCTATTTTTACAACGGGGAAAAGTTGTGACTGTCGTTCGATTGCCGGATGGTTCGGAGCGTACGTATGAGCAGCCGGTGACGGTGGGCGACGTCGCGGCCTCGATAGGCGCGGGCCTGGCTCGTGCGGCGCTGGCGGGTAAAGTGAACGGTAAGCTGGTGGATATATCCAGTCGCATCGAAACAGATAGCGATTTGAGTATCGTCACTGAAAGGGACACTGAAGGGCTGGAAATCATCCGCCATTCCAGCGCGCATCTGCTGGCGCATGCGGTGAAAGAGTTGTTTCCGGAAGCACAAGTCACCATTGGCCCGGTGATCGAGGATGGCTTTTATTACGATTTTTCCTACAAACGTCCATTCACGCCAGAAGACCTTGCGGCAATTGAAAAGCGCATGGCGGAAATCAGCGCGCGAAACCTGAAAGTCGAGCGCAAGGTTTTGGAGCGCTCCGCAGCAATCAATTTTTTCAAGAACCAGGGCGAGCACTACAAAGCGCAGATTATTGAGGCCATTCCCGGAGACGAAGAAGTTTCTCTTTATTCTCAGGGAAATTTTACCGATTTGTGCCGCGGACCGCATGTGCCGACCACGTCCAGGCTCAAGGTCTTCAAACTGATGAAGCTGGCGGGCGCATATTGGCGCGGCGATTCACACAATGAAATGCTGCAGCGAATTTATGGTACTGCATGGGTTAAGAAGGAAGACCAGGAAGCCTACCTGCATCGCCTTGAAGAAGCGGAAAAACGCGACCACCGCAAGCTCGGAAAGCATCTGGCTTTGTTTCACATTCAGGAAGAAGCGCCAGGTATGGTATTTTGGCATCCCAAGGGCTGGATCATCTGGCAGCAGGTAGAGCAGTATATGCGTGAAATATTCCGCAATAACGGCTACCTGGAAATCCGCACGCCCTCGGTGCTGGACAAAGGGCTTTGGGAGCAGTCAGGGCACTGGGAAAATTTCCACGAGAACATGTTCATTACTCAGTCGGAGGAGCGCGAATTCGCGGTCAAGCCTATGAACTGCCCCGGTCACGTCCAGGTTTTCAAACAGGGTTTGAAAAGCTACCGTGATCTGCCGCTGCGGTTGGCCGAGTTTGGTTCTTGTCATCGCAACGAGCCATCCGGTGCCCTCCATGGTATCATGCGGGTACGAGCCTTCACTCAGGACGACGCGCACATTTTTTGCGCTGAATCCCAGGTACAGGATGAGGCAGTACAATTTATTGATCTGTTGCAGAAGGTTTATACCGATTTCGGCTTTAATGAGCTTCTGGTGAAGCTTTCAACCCGTCCCCAAAAGCGTGTCGGCTCTGAAGAGCAATGGGACAAGGCGGAAGCCGCATTGCAATCGGCATTGAATCGCAAGAACCTTGTCTGGGATTTGCAGCCCGGCGAAGGCGCCTTCTACGGACCTAAAATCGAGTTCTCTCTCAAGGATAGCATCGGCCGTTTATGGCAGTGTGGCACGCTGCAACTCGATTTTTCCATGCCGGAGCGCCTGAAGGCTGAATATGTGGCAGAGGATAATTCCCGTCGGGTACCAGTGATGCTTCATCGAGCGATTCTGGGGTCCCTCGAACGCTTCATCGGCATCATCATCGAAAATTATGCAGGCGCTCTCCCATTGTGGCTTTCCCCGGAACAGGCAGTGGTGCTGAATATTTCCGAGGGGCAGGCAGACTACGCCAGGCACGTAACAGAGGAACTCAGGCGTCACGGCATTCGTGCAAGCGCGGACTTGAGAAATGAGAAAATAACTTATAAAATACGAGAACATAGTTTGCAGAAATTGCCTTATCAGATAATTGTGGGCGACAAGGAAGTGGCCGCGCAAGTCATAGCCGTGCGGACCCGAACAGGTTCCGATCTTGGCCAGATGTCGTTGCAGGCGTTTATTCAACGGCTTACAGCAGAGATATCCATAAGAGCTGGCGCGGTTTAATTTATTAACAGATTTGGGGAATTACTATAGTTCAAGAAAAAGCAGCCCGCATCAATCAGGAGATTAATGCACCCGAAGTGCGTTTGATTGGTGCCGATGGAGAGCAGATAGGCGTCGTCTCCCTGGCGGCCGCCAACACACTCGCCGAGGAAGCAGGCGTGGATTTAGTCGAAATCGCGCCTACCGCTCAACCCCCGGTGTGCCGTTTGATGGATTATGGCAAGTTTCGTTATCAGGAAAGCAAGAAAAAACACGAGGCCAAGCTCAAGCAAAAACAAATCCAGATCAAGGAAGTCAAATTCCGCCCCAACACGGACGAAGGCGATTACAACATCAAGCTGCGGAATTTGATCAGTTTTCTTGAAGAGGGTGATAAAGCCAAGATCACATTACGTTTTCGCGGACGTGAAATGGCGCATCAGGAATTCGGCGTGCGTCTGCTGGAGCGATTGCGGGGTGATCTGGAATCGCATGCGGTGGTCGAGCAGTTCCCCAGGATGGAGGGACGGCAAATGGTGATGGTGCTGTCTCCCCGGAAGAAAGAAGTAAAAATGCCCAAACCAAAGGCAGTTACGGAAACTGATGCTGGTGGCGGTTA
Organism: Nitrosovibrio sp. Nv4; assembly: GCF_900215485.1. Classification (GTDB taxonomy): domain Bacteria; phylum Pseudomonadota; class Gammaproteobacteria; order Burkholderiales; family Nitrosomonadaceae; genus Nitrosospira. The sequence goes on from NZ_OCMZ01000001.1 coordinate 1,043,292, forward strand.
AGTTATTACCAGGCACAACTGCAGCAGTACCGTAAGGTGGCCGAGTAGTCGGAAGGTAAGATAGCAAGGTCTGGAGTCGTTCCCGCCAATATCAATAAAAATAGAGCGGGTATATATAGATATATAGGTGATGCAGCAATTTTGTGGCATCGGAAAAAAACAAGTGATTTCCGGGTTTAAAGCGTTCCGGTCAGGAAACACCCGGCGTCATGTTAAAGCAGGAGTAATGTATGCCAAAGATGAAAACAAAGAGTGGAGCAGCAAAGCGTTTTACTGTGCGGGCAGGCGGTAGCGTAAAGCGCTCACAAGCATTCAAGCGCCATATTCTTACCAAGAAAACCACGAAAAGCAAACGTCAACTGCGCGGAACCGTGGGTGTCCATTGCAGCGACGTGGCGTCGGTGCGCGCCATGATGCCTTACGCCTAAGGAGAGACTGATATGCCAAGAGTAAAACGTGGTGTAACGGCTCACGCCCGTCACAAAAAAATACTGGATCTCGCAAAAGGTTATCGCGGACGCCGCAAGAACGTTTATCGTGTGGCCAAGGAAGCCGTGATGAAAGCGGGGCAATATGCTTACCGTGATCGCCGTCAAAAGAAGCGTCAATTCCGGGCTCTGTGGATTGCACGCATCAACGCTGCGGCGCGGGAGTGTGGATTGTCCTATAGCGTTTTCATGAACGGTCTGAGAAAAGCCGAGATTGAGGTTGATCGCAAGGTTTTGGCTGATATTGCCGTATTTGACAAGCCGGCCTTTGCGAAAATAGTTGAGCAAGCCAAAGCAAGTCTGGCCGTATAGCGGTAATAGCAATAAAGCTGCGAGGAGGCTGAAGGCACACGCGCCTTGCCTCCTTTTTTCTTGTTTGGGCCCGCGCAATCTATCCGTGCCATATTTTCATGACTAATCTGGATCAACTTCTCGGTGAAGCGATCGAACTCTTCAACGGTATAGACAATACCGCTGAGCTGGAGCAGGCAAAGGCGCGCTATCTTGGCCGGCACGGCAGGCTGACCGAATTATTGAAGGGATTGGGCAAACTCGTGCCGGAAGAGCGCCCCGCCATGGGGAGCCGCATTAATCAGGCGAAGGAAGCGCTCGAAGCCGCGCTTAACCTTCGCCGTGATGTAATTCAGGAAAAACAACTGGAGGGGCGATTAGTTGAAGAAGCGTTGGATGTGACTCTGCCTGGACGCGGTTTGGGAACAGGCGGAGTGCATCCCATAACGCGAACACTGGAGCGCATACAGTCGTTGTTTCATTCGATGGGGTTTACAGTGGCTTCAGGCCCCGAGATCGAGACAGATTTCTACAACTTTACTGCGCTCAATATTCCGGAAAATCATCCGGCACGCGCGATGCATGATACATTTTACATCGATAATGACAACGGAAAAGGCGGGCATCTGCTGCGTACGCATACCTCACCAGTCCAAATCCGGCACATGGAAGACAACCCACCGCCCTTGAAGGTAATCGCCCCAGGAAAGGTATATCGTTGCGACTCCGATTTGACACATACGCCAATGTTTCATCAGGTAGAGGGCTTGTGGATCGATGAAAATGCCAATTTCTCGGCATTAAAAGGAGTGTTGGCGGATTTCATGCAACACTTTTTCGAGCGCGATGATTTGCCGGTCCGCTTCCGCGCTTCTTTCTTCCCGTTTACCGAGCCTTCCGCTGAAATGGACATCGGCTGCGTGATGTGCCAGAACGGTTGTCGTATATGCGGTTATACAGGCTGGCTCGAAGTGCTCGGTTGCGGTATGGTGCATCCCAACGTACTCAAGCACGTCAGCATCGATAGTGAGAAATATATCGGCTTCGCTTTTGGTTTGGGGGTCGAGCGGCTGGCGATGCTGAGGTATGGGGTGAATGACTTGCGGTTGTTTTTCGAAAATGATTTGAGATTCCTGAAGCAGTTTAATTAAAGGAGCCCCTGAATGGGGTTTTTCCGTGGAGCGACAAAAATCACGTCCCCGGAAAGAACAGATACTCATGAAATTCTCAGAAAACTGGCTCCGTACTTTCGTTGATCCGCCGCTGTCGACAAACGAACTTGCTCATGCGCTAACAATGGCAGGCCTGGAGGTCGAAGCTATTGAGCCTGTTGCCCCGGCCTTCAGCAAGGTGGTCGTGGCCGAAGTAGTATCATTGCATAAACATCCGGACTCGGACCACCTTAATGTCTGCGAGGTGAACGCAGGTTCAGCAGGGGATGGCAAGACCTTACAAATTGTCTGCGGCGCAGCTAATGTTCGTGCTGGGGTAAAAGTGCCCTGCGCGCTGGACGGCGCCCAACTGCCGGGCATCGCCATCAAGCCGACGAGGATACGCGGGGTCGAATCCGCCGGTATGTTATGTTCCGCCAGGGAACTGGGGCTAGGGGAAGACACGTCAGGTTTATTGCTGCTTCCGGCCGATGCCCCGACCGGCGTCGATTTCCGGCATTATTACGAGCTTGAGGATAAGCTTCTTACCCTCAAGCTAACCCCGAACCGCGGCGATTGCCTGGGGCTGACCGGCGTTGCGCGAGAGGTGGCGGCGATTACTTCTCAAAGTCTCAGGCTGCCCACAGTTAAACCGGTTGTGGGTCAGATCGATGAGACTCTCGCAATACACATTGATGCGCCGGATGCTTGCCCGCTATACTGCGGCCGGGTAATTCGGGGTATCTCCCTTGACGTTCCCACGCCCCAATGGATGCTTCGCCGTCTTGAACGCAGTGGCTTGCGCGCGATCAACGGGGTAGTGGACGTGACCAATTATGTAATGCTGGAAACCGGTCAGCCGCTGCATGCTTTCGATCTGGCTAAGATTTCGGGCGGCATTACGGGCTCGATTCACGTACGCTATGCCAAGGCTGGTGAAACGCTGCAATTGCTGAACGGTGAAAACCTTGTGCTGCAATCCGGCATGCTGGTGATCGCAGATGAGGTCAAACCACTGGCACTTGCCGGCATTATGGGTGGAAATGAAAGTGGAGTGACACAAGGGACAACCGACGTGTTTCTGGAGAGCGCTTTTTTCAGTTCCGACGTGATGGCGGGCAAGTCATTCTCCCTTGGGTTCAGTTCGGATTCAGCATACCGCTTTGAACGTGGGGTGGATTTTGGCGGAACCCGCGGTGCGATGGAGCGGGCCACGGGTCTGATAACGGATATTTGTGGCGGCAGGGCGGGGCCGGTCGCTGAAGCCAGGGGTAAGCTGCCGCAACGCAATCCGATCGGCCTCCGATTGGAACGGGTCCGGCGAGTCCTTGGCATCGATCTTGGCGAAGCCAGAGTGGCTGAACTATTGCGACGCTTGCAATTCAGCTTCTCGATCGCAGGGGGGTTTTTCGCGATAACGCCGCCGACCTACCGCTTCGATCTTGCCATAGAGGAAGATCTGATCGAGGAATTGGCGCGCATACACGGCTACGATCACATACCTCCAACACTGCCTCGTGTGAGCCTGGGCATGCTTCCTGAGCCTGAAACCCGGAAAGCGCCGTCACGGTTGCGGCAAATCCTTGTGGGACGGGATTATCAGGAAGTCATCAATTATACCTTTGTAGATGCCACATGGGAATCGGAGCTGGCTGGCAACAAAATGCCAGTCGCATTGAAGAATCCGCTGTCCAGTCTGTTGACAGTGATGCGCAGCAGCCTGCTTGGGGGTCTTGTATCGAACTTGCAATTCAATCTTAACCGCAAGCAGCCCAGGGTTCGTCTGTTCGAGATTGGATGCTGTTTCGAGAGATCAGGCGGGACCTATACTCAACATGAAAAAATAGCCGGGCTTTGCTATGGAGACGCAATGGCTGAGCAGTGGGGAGCCGCCGCTCGCTGGGTAGATTTTTACGACGTAAAAGCGGATATTGAGGCGCTGTTCTGGCCATCAGCAGCAGATATTGCGGTGGCAACCCATCCAGCCTTGCATCCTGGCAAGTCGGCCCGGATCAGTCTGAATAATAAAGCCGCCGGTTTCGTGGGAGAGCTCCATCCTCGCTGGCAACAAAAGTTCGACCTGCCTAAATCCGTCGTGCTGTTTGAGCTGAATATGGACGTACTGATGACTCAAACACTGCCGAAGGCTATGGAAATTTCAAAGTACCCGCCAATACGACGCGATATTGCCGTAGTGGTGCCGGAGAATGTCCGCGTCCAAGCGATGCTAGACTGCATGCACGCAAACCGATCACCGGTCGTTTCGGAAATTTCCTTATTTGATGTATACCATGGAAAAGGTGTCGAAGATGGAAAAAAAAGTCTTGCTTTCCGTATGTTATTGCAAGATACTGAAAAAACGCTAACCGATGCCGAAGCCGATGGGATTACAAAAATGTTGATAAACGTTTTGGAAAGTCGATTTGGTGCGACGTTGCGCAACTGATAAAAACGAGAATTGGGCGGCGTCGGAAAGTAAAATAAACAGGTGAGGGAGACTATGACCTTAACAAAGGCGGAGTTGGCAGATTTGCTCTTTGAAAAAGTCGGGTTCAACAAGCGTGAAGCCAAAGACATGGTGGAATCCTTTTACGAAGAGGTGCGTGTCGCGCTACAAAATGGCGACGGCGTTAAACTTTCGGGTTTTGGAAATTTTCAGCTGCGCGACAAGCCGCAGCGTCCTGGCCGCAACCCCAAGACAGGTGAAGAAATTCCTATTACCGCCCGAAGAGTGGTCACTTTTCACGCGAGCCAGAAACTGAAGGCAATGGTCGAAAAAAATCAGCATGGAAAACCTAACACCTAGCGGCGCATTGCCGCCCATCCCTGCGAAGCGCTACTTTACCATTGGGGAAGTAAGCGAGTTGTGTGGCGTCAAGCCACATGTGTTGCGTTACTGGGAGCAGGAATTCACGCAGTTAAGACCCGTCAAGCGCCGTGGCAACCGCCGCTACTATCAGCGCCACGAAGTGCTGCTGGTCCGCCGTATCCGTGAATTGCTCTACGAGCAGGGTTTTACCATTCATGGCGCTCGCACTCGTTTGGGTCAGGGTATGACCGATGCGGCGTCTTCTGTTCCGGGCTCAACCTTTTCCTCATCAGTCGATTTGACGCTATTGCGAAGCGAGATAAAAAGTATCGTATCTTTGCTTCGATCCTGATCCATTCCCATTCCCATTCCGTATCCTTCTCCACCCCGGGTTACAAAGTAGCCCTAATCTCCTGGCTTATTGTTATAATTTGACTTTCGGGGCGTAGCGCAGCCTGGTAGCGTACTTGCATGGGGTGCAAGTGGTCGGAGGTTCAAATCCTCTCGCCCCGACCAGTTGAGCCCACAGGTGATTTGATCATTTTTTATGCATCGTGGGCTTGCCCGTAATGCTTAGCGAATTTTTTTCGCCCCAATAAGCTAAAAAACACCTTGGGGTACTTTCCGAATGCGCATATTGCTCAGCAATGATGATGGGTATTTTGCGCCAGGTCTTGCCTGCCTTGCTGAAGCGCTTTCCGTTATTGCGGATATCGTCGTGGTCGCACCGGAACGTGACCGGAGCGGCGCCAGCAACTCTCTTACGCTTGACCGACCCCTCAGTCTGCGTGAATCCCACAATGGATTCTTTTACGTCAATGGAACACCTACGGATTGCGTACATCTGGCTGTCACCGGTATGCTCGACACATTGCCTGACATGGTGGTATCGGGAATAAATGATGGCGCAAACATGGGTGACGACACGATTTATTCCGGCACCGTAGCTGCCGCTACCGAAGGTTTTTTGCTGGGCATACCCTCGCTTGCCATTTCTCTTGCCAGTTTTTCCGCGGGAAATTTTTCAACCGCCGCACGCATTGCGACAGAAATAGTGCAGCGTTTCGAAGACGACAAGCTCCATGGCCCTATACTGCTTAATGTCAATATACCTGACATTCCATACGATGAATTGCAAGGGATTGAAGTTACGCGGCTTGGAAGGCGGCACAAAGCGGAGCCGGTGGTCAAGTCGAAAAGTCCGCGCGGCCATACAGTTTACTGGGTAGGCGCGGCTGGACCTGCTCAGGATACCGGAGAAGGGACCGATTTTCTCGCTGTTCAGCGTAACTGCGTATCGGTGACGCCACTGCAAATCGACCTGACGCGATATGGACAGATGGATGCGGTAAAAGAGTGGTTGAAATAGCAGCCAGGCTTTATTGTTGTCGGACCTGGCTTAAAAGCCAGCTGCTCGGGGCATGTCTGGCTTGAACGCTCACCATTCCGGAATCGGCATGACCTCCCAGCGCACTCGAGCGCGCATGATCGAGCGTCTGCGCGCACAAGGTATCATGGACGAAGTGGTGCTTGCGGCGATGACTGCCATTCCCCGCCATATCTTTGTCGAGGAAGTGCTGGCGAATCGCGCATACGACGATGTCGCGCTGCCTATCAATTTCGGCCAGACAATCTCGAGTCCGTTTACGGTAGCGCGCATGAGCGAGTTGCTGCGCGCGGGTACAGGGCTCGACAAGGTGCTCGAGATCGGCTCAGGCTGCGGTTACCAGACAGCTATACTCGCACAGCTTGCCCGCGAGGTTTATTCTATCGAGCGAGTCGGTCCGTTACTCACCCGCACTCGTACTCGCTTACGGGAGCTGCGCCTCAGCAATATTCGCCTGAAGCACGCCGACGGCCTGCTCGGTCTGCCCGAGGCCGCACCGTTTGACGGCATTATTCTCACCGCTGCAACCACGCACATTCCCCCGCCGCTGCTGGAGCAATTAGCGATTCGCGGTAGAATTGTTTTTCCCAAAGGGAGTCAGGAGCAGGTTCTGTGCGTTATCGAACGTAACTTGCAAGGCTACACTGAGACAATACTTGACGAGGTCAGGTTTGTCCCGATGATGCCTGGCATCTGGAAGCGCTAAGGAATGCCAGGAAACGTCAAGGAACGCTAAGGAACGCAAGGAACGTTAGGCGATGCAGAACAAGAGACAGGAATGACGAATACAGGAATCGGTTGGAAGCGCATAAAGAGTGGCGCATTAGCCCGCGGATTTATCGCGGGCCGTCGCTGCGTATCTCCTGCGGGCAAGTTTCTGCCATTCTATTCAGCGCTTATTCTATGCTTCCTGGTTGCTGGTTGTGAATCCACCCCGCACCACCATGCGCCGGTAGTCGATAGTTATATGCCTGAGCCGGGGAAACCCGGCCCAATCTCCGAGACCGGCGCCCTGCGCTCGAACGTCCATATTGTAAAAAAGGGCGATACGCTCTACAGCATCGCGCAGAGCCATGGCATTAACCAGAAGGATTTGGCGGAGTGGAACAATATCCGGGATCCCGGAGCGGTACATATCGGTCAGCAGCTCATCTTATCTTCACCCACGCCATTGGCGCAGCCATCGCTGTTCCCGATCCAGGAGCCTCTGCGGCCATCTGCGGCCCCGGCGGCCCCGGCGGCCCCGGCCGCGGCTGACGCCGGCTCCCAAACTGGAACAAAATATCCGATTAACACCGATAAGCTGAAAACCGGCCCCAAGGCATTCAAACTTCCCTATTCGGAGCAGGCTGTAGCACAGATGAAGAAAGGCCTGGCGGATATTCCCCCCTCCGTAATGACAGTAAAGGCTGATCCGAGTCCTGAAAAAAATATCAGCACCCCCGGAATTGACCCGATACCGCCCACTGCAGAAGCTGCTCCTGATGATGATCGTGTCGAATGGACCTGGCCTACGAAAGGCAAAGTATTGGACCTGTTCTCGGAAAGTACCAAAGGCATCGACATAGTCGGCAAGACGGGTCAAGCGGTGACAGCGTCCGCGGGGGGCAAGGTGGTTTATAGCGGTGCCGGACTGCGCGGCTACGGTAAGCTAATAATTATCAAGCATAACAATACATATCTTAGTGCCTACGCTCACAACGACAAGCTTCTGGTGAAAGAGGGGGAAACAGTAGTCAAAGGTCAAAAAATCGCTGAGATGGGGAATACCGATAGCAGTCTTGTGAAACTCCATTTCGAAATTCGCAAAAACGGAAAACCGGTCGACCCGCTAAAACATTTACCTGGACTATCAGGATAAATCAAGGATGAACCAAGGATGAATCAGCTCGAATATTCCGACGACGAAGAATCCTTTGACAAGACCGATCCATTGGATCCGGACAATGCGCTTGAAGTTTCCGAACCACCACCCAGCGTTGGCGCCGAGCCTCTCAATGACTTCCTGCTGACCGACGTCACTCAAATCTATTTCAACGAGATCGGTCATAATGCCCTGCTGACTGCGAAGGAAGAGGCGGCGTTGACCCGCCTGGTCAAGCAGGACGATTTTAATGCCCGCCAAAAAATGATTGAGTGTAATCTGAGGCTGGTGGTAAACATCGCAAAACATTATACCAACCACGGTGTTGCGTTACTGGATCTGATCGAAGAAGGAAATATGGGAATGATGCATGCACTGGACAAATTTGACCCGGAGCGTGGATTCCGCTTTTCGACTTATGCCACGTGGTGGATACGCCAGAATATTGAACGGTGCATTATGAATCAGTCGCGGACGATTCGCCTGCCTGTGCATGTTATCAAAGATTTGAACGTCATTTTGCACGCGGCCCGCCACATGGAAGCGCATACGGGAAAGGAACCCAAACCGGAGGATGTGGCACATCTGTTGGGACGCCCGGTGAAGGAGGTGCAGCGCATGCTGTCCCTGAACATGAGCATGATGTCATTGGACGCCCCCCTCGATGTGGATCCGTTGTTGTCCATTGGTGATGCCATCGCGGATGACCAGAACCCGGGCCCCGACCTTATGATGGAACAATCCGAGATTAAATGCCGCGTGCAGGAGTGGCTTAATCGGCTAAATGAAAAACAACGATATATAATTGAAAAGCGCTACGGCCTGAATGGTTATGAAACCCAAACGCTGGAACAACTAGCGACCAGCCTTGATCTCACGCGAGAGCGCGTACGCCAGATTCAATTGGAAGCGCTGCAAACGTTGCGGGTAATATTGAGGTGTGAGGGGGTGTCAAAGGATGGCGTGTTCTAGCAGCCTGTCAGGAATACGTGTAGGCCCGCCATGAACTCAATATCGAACCCGCATCAAACGGCTTGAGCGCGCGTTTGAACCTTTGTTCAGACAGACTTGTCACATAAAATAATGTTGAAAGTATGTGTGTTAACGTACATAATTCAAAATACGTGACAGTGCGAGATCCTGGCGGTGGCCGGCAATCGCAGAATAGTCTGGACGGCAGTTTTAACCCGATGACCATCCGCATGAGTGCGGCGAATATTATTTCTGAGTGACGATAATCATGACTATGCTACAACCAGAGTTTTTAGCACCCAATCCTGGCTTGTGTACCGAAGAGGAGATATCGCGGCTGGTGCATACCTTCTATGCGAGAGCCCGGAAAGATCCTCTGCTGGGTCCGATTTTTGAAGCCCACGTAACCAACTGGGACGCGCATTTTGTGCAGATGATCAATTTCTGGTCAATGAAACTACGCGGAACAAGCGATTTCCGGGGGGCACCCATGCCCAAGCATGTAGCCCTTCCAGGGCTCACTTCCGAATTATTTGAACGATGGCTGCAGCTCTTTCGCCAAACCACGAGTGAGATGGGAAACCCGGATTTACAGTTCAACGCGGATACGCTGGCATTGCATATCGGCGGCAGGCTATGGCTAAGATATCAAATGGAGCGCTACCCTGATAGGGAACTGGTCGAACTCTGCGGAGCATAATTGGCCTGTTTGGTCTTGATGTAGATAATAGGCTACGAGATGAATGCAAGCGGTCCGGGTGGTGGTCTCGATAGCGCTAAGTTTCGAGCCACACTTCCGTCCTCAAACTGAACATCCCCATGTTCGTCACCAATGCCGGATCAGCGTTCGGGGCAAGACGCATGTGTCTTAAGCGTTGTCTCTTCGTGTATTGCGTTTTGTCCGGGACTGCGGCATCCATATAACGTCACAATTCGTCGTTCAAGCCCAGGCTCTTCAACTCCAGTCCCTCTATCTCCTGCAATGATTTTCCTGCAATTCCCTGCAGGTCTCCATACATTCCTACTGTTGCGCCCATGACGCGCATGATTTGCTCCTCGCGCTTGGCCCATTGTTTCATTATTACCTTGCGCTCTTTATCCAGATCCTCCTGCATGGTGGTAAATGCTTCAACGATGGCTTCTACGCGCTGACGGAAACGCGGACCGGTGAGATACTGATAGATCATTTCGGTCTTGGTTTGCACACCATCGGAAGACTGCCGTGCGAGGGCAAGTTCGAGTAGCGAGTGGCGCAGAATAAGCGCTACCGGCAATGCTGCTCTGGGGTGCGTTACCCAGACGCCATCGACCATTTCAAAGGTTTCAACGCCCTTCGGCAACGTGTGACTCACGATCACTGCAATTTCCGCTTTTGCAGCGCGCTGGTCTTCCCGCAATTTGGCGAGCCACATATCGCTCCAGTTTTTTGTGCGCTTCGTCTCCCATAAAATTGTGCCCCCGGATTGTCCACCACTCCCGATAACACGGTGCAGCACATCTCCGCCGTAGTCGCCTTTAGGTACCGGCTCGATCGCATCGAAAGGGAATTTTGCGCGCAACAGATTTTCGAGCGCCAGTTCCTGCACTTCCCCTTGCAGTTGTTGAGAACCCTGCTCCGCCCTGCGCATCAGCTCTTCGATTTTATGCTGCATGGATGCGATGGTCTGGTCCTTTTCCATTACCTTGAGTTTGAGTCCTTCTTCCGCTTCCTGCCTGGCCCTCATGCGTACCACAGTTAATCCATCCTGCACACGCTTTTCTATGGTGAGTTCGAGTTCGCGTCTGGCATCGTCGAGCTCCCGCTGTTTCTTGATAAGTTCTGCCTGAACTTTTTGGGCCGCTGCCAGTTTTTCGTCGCGGCTTTTGAGTACTTCCTGGAGCTCTGCAAGCTCCCGCATCTTGCTGTCCAGCTCGGCGGCGCTGGCAAGTCTCGCTTTTCTGGATTCGTCGGCAATAACGCGGCTTCGCTCGATACTCATCTGTGCCGCGACCTGATCGGCTACCCGATCATCCAACGTACGTTTAGCCTCTGCAATCTCTTTTTCTTTTTCGCGGATCCCTTGTTCGCGCCTAACGACATCTTCGTCTTTTTGCAAGAGCTGCTGCTCGAACTGCTTGCGCGTGGCGGCCAGGAGCGGTGCGGCAAGGGATTCTGTGAGGCGGATTTCGGTCTTGCACTGTGGACACGTAATCGTAGGTTCCGTCATGTTTCAATCCTGAAAATTATCAAAAGGCCGTATCTTGCTCCTCGTGAGATGGAGGGTATTCGGGATTATAGGGCATACGGCGCAGGGAACGATCCCTGGCATTGAACCCAATTCCGCGCCTTCTGAACAGGAGGCGGCAAGGCGCTTATTTTCCGCCGTTTTCGGATATACTTGCCTTAACAGTTGTAAATACCTGATCCTGTAGGCAATGGAAATCGATTTTCAAGCCTTTCTGGCTATCTGCCACGGGTTCATGGTATCTCCCCCACAGGAGTTGAATAACCGGAGAATGTTGTTTGTCAGGGCGTCTTGCTGCCTTTGATAATTCATCCAATGTTTTTTTGATATTTCCCCGGAAGTTGCTTACTGGGTTGTAATGGCTGTATCGCTGTATTCCAAAAATCGAAACGAATCAGATTTTTGTCACCACACAGGAGTGAAAATAATGAGCAATCAAACGACTGGAAGTGCGCCACATGTTCTGCCACCTTTGCCCTACCTGGAAAATGCGCTGGACCCCGTCATTTCGGCAAATACGCTGGGTTTTCATTATGGCAAGCATCACAAGACTTACGTCGATAACCTCAACAAACTCATAGCCGGTACGGAACTCGCGGATTCATCTTTGGAAGAGATCATTACTTCAACAGCGGGTAAGGCAGACAAAAGCGGCATCTTCAATAATGCGGCACAGGTCTGGAATCATACTTTCTACTGGAATAGCCTGTCGCCAAAAGGTGGCGGCGAGCCGCCTGCGGCGCTAAAACAAAAAATCGAGACCTCTTTTGGTAGTGTCGAAGCGTGCAAAAAAGAGCTTGTGACCGCGGCAACAACTCAGTTCGGCAGCGGATGGGCGTGGCTTGTGAAGGATGGTGACAAGCTCCAGGTGATCAAGACCGGCAATGCGGATCTGCCGTTGACCAAGGGAATGAAGCCGCTCCTTACAATTGATGTATGGGAACATGCATACTACCTCGATTACCAGAATCGCCGCCCGGATTATGTTAATGCTGTACTCGACAAGCTGATCAACTGGGGCTTTGCGGCTGACAATGACAGATAGCATGCTCGTCGCGCTGCTGTGACGATACACATTTCAGACCAGCTGGAAATAATCAGGCGGGGTTGCAGCGAGATTCTGCTGGAAGACGAGCTGAAGCAAAAGCTTGCCTTGAATCGTCCGCTCAGAATCAAGGCTGGATTTGACCCTACAGCGCCCGACTTGCATCTGGGTCACACTGTTCTGCTCAATAAGATGCGCCATTTACAGGATCTAGGGCATCACGCCCTGTTCCTGATCGGCGATTTCACGGGGATGATCGGTGATCCCAGCGGCAAGAATACGACTCGCCCCGCCCTTTCCCGTGAGCAGGTGCTTGAGAATGCGAAATCCTACCAGAATCAGGTTTTCCGGATACTGAAGCCCGAACAGACCGAGGTGGTGTTCAATTCAACATGGATGGATACTCTCGGTGCCGTAGACCTGATTAAACTGGCGGCGACTCATACTGTCGCACGCATGCTGGAACGGGACGATTTTGGCAAACGCTATCGAAGCAACAAGGCTATCGCGATTCATGAATTTTTATATCCTTTAATCCAGGGCTACGATTCAGTTGCCCTCAAGGCGGATGTCGAGCTGGGAGGGACCGATCAGAAGTTCAATTTGCTGATGGGACGCGAATTGCAGAAGCATTTTGGACAGTTGCCGCAGTGTGTTATTACCATGCCGCTTCTTGAGGGCCTGGACGGTATCAACAAAATGTCCAAATCCTCCGGCAACTATATCGGGATAACCGAGAACCCGGCTGATATATTCGGTAAGTTGATGTCGGTTTCCGACGACCTGATGTGGCGATACATTGAATTGTTGTCATTCGAGCCCATCAGTGTTGTTCGCCAGTGGCAACAGGACGTCGGGCACGGGCGCAACCCGCGCGACATCAAGGTGATGTTCGCACAGGAGATTGTGGCCCGGTTTCATAGCAAGCAGGACGCGGAAACAGCGCTAGCTGATTTCGAAGCGCGGTTCAGGCGTGGCGGGCTTCCGGATGACATGCTTGAAAAAATCTTGTATACTGCGTCAGAAGGGTTATCTATTACACAGTTGCTTAAGCAAGCCGGATTAACCGCCAGCACGACAGAAGCACTACGCATGATTGAGCAGGGTGGTGTGAAATTGAATGGCGAGAAGGTCAGCGACAAAACCATCAAGCTAGGTCGTGGCGAAACTGCCGTAGTACAAGTAGGCAAGCGAAAATTCGCCAGGGTAACGGTCTCCTCTGAGCAAGAATAAAATAGAATAAAAGTTTCAAAAAGCCCTTGACCGGGTGTTTGGCATCTGTATAATGCCGCCTTCGCTGTCTGACTTTGAGTTTATCAGACAGCACCGCTCTTTAAAAATTTACAGCCGATAGGTGTGGGCACTTGACCGGGACACCAGGCTATTCTCGCTTTCGAGCGGGAATAGCCGGGACTTAAGTGTTGAAGTGCTCGCACAATGTAAGAAGAATTCGAGTTGTTATTCTGATAACTCAGGATAGAAGCTGGAATTGAATAATACGTCAAGCGAGAGTTTTACCAGTATTGAACTGAAGAGTTTGATCCTGGCTCAGATTGAACGCTGGCGGCATGCTTTACACATGCAAGTCGAACGGCAGCACGGGGGCAACCCTGGTGGCGAGTGGCGAACGGGTGAGTAATGCATCGGAACGTATCTTCAAGTGGGGGATAACGCACCGAAAGGTGTGCTAATACCGCATAATCTCTACGGAGAAAAGCAGGGGATCGCAAGACCTTGCGCTTTTGGAGCGGCCGATGTCTGATTAGCTAGTTGGTGAGGTAAAGGCTTACCAAGGCGTCGATCAGTAGCTGGTCTGAGAGGACGACCAGCCACACTGGGACTGAGACACGGCCCAGACTCCTACGGGAGGCAGCAGTGGGGAATTTTGGACAATGGGGGAAACCCTGATCCAGCCATGCCGCGTGAGTGAAGAAGGCCTTCGGGTTGTAAAGCTCTTTCAGCCGGAACGAAACGGTCACGGCTAATACCTGTGATCACTGACGGTACCGGAAGAAGAAGCACCGGCTAACTACGTGCCAGCAGCCGCGGTAATACGTAGGGTGCGAGCGTTAATCGGAATTACTGGGCGTAAAGCGTGCGCAGGCGGTTTTGTAAGTCAGATGTGAAATCCCCGGGCTTAACCTGGGAACTGCGTTTGAAACTACAAGGCTAGAGTGTAGCAGAGGGGGGTGGAATTCCACGTGTAGCAGTGAAATGCGTAGAGATGTGGAGGAACACCGATGGCGAAGGCAGCCCCCTGGGTTAACACTGACGCTCAGGCACGAAAGCGTGGGGAGCAAACAGGATTAGATACCCTGGTAGTCCACGCCCTAAACTATGTCAACTAGTTGTCGGGCCTTAACGGGCTTGGTAACGCAGCTAACGCGTGAAGTTGACCGCCTGGGGAGTACGGTCGCAAGATTAAAACTCAAAGGAATTGACGGGGACCCGCACAAGCGGTGGATTATGTGGATTAATTCGATGCAACGCGAAAAACCTTACCTACCCTTGACATGTACCGAAGCCCGCCGAGAGGTGGGTGTGCCCGAAAGGGAACGGTAACACAGGTGCTGCATGGCTGTCGTCAGCTCGTGTCGTGAGATGTTGGGTTAAGTCCCGCAACGAGCGCAACCCTTGTCATTAATTGCCATCATTCAGTTGGGCACTTTAATGAAACTGCCGGTGACAAACCGGAGGAAGGTGGGGATGACGTCAAGTCCTCATGGCCCTTATGGGTAGGGCTTCACACGTAATACAATGGCGCGTACAGAGGGTTGCCAACCCGCGAGGGGGAGCCAATCTCAGAAAGCGCGTCGTAGTCCGGATCGGAGTCTGCAACTCGACTCCGTGAAGTCGGAATCGCTAGTAATCGCGGATCAGCATGTCGCGGTGAATACGTTCCCGGGTCTTGTACACACCGCCCGTCACACCATGGGAGTGGGTTTCACCAGAAGCAGGTAGTCTAACCGCAAGGAGGGCGCCTGCCACGGTGAGATTCATGACTGGGGTGAAGTCGTAACAAGGTAGCCGTAGGGGAACCTGCGGCTGGATCACCTCCTTTCTAGAGAAATTCCTGTTCAAGTGTCCACAACCTATCGGTTGTTTAAAAGCAAAGCTATGGGGACCAAGGAGTAATAGGGTAGAGAATGGAAAAAACCCATTTCTTTGTTTCCAGGCTCTGTTCAGGGTCTGTAGCTCAGTTGGTTAGAGCACACGCTTGATAAGCGTGGGGTCGGTGGTTCAAATCCACCCAGACCCACCAACTATCGGGGGTGTAGCTCAGATGGGAGAGCACCTGCTTTGCAAGCAGGGGGTCATCGGTTCGATCCCGTTCACCTCCACCAATTTCTCAATCCGGATTACGTATTAGAAAATAGAAGTAAACGGAATCGTTTACTTCTGGTTTTTAACCAGCGGCTGTATTTCGGGAACTGACAGGAAGTATCCAGGTCTGTTCTCGATGTTCTTTAACAATTTGGAAGAAGTAAAGTATTCCGCATTCAGCGGGTACGTTGCCCTTTATTGGGTCGCGTATTCATAGAGCGCGGAATAATGGGTTAGATTGTATCGACACATCGCATTTTTAGTCGGATGCGATGTGAGCAAACACCTGTAACCAAATGGTTTGGAGAAAGGAAGAAAATCCGGTTATTCATCGGCTTCTATTCCTGATTCTGAAGCCCTTAAGGTTATAGGATCAAGCGAATAAGTGCATGTGGTGGATGCCTTGGCGATTACAGGCGATGAAGGGCGTGGTAGCCTGCGAAAAGCTCCGGGGAGCTGGCAAACGAGCATTGATCCGGAGATGTCCGAATGGGGAAACCCGGCCCGCAAGGGTCAACCTTGGCTGAATACATAGGTCAAGCGTGGCGAACCTGGCGAACTGAAACATCTAAGTAGCCAGAGGAACAGAAATCAACCGAGATTCCCAGAGTAGTGGCGAGCGAAATGGGAACAGCCTCCAATTTTTAGCACTCGAACTAGCCGAGCCGTCTGGAAAGTCGGGCCATAGTGGGTGATAGCCCCGTAGGCGAAAGTTTGAGTGTGGAACTAGGATTGGAACAAGTAGGGCGGGACACGAGAAATCCTGTCTGAATATGGGGGGACCATCCTCCAAGGCTAAATACTCGTAATCGACCGATAGTGAACCAGTACCGTGAGGGAAAGGCGAAAAGAACCCCGGGAGGGGAGTGAAATAGATCCTGAAACCGCATGCATACAAACAGTGGGAGCGGACTTGTTCCGTGACTGCGTACCTTTTGTATAATGGGTCAGCGACTTACATTCAGTAGCGAGCTTAACCGAATAGGGGAAGCGCAGCGAAAGCGAGTCTTAATAGGGCGATTAGTTGCTGGGTGTAGACCCGAAACCAGATGATCTACTCATGGCCAGGATGAAGCGGGGGTAACACCTCGTGGAGGTCCGAACCCACTAATGTTGAAAAATTAGGGGATGAGCTGTGGGTAGGGGTGAAAGGCTAAACAAATCTGGAAATAGCTGGTTCTCTCCGAAAACTATTTAGGTAGTGCCTCACGTATCACCTTCGGGGGTAGAGCACTGTTATGGCTAGGGGGCCGTTTAGGCCTACCAAACCATGGCAAACTCCGAATACCGAAGAGTGCGAGCGTGGGAGACAGACATCGGGTGCTAACGTCCGGTGTCGAAAGGGAAACAACCCAGACCCTCAGCTAAGGTCCCAAAGACACAGTTAAGTGGTAAACGAAGTGGGAAGGCTAAAACAGTCAGGAGGTTGGCTTAGAAGCAGCCACCCTTTAAAGAAAGCGTAATAGCTCACTGATCGAGTCGTCCTGCGCGGAAGATGTAACGGGGCTCAAACTGTGCACCGAAGCTAGGGATTTACACGCAAGTGTAGATGGTAGGAGAGCGTTCCGTAGGCCTGCGAAGGTGGCTTGAGAAGGCTGCTGGAGGTATCGGAAGTGCGAATGCTGACATGAGTAGCGATAAAGGGAGTGAAAGGCTCCCTCGCCGTAAGCCCAAGGTTTCCTGCGCAACGTTCATCGGCGCAGGGTGAGTCGGCCCCTAAGGTGAGGCAGAAATGCGTAGCTGATGGGAAACTGGTTAAAATTCCAGTACCTTTGTTCAATGCGATGTGGGGACGGAGAAGGTTAGCTCGGCCGGGTGTTGGATGTCCCGGTTGAAGCGTGTAGACGTGCTGCCTAGGCAAATCCGGGCGGCTTAGTTGAGGCGTGATAACGAAACGTCCTTCGGGACGCCAAGTGAGTGATACCCTGCTTCCAGGAAAAGCCACTAAGCTTCAGTTGAACGAAGACCGTACCGCAAACCGACACAGGTGGGCGGGATGAAAATTCCAAGGCGCTTGAGAGAACTCAGGAGAAGGAACTCGGCAAATTGACACCGTAACTTCGGGATAAGGTGTGCCCTCGGTACGTGTAGCGCCTCGCGCGTGAAGCGGAAGGGGGTTGCAAAGAAATGGTGGCTGCGACTGTTTAATAAAAACACAGCACTCTGCAAACACGAAAGTGGACGTATAGAGTGTGACGCCTGCCCGGTGCCGGAAGGTTAAGTGATGGGGTGCAAGCTCTTGATCGAAGCCCCGGTAAACGGCGGCCGTAACTATAACGGTCCTAAGGTAGCGAAATTCCTTGTCGGGTAAGTTCCGACCTGCACGAATGGCGTAACGATGGCCACACTGTCTCCTCCTGAGACTCAGCGAAGTTGAAATGTTTGTGAAGATGCAATCTCCCCGCGGCTAGACGGAAAGACCCCGTGCACCTTTACTGTAGCTTTACATTGGACTTTGACAATACCTGTGTAGGATAGGTGGGAGGCGTTGAAGTGGGCTCGCTAGAGCTCATGGAGCCGACGTTGAAATACCACCCTGGTATTGTTGAGGTTCTAACCTAGGTCCATTATCTGGATCGGGGACCGTGTATGGTAGGCAGTTTGACTGGGGCGGTCTCCTCCCAAAGTGTAACGGAGGAGTACGAAGGTACGCTAGGTACGGTCGGAAATCGTGCTGATAGTGCAATGGCAAAAGCGTGCTTGACTGCGAGACTGACAAGTCGAGCAGATGCGAAAGCAGGTCATAGTGATCCGGTGGTTCTGTATGGAAGGGCCATCGCTCAACGGATAAAAGGTACGCCGGGGATAACAGGCTGATTCCTCCCAAGAGTTCATATCGACGGGGGAGTTTGGCACCTCGATGTCGGCTCATCACATCCTGGGGCTGTAGCCGGTCCCAAGGGTATGGCTGTTCGCCATTTAAAGTGGTACGTGAGCTGGGTTTAAAACGTCGTGAGACAGTTTGGTCCCTATCTGCCGTGGGCGTTGGAAGTTTGAGAGGACCTGCTCCTAGTACGAGAGGACCGGAGTGGACGCACCTCTGGTGTACCGGTTATGACGCCAGTCGTATCGCCGGGTAGCTAAGTGCGGAAGAGATAACCGCTGAAAGCATCTAAGCGGGAAACTCGCCTCAAGATGAGACTTCCCGGGGGTTAAACCTCCCTAAAGGTTCGTCGAAGACCACGACGTTGATAGGTCGGGTGTGGAAGCGCAGTAATGTGTTAAGCTAACCGATACTAATTGACCGTGAGGCTTGATCCTATAACCTTAAGTAAAACATAAGGTTGTTTGCCCAGATACAATCATCCCATTTTACTTCTTCCAGATTGTTGGCTTGCGATGGAGCCCGGGACTAATAGTCGTGGCTTCTGTCGTTTGCCATTAAAGTTACGCTTGGCGGTCATAGCGCTTTGGCCCCACCCCTTCCCATCCCGAACAGGATCGTGAAACGAAGTTGCGCCGATGATAGTGTGTTTTCACATGCGAAAGTAGGTCACTGCCAGGCACCTTATAGAAAAAAGCCCCGCTCTAAACAAGCGGGGCTTTTTTTTTGCTATGCGCGTGTGGTGCGTACCTGTACGCGGGGCAGTGTGACGGAGGGCGACCCAGAGTTATACTAAGCCATTCTTTATGTCCACTGCGAATTCCCGCGCCCAAAACGACCGAAACGATACCGCGGCCTAGTCGGATTTCAGAGGCGCCAAATGGCGAGAAAATCATCATGAAATCAGTACGATTTTTATCCCTCTTTGTGCTGGCGTTGATCGTCTGCTGCATAGCGGGGCGGGTGGGTGCGCAGCCGGGCAATAAACCCTTTCGGGCAGCAGTGAATATTGATGGGATGCAACACGTGAACATCCTGGCTGGTGACTATTTTTTCAAACCCAGCCACATCATTGTCAAAGTCAACGTACCCGTAAAGTTTGTGGTTCGCGTGGAGCGGGGGATCATTCCTCACGGCCTGTTGCTCAGGGCGCCCGAAGCGAATATCTCGATCGATGAGGAACTGAGCGGGGAGTCCCAAACATTCACTTTCACCCCAAGCGCACCCGGCAAGTATGCTTTCTATTGCCCAAAGAAGCTGTTCTTTTTAAAGAGTCACAGAGAGCATGGGATGGAGGGCATTCTGGAAGTTGTTGAGTAGCTGGCAGGAGATCTTAGTGTATCTGAGCCGGGAAGAGATCCAGGCGGGAAGGTTTAATGAAAACCTGATTGCCCCGCGTCAATTGCAGTTCGCGAAAGCGCGCCTTGCTGATTTCGACCTCGATTAATTCCTTGTCTTCGCTGTCATCACGCGTCAACCCAAGGCGCACTACCGGGCCAACCGAGAGAATGTGGGACACATGTGCCGCAATTGCTCCCTCCCCATTCAAGGCATTGGCGACCTTGTCCACATGGATATCATGAGGGCGTACATAGGCTACGGCTGCGAGCTCTTCGGCTTCGGTATGCTCAGGCGCATCGACTTCAATTCCTCCTATCCAGGCCCGACCGCGGTGCAATCGGCCATGGAATAGGTTCACCTTGCCAAGGAATTCATATACGAAGGGGCTTGCCGGGCGTTCGTACACTTCGTCCGGCGTGCCGATTTGTTCGATTCGGCCTTCGTTCATCACTACTATCCGATCCGCCACTTCCAGCGCCTCTTCCTGATCGTGGGTAACGAACACGCTGGTGATGTGCATGTCGTCATGGAGTCTTCGCAACCACGACCGCAGTTCCTTCCGCACCCTGGCGTCGAGCGCGCCGAAAGGCTCATCCAACAGCAAAACTTTCGGCTCCACCGCCAGCGCCCGCGCCAGGGCGATGCGCTGACGCTGTCCTCCCGAGAGTTGATGCGGGTAACGGTCGGCCAGCCAGTCCAACTGCACCAGCTTCAGCAATTCCTGTACACGCCGGCGAATCTCCACATCAGCAGGGCGGAATTTCTTCGGGCGTACACGTAAGCCGAAGGCGACGTTTTCAAAGATGGTCATATTCCGGAACAGCGCATAGTGCTGAAATACGAATCCTACGTGACGATCGCGCACGTGCTGGTCCGTCGCGTCCTCACCTTGAAACAACACTTGACCGGCATCCGCAGCCTCGAGCCCCGCGATTACACGCAGTAGTGTTGTTTTTCCGGAACCGGAAGGCCCGAGCAACGCGAGCAATTCCCCCGATTTAACTTCCAGGGTGATATCGCGTAGTGCGGCAAAGTCGCCAAACTGTTTGGAAAGATTACGCACCTCGATGCTCATCGGTTTTTTCCCTTATCATTTTGTATGTTTTTCGATTCAATTATCGTTTTCAGTGCCAGGGTGACCAGGGCAAGCATCGCCAGTAGCGACGCCACCGCAAAGGCCGCCGCAAAATTGTATTCGTTATAAAGAATCTCGACATGAAGCGGTAACGTATTGGTACTACCGCGAATATGACCAGATACCACGGATACCGCACCGAATTCCCCCATTGCTCGCGCATTGCACAGAATTGTGCCGTATAACAGGCCCCACTTGACGTTGGGAAGCGTTACCCGAAAGAATATCTGCCATCCGTTTGCGCCCAGTACCACGGCTGCCTCTTCCTCTTCCGTACCTTGAGACTGCATCAGGGGGATCAGTTCACGTGCGATAAAGGGAACCGTAACGAATATAGTGGCGAGCACTATGCCAGGTACGGCAAAAATAACCTTGATGTCGTGTTCCGCAAGCCATGGGCCCAGCCAGCCCTGCAATCCAAAAATCAGCACGTAGATCAGTCCCGAAACTACCGGCGAAACCGAAAAAGGCAAATCGATGAGCGTCGTCAACAGATTCTTGCCGAGAAATTCAAACTTGGCGATAGCCCATGCCGCCGCTATGCCGAATATCAGATTAAGCGGAACCGCAATCGCCGCAGCAGTCAGGGTAAGCTGGATTGCGGACACCGCGTCCGGTTCGGTGATGGCGGCGATATAAACTTCCCAGCCCTTCTTGAGCGCCTCATAGAAAACCGAGATCAGCGGCACAAAGAGAAAGAGCGTCAGAAAGGTAAACGCCAGACCGATCAAGGTCCAGCGCACCCAGACCGGCTCCTCTGTCGGCCGCGCCCGGTGTGCGAGGGGAGATACCGGAAGCGCAATAGCAGTCATCGCGATCTCCTCATGCCAAGGCGCTTCGACGGCGGCTCCACCATTGCAGCAAGTTGATGATGAGGAGCATCACAAAAGAAATCACGAGCATTACGACAGCCAGCGCTGTGGCGCCTGCGTAGTCATACTGCTCAAGCTTCGTGATGATTAGAAGCGGCGTGATCTCGGAAACCATTGGCATATTGCCCGCGATGAAAATAACAGAACCGTATTCTCCGATCGCGCGCGCAAAGGCAAGCGCAAAACCCGTCATCAATGCCGGCAGAAGCGTGGGGAAGATGACTCGCAAAAATGTTTGCAGTCGGTTTGCGCCTAGCGTCGCCGCCGCCTCTTCCAGCTCAGACTCGATATCTTCCAGCACCGGTTGCACTGTTCGCACCACAAAGGGCAACCCGATAAAAGTCAATGCCACAAAAACACCGATTGGAGTGAAAGCGATTTTTATGCCGAGCGGTTCGAAATACTGGCCAACCCAGCCATTGCCGGCATAAAGTGCAGTCAGCGCAATGCCGGCGACTGCGGTCGGCAGCGCAAACGGCAGATCCACCAGTGCGTCTACGAGTTTTTTGCCCGGAAAGCGATAACGGACCAGTACCCAGGCCACCAGAAGCCCGAATACGGCATTGACCAGGGCGGCGGCGAATGATGCGCCGAATGTCAGCCTGTACGAAGCGATGACTCTTGGCGTCGTTACCGCATTCCAGAATTCAGGCCAGGTTAGCGCTGCCGTCCGAACGAATGCCGCGGAGAGCGGAATCAACACGATCAGGCTCAGATAAAGCAGCGTAAATCCAAGCGCCAGATTAAATCCAGGCAGAACACTATGTTGCTTAAACGTATACATCTTGCACACCTACGGCATCACGGTTGTGCCGAACCGCGGCCGCCGGCGCTCCCAGCGGTTGTTCTGTCGCCGCAGCAGGTAGCAACGCGAACGCTTCAGCTTCAATTGCCCGTGCCGGCATGCCGAAAAGGCGGCCCTGCAGAAAATCGGCGCCGGTATGAAGAGCGGCGGTCAACTGCTGCCTCGTTTCGATTTCATGCACCAGAACTTCAGCCCCGAAGTGATGAATAGTGTCCACCAGCGACTCCGTTCCGCTATGCCGCAGCAGATTGGAAGCCTCCAAACGGACCAGATCGGGGTATAGCGGGTACAGGCTGGCAAGTTCGGCCAGCCAGTTTTCGCTCATGCCGCTGTGATTAATCACAATCCGGTAACCATGCGAGCGATAATTGCTGATCACATGTTTGAGCAATTTCCAATTGCGGTTCACCTCAATGGGAATTTCAATGGTTACCTGAGAGGTCTTCACTCCGATGATATCGAGTGTCCTTTTGAACGTGCGGCCATGATCATCCTTGACACTCTCCAGCAGGCGCGGCTGCACGGAGACAAAAAGGCTGCCGCGTTGCGGAACACCGCTGAAGTAATTGAGAGCGTGAACGGCGCGGCACAGTCGATCGAAGCGCACCAGCGGCGCATCGCTTTCAGTGAGGGCAAAGGCCCTCCACGGCGACAGTTGATTTCCTTCGTCCGGCATGGAGCGAACGTAGGCCGCATGCCCAACTGCTTTGCGCGTGTTCGCATCGAAGACAGGTTGGAATATGCTTGACAGCCAGCAGTTGAAAAAATGTCCGACTATGGAGCCGTCTTCGGCACGCTGTACCTTATAGTCGGTGGCGCTCTGGAAGCGCGCCAATCCATCCTTTTGTTTTTCAGCAGAAACGCTCATATTCGTACTCCTGTCAAAATCAACTAAACTTCAGCATTCCGGGTCTTTATTCGAGCGCGGCCGCGAAGGCGTGGCCGCGTCCATCGTCATTTCTGGTAAATTTGATCAAAGGTGCCGCCATCGGCAAAGTGCAGCTTGTGCGCGTTCTTCCAGCCGCCGAACACCTCATCAATCCGGAACAATTTGATAGAGGGGAACTGACTCGCATACTTTGCCGCAACCCTGGCGTCGGCTGGACGGTAGAAGTTTCTGGCTGCAATCTCCTGACCCTGCTCCGAATAAAGATGCTGGAGATAGGCTTCGGCGACTTGGCGGGTGCCTTTCTTATCGACGACTTTGTCTATCACCGCGACCGACGGTTCAGCAAGAACGCTGATTGATGGCGCGACGATCTCGAATTTTTCCGGTCCGAGTTCCCTGATTGCCAGGAAAGCTTCATTTTCCCAGGAGATGAAGACGTCACCGATGCCGCGCTCCACGAATGTCGTGGTCGAGCCACGTGCGCCGGAATCCAGGACAGGGACGTTTTTATATAGTTTGGTTACAAATTCCTTTGCCCTGGCGTCGTCGCCATAAGTCCGTTTTCCGTATTCCCACGCTGCCAGATAATTCCATCGCGCGCCACCGGAGGTTTTCGGGTTGGGCGTAATCACCGATACACCGGGTCTCGCCAGATCGTTCCAGTCCTTGATGTTCTTGGGATTGCCTTTGCGCACCAGTAGCACGATGGTGGAAGTGTAGGGCGTACTGTTGTGGGGCAAGCGCTTCTGCCAGTTGCCTGGCAGAAGTTTGGCCTTCTCTGCAATCGCATCAATATCGTTTGCCAAGGCAAGAGTCACGACATCAGCCTCGAGACCATCGATGACGGACCGTGCCTGCTTGCCAGAACCGCCGTGGGACTGCTTGATGGCTACCTTTTCCCTGGTCTTCTCCTCCCAATGCTTCGTGAATGCCGCATTGAACTCCTGATAAAGCTCACGTGTGGGATCATAGGAAACATTCAGTATCGTCTTATCGGCCCACGCGCTGCCGCCGGTCAGGAGAGTTGCGGCCACAAGACCCGTTAGCCATGTTTTGATTTTCATCATTCTTCCTTCAAAGAGTTAGTCAGGAGAGTTCAGGATTCAATTAAAAGGCACTGATCATTACTTCAACGTAAAAAAAGTCGGAACTGCCAGGGCTCCTGCCCAGTGTCGCTACTTGTCTGTTGCGCGTGAACTCACCGGTCGTAAAATGCGAGTAGCCAACGGTTGTATCGATGTGTTTTCCAAGCTTGTAACGGGCACGAATATCAAAAGCGTGGCCGATGAAGTCGCCGCTGTTTCCGGTAGGGTCACGATTGGCGTTGCCTCCATTAGCGCCGTTGCCCCCGAAGAGGTTATTGAAGCGATCCCTATCACTAGCCAGCCAGAAAAGGTTATATCCAGCGTCTATACGCAAATCCTTGGCCGGCTGAAATTCGAGCTTGACTTTGGGCGCCTTGATATTTTCAAAAATAATGTAGTCATCCGCCGACCAGGGCCGCGAGAAACCGAAAAAACGCTCAAAGCGATTGTTTACGTTGTCATCGGGATCACGGTCTCCAGTGGCGTAGCCATAAAAGGCGCTGATACGCGGTTTCCAGCTGTGCCTGGCGGTATATCCCACCTCAGTGGTATAAGCATGAGCGTCATGGTCCTGAGTTCCATTTCGACCGAACTGATAGATCAGGTTGAAGTCATAGTCCAGCCCGGTATCTCCGATCTTGCCGTAGCCGCGAAGGGCAGGTGAATGAATATGCCGGTCGATCTGCCCCGTCTTGCTGCCGTCCTGCGTGAGCGCCATGTAATGCGGCTGGAGCGTGATGAAGTCCGACCATTTGCGCCAATGGCCGATGGCGCCGTAGAACCACTGATTCTCGATGCGCTCGTCGAAGTCCGATAGCAGTCGTCTAACGGGCTGATATGCCCATAAATCAACCTCCCAGTCGTTGACCTCCTGGCCCAGATTGATGCGAAAGCCTTCGAAGGTGTTCGTGGTGTTGCGCCATTCGTTGCGGCCGATCAAACGCCGATCCAGCGCTTCATAGGCCATGCGACCCACCCGGAACCTGAGCGGGCGCTGTTGTTTCCGATCGTCTTCACCCAGCGCCCCTTTGAAGTAGAGCTCGCCATATGCCTGGATCAGTTCGTAGTCGTTGAAGTCGCGATCATCATGTGGAAAATTGCCGTTGTAGCGCCGGGAATCCTGAAACTCGACCGCCCCGCGAAACGGATCCAGAATTTCCCTTATTCCTGCGTATGCACGCGAGCGCAGCAGAAAGGGTTGATCGAGCGTCAGGTCGGTACGCCGTATATCGTTACTACGAAACTCGTAACGGGTCCGGTGCTGGAAACCTATATCCAGCCAGGTTATATCCTTGAATGCTTCGATACCTGTTTTGCTCAGATTTCGCACGTACCGTGGCGGATCGGATTCCGGTTGGGTGCCATAGCTGCTGGAAGGCTGGAAGTAACCTGTCGATTTCTTTTCCGCTTCTTTGGCCGGCGTTTTGGCCTCAGTCTTTTTATTGTTCTGGGCAGCGACTTTCGACTCTGCGTTTTTGCTGCTTGCATCTCTCTGAACAATTCGAGTTTCCTGTTTGCTCATTTGCGACTCTTCAAATTTCCTGATATTTATATCCGCGTGAATCAAATCGACCGGCAATATCGCAATTGCAGATGCAAGCGTGATTCGCCAATAGAGTTTCATTTCTCTCGTGCGTATCGCCCCTTCCGGTATTCCCGTCCGATGCCGATATAGCTTTTTCTTATGACTCGCAGCCATCTATTTCCCCTGAAATGAGCAATACTGACATGGCGAAAGGTACCAGCCGTTCTTTATAATTGAAACTAATATCATTTCATTTACTTATCTGTTTTACGTATATATCACCCGTTGCGGCCTCCCCGAGTTGTGCTGCGCACTTCAATGGCAGGCGGGGGCCCCCGGTCATCCGTAGTACTGTCCAAACAACGCCCAACATGGGAAAATGGCTTGGGAATCTGCCGTAATCAGTACTATTGGTCTTTGAAGCTTGACTGTTCCCATTATTAATATTCGAGAACGAGGCTGGCGATGGGAGTGGAGGTGGGAGTAGGAGTGGGAGGAGCGGTGTCGAGAAAAGAACAGCATAATGTCAATAAGCTGCACAAGCGATTGAGGCGGCTTGTGGGCTCCGCTATTGCCGATTTCAATATGATCGAGCCGGGGGACCGCGTGATGGTGTGTCTTTCGGGAGGCAAGGATAGCTACGCGTTGCTCGATATCCTGCGTAATTTACAAGCGCACGCGCCCCTGCAGTTTGAGTTGGTGGCCGTGAACCTGGATCAGAAACAGCCGGGTTTCCCCGAACACGTATTACCGCAGTATCTCTCTGCCATCGATATGCCCTTCCGTATTGTTGAACAAGATACTTATAGCGTGGTAAAGCGCCTCATACCCGAAGGCAAAACGACCTGCAGTCTCTGTTCGCGCCTGCGCCGCGGCGTCCTCTATCGTGTTGCGGGTGAGTTGGGCGCGACTAAAATCGCGCTGGGACATCATCGTGACGACATGCTTGAAACCCTTTTTCTCAACCTGTTTTACGGCGGCAAGCTAAAAACCATGCCACCCAAGCTGGTGAGTGATAACGGCCGCCATATCGTGATTCGCCCGCTGGCCTATTGCAAGGAGAAAGATCTCGCCGGTTATGCCGAGATAGCGGATTTTCCCATCATCCCCTGCAATTTGTGCGGGTCTCAGAAGAATCTCCAGCGGCAGGCGGTGAAGGAAATGCTGCAACAATGGGATAAAAAATTTCCCGGCAGGCTGGAAACAATGTTTACGGCATTGCAGAACGTCCAGCCCTCTCATTTGGCCGATCCCGCACTCTATGATTTTCAAGGGCTCAAAGCGGGAAATGAACCTGTTCCCGATGGCGACAGGGCGTTTGACCCCGAAACCTTCGAGCTCGGGGTGAATGAGATGTCGGGTTTGAGTGAGGGATTGAATAACGAGGTGGATTCCTAGCACCATTCAGATTGATTTTGGCGAAATTACTCTTGAATACGTTAATGAGAAAATCATTTGGGTTTTCATTACCAGCTCTTTTCGTTGGTTTGCTGGCAGTGGCGTTATCTGCCCACTCGGCTGTGCCTCTTGTCAATGGCAAGAATGGCTTGCCGACACTGGCACCCATGCTTAAAGATGTTACCCCCGCAGTAGTAAATATTTCCGTACTGACTCGCGCGGCCATTGAAGAGAATCCGCTCTTTCGCGATCCTTTCTTCCGTCACTTTTTTAACCTCCCCGAACAGGCGGCCCGACCCGAGCGGAGTGTTGGTTCGGGCGTGATTATGGATGCGGCCAACGGCTATGTCGTTACCAACTATCATGTGATCAAGGATGCCCAGCAGGTGGTTGTCACGCTCAAGGATAGGCGCCAGTTTCAGGCGACGCTGGTGGGAACGGATCCCGGCACCGATATCGCGTTGCTGAAGATTGACGCAAAGAATTTGCAGGCGCTGCATTTTGGAGATTCTGATTTGCTTAACGTGGGTGACTTTGTCGTTGCCATTGGAAATCCGTTTGGCCTGGGGCAGACCGTCACTTCCGGCATCGTCAGCGCGCTGGGAAGAAGCGGAATCGATATTGAGGGCTATGAGGATTTCATACAGACGGACGCATCGATCAATCCGGGCAATTCCGGAGGCGCCTTGGTCAATCTCAAGGGAGAACTGGTCGGTATTAATTCAGCCATTGTTGCGCCCACCGGCGCCAATGTCGGTATTGGCTTCGCAGTTCCAAGCGTCATGGTCAAGGCGGTTCTGGATCAACTCGTGCGCTTTGGCGAAGTGCGCCGTGGCAGGCTGGGCGCCACCAGCGAAGATATTACTCACGATCTGGCGGCATCGCTGGGGCTGACTTCCACCGAAGGCGCAATCATCAGTACTGTCGAGCCTAATTCGCCAGCGGAAAAGGCAGGCATGAAGCCACGCGATGTGGTGATGGCCGTCAACGGCAAATCGATAAGAGATTCCATGGATTTACGCAACAAGATAGGATTGATGCCGATCGGGGAGACGATAAATCTTGGGCTGATAAGAGACGGAAAGCCAGTCATTGCAAGAGTAACTATTGCCACGCCGCTCGATGTACCGGGCACCGAGGCGGAAACAGTGCCTCAGCTCGCGGGCGCGACGGTTGCCAATCTCAAAGGCGGGACATCCCGTAGCAGAATTGAAGGGGTACTGGTGACCAGGGTGGACGCAAACAGTCCCGCCTGGCGGCATGGCATCCGGCCAGGCGATATCATAATCGGCGCCAATCGCAAAAAGGTCCGCTCTGTACGCGAGTTTCTTGCGGTCCTCCGAACCAGTGAAGATTCCATCGTTCTCAATCTGTTGCGAGGGGATTTCAGGTTGACTCTCATAATCCGGTAAAACGGTTTTTCCCAAAAAAGATAAAAGATCGGGGGATAAGGATGGACGGGTCTGCCCTTGGCTGTCTTTCTGCCTGCTGTGACGCCATCCCGCAGGCCAATTGGCTATGGGACAGCACCCCATTCTTTCAATATCTTCAGTCCATTCTTATCCATTTTCCCGCGCTGTATTGACGAGTTTTCCAGGTCATAGCATTTTAATTAGTGCTATTTGGAGCATATCTTCGTTATGGTCCGCCATGTACGACATCGAGGATTTTTGTTCGCGGTATAATCCAAGGATTTATGCCAGAAAGCCGGGTCTTTATGCAGGAAAAATATCATCCCCAGGAAATAGAAGCGGAAGCGCAGCAGCATTGGCAGCGAACGGCTGCTTTCCAGGCCGTGGAAACGCCTGGAAAGCAGAAATATTATTGCCTGTCCATGTTTCCATATCCATCAGGCAAGCTGCATATGGGGCACGTGCGCAATTACACGATTGGCGACGTGCTGTCGCGCTACCGCCGCATGCAGGGGTATAACGTTTTGCAGCCTATGGGTTGGGACGCTTTCGGTCTGCCCGCGGAGAACGCGGCCATGGAAAACAACGTGCCGCCTGCGAAATGGACTCACGATAACATCGCGTATATGCGCAAGCAGCTGCAGAGCCTGGGGCTGGCCATTGACTGGAGCCGGGAGCTCGCGACCTGCAAGCCGGATTACTACCGCTGGAATCAGTGGCTTTTTCTGAGGATGCTGGAAAAAGGATTGGCTTACCGAACCACCGGCACCGTCAATTGGGATCCGATCGATCAGACGGTGCTTGCCAATGAGCAGGTAATAGACGGACGTGGCTGGCGCACCGGCGCATTGGTGGAAAAGCGCGAAATCCCCATGTACTACATGAAAATCACCGCGTATGCCGATGAATTACTGGAAACGCTGAACACGCTGCCCGGTTGGCCGGAGCGGGTAAAAACCATGCAGGCCAACTGGATCGGGAAGAGTTTTGGCGTCGATGTGACGTTTCCCGCCGACACGGCATCCGGCATGCCCCAGGCGTTAAAAGTTTTTACTACGCGCGCAGATACACTACTGGGCGTAACTTATGTCGCGGTGGCAGCCGAACATCCGGTCGCGCTGCACGCCGCAAGCAGTAATCGGGATCTGGCCGAATTCATTGAAGCGTGCAAGCAGGGCGCCACGATGGAAGCGGAGCTGGCCACTCAGGAAAAGAAAGGTATGGACACCGGGCTCTTTGCAGTCCACCCACTGACCAAGGCGAAGCTGCCGGTATGGATAGCAAATTATGTACTGATGGGCTACGGCGAAGGCGCGGTGATGGCGGTTCCCGCCCACGATGAGCGCGATTTCGAGTTTGCAGCAAAGTATTCACTGCCAATAAAGCCAGTGATCAAACCTCGTGATTCGGATCTGATAATGCCACTTGCTCAGGCTTATGCGGAGCAGGGCATCACTTTCGACTCAGGCGAATTTTCCGGCCTTGAATTCCAGGCGGCGGTGGACGCAATCGCCGCAGCGCTGGAGCAGAAGGGATTGGGAGAAAAGCGTGTTCACTATCGCCTTCGCGACTGGGGCATTTCCCGCCAGCGTTACTGGGGCTGCCCCATCCCTCTCATTTATTGTGATGCATGCGGTGTAGTGCCGGTACCCGATGACCAGCTTCCCGTAGTACTACCAGAGGACCTTGTGCCGGACGGTTCGGGCAACCCGCTGGCAAAGACTCCGTCATTTTACGAGTGTCGCTGCCCCCGCTGTGGCCAGCCGGCACGGCGGGAAACGGATACGATGGATACATTCGTCGATTCTTCATGGTATTACATCCGCTACGCTTGTGCGGGGCAGGATGGGGCCATGGTGGATACGCGTGTGGATTACTGGCTCCCGGTCGATCAGTATATCGGCGGCATCGAACACGCGATTTTGCATCTGCTCTATTCACGCTTCTGGAGCAAGGTCATGCGCGATCTTGGGCTGGTAGTCTTCGACGAGCCGTTCGCCAACCTGCTGACCCAAGGCATGGTGCTGAATGAGATCATGTTTCGGAAAACCGAAACCGGCCGCATTGTCTATTTCAATCCCGCTGACGTGGATATGCAAACCGATGAGCAAGGCAGGCCCGTTGGCGCACTGCTGCGCGCGGATGGCAGGCCGGTTGAATCAGGTGGTATCGGCACCATGTCGAAATCCCGGAACAATGGGGTCGATCCGCAAAAACTGGTGGAGCAATATGGCGCCGATACCGCACGACTATTCATGATGTTCGCCAGTCCACCGGAGCAGACTCTCGAATGGGCGGATGCGGGGGTGGAGGGCGCATTCCGTTTCCTGAAACGGTTGTGGAAACAGGTTTACGAACATGTGCAACCAAAGCCGGAGGTGGATAGTCCAATACCGGGTGATGATCTCGATCCCGAACTGAAAGCCTTGCGTTTTCAATTGCATCAAACCATTGCCAAGGTTGGCGACGATCTGGGAAGACGGCACACCTTCAATACCGCGATCGCAGCGGTGATGGAGTTGATGAATGCTCTGGCAAAACGAGAGGATTCCAGCCTGGCTTCGCGCAGACTGATGCAGGAAGCAATGGAAAAAATTATATTGCTGCTGTCGCCCATTGTTCCGCATATATGTCATGCCCTGTGGCGTGAACTCAAACCTGGAACAGAATTGCTCGATCAGTCTTGGCCCCTAGCGGATAGCGCGGCACTGGTGCAGGATGAAATTGAACTGATAGTGCAAGTCAATGGCAAGCTGCGCGGCAAGATACGCGTTGCCAGAGACACGAAACCAGCGGTTATCGAGCGCCTGGCCCTGGAGAATGATCAGGTGCAAAAGTTTGTCGCCGGGGATGTGGTGAAGAAAGTGGTCATGGTGCCGGGTAGACTGGTGAATATCGTTGTGTAAGGACATAAACCTCATGTGAGGATTCGTTAATGAATAAAATTATTTTGGTTGTATTCTGCTTCTTGCTCACTGCCTGCGGCTTTCAGTTGCGCGGCACGGCCATACTTCCGTTTGAAACCCTTTATATTTCCGGCCCGCCGGGACACCCCATGGGTACCGATCTCAAGCGGCTTATCCGGGCTGGAACCAATACCCGCATTGTTGATAAAGCCAAGGATGCCCAAGCCATACTGGAAATTATCAGTGTCACGAATGACAGACAAATCATGTCGGTATCCGGGGGCGGAAGGGTGCGGGAGTTTGAGTTGCGCTACCGTGTTTCCTTTCGGCTCAAGGATGCCAAGGGGATGGACATCATTCCTGTCAATGAAATTGTCCTGCACCGCGTTCTTCCTTTCACCGATGCTCAGGTAGTGGGGAAAGAGGGAGAGGAGGCGCTGCTCGTGAGAGAAATGCATCGCGACTCCGCAGATCAAATTGTAAGGCGGATGGCAGCGGTAAAAATAGCGGAAGTTAAGGAATCCCCCCTTTGAATTCCTGAGGCAGGCCTTCTCCGTACCGTAATCCGAAAATTATGCGTATTACCCCCGATCACCTTTCCCGGCATCTCCAGAAGCAGCCTGCGCCGCTCTACACTGTGTTCGGCGACGAGTTACTGCTGAGTATGGAGGCGGCCGACCTGATTCGTGCCAGCGCGCGCGAGGCAGGCTATATCGAGCGGGAGATTTTTACGGTCGACCATCACTTCAATTGGGCAGAGCTGCAACAGCGCGGCACGAGCCTGTCGCTGTTTGGGGAACGTCGTATAATGGATATCCGTATTCCATCCGGCAAGCCAGGAAACCAGGGTAGCGCAGTTTTGGAGACATATTGCCGTTCGTTGCCGCCCGATACCGTTACGCTTGTTACTCTGCCGAAAATCGACAGACAGGGGTCGGGGGCAAAATGGTTCAAAGCGCTTGAAGAGGCAGGGGTAATGGTTCAGGTCTATCCTGTGGAACGCGCTCGTTTACCCCCCTGGATCGGCCAGCGCCTCGGCATGCAGGGCCAAAATACCGACCCAGATACCTTGCAGTTTCTCGCCGACAAGGTGGAGGGCAACCTGATCGCAGCCTATCAGGAGCTCAAGAAACTGGGGTTGCTTTATCCGCCGGGGATGTTGTCCTTCACTCAGGTGAAAGATGCGGTACTGGATGTCGCCCGTTACGATGTTTTCAAATTGTCCGGGGCGATGATGGCAGGCGAGACAGTGCGTTACAGTCGCATCCTGGAAGGCTTGCGGGGCGAAGGGACAGCGTTGCCACTGATCGTCAACACGCTCGCGGGGCAAATCCGCTCGCTGGCAACTATTCGTAAAGGACTGAATTCCGGCAGGCCTGTTGCACAACTGATGAACCAGGTCAGAGCATGGGGAGATCAACAGAAAGCAATGGAAAATGCGGCCAGGCGTCTTAGCCTTGAACAGTTGGTGTCGGCATTATCGCGTGCTGCGAAAATAGACAGGATAAGCAAGGGTATCGGGAAGGGGGACGCCTGGGATGAATTGCTGCAATTGGGGCTGCGTTTCGCGATCACGAAACGATAACAATAAGACGGTTCTCAAGGTTAGCGGGATCCGTATTATTATCTCGCAAGAATATTGAATTCTTGAATCCGGGCTTGATTGGAATCCATTCCAACACGAGCTTTGCCTGCCGCCGGATGCAACCTTTCGCCGATATTTTGCTGATACAACATGAGTACTGTTTACCGGCGTATCAGTAAACATCAGCCATAATCCGCAGATTATCCCGGTACCGGTATCTCGCATTGATCATGATCAAATTTATTGTCTAACTGGAATTGTGACATGGACATCATCGACATCAAGACTTACATGCAGTCAGTCGGGCGTGAAGCGCGCGCCGCATCACGGCACGTAGCGAAGGCCGAGACTGCCGCCAAGAATCTGGCGCTCACTCTGATGGCCACGGCCATCAAGCGTGAAGAGCAGCAGTTGCTGGCCGCGAATGCCAGGGATGTGGAAGGCGCGAAAGCACGCGGACTGGATCCGGCTTTGATCGACCGCTTGACGCTCACCTCCAGAAGTATTGGGAGCATGGCGGAAGGCCTGCTGCAAATCGCTGGGCTGGCTGATCCGGTGGGTGAAATCAGCGATTTGAAATACCGTCCTGCCGGCATACAGGTTGGAAAAATGCGCGTGCCGTTGGGTGTGGTCGGTATTATTTACGAGGCGCGTCCCAACGTTACAGCAGATGCCGCCGGGCTGTGCCTCAAGGCGGGCAATGCGGCAATATTGCGCGGCGGGTCGGAAGCCATTCACAGTAATCAGGCCATCGCGGCTTGTGTGAAGGAAGGGTTGAAAGGTGCGGGCCTGCCGGAAACGGCGATACAGGTTATTGAAACCACCGACCGGGCCGCCGTGGGTGAACTCGTCACCATGAAAGAATTTGTCGACGTCATCGTGCCACGCGGCGGCAAGGGACTGATTGAACGTATTTCCAGTGAAGCGCGCATCCCGGTTATCAAGCATCTGCATGGCGTATGTCACGTTTATATCGATGATGGAGCCGATCCCGATAAGGCCATTCGCGTCGCCGACAACGCCAAGACTCAGCGTTACGGCACGTGCAATACCATGGAAACCCTGCTGGTGCATGAAGGCATTGCCGGGGAAGTGTTGCCCCCGCTGTGCAAAATTTATCTGGATAAGGGCGTGGAGCTGCGCGGCGACGCGACTGCCCGAGCCATCATCGAGCAGATGGGCGAAGCGACAGAAGAGGATTGGCACACGGAGTATCTGGCCCCGATCCTGAGTGTGCGGATTGTCAGCGGGCTGGATCAGGCTATCGAGCACATTGCGGTTTACGGTTCGCAACATACCGATTCGATCATTACCGAGGACTATGGCCGTGCCCGCCGTTTCCTGCGCGAGGTGGACTCCAGCTCGGTAATGGTGAACGCCTCCACCCGCTTCGCAGACGGGTTCGAGTACGGCCTCGGCGCGGAAATCGGTATTTCCACTGATAAAATTCACGCCCGCGGCCCGGTAGCCCTGGAAGGCCTGACCAGCCAGAAATTCATTGTGCTGGGTGATGGGCACATCCGGCAATAGATCAATAGCATTTCCCAATAGAAAACCTGCTTCTTCGCTCAAAAAGGTTGCCATGACTCAACTTACCGAAATAAAAATTCCGGACATCGGTGATTTCAAGGACGTTCCCGTTATTGAAGTGCTGGTGAAACCGGGTGATACGGTGGAAAAGGAAACGTCGCTAATCACGCTGGAAACCGATAAGGCGACGATGGAAATTCCTGCACCTCAAGCTGGGGTAGTCAAGGAACTGAAGGTCAAGGTCGGCGACAAGGTTTCCGAAGGATCGCTCATACTCATGCTGGAAGCGGAGGCGCCATCCGGTGAAGCGGCTTCAACTGGTAAAGCGGCTGAACCGGCTGAGCCGAAGGACGTCTCTGCGCGTGACGTTGCGCCTGCTCCTGAAAAAGAAGAGAAGACACCGGGCTCGGCCACCCCCGCTCATAAAGAATCCGCTCCGCCTTCCACCCCTTCTGTTCCACGCGGCGAAATTCATGCCGATGTAGTTGTGCTCGGGGCAGGCCCTGGGGGCTATACTGCCGCGTTTCGCGCCGCCGATCTGGGCAAGAAAGTGGTATTGATCGAACGCTACCCCACGCTAGGCGGGGTTTGTCTCAACGTTGGCTGCATTCCATCCAAGGCGCTGCTGCATGTGGCAAAGGTTGTCGCTGAAGCAGAGGAAACGGCCCATCAGGGCATTACTTTCGGTAAACCCGGCATAGAGCTGGATAAGCTGCGAGGATGGAAAGAAACCATTATCGGCAAACTTACCAAAGGATTGGCCGGGCTGGCGAAGCAGCGCAAAGTGCAGACGGTACAAGGAAAAGGCAAGTTCACCTCGCCTAATATGATAGAAGTGGAAACAGCTGACGGTCTGAAAACCGTCTCGTTCGACCACTGCATCATCGCAGCAGGCTCAAGCGCGGCGCGTATTCCCGGTTTTCCCTATGATGATCCGCGCATCATCGACTCAACCGGTGCGCTGAAACTGGAGGATATTCCCCAGCGCATGCTCATCATCGGCGGCGGCATCATCGGTCTGGAAATGGCGACAGTTTATTATGCACTGGGTAGCAAGATCAGCGTCGTGGAATTAATGGATCAATTGATTCCCGGCGCAGACAGCGACCTCATCAGGCCATTGCACAAGCGCATCCAGAAACGCTACGAGGCAATCTATCTGAAAACCAGGGTCACCGCAGTTGAGGCCCATGAAAATGGTCTGAAAGTTACGTTTGAGGGAAGATCCGACGGCGGTACCGCCGTGCCCGAGCCGCAAATCTACGATCGCATTCTGATGGCAGTGGGACGGCGACCCAATGGACGCGATATCGGCGCCGAAAGTGCCGGTATCAATGTGGACGAACGCGGCTTCATTCCCGTAAACAAACAACTGCGGACCAATGTGGCGCATATTTTCGCTATCGGCGACATCGCCGGCGAGCCCATGTTGGCGCACAAGGCTACGCACGAAGGCAAGCTCGCCGCCGAAATTATAGCGGGCGGAGAACATGCAAAAAAAGCGGCGTTCGACGCGCGCGCCATTCCCTCCGTAGCCTATACCGACCCGGAAATTGCCTGGATGGGCCTGACGGAAACCGAAGCCGGCAAGCAGGGCGTCGAGTACGAGAAAGCGGTATTCCCCTGGGCAGCAAGCGGCCGCGCGCTGGCAATGGCGCGCGACGAAGGCATGACCAAATTACTTCTGGACAAAAAAACCCGTCGTATTCTCGGAGCCGGCATTGTTGGGGTCAATGCGGGCGAACTGATTTCCGAAACCGTGTTGGGGCTTGAAATGGGCGCGGATATGGAAGATATTGGTCTTACCATCCATCCTCACCCGACGTTATCCGAAACTATCTTTTTCGCTGCCGAAATCGCGGAAGGATCTATTACAGATCTTTATGCGCCGAAGAAGTAGGCGTGTTGATTCCACCTATTAGACCGTGGAAAAAAATCCCTAAAAACGATAGAAGTCAGCAATTTTTTACGTCTTCTGGATCGTTCGCAAACGAAACCGTGGCCTCTCCCCAATAACTACCCAATAACTCTACCGGGAAAACGACGATGGCCCTAACCGTTCTTCAGGCCGAGCCGTTTGTCCGCTTGGGGTTTTTTATGGCGGTTCTTGCAGCGATGAGCGTTTGGGAAGCCTTGGCGCCCCGGCGGCGGCGGGGCTTGTCGCGGCTCAAGCGTTGGCCAGCCAATCTCGGCATGGTGGCGCTGAATACGCTGGTGGTTCGCATACTTTTCCCGACAGCCGCCATCGGGGTTGCGTTATCGGCTGAGGAGCGAGGCTGGGGCCTGTTGAACGCTTTTGCTGTTCCGGAATGGATCGCTATCCTGATTGCTGTCCTGGTTCTTGACTTGGCCATTTACCTTCAGCATGTATTGTTCCATGCGGTGCCTTGGCTGTGGCGATTGCACAGGATGCATCATGCAGACCTCGATTTCGACGTGACCACCGGTGTACGTTTCCATCCGATTGAGATCGTGCTATCCATGATCATCAAGCTGATGGTTGTGGCTGCGCTCGGAGCGCCCGCGCTGGCAGTGCTGATATTCGAGATATTGCTAAATGCCACTTCATTATTCAATCACGGTAACGTTCGCATCCCCCCGCCCCTTGACAGATTCCTGCGCTGGCTGGTGGTGACTCCCGATATGCACCGCGTCCATCATTCCTGGTACCCCAACGAGACGAATTCAAATTTCGGATTCAATCTGCCGTGGTGGGACCGGCTGCTGGGAACTTATCAAGATCAGCCGCGTGATGGCCACGAGGGCATGACAATTGGCATAAACCTCTTCCGTGACCCGGCTTGGGAGCGGCTTGATCGGATGCTGATTCAGCCTTTCATTGGCCCTGCCGATAGTTATCCTATCAACATGCGCGAGACAAAGGATGGGTCATCCGTCAGCGGGGCTTTGGAAAAGGGCAAGGAGGAGCGGAATTAAGACCAGGGGTTGAGTTTGGCGCTTCTGTTTGGCAAAAATAGGGTCAGACACGATTACCATAGTCCACTCTCTAGTGGGAAGCCGCGTCAACGATAGTCGTGTCTGACCCCATTTTTGTTCATTTTTGTTTTTGTAATGGTCAGTAAAGAACTTGATCCACTACCTCTCGTATGCTCAGATTCCCGTTCCGGTTGCGCAGGCTTCATGTTTTATCGGTATTTATGATAGAAATCCAGCACGCGCGGCACATAAGCTCTGGTCTCCTGAAATGGCGGAATCTGGTTTCCATATTTGACGACGCTATTTTCGCCGGCATTGTAAGCAGCCAGCATGAGGCTCATGTCGCCATTAAACATCTTCAACAGGTGACTCAGATATCTCGCGCCACCATGAAGATTTTGTACGGGATCGAACCGGTCGGTCACACCGTATCGCTGTGCAGTTTCAGGCATTAACTGCATCAGCCCCGCCGCGCCCTTTTTTGAAACCGCTTTGGGGTTATAAGCCGACTCCACAAGGACTACGGCATGTATCAGCGCGCTTTCCAGGCCATAGGTCCGGGCAATCTCTTCGACTACGGCCCCATACTGAACTTTAACCGGCTGCCGGGGCGGCGCGCCGAGTGGAGTGGTCATCACTTTCTTTACAACGGTGCCACCGGCTGCTGTAAAAGGGACGTAACGGCTATCGGTGGGAACGTTGGAAAAATGTACAACGCCATTTTCGTCGGTAAACCAGTAGATGACCTCCGCGCGGGCCGGCTGTGCCAGACCCCATGTCAGCAAAGCCATAAATGTGAATGCATGCGGCGCTAAGAATTTCATGACATGTCCGACGAAGCTTTCTTCCGTTTTTCAGTCGCTTTGGTCGCATTATACTAATGCTTATGGCGGCGTATTAAGTCAATAAACGGCTATTTGGGTGCCTGATATCTCAATGGGAGGTGGAAATTATTCCTGCTGAACTACTACGGCCAGGTTTTGTTGCACCATACAAAGCTATCATCCGCT
Source organism: Nitrosovibrio sp. Nv4 (assembly GCF_900215485.1). Classification (GTDB taxonomy): domain Bacteria; phylum Pseudomonadota; class Gammaproteobacteria; order Burkholderiales; family Nitrosomonadaceae; genus Nitrosospira. The sequence goes on from NZ_OCMZ01000001.1 coordinate 1,082,102, forward strand.
CAAACGGTTTGCCGCCGCCACAAACTGAGCCACCGATAAATTTTCCGCACGCTGGTTTGGGTCAATCTTCAACGCGGTGTAATCCTCCGGCTTGAGATAACTGCGTAGCGTGTTGCGCAGGGTTTTACGCCGCTGCGAGAACGCTGCGGAAACGATATTCGCAAATACCTTTTCCTTGCTGGCTTCCATGAGCCGCTCCCTGCGCGGGTTCATACGGACAATGGCCGACTCTACCTTTGGCGCGGGCTGAAAGCATTCGGGCGGGACAATGAAGAGTTGTTCCATTTCGAACCGATATTGCAGCATGACTGAAAGCCGCCCGTAATCAGGTGTGGAGGACGGGGCAACCATCCGCGCTACCACTTCCTTTTGCAGCATGAAATGCATGTCGCGGATGCTGTCCACGAACCGGCTTAAATAAAACAGGATAGGCGTGGAAATATTGTAGGGCAGGTTGCCAACCACCCGAAGATTGTGTCCTAGTGCCGCGAAGTCAAATTCCAGCGCGTCGCCCTGATGTATTGTCAGATTTTTTTCAGCAAATTCCCTGCGCAAGCGTTCGACGATGTCGCGGTCAATTTCCACCACGTGCAGGTGATCAAGCGCCTGCAGCAAGGGCCGCGTCAACGCGCCCAGCCCCGGTCCTATTTCCACCAGAAGGTCGCCTTTGCAGGGATGGATAGCGCGGATGATGTCCATCACGACATGGGGATCAACCAGAAAATTCTGACCGAAACGTTTGCGGGGAATGTGGGGCATGGGCGAGCCGATAAAGCCGATAATTGCCGCTACGGAATGCCGGATTGTACTCCGCGGCTTACACCGATTCTCTGTTACCTTGTTCAGCGAACAAACGGTACCATGTCATGCCGGCGAAAGCTGGTAGCCAATGGCTAAGCATATTCATTGTCTGGACTGGATTCCGGGTCGAATGAAGAAATCCATAGTATTTCTCGCTGGATAAATCGGGAAATAGAAAATCTACCGCTGATTTCCGGCCAGTATCACCGCCATCTCAATTGCGGCCATCAAGCTGCCGTGATCGGCCCGACCGGTCCCGGCCAACTCGAGGGCAGTGCCGTGATCTACTGAAGTACGAATAACAGGCAGCCCCAACGTTACGTTGACAGCCGCGCCAAAGCTGGCATGTTTCAATACCGGCAGTCCCTGGTCATGGTACATGGCGAATATACAATCATAGTCCTTCAGCTTCGATGGATTAAACAGGGTATCGGCCGGCAGTGGGCCAATCAGATCCATGCCTTCGGCGCGCAGTTTATCGAGCGAAGGAATGATGGTATCGATCTCTTCTCTGCCAAGGTGGCCTGACTCGCCCGCGTGGGGGTTTAACCCGGCCACGACGATACGGGGCCCAGGAATGGCAAAGTACGTGATCAGGTCATGCTGAATGATGCGCAGCTTCCTTTCCAGCGTTTCACGCGTAATAGCCGACGCCACATCCTTGAGTGGCAGGTGGGTGGTGGCAAGTGTCACTCGCATGCCGCCGCCCACGAGCATCATTACCGCTTCGCTGTTTGTAAGTTGCGCCAGGTATTCCGTGTGGCCGGTGAAGGCGATGCCGCCGTCGTTGATGATGCCTTTATGCACCGGTGCGGTAACCATGGCGTCGAATTCGCCATCGCTGCAACCCTCAACGGCGCGTTCCAACGTCTTCAGGACATAAGGGGCATTGGCTGTATCCAGTTTTCCAGGGATGGCAGATTGAGCGAGGGGTAGGTGCAACACTTGCAGGCCGCCCTTTTCGTGCTCAACTACAGTAGCAAGAGGGGAATAGTCGGCTATTTTCAGCGGAAGCCGCAATAGACTCGCCCGTTCTCGCAGCAATTCGCGGTCGGCGATGACAATCAGCCTGCATGGCAGCTCCAGTTGGGCGATCTGCACACATAAGTCGGGTCCAATTCCCGCAGGCTCTCCCGCGGTGAGGGCAATCAGCGGCTGCATGGGTTTTTGCAACTTTCAGACATTATGAACTCGAATGGCCCGGGGCCGGTGTCCGAAATTGCATTCGGCAATTTACCGATCCTAACCTTCCTCCAGCCTGTATTCGACGTAAGCGCGGTCACGCAGCCGTTGGAGCCATTCCTGAAAAGCCGCATCCGCTTTGCGCGCACGTATCGCCTGACGGGCGGATTGGCGCTGCCGCTCCTGGCTTACATCCTGGGAACGGCGCTCGACAACCTGAATCAGGTGCCAGCCAAAAGGAGACTGAACGGGCTGGCTGATTTGGCCGGGTTCAAGCGCATTCATTGCCTGCTCGAACTCAGGTACGGTGTCGCCAGGCGAGACCCAGCCGAGGTCGCCACCTTGTGGCGCGGTGGCATCTTCAGAATGGGTTTTCGCCAGCTCTTCAAACTTGCCGCCGTTCTCCAAGCGCTCTTTCAGGTCCGTTATGCGCCGCTTTGCATCGACTTCGGACGTAAGCTCACTGATTTTTATAAGGATATGACGAGCATGGGTTTGATCCACCATTGTTACAGCACCGTTTTGATTGCGGCGATCGATCAGCTTGAGAATATGAAAACCGTTCGGGCCCGAAATTACCGGCGTCAACTCGCCCTTTTTCATCGGAACCAATACTTCGGCGAACTTCTTTGTTAGTTGAGCAGCGGGTCGCCAATCAAGCAAGCCGCCTTCTGTCGCGTCCGGCGAATCGGAAAATTCCGCCGCTACCTGGGCAAACTCAGCGCCCTCTTTTAGCTGCGCCAGAGCGGTTTCAGCTCGCTGCCGTCTGGCTTCGCTTTGCGAAGCATCGGCTCCCTCTGGCACCTGTACCAGAATGTGGGCAATACGATATTCGTCATCGTTATTACCGCCTGAGGAACCCTGTGCCTCGAGATAATTATCGACCTCTCCCTCCGTCACACTTACCCGGTTGCTTACCTCGCGTTCTTTCAGCCGTACCAGAATGATTTCATCGCGAATCTCGTCCCGGAATTTATTGAAGCTGATCCCATCCTGCTCAAGCGCATTATAAAACTCCTGCATCGACATTTTGTTTTCCTGAGCGATGCGGCGCAAAGTTTGATCGAGCTCTGAATCGCTTACTGTCAAGCCCGTTTCTTTCGCGAGTTGCAGCTGGACCCGATTAACGATAATACGCTCCAATAACTGTTTTTCCAGTACCGGCGGCGGCGGGGGCTGCACTCCCTGTTTCTCCAATTGTTTAAGGGTGGCTCTAAGCACTTCATTCAACTCGTGACGCGTCACCACATTCTCATTCACAACCGCGACAATATGATCTATTGTCTGAATACGGTCGTAATGATCGGGTTCCTGTGCAACCGCAATGCCGGCGGTCAGCAATGCCGGCAGAATAAGGGAAACAAGGGAACGTAACGAAAATTTCGTACCCATGTAAATAAGCATTATCAGAAGTTGCAGAGGAGCGAAATGATGTGATTCAAGCGAAGAGTGACAGTTTGCGATTCCCGTTTACGGCCCTTCTATTATGCCGCTTCCCTGGCTGCCGGTTCTCACATACCCGGGAATGCTGCGTTGCAGCGCGGTTAGGGGATTTGAGCCGATTTGCATCAAGCCGTTCAATTCAAGTTGCAAAAAAGCGGCCGTCGTTGTTCTCTGAGTGGCAAGGGTTAGATGCTGGAGTACGAACCGCAACGACCAGCAGCAGGCATTATACTCAAGTCCTGCCAGCCCTTCCAGAATTCTCTGATCCTGTAGCGAGTAGTTCAGGCGGGCAACGGTTTGCCACCTTTCCGACCATCGCCATTGGGTTGAGGCATCGACCTGGTGCAGCACATCACGGGTAAAGCGGTAGCCAAAATTTATTACCCTGCCAGGCTCGGGGCGATAGCTCAAGCCGGAACGCACCACATCGGCGACGAATCGACTCTGATCGAACTGAACGCTGGAATCAGTGCTGATCGTCGGCGTGAGAAATCCCGTCACTGCGGCGACAAGGTCCGGCCTGCGGTCAATGGTTCCCGGTGCATTCAATGTTATACGCCGATCGATGAGGCTTAACTGCTGGCCAACGGCCACACGCAAGCGTTCTTTTCCGGTACCGGGTTCTATGAGGCGCGAAGTAAGGGCGAAGGTAACCTGATTCGCGTCATTGATGCGGTCACTGCCGCTGAAACGGTTTTCAGTCAACATCTGGGCAAAACTGAAGTCAGTCCTGGAAGAGTCAAAATTTGGCAGGTGCCCCTGTTCACGGAATGGCACGTAAACATAGAAGAGTCGTGGCTCAAGGGTCTGCGTGAATCGTTCTCCGCGAAATGAGATATCGCGGTCAAAAGCGACGCCGCTGTCCACGCTGAACATCGGCACGGTACGGTGAGGGCTTTCATCCGGTGTGGTCGTGGTGGCGTCCAGATTGTAACGGGTATGATGTACACCCACTTTTGGCGTGATATAGCCAAACGCGTTACGAAGAGGATAGCTCAAGCTGGGAAAGATCACTGCGCGATGGCCGTTCACAAGAGTGGGATGAGAGAAATTCGACCAACTCCCGATAAGATTCAGTTCTGCACCCAAAATGTCCGGTTTGGTTGCGTTGAAAGAAACCTGCGGGAGACGCTTATAAGGGGCGACAACGGAGGCAAGCGGATCCTGAATGGTCTGGAAGCTCTGCACGAGCGAACTTACATGCAACGTGCCGTCGTCCCCAAGGGCGCGATTGTAGGACACCAGACCCTGCTGCAACAGGTTGGTTCTGGAGGTAAGATTCAGACTGTTGCCGAGATCGCGGAAATAAGCATCATCGGAAACCCTGTTATAGTCAAGACGGGTAGACAAGCCGTTGCCAAAATTATAATTGTGCCAAAACGTCGTGCGCCAACGGCTTCGCTCGGTATCCAGGTCTTTCGGCAATATATCGGCCAGCAACGTCCCGCTCGAGCGTTCGCCCATATAGCGAAATTCGTTGTTAAACTGGACGCCTCGCCTCGACATCATGCGCGCCGAGAATGTAGCGTCATAATTGGGCGCGATATTCCAGTAAAAGGGCACAGTCAATTCGAGCCCGGTCCGGGCGTTGGTGCCATACGTGGGGGCCAGCAAGCCGGACTTGCGTTTTCCACTGTATGAGAAATTCATCCACGGGGTATACAGGATCGGCACATCCTTGAATGTGAGCTTAACCTTTCGGGCAGTGCCCGCTTTATCCTCGTTGTCGAGTTTCAAGTCGGACACCTGCAGGTACCAGTCGTTATCTCCGGCGGGGCATGTGGTATAAGTTGCCTGCTTAAGCCGATACTGGTTCTCACCTTCGAATAGCAGCGTATCGGCATAGCCTCGGCTGCTTGCATCCTTCAAACGATAGTTGGGGCTGGTCAGCTCTCCGGTTTTGCTTAACAGATTGAATTTGAGCTTGGAACCCTCCAGTATGTCTCCGCGTTGTTCAACACGGACGCCTCCTTCGGCCTCCGCTTCGTCGGTATCCTGATAATATTTCAACCGGTCGGCGGAAATAAATTGCTCGCCGGTGGACAACTCGGCGTTGCCTATTGCCTCGATTTCCTTTTCAGGGTGCCCTTGCAAGCGCTCGGCTGCAATGAATACAGGTTTGGTTTTTTTTGTTTCTGTCTCTACGTCGGGCATTGCCGCCTTGATTCCAGTTTCGGGCTCTGCCTCGCCACCGAGACGGAGCCTTTCTTCGCTCTCCTGCGCCAGATGTCCACGAATGTGCTCAGCCTCAGCGAATCCGGGTCTGCTCCTATCTGCCTCGGCGCCGGCGCTGGGCGCTGCCATTCTGCTTGTCGCTGTGGCGGGCGAGGTTGCTACGCCGGTGGGGACGGTCCGCTCGCGGCGCAGACTGGCTTCATCTTCTTGCGCGGCATGCCCCGTTATGCGCTCAACTCCGGTAAGTTTGGGCTGGTTTTCCCGGTTTTCCGGCTCGACAGGGGAAGTAGCCAAGGCGGGCTCATCTTTCGCTGGCGATCGGGTATAGTTTTGCCCGGATCGCAGATCCTCCGGTGCTTCCGCCGCTTCCGGCGCATGGTCCGGTCGTTCAATGGAAGCCTTGCCTGCGACTCCCGGGTCATCGGTTTTCTGGCGAGATTTCTTTTGATCTGCTGAAATAGTATGATCACGCCGCAGTTCAGTTTCGCCATTGGCTCCCGTTTCATACTCATGGTGGCCCTTTATGCGCTCGGTGTCGATAAGCACAGGTTTATTGCTATCAATTTCCGGCTGTGACGGCGGCGCTACACGTTCGTATTTATTTTTCGAGGCAGGTGATGGTGTGTCGGCGCGCGCATTATATGCAAGGCAAAATATAAAAACAGACCAGCAGATAGGTCGGGAAAAGCGCGATTTCATGTAAGGGTATTCAGCCCGAAAAGGACATCATCAGCATACGGATGAGCTGTCTTCTTCAGATTTATCAGTCTCGAATCACAGGTGTTGAAGCGTGGAGGCACATAGCGTATTTGAGCTAGGCTGGTGGAAATCAGGAGGACCTTGCATTGAGCCAGCTGCTCGGTTGGCCTTGATGGTGAATTAACTGAGAACAAAAGCCGTAAGTGTAACAAAAAACGGAAGACAAACTATGCATGGGCTGCGTGCAGCTACGAGAGCGTATACTGTACACGGCCAGAATGCATCGCGGCGCGCAATATCACTTCAAATTCAGGTACCAGGCTTTGCATATCCATATTCTCGGTATTTGTGGCACCTTCATGGGCGGTATCGCCGCAATCGCGCGAGAAGCCGGTCATAAGGTTACCGGCTGCGACGCCGCCGTGTATCCACCCATGAGCACTCAGCTGAATTCCCAGGGGATTGAGTTGATTGAAGGATTTTCCCCGGAACAAGTCAGACTGAACCCCGATCTGTTTGTAATCGGTAATGTGGTGGCGCGTGGCAACCCGCTCATGGAGGAGATTCTCAACCGTAACCTTTCCTATGTATCCGGCCCGCAGTGGCTCTCGGAGAACGTCTTGCACGACAAATGGGTTCTGGCTGTCGCAGGTACTCACGGCAAGACAAGCACGAGTTCGATGCTGGCATGGATACTCGAATACGCAGGAATGGAACCGGGATTCCTCATTGGTGGCATACCCGGCAACTTCGGGGTCTCAGCCCGACTGGGCGGTTCAGGTTTTTTTGTCATCGAAGCGGACGAATATGACACGGCTTTTTTTGACAAGCGTTCCAAGTTTGTCCATTTTCATCCGAGAACGGCGATACTGAACAACCTGGAATTTGATCACGCCGATATCTTCGCTGATCTTGCCGCAATTGAGCAGCAGTTCCACTATTTCGTACGCATAATTCCCGGTAATGGTCTTATCATCTCCAACGGACAGGAAGAGAGTCTGGAACGAGTGTTGACCAAGGGGTGCTGGACACCTGTGGAAAGGCTAGGAGTGGCGAACGGTTGGCAGGCCAGCGTGCTGGCGGACGGACAAACCGAAATTTCTTTCAGGGGTGATTCTCAGGCCGCCCTTGACTGGGAATTGCTGGGAAAACACAATCGAATGAACGCCCTCGCTGCCCTGGCTGCCGCCCGTCATGCCGGCGTGCCGGTGATGACGGCCGTTGCCGCGCTGAGACAATTCAAGAACGTCAAGCGTCGCATGGAAGTGCGCGGTGTGGTCAGCGACGTTACAGTGTATGACGATTTTGCTCATCACCCAACTGCGATCCGGACAACTCTGGACGGCTTGCGCGATAAAGTGAAGAACGCGCGCATCATCGCTGTGTTGGAACCTCGTTCCAACACCATGAAGATGGGTATATGGAAAGACAGTTTGGCAAGTAGTCTGGCAGAAGCGGACTTGGTGTTCTGCTATACCGCCAACCTGGGCTGGGATGTGAAAGAGGCAGTGGTTTCCCTTGGCACAAGAGCAGCGACTTATGACAACCTGGAGTCGTTAATCGAAGCTGTCGCAACCACTGTTCAGTCCGGCGACCACGTACTCATCATGAGCAATGGCGGCTTCGGCTGCATTCATGAAAAGCTGCTCGGGTTAATGGAGGCAACGGACGCAATGGATACATTGGGCGCTGCCGGAACGATGGGCCAAGCCGGTGCAAAGCGGTGAGCCGAATGGGAAAAATCAGTACAGCGTCTTCGACGTTGCACAATTCGCACTAATCCATCGACCGGTCGTATCGGCATGCTCATTGATCGGCCTGTCCTGTACCGTGCCATTGAATATGGTCCATCCTGAGAAGCTCTCGGGACTCGTGAATGTTCCCTCAGCTCTTCCATTTCCTTTCAATTGAGAATTCGTACAAACGAGATCCATTTTGTAGGTGTTTTCTGTCCTGATTGCATTCTGGATACTGCAGCCGGATTGATACGCATGAAAATAGGATGGAATTTTCTGATCCGCCATTTGCCGGGTAATGCAGATTTTGGATGTTGCCGCCCCATCCTTGATCCGGGGCATGTCCAATCCGTATTGCTTTGCCAGGCTCGTCAATTTCTGCATTTGATCCGCCGGAATCTGCGGCACCAGAGCCAACAACATCGACGTGGTTGTCACCTCCCATAATCCGGGACGTACATTGTTCTCCATACTCTCCGTATTCTCCGTTGCGCCAGCTGCTGAAACAATCGATAGCAACGATAGGGATATAAGGGTTTTTCGCATCGGATCTCCAGAACAGTAGCACATGGCTTTCATGTTTATTTAATGAGGTAGTTTAGAGTATTGTTGTTTGAATCGTTAGTTGATCGGGATAATCCGGATCGGTTCACCTTCTGTAGGGGTCCGGGAGAACAAGGCAGAAAAGGTGCGATAGTATGGGTGGCATGGGTGGCGGGTGGATGGAGGAGGAGGTAAGCGGTCCTCGTTTTTATTGCGAACTGAAATCAGGAATATGTCATGAAAAGCGGAACTGAAATAATAAAGTTGTCGAACTATACGTACGTTTGGAGCGCGCTGATAACTTTATTCTGCGTTTCAGCGAGCGCGTGGGCTGTAGGGGAGAGCGAACTTATCACTGCAGCCGGCAAGGGGGATCTTGTCCGGGTCAACGCACTGGTCGCTGCCAAGGCCAATGTGAATGCCACGGTGGATGGCGGCACAACCGCGTTGATAGCGGCATCGCAAAATGGCTACGAAGAGGTGGTACAAACGCTGCTCGAAGCCAAGGCAGACGTAAACGCCAAGACAGACAACTGTACTACCGCATTGATGCGGGCGTCGCAAAAAGGCCACGAACAGGTAGTGCAAGAGTTGCTTGCCGCTAAAGCCGATGTGAATGCGAGGAGGAGCGATGGCATCACTGTATTGATGCAGGCGTCGCAGGAGGGACACCAGCAAATAGTGAAGATGCTGCTGGAAGCCGGGGCCGATGTGAATGCCCGGTTGGACAATGGCGGCACTGCATTAATGCTGGCGTCGCAGGTCGGGCATCCCGGCGTGGTACAGGCATTGCTCGCCGGCAAGGCCCGTGTGAATGCAAAAGCAGGTAACGGCGTCACAGCGCTGATGCTGGCATCGAAATATCGCCACCAGGAGGTGGTAAAGCTCCTTAAGAAGGCAGGTGCCAAATGATAAGGCGCAGATAATAGTTCAGCAAACCCGGCGCACCATTCCGGGAATCATGACCTACCTGCTCTACCTGCCCTGTGCATATCTGTCCCCCTACGCCCGCCATTCCCGAGTGTCCGGTAGAAATTTGAGGTAGAAATAAAAACTTGGCTAAATAAAATACGCATTAGGGAAATGCCCTGTCTATAATAAATTGTCGTTTACTTTTTAAATCAAGCCGCAACCTTACATTCCTTACCTAGCTCCCAAGGGGGTGACATGTTCCCATACTCAGACCCGGCAGGACGAAATTTCCTTGGTAACAGTGCCGTAGCCGATGTTTTTCAGCAGCAGATGCAGGGGTTCTATGACACATTTGCGCGTCGTGTCAATTCCGGTTTCACCTGGCTCGAAGCGTTCGATCAGCTGTCCGGCAGTCAGGCGCGCCAGGAGGTGAGTGTAGATTGGTCGTCATTTCCCATAACGGCACAGGCGACCGATGCGTTGATAGATCGTGACCGTTTCGAGCACCAGGACGAGTACGTGGAATGGCGCACGGGAACAAATGGGGACGGGTTGGCGCAGGTAACGTTTACCACGGAATTTCCAGAATACTTTGAAGCCTTTGCCGGGCTCGGTTTCAACGATTTGGTGAACGCCGTTCAGGATGTGATGCCCGGCGCAAACCCGACGACGGAAGAACTGTTTGGCCAGGGATTCGACCCTGCTTCCAGTCCGCCTCTCGGGCGGGCACGGATGTTTCGAGCTCATCTGCAGGAAAACCCATGGAATAACGGAGAAAAAGGGATACTCTGCCTGACCCAGCGCTTTAATACGCTTAATGCATTGTTCAATTTACTCGCAGCATGCAGTGTTCGCAGAACGCAAGGTACTCCCGAAAATACCTGTTCACTCGTGGGAGCGGCGTGCGGACCCGCACGAAGTTCTGATCCCGCATTGTGTGCTACAGCACAGCGAAGCGTCCGGGGTAATCTGGGATTGAGTTTGCGCGACCCGACGGGCGTGCGGATTGTAAAATTGGATGGGGTCTGGAGGATCAATAATAGTCCGATAGACATCAACGATCCTGCCCAAAATCAGGGGAGCTGGGTAGTGAGCCGGAACGCACGGCGAGCGGTCCTGACTATCGCGGCCGGATTGACCGTGGACGGAAATCCAGTTAGAACCGGAGCGCAAATTGCGCGTAAGCTCCAGGTTGCAGCCGACGTTCTGGCAGCGCCAAACGCGGCGCTTCCCGAATGGGCGCGCGTCGGTGTCGAGTCCAGTTCGCGCGGGCCAGAGTGATTGGAATGGGTGTCTGGCGAAAATTTGTTGGGATACTTGACCAATTTCGGGTACGGGTTACCGGAATAATACGAGGACGCGCCATTGTCGTTGCCGGATTATTCGTATTGGTCGCGCCCGGTTTCGCGTATGCGCAGTCATCCACGCTGCAATTCAAGCAGACAAGGAATGAATCTCAACCCAAGTTATTGACGGCTGCGGAAATTGCCGACCTTGGTGATCCATTCTTCAACCTGCTGCTGAAGGATAAGGCCGACAAGGTGACGCTCACGGACGTGCAGAACGCGATACAGCCCAACGCTGCTAACCGGCATTTATTCGTGGTTAGCGAACGCATCGTCCAGACCGTAAAGGCGGGATCCCGGCGCGCCGTGTTAGCGTTCGACGGTACGAATGGCGGCGAGTCGCTCAAGGGTAACGTGATGTTGTCACTCTCGTTTGGACCGAACGGTTTCCCGGAAGACAGCGAGATTGAAGCGTGGGGCTGGGATGATCAACGAGGGCGATACAACTATTACAAGCTGGATTCCGCCGGCTCGTCGACAGATGCGATGATATGGAAGTTTCGGGGGTCATCGGAAAAAGCAGACTTGCAAACCCCCTCGGAACGAGCGGGAACCTGCCTGCGATGTCATGTGGTGGGTGCGCCGATCATGAAGGAGCTGTTTTTTCCCTGGAATAATTGGCATGCGGGAGTAGGGGGAAGTTTTGTAGCGGACTATCTCGACCGGAACTCGCCCAATCCAAACAAATGGCCCGCGGCCAACACGCGTCCCTTCCAGCGACTTTCCACGGCAGACAAGCTTGAGGCCGACTTTCTCATTCCCACGTTCAAGCGGTTTAACAGCTCGCGTCTGAACGCAGCACTGAAGCGCGATGATGGAAATGCGGCCCCTTCGGTTTCCTCTACGGGACGAATGACGGTGCTGGAAGGCAGCCGCCTGCTGAGGCCCTTGTTTCAAACGACTGAAATCAACCTGATTTCATCCCGCAGCACATCAGGAATACATCCCTTCGGGAGTGCAGCCGACTTTGTCCCGGAACTCGACATGCAAATCCCAACGTCATTCTTCCTCAACACTCAACTGATTGCGGGGGGCGGCACGGGAGGACTGGGCGGGCTCAAACTGACCGATGCAAACGCGTTTTCCACATTCGCCAAACTGAGTCAACAGGAGAATAAAGAGCTTGTTGAGAAGTTCAAGCTCCTTTTGGATGGAGTGCGAGGTGACACCCATTTCGGCTGGTTTGTGCCGGAAGCCAGTTTTGTAGAGAACGATCTTATCGATCAGGCGCTTCAACTCGGCGTTATTACGCCACACTTCCTTGCCGCCGTACTGGCCGTAGATCTGGAGGCGCCCGTTTTTTCGGTCAAGCGCGCCGAGTTGCTGAAGTTCGTGCCGGATCAGTTCGAGTTTATCCCCATAGCTCCCGGGGTAGATCCAACAACTATACCGCGAGATGCTGCGAAGGACTTTCTCACAAAAGAGGTGATCTCTCGCATCAATCAAACTAATCCGGCACAGGGCACAACCGCTGACGAGTTCCGCAAACTGCTGACCTCGGCGGACGCCATTGCTGAACTGCAGAAGCGGATAACGGCCTATACAAAAAGGGTCAAGGCCGTGCTCGATCCAGCAAGCGCCGACAAGCGGAAGGATGAGCTGGAGCGTTTATACAGCTTGCTGGTGGAGCGGCGGCTTCTCATGGAAGCGCACGCTGTCCTTCAAAATCTGGATGAAACTGATGGTCAGCTACTCTTTCCACTGCCAAGCGGAGGCTGAGAAAATGTGAGGGCGCATTTGAAATTTATTTCCTTCAGCTAGCAGCCTGCGGGATTTGAAGAATCGAAGCGAAAAAGTGACCAGCCAGACGTTTTTGCCGTCGATTTGCTTTAGGTCCGGCAGGCCGCCAGGAAGGAGGACATGAAACAAGCGACATTTGTCATCCGACGCGTGTGGATCGGCGCGGCAATAGCAGCTGCTGCGGTGGCAATCTCTATCTCGTTGCCCACCGCTCTTGCGCAGACGCCCATTGCTTCTGCTCCGACAGCATCGCCGGTGCTCGATAATGCCGGGTTCTATTCAGGCGAATCCGGTTTCAATGCCTCGGAGCGAGCGGGCCGCGAGATCTGGTATAAGGCCACCGCCGGGAATAGCCGGTTCTACACCTACGTATTTCCGCAACGACTCAATGTGCTGATTGACTGGTATCGCGTGCTTAACGCGAATGAGCACCATGATCGGTTCGCAGCATGGGGCATCATCAATGATCCTGAGTGCTGTACACCCGGCGCCATGGGCTGTCCGGCGAAAAATCTTGAAGACACCTATGGGTTCGAATGGTGCCCCGGCGATGAGGAATTACTCAAGTACGTCGGGCATTCGGGCTACCGGGATCCGGCATGCGACTACAAGGACGCGCCACCCAGCATGACCCACCCGCATCATATGGTCAAGGATCAGCGCCAGTCTGCCTGCGATCTCGCCTTTGGCACCTCAACCGGCGCCATCGGTTTCCGCAAGTTTCCCAACCCCCGTTTTGACAAGGCGCAATGGATCAGGGTAAACGGAGGTCTCGCGAGTTGGGACGGATACCGCCATTCCTCCGAGAAAGAACCCCATTCAAGTGACAGCGAGCTGGGTCGTCTTGCGGATGGTTCAATCGAGCCACCGTTTCTGATTGGCATCACCTGCGCGTCCTGTCATGCCTCATTCAACCCGTTAAAACCTCCCAAAGATACCGCCAATCCAAAACAGGAAAACATCAGGGCCATTGTCGGCAACCAGTATTCGCGGATCTCCGAGGTGCTTACCTCCGGCATGCCGGGCACTACGCTCGAGGTGCAGATATTTTCGCATGCGCGGCCCGGAACGTCGGACACCTCGGCGATCGCTACTGATCAGGTACACAATCCCGGTACGACGAACGCAATTATCCATACTCAGACCCGCCCCAAATTCGAAAACAAGCAGGTCACCCGGTGGCGCAAGGTTACAACCTGTTCGGCTGGCGATCCGGACTGTTGGTGCGAGCCAGGCCGCGACAGCAAGTGCTGGCAGCGGGGCGCCGAGGCCGCTACGGTACACCACCTCTTGAAAGGCGGCGAGGACTCGATCGGTGCACTCGAGGCAATTCAAAGGGTTTACTTCAACATTGGAGGATGTTCGGAACAGTGCTGGGCTAATCACTTGACGGACCTGCGCCAGCTCGACCCACGACGCCGCAACTTTGGCCAGACACCGTTCGATATTGGACAGTGCCGGCGCGATTGCGCAAATTTCCGCGCCATTGAGGACCGGCTGGAGAACATCCATGACTTTCTCCTATCGAGGGAGGGCGATGCCACCGATCTTGCGCGAGCCCGCGAACTCGCGTTGCACGAGTCTGATGCCACGGCCACCTACACGGTGGCGGATCTTGAACGTGACCTGAACAAGCAGTTCGGGAATAACGCAGTGATGCGCGGCCGCAGGGTATTTGCCGACAAGTGCGCGCGGTGCCATTCGTCTATTTCAGAGCTGACCGGCGGCGCATTCCGGAGTCGCGATTTCAGGGCGCTGAACCTCAACGGCATGCGCGCCGACTGGTTGGGCTCTGACCAGGCCCTATTCGCCTCCGAAGTTGGTACCCATCGCTGTCGTTCGCTCCACTCGAATCATATGACCGGCAACATCTGGGAGGAATATGGCTCTGAGACGCTTCGTGCGCGGCCGCCGGATCCGAACATTCGTGAGCCGCACGACGGTGGCCGGGGCTACTACCGCAACATCTCGCTGCTGTCTCTTTGGGCACATGCTCCGTTTCTGCACAATAATTCCGTCGGTCCGGAGCTTTGCGGAAATCCGGCCAACAAGACAAACGATTTCTACCGGTCCCCCTATGTGGACGCGAACAGGCAGGCGCTACCCGCGGACAAAGCGCCGGGCTGCTGGGGGTACGACCCGAGCATCGAGGGTCGTTTCAAACTCTACGTTGCTTCAATGCAGGCTCTGCTCAATCCGCGGGAGCGCGTGCCGAAGCTCACCCGTCTGAGTAATGATGTACGCATGGCGCTAGGGCCGCGGATTTGGGATGGAAAAGAAGGGCGGTTGCTCGGCCTTACCCTGGAACTGCCGGCCGGTGTCAGCGTCGGGGGTGTTGCGAGCTTCCAGCACAAGATTTTCGTGAATGACATGATTCTCTCAAGGCTCAAACCGGACGTCATTGATGAGAAGCTCGCCAGGCAGTTCGGCGAAGTGGAGGGTAAAAAAATTGCCGCGGAGTTGCGTTCATTGGCCGGCAAGATCGCAAAGGAGCCGGATCGCATGGTCGAGGCCATCCGGGGCTTTCCAGACCTCGTGGCAATCTACAGTTCATGCACCGCCAGTATAGAGAATGATGGCCATCGCTTTGGAGAGGACTTGTCCGATAGTGACAAGAACGCGCTCATCGCCTTCCTCGCGACACTCTAGGGGTGAGATCCTGATGAAAGGAATGATCATTGTTTGTGCGGGCGTTATGCTTGCGGCCTGCAAAGGTCTGCCGCCTTCCGAGATCAAGTTCGGCCGTTATGGCGAGCTTCACGCAAGCAAGCCCGATTTTGCCCGAGTGGAGCATGAGTTCCCGCTCGCTCTCGCCGATTTTGCGAAGCTCACCCCCGAAACTCTCAGCGCCTATGACCAGGAGCAGATCGACCAGATCTATGCTCGCCTCGCTGCCGGCGCTATCCCCGATGGATTGTTCGATGGCAGCGCGTTTTCCCCAAAAGACACCTCTGGCAACAGGCTCGCCGCCGGATTCGCGGATGGCTTACCGGATATTGCCGCCAGGATTAAAACGACAAAATTCGAGCTTCTCCGCAAATACCTCTGGAGTAAGAAGGTCTTCTATCGTGATAGCCGCCTGGCCCGAAACCGCGTCGAGAACATGGCGTCGCTTGAGCATCTTGTCAGCGGAGACCTGAAGACAGTTCCCACGATCACCGTGAACGGGCAGAAACAATGGTTGATGTTTCCGGCGCGTCTCTATTGCGGGCAAAGCCTGCTCGATTCACGTCGCGAGTCGATAATCATCGATTATTCCTATAACGAGGAGATTCCCGGCTACCGGGAGCGTCCTGACTCTCTGGCAGGACGGCGCGGCATGCAGGTGCGCGACGAGATCCGTATGATACGGCCGGGCTTCTATCTCGGCCGCGCTTATCTCGGCAAGATTTTTCTACTCAACTTCACGCTCTACAATAAGGAACTGGCCGAACGCCACGCACCGGAGTATCCGAAGACGGGTAAAACCCGGCAGGATTGCTGGCCAGGGGAGCAGGCCAGATCAGCAGTTCACCGGTAAAGAAAGGGAAAGGTAAAGGCATGCGCTGCATTGGCGTGGCTCTAATGATCGCCCTGGTCTACATTTCGGGTGCAGCCGCCAGCGATGGTTGCTTCCCGGCATGCGAGAAGGCGATCTGGGCTGTCGATCCCGCAAAGCCTGGCCCGCTGCTCCCGCCAACGGGCCGCTCACTTTTTGATTTTATCGCAGCCGACGGCATTCCGTTTCCATTTGAAGCCCTGGTGCGGAAGGTCGAAGCGCGCATCGGATGCACGGACGGAGCATGCACGACTCCCGTGCTGATCCCGCTCGGCCGTTCGCTGCAGCAGACCGCTGCAGCGCCTGACTTCTTCGAATACCCGCGCGCTGTTGTCGCGGTAACAGGC
The DNA here is from genome assembly GCF_900215485.1 of Nitrosovibrio sp. Nv4. Lineage (GTDB taxonomy): Bacteria > Pseudomonadota > Gammaproteobacteria > Burkholderiales > Nitrosomonadaceae > Nitrosospira. The sequence goes on from NZ_OCMZ01000001.1 coordinate 1,098,564, forward strand.
GAGGGCGCGGGCCCGATGTTTGCCCGGGATCGGTTATATCTGGCTTATCAGGAGAAGATGAACCTGATCGAGGTGATCAGCTACAACGAGACAGCCGCGCGCTTTGAATTTCAACTGGTGCGCAACTACCGGAAGGACAACACGCCGCGACTGGTTTACGCGAACCGGAATATATGCATCGCATGCCATCAGAATCATTCCCCGATTTTCTCGCGGCAAGTATGGGATGAGACCAACGCGAATCCCAAGGTAGCGGAAAAGCTTTCGCAGGTGAGAGAGCGGTTCTATGGAATCCCTGTGCATCGCGGCATTGATCTGCCGGATATTATTGACAAGGCGACCGACCGGGCAAACCTTATTGGCGTGACTCAGCGCATCTGGCGGGAAGCATGCGATGTGGCCTGCCGCGCTTTGGCGATCACAGCTGCGGTGCAGTATCGTCTGTCGGGAGGACGCATCTTCGATGTAAGCGCTCTCGCGCAGACCCTCTCGCCTGGATTTGCCGCGCGATGGCCGGCCGGCCTCGCGATACCAAATCCGGATCTTCCTAACCGTGATCCGCTCGCATTTCCGCCCAGCACCCGAGGCGTGGCGCAGTCCCATGTCATCGCGGTGTTCGATCCGTTAGCGCCCCGTGCACCGCTTGAGACATGGATAGCGAGCGATCGACTGCTTGCACGCCGCTTCGTTGTGGGATTAGCCGACCTCATAGCCGAGAGAGATATACACGATCTTGATGCATGGCTTGCACGCCATGCCACTCAGGCAGCGCGACGGATACATACTGCTCCTTGCAGGCTCTCTGGAGAACGATACGACTGCGCAGGCGAGTTCACGCTGCGCGGGGGCAGGAACTTTGTCGATGCGCTGGCAATCGGTGATGAGCCATCGCTTCATTTTTCGCTCAAGAACGGGATTGCAACAAGCCGTGGCTTACGAGCCCGCACGGCGGACGGCAACCTGATCGAGCGGATTACCGTGACTCAAGAACGCGGCAAGGCAGAAGCCACCGTTGCTGTTGTCGAAGACTTTGCCAATATACGCGCGATAATTGCAAAATTTAACTGGTCTGATGTACCGATCAACCGTATGCCGCTGCGCCTGGCGCTTGGTCTCGATACCCAGGATATATGTTGCCAGACAGCGGTTTTACTTGAGCCGGCACAGGCCGACCTTGAACCGGCGGGTCCCGTTCTCGAGCCTGGCACCGCGTTCAAGAAGGCATGCGGTGCATGTCATCTGACGGTCGAGCGTTTTCCGCCCAACTTCCTTGCAGGTGATGAGCGCAGGGTTAACACAAACCTCGCGCAGTGCGCGCCCAGGATCTTCGTGCGCCTCTCAATGTGGCAAACTGCAGTCGCTTCCCGCGACAAGGTGCCAATGCCGCCGCCGCTCGCGTCTCGCAAAGGCAGCCCTTGGGTCCAGACCGTGCCTCATCCGTCTATCGCCGTGCTGCGAAATACCGTTGCGGAGTGGTTGCGCGCCGAAACGGGGCAGGTGCCCGATGCCGCGGCAATGGTCGCGTATGGTTACGAGAATCTGCGCCGCTGCCTGCCGCCCGCCGACGCCACTGCCCCATCGGGAGTACCGGAACGGACAGAACAGAGTAACCAATGATCTTTTTAACCTTATGATTTGCCGCTCGCCGAAACTCCGCTGAGTACGTGCTCAGGGTGCCAGATATGGCAGACGCGCGTGCCGCGTCCCTCAGAAGTGGCCGCCGTTCGTTTGGTTTGGTGTTTGGTAACGCAGAATCATAACTTTACGGGATTATAACTTGGGGCCGCTTATGAAGCGTTCCCAGCCCGCGTCCTCCAAAATTACATCGCTTGCTTTTTCGCTAATCATATAGATAGATGAAGCAATGAAGAACCCCGGTATTTTAGGGAAAACCGAGGCATCCACGATTCTCAGATTTCGGGTTCCGTGCACCCGAAATCGACTATCCACAACCGCCATCTTGTCGCTGGCAGGTCCCATCTTGCAACTGCAGGAAGCATGGTGCCCCCAGGCCTGATTCCTGATGAAGTCGCGTATGTCTTCGCGGCTTCTGACTTCTGGTCCGGGCAGCACCTCCTCGTCGACGACGTCCTCGCATCGTTTGATGATATTTCGAACCGTTTCCACCCCGGCAACAAGTGATTCCATATCCTCCCCGGCATTGGTGCCTTCGGAGAAATAATGGAAATTGATGTCAGGCACGTCCCGGGGATCCCCGGAACGAAGCGTGACGCGCCCGGCGGTGTTGGCGGTATGTCCCTTTAGAATGGCCCAGGTAAAGGCGTTTTCCGCCTTGCTGATATCCTTGGAGTAGCCGGGATAATAGCCCCGAAAATCGCCGATCAGGCCAAAAATAAATAAATCCGGGTCCGGGCGTTCGGGAAACGAGCGTTTCATGAGCGCTAGCGTAGCGCCATTGGTACTGTACGGTCCTTCCTGGCGGAGCCACTGGGTGAACTGCGGATCGGGGGTTTCGCCTGGCGCGGGACAGCGAAGTTCCATCCCCTCTATCAAGGGAATGTTTTGCTTCAGCCGCGTTACCACTCCTACTTCATACCGGTCTTGAAGGTTTTCTCCCACTCCAGGCAGGTCCACTTTGACTTCAATTTCATGCACCGCCAACTCTTCCCGGGGGCCGATCCCCGAGAGCTTGAGCAACTGCGGCGTATTGAATGCGCCTGCCGAGACAATCACTTCCCGTTCCGCAAGCACGGTTTCCGTCATTCCGGGAGTCGCCAATTCATGCCTGGGATCGGCGCGATACTGATGAGCGCCAGCCAGATACTCCACTCCGTAAGCCCTGTTTTGGCCATCAAGCAGGATGCGCTGAGCCAATGCGTGGGTTCTTACCTCAAGATAACCCGGACATTGCTCACGAACTCGCGATATATACTCCCGTGTTCCCATCCTCCGCGCGTTCTGCGTAGTGATCGGTATCTTGCACAGGCCCTCGGGTTTCCTGCGGATAAAACGCCAATCGTTGGGGTCGCCGTGAGTCCTCAATTTAAGCAGAGTCCGTTTGACAGGGTTGATAATGCTGCGTAGAGATTCTGCCAGCGCGGCTTTCGCAAGCTTCCTCAAGACTTTGTCGTTCAGCAGCATTTCGCGTTCGGCCAGGTTGGTCGGCAACCAGCCCTCGAATCCGTGCCGGCTCTCCGGTCCTTCGAACCTGCTCGCGTATTCGCAGTGTTCCAGGCGCTTGAAATACTTATGCATATTCTCACTGCGCCAGGATGCGTCTCCTGTCAACTCGGCAATGTTGTCCCAATCACTATTGTGGGGATAAATCAGTATCATGGCGTTGTGCGCGGTACACCCGCCTAGCGTCCCGGAACGGGGATAGAGGACGCCGTTCTGCTCAGCGCTGAACTTGTCGTCCAATTTCTGCCGGTCGTTGTCAGCATAGTGGCGTACGAAAAAATCCCAGCGGAGGGCCTCATGTTCCGACGCATGCGCATGAAAGGCGGGAACATAATATTCGCAAGGGTTCTCCTCTCCTCCTGCTTCCAGCAGCAACACGCGGAAACCTTTCAGGGCGAGATTACAGGCAAGCGGTCCCCCCCCCGCACCGGAGCCAATCACAATATAATCGTATTTCTTGCCGGAAGATGGCGGGCAATCCAGGGGACCGAACGGCCGCGATGATCCCTTCCAGAGAAGGGAGGTGCATCCCGTCAGAAGGGTGCTTGCGCCCGACAGCAGTACGGCGCCGAACTTGATAAAACTACGCCGGGAGATCAAGGATGAAACCCAGAAGTATTTTCAGCAACGGCCTTCAAAGGACGGTTCTGAAATCATTATAAAGAAAACCTTCTTGTGGCGCCGGCGGATGCATATATTTGCATTTTCTCCCTTCGACAACGCGCACGGGGGCGCACCAGCCTCATGATTACATAGTCTTGAGGAACTCGATCAATGCCCGTTTGTCGCTCTCACCGAGGGCCGGCCGACCTTCATCTGCGGGAAGGTAATCCGTTCCAAAGTAATGTCCCCGGTTCACAACAAAGTCCGGGCACTTGCTCACACCAAGTAGAGGATCGACAAGATCGGCGTAAACCTTCCGCAGTTCCTCGTCCGTAATCCGGTCGGGATTTATTTTGGTCAGGATAAGGTCCCCAAGATGCCCTTTGAGTTTCTTAAGGAGAGGCTTGACCTCGTCGCCCCTCTTTTCCAGGTCCAGATTGGATAACAGACTGACAGGAGTGCCGGCGGGTATCGGTCCAAGGTTCAGTACGCCGTCCCGGATGGGTACCCTGACATACCAGGGGAGATAACCCTCCGGTATCAGCACCCAGCTCCTTGCCCAGGTTCGGTCGATAATGCCAGGTACCTCCTTGCCGGATCGGGTAAGGTAAGTGCGGTCCTGGCAACTATTTCTCCCCTCATCCCCGTATTCCTCAGTGTAATGATCAGTCACAGCATACAAATCTTTTTGATCGCAATAGCGCTTCTCTGGCCAGAGTAGTTGCTCTATACCGCTGTCGAAGGATTTCATCCTGTCCTCTACCGAACCTGAGGGATAGAACTTCCCCAGGGTGTTGTTCAGCAGGAACGGCGCCGTTGACCAGAGGCTTGCCAGGGAAGCCGGTCTAATGTAGCCGCGGCCGCCACCGGGCATGGGGTATGCCTGAGGCTCCCGCGTTACCGGATGATGAATCGTAGTGCTGCCAACCGAAGGCAACTTCTTATAGGAGGTGGATGAGAAATTATCCCAGGTATCGCCCTCGAGAGCATTTGTGGCGAGGGAAGCACAGACGTTGGTTTCGAGTAGCGTGACTGGTATCCGCAGGTCGGTAGAGAGGAAATTGTCGTCGAGGAAATCTTCTTTTAATACTATCTCCTTCATTTGTTCTCTGAACTCGTCAGTTTTGGTCCAGTTCCAGTACTGGTTCCAGCAATTCATATAACCCGGACCGACACAGCCATCGTTGCCGAAGAATTTCACTGCTTTCTCGGGAAGCTTGCTCGAGTGGCAGCCGGCGCAGTTCTCTGCAAACACTTCCTTGCCGCGTTTCAGGGTGCTTGCGTCAGTGGTCAAATAGCGCTCGCCTCCCGGCGCTTCCTTCAAATAATCCGGCCTGCTGGCGGCGAGGAAAAACAAGGATGTGTCCAGCGTCTGATTCTCCGTTGCCCTCCAATAGCTGGAATTCTTTCCCGCGGTCGCAATCGGGAAAGGAGTAAACGGCTTTCCTCCAATCAGCGGATTGAAGTGCTGGAGCCATTCCTCGCTGAAAAGACCGATGTTCACGAAAACCCGGTTTAAAGCACCCAACGCTCCCACCGAATCTGCACCATCCTTGAGAACCAGCGGTGTAGCCACTCTATCCGGACTTTTAAAAAACTCTCTCAGCACGCTATCGGGAGGAATCTCGTAGTCATTAAACTGTTTATTGTTCAGTTCACCCCCCGTCAGTTTTTCATACCCCCAGCGGAGAGCATTCTTCATGCGGGGTCCGAGGTTGTAAATCGCGTTCATGGTACGGGGATTGTTCATATAATCGGTTGAGATCAGAGAAGTATCCAATGCACCAGGTCGATTAGTGCTGAGAAACTGATAGGCAAAGCTGTTCTTATCGGCCTCGTAGGCGAACACCCGATCGAACCAGAAATATTGTGCCCCCGGGTTCGAATTGAGATTACTCCATTCCGGGTTCTCGGGATCCCTCGGCGGATTGGAAGGGTTCGGACCCACATGACAGAATCCGCAGGACATGCCTACCCGATAAGGCTTGACCAGGTTGGCATCGTTATAATATGCAGGATCGGTATAAAATCGTTCGGGGTCCCACCGCTTTTTCGCGGTTTCATCAAAATCGGGATTGGGGAACAATCGTAGTCCTACGATGCCACTTGCGTAACCGTAGTAGGAACCGATCGGTACTGTCTTGCCACGTGCGCCGATCTTGACGCCCGGGTATTTTTGCTCATTCTCAAAAGGATCCGACGCACAGTCAGGATCGCGCGCATCCAGGTAAAGGCCAAAGCGATCGCTGCGGCCTATCGGTTTACCCTGCGCATCGGTGTTCTTCTTGAAGCATGGTTCATTGACGAGACCAAACCAATACCAGCGATTATCTCGGCTGTATCCCGGATTTTTTATAAGACTGGGATGGTTTGAAAGGACCTTCAGCAGATCGAAACTTCCCTCGCTGTTGATATTGAGATGATCCCAGAATTTATCGTTGCCCCCCGTCCAGACGATCCAGTTGTTTCGACCTCTGACCACCGCTTTTACGGCCTCCTCGGGCGTGCGGGAGATACCCGGCACAAATGGTTCCAGCGCGGAGACAACCTTATCCGGCTGCTGGCTGATGCCATAGTCCATATCTTTGAAGTAATCCTCGTCCGCCGCAGGAAAGCTTTCCGCCGATCTTTTCACACATTGCGCCTCGTCTTTGACGGCGCCTGCCGTCGCGTACGCACCCTCGATACACTCGGTCGCGATCCAGGGAGGGCGCTTGTAAGCGCAACCGGCAATGGATATAACCAGTCCCGTTGCAATGAGAGTGATAGCAGCTATTCCGGATTTCATAGCAGCCTCCTGCGATAAATCAGATGTTGGTTTAGCTGGAGCCTATATTGGACGTGTTGGAAGTACCTCAATCAAACGCTAAGCTACATTGCGGGAAACCGTGTCAAGCAATACATATTGCATATTGGCGTATGCACTCGGCTCTCGCATCCTCTTCAGATCGTGGGAACGTCTTCCGCTCTGCTGATTTCAGTCTAGGCGCGATTCCTGAAAATACAAGAAATTCCGGCCGCGCAACGCAACGTATTATTTGCGGAGGTAAGCAGCTGTCTTGATTGGAATGCAAAATCCGGAGGCGCCTGCCATAAAACATAATAAAGGCCAGAAGGACGGCTCCTTCCGCTTCGCTAATGCGACGGAAATCGGATTGACTAAATGAGGAACAGATATATGATGAAATCAGGATATAAAAAAATGCTCGCGCGGCATCAATCTGCTGAAGGAGAAGAACTGACCGTCCTTGAGGGGGACGCAAGGCACGGTGGACAGGGCTGATAGGTTGGGCGACCTGAAAAAGTGCGGTTTATTCGACTTTTCACGAGCGTTTCAGTCGCCTAGTGATGTACCGGAGGATGGTCCTTGCCGCGGGCGTGGCCGGGCCTGTGTGTTGTAGATATGTAATACAGATAGGGAGGTGGCAATGGCCTACGATATTGAACAGGTGATCAAAATGTCTGAAGACGAGCTCGACCGGTTGTTTTCCGACAGTGAGTCCGGGGAGATTCCAGACGGTGAAGCAAAGGGTACGGCCATTATCGCGCCGGGGGCCGGTTACAACCACGCCATTGCGCAGATAGTCAACTATTTCGCCTGGCAGGGCAAGATCTTCGATGCCAAGAGCGGTACGTTGAAGAACGAGATTACCCCCTTTGGCCTTCGCGCCATCCTTGCGAGGGTTTACAAGGGCGACAGCTGGTTCGACCAGAAGCCGTGCATCGTCCTCGATTATTCAGAGACATCGGTGGTTGCGCAAAGGATACGCGACGAAATTCGCAAGGTCGCGGACAAGCAATATTTGGGCAAGGTTTACTGGGGCAAGAAACAGTTAATACATTTCTTCCTGCAGTTCTGAGCGATTCCGCCGTACCTCGTTCAGGCATACAGGTTGAACGGTCGAGACTTCAAAAACAGGCTTGCGGTTATCGGAATCCCAGCCATTCGAGGATCGCTGTCATTTCCACTGCGGCCGCCTCAACTTATACCCCGCGACCCAGACTCACAGGAGAACCGCTGAACCAATAAAAGAAGAAGTCGCATAAATGTCTACCTGAGACAGGAAACCATGACACCTCAATCCAGCTTCATGATTGCTGCGACTGTACGCGCTGGGCAGTTAACAAACCTGCGCGCTTTATTGACCTCGATGAATAAAATACCTGGTCATGCTGACCCGGATAATGTCCTGATTTCTTTCAACAAGTTTGATCGCTTGCATTTTGCGCGTTTTGTAATCATAGAAGCAAAAACCGCACATGAAATCAAAGAGTTTGGTGTAACACCAAGACCGTGGCGGCCTGCACTTGCCTTTCTTTGCGACATCGATGGAGATATACATACTTTTTTAGTGGAACTCATGGAACTTGCGGAATCAGGTCTAAAAAAAATCTTTTCTCATTGCGAAGGTATTACTGAGGAAGATCAAAATCTGCTGGAATGGATGAAAGCGCACAATATAAATGCTAACGCTAATTATGTTAACTGGATTGGCCGAACGGTCAGGCAAATCCACGAAGAAGCAGAACTGCATCGAAGTTTGTCTACCTATTTACAGAAAATTGTTGATGATGTTGGCCGGGAGAATGTCCATGCCTTACGGCAAAAGCTATTGTCTCATGTCGAAATGGAAAAATATAAAGGCAGGCTTATGTTATCCCCACCAGAACCCACACCCACTGAATGGAAAGTCCGCAATCTTCTGCATAAGATCGGGATGCCGTTAGTCATACTTCTCCTATCCCCGCTATTGTTGGTTATCGCACCTTTCTTTGCACTACGTTTGAGAATGCTGGAACGTTCGGAACCTGAGCTCTTTATCCGGCCTGGCCGTAACCATTTAACAGAACTTACAGTGCAGGAAGATTGGGATGTCACTAATCAGTACAGTGTGTTTGGTGATGTGAAACCTGGCCTGTTCCGCTTACTGACTTTCAAATTCATACTCCTGCTGACCGACTATTTTGCCAGGCACATATACAACCGTGGATTTCTCGCTCGAATAAAAACGATCCATTTTGCCCGTTGGGTGCTCATGGATAATAACCATAGAGTTTTTTTCGCCAGTAATTACGATGGTAGTCATGAAAGCTATATGGACGACTTTATTAATAAGGTCGGCTGGGGCTTGAATCTCATCTTTAGCAATGCTGTCGGCTACCCTACCACGAGGTGGATTATTAAAGAAGGCGCACATCGGGAGCATGCATTCAAATATACGCAAAGGCGGCATCAAATACCCACAGAGGTTTGGTATAAGGCTTATCCGGGACTGACAGCAGTTGATTTGGCGCGTAATAGTCGTATTCGGCAAAGCATGGAAATTCGCCAATCCAACGATGCGGAAATCCGTGAATGGCTCAGCCTGATCTGAGCAGGGAGTATGGACATGAAAAAATCAAGCGACTTTGAATTTGATGATCTGCAGGGGTTGCTGCGCTTTGGCTATGGGAAATTAACAGATACCTGTTTTATGTTGCTGAATATTGCGAATGTTGATTTGGCTAAACAATGGCTGAATACGGTGCCGATCAACAGTGCCATTACGAAGGATCCTCCGCCGGATACGGCGGTGCAGATTGCCTTTTCTGTAGAAGGTCTGCGTGCACTGGGACTAAAGGAATCAGTTGTCGATGGCTTCTCCGATGAGTTCATCGTGGGTATGGCAGGAGATGAAAGCCGCTCTCGCCGCCTGGGCGATGTGGGCCGCAATGCACCGCAACGGTGGAAGTGGGGTGGCAATGCGGCACAAGTGCCGCATGTTTTATTACTGCTTTATGCCAGAAAAGGGAATATTGAAGCCTGGCGAAAAACTGTAGAAGGTGAACATTTCTCAAGGGCATTTCTGTTGCTGGAAGAATTACCTACACTTTATATAGGCGACATTGAATCTTTCGGATTCCACGATGGTATCAGCCAACCAACAATTGACTGGATGCAGCGACAAAGCACGGATATACATGAACGCGATAGTTTCTCCAACTTGCTTGCTGTTGGAGAGATGGTGCTTGGCTATCCCAATGAATATGGGCAATACACTGCGCGACCGCTCATCGATCCCAGGAAAGACAAGCTCGCAACCTTGCTGCCTAACGCCAAAAATGACCCCGCATGGAAGGATTTTGGTCGTAATGGAACGTATCTGGTACTTCGGCACCTGGGCCAGGATGTTGCCGGTTTTTGGCAGTTTCTTGACAAGGTGTCGGATCACATGCCGCAAAAACGAGAACAACTTGCCGCAGCGATGCTAGGTAGAGAACGTAATGGCACGCCTTTGATTGCGGAACGCATTCCAGGTATCCCGCGCGAAGATCATTGGAACGATTTTACCTTCGACCAGGACCCAAATGGGAACCATTGCCCGCTCGGTGCTCATATCCGTCGATCCAACCCACGCACGGGCGACCTGCCACCGGGGGTAAATGGCTTTATCAGTCGGTTGATCAAGATATTAGGTTTTGGTCAAAGGTCGGACGAGGATCTGGTTGCCTCTTCCCGTTTTCATCGCTTGCTGCGACGTGGTCGCAGTTATGGACCAGCACTTGCGCCGGAAGATGCCATCAAACCGGATGCGCCTGCCAGCGAACGTGGTCTGCAGTTTATTTGTCTCGTAGCCAACATATCACGGCAGTTTGAATTTGTTCAGAATGCCTGGACCATGAATAGTAAATTTAATGGGGTGCAAGAGGAAAGAGACCCATTGCTGGGGAATCGCGAACCGTTAATGAGCGGTGAAGGTACTGATCATTTTAATTGTCCCGGTCAGTCCGGGCCGATGCAGAAAACCAGTCATTTGCCGCAGTTTGTTACCACCCATGGTGGCGGATATTTCTTTATGCCTGGGCTGCGAGCGCTAAAGTACATTTCGGCCTTACCTGCTAACGGGAGTGATAGCCATCATGACGAAGATCAAGAACCGGATACTAAAAGCTATTCACAATTTTCTGATTCAGCTGCTACGCATTGAGCGCCGATTAGAACCCTGGTTTCGCCCACAGTGGAACTATCTCTTTCGCGAACCCAGCGCAAAGGTTATCCAGTTTTTGATTAATCGGCGACGCAAGAACGAAGGTCTGCAACTGGCTGAAGAAAAATTCGACCCGGATGAAGAAGACAGCTTGAATCAAATTGTCGACCTGATGATGGATCAGATGCGCGGGCGGTTCAAACCGGGAGGATATGAGCGGGGCGGTAATACAAAAACGCACGGCATCGTGCATGGTACGGTAACCATACGAGATGATTTGCCGGAACACTGTCGCAAAGGTATTTTCGCTAATCCGCGCAGTTACCCGGCTTATATACGCTACTCCGGACCAGGACCCAATGTACCTGCCGATATTAACGATGTTGGTTTTATGAGCATGGCGGTGAAACTCATGGGTGTTCCGGGCGAAAAACTTATGAGTGAGGAAAAATTTACCCAGGATTTTATCACCACCAGTGGCGGCGCGACGTTTGTCACACCCAACACCCGGGAAAATGTCAAACTGCAATACTGGAGCCTGGTAGATATGACGCTTTATTATTTTCTCAATCCGAAGGATACACACTTGCTTGACTTCTTCATGCAGAGTCTGTGGAATGAAACCCAGTATAACCCGTTGGGACAACGTTACTGGAGTTGCACTCCCTATCTGTTGGGTGAAGGACAGGCCATGATGTACTCATTCGTGCCAAAAACGTCAGAAGTTGAAACTCATATTCCTGGTCTGCCATTTGGCACACCGCCTTTCAATTATCTGCGGGAGAACATGATCAAGACTTTGGATGAGAAAGATGTTGAGTTTGATCTTATGATTCAAATACAGACGGATCCTCATTTAATGCCTATTGAAGATGGCTCAGTACGTTGGCCGGAAAAGCTTTCCCCGTTTATTCCTGCTGCTACAGTTCATATCCCGAAACAGAAATTTGATACCGAGGCGTACCTTGAGTTTGCCAAGCGACTGAAAATGAATCCCTGGCATTGCCTTCCTGAACATAGGCCATTAGGCAATCTGAATCGAGCGCGCTTTAGAATGTATTATGAGTTATCCAACTTTCGGCAGGAGATGAATCAAACCACCCATCTTGAACCAACCGGGGATGAAAAATTCGATTAGTATTTTTTACAGCGTCACTATTTATTTCAGGACAACATAACAGGGCTAATAAAAATTGGCTTGAATGTCGAGAATCTACCGCTGTAATTTCACCAAGCCTGTAATTTCACCCACCTCTCATTAAATGGTTACACCGTTTGGAATGAATCTTGGATTCATGCGGTCATAGGCGAAAGAACGTCTGCTATTTCTCTGATCAATTTCCTCTTCTATTTCTTCCAACCTGTCTCCGAACCGCTTTATCACCTCGCGCGCTTCAGGATCGAATTGCTGTGGTTTGTACTGACCAATGGAGTTGACACGAAAATTCGTCACGAAATAGGTCCAGGTTTGCGAATAAGCAGCTCGAAAAGCAGGCTGAAACTTCAGTAATTCATCTGCATCAATTTTGGTGTTTTTTCCCGCCGGAGGTGGCGTATAAGCTGAATGCGGCATATTGGGAACGAACCCGGGATATTTGTATTGGTTGAAGTGAATGCAGGAATGAAAAGCAGTACATAGAAAAATGATGTGACCGAGAGTCTCGCTCAGCTCTTGCCTGGAACCGAATCTGGCAGGAAACCCAGGAATTCTGCCGCGATCTCGTGCATTGATATCATTTGCCCATGCCTGAATTTCATGGTCTTCAGTAACATCAGCTTCAGATTTGTAATATAAATCGACATATTCTTTGATAAAACTTTGAATTGCATTCCATAACAAGATGCCATCATCGCGATAGGGATAAAAAAGATCAGGATTATCGACTTCCCGCTTCGCAATATCATTGGGAAAGGCCGATTCCTTAAAATTAAAGCTCGTCATGCCATTGGCCATGCACTGAGTCATAGCGTCATAGTCTCCGGCAAATAACTCGCCGTACCGGCCTGGACGTCCTTTCCGGTCTTTCAGGAAAGTGTGCTGGTGATTAACGTTGAGTGTATATTGAAGATGTGGATTTAATAGAATATAGAGCGGGTGAGATTTATAAAGCTGTCTGCGTGAAGCCATGATGATGGCTTCCATGACGTAATGAATACGGGTCGCATGGGTATACAGTATGTGATGGTTGCCATCTGCGACTTGGGCGAACATCTTTGCTGTCAGCCAAAGATTGCCGTCTTTTGAGGTATAGATCGCATTATCGGGCCTGGCATCCTGGTATAACTGTATGGCAATCGGCCGCAACATGCCATCCGACTGCAGAAACAACACGACGAGCGGAGTCGTGACATATTGTTTCTGGCCGCCGTCGATATACCCGGGGTTTGACTGCAATATATATAAATCCGCATAGTCCAGGATGTATACGCGCTTTTGCTCGGTGGCAGCCGTATAGTCAATCTCATCAATCTGCTCTTCAAAAATCTTTCGGATTTCAGATTCCGGCAGCTTTTCCGATAGAGGATTCTGACGGGTTACAGCGCGCAATACGACGGGATTTACTCCAATGACACGTTGCAGGCCGAATATCAGATCTTGCTGAAAATTATCCACCAGATCGGGGTTTGGAGGACTAGACGGATAAAAAACGTAGTCTCGATAGCTTTCCATCGGCTTGCCGAGCAGGTAGCGTAAAAAGGTAACCGATAGACTGGGTAAACTTGGAATCAACTGTAAAAGATTCATCCCCCCACGGAGCCAATATCCAAGCCCGGGTCTCTCCTCCCGCGGCAGTTTGCGCACGACAGCAATAGTACTGGCATACTCATATGCGTATTGATACTGGGCTTGCCTTTGAAGAAGATAATTTTTCCGATCTTCTGCTTTCCGTATATTTTCTTCATTCTGTGGCAGCTTATTCGACACGGGGCACTCCTTTATAGAAAATAAACTTCGCTTGATTTCTATAGCTTTTCTATATGCACTATGTTAAGAATTTTACTGCGATGGGTATTCCGGAAAACGTGATCGCTAATTTCCGGCTGAACGTGACCAGTCAAACAAAAAAGCATCTTGATATTCGAGATCGCTTCCACATTTAAGTCCAACCTTAGCTGCCTGATGACAGAGTAGATGTTTTGAAGCTTGCAACGACCATATCGCTATCCCTTACGTTACGGTTGACAATATCTGCAAGTGAGTTTGTTTCTTCAATAACAGATTGTCCAACCTTTGAAAATGTCGTCTCGTTGTGTACGTAGATCGATACAAGCGGGTTTGTCAGCGCGTGGGTAAACGCATCGTAACCAACCATCCGTACCATAAGGCGTCCAAGATTAAAGCCTTCATCATGATCTTCGGCAGATATACCGACCTGCCACTCCAGATCCTCGATCCGGTCCCTGTAGAGTTCCTTCAGTTCTCGCTGTAGTTCATGATCATCTGTCAATTCCTCGAAACTCATCAAGCGAGGCATGCTGAATGCTGCCCGATAGTCGTTGAATGAGCGCAGCCTAGCCTGGCGTCCCATTGCGACGGTGCGCTCCATGACACTTCTATTATCGTCCCCGATAGGAAGCGGATCGAAAAAGAAACTATGAGTATTGTGAAGACCAATACGACCGGCTCTCTGTATTGATGCAGCCGTTATCAGCGCCCCAATACCATATTGAGTTACCAAAGGGGTATTGTTACGAAAGTCATCCAGCTTGTATAACTTGTTATCAACCACGTAGTTTTCCGGGACCATCGAATGCCAGCGGTATAGGAGATTAAATTCCAGCGAGATCCAGTTGCTACGGTACCAGCGTTGCCTTTCCGCCAAACCGGGAGATGGGTCAAGGGTAAAACCAAACTGTGTAAAGCGCGAGACGTAATCCCGCAAAACCACTTTAATCAGAAGCACAACCATGATGTTTCTGGCCGTCTGAAACAGGCGCTCATCATCCCATTTTGAATAGGCTTCTTTTAACAAGTCACAGATCCGGTTGTGTTCACGCAACATGAGCGTATTCATTATGGTGTAGCCAATCGACGAGTTGCCGTGCTCCAATCCAACGGCAAACATGCGTTTTAACCGTTTCTCGGGAACATTGTTAAAAACGAAATCCAAAGCGTATCGGGGGTGCAACTTCTCGAATTCTTTATTAGCGAACACCCAATTGCCCGTAGTCGTCTCGTCAACGTTAAAAATGTAGGGAGGATAAATATCTCCATCGATAATTTGATACTTCAGCTTTCCATCTTTTTGTAATCGTAAATAATGGGTAATTTCTTCGCGTAAACCATAGATCTGGCAAAGATCAATTTCATGATTCGATGTATTTTTTCGTCGATCGCGAAAATCTGTCCTGAGGAAGCTATCGGTAAACCATTGGGCAAAGAAAGAAAATAGTATGCTTGTATCGACCGAAGGTATTTCCTTATTCTCTTTTCTTCGCCATAAATCAACGATTTTCTCTATGCCCGGAAGATTCTGATCTCCTTCCACCTCTGGCAGATGTCGTCCGGTAAATGACCTGTCAGTCAAGGATTGCCATGTTGTGTACGACGAAGCCATTGAAAAAGGCCTGGGCCGAGGGTTTGTGGAATAGGCCTGCCAATTGATAAAAGCGTTACTGATAAACCGCCGCAACAACGTTATCCGCGAGGCAATCCTGACGATCCCCGGGAACCTGTTTGCAATCCAAAAAACGATCCGAAAAAAGAATTCATCCATAATTTCGTACTCCTTTTTCGTTCAATGCGGCAACATTGATGACTTGCATATTCTTCTGTGGTTTAGAACGTTAGTGTATGTGCGGCCAATTTATAACTAAAAGAAGATGAACGAATGGGAAGCGCGAGTCATGGCTCTGGCTCCTGAATTATGGAAGAAGAGTGCGATCAAGAAGAAACATGAATAATAGGAACACGCGAATAAACTTCAGTACGCTAGCGCACATCATGCTCATCGTTCGCTGCTGACGGACGTGAATTCTGCAAAGCGCGCGCACTCTTTGCCATATCAAGGTCTCCTTCTCGGAATCTCCGTTCGCGCAACGTTATTTCTTAAAGCGCTTTTGGTTACCTTTAATTCCGCGCAATTCGTGTTGGCCGGCCGGTTGGAAAAACCTGAAAATGAACTATCATAAAATGTCATTACCTTTTATCTTCAATTAGCAAGTAAGGGAATTCGATGCCCCCGTCCAACCGCCCACCGGAAGAACAAACCCGGGTGCAATCCTTTGACCCGCTGCAGCTTGACCGCTCGGTAATTGCTATCCCGCTTCTCCGTGAGATGGAGAAGGAGCTTCGGCGGATTAAAGTTTTCCAGGATGAGCATCCCTTTGATCCACTCGAGTTCAACAGTGTTATCGAGTACGAGGGGGCGTATCCGGGTACGGTGGAGGAAATACGAGAGGTAATCGTCGAGATGGCCCAGCATGCAGCAAACAGCGCTTTGGCAGCATCGAAAAAACGTCTTGAAGACCTCGAAGAGATGGCGCCCGCCGGGGCACAGGTTTCGGATGATGCGGCCAAGGACCGCGCTGCCATTTACGGAAACATGCCTTTGATGGAGCAGAAACGGCATGCCGCGCTCGAAGATGCAATCCGGACGCAAAAAATTGGACCGGTTCTAGAGGAGGGAGCATACCGTTTCAGTTTTGCCAACCTGCACGCTACCATTATCCGGCGTTTATTGGCCGCAAATGACAGACTGGGGATGCCGGGGGAAATGCAGACCAAACCCATCATTCAAATTCATCCGACCCGATATGAGCTTATCGTCGATTTGAACCTTGAATACCCTGGCGGTCGCATGGCGGCGCGGCGCTGGGTTTTCAAGAACATTGAGAAGGCTAAAGAACTGGCGAATGTAAGGGATGCAGGTCAGGATGTTCATCTCAAAAAAGATCAGCGTGAAAGCAACTACGTATTCGCACGACTGGAAGCGCGGGTCATCAAAGCGCTTATCGATCTGGATATAGAGGAAGCTAAAACGGAAGCCAGCAAGGTGTCAGCCAGAAATGATGCACGAACCGGCGGCTCAAGCCGCGTGCCGAAAATCGATCCAAGCACATTCCGCGCGATCTTTCGTATCTGGCCCGATTTCGAGATATCCGCGTATATCAACAAATCCATTGCCACAGTGAAAGCCGATGCTGCGCAAAATTCTTTTTCCGCCCACGGCACTGGAATCACATGGGCGGTTATGGATTCGGGAATCAAGCACGATCATGAGCACTTTCGCAAATACAATAATATCGACCCGGATTCCAAATGGCATAGGGATTTTACCGTGGATGGCGGTGGTCCTTTCGAAGATGAAAATGGACATGGTACACATGTCGCCGGGATTATTGCTGGCGAATGGCCCGTTCCAATCGATGCGCTCATGGCTCCAAACGCTCCTCCGGATGCACCCATGCCGGCAGTGCGCATTCCTGTTGCGGTCTCGCGCTATCTGAAAAAAGATTCCGAGGATGTCGAGTACCAGCCGATAAAACTCGTGGAGGGCATGAGCGGCATGGCGCCCCGATGCAAGCTCGTGAGCTTGCGCGTACTGGATGAAAACGGGAAAGGCAGCGTTAGCAACCTTATCGCCGCCATCGGTCACGTGCAGGAAATCAACGGTTATGGTCGAAGACTTTTAATTCATGGTGTAAACATAAGCCTGGGATATTCTTTCGAGCCCGAGTGGTTTGCGTGCGGGCAGAGTCCGCTTTGCGTAGAGGTGGACCGCTTGGTAAAAACCGGTGTTGTCGTTGTTGTTGCAGCTGGCAATACCGGATATGGGACACTCAAGTCCACCATCGGCGCCTCGACCGCGGGCATGGCCCTGACAATCAATGACCCCGGCAATGCCGACCTCGCCATTACCGTTGGCTCGACGCACCGCGACATGCCCCATGTTTATGGGGTATCGTACTTCTCCTCCAAAGGGCCGACGGGCGACGGCCGCCTCAAACCGGATCTTGTCGCTCCGGGCGAGAAGATTCTTTCTTGCGCGGCGGGTCACCTGAAAAGCGAGGGTGCGCGTGGCATGGAGTGCGACTACGTAGAAACCAGCGGCACGAGTATGGCGGCTCCCCATGTCAGCGGAGTGATTGCGGCATTCCTGTCCGTGCGAACCGAATTCATCGGCAAGGCGGAACGCGTTAAGGATATCTTTCTCCACTCCGCCACGGATCTGCGGCGCGACCGCTACTTTCAGGGCGCGGGTCTGGTTGATCTGATGCGCGCCATTCAGTCAGTATGATCTCGCAAACAGGTCAATACCATAATAAAAGGAGGAGCACATTATGAATGATATCGCGGGAATTCCTTATGTTGAAGCGCAATTCGACAAGAATGGCCGTCCGGCCAGCGATCAAGTCGTACTGCCAGCGGGGGTCACGGACGTCCTGATCATATCGCACGGATGGAATAACAACAAGACCAGAGCCGAGGAGCTTTATCGTAAATTCTTCGAGAACTTTGCCGCCGTTGCTCAACCCAACGATCTGCCTGGACGCAGCTTCGCCATCGTTGGGGTAATCTGGCCTTCAAAGGAATACGATGCTTCCGTTGCTGTTTCCGGCACACCCGGCACAGGACAAGGAGCTGCCGGCCTGGGCGGCGCAAATGGGGATTCTATCGACGCGATCGAGGAGAAGCTCGATCAGATGAAAGAAGTTTTCACCGAGCCCGGGCAACAACAACTTCTGGAGGAAGCGAAAGCATTACTTCCGGATATCGAGGAAAAAACCTCCGCACGGCTTGAATTCGCCAACAGAATGCGCTCATTGCTCGATCCCGGGGCGGCAACCAAGGACGATGCGTCAGACAGTTTCTTCAAGGATGACGGCAATGAGCTAATGAAAAATTTGAAGGCTGATGAAGATGACCTGGATGAGGAGATCGCGAGCGCAGGTACCGGGGGCGGGGCATCGCTTGCCCTGGGGGTGGGGACCGTTGCCCCGCCGGAGGGTGGGGCGGCAGGACTCGTGGAGTTTTTCTCCGGGTTCAAAGCCGCAGTCGTGAACCTCCTGAACTATACAACTTACTACGAGATGAAGACTCGCGCCGGGGCGGTTGGCCGAAATGGTGTGGCTCCCCTCATAGACAAACTTGCGACGCAGGTGCAGGGTATTCATCTGATCGGTCATAGCTTCGGCGGCCGCGTGGTCGCCGCGGCCGCCGTCCATTCCAAAAACGATAAGATAAAAAGTATGACACTCGTACAGGCGGCTTTCTCGCAGAACGGCTTTTCCAAGGGCGAGCAGGGATTTTTCCGGGGAGTGGTCGATAATCAGCGGATCAAGGGCCCTGTCCTCGTAACGCATACCCCTAACGACAGAGCGGTAGGCTTCGCGTATCCGCTTGCGTCCCGTATCGTTGGAGATAAAACCATGGCGTTTGGAGATAAAGACGACATGTTTGGCGCGATGGGTCGTAATGGAGCGCAGAAAATGGAAGCCGGTGAAACCGTTATTGGGGAGTTGCTGCCGGTGGGCTCCAGTTATGCATTCCAATCGGGTAAGTTCTTCAATCTCGAAGCCAGCGATTTCATTAAGGACCACAACGACGTAAAAGGGAAGGAAATAACCTACTTGTTGCGCAAGGCGCTCGCCGCTTGAAACATGAGTCAAGAACGTTCGAACAGGTTATATGCGCAGGTGTGGACGCTTTATGAAGAGAGCCTTCAAAGTCGCCCGCCAGACGAGGTTGGAGCGGCTGCACCGAGCGAGGAAAAGGCTTCCGAATGAAGTTGCATCCCTCAAGCGAGCGCATATGTGCCGGAGAAGCGCGGTGCGGTATCTTCCGCTCTTCCCTATTGCCCGATCCCCGCTTCAGGGGGCTTTCCTCCCTTTCCCCCGTGAGCATCCTCTAAGAGCCTGACGAAGGTGCGGCAAGGCAGACTGCCCCAAGGGCGCCGCTCCATTCGCTTCAACCCGCACCAGGACGTGAAAGCTGGCGTTTATCGCGGTGCTTCCTGCATGATACGTTTACGCCGCCGTTATGTACCTTGACAACCCGATCTTCCAACTCGGTTGGCCATTAATGGCCGTTCTCGCAAAAAATGAAGCAGGCAGAAACTTTCTGCCCGAAATATAATCGAAACACCACGTATTGATTATCTTGATCTCCCCCGGCGGCCCTCTTGAATTCGGGGCCGTCGGGAAGTCTTGTGCCGGGCCACCGGTATCCACCGCATAGCGAAGTAGTCTACCCAGCCAGAGCGGCCCAGTCCGATCCCTGGAGAGGGTATGTTGGGCGCTATAATTTAGCAGCCGAGATTTAGCGACTGAAACACGAGTTAAACCTTTTAATTTACGCTTCTCATAATTTTAACGCCGCAACTATTTCATGAACGTTTTTTACGAAGAGGAAGGCACTTTCAAAGTTGGCGCGGTCCTTGCGGACAACACGACCTCGCTTCAGGTGGAGGCTCCTCACGGCAAGCGCGCGAAAATAAAGGCAGCTTCCGTGTTGCTGCGGTTCAACGCGCCTTCCTTATCGGAATTCATGGATCTTGCCCAAAAAACAGCGGAGGATCTGGACCCGAACTTTCTTTGGGAATGTTGCGAGAGTGAAGCAGAGTTTGCCAGTGATGCGTTGGCTGCGGATTATTTCGGCCACGCAGCCACCCCTGAGGAAGCGGCGGCAGTGCTGATCCGGTTGCATAGTGCGCCGATGTATTTCTACAAGAAAGGTCGCGGGCGCTACAAGGCTGCCCCACCGAAAGCGCTCGAGGCAGCGCTTGCGAGCCAGGAAAAAAAGCGTCGCCAGGCGGAACAGCAGGCGCGTTATATGCAGTTGCTGGGCGAGTTCATTCTACCGGAAGAATTCGAATCGTCGCTATCCAGTCTGCTCTACCGGCCGGACAAGAATACCATCGAGTGGAAAGCACTGGAGGCGGCTTGTAGCGCAAGCAAGCTGAGCGTCTCGCGATTGCTGGAAAAATGCGGGGCAATACCGTCTACCCATGATTATCATCTCAACCGCTTTTTGCTGGAGCACTTTCCGGAAGGTACTGGCTTTGATGCATTCAGTGAGGGAGAGTTGAGCGATCCGGCAGACTTGCCGATAGCGGATGTGACCGCCTTCAGCATTGATGATGTCACCACTACCGAAATCGATGATGCTTTTTCGGTTACTCCCTTGACCTTGGGCAGCTTCCGCATTGGCATTCACATTGCGATCCCGACTTTGGGAATCCCCCCGGACTCGCTATTGGATACGGTAGCGGCACAGAGGCTATCGACTGTATACCTTCCGGGCAGCAAGATCACCATGCTGCCAGAGCGTGTGATACAGCACTACACCTTGTGCGAAAAACGATTGCGGCCAGCCCTCTCGATGTATCTCGACGTAGCGGATGATTTCACGGTTTTCGCCACGCACAGTTGCGTCGAACAGGTGAGGATTGCCGCCAACCTCAGACATGACACCTTGGAGGAGCACTTTAACGAATCTACGCTGGCGAGGGGAAACATCGATCATCCCTTCGGTCAAGAGTTGCTGACGCTGTGGAATTTCGCCTGCAAGGCAGAGGCACTCAGGGGAAAGACCAACGACAGCAACAATGACAGAATTGATTACTGTTTCAGCGTTGTCGATGATCACATTTCCATTAGTCAGCGCCGGCGCGGTTCGCCAATCGATAAGGTGGTGTCCGAACTGATGATTTATGTCAATGCCGAATGGGGCAAGCAGCTCGCCGACAACGGCGTTGCCGGTATTTATCGCAGCCAGGGAGGCGGCAAGGTCAGGATAAGTACCTCTCCCGCACCGCATCAGGGCTTGGGCGTTTCGCAGTATGCCTGGATCAGTTCGCCTATGCGCCGCTATGTCGATTTTATTAACCAGCGGCAACTGGTTGCGCTGCTGCGCGGGGAAACGCCGCCTTATACCAGAGAGAGCGAGAACCTGCACATGTTCATGCGAAATTTCGAGGCGGCTTATGAGGTCTACGGGGATTTCCAGCGCAACATGGAGCGTTACTGGTGTCTGCGCTGGCTGTTGCAGGAAAACGTTACCACAACCGGTGCGCAGGTATTGAAGGAAAATCTGGTGAAGCTGGATTGTCTTCCGCTGGTGGCACGAGTAGCCTCGTTACCGGAAATGCCGCCGGAAACGAATATCGAAGTTGAGATTTCGAATATCGACTTGCTGGAACTGACTTTCAACGTGAAATTCCTGTGTAAAGTGCAGGCATGAAATTTTATCGCCATTCAAGTGACGAATGGCGTCGTTATTGTTTAAAATGTCGTGAAATTTCTCCTCCAGCATAATTCTCATACTTTTTGGCAGATTGAGCGCCTCCCCGAACATATTTGATTTCAATACCGCTGCGGCTCCGGGTTGGCCGCCAGGCGCATCTTCTCGCCTGAACCTCGCTATATTGATTTCGGTAATTTTCCACGCAATTGTGTTGTTCGGTATCAATTTCAAATTCCCGCTCCCTGAAAACGGCAAAGCGGGCATGCCGTTGGAAGTGGTGCTGGTGAATAGCAAGTCCGCATCCAAACCGAACAAGGCGGATACCCTCGCACAGGCCAACCTGGATGGCGGAGGCAATACCGACAGCGATCGTCGGGCCAAAACTCCTTTTCCGATTACACCAAAGCCTAAACAGGCGGGGGATACGCCCGTCTCCGCCCCCACCCCCACTGCCACGCCCACGGTCACGCAAAAAACGGAGCAGCTTGAACAGGAAGCAGAGCGATTGATGACAGCGGTCAATAACGACGCCGATCAAAGCGTTTATCAGGCCGATCTCCCTTTTGCGCAATCCGAAGAGAATCGAGCTATTAATGCCGGTGATCTGGTTCAGCGGGGCTTTGAAATCGCTCGGCTGGAGGCACAGACTGCACGGAATTACGAAGCTTATCAAAAGCGGCCCAAGCGCAAATTCGTCGGCGCCCGTACACAGGAGTACCGGTTTGCGCGTTATGTCGAAGACTGGCGCCTTAAGGTGGAGCGGGTCGGCAACCTCAATTACCCGGAAGCAGCGAGACGCGAGCAGCTTTATGGAAGCTTGCAACTCACCGTCGGCATCAAATCCGATGGAAGCCTGGAATCGATCGAAATAAATCGGCCCTCGGGAAAAAAAGTGCTGGATGAAGCAGCGATACGAATCGTTAACCTCGCCGGCCAAAACGGGTTTGCTCCTTTCCCACCCGATATCGGCCGAGATACCGACGTTCTCCACATTACCCGTACCTGGGTTTTTACCCGCTCGGATGAGCTGGCGAGTGAATAATCGGCGCCGGTCTGACGGTCGCCGTTCTTGAGACCAGGTCGTCTGGTCGGCACTGCCGATGACTGATTTCTATGCGGTCATTGGCAACCCCATTGCGCACAGCAAGTCGCCGTTGATTCATGTCGAGTTCTCCCGGCAAACCGGTCAGGATATGCGTTACGAGGCCATACTGGCGCCGATGGATGCATTCGCCGCGACGGTAACCGGTTTCAGGCAGCGCGGTGGCAGGGGTGCGAATGTGACGGTTCCATTCAAGCTTGAAGCCTGGGAGATTTCGAACAGCCTGACTGAGCGGGCAGCAGCAGCCCAGGCGGTTAATACGCTCGTGTTCGAGGCTTGCGGGATTGCGGGTGATAATACGGATGGGGCCGGGTTGGTGCGCGATATCGTAGTCAATCTGGAATTTTCACTTAAAGCCAAGCGGGTTTTGCTGATGGGCGCCGGAGGCGCGGCCCGGGGTGTTGTATTACCGCTGCTGGAACATGAGCCTTGCATACTTGTCATCGCCAACCGTACCAAACAAAAAGCTTATGAATTGCAGCAGCAATTTTTACGCCACGGCTACGGAAACATCGTTCCCGCAGATTACGCTGATCTTGCTGGCGAAAAATTTGACCTCGTCATCAATGCCACCTCAGCCAGCTTGCAGGGCGAGTTACCTGCACTTCCCCCCGATATTTTTGCCGCCGGGTCTCTGGCTTATGACATGATGTACGGCAGTGGATACACGCCTTTTCTAAAATATGCCAGGCAACAGGGCGTGACGCGCCTGGCTGACGGCATCGGCATGCTGGTAGAGCAGGCAGCAGAATCGTTCTTTTTGTGGCGTGGAATACGGCCAAAAACGGCGCCGGTAATTGAAATACTCCGATCTTCGATAAGTTAAAAGCATAATGGCGCCACAAACACATGGGAATGTTCATCAAGCGCTGGTTCTGGCGGATTCTTTTGCTTTTCATCGGTGCGATACTTGTTTATCAGTCCTGGATTTTCAGCCATGTGGTTTACTGGAATTTTTACAATCCATCTTCCAGCGCTTTCATGCAAGATCGCCTGGACGCATTACGCAAAAGAGATGCTGCTGCGGTATTGCGTGCGCAATGGGCACCCTACGATAAGATTTCTCCGAGTCTCAAGCGGGCAATTATCGCTGCAGAGGACAGCAAATTTCTGGGGCATGAGGGGTTTGATTTCGAGGCCATTCAGAACGCATATGAGAAAAACCTGAAAAGGGGCAGGCTGGTTGCGGGCGGATCCACTATCAGTCAGCAGCTGGCAAAAAATCTGTTTCTTTCCGGCGAAAAAACCCCTTGGCGGAAAATCCAGGAAGCCCTCATCACGTTGATGCTGGAGAACGTGATGTCCAAACGCCGCATTCTGGAAATTTATCTGAACGTGATCGAATGGGGTCATGGAGTGTTCGGTGCTGAAGCGGCGGCCCGTCACTACTATGGCGTCTCGGCCTCTGCTCTTACTGTAGAACAAGCCGCTCGCCTCGCCGCCATGATTCCCAATCCGCGCTTCTACGACAAGCATCGTAATACATCCTGGTTGTCGAAGAAAACCGGCATCATAGTCAGCCGGATGAAATCGGCGCGGATTCCCTGAAGTTCGAACGATGCGCAGGAGGCGCGCTCACTTTGCGTTCGTCACCCTGCCTGTCATAATATCGGGCCAAAATTTCCCTACAATCAGACACCCTATTCCACCAAGGGCGATCCGAAATGACAAAAGCAAGTAACCGCAGGGAGACCGAAAATCTGCAAGAGCATTTGCAGCGGGTAATCCATTTGTTGTACCAGCACAAGCTGGTGGAAGGGCTCGTGCAAACGCAGACAATGCCGCATCAGGAGTTTGAGGAAGCCCTGATGCACAGGCAGAGCCTCACCGAGCTGCGAACGCTTCTTGACAAACTTCACCCTGCCGACGTCGCCCATATCCTGGAGGCGATGCCGCTGGAAGACCGTCTTTTGATCTGGGACCTGGTCAAGGCGGAGCGCGACGGCGAAATTCTTCTGGAAGTCTCGGACGCGGTGCGCGAAACGCTGATCGCCACGATGAACAGCGGAGAGATGCGCGCCGCCGCAGAGCAACTCGACGCCGACGAAATCGCCGATATCGCTCCTGACCTTCCGCGTTATGTTCTTGATGATGTGTTTCAGTCGCTTCCGATGGAGGAACGCGAGAAGTTGCGGGCGGCCATGTCCTATTCGGACGATTCGGTCGGTGCGCTGATGGATTTCGAGGTTGTGACTATTCGGGAGGATGTGACGCTGGAAGTGGTGCTGCGCTATCTGCGGCGGCTGGAGGAACTGCCCGACCATACTGATCAATTATTCGTTGTGGATCGGGAGGAGCATGTCAAGGGCATACTACCGGTAAACCGGCTGCTGGTGAGCGACCCCGATGCCAAGGTGGGTTCAGTGATGACCACGGAGATGGTGGTCTTTCATCCCGATGAGAAGGCACACGAAGCGGCACAGGCATTCGAGCGCTATGATCTTGTTTCTGCCGCAGTGGTAAATGTGGAAGACAAACTGGTGGGACGCGTTACTGTCAATGCGGTGATGGATTTTATCCGCGAGGAATCCGCGAGCGAAGCACTGAGTCTGGCGGGTCTGCGGCAGGAAGAGGATTTGTTCGCGCCAGTCTGGAAAAGCCTGAAGAACCGCTGGACCTGGCTTGCGATTAACCTGGTAACCGCTTTTATTGCATCGCGCGTAATAGGCGTATTTGAAGATTCAATTGAAAAACTGGTTGCGCTGGCAGCGCTGATGCCGATCATAGCCGGGATTGGCGGCAATTCCGGCAACCAGACCATCACGATGATTGTACGGGCACTTGCTTTGGGACAGCTTAATGCAGGCAATGCCCGGATGCTGTTTGCCAAGGAAATAGGTGTGAGCGCCGTGAACGGGCTGGTGTGGGGCAGCGTGGTAGGGTTATTCGCGTTCCTGATTTACCGCAGCATTTCCCTGAGCCTGGTGATGACGCTCGCTATGATGTTGAATCTGCTGCTGGCGGCGTTAGTGGGGGTGCTGATTCCGCTCACGCTTCACCGGCTGGGCCGCGATCCGGCAGCGGGCTCCAGCGTCATGATTACCGCAGTCACCGATAGTGGGGGATTTTTTATTTTCCTGGGGTTGGCTACAATTTTTCTTGTGTAGCATTCTGGTCCAGTCAAACTCCGGAGGGCGCTACGATAAGGGCGGCTGCACACGTTGGACGCCGGGCTAAGGCAGAATTTTCTCGCCAGCAGTCAGTTGCGCTATCGATTCGCGCTCACGAATAAGATGAACACGATCGCCATCCACCATCACTTCGGCAGCGCGGGGGCGGGTATTGTAATTGGAGCTCATGCTCATGCCATACGCGCCAGCGGACATGATCGCAAGGAAGTCTCCCTGGGAGAGTGCCAGGTTCCGGTCATGCCCCAGAAAGTCGCCCGTTTCGCAAACCGGCCCGACAACCTGGTAAGTTTTAACGCTACCGTCATCCCTGGCATGGACCGGAAGGATTTCATGATATGCATCGTACAGTGCCGGGCGCATGAGATCGTTCATGGCAGCGTCCGCGATGGCGAAATTCCGATGCGCCGTATGCTTGAGATACTCAACACGCGTAAGCAACACGCCGGCATTTCCCACCAGCGCCCGGCCGGGTTCGATCAGGATACGCTGCTTACGCGGGCCAATACCAGCGCATAAGGCTTCGACATATTCCCGGGCCCGTGGCGGGTTCTCCCTGGCATAACGTATTCCCAACCCACCGCCCAAATCCAGATGATCGATTTGCAACCCCTGATTCTCGAGGCGATCAAGTAATCCGAGCATTTTCTCGCTGGCTTCGGCAAAGGGGCCGAGTTCGGTCAACTGCGAGCCTATGTGGCAATCCAACCCAGTAATGCGTATGTTATGTAGCCCTTTGGAAGCTGAATACAGCGATTCCGCCTCATCGAAGGGAATGCCGAATTTATTCTCCTTGAGGCCGGTAGAAATATAAGGGTGGGTTTTGGCATCCACATCGGGGTTGACCCGCAGGCTCACGGGCGCAATTTTATTCATCTCTCCGGCAACCTGATTCAATACTTTCAGCTCCGCTTCCGATTCCACATTGAAGCAGAATATGTCGGCGGCAAGTGCCGCCCGCATTTCATCAGGCTGCTTGCCGACCCCGGAAAAAACTGTTTTTTGCGGATCGCCTCCCGCTTTCAGTACACGCTGGAGTTCTCCGCCGGAGACAATGTCGAAGCCGCTGCCAAGGCGGGCAAATAAGTTGAGAATGGCCAGATTGGAATTGGCCTTGACCGCGTAGCAGACCAGATGATCGCGCCCGGCAAACGCGGCGTCAAATTCCTCGTAAGCGGCAACCAATGCCGCCCGCGAATAAACATAACAAGGCGTGCCAAACTCCTGAACAATATGTTCCAGCGATACTGATTCGCCGTACAGCCTGGCATTGCGATAATTGAATGAAGGAAATCCGCTCACTTATCTTTCTCTTCATCCTGAGATTGCCGCGGCTGTGGCTGCGGTGAAGGCGTCTCTTTCTGCGGAAGGTAGAGAGGCCCCTTGAGACCGCAGGCACTAAGCAGCAAGACTATGAGGAGGGAAGTGGTGAGCGTGCGCATGGATTAGTAAAAGAGTGATGAGGTGGAAATACTAACACAAAGGCTAAGAACCTCTGAATACGTCCCTAGGTTTGCCAGCAACGCGCTCCATGGAGGATCTATTCAGAGGCTCTTCTGAACAGTAAATATAGTATTTTCGGTTTGATCCGACTGGTAGTGTCAGAGTCGATTTTTGGAAATGGCGCAATTGTGCCATCGCGATGACTGGCTTCCGATACAAAGCAGTCGTTCATGCATAACTGCCAAAAGCATATGATGCGAGTAGGCTTTCGAGCCGATATAGCTTCTTTGTATCCACAGCTCCAGTTTGCATAGACAGCGGAGTCATGTTACTGACGGTAAAAGCGCAGCTGTCGCGGTCCGCCGGAGCGTAAGGTTATGTGTTGTGGGTATTTTGTCTATTGATCATGGCGTCGATTTTTTCAAGTAATGTTCCGCTGTCGCATTTTCCCATGGCCTTAAAGGCATTCGAGAGCAATGAAGGATTGCAGGCATACATGCTCTTTACAAATTCAGGGATTACGCCGCTGTGCAAAATTGCTTCTTCAACCATGGCGGCAAAATTCTTGCTACTGACACAGAATGCATCCTCATTTTTAGAAATTATTGAGCTGATTTCCTTCAGTAGCCCTGATGCGAAATGGTTCTAGTTGCCTGCCATCCCCACATCATCGCCAATAGTGCTGACAGGTAAACGCCCGCTTCTGGCACTTTCAAGTAATTGTCATCTGATACAGGCTGTCAGATCAAGTATCCAACATATCGAACCCTTGCCATCACCCAACGCCCCTCAATTTCTTCCTAGCCGCCGCATAACCCGGAT
This sequence comes from Nitrosovibrio sp. Nv4, assembly GCF_900215485.1. Taxonomy (GTDB): domain Bacteria; phylum Pseudomonadota; class Gammaproteobacteria; order Burkholderiales; family Nitrosomonadaceae; genus Nitrosospira. The sequence goes on from NZ_OCMZ01000001.1 coordinate 1,126,959, forward strand.
ATACGCTCCCCACTATCCGCCAGAACGCTTTTGAATGATTCATTTCGATGAGGTGCGACAACTCGTGCGCTACGACGTAATCCACCAGATCGAGCGGTTTCTGGATTAGTCGCCAGTTGAGATGGACGACGCCGCGGGAGTTGCAACTGCCCCATAGGGTCCTGGCACGCGATAACCGCAGTTTTGGCAGCTCAACGCCAAGCTTATGCGCATACAGCGCAATGCGCTCGCTGAAGCAAGTCATTGCCTGATGACGGTACCATTCCATTACCGCGCTTTCTATTTGCTGGGCTGTGAGGGCGGACGGCAGAGGTAATGTCAGTTGCTTATCCTCAAATTCGCTATTCAAATTGGCCGGAACCATTTGCACAGCGCCAGCAGCGGTAACTGTCACCTGCCAGGGCTCTCCCAGCAATGAGAAAACTGCCCCTTCGTGCCACATGAGCTTGGCGGATTCTCGGTTTTTCCATTCATCGAGTTTTTGTACGATCCAGTCGGCTTTTTTTTGCAATACCGATTCCACCCAGCGTAACGACTCTCTCAATGGAATACGGACGGTTAAGCCCTCACTGTTTATTCTCATGCCGATGGTTTTTCGCCTGCAGCGCATGAGGGTGTAAGCCACATCAGTGCCGTTCAGGCTGATACGGCGAAGCTCGCTTGCTGCCAGGTTACTCGTCCTGGGAGATTGGGGTGAGTTTCTCTTCATGTTCATTATCCGGATTCGGGTTGTCGATGTGCGCCATCTCCGCTTCGATCCACGACTCAACTCTGGCATTGAGATCGGCAGGCTCCATACCGGCGGGATCTATCGGCACGCCGATGCTGACGGTTATCGTGCCGGGCAGTTTGATGAGGGCGTTCCTGCCCCAGAACCGTCCCGCGTTATGCGCCACAGGTATCACCGGCGCACCGGTATGCGTGGCAAGCCATGCGCCGCCTATGCCATATCTGCCTTTTTTGCCGGGGGCTATGCGTGTTCCTTCCGGGAAAACCACTATGCAGAACCCTTTCTTAAGCCGGTCTTTCCCCTGCTCGACGACCTGTTTCAGCGCTGCTTTTTTCGAACTGCGGTCGATCGCTATCGGACTGGTCATTGCCAGTCCCCAACCGAAAAATGGAACAAGCAGCAACTCTTTTTTCAGCACCCACACCTGGGGTGGGAATATCTGCTGAAACGCGAGTGTTTCCCACGCGGACTGATGTTTGGATAGGATGATGCTCGGCGCCTGAGGAATATTTTCCATCCCTATCACCCGATAACGGATGCCACAGATGATACGGAGCAGAAACAACATCAGATGCGCCCAGCCGGAAGTGATGCGATAGCGCTTGAGCGGGTGTAGCGGGAATGCGGCGAACACAATCAGGAAATAAAAGGGAGTGATAACGACCTGCAAGAGCGTGTATAACGCCGAACGCAGCGCCGACAAAACCCAATTCATTGGGTCAGGGCATCGACAGCCGCGGAGAGATTGGAAAATACTTTAGTATTTTCCGGCAACCCACCCTCTGCTTTGGTTTTTTTTCCTTTGCCCGTCAGTACCAGGACCGGGATCGCAGCGACTGCGGCCGCAGCCTGCAAGTCGCGCATCGAGTCGCCGATCGCAGGCACGCCTTTCAACTCCACGCCAAAGCGGTCGGCGATTTCCTTGAACATTCCAGTTGCCGGCTTGCGGCAATCGCAATTGTCCGCATTGGCATGAGGGCAGAAAAACATCGCATCGATGCGGCCGCCTGCCTGAATCACTGCCTTGCACATTTTGTCGTTAATGGCATTGAGCGCCACCATATCGAGCAGACCTCGGCCGATGCCGGACTGATTGGTGGCAACGACTACGCGATACCCCGCCTGCGTAAGATGTGCGATGGCTTCCAGACTGCCGGGAATGGGTTTCCACTCGTCGGGCGTTTTAATAAAGGCGGCACTGTCGTAATTGATGACGCCGTCGCGATCGAGAATGACCAGTTTCATGTTAGGTAGCCTGGATTTAAGTTGCCAACCTGGAGATATCGGCTACGCAATTCATGGCATGGTGTAACCGTGCGAGCAAGGCAAGCCGGTTGCGGCGCAACGCCTCATCTTCAGTGTTAACCATTACATTATCGAAAAAGTCGTCTACCGGCTGTTTTAACGCGGCCAGAATTTGCAGTGAAGCGTTGTAGTCGCCAGCCGCGAAGGCTACGTCGGCTTTGGGTACAATGTGGCTCAGCGTCTGGTGCAAAGCCTGCTCAGCAGGTACTTGCAGTAGCGAGGTACTGACCTCTTCTCGCATAGCGACATCAGCCTTCTTGAGAATGTTGCCGACACGCTTGTTGGTTGCGGCGAGACTTTCCGCTTCCGGTAACGCAGCGAAGGCGCGTACCGCTTCCAGCCGTTTTTTTACATCGTTCAACTGTTGAGGCCGCAGCGCAAGCACTGCGTCAATTTGTTGTGGAGAGAAGCGTGGGCGATCCTCGGCAGGTTCCGTATTAATGCGTTTACCTGGCTCAATCGCCTGCTCATCAGAGGACTCGATACTGAAATAGTAACGAAGCCGCTCATAAATGAAATCACTCAGCGCTTCTGACGTTCCGTTAATCTTCGGGCCAAAAATACCTGTAGTTTGCTCAAGTAAAGCATCCAACGGAAGCGGAACTTCCTTTTCGATCAATATTCGTATTACGCCCAGTGCATGACGGCGCAAGGCGAACGGATCTTTGTCTCCTGTTGGAATTTGTCCGATGCCAAACATACCCACCAGCGTTTCGAGCTTGTCCGCCAGTGCCACGCAAATACCGACCATATTACGCGGCAACGCATCTCCCGCGAATCGTGGCTTGTAGTGGTCTTCAATTGCATCCGCCACGTCGTCAGCCAATCCATCGTGTCTTGCATAATAACGCCCCATGACCCCTTGCAACTCCGGGAATTCGCCCACCATATCGGTGAGAAGGTCTGCTTTGGACAGCATTGCGGCTTCGCCAGCCTGCGCCGCAAGTTCGTTGCCGCCCAACCGAAGGCCAACCGCCTGCGCAACCGCCCAAATCCGCTCGACGCGCTCCGCCTGAGTACCCAGCTTATGGTGATAGACCACCTTATCCAAACCGGCGACGCGTGAAGCCAATGTCTTCTTGCGATCCTGATCGAAAAAGAATTTCGCATCCGCCAGCCGCGAGCGCAGCACGCGCTCATTGCCGGCAATTATCTGGCTGGCATCAGCCGGGCGGATGTTGGAGACGATTAGAAATTTATGAGAAAGCTTGTCGTCCGCGTCCAGTAGCGGGAAGTATTTTTGATGTACTTTCATGGTCAGGATCAAGCATTCCTGCGGTACATCCAGGAACTCGGATTCGAATTCACCAACCAGTACATTTGGCCGCTCGACTAACGCGGTAACTTCGTCTACCAATGCATCATCCTGGATCAATTTGAGGTTTTCCCGGCTCCCAATCGCCGTCAACTGGCGTTCGATTTCGGCCCGGCGCGCGGAGAAACCAGGGATTACCGCGCCCTCCGCTTTAAGCTGTTGCGCATAGCTGTCAGCGTCTTCCAATATCAGCGGGCTCATATTCGCTTCGAAGCGGTGGCCTTGTGTCTCGCGTCCCGCGTTCAAGCCCAACACACTGATGGGCACGATCTCCCTGTCATGCAGGGCGATCAGACCCTGCGCTGGCCGCACGAAATTCACCGTGCTCCAGCCGTCGCCAAGCTGGTAGGTCATCATGGTGGCAATCGGCAGCTTCTCAAGCGTTTCATCGATTGCTTTCTGTAAACCTTGTGTCAGCGTTACGCCTTTCACCATGCTATCCAGGAATAAAGCCTCTACCTTGCCGTCAAGTGCTCGCTTTAGCTGGGACACCGGCGGACAGGCGGCATCGCCGCAAAGGCTCCGTAATTTCTTGAGCAGTGCAGGTGTGGCTTGCCCGTTCGCATCCAGACCGACCGTTACCGGCATGAGTTTTTGCGAAATGGACTTATCAGCGGCTTGCGCCGCCACGTGTTGGATATGTACTGCGAGGCGACGCGGGGAAGCAAAAGGTGTGGCGGTAGCATCGTTCGCTGCCAGGCCTTGTCTCTTGAGGCTTATTGCCACTGTTTCCGCAAAACTGTCGCCGAGCTTCTTCAGCGATTTTGGCGGCAGCTCCTGGACAAGCAATTCAACTAGAAGATTCCGGGTTGTCAGACTTTGAGTTGCATTAGTCAAGCGGCTTTCTCCATCAACTGCCTGGCCCACTCGGGCGGCGCCATGGGGAAGCCCAAACGTTTGCGGCTCTCATAATAAGCTTGCGCTACGCTGCGAGCGAGGTCGCGGATTCGTCCCATGTAGGTGGCTCGCTCGGTAACGGAAATCGCACCGCGTGCATCAAGAAGGTTGAAAGTATGCGCTGTTTTCAACACCTGCTCGTATGCGGGTAGGGCCAGTCCCTCTGCCACCAGATGCCGGGCTTGCGCCTCGTGACTGGAAAAGGCATTCAGCAGGAAGCTCACATCGCTGTGCTCAAAGTTATAGGCGGATTGCTCGACCTCGTTCTGATGATAGACATCCCGATAAGTGAGCCCTTTTGTCCAGATTAGATCGAACACGTTGTCCACGCCTTGCAGGTACATCGCAAGCCGCTCCAGACCATATGTGATTTCGCCCGTGATCGGCTTGCAGTTCATGCCGCCGACCTGCTGAAAATAGGTAAACTGCGTCACTTCCATGCCATTCAGCCACACTTCCCAGCCAAGGCCCCACGCGCCGAGGGTCGGGTTTTCCCAGTCATCCTCGACGAAACGGATATCGTTTTGCTTAAGGTCGAAGCCAAGCTCTTCCAGTGAGCCGAGATACAGTTCCAGGATATTGGAAGGTGCGGGTTTCAGCACTGCCTGGAACTGATAGTAATGCTGCAAGCGGTTGGGATTTTGGCCGTAGCGTCCGTCTTTCGGCCGGCGAGTAGGCTGCACATATGCCGCTTTCCAGGGTTCGGGGCCAAGCGCGCGAAGAAATGTGGCGGTATGAGAGGTGCCCGCTCCCACTTCCATGTCATACGGCTGGAGTAGCGCACAACCCTGTTTATCCCAATATTGCTGCAAGGCGAGGATAATTTCCTGGAATGTGCGCATGGGAATGTCTGGACAAAATGAGGGTGCTTAACAACGCGATTTTACAGGTTTTTTCGTCTCCCGCGAGAAACGGGCAGCACGGCGATCAAAAGTATTATTCCTGCAAGTCCCAGCATCAGGCTATTGCCGAACCGGACATACGGTGTCGCCCCGGTAAATCCTTGTGCGATACCGTGCAATGCGGTCGTGGTAAACACTTCCGCTTCCTGCAGCACCTTGCCGCGCTCGTTAATGATGGCGGTAACCCCGGTATTGGTGGCGCGCAGCATATAACGGCCGGTCTCGAGCGCGCGCATTTGTGAAATCTGCAAATGCTGCCGAGGCCCGATGGACCGGCCAAACCAGGCATCATTGCTGACGTTGGCGAGTAGCGTAGCTTGCGGCAGTTGCTGAATTATTTCCTCCCCGAACACATCTTCATAGCAGATATTCACTGCCACCCGCTGCCCGGCGATATTCAAGGGCTTCTGATCAAGCCCGCCGCGCGAAAAATCTGATAATGGGAATACCTCAGTGACCCAGCCGAACAGGAATTTCAATGGAATGAATTCGCCGAATGGCACTAAATGGTGTTTCCGGTAACTCTGATCGGGCGAGGCGCCGAAGCTGAACATGGAATTATAGTATCCGTTGCCGCCACTGCCGCCACTGCTCCCACGCGGCACCTCGACCATGCCGACCAGGATGTCTCCGTCATTTTGCCTTGCATGGGTAGCAAGTTGCGCCAGGTAACTTGACGATACCTCGTCGCGGGCCAGCGGTATCGAGATTTCCGGCGTGACAATCAGGCGGCTCTTACTCTCCAGCGTAAGGGCGGCATACCTTTCCAGGGAGCTGACGAGTTGATCTGCACGCCACTTCAGGTCCTGCGAGATATTCCCCTGCAACAGGCTCACTGTTACCGGTTCGCCCTGTGGTTTGGTCCATTGGATATGCTGCAAGCCGAAACCGGTAACCCAGATTGCAAGCAAAGTGAACAGGTATTTTTTTTGGCGAAATTCTCGTTCAAACAACAGACATATAAGTGCCGAACTACTCACCAGTATCATTGAGACGCCATAGACGCCTGTCACTGGAGCAAAACCCGCCAGGGGACTCTGTGGAGCCTGAGAATACCCTAATGTCAGCCATGGAAACCCGGTAAACAAAACGCTGCGCAGCCAGTCGGACAGCCCCCACAGTGCGCCCGCAGCCAATAACCAGACCGAGGGCGAAGCGATCCGAAGTTTCTTCAATATCCAGCCTGCCGCCGCAGGGAATAGCGCGAGATAAGCGCACAGAACAATTAGCGCGATCACCGCAGCCGCCATCGGCATCCCGCCGAAATCGTGCAAGCTGACGTAAATCCACGTCACGCCCGCACTGAACATGCCCATGCCAAAAGTGAAGCCGAGCAGCGCCGCGTTAAAGGGCGTTGCACTCCTGCGCCAGAAATGGCACAGCAGCGCAAGCGTGAAAAGCGGAATCGGAAAAAGATAAAACGGCGCAAAACCGAGAACGGTAAGTGCGCCGATTAGAAATGAGATGCTTAATTGCGTGCGGATTGTATTTTTTGACACTTCAATAAATTTGTTTGCTAGATTTGATGCTGCGGGACAGATATTCCCTGCCCGGCCGGATCGGAGGATCAAGCTCCAGTAGCGGTTGATTCCCGGGACCCGATACGAACGGCTCGTGCGGGCCAGAGCAATATTGAAACGATCCTGAAGTTGCTTCTCGGCCTATTGAGGAGGCAATTCCAAGAATTCGTATATGGAAGTCAAGACAACACCTTTTCCTCGGAAACGAATACGTAAAAAACGCACGAACCAGTTGATATAAGAATCAAACAGTCATATTTTGTTTTTCGGCGCTTGATTCGGCAGCATTAATCTGAACGTCGAACCAACTCCTACTTCGGAATCGATTTCAAGTTTGCCACCCAGGAGTCGGGTAGCCTCCGTAGCAATGGATAGCCCAAGCCCGACGCCGGGCTTCCCATACGTATCGCCTCGCCGGAAGGCATCAAATAAATGAGTCAGATCTTCTGGCGCAATGCCAGGGCCCTGATCGCTGATGCTCAGCTCCCAACCGATGCCCTCCCCATTCGAGTTATTCCGGGCCGTTACTTTTATTCTGCCCCTTGAACTGTATTTTATTGCGTTACCCAGCAGGTTTTGCAACACAAGTATCAGCAGACTTTCGTCACTGATCGCCTGCGCGCCGGCCGGCACTTCCAACTCCAACGCCAGTCCCTTGGATTTGGCTTCGTGGGCTAGCTGACTGACAACTTGAGGTAGCAAAGAATTCAAATCGACAGGCTCCGCCACATGCTGAACATCGGTTCTGCGGAGTTGCTCGCACTGGAGCAATCGGTCCATTCCCATAGTGGTCTGAAGTATTGCTTGCTTGACGGACTCCAGGTCGATTGCATTGCTCGCATACTCGGGAATTTTAGCAAGTTTCATGGCGAGAAGCTGTATGTGAAGCAGGGCATGATGGAGGTGGTTCCGAAGATCATGCGAAAGAAATGAAAGATATTTGGATTGAACTTCGGTAGAAGCACTGATTTGCTGTTGCAGGTGCTCGGTAAACATGACGATTCCACTTTGAAGGGCCGTGTCCACGGCCATGTTCAAGGCGATATTATTTCGCACATCCAGTCTCTCATCCAGTTCCTCGGAAATTTGCTGGATAATGACCCGGCGAAGCAGCCGGTACTCGACGACCAGTTCGCGCATATTATAATTTTCCTGAAAGCGGGATTCTCCATGCAGCTTGCTGCCTTCCACGAGATCGCGGGTGGCGACGGGTTGATCCGAAGCAAACGCATCGATAATCTCCTGCAGGATCAAGGGTACGGAATCCCGGAGACTCTTGAGTGTGAGCGCGTCGGCAGCCGGCAGTGTAAGAGCAACAGCAGATTCCCATTCCAGAAGAATGGAATCCTTCCGCAACGTCAGAGCCGATGCGAGAAGAGGGAAGGAGTGGTACGCCAAGAGGTCAAGCGTCAAGTCGTCAGTCGACATAAATGCACCTTGTGCGCGTTTTCAATGCTGGATAATTTCGACGGATGTTACTGCTGATTTTGAGATAGCTTGCAGCTGCTCGCGCTTCGGCGTTGTCACCGCGGTTTACTGCCCAAGCAGCGGCTTGGACGAACTGCAGACAAAGCGAGAAAGTATACCTTACCTGAGATTGGTGTATGGGAACTAGCACCCTTTATTCTGCAGATTTTATGTTAGACTCTGCACCTCAAAAGCCATGAAGGGAATGAGGGATATCATGCCGGGCAACAAAGACAAAGTTTCAGTGCAAAAGCCGCAGGCGCTGACAAAAAAAAGATTGCGCTGGCTCATTCTGTTATCCAGTTTTCCGTTATTCGGCATGATGGCGGCTTTTGGTATTGCACCGAATACTTCATTGGAAGAGGTGCCCGTCCAGCAGGTCGTCCTCGGCCTCGAGCTTCCTGAAATCCAACTTGATTCCAGTGCCGACATGATGTTTTGGCGGCAGGAACGCATTCAGCGCGGCGACACTTTGGCAACTCTGCTTTCCCGCCTCGATGTGGATAATCAGGAAGCGCTGACTTTCATGCGCGATGCCAGGGATATGAAGGCCATACATCAACTGGTGGCCGGCAAGACCATCCATGTGCAAACTACGGCTGCGGGTGAGTTGCTTCTGCTCCGTTACTTTCCTGGCGGCAGCGAGCAGATGGTGGTGGAAAAGACCAATGGCTCATTTAAGGTAAGCGAGAAACCGGCCCAGCTGGAAACCCACATCCAGATGAAATCGGGTGTAATAAACACCTCATTGTTCGCTGCTATCGACAACGCGGGTGTGCCTGAAAGTGTTGCTACTCAAATTGTCGATATTCTGGCGTCTGAAATCGATTTTCATCGGGATTTGCGCAAGGGCGATCGTTTTACGGTGGTATACGATTCCCTTTATGGCAATGGCGAGCCTGCCAGAGCTGGACGAGTACTCGCGGTGGAATTCGTCAATCAGGGAACGCCCTATCGGGGATTATATTTCGAGGTGGACAACGGAGAAAGCGGTTACTACACACCTGACGGGAAAAGCCTGAAAAAAGCGTTTTTGCGCTCACCGCTGGAGTTTTCGCGCATCAGCTCCGGTTTTTCCGCCGGTCGCTTCCATCCCGTTCTGAAAACATGGCGCGCGCATAAGGGAATTGACTATGCTGCGCCCACAGGTACGGGGGTGAAGGCCGCAGCCGATGGGACTGTGGCATTTGCCGGCTGGCAGGGCGGCTATGGTAACGTCATTTTCCTGCAGCATCAGGGATCGTACTCCACGGTTTACGGTCACTTATCAGCTTTCGCCAAAGGCTTGCGCAAGGGGCAGCATGTCCGCCAGGGCGACATTATCGGTCGTGTCGGCGCAACGGGAATGGCTACGGGTCCACATCTGCATTATGAATTCCGTTTCAAGGATGTCCAGCGCGATCCCTTGAAGGTGGCGATGCCCACTGCGAATCCCGTCCCATCCAAACATATGGCTGGATTTTACGAATATACGAAATCATCGATGGCCAGGCTGGACATGCTGCGCGGCACCAGCCTCGCATTTCTTGATTAGCCTTGAATCCGGCGTTAATCCGAAATAGCGAGTTACATGGGCCATAGGCGGAAGAATTTGAAGACCGCTTACTATATCGGAATCATGTCGGGCACCAGTCTGGATGGGATAGATGCGGTGCTGGGTGATTTCAGTTCCTCGCCTCCATCCCTGCTGCACACCTTTTATCTGCCCTACGAAGCAGATTTACGCAACCGCTTGCTGGATCTGCATTACCCAGGTCAGGATGAGCTGCACCGCGCAGCCGTGCTTGGCAATGAGCTTGCCCGTCATTATGCCGAGGCGGTGGCGGGCCTGCTTGCCAAAAGTGGCCTTAAACCGGGCGACGTGGCAGCCATCGGTTGTCACGGCCAGACCGTACGCCACTGCCCGCAATCAGCGACAGGTTATACTATTCAGTTGTGCAATTCAGCATTGTTGGTCGAACTCACCGGCATTGCCGTGGCGTCGGATTTCAGAAGCCGCGATATAGCCGCGGGGGGTCAAGGCGCTCCTCTGGTTCCGGCGTTTCATCAGGTCTTGTTCCGAGATTCTCGAATTCATCGTGTCATTGTCAATATTGGTGGGATCTGCAATCTCACCAACCTCGCGCCTGGTGGAGAAGTCAGCGGTTTCGACTGCGGACCCGGCAATATGGTGATGGACGCATGGAGTTGGCGGCATACGGGTGAGGTATATGATGAAAACGGGGCGTGGGCCGAATCCGGAAAAATAATCCCCGCGCTGCTTGAAAGCCTCTGGGCAACTCCATTTTTTTCCATGGCGCCCCCAAAAAGTGCTGGCAGAGAGCTGTTCAATCTTGCCTGGCTCGATAGTTATTTAACCGGAGAGGAAAAGCCGGCCGATGTGCAGTCGACGCTTCTGCAGCTGACCATTCGGGGAATTGCCGAGCCGCTGTTTGCCTATTTCCCGGATGCGGCAGAAGTTTATTTATGCGGAGGGGGAGCGCATAACGCGGCGTTGGTAACGCGATTGCGTGTGGCGTTGCCTGACAAGAAGGTGTTATTAACCGACAGTCTCGGCGTCGATGCAGACTGGCTGGAAGCGTTTGCTTTTGCCTGGTTGGCAAAACAGCTGATCAGGGGGATTTCTGCCAATCTTCCCGCGGTAACTGGCGCAAAAGGTCCCCGGCTGCTCGGTGCGATATATCCCGTTTGATTCCGACAATGAAGACGTATCACGTCCCCATTTTTCTCTGCAAACAAAAACGGAGGCCTGAGCTTCCGTTTTTGTTTTAATCCTACCCGCTGCCGTAAAAAACACGCCGCTGTATCGTCTGGCGCACCCCTGGTTACATGGAAAATGAGGATCCGCAACCGCAGGTACTGGCAGCCCCTGGATTCTTGATAACAAATTGCGCGCCTTCGGCGCTTTCCTGATAATCGATTTCCGACCCCGCGAGGTACTGAAAGCTCATCGCATCTATCAGGAGTTTCACGCCATTCTTTTCCAGCACGATATCATCTTCACTCGTCAGCTCATCAAATGTAAAGCCGTATTTGAAGCCGGAGCATCCTCCACCCGCCACAAATACTCGCAACTTGAGATCGGTGTTTCCTTCTTCTTCGATCAATTGTCCGACTTTGTTTGCCGCGCTATCGGTAAAGATCAACGGAACCTGCATTTCGGCAACCAGGTTAGCCTCGGTTGGTGCGTTCATATTGAATTTTCCGAATAAATTAACTAGAAAAAATTATCCCCTGCTATTGCGCAAAGGTCAATCACCCTTGGCGACAGGAGAGGGTATCAGCGTCACCACCTTGTTGTCGGGTTGCGCCTCCAGATGATGAAGCCTGCCATCAACCGATGCGCCAAGTTGTATCTCCATGGTTTTGTAATGGACATCGCCGAAGATTCTGGCTTGCGGTTGCAACTCTACATATTCGCTAGCATAGATGGCGCCTGTTATGGAGCCATTAACAACCGCGTGAGAAACCTGGATCTTTCCCTCGATGACGGCCTGATCGCTTAACACCAAGGCGCTGGGCCTGTCTCCCAGTGCGATAATGTTTCCGGTAACATGGCCGTCTATGCGCAATCCGCCGCTGAAGCTGATATTGCCCTCGATATGGGTGCCTGCGCCGATAAGCGAGTCAATCTGGTTTTGAGGTTTGCCTGTTTTTTTTCCGAACATTCTCTCTCCTTCACAAAGACAGATTCACGGTCTGTGTTAGCCTTGCCTGCGCTACACCTTTTTCAAACACCTTCACTTGCATGCTGTCCACAACGGCGTCCGGCGGCAGATGGAAGGTATTTTCTATTCGCTGGTAAAACTTGAAGGTCACGTCACGCGCCTTTGATGTGCTGTCGGCAAGAGGTAACATCATTTTTTCCCCATTTTGCTGGAAATTGACCGAAAATTCCAGGCTGCCCTGAAAATCCTTCGGGCGCTGCCCGCCCTGCACCAGCAACATGCTATAACGATATTCTCCGGGCAAGTTGCCCCGTTCCAGCTTTAAACGCCCGATCGAAAGCCGCTGCTCGGTTTTTCCGGTAGCCGACCCGAGACTCTGGAAAAACGCCAGATTCTCTTTCAGGCGAATATTTTCATCTTCCAGGCCCTTGATCTGCCTGGTGATATCTTCCCGCGCGACGAGGTCCATCTGTACCTGGCGATCAAGGCCTGCCACTTTCATTCGCAGTTCGTCGTTATCCTGCTGAAGCCGTGCATTCACCTGTGATAACCGATCCAATTCATGGCTTGTTTCATTCTTGTCAAAACCTGCAAACTTGCGGCCGGCATCGTACATCCCCCAGGACAGAACCACCGCCAACACAGCGAGGGTACCGACAACCAGCCATCGCACGTAAGCGGGTGTTTGCGGACGTATCGCCACTCGCGGCGCTGATATCCCGAACTTCCTCTTAAGCGATTTAATCATAACCTGAGCAATGCCTCATGACATCAAACAACTGCCAAGGCACAGCCGTAGTGTTTCCTCAGGGAAGCAATGGTGCATAATCAATCGCCAGCGTTTCCGGCAAGCCGAACATGATGTTCATGTTCTGCACGGCCTGACCCGCCGCACCTTTCACAAGGTTGTCTGTTACCGAGAGTATCACCGCTGTGTCGCCGCCCTGCGGCCGATGCACTGCAATACGACAGAGGTTCGAGCCTCGTACCGAGCGCGTTTCCGGATGGGCGCCGGCGGGAAGCACGTCAACAAACGGCTCTTCGGCATATCGTTTTTCATATAAAGCCTGTAAATCGACATCGGTGTCAAGTCTGGCATAGAGTGTGGCATGTATGCCGCGGATCATGGGTGTAAGGTGCGGCACGAACGTCAGTCCGACAGGCCTCGTTGCCATGCCAGAGAGACCTTGCATGATCTCTGGTAGATGACGGTGTCCCGGCACACCATAAGCTTTGAAATTATCGGCGGCTTCCGCAAACAGCGTATGTATTTCCGCATTGCGTCCAGCGCCCGATACGCCGGATTTTGCATCTGCAACCAGATGGTCGAGATCAACAATCCCAGCCTCGACCACGGGCAGGAATCCCAGTTGCACCGCGGTAGGATAACAGCCGGGGTTCGCTATGAGCCGCGCATTCCTGATTTTTTCGCGATTGATTTCCGGTAGGCCATAGACGGCCTCCTCAACCAGATCGGGGCAGGCATGGGGCTTGCTATACCATTTTTCCCACACCGCGATATCCTTGATACGAAAATCGGCAGCCAGGTCTATCACACGCACTCCCGCGTCCAGCAATGACCGGGCCTGTTGCATGGCAATACCGTTGGGCGTGGCAAAGAACACGACATCGCATTTGTCCAGGCCAGCTTCTGCGGGATCAGAGAAATTAAGTGATACCCGACCTCGCAAACTGGGGAATAATTCGGCTACACCTATTCCAGCTTCTTTACGTGAAGTAATTGTCTGTATGCTTGCCTCAGGATGTTGAGACAGAATGCGCAGCAGTTCTACACCGGTATAACCGGTTCCACCTACAATACCAATTTTAAGCATGACTCCTCCAGGTTTTGCAGGAAGAGTGAGATTCCTCATAAGAGGCCTGCAAAATGAAATTTATACCTGCCACCCTCTGCTTTACGGATCGTGGGTTTGGCCGCTTCATCAAAACTTTTCCTGCCTCCAGAAATTACTTGCTACGGTCGCCATTCTTCCGTTTGATATTTTTAGTGCCTGGGGCTCAGTTGGTAGCCCCTCTGTTGGCAACTATTTATCAGATAAGTTCGACGAAGCCTTATATTCCGAGATGCGCGTTGCCGTCTCCTGCCCGGGTTATTTATCTTGAGAAACGCGAGCTGCCTCGCCGATTATAAAGCAACAAATAAAAAAGCCGCCAGAAAGAGGCGGCTTTTGGTATGACAGGTACAAAGCCTATCTCTTCGAAAATTGTTTGCGCCGGCGTGCTTTGCGGAAGCCCACCTTTTTTCGTTCCACTTCCCGCGCGTCACGGGTCACAAGCCCGGCATTGCTCAATACGGGTTTCAGCGTGGCGTCAAAGTCAATCAATGCCCGGGTGATGCCATGCCGCACCGCTCCCGCCTGCCCAGATTCTCCGCCACCGTGGATGTTAACCATGATGTCAAAACTTGTAAGATTCCCCGTCAGCTCAAGTGGCTGACGAACCACCATGCGACCGGTTTCGCGGGAGAAAAACTCGTCAACCGGTTTGTCGTTGACAGTGATCAAACCCTTACCGGGTTTGAGGAATACCCGGGCCACCGCACTTTTGCGACGACCGGTGCCGTAATTATAGGTTGCGCTCATGGTAATCAGGCCCTGACTTCAAGTTGTCGCGGCTGTTGTGCCGCGTGCGGGTGCGCAGCACCGGCATAGATTTTAAGTTTCTTCAGCATTGCATATCCTAACGGACCCTTTGGCAGCATACCCTTCACTGCTTTTTCCAGCGGGCGTCCCGGGAAGCGCGCATGCATTTTGGCAAAACTGGTTTCGTAAATGCCGCCCGGATAACCTGTATGCCGGTGATAAATCTTGTCTTCCGCCTTATTGCCGGTGACACGCAGTTTGTCGACATTGATTACAACGATAAAATCGCCGGTATCCACATGAGGAGTGTAAATGGGCTTGTGTTTGCCGCGCAGACGATGAGCAATCTCTGCAGCGAGGCGCCCCAGCACCTTGTCGGCCGCATCAATTACGAACCACTCGTGGACTACTTCATGTGGTTTAGCCGAAAACGTTTTCACAAAACCCACCCCTGCTTATTTCAGTAAAGCCGCGCATTCTATGCCAGAGCCCTGCGAATGTCAAACTTCAATCCGTTCCGCGAGTGTTCGGGGCAAAGCGTCTTCCAGCACCGGAACACTGCTCTTGCAAGCCTGAATGTTGTTTTATCTTTGTCTGTTCCCACCAAAATTCTTGAGAAAAAAGGTATCATAGCGCTGCTCAAGACTTGCTGAACCAGCGAAAATATTGACGCGAAAACCAACACCTTATTATCTTATTGTCCTGAGGAGAAAGTCTGTATGTCACAAAAACACCCCGTCATCGCCGTTACCGGGTCGTCCGGCGCCGGAACGTCGACGGTCAAGAATAGTTTCGAGCATATATTTCGGCGCGAGAAACTGACTGCTGCGGTGGTAGAGGGGGACAGCTTCCATCGTTATGATCGTGAGGCAATGAAGAAAGCCGTAGCTGAATCCGAGAAAAGTGATGGTCATGCCATCAGTCATTTCGGCCCCGAGGCCAACGAGTTCGAAAAACTGGAAGCGTTATTCAAGGAATATGGCGAGAGCGGAAGCGGCCAGGTTCGCCTGTATCTGCACAATGATGAGGAAGCCGCTCCATACCAGCAGAAGGCTGGCACCTTTACCCCGTGGTCATCGATAAAGCCCGGTTCCGATCTGCTGTTTTACGAAGGCTTGCATGGCGGGGTAAAGAGCGATACCGCCGATGTAGCAAAATATGTTGATTTACTGGTGGGCGTCGTTCCCATTGTCAATCTGGAATGGATCCAGAAAATCCATCGCGACATGAATGCGCGCGGTTATTCGGCGGAGGCGGTTACCCATACCATCCTTCGTCGCATGCACGATTACGTGCATTACATTACCCCGCAGTTTTCGCTTACGCATATCAATTTTCAGCGCGTACCCACCGTGGATACGTCCAATCCTTTCATTGCGCGCGACATACCCACGCTGGATGAAAGCTTTGTCGTGATCCGCTTCCGCGACCCCAAGAACGTGGATTTTCCGTACTTGTTGGCCATGATTCATAACTCGTTCATGTCCCGCCCAAATACAATTGTCGTGCCGGGTGGAAAAATGGGGTTGGCCATAGAACTGGTATTGACACCGCTCATTCTGGATCTGGTGAGGGAAAGCCGAAGCAGGTAATCACGCAACTTCCGATGAAGTGCCCAATAAATCCGAACTTTCCATTTCCACGCTTTTACCGGTGTTTGTAAGCTTGGCAGGTTGTGCCAAATAAAGCTTGCTTGGGAAGTTTGAATTTATAGGGCGCCCATACCTGCGTTTCTTTCAGCCCATCACCCTCAAACTGAACGAAGGCTGATAATAATTCGGTCTCTGTTCCAATCGTTTTCTCAATGCCTTCTCTACTTTCCGCACTAAATCCCGAGCAACACGAAGCAGTCACCTTGCCGCACCAGTCGGCATTGGTGCTGGCGGGTGCGGGCAGCGGGAAAACCCGCGTGCTCACCACGCGTATTGCTTATCTGATCCAATCCGGCGAGGTCAGCCCCCACGGTATATTAGCTGTCACTTTCACCAACAAGGCGGCGAAGGAAATGCTCACCCGTATTTCTTCAATGCTCCCAATCAACACGCGCGGTATGTGGGTAGGTACTTTCCACGGCCTGTGCAATCGCATGCTTCGTGCCCACCATCAGGACGCTGGATTGCCGCAGGCTTTTCAGATTCTGGATTCGGCCGATCAACTGGCGGTCATCAAACGCATTTTGAAAAATCTGGGCGCGGACGACGAGAAATTTCCCCCGCGGCAAGTGCAATGGTTCATCAACAATGCAAAAGAAGAGGGACTTAGAGCATCGCAGGTCGAAACATATGATGATTTCGCGCGTAAGATGGTTGAGTTTTACGTTTCTTATGAGCAGCAATGCAATAAGGAAGGCGTGGTGGACTTTGCTGAGCTGCTGCTGCGCAGTTATGAGTTGCTGACCCGCAACGAAATCATACGCGAGCATTATCGTGGCCGCTTTCGCCATATTCTGGTGGATGAATTTCAGGACACCAGCCGCCTGCAATACAGATGGCTAAGGCTGCTTGCCGGCGAGCAGACTGCTGTATTTGCGGTTGGCGATGACGACCAGAGCATTTATGCGTTTCGTGGCGCCAATACTGGCAATATGAAAGAGTTTGAGCGCGACTTCCGTATCTCCAAAATCATCAAGCTGGAACAGAACTACCGCTCGCATGGCAACATACTGGACGCTGCCAATACGCTGATACGCAACAATAGTGGGCGGCTCGGCAAGAATCTCTGGACTTCGGAAGGTCATGGCGAACCCATACGCGTGTATAACGCGCCGACTGATTTCGATGAGGCTGCGTTCATCGTGGACGAAGTGAAGTCACTACGTGCGGAAGGCGTAAAGCTGTCGCAGGTGTCTTTGCTCTACCGCTCCAATGCGCAATCGCGCGTGCTCGAGCATGCTTTGTTCAACGCGTCATTGCCTTATCGCGTCTATGGCGGCATGCGTTTTTTCGAACGCCAGGAAATCAAGCATGCATTGGCATACCTGCGGCTGATAGCCAGCCCCCATGACGACAATGCGCTACTCCGGGTTGTCAATTTTCCCGCTCGCGGCATCGGTGCGAGGAGTCTGGAGCAATTGCAGGATGAAGCCAGGCGGCAAGGTGGAAGCCTTTGGGACGCAATGGTAAAGAAATGCAGGGGCGGCAGCACTTCAATGCCGGAGGCAGAGAGCAAATGGCCTGCCTTGATTGAGGAAAACAGGGGATCGAATAAGTTAAAGAAAGGAGTCGAAGGCTTTGTCGTGCTGATCGAATCGATGCGTCAGGTCTGCGAGAAACTGCCGCTACCGGAAGTTGTGGAACACATGCTGGAGCATAGCGGGCTGGCGGCGCACTATCGTGCTGAACGCGAGGGAGCCGACCGGCTGGAGAATTTGAACGAATTGATCAATGCCGCCGCCAGTTTCGTGCATGAAGCCGAGGACGACAGCCTCATGGTATTTCTTAACCATGCCTCGCTGGAAGCGGGCGAGCATCAGGCTGGCGGCGGTGAGGATGCGCTGCAGTTGATGACGGTGCATTCCTCCAAAGGGCTGGAATTTCACAGCGTGTTTCTCAGCGGACTGGAAGAAGGCCTGTTTCCACACGATAACAGTCGTAACGAAGCAGGGGGTCTGGAAGAGGAGAGGCGGTTAATGTATGTTGCTCTGACCCGGGCCCGGCGCAGGCTGTATCTGAGCTTTACGCAGAGCCGCATGCTTCACGGTCAGACTCGCTACAACATCCCCTCGCGTTTCCTGCAGGAAATTCCGGATAGTCTGCTCAAGTGGTTGCAGCCGGTACAGAAGACCATGGTCAGGAATCAGGAATCAGGATCCGCATACCCCGCCCAACCCCCCTTGCGCCCCAGGCAATTTCAGGAGTCTGGCATTCGCGACTCGGCCGCGGGGCAGTGGAGGGTAGGGCAAAATGTCCTGCATGCCAAATTTGGAGCGGGTGTGATAGTCAATTGTGAAGGTCGCGGAGCGGATGCCCGTGTCGAAGTAAAATTTGGCCGCGCCGGCACAAAATGGCTGTTGCTGGAATACGCAAAGCTGACTCCGGCATGAAACCGGATGTGATGCGGCCACCTATGCAGTTTCCGCGCCTTCCTCAAAGATGTCCTTGTAACTCGTGTAAATAGAGGCGAATACGGTCGGTATCAATACAAACAATCCCAACCCGTAGGGTATGGCGGCAAGTATCGTCAGCACCACCAGTATCACCGCATAAATCTGGAACGCTATAATGTTCTTCAGGCACGCAAAGAAGCTTTGCCGCATCGCTTCCACCGGAGGCAGGCCTTTGAAGATAACAAGTAGAGGTGCGAACCAGGCAGCCATCAATAGCGGGATGGATAATGTCAACCCAACGAGAGAAGCGGACAACATATGGCCCGATACATCTTTCAACTCATTTTCGTCGACCCGTTTTCCGTCTACCAATAGATCCATCAGGACATCACCACCCACCAGCATGAAGACGCCAAGAATCAAAACCTGACCTACCAGATAAATTCCCCCTATCGTGATCAGCGGCGCCGGATTGCTCCGGAACCCGGCGAACAAATGAGAAATTTCCAGGTCACCTCCCTGTTCCAGCGTTTTGCATCCCATCATCAGTCCGGCTAAAAACACCGGGGAAAGCAGCGTAAAAATAAATTGCCCCGCCATTGGAATCAGCGCCAGCGTGGCGGCAATAAGCAGCAAAGTGAAGCACAGGATAATCCATACCAGCGGAATCCTGCGGAACAGACGGAACCCGGTTACTATCCACTGCCAGCCTTGCTTTGCATCGACTTGCCTGACTTCCATTTTCTCTATCTCCGATGGGGCTGTGCCCGCACCCAATTGTTGACTCGCAGTTTATTGCTCAAACCCAAACTTGCGCCAGTTTGGAATTTGATGTCGCATGATTCCTGAGTATACGCATGAAATGCGTGGGATCTTTGACATGGGTGAGTTCTCCTATGCGCGGCAAATGATAATCCTGCAGCCGCGACAACCAGAAGCGCAACGCCGCCGCACGCAACATCACCGGCCACGCGTCGCGTTCGTTCGCACTCAGGGGGCGGGTCCGATGATAGGCTTGGAGTAAAGACAATGTCCGTGCCGCGTCCAGTTCACCATTCTCATTCAGACACCAATCATTGGCGGTAATGGCAAGATCGTACAGCAAGACATCGTTGCAGGCGAAATAGAAGTCGATCACACCGCCCATGGCACCGTTGTTGAATAACACGTTGTCACGAAACAGGTCGGCATGGATTACGCCACGCGGAAGGTTTTCGAGCCGGTATAGTGACTGAAAACGCAGTTCCTCCTTGAGGACTTCAGTTTCATCGGCCGTAAGAAACGGCATGACATCAAGTGCTGCGGCTTTCCACCACTTTGGTCCCCGGGCGTTCTCCATCTTTTCAGGATAAGAAAGGCCCGATAAATGCATACTTGCCAGGAGTTCGCCGACTTCCGCGCAATGGGCGGCGGTTGGTCGCTCCTGAGATTTTCCGGGCAGGCAGGTAACGATGCTCGCCGGTTTACCGTTGAGTTCGCCGAGAAACTTGTTGTCAAGATCCGCGATGGGACTGGGGCAGGGAATACCATGGCGAGACAGGTACGCCATAAGGTTCAGGTAATAGGGCAGATCGGAAGGCGTCAGTTTTTCGAACAGCGTGAGAACATATTTCCCATGACTCGTGGTAACGAAATAATTCGTATTTTCGATACCGGAGGAGATGCCCTGCAGATTGATCAGCGTGCCGAGGGAGTAGCTTCTCAGCCAGACAGAAAGCTGATCGTGGGTAACGGTAGTGAAGACAGACATGAGCGAGAAAAAAGGTAAGGCGGAAGCGTAGGAACAAACCCAATTGCCGTCTTTCAGGAGAAGTCAGAACTCGCGGATCACCCACATCGGAGGACGAACACCTTGATCAAGACCACCGACGTCATGGGTGGAAAACGTACCGTCCCCGCGGTTGTCGATCAGATAATACGGCAGTCCGATGCGGGGCGTAACCTTGATCATGTAGAGGCGCCCATTGAGACGATATTCCTCGATCTTGTCCTCTCCGCGCCTGGTGATGGTAACTTGTGGCTCGAGCGACTCGTCTTCCTCATCGGCGCCTGGCGATGGCAATGCCAGCTCCGGCGGTTCAGGGACTTCCGGCAAAGGCCGCAGATCCTTGGGCTGGTTTGACTGCGCTGCTGCTGGTAGTGCAGAGCTCAATAACAATGCAAGAACTATGCGACGCATGACGCCTCCCGGCAGGTCAATATGCCATTCTATCCGAAATGACACCGCTGTTACAGATTGAGCTGAACCTCCCGTTCCGCTGCGGAAGGTTCGAAGCCCCGAGTTTCATAATACTTGAATATTGCATCTACAACCTCTGTAGGTTCGTCAATTATCTGTATCAAGTCCATATCTTCAGGCGCAATCATGCCTTCGGCCACGAGCACGTTCTGAAGCCAGTCGAGCATGCCGCTCCAGAAATCGGAGCAAACGAGGATAATGGGCATGCGTCGGGTTTTGCCGGTTTGAACCAGCGTGAGCGCCTCCATCAATTCGTCGAGCGTGCCGAAACCGCCCGGCACCACCACGTATGCAGTGGCGAGTTTGACAAACATGTACTTGCGCGCAAAAAAATGGCGAAAAGTCTGGCTGACGTCCTGGTAGACGTTCCGATGTTGTTCGTGGGGGAGCTGGATATTCAGGCCGATGCTGGGCGATTCACCATAGTAGGCGCCCTTGTTGGCCGCTTCCATAATACCCGGGCCGCCGCCGGAAATTACGGAGAAACCTGCATCGGACAATTGCCGGGCTATCTGCTCGGTGAGCTTGTAGTAGGGATGATCCGGAAGGGTGCGCGCACTACCGAAAATACTTACTGCGGGTTTAATCGAATTGAGGCGCTCCGTTGCCTCGACAAATTCTGCCATAATCCCGAACACGCGCCACGATTCCCTGGCCGACCAGGTTTTTTCCCGAAAATCGTTTGTCATGGTACGAGCTAATTTATCTTTCGGGTTCATTGGAAAACCTTTGGAGTTAAATGAAAACACTATTGCTGGTTGACGGCTCATCCTATCTGTATCGCGCTTTTCATGCGCTGCCCGATTTTAGAAACCGCAGCAACGAGCCGACGGGCGCGATTTATGGCGTGATCAACATGCTGCGCCGTTTGCACAAGGATTACCAGGCCGATTATAGCGCGTGCGTATTTGATGCAAAAGGCAAGACTTTCCGCGACGATCTTTACGCACAGTACAAGTCGCATCGTCCGCCGATGCCGGCCGATCTTGCGGCCCAGATATCACCGCTTCATGAATGCATCATTGCCATGGGGTGGCCGATGCTGATCGTGGAAGGGGTGGAAGCGGATGATGTGATCGGTACCCTGGCTAAACAGGCCGAATGCGAGAACATGCGCTGCATCATTTCCACCGGTGACAAGGACATTGCACAACTGGTGAATCCACACGTGACGCTGGTCAATACCATGACCAACATAACGCTCGATGAAGCTGGCGTGCTCGGCCGGTTTGGGGTAACCCCCGCACGCATGCTCGACTATCTGGCGCTGGTTGGCGATACATCCGACAACATTCCCGGTGTGGCGAAAGTTGGTCCTAAAACGGCAGTAAAATGGCTCGCTCAATATGGCACGCTGGATAACCTCATTACTCATGCACATGAAATCGGGGGCGTCGTCGGAGACAATTTACGTAACGCGTTCGATTGGTTGAGCAGGTCCCGCGAACTTCTCACCATCAAGTGCGATGTTCCGTTACCGGTAAGCTTGCACGACCTTGGGCCGCAGCCGCCGAATACTGCGAAGCTGGCGGAATTGTACGAAAGACTGGACTTCAAAAGCTGGTTGCGGGAATTGCAGCAGGAATCGGACTTAGGCGCAGACGGCATTGCACCTTCCGCCACCGCATATGAACAGTCAGGTGCGATGCAGCCGCGTTCGGATCTGGTGCAGGCGGACTATCAAACCATCCTCACCCTATCCCAACTCGATGAATGGATCATGCACATCAATGCCGGGCCACTCGTTTCCCTGGATACGGAAACAACCGGGCTGGACCCGATGCAGGCTGAACTCGTCGGCATTTCGTTTTCCATCGAGCCTCATCAGGCGGCTTATCTACCGCTGGCGCACCGGTATGCCGGGGCACCCCAGCAGCTGCCCATAGACCTCGTGCTCGATAAACTCAAGCTCTGGCTGGCGGACCCAACCAAACCCAAACTGGGGCAGAATCTCAAGTATGACAAGCATATCTTCGCCAATCATGGCATTGCGCTGAACGGTATTGTCCATGACACGCTGTTGCAATCGTATGTGCTCGAATCACACCGCTCGCACGATATGGATAATCTTGCGTTGCGGCATCTTGGCGTCAAAACCATCAGCTACGATGAGATCACCGGCAAGGGGGCCGGCCGGATAGGTTTTGATCAGGTGGAACTCGAACGGGCAGCGCACTATGCGGCCGAAGATGCGGATATTACGCTTCAGCTGCATCACCGGCTGTACCCTGAAATTGCGAGGGATGGAAAGCTCGATCATATTTACCGATCGCTCGAAATGCCGGTAATGGACATACTGTTCGAAATGGAGCGCAATGGCGTACTACTGGACTTGAAGTTGCTGGAAAGTCAAAGCCGTGAACTCGGCGAGAAAATGCTGGCGCTGGAGGATCGGGCATGCATCATCGCAGGGCAGCCATTCAATTTGAATTCAACGAAGCAAGTTCAGGAAGTCCTGTTCAACAGGCTCAAGCTGCCAGTCATTAAAAAAACACCGGGTGGCGTGCCCTCCACCGATGAAGACGTACTGCAACGGCTTGCGCTGGATTATCCGCTGGCAAAGGTTTTGCTCGATTACCGTGGTCTCGCCAAGCTTAAATCCACTTACACGGACAAGCTTCCTCGTATGGTGGACGTCGCCACCGGTCGGGTGCATACCAATTATGCACAGGCAGTAGCCGTGACGGGGCGGCTTGCCAGCAACGAACCGAATCTGCAAAATATCCCTGTACGCACGGTGGAAGGTCGCCGCATTCGCGAGGCATTTATAGCATCACCAGGGCACAGCATCGTCTCCGCTGACTATTCGCAGATCGAGCTACGCATCATGGCGCACATTTCGCAGGACGCGGGGCTGCTCAAGGCCTTCGCCGCGAATGAAGATGTGCATCGCGCCACGGCCTCGGAAGTATTCGGCGTCCCGCTGGAAGCGGTTGACAGCGAGCAGCGCCGTTATGCGAAAATCATCAACTTCGGCCTGATCTATGGGATGTCCGAATTTGGACTTGCCTCGCAGCTCGACATCGATCGTGCCGCCGCGCGGGCCTACATGGACCGTTACTTTGCCCGCTATCCAGGGGTGGCAAATTATATGCAGCGCACCAGGGAAACTGCCAGAGAAACGGGTTACGTCGAAACCGTACTCGGGCGCAGGCTATGGCTGCCGGAGATCAACAGTGCCAATGGCAACCGGAGACAAGGGGCGGAACGTGCCGCAATCAACGCCCCCATGCAGGGCACCGCAGCGGACATCATCAAGCTTGCCATGATCGCCGTGCATGGCTGGCTGGCATCGGAGAACCTCCGCAGCAAACTTATCATGCAGGTTCATGACGAACTGGTATTGGAAGTGCCGGACGATGAAATCGAAACGATAAAACACGAATTGCCAAGACTCATGGGTAACGTGACCAGACTGGATGTGCCGCTACTGGTGGAGGTGGGTGTGGGGCCAAATTGGGAGGTGGCGCACTGACTTCCCACTGACTTTTATTGAGGAATCTTGACGGAACGCCGGTAACCGGAACATCCGGATAGTGGCGGTACCGCTTCATCGCTTGGCCATACTTGGCGAACAGTAAGTATCGCTTGCTAATGCGGCGAAAACTACCGTAAAATCACCCCCTTTTCGGTTTTAGACCTTCTCCATAGGCACAAACAACACATGGTCATTATTCGACTGGCGCGAGGCGGCGCCAAGAAACGCCCTTTTTTTAATATGGTGGTTGCGGATTCCCGCAATGCCCGTGACGGCAAGTTCATTGAGCGCATTGGCTTTTATAATCCCAGGGCGGCGGAAGGGGAAGAAGCATTACGTGTTCAACTGGATCGCATCACTTATTGGAAATCAAATGGTGCGCAGTTATCAAGTACCGTGACAAGACTGGTCAAGCAGTTTGGCGCCAAGCAAGAAGCTGCAGGAAGCTGAACCAGGCGAAGCAGTCGGACCAATGGCGGTAATGGGGCGCGTAGTTGGTCCCTACGGTGTGTCAGGCTGGATCAAGGTTTTTCCTTATACCGAATATATAGATGGGCTGCTTGACTATCCGACCTGGTGGTTGGGTAGAGGCGACGGGGAATGGCGCAAGTTCAAGGTCAATGCGAGCGAGGTGCATGGAAATATATTGACCGCTTTACTTGAGCAAAATTCCGATCGTACGGCCGCTATGCGTTTGAAGGGCTTGCAGGTTGCGATTCCTCGTGCCCAGTTGCCGGTTTTGCCAAAAAGCGGTAAAGACGGCTATTACTGGTCAGATCTGATCGATCTCGAGGTCGTTAATTTGCACGGTGAAGAACTGGGGAAGGTGACTGGGTTACTTGAAACCGGCGCAAACGATGTGCTTCAGGTGAAAAGTCTGAAAGGGGATGAAACGGAAAGATTGATTCCTTTCATCAGCCAGGTAATTGCTAAAGTAGATTTGAAGGCGCGGCGGATTACGGTGGATTGGGGCGTGGACTATTAAGCATGACTTGTGAATTTGATGTCGTCACGCTCTTCCCTGAAATGTTTGACGCCATCACCAGGCATGGCGTAACCGGCAGGGCGAACGAAAACGCGATTTACCGTTTACACACCTGGAATCCACGCGACTTTACCGAGGACAATTACCGTACGGTAGATGACCGTCCATACGGCGGTGGGCCGGGAATGGTGATGCTGGCGGCGCCGCTGGAAAAAGCCATTATTGCCGCCAGGAACAGGCAGATAGCCAACGGCGTTGAAGGGACAAAGGTAATCTATCTTTCTCCCCAGGGACGGCCTCTGGATCATGGCCTGGTTATGGAACTATGCGGGTTGCCTGCAATGGTGCTTCTCGCCGGACGCTATGAAGGTGTGGATGAGCGCTTGATAGAGCGCCAGGTGGATTACGAAATTTCCATAGGCGATTATGTACTCTCTGGCGGCGAATTGGCGGCGATGGTACTGATAGACTGCCTGGTGAGGCAGATGCCGGGTGTGCTGGGCGATCCCGAGTCAGCCACCCAAGATTCATTCGTAGCGGGTTTGCTGGATTTTCCCCAGTACACGCGGCCGGAGGTCTACCACGGGAATGTTGTGCCTGAAGTTTTGATGTCGGGCAATCATGCCAGAATCAAACGCTGGCGTTTACAGCAGTCGCTGGGTCGGACATGGCTGAGGCGGCCGGATTTACTGGCGTTGAAAATCGAACATGGCTTGACGGGAGAAGAGAAGAAGTTGCTGGAAGAATTCCAGCACGCCTACGAGACCAGTTGAACCATTGAACCATTGAACCAATTGAACCCAACTGAAACCAAGGAATAGAAAAGCAAGGAGTTACAAATGAATCTGATCGAACAACTTGAAAACGAAGAAATCAACCGCCTCGGCAAAACAATTCCCGATTTCTCGCCCGGGGATACCGTAATCGTTAGCGTCAAGGTGGTGGAAGGCGAGCGTAAACGGATACAGGCTTACGAAGGCGTCGTCATTGCCAAGCGCAACCGTGGTCTCAATTCGGCCTTCACCGTACGCAAGGTATCCAGCGGCGAGGGTGTCGAACGGACTTTTCAGACTTATTCGCCGCTGATCGCGAGCATAGAAATCAAGCGTCGCGGCGACGTCCGCCGTGCCAAACTTTATTACCTGCGAGACCGCTCTGGCAAGTCCGCTCGTATTCGTGAGAAGCTTCCTGCGCGCGCTACGGTAAAAAAGGGAAATAACGGGGAGAAAGGAATTCCAAAGGCCGAGTTGGCCTGAGGTTTGTATCGGTTTGCTCATTGGCCATTCAGCGGCGACTCACGCTCAAAAAAATTGAGCGACGGCCGCACGTTGGTAGCACGTTGGTAACAACTTGTCAAGCTGATCGTTAGGGCAGAGATTCTGGCGTAGTCCTGCCCGTAGTCCTGCGTTATGCCCCTTCGATACTTATGCCATAATCCTTCAATTCTGTTTCGGTTGCGGCTTGTTTTCAATTTCCTTATACCAGATATCGTAAACTTCATCCGGCCAAAGGGATTTGATCCAGACAATCACGTCATCGATCTGCTGATTTGTCAATTTGCCGTCCCAGGCCGGCATGCCTCCAGCCGGGCTACCTTCACGGATCATTTGTTCCAAGGTTTCGGTTGAGTGATGCCACGCGTGCGCGCTGCCGTCCAATGGTGGCGGTGGATACCTGCCTTCAGGTCCCTGGATGCGCCATCCTGGAGTGGCTTCACCGTTTGGACCGTGACAGCTTGCACAATTCTTGCGATAAACATCTTCACCGCGCCTGATTTTTTCCGGATCCAATTTACGCGCCGCCAGATTTCTGGGCTGCTCCACTGGTGGGGTAGCAGCTTGCTGCTCTGCAGCAGGCTGGCTCACGTCAGCAGGAGGCGGGGGTACGACGGCAGGCGGCTCAGGCGTCACAACTGTTTCGGAGGTCGTGGCTGGCGGCGTCGATGTCGAAGCAGGGGGCTTTGTATCCCCGCAGCCCGCAATGAGTCCAATCGTCATACTGATCAGGAGAAAAAGCCGGACGGTCATGACTGCACCGTTTTTGTGCTTACCGAGTCCGAATCCTGGACCCCTGGCAAGATAGTAACGGTTAAACGTTTCTTTTTCTGATACGCGCCGACAGTAACAAGAGACTTCATACTCCTCATTTCAGTCTCATCACGGATTCTTTCGGATCAGACGGAAGATGGCGGCTGTACACCGCCGTATCACCTTGTTTGTTTATTAAAAGCACGTCGTAAGGATCGCTGCGCGCGCCTTCCATTCCGGGAGAGCCATGGGGCATGCCTGGAGCGGTCAACCCAACGGCGCGGGGACGTTCTTTGAGAAGGCGCTTGACATCTTGCGCGGGCACATGGCCTTCAATTGCATAGCCATCTACCAGCGCCGTATGACATGAACCGAGTTTCGTAGAAATCCCCGCTTGCTCGCGGGCTTCCTTGTTGCCGACATCGTGAGTGTTGACAGTAAACCCATGTGCGCGCATATGGTCGACCCACTTGGCGCAGCATTTGCAAGTCGCACTCTTGTAGACCTCAACCGTCGTTGCAGAGGCATAAACGCCGGTCCCCATCAGTGAACTGATGAGGACGGATCCGGCTAATACTGATATATGCTTTGATATTTTCATTTGGCTTCCACTGTAATTGTTCCTTTCATACCTGGGAAATTCATGCCTTTGAAATGGCCTGGTAATGGGCAGGCAAAGCTGACTGTACCGGCTTCGGTAAAATGCCATACCAGTTCCCCGGTCTCCCCCGGGTTAACGGTGATCATGTTGGGTTCATCCGGATGTTCCATGTCGGGGAATTTTTTCATCATCTTTCCGTGCTTATCGATGTCTTCCGGCGTCCCCAGCATCATCTCATGCTTCTTTTTCCCGTTATTCTTAAGCACAAATTTTATTGTTTCCCCCTGTTTCACATTTATTTCAGAAGGCTTGAAGCGATTCTCCACCATTGTTATTTCAATGGTGCGCGAAGCCTGGCCCGGATCGCCGGGGCTGCCGACAGAGTCGGATATCTCATCGGCAAGGGCCCCGGTTGAGATCAAGCTCACGGTTAAAGCAGATGCGATCAAAAGCTGTTTCATGTGATTCTCCTTTCTGTAGAGATCCCAGCAAAACCCTCTTTAGCGCATCAATTTTATTATCGGTGTTATCCCAATGCCAATATAGCAAAAAAAGCGACAGTCGCCCAATTTAACGCAAAATAGCGATGAAGCGTGAGGCTTTCTCGCACACATTTTGTTGTTTGACGGTGGAAACAGCATACGATCCCAGTAATTCCGACATTTTCAGGTCCAGTTTCGGCTCGCTTCAGGTAAAAAAACCAGTATGAAGATGATAACGAGCGCTTGATGCTCCATTCCAACGGTACGAGTGCGATTATTGCCGTTAATAGACTGAAAAATGCCTCGAGAGTTCCTGTTTCCCGCCAGTCACTGCCGACTACCATTGCTTACCGTAACCAACCTTTGCGTTTTATGTATAAAAGCGGTAGTAATGCAGCCGTTAAGGTCAGGACCATCGAATAAATGAATCCATGCTCCCAGGAAAGTTCGGGCATTACAGCAAAATTCATTCCGTAGAAGGTACCCACAAGTGTGGGTGGCAGGAAAACGGCGGTAATGATAGTGAAAACCTTGACGATCTGGTTCTGTTTGATGTTGAGAATATTCGTGACGGCATTCTGCAGGTAACGCACCTTCTCGTGTTCGAAGTAAGCATGCTCTTTGACTCCCGCCACATCCTCAGCGAGTTCGGTTGTCAATACCTGTAATTCCGCTTCGGTTACGTTATCAATCTCGCCGTTGAGGTAACGCACTGCGCGCGCCAACGACAATTGAGCCTCGATACAGCGCGAAATCAACTCTTCCTTTTCGTTAAGACTTTGCATCGTGCCGATGAGATCCGGCACGCCCAGCTCCCTTCCGTGTGCGTTGTATCCATCGGATATTTCGGAAATCTCTTTGGCATTCCGCTCAAGTTCATCTGCTATTCGGTCTATTACAGCGTCGGCGCCATCATTGGCCACCTGCAATAACAAGCGCAGTACCGCCTTGGGGCTTTTGACATGATTCAGCTTGCGGTTCATGCGTTGCAAGGCAAACTCGAATGGATGAAAATCAGGATCTTCATCAAGAATAGCAACCAGTTGCTCGCCCAGAAGAAAGGTTACATCACCGAAACTCGGGGTCGTGTCGATACCTAACTTGAGCAGCTTGGAACGCATATACATGAACGTTCCATCGTCTGCGACACTGCTGCTCTGGGGCCGGGTATCAATGCCGAATCGCTGGCCCAGATTCGCAGTCTCTTCAGCGGTCGGCGCATTGATCTCCAGCCAAACCACCTCGTTGCGATTTTCAAGCTGTGGCAGTCCATGAATGACAGAAAGCGATTGATTGGTCCTGATGATGGTGTGAATCATGATAAATTCCTCTTTCTCTTCCCCTGGCACGGGGTTGCGGCGCAGACTCAGTTACGCCCCTTCAGGCTTGCGGGGTTCTTTTCGTTATGGGAAGGCGACATTGACGACGTTACCGTTTGCTGCTCCGCAGGTTGTACGTAGTGCACTACCGTCATCACAAGTGCGAGCAATAGATACAGCACAATCACGGCCAGGATCACTTCATTCTCGAGACTCCTATTATTCCGGGAAAGATTCTTCTTGAGCATTACGGACTCCTCGTTTCGTAATCGTTGATAAGCGTATCATGACAGAAAAACAGAAAACAGCAGTCGCAGACCGATAGAGAACCAGCACTGATCGAAGTTACTCTCGATCCGTGGGCCTTATTATGCGCTCCGACCTTGGGAGCGGGCTGAATGTCGTCATAATCATAACCCTGCATACGCCGATAGACACTCTGCAATGGGACAAGTACAATATGCTTCGTCACTGGGGAGTAGTCTCCTTTCATTACCTTTGAAAGGGCTTGCATCAACATACTTGACCGTCAGGTCGTGGTGCAAGCGGTTCTCATGCCTGGCAAGACCTTTGACCACATTGTCTCCGGACTGGCCGGGAGAAGTGTGGTCATTGTTCTTATCCGGCCAGGGAGTGCGAATGCATGGAAGCTTTCCTCGTCTCGGCTGGCGTTGTTGCGCTCGCGGAAATTGGCGACAAAACGCAACTTCTCGCTTTTATCCTTGCCGCAAAATTTCGCAAACCGATTCCCATAGTGCTCGGTATACTCGTCGCTACTTTGTTAAACCATGCTTTTGCCGGCGCTATCGGTTCATGGGTTATTACGTTACTTAGGCCTGAAATCCTGAGCTGGGTGCTTGGGTTGTTGTTTATCGGCATGGCAATCTGGACGCTCATTCCCGACCGGTTCGATGAGACTGACGCCACCCTCGCGCAATATGGTGTGTTTGTTACTACTCTCGTGGCTTTCTTCCTTGCCGAGATGGGCGACAAGACACAAATCGCAACCATTGCGCTTGCCGCGCAATATCAATTATTTTTCGCAGTTGTGGCTGGTACCACATTGGGAATGATGATTGCCAATGTTCCGGCGGTTCATCTGGGGGAACACATGGCAAATCGTATCCCGGTGCGTCTCGTACATGGTATTGCCGCGGCAATATTTGCGATCATTGGTGTTGCAACACTGCTTGGGGCGGGTGAACGCCTTGGGTTCTGAAGAGATACTTCGGTGAATACTTCGTTGAAAATAGGACTCGCAGATATCTTTCACCCGCAACGTTTGCTGCGTTCGCTGCTGTGTATCGGGCCCCTGGGGTTCTTGCTCGCACTTTCCGGCTGTGTATCCCCCATTACCCTCAACCGCGCAGTCGGGGCCTATGACGACGCCATCACCAGCGCAGCATCCAAGCAGCTGTTGATGAATATTGCCCGCGCTCATCACCGTCAGCCCATCCATTTCACCGGCGTCTCGAACGTAGCGGCTACATTCGATTTTCGATTCAATGCGGGGGCTACGCCAGCGCTGGGTGGACTGGCCGGACAGGTGCTGATGCCGATATTCGGCGGCAGTGTCGCTGAAAATCCCACTATCAGCATTGTTCCGATCGAGGGCGAAGAATTCACCAAACGGCTTCTCACTCCATTTCAGCAGAGCAAGCTCACCCTTCTGCTCCGTCAGCGCTACGATATCGATCTCTTGTTGAGATTGATGGCGCAGGAAGTCCGCATTCAGGACCCAACCGGGCAGGTCGCCTATCGTAATACTCCATCCGATTCGCCGGGCTACGAGATGTTCCGTCGCGTGGTGCTTCATCTCTCAGCCATTCAGGACCAGAATCAACTCTACGCCGAACCATTGATCCTGGACCGCACCTGGACAATCTCCGCCAGTTCGGTTACGGCGGAAGGCTTTCAAGCCCTGGAGAAAGAGTTTCTCGTGGTCTATAACAAGCAGGAGAATACCTATACGCTTCGCAAACAAGTGCCGGGTCCGATTCTCATTACCAATTATGATCCCGACACGCTATCTCCGGAGGAGCGCACGCAGTTGAGTGAGGAGGCAACGGAGTGGATTACCAATGACGTTGCCTTCGATATCCGCCCCAACCGTTCAGGTGGGGAATGGCCCATCAAAGGAACCTTCCGGCTCAGAAGCTTCCATGCAATTCTCGGTTTCCTCGGCCGTTCCATCGGGGACGAGCCGGAGTATCATGTCGAGAAAGATCCACGCACTCCGCCCGTCAAGCGGGATGAAAACCCGGTTGCCACGATGGAACTCATTGTGTCGGACTCTTCACCCCGGGAAGCGGACCTGTCGATTCGCTCCCATGACCGGTACTATGCCGTAAACACGGTAGGCCCTCTGGCCCGCTGGAACCAGGATGCTTTCCAGATGTTATACCTGCTGTTTCAAATGACTATTACCGATTTGCCCCGCGTTGGCGTGCCGAGTATCACCATCGCAAAATAATGTGTTCCCCGGAGAGTCGTTATGGCTGCCCGGTAGCTGGAATTGGAATTGAGCCTCTTTAATCGATAGTCTTTTTACCTAGCGCATCGGGTCCACGACTCGGTTGCCTGATTTCAACCACTTTTCGCCGGGATTTTAGTCCTTGTCTGAGCGTCACCTGACGTTGCGGAACGTCAAAAGTCTCGGCAAGAAATTCCAGCAGCGCGGCGTTGGCTGCGCCTTCCACCGGTGGAGCGGAAAGCCTGATTTTCAGTGCGTCGCCATGTAATCCAACGGCTTCGGTGCGTTTCGCACCGGGTTGTATGTGCAGGGTGAGGATAAGCAACCCGCCGTCGCTGTCACTGCGGCACCATGGATAAGGCGCCACGTCAGGTTCAGGCATTAGAACAGACGGGAAATTTCCCTCTCCATCCCGCCCGCCACGAACAACAGTAATTGAATAATCACCAGCACAAACAGCGGGGACAAGTCGATATTGCCGATGGGAGGAATATACCGCCGGAAAAGACCCAGAAATGGCCGGGTAAAGCTATCGAGCACAGGGGCTAGCGGGCTGTGTGGATTAAACCAGGAGAGCACAGCCTGCATGATTACCGCCGCCATTACAATATAGAGCGTCATCTTGATGATTTCCACCAACGCCAGTAGCGATAGCCCTCCGGCTGCGATGCCGATAGTCGAGCTGAAATCATAGCCCTGAAGCATATGTATGCCGGCCAGCAGCATGATCTGTGCAAGCCATGCCAACAGCAAGGTGGAAAGATCCATGCTTCTGAAGCTCGGGATTATGCGCCTTGCAGGCTTTACCAAAAAATCCGTAATTGCGATGAGAAATTGCGACAACGGGTTGCGATAGGGCGCGCGCAGCAGTTGCATATAAAAACGCAGCAGCAGCGCCAGAGAAAACAGCCCCAGCATGGTATCGAGCAGAAATATCAACATTTGGCTGAGCATATCCTAAATAAAACCCGCGGTACGTTTATGTCTTACCAAATTCATCTCCCAGTTCGCCCGAGCGCTGGTGCGATAAATGAATCGCATGTTCGATTGCATTTCTGACCTCTTCATTTTCAAGTGACTGTATTGCACGTTCGGTGGTCCCGCCCGGCGAAGTGACTCGTGCGCGCAGGACAACGGCATCTTCATCGCTTTGGCTCGCGAGCCTCGCCGTCCCGAGAAAGGTCTCGATGCTCAGCTGCCGTGCCTGAGCCGGATGCAGCCCTAATTCACGCCCCGCCTTCTGCATCGCCTCCATAAAATAGAATATATAGGCCGGGCCGCTGCCGGAGATGGCTGTAACGGCATCCAGCAGCTCCTCACTTTCAACCCATAGTACCGTGCCTACCGCACCAAGTATGGCCTCCGCATTTTGTTTTTCCTCTTTGCTTACACCGGCCATTGCATACAGGCCGGTAACAGCCGCGCGAATCAATGCGGGCGTATTCGGCATGGCTCGCACAATGCGCGTGGAGCCAAGCCAGCGGGAGATATCTTTTGCGCGAATACCGGCAGCGATGGAAATGACCAGATGATTCTTGAGCAGCGGCGCAAGCTCCCTTGCCACGATCGCAAGTTGTTGCGGCTTTACCGCCAGCACGATTACGTCAGTATTTGCCACGCCTTGGGCAAGGTCGGCCACGGCTTCTATACGAAAATCCTGTTTTATTTTCTCGCGCGTTTCTGCATTTATTTCCGCTACGCGTATCTGCGCAGGCGAGTAATCCTGTTGCAGTAGCCCGCCTATCAAGGCGCGCGCCATATTGCCGCCGCCGATGAAAGTAATATTCATGTACATCCTCTTGCTTGTGAACTTAACCGTGATGAATATGCAGACGCTTCCAGTGCCGGACGCTCCGCTGGCTTATCTTTGACAATGTGGACAATAAAAGCTTGAACGCTGTCCCTGTTTGATTTGCTCAATCTTTGTACCACACTTCCGGCAGGGCTGGCCGGTTCGACCGTAAACCCAGTATTGCTGCTGGAAATAGCCGGGATTTCCATCGCTGCCAACGAAATCGCGCAAGCTGCTTCCCCCCGCTTCAATTGCGAGACTGAGTATTTCCTTTACCGCCCGCGCCAGTCTTTCGCATCTGGTTACTCCAAGCCGGCCAGCGGCAGTTGTGGGATTGATGCCTGCGCGGAAGAGCGCTTCATTGGCGTAGATGTTTCCGACGCCGGCTACAATGCGGCTATTCATCAATACCTCTTTGATGCTGGCGCTACGGCCCCGGGTTTTTTTGTATAGCAGATTTCCATTGAACGCATCCGTGAGTGGCTCGGGCCCAAGCTGGGCCAACAACTTATGACAACAGACTTCAGCGGGTGACCACAGCATTGCGCCAAAGCGGCGAGGGTCCTTGAAGCGGAGAGTCATGCCGTTCTCCAGAATCAGGTCCACGTGATCATG
Organism: Nitrosovibrio sp. Nv4; assembly: GCF_900215485.1. Taxonomy (GTDB): domain Bacteria; phylum Pseudomonadota; class Gammaproteobacteria; order Burkholderiales; family Nitrosomonadaceae; genus Nitrosospira. Next base: position 1,161,422 of record NZ_OCMZ01000001.1, read on the forward strand.
CTTCTGCGGTGCCGTTATCGCTGATGCTGTAGATGAAGCCGGCAGTAACCGCAGGCTGCCCGACATGCCAAGATGGAGGATCAGCGTGCCTTTGCCACAGTCGAACAAGAGGTATTTTCCGCGCCGCATCACCTTTCCGATTTTCAGCCCGCAAAGTGTTTGCCCCAGGTCGAGCGGCACCGGCCAGCGCAAATTCGGATTTCGTATCGTGACCGCGGCAATGCAGTGTCCCTCAAGCTGGGGTGCGATGCCTCGGCGGATAACTTCGACTTCAGGTAATTCAGGCAACTGAAATGTCCGGCATAAGGGGATGAGGGATTGCTCAAGAAATTTTAACAGCCGAAGCACTGCACGGCTGGAGAACGCAGCGCAACAATTGCTCTTCTACGGCGATGCGTCACCGGGTTATCTCCTTCTCCGCCTCCGCCATATTATCATCCCACTGGTCAGAAAAATCAGCGGCATAACGATGAGGAAGCACCAGGCCATGATGGTGAGCGTTGACTCATCCAGGGACAGGCTGCTGTCGACTGTCGCACGGGGTTGAATGGCGATAAGGTCTTCATCGCCGGCGAGCCAATTGACGAGATTAATGCCGAAATCCAGGTTCTTGCCATGGCCCAGATAGGTATTGGCAAGAAAATAGCCACTGCCAATGACAGCAATACGCTGCTCGCGCTCATGCAAGCTGCGGCTCAGCGCAGCGGCGATACTGACAGGCCCTGACACATCATACATGGTATCGAAGACAATGCCCGCATCCAGCTTTCCGGTTTCCACCCACCCGGTTTGGGCGGCTTCCACCAGTGAGACGCTGCGCCATTCCTCGTTGTCATTGATAGTGATCTGACGGGCAAAAGGAAAGACAGTAATGTAATCGAAATTATTTGTGATGGGATGCTGCCCATAATTGGCGCCCACCGAGAAAGTGATAGGTGCCTTTAATTGCTGCGCTTGAGGATCGATGACGACGCCCGGTGTGAGGGTCAATTCCAGTTTCTCGGCCAACGGTTGCAGCCCGTGCAGCGGCTCCTGGTCCAATAGCCATAAAAGATTGCCACCGCTCTCGATGTACGCCAGCAGTTTCTCCACGACGCCTTCCGGGAGGTCCACTTGCGGCGAAGAAATAATCAGCACGCTCGTATCAGGCGGCACATCCGCGGCAATAGCAAAGTTAAGCGCTTGAATCCTGAAACCCTTGGCTGTCAATTGCTTGCCAAATTCGCCCAGGTCAGCGCTGGCAGCCCCATCGAGCTTGCGCTCGCCATGGCCGCTGAGAGCCATCACCAGTTTGTCGCCGGAACGGGCCAGCCGCATCAGCAGATTGATTAGCGCATGCTCATTAAAGCTGATGAGGTGTTCGCGCCTGCCATTCAATTCAACCACCATTTCTCCATTAGTCTGGACTCCCGCCTCTTGCGCGAGTTTTGGCTGTTCGGCGGGATCAACGAATGTGACGTCGAAATCGGGCTTGATACGCTGATAAGGTGACAGAAAGTCTCTGATTTTTTTGGGAATATTCCCAAGCTGCGCATCCTGACTGGCGTAGACAGTTGCCACGAGTGGGCCGTCAATCTTCTCCAGCACCTCTACGCTTTCCTGACTTAAACTATTACGTTCATTCTGGCTGACATCCCATTGGGTGCGTGTTTCCCATGCCAGATAACCTGGCAATCCAACCAGAAATATCAGCATTATCACAAACACGCCGTTTCGCACCAGCCAGTGCAACCGCAGCTTGTCGTTAATCATGATCACTATCGGAGATGTGCAGAGAATTAGCCACGCAATCGTTCGTTATCGAGCCTGCGAACGGATAACATCAGAAAGATCAGAGTAAAAAGTGCGAAGTATGCCAGGCCAAAAGTGTCTATCAACCCGCGATTGAAACTTTCATAATGGGCGAGTAGAGAAAAGTTGCGCGCTATGCCTATGCCATCCTCGTCCGCAGCTAAGGTATCCATCACCCATAGCCCGAGCAGCGCGCCCATCGCACCGGCACCGGCGGTTGCAGGCTGGGCGCTGAGACAGGAAATATAAAGTCCGAGTGAGACGAAACAGGCGGATACGAGGAACAGGCCAGCGATATTGCTCAGCAATAAACCAAAATCCAGCCGGCCCCCTGCCAGCAGAGAAAGTGATAATGCGGCAACCAGGGCAATCAGGGCGGACAAGAAAATCAGCAGGCCAAGAAATTTTCCTATCACGATTTCGGCTATCGAAATCGGTGCGGAAATAAGGAAAGGCAGGGTGTGATTGCGGCGCTCCTCAGCGATGAGACGCGCGGTTAAAAGGGGAGTCGTCATTAAAAATACGATCGCAGCCGTCGCGAATAACGGCGCAATAATCGTTTCAGTCACGCCGGGCGGGTTGGCAATCTTGATCAGTTGCGGCTGAATTTCCAGAAAGGTATCGAGATGCGCCAGGAAAACCCATGTCAACACCAGTTGCACCAGCGCAAGTATCAGCCAGGCCAGCGGTGAGCTGAACAATATTTTCAGTTCCTTCTGTGCAACGGCTAGGATCATGATAATTAAACCTTGTTTCTCGCGGAGACCTGATAAATCCGATTTTGCCGGCTTGGTTGTCAACCCGGTTGTCACTCAGCCTTCAAACGAGTGAGCGCTGCACGAGAACTATAGGGAACCCGACTTATACGGTTGCATGATTCATGGTGAGGCGTACGAATGACTCCTCCAGACTTGTTCCTTTTTGTTTCAGCCGGGCTATGGAATCGTCAAACACCGTTCGCCCCTCATGCATGATTTGGACCCGATCACACACACTTTCTACCTCAGACAGGATGTGCGTCGAAAGAATGACGCTGCGCTCCGCGCCGAGTTCACGAATGAGGCTGCGCATTTCTCGCATCTGGTTGGGATCGAGCCCCGCTGTCGGTTCATCAAGCACGATGACATCAGGATCGTGAATGATTGCCTGGGCAATTCCTACCCGTTGCTGATAGCCTTTTGACAGAGAACCAATCAATTGTTCGCCTGTATTGCTCAGTCCGCACCGTTGCGTGACCCCAGCTAATGCCGAATGAATGTTCCCGTTTTCCACCCGATGCAGTCTGGCGGCAAGCCGCAGGTATTCGTTTACCGTTAATTCCCGGTAGAGTGGCGGTATCTCGGGCAGGTACCCGACCCGGACTTTGGCGTCTCGTGGCTTGAGCAGCAAATCTATACCGCAGATCTCAACCCTGCCCGCGCTCGGGGCCAGGTTGCCGGTAAGCATGCGCATGACTGTTGTTTTGCCTGCCCCGTTGGGGCCGAGAAATCCCAGCACTTCACCATGCCTCAGTTCCAGGTTGATGTCATGCACGGCGACCCGAGTACCGAAATAGCGGCACAGGCCGCGGGCCAGGATGGCTGGGGGGCCGATTTGTTCAACCATTGGAACGCCTCGATAAACTCGAATTTGTCAAAACCGCTCCTTATATCCGGCTTCCACGTTTCTTAACGTGATAAGAGAACTCATATGGAACTTTGACTTGCAGAACTGTCCCTATAAAGTGCTTGCAACGTCCTGGTTCGGTTTGTCCACTTGTGATAAGCGTAAAATATACCTAATATGCGGACTGTACTGACGGATAACCCGCCATTTACAGCCTTTTTCGAACCTTGTCTGGATCTTCCCATGAGTCTTAAAATTCCTGGCGCATTGCCGCTGCTTTTTCTTGCTGCCTGCTCGCAGATTCCTGCCAAATCCGATGTCAAAGCGGATAAGCCGGTAGAGAAGGCCAGAGCTGGACAGTCAAAATTACCCAGTCAGGACTTGACTGGCCCCATGCTGTTCGATTTCTTGCTGGGGGAAACGGCTCTGCAGCGTGGTGACACGGAAATTGCGATTCGTACTTATCTCAAGCTCGCGAAAACCACTCGCGATCCGCGTGTTGCCCAGCGTGCCACGGAAATTGCGCTTCAAGCACGTCAGCCCGTGCCGGCACTTGAAGCGGCGCAAATCTGGGCTGAACTTGATCCGAATTCGGTTGGCGCCCGCCAGACCCTGGCAGCGCTTCTGGTAAATTTCGACAGACTGGATGAAGCCCGGCCCCATCTCGAAAAACTGCTGGCCTCTGCGGGAGATAATATCGATGAGGCTTTTATGCAATTGAACAGCCTCCTAGTACGCAATACCAACAAAAATACGACGTTCGAACTGGTGAAGCAACTTGCCCAACCCTATCCAAAACTACCCGAGGCCCATTTTGCGGTATCCCAGGCAGCATGGTTTGCCGAACGTTTCGATATCGCACTGACAGAGATGAAACGGGCATTGGCGCTTCGTCCGGAGTGGGAGATAGCGGCAATTTATCAAGGGCGGATACTGGCGCGGAACTCCAATGCCAGTGCGCTTGAATTTTTTGAAGACTATCTCGAGGATTATCCTAAAGCCAACGATACGCGAATTACCTATGCCCGGTTATTGCTGTCGGAAAAGAATTATAGCAAGGCACGCGAACAGTTCCAGCAATTGCTGGAGGAGAACCCCAACAATGCCGATGTCGCGGTGGCTGTGGGGTTGCTATCCATGGAATTGCAAGAATATGACCAGGCCGAGTCGAATTTCAAGAGAGCATTGGAGTTGGGCTACAGAGATCCAGGCATGGTCCGCTTTTATCTCGGCGGCATCAATGAAAAAACCCGGCAGATTGATACAGCGATGGACTGGTATCGCTCAGTGACGAGTGGTAGTCAATATATTCCGGCACAAATCAAATACGCCATCCTGCTGAGCAGAATAGGCAAAATGAACGAAGGCCTGCAGCACCTGCACAGTCTGCCGGTCACGAATGATCAGCAAACTGCGCAGTTGATAATCGCCGAGGCGCAATTGCTGCGGGAAGCTGGGGGTTACCAGAAAGCATTTGAGCTGTTGAGCAGTGGTCTGAAAAAGCTTCCCGACTATCCTGAGCTGCTCTATGATCGAGCTTTGGCGGCAGAAAAAATCGGCAAATCCGACATCATGGAGCAGGACTTGCGTAAGCTGATCCAGTTAAGGCCGGATCATGCTCACGCATACAATGCGCTGGGCTATGGTCTTGCGGAACACAGCAACCGCTTGCCGGAAGCGCTGGAGCTTATTGAAAAGGCCATCAAGCTTTCCCCGAACGATCCCTACATTATGGACAGTCTGGGGTGGGTGCATTACCGCATGGGCAATCTCAATCAAGGGCTCAGCTACCTGAAACAGGCCTTCGGGCTGACTCCGGATCCGGAAATCGCGGCTCACCTGGGTGAAGTCTTATGGGTGCAGGGGACAAAGGAAGAGGCGACAGAAGTTTGGCAGTCAGCGCTCAAGAACCACCCCGATAACGAGGTGTTGCTCAGCACCATGAAGAAATTCATGAAGTAGTGCAACACGTCGGAAACATCATTTCTCATGTTGGTATAACGCCGCTTCATTCCGTGGTCAAGGTGTTCCCGCTGTTAAGAAATCGCTTTATTTTCCTCTGGTGGGGTCTCATTTTATGTGTGCCACCTTTTTTTTCAGGTTGTACAGCCCTTCCGCATAAAAATAATGTAGCTCGTACCCTCGTCACTGAGCCTGTTGCGGGAATGGCTGATGCAAGGGCGGCCGATTTTGGGCTTGTCGGCCGGGTCTCGGTGAAGGGTGGCAAAGAAAGTTTTTCCGGTGGAGTACAATGGCGTCATACAGAAAGAGGCGACGAAATTCTTCTGCTTTCACCATTGGGGCAGACTTTGGCCCAGATTCAGCGGCGGCCTGAAGGCGTGTATCTGACGACCGCGGAACAGGAGAGTTATTATGCTGCCGACGTGGAAAGCCTGACCGACCAGGTGTTGGGTTGGCGGTTGCCTCTCATGGGTTTGCAATACTGGGTACAAAGCATGAACTCGCCCGCTACGGTATCCGCAATAGACCTGGACATGGACGGGCGCGTAATGGCTATTCGTCAGGATGGATGGGAGATCGGCTATTTCGGTTATCCCCCGATTGTGCCGGTACAGACTACCCAAGCCCGGACTGCGTCCCCCCGGTTATTGATGCTTAAACGCGACGGCCTTCAGATAAAACTCGTGATAGATGATTGGGATGCTGGAACTCACTGAAGCCCATGTAAATTCGATGGCGAAACTCTCTTGCCCCGCGCCGGCAAAGCTTAACCTGTTCCTTCATGTGGTCGGACGCAGGGAGGATGGCTATCACCTATTGCAAACGGTTTTTCGATTGGTGGATTTTTCGGATCAACTTGATTTTGCGCTCCGGACAGATGGCGCGGTCAAGTTGCATACGCCAACTGCCGGGGTGCCTGAAGACAAGGACCTGTGCGTGCGTGCGGCCAGACTGCTGCAACAGGAAAGCGGCGTTTCGGCGGGTGTGGATATTTTTCTGGAAAAACGAATTCCAATGGGAGGCGGGCTGGGGGGCGGTAGTTCCGATGCCGCCACGACATTGCTGGCGCTCAATCGTTTATGGGGATTGGGCTGGCAAAGGAGCCGGCTTTTAAAGCTGGGGCTCAGACTGGGGGCGGATGTGCCCGTGTTCATTTTTGGCCAGAATGCCTTTGCTGAGGGCATTGGCGAAAAACTTTCGCCCATTGCCCTGTCTCCCGCGTGGTATCTGATCCTGACCCCATCCGTACACGTCTCAACTGCGCAGGTTTTTACCAGTAAGGAATTGACACGAAACACGATTCCGATCAAAATACCGCCCTTTTCCGTCGAGCGAGGACACAACGATCTTGAGCCGGTAGTTTGCCGGGCATATCCCGAAGTGGCACGCCACCTGGAGTGGCTCAAACGGCTCGGCAATTCACGGATGACGGCAATGACGGGTTCCGGCGCCTGTGTGTTTGCGGAGTTCGCTACGGAGCATTCAGCAAAAGCAGCGCAGGCGCAGCTTCCATTCGACATGAATGGTTTTGTGGCACAGGGATTGGATCGTCATCCCATGCATGATTTTGCGGAACAGTAATTGGGGAGTCGCCAAGTGGTAAGGCACCGGATTTTGATTCCGGCATTCGTAGGTTCGATCCCTACCTCCCCAGCCAATTTTCAGGTCTTGAGATTCAAGACCGGCCAGACAGCCGGATGGTGGTTAAGCTCTTTGTATTTGCGTGCATTCGCTTGAATCCCCCGGCTCCCGATTCATATTTTCAAACTTACCGCTCCCAGTCATGGCCTACGATAGCTTGATGGTTTTTACCGGTAACGCCAATCCCAAGCTGGCGCAGGATGTTGTGCGGCATCTGAATATCCGTATAGGACGCGCAACGGTCGGCCGCTTCAGCGACGGCGAGGTAATGGTTGAAATTCTTGAGAATGTCCGGGGCAAGGATGTATTTGTTTTGCAGTCCACCTGCATGCCCACCAACGATACGCTGGTCGAATTGCTGGTATTGGTCGATGCGTTGAAACGGGCGTCCGCCGGGCGGATTACGGCGGCGATGCCTTATTTTGGATACGCCCGTCAGGATAGAAGGCCACGTTCGGTACGGGTCCCGATCACTGCCAAAGTCGTGGCAAATATGCTGACGAGTGTAGGGATAGACCGGCTTTTGACGATGGATCTGCATTCAGACCAGATTCAGGGGTTTTTTGATATTCCGGTGGATAACATTTACAGCATGCCGATTCTGTTGGGCGATCTATGGAAAAGCGATTATCAGAATCTGGTAGTGGTTTCTCCCGATGTAGGCGGGGTAGTGCGGGCCAGGCAGATGGCAAAGCGCCTTGAATGCGATCTGGCAATCATAGATAAACGGCGCCCCAAAGCGAATGTGGCGAAGGTAATGAACATAATCGGCGAGGTGGAGGGGCGCACCTGCGTAATTATGGATGACATGGTGGATACCGCCAATACCTTGTGTGAAGCTGCCCGGGCTTTGAAGGAGCAGGGGGCGGAGCGCGTGCTGGCATACTGCACCCACCCGGTATTGTCGGGCAAGGCGGTGGAGCGGATCGAGAATTCCGCCCTGGACAAGCTGGTGGTCACTGATACCATTCCGCTGCGAGAGGACGCGAGAGCCTGCGATCGCATTTACCAGTTGAGCGTGGCAAGCCTGCTCGCGGAAACAATGCTGAGGATCAGTAATGAAGACTCGGTGAGTTCCTTATTCATGGAGTAAGGTCTCTAAAAGATTCGTACATATGCAGAAAAAGAAGGAAAGAGACGTATTGCAATTGGATTCGAACACAGTTCACAAGCTTTTATTAATCGGGTCATCTGGTCGCGGATGATCCACATTTTGGAGAAAACAGATGCAAATTGAAATCAGCGCCAAAAAGCGCACATTGCAGGGCAAGGGTGCGAGCCGCCGCCTGCGTGGTTCTGGCAGTGTGCCGGGAATCATCTATGGCGGAGAAAATCCGGCGCAAGCGATCCAGCTGGATCATAACAGTCTTTATCATCAGCTCAAGCAGGAAGCCTTCCATGCCTCCATCCTGTCCATGGAGGTAGAGGGGCAGAAAGAACGGGTCCTGTTGCGCGACATACAAATGCACCCGTTCAAACTTCAAGTGCTGCATATCGATTTTCAGCGCGTCGATCCGAATAAAAAAATCCATATGAAAGTGCCGTTGCACTTCATAAATGCGGAAATTTCTCCGGGAGTAAAACTTTCCAGCGGTATTGTCAGTCACGTGCTTACCGAACTGGACGTTTCCTGTCTGCCCAAAGATCTGCCGGAGTTCATTTCGGTGGATCTGGCTGATCTGGCTGCGGGAAATACCATCCACTTGAGCGACTTGCAGCTGCCCGAAGGCGTCGAAATTCCCTCACTTATCAAGGGCGATGATTTGCCGGTGGCAACCATAGTGATTCCGCGGGCAGTGGCAGCCGAGGAAGCGGCAGCCGGGGTGGCGGCTGCGGATATTCCGACGACAGTACAGAAGAAAGAAGGCGTGGCAAAGGAAGGTGAGAAAAAGGACGCCGGGAAAAAGAAATAATACCGGCAGGTTTTTCATGTGGGCCCGCTGGAGTCATATCGGTTCCGGTGGGCTTTTCCTTTACTGAGCAAGCGTATTCTTCTTTCTGTTACGTTCAATGAAACTCATCGTCGGTCTTGGCAACCCGGGCAAGGAATACGCGGCTACTCGCCACAATGCCGGCGCCTGGTGGTTATTCCGCCTGGCGGATGAGCTGCGTATCACGCTGAAAGCGGAAGCACGGTTTCATGGTCTGTGCGCGCGCGCCGGCCAGGGCGATTCAGAGCTGTGGCTGCTCAATCCCCAGACTTACATGAATGCCAGCGGAAAAGCAGTTGCGGCTCTGTGCCGTTTTTATAAAATCCAGCCCGAACGGATTCTCGTGGTTCATGATGAACTGGATTTGCCACCGGGAGTCTCCAGACTGAAGCTGGACGGCGGACTCGGTGGACACAACGGTTTGAAGGACATCGCTGCCCACCTAGCCACCCGGGAATTCTGGCGCCTGCGCATCGGCATCGGTCATCCCGGGGACAAAAATGCTGTGGTAAATTACGTATTGCAGCCTCCGCGCAAGGAAGAAGCGGCGTTGATAGACGAGGCCATTCACAGTAGCCTGAAAGTCTGGCCACTCATCGCGGAAGGCAACTGTCAGGCAGCGATGATGAAATTACATACAAAAAATAAAGAATGAACGATAAGCATTGAGAAAGAACAGCAGTTCATCTCATCTTCCACATTTCGGGCATTCATAGTCCTGGAATCTAATCTTTGTAGTTTAAAAAACTTATGAGTCTGAAATGCGGTATCGTTGGTTTGCCCAATGTGGGGAAATCCACCCTGTTCAATGCGCTGACCAAAGCCGGTATAGCCGCTGAAAACTATCCATTCTGCACCATCGAGCCTAACGTCGGCATCGTCGAAGTCCCGGATAAGCGTCTGGCTGCGCTCTCGGAGATTGTCAAGCCGCAAAAAGTACAGCCCGCTATCGTCGAGTTCGTCGATATCGCCGGTCTTGTTGCGGGCGCATCAAAAGGCGAAGGATTGGGCAACAAGTTTCTTGCCACCATTCGCGAGACCGATGGCATTGTCAATATGGTGCGCTGCTTCGTCAATGACAACGTCGTGCACGTTGCCGGGAATGTCGACCCGGTTTCGGACATCGAGACCATACAGACCGAATTGGCGCTTGCCGACCTCACGACCGTGGAAAAGGCGCTGCAACGCGAAACCAAGCTAGCCAGGTCTGGCGATAAGGAGGCGGTCAAGTTCGTGGCGCTACTGGAAGCAACGCTGGCACACCTCGACCAGGGTAAACCTGTGAGAAGCCTGGGACTGGATAGGGAACAACAGCAATTATTGAAGCCACTCTGCCTGCTGACCGCCAAGCCGGCCATTTATGTAGCCAACGTCGACGAAAAGGGCTTCACCGAAAATCCGCTACTGGCGCGTGTGGAAGAATATGCCGCGCGCGAAGGCGCGCCGGTAGTCGCGATCTGCGCCGCCCTGGAGTCGGAAATTGCAGAAATGCCGGATGAGGACAAGCAGATTTTTCTTGCCGACATGAATCTGGAAGAACCAGGACTGAACCGTCTGGTTCGCGCCGCCTACCAGTTACTCGGGCTCCAGACTTATTTCACCGCTGGCGTGAAAGAGGTGCGTGCCTGGACCATATCAAAGGGTGACACTGCTCCACAGGCAGCTGCGGTAATCCATACCGATTTCGAGAAAGGCTTCATTCGCGCGGAAGTCATCGCCTATGACGATTTCATCGCTTGCAAAGGTGAACAGGGGGCGAAGGAAGCGGGAAAGATGCGGCTGGAAGGGAAGGAGTATGTGGTCAAGGATGGCGATGTGATGCATTTTCGTTTCAACGTCTAAGCTAAATCTGTTAGTCCCGCGCCTGGATCAGACAACCATCGGCAATCTGGAACGACACCCGAGTTTCGGGCGGCGCTTCCTGATTCGTTTACTGGAAGTCCTCAACCGTGTATCTAAAGTACGACAGCGCTGGTACAACATTTGGCTGATGAGATGGCTATAATGATTATTCATCTCACGATCTTTCTTGGATACCGTCGTATCGACTCACCGACTAATTGCTTTTTCGCAGCCGAATACTCTCTATCCGCTGATGCAGAGACCGGCAGGCAACAGGATGACGAAACATAAAAAAGGAGCTATGAATGATATACAAAGTCCTTATTGCACCGGTCGAACCATCAATAAATGACGGGCCCAATTTCAGTGGCGTTCTTGCAGCTTACGATATCGAAGCCAGCTCAGAAAGTGTCGCTCGAGATCTGGCATTTATTCGGTTTTGCGAGGAGAGTCCTTATCGCTCTCACAATCGCGATGACTACACAATCCATGTGCAGGATCAGCGTGAATAGGCTCCATCTATTTTTTGATATCTAGAGATACAAACATCTCTGTACGGATGTTTTATCATCCATTACACTGAATCCCCAGGTCAGCTATCCCGGCATCTTTATCGATGCGTCTTGCCGCATCCATATCTTGTAATCCCGCTAGCAGCCCATATTTCCCGGTTAAGCAAGTGGTTGAGGTATAATTCCATTTTTTTCGATTCTGCTTTATTGGAGGGGCTGTCATGCCGATTTATGAATACCGTTGCGGGTCCTGTAGTTTTGAAAAGGAATATCTGCAAAAGGTGAACGATGCGCCGGTTGCGGCTTGTCCCGCATGCGGCAGCGATGCTTATGCCAAGCTTATCTCCGCTGCGGGCTTTCAATTGAAGGGCAGTGGTTGGTATGTAACCGATTTCAAGAATAGTGCGAAGCCGAAAGCGAAGCCGGATAGTGAAGCACCAGTGGTTGCGAAGGCTGAAACCGCTACGCCAACCCCCCCGGCCGCCGGGGCCGCTTGCCCCGCCTGCCCTACCGATTAAAGGCGGATACTGCTGAATATGAAACGTTATTTCATCACTGGGCTCCTGATCTGGGTACCTCTCGGTATCACCGCCTGGGCGTTGAAATTTCTGATCAGCACGATGGACCAGTCGCTGCTGCTCCTGCCGGCCAGCCTGCATCCTGAAACCGTGGTGGGCATGTATATTCCCGGCATGGGCGTGGTGCTGACGTTGCTGGTGGTTTTCCTCACGGGTCTGCTCACGACAAATATCATAGGGCAGCGGCTGGTGATTTTCTGGGAAGGCGTGTTATGGCGCATTCCGGTGGTGAAATCGATCTATTACGGTGTAAAGCAAGTCAGCGACACGCTGTTTTCCAGCCAGGGCGAGGCCTTCCGCAAGGCGCTGCTGGTGCAATATCCGCGCGAGGGTTCATGGACTATTGCATTCATGACAGGGTACCCGGGTGGCGATGTAGTCAACCATCTCAAGGGGGAGTATGTAAGCGTTTATGTGCCGACCACACCTAATCCCACTTCCGGTTTTTTTCTGATGATGCGGAAAAGCGATGTGATCGAACTCGACATGAGCGTAGATGCGGCGCTGAAATACATTATTTCCATGGGCGTCGTCACACCCGGCAACGGCAAAAAAAATCCCGGCCCATCCCAGGCAGTATTGTTGCACGGTACCGGTTCCGTCGGTTCCGCATCAAGCGACAAATCCTGACTTTATCTTTTCTGATTACAGACTCGTCATGCGCACTAACTACTGCGGCCTCATCAATGCCCAATATCTGAACCAGGCGGTGACCCTTTACGGCTGGGTGCATCGGCGCCGCGACCATGGCGGGGTCATCTTTGTGGATCTGCGCGATCGTGAAGGCTTGGTGCAAGTGGTATGCGACCCCGACAATGCGTCAGCTTTTCAGATCGCGGAGAAAATTCGCAACGAGTTCGTGCTTAAAGTCATGGGCAAGGTGCGGCATCGTCCGGCCGGTACAGCTAATCCTAATCTCGTCAGCGGTGAGATCGAAGTGCTGGTGCAGTCCATCGAAATTCTCAACACCTCGTTGACGCCGCCCTTTCTGATGGATGACGAAAACCTGAGCGAAGCCGTGCGGCTGGAGCACCGCTTCCTCGATCTGCGGCGCCCACAGATGCAGGCAAACTTGAGACTACGCTACAAGGTGGCGATGGCAGTTCGCGTGTTTCTTGACCAGCATGGCTTCATAGACGTGGAAACACCGATGTTGACCAAATCGACGCCGGAAGGTGCGCGTGACTATCTGGTGCCGTCGCGCGTCAATACGGGACATTTTTTTGCGCTGCCGCAGTCGCCGCAATTGTTCAAACAGTTATTGATGGTTGCCGGGTTCGATCGCTACTACCAGATTACCAAATGCTTTCGCGATGAAGATTTGCGTGCCGATCGCCAGCCTGAATTCACGCAGATCGATATCGAGACATCCTTCCTGAATGAAGCCCAAATCATGGCGCTTATGGAAGAGATGATTTGCGGCGTGTTCAAAAGCGTAATGAATATTGATCTGCCAAATCCGTTTCCCCGCCTGACACATACCGAAGCAATGTCTCGCTACGGCTCCGACAAGCCCGACTTACGGGTCAAGCTGATTCTGACCGAGCTTACCGACGTGATGCAGGGGGTGGAATTCAAGGTTTTCCGCGAGGCTGCGCTTAAAACGAACGGGCGTGTGGCGGCTCTCCGAGTGCCTGGGGGTGGGACGTTATCGCGCAAGGAGATCGACGATTACACCATTTTCGTAGCGATATACGGTGCGAAGGGGCTTGCGTACATTAAAGTGAATGCCTTGGAGAAGGGCCTTGAAGGCTTGCAGTCGCCGATACTGAAATTCCTTCCGGAGACGGTAGTGCAGGTTATTCTGGAGCGCACCGAAGCAAAAAATGGCGATCTCATATTTTTCGGGGCCGACAAGGCCCAGGTAGTGAATGAGGCATTGGGTGCATTACGCGCCAAGGTCGGGCATGATCTCGGGCTTGCGGAGTCCGGCTGGAAGCCTTTATGGGTAGTCGATTTTCCGATGTTCGAACGCGACGACGAAGAAAATCGATGGAAGGCTTTACATCATCCGTTTACTTCGCCTGCCGATGGTCACGAGGATTTGCTTGAGACCGATCCCGAGAGGGCGTTATCCAAGGCCTATGATATGGTGCTGAACGGTTCGGAAATCGGCGGAGGCTCGGTGCGTATTCACCGTCAGGAAGTTCAGTCGAAAGTATTTCGGGCCTTGAATATCGGCGCTGATGAGGCATGCGAAAAATTCGGCTTTTTGCTGGAAGCGTTGCAATATGGCGCGCCGCCTCACGGTGGCATTGCATTCGGCCTCGACCGTATCGTTACCATGATGGCGGGCGCGGAATCAATCCGTGAGGTTATCGCTTTTCCCAAAACACAACGTGCACAATGTCTGCTGACCCATGCACCTAGCACAGTGGATGAAAAGCAATTACGGGAACTGCACATCAAGCTTCGCCACATGTAGCACGTCAAAAAATAAAAGTCGGGGAGCATAGAAGCGCGGAGATCCGGATAAAAAACAACCATTGTTCGGGAGCCGGAATGGTTTTCCAATCTCTATTCCTTTCGGTGGCTACTTCGCCGTGAAAATCTATAACTATAAGACGCCGGTTTCCGTTCTGGTAATTATCCATACGCCCGACATGCAGGTTCTGCTGCTGGAACGGGCCGATCATCCTGGTTATTGGCAATCGGTAACGGGGAGCCAGAATCAGGAAGAAACACTTGTGCAAACCGCCATGCGGGAAGTAGCGGAAGAAACGGGACTGGATGCTGGCCGCTATCAGTTGACGGACTGGAACATCCAGAACGAATACGAAATTTATGACGAATGGCGCTGGCGCTATGCACCCGAGGTGACCCGCAATACCGAGCATGTGTTTGGTTTACTCGTGCCGGAACCTGTCCCGGTGCTGGTGGCGGCACGAGAGCACCTGCGCTATATCTGGCTTCCCTGGCAGGAAGCGGCGGGAAAGGTTTTTTCGCCAAGCAATGCGGAGGCGATAAGGAAGCTGGCAACAATCAGAAGCAATGAGCATGATGGAAACGGTTCAGAGGCTCCTTGAGGTTCCTGAGATTCCTGGGTGCGTGAAGGTCCGGTCGAACCAATGTCCGGTATTTTGGTCTGATGTTTTACTTTACTTACGGTTTTTAAAGGAAAAACAGGAGTAGCCATGCAAGCGGAAGCCATTGCGTTTGAACGTTTTGATACCTTGAAGGATGACGACTGCGCGCAACGCATCGTGGAGGCCAAGGCGACGCTCGGGAAGCGCGCGGTAATACTCGCGCATCATTATCAGCGTGCGGACGTTTACAAACACGCCGGCCTTACCGGCGATTCCTTGCAGCTCTCGCGCCTCGCCTCAGGAACGGATGCAGATTATCTGGTGTTCTGCGGCGTGCATTTCATGGCTGAAGTAGCCGACATTCTCTCCAAGCCGGAACAGGTTGCTATCCTGCCGGACCTTTCCGCCGGCTGTTCGATGGCCGACATGGCAAGTCGTTTCAAGGTGGAGCGTGCCTGGCGCGAGTTGTCAGAGGTGCTTGATCCCGATGAGGCGGTCACCCCTGTCACCTACATCAACTCCGCCGCCGATCTCAAAGCCTTCTGCGGCGAGCACGGTGGCATCGTCTGCACTTCCAGCAACGCCGTAAGGATTTTGCAGTGGTCCTTTTCGCGCCGTGAAAAAGTCCTGTTTTTTCCGGATCAGCATCTGGGACGCTGGAGCGGACATAAGCTTGGAATTCCAGTGGACGAAATGGCGGTGTGGGACTTTGATGAACCGATGGGCGGGCTTACTCCGGAGCAGATCAGAAAGGCCAGGATTCTGCTCTGGAAAGGACATTGTTCCGTCCATCAGATGTTCCAGCCACAGCACATACTGCGGTTTCGCAATCAGCACCCAGACGGAAAGGTAATTTCACATCCCGAATGCAGTTTTGAGGTCTGTAAAAATTCCGATTACGTCGGTTCAACCGACTATATTATCCGGACCATCCGCGAGGCGGAGGCCGGAACCCGTTGGCTGGTAGGCACCGAGTTGAATCTGGTCAGCCGTATTGCAGAGGAGTTCAAATCCGAAGGCAAGATTGTACAATTCATGGCATCGACGATCTGCATGTGCTCCACCATGGCTCGCATTGATCCGCAACATCTTGCCTGGACGCTGGAAAATCTCGTAGCAGGAAAAGTGGTAAATCAGATCAAAGTGCCGGCAGACGAAGCGGTACTGGCAAAGCTCGCGCTGGAGCGGATGCTGGAGGTTTCTCTATAATGAAAAAGCATTATTTCGCCACTGCTGCTTGGGGACGGGGATTCTCGGGTAGCCAGTATTCCAAGTTTTCAGGCGACCTTCTGGCTCAGGCCTGCTGTTCACTATATGCTCGATAGACTGCATATTGCCACCTACAATATTCACAAAGGCTTTTCTCATTTCAACCGGCGGGTAATGGTGCATCAGTTGCGCGACAGTTTACGCTCGATAAATGCCGATATCATTTTTTTGCAGGAGGTGGTCGGCCAGCACAAGGGGCACGCGGCGCGTTTCGAGAACTGGCCACACAATCCCCAGTATGAGTTTCTGGCCGATTCGATCTGGCCGGATTTCGCCTATGGAAAAAATGCCGTGTACGATGAAGGACATCATGGCAATGCGATCTTGAGCCGCTACCCCATCATGCGCTGGGATAATGTAGATGTTTCGGCGCATCGTTTCGAGAATCGCGGCATGCTCCATTGCGAAATCTGCCTTCCCGACTGGCCGGAAAATCTGCATTGCATATGCGTTCACCTGGGACTGTTCAAACGCGGACAGTCGCAGCAGTTACAAGCGTTGGAGCAGCACATCGAGCGCCTCGTCCCGCGCCATGCGCCCCTGGTGATAGCCGGGGATTTCAACGATTGGCGTGAACTTGCCAGCGGGATTCTGGTTAAACGGCTTGAGCTGACCGAAGCGTTCGAATTGACGGGGGGAAGAGTGGCGCGAAGTTTTCCGTCCATGTTGCCACTATTTCGCCTTGACCGCATCTATGTCCGCGGCTTTCACGTGGAAAAGGCACAGGTGCATCAAGGTCATCCCTGGTCAAAAATTTCCGATCATGCGGTCTTGTCGGCGCAGATGGTACGTAGATGATGGCGGAAATGAATAGCCAGATTGTTGCCGCCGCCGCCCTGCTGAAAGCAGGGGGTATCGTGGCCTTCCCGACGGAAACGGTTTACGGCCTTGGTGCGGATATCTCTCACCCGTCCGCCGTGCAACGCATCTTCGAAATCAAAAAACGGCCCGCGGATCATCCGCTCATTGTCCATATCGCCGATTCATCCCGCTTGACTCACTGGGCGCAAGAAGTCCCGGAACAGGCGTGGCAACTCGCTGAACACTTCTGGCCCGGTCCGCTGACACTGATATTGCCGCGTAGTCGCCATGTACCGGAAAATGTAACGGGAGGCCAGGATACGGTGGGGTTGCGCGTGCCGGATCACCCCGTCGCGCTTGCTTTGCTGAACGCATTGGGGCATGAGAAAGCCCTTGCCGCACCGTCGGCCAACCGGTTTGGCCATATAAGTCCCACAATGGCAGCACATGTGCGCGAGGAATTGGGCGAAGCAGCAGACATGGTTCTGGACGGCGGGCCGTGCAGAGTGGGCCTGGAAAGCACAATTGTCAGTTTCGACGGCGACACTGCCGCCATATTACGGCCGGGCGGCATCCCGCTGGCAGCGCTGGCAGAAGTACTGGATGGAAAGATTGTGATACCCGAAGGAGAAAAACGAACCGTGCGTGTACCTGGCGCTCTCTCTTCCCATTACGCCCCGCTAACGCCACTGGAGCTTTGGCCGTCGGACAATATATGGCGGCGCGCTTTCGAGTTGGCGGAGAAAGGCTGGCGCGCCGCAATAGTGGGCTGGTCAGCCCAATGTCTCCAGCACTCGGAGCGAGGACATGAAGAGATCGTGTATTTCTCCATGCCCGCTGAACCAATGGGGTATGGCCATCAACTGTATGCAACTTTAAGACGGGCGGACCAAGAGCGATTCGACTGTTTGCTGGTAGAAACGCCTCCAGATAAACCCGCCTGGATTGCAATCGCGGATCGATTGCGACGCGCGGGTCGCACGCCGGATGTCAAAGGTCTAATTGAGGATCATGATTCTGCGAGAGGACAGAATGACGCAAATGAGTCCGTATATGGACGGGAAACAGGAATAAAATGAATACTACAGTTCGAGCGGTACTGTTTGACGTTGACGGCACACTGGCTGATACTGAGCGCGACGGTCACCGTCTTGCATTCAATGCCGCATTCGAAGAATTGGGCCTTGACTGGAATTGGAACGTAGCGCTTTATGGCGAGCTGCTTGCGATAACGGGTGGCAAAGAGCGTATCCGTCATTATATGGAAAACCATACCCCTGCCGAGTTGGGCAGAAGCGGACTCGATGGCTGGATCGCCGGCTTGCATAAGGTTAAAACGAAGCACTATGTGAGCCTGCTTGAAAGCGGCGGGATTCCACTGCGTCCCGGCGTAGCGCGCCTCATCCGGCACTTGCGCGATGCGAACATAAAAATAGCCATCGCCACCACTACGACACCGGAAAACGTAACCGCGCTTTTAAAATCTACATTAGGGGAAGACTCTCCCGGTTGGTTTGAAGTTATTGGCGCAGGCGATATCGTCCGTGGAAAAAAGCCTGAACCGGATATTTACCACTGGGTTCTTGATCAATTGGGATTGCCGGCACAACAATGCATAGCAATAGAAGATTCGGAAAACGGGCTGAGAGCGTCGCTTGCGGCGGGGCTCGATACAGTCATTACTGTGAGCGATTACACTCGATCGCAGGACTTCAGCGGAGCGGCGCTTGTATTGTCAGACCTCGGGGAGCCGACGCAGCCTTTCACTGTACTTGAAGGGAATGTGCCGCATAGCGGTTGGGTGGATGCGGAATTGCTGGTGACGCTGAAAAGATGAACGTCCGCAGGGATCTGTCGAATAGATCAGTCAGAAAAGAACTATCAGATGAGTCATAGAATTTTCAATCGAAAATCCGATCAAACCGAAATTGGAATTGTCATCTGGAAGAGGTAGTATTGTCGCCAATTACTTGCTCTGACAATTCCTGACAACAAAAACAATGTTGCATACCCGCACAGTTAGTTATTCCCGCCGGGCGCTTCACCTCTTTGAAGGGGCGGGACTCATCGTAATCGCGCTTGCCACCATATTCGCGGGTTACCAGGAAACCATGCTGATGGTTCACAACGGGAGGGTTACGCTGGCGGATCTGCTGTTGATGTTTCTCTATCTGGAAATCCTGACCATGGTTGGATTGTATTTCGAGTCAGGCAAACTGCCGGTACGGTTTCCCCTGTACATTGCAATGGTGGCCATGGCGCGATATGTGACCGTGGACATCAAGGAAATGGATAACATCCGTTTGATGGGCGTTGCGGCATCGATCGTGCTTATCGCGTTAGCTGTGCTGGTTATTCGCTACGGACATGTGCGCTATCCCTACCTGGAAGACCTGGAGGATCTGGCGGAGGCTTCCAAAAAAACCAATCTCCGAGACTGACATGGCAGGCGCTGAATGAACAATCCTCTGGTAGGCGTCATCATGGGCAGCGATAGCGACTGGGAAGTAATGAAGCACGCAGCCGCTATATTGAATGATTTCAATGTGCCTTATGAGGCTGAGGTGGTTTCCGCGCATCGCACGCCGGACCGCATGTTCCAGTATGCGGAAACCGCGGTCGAACGAGGATTCAAATGCATCATTGCCGGCGCGGGCGGCGCGGCGCACCTGCCGGGAATGATTGCCGCCAAAACTGCCTTGCCAGTGCTGGGTGTGCCGGTTGCCTCGCGGCAGCTTCAAGGTCTTGATTCGCTTCTTTCCATTGTACAGATGCCAAAAGGTATTCCCGTCGCCACTTTCGCCATAGGCGAGGCGGGAGCATTCAATGCCGGGTTGTTTGCCGTCGCACTGCTGGCGGTAGAAGATACAAAACTTGCCAGTCTTCTTGCCCGGTTTCGCGAAACTCAGGCAGCGAAGGTTGCGGCAATGACGCTTCCCAGGTTATGAGCATCATGCCGGGAGCAATGCTGGGGCTTCTCGGCGGCGGCCAGCTCGGCCGCATGTTTACCATGGCCGCTCAAAGCATGGGTTACCGCGTCACTGTAGTGGATCCGTCCGATAGGAGTCCATCCACCAGCATAGCCGACCGGCATTTGCGTACCGATTACCTCGACAGCGATACGCTGCGTGAGCTGGGGTCCACCTGCGCGGGCGTTACCACGGAATTCGAGAACGTACCCGCTGAATCTCTCAGAATACTTGCTGAATACTGTGTGGTCAGTCCGGCTGCAAACAGTGTAGCGGTTGCACAGAATCGCATTCTGGAAAAGAATTTTCTCGCGGCCAACGGGTTCGGGGTCGCGCCATATGCGGTGATTCAGAATTTGCAAAATTCGAACAGTTCGCACAATCTGAACGGAACGTTATCGCATAAGCAACCTGAACTGTTTCCTGGTTTATTTCCAGGTATTCTTAAAATAAGCCGGTTCGGCTACGACGGCAAGGGCCAGACAAGAGTAAATAACTCAGTAGAACTCGACAGGGCACTTGCCGGCATGAAGCGGGAGCCATGCGTGCTGGAAAAACAGTTGCCGCTGGAGAGCGAGGTGTCGGTCATCGTATCGCGCGGATTCGATGGTGAAGTGACCACTTTTCCCGTGTCAGAGAATCAGCATCGCAACGGCATACTCGATGTCAGCATTATTCCCGCCAGGGCATCGCCCGCAATTATTCAAAATGCCCGGGAAATTGCGATCCGCATTGCCGAGAAGCTCGATTACCGAGGTGTATTATGCGTGGAGTTTTTTGTTCTTGCCAACGGCCGGCTCTTGGTAAATGAAATTGCGCCCCGCCCGCATAACAGCGGCCACTATTCAATTGATGCCTGCGTTACCTCTCAGTTCGAACAACAGGTGCGAATACTTTGTGGCATGCCGCTCGGCAGTACCGCCATGCATGGGGCGGCGGTGATGGTGAATTTATTGGGCGATCTGTGGCAGAGGGGGGAGCCGAAGTGGGAACAGGTGCTGCGGCATCCGTATGTCAAATTGCATTTATACGGCAAGCTTGATGCCCGGCCCGGACGAAAAATGGGCCACTATACTGTGCTCGCGGAAACGGTTGAAGCCGCGTTGCAGCTTGCGCTGGAAATCAAACAATCGTTGGAACAACAGTTGCTGGAACACCGGACGCCAATAAATTAGTACATGCGCAAAAGATAAAAAGCCATGACTGCTCAAACCGCACTGTTTGAAACAACCATACAAAGCCTGCGCTTCCTGCACCGCGGAAAGGTACGCGATATATATGCGGTGGAGGAAGACAAGCTGTTGATAGTGCAGACGGACCGCCTTTCCGCGTTCGATGTGATTCTGCCAACGCCGGTCCCGGGCAAGGGAATGCTGCTGACCGCGTTATCCGGTTTCTGGTTTGAAAAACTTGCTCATATCGTCCCTAACCACCTGACCGGCATTGCGCCGGAATCAGTGGTGGCCGAGGGCGAGCGCGAACAAGTGGCTGGCCGCGCATTTGTGGTGAAGCGGCTGAAGCCGCTGCTGATCGAAGCCATCGTTCGCGGCTACGTTGCCGGTTCAGGATGGAAGGACTATAAAAACACCGGCACGATTTGCGGCATCACCCTCCCGGCCGGATTGCAGGAAGCTGCCAGGATACCTGGCGGGGCGATCTTTACGCCTTCAACCAAAGCTGCGGGGGGGGCACATGATGAAAATATCCCATTTACCGACGCAGAAAAACTGCTGGGCAACGGATTGGCTGCGCAGGTGCGCGACAAGGCCATCGCGCTTTACTCGGAAGCCGCTGATTACGCGATGACAAAAGGCATCATTATCGCGGATACCAAATTCGAATTCGGTCAAGATCCCGCAGGCGGGCTTTATCTCATAGACGAAGCCTTGACTCCCGACTCCTCCCGCTTTTGGCCGGCCGACCGGTATGCGCCGGGAAGAAATCCGCCCAGCTATGACAAACAATTTGTGCGTGACTGGCTGGAAGCGCAGGACTGGAACAAGAAAGCACCCGCACCCGCGTTGCCTCCCGATGTGCTGGCCAAGACCGGAGAGAAATATCAGGAAGCGCTGCGGCGATTAGTCGGTTAGTGGGCAGGCAATAAGCGAATACGTTGCGCGGTATGGCCACGTGTGGCGGGCGACGGGGACCCCCATCTGTTTGTGCGCCTAAAAAAGCCCGATCAGCATCCTTGTTCCCAGCAAGTAAAGCAGCACCACAAAAATTTTCCTGAGTGTCGCGGTCTGCATGATATGCGTGGTTTTCGCACCCAGGGGTGCTGTCAGCATACTGGCCAGCACGATCCATCCCAACGCGGGTAGATAAATATATCCCAGGCTGTATTCCGGCAGCGGTTGGGATTGCGCCATACCATTGACGATATAGCCGATTGCCCCGGCTACAGCAATAGGGAAGCCTACCGCGGCGGAGGTGCCGATCGCATGCTGCAACCTGATGTTGCAGATAGAAAGAAACGGTACTGTCAGCAATCCCCCTCCAATCGCGACAAAACTGGAAACCACACCGATCACGCTGCCTGCTCCGAGCATTCCCAATCTACCCGGAAGCTTACGACTGGGTTTTGGGTTTATTCCAAGTAACATTTGCGTCGCGGCGAAATAAATGAACGCAACAAAAATGATACTGAGAACTTGGCTGGACAGCATGCTTACCAGCGTCGCACCCCCCAGCGTGCCCAAGATGATTCCTGGAGTAATATATTTCACGACTTGCCAGTTCACCGCGCCGTGAGCATGATGAGCGCGCAGACTGGAAGCGGCCGTGAATATGATTGCAGCCATGGTGGTGCCCAGGGCAAGGTGCAGGATGCGGTCTGGAGGGAAATGCTGGGCACCGAAAATAAAAGTGAGCACCGGAACCATCATTAGCCCACCCCCGATACCCAGCAGCCCGGCGAAGAAACCTACAATCGTACCCAACAGCAGATAAGCCGGCCACCACTCCACTTCAAGCTTTGCCGTAATGTTGTGGTTGCAGCGATTCGCGCCAGTTACTTGATAGGGAAGCTCGCCGCAAGAGCGTCATTACAGGATTTTCATGATGAAATTCCATTCCGCCGGGTCTATCGGTGTAATGGACAGGCGATTTCCCTTTTGCAGAATGCGCAGGGTGGCAAGTTCGGGGTAGTCTCGCAGTTCCTTGATACCGACCAGTCGGGTTTTTTTGACAAACCGCACATCCACATTGAACCAGCGCGGATTCTGCGATGTGGCTTTCGGATCGAAATACTTGTTGCTGGCGTCGAATTGGGTAGCATCAGGGTATGCAAGCTTGCTAACCTCCGCAAGGCCCGCGATTCCCGGCTCAGCGCAGCTGGAATGATAGAAAAAAACCTTGTCACCGACGCCCATCTGGTCGCGCATGAAATTGCGCGCCTGATAATTGCGTACGCCATACCACGCCACGGCTTGTTGAGGCATCGCCGCGAGATCATCAATGCTTACATCGGATGGCTCCGACTTCATCAGCCAGTAACGCATGTATTATCTATCCATAAAAAATATTGTCGACACTTTTTATCCAGGCAACATACGTGAATAGTATAACGGAACGACTACCAGGGACTAGGGGCGCTATTGCTATTTACATAGTAAATAATAATCATTATTATCGGATAAGGATCTTGGGAAGCTTCAGCCAGCGACCCAGCTATTCAGGAATGAAAATGATACGGTCCAGAGAAGCCACGTTGCGCATACATGAGAAATACCGGCCGTTGGCATTTATAATGAGAAGCCTGCTCTCATTGGACAGGCCGCAACGCGTACCTCCTCAGCAGCTCTAGCCAGACGGCTTGATCAATCACGGTATTTACCGTCCAGATGCTTTAAGGCGCAACGATAGAAATAAAATATGGGTCAGCGGGCGCAGCGGCAAACGAAAATGAGATGAATAACGTTCCGGCTACACTTTTTTTGGTCACGCAAGACTCGTTTACACACGGAGATACTTAATGAAACATTCGTTTGCCATCGCAATGTGGTTATTTATCCTGCCCCTTCTCACCGCATGCGCTGGCAAAACGTACCTCGCAAAACCTGCTGCACCAGCTTATCCCACGGTTGAACGCCCCGTTGTTGGCTGTGCCGCCGGCCAACGTGCGTTCGACTGCGATCGTCGTGCTATTCTTTCAATGCTGGGCGAGTATCAGGTTGAATTCAAATTCGACGAGACGGTAGTGCTAAAACCGGGCTACGAGCGCAAGCAACCCAAGCGCAGCATTGGCTTTGAGGCCGTTGTGCTGGTTGAGGACACTGGCAAGAAAATCTCATTACAGCACATTCTCGTGATGGGCGATAACGTAACCAAGCACTGGCGCCAGGATTGGGTATACGAGATGCCGAGGCACTGGACTTATGTTGGCAATCAGCGCTTCGAGCAGCGGGAACGGGACGCTGCCGCCATACCTGGCACCTGGACGCAATTGGTCTACGAAGTAAACGACGCACCGCGGTATTCCGGCAGCGGTAAGTGGAATCACAGGTACGGAATACCGACCTGGACCTCGGAGCGCAGCTGGCGGCCGCTGCCCCGGCGCGAATACACCAAGCGCACCGACTATCAGCTGATCAATAGCGAGAACCGTCACACAATCGCGCCGCAGGGTTGGACGCACGAACAGGACAATACCAAGGTAATGCGGGCTGAAGATGGAAAAGACGTGGTATTGGTCCGCGAGTTCGGATTCAATGAGTACCGACGTATCGGAGGTTACGACTTTGGGCCCGCGCAGGCCTATTGGAAGTCGACATCAGAGTTCTGGGCAGCGGCACGTGCGTGCTGGAATAACGAGTTCGCCACTCACGGATCAGTAACGCTGCCTATGTCCTCGAGTGAAGAAGGCTTTAACAAGGCAGTACTGGAACTTGCAGACGAATACAGGAAAGATCCGCGGCTAGATGTATACCGAAACAAGCTTGACGATATCTTTCGTAAATTCGTCAACGTAACTACCTCTGAACCGGTCAAAAAGCGCTGAACGTCCACTCGATCACGGTCGCCAATCTGGCTCAATGAATCGGCGAGTGACTGCAGCGTCCACGCTCCTTTGACAAATAGAAAACTCGCGTTGAATCCGGCGCGTGCTACGCACTGACTGAATTCTTGCGCCCGCTTGAACCGGGTGATCAAAGTACTCGAGCTTGCCAGCCTCGGCAATAACAGCCAACCCCCGGCTGCTCACAGCTCGAATGATAAAAGACCCCTCGCCGATACCCCTTCTGATTGCGCTGAAAACTGCATGCACACTTTGCCGCGTGCTAGCGGTTGGGCAACTTCAAAGTTCATCCCACTGCTTACCCGGAAGATATCCGGTTTCATACCGGTACGCATATTTTTCCGATCATTACTATACTGAGATTGGGACTGTGTGGAAGGTGGATGTGGAGTCCGGAGTCGCTGCACCGCAGCAAAGCGTTTATTCCCGAGGTCACCGATAAAGAGACACGATTTCAATTCCTTGAGCAGAAGAGATTATGCAAGCTTTTCAAAATCCTCAGTGTATACCTGTTAGAGGGAGGAACGATGATAACTGATAAGTTGATGAATCGCCTTCTCAGATTCGCGTTGGGTATCGCGGAAAACTGGCCGTGGCTAAACACGAAATTAAATGAATGGATCATCAACAGGACCGTGAATGTTTGCCGCCACAGACCCCATCCCTGGAGTACTGTCCATGACTATACTTCATGGACTTCTCTTACAGATCAGCGGTGGAGCGCGCGTCACCTTCGTGCAAAAAAGACCCCGAATCTGCCAACATCCGGGGACTTGCTCGGGCTTTTCAAACAACAGAATGGAGAACAGCGTCTTTCCGATAAATCGACATTGTTGTTCCCAACTTTTGCCCAGTATCTGACTGACGGTTTTATCCGCACCCGCATGCCCGAGGCAAATGAGCCGGAGGAGGTGCGTCTACAGAATACCTCCAACCATCAGATTGACATGTGCCCGCTCTATGGACGGTTGCCAAAACAAACGGACGCCCTTCGGCTTAAAAGCGAAGTTGCGGGAGAACGCGGCCGTTTGAAATCGCAATTGATCGGAGAGGAAGAGTTTTCGCCTTTCCTCTTTGATAAGGACACGATAAAGGAGGAATTCGTCGACCTCGATAAACCACTCGGCCTGAACAGTGCTCTGGAGAGGGCGCCCAATCCCGAAGAGTTACGTGCTCGAATTTTTGCCCTTGGAGGGGATCGAACGAATGCCGTGCCGCAAGTTGCCATGCTGAATACGCTGTTTTTGCGAGAGCATAATAGGCTCGCAGGCGAGATTGAACAGAGTCATCCTGATTGGAATGATGAGCGTATTTTTCAGACTGCAAGAAATACGGTGATTGTGTTGTTCATCAGGATTGTGGTGGAGGAATATATCAGTCATATCTCCCCCTTGTTTCGATATCACGTCGACCCATCAGTTGCCTGGGACGCGCCATGGAACAAGCCCAACTGGATTACAACGGAATTCAGCTTGCTGTATCGCTGGCATTCCCTTGTCCCGAATCGGATCACGTGGAATGGCAAAGACTACCTTTTGGGGGCGACCTCCATGAACAATCGGCTCTTGATCGATGGAGGGTTGCGGCGGGCGTTTACCGATACGAGTGGCCAGCGAGCCGCGCGGCTTGGCCCGTTCAACACTGCCGAGTTTTTATGGGAAATCGAAACTCGCGCTATCGATCAGGGCCGCTTGGCTGACCTCGCTCCCTACACTGATTATCGTGATTATGTGTCGCTATCCCGGCCCCGGGATTTCTCAGATATTTCCGAGGACTCCCGAGTGGTCGATTTTCTCAGGAACACATACCGGCGCGTGGAGGATATTGATTTCTACGTTGGTTTGTTTGCGGAAGACCTCGTGGAAGATTCGCCTTTGCCGCCATTGATGCTTCGAATGGTAGCAGTGGATGCTTTTTCCCAAGCCTTGACCAATCCCTTGCTTTCCAGGCATG
The DNA here is from genome assembly GCF_900215485.1 of Nitrosovibrio sp. Nv4. GTDB lineage: Bacteria > Pseudomonadota > Gammaproteobacteria > Burkholderiales > Nitrosomonadaceae > Nitrosospira. The sequence continues at coordinate 1,188,319 of NZ_OCMZ01000001.1, forward strand.
TGTATAACGAAGAGACGTTTTCCACGCCGGGGTGGAAAGCAATTCACAGTACAAGATCGCTGCAGGATATGCTGGACAGGAACGCTGGTTTTGACCCGCTCACCGATTTGTATATCGGCATGACCTTACCTGGCTGGAAACCTGGTGGTTGAGCTAATACGAGAGCCCGGTAACGCCTGGCGTTAATTTGCCAACGCGAGAACGTTCTCTATCGTTCCCGTGGTAATCACCTGGATAAAGCTTACAGTCAAAATGTATTGCTGTCATGAAGCATCCTCATAGCGCCAAACATGCATACCATCGACTGGAACGGCGCGAATTCATCGTTTCTGCGGTTGCTACAGGATTCGCTCTTGCGCTTCGCCCGATTTGGGCGCAGACGACGACTCATGGGGCGGGCGTGAACATCGGCACAGACGAGACCAGCGCGAGGAATGATAAACAAGACGCTGCGGGGCCGCAATCGCAGCAGGCTCCTGGTATTGTCAGTTTATTTCTATGCGGTGATGTTATGACGGGCAGGGGCATTGATCAGATTTTGCCCCATCCCGGCAGCCCCGTCCTTTTCGAGGGCTACATGAAAAACGCCATCGGTTATGTGGAGCTTGCCGAAGAGGTAAATGGCCCGATACCAAAGCCGGTGGAATTTTCCTATATCTGGGGGGATGCACTTGCCGAACTGGACCGGCGAAAGCCCGATATACGTATCGTTAATCTGGAAACCGCGGTTACTCGAAGTAATGATGCGGAAGACAAGGCGGTCAATTACCGAATGCATCCAGGTAATATTCCTTGTATCACCGCGGCGAAAATAGATTGTTGCACTCTGGCGAACAATCATGTTCTCGATTGGGGGTACCCTGGTCTTGCGGAAACATTGAAGACACTGAAGCAGGCAAATATAAAAACTACAGGAGCAGGTCACAATATTCAAGAGGCCCGGGCCCCTGCCGTGATCGCTGTTTCGAGAAAAGGGCGGGTGCTGGTTTTTTCATTTGGTTCGGAAACAAGCGGCATACCCTGGAGCTGGGCCGCAGCGCCGGACAGACCTGGGGTAAACCTGTTACCGGACTTATCCGCCGGAACGATCCGGGATATCGGTAATAGCATCGAGCAAGTGAAACTGGAGGGTGACATTGCAATTGCTTCAATCCACTGGGGCAGCAACTGGGGTTATGAGGTTCCACGCGGTCAGCGGGAATTCGCCCATCGATTGATCGATGAAGCGAATGTCGATATCGTTCATGGCCACTCTTCCCACCATGTGAAAGGGATCGAGGTTTATAAAGGAAAACTGATTCTTCACGGCTGTGGTGATTTCCTGAACGACTATGAAGGGATTTCGGGGCATGAGACTTATCGGGGCGATCTGGTTCTAATGTATTTCGTAAGTACGGACCCTTCAAGCGGTAATCTGATCAGTCTGGATATGACCGCCATGCAGATTAAACACTTCAGGCTTTATCGCGCATCTGAGGAGGACGCCCGCTGGTTGAAGAATGTTCTGAAAAGGGAGGGTGAGAAGTTTGGTACTTCGGTTGAACTGGGCGCTGATAACACTTTAATGCTGCGGTGGGTGGTATGAATTCATCAAAAAACGTTCCGAAATAAGTCGCGCAGGTGCAACCGAAGAAGCGGTACGATTATCATTTTGCTGGTTATTTCTGCGAAAGCAGGAGCAGGAATCCACGTTCTCAAAACCATGGATTCCCACTTTTGTGGGAATATTTCTCAACGGCTCAGGGCTGTCCCGCCCCTGGTAGATTCAGAAACTCGCGCCGCGTCTTTGGTCCATAGGTAAGGAAATGCGGTTCGGGGTGTTCGAGATAGCCAAGCCGTTCCTGGGCGATACCGTCGCGCCTGAGGTATTTCTGTACCTCGTCTGGGCTGATCGCATATACCCTGGCGGCGTTGAGTCCAAAAATCTTGGCCCGGATCCGTGGGGTAATTTCCGGGTATCCGTGTCTGTCGCGCAAGTCTCGGGCAATCTGAAACACGCGAAAAGCCTGGATCTGATCCTGCGGGGAGCCATACCAGATCGAGTCCGTTCCCCAGAGTACGTTGTTCTCTCCACAGTACTTCAGAAGTTTGCCCAATGCATGGGCTGCGGCTTCCGGTTCGCGCATCAGGTAGCGCCACGTGCTACCGAGTTCGGCGTAAACGTTGCTATTTGGCGCCACATCGTTCTCTATGAGCGAGCGGATCAGCGTATCGATGCCGTCGTCCGCACCCCTGCCCTCAAAAGCGCGTTCAGGGACCCCAGTGACAAAGCCCGAATGATAGACCAGGAATGCGACGTCGGGAAAGCGCTTGGCGACGACGCCGATATCAGTGCATTTGCTGTGTTCGTAGGATTGTTTACCGAAAGGCAGGCCCTTGTGCACACAGATGATATTGACGCCGAGCTTGCGCGCTTTTTCAATGAAGCGCGTCCCGATCTCATCGGATAGAAAATAGCCCTTGCCTTGAGGCCCGAACTGCGTGTAAGTCTTCCACGCGGATACGCCCCAGCGCTCCTTCAGCTCATCCATCGAATCGAAGTCAGCCGTCTGATTGGGGTTCACCCGTCCATGCAGCAGCAGCCGGTGCATGCCCTCCATCCGATCGACGATCTTGCGCACTGCGTCCGCCGTCTGGATGGTGAGTGGCTCGGCATCCGGCCGTGAGGGGACGAAGGAGAGCACCATCATATCGGTATCCGAATCGAGGAACACGTCTTTTATAAACTCGTCGGGGCCAAGGCAGCGCAGATAGCTGTACGCCCCGGGCTCGGACGCGAGCGCGCAGCCGGTCTTGGGCATTTGGCTCAATGGTTTCGCGCCAGGGGTAAGCTTCTGCAACCACGCGCCGTTCGGATCCACGAAGTGTCCCTGCACGTCGAAGATAAATTCGCCCCCACCAATTCGCGCCTCCGCGAGCGCGGAGTCGAGCGCAGCTTCCCCGGGTAGATTGAAGAATCCTCCCACCTTGCCCGCTGCGGCGTTCGCGGCATTGAAAGCGAGAAGCGTCGAAGCCGCACCGCAGGCGGAGACGAGAAAGTTTCTCCGGGAAACAGCCAAGCGCTTCGCGTTCTTGTCTGCCGCCTCATGGGCAAGTCGGTTCGCTGCGCAATTCACAGGCGATAGCGGCACCGGTTCAAACTCTCCATTCGAGGTCGTGTCGAGCTTGATCGGGAGGCGGCTGCCGTCAGGATCGATGCGGGATTTGGATGGGATCATGTTAGGCATGCCTTTCAAAACGGAGAAGTAAACGCAGCGCGCAGGAAAATTCGCAGGACAAGCATGTGCATTATCGTAATTTCAGTTTCGGCTCGCCGCGATTTACCAGATTTAGCCTAAAATTGACGTTTCCCTTGAAACGACATTCAACCTGCCGATAGAAGTTATAGACATGGGACTCAATCAACAGATTAGTACATGAAAATGGATTTGGCAAAGAGCGTGAATTTACCCCAGCAGGTTGGGGTGTGGCCGGAAGCCGCGCGGATGCGAAGATCGACCTGTGCCAGGGGCAGGTGGTGTGGCTGACTCAATGATGCATAGTTCAGTCACAAATTGAAAGCACAGATCTTTTTAGCCGCTCCTGGTTGGGTGGCTGAGAGGCAACAAAAAAAGCGGCATAACCGCTTTTTTTGTATTCCAAATAAAGTCCCCGCAAATGCCGTCAGACCATTTATCTTGAACCTTAAGGTCCAAGGTGGTCACTTACCGGATGCATCAGGCGCTTCCGCGTAGGACGCGCACAACAGCATCGCTCTGGTTTGTAACCAATTCTCAAAAAGTTGGTTCAAAGAATATAGGTCTTAACAAACACCGCAGGGAACAACTTTAGCCCATTGTCGCGTGTACTCAGAATAACGCGCAAATGTGAAAACTGTTCGAGCCGATCTTGAAAATTTCGTGATGCCGGATCAAAACAGCTTATCTTGCTCCGGCATCACCGCATCAAGTGCTGCCTGCATGTGATCGATTCTACGCTTAAATTCTTCCATGTCAAAGCCCTCCCTGTTTCGTGCGGTGAGCAATTCATGAGTGATATTGAGCGCTGCCATAACGGCGACGCGTTCGGAGCCGGCCACCTTGCCGCTGTCCCTGATATCGCGCATTTTCTTGTCGAGATAAGCCACCGCCTGCAGCAGCTCCTCGCGCTCTTCGTCAGGGCAGGCGACGCGGAATTCGCGTCCCATGATGACGACATCAATGGTCTGGGGAGTCTTCATTCTTCGCTTTCGGGAATTTGCAACAGAATTGCCTCAAGGCGGGAAGCTGCAGTGCTTATTTTTTCCGTCAGATGTCTATTTTCACTGACGACACCAGCCAGTTGCTGGCGCAGCTCGATATTCTCCGATCGCAGTTGCTGGCACAAGCCCACGAATTGTTTGATTTTCTCTTCAAGAGAGTCTAGTTCCGATTCCATCGGGTCACTATAGTTTGGAAATCCTTGTTGAGTCAACTGGGAACACGATTTTTCAAATGTAGTTTCAAGCAATCCGCCGCGTTCCGCCATGTTTATTCGCATAGCGACACATTCGGTATTCCGGGGGCGAAACATTCACACAAAGGTTTCAGCTCTCTGACACCAATGATTCTGGTAGAATGCGCGCCACGTTTGAGGTGCTTCGACCGCTTTGCGCGGTCGAGTTAAACGGGAACCAGGTAGGACATCTTCGAACAGTCCTCCGCAGAGGACTTGGTCGGCGGTTTCTTATGCCTGGGCTGCCCCCGCAACGGTAAGCAGGTGTGGGCGTATCAACAGGCCACTGTGAATTCTCCAGTTCATGGGAAGGCGATACGTCAAATCCTGCAAGCCCGGATACCGGCCTTGAATCCATATGGAATTTATCGCGTGGGGCGATATCCTGATCGATATCTTTTTCGCTCACAGAGTCATTCCCCGCGGTATTTCCTTGTTTATCACCTGGGATATGTGCATCCCCAAATACAAGCTGATACCGTGAGCCTATTCCGCAAACTTGTTTTGTCATTTTTTGCTGTTCCTGTGCCTTCATGGGCCGTTAGCGTCGATGATTCGCCGAAAAGCCAGCTCGAAGAGATCGTTGTTACCGCGACACGCTTTAATCAGCGTGTGGAGAAACTGCCGATAGGGGTTTCCATTATCAGCGCGGAGCAGATCAAGAACAGTGCCGCATCGACCTTGCCGGAGTTAATACAACAACTGGCCGGGATACATACCCGCAACGTCGATGGCAGCCCCGATCCGCAGATCGACATGCGCGGATTCGGCATTACCGGCAACCAGAACACGCTTGTTTTGCTTGACGGGCAACGGATGAACGAAAATGAGTTAGTGGGTATTCGCTGGTCGACAATTCCTCTTGATTCCATTGAGCGCATCGAGGTGCTGCGAAGTAGCGGCGCGGTAACCTATGGAGCTGGCGCCACAGGGGGCGTAATCAATATAGTCACGCGGGCCGCCGGGCCTGGTCGCGTGTCGGGCACCGGTGGGCTTTCGTTTGGCAGCTATGGCGGAACGGAATTCACCGGGGCATTAAACGCGGCAGGAAGGAATCTTGCGCTGGCACTCACCGGGAATGCGCTGCAGACAGATAATTATCGCGTTAACAATTCACTTCATCAAATGAATCTGCAAGGAGATCTGCGCTATCAGTTCACCAATGGCAGGGCATTGCTGAAGTTCGGCGTGGATGATCAAAAACTGGAATTACCGGCTACGCGCACGGAAGCACAACTGATATCGGATCGAAAGGGGACCTCAACACCACGAGATTTCACCACTCGCGAGGGAGCATTTGTAACCCTCAGGGGAGAACGTACCACTGGATTTGGCGATCTTGCCGCAGACCTGTCTTTTCGAGACAACCATCGGACGGCATTATTCGACGACTACAGTATCGATACCTTCAATTCCAAAACATTTGTCAATTCACGATCCAACGTGTGGTTGTTCAATCCACGGATGAAGCTGCCATTTCAGGCTTTCGGCATCAATCATGAACTGGTGCTGGGCGCAAATCTGGAATGGTGGGATTATACTGCCAAACGTTTTACCGGAATGGAAACTGTACCAGGCCCGATATCAGCCAACATGTTGCAGACCGATGTGGCGGCAACGCAGGAGAATCGCGCAGTCTACCTGCAGCATTCCACGACCTTGCCCAAGGGTACGGTCGTCACACTGGGAGGGCGGCTGCAATGGGTGGACAACAGAGCGGCTGACCGTTTCAATTCAGCAGCCCATGCCCGTGATCGGCAGAGCCGTATTGTGTATGCGTATGATGCGGGAGTGCGCCAACCGCTGGGATCCGCTTTTTCATTCTATGGCAAATTTGGCCGAAGCTTCCGAATAGCCACGGTGGATGAAAACTACAATCAATTCGGCGGGCCGGCGTTCGATTCCATGATCAGGATACTTGAGCCGCAAACCGCTCATACCGGCGAAATCGGACTGGATTATCAGAAAGGATCGGTGCGCGGACGCGCAGCGCTTTACCGGATCAATCTCAACAACGAGATCGGTTTCATGAACGTAGACCCATTCAGGTTCTTTGCCAATACGAATCTCCCTCCTACCCGGCGGCAGGGCGCAGAAATCGAAGGCTCCTGGGCTGTTACGAATAAAATCGATATATTTGGCAACTATACCTACACCGATGCGCGCTTTCGTGAAGGAAATTTCGGCGGCACGGATATTTCAGGAAACGTCATTCCACTGGTGCCCCGCCATAGCGCTGCGGCGGGGGGTACGTTCCGTCTTGCACCTGAAACGCGCATCGCGGCAATGATGAATTATGTGGGCGAACAGGTATTTGATAACGATCAGGCCAACACCGCCACGCGCCGCATGCCGGATTACGTCACAGTGGATATCAAGGTTTCTCATCAGGTAAGGAAGTTGTTGCTGAGCATGGCGGTAAATAACTTATTTGATGAAAAATACTTTTCATATGCAATCCGCAACGCGGCAGGCACGAGCTTTAACGCACTGCCGGCTCGCGAGCGTAATGTCTGGTTCACAATGAAATATCAGTTCAACTGAGGTTAACTGGATTTACAGGTAACAACTCCGCTATACACCTTACACCTTATCGCGCAGGGAGGCAGGTGACATAATACGGTTTTCCGGAATTCCCGGAAATAAGCTTCTTTTCCTCCGATTCTGCTTGCGCAGCCATACAAGACATGCGAACCATCACCAGCCGCCAGTTATGCCAGCGCGTGATGAGATATATCGCGCCCTATTGGGACGCGCTCATACTTGCACTAACCTGCATGATTGCGATGGCGGCAACAGTGCCGATGCTGACTGCATTGGTGCAGCCGATGCTGGATGGCGCTATTGCCGGCAAGAATCTGGAATTGATGCAACTGGTTCTGCTGGGAACCGTTGGCTTGTTTGCCGTGCGCGGCGTAACGGGCCACATCGGCGCCTATGCGATCAGCTGGGTAGGCAATAAAATGGCGGTGGACTTGCGGACGGAGATGTTCGACAAGTTATTGATATTGCCTTCATGTTATTACGTCGCTCATCCGAGCGGCAGCCTCGTTTTCACCATCACATCCGGCGCCAGTCTAGTCGCTCGCGCTTTCACCGACCTCGTCACCGTGATGGTCAAAGACACGTTTACTGTTCTGGGACTGCTGGGATGGATGCTCTATCTAAACTGGGAATTGTCGCTGCTGACGTTATTGATGGTATCCGTGATTCTGCTGATCATGCGGATAGTCACGGAGCGCCTGCATGGGATGGGACTGGAAGTTGGACAAACAGTGGATGGCCTCTCCCGTGCGGTACAGGACTCTGTCGAGAACCACCTGGTAGTCAAGCTGCACGGCGGTGAGAAGTATGAACATCAACGCATGCGGGAGCAAGCGGACACAGTGTCCCGCTTTGTGATGAAGCGGATGGCCATAGCGTCTCTCTGCGTTCCTCTGGCGCAGATTGCCACTGCGGCTGCGCTGGCCATCATCATATATGTTTCAGGTCAGCAGGCGTTTGCCAATGAGGTGACGGCAGGCGGCTTTGCCTCTCTCACCGCAGCCATGCTGATGCTGGTCGCGCCGGTAAGGCGCATTGCTGGCGCGAGGCAAGTTCTGCAATCCGGGCTGATAGCTGCGGAAAGCGTATTTTCGCTGCTGGATCAGGAGGCTGAACCGGATAACGGGACGATAATTATTGAGCGTGCACAAGGGGAATTGAGATTCGAGCAGGTCAGTTTTTGTCGGGATCGGGAAAAGAACATTCACGCTGACCCCGAAGCCACCCCCGAAGCCAATATCGGTTCCTGCGGCGAACCCTGCTCAGCGTTGCGGGATATCACCCTGACCATACGGCCATACGAGATGGTGGCGCTGGTGGGCTTTAGAGGCAGCGCCGCTGCTCTTGCGAATATGGTGCCGCGTTTTGCGAACCCGACATCGGGAAAAATTCTACTTGATGGTCATGATCTGAAGAGCCTCAAGTTGGCTAGTCTGCGCGCCAATATTGCCGTGATATCCGCGGAGACAACGCTATTCAATGACACGATAGCAGCCAACATCGCTTATGGTGCTACGTGTCGCGCAACAGAAGCGAAGATCACCGCTGCTGCACAGGCAGCTCATGCATCCGAATTCATCCGGAAAATGCCCGAGGGATTGCAAACGCTGGTAGGGGAGCAAGGCGTAAAACTTACGAGCGGACAGCGGTTGCGTATCGTCATTGCTCGAGTATTGCTGAAGAATCCACCTATCCTCGTTCTGGATGAGGCGTACGGACCGATGGATTACGAGTCTGTTCATCATGTGAACGCTGCATTGGACACCCTCATGCAAGGGCGCACGTCGCTTGTTATCGCCAACAGTTTATCCACCCTGGAAAAAGCAGATCGCATCGTTCTGCTGGACAAAGGCAGGGTCATTGGAGTCGGCAGCCATCAGGAACTGCTGGCAAGAGGCGGCGCTTACACCAGCCTTGCCCGGACTTTCCTGAACCAGAACCACGTCGATGGAGGATAGGCAGCGCTATCAACAACAGGGAGGAGCCGTGGGGTTCAATGCATTGATTCCCGATTCGAGTATTCCGGCACCCATCTTGCCAAATCCTGTTTTACTTCCTCATCGCTTAGTACAGGATGCTCGCTCAGCCACGCCAGCAGTTCCGCCAGCCATTCCCTGTCGATCGGACGGGCCTGGGCGATGCGTAATTTAGGGTGAGGTGTAGGTAAAGTGCTTTCATCATCCGCCAATAATTCTTCGTAGAGTTTCTCCCCGGGCCGCAACCCATTGTAGACAATTTGAATATCATCCTCACTCAGGCCGGAGAGCCGGATCAAATCCCTGGCAAGGTCGGCTATTTTCACGGGCTCACCCATATCCAGTACAAAAATTTCCCCAGCGCCGTTTTTTCCTCCCATCAACCCTGCCTGGAGAACCAGCTGTGCAGCCTCAGGTATCGACATGAAATAGCGCGTGATTTCGGAATGAGTGACGGTAATCGGGCCGCCCTTTTCGATCTGCTCGCGGAATTTGGGAATTACGCTGCCCGCGCTGCCCAGCACGTTGCCGAAGCGAACCATGACAAAACCTGGCCGCTGCATTCTGCAACTCAAATCGTCCGCTTGCTGGAAAGAAATCGATTGTTGTAGCGATTGACACACCATCTCTGCCAGCCGCTTGCTTGCCCCCATGACATTTGTGGGATTTACCGCTTTATCCGTCGAGATCATTACAAATCTTTCCACGCCATGCGTAATCGCGGCATGTGCAAGGGCGTAAGTTCCAAAAACATTGTTCATTACGGCTTGCCAGGCGTTTTCGTGCTCCATGAGCGGCACATGCTTGTAAGCGGCTGCATGAAATACGACCGCCGGCCGATATTGTGAGAATACTTGAGCCAAACGTGCCTGATCTTTGACATCCCCTATCGTGAACGACATCGGCATATCCGGGAATTTGACCTGAAATTCCTGTTCGATGTTGTAGAGGGCAAATTCGTTTAATTCGAACAGCACCAGCCGCCCCGGGCCGAATTTGGCAATCTGGCGGCATAACTCGGATCCGATTGAACCGCCAGCGCCAGTAACCAGAACGGTTTTTCCTGTTAGCAGGTCATGCAAGCCTTCGTTATCCAGTACCACGGGATCTCGACCCAGCAGATCCTCCGGTTCGACAGTGCGAATTTGCGATACCGTAATTTTGCCGCTGATCAAGTCGTCGTAAGAGGGAACGGTCAAGGCCTTTATTCCGGCGGCGGCACACATCTGCAGCGCCCGCCGGCGGTCACGGAGAAGGCGGTCAGGCCGCCGCCGGTCGAGTTGAGAACGGTAGGCTTTCCGGCGATCCGAGGCGGAAGAGGTCATGGCGATAATGGCATGGGCAACGCCGGTTTCTTTCGCTATAACGGGCAATTCATTGATTCTGCCCAATACTTTAAATCCGTGCAGCATCAGACCAGTTTTTGCAGGATCATCATCCAATAATCCCACCACCTGCCATTGCACGCTGCGTGCCAGTTCTTTCACTAGCCCGACTGCGGCGTCACCCGCGCCGAGCACCAGGACGAGATTGCGTTCGGGCTTCTTTTGTCCATAGAGTCGATGTTCCTTCCATAAACGATAAGCGAGACGGCTGCCACCCATGATAAACAGCAGCAGGATGGGGCCCAGCAGCAAAACGGTTCTCGGTACACCTGTATGTATTTCCAACATGAATAATGCCAGCGGCACTGCGGCGGCCGATGCCAGTATCGCAAACAGGATGCGCCGTAAATCGGGCAGGCTCGCATAGTGCCAAAGTCCGCGATACAGGCCGAACCATAAAAAAGCCACCGCATGCAACGTAACCGCCCATGGCAGAATTTCTTTCAATGACCCAAGGTACAATGGCGGTATTTCGAAATTGAAACGAAACGAATAAGCCAGCCACCACGCGATGATCGCGGCGGCCAGGTCATGAACGAACGCGATTACCGCGCGTATGTTGGGTTTATATACAGGCATGTTATGGATTGCCGGAATGGCGCCTCCAATAGCGGTCAAAGACCCACATCATAAGTAAATAAATTCCACCCCATGCGATACCGACTCCAAACTGAACTGCACTATGCTGCCGCATTGCCCATATAGCGCTCGTGCTCGCGGCCAACATGAGAAGATAACTGACCAGAGCCGTATTGCGATGACCAAAACCGCTTTGCACCATGCGCTGGTAGTAATGCTCGCGGTGCGCCTGCCACACTTTCTCCCCGCGCAGGCCGCGCCGTGCGAGGGTAACAGAGGCATCGGCAATAAACGGGGAAAATACGAGTAGTGGCAGCCACAGCGGCCAAAAGCCATTTGTCCAGCCCATTATGCCCATTGTCGCAGCCAGGAATCCCAGCGGGATTGCACCCGCATCTCCCATGAAAATACGTGCGGGATGAAAATTGAACAACAAAAAAGCAGCGGCGGCCGCGGCGATGCAGAAACTCATAAGAGCGAACGGCTCATTCCCGGCTAACCATGCACTCACCCCATAGCAACTGAAACCGATCAGAGTCATACCGCCTGCCAGGCCGTCTGAACCGTCCATGAAGTTATAAAGATTGAGCATCCAGGTAATCGCGACCGTGGTTACGGCCAGGACCATCCAGCCATGGGTATCGGACAGCGCCGTTACTGAGAACCAGACAGCAACCGCTCCATGGAGCAGTAATCTGGCCGAGACCGGCAATCCGAAAATATCATCGGCGAATGATATTGCTACCAACAGGGTAACGCTTGTCCATATAAACAATGGCAACGCCTCGGGGAGAAATGCCCATGAGGCGAGTATTCCCGCCATCAAACCCAACCCTCCGGTTCGAGGAACAGCTTTGCTATGAAGGGAACGAGGATTGGGATGGTCCAGCACCTTGAGGACGTTGCCCTTGATCAGATACCAGATCAAGCCGAGGGCTACCGTAAACGCAATGAACGGTGCTATGACAATTGAAAACGGCATGCCGGCATTCATGATAACGGATTATAACTGCTGAGAATACCACGATGCCGGGAACATCAGGATGATTGCAAATGCGGAGTGCCGGCGAAAGCAACGTTCATGGCTGAACTGACGGAAAAATATTTCGAGTTTTCTTTTTGGCAATCTGAGTCTCTCTTCAGGCTTGCTTTCACCCGGCTTTTCATCGTTGAGAAATCTGATATTGTTACTCGCGAATATGCTGGCTTCGGCGCCTCTTTTCACTTGTGGTATCTGTGACGTTATTGAGAATAAGAGTTTCCGCCGCCATTTTGCTCAGAAAATAATATTTCATAAAGAATCCGGCAATGAAAAAAACGTCGCTTAATGCGCAAATTCTGTGGGGTGTGCTGGCGGGTCTTTTACTGGGTCTGGGCTTGTCCCTGCTCGAAAAAGAATCGGCGGTCGTCCAGGGTGGACTATATATCGCTGAGCTCGTAGGAACGTTGTTTATTGACTTGTTGAAAATGGTGCTGATTCCGCTCGTGTTTACCTCCATTGCGGTGGGGGTCGCAAATTTACGCGCGCACAGGCAGATGCACAAGGTCTGGAAAGCAACATTGGGCTTCTTTATATTTTCCATGGCGCTGGCGATCATGCTGGGGCTGACCGCTGCTAACCTTGTCCGTCCGGGCGAAGGACTGCAGCTCGCAATGTTTCAGGATGCCATGCAGGACTTTCGAGCGGCTGAAATGCCAATGTCAGAGTTCTTTTCGCATTTACTCCATTCGCTGTTTCGGAATCCGATAACGGCGCTTGCGCAGGGCGACGTGCTTGCTGTGGTGGTTTTCGCGTTGCTGCTCGGAATTGCCCTGGTTGTAGGTGGCGAGCGCTACGCCAATATACTGACTCTGTTACAGGAGTTCCTGGAGCTGATGCTGATGCTGGTGGGCTGGATCATGCGGCTGGCCCCGCTGGGCATCATGGCGCTGCTGATGAAACTGGTTGCGACGCAGGACCCGGTCTTGCTCACGACACTGATTGAATTTATCGCCGTGGTCGTGGGGACTACACTGCTGCATGGCGTAGTGGTACTACCGCTGATCCTATATCTGGTCACCGGCATGACGCCGCTCAAATTCTGGCGCGGCGCGCGCGAGGCGCTGATAACGGCCTTCGCCACCAGTTCCAGTTCCGCCACGTTGCCGGTCACCTTGCGGTGCGTCGAGCAGCACCTGCATGTCAAACGCGATATTGCCGGCTTTGTCCTGCCGCTGGGCGCTACACTCAACATGGATGGCACCGCATTGTATGAGGCCGTCGCCGCCCTTTTTATTGCCAATCTGGCCGGCATAGAGCTCAACCTCATGCAGCAGATAATCGTGTTCTTGACCGCCATGCTTGCCGCCATGGGTGCGCCTGGCATCCCCAGCGCCGGCATGGTGACGATGGTGCTGGTGCTTCAATCCGTGGGACTGCCTGCAGAAGGCATTGCCATCCTGCTGCCCATTGACCGGTTGCTGGATACATTCCGCACCACAGTCAATGTCGAGGGTGATATGGTAGGCAGCCTGGTGGTACAGAAGTGGGTAAGAAGTGAGGATCGCACCCATTCCAGTAGTTAACTCAATTATATGTCGACATATCATCCGCCCGCTCTCGGCAAATAATTCAACGGCATATCCGGCGAGTCACTGATATCGGGCTTAATAAAAGCGAGCCTGGAAAAGGGCGTATCTGGAAACGAGACGACGGAAAATTCGCCTGGTTAAGTACGATGTCATAGTCGCCACCGCTGGATTGGAGACAATGTAACAGGCAAGGTGCGACAATTTGTCACATTCCCAGGTCTCTCCAAATGGATTATCCTCGACCGATATTATGATGGGAGAGGGAGATGCCCCGGATTCTTCGTATTGCCACCATTTTGCTGGTGAGTTTTTCGGCCGCCGCGCTCGCGGGTCAGCCGGATTCAGTCAAAGAAGAACCAGATCATTCGATGTCCCACTCGTCCCAGGCTTCCCGGGCTCCAAAGTCGACGTTGGCGGTGGGAGCAACGCTGGATGCGAACGGACGGTTATGGTTAGCAAAAGTTGAGGATCAGCGGCTGCTGGTTTCGCGGTCGGAAGACGACGGAAGAAGTTTTTCGAAGCCGGTAGTCGTCACACCCGAACCGGAAAATATATCGTCTGACGGGGAGAGCCGCCCGAAAATCGCCGTTGCGCGCGACGGCACGGTGCTGCTGACCTGGACACAATCACTGCCACAGAAATATGCCGGCAACGTTCGCTTCGCGCGCTCGACAGACTCGGGTCAGACCTTTTCCGAACCCATTACCCTGAATGACGACGGCAAGCTCACCAGCCACCGTTTTGATTCGCTGGCAATCGATGGCGAGGGCAGGGTAGCAGTCGCCTGGCTGGATGCACGCGATCGGGATGCAGCAAAGGAAAGAGGCGAAGTGTTTTCGGGCGTGTCGGTATTTACCGCGCAGTCCTTCGATAACGGTGCGAGTTTCGGCCGGAACCGCAGTTTTAAGGAACATACCTGCGAATGTTGCCGGACGGCGCTCACCTGGACAAAGGAAGGACCGGTTGTCTTATGGCGAAATATTTTCGATACCAACACCCGGGATTTCGCCATTGCGAATCTGGACAAGGGTGGAGTGAGACGTGCAACGCGCGATGAATGGCAGGTTAATGCATGTCCGCATAATGGGGGAAGCATTGCGGCTGACCGTTGGGGCAAGTTGCATCTGGTGTGGTTTACCAATGGTGCGGTTCGCCAGGGACTGTTCTATAAGAGTATTGATGGTGATTGGGAATCGCAGCCGCTGCCCGTCGGCAATCCCGCAGCTCAGGCAAATCATGCTTCTGTTGTTGCAGCGGGCAAGATCGTTCTCCTTACCTGGCGAGAATTTGATGGACAGTCCTATTCAGTTCGGATGATGTACTCGACAAATGGCGGGGAGTCCTGGAACGAGCCCGCGAGTTTAATGACATCCATGGGCGCGACAGATTATCCCGTACCGCTGATTGATGATAAAAAGATATTGGTAGTCTGGAATACGGCGAAAGAAGGTCTGCGTACTATGCCAATTGAACGGGTTACAGCCAGGCGCTGATTCGTACTTGGGCGTAGCTGACCCGCAATGCTCTGCGATAAATCGCCGGGTTGATCGATCCGTATTTTAAATGCCCGCGGGGGTAGGGCGTCTGGTTGAGTTGTCTGGTTGTCTATGGATAGGAACGAGCGAGGATACCGAATAATAATATGAAACCGATCTCACTCGTGCTTGCGGCTTTGCTGTGCACGTCTTCAGCCTTGGCGGCAGACTCAGGAGAGCCGATAAAACCTCTGCCGGAAAAAACCGCTAAGGGCCTCTTGGGGCCGCACTCGCTCATTGAAACATTTTTGTCGCGAGACCAAATCGAAGGGGTAACTGTTCAATCGAACGCTGCGATTCCCTTGTTGACTCCAAGTATGATTCAGTTGAGTCAGGTTACGCCAAATTTGGTTCCTTCTCCGGCTCCACGTTCCGCCAACGAGAAAATACCGAGTGAAGTTGCCGACGAGAACAAGAACAAGGATAAGAGCCCAAATAAAGACGAGGATAAGCCGATACCGGAAAAAACAAAGGAAACTGTATTCAAGGAAATGGTTATCACTGGCGAGCCCGAACGCGACTCGCATTACACATCGCCTTCTGCCCGGGTGACCCGGACACAGATCGAGCGGCAAAATGCACAAACTACGGAAGAGGTGCTGAAGTACATGCCCAGCCTGCAGATTCGCCAGCGCTATGTAGGCGATCCCAACGGCGTCTTGGGCATCCGTGGCGCAGACATGTTTTCCACCGCCCGCAATATGGTTTACGCGGACGGTTTACCGCTGCATAATTTCCTTCAGGCATCCTTCAACGGTGCCCCGCGATGGTCACTGGTCGGCCCCAATGAAATCGATTCTGTCGATGTCGTTTATGGGCCCTTCTCAGCGGAATATAGCGGCAATTCTATTGGAGGCGTGGTCAACATAAAGACCCGCATGCCCGTCAAACAGGAATTTTATGTCGAGAGCAGTCTCTTTATTCAGCCTTACAAGATTTATGGACCGGATAAAGGAACGTTCATTGGGGATCGACAATACATATCCTATGGCAATCGGATTCAGGACAAATTTACGGTATTCCTGGCTTACAACCGACTCGAAGCGCAGGGTCATCCTCAGTCCTATTTCATCGACAATACGGGGCTGCATGATGTTGCGGGAGGAACTCCCGTCATGGGCGGTATCCGGACGAATGATACCCGCGGAACCCCCAGCATAATTTATGGCGATACCGGTCCGGAGAAAGTAAACACTCACCTGTTCAAGGGCAAATTCGGTTACGACATCAATCCTGATCTTCAAGCCCTCTTTACAGTGGCTTATGAAGATCGCACGCGCAACCAGAACCGCCCACGCAACTATGTACGAGATGCAACCGGAGGGCTGTTCTGGGGAGGGCCTCCGCCTACCTGCAATTCTGTCGCTACCTGTGGAGTTCCCGGTGACGCGTCACTGGATGGAACGCGTTTCGATGTGGAACAGCGCGGATTTGGCGGTAGCCGAGACAAGCGCGAGACACTGAATCTAGGGCTTCAGCTTCGTGGTGCGCTTACCCCTAACTGGAATATCGATACGACTATCAGTCATTTTGATGTCCTGAAGGATATCCGTGCCTCAGCATTTTTCAATCAGGGTGATCCGGAAAATTCGGGCGCAGGGCAAATTCAGGACTTTCGGAAATTCAGCTGGCTTAATTATGATCTCAAGCTGAGCGCGCCGGTATTGCTTGGCAACGATAAGCTATCGTTTCTGGCTGGCTACCATTTCGATCAATACAATCTGAGTTTCCGGCAATATGATCTGATCGACTACTCCACCATGGCTCGCGGGGCGTTGCAGGCCAACCGGAACAATGATGGTCAAACTTCAACTCATGCAGTCTTTGCCCAATCCGCCTTTCGCTTTCTGCCTGGCTGGGATGTTACCGCCGGAGTGCGTCAGGAATGGTGGTCGGCAATGAACGGCGTAGTTGGAAATGTCGGCGTGCCAGACCGCTCCATGGCAGAAACCTCGCCCAAGGTCTCGGTGGGTTATGAGCCCGGGCTGTGGAAATACCGTTACTCATTCGGCCGCGCTCATCGTTTTCCGGTGATAGCCGAACTGTATCAATCGCTGAGCTCGCCAACCAGTATCATCACTGCCAATGCCCTGCTCAAACCCGAGAATGGCGTCCATCACAACTTCATGATTGAATACGGCTTGCCCAAGGGCTACATTCGCGTGAATGCTTTTCGGGATGATATCAAGGATGCCATCCAACAAGTAAGAACGGCCTCGGGTGTACTTACGACAAGCGCATTTCAGAATATAGGCGAGATCAGTACGACTGGCGTGGAGTTGATCTACGACCAGCGGCGCATTCTTGGTTCAAAATTCGACTTAAGTTTTAATGGCACCTGGATGAATGCGAAAGTCGAAAAAGGGCCGGTGATCAGCTTCAGAGAGTCGACAGGTGCGCCAGCCGATGTTGATTTGACTGGTAAGCAACGCATCCGCTTACCCCACTGGCGAGCAAATTTCTTTACCACTTATCATGCCACTGAAGCATGGGATATATCGCTTTCGGGCCGCTATACCAGCGATTCCTTCAATGATATCGATAATAAGGATCATGTGAATAACGTGTTTGGCTCTCAGAGCGACTTCTTTTTCATGGACTTCAAGACCAGCTACCGCTTTAGGCTGCAAAACGGCTTGAGAAGCCGGGTCTCATTTGGCATTACCAACCTGAACAATGATAAGGCGTTTGTCTTTCATCCCTATCCGCAACGAACCTATCTTGTTGAAGCCGCGTTTAGTTATTAGTTCGGATACTGGGTATTGCAGAGGCTGCTACCGAAGGTCGGGATGTCCGATGCGAGTTACCATTCGCATCGGGACTGAGACCCAGAAGATCAGATGCCGTGTGGATTAGCCAAACAGGTTTACCACCCCGTCCAGGCCGACATGATTAATCGCATAGGTGGCGTTCTCCTGCACGATGGGTTTGGCATGATAGGCGATGCTGACACCAGCTTCCTCCAGCATTTTGAGATCGTTGGCGCCGTCGCCGATAGCGATTACCTGTTCCCGTTTCAGTCCCAGTTCCTCGCGCACTTTTTTTAACACTTCCGCTTTTCCGCTGGAACCTATTATTTCCCCCAGTACCTTTCCGGTAAGTCTGCCATTCGCAACTTCGAATGTGTTGGCCGCTGCGTAGTCCAAACTCAGTTTTGTCTTGATTCTATCCGTGAAGAAGGTGAAACCCCCGGAAATAACCATTGTTTTGAGGCCGGCCGACTTCATCTGTTGCAGCATTTTTTCTGCACCGGGACTCAATCGAACCCGTTCATCGTATACCCGCTGTAGCGCATCCTCAGCAAGACCTTGCAGCAGAGCCGTACGCTGCCTCAAACTTTCCGCGAAGACAATTTCGCCGCGCATCGTTCTTTGTGTGATTTCCGCCACTTGCGGTTTTACACCCTGCATGTCGGCTATTTCGTCAATGGACTCGATCGCAAGCAGGGTGGAATCCATATCCATTGCAACCAGGCCAAAATCGGACAGCCGCACCGT
Organism: Nitrosovibrio sp. Nv4; assembly: GCF_900215485.1. Taxonomy (GTDB): domain Bacteria; phylum Pseudomonadota; class Gammaproteobacteria; order Burkholderiales; family Nitrosomonadaceae; genus Nitrosospira. The sequence continues at coordinate 1,206,879 of NZ_OCMZ01000001.1, forward strand.
TTGCTCAACGAACGCGAAATCCAGTCCCGCGTCCACGCAGTATTCGGGGACCTCGTCCCGCCGGCTTGCGTTTCTCAGCCGGAAAGCCTGACCTGTAATTCGTTCGATTCCGTTAGCGCCCGCGAGCTTCGCCAACTCTCGTAAATCCCTGTTCTCGATCTCCAGCCCTTGTATGATGAGGTTCATGTAACGGTTCCAATTTATTGTTAAGAATGCTTCCAGTCCGGGCAAGAAGTGACTGAGGACAACCTGATCAGCAGAGTTGTCTTTCCGCTTGGCAGAAAGCAGATGGAGCATCTGCTTTGTATGTCTGTTTGCCCAGTTCCAGTGGTTTACCACCGCAGCAACGTTGCGGGGGAGGACATTTGTGTGAAAGCCGGTATTTTTGAGACAACCCCGTATTTTGCCAGCAATTGGCATTAACTTCCATACCGGGTTGGTTAGCATCGCTCAAGGGCGTTATCCGGGTTCAAGCCGGTTTCTTAAAGAATTCATATGCTCCAAAATACCGGAATATATAATCGCAGCCTCGGCCTTTCTCACGCTGGCAGAGCGAGGCAGACGCGCTACACCAGCGTTGGCTGAAGTAATCGCTGAATCGAACGCCAGGAATGATAACGTGCATCACGTAAACCTGAACTGCGGGCATAATAGGCATTCTAATAGCATGGATATCAGGATCGGGAGAACAAGGTAATGGGACCATTGAAACAATCGATCAAGCTCTACAGAACGCCAAAGATCCGGCCGGAACAAATGCTGGGTCGGCTGGTTCTGGTGCTCCTTGGTTTGAATATGATGGGATGCAATATTCTTCCGAAAGCCCATCAATTGGAAGCTGAGGCTGAGGACACGCTCTCGGAATCCCGCACGGAGGGGCAGCGTGAAATTGAATACGCAAAGCTGCTGACTGAAAAGGAGGCGCAGCAACATGAAATCGAACGCCTGCAGAAGTTGCTGGCGGAGAAGGATACTTATATCCGAAGTCAGGAGGCTCGGCAGCAGGATCAGGCGAAGGCGCTGCAGGAAAGCACCAGTCAGGCCGCACACGCCAAGGTGAAACTTCGGCGCCTGGCTACCCGCCCTGCCGCTGCCTCGACTATTGCGGAGGTTGAAATGGTTATGGAGAACTTGAAGTCTTCCCCGCCCACGGGTTCCGAGCAGGTATTGCATACTCAGGCACAGCTCCTGTTGAATGCGGCGGCGACGGCATATGCGCAGGATAATTATGCTGCTGCCATGGACTATGCCGCGCAGGCTCGCGAGTTTATCGACATGATAAGGAATAATCGCGCCCGCAAAGCTTCAGATCCGCAGCAGGTGACTGTTTCGTTCCAGGTCCCGATCCCGCTGCGTGCCAGAGCCAACAGCAATCTTCGCCAGAAGCCAGGCCTACGTGCCGCGGTGCTCGGGATGCTGAAAAAAGATTCGACGGTACTCGCGGAGGCCTACAGAGGCGACTGGCTGCAAATCCTTACGGCTGACGGGCGATCGGGATGGGTTTTCAGTTCATTGGTGGAGGCGCAGCTGGTAGGCCATTGACGCGCTTCCCGATGATCGCCCTATGGAGCGCGACACGCTCGATTGCGGCCGGCTCGTTTCGCTTCGTAGAGAGCATGGTCAGCGCGAGTGAAAACCGCCGTTGGTGTTATATCGTCGGGTTGACACTGCACAACGCCGATACTCACCGTTACCGTGATTGTCGAATCGCTCACGCTGTAGCACATGCTTTCTACATGGGAGCGAATGCGCTCCGCAGTTTTCAGTGCCAGCTCCGCCGAGGTTTCGACCAGAATAATAATAAATTCGTCGCCCCCATACCGCGCTGCATAGTCAATACTGCGAATAGACTGAAGAAGTATTCGGGCGACAGCAGCCAGAATCTCATCGCCGACCACATGGCCGTAGGTGTCGTTAAGTGTCTTGAAGTGATCGATATCCAGCATTAGCAACGCAAATTGCCGCTGGGTGCGTCTAAACCGCGCGAGCTCGTCGTTCAGAATTGCATCAAGTTTGCTGCGATTGTGCAGACCGGTAAGGCTATCGGTGATGGAGAGCGTTTCCAGCACCTGATTTTGTTGCTGCATGGCTTCATTGGCGGCCATGATGTCCGCGTGACTCCGGCGCAGCCTATCCGCCATCTGGTCGAATACCTGCGTAAGATGACCAAGTTCATCGTGCCGCGTTGCGGAGAGGCGCACCTCAAGATCGCCACTGGCGATGCGGTCCGCCGCGCGGATCAGCCGCTGCAAAGGCACAACAATCGAGCGGCCCATCTGGAAGGCCACTGCTGCCATTACCAGAACCAGTGCGCTTACCAGCGCCAGGAACATATTGCGCAGTTCTATCCATGCGCCATAGACTGCCGCGTAATCACGTTCCGCCAATATCGTGATGCCTAGTTCGGCTGATACATCGGCCAATCCGATGACTTCGCGATGCGTCAGGCCATCAAAGACAAGGGACTCGCCCGGCTGGGCGAGCAGACGCTGCAGCGAGGACGCATCCAGTTGCATCAGCTCGTCTGCATCAGCATGGCTGCTGACAAGGGTCCTGCCGTCCGGATCGAGCAAAAGCACTTCGCCCGGCGGCGATTTTGTTGCACTCTTCAGATCGGGTTGCAGGGTGCGTAGATCCAGGACGGCCACTAACGCGCCCATTAATATGTTGTCGTATGACAATACCGGAATCGCGATGCTAACCGTCGCGGTGGCGTATTGCTTGTTCCAGTGAACCGGTACGGCCACAAGTCCTTCTGTGAGGGAGCTCTGCGGCCAATCATCCGGAAGCGTCATCATAGCCGGGGTTTCCGCACTACTCGCTACGACTTGCCCCGCCGCGTTGACGACCGTGAGTTCCAGTATGGTGTCGAGTTTTTCCTGTACCGATCTCAGGTAGTGTGCCAGGGCGCGCGGATCTTCGCCGACCATATCCGTTCCCAGCGGCTCAATTGCCGATAGTCCATCTATGACTGCGCTGGACGTGGACGTGACGTGCACTTCGTGCACACGCTTATCGATCCAGAGTTCCATTTCCCGGTTTGCATAATTTGTCAGCGTGCGAAGCTCGAGGGTTACATTGTCGCTGATCTGCGCCTCATTCTGCCGAAACGATAGCAGCCCCAGCCCCAATGACGGAATAAGCGTGGCCGTGATGGCGAACACAACAATTTTGCTTTTAATACTCTTTAACCACGCCAAGATAGATTTTCCGGTACTGAAAGGTAGATTAACGGACAAGTCATGGCCCAAATTCAGGATGATTGTCCTGAAAAGCAGCGATTGAAAATGGAATTTTTCAGGAGCAGCAAAACCCGCAGGAACCGATATGCATGGGAAATGCATAATAGCAAGGCATACCGGTGTTGCACAGCCTCATCCAATTGACTTTTTAGGCACTCAATTCGGTGATCAGGCTTTTTATTCGCGTCACTCGCTCTCCAACCCCCGCAATCCGTGTCTGTATTTTCAGGCGATCGGGGCCTGAGAGTTGGTAGTCCCGGCTGCGCTGGAGTAGCGCGACGAGTCTTGCGGCGTCTACCGGCGGGTTGGGGATGAATTGCACCTGTATGGAGTCAGAAGCAGCTTCTATGCGAGTAATTCCCAAGGGCATCGCTGCAATACGCAGTCGGTGACAGTCCAGCAATGCTCTGACGGGATCCGGCAAGAGCCCGAATCGATCTGTCAATTCAATCTGAATATCGTCCAGCTGTTCATCGCTGGTGCAATTAGCCATGCGCTTGTACAGTACCAGGCGCTCATGTACGTCGCTGCAATAGTCATGCGGTAACAAGGCGGGAACATGCAGGTTGATTTCGGTAGCGACCCCCAGCGGATGTTCGATATCGGGTTCCTTACCCTCCTTCAATGACCGAACCGCGGCATCAAGCATGGTGGAGTAGAGATTGAAGCCGATTTCCTGCATCTCCCCGCTTTGCGACTCGCCCAACACCTCGCCCGCCCCGCGGATTTCCAGATCGTGCATGGCCAGGTAAAAGCCGGCTCCCAGTTCTTCCATTGTTTGAATAGCGTCCAGACGCTTTCTCGCCTGTGTACCCAGCGCCTCTTCTTCCGGTACCAGCAAATATGCGTACGCTTGATGGTGAGAACGGCCTACCCGTCCACGCAACTGGTGCAATTGAGCCAGACCGAATTTATCCGCCCGATTGATGATAATGGTATTGGCAGTGGGAACGTCAATGCCGGTCTCGATAATGGTTGTGCATAGCAGCAGATTAAAACGCTGCTGATAAAAATCCTTCATCACATGCTCCAACTCACGTTCACGCATTTGCCCATGGGCAATGTTTATGCGCGCCTCCGGCAACAGCCGCGCGAGCTTGTCATGCATCGGCTGAATTGTTCCCACCTCGTTGTGCAGAAAATATATTTGCCCGCCGCGTTTCAATTCGCGCAAACATGCCTCGCGAATAATGCCCTCGGAAAAACGGGTGACAAAGGTTTTAATGGCGAGCCGCCGCTGCGGGGCAGTAGCGATCACGGAAAAATCGCGCAGCCCTTCCAGCGACATGGCGAGGGTGCGGGGAATAGGTGTAGCGGTAAGGGTCAATACATCCACCTCGGAACGCAGGCTTTTCAGTTGTTCCTTATGGCGCACGCCAAAGCGGTGCTCCTCATCAATAATGACCAATCCCAGGTTTTTGAATTTGACGCCTTTCTGGATCAGTTTATGCGTGCCAATGACGATGTCTATCTGCCCATCGGCCAGCCCTGCCAAGGCCTGGGTTTGTTCCCTGGCTGAACGGAAACGCGACAGCTCCGCAATTTTTATCGGCCATTCGTCCGCGACCAGACTAAAGCGATCGGAAAAGTTCTGAAAATGTTGTTCAGCCAGCAGCGTGGTGGGTACCAGTACCGCTACCTGTCGGCCATCGGCGACGGCAACAAAGGCCGCTCTCAACGCAACCTCGGTCTTGCCGAAACCTACGTCACCGCAGATCAGACGATCCATAGGCTTGGCAGAACCCAGATCCTCGATTACCGCATCAATGGCCGCTGCCTGATCGGGTGTTTCCTCGAAGCCGAATCCTTCGACAAAGGCCTCGTAGTCATGTTGTCGGAGGCTGAATGCATGGCCTGCACGGGCGGTACGCTGAGCATAAAGATTCAGCAGTTCCGCCGCGGTATCGCGTACCTGCTGCATTGCTTTGCGCTTGGCTTTATCCCATTGGCCGCTGCCCAGTTTATGCAGTGGCGCGGCTTCCGGCGACGCTCCACTGTATCGCCCGATAAGGTGAAGTTGGGAGACCGGCACATATAATTTATCTCCGCCAGCGTACTCAAGCGACAAAAATTCCGTCGCGCCTTCGCCAAGGTCCATGCTTACCAGCCCGAGGTAACGGCCGATACCGTGTTGCTCATGCACCACCGGGTCTCCCGGTTTGATTTCGGATAAATCCCGCAGCATCGCATCCACCACTACGGTAGCTTTTCGCGAATCACGTTCACGGCGGCCATGCAGGTGCCGGGCATATAGCTCGGTCTCCGTAATGAACGCCGTTCCCTCACCTGCGGATATAAAACCATTGTGCAGCGGGGCTACGCCGAGCATGAAAGGTTTGGCGCTTGCCCGGAATTGCGCGTAATCATCGCAAATGTCCGGGTATAGTCCGTACTGCTTCAGATGTTCAGCAATCAGTTCTCGCCTGCCGAGGCTCTCTGCCAGAAGCAATGTTCGCCCGCCAGAGGGCCCATATTCAGAGGTAAATTTTGCGATAAACGCATTAAGCTTCTCTGCCGGATTGTCAGCGCGCCTGTCAATCTGAAGGGGTGGCAGTGAGCGGGTCAAATTTTGAGCCTCGGCCTTCGAGCTCTGAGCGTCATTTTGGATCTCGATGCGCGGGTAGGGTTTCAGTGCGCCGAAGAAAGCCTCTGTCGTGACAAATAATTCTCCCGGCGGCAGCAATGGACGGTCATTGTCGCCGCGTAGCAACTGATAGCGTGATTGCGTGTCTCGCCAGAAGTTTTCTACTGCCGGATAAATTTCATGGTGAAGGCATAGCAGCGTTGTCTGTGGCAAGTAGTCGAAGAGCGTCGCGGTCTGCTCAAAAAAAAGCGGCAGGTAGTATTCAATGCCGGCAGGGGCCGCGCCTTTGCTTATATCTTTATAGATACGGCTTTTTGACGGGTCACCTTCGAACTTCTCGCGAAAACCCCCTCGAAAACGAGTGCGGCCTTCCTCGTCGAGCGGAAATTCACGTGCGGGTAACAACCGTATCTCGGCGACAGGATAGACGCTTCTCTGTGTATCCACATCAAAAGTCCGAATCGTCTCGATTTCGTTATCCATTAAATCGATGCGATAGGGCAGTGGACTGCCCATCGGGAACAGATCGACCAGTCCTCCACGCACACTGTATTCTCCCGGCGAGAGCACCTGAGTTACATGGCTGTAACCCGCTAAAGTCATTTGGCTCCGTAGCGCGTTCAGATCAAGCGTTTCTCCCCGTTTTAGAAAAAAAGTGTGCGCGGCGAGATATTCCCGCGGGGGCATGCGGTATAAGGCGGTGGTGACAGGTGCGATCAGTACATCGCAGTCGCCGCTCATGAGTTGATACAGCGTGGCAAGCCGTTCAGAGACCAGATCCTGATGGGGTGAAAAGGTATCGTAGGGCAGTGTCTCCCAATCCGGTAGCAGACGGGTTTTCAATCCGGGCGCAAAAAAAGGAATTTCCTCCAGGAGTCTTTGCGCGGAAAGCGCGCTTGCCGTCACGATCGTGACAGGTCTTGTTTCTTGTGCCAGTTGTGCCAGAGCAAGCGCATCGCCGGAGCCGTCGAAACGGCCATAGCGGATTGTTGAGCCGGGTGATGGAATGGTCAGCTTGAATGGCATCTGGATACTATTTTTCAATGCAATGAAAATCCAATGGAACCAGCGAACAATAACCGTCCCGCTCCACGTAAAAAGAGGGACATTATATGTCAGTCTCCCGCGAATCTCTGAATAAGTCCGGCTTTACCAATATAGGTAGAAGTGTGTCGAGGCAGATATACAAAGGGCAGGAAGACAAGTTCGGCGACTAGCAGCAGTATTTGGTACATCGCAATAATAGAGAGGCCTACATTCACCGCGATGGATTATGTACGCATGGCGGGGGACATCAGATATCAGGCTGCAACCAATGCTCCAGGATGAATTGCAAGGTGGAGTTGCCGTTGAACTCGTTTACCTGCAATCGATAAATAGCGTCTATCACTCCTGGAAGAGGAACTGTGTGGGAGAACAGCATGGCGTCATACACGGGTTGCGGTTTTGGTCGACCGTAATCTTCAATTCTGGATTCCTGCTTCCTCAGCTTTAATTTCAGATGTTTTTGTCCCACTACACGCTGATCTTCCACACGAAAGCGGGTACTGAAGGTAGGCTGCGAAAAACCCTGTCCCCATACCTGTTCCGCGAGGTGCCGCCCCAGCTCAAGATTCATTTCGGATTCATCCAGATCGCCGTCTGTTTCGATGATGCGCTTCAGATCAGCGGGCCCGAGCAACGCCTGTGCGGTTTGCTCGAAAGCATCGCGAAATTTTTCAAAATCGCAATCACGTATAGTCAATCCTGCCGCGGCCGCATGTCCGCCGAATTTGAGCAAAAGGCCGGGATACCGTTTTGAAATGATATCGAGCGAATCGCGCAGGTGGAATCCTGGAATCGACCTGCCCGACCCCTTCAATTCTCCATTGCCACCAGGCGCAAATGCAATTACGGGCCGGTGGAATTTGTCCTTTACGCGCGAAGCGAGTATGCCTATCACGCCCTGGTGCCAAGTCGCGTCGAACAGACTCAGGCTATGATTATCCGGTTCTTTGGCGATGGGATATTGGGTATGGGTTATACAGGGTATGGAGGGCGATGAAAAGATACGCTCCAGCATAATCTTCGCGCTGTCCTGCATGTCTGCTTCGATTTCCTGGCGCTTTCGGTTAAGCGAATCGAGCCGCAGCGCGATTTGTGACGCTCGGGACTCGTCATCCGTAATGAGGCACTCGATGCCCAGCGCCATATCGTCGAGCCGTCCGGCTGCATTCAATCTTGGTCCCAGCATGAAACCCAGTTCATAGGCGGATACTCGCCGAAAGTCCCGTTTCGCAAATTGCAGTAGCGCGTTAATGCCCGCGCAGGCGCGCCCCTTGCGGATACGCTGCAACCCCTGGTGTACTAATAGCCGATTGTTGTCATCGAGCTTCACTACATCGGCCACAGTACCTAGTGCCACCAGGTCAAGCAAACTGGCAAGATTGGGTTCTTTCTGGGGAAAATCAAAGATGCCTTTGGCACGTAATTCGACCCGTAGCGCCAGCATCAGATAAAACATTACGCCCACCCCGGCGAGATGCTTGCTGGGAAAATCGCAGCCAGGCTGGTTGGGATTCACAATCAAGGCGGCGTCCGGCAAATCGTCCGCAGGCAGGTGATGGTCGGTAACAAGCACTTGCATGCCGAGACGATTGGCTTCAGCCACGCCTTCCACGCTGGCTATGCCATTATCTACCGTGATCAGTATTTCCGGCCGGGCTGCGGCAGCGGCGGCGAGTCGCACGATCTCCGGCGTGAGGCCATAACCGTATTCGAAGCGATTCGGGACAAGATAATCTACTATTGCGCCGAATTTTGTCAGTGCGCGCATGCCAACTGCACAAGCGGTGGCCCCATCCGAGTCATAATCCGCTACGATCAGCAGACGTTTCCGCGCCAAAATTGCGTCGGCGAGAAACCGTGCCATCAGGGAAACATTCTTCAGACGCTCGAACGGGATCAGTCGCGACCAATCCACTTCGAGTTGATCCGGATCTTCGATACCGCGCGCCGCATAGACCCGAGCCAGCACGGGATGCAAGCCGTGGCGAATCAACCTGTCGGCAACATGAGGCGAGTAGACGCGAGTAGTGGTGTTGAGCATGCGCTAGACGCGAAAACTGAATGGTTTCCTAGTATAACGCGTCAAGCGATGCTCAAGTTCTGCTTAGAGCCGGGAGCGATGTGCTTGAAAGAGCATAAAATCCAATTTAACCAATCGCTGAAAGGATTAAAAATGATAGTGCGCCCCGATGCCGAGATATTCGACCTTTTCTCTATAGAACTGGCCGGTTGGAGAATTTCCGTTAAAATATTCGACCAGGAACTGAAGTTTGCGCCCGAATGCTTGAAGACGGTCTAGCTGAAACCCCGCCCTCGCAGACACGTCAGTGTTCCAGTTGTTTTGTTCATGATTTTTGAAATCAACCGCGAGAATAGGCCGCATTGATACAACCTCGATCCGCCACGGGCTTCGGAATTCGAGACCATATTGCACTAACCAGGGTTTGATTTCCGAGGGACGCTTGTGAAAGAGACCCCCTCCGCCGCCATAAACGCGTATGCCATATGGAAGTTCATAAGAAAGCCTGAGATCGGCGCCCTCGTAGCTGAGATTTATACGCTCCAGGCTGGTTATGCTCCGCAGCAAAAACTCATCGCCAAGATGCGAGCTCTGATGGAAGATACGACCAAAAGCAGATAATTGACCTGCCCGCACACTCCCGTAAGCCGAGGCTATAAAATCCGAATTGATCAGATCGGAGGAGGGCGCGTCGAGATTGAAGTCGCTGAAGACTGCAGCCTGAAGGCCTGCTTCCCATTGCACCGTGGATTGCCCGAAATTGCCGCGATAGAACGGTATGGTTTCGCCGAAGCTGACGGAGCCATTGTTATTTCCATCAACATTGTTCCCTATATAGTTGCGATAAGCCGCCGAGAAATGAGCCCACCGCGGATCGGCCAGCAAAGGTTTGAATAGATGACCCTCGGGCAGCATCCCAGTCGCAAGCACTGTCGAGTCGTCTGCCGGCACGCCTTCCTTGGTGATTGCTTCATCCGGGGCTGTAGCAGTGACATCTGGCGCTGCAGCAGTGACATCCGGCGCTGAGGGAGGGGTTGCAGATGGCTGAACAGTGTTGTCTGCTAGGTTTACCGCGGTAACGCCGGGAATCTCTGACAATATCTGTACAACCCTGGCGCGGTCTTCCTCCGGTAATTTCTTTGAGGGAACGGTAATAATGCCATTTCGCACGACCAATGACGGAATCTCGATCTTTAAGCCTTTGAGAACACCCGCGGCATAACCGGCAATGTAAGAATCATCCGGTACCGTGGCATTAACAGTGGGTATATAAAATAAGACGGCTGCAGTGATTGAAAAAAATCGCCAAGCAATTCTCATTTTTTCGCTAATGCTTGAATGAGCGTTGCTATGAGAAGTAATCCTGTTTTTGGTGTTTTTTGCCATGGATGCCTTTATTGATTTTTCTGAATTTCCTTCGGTCTTGCGTCATCCGTCCCGCATTAGTTCGAGGGTATGAGCATGAAAACCATCTCTGCTAAATGCCTTGAGGAAGCAAGAGTGCCTTTTAATTTTGGTCTCAAGTGATCCACGCTGGCGAAACCATAGGAAACGTAGGCAACGTGAGTTGTAGTTGCTGGATCCCAGAGTTTTCATTATAAAATGAAATATGTCGGTACGGTGGCGCACGTACGGCGGCGGATTCGTGCAGCACGGGAACGTTCAGCTATTGGTGGTTGCTATCGTAAGTACTTCAAGTATTATTCGCTTTGATGAATGAGCGTCAGCTTCCTTGAACGTCAGCTTCCTAAGTGACAATTCAGCCAGGAACCCGGCAATGAACCAATGGCTTTTCCTTTCTTTCGCAATTGTCAGTGAGGTCGTGGCGACTTCCGTATTGAAGTCGAGCAACGGTTTCACGCAGCTATGGCCATCAATTGTAGTGGTAGCGGGTTATGCGGCTGCCTTCTTTTTCCTGTCTCTTACCTTGCGCACGATCCCGGTGGGAATCGCGTACGCTATCTGGTCTGGTGTTGGTATCGTACTTGTTACGCTTATTGCCTGGCTCGTTTTCGGGCAAGCGCTCGATGGTCCCGCTATCGTCGGTCTGGCGCTTATCATTGCCGGAGTGGTTGTCCTGAACGTCTTTTCCAGGTCTGCCGCTCACTAACGCTTAATAATCCGTCGAGCTTGAGAATATAGTGGAGAAAATTATGGCGCAACCGAATATGACAGCTGGTAAATCAACCAAAAAACTGCTGCGCACGCAACGCAGTGAGGGCTCCCATTGGGTTGGCGACGGCTTTCCCGTGCGGTCACTCTTCGCTTATTCGAACCTGGGCCCGATGATCAGTCCTTTTTTGCTTCTCGATTATGCGGGCCCCATGGAATTTCCGCCTACCAGGAAGCGGCTCGGTGTCGGCGAGCATCCGCACCGCGGGTTTGAGACCGTAACCATTGTCTATAGCGGGGAGGTGGAGCATCGTGACAGTTCGGGTAGCGGCGGCAGTATCGGTCCCGGCGATGTCCAATGGATGACCGCAGCGTCCGGTCTGGTTCATGAAGAATTTCACGGGCGTGATTTTGCGCAGCATGGCGGCGTTCTTGAAATGGTGCAGCTATGGGTCAATCTGCCCGCGAAGGAAAAGATGTCGCCTCCCCGCTATCAAGGCATTTTGAATAACCAGATTCCCGCGCTAAGCCTTCCCGGAGATAATGGGAGCGTCCGCATCATTGCGGGTGAGTATGACGGCGTCAACGGACCGGCACGAACGTTTACACCAATCAACGTATGGGATCTTCATCTGACGGGCGAGCAGCCGTTCTGCCTCCCCATCCCCGAGGGTTACAACACCATGCTGGCGGTGCTCAAAGGTTCGGTTCATCTGAATGGTTCTGAGGTAATTGGTACGGCGGAGGTCGGCCTGTTTGAGAGGGCAGGTGACCGGATTTGTATCGACAGTGCGCAAGACGCCACTGCATTGCTGCTTAGCGGTGAGCCGATCGATGAGCCGATCGTCGGCAGCGGTCCGTTCGTGATGAATAACGCGGATGAAATCAGGCAGGCGATTTCGGATTACCAGGGTGGCAGGATGGGCCGTTTGTCATAACCGGAAGCGGTTCACGCAAACTAACTATGCTGTCATGACTCCTTGAACCTACCATAGCCATCGTAGCCTCGGCTGTCATTAAGCCATATACAACATGGATGCGTCCCGTCATTTATGAGGGAGCAGTATTACATACGCTTCTTTTCCGGCATGGCAGTCCGTACCTCTGGAAGCTCTGGGGAAGGTGCGGTTGTTTTGCCTGCAGGTTTATGCTTGAGTATGAGTTTCTGGCCGATGAGTAGCCGGTTCGTACTGCCATTCCATGATTTTATTTGCGCTGCGGTAACCCCGTGGCGTTTGGCGATCCCGAACAGCGAATCGCCTTTTTGAACCGCATAGACGAAGCTGTGTTCCGGCAATTTCAGCGTCGCGGGTTTATTGCTCATAACAGAGATATCCTCACCCCCGGCACTTCCGTTATGCGGAACCAGTAAAGTCTGCCCTGGCGTTATCATGTTGTTCCTGTCGATGTCGTTCACTTCCTGCAGTCGGCGCACGCTGATTCCGTAACGTGCTGAAATTTTTTCGACGGTCTCTCCTTTTTTTGCCCGATAGGCTTGCCATGACACTAGAGGCTTGTCGTGATTTTTCAGATTCGCCGAAAAAATCTCTACTTTATCTGCGGGAAACAGGAGGGTGCGCGAGCCGTCGGTGTTGATGACCGGCCGATTATGCGCGGGATTGAGCGCTTTAAATTCGTCGACGGAGATCCCCGCGAGTTTCGCCGCCAGTTTTATATCGATGTGGCGAGTCGCCGCGACTTTCTCGAAATAAGGCTCGTTCGGCACGGACTCGAGTTCAACGCCGAATGCCGCGGGATTCGATATGATGTTCCTTATCGCGATCAGCCTCGGAACATAGCTCTGGGTTTCGGGCGGCAAACTGATATTGCGGAAATCCGCCGGCAATCCATTGCTACGGTTCTTCATGAGCGAGCGCCCCACGGCCCCTTCACCCCAGTTATACGATGCCAATACCAATTCCCAGTCGCCGAACATGCGATGGAGATTTTCCAGATAATCCAGTGCAGCGTTGGTGCCGGCGATTATGTCCCTCCGGCCGTCGTACCACCAATTCTGCTTCAAGCCATAATTCTTGCCGGTAGAGGGACTAAATTGCCAGATCCCCGCGGCGTGGCGACTGGAGGAGGCTTTAGGGTTGAAAGCGCTTTCAATAATGGGTAGCAGGGCAATTTCGGCAGGCATGCCGCGGCGCTCCACCTCTTCAACGATATGAAAGAGGTATCGCTTGCCGCGTTCTACAACGCGCTTTATGTATTCCGGATGACTGGCGTAAAAATCCTCACTATGGCGCACCTCCTCGCTGTCCAGTTCAGCCATGGTAAAGCCCTTGCGTATGCGTTCCCACAGATCGATGGGAGCAACAGACAGGTTGCTGGCGGCATTGCTTGTGTCAGCAGGGGTCATGTGGTCACCGGCGGCATCGCTTTCGGCCGCGGGAATTACAGCACGGATTTCGGCGGTGGGAGTTACAGCTTCGCTTTCAGTGCGAATTACTGCGTTGCTTTCCGTAATGGAAGGCGTATCGGCAGCGTTGTGCATCTCTTCAGGTACAAGCTTAATAACCGCTTGATGAACGGATCCTGCAGGTTCGGCCGCTTGTGCTACGAAATTTGCATTCATCAGCATCAGGCTGATAATCAGGATTACCGTGAATCTTTTTTTTTCATCCTTGTGATTCATTTAAAATATCAATAGGTAACAGTGTCCGTTGAGGCCGGACCTGGAAAAGGTCAGGATCGGAAAACAAAAATCAATACTCGTATCTCCCCATGAGTAGCAGCAAAAAGCGCGCTGACGTTTCATTTTTCCTTATGTATTATGTAATCAGATTAAATTGAAAAACCAGCCAACCGCTTACGGAGCTTACGGCTGGGCCCTGCATCATGCATGGGCCCACTCAAACATAATTTATCCGCGCGTCGCGGACTGGCTCTCGAATCTGACTAGATCCACTGCCGGAGGCGGGTTCCAACCCGGTTTCCGATGTTCAACAACTACATTGGTGAAAATGCCGCCGCGTACGTAAAATTTGGCGGTGAGACGAAGGTATCTAGGCTTCAAGACAGCAACAAGATCATCGACAATGCGGTTGGTTACGGCTTCATGAAATGTTTCCTCGTTCCGGTAAGACCAGATGTAGAGCTTGAGGCTTTTAAGCTCGACGCATTTCCTGTCCGGAATGTAATCCAGAATCAGGGTAGCGAAATCAGGTTGCCCGGTTTTCGGGCATAGGCAGGTAAACTCCGGAATTTCCATATGAATATGGTAATCCCGCGCTGGCGCCGGATTGGCGAAAATTTCCAGGTCTTTTGTGGGGCTGCTGGGCATTTCTCTTATCTCGGTCAAATCGGTTAGAATGGTCTGCGGATACGTCCGATACGTCCGTTTTCCGAATGATGCAGAATACCTTTCGGAAGACTTGGAGACCTCTCTTCGGCCCCCGTCTCTTCAAGCTGTACAATTATAACTGGTTGCGAACCGTAAATTGCGTCTCTCTCATATCAAACTCGCCGGTTTCAAATCCTTTGTTGATCCCACCGAAATCCCCCTTCCGGGAGACTTGATCGGGGTTGTGGGTCCCAATGGCTGCGGTAAATCCAATGTGATTGACGCGGTACGCTGGGTTCTGGGCGAATCGCGGGCATCTGCATTACGAGGCGAGTCCATGCAGGACGTGATTTTTAACGGCTCGGCGAATCGTAAACCCATCGGCCGGGCAAGCGTGGAGTTGATGTTTGACAACAGTCTCGGCAGGGCGGCAGGTCAATGGTCGAGCTATGCGGAGATTTGCATCAAGCGGGTGTTGCGCCGGGATGGCGAGTCAACCTACCACATCAATAATATTCATGTGCGACGCCGGGATATTGCGGATATATTTCTTGGTACGGGCATAGGCGGACGTGGCTACGCCATAATCGAGCAGGGGATGATCTCACGTATTATTGAAGCAAAACCGGAAGAGCTACGCGTATTTCTGGAGGAGGCTGCCGGCATTTCCAGATACCGCGAGCGCCGCCGCGAAACCGAATCGCGTCTGGCCGATACCCGCGAAAATTTGTTGCGGGTGAACGATATCTGCCGGGAACTGGAAAAGCAGTTGATACGGCTGGAACAACAGGCCACGGTTGCCTCCCGGTTCAAGGATATGGAAGGCCAGCTGCACGGGGCGCAAAATTTATTATGGTGTGCCCGCAAGCAGGAAGCCGCCCTGCAGCGAGCGCTTGCGGAGAAAGAGCTTCAATTGCTGCAAACCGCCCTGGAAGCAGAAACCACGAGTCTGCGGCGCGCCGAAAAATACCTTGAAGAAAAGCGCGCCCAGCATTATGCCACGAGCGATCGATTGCATCAGGCGCAGGGCGAACTTTATGCGGTCAATGCAGAGGTGGCTCAAACCGAACAGCAAATCCGGCATATGCGCGAGAACCGTCAGCGTATCGCGCAGCAGATCATGACCGCCAGGAATCAGCTTGAGCAGAAGAAGAAACAAGCGGAGGATGCGGCGGACAGCTTGAGCGGCTGGCAGGGTGAGCTTGAACAGGCATGCCTGGCTCTGGAAGCCGGCAAAGAAAAGGCTGCTGCAGAGAATGAAAAGCTGCCCTTGGCCGACTCCGCTTTTCGCTCGTGTCAGGAAAAATTGAACGAAACACAGCGCAGCCTTCTGCTGGTTGAGCAGGCCGGACAACTGGAAGAAAGCCATCGCGCCCATGCGAAAAAAAACCTGCAGCAGCTGGAAGCCCGCCGCGTACGGTTACTGACTGAGCGCGATGCGTTACCGCAGCCAGAAATAGAAGAGTTGTCGCGGTTAAACCGGCAGACGGAAATTACAGCGGCCGACCTGAAACATAAAAAGGAAATGCTCTCGCAAACCGAAGACCTGTTGCTGGACGCTGAAGAAGTGAAGGGAGAATTCGGGCGTAAAGTACGAATGCTGGAGCAGCAGGTTATTCAGGCGGAAGCGCGACTCAACGCGCTGCAGCGCTTGCAGAATCGGCTTGAAGACAGCAAAGGATTGAATGCGTGGCTGGTCAAGCGTCAACTGGATGTTTCACCGCGTTTGTGGCAAAACATTCAGATTGAGAAGGGATGGGAAAATGCGCTTGAAGCAGTTCTGCGCGAGCGTCTGAATAGCGCGCAGCTTGAGCAATTGGAGGTAGCCCACGAGTGGGCTGATGATCCGCCTCCCGGAAAATGCGCTCTGTTCGAGTCAGCCAGGCCGAGAACCCAAGCGATGCAAGCCTTCCAGGAGATAGAAGGAGTGGAAGGCAAACCGGCTGGAGACAGGCCGCGGGTCAGGGAAAGCCGGAAAGCGCTGCAATCGTATCTGGCTTGTGATAATCCAGGAACAAAATCTGTGCTGAATGAATGGTTGAGCGGTATTTTTGTGGCAGAGAGCTTACCCGCCGGTCTTTCGCAGCGAACAGAACTTTCGTCCAGTGAAATGCTGGTGACTCGGGAAGGACATATTATTACGTGTCACAGCCTTACTTATTATGCTCCCGATTCCCAGTTGCATGGAGTACTTGGGCGGCAACGCGAGATTGCCCAGATTAAAGTTGAAGCGGATGCGCTGAGGGGAAATCTCCTGGTCGAGAGATCCGCACTGGAAACGGCGGAAGAAGCATGTCTCGAGCTTGAATCGTCTGTATCCGGCTTGCGTTACGACAGCGCCCAACTCCAGCAACAGCATCACGACGCGCAAATGCAGACGCTCAAACTTACTCAGTTGGCTGAGCGCACTGGGCAGCGCGGCAAGCAGATTGATTGCGAACTGGCGGAAATCGAGCAGCAGGGAGCGGCGGAACGTTCCCGAAAGCAGGATGCTGAAACAAAGCTCAGTGAATATCAGGTTCAGATCGGGATTCTGCAGGACCAGTTGCAAAAACAAAAACTGGCGCGGCAGGCAGCAGAACAGTTCCTCAACGCCCAGCGTCAACTGGCGCAGAAAGCCGCAAGGGAAATGCAGGAAGCAGCATTTCATGAAAAAAACTGCCAGGATAAAATCGCTGAGACGGAGAATTCCATCCGTATCATCGACGAGAGTATCTTTGAGCTCAAAGCGCATCTGGAAAAACTACAAGCTGAGCAAGGCGGATTTGATGAAACGCAACTGAATAGTCTGCTTCAGGAGCGCTTGACGCTGCGGGAACAACGCGAGCAGGAATTGGCGGCGGTGCGCAATGCTCTGGAAGATGTGACGCGGGAATTGCGCGAGATAGAGCAGGCGCGCATGAATTCCGAACAAAAATTGCCACCGTTGCGCGAAGCTATCAGCCAGGGGCGACTCAAGGAACAAGAGGCGCGCATTACCGAGGACCGGTTTGGCGAGCAATTACGGGAATCAGGGGGCTGCGAGGAGGAGTTGATACAGTCTCTTGGGAAAACGCGGACTTCGGCTTTGCAGACCGAGATCAATCGTCTGAATGCGGAAATAGCCGCCTTGGGAGTGGTCAACCCTGCGGCGCTCGACGAATTGCAATCCTGCCAGGGGCGGAAGACCTATCTGGACTCACAATCCCAGGACCTGGAAGAAGCCTCCGAGACGCTTAAAAATGCGATTCGCCGGATAGACCGGGAAACCCGTGAACGCCTGCTGGAGACGGTCGATAAGGTCAACAGCCATCTGGATGAAATATTTCCCACGATGTTCGCCGGTGGACAAGCCAAGCTGATATTGAGGGGAGAGGAGATACTGGACGCAGGCATACAGATTTTCGCGCAGCCGCCGGGCAAGAAAAATAGTTCCATCCATTTGCTGTCCGGTGGTGAAAAAGCGCTAACTGCATTGGCGCTGGTTTTTTCGCTATTTCAGCTCAATCCGGCGCCTTTTTGCCTGTTGGATGAGGTGGATGCTCCCCTGGACGACACCAATACCGAACGCTTCTGCAACCTGGTGCGGAAAATGTCGCGCCAGACACAGTTTGTGTTTATCAGCCACAATAAAATCACCATGGAGATGGCGCAGCAGTTGATAGGCGTCACCATGCAGGAAAAGGGCGTTTCTCGAGTGGTTGCGGTAGAAATCGAAGAGGCTGTCGGATTGAGTGATGCCGCCATGGTGACTTGAGTATGGGAAATTTAAGTGAATTGCAGATCAGCCTGATCGCCATTGGCATGGTGGTGGTTATGGGAGTTGTTTTTTTTAACTGGATGCAGCAGCGCCGCTACCGGCGGGGAGCGGAAGAAGCATTTGGCCGGGAGCATGAAGATGTATTGTTGAGAACCGCCGTGTCGGTAGAAGAAAATGGACGGATCGAACCTCAACTCGGCAGCGAGCTATTGCACGAGAGCCTGATGGAGCCGGATGCAGAACCGCCGCGCGTGCAAGAACTTGCCGAGCCAAAGGAGGAACCCGCTGCCAGCCCGGCTATTTCGGACACCCCGATTACGCCGGTTGAACAGGCGCCACCACCTCCCGTCAATCGCAGCAGTACCAGCGGCGATAGCATGGCCGAGGCGGTGGATTATACGGTTGGCATCGAAAGTGGAACGCTGATCGCGGATTCGAATCTGGCGGCGTTACTACAGCGGAAGTTTGATTTCGGCAAACCAGTGCGATGGATGGGGCGGAGAAGCCCGGAAGCATTCTGGGAAGAAATCACGATAGAGACCAACAATAAGAGCGGCTATCGCAATTTGCGTGGCCGCCTGCAACTCGCGGACCGCGCCGGTCCGGTAAGCGAAGTCAGCTTGTCGGAGTTTCGCGATATGACGGAAAACTTTTCCGCGCGTGTGAAAGCAACCGCAAATTGTCCTGATATACAAAAAGCATATGAGCGAGCTTTGTTACTCGACGAATTCTGCACACGAGTAGATGTGATGGTAGGTATTAACATTATAAGCAAGGATACCAGTGCGTTCACCGGCGCCAAAATCCGTGTCCTCGCAGAAGCATCAGGTTTCAAACTGGGAGCAGAGGGCGTTTTTCATTACCGCGACGAAAACAACGCTATCCTGTTTTCCCTCGGCAATTATGAGCCTTCTCCTTTTCTTCCCAACAGCATGCGAATGCTTATTACTCATGGCATTACCTTTCTCCTTGACGTGCCCAGAGTGGTAAATGGCGAAATCGTTTTCGGGCAGATGGTGCACCTCGCCGAGGTTTTTACGGACGAACTCGACGGCATAATGGTGGATGATAATCGTCTGCCCTTGAGCGATAGCGGTATCCGGAAAATCAGGCAGCAACTGGGTGCGATTCAGTCCCTGATGCTGGCGCACAATATTTCCCCTGGTGGCGAAACCGCGTTGAGGCTCTTTGCGTGAGTGAGCACCCGGAACACGTATCGCGCCGCATACAGGAACTGCGCGATACGATAGAAATGCATAATTACCACTATTACGCACGAGATACCCCGACTATTCCGGACGCTGAGTACGATAAGCTGTTCCGGGAACTGCAGGAACTTGAACAGCGCCATCCCCATCTCGTCACAGCTGATTCCCCTACCCAGCGCATCGGCGCTGCCCCCATCAAGGAATTTGCCCACATTGTTCACCGGACACCCATGCTCTCCCTCGGCAATGCATTTGAAGCCGAAGAGGTAAATGCATTCGATCGGCGAGTGCGTCAGGTCCTTGGAACAGACAGCGTGGAATATGCGGTGGAGCCCAAATTCGATGGGCTCGCCGTCAGCCTCTGTTATGAGAATGGTATGTTCAGGACCGGCGCTACCCGTGGCGATGGCTATGTTGGGGAGGACGTCACTCTGAATCTGCGCACAGTCCAGTCTATTCCGCTACAACTGAAACCCGATTCTCATGCCGCACAAGGTCCCTCGTTTCTTGAGGTACGAGGTGAAGTGCTGATGTTGAAGGCGGACTTCGAGAAACTTAACCGGCAGCAGCGCGAAAAAAAAGAAAGAGAGTTCATAAACCCTCGCAATGCCGCAGCGGGTTCATTGCGCCAGCTCGATCCCGGTATCACTGCCAGGCGCAGGCTCAAGTTCTTCGCCTATGGCATAGGGGCTTGTGAAGGGGGAGATGTGCCCCGTGATAAGCATAATCGCGTACTTGACTATCTTGAGTCGTTGCGTTTTCCGGTCGCGCGCGAACGCAATACGGTGATCGGCGCGACAGAGTTGCTGGAGTATCACCGCGAAGTACGGGCGATGCGCGGGAGTCTGCCCTATGACATTGATGGCACGGTGTATAAAGTCAATAATCTGGCGCAGCAGCAAAAGCTCGGGTTTGTTTCACGTGCCCCCCGATTCGCGCTCGCGCATAAATTCCCAGCGCAGGAAGCGATAACTGAATTGGTGGGGATCGATATACAGGTAGGTAGAACCGGCGCCATGACGCCAGTTGCCCGGCTGAAGCCTGTATTCGTGGGCGGCGCCACCGTTACCAATGCTACGCTGCACAATGAGGATGAAATCCGGCGCAAGGATGTCATGATCGGCGATTGGGTAACGGTGCGGCGGGCGGGCGATGTGATTCCCGAAGTGGTAGCGGTCCAGAAAGAGAACCGTAGCCCGCAGGTAATACCGTTCGTTATGCCGGATCACTGCCCCGTGTGTGGGTCCAAAGCAGTGCGCCTGCCTGGCGAGGCGCTGACACGCTGCACCGGCGGACTGTTCTGTCCAGCGCAGCGAAAACAGGCAATTTTGCATTTTGCATCACGCCGCGCCATGGATATCAACGGACTTGGAGACAGGCTGGTGGATCAACTGGTGGACAGTGCCATTATCAGAACACCTGCGGATCTCTATAAACTCGGCATAGCCGCGCTTGCCCATCTGGAGCGCATGGCGGAAAAATCCGCAGGCAATATCATTGCTGCCATTGAAAAAAGCAAACATACTACATTGGCCCGCTTTATTTATTCGCTGGGTATTCGCAATGTGGGCGAGACCACGGCCAGGGAGTTGGCCCGATATTTTGGCAGCCTCGACCGGTTGATGGATGCGGATATGGAAAGCCTGCGGCAAGTGCCGGACATAGGACCTGTTGTGGCCGAGAGTATCCGCGATTTTTTTGCCGAAGGACACAATCTCGAAGTTATCGAGCAATTGCGGGCAGGCGGAATACAATGGAAAGAAGATGCGGGAACGCAGGCAAAGGCAGGTTCCGGCTTTCCGGCAGGAGCTGGCAAAGTTGCTGGCAGGATTTTTGTGTTGACGGGAACCTTGCCGTATTTGTCGCGCGAGGACGCCAAGGAGAGAATTGAAGCGCTGGGGGGGAAAGTAACGGGAAGCGTCTCGAAAAAAACGGACTATGTCGTGACTGGTTCGGACCCGGGCAGTAAATATGACAGGGCGGTTGAATTGGGGATACGCATCCTCGACGAGGAAGGGCTGTTACAATTGTTGCAAGATTCAGCGCCTGACTTGATTTCTGAAAAATCCTGATCCTTAAACAAGTTCATTTTATGCCAAAAATAACCAAAGCAGTTTTTCCCGTGGCGGGTATGGGCACCCGTTTTCTGCCTGCTACCAAGGCGAGTCCCAAGGAAATGATGCCTGTTGTAGACAAGCCATTGATCCAGTATGCCGTCGAAGAGGCCATTGCGGCGGGTATAACGGAGATGATTTTCATAACCGGCCGTCACAAGCGCGCCATTGAAGACCATTTCGATAAAGCCTATGAAATTGAAGCAGAGCTGGAAGCCCGCGGCAAAAGCGAGACGCTGGAAATGCTGCGAAGCATTCTGCCGAAAAACATCTCTTGCATCTATATCCGCCAGTCAGAAGCGCTGGGCTTGGGTCATGCAATATTGTGTGCGCGTCCCGCCGTTGGCAATGAGCCGTTTGCGGTGCTGCTGGCAGACGACTTGCTGGCTGGGGACGAGCCGATTATGGGACAGTTGTGCCGGGTATATGAACAAAACGGCTGTTCGATTTTAGCCGTACAAAATGTCGAGCCGAGAGATACGGTAAATTATGGAATCGTAAAATGCGGACCGGGAATGAGCGGCCTGCATCCCATTACCGGTATTGTAGAAAAACCTGAACCGGAGAATGCGCCCTCTACGTTAGGCGTGGTTGGTCGCTATATCCTGACTCCCAAAATTTTTGAACATCTGGAAAAGGTCAAGGCAGGCGCGGGGGGAGAAATCCAGCTTACTGACGGCATAGCTTCACTGTTGCTGGAAGAGCGGGCCTTGGCGTATGAGTTTTCCGGTACCCGTTACGATTGTGGAAGCAAGATAGGTTACCTCAAGGCTACTATCGCGCTGGCGCTTGAACACCCGGAGGTTGGCGAGGAGTTTGCCAACTATCTGAACGCTAAAGGCTATCGTACTCCTTCCGCTTGACCTGTTTTATTGAACGCTTAGTCGATACCAATCCCGATACTGATGCATTCTTCCGAAGAAGCGAAGAAAATTTTCGATACGGCAGAGCAGATATTTTCTGCTGACGAGGTATCCCGGACTGTCAAACGCATGGCCGCCGATATTACAAAGGCGCTATCACATCGATACCCGTTGGTGCTCAGCATAATGGGCGGTGCGGTGGTATTTACCGGCCAACTGCTCCCGCTGCTGGAATTTCCGCTCAATTTTGATTATCTCCACGTCAGCCGCTACGATAATAAGACCAGCGGTGGTAAGATCAATTGGAAAGTGTCGCCTCGTGAAAACGTGCAGAACAGGGTGGTGCTGGTGCTGGACGATATCCTTGACGAAGGAATCACGCTTGCGGCGATCCGCGAACGGGTCATGGACCAGGGCGCAACAGCGTTCTATAGTGCCGTTTTTGCCGACAAGGATATCGCAAGATCCAAGCCGATCAGCGCCGACTTTGTGGGTATCGTGTTGCCGAATCGCTATGTGTTTGGCTTCGGCATGGATATACACGGCGTATGGCGAAATTTGCCGGCCATTTATGCCTTGAAAGAGTAAACGGAAACACCAAAATAAAGTCCAATAAGCATCGGGGTAAAGCTGTTGCAGGGATGCGGAAAGCGCAGAGCATGTGACCGGGTACCCGCGAAACTTTCGATTTTCCAGAAGCGGCCCGGCCCCGGTATTTTTTAATTTCTTGTTCGATTTCTGAAAGACATGCTTGCAATCATTGGCGGCACCGGTATGACCCAACTTGCCTGTCTTGAAATATCGCACCGCAAGATCATGACAACTCCCTATGGCGAGCCGTCGGGTCCGCTGACTTTCGGCGAAATCAATGACAACAAGGTTGTGTTCCTGGCCCGCCATGGCTATGGTCATACCATTCCGCCGCATGAAGTAAATTACCGCGCCAATTTGTGGGCATTGCACTCATTAAAGTTGTCCCGGGTGATATCAGTTACTTCGGTAGGCGGAATTCGCGCAGACTTGACGCCTGGCACGGTTGCAATTCCTGACCAGATTATCGACTATACCCATGGCCGCAAGAGCACGTATTATGATGTCATAGACAGACCGGTTACTCATATTGATTTTACCGAACCCTATTGCCAGTTGACGCGTACACGTCTGCTGGAGGCGGCGGAGCGTGCGAATGAACGGGTAATCGATGGTGGTGTCTATGGTGCGACGCAGGGGCCGCGTCTGGAAACTGCCGCTGAAGTTACCCGAATGGAGCGGGACGGGGTCGATCTGGTGGGCATGACCGGTATGCCGGAAGCGGCACTGGCTAAAGAGCTGGGCCTCTGTTATGCGACCGTTGCCGTAGTGGCAAATTATGCCGCAGGCCGTGAAACGAGCGCGCATGCCATCAGTCTGGAAGATGCTCATGCCGTCCTGGAAAAAGCAATGGTCGGCGTTAGAAACATTCTCGAACGCGTGGTGGAATTCGATGTCGATTAAATCTGTTTTAAAGATGGGTGATCCGCGATTGCTCGAAGTAGCGCGGAAGGTGGAGAAATTCGGCACCCCCGAGCTTGAGACTCTGATCTGCGATATGCATGAAACCATGGAGGCTCTGGATGGCGCGGGTCTGGCCGCGCCCCAGATTGGGGTGGGCCTCCAGGTCGTAATTTTTGGGGTGAAGCGCAATCCGCGCTATCCCGATGCGGAAGATGTGCCTTACACGGTTCTGGTGAATCCGGTATTGACACCTCTCACAAAAAATATGGAACAGGACTGGGAAGGCTGCCTGAGTGTTCCGGGCATGCGCGGGGTGGTTCCACGTTTTGCGAAGGTGCGCTACCAGGGTTTGGATCAGTATGGCAGATCCATAGATAGAAGTGTCGACGGATTCCACGCACGCGTTGTGCAGCACGAATGCGATCATTTACAAGGCATTCTCTATCCCATGCGTATCACCGATTTTCGTACATTTGGCTTTACCGACGTGTTGTTTCCGGATCATGCACCTATGGCAGAGTAAGTTGGGACTGCATTATTGTTTCAACTTTGAAGGCGGCAAATTGGCAAGTGGGAACTCTTCCAGAAGGTGCAATCCTGTAGCGAGATGCAGGGCGCCTGCCCTCCGAAGGAAGGTGTCATCCCATAGCTTAGGCGCCCCGTGGGCGCCGTGACCCGTCGCTGCCCGATCCCTGCTTCGCGGGGCCCCTCGTGCGAACGCTTTGGGTTAGCTGCGATGGGCTGAGCAGTGCGCTCCGAAGGAAGGTGCGACCTCGTAGCTTAGGCGCCCTGCGGTCGCCGTGACCCGTCGCTGCCCGATCCCCGCTCCGCGGGGCCCCTCGTGCGAACGCTTTGGGTCACACCTCATCCATTCTCAATCCGGAGCAGGCCAGTTGTTGTGCCAGCAATTGTGCGAGGTGGCGTGCACTTCGTTTTCCGCTCTCAACGACGATATGCGCTGTCTCACGATAAAGCGGGTCGCGTTGCGCATAAAGTTCGGCCAGTCGCGCACGGGGATCGGAAGTCTGGAGCAGCGGACGATTCTTGTCCTGCCGCGTCCGACGCCACAAATCATCAATCGTCGCTCTCAAATAAATCACAGTGCCCCTGCGTCGCAGCGTCTCACGGTTCTCTGCTCGCAGCACTGCTCCGCCTCCGGTGGCAAGAACGATGTTCCCCATTTTCACAAGTTCCGATAACATTTCCGCCTCGCGCTTGCGAAAACCAGCTTCCCCTTCAATTTCAAAAATAACAGGTATGCTGACTCCGGTTCGCTTTTGAATTTCGCGATCCGAATCATAAAATGTCTTTTTCAGGAAACTGGCCAGAAGTCTGCCGATGGTCGTTTTTCCCGCGCCCATCATTCCAACCAGGAAAATGTTCCCCGGCGTCTCGCCTTCGGGGACGACCTCATCTACTTCGGTTTCGTTTGCGACGTTATCCACCAGCACTATTGCATTTGTTGCATTCATCCGCGAATTGTAGCTGAAATGCCACAACCGGCGTAAATACAAAAATGTTCAGGTTTTCTCAGCCCGGATTCCAACGCCGTTTTTATAATGGCGCTTGGTTGATCGTGAAGTATGAAATCGACTTCATGTAACCAATTGCGGGGCATGCACGTCAAGGTCGAGGATGTGAATAAACCCACCGTATACACTCAAGCAAGCTGTAGCCGGCAGTAATTTAATCCACCCTGATGGGAGGCGCTTTTGAAAACTCGTCCTGGTTTAGCCTGCCATCCCGATCAATGTCCAGGCCTTTATAAGTCTGCGCAGGCATTCCCTGGGCCGCAGCTTCTTCCGGCGAGATATAACCGTCTTCGTCGGCGTCATACAATTCCCAGGGAGGCGCTACTCGTTCAGGCACCCCCGCATCGTTTTTTTGCTCGGCTGCTGTTTCCCCATGAGCCGTTTCCCCATGAGCCAGCCCTGAGATGCCCAGAATCGAGATTATCAGCCATTGTATCTTCACGCGTCGCAACGTCGAGAAATACCTCACAGTACCTCCTTTGCGATATACCGCTGCTTTACGCGCAAACAGGCGTTGCTTGCGCAAGAACGCAGATCCCGGTCAATCAATTCATCAGGAAATAAATAATTATTAAAACAAATGCGGGCACACCCAGAAGCCAGGCAATAAAATATTTACCCATGATAGCCCCTCCTTGAAAAAATGCAGTGCGAGATACTTCGACGCTATCTGGTCATATTCATTCAGTTGAACATTGTCGCCATTGCTAGTATTACCGACTACCGGCATTACGGACGACGGTTACGCGACCGCAACGAACGCACCATCGAGGGCAGAACCTGATGCATCATTAATGTTCTCGCGCTGCTTGCCAGTACTCCCGCCGTGAGAGCTATGCCCCCTTTCACCGCTTTGTTCAGTGGGCCACGCGGCGCCATTGACAACGCGGCCAGCAAGCCCAGCGATGTGTAGTAAGGATGGCGTGTTATAAATTTGAAGGTACGGCTGCGTGGGAATGCATGAATATCCGCGGGCTCATCATGTTCATCCGCAGGGATGAACATGGATCGATAGTGCCTGCGGCTTTCCCTCATCCGCTCCAATAGCGCTTTTCTTTCATCTTCCAGAGGAATGCTCATACTACGTCCTTCATTAGCTTTATATCCTGCTGCAATTCCTCACGCACGGTATCGAAAGCTGAAGCGGAGTCTGCTCGGCTTGGCGCTGCCAGATATGCCCAAAAGGTTGCCAGGGCATAAAAGCCAGCCACACCCCACGCGGAAATCACGCGATAAGGAGTATCCCAGCAGGTAATGATGATAGCCAGTCCCAGGAAGATCAGGCCCAACGCCGCAAAGAGCGTGATCACGATATAGCTGACTATCTGTCTTTTCAGATTTCGCCCCTGAATCTCTACTGATATTTTCAACAGCTCCAGGTATTCGCCGACACGTTCCAAAGCAATTGCTCCGAGTTGTCTGGCTTTTCTGATGGTTTCAAACATGGCGATTTATCTCGACTTGTACTGCGGCCCAAACGGATTAACGGCGGGTCAGCAACAAGCCGACTATAAATCCAACTGCGGCCGCGTAACCGACCGATTGAAGTGGATGTTCTTTTATGCATTCCTTGGAACACTCAACACCATAGTCGAACTGCTCACGCGCATCATGGGCCAGGCCTTGGGCGGCTTCCCTGGTGGAGGCGATCTTGGTCATCAATTTTTCCTTGGCCTCCTCCAGGTCGATATCCGATAAACTGGGGATGCGTGAAATCAATTCGTCCAGATCTGCTCTCAGATTGGAAAGTTCTTCGCTCGCAACGGCGCCCACTCGTTCCCCTGCCGATTTTGCCTCATTCCCAACCCGCTGAGCTGCCTCACCCGTCCGATTGACCATGTTTTCTGCCGCAGCCTTCGTGTCGTCGATTTTATTGGTGGAAGTATCCTGTTCCATATTGGCTCCTTTATTTATTCGTTGGAAAAATACGTTGTACTCGGTATTCGAGCCCCTTTATAAGTATTATCTTATAATGATTGGTCCCGGTATGTACGTTGACACACATAATCCATTCATCATTATTGACAGTCTTTATCATACCTATCCCCATCGCGCGGCATTAATATTGATTGCTGGACTTGTACTGTTTGTGCCCCCCGCCCAGCTGATGCGCGGGAGGCGGGTCCGGTATTCCGCAGCTTCAATTGAGCGAGGCGCGGCAAAAATGATATAATCCAGCGCTAAGCCGGTTTTTTCGACTAACCTCATTTACATAGATTTTGGTTAGTCGCATCAGCGGGCTTAAATTCGCACATCCGCCTGTTTCAAAAGGGTGCTCTGCAATTTTATCTTTATAAGAGCGACTATGGCGGGTAGAGGCTCAACCCTTAAAGGAGAAATTCATGTCAGTAACCATGCGGCAAATGCTTGAGGCGGGTGTCCATTTCGGGCATCAGACCCGTTTCTGGAATCCCAAGATGGCGCCGTATATTTTTGGCCATCGCAATAAGATACACATCATCAATCTCGAAAAAACGTTGGCAATGTACCAGGAGGCGATGAAATATGTGCGCCAGTTGTCTGCCAACAAAGGTAATATTTTATTCGTTGGAACCAAGCGCCAGGCGCGTGATATCGTGCGCGAGGAGGCGCTCCGCTGCGGGGCTCCCTTCGTCGACCAGCGCTGGCTTGGTGGAATGCTTACCAACTTCAAGACGATTAAGCTGTCCGTCAAACGCCTCCATGATATGGAAGCGATGGTGGAGGACGGAACGCTCGACAAGCTTTCCAAGAAAGAAGCGCTGGACATCCAGCGGGAACTGGAAAAACTTAATCGAAGCCTGGGTGGCATCAAGGATATGAAGGGCCTTCCCGATGCCATGTTCGTGATTGATGTGGGTTATCAGAAGGGTGCAATCACCGAAGCCAGGAAACTCGGTATTTCCATAGTCGGTGTGGTGGATACCAATCACAGCCCTGAAGGGCTGGACTACGTCATTCCCGGAAATGACGATTCCAGTCAGGCGATACGTCTATACGCCCGCGGTGTAGCCGATGCGATACTGGAAGGGCGTAATCAGGCCGTTCAGGAAATCGTCAAAAACGAATTTGCGGAGATGGACGAGACAGTAGCCGCGGAGTAGGTCAGCAAGATTGCGAGAACCATACCCGATGCCGACTGCATCGGGTATGTGAGATGAGTGCGCGGCTTTTTTAACAAAATATTTCTGGAGTGAATATGGCGGATATCACCGCGCAAATGGTGAAGGAATTGCGTGACATGACCGGTCTGGGCATGATGGAATGCAAGAAAGCGTTGACCGAAACCAGCGGGGACATCAAAGCAGCGGAGGATCTGCTGCGTATCAAGAGTGGCGCCAAGGCAAGCAAGGCCGCAGGGCGTGTAGCATCGGAAGGGATGGTTGCAGCGTACATTGCGCCCGACGCAAAGAGTGGCGCGCTGGTGGAAATCAACTGCGAAACCGATTTCGTTGCCAGGAACGAAGATTTTATCAAATTCAGCCGTGATCTCGCACAACTATTGGCGACACAAAATGTGGCGGATATCGAAGCGTTGTCGAGCGTCCCGTTGCCGGGCGGTGAAAGCGTAGATGAGTGCCGAAAAGCGCTGGTAATGAGACTGGGTGAAAATATCAGTGTGCGCCGTTTTGCGCGTCACATGACGCAGGGTCGTCTTGTTTCGTACCTGCACGGTGCAAAAATTGGTGTAATGATCGACTACACGGGTGGCGACGAGGTGCTTGGCAAGGATCTGGCCATGCATATTGCGGCCAGCAAACCGATTTGCGTTTCAAGCGAACAGGTATCGCCCGAGCTGCTGGCGCGCGAACGGCAGATATATACGGCCCAGGCAGCGGAAAGCGGCAAACCTGCCGATATCGTTGCAAGAATGGTCGATGGGCGTGTCGCCAAATACCTCGCCGAAGTGACGCTTCTTGGTCAACCATTCGTCAAGAATCCGGATCTGACTGTGGAAAAACTACTTGCGGCAAAGTCAGCAAAAGTTAACGGCTTTACCTTGTTCGTTGTTGGAGAGGGCATCGAAAAGAAAACCGGGGATTTTGCTGCCGAAGTGATGGCTCAAGTGAACCAGGCGAAAGAAGAAAAAACGTCACAGCCAAATTAGAATTATCTCATGACTATCGCTGCCTATAAGCGTATTCTGCTGAAGCTCTCCGGCGAGGCCCTCATGGGTGATGACAGCTATGGCATCAATCGTGTCGTGATTGAGCGTATTGTCGCCGAGATCGCCGACGTGCACCGGTTAGGGGTTCAGGTAGCAGTGGTAATTGGCGGCGGCAACATTTTCCGCGGCATGACATCCGCTGAAGACGGGATGGATCGTGCTACCGGGGATTATATGGGCATGCTCGCTACTGTCATGAATGCCCTGGCGCTGCAGGACGCCATGCGCCGTGACGGGTTGATAAGCCGCGTCCAATCGGCGCTGCGTATTGATCAAGTTGTGGAACCCTATATTCGTGGAAAAGCGATACGCTACCTGGAAGAAGGCAAGGTGGTAATTTTTGCCGCTGGCACCGGTAATCCTTTTTTTACGACCGATACAGCTGCGGCATTACGTGGCAGAGAAATGAACGTAGACATTGTGCTGAAGGCCACCAAGGTGGATGGAGTATATAACGCCGACCCCAAGACAAATCCGGACGCCATACGCTACCATGAGTTGTCTTTTGACGCGGCCATTGCCCAGAACCTCAAGGTGATGGACGCTACCGCCCTGACGCTATGCCGCGACCAGAAACTGGTGCTCAATGTGTTCAGTATCTTCAAGGCTGGCGCGTTGAAACGGGTGGTGATGGGTGAGGACGAAGGTACACTGGTGCAAATTTGAATCGTCCGTGTTTGTAAGTTTGTAAGTTTGTAAGTTTGTAAGTTTGTAAGTTTGTAACTATGGAAATTTGAAATTATTGAATCACTATAATTGAACCGCCGGTATCCGACGTTTCAGGTCTTAATGGGGCAGTGCGTTTGTTTCGTTCTCTGTAAATTGACAACATCATGATCGCCGACATAAAAAAATCCGCTGAAGAAAAAATGCAGAAAAGCCTTGAAGCACTGAAACTGGACCTGGGCAAAATACGGACCGGCCGGGCTCACACCGGTTTGCTGGATCACATTACCGTCGACTATTATGGCGCACCCACGCTCATTAATCAGGTTGCCAACGTCAACCTGGCGGATGCGCGTACTATTACCGTGGCGCCGTGGGAAAAGAAGATGCTGAGTGCGGTCGAAAAAGCCATCCGCAACTCCGATCTGGGATTGAATCCCGTCACGGTAGGCGAGTTGATTCGAGTACCCATGCCGCCGCTCACCGAGGAACGCCGTCGTGATCTTACCAAGGTTGTGAAGCACGAGGGCGAAAACGCGCGGGTCGCGATGCGAAATATTCGCCGTGATGCAAATACCCATCTGAAGGATTTACTCAAGGAAAAAAAGATCGCCGAGGATGAGGAACGCCGCGGACAGGATGAGATCCAGAAGCTTACTGATCGCTACATCGCAGAAATAGATAAACTCCTGCAGATTAAAGAAGCCGAGTTGATGGCAATCTGAGGGGGTGAACGCACGGCGAATAGTAATGGCATGCTGCAGCAGGTAGGGTCCGCGAACCGCTAGCGTATCTCACGAATAACCGATTTTTTTGTTTGAAAGCTCCTTAACCCAATCGTTTCCATGCTCGTTACCCCCAGTTCAACCCGGGAAATACCTGAAACCGGCATGATTCCGCGACATATCGCCATCATCATGGATGGCAATGGCCGATGGGCAAAGAACCGCTTCATGCCGCGGATGGCTGGGCATAAACGCGGAGTGGAAACGGTACGCACCGCGATCAAGGCCTGCATTGAGCGCGGTGTCGAATACCTCACCTTATTCGCCTTCAGCAGCGAGAATTGGCGCCGCCCCACGGACGAGGTCGCGTTCCTGATGCAGCTTTTCATAAATGTGCTGGAGCAGGAGGTTACCAAACTTCATGAGAACGGTATTTGCTTCAAAGTAATTGGGGACCTGTCGAAGTTCGATCCAAAAATAGTCGAGTTTGTTCGTAATGGCGAGGCGCTTACAGCGGCGAATACGCGTTTCACGCTTACCATCGCAGCTAATTATGGGGGGCGCTGGGATATCATGCAGGCTGTGCACAAAATGCTGGAGCAACAGCCACAACTGGCAGCCCGTTTTGACGAAAAGGACCTGGTGCAGCATTTCGCCTTGAATTACGCTCCGGAACCGGATCTGTTTATCCGTACCGGCGGCGAAAAACGCATCAGCAATTTTCTGTTATGGCAATTGGCTTACACTGAACTGTATTTTACCGATACGCTGTGGCCGGATTTTGATGCTCGTGCGCTGGATCTTGCCATTCTGTCCTATCAGCAACGCGAGCGCCGGTTTGGACGCACCAGCGAGCAGCTTCAAACAAGGTCATCCGCTCATGGAGGGAGAGAGGTTGCCGTCAAAAAAACGGCGTAATCTCTACACCTTTCCAATCTGCGCCGTTTCTTTCTTACCTTACCAGTCATGCTCAGGGCCCGGATTTTCACAGCCGTCATCATGCTATGCGTGTTTTTGGCGGCATTGTTTTACCTGTCAGCCATTTTCTGGATGGTGTTACTGCTTGCCTTGACAGCGACAGGCACATGGGAATGGAGCAGGCTGGCGAAGTTTTCTCTGACCAGTTCCATAACCTATCTTTTATTCACGATAATACTGGTTGGAGAACTGCTGTTCTTGTTAAGCGACGTAGTCCTCGCCAATCCCCATACTACCGCATTTCTCGGGTTTTACGCTGCATCGTTCGCATTCTGGACGCTGGGTGTTCCATTTTTCCTGAAGTCAAAAACGCCTATCAGAAATCCGGTCGCACTGGCGTTGACGGGATGGGTGCTGCTATTGCCAACATGTTTTGCCCTGTACCAATTGCGAGCCATCGATCCGTTCATCCTGCTGGGGTTCATGTCCACAATCTGGATATCCGATACCGCGGCGTACTTCACAGGCCGTAAATGGGGAAAACACAAGCTCGCGCCGGGTATCAGCCCGGGAAAAACCTGGGAAGGCGTGGCTGGAGCACTGGCGGCAGTTTTTATTTACGCGTTGATATGGAATTATGGCGCTGGAGACGAAGCACGCATCAGGTTACTGATACCGCTGCTACTTCTGCTTGCCATCATGGGAATTGCCGGGGATTTGTTTGAGTCTCTGATGAAAAGGCATGCCGGAGTCAAGGATAGTGGAAATATTTTGCCCGGCCACGGTGGTATACTTGACAGAATTGATGCGCTGACTTCCGCCCTGCCCATCGCCGTCTTATCACTTCTACTGTTACAGACCGAATTATGATAGCTGTTCGTCATCTTACCATTCTTGGCTCTACCGGGAGTATCGGCGTAAACACGCTGGATGTGGTTGCACGTCATCCTGACCGGTTTCGTGTCGTTGCACTTACGGCGGACAAGAGCGCCAAGAAAATTTTGGAACAATGCCGCCGTTTCCAGCCGCGTTATGCAGTATTACTGGACGAAGCCAGTGCTGAATGGCTGGAGGCAGAAGTCCGTTCGGCGGGACTCGCCACCGAGGTGCTGTCAGGCGTCGAATCTCTGGAGAAAGTCGCATCGCTTGCAGACGTTGATACGGTAATGGCGGCGATTGTGGGCGCTGCAGGTATACGTCCCACGTTTGCCGCTGCCCGCGCAGGCAAGCAGGTGCTGCTGGCAAACAAGGAGACTATGGTCATGGCTGGCCGTATCTTCATGGATGTGGTCAAGGAAAACGGCGCTACTCTGCTACCGATCGACAGCGAACATAATGCTATCTTCCAGTCACTACCGCAGCATTTCAAGGGTGATCTGGGCGCGGTAGGGGTACGCCGGATTTTGCTGACCGCATCAGGCGGACCATTCCGCCAATTACCGTTGAGCTCCCTGGAGCACGTAACGCCGGGGCAGGCTTGCGCTCATCCCAACTGGGTAATGGGACAGAAGATTTCAGTCGACTCCGCTACCATGATGAACAAGGGCCTGGAAGTGATTGAAGCACACTGGCTGTTTGAAGCTGCACCCGAACAGATACAGGTGGTGATTCATCCGCAAAGTATAATTCATTCGATGGTCGAATATGTGGATGGCTCCGTATTGGCACAACTGGGTAATCCCGACATGCGTACGCCGATCGCCCATGCCCTGGGTTTTCCTGAGCGGATCGAAACCGGTGTAACGCCTCTGGACATGTTCAAAGTAGCACGGCTGGATTTCGAGGCGCCCGATTTTAAACGTTTTCCTTGTTTGAGGCTTGCATATCAAGCATTGGCCACCGGCGGCAGCGCACCGGCGATACTCAATGCGGCGAACGAGGTAGCGGTAGATTCTTTTCTCAAGTGCCAAATGCCATTTACCGCGATCCCGGCCATGATCGAAGAAGTCATGCAGGCAGTAGGTCGCAAGGATATCGCCACACTTAATGATGTGCTGGCGGCAGACAGTCTGGCGCGTGAAGCTGCCCATGAGTGGCTGACGTGCCTGGCGTAGTGTCTAGCGTAAGGGGTTGCAATTATTGGCCTCGGGAAGCGGCGAGACAAGCGCGGATTGCCCGTTGGTTCAGGCGAATCGTTTCCGCTGCGCTCGGCGAGCAGAACATCGGGCCGAACGCAGAGTTAAAAAACTCATAACTGGAGTTTCTATCCCGATGTGTCACTCCGGCGCCGGGACAGCACGCAACTGCGCCATGTTTCCCTTCCGACACAACATCGATAATGGCAACAGGTGCGAAAGGTGAGGCAGCAACGCCTGTGCGGCATTTCTCGCAGATGGGAAGCCGCTTCATCACATACGCGTAGGCGTAGGTTTTTTATAACCATTTCCGCCGCTTATCTGATCATTTTTTCCGGATCTTCCGGCTTCCATTCCGTTTCGCGGAAGATAGCAAATCACCTCTTTCAGATGTTCGAATCCCCTCCATTTGACACTCTTTCGCTTTACGTACCCCTCTTGTATGCCGCTTGCCGTGGACCCGTATTGGCATGACATTTTTTTCCACCATCCTTGCTTTCGTCGTCGCCCTGGGGTTGCTGATCGTATTTCATGAATTCGGCCATTTCCTGGTGGCTCGCTGGTGTGGGGTTAAAGTGCTGCGCTTTTCTATCGGCTTCGGCCAACCTTTGCTGCGGAAGCGCTGGGGAAAAGACCAGACCGAATGGGTCATTGCTGCTTTTCCCCTCGGCGGCTATGTCAAGATGCTCGATGAACGTGAGGGTAGCGTTGCGCCCGAGGAGTTGACGCAATCATTCAACCGCAAGCCTGTTGGACGCCGGTTCGCCATTGTCGCGGCAGGACCGATTGCTAATTTTTTGCTGGCAATAGTGCTTTACTGGTTGCTGTTCATGCTGGGCGTCAGCGCAATGAAGCCGATTCTGGGTCCGGTGACTTCTGCAACGCCAGCGGCATTCGCGGGATTCAAGCCGGGCGATACCATTACAAAAATTGGCACCGAGACAGTCGCTACCTGGCAGGATGCCCGATGGTTGCTGTTGTCGCAGGCAATGGAAAGATCATCCTCCGTAGCGGTAGAAACTGCTGACGCACACGGGCGGCTGGCATTGCGGAAATTGGATTTAAGCGGTATTCAGGCGGATGACCTGGATGCGGAGTTCCTGAAGAAGATCGGCCTGAGCACTTACCAGCCAGCCGTGAAACCCATCATTTCGCACGTAACGCCCGACAGCTCGGGGAGGCGCGCGGGTTTGCTGCCGGGTGACGAGATTCTGGCAGTCAACGGGAGCGAAATTGCACTTTGGGAAGACTTGGTCGAAAAGATACGGAACAGTCCGGGAATGCCACTAATACTGGAAATCCGCCGTTATGAAAAGACTATCGAAATAGAAATTATTCCCGATACTGTCACCGAGAGCGGAAAAAAAGTCGGCAAAATCGGAATTGCGCCCCAAATCGATCATGATGAACTGGAAAAACTTCTGATTGAAGTCAGCTATCCTCCCGGCACAGCCGTGGTCAGGGCAATAAACAAAACCTGGGAAACATCGGTATTTACATTAAAAATGCTATGGAAAATGGTGGTGGGAGAAGTGTCGTGGAAGAATGTAAGCGGACCTATTACAATTGCCGACTACGCAGGTAAGTCGGCCCAAATGGGCCTTTCAGCTTACCTTGCCTTTCTTGCGCTCATCAGTATTAGTCTGGGCGTGCTGAACCTGTTACCTATCCCTGTACTGGATGGGGGGCATTTAATGTATTATGTGATCGAAATCGTCAAGGGCCGTCCACTTTCAGCCAAAGCAATCGAAATTGGCCAGCAGATCGGTATGATGCTGTTATTTGCCCTGATGGCCTTTGCCATATACAACGATATCAGCCGGCTCATCCCCAGTTAAAGTATGAAAGTCCGCTATCTCGTCGCGCTTGTTTCTGCCTTATGCGCTTCGGTTTCGTGGGCGCGCGAGCCGTTCGTGGTCAAGGACATACGGGTGGAAGGCATACAACGAACAGAGGCGGGGACGGTATTCAGTTATTTGCCCGTAAAGGTGGGTGACACGCTCGATGATGAAAAGGCTGCGGCTGCTATCAAAGTGCTCTATGCCACTGGTTTTTTCAAGGATGTACGGCTGGAGTCCGAGGGCGGCGTTCTCGTTGTAGTGGTGGAAGAGCGTCCCGCTATTGCACAGATCAGCATTATTGGTGCCAAGGAATTCGAGAAGGACAAACTGAAAGAAGGTCTGAAACAGGCGGGGTTGGCGGAATCGCGAATCTTCGATCGCTCAACTCTGGAAAAAGCCGAACAGGAACTGAAGCAGCAGTATATCAGCCGTGGTAAATACGGGGTAAAGATTACCACCACTACGACCCCGCTGGATCGTAATCGCGTGGGAATCAATTTTAACGTGGATGAAGGCAAGACCGCCAAGATTCGCAAGATCAACGTCGTCGGAAACAAGGCTTTCAAGGAAAAGGACCTGCTGAGCGCATTCGTACTGAGGACGCCCGGCCTGCTTACCTGGTTCACCAAGGAGGATCAGTATTCGAAGCAGAAGCTTTCCGGCGATCTAGAGTCGCTGCGATCGTACT
This sequence comes from Nitrosovibrio sp. Nv4, assembly GCF_900215485.1. Taxonomy (GTDB): domain Bacteria; phylum Pseudomonadota; class Gammaproteobacteria; order Burkholderiales; family Nitrosomonadaceae; genus Nitrosospira. The sequence goes on from NZ_OCMZ01000001.1 coordinate 1,243,183, forward strand.
ATCTTAATCGCGGCTATCTTGAATTCAGTATTGAATCCACTCAGGTATCCATTACCCCGGACATGCAGGATATTTATATCACGATAAATATCACCGAGGGCCCGCAATACAAGGTTTCCGAGATAAAACTTGCCGGCGAACTGCTGGTGCCGGAAGATGAATTACGCCAACTCATAAAGCTTGCATCCGGCGACGTATTTTCCCGTGAGCGGCTCACTGAGTCTGTCAAGCTGATTTCCGACCGGCTGGGTGATGATGGCTATGCGTTTGCCAACGTCAATGCCTCTCCCCAGTTGGACAAGGAGAAACAACAGGTATCGTTTACCTTTTTTATAGACCCGGGACGCCGAGTTTACGTAAGGCGTATCAACATAACGGGCAATAGCCGCACCCGGGATGAAGTGATCCGCAGGGAATTGCGGCAATTCGAAGGAGGCTGGTATTCAACCAGCAAAATCAACCGCTCGAAGACAAGGGTGGACAGATTGAATTATTTTAATGCTGTCAATGTTGAAACGCCTGCGGTTCCGGGTACCACCGATCAGGTTGACATGAATGTCGAGGTCAAGGAAAAGCCCACCGGCGCGGTGATGTTCGGAGCGGGTTATTCCAATATGGAAGGGTTGATACTGAGCGGTTCCGTTGCGCAGGACAACATATTCGGTACCGGCAAACTGGTCAATCTCATGATCAACACCGGGCGGGTCAACAAGACCTATTCATTGTCTTATACCGATCCTTATTTCACCAAGGACGGTATCACCGCCGGGTTCGATATTTACAAGCGTGTTCTCAATACAAGCAGGCTATTGTCAGTAATGAACTTCAATACCGATACCACAGGCGCTGGTATACGCATGGGCATTCCGCTCAACGAAAATGACAGTATCCTGCTTGGTCTGGGGGCGGAAAATACGAAAATCGAGCTGGGACCCAACAGTCCGCAGCGTAATATCGATTTTGTGGAAAAATTCGGTGAGAGCACTATCAACATTCCGGCAACTGTCAGCTGGCGGCGGGATGGACGCGATAGTGCAATATGGACGACCTCAGGTACCACGCAGCGCGTATTTGCCGAGATTGGCCTGCCAGGCGGCGATCTTACTTACTACAAAGTGGATTATGACCTCAAATGGTATTATCCGGTCACTGACATTTTTACACTGCTGTTGCACGGGGACGTGGGATACGGCGACGGTTATTCCGGAAAGGATCTCCCCTTCTTCAAGAATTTTTTTGCTGGCGGCAATACCACGGTCCGCGGCTATCGTGTCAGCTCGTTAGGTCCTCGCGACGCAAACAACAGAGCCCTGGGCGGCAATACACGTGTAGTGGGAAATGTGGAGATTCTGTTTCCAATGCCCGGTATGAGGACCGACCGAACAGTACGCCTGAGTACATTTATGGATGCCGGCACCGTTTATGGTCCTGACGGCGCAAGACCCGAACAGGAAGGTTTGCGTTACTCCGCAGGTATCGCCGTTATGTGGATTTCACCCATGGGCCCCCTGAAAGTCAGTGTCGCACAGCCTATAAATAGCCAGCCTGGTGATAATATACAGCGATTTCAGTTTCAATTTGGGCAGCAGTTCTAAGTTAAATAAACAATCCGGAGATAGAATTGAAACACAAGGTGCTATGGCGAATCGTTACGGCAGTCTACGTAATCCTCGCATCCGGCTGGGGATCCGCGCTTGCGGATGATATAAAAATCGGCGTTGTCGACACCGAGAGAATTCTGGCTGAATCGGCGCCCGCGGTAAGAGCCCTGAAAAAAATAGAAAAAGAATTCTTGCCGCGCGATCAGGAAATCAAGAGGATGGCCTTGCAGGCGAAGGAGCTTCAGGATCTTCTGGAAAAAGAGGGGAAGACCATGCAGGAAGCGGATCGGCGCAACAAGGAGCGCGACCTTGCCTCCCTCAACCGCGAGTATCAGCGCGCTCAACGGCAGATGCGCGAAGACCTGAGTCTGCGCCAGAACGACGAAGTCGCCACGCTTCAGCTGACTGCCAGTAAAGCTATTCAGGTAATCGCGGAGACGGAGAAGTACGACCTGATCTTGCCTTTGCGCGATCTCGTTTTCCGCAGTCCCCGCATCGACATCACCGAAAAGGTAATCAAGGCGCTGGCTGACAAGTAGCAGCAGCCAGGCAGTCGCCAACCAGTAATATAAGACGGCAAACCCCATCTATGTCATCGTTATCAAGAACTCGGGAAAGATCGCGCAATGGATATTAATGAAGTATTAAAATACCTCCCTCATCGCTACCCTTTTTTACTGGTTGATCGGGTTCTAAGCTGTGAGCCAGGCAAGACCATCTCCGCACTCAAGAACGTGACGATCAATGAACCCTTCTTTTCCGGTCATTTCCCTCATCATCCCGTTATGCCGGGCGTTCTGATTATCGAAGCGCTGGCACAAGCGGCTGCTCTTCTGACGCTCAGGACCGCGAATCTCGAAACCGATGAGAATTCAGTTTACTATTTCGTCGGTATAGATCGCGCCCGCTTCAAGAAGCCGGTGCTACCGGGTGATCAACTGATACTCAAGGCAACGATCCTGCGCGAGCGAATCGGGATCTGGAAATATTCCGCCCAGGCAGAGGTGGACGGCCGTGTTGTCACCGAGGCCGAGTTGATGTGCACAATGCGGCGTAAAGAATAGTCTCACGGAATATTTCTCTACCGGAGTTGAAAAGTGGAGCGGCGAGAAGTGTCGGCGAATGAATTCAGTTGGGTTTGCGGCGTGGACGAATCTGGCAGAGGCCCACTGGCGGGTCCGGTGTTCGCAGCCTGTGTAGTGCTCAACCCGGAATATCGAATCGAGGGTCTCGCAGATTCGAAAACGCTAAGCGAAGAAAAACGCGACAGCCTGACTCTTGCCATTAAAGCACATTCCATAGCCTGGGCTATTGGTTCGGCATCGGTCAAGGAAATCGACCGTCTGAATATTCTGCAGGCGAGTTTGCTTGCAATGAAGCGTGCGGTAAAAAGTCTGTCATTCATCCCCGGGAGAGTGTTGGTGGACGGAATTCATGGTCCTCGCCTGAATTGCCCCGTGACCACCATCATCAGGGGCGATAGTCTGATCCCGGAAATCTCCGCTGCTTCCATCCTCGCGAAGACGGCGCGTGACGCGACGATGGTGGCGTTGCACCGGCGCTTTCCGAATTATGGCTTCGACCAGCATAAAGGCTATTCTACCGAGCAACACATCGCGGCGCTACGGATTCATGGGGTCTCTGTGGTGCACCGGCGCAGTTTTGGGCCAGTCAGAGAATTGATAGCAGGTTGTAAAATTGATGGAACCGCTGCATAAGGCCAACCCGTCAAGTCGACCGAATGGACGAAGGTTGCGGGAGGAGGAACTTTATTCCATTGCATCATTACTAATGCAATAATGGATGCTCTCCGTTAACCGGATTTACAGCAGATCGGCGGTGGGCTATCGGGTTGCGGGTTATTCCGAGGATCGCGCGAGATTTCCTGCTACTCTACTTTAAACTGCGTCAATTTTACTTACAGTCTGAATAATATGCGAATTGAAAAAGATACAGTGGTAACACTCAACTATGAACTGTCAGATTTGACCGGTCAGGTGATGGAAAAACCCGACACGCCGGTCAGTTACCTGCATGGTGGTTACGATGGAATCTTTCCCATGGTGGAAGAACAATTGCATCGCCAGGAGGTAGGCTATAGTTGCACGGTTTTGATGGAGCCGGAAAATACCTTTGGCGAATACGATAGTCAATTGGTGCGGGTAGAGCCGCGCGCGCTTTTTCCCGATGATGTGACGGTCGGGATGCAGTTTGAAGGGGGCGAAGAGGGTTCCGATGATGCCCTGATCTATACCGTGACCGATATTGCCGAAGATAAGGTGGTAGTGGATGGAAACCATCCATTGGCTGGGGTGACTTTGCGTTTCGATTGCACGGTTACCGAGGTGCGTCCGGCCACAGCAGAAGAGTTGTCTCACGGCCATGTCCATGGAGCTCATGGGCATGAACATTGATTGAAGCCTAAGTAAACGTGTAGATAAATTACCCCACGAATCGGATTTGCGCCCAACCAGGGGTGAATGAGTAGACTCGCCTCCCCGGACTATTCTTTCTCCGTCGCATTTTTCAGAGCGTACAGTTTTTCCAGTGCTTGCCTGGGGCTTAATTCATCCGGCGAGATTGTACGCAGCAACGCGAGGACAGGATGTTCTTCGGCGGATTTCTCGGCGGTAGGAAGCTTGTCCGAAAACAGATCCCGTTGCGGTTGCGTTTTTACCGTTTCCTGTTCGAGTTTCACGAGATATTTTTTTGCGGTTCTGATGACGGGCTCCGGGACACCCGCAAGCGCCGCGACCTGAAGACCATAGCTTTGACTTGCAGGCCCTTCATTGACGGCGTGCAGGAATACAATATGATGTTTGTGTTCCACGGCCCGCAGGTGCACATTCGCCACCTGTGCGAATTCCTCCGCAAGTCTTGTCAACTCGAAATAATGAGTCGCGAATAACGTATAGCTGCGATTCTTCTCCAACAGATACCGGGTAATGGCGAAGGCAAGTGCCAATCCGTCAAACGTGGAGGTGCCTCGTCCCACTTCATCCATTAATACCAGGCTTTGTGATGTGGCATTGTGCAGGATATTGGCAGCCTCGGTCATTTCCATCATGAAAGTCGAGCGTCCTCCGGCGAGATCGTCGGATGCGCCAATACGGGTAAAAATCTGATCGAGCGGCCCAAAACGCGCACTATTTGCGGGAACGAAACTGCCGCAATGGGCGAGCAACGCAATTAGCGCGATTTGCCGCATATAAGTGGATTTCCCACCCATATTGGGGCCGGTAATGACAAGCATCTGTCGCCTGACATTACCCCACGCGCCGAGCCGCACATCATTCGCGATGAAGTTCTCCACCTGTTTTTCCACAACCGGATGGCGGCCCGCCTCAATGTCGACAAAGGCCTCATCGGTAAAGACCGGTAAGGTGTAATCGAGTGCGAGCGCGCGTTCGGCGAAAGCCGCTAACACATCCAGTTCGGCGACACTCTGTGCAACCTGTTGTAAATGACCTATATGCTGCGAAAGCAAGTCCAGCAGATGGCTATATAAAAACTTCTCCCGATCCAGCGCGCGGTCCTGGGCGGAGAGCGCCTTCTCCTCGAAAGCCTTGAGCTCCGGCGTGATATAGCGTTCGGCATTCTTCAGCGTCTGCCTTCTCCGATAATCATCGGGGATCTTCTCGCTATGGGCATGTGTCACTTCAATATAAAAGCCGTGCAACCGGTTATATTCCACTTTGAGGTTCGCAATGCCAGTGCGGACTTTTTCCCTTGTTTCCAGTTGCAGCAGAAACTCGCCACAATTGTTCTGTATCGCGCGCAGTTCATCCAGTTCGCTGTCATAGCCATCGGCGATTACACATCCCGTCCGCAGCACAACCTCCGGCTCTTCTCGCAGCGAATTCTCCAGAAGCGTGACAAGACCGGCATCAGGTGCCATCGATTGCGCCAGCGCGGTAATAGACACGCTTGAGAGCCTCTCCGGTGCCATAGCGGTACTAATGGCAGTGATGGCGGTAATAGCCTGGGGCAACCGTTTCAGGCTGTCGCGCAATCCGGATAAATCCCGTGGACGTGCCGATTTCAGCGCGATACGAGCGGTAATGCGCTCGATGTCGGCCACACGCTTGAGGCACTCGCGCACCGAAAGGTATGGTCCTGATCCGGCTTCTCCGATAAGGAAAGACACGCGATCAAGCCGATCCTGAACCAGTGCACGATTACGCAACGGATGATGCAGCCATTGTCGCAGCAACCTGCTGCCCATGTTGGTTGAGCAAGTATCGAGCAGGGATAGTAGCGTCGGCGATGCATCACCCAATATGGTCTCAGAAATTTCCAGGTTGCGGCGTGTAGCGGCATCCATTCGCAGATAGCTGCCTTCTCGCTCCACCCGCAGCGCCTTGATGTGAGCGATACCCGTGCCTTGCGTGAGGCGGGCGTAATCCAGCAGCGCACTTGCCGCTCCTAGCGATGGATGCAGACCGTCGCAGCCGAAACCGGAAAGATCATGAGTTCCAAATTGCCGCGAGAGATTGCAGACAGCGGCTTCGGCATCGAACTGCCACAAGGGCAGATGCTTGAGCGATATTTTTTTGGATTCGCTGACAACTTTGAGTGGGGCAGGTGTATCCGATGAATCCGGCAAAAGAATTTCCGCGGGTTTCAGACGTTCGAGCTCGGTTCCCAGATTAGCGAGTGAGGTCTCCATCACGCTGAATTGCCCTGCGGCAAGATTGAGCCACGCCAAGCCCAGCGTAGATTCATGCACGAACAAGGCAAGCAAAATACTTTCACGTTTTTCTTCCAGTAGCGCTGCATCGGTCAGCGTCCCTGGTGTGACAATACGCATGACCTGGCGCTCTACGGGGCCTTTTGCGGTCGCGGGATCGCCGGTCTGTTCGCAGATCGCCACCGATTCACCGAGCCTGACAAGTTTTGCCAGATACTGTTCGGCCGAATGATAAGGCACACCCGCCATCTTGATCGGTTCCCCCGCCGACGTGCCGCGCCGGGTCAGGGTAATATCGAGTAGTTTTGCCGCTTTTTCAGCGTCGTCAAAGAACAGTTCATAGAAATCCCCCATTCGGTAGAACATCAACATATCGGGATGCTGCGCCTTGATGCGGAGATATTGCTGCATCATGGGGGTGTGCGCAACGATGTCTTGTTTATGCATTTTAAATTGGATTTTTCAGCGCTCTATTTTTACCATGGGTATCTACATATGCTGCGTAGCACTAATGGCCGTCGGCATGGAAGTAGTTGATGCGGAGTTCCCGGACTCTTTCGATCAGCTCGGCTATGGATACATCGACAATCCTGATTTCTGCACCCCGCTCGATTTGTTCGCCCGTCAGATCCCTCCCGGTATCGGCGAAGTTCCGTCATGTTTTCAGTTGTTATCAGTGCTGTTGCGGGCATGTAACGGTGGAGCGGGCTATAGCTGAAGCGCTACGAATTCGATGGCTTAATATTCGTCTGCTGTCTCCAGAACTCGGGAATATCAGCTTGATACCGTCGTATAACCAGGTTTGCCACCAGCCCGGTCCAGCCGGTTTGATGGGAGGCGCCCAGGCCCTGACCCGTTTCGCCGTGAAAATATTCATGAAAAAGCAGCAGGTCGCGCCAGTACGGATCATTCTGGTGCGGACTGTCTATAGGAAATGCCGGGACCAGGTCGGATTCGTCACGGCGGAAAATATCTGCAAGCCGCTCGGCCAGCATGTTGGCGGCATATTTGAGATTAATCTCGTAGCCGTTCAGGCAGGGCGCCGGAAAAGTAAACGCATCGCCCAGGTAGCGATGCATTTTTTCAATAGCCTGAATCAGCAAGTAGTTGGTTGGCATCCATACCGGTCCGCGCCAGTTTGAATTGCCGCCGAACAGTCCCGTGTCGGATTCTCCCGGCACGTAACGGATGACGGCATTGCCCATGCCAGGGATATGTTCCACACTTCGCTCCGTAGCATGGCGCTTGGAGACGCTGCGCACGCCGTATGGCGAAAAGAATTCTTCTTCGTTGAAAATACGCGGCAGCATTTTCACGAGCATGGAGGCGGTTACCAACGACAACAAATGCTCGCCGCGCTCGTTGGTATCTACCGGGCAGGCGCATATGGCGCTTCCATCGAACATGCCACCTTTATGTTCCCAGAGTAGTGCCTTGAAACGTGTGCGGTTTGCGAGCAATCTTGCGTCCACTACCTCGCACGCAAACAGCGGAATGATGCCAACCCAGGAAAAGACATCAATACGATTTACGCTGCCGTCCGGATTGACCATGAGATCCTTGAAAAAGCCATCCACGTTGTCCCAAAGCGGCACGCACGCACCGGCGTGACCGGCAATCGCGTTGCCAATCGCGAGGAACTGGCTATAGCACTGGATAGCAATGCTTTCATAAGCGGGGTCTTCAACAGCGATTTCCAGGGCCATCACCGTAAGTTCCAGGGAAAACATCGCCATCCATCCGGTAGCATCAGCCTGCTTCAGCGAATAACCCGGAGGCAGCGGCCGGGAGCGATCATATACAGAGATATTGTCCAGCCCGAGAAAGCCGCCTTCGAAAACATTCATGCCATCGGCATCATGCAGATTAATCCACCAGGTGTGATTCAACAAAAGCTTGTGCAGCACGCGTTTCAGAAAAGCGATATCGCCTTTGCCGCGTTGCACGCGCTCCGCGCGAAACACCTTGAGAGCGCCCATAGCCTGCACCGGTGGATTTACGTCATTGAATGCCCACTCATACGCAGGTATCTGACCGTTGGGGTGTAGATATTTTTCGTTTAGCAGCAGCTCGATTTGTTCCTTGGCGAAATCGACGTCAACGAGCGCAATTGCCGCGCAATGGAAAGCCAGGTCCCAGGCGGCAAACCAGGGAAATTCCCAGGCATCAGGCACCGAGATCACCTGGCTTGCCTTGAAATGACGCCAATTGTGGTTGCGGCCCTGCTGCCTCGACTGGGGCGGCGTCGCCCCATCGCCTTTCAACCAGTGGGACACATCATAATGAAAGAACTGTTTATTCCATATCATGCCCGCCAATGCCTGCCTCAGGATACGGTGATCCTGGACGGTAACCTCCGGCCGCAACGCCTCGAAAAAAGCATCGGCTTCCGCACGGCGTTGGACAAGAATCTGATCCTGACAGCTGAATGGCCGGGACCGGGGCGTGTCAGACAATACCAGATCGATTGCACCGGTTTGTCCCGGCCCAATCGTGAGTTTGTGAGCGGCGCCGAATTTGGTTCCCTGCTGCCTCGGGCTTACCGCCCCAAGTTCTCCATCAACGAGGTAGCGATGAAACGCATCTTTCACATAAGGCTTGCTGTTGGGTATGCCCCACAACCGCGAACCGTTGCTCTCATTTTCGGTATAGAGGAGATCCGCCTGCTGCTGCCCATAGAGATGATAGGTTCCCAGGGTCGGGTGCTCGGCCGCAACCGCCCAGGCGGCACCGTTGGTCGAGGGTATGTGATAAAGGCACGGCTTTTTGGTATTTTCCCCAGACCACGACCATGTATTGCGAAACCAGAGCTGTGGCAGTAGCCACAATGTAGCCTCGTCGCGGCTCCGGTTGCTGGCGAGGATGCGGATATGCAATTCCTCGGGCGACGCCTTGGCATAAAGAACCTCCACATCCCAGTAGTGTCCGTTGGCGAAAGCGCCGCTATCTATCAGGCCAAACGGCGGGTCCTGGCGAGAACGGCGCGCGTTTTCTTCTACCAGTCGCGTATAAGGAAATGCGGATTGAGGATATTTATAAAGGTAATGTAGCCACGCATGCGAAGGGGTGGCGTCAAGATAGAAATAGCATTCTTTCACATCTTCGCCACGATTGCCCTGGTTACCGGTGAGGCCAAACGCACGCTCTTTTAGGATGGGGTCCTTGCCGTTCCACAGCGCCAGCCCGAAACAGAGCCGTTGCGCGTTGTCCGAGATACCGCCCAGGCCGTCCTCATTCCAGCGATAGGCACGGGAATGGGACTGATCGTGGCCAAAGTGTTCCCAGGCGTTGCCGTCCGGGCTGTAGTCCTCCCGAACAGTGCCCCAGGCACGCTCGGACAAATAGGGCCCCCACAGGCGCCAGTCTTCTCTGCCTTGCCGCTGGTTTTCCAGTCGCTGCCGTTCGGCGTCAGCTCGGACGGTCATTGACGTGACTCCTCTTTTTTTGCCATGCCTTCTCTCGCGCTTGGTCGGGCGCGCTCCAGTGTGACCCAGGCTGCCAGTATGCAGGCAACGCTCCATGCCTGCGACGGCGCGCCGCGAGGCGAATGAGGGGGTTCGCCGTCGAAAATTTCTGATATTGTGCCCAGCCCCGCATCGAGCAGGTGATCATGGATAGGGGCAAGGCGGGATTGTGCCAGCTCGGCATCGCCTGTGACGCGATACTCGGCCATTGCAAAATGGGGCAACAGCCAGCTCCATACGGGTCCCTGATGATACGCGGAATCGCGCTCCCATACACCGCCTTCATAGCGGCCCCGGTAGCCGGGATGTTCCGGCGCCAACGAGCGTAACCCATAAGAAGTGAACAGATGCCGGCCTGTCTCGGCCACTACCTTTGCCTGCGCCTGGGGTGTGAGGGGTGAATAGTGCAGCGTTACCGCGAGAATTTGATTCGGACGTATGCTATCGTCATTGCCCTCGGGTCCATCCAGCACGTCGTAAAGTCCTCCTGCCGGTTTCAGGAAACGGGAAAATCCCACTTTAGCCTGTTTGGCGAGCGTTTCAAATATTTCAGCGTCTTTTTTCAGCAAACGACTGAATTCTGCCATGCACATGAGCGCATTGAACCATAACGCATTGACCTCCACCGGTTTTCCATGGCGGGGCGTTACCACCCAGTCGCCCAACTTGGCATCCATCCAGGTCAGCTGTATACCGGAGTCACCGGCGCTCAGCAGACCATCACTGGCATCGACGCCGATACGATGACGGGTGCCGCGCAGATGCCAACTCACCATTTCCTGGAGCAATGGATAAATTTCTCTCAGTGCAGCTACGTCATTGCTGACCGCGATATAGGCGCGCCACGCCTCAAAGTACCATAAGGCGCCATCCACAGTATTGTATTGCGGCTGGCCGCCATCATCCGGGAACATGTTTGGCACCATGCCGCGATCGACAAAACCGGCCAAGGTAGTGAGGATATTGCGAGCGGAAGCATAACGCCCGGTAGTCAGCATCAGCCCCGGCAACGCAATCATTGTATCGCGCGTCCAATCGCCAAACCAGGGGTAGCCGGCGATAACCGATTCCTTTCGCTGCCCGAATCGTCCTTGCCGATCCTGTTCTTTTTCGTTCAGTTCCTTCTTAGTTTCCTTTGCCGAAACTGGCTGCACTATCGGAAAGCTGTCTGCGGCTATCACCAGTTGGCGGACCCAGCATGGTGCATCATGCAGTTCAGGTGTCAACGTCACGGCCGCCGTCAGCCGCGCGGCGTCATGGGCGCGTCGGCGATTCAGCATTTCACCGCAACGTAGCGGTGAGTCAGTCGCAGGCGCCTCCGGTGTAGTCGACATCGTAGCTACGAGACCGCTCCATTCGGTCCGCAATGGCAAGCGCATATGCGCGGCGCAAAAGTGCGAGTCGCGATCCGGAAGTCCACGCTCGCGCTCCCGCGGCAGGTCAAAGTCCTCAATCCACTGATGTCTGGCGAAGAGCTGGCCATCATCGGTATGAAAATGAAGTGTCGGTCCGCCCGCGCGCCCGATGCTGATGCGGTTAACATTGCCCTCGATTATGGAATTGAACCCGTATGGACGGGTATCGGCGTGATGATTGCGGCTGTTCACGAGCAGATCGATGCCGAGATGCACGGGGCGTTCCACGGCATTGGCCAGGCGCCAGGCGATACAGGTTGTATGCTGCTCCCGTTCCATCCAGATGCATTGTTCCAGAATCAGATCACCGATGGCAAACCGCCAGACCGGTATGCTGCCGTCCAGTCGGAACGATTCGATGTGCACGAGTCCCTGTGGTTCGACCGCGCCACTGCCCCAGCAATTGGTAAATAGTGGCCAGTTGCGCTCATTGTCATGCAGCGTTGCATCGGCCTTGACGAAGACCAGAAAACGCCCCAGCGGAGGATTTGCGGGAGCAATCAGGAGACCATGGTAACGGCGTGTCAGACATTGGGCAATCGTACCGCCGGCATATCCGCCAAGACCATCTGCCAGCCACCATTCACGCCGACTTGCTTGCACCAGGTCACAGCAGATTGCACGACCGAAACGAACAAAATCGGGCGGCTCCATTTCGTTATTACAACGGTGTCGCAGGCCGGTTCATTATCTATGTATTAACCCGACTTTAATTCCTGCGTCAGATGCGGCGCAATCACCTGTAGCAGTTGACCGAAGATTTTTGGGTTGCCGGCAAGTACATTGCCGCTCTGAAGGTAGGTAGCGTTGCCTTCCATATCGCCCACCAGTCCACCCGCTTCTGTAATGAGCAGGCACCCGGCCGCCATATCCCAGGGTGACAGTCCAAACTCCCAGAAGCCGTCGTAGCGTCCAGCCGCTACATAGGCCAGGTCCAGTGCAGCAGAGCCGGGGCGGCGGATGCCGGCAGTTCGAGGCATGATGTCTTTGAACATGGCGAGATAGGCTTCGGCATGGGTAAATTCCCGAAACGGAAAGCCCGTTCCGATCAGGCAATCGGCGAGCTGGGTGCGCTTGCTTACGCGCAGACGATGATCATTCATGTAAGCACCTCGACCACGGCTGGCTGTGAATAACTCGTTGGCAGAGGGATTGTATACAACCGCCTGTGATAGAACGTTTTTATGCATCAGCCCGATGGATACCGAGTAATGCGGGAAGCCATGGAGAAAATTGGTCGTGCCGTCGAGCGGATCGATAATCCATTGGTATTCCGACTTGTCTGGATCGCCTTGAGCGCCGCTTTCTTCTGCTAGAATGGAATGGTTAGGATAAGCATCCAGCAGCGTCTCGATGATAGCCTCTTCCGCTGCCCCATCCACTTCACTGACAAAATCACTGTGCGCTTTACGCGAGACGTGCAGCAAATCAAGATTCTGTGCAGCACGGTTGATAATACCGCCGGCGCGGCGCGCGGCTTTGACCGCAATGGTGAGCATGGGATGCATAGTTTGGCTTCAGAAGTGAACGGACTGCGAATTTTAATATGAATCCTCCCTATCCGCTTGATAATGTCCGCGTGGTGTTAAGTCATACCACCCATCCCGGCAATATTGGCGCTGCGGCACGCGCAATGAAAACCATGGGGCTGGCGTCGCTCTACCTGGTAAATCCCAAGTTCTTTCCCGACAAGGAAGCCGAGAGACGCGCTGCCGGCGCGTGGGACATTCTGAACAAAACCCGGGTCTGTGCAGACCTGGATGACGCTTTAAGCGGCACGGTTCTGGCGGCGGCGGTTACCGCGCGCCCGCGAGATCTTTCGCATGAAGTTTTCGATGCCCGCCGGGGTGCAATGGAATTGCTCGAGCAGGCGCGCCAGGATCCGGTAGCGCTGGTTTTTGGCACGGAAATGTCCGGTCTCACCACCCTGGAAGTGAGCAAGTGCCAAATTGTTGTGCATATTCCAGCGAATCCGGAATATTCCTCTCTCAATCTTGCCAGCGCAGTGCAGTTGATGGCCTATGAATTGCGCATGGCGATGCCGGAAACGGGGAAAATGGAAGCATTTTCATCACGCACAGGAATGGCTGGCGTGACTGGCGGGGCAGCCGGCTTCGATGAAATTGAATTACTCTGCCATCACCTGGAACGGGTAGCGGTCAGTAGCGGCTTCCTGAATCCTCAGGAGCCGAAACGGCTAATGCAGAGGATTCGGCGATTGTTTGCCCGTGCGCGGCTGGAAAAGGAGGAAGTCAGTATATTGCGCGGGATTCTGGGTGCCTGTGAAAAACGGATGGGCTCGGCTCATCCGGTCCAGGTCATTTCTTCGACCGACTCGGCCGCGTCCGAATCCGAATAAAGCCCGGAAAAGTTGACGATGGTCAAGTTCGGCCACTTCGATTCATTTTACCTCAACAAAATAGTTGACCAAAGTTGAAGGGATTTCTTATACTTGACCAGCGTTGTCGGGTATTAGCCCGATATTCGGCAGATGTTAATCAAGTATGAATTCTATCGGGAGTGAAAAATGCGATTAACGACAAAGGGTCGTTTTGCGGTAACCGCGATGATTGATCTTGCATTGCATAGTGCGCAGGGACCGGTTACGTTGGCAGGCATCAGCGAACGGCAGAAAATTTCCCTGTCTTATCTGGAACAACTGTTCGGAAAGCTGCGGCGCAATAAATTGGTCGGCAGCGTTCGCGGTCCGGGTGGCGGCTATCGTTTGACAAAACCGATGAGCGAAGTGTCGGTGGTTGACATTATCCTTGCGGTGGATGAGCCGATTGATGCAACACAATGCGGAGGCAAGGAGAATTGCTACAATGACCAGCGCTGCATGACCCACAACTTATGGGCCAACCTTAATGCCAGGATACGGGATTATCTGGCGCTGGTTACACTGGAGCAATTGGTGTCAAACCCCAAGGTGAAGGATATTGCCATATTGCAGGATATGAGAGCATGCAAGCAACCGCGGGAAACATTTTATGTGACTTAAGCGCTGACCGATGGCAACGGCTTAATGAATTACCATCCAACCGTGCCCCTGAATATAAAATGGCGCGAGACCGGAGGAAAAAGTGACTTACGCTTATTTTGATCATAACGCCACTACCGCGGTTGACGATGCCGTGCTTGATGCGATGTTGCCGTATTTTCAGAAAGAGTATGGCAATGCCTCCAGCCGTCATGCTCGCGGAATGGCAGCCCGCCGTGCAGTGAACCAGGCACGCGAACAGGTAGCGGAATCGGTCGGGGTGCAGCCGGCACAGGTGGTTTTTACCAGTGGCGGATCAGAAGCCAACAATCTGTTCATCCAGGGTGCGGCAGGTTATCTGAAGCCGGCGCAAATTGTCGTGAGCTCGATTGAGCATCCCTGCGTAATGCGACCCGCTCAGGAATTGGCGCGTAATTTGCATGGCAGCTGGAAGCTGCGCCGGGTGGCGGTAGATAACCTTGGTCAGGTAGACCTGGCCGATCTTGATGATGCATTGGTGGAACAGTCGTGCGGCCTGGTATCAGTAATGCTGGCAAATAACGAAACGGGCGTCATTCAGGATGTGCCGGCGATCGCCCGGAAAGCCCGGACACACGGGGCGTGGGTGCACACCGACGCGGTGCAGGCCTTTGGTAAAATTCCGGTGGATTTTGCCTCTCTCAACGTACATGCCATGACGTTATCCGGTCACAAGATCTACGGACCCAAGGGGGCGGCGGCGCTGATCATAGATAAGCGGCTATTGCTCAAACCCCTTATCTATGGCGGAGGGCATGAGAGCGGATTGCGGTCGGGCACCGAAAATGTCCCCGCCCTGGTGGGACTGGGCGTAGCTTGCGGATTAGCCAAAGCACGGATGGCAGAAAGGACTACCCGAATTTTGGCGATGCGTTCACGACTGGAGCAGGGTTTGATCGGGATGGGAGCAGTAATTTTTGGACTGGAGGCACCGCGTTTGCCCAACACCTGTTATTTCGCATTGCCGGGCATCGAAGGCGATACGCTGGTGGTTCGTCTCGATAAAGCAGGCTTCGCAGTAGCAAGCGGCGCCGCCTGCTCCAGTGTGGAGCCCGGCCGAAGCCACGTCCTGGAAGCGATGGGAATAGACCCGACATTGACGCGCTGTGCAGTGCGAGTAAGCCTGGGTATCGATAATTCACCGGCTCAGGTGGAGAATTTTCTCGAGGCCCTGGGCAGTGTGGCACAGGAATTGAAACGAATGAGCATGGTCGCGATTTGAGAATTAGAGCGCTTTTATATAAGAGTACCCTGATGGGTTTGATGCTCGAGCACTACCGGCGCGTTACGTCATTCCGCTGCTCTCTGCAATATAAATCCACGTGACTGATATCCCCGGAGGTTACTGATACCGCAACTTTCGCGGGTTTCGGGCGTGCTGGAGTAAAAAATAGCCCATCATTTCTCTAGATAGGTTGCGCTGCGCTTCGCTCCTCTACTCAAGCATCAAATCAGGAAATACTGTTGGCGCGGAAGAATCTTATCCGTTATCTTGGCAATTATGTTTATACTTCTTACCTGAGAATCGACGCGTTGCTGATTCTGAAGCTCAAGTAAATCCATTATGCCATTTTTACCTATTATTCAATCGTGAGACAAAACAATCCAACGGCCGTCCTGTTATTAATATGCGTAGTGTTGCTTTCCGGTTGCGCTACTACGCGCCCGCATGAGCAGAGCACAGATTCAACGGATCCAACGGATCCAATTGACCCCTATGAGAATATTAATCGCAAGTTCTACACGTTCACCGATGTAGTCGATCGGAAAATCGTGGAGCCGGTTGCCGAGTGGTACATGGACTATGTACCAGACCGCATGCAGCGCTCCATCGGACACTTTTATGACAATCTTCAGTACCCGAACGTAATCCTGAATGACTTCCTGCAGGGCAAAGTGCGCCAGGGATTCCAGGACACCCTGCGCTTCGTTGTCAATTCGACCATTGGCGGCGTTGGTCTTTTCGATATGGCCTCACCCATGGGTTTGGCGCAACACGACGAAGATTTTGGACAAACACTGGGGGTGTGGGGCGTCGACGCAAACACCTATGTATTTGTTCCTTTGCTTGGGCCCAGCAGCAATCGGGACGTGCCTGGCATTCCCGTCACCGTGTTCACCAATGTTCTCTTTTATGTCGGTATTTATGCGATTGGCGCCCCTGTTACGGTACCTCTTTCCATTCTTGGTGTCGTAGACAAACGGGCCAGGCTGTCCGGTCCCATGCGCATCCGCGATGAAGCCGCGCTGGAGCCATACCTTTTCGTGCGCGACGCTTATTTGCAGCAGCGCAAACATTTGATCTATGACGGCAATCCTCCGCCAGCGGTTTATGATGATCCGGCGGAGGATGAAGCACCTGGTCAGTAGGTGCAAAACGAACGGTGGGGCCCGGATGGGCCATAACCAGTCCCATTATTCCATCCGGTATAAAACTGAAATCCTCACGGCGATGGCCGCCAAAGATTGAAGAGTATAAATATGAACGAACCCGACTCACGAGTTGTGTCCATCGTTCCTTCCGCCGGTCTCGTTCGCCTCACGCATGTCATCTATTTATTGCATGGTTTCAGCGTCCTGATGGGGATGCTGGGGCCGGCGCTTATCATTACCACATTTCTCACCGGCTGGCCTTCAATCATCGCTGTAATCCTTAATTACGTTAAACGCGGTGATGTGCGCGGAACTTATCTCGATTCCCATTTTGGCTGGCAAATACGCACATTCTGGTACACGTTGTTTTGGCTGGTCATTGCAGCAATGCTCTTCGCGACCGTCATTGGTATCATATTTGCATATATCCTCGCGGTAGGCGCAGGTGTATGGGTAATTTATCGCATCGTGCGCGGCTGGACGGCGCTCAACGACAGCAACCCCATGCCCCTCTGATACTCTCATTCCTGTCAGCGCAATAGTTCTGCTACACGTTTCCCAGCGTTTCCCGTAAGTCATCCAGGCAGCCGGGTTGTTTGCCCAGCTTTCAACTCCAATCGCCATTGACGGCTTTCGCTGTCCTCACCTATCCAGAATCAGATTTTTTTATTAACTCGGCTGCAGGGCTGTATTCATCCTATGTGTGCCGCCGAACAGAACGGCGCGACCTCAGTGACTAGAATCGTTTAACTTGGGTTTTCAATAGCAGGAATGATGGCCGGGAAAATATGAGCCCGAGAACATCGATATATCGCGCGAGGCGACATATAGACATCGATGTATGAGCACATCTTTTTTAATGCAAACTCGATATTGAGACCGCCATGTCCCCACCCCACAGCGCAAAGCTGAACAGAATACTTGCAGCACTGCCCCTTGCGAGCTATACACGCTTGTTGCCCCTTCTTGAATTTGTGCCTATGCCGGCGGGTCACGTGATTTACGAGCCGGACCTGCCCATCAGGCATCTGTATTTTCCAACGACCTCAATTGTCGCCCGATTGTACGAGACGGCAAGCGGCGCGTGCACGCAGACTGGAATCATAGGCAACGAGGGTATAGCTGGCATTTCCGCTCTTTTTGGCGCTGAGAACAGTCTTGCACGCATGGTGGTGCAGAGCTCGGGTAATGCCTTTCGCATTAAAGCGGATCTGCTAAAAAGAGAATTTGAGCTGGGTGGGGAGTTACAGCATCTTCTTTTGCGCTTTGCCCACGCGCTGATGATCCAGACGGAGCAGATAGCCGTTTCCAATCGATATCATACGGTAGACCAGCAGCTGAGTTATCTCCTGCTGATGAGCCTGGATCGTCTGCCAGGCAATGAACTTCACATAACACATGAGCAGGTGGGAATAATGCTGGGGGTGCGCCGGGAAAGCGTAACAGTGGCTGCGCAGAAGCTTCAAACGACTGGAGCGATTCGTTGCAGACGAGGGCACCTCGCAGTTGTGGATCGTCAACAACTGGAAGCGAGCGCAGGCGAGAACTACGCGGTAGTAAAAAAGGAATACGAGCGCCTGCTGGATGTTTATTGTTCAGTGGCTGCTGGTTCCAGCGAGTCTCCCACAAAACAATTCAAGAGATTTTTTCAATCAAGCAGGTAAAGATAAGCAGACGTGTTTCCCGAACATGGCTTTGGGGCATTGGGAGGAGTCTTCAAAATGCGCAGAACTCGGTCGTTATTCGAAAACGGATATTCAGAGGAATATCCGTTCCCAGTGTGCGCTTTCGAACAGACCCGGTTTACGTTCCATGGAAAACTGGTGTTGCTCGGCCAACAGCATAAATAAGCGGAACCAATATGAGCTGAAAGGGATTAGCTGAATCAGTGGGCGATCTGAAAAAAAGCGAGCATAAGAATTCCGACCTGTTCGCGCTTAAAAATGGAGATCTATCATGAAAAAAGTGAATTTCCTGATACTGGGTTTGGGATGCATCAGCTTAAGCATGGGAATGAACAGTGCGATTGGCCAAAGCGGCCAAAGCGAAAGCGAAAGGAGCAAGCATCCGGCCACCGGGCAATCGCGTGATGCTGTCACAAATGCTCAAACCGTCCGCCAAACCGAAATTACACGGCCCGAACAGAAAAAAACCGAGCACGACCGATCCAGCGTTTTTGCCGCCCCGAACGCAATGCCTTCTTCCCCTGCTTTTGAAAATCAGCCCGACGACGGAAAAGTACTGGGGTTTGATTTTTACCGTGACCCGCTGAATGCCAAGAAGCCGATGCAAACTTTCGAAGAGACCATGAAAGCGGACGTGGCGGACCGCCCCCAGGTCATGAAGACACAGCACGAGTTGCTGCTGCGGCGCTACGATTTAACCCCCCGGCTTGATCGGGAAGCAAAAATGTCACGCGGCAAGCCATTGGCGGTTGGGCCTACCGCTCGTCTGGCGTCGGGAATAAGCTGGCAAAAATTAGCCGATATGTCCCCGTCAGAATTACGCAGCAAAAACATGTTTCCATACCCTTCGCTGCCACACCCGAAACAGTCTACGGGCGGTCAAGTCTTTCCTCAGCTTCAAACCAAAATGTTTCCCCGATTGGAGCGGTTTGATGTCGAGTTTGATTTACCCGAAGCGTTTCTACCGGAATTTCCGCCCGCGATTTTCCTTCAGAACCGGCCTGAACTGGGGGATGTTTCTCGGGGAGAAGTAGTATCGATCAATAACTTTTATCGCCTGTTCAAAGACATTCTGACACCAGTACAGCTTAACGGCCTTCAGATACTACTTACTCCCTTGCCACAGGAAGAGTTTAATCCGACCGACGACCGAAAAAGCACGCAGCCCAGCCTGGGCGTTACCTGCTTTGATTGTCATGTGAATGGGCACACTACAGGGCAGTTTCACCTGAACCCGGATATCAGGCCAGAGGAAAGACGGTTACGCCTCGATACTACCAGCCTTCGTGGAATGTTCAACCAGCAGATCCACGGGTCGAAGCGCAGCCTGCGCTCAGTAGAGGATTTTACTGAATTTGAGTTTCGCACGGCTTATTTCAATGGCGACCCGATCCATGCCATGAAAAAGGGATTCCCGGTTCTTGATCGAATTCACGTGAGCCACATGGCGCAGTTCCAGAACATGCTGGACTTTCCACCGGCACCTAAGCTGAATATGGTGGGAAGGCTTGATACCTCTAAAGCGACAGCGAGCGAACTCCGAGGGGAGAAGTTGTTTTTCGGGAAAGGGCAGTGCGCTAGTTGTCATCAGCCACCCGCGTTCCTTGACCACCAAATGCATGACCTGAAACTCGAGCGTTTCGTTAACGAGCCAGGGGACGGGCCAATGAAGACGTTCACGCTGCGTGGCATTAAAGACAGCCCTCCTTATCTGCACGACGGCCGTTTGCTGACACTTGAGGATACTGTCGAATTTTTCAATCTGGTACTGCAGCTCAAGCTGACGGACGGTGAGAAGTCCGATCTCGTAGCGTATATGCGACAGCTATAGTTAATGTTCCGCAATTCGATAGGGAGAAAAGAATGGGGTCATGTACGTTGAGAAAAACTTATTCGAGTGGGCCATCCGTAGAGTTTTTATGGCGTGGCACCAATTATCAATGTAAAACGAAATAATCAGGGAGAGCAGTCATGAGTATTTCCGCCACATCTGCAACTGTAAACCGAAAAGAAGTGCTGCCGCTCAGCGGAGCATCCTCAATTCGCAAATCCTCACGAGCGGTACGTAAAGCAGTGTTTCCCGTCGCCGGCCTGGGTACTCGTTTCCTGCCTGCGACCAAGGCGGTCGCCAAGGAAATGCTCCCCATTGTAGACAAGCCCCTGATTCAGTATGCCGTCGATGAAGCAGCCGCCGCAGGTATTGAAGAGATCATTTTTATAACGCATCGCAGCAAACGAGCTATTGAGGACCATCTTCATCGAGCGGTGGAACTGGAAAATGAGCTTGCATCGCAAGGAAAGCACGCTTCATTGAAAATGTTGCGACAACTGACACCAGGCGGCATCCATTTCAGCTTTGTCCGCCAGGAAGAGCCCAAGGGCTTGGGGCATGCTATATATTGTGCACGGCACCTGATTGGTAATGAACCTTTCGCCGTACTGCTCCCGGATGATCTGATTGACGGTCAGCCTTCCGTGCTGGCGCAGATGATTTCTCAATACGAGCAAACACCTAGCAGTCTGGTGGCTGTCAGGCAAGTGTCCCGCGAGGACACGCGCCGTTATGGGATTGTGGATGCTGTCGGTGGGGATACCGGGAGTCGCACCATGAAAATTCGCAGCCTGGTCGAAAAGCCTTCTCCCGAAGCAGCACCTTCCACCATGGCTATCATAGGACGCTATATTCTGTCACCCGGCATTTTTGAATGCATCGCGAACCTGGATCCGGGAACAGGAGGAGAAATTCAGCTGACAGACGCGATATCCCGTCTTCTCAAACTGGAGCCCGTGATGGCCTTCCATTACGAAGGCAAACATTATGATTGCGGCAGCAAGGTGGGGTTTCTGGAGGCAACGGTAGCGTACGGGCTGCAGCATGCCGAGGTAGGCAAGGAATTTCGGGAGATATTATTGCGAGTGGGACGACAGCTTGCCGACGAGACTTCTTGTCCGTTGGAGTTCACGGAAAATACGGCCGATACGCGTCCGGTTAGATTGAAGAGCGCCTTGGCCTGATGAAATGCTCAGTAGGTATTTGAATTTGCAACAAGCTACAGCGATCCGGGGAGACCGGGTGACTCGGGGATGAGTGAGATGACGTGGCAAGAAGAATGACGCGAGGCGAAGAGCTACATTCGATAAGCGTCCAGCCGGAATGACAAAACATTTCACAATCCACAACCTTGACAGAACAGGCTGCGAATTACCTCGGATCTGCTGGTTTATTCAGAGATTCAATACAATTGCACGGCGTAAGCTGATCTACTTACTGAAAGTAGATATGGCCTTCTAATTATTATGATCGTCCGCTTTCATGGCCATCATCTCGCCGAAGCGAACATTTCGATTGGGCGCCCAAAGCGGGTTGAACACTAGACTGTTTCTGGGAAATAACGCTACCACCGTTGAGCCTAGTTGAAATCGTCCCATTTCATCGCCTTTTCTGAACACAATATCTTGTGAATCGTATCGCCACTCGCGGACCTTGCGAGCATCCCCGGAATCCCGAGGATTAACCACCCCATGCCATACCGTGGATACGCTGCCCACGATCGTGGCGCCGACCAGTGCCAATACAAACGGACCAATTTCCGATTCAAATACACAAATCACGCGTTCATTTCGAGCAAAAAGGGCGGGAACGCCGCGGACAGTTCGTGGATTAACGGAGAACAATGCGCCCGGAACATGAATCATGCGGGTGAGGCGTCCATCACATGGCATATGAACGCGATGGTAGTCTTTAGGGCTCAAATACACTGTCGCAAAACTGCCACCCTGGAATTTTTCAGCCAGTTTGATGTCGCCTCCTACCAGCGCAACAGCGGAGTAATTATGCCCTTTAGCCTGAAAAATTTGATCGCCTGAAATGACACCTAATTGGCTTATCGTTCCATCTGCAGGAGAAATATAATCTGCCTGAGCGATAGGGCGCTTGTCCAAAAGCAGCGGGCGGGTAAAAAAATCATTAAAAGTCCGGTAACTCCGAATATCAGGATTCACGGCCTCATCCATATTCACGCCGTAATGCGCCACGAACCGCCTAATGATAAAGGTCGTGATCCGGCCTGCCTCGGCATTGGCAACCTGTCCCGCAAATACCGTCATAGCCTGTTTAGGCAGCAGGTATTGAGGAAAAACGGAAAAAGAAGCAGCTAGCACGTTAGATACCTGAAGCAAAAAGAGATAAATTATATTACGGCGACTTGATTAAGTCTCGATAAAGCCACGCATATTTTTCGCACAATGCCCAGAATCATTTTTGCGAACGGAGCAACACTTGATTTATCCCGTATTGAGATCTTGCTATCCAGCACAAAAAACAAACCTGTCAACCTGATTTCATATTCTCCCTAGTCTTTCGTTGCTGCAGCCTCCAGGTTATACCCGCTGTTGTCCAATAGTTGCAGCCGGGTTTGCTCTTCCTGCTGTTGTAGCTTCCACATATAAGTGTAGGCTCCTTTCGCCGCAAGGAGTTCCCGGTGGGCGCCTCGTTCGATAATGCGGCCTTTGTCCATAACCAGAATCTCGTCGGCATCGACAATAGTGGACAGGCGGTGGGCAATGGTCAGGGTCGTGCGATTCGCGGCGACACGCTTGAGCTCGGTTTGAATGGCTTTTTCCGACTCGGAGTCCAGTGCTGAGGTAGCCTCGTCAAAGATAAGGATTTTGGGATTTTTCAGGATGGCGCGAGCGATAGCAACACGTTGTTTTTCTCCCCCGGAAAGCTTCAACCCGCGTTCTCCCACGGGAGTGTCATACTCATCTGGCAGACTGACGATAAAACCGTGAATGTGAGCGGACCTTGCGGCTTCGATTACCTCCTCGCGAGTTGCGTCAGGACGTCCGTAGGCAATATTGTAATAAATGCTGTCGTTAAACAGGACTGAGTCCTGAGGAACGATACCGATAGCTGCGCGCAGGCTCTTCTGCGTCACGTCTCTGATATCCTGGCCATTTATCAGAATACAACCACTGTTGATATCATAGAAGCGAAACAACAGGCGCGCCAATGTTGATTTGCCGGACCCGCTATGTCCGACCACAGCGATATTGCCACCCGGCGGGATATCAAATCTTACATCAAACAGAATCTGGCGGTTAGGCTCGTAGCTAAAATTCACTTTCTCGAAGCGAACCGCCGCATTGCCCGGAATGAGATCAATAGCGCCTGGTTTATCTCTTATCTCCTCATGTTCCGCCAGTAAATTGAACATTTTTTCCATGTCAGCCAGCGAATGCTTGATCTCGCGATAGACGAACCCAAGAAAATGCAAGGGCATATAAAGTTGCAGCATGAAAGTATTGACCAGCACCAGGTCGCCAAGGGACATCGTGCCTTTGATCACACCGTCAGCCGCCAGCCACAGCAGTAACGTTACACCTATCGCGATAATGGCGCTCTGCCCGGAGTTAAGTGCGGCGAGCGATGTCTGGTTGCGCACGGCAGCGATTTCCCATTTTTGCATATGCTCATCGTAGCGCCGCGCTTCCCATGACTCATTGCCGAAATACTTGACCGTCTCATAGTTCAGCAAGCTATCAATAGCCTGGGTATTGGCTTTTGAGTCCATGTCGTTCATGGTTCGGCGGAAAATCATGCGCCACTCCGTAACGATCAGCGTGAGCGCAATATACGCTGCCAGCGTGACAAATATGATCACTGAGAACCAGATGTCGTAGCGGGAAATCAGAATAACGGCTACCAGGCCGATTTCCAGCAAAGTCGGCAGGATATTGAACAGCATGAAATTAAGGAGAAAGGAAATGCCGCGCGTCCCGCGCTCTATGTCGCGAGATACACCGCCAGTCTGGCGCTGCAGGTGGAAGCGCAGCGATAACGCGTGCAAGTGGCCAAACACTTTAATGGCGACTCGTCGGATTGCGCGTTGCGTTACTTTGGCAAACACGGCGTCGCGCAACTCGCCGAACAGCGTGCTGCATAAGCGCAGTATGCCATATCCGGCAAGCAGCAGAACCGGCAGGACCATCATCGCGCGCGGACGGTCAAGCGCATCGATAATCTCTTTCAGAATGAGTGGTACGGTGACGTTCGCAAGCTTGGCCATCACCAGCAGTGCAAGTGCCAGTACTACCCTGCCTTTGAATTCCCACAGATAGGGCAGCAGGGAACGAATGGTTCGCCAGTCATTGCGGTTGGTCGACGGTTTTTCCAGGCGGGTGGGGCGCATCAATTAATTTCCAATCAATATACATGGTATTGAAAGCAGTATAACGTGCGACCGTTTTAACCGCGCTTTGCAGGCAGTTAACTACCGACAAGCCACTCGTCTGCAATAAAAATGGGCGCCCGATTCCGGGCGCCCATCAGACGAAAACCTCACAACAATCCGGGTTAACAAAAAAAACCGGGGCCGGATTGTTCAGATGAGTCAGGAAGGGATATTTGGATGCTCTTATGAACTGAGGTTTTGAGTAATTGCACGATCAGCCGCCTGCTGATACATTATTCGCGCCTTCGTCGCCATCCAGATCGACCGCACCCTCCTTGAATACGCGGCTCGCACGGATGTCTTCGGCTTCAATAGTCATCAGGTCGGTCCGCGAGAGGTTCTTTTTTGCTCCCTCGAACAACCGATTGGCCTGCCGCAACCGCGCCCGATCAAGGGCATTGCGGACCGACCGGGCATTGGCGAAATGTTCCATTTTCATTCTTAGCCGGACATATTCGCCAAAAGCCTTTTCACCCTCGGGACTGAAGCGGTAATTCTGAGCAGCCAGCATGAGTTTGGCGATGGCAACCAATTCATCGGCACTGTAGTCGGGAAAGTCGATGTGATGGGCGATACGCGAACGCATGCCAGGATTACTGCGGAAGAACTTTTCCATACGGTCTTTGTAGCCTGCAAGAATTACAACCAGATCTTCCCGATTGTTTTCCATTGTCTGCAACAAGATTTCTATCGATTCCGCGCCATAATCGCGCTCGTTCTCGGGCTTGTAGAGGTAATAGGCTTCATCAATGAAAAGCACCCCCCCCATCGCTTTCTTCAGCACCTCCTTGGTCTTTGGTGCAGTATGGCCGATATATTGACCCACCAGATCGTCGCGCGTAACGGAAACAAGATGTCCTTCACGCACGTAACCCAGGCGGTGCAGGATCTCGGACATGCGTAGCGCCACTGTGGTCTTTCCGGTGCCCGGGTTGCCGGTAAAACTCATGTGCAGGCTTGGCGCTCCGGCGGTCAGATCCAGTTTCTTGCGCACGCGGTCGACCAGCAAGAGCGCTGCGGTTTCGCGGATGCGGGTTTTTACAGGTTTCAAGCCGATCAATTCAAGATCAAGCTTGTCCAGTACTTCCTTGATGTTGGAAGCGCGAAATTCCGCATCCAGATCAATGGAACTGTTATCGGATGGGACGGGTTCGTTTGGATGTTTTTTCACGTTTTGATCCACACAATTAAGCACATAGTATTAAACGCGCATTAGCTTTATTTTGATTTAACGGGACACGAGGATTGTCCGCAAGTTCAGGACGGGGCACAGGTGGATGCAAGCGGCATTCATCACCCGTTCACTTGCGCTCCGGATCGCTCCCCGTCCCTGGAAGGGACGGGGAAGGGCGATTAATACCTTTCGGCTTCGGGTTTGTCGGTCGCGTAGGAATGAATGGTGTAGCGAACGCTACGGCCTTCCACTTCCTGGCGTATCAAGCCAAAGCCCGGTTCTGTCTTGGGACGGTTGACGATATACGACATCGTCGGACTTTCCACGCCCCGCGTCGAGTTAAACGCGGTTACCCGGATATAATGGCTCGGGTACGTTTTGCGGCAGTCATTGATCTCCGCCAGGATGCCGGCAGGATCTTTTAGATCAAACATCGGATTGCCGAACATTTCCCAATAAGTATTGCGTGGATGCGGATCGTCGGTGTATTCGATACCTATCGCCCAGCCGTTCTTCAACGCATATTTGATTTGCGCCGAGATTTGCTTATCCGTCAGCGGAGGCAGAAAAGAGAACTGCCCCTGCGTGAGGCGGTTTCCTATATTGGTCATCATAATTATTTTCTCCTTGGTGTGTGTTAGACGCTGGCCGTGGTAGATGGCACGAAATCGGCAGTGTCAGTGGATTCGTAATTGAAGGTGATATCCTTCCATGTTTCCAGCGCCTGTTTGAGCGGTGTGCACCACTTGGCGGCGTCCTCCAGAATCTGGGGGCCTTCCTTCACGTAGTCGCGGCCTTCGTTACGTGCCAGTACCATCGCTTCCAGTGCGACACGATTGGCAACCGCGCCGGCTTGTATGCCCATCGGGTGACCGATGGTGCCGCCGCCAAATTGCAATATCACGTCTTCGCCAAGATAATCCAGCAATTGGTGCATCTGGCCGGCATGAATGCCGCCCGAAGCAACCGGCATAACCTTATTCAGCGAGGCCCAGTCCTGATCGAAGAACAGGCCGGTTTCGAGACTTACCGGAGTGCGCGGTTCGCGCAGAGTATCGTAGAAGCCCTTGATCATGAGCGGATCGCCTTCCAGTTTGCCTACGACCGTGCCCGCGTGAATGTGATCCACGCCCGCCATCCGCATCCATTTGCAGATCACGCGGAAGTTCATCCCATGGTTTTTCTGACGGGAGTAGGTCGAGTTGCCAGCGCGGTGCAAGTGCAGAATCATGTCGTTCTTGCGTGCCCATTTTGCCATCGACTGAATTGCGGTGTAGCCAATCACCAGGTCAATCATGATGATGACGGAGCCAAGCGACTTGGCGAATTCCGCCCTCTCGTACATGTCTTCCATGGTGCCCGCGGTTACATTCAGATAGTGACCCTTGACTTCGCCTGTAGCGGCGGAAGCCTTGTTAACTGCCTCCATACAGTACAGGAACCGGTCGCGCCAGTGCATGAAGGGTTGTGAATTGATGTTCTCGTCGTCCTTCATGAAGTCGAGACCACCCTTGAGTCCTTCATATACCACGCGGCCATAGTTGCGGCCGGAGAGACCCAGTTTCGGTTTCGTCGTCGCGCCCAGCAGCGGTCTGCCGAATTTGTCGAGGCGCTCGCGCTCCACAACGACGCCGGTTGCGGGGCCCTGGAAAGTTTTCAGATAAGCTACCGGGATGCGCATGTCTTCCAGACGCAACGCTTTAACGGCTTTGAAACCGAATACGTTGCCAATGATTGAGGCGGTCAGGTTGGCAATGGAACCCGCTTCGAACAGATCAAGATCATAGGCGATGTAAGCGAAATACTGGGCTTCGGTCTTGGTGCCGGGCCCGGTATTGGGCACCAGTTCAGAACGATAGGCCTTGGCGCGATAAAGTTCGCAGGCAGTCAGCCGGTCTGTCCATACCACGGTCCAGGTTGCGGTGGAAGATTCGCCTGCCACAGCGGCCGCGGCCTCCTCATGATCTACCCCTGGCTGGGGTGTGATGCGGAACAAGGCGATGACATCCGTATCCTTGGGCACATAATCAGAATCCCAGTAGCCCATTTTCTTGTACGGAATTACGCCGGATTTGTAGCGTTCCTTGCCTTTAATTTCTTGACTCATGACAGTTCTCCTCATAGGGGTAGATAAAGGTACTACGGAAAGGATTGTAGCGAGACTTACCATAAATAACAGTCACGTGTTTTGATTGTTATGATAGTATTTTACTTATAGATGACCCCAAGATCGAGATTTGGAATCGAATTCGGGCAGGAATGGCCATGCTGCATGTCACCCTAAGACAGCTAAAAGTTTTCGAATCAGTTGCCCGCAACCTGAGTTTCTCGCGCGCTGCTGAAGAACTCTATCTGACCCAGCCCGCGGTGTCGATGCAAATCAAGCAATTAGAAGATAACATTGATTTGCCCCTCTTCGAACAAATAGGCAAGAAAATCTATCTGACCGATGCCGGACATGAACTTTACCATTACAGCCGTGCGATCTCCCAGCAATTGGCAGATATGGAACTGGCGCTTGACGAGTTGAAAGGTCTGGAACGGGGCAAACTCAATATCTCGGTGGTCAGTACCGCCAACTATTTTGCCCCACATTTATTAGCCAAGTTTTGCCAGCGCTATAGCGGAATTACCGTAAGCCTTAATGTATCGAACCGGGAAACCGTGCTTAAGCATCTGGCTGATAATGTAACCGACCTCGCCATCATGGGTCAGCCGCCGGATGGCCTGGATATCGCCACTGAATCATTCATGGAAAACCCGCTGGTGGTGATTGCTCCGCCAGATCACCCATTGTGCTCGGCTCGCCGGATTCCCGTGAAAAGGCTGGAACAGGAAACCTTTCTGGTACGCGAACCAGGTTCCGGCACTCGCAGTGCAATGGAACGTTTTTTTTCCGCGCATCATATCTCCGTTAACAAGGGCATGGAAACCGATACCAATGAGGCCATCAAACAAGCGGTGCAGGCGGGAATGGGGCTCGGAATCATGTCATTGCACACCGCTGAGCTGGAGTTGGAAACCAAGCGGCTCAAGATTCTGGATGTGCAGGATTTTCCGATCATGCGCCACTGGCACATCGTGCATCGGAAAAACAAGCGTCTTTCCAGCGTGGCGCAGGCGTTCAGAGAGTTCTTGCTGAAAGAGGCTCCTGGACTGATGCCAGGAATAAAGGAGCGAAAGATCGAAGAAGTATAATTTTTCAGTTTTTCCCTTCCCCATGTTCTTCGAACGCATAGCACATAATGCCTTTATCATACGTTCGAAGATTTATTCCTCACCCGGGCTTTTAGCGCTGAAGGGCAGCTATCCCGGCACGGATGCCTTGTGGTGGTCGAACCGGGGTTCAGCCAGCAATTGAAGGAAGGGCTTGGGAATAACTGTAATTTGGGATACTGTTTTCAATTATTCTTTTGGGGTCGAGGGCGGTTCGCTATCCGCAATCTGCCGGGTCTCAGCCACTGAACCCTTTTTTTCTTTGAACCGCCCTCCGATCTTTCCGATCACAACAAAAAAAAGCGGTACAAAAAAGATCGCTAGAAATGTAGCGGCCAGCATTCCCCCAAACACGCCCGTCCCGATGGAATTCCGGCTGGCCGCACCCGCTCCGGAAGCCACCACAAGGGGAAATACGCCGAGGATAAAGGCCATGGAGGTCATGATGATGGGCCGGAATCGAAGACGCGCCGCTTCGAGCGCAGCGTCGGTTAACGACTCACCCGCAGCGTATCGTTGATTGGCAAACTCGACGATCAGGATCGCATTTTTGGCCGCCAGCCCGATCAGCGTCACCAGCCCGATTTGAAAGTAGATATCATTGCTCAGCCCCCGCGTCCAGATCGCCAGCAATGCGCCTAAAATCCCGAAGGGTATCGCGAGAATGACAGCGAACGGAATGGACCAGCTTTCGTAAAGGGCGGCCAGCACCAGAAAGACCATGAGTATGGCGAAGGCGAATACTAGAACGGACTGGCCTCCAGCCTTGCTTTCCTGAAACGATATTCCGCTCCAGTCGATCTCATAACCCCGAGGAGTCAGGACCTCATTGGCTATCTGCTCTAACGCTTCAAGCGCTTGTCCTGAGCTATATCCTGGCGCGGCGCCCCCCAGCACGAGCGCGGTATTGAATCCGTTGAAATGCGTGACAGGGTCGGGTCCGCTGGTAAATTCCGTGGTGACGACCGAATCCAATGGAATCATGGTATGTTCTGTGCCGCTCCGAGCCCGCACATATATCTTGCTGATATCGCTCGGGCTGGATCGGTATTCCGGCAAGGCCTCTGTTTGAACGCGATAGATACGTCCGAATTTTACAAAATCGTTCACATACAGATTCCCGAAATAAGCCTGCATGGTGTCAAAGACTTCAGAAATTGGCACACCCAGCGCTTTGGCGCGCTCGCGGTCGACCGTCGCATATAGCCGGGGGGCACTTACACGGAAATTGGTACCGGCAGCCGCGATCGCGGGGTGTTCCATAGCCTTGGCTACGAATTCCTGAGCTGCGGCGGCGAACTCGGCGAAATCACCGCCGCTGGGGTCCTGCAATTGAAGGGAAAAACCACCCGTGGAGCCGAGACCCCTGATGGAAGGGGCATTGAAAGCCAGGATCAAGGCCTCGGGAATTTTGGCGAATTCCTCAAAAGCGGCCGCAATAAGACCAGAGACCTGCTCGCCGGCCTCCTTGCGTGTGTCCCAATGGTGCAGCGGCACGAACATCGTCGCTTGATTCGCTCCCCGGGTCCCGAATACAAAGTTTTGCCCGGCCAGGGCATCAGTCGAATGCACTGCGGGAGTTGATTGGAAATAACCCTCTATTTTACTCAGGACCTCAATCGTTCTTGCCTTGGAAGCGCCGTCCGGCAGCTGGACAACGGTAATAAAATAGCCCTGATCCTCTTCTGGAAGGAAACTACCCGGAATGATTTTGAATAGACCAAGGATGACGAATATCAGCATTCCGAAGATGACCAGAGCAATCGCCGATCGTTTCAGAATGGTTCCGACAGCTCCGGCATAACGGGCCTGCATCCAGTCAAACGACCGGTTGAACATTTTCCAGAACCCTTTTGGTTCGCCGTGGCCTGGCTTGAGAACCAGGGCGCAGAGAGCAGGGCTAAGGGTGAGCGCCACGAACCCTGAAATGGCGACAGACAGGGCGATGGTAATCGCAAATTGTTTATACAGCTCACCGGTGATTCCACCTAGGAATGCGACCGGCACAAACACAGCAGCAAGCACAAGGACGATCGCTATCACTGGCCCGGCCACTTCATCCATGGCCCTTTTAGCCGCGTCCTTCGGCGAAAGACCTCCCTTGGTCATGTGCCGCTCAACATTCTCTACGACAACAATCGCATCATCCACCACGATGCCTATAGCCAGGACCATACCGAACAAGGTCAACGTATTAATGGAAAAACCGAGCGCTTCCATACCCGCAAGGGTTCCAATGAGCGAGATGGGAACGGCGACTGCCGGAATAAGCGTCGCGCGCCAACTCTGCAGAAAAACAAAGACGACCAGAATGACCAGGAGTGTTGCTTCAACAAGCGTCTTTATGACCTCCTTGATGGAGACATCAATGAAAGTGGTGGTGTCGTAGGGAATATCGTAGGAAACGCCGGTTGGAAAACTTTTGGCCAGCTTGTCCATTTCCTGGCGGACCCGTTGGACCGTGTCGAGCGCATTGGCTCCGGGCGAAAGGAAGGTCAATAGAAACGTATTGGGCTTTCCGTTCCATCGTCCTTCAAGATCGTAGGACTGGGCGCCCAATTCCACCCGCGCGACATCCCGCATGCGCACCATGGACCCATCCGGATAAGCTCGAACGATCATGTCTTCAAATTCGTGGACCTCGCTCATTCGGCCGCGCGTGATTACCGGAATAGTGAGTTCTGTACCGTGAGGCGTGGGTTCCCTGCCTACCCTGCCGGCTGGAAAATCCCGGTTCTGCTCGCGAACCACGGCCGCAATTTCGGTCGGCGTAAGGTCGAGTTGTGCCATACGGACGGGATCGAGGATCAACCGCATGGAGTAGTTCTGAGCGCCAAAGATGATGGCGTCTCCAACACCAGGAAGACGCTTGACGCTATCAAGAATTCGAAGCAGAGCGTAGTTCGAGAGAAAAACGGTATCATGCCGGGGATCGGTAGAGCTCAGCGCAATGACCGCCAACATATCCGGCGACATTTTTTTTACAGTTATGCCCTGGCGAACGACTTCGTCTGGCAATTGAGGTTCGGCAAGACGTTGCCGGTTCTGTGCCTGGACCTGTGCGATATCCACATCGGTTCCGATTTCAAACGTGAGCCTCATCGTCATGTGCCCATCGTTTGTGCTCGTGGAGTCGTAGTACAGAAGGTTATCGATACCGGGAAGCTGGACCTCTATCGGACGTGCGACGGCTTCCGCGACAACTTCTGCGCTGGCACCGGGATAGTCCGCTTCAATCTGCACCATTGGTGGCGTGATTTGCGGAAATTGCGCAATCGGCAGGTTCTTTAAAGAGACCAGGCCGACCACCACAATTACGATCGACAGGACTGATGCGAAAATTGGGCGATCGATAAAAAAATGGGAATTCATGGCGCGTTCTGCGTGATTTTTTCCGCAGCAGGACTATCCGGGGAAGTAGTCTCCCCATTCTGATATGGAATAGCATTCACTTGAACGCCTGGCTGAATTCGGTGAAAGCCTTCCACGACTACCCGTTCTCCTGGATGAAGGCCATCTTCGATCAGCCACTCCTTCTCATGCCATGTGCTGGCCCGAATCGGACGAAGCTCCGCTTTGCTCTCCTTGTCGATCACATAGACAAATGATCCCTTGGGCCCCTGTTGAACGGCCCGTTGAGGGATGAGGATAGCGCTAGTCCGAATGTAGCCCTTTAGACGAACCTTGACGAATTGTCCAGGATAAAAATAGGATTTCCCAGGAGAAAAGCCCCCTTCCGGATTGGGAAATGTAAATCGTGCCTGTAACATACCCGTCTCGGACCGCAAGGTAACATCGGCAAAATCCAGTATCCCTTCCTCTGGATATACAGTCCCATCCGAGAAGGTCATCACCCCATGTAGTTGAAAGATATCAGGCCTCTGGACCCTATGCTCCGCGAGTTCGCGGCGCCGCCGGAGGAGATAGCTTTCGGGAACATTCACGTTTACATACATGGGATCCAGTTGATCGATGGTGGTCAAAAGGGTTGTCTGGGCCGAGACCAGGCGCCCCTCGTAGAAATGGCTGCGACCGATCCGGCCATTCACTGGAGCGGTGATCAGGGTGTTGTCCAGGTCAAATTTCGCCTTGATCAGTTCGCTTTGGGCAGCTTCAAGCGTGGCTTTGGCTCCCAGCATTTCAGCGACGGCGTCATCAACGTTTTTCTGACTGACAGCTTGTTCCTCAAGAAGTGGCTTCACACGAGCGAGTTCCTGCTCTGCCTGGACAAGCCGGGCCTGAGCCTGGGCCACTCTCGCTTTACCGCTGAGATAGACGGCTTTGAATGGCACAGGGTCGATGAGGTACAACCGGTCGTTTTTTTTGACGTTCCGGCCTTCCGTAAAATAGACTTCCTTAATAATTCCGGTAACCTGCGGGCGAATCTCCACGGGGCGAAAGGCCTCCGTCTGCCCGATAAACTCCGGTTCGTCCGGGACCGTTTGAGCAGTCACGGTAATGACTTCCACCTGAGGGACAGGTGGAGGAGGAGCAGGTGCTTTCTCTGAACAGCCAGCAAGCAGAATCAGGGATAGCCCGGCACTCATGCGAGCAATGGCGGTACCATTTTGAATGGCTAACGTTATTAACCATTGGGCGGTCAGGTTCATATGCTTGGCTCTTGGGCTATCCCGTAAAAAGGAAGGAGTATCCGGCTAGCGAATAGGGCAATCAGGGTACGTCGTAAATTCCGCTTTCAGACAGTCAGATGAATGTCAGCAACGATCATGCCGGCGACCACCCGCCGCCCAAAGCCTTATAGAGCTGCACGACGGACACGAGATGCAGGCGACGTGTTGCCGTAAGCGCAAACTCGGCATCGAACAGAGTGCGTTTGGCAAGGAGCACATCCACATAGCTGGTAATGCCCCCCTTGTAACGAAGATCGGCCACATGCAGAGCCGAGCGTAGCGCCGCAACCTGATCCTGTTGGGCCTTGCGTTGCTCATCGACGGTGCGGACAGCTACAAGCGCATCTTCAACCTCTTTGAAGGCTACCAGGACAGTTTGCTCGTACTGTGCCAGTACCTGCCTTGCCTGTGCTTCTGCCGCCCGCTGGTCAAACCCGAGGCTTTGCGCATTGAGTAACGGACCCGCCAATCCGAGTCCTCCGACGCCAAACTCACTGCCAGAGAGCAGCAGCTTGGACAGCGCGGGGCTCGCCACCCCCAGAAAGCCCGTGATGGTGAGCCTGGGAAAACGCGCCGCTTTCGCCATTCCGATTCTGGCGGTTGCCGCCGCCAGCGTTTGTTCCGCCTGCAAAATATCGGGGCGACGCTGCAAAAGCTCGGAAGGAAGACCAGCCGGCACTGCGGGTGGCATCAGCTGTTCCGTCAATGAGTGGCCTCGCACGATCGGCACCGGGTTTTTCCCCAGCAGCACGCTCAGCTCATTTTCCTTTTGCACCATCTGCCGTTCAAGTTCCGCCACCCTGGTCGCCGCATTGGCACGCTCCGCATCGAATTGATCCAGATCGAGTCGGGAAATCAATCCGCCTCGCAGTTGCGCCCGTGCAATGGCGACCGATTCCTCCCAAGAGGAAAGGGCATGCCGGGCAATATCCAGTTGCATGTCGAATTGCAGCAGATCGAAATAGGACTGTGCCACCGAACTCACCAATGTCAGCACTATCGCCCGGCGATTCTCCTCACGCGCCATCAGATCGGCACGGGCGGCCTCATTGGAGCGGCGAATCCTGCCCCAGATATCCAGTTCCCAATTCAGCGTGCCCTGACCAAAATAGCTGTAAGGCGTGGGAAATCCTCGGATAAGGAATCCGCCAATGGTCCCGAATGCCGGCGCATTGATATTTGCGTCCAGTTTAGGAAAGAAGTCCATACCGGCTATGCCGAGGCGAGCCTGGAGCTCCTCGACACTCGCTACAGCCTGCTTGAGATCCTTGTTTTCCGCTAAAGCCTGCCGGATAAGTCGCTGAAGTTCGTCGTCATGCAGGAGCTCCCACCATGGAAGATTGGCAATGGACTGCCCTTCCGTTTCCGCCATCCGGAAGCTATCGGAGGTGTCGATATGGGGCCGCGAATAATCGGGTCCCATGGCGCAGGACGCCAGCAACAGGGTCGAAAAAAGCAGTAAAGCCGATACCCAAGAGCTACAATTTCTCTTCCATAAAGGCGAGGCCATCATGTCGCTTCCTCTTGCATATTCTGGGACGGTTTATCTGTGCGCTTGCGGCTAAGCCAGGTAAAAAACAGGGGAATGAAAATAGTGGCGACAAAAGTGGCAAGCAGCATGCCGCCAAAAACGCCGGTACCCATCGATTGCCGTGCGGCTGCTCCCGCCCCGGTCGCAATGACGAGCGGCACGATCCCCAGCACGAAAGCCATCGATGTCATGACAATGGGACGAAAACGCAGGCGCGCTGCCTCGATTGCAGCTTGCCTGACCGGCATCCCTTCCCTCATTTTCTGGCTGGCGAATTCCACGATCAGAATCGCATTCTTGGCCGCCAGGCCTATCAGCGTGATCAAGCCCACCTGAAAATAAATATCGTTGGGCATTCCACGTATTAAAATGGCAAGTAGCGCGCCGACCAGTGCAAAGGGTACCGCCATGATGACAGCCAGTGGCAGTGCCCAGGTTTCAAATTGTGCAGCCAGGATGAGAAACACCATAATGATGGCGAAGCTGAACGCAAAAATGGCCGCGGAACCAGTGCTCTTTTCCTGAAAGGCCTGCCCAGTCCAGGCAATCTGGTAATCGGGAGGTAAATTCTCTGCCGCAATCTCTTCTACAAGCTTGATCGCGTCCCCCGAACTCACGCCAGGTGCACCGCCTCCCAGAATTTTTGCAGAGAGAAGGCCATTGTAGCGCTCCAATTGTTCCGCCCCCACAATACTGCTGATCTTGCTGAGTGCCGATAGTGGCACCATCGCGTCGGATTGTGAACGCACGTACACTCTGCCGAGGTCTTCCGGTTGCATGCGATATTGCGGTTCCGCTTGCAGCTGCACGCGATAGGTGCGGCCGGATTTGTTAAAGTCATTGATATAGAGGGATCCCATGGTACTTTGCAAGGTCGCATAGATATCAGCAATCCGAACTCCCTGCGAAATCGCTTTTGCCTCATCCACTTCAATAAGAAATTGCGGCACTGTCGGGCGGAAGAACGTGTTTACGCCGGCAAGACGCGGTTCCTGATTGAGCGCATCAATAAAATTGTTCACTACCCCCGATAATTGCAAGGGGCCTGCGCCGGCACGGGTTTGTACATAGACTTCAAAGCCTCCCGCCGTGCCGAGACCACGAATAGCTGGAGGATTGAATGCAATCGCTATGCCGTCGGGTTGTTGCATGCCGATACCCATTAACTTGTTGACAATATCTTCCGCGGTGGCGGTGCGTTCCGACCAGTCCTTGAAAGCAACAAACATCGTGGCGGAACTGGTCTTGTTGCCGCCTCCAATCAGGTCAAAACCATTAACGACGAACTGATGGGCCACCGCCGGATCTTCCGCGATGGCCGCTCGTACAGCTTCAGTGGTTTTAGTTGTTCGAGCCAGCGTGGCGCCATCGGGCAGAATCGTAGCAGTAACCACATACCCCTGATCCTCGGGCGGAACAAAGCTGTCTGGAACAGTCTTGATCAGATAGATTGCCACGGCGATGATACCTGTGAATACGAAGATACCGATGATTTTGTGGCGCAGGGTGGCGTCGACCATTGAAATATAGAAATTGGTCAGGCGCCTGAACCCGCTGTTGAATGCGCGGAAGAATGCGGACTCGCCATGCGTGTGTTTCAGCAGGATAGCGCATAGCGCTGGTGTCAACGTCAGCGCCACAATGCCAGAGATCGTGACGGCGACCGCTACTGTTACCGCAAACTGACGATAGAGCTCGCCTGCGATTCCTCCCATGAAGGCCACGGGCACAAACACCGCGCATAGTACCAATACAATAGCGACGACGGCGCGCGCAACCTGTTCCATCGATCGGATCGCAGCTTTCATTGGCGACAGTTTTTCCTCATCCATCAAACGCTCGATGTTTTCCAGCACGACAATGGCATCATCCACCACAATGCCGATTGACAGCACCATGGCGAACAGCGTGAGCGTATTGATGGAGAAGCCGAACATCCACAATCCGGCAAAGGTACCGATCAGGGAGATGGGCACCGCGATAATGGGAATCAGCGTGGCGCGCCAGCTTTGCAGAAAAAGGTACACGACCAGCACAACGAGGATCATCGCCTCTCCGAGTGTTTTGACCACTTCCCACATGGAGGCTTTAACAAATTTGCTGGTATCGTAAGGTACGACATAATCCATGCCTTCCGGGAAACGCTGCTTCAATTCATCCATTTTGGCCATGAGCGCGTCCGCCGTATCAAGTGCGTTTGCGCCAGGCTGCAGGAAGATCGGGATACCTGCGCCAGGTTGGCCATTCAGTGCGGTACGCACATCGTAGCTGAGTGCGCCAAGCTCGATCCGGGCAACATCCTTGAGATAAAGAACGCCTCGCGGGCCATCGGCACGTAAAATGATATTGCCGAATTGTTCAGGTTCCAGCAACCGCCCCTTGGCGTTAACGGTATAAACCAGTTGCTGGTCATCCGGTACCGGTTCCTGGCCTATTTTGCCGGCTGCATATTGCGCGTTCTGGGCCTGAATGGCAGCCGCGATATCTGTAGTGGTTACCCCTAATTGCGCCATCCGGTCAGGACGCAGCCAGATGCGCATCGAGTAGTCCTGCGCTCCAAAAACTATCGCATCGCCTACCCCTTTGGTTCGTTTCAGCTCATCCAGCACGTTAAGCGTAGCGTAATTGCTCAGGAACAGGGGATCATACTTTCCCTTCTCCTTGGAGATCAGCATGAAGACCAGCAGGATGTCGTTGGAACGCTTCTCTATTCTCAGGCCGGTTCGCCTGACTTCATCCGGCAAGCGCGGCAGTGCAATATTTACACGGTTGCTTACGTTGAAGGTTGCCTGGTCGACATCCGTACCGACTTCAAAGGTGGCGGTGATGGTCAGCGTGCCACTCGAGTCGGAGCTCGAACTGAAATACAAAAGATCATCAACACCGCTCAACTGCTCTTCAATCGGGGCGGCAACAGTTTTAGTCAGCGTTTCCGCGCTCGCCCCGGGAAAGGTTGCCGTTATCAAAACGGTGGGGGGCGCAATCTGAGGATACTGTGCGATGGGCAGTTGCAAGGCGGCGGCCAGCCCAGCCAGAACAATAATAATGGATATTACGGATGAAAAAATTGGCCGCGTAATGAAGAATCTGCTCATGATGATTCCCGGTTATGTGTGCTGGTCGGGGTTAGGCTGAGCAGGTGACGCCACGGGCGTTTCGGCCGGCGCATGGGGTGCCACAAGTGCACCGGGGCGAACTTTTATGAGATTATCGACAATGATCTTATCGCCGGCATTAAGCCCTTCAAGAATTACCCAATCCTTGCCTATCCAGCGGCCGGCCACAACCGGTCGTATCGTCGCTTCATTCTTTTCATTGATCACATAGACGCTCTTGCCCAGATCGGACGTCTGGACTGCAACCTGGGGCACAAGGAAAACGCCATCGCGTTGACCTGTGATCACACGTGCCCGTACAAACTGCCCCGGCAGCAAACGCTGGTCACTGTTATCGAAGGTAGCACGTAATTGTTGCGTGCCCAGCAAGGGATCGATCTGGCTGGCGGCAAAATTCAGTTCCCCTTTCTTTTCGTACTCAGTGCCATCAGGCAGGATCAACGTGACCTGCTGCACCTTTTGTTCAGTCAGGGGGCCGCCGAGTTGCGTCAGTTCATTATCGGAAAGACTGAAACGCACCCATATGGGCGATAGCTGGACGAGCGTCGTCAGCAGGCTGTTATGAGCCTCCACCAGTGCCCCTTCAGAGAACCGGAAGCGGCCGGATATGCCGTTCACTGGCGCGGCCACCCTGGTATAGGAGAGATTAAGCTCTGCATCGCGTACGCGAACTTCGGCGGCATGCAAAGAGGCTTTTGCAATGGCATTGTCAGACACTGCATTGTCGTGTTCACGCTGGCTGATAGCCTGCGTTTCGAGCAGATCGCGCAACCGGTTTTCTTCACGCTCCGTCTGTACGATGCGGGCTTTCTGTTCAGCAAGTTGCGCCTTTGCCTGTGCGAGGGCATTCTGATAAGGTACGGGATCAATCAGGAACATGGGTTGGCCCGCTTTAATCGCCGCTCCCTCTTCATACAGGCGCTTGAGCAGGATCCCGCCGACGCGAGGGCGTATTTCAACTTCTTTTGCGCCTTCGGTTTGCGCAACCGCTTCGGCACTGATCGGCACGCTCGTGGGCTGCACTTCGATCACGGTGACAGGAAGAGCCATTCCAGGAGGTTGATCCGCAGCACGATCATTTTTGCTGCAGGCAGTCACGCTGAGAGAGGCGGCAACGCTTATAATCAGCACCAGGGTGGTTTTCGAGCAAAAAAACACTAATAGATCGCCAAGCTTATTTTTATGATGGCTGGCAGCCGACATCTCTAACTCCATGCTCGTGAAAGGAAAACGAAATAACCTAAACGAAAATCCTTGCATACATTCGTGTATGTATGTAAATTATAAACCAAAGATCCTCCTCAATGTAAATAGTGAATGAAAAAGTAATATTTCACGGACAATGGCTCGAAAAACAAAGGAAAACGCGGAGTTAACCCGGCAACGCCTTATTGAAGCGGCGCGCCAGGTATTTCTGACGCGTGGCGTCAGCCGTAGCACGATGGAACATATCGCAACGCAGGCCGGGGTCACGCGCGGCGCGATTTACTGGCACTTCAACAATAAAATCGATTTGTTCCAGGCTATGCGTGAGCAGGTATTCCTGCCGCTGATTGACCGCATGGACGATACCCTCCTGATTGAAGGTTCAGAAGATCCACTGACTTGTATAGAAAATTTTTTGTGCGGCACCATTCAGGTGTTGATTGACAGCATCGAAACGCGCCAGATTTATGAAATCATGATGATCAAGTGTGAATATGTGGACGAATTCGCTACTGTCTTGCAGCAAATTTTATGTAATTGTTCCGGCATCGCTGAAAAACTGCGATTGGTTTACGAGCGCGCAAAAGTGCAGGAGCAACTTCATGTTTCTCACGATGCCGTTCGCTTAGCCATGGATACGCATCTATTCTTTATCGGCCTGCTGCATATGTGGGTGAAGGATATGCATGGCGATCAATTTCGCTGGCAGGCAATTGAATTGATCAAGGCCCATATGGAACTCCGCCGTCGCGATTGATCGTAGCGACTCTCCAGTTAGTCCGGGTCTGATTGTTTTCGCATTTCTTCTTTCCGGTTTTCAGGCCAATGGCGTCAAATTATGGCTTGCCTGCCTTCTCGAGCTCATCATTAAACACCAATTGGGCGTATAAATGACGCCTTGGCTACATTCTCCCGATTGCGCACCGATACCTGCAGAGCAGGGTGAAAGGAGAGCTCATCCCATCGCTGAATCGTTTTTCTCTTTATAGTTGACTAAATCGATCAGGTATCTTATAGTTGACTAAATCAGTCATGTATTGGTATTGGCTGAATGGTATTGGCTGAACGAATTTATGATCAATATCTCTATTTCATTGAATCGAAAGTTAAGAGGAGTTTATCATGAGGCTAACAACGAAAGGACGATTTGCGGTAACGGCGCTGTTGGATCTTGCCATGCAGCATAGCACTCGTCCGGTGACGCTCGCGGAAATCAGCCAGCGTCAGCAAATTTCGCTATCTTATCTTGAGCAATTGTTTGCGAAGTTGCGCCAACGGGGGCTTGTCGACAGCATACGAGGCCCAGGAGGTGGCTATTGCCTTTCCAAAGACATGGCACGAGTGTCCATTGCCGAGATTATCCTTGCAGTTGATGAGCCTATCGACTCGACCCAGTGTAACGGAAAGGAAAATTGCCACAATGACAAGAAATGCATGACTCATGACTTGTGGGTAAAACTCAATGATCTTATTTTCGACCATCTTGGGGCGGTGACGCTGAAGCAACTGGTCGATGAACAGAAAGTACGAAGTGATGAACAAAAGGCAAGGGAAAATGGTGTTGTGCAAATGCTGGATATGCGAAAGGTAATGCCCGAAAAGGCGGTGCCCGAGCGTGAACGTGCCGCATTTTCGGCTTGACAATCGCATCAGCGCTCCACGCCTATTTCGATCATCATAATCGCGAATGGTAATTGGAGAATAGTAATGGCAATAACATTAACCGAAAACGCAGCACAGCAAATCCGGAAGCAGCTTGCGAAGCGCGGCAAAGGATTGGCGTTGCGCGTCGGCGTGAAGAAGGTGGGCTGCTCCGGGTTTGCCTATACATTCGACTATGCTGACGACGTTCGTGCAGGCGATCAAGTATTTGAATCATATAATGCTAATGTGGTTGTTGATGCCGGTAATCTGCCGTTTCTGGATGGTTCGCGTGTTGATTTTGTGAGAGAAGGACTTAATGAGTCATTCAAATTCGAGAATCCCAACGTCGACAATACATGCGGCTGCGGTGAAAGCTTCAGCTTGAAAGAACCCGCCAGTGTCTAGCTGTCAAAGGTCAACACGAAGAGACAGGGGTGGTGTCTGGAATAGCGGGAATAGCAAAGTTCACGGATTTATCTTCGACACAAACGATATTGGAGCAATCTCATGAGTGCAGTATTACAAAATCTGGTCAATCAGCCTTATAAGCACGGTTTTGTTACCGAAATCGAGTCGGATATTGCGCCAAAAGGGCTTAACGAAGATATTATCCGGCTCATTTCCACCAAAAAGAATGAACCCGCGTGGTTGCTGGATTTTCGGCTCAAAGCCTATGAGCAATGGCTCAAGATGGAAGAGCCGAAATGGCCGAACGTTAAATATCCAAAGATCGATTTTCAGGCTATCAGCTACTACTCGGCGCCAAAGCCCAAGAAGAAGTTGAACAGCATGGACGAGGTCGATCCCGAGTTGCTGCGCACCTTCGAGAAACTGGGTGTGCCGATGCATGAGCGGGCGGCATTGGCTGGCGTCGCGGTCGACGTGATTTTCGACAGTGTGTCGGTGGCCACTACTTACAAGCAGAAGCTTGCCGAGGTTGGTATTATTTTCTGCTCCATTTCCGAAGCTGTTCAGATGCATCCGCAACTCGTGAAACAGTACCTCGGCACGGTGGTGCCTGTGGGGGATAATTACTACGCTGCGCTCAACTCGGCGGTTTTTACCGACGGCACATTCTGCTTTATTCCTAAAGGCGTCAAATGCCCCATGGACCTGTCCACTTACTTCCGCATCAATACAGAGGAATCGGGACAGTTCGAGCGCACCCTGATCATCGGCGAGGAAGGGTCATCGGTCTCGTATCTTGAAGGCTGCACGGCGCCGAAATTCGATACAAACCAATTGCATGCCGCGGTGGTCGAACTGGTGGCGCTCGACAATGCCGACATCAAGTACTCGACGGTGCAGAACTGGTATGCGGGGGATGAGAATGGCCTGGGCGGTATCTACAATTTCGTTACCAAACGCGGTTTGGCCAAAGGTGTTAATTCGCGCATTTCATGGACTCAGGTCGAAACCGGTTCGGCAATTACCTGGAAATATCCTTCCTGTATCCTGCAAGGCGAAAACTCGGTGGGAGAATTCTATTCGGTGGCCGTCACCAATCATTACCAGCAGGCGGATACCGGCACCAAAATGATCCACATTGGAAAAAATACGCGCAGCACCATCGTCAGCAAAGGTATCTCCGCCGGCCATTCCAATAACAGCTACCGTGGACTGGTCAGGATTGCGCCTACGGCTGCTGGCGCGCGTAATTATTCGCAATGCGATTCGATGCTGATCGGCGACAAATGTGGCGCTCACACCTTTCCCTACATACAGGTTCGTAACCAGCAGGCCAAAGTCGAACACGAAGCGTCCAC
Organism: Nitrosovibrio sp. Nv4; assembly: GCF_900215485.1. Taxonomy (GTDB): domain Bacteria; phylum Pseudomonadota; class Gammaproteobacteria; order Burkholderiales; family Nitrosomonadaceae; genus Nitrosospira. The sequence goes on from NZ_OCMZ01000001.1 coordinate 1,285,947, forward strand.
ATCAAAGATCGGTGAAGATCAATTGTTCTATTTTGCCCAGCGTGGCATCGGCAGCGAGGAAGCGGTATCAATGATTATCAATGGGTTCTGCAAGGATGTATTTCAGCAATTGCCGATGGAGTTCGCGGTCGAGGCGACCAAACTGCTTGAGTTCAAGCTTGAAGGGAGTGTCGGATGATTCATGAGGACAGCAAAGCATTGCTTGAAATACGCGGATTGCGGGCGACCGTTAACGGTATCGAGATACTCAAGGGCATAGACCTGACAGTGAGAAGCGGTGAAGTGCACGCGATCATGGGAACGAACGGTTCGGGCAAAAGCACGCTCGCAAAGGTGCTCGCCGGCCACAATGCGTATCAGGTCACCGGCGGTTCAATAACATTCGAAGGCAATAATCTGTTTGATCTCGAACCGGAAGAACGCGCGCGCGCCGGCCTATTCCTTGCATTTCAGTATCCTATCGAGATACCCGGCGTCTCGAATAGTCATTTTCTGCGCCTCGCGTACAACACAGTGCAGGCACAACATGGCAAGGATGAGCTTGACCCCCTCGAGTTTGAGGATTTCGTGCGTGAAAAAATGAAACTGCTGGACATGAATCCGGATTTTCTGGACCGCGGCGTCAACGAAGGTTTTTCCGGGGGCGAGAAGAAGCGGAACGAGATATTGCAAATGGCACTGCTTGAGCCCCGGTTGGCTATTCTCGACGAGACCGACTCCGGGCTTGATATCGATGCGCTCAGGATCGTCACAAATGGTGTAAACAAGCTCGCGACCAAGGACAATGCAATCATATTGGTGACACATTATCAGCGGATGCTTAATTATATCGTGCCGGACTTCGTGCATGTGATGCAGGCGGGCCGGATCATCAAGACCGGCGGCAAGGAACTCGCGCTCGATCTCGAAACGCGTGGCTACGATTGGGTCGGCGCCGAGTACCATGCTGCGGCCGAGGCCTGAACATGAGCATGGTTACCAGCAACAGCTATCTCGAAAGCCTTCTTCAGGGGCAGCCGCAACTGCCGCCAAGTCCTTTGGCATGGTTTAATCAGTTGCGGGCGAGTGCGGTTGATCGTGCCGGTATGCTCAAGTTGCCGACCACACGGGACGAGGATTGGCGCTTTACCGATATTTCGCCACTTGCGAAGCTTTCGTTTCAGCCCGCTCGCGCTGTTTCGACATTGCAAGCCCCCGACGTGGAGCGTTTTTATCTGGACGAAGCGGCAATCAGGCTCGTGTTTGTCGACGGCGCGTACATGCCGCAGTTTTCCACGCAACCGAACAAGGCCAGAGACCTTGGCTTGACGGTCACCGATCTGTCGTCGACGGCGGTATCTTCGCATGGAGCGGTAATAGAGCCGCATCTCGGCCGCCACGCCGGGTTTCAGGACAATCTGTTCGCTGCGCTCAATACGGCGTTCCTGCATGATGGGGCACTGGTCATTGTGCCGCGCAATGCTGTGGTCGATGCGCCCGTGCATGTGTTATTCATCGCCACGCAACCGGAGGTGGCAAGCCATCCGCGTTGTCTTCTGATTGCCGAATCCGGCAGTGCGGTGACAATCGTCGAGGATTACGTCACACTGCAAGAAGGAGCTTATGTCACCAATGCGGTGACCGAATTCGTGCTTGAAGGTAATGCTCAGGTTAATCACGTCCGAATTCAGCGCGACAGCACCCAGGCATTTCATATTGGACACTGTGCGGTATCGCTGGCGCACGCCAGCCGCTATCGATCAGTCAGCGTCGCGCTTGGCGCGCGGATTTCGCGCTACGACCTGAATGCACGCCTTGCGGCCGAGGGCGCCGAATGTGCTATTGACGGGCTGGCACTGATCTCCGGGCGCCAGCTTGCCGACACGCATACCTGCATAGATCATGCGCAGCCCGATGGCATCAGCCGTCAGTTACACAAATGCATCGTTGATGGTGCAGCGCATGCTGTGTTTAACGGCAAGATCATGGTGCGTCCGGGAGCGCAGCGCACCGATTCCACTCAGTCGAGCCGCAATCTACTGCTGAATGCGAAAGCGCGCGTCGATACCAAGCCGCAGCTCGAAATTTTTGCGGATGACGTCAAGTGTGCTCACGGAGCAACCGTTGGCCAGCTCGATATTGAGGAACTGTTTTATCTCAAGAGCCGCGGGCTATCCGAGCTTGCCGCGCGCAATCTGCTGACCTATGCGTTTGGTGCTGAAATTATCGATCGCATTCCTGTTGCGTCGCTCAAACAGCGACTTGAGCAGACGGTGTTCGAACAAACCAAAAGAAGCTGACCTATGAAGATCATAGATTCCACTTTGAAACCGCAATTTGCTTCGATCTTCGATGTTGAAGCCATTCGCGCCGAATTTCCGATCCTCAAGCTCCAGGTTGAGGACAAGCCTCTGGTCTATCTTGACAACGCGGCATCCAGCCAGATGCCGCAACCGGTGATCGACCGCCTGGTGCGTTACCAGACGAGCCAGCATGCCAATATCAATCGCGGTGTGCACTATTTATCTGAAACGGCCACTGCGGAATATGAGGACTCGCGCCGCAAATTGCAGCGTTTCATCAATGCGGGCGAAGACAGGGAAGTCATCTTCACCAGTGGCACAACGGATTCGATCAATCTGGTGATGCATGGGTATGGCCGCAAATTCATTGGGGCCGGCGATGAAATCATTCTGACCACACTGGAGCATCACTCAAACATCGTCCCCTGGCAGATGCTGGCGGAAGAGAAGGGTGCCAAGATCAAAGTCGTGCCCATCAATGATGCCGGTGAGCTTCTTATTGATGAATACGAAAGACTCTTCAATGAGCGCACTAAATTCGTTGGTGTGCTGCACGTATCGAATGCACTCGGCACGATTAACCCAATAAAACAAATGATCGCCTTTGCGCATGCCCGCGGGGTGCCGGTACTGATCGATGGTGCACAGGCCGCGCCGCATATGCATGTGGATGTGCAGGATCTTGACTGCGATTTCTACGCTTTTTCGGGCCACAAGATGTGCGGCCCTACAGGCATAGGCATCCTTTACGGCAAGGCTGAGCTGCTTGAACGCATGCAACCGTTCAAAGGCGGCGGAGATATGATCATGTCGGTGACGTTCGAAAAAACCACCTACAATTCCATCCCGCACAAATTCGAAGCAGGTACACCGCCGATTTCCGCCGCGATCGGGCTCGGCGCCGCGGTTGATTATCTATCCGCCATCGGTATGGACGCAATCGCCGCGTACGAGCTTGAGTTGCTCCATTATGCGACTGAACAGATGTCTCATATGCCCGGCGTGCGCATTATCGGCACTGCCGCAATGAAAACAGCAGTGGTGTCCTTCGAGGTTAAAGGTGTGCATCCGCACGACATCGGTACGCTCCTGAATCAGGAAGGGGTCGCCGTTCGCACCGGTCACCATTGCGTGCAACCGGTGATGCTGCGCCTCAAGGTACCCGCGACGACCCGTGCCTCGTTTGCGTTTTATAATACAATGGCTGAGGTTGATACGTTTATCGCGGGCATTCGCACAGTCCAAAAATTTTTCACCTAATGAACTCGAAATCACTCTATCAAGAGGTCATCCTCGACCACAACAAGAAGCCCCGCAATTACGGCACGCTCGATCATGCAAGTCATCATGCGGTGGGTCATAATCCGCTCTGCGGCGATCACCTCGATATTGCACTCAATCTCAAAGGAGAGCACATTGACAGCATTGCGTTTCAGGGTGAATCCTGTGCGATCTGCAAGGCATCAGCCTCAATGATGACGACCGTTGTGAAAGGCAAAACACGGAAAGATGCGGAAACGTTGATCAAAGAATTTCGTGACATGGCGACCGGCACGCTCAATCTTGATGCTGAGCACCACTTGGGCCGGCTCACGGTATTCGCCGGAGTACGCGATCTGCCCACGCGGGTAAAGTGCGCCATTCTGCCTTGGCATACGCTGCACGCGGCGCTCAATTCTGTTACCACTACCTCGACCGAGGCCGAGGATGATCCGATGCACGCCGCGATAGGCGATGCTTAAAGAATCTCTGGAGGAGCAGAAAATGCCAAAAATAGCTGAAATAGAGGGTACCCCGAATCGGAATGCATTGAAGTTCATACTGAAGGAACCATTGACCTGGGGGGTGACGCGCTCATACGACAATGCCGAGCAGGCGCAAGACGATCCCCTTGCCGCAGCGCTGTTCGACATTGATCATGTCACAAACGTGTTTTATGTCGACCGCTGGATAACGGTTACCCAGGACGGCGGTGCCGACTGGCAGGACCTGGCGCGCGAAGTGGCTGATCCGATCCGGGCCGCGCCGGCCGCTGACACGCAAACAGCCGCCACAGTTGCTGCGGCAACCGCTGAAATTGCGGGTCTAAGTCCCGAGGACCAGCAGCGCCTCGAAATCATCAACTCGTTGCTCGACGAGGAGGTACGGCCATACCTCCAAAATGACGGTGGCGATCTCCACGTGCTCGGCCTTGCTGGTAACAGGCTTAGCGTTCATTACCAGGGCGCATGCGGCACTTGCCCAAGCTCAATCTCGGGTACGTTGAGGGGCATTCAGAATATGTTGAGGTCGATAGAACCCGATCTTGAGGTCGTCGCCGTTTAAAGCCAATTCTTGTCTCATATCTGCGCCATAGTCTTCATATCTTGCGCCATATTGAAATCTGGCGCTGAGTCTGGCAGTGAGGCGATGCCGGAAATTTCCAGCTATGGCGGGCAACGAAAACGGTGAAGTGGATGAAACCTTCTCATCAGGGGGGCAAATCTGCTGATTATCTTGTCTGCAAACCGTTGAGTCGAGACGAGGGCCGCAGTTCAGCTTCTTGCACCCGGCTTGCCCGCATCAATTATCGCCTATCAATCCATGCTCGGGCTTCCACGTTGGCAGCCTCATGCGCCTTTTTTTGATCTTGCAAAGGTTCGACGAAGCTTTCGTAAACAACTATGCCGTTATCATCAAGAATCCTGTAACGGCCGTTCCAGAGATTGGTGCTGTCGTCGAGTTCTGACGCAGTAATAATGCTGTATCCTTTATAATCAACGTTCATCTCGCCTCCAGAAGTAAATGTATGATGATGATAATTAAGTACCCATCAAATATCCATGTTTATTTGATGGGGTGCATCGAGTATGGGTATTGCTGCATGGCGGCGGCATCGCGCCAGCGCCTCATGAATTAACAGATTCCCAGGATTGAAAAAATAAATGCTCTGGATCAAGTCTCTGCACATTATTTTCGTGGTGGCGTGGTTCGCCGGACTGTTTTATTTACCGCGTCTTTTTGTCTATCACGCCACGAGTGAGGACTTGCCGGGTATCGAGCGTTTCAAGGTGATGGAACGCAAGCTCTATTATGGCATCATGGGGCCAAGTGCCATGCTGACTGTCGTCTTCGGCCTGTGGCTCTGGCTGGGGTATGGTATTTCCGGCGGTTGGCTCCATGCCAAGCTCGCACTGGTGGTGATGCTGATCGTATATCACCTGTACTGCGGCAGGCTACTCGCCGATTTCAAGCACGATCGCAACCGGCACAGCCATGTTTATTATCGCTGGTTCAATGAGATTCCGGTGCTGATTCTGATTGGGGTGGTGATACTGGTGGTAGTGAAACCGTGGTGATGAAAACTACGAGTTACATTTTTTTCACAGACTGCGGTTAGGCCGCTCTTGCCTGTCAGATTCTGATAAACGGCTGACAGGGCTTTCCCGGACCCATAATAAAATGCAAACAATTACGGTCAATCTCACCTCCACGCCCGATGAGCGAAGTTATCCGATATATATCGGGAACGGTATTTTGAATCAACCAGATCTTATTCTGCGCCATTTGCCCAGGAAGCAAGTTGCGATCGTATCGAACACAACGGTGGCGCCGTTGTATCTCGAAAGCCTTCGCAGCATGCTGGAAAGTCATGGGGTGGCGTCGGTTCCAATCATCCTGCCCGATGGGGAAAAGTACAAGAACTGGGAAACACTGAATCTGATTTTCGATGCACTTCTCGCTCATCGCTGTGAACGCCGCACGCTCGTCATCGCGCTTGGTGGCGGAGTGGTCGGCGACCTGGCTGGCTTTGCCGCGGCCACGTATCTGCGTGGTGTGCCCTTTATTCAGGTTCCCACCACGCTTCTGGCGCAGGTTGACTCTTCGGTCGGCGGCAAGACAGGTATCAACCACCCGCTTGGCAAAAACATGATTGGCGCTTTTTACCAGCCCCGAGCGGTACTCATAGATACGTCTACACTTGACACATTGCCGGACAAAGAGCTGCGTGCGGGTATTGCCGAGATAATCAAGTATGGTCTGATCCGCGATTCCACCTTTCTTGAGTGGCTCGAATCGAATATATCTCAGCTTCTGGCACGAGATAGGGAGATATCGATCGAGGCGGTACGCCGAAGTTGCCTGCATAAAGCCGAAATTGTGGAAGCTGACGAGCATGAGAGCGGCGTCCGCGCATTACTGAACCTTGGGCATACATTCGGCCACGCTATCGAGAACGCGATGGGCTACGGCAGGTGGCTTCACGGCGAGGCAGTAGCGGCAGGCACGATACTGGCGGCTGAGTTGTCACGTCGCCTGCATATGATCGGAGAGGCTGATGTTGAGCGAATCCGAAAAATTTACCTCCGGGCCGGTCTTCCCGTGATTGCCCCCAATCTTGGTCCGGAAAAATATTTGCACCTGATGGGGTTGGACAAGAAAGTTGAGGGGGGAAAGATGCGTTTTGTTTTACTGAAGCGTATTGGCGAAGCAGTGGTTCGTTCCGATGTGCCCACTGAAGTCCTACGCAACATGCTTTCGGAATGCACTGCCGATGCATGAGTTGGCGCCTTACGCAGTATCGCCGGCGAACTCGCGCGGGCGTCGTATCGCCGAAGAATTGTCTCCAGGGCGTACTCCATTTCAGCGCGACCGAGACCGCATCATCCATTCGACCGCATTCCGGAGGCTTGAATACAAGACCCAGGTTTTCGTCAATCACGAGGGAGACCTTTTCCGCACGCGCTTGACGCACAGCCTGGAAGTGGCGCAAATCGGCCGCTCGGTTGCGCGCAATCTGCATCTTAACGAAGACCTGGTTGAAGCCATCGCTCTGGCGCACGACCTGGGCCATACACCGTTCGGTCATGCGGGACAGGATGCGCTCAACGATTGCATGAAAGACCATGGTGGTTTCGAGCACAATCTCCAGTCTCTGCGAGTAGTGGATGTGCTGGAAGAGCATTACGGCGCATTTGACGGCTTGAATCTGTGCTTTGAAACCCGTGAAGGCATCCTCAAACATTGTGCAAAGAAAAATGCCCGCAAACTCGGGGATGTGGGTGAACGTTTTCTTGTGGACCAACGGCCTTCGCTCGAAGCACAATTAGCTAATCTCGCCGATGAAATCGCGTATAACAACCACGATGTGGACGACGGCCTGCGGTCCGGTCTCATTACCCAGGCGCAACTTGAAGAAGTGGAAATATTTGCCCGGCACTTGGCCATGGCTAAAAAGCATTACCCCCAAATCTCGGGGCGGCGTTTGGTTCATGAAACGGTTCGGCGCATGATCAATACCCTGGTGGGGGATTTGACCAGGCAGAGCGAAATGAACATTGCAGACGTCCGTCCGGACAGTTTGTCCGACGTGCGGTCGGCGCCGGCCCTGATCGGTTTCAGCAAGGAAATCTGGCAGGAGCAGCAGGAACTGAAAAAATTTCTGCGCGACTATCTGTACCGGCACTATAAGGTGGCCCGCATGAGCGCGAAGGCGCGCCATACTCTCGAAATGCTCTTCAATGCGTTCAACTCGGATATCCGGTTGCTTCCTCCCGTATTTCAGTTGAAATATCTTCAGGATGAGCATCAGGCAATTGCCGACTATATCGCGGGCATGACAGACCGCTATGCTATCCGTGAATACCGTCGGCTGTTTGCCATCGAAGAGAATTGAGCAGATCGCATTGTTGTCACAATTACGTGACTCGCGGTAGGTTCTGAATAAGCCAGGCGATCTTCACAATCTTGCCCATCGAGGACGTTTAGCCAGAATTGGCCAGAAATTTCCCCATACCGGACGGATCCGACAAACATGAAACGCATGACATTCTCAATCGTCCCGGTTTCAGCCGTGATCATGTACCCGAAGGCCAATCGCTGGTAAAATCAGACGATTTGGAAGTTCGGCGGTTTCGGGGCGTGTCTGACAACGCCTTACACGTGTCAGAAAAGTCAAAACACGCAATAGGCCGGGCCGTTGCCCATACGCTGGCCTTTGCGGAATTCACGGGGTTAAATAGAAGCGAATGACAAGATTAAAAAACGATACTCTGGTGCGGGCTCTGCTGCGGCAACCTACCGAATACACGCCCGTGTGGCTGATGCGCCAGGCGGGGCGCTACCTGCCGGAATACAATCAGACGCGCGCTCGCGCAGGCAGCTTTCTTGCGTTGTGCAAGAATCCCGATTTCGCCACTGAGGTTACGATGCAGCCCCTTGCGCGCTTCCCGCTGGACGCCGCGATACTGTTTTCGGACATTCTGACGATTCCTGATGCAATGGGGCTGGGACTCTATTTCGCGGACGGCGAAGGTCCCAAATTCGAGCGGCCTCTGCGAGAGGAATGGGAAATTCGGGCGCTTACGGTGCCTGATCCGGCGGTGCATTTACGTTACGTGATGGATGCGGTTTCACAAATCCGCAGGACGCTGGATAACCGGATTCCACTGATCGGTTTTTCGGGCAGTCCCTTCACGCTCGCATGCTATATGGTGGAGGGTTGCGGCGGCACGGATTTCCGTCAGATCAAGACAATGTTATACCAGCGGCCGGATTTGCTGCATCACATTCTCAATATCAACGCCCAGGCGGTAACCGCCTATCTTAACGCGCAAATAGAATCTGGCGCCCAGGTGGTGATGATTTTTGATACCTGGGGTGGAGCGTTGTCGCATGCCGCTTATCAGGAATTTTCCCTCCGTTATATCAGCCAGATACTGGCTGGACTAAAGCGTGAGCATGGTGCTGAACGCATTCCGAGCATTGTCTTTACAAAGGGTGGGGGACTATGGCTCGAAAGTATCGCCAACAGCGGTTGTGACGCAGTCGGCCTGGATTGGACCGTGGATATCGCCGGAGCGCGTCAGCGCATCGGTGACAAGGTCGCCCTGCAAGGAAATCTCGACCCTGCGGTATTGTTTTCCACGTCCGGAGTGATCGTTGCCGAAGTGGAGAAAATCCTTTCCGGTTACGGCAAAGGCAACGGCCATGTTTTCAATCTTGGTCATGGCATTTCCCAGTTTACACCGCCGGAGAATGCACGGACGCTCGTGGAGGCGGTCCATGCCCTCAGTCGCAAATACCACCAGGCTGATATTGACGGATAGAAGAGTTGGGCAACCAGGCTGGTATAGGAATGGGTAATTGTTCCAATCATAGATTTTTCGCAGTGCGCGTAGTGTTTTGCGCAAATTCTTTTTGTGGGGCATCTTCTCGTGCATATACTAATTATTGAAGACGATCCGGCGATAGCCAGTAACCTTTACGATTTTCTGGAAGCCCGGGGCCACGGCGTCGACGCGGCGGCGGACGGCATCACCGGTCTTCATCTTGCGGTTACTCAGAAATTCGACGGCATTCTGCTTGACATCGGGCTGCCTGGTGCGGATGGCATTACGCTGTGCCGAAAGCTTCGCCAGGAAGCCAATCTTGATACGCCAGTGCTGATGCTGACAGCGCGCGATACGCTGGAGGACAAGCTGAAAGGCTTTGACTGCGGAGCTGACGATTATCTGGTCAAGCCATTTGCGCTGAAAGAGGTTGAAGCACGTCTGGTTGCCATGCACAAACGCAGAAAAGGCAAGGTCACCAGCCGCACGCTGGAAACCGACGATCTTTCATTCGATCCAAAAACACTATCGATTCGCTTCGCTGGCGCCAGTGTCAAATTGCCACCCAAGTGCATTGGGCTGCTTGCAGTAATGATGGGTGAGCCCGGACGGGTCTTCAGCCGGAAGGAACTTGAAACGGAAGTATGGGGAGATGTGCAGGAAACCAGCGATACCTTGCGAAGTCATATGCATGAACTGCGGCGAGCGCTGACCCGGGCTGGCGGCTATGATCCGATCGAAACAGTTCATGGTCTCGGCTATCGCTTGGCCACCCGTGCCCGGACTTAAGCGTGGTTTACGCCTTCGCGTTGCGCTGGCGTTTGCAATATTCTGCATAGTAGTGGTCGGCACCCTGGGGGTCAGCCTTTATATCGCTTCCGACGATATCGAGGAAGCGCACATTGAGCAGATCATTGAAACCGAGATGGACCACCTGCTCCAGCGCTATCGCGAGAGTACCGATTTCGTCCCTCAAGAGGGGTCCAATCTCGAAAAGTACATTATCCATGAACCCGCAGAAGAATCCCGGCTCCCTTCCTACCTGCAGGGGCTCAATTACAGGCGCCACAAGGTATTCCGCGGCCCTGAGGAGGTTCGCGTTGCGGTACATCATGTCGATGGGGTCAAGTTTCTCGTCGCCTATGAAGTCGGGCTTCACGACCAGCGGCAGCGGGAGCTGAGGCTGCTCATCGTTTTATCCCTCATATCGGTAGTAGGCGTTGCGCTCGTAGTAGGGTATCTGCTGGCAGGCGTGCTCGTCAAACAAGTCACCGACCTCGCGGAGCAGGTAAGGCATCTCGCGCCCGGCGACGTGCAGGGACCAACCCTTACCCAGCCAGGCCAGGATGAGGAAGTGGCACAGCTTGCCCGTGCGCTCGACGATTATCAGAACCGCATCACACGCATGCTCCGACGCGAGCAGGAGTTTACCGCCAACATAAGCCACGAGTTGCGTACTCCCATTACCACCGTTCTGACGAGTTGCGAATTACTTGTCACAGAGGCAAACATCTCTGAAAGAGCGCGCGCGCGCATTGGGATGATCGAGGCAGCGGCCACTCGCATGGGCGAGCAATTGCAAGCCTTGCTATTTCTAGCTCGCGAACAGGCTCTGGGTATTATGGAGCCTGTTGCGCTCGCAGAATGTGTTTACGACGCGGCAGAACCCGTATGCGGTGAAATCTACCGGAAGCACCTGACGTTTGAGGTTGCGGTTGAGCCGAAAGCTGTCCTCACCCTGAACCGGCAAGCGCTTCATACTGCTCTAGTGAATCTGCTTCGCAATGCCGTGCAATATACAAACAGCGGCTTCATCCGGGTGAATTTCAGCGGTAACCGCCTGTCCATTTCGGATTCGGGCATTGGCATCGAGCCTACCTACCTGCCTCTTCTTTACGAGCGCTTCTTCCGTGGGTCAACTCAAGGTGAGGGTCTCGGGATAGGGCTTGCGATAGTCAAGCGCATCTGCGACCACTACGGCTGGCGCATCGAAGTTGAAAGCACGCCGGGTTGCGGTGCAACTTTTCATATCGTTTTTCCCTGATCATTCCCGTTTTTCCCCGCATTTCCCCGGCAGCCCTGAATAAATCTCCACTTTTGCCAAGAGGCGCGAGGGCGGCTTTCGCGGAACGGAGCACCTCCGCGTCAGCAACCGCGCGCTGTCTCTGCCGGTTTTCCGTCTATATCCCGCAAACGCGTCAATAACTCATCTTGCTCCAGTCCTGCCGTCCCTTGGCGAGTCACCTATGGGAGCGGTTGTTCAGGTGTCCAGATTGCAATATTACCGTCTTCACGAATTCTTCACATAAGCTATGCTAATTTTAATACCTGAGTAAATTCCTCTGTCTTTTACGTCGAATGAATTGCTTTTGTTATGATCAGATTACAGCTCATCTTGCACTTAGGCAATGTACTCAGGCAGTCTGTAACCGAATTGTTTGGGACGTATTGGAACTGGAAGCGAAGAATGTAGAACGGAAGTCGGTGTGACTGGAAGTCTGCTTGAGTCGGTGTTCAGAGTGATGGGACATGTGTTCTATGTCCCGAAGGTCTTGGATCCCCTCTTAGGGGAGAAACCATTGATAGATAGCCTAGAAGGCGTCACAAAGAAGAGGAGCCAAAATTATGCCAGCAGCGATAGATAAAGGTGGAAATATGCAAAAAGAGGGAAAGAGGATCGGGTTGGTGATGGATTCTCCAAAACAGTTTGTGGCCTCCGGCGCCGCCGCTGTGAGCGCACCGGCCAGTCTAGACAAGCGAGCGGACATCAGTGCGGTTCACGTAGAACTGGCCGAAACCCAGGCAGAGGCTCCAACTTCTTCTTTCAATGAAGCGGAAGCGATCCATGACCTGCAGCACTATTTGCCATGCCAGGCTCCGCTGAAAGACTTTATTCATCATAATACATTACACGCATTCCAGAACGACAAGTTTTACGACGGCACGCGGCGCGCAAAAAAAATATTCGGATATTTCCCCTCCCTTCAACTCAGAGAATACAGAGACCTGTACGAAGCCGGTCGCATCCGCAAGGATATTCTTGAGCGCGTCATATCGGAAAGGAAAGGTTCCGAGCACCTTGACAAGTGGATGGATAAAGTTTTTAACAAGGAATATGACGATTCCGTTTCCCCCCGAATAGGTAAACTGAGGGCGAACTGGAAGCGCCATTATCCTATTGATCTAGACCTGATGGTTCACCCGCTTTTGTTCAGAATCCTGTGCAGCTTTCTGGATCAGGGGATCTCAATATGGGGCTTTCCAATCGGACACAAGGGTTTTCTCGCCGCCATAAAGGAAATGGAGGAAAAGAGCTTTACCAGCTTCTTCAAGACGAAGAGAGCTAAAAAGCTTTTGGTGTCTGGAAACCACAAGATGGAGGATCTGCTCAAGCTCCTGGTGGGAGATGAAACCCTCTATACGCAGTATCTGTTTGACCAGCAGTTTGCGCACCCAGGCTGGTCGGGCATGGTGTCTACAGTCGAGGCCCAGCCCGCCTCTCTCCTGAACCCGAAGAATATCACGGTTCACGACCTGATTATCTTCGAGCTTTTGCTTGAGATCGACGCGCTCGACTCTTATTTTGGCGAAAGCTGGCAACCTATTGCCCGCATTCTGGAAGAGCGGCCTCAACCGTTGTTCGACGATGTACCCGAGGCTGAGGTCGATACGGTTCTTTCCCTTTGGCACGATGCTTTTGAGTGGACGTACTACGACCAGGTGTTGGCTGGAATAGCTTTGCAGGACAAGACTTGGGAAAGAAAGATCGAAAACAGGAGTTTCCAGACGTTCTTCTGCATCGATGACCGGTTGACATCGTTCCGCCGGTACCTCGAACAAGTTGATCCGGATTGCGAAACGTTTACCACCGCCGGATTTTTTAACGTCGAGCTGTATTATCAGCCCGAGAACGGCAAGTTCTACACGAAATGCTGTCCCGCGCCGGTCTTCCCCAAATTTCTCGTCAAGGAAATCGGTAGCAAGCAGAAAATGAAGAAGGAAGTGCATTTTTCCAAGCTCACGCATTCGCTTTTCCAGGGCTGGTTTATCTCCCAAACCATCGGGTTTGTGTCGGCCCTGAGACTGGCCTTGAATGTATTCAAGCCGGGCGCGATGCCCGCCATGGCCTCCTCTTATCTACACGTGGACAGGAACGCGAGTCTCACCATCGAAAACAAGGACCCGAACGACAAGGAAAACGGATTGCAGATTGGCTACACCATCGATGAGATGGTCCAGCGCGTCCAGGGTGTCCTGACCAGTACGGGGTTAAACGGGGTAGATAAAACCTTCGCTCCCATCGTTTACATGATTGGCCACGGCGCATCCAGTGTAAACAACCCTCATTATACCGCCTATGACTGTGGCGCATGCGGTGGCCGGCCCGGATCGGTGAATGCCAGGACGTTCTGTTACATGGCCAACCATCCCAAGGTAAGGGAAGCGCTCAAGGAGCGGGGCGTCGTTATCCCGCCCGAAACCCAGTTCCTCCCGGGTCTGCACGACACCACGCGTGACGAAGTCGCCTTCTTCGATGAAGATATTCTCTCCGAGGAAAACGCCGCCAGACACAGGAGAAATTCGCTTGTCATCGACGAAGCGCTCGATCTCCACGCGAAGGAGCGGTCCAGAAGGCTGGTGTCCATCGATACCAAAATGAGCCCGAAGGAGATTCATGAGGAAATCCGCAGGAGAGCGGTATCCCTGTTCGAACCCCGGCCGGAGCTCAATCATGCGACGAACGCGGTCAGCATTATCGGCAGGCGGAGTATTTCGGAAAACCTCTTCCTGGACCGGCGGGCGTCCACGAGCAGCTATGACTACCGGACCGATCCCGACGGCAAGTTTCTGGCAGTATCCATGGGGCCGATTGCACCGGTTATGGGTGGGATTGACCTCGAATACTTTTTCTCCCGTACCGACAATCACAAAATGGGCGCTGGTACCAAGCTGCCGCACAATGTGATGGGCCTGATCGGTGTAGCCAATGGCGCGGATGGCGATTTGAGGACGGGCCTGCCCAGCCAGATGATCGAAGTGCACGATCCCGTACGTCTCCTTGTTATCATCGAGCACTACCCGGAAGTCGCGTTGAAGGTACTCAAGGCCGCTGCGGCGAATTATTCCTTTTACGAGAACAACTGGGTGCATTGCGTGGCGCTGCATCCGGACACAGGTGAGCTTTGGCTGTACAAGGACGGTGATTTCTCGAAGATTTACAAGCCCCTGTTGAAAGATCTGGAAACCGTATCGGATCTGAACGCGTTGATGGAACGGGCTAAGAAAGCGGAATCGATCGAAACCCTGGATGCGGTTCAAGAGAATTTACCTGTCTACTTTATCGAGAAGAAGGAGAAGGCAAAAAAATGACGACGCTGCTAACCTCGCTGCTTGGGCTATTCATATTCATCCCGTTGATCGGGTTTGCGCTCACCATGCTCATGCCGAAAAGGAATGAGGATGCCATTTCGTGGATAGCCTACTTCACTGTCGGTTCGCACATGGTTTTGGCGTGGGTATTCCTGGTCCTCTGGCTGATCGACGGCCACCCGACGTTCCAGACAATTGAGCTCATCCTGTATGACACGGAAAGTTACAAGTTTTTCATTTCATTCTATTTCGATAAAATCACCGCGGTTTACCTGTTCGTCGGTTCCTTCCTCTGCTTTCTGGTTACCGTCTACTCCAGGTGGTACCTTCATCGCGAAAGGGGCTATAAGCGGTTTTTCAACACCATCCTGTTCTTTTACATCGGCTACAACACCATTATTTTCTCCGGTAATTTCGAGACGCTCTTCATCGGTTGGGAAATTCTGGGAATCACGTCCTTCCTCCTGATCGGGTTCTACAGGGAGCGTTTCCTGCCGGTAAAAAATGCGCTCAAGGTATTCACGGTGTTCCGCGTCGCCGATATGGGTCTGATCCTGGTTATCTGGATGAGCCATCATCTATGGCATGAGAACATCACGTTCTCGAAGCTGATGCAACCGGAACTGGTTGCTCAGACTCTAGAGAGCGACTCGACGCTGGGGATTCTGATCGGGTTGATGCTTCTACTGGCCGCCGCGGTGAAATCGGGTCAACTCCCGTTCTCTTCCTGGGTGCCCAGGGCAATGGAAGGACCAACTCCATCAAGTGCGATCTTCTATGGCTCGCTTTCGGTTCACTTAGGGGTCTTTCTGCTCCTGAGAACGTTCCCATTCTGGGAGAATCAGCCTGTTGTGGTAGCGCTTGTGATTCTTCTTGGCGTGACCACCGCCGTAGTCGCGACCCTTATTTCACGCGTACAGTCCTCGATCAAGACGCAGATTGCCTACTCTTCGGTAGCGCAGATCGGCATCATTTTCGTGGAAGTGGCGTTAGGGTTTTATGATCTTGCCTTGCTCCATTCGGCGGGAAATGCATTCTTGCGGACGTATCAGCTTCTGGTTTCGCCATCGGCTGTGACCTTCCTGCTCCGCGACCAGTTCTACAACTTTGTTCCAAGGGAATACATCGACAAGCACTCCACATCCAAGCAAATCGAGTACGCGGCCTATATGCTGAGCGTGAAGGAGTTCAACCTCGATTCGTTCATGTATTTCTTCTTCTGGGACCCTGTGAAATGGATCGGCAGGAAGCTGAACCTGGTGCTATCCGGAACTGTCGGTTTCGTTATCGCTACCGCATTTTTCCTCGCCGGCCTCGCCTGCCTGTTCTACGAGCAATCTCTACCGGCCGGCGTCCAGCAATTCCTGCCGACACTATTTGCCTTCATCGCACTGATCGTCGTGCTGAAGTCTTTCTCAGAAAGAATGAGTCCCCAGTTGAGCTGGTACTTCGTCATCATGAATCATCTCTGGATCGCGCTCGCCATCTCGTTTTACGACGAAGTGACGACTCGGGAGATCGTCATTTATATAAGTGGCATCCTCCTTTCAGGCCTTGTGGGATACGCGTGTCTGGCACAACTGAAGTCACTCGAGCAGAGGGTGGATCTGAAGGACCCTCAGGGTCAGGGTCATGTGTTTGAATACTCTGGTCAGGCTTTCATTTTCCTGCTTGCGTGTTTAGGGTTGATGGGTTTCCCCATTACCCCATCATTTCTGGGGATAGATTTGATTTTCACTCATATTCACACAGATCAGATTGTGTTTGCGATCATTCTTGCTCTGAGCTTCATCATAGTGGGGCTCTCGCTGGTAAGAATCTACTCCCGAATTTACCTCGGGCCTCACGTCAAAACTTATCATGCCGTTCCGCTGAAAAATTCATGATGTGGACAATGGCTAAGTCAAGCGGATTAAGGTACAGCAGTCCCGGAGGTGCCGCGTATCTATGTCGATCACGCAGAGAACGCGGCCCTGAAAATTTCGCGTGGGTCACGGCTGATGAAGGAGGAGAACGGGGATCCTGTTCCGGATATAACAGGTAGGCTGGTTATCTTTGTGGCAGATTCCCTGACTCCTGCTCCACCCAGTACAGCGTAGCAGCGAGTGATGTGTCAAGCGAGCATGACACTCAAGTTTAAATAGCCAGTGCGATTGGAAGAGGGGCGTGCGAATCGCAGGGTCGAATGGCGGAAGTGTTTGTTTTAATGTTTGGCTCCATGCAGGGGAGAGAAATATGAATCCTACCGTAGAAAACCTGACATATGCCCAACGAGCGATGGGGATTGTATGGGCGGCCGCACTACTGCGGAGGCGGTTCATTGCCGGGACATTTATTTTTGGGAGCTTAACAACATCAGGTTTGGCGTATTTCAACCCTTCGGGATAAATCCTGTCCGGCGGAATGCGCGGAACGTATCAAACATGAAAAGCAAGTACAAAACATTATTAAAACCCGTGTTTTTAATTGGGGCATTAAAATCCAAATGAATGGGAGCAACCTCTGATGAGTTCTACGACTAGTTCTACTGCTAAATTGACAATTCCGAAAGACGGCCTACCCGGTATGTTAGAGAACTTCCGGTACGATTTTATGGCCGGGTTCTTTGTTTTCCTGCTGGCGCTGCCGCTCAGTCTCGGTATCGCCAAAGCCGGTGATTTTCCGCCGGCGATGGGTGTGCTTACCGCGATGATCGGGGGCCTGGTGGTTACGTTTTTTGCCGGTTCTCAGCTTACTATCAAGGGTCCGGCGGCCGGTTTGATTACGATCGTAGCAGGCTGCGTAGCCCAAGTTGGCGGCGGACCAGAGGGGTGGAAAATGGCTCTGGGAGTCATGGTAGTAGCGGGTGCCCTTCAGGTTGTCATCGGTTTCATGAAGGCTGGTTCGCTGAGCGATTTCTTCCCATTATCCGCTGTGCATGGAATGCTGGCTGCCATCGGACTTATCATCATATCCAAACAGGTTCATATCCTGCTGGGAATAGACCCGGCGACACTGGCGGGAATGGGCCCTGTGAGGCTGTATGCGCAGATCCCCGCGTCAATCATGAATCCTAATGGGCCCGTTGCAATAGTCGGGCTTCTCAGTCTGCTGGTTTTATTTGGCATGCCGCTGATAAAAAATCCGATCGTTAAAAAAATTCCGGCACCCATGGTCGTGCTGCTGATCGCGATTCCCGCAGCGATGGTTCTGGATTTCAAGACGACGCAGCCCGCCCATATCCTCGTGCAAATCGGTGATTTCTGGTCCGAGATCGGCTACAACGCTGATTTCTCCATGATAGGAACCGGCGTCTTCTGGAAGTACGTGATCATGTTTCTTCTTGTCGGGAGCCTTGAGTCCTGCCTTACCGTAAAGGCTGTCGACGGCCTTGACCCGTGGAGACGTCAGTCGAACTTCAACAAGGACCTGATTGCCGTCGGAGCGGGTAATACTCTTGCTGCCGTCGTTGGCGGATCCCCGATGATATCGGAGGTTGCCCGTAGTTCTGCGAACGTTACTTTCGGCGCCCGTACCCGCTGGGCCAATTTCTTTCACGGCTTTTGCTTGTTCATCTCGATGCTGTTGCTGATTCCGGTAATTGAGATGATTCCCAACACCGCCCTCGCGGCCATGCTGGTCTTTGTGGGATATCGTCTTGCGTCGCCTGGCTTGTTTTTCAAGACCTACAAAATCGGCAGCGAGCAACTGACTATCTTCCTGGTGACCATTGGGACAACGGTTGCCACTGATCTGCTTGTCGGCATTGCTGCGGGTATCGCAGTCAAGTTTGTCTTTCATATCGTAAACGGGGCTTCATTAGGTAACATTTTCAAGGCCCGTTATCAGTTGAAGGAAACCGATACGCAGTACTACATGAACGTTCAGGACGCGGCCATATTTTCGAATCTGATCGGTTTCAAGAAGGTGCTTAGCCGATTCAAGCCGGGCAAAGAAGTAGTTCTTGATTTTGGCCAGGCTACATTGGTCGATCATACTTTCATGGAATTTCTTGAACATTTCGAAGAGCAATATGTCGAGACCGGTGGCGCAGTAACTGTCAAAGGTTTCGAGCGATTCGAACCTTTCTCCAGTCATCCACTCGCTGGAAGGAAAGTCAAAAAACAGAAAATCGGCGAAACAACAACGCAGTCACTTGGCGGCAGCTAACCCGAGCGGATCGCGCTGAAGAAACGGAAGCCAGGTTCTCCGTCTGCTGGCCGCGGACGAGGAACCTGGTTTTTTATCTGGATCGCGCGCCGGGGAGGCGATATTCTGAGCCATTTATGTCTATCTCAGCATCCCAGTGGCATGAGCAGATCAGCTTCAAATAAGATATAAGCGTGCTAACCCTTCACGGTGTTGATGGATTACTCGGGGGCAGAGTAAAGCCAGCTGGAAATTGCATTCCAGTCCAATGTCAAACGGAACTCGAACGCAGTCCGTACGAAGATTTTAGTGCTGAACTTTCTGGCCGACGCTGGAAATTGCACCCACAGAAGGGGTCAGCGACATGATGAGCTTGCGGTAGAAATCCAGGCGGCGCGCGTCTATTTTTTCTTCCTGCACCGCTTGTAGCAAGGCGCAGCCGGGTTCACCGATATGGCGGCAATTGTTGAATCTGCATTGGCCAAGGTAGCGATGAAATTCCACGAATGCCCACGCGACTTCCTCACTACTCATATGTTGCAGGCCGAATTGCTGCACGCCGGGCGAATCGATAATGCGGCTGGTTTCGTCGAGGTGATAGAGTCGTGCGTGGGTTGTAGTGTGGCGTCCGGTATCGAGCGTTGCGGAAATTTCGGCGGTGGCCCGTTCAGCCGCAGGGATAAGCGCATTAATGATAGTCGACTTCCCCATACCCGATTGACCCACTAAGACGCTGAGATGGCTGTGCAGATAGGGCAGAAGGGGTTCAACATTGGTCTTCGCGCTGAGCTGTAGCAGGGAATAGCCAAGCCTTTCGTAGAGCGAAAGTGTTGCGAATGCAGCGCGTGTCGGCTCAGCCAGATCAGCTTTATTGAGTACAATCAGCGTCTTGATACGCTGACTTTCGGCGGCAACCAGGCAGCGGTTTATCAATTCCTCGCTAAATGCAGGTACCGCAGCCACCACAATGATTATCTGGGTAACGTTGGCAGCGATGAGCTTCTGCCGGGAGGTGTCGCTGCGATACAGTAGCGCGCTGCGCGGCAGGATGGTTTCAATCACCCCCTGCCTTGGGCTGGTCAGGTGAATCTCTACCTGGTCGCCACATGCTGCCCCCCCTTTTTTTCCGCGCAACACACATTCGAGAGCTATGTCGGTTGCGGTTTTGACGAGAAAATGCCTGCCGAATGCGGCGACTATCTCTCCACGAATCGGCGATGTTGGGGAGCGGCAGGCTTGTTTCAAATTTCGAACAAAGTGTCTATTTTCGCGGCACAAATAAAATCATTCTCGGATAAACCGCTGACGGCATGCGTAGTGTATTCGACGCTGCATTTATTGTAGCCGACTGTAATGTCCGGATGATGATCTTCCCGATGGGAGATCCATGCGATCGCATTGACGAAAGCCATGGTCTGATAGTAATTTTTGAAACTGTAGTCCTTTCGAATCACCTTCTCGAAAAACTCCCATCCTTCGAGTTGCTGCATCAGCATCGTTATTTCGGCGGGAGAAAGTGGCGGCATATTGCCTTCGCACGGCTTGCACCGTTTCGTTGCAAGATCATTGGCGGTGATGTTCATTAGCACTCCTGCTGGTCAGTGTAAATGGTTAATCAGGATTTTATCGAAAGCCTGGCGGTACGCACCGGATCTCAGCCCTTGTATCCACGCCTTCATTCATGCTCCTTATGACAATTTCCTGGCCGATCTGTTGAAATATCCGGGGGTACCATTCCAAAAAACGTCAATTATGCGCCAGGTTTTCCAGCCGCGCTATTCTCATCGCCGCAGGCGGATGAGAATCGTAAAACGCCGAGTGCAGGGGATCGGGAGTAAGCGTTGAGGCGTTATCCTTGTAGAGTTTTATCAGCGCGTGTATGAGATCGGGTGCGGAGGCGTTGTCCGCCGCATATTTGTCGGCCTCGAATTCATGTTTGCGGGAATACAGGCTCGCCAATGGCTGGAACAGGAAGGTAAACGTAGGCATAATGAGGAAAAACAGTAACAGCGCCATCGCTGTGGAGGGTACCGACGAAACGGAGACACCCAGCCCCTGATAAAACCAGGGCTGCTGCATCAGATAGCCTAGTGCCCATAAAAATACCAGACTCATGGCGAAAGTCCAGGCGATACGTTTGATAACGTGACGTCGCTTGAAATGCCCTAATTCATGCGCTAATACCGCTTCAATTTCGGGTATATCCAGGCGAGAAAGCAAAGTGTCAAAAAAAACGATCCGCTTTGTTTTACCGAAGCCGGTAAAATAGGCATTGCCGTGATTACTGCGGCGAGAGCCGTCCATTACGAAAAGACCGCTGGATTTGAAACCGCATTTCCGCATCAGTTGTTCAATGCGCTCCTTGAGCGCTGCGTCTTCAAGTGGGGTGAACTTGTTGAAAATCGGCGCGATCCAGGTCGGGAAAATGGCGAGGACCACCAGATTGAAACCCATCCATGCGAGCCAGGCATAAAACCACCAATACGATCCCATTTTCTCCATCAGCCACAAGATGCTGAACAGCAGCGGTACGCCGAGTAACACGCCCAGCGCAATACGCTTGACCAGATCGAGGAAATACATGCGCGGCGTCATCTTGTTGAAACCGAATTGCTGTTCAATAACAAAAGTTCGATAATAGCTTACAGGAATTTCCACCACGCTCATCAGCAGGGCAGCGCTGATGATGAGCGTCATCCCGTGTACCAGCGGATCGCTCAACCAATCTGCCCAGAAGGCTGCGAGGGCATCCAATCCGCCGCCCAATGTGAATATCAGTAAAAGCGCGGTTTCCACCGATAGACTGACATATCCCAGTCGAGTCTTGGCACACGTATAATCGGCCGCCTTCTGGTGTACATCCAGCTTGATCTGAGAAGAAAAATTCTCGGGCACCCGGTCCCGATGGGCGAGAATGTACCTGATGTGCCGGGTTGCGAGCCACGTTCGTGTTAAAACAGTGGTTATCAGAGCAGCGAGAAAGATGGCTGTGAAAGTTTGCATGGTGGATAGGGCTCGCTGTAGTCCCGCGACTGATGAAGTGACGAAAGATGACGGGTCAGAGGTGATATGACACAATTACATGTTGGAAATTCAGGAAAGCGGTTCAATTATGGCACAAGACAGCAATAACCTCATCTGGATAGATATGGAGATGAGCGGGCTGAGCCCGGAGACTGATCATATCCTGGAGGTTGCACTGGTAGTAACCGATTCTCAATTAAATGTCCTGGCGGAGGCGCCGGTATTAGTCTTATATCAGACGGAAGCGGTGCTGGACGGGATGGACAACTGGAACAAGTCTACCCATGCCAGATCCGGGCTGGTGGATAAGGTGAGGTCGTCACGGCTGGATGAAGCGGAGGTGGAGGCACGCATGATCGCATTTCTGCAGGCGCATATCCCAGCTGGAATCTCTCCCATGTGCGGCAATTCAATCTGTCAGGATAGGCGTTTTCTGGTCCGCTGGATGCCGCAACTGGAAGCGTATTTCCATTATCGCAATCTGGATGTAAGCAGTTTGAAGGAATTGGTGAAGCGCTGGAAGCCGGAAATTTGCGCAGGCCTCACAAAGCAATGCAAGCATGAGGCGCTGGCGGATATTTATGATTCCATAGCTGAGATAAAATACTATCGCGAGCATTTTATCCGAGCATAGAACGGGATTAAGGCAAAACAAGAAAATGCTCTCCCGGGTTTGATGTAACCATTCCATCCCTATCAAGGAAAAATTGCGTATGTCCTCCGGCACCGTATTTACGATCGCTGTCAACCCAAAGATTCCAGGCCGCCTGGCTCGCCTCGAGGAGCTGGCCAATAACCTCTGGTACAGCTGGGATCGCTCTACGCGTTCGCTATTTTCTCGCCTCGATCCCCGCCTCTGGGGGGCAGTAGAGCATAATCCGAAAGCATTTCTCAAGCGCGTGGACGAATCGCTATTGCTGAAAGCCGCGGAAGACCAAGTTTTCCTGGCTCATTACAACAGCATTTTGTCGGCTTACGATTCCTACCATTCCGAACCTATCCGGAACGGTAGTACCAGCGGTTTGCATCCAGCCGATCAAGTAGCGTATTTCTGTTTCGAGTTCGGTTTCCACGAAAGCTTCCCAATCTATTCGGGCGGTCTTGGCATTCTGGCGGGCGACCATTGCAAGGCGGCAAGCGATTTGCGCTTGCCAATGGTCGGGGTGGGCTTGCTCTATCGACAGGGATATTTCTTCCAGACCATAGATAACCATGGTAATCAGCAGGTTGCGTATACTGATTCGGATTTTGAAGACCTGCCCGTAGCGCCCGTGCTACGTGCCAACGGGGCGGAAGTGCGAGTCGAAGTGGAGCTGCCGCAACGCAAAGTGGTGGTGAAGGTTTGGCAGGCGAAAATAGGTCATGTCACGCTTTATCTACTCGATACCGACTTGCCGGAAAATTCCGTAGACGACCGCGATATAACCCATCAGCTCTACGGCGGCGACAGGGCAAACCGGATTGAGCAGGAAATCATACTCGGCATCGGCGGCGCCCGCGCGCTGCGCGAAATGGAAATCAAGCCGACGATATGGCATATCAACGAAGGCCATGCGGCATTCATGATGCTGGAACGCATGCGTGATCTGGTACAGCAGGGGCTGGACTTAGCCAGCGCGCTGGAGGCAGTGGCGGCGAGCACCGTTTTCACTACCCACACGGCGGTACCGGCGGGCCACGATCATTTCAGCAATGATATGATGTCAACATATTTCGAGGGCTTTTACCGTGAACTCAATATCACCCGGGAAATGTTCATGGAGTGGGGGCGCGTCCCGGGCAATCACGATTTCAATATGACGGGCCTTGCCATTCGCGGTTCCCGTTTTCATAACGGGGTGAGTAAGATACACGGCGATGTATCAGCACGCATATGTAAGGATTTATGGCCTCAGATCGAGCCGGAAGAAAACCCGATCGCCTACATCACGAACGGTGTGCATGTACCCACTTTTCTGGCACAGGAATGGACTGATTTATTTGATCGCTATCTCGGTCACGAGTGGCGTAGCAATATATGCGATGAAAAGTACTGGTCACGCATTGAAGCGATACCCGATCACTTGTTCTGGAGTGTGCGGCAAACGCTGAAGTCACAGATGTTTTACGGCATACGCGCTCGTCTTGGCACCCAGAATTCCCGGAATCATGGCTCTGAAGCGCATCTTGATCGCTTGCTCAGATTCGCCGACCCCATCAATCCAAATATACTGACACTCGGTTTTGCCCGTCGTTTTGTCACCTACAAGCGTGCGACGCTGCTATTTGAGGATCTCGACTGGTTGCGCAGAATCCTGCTTCAGCACGACCGTCCCGTAATGCTGATTTTCGCCGGCAAGGCACATCCTGCCGACGTTCCGGGACAGGATCTGATCCGGCGCGTCAGCCAGATTGCTCGTCTACCGGAATTTGAAGGGCAGCTTCTGCTGGTCGAAGACTACGATTTACGTCTCGCCCGTCGATTGGTTTCCGGTGTGGACGTATGGCTCAACAGTCCAATATATCCGCTGGAGGCAAGCGGTACCTCAGGTATGAAAGCAGGTATAAACGGGACGCTTAACCTGAGCGTACTGGATGGCTGGTGGGGAGAAGGCTATAACGGCAAGAATGGCTGGGCTATCAAACCGGGACCGGAAAATATGTCTCCGTCGCTTCGCGACAAGGAAGAGAGTAAGGATTTTTACGAAACGCTGCAGGACCACGTAGTGCCACTTTATTATAGTCGCGATAAATTGGGTTATTCGCCAGGATGGGTGAAAATGGCCAAAAACTCAATGATGTCGCTACTGCCGCGTTACAATGCCACACGCATGGTGACCGAGTACACCAAGAATTTTTATGTGCCGGCCAGCAGGCAGGGAGCACTTTATTCCGACGACAACTTCAGCGGCGCGAAAAAAATCGCTGCCTGGAAGGATTTTGTGAGAAGGGCATGGGGAGGCGTAGCAATTCGCCGTTTGGATACGCCGCGCAAACGTATCAACTTTGGGGATGCGCTGCATTTCGATGTCGCTATGCGACTGAACGGTTTACAGCCTGAGGATGTGATAGTGGAACTGCTGGTGTGTCGTCAGCTCGAGAAGAGTACCTTATGCGAGTACAAACACTTCAGATTTGAGTTTACGGGCATGGAAGAATCGGGGGAGCATCTGTTCGCATTGAACCTTACCCCAGATTTATGCGGTAAGCTGGACTACTACATTCGCGCTTATCCCTATCAGCCTCTGCTGACGCATCCATTTGAAATGGGCATGATGATTTGGCTATAGATATCACCGCCTTCTATCAGGTGGGAGCATGCGTTCATGGATTATTCAGACTTCTTATCAGGAGAGTAGCGACAGGTAGACCTTCCGATACGCGGCCGCGCTGGAGCGCCAGCTGAAATCCTTGCCCATGCCGTTTCGCATTAATTGGGGCCAGATGGATTTATCATGATAGGCAGCAATGGCACGCCGGATAGCACTGAGAAAACTGCCGGGCGTCATATCGTGGAACAAAAATCCACTGGCGCTTCCGTCGGCCAACGTTTTCGTTGTGCAATCGACAACTGTATCAAGCAAGCCACCTGTGGCATGAACTAGCGGGGGCGTTCCATAGCGCTGGCTATACATCTGATTCAGTCCGCAAGGCTCGAAGCGGGAGGGCATCAAAAAGCTGTCCGCACCCGCTTCTATCAAGTGCGCAAGTTTTTCGTCAAATCCAATATGTACCGTAATTTTCCCAGGGTGATTTTTTGCCAGCCGGGTCAACTCCTGCTCCAGCACGGCTTCACCGTTGCCCAAAAGCGCCAGTTGTGCCGGCATTTCAATTAACTGAGCGGCGACTTGCCGCAACAGGTCATAGCCTTTCTGGTGAGTAAACCGGCTTACGGAGCCAAACAGCGGGACATCCGGATCGACAGTCAGCCCTAGCCGCTGCTGTAACGCCGTTTTATTGGCGCTTTTTGCCGCCAGGCTGGCAACTGTGTAATTCTTTGCAAGATCAGGATCAGTGCCCGGGTTCCATTCCGCGGAAATGCCATTGACAATACCGCTGATATGCTTGTGCCGCCCGGCGAGGAGGCCTTCCATGCCAAAACCAAGCGGCGCCGTCTGAATTTCTCTGGCGTAAGTGGGACTCACGGTAGCGATGTGGCGGGAATAATAGAGCCCGGCCTTTAAAAACGACATGCCTCCATAATATTCCACACCGTTTATATGAAAACTTTCGGAGGGTAGACCTAGTTGAGTTACGGTTTCAGGGGGAAAGACTCCCTGAAACGCGAGATTGTGGATTGCCATCAGGGATGCTGCCTTTTCGCCTTTATGGAAATGCAGATACGCGGGCGCCAGCGCACTTTGCCAATCATTGCAGTGAACAACTTGCGCGCGCCAGACGAGCGGGGTTGCATCGCTCGCCAGCGTCGCGGCAACTTTTGAGAGAAGACCGAAACGCAATGCATTGTCCGGCCAGTTGCGGCCGGCGGCATCCGCATAGGGACCCCCTTCTCGCCGGTATAGCGGGGGGCAGTCAATGACGAATATGGGAACGCGTGTGGATGTGTCCGCCACCAGCTTTGCAGCTAGCAGGGTCGATGGCGGAAATGGAGGTTGAGCGGCAAATTCGGCTATCTTTTGTTTGTTTTTGAGTCCTGCCAGTACTTGCGGATAGCCCGGAATAAGTATGCGTGCATCTACGGACAATTCACGCAACGCTGCAGGTAACGCTGCGCTCACATCACCCAGGCCGCCGGTTTTGTTTAAGGGATAAACTTCCGGCGTGACAAACAGAACGCGTGGGCCGTGATGTGATGAAGCACGTGACATGGATAATCCGCTGGTTATATTTTCTACATTGGTTTTGTTGCTGTCTGGCGGTTGAACGAGAACGTGAAACGCTTGGGATGCATTTACATTTCACGTTTTCATCCAGCACTACTTCATAGCGCAGGAATTGCTTTCGACCATGTTCCCGTTGTGGTCAAGTGCACACCTCATCCATCTCATCCGCTAGACTGCCGTGCCACTCGATATTCCGAGCGAAAGAATGATTCCTGCAAGTGGCGGGAGGCTGACAACGATCGAATCCGGTCTCCCCATCCATGGCTTGCCTGTCGTATCGATGACGCCCATGTTACCCAGATTACTGCCGCCATAATACGAGGAATCGCTGTTGAATATTTCGTGATATGCGCTCCCGGCAGGAACGCCAATACGATAGCGCCCGCGAGGCACAGGCGTAAAATTGAGTATCACCACTACAAATGAGCCATCGCATGCATAGCGCAAATAGCTGATGACGGAGTTGTCGGCGTCGTGGCAGTCTATCCACGCGAAACCCTCAGGTAAAAAATCGCGCTCGTGCAAGGCGGGGATACTGCTATACAAATGATTAAGGTCGCGTAAGGCCACCTTTACGCCACGGTGTTGTTCGTGTTGTAGCTGATCCCAGTTCAGTTCTCGCCCGGAGTCCCATTCACGTCCCTGAGCGAATTCGTTTCCCATGAAATTAAGCTTTTTACCGGGATAAGTCATTTGATAGGTAAACAATAGACGCACATTTGCAAATTGCTGCCAGGGATCCCCCGGCATTTTGCCCAGCAGCGACCCCTTGCCATGCACTACCTCATCATGCGAAAACGGTAGCACAAAATTTTCAGTGTAGGCATACAACTGGCCGAAAGTAAGCTGGTCCTGGTGGAAACGGCGATGAACCGGATTGTTCCTCATATAGGTTAGCGTGTCGTTCATCCAGCCCATATTCCATTTCATGGAGAACCCCAGGCCGCCAAGATGGGCAGGACGGGATACGGCTGGCCATGAGGTGGATTCTTCCGCCAGGGTCAACGCACCGGGGAATTCCTCGTGCACCATGATATTCAGTTCGCGCAGGAAATCGATAGCTTCCAGATTTTCCCTGCCGCCATATCTGTTGGGCAACCAATCACCCTGCTTTCGTGAATAGTCCAGGTAGAGCATGGACGCAACAGCATCCACCCGTAATCCATCGATGTGAAACTCGGACAACCAGAAATGAGCGCTCGACAGCAGAAACGATTTCACCTCGTTGCGCCCGAAATTGAAAATATGCGTGCCCCAATCCTGATGCAGCCCCATGCGCGGGTCTTCGTGTTCATATAGCGCGCTGCCGTCAAATCGGGATAAGGCAAATATATCTTGTGGAAAGTGCGCGGGTACCCAGTCGAGGATTACGCCAATATCTTCCCGATGACAGGCATCAACGAAAAATTTCAAGTCGTCCGGGGAGCCATGGCGACTGGTGGGAGCAAAATAGCCGGTGGTCTGGTAGCCCCAGGATTCATCAAGCGGGTGCTCGGAAACGGGCATCAACTCGATATGGGTATAACCCATTTCCCGTACATAAGGAATCAGATGCCAGGCAAGTTCGCGATAAGAGTAGAAGCGTCCGTCAGGATGCCGTTTCCAGGATCCGGCGTGAATCTCATAAATATTCAGTGGGGCCTGTAGCCAATCCCTTATCCCCCGGCTTGCCATCCACTCACCGTCGTCCCAGGTTGTCTCGCCCAAGCCCGGCGTACGCGCGGCATTATTGGGTCTTAGCTCGTAATGTGTGGCGTAGGGGTCGGTTTTGAGGAGGATCGCGCCACTATCGCGGTTGCGTATTTCATACTTGTAGAGTGAATTTGGCGGAATACCGGGTATGAATAATTCCCACACCCCGCTAAAACCGTGAACCGCCATCGGATGCATCCGCCCGTCCCATCGGTTAAAGCTGCCCACCACGCTGACGCGCTCGGCGTTAGGAGCCCATACAGAGAAAAGTACACCGCCGATACCGCGGCTTTCCACCGCATGAGAGCCTAACGTACGATAAGCTTGGCGTAATCGGCCTTCGTTAAAAAGATACAGGTCATAATCGGAGATTTGCGGCAGAAAAGCATAGGGGTCATAAGTTTCATACATCAGTCCCTCGGGCCCCGCGTTACCATCTTCGACACGCAATAGATACGGGAGGGGCGGTAAAGCGGCGCCACGCCATTCGAAAACCCCGACGGGATGTATCCGCGTCATCGGCTCAAAACTGCCTCCTATATCAATCCATACCTTTCTGGCATAAGGATAGAATACCCGTACCAAGCTATA
Source organism: Nitrosovibrio sp. Nv4 (assembly GCF_900215485.1). Lineage (GTDB taxonomy): Bacteria > Pseudomonadota > Gammaproteobacteria > Burkholderiales > Nitrosomonadaceae > Nitrosospira. Next base: position 1,314,948 of record NZ_OCMZ01000001.1, read on the forward strand.
ATCATGCTCAAGGCGGGCACCCAGGTAACTGAAAGGATCATGCAGTCGCGCGGCCAGCAGCGCTTCCAGCAGTGGGTTGACTTCGACAGGCATGCCTTGTTTTATCAGATCGGGATGCATGCGACGATTATAGCTCGCACAAGGCCAAGGAGGGCAGGATCGTGAATTGATCAAACCTGGCGGCAAAAAACATTAGACATGGATACGGGGATGAAACGGGAAGTCTCTTCAGGTTGCGGCAATATCCACGTTCACTGCTTTGTACTCCCTGGCATCCCTTGTCGTACAATAGTAAGCTACGATCTTCGCCGTGCGCATTATAATCATCCGATTCGGCGCCCGGCGGTAAATGGAATAGCGGAAATAGCGCTCCACGCAAGACTTATTCAGGGGTTTCCCAAATGAAAGGAGAGGCTGACCTGCGTTTTCACAGCCAGATTACGCGTAATTCGATAGCAATGATCCTGGCGGGCGGCCGTGGCAGCCGCTTGCGGCAGTTAACGGATTGGCGCGCCAAGCCCGCGGTGCCATTTGGCGGCAAATTCCGCATTATCGATTTTCCGCTTTCCAATTGCGTTAACTCCGGAATTCGCCGTATTGGTGTTGCTACTCAGTACAAGTCGCAGAGCCTGATCAGCCATATCCAGCACGGCTGGGGTTTTCTGGATGGGCGATTCCATGAATTTGTTGAATTGCTGCCTGCTCAGCAGCGAATCGAGGAAACCTGGTACCAGGGAACCGCCGATGCGGTGTATCAGAATATTGACATACTGCGCGTTCATAATCCTGAGTACGTGCTGGTCCTGGGCGGTGACCACGTTTATAAAATGGACTATAGCAAGCTGCTGGCCGATCACGTGGAGAAATCCGCTGACATGACTGTCGCATGCGTTGATGTGCCCGTGGAGACGGTGAACGCTTTCGGTATCATGAGCGTGAACGAGGACCTGCGTGTCACCAGCTTCGCCGAGAAGCCCGCCACGGCTGCTTCCATACCCGGTAAGCCCGGGTACGCGCTTGCAAGCATGGGTATCTATGTATTCAATGCATCGTTCCTGTTCGAACAGCTGATTCATGACCATGATGACAGCAGCTCATCCCATGATTTTGGGAAGGATTTGATTCCGTATCTGGTACCTCGACGCCGGGTATTCGCTCACCGATTTCTTGACAGCTGTGTCAACATGGTCTCAGGTGTGCCATACTGGCGGGACGTGGGTACGGTTGATGCGTATTGGGAGGCGAATCTTGACCTTACTCACGTCACACCTGATCTCAACCTATATGATCAGGACTGGCCGATCTGGACTCATCAGGAACAGCTGCCGCCCGCCAAGTTTGTTTTCGATGACAACGACCGGCGGGGTCAAGCGCTGGACTCCATGGTTTCCGGCGGTTGCATCATCAGTGGGTCAACGGTGCGCCGTTCTTTATTGTTTTCAAATGTGCAGGTACGCAGCTATAGCAGTATTGAAGACTCAGTGATACTGCCCAATGTGGATATCGGACGGCATGTCCGACTGAGGCGGGCAGTGGTGGACAAGAATTGTTTAATTCCCCCCGGTCTGACCGTGGGATTTGACCCGGTAGAAGATCGCAAGCAGTTTCACGTCACTGAAAATGGTATTACTCTTATCACTCCCGAAATGCTGGGACAGAAAATACATTATGTCAGGTAAGGAATGAGGGCGCCAAGATAGCGAGGGTATAAACGAAGAGCGTCGCGGATCGCGTGGAACTTTCAGAGTTCCTTTCCATCAGGTTAAGATAGAAATGCAACCATTAAATTTTATCTTGCTGTGGCATATGCACCAGCCGGATTACCGGAATTACGAAACTGGCGAGTTTATGCTGCCATGGGTGTATCTGCACGCCATCAAGGATTACAGCGACATGGTATCCCATCTGGAAGCACATCCATCCATGAAGGCGGCGGTTAATTTTGTGCCGGTGTTACTGGATCAGCTGGAGGACTATGCGGCGCAGTTCGCCGTGGGGCAGCTGCGGGATCCCCTCTTGCGTTTGCTGGCCACGCCCGACCTGGAGCAGGTCTCCACAAGAGATCGTCTGCGAGCATTTGACAGCTGCTTCCGCAGCAATCATGTAACCATGATGCAGCCCTATCCCGCGTATAAACGCTTGCACGATATGCATGAGACGTTGCGGGAACGTGGCGAGGCCGAGCTGGCTTATCTTTCAGGCCAGTATTTGGCGGACCTGCTCGTCTGGTACCATCTTGCATGGACCGGTGAGAGCGTGCGTAGAGACAACGAGGCCGTGGTGAGACTGATGACGCAAGGCAGGGGTTTCAGCTACGCGGACCGGAAACAGTTGCTTGATGTGATCGGGGAATTGATACAGGGATTGATTCCCCGCTATCGCAAGCTGGCCGAGTCGGGTCAGATCGAACTTTCCACAACACCGCATTACCATCCGCTCGCGCCGCTGTTGATCGATTTTTCGTCCGCGCGTGATAGCGTGCCTGGCTCGAATCTGCCAATGGAAACCATTTATCCGGGGGGAAAAAGCCGTGTGGCGCGTCAGTTGGATTCGGCCATCAAAAGTCATGTGCGCCGCTTTGGTATCGCCCCTCGCGGGATATGGCCCGCGGAAGGCGCAATCTCCGCACCATTGCTGGAAATTCTGGCCGACCACGACTGTCAATGGAGCGCAAGCGGGGAAGGTGTGCTGGCCAATAGTTTGCGAATGTCGAATGCGCCCGAGCCCCTGCCTGAGCGTGGGCGCTATCTTTACCGGCCATATCGGGTAGAGGGCAGGGCCGGCGGTGTCACGTGCTTCTTTCGCGACGAGAAATTGTCAGACATGATCGGGTTCGAATACTCAAAGTGGTTTGGGCGCGACGCCGCCGAGCACTTGGTGCACTCTCTCGAGGACATCGGCCGTAATGCGGCGCCCGGTGAGAACCCGGTGGTAAGCGTAATCCTCGATGGCGAAAATGCCTGGGAATATTATCCCTACAACGGATATTATTTTCTCAATGATCTTTATGAAATTCTCGAGAACCACGGTTCGATCCGGGTCACCACTTATCAGGACTATCTCGCGACCGTAAAGCAAGCCGACGTTGTCACCTTGCCGGTACTGGCGGCGGGCAGTTGGGTGTACGGATCATTTTCCACCTGGATAGGCGATCGGGACAAAAACTGCGCCTGGGATCTGCTCTGTGCGGCCAAGCACAGTTATGATCTTGTGATGCAAAGCGGCCGTCTGACCGATGAGGAAAAGGCCAAAGCCGAGCGGCAACTGGCTTCCTGCGAGAGTTCTGACTGGTTCTGGTGGCTGGGCGACTATAATCCGCCATACGTGGTGTCGAGTTTCGATCAGCTGTTCCGCGATAACCTGGCTAATCTATATGGCCTGCTGAAATTGCCGGTACCCGAATCCGTACGCGAACCTATCAGCCAGGGTGGAGACACTCATGAGTCGGGTGGCGCAATGCGGCGCGCTTCTTAGGGAATCTCTGAACATTCGCAATTCTGCCGCCCGGCGGGCAAATGAGCGCTACAGGGGTTTTAGGGGATTTATTCGGGATCCCAAATAATGCTCATCAGCTCAGACTGACTGTTTTCCAACTGATATTTTTATTGCTGAAGCAAGCCGAAAATGGTTTCGGTCACATCTATCTCGCTGAAATGACCGTTTCCTGATGAGGGGACATAGTTATGATGCGGTTCGCTTGATCGGCGCCGGCGTTATGTCGGTTAGCATCCGCGCAAATTCGTGGCTAAAGTTCTTTTCTCGAGGATAACTCGATGTCCCGGCCCATTTCGCTGCTTTTTGGCGTTCACGCTCACCAGCCGGTCGGTAACTTTCCGGAGGTTCTGGCCGATGCACACCTGCGCTGCTACAAACCCTTCCTGCATGTGCTTTATCGCTATCCGGAATTCTGTTTTGCAATGCATATTTCCGGTTGGCTATTGGACTATCTGATTGATCACTATCCAGAAGACATGACACTGCTGAGGGAAATGGTGGCGCGCGGGCAGGTCGAGCTATTCGGCGCCGGGGATACGGAGCCGGTATTGGCGGCAATTCCCAATCGTGATCGCATCGGACAGATACGGACATTTTCCGATAAGCTGGAGAGGAAACTGGGGCAACGACCGCGAGGTGCGTGGCTGACGGAACGCGTGTGGGAAACAACGGTTGTTCCGGCGTTAGCGGATTGTGGTATCCGCTACGTTATCGTGGACGACTACCATTTTCTCTGTGCCGGCAAAACTCTGGCGGAACTGGACGGCTATTTCACTACCGAGGAGGACGGACGTAAACTCGATTTGTTTCCCATTTCCGAAGCGTTGCGTTACCGATTGCCGTTTTCTCCGGCTGAGGAAGCGGTAGCTTACCTCGAGTCTCTCGCTCAGAACAATACAATCAGCCATGGCAATGCCGCGATCTATTTTGATGACATCGAAAAATTCGGCATCTGGCCCGAGACTTACGATTGGGTATATGGAAAAGGCTGGCTCGAGAGCTTTATTCAAAATGTGCTGGCCTCGCCCATGATCCGCACCCAGCACTACCGCGATTACCATACCGCAGGAAAAACCCGCGGTGTAGTGTATCTGCCAACCACTTCCTATATTGAAATGAACGAGTGGACTCTCCCTGCCCAGCCCGCCAATATTTATGCCAACCTGGTGCGGCAGGCAAAGGCGTCCGGGTGGTATGAACACAATAAGGCGTTTCTGCGCGGCGGAATCTGGAAAAATTTCTTTTCCCGTTATCCTGAATCCAACTGGATGCACAAACGCATGCTGGGCCTTTCCACGCGGTTCGCATCGCTGCCGCAACCGCAATGTAGCAACGCCATGAGGGATAAACTCTATGAGTCCCAGGCCAATGATGCATACTGGCACGGTTTGTTCGGCGGCTTGTATTTGCCCCATTTACGACGGGCGGTATTCAGGGCAATTGTGGAACTGGAAGCGATGCTCGATGCCTGTGAGCCCCGCCCGGCGCGATTCGTGGAGGATACCGATCTCGACGGGACGGAGGAAATGTATTTACAGAACGGCGTGATTCAGGCCGTGTTGAAGCTGGACGGCGGTAGCAGTGTTTGCGAACTGGATTCGTATGTATTGAAGCATAATTTTGGCGATACATTGCAGCGCCAGGCCGAACATTATTATCAAAAAATTGATCAAAGTGGGTACGGCTCACATGGACACAGCGGCACCGGTATCGCTTCGGCGCACGAGCGAGTCAGTTTCAAGCACAAAGTAGATGCAGTGGATTTAGTGGCTGATGACCATGCGCGGGGGTTGTTCGTAGACCGCATGAATGGGGGATTTGTAAGCTACGAGCATGAACCGTTCGCCGCTGATGGCGTGCTTTGCCAGGCGGAAGCATTTTCACTTCACGTAAAAAAAAGCATCGGGCTTGCAGATAACCGGCTGCAAGTGTCGTATCTTTTCGCAGACGAAGCCCAGGGCATGTTCAGTACCGAGATCAATCTGGCCATGCCAAGTTGTGACGGCTGGAGCGGACGCTATATTTATCAGGATGAAATCCCTTGTGGTTTCGGCGAGCCACTTGAATTATTTGCCATGACCGGCATAACGCTGGATGATGATGCGCTGGCGGGAAATATTGAGCTGAAAGTTTCATCTCCGGTGGGATTAAGCGCGCAGCCCTGTTATTCAGTATCTCAGTCGGAAGAGGGTTTCGAAAAAATTATGCAGGCAGTGACGTTGATACTGGAATGGCCGGTGACGGCTGGGGAAGTGTTTATTTCTTTGGCAGTGAATCCAAAACAAAACGCCGTACCGGGATAATTGCCGACAGCGCGGCGATAACCAAGCAGAATTGCATACACGAGCCGCGCCATGCCGTAAGCAGGATCAGGGCCATACGTTGCGTCATCATTGTATGGCCGGAGTTCCGGTTGCTTCTATTCAAACCTGATTTTCGGCTCAAACCCATACTGGCAGCCTGGTTTGGGTTGTAGAGTTATAGTGGCGTTCGTAAAATTTCTGGTAAAATTGAGAATTCTCAAAAGAGCCCAGCAAGGATCCATCATGACCTATGTAGTAACTGAAAGTTGTATTAAATGCAAATACACAGATTGCGTGGATGTGTGCCCGGTGGATTGCTTTCGCGAAGGGCCCAATTTTCTAGTGATTGATCCGGACGAATGCATAGATTGTACTTTGTGCGTGGCTGAGTGCCCGGTGGAGGCAATTTTCTCCGAGGACGATGTGCCCACGGATCAACAGCATTTCACTGCGCTGAACGCCGAATTATCCAAAGCCTGGAAACCGATCATTGAGAAAAAGGATGCGTTGGCAGATGCGGACGACTGGGCAAAGATAACAGAGAAACTGGACAAACTCGAACGCTGATCCGGCAGCGGTCGCTTTTCGCCGCATGTCCCCCATTCTGAATTTTCCACAAGTTCTTCTCACCGAGATTCTTGCGGGCTATGACGGCGGTATAAAAGCCGCCGTCACGATTGTTACTCCCAACCGGCGCCTCGCGACAGAACTGAAGCGCGAGTTTGGCAGGATCCAGACCGGCAGGGGAATCTCTGTCTGGGATTCGGCTGATATTCTGCCGGTCACCGCATTCATCGAACGTCTCTACGACGACGCACTTTACTCTGACAGAGCGCCTCATTTACCGATTCTGCTTACACCTGCTCAGGAGCAGGTTTTGTGGGAGCGGGCCGTCGCCCATTCGGCAGCGGGCACAGTCCTGCTTTCTGTTACGGAAGCCGCACGGCTTGCCCGGGAGGCGTGGCAGCTCGCTCATGCATGGAACCTCATTCCGCGACTCAGGAACTTTCCGCTGAACGAAGATGGCAGAGCATTCCGTGGTTGGTCGCAATATTACGAGCAAATAACTGCCCGCGGACGCCAGATCGACCGCGCGCGGCTTCACGATCTGGTATCGGGGTTATGCCAGTGTCCGGAGGTGAGTAAACCGAAGCGCCTGATTTGCTATGGTTTTGATGTTGTCACACCCCAGTTGGCAGGGTTGCTGATCAAGCTCGAGGAGTCTGGTTGTGAAGTGATGCTGGCCTTGCCGCCTCGGCGGGCGTCGCCACCTGAGCCGGGAAATCCCAATGTACGGCGTGTGGCATATGACGACTGCCGTGAGGAGATTTACCATGCGGCAGTATGGGCACGAGAGCGAATCGAAGCCGATGGCCCGGTTCGCATTGGTGTCGTTGTTCCAGGATTTTCAGAGCATCGAAGTACGATCATGCGGATATTCAGCTCTGTGATGGAGCCGGACGTTCAGCGATCATTACCAGGGGCGGCAAGGCGCATTCCACCGTTTAATATGTCGCTGGGTTTGGCTTTGATCTCGTATCCTCTGGTAAACGCCGCGTTCCTCATACTCGAACTCGGCGCGGGGGAAATCGAGTTCGAACGCGCAAGCATTCTGCTCCGCTCACCTTTCATTTGCGGTGGCGAGACGGAGATGGTCCATCGTGCCCGGCTCGATGCCCAACTGCGCAAACGCGCGGAGCCCACGATCACGCTCGAGCGGCTGCTCGCCCTGATTGAGCGTGAACCGGGCAGTACAAACTGTCCGGTTCTTGTGAGCCGCTTGTCTGCTTATGACGAATTTCGCAAGGCAAAGCTGCTCGGTTCACAAGCGCCCTCAATGCTGGCCAGAGCGATTTTGGAGGTCCTGCGGATCGTCGGTTTTCCCGGCGAGCGCGACCTGGATTCAACCGAATATCAGACAGTTAAAAAGTGGCAGGAGGTGCTTGCCGATTTCGCTGCCATTGACAGCGTCATGCCACGCACCGGCTACGGCGAAGCGCTGTCGCGCTTGCGCCATATGACAGGCGATACATTGTTTCAACCCGAGACGCCGGATGTTCCCATCCAGATACTCGGTGTTTTCGAGGCAGCGGGCATGGCGTTCGATCACCTTTGGGTCATGGGGTTATCTGATGAAGCATGGCCGCCGCAGCCACGACCCAATCCGTTTCTGCCAATCGAGCTACAACGAGCCGAGCGGCTACCCCAAGGCTCGGCGGATTCATCTCTCGAGCTCGCGCGCCGGCTCACCGATGCGTGGCTGACGGCGGCAAATGAAGTTGTCTTGAGTCATCCGCGGCACGGCGGCGACCATGATACGCGCGAACTCTCGCCTAGCCCGCTGATAGCGGATATTGCTGTTTGCGAGCTTGTGTTGCCTGATTATGCCAGTCACCGGGATCTGATCCATGATGCACGCCGGCTTGAGCGCTTGACAGATGACGAAGCGCCAGCGATGCGTATGGACAGTGCCAAAGGCGTTGCGGGCGGCATGGCGGTGATAAGAGATCAGGCAGTCTGCCCATTTCGAGCATTGGCGGTGCATCGATTGGGTGCGGAAGGTATCGGAGCGCCTCGCGCCGGACTGGATGCAATGGAGCGCGGCACATTGGTGCATCATGTACTCGCCCAGGCATGGGACGGACTCAAGACCAGAAGTGCACTCGATACCATCAGTGATGAAGACCTTGAAGCGGTACTTATGCGTGCCGCGGAAGCCGCAGTCGCACGCATTCAGCGCGATCGTCCAGCTATGGGACGTTTAGCAGCGATTGAGCAACGGCGCCTGATGCGCCTGGCGCGGGAATGGCTCAACGAAGACAAAAAGCGCGACGACTTCGCGGTCGTGGCCATCGAAGACAAACGCAACATCGACATAGGCGGGCTTGCATTGACGACCCGGCTCGATCGGGTGGATGAACTCGGCGACGGGCGCCGCCTTGTCATCGATTACAAGACACGGGCGCCATTAGTAAACACGATGCTTGGCGATCGTCCGGAGGAACCGCAATTGCCCCTGTATCTTGTAACTGCCGAGCCGGAGGCCGTGGCGGTCGCATTTGCGCAGGTCAAGAAGGGCGAGATGCGGTTCACCCCACTTGTACGTGATAGCGATCTGCTGCCTGGCGCGAAGGCGTTTTCGGAATCGCGCCATGGCGGTACGTACGGCTCATGGGAGGACCTGGTCGCTGCCTGGGGTGCAACTCTTGAGCGTCTCGCTGCCGATTTCATCCGGGGTCATGCGAAAGTGGACCCCAAGAAATATCCACATACCTGCCGCAACTGTGACGTGCGATCTCTCTGCCGGATTCATGAACGGGCAGGGGGCGAGTTTACAGAGCAGGGGGACGAGGAGTGAGCAACGCTTCGCCTATGCTGAATACGCTGGTTCCCGCACTTGATCTTTCGCTGGACCCCGTGCCGGACTTCGGCGAGCGTCGCCGTGCGCTCGATCCCACGCGTTCTTTTATTGTTCAGGCGCCAGCGGGATCGGGCAAAACCGGGCTTCTGATTCAGCGCTATCTCACGCTGCTCGCGACTGTCGATGAGCCGGAAGAGATTATTGCGATTACATTCACGCGCAAAGCCGCTGCGGAGATGCGGGAACGTCTGATGGCGGCGCTTGCGCAGGCCGACCAAAAATCTCATTCGCTTGGAAGACCCGAAGCAGGACAGGAGACCGGCCACGGAAGACTGACTCGCGAGCTGGCTGAGGCGGTCTTGCGGCGCGACAGTCAGGCTGGCTGGCATATTCTCGATAATCCGGTACGTTTGCGTATTCAAACGTTCGATTCGTTATGCGCCTCGCTTACGCGCCAGATGCCTATGCTATCGGCGTTCGGCTCACAGCCGGAAACCGTAGAGGACGCATCCGATTTATACCTCGAAGCGGCGCGTGCAACCATCGATCTGGTCGAGGGGGGAGACGTCGTGGCGCAGAATATGCAGCGCTTGCTGGAACATCTCGACAACGACGTGGCCCGCGTCGAAACATTGCTCGTTGAAATGCTGGCGCGGCGCGATCACTGGTTGCGCCATATTCATGGCAGAGACCGTGATGAGCTGGAAGCCGCGTTGAAGAACACGCGACGCGACGCACTCAAGCGCTTGTGTGCGCTATATTCCGCCTCGATGTCCGCCTCGATGCGAGACGAACTGGTTGAGCTCGTGCGATATGCCTCTGATAATTTGGCAGATAACGGCAGGGATTCGGCTATTGTCGAATACAAGCAACTCACCAGGCTCAGCACAATGCCCGGTGACGGAGAGCAGGACGCCGCCTGCTGGCATGCCATCGCCGAACTACTGCTCACAAAAGACGGCTCGTGGCGCAAGCAGCACACCGTAAGAGATGGATTTCCGCCCGGCGCCAAGGCCAAAGCCAGTAAAGACATTGCTAAGGTATGGAAAGACAGGGCGTGTGCGCTCGTCTCGCTGTTGTCCGCCACTGATGACGGCGCACTTCGCCAGGCGCTGCACGAAGTTCGGCTGCTGCCGCCGCCGGCTTATACCGAAAAGCAATGGGAAGTACTCGGCTCAATCACACAACTGCTGCCACGCGCCGTGGGACAGCTCAAGCTTGTGTTTCAGTCACACAACAAGGTTGACTTTACCGAGGTTGCGCAAGGCGCGCTGCGAGCACTCGGCGAACCCGAGATGCCCACCGATCTTGCCCTCGCGCTCGACTATCGTATTCGCCATTTATTGATAGATGAATTCCAGGATACATCAATCAGCCAATATGAGCTGGTTGCAAAACTTATCGCAGGATGGGAACCGGAGGATGGTCGCAGTATGCTGGCCGTTGGTGACCCGATGCAATCCATTTATCGTTTTCGCGAGGCCGAGGTCGGGTTATTCCTTCGCGCCCACGCCGGCGGGATTGGCAACGTTGTACTGCACCCGGTTTCCCTTTCCACCAATTTTCGCTCGCAGCGCGGCATTGTGGATTGGGTCAATGCCACGTTCACGGAGGTGATGCCAGAGCAGGAGAATATCTCGGTTGGCGCGGTGCGCTATACACCGTCCATTGCAATGCACAGTTTGCTTGATGGCGCAGCGGTCAGCGTACACCCGTTTTTCGAGGATGACCATGCCGCCGAGGCGGTAAAAGTGGTAGAGATTGCCATGCAAGCGCGAAACGCTGATCCCTCCTCGACGACGGCAATTCTGGTGCGCAACCGCAGCCATCTCAACGAGATCGTCCCCCGGCTCAAGGAAATCGGAATGCGCTTTCGCGCGATTGAAATTGAAGGACTGGGCAACCGCCCTGTTGTGCAGGATCTGCTGGCTCTGACGCGGGCGCTAGCGCATCCCGCGGACCGAGTGGCCTGGCTCGCGCTACTGCGCGCGCCATGGTGCGGGCTAATGCTTCTGGACATGCACGCGCTCGCTTCAGCGCAAGCGGAGCCCGCCCCCGGCAATATGGATGACGTGGCTGCTGTCAGTGCAGCAGGAAGCAGGGGGGGAAGTACTACGGGGGCAGGCCACCGGACAGTGTGGGAATTGATCAATGATGATGCTCGCATGACACGGATCTCCGCCGACGGCCATGCCCGTTTGCTGCGTGTACGTGAAGTGCTGAAGGCATGCATGGTCAATCGCTGTCGCCAGTCTCTGCGGGCGACTGTTGAGGCAGCATGGCTTGCGCTGGGAGGTCCCGCCTGCCTAAATGATGCAACAGACTCGGAAGATGCCACAGCCTATCTTGACTACCTTGAAGCGTACGAAAACACCGGGAGCGTTCTCAGCCTTGCTGCACTGGAGGAAGGGCTCGCCAGGCTTTTTGCATTACCCGACGTGAAAGCCGACGGCACGTTACAGATCATGACCATTCACAAGGCCAAGGGGCTGGAGTTCGATTGCGTGATCGTACCCGGCCTGGGCCGCTCCTCGCGCAGTAATGACAAGAAACTCTTCATGTGGATGGAGCATTTACGGGGTGAGCTGCTTGGTGGAGAGAGGGAAGAAAGAAACGAAGGCAAGGACTTGTTGCTTGCACCGATTCAGGAAACCGGAGCGGAGGGCGATCGCATCTATTCCTGGCTGGAAAAACTGGACGGCGAAAAAGCGGGCCTTGAGGACGGGCGGCTGCTCTACGTGGCCGCGACACGCGCGCGGCAGCGCCTGCATCTGCTTGGCAGTGCGAGTATTATTCACGGACGGGAGGGCGGGTTCGAACTGAAACCGCCCGCGCGAAAAACATTACTGAGCAAAATCTGGCCCGTAGTCGAACCCGTCTATGCGGAAGCCGCGGCACGAGCAATATCTTCGCATATGCTGATTGCCACTGATGGCAACGAAGATGGCAGCGCACAGGGGAAAGGAAGAGAATATACAATTGATCAGTCTTTGCGACGCCTTGTATCCGGCTGGGTGCTGCCTATCGCGCCTCCGCCTGTACAGTGGAAGGCTCAGGTGAAAATCGCGCCAGTCCAGGGAGACATAGAATATTCGTGGGCTGGGGAAACGGCACGTCTTATTGGAAACATCGTGCATCGCTGGTTGCAGCGTATTGCCGAGGACGGGGTGGCGAACTGGAACGTGGCGCGGATTCAGGTTTTGCACGATACTTTCAGGCGTCAACTGCTTGCCTGCGGCATGGTCAATAATGGGAGCGATACGGACGCGGCTATCAAGCGTGTGATGACAGCGCTTGTCCATACGGTGAGCGACCCGCGCGGACAATGGCTGCTCGGCCCACAACAGGACGCTCGCAGCGAACTGCGCATGACAACCATTGCCGGCGGAGAATATATGGACTTCGTTATCGATCGTACTTTTCGCGATGCGGATGGTCAGCGCTGGGTCGTGGATTACAAGACCAGCAGTCATGAAGGCGCGGACCTGGAGGGATTTCTCAGCCGTGAACAGGAGCGCTACCGCATTCAACTCGACCGGTACGCCGCGCTTATGCGCATGTTCGATGGGCGGCCGGTGAGGCGGGGACTATATTTCCCGCTGCTCAAGGGATGGCGGGAATGGGGTGACGAGGAGTGAAGAAACCAACGAGGAATGAAGAAGCCGATGGGGGTGAGAAAGCGATGAGCTTATTGAAAAGATTAAGGGAAGCATCTGTCCGGTTTTTGATTGTCCGTATAGATAGCGGTAAGAGGTCAGCGGTTGTCCGCGCTTTCTTATCTGGAAAAATCAGACGATTGCGCCTGTACGCATTTGGGTTGTTGACACTCGCCGGATGCGCCGCGATCGGTGCAACGGGTTCCACCGCCGCGCCTGCGCAGCTGCGGCCAGACATCGGAACCTTTATCGGTGAGATGGTGGAACGGCACGGATTTACCCAGACTGAACTTGAGCACGTTCTCGGCGCAGCGCAGTTTCAGCCGTCGATAATCAATGCGATTTCCAAGCCGGCTACTTCAAAGCCGTGGTACGAGTTCCGGCCGCTCCTCGTGACACCCCAGCGTGTTACTGACGGCGTTGCCTTCTGGAATAGCCATGTTGCAGTGTTGGAGCGGGCGCGCAGAGAATTCGGCATTCCCGAGGAAATCATCGCCGCGGTGATCGGCGTCGAAACAAATTATGGCGTTCAGAGCGGGAGGCATCGTGTGCTGGACGCATTGACTACGCTGGCGTTTGACTATCCGAAACGCGCCGAATTCTTTCGCAACGAGTTGGAGCACTATCTGCTGATGGGACGGGAACAGCGTGCAGACATACTGAACATCAAGGGTTCTTATGCCGGTGCTATCGGTATCCCGCAATTCATGCCCAGCAGTTATCGCCGATATGCGGTGGATTTTGATAATGATGGTAAAACCGATTTATCCGGTAGCACGGCAGATGCCATTGGCAGCGTCGCGAATTATCTGAAGAGTTACGGCTGGGAAACAGAACAGACGGTAGCGGTTCCCGCGCTGGTTAACGGTGAAGACTACCATCAGGCTGTGTACTCCGGGAGCAAGCCGTTTTATACAGTAGAGGAAATGAGAAAATTGGGTGTCGCGCCGCAAGCGCCTATATCTGGCGACCGCCAGGTCACGCTGATCGAGCTGGAGAACAAAAGCGGGAACGAACATTGGTTGGGTTTCAATAATTTCTTTGTCATCACGCGCTACAATCGCAGCGTAAATTACGCAATGTCAGTATTACAACTGGCAGCGGAAATACGTGCGGCGAGAAATTTGACTTTGCAATAAGACGATTGCCAATTTGGACTATTGAATCAATTAAGTCCGCGCAGCGTGCGCCTTTGAAGGCATCGGAGAACCCGAACCGTTAAGGGAAAGTTTGGTTGAGTTCTGGTCTCGTCGAATTGATGAGGTTAATAGATTTGTTTATGAACTGTCTGATAGCGATATTGCTATCATTTCCTGCCGCTACCACTATGGATAGCTGTTTATCGAGATTGCGTATTTCCACGGTATTATCTATTACCCATCTACGCTTCCAAGTTCGGGTGCTCCCGTGAAAAAAAGGTTATGCGGCAATGCCGTTATTGGGAGTATTTGATTGGCAGTGATCGAACAGTGAAAGTTCACAATGACCAGGCAGGATAAAAGCCAAGCGGACGCGGCGCGTCCCTCTATGGATGAGCCCGCAAGCGCAGGTCAGGCACTGCGCGAGCGTCTGAAGGAAATCACCTGCCTATATGAAATTCGCCGTGGCCTGGGGCCGGAATTATCGGTGGAGAATGTCTGCCAGCAGATTTTTGAACACCTGATACCGGCCATGCAATTTCCGGAGATTGCTACCGCCATGATCGAACTCGATGGCAGGCGCTTCACCTCCGAGAATCACGGCCAAGGTCCTGCGCACGAGCTGCAATCGAAAATTAGCGCGAATAACAATCCCTGTGGGCAGTTGCGTGTCTTTTATCCCGAAGATATACCATTCCTCGTGCCGGAAGAGCAGCGGCTCATCGACGCTGTCGCGAGTGATCTGGAGAGGTGGTTCGAGCGCAAGCAGATCGATGAGGCGCTACGCGAGCGTCTGAAAGAAATCACCTGTCTCTATGAAATCCGCCATGGTATGGGGCTGGAATTGTCGGTGGATAATGTCTGTCAGCAGATTTTTGAGCATCTGATACCGGCCATGCAATTCCCGGAAATTGCTACCGCCATGATCGAACTCGATGGCAGGCGCTTTACCTCCGAGAATCATGGCCAGTGTCGTACGCACGAGCTGCAATCGGAGATTAAGGCCAACAATAAACCCTGCGGCCGGTTGTGTGTCTTCTATCCCGAGGACAAACCATTCCTGGTGCCGGAAGAGCAGCGGCTTATCGACGCTGTTGCGAGTGATCTGGAGAGCTGGCTTGATCGCAAGCGTCTGGAGCAGACGCTGGTTTCCATTGCAGAAGAACACCAGCGTTCGATCGGCCAGGAATTGCACGACAATCTCGGCCAGCAGATTGCGGCGATTGGTTATCAAGCCAAGGCGCTGGAGAAAAAAATATCCGCATCGGGGAGTGTGGATGCGGCAACCGTCGCAGCTTCCATCGCAACCCAGGCGCAGATCGCCGTGATGCAATGCAAACAGCTTGCTCAGGGGCTGCTTCCATTTGAATTGGAGACCAATGGTCTGATGGGTGCCTTGCGGGCGTTTGCATCGAGAATTTCAGTCACTTATAAAATCACTTGTGATTTTGTATGCAGAGATGAAGTCCTTATCAAGGATAAGAATCTTGCGCTTAATCTTTACCGGATTGCGCAGGAGGCTACCAATAATGCGATACGGCACGGCGGCGCGCGGCATGTGACGATTTCGCTGGTTTCCGACGGAGGAATGCTCCGCCTGTCGATACGCGATGACGGAGGCGGCTTTGCCGGTTTGAACACAAAATACGGGGCGATGCCAGGAATGGGCATTAAAATCATGCAATATCGCGCCAGGCAGCTTGGCGCGACACTGGAATTCCTGTCGCACCCCGAAGGGGGAATGGAAGTGCGGCTGGAAATGCGAATGGTATAGGGGTTTCCTGGTATGTCAGCCTTGAAAGCACAAGTAATGCTGGTGGACGATCACGCGATGTTGCGGCACGGCATGGCGATGCTCATCAATCTTGAGCCAGATATGGAGGTATTTGCCGAAGCGGGTGACGGCGACGAAGCGCTGGCCGCACTCAAAGCGGGGCATCATGCAGATATCGTTTTGATGGATGTGTCTCTCAAGACCCTCTCGGGTTTTGAGGTCATAAAAAGCATACACATTCTGTTCCCTGCATTACCCGTACTCGTTGTCTCCATGCACGACGAAGGCGTGTATGCGGAACGCGCTTTGAGGGCCGGCGCGCGTGGCTACGTGATGAAGCAGGAGCCGGGAGATGTGCTGGTAACCGCTATCCGCGAGGTATTAAAGGGGAGTATTTATCTGAGCAAGCCGATGCACGCCAGGCTGTTGAATCGGGTCGTGACCGGAAACTCGAAGCCTGAACCGTTGATTAACAGTCTGACCCCCAGCGAGTTTGAGGTACTGCATTTGATTGGATCCGGGCATAGCAGTCAGGAAATTGCCAAGTTGCTTAGCCGCAGTATTAAAACTATCGAAACGCACCGCTTCAACATTCGTACCAAATTGAACTTGAAAGACGGCGCCGATTTGATACGTTATGCCACCCATTGGACAAAAGCGCAATAATCGGTGCCGGGATTCTTTCTGAGCAGTTTTATACAGCAGGCGGATCCCAATATTATCAACATTCTATTAGTCACTTCCGACATATAAATGTTACATAAGGGTTTCCCTTAGTAAAAAACCAGGGTTTCCCCAATAGTTCAATAGTATGGACTGAGTTAGGATGAAGCTACTCTCATTCTATTTGGGTTCATTACTATTATGAAAACAAAATCGGGAACATTTGTTGGAATCTTGGCTATGCTCGGCCTATTGGCTTCCTGCGCGCAAATGGGTCCTATGGAAGCGCAGAGTGACAATATTCGTATGGCTGCAACGAATGCGAGAACCTATGCCGACCATGATAAATTGGTGAAGCAATATCAACGTACCGCCAAAGAAATGCTGGTAAAGGCGGAGGAGCAAAAGAAACTGCTTCAGCACTATGAAGAAAAAAGCTATCTTTATGGCAGGCAGGCGCAAGATAAGCAATCGCATACTTTGGCTTTATTGCATAAATACGAGCGCACCGCGGAGGAAACCATGAAGCAGGCGGCTTTTCACCAGAAAATGGCCTTGGAGCTCGCCCAGCACGGTGATGCCGCTTCAGCAGAAATACCGAGTGGGCGAAACCTCAAGAATAATGCCAGGATCGGATCAGACTCCAACGATCAGATTTGAAGTTCCGGCCCTCCATAAGGCATTGACGCGCGCCGAATCAGGACATAACGGCCAACCAGATTCGAAAAATGGCGCCTCGCAACGGTTCGGTCACCCGATCAGGCGCGTACCTGTTCCATTCGAATTTAATGGCTGACAGCAACAGGCGACGGTGGTAACACAGCCGCCGATGTCGCTGTGCCTCCAAGTTTCTCGCTTTGCCGTAGTTGCCTTGTCAATCGAACTCGACATCTTCCATTCCAGGCAAAGGTAATATCGAATGATAGAGGCTGGCGTGCCGGTCAGCTTCTGGTATTTATTGTCAGCAGTAGCAGTACATACCTCGCGGCCTCTATCCGCTATGAATACCCTGGCCATATCCGGCTGCTTTCCTGGCGTTTGCTGAGTATCCTGATTGAACTCGTTTGTCGAGATCGTGATGCGCATCCTGATGCATCGTTCTCTGATATCTATAATGTAGATACATTACTACATATTCCTTACGCAACTCCTGATCCGCCACAGATTTGGCTTTAAACGGTCTGGTCGGCCGAAACGCTATCACCATTGATGAGAATAGGGCTGCGGCTACGATGCGGATCGGCTGAATGCCACAACATGATCTGTTTCCAGCCTGATGCCTATTTTTTCGCCTATGGCGTGATTGTGATGGCTGGGTACCAGTGATAGCGCAGTGCTACCGCCGGGCAAGCGCAAGGTGTACATGATATCGGCGCCACGGAAAGCCTTGTTTATCACCGCTGCTCGAAGCGGACTGTCATCATCATGCACGAGGTCATCCGGCCGAATCAGCACATCCACGGGATTTCCCTCACGGCATAGCTGGCAATCCTGAATGCATTGATGAGGGATAACTCCTGCCAGCGTTCCAAGCTCGATTTCAACATGGCTCGGGTCGAGCATCCTGCCGGGGAGAAAAACCCCTTGGCCAATGAAATTTGCGACGAACCGGTTGGCGGGCTTGTGATAGAGGTTATATGCCGTATCCCATTGCTGGATTTCGCCAAGATGCATGACGCCGATCTCATCTGCGATTGCAAAAGCCTCGTCCTGGTCATGCGTCACTAAAATAGCGGTGGCGTTCTGACTCTTGAGAATCTCGCGTACTTCCACGCTCAAACGCCCGCGCAGGGTTACATCGAGATTGGAGAAAGGTTCATCCAGCAGCAGCAAATCGGGCCGTGGAGCTAACGCTCGCGCGAGGGCTACGCGTTGCTGCTGGCCTCCCGACAGTTGATGCGGGTACTTTTCCGACACGTCGGTAAGGCCTACGGTTTGCAGCATTTCAGCGATACGTCCCGCGCGCTCCGCTTTTTGCATGCGATGCAGGCCAAAGCCAATATTGGCCTGGACTGTCAGATGAGGAAATAATGCATAGTCCTGAAATACCATGCCAATGTGCCGCTGTTCGGGCGGCAAACAGAAACTTGCATTACTTATCATGACACCGTTGAGTAAAATTGCGCCGGCCGAAACCGATTCAAACCCGGCAATACATCTTAGTACGGTAGTTTTACCGCATCCGCTGGGGCCCAGCAGGCAGCCGATCGCGCCTTTTTTCAGTGTGAGCGATAAATCATTCACCACCCTTTGCTGGCCATAGGCATGCCGGATATTCCTGAGCTCAAGCAGCGCGTTCATGGCCATAAGTCAAAATTATCTTTCAGTTTGCCGCACAAAAAATATCAGGGGGAGCAGACCTGCCAGCACCAGAGCCACTGCGGGTAGCGCAGCCTGTTCCCATTCGCCTTCCGAAGTCATTTCAAAAATTCTCACCGAAAGGGTATCCCAACCGAAGGGCCGGGTCATCAGGGTGATGGGCATTTCCTTCATTACATCCACGAAAACCAGCGTGGCAGCCGTGAATATCCCACCTTTCAGAATAGGCAAGTGTACGCGGCGCAGCGCAGCCCATCCGTTCAAACCAAGTCCCATGGCGGCCTCGTCAATGCTGCCCGTGATACGCTGCATGGCGCTATCTATGGGGCTGTGGGTTACCGCGAGGAAACGCGTCATATAGGCGATCAGCATGGTAACGAGAGTGCCCTGAATGAGCAGCCCTGTCTCTATATGAAATAGTTGCATAGCGATATCGCTCAGCTGGTTATCCAGCCACGCCATCGGGATGAAAACGCCAACTGCCAGAACGGCGCCAGGCAACGCATAGCCGATAGTGGAAATGCGCACTGCGGCGTGAGTAATCGGATCAGAATGACGCCGTGCCGCGTAGACCATAAGTAGCGCGACGGAGCAGGTGAGCACGGTGGCGAAAGCGGATAGCAGCAGCGAATGCCAGAGAAACTCCAGGTATCGCTGGTCGAAATCACGTGCGAAAACACGTGCCGCCCAAATGCTCAATTGCATGACTGGCAAGAGGAATGCAAAAAACAGCGTCCCCGAGGCAAAGCCAGCGATGGTCCATCCACGCCAGCCGGTGAGTGGAATGCGATCGGCCCTTGCACTCTGCCTGATTTCGGCATAGCGGATACGCGACCGGAATTGTTGCTCCAGGACGATCATGGCGAAGACGATCACGATCAGCAACGAGGCGAGCTGAGAGGCCGCAGGCAAGGAAAACATTGCGAACCAGGCTTTATAAATGGCGGTGGTGAAGGTGTCGTAATTAAAGACGGCTACCGTGCCAAAATCAGCCAAAGTTTCCATCAGCACCAGCATCGTGCCGCCTGCAATCCATGGACGCGCCATGGGCAACGACAGCTTAAAAAATCCTTGCGTGCGATTCAAGCCCAACGATTGTGCAGCCTCGAGAGAGCGTTTGCCCTGAGTGAGAAATGCATTGCGTGTCAGCAGATACACATACGGATAAAAAGCCAGAACCATGACAACAATGACGCCCGGCCTGCTGCGCACATTCGGAAACCAGGATAAATCCGGTCCTAGCCAGGCACGTAGCGCTGTTTGCACGGGGCCAATATAATCGAATAGACCGAGTGCGACGAATGCGGTGACATAGGCGGGAATGGCGAGCGGCAGTAATAGCGCCCAGGAAAAGAATTTGCGGCCCGGGAATTCGCAAACCGCCGTGAACCACGCCAGGCTTACTCCCAACAGGGCGGAGCCGGACGCCACCCCCAGAGCGAGCCAGAATGTGTTGATAAGCAAGCTGGCCAGGGTCGTTTCAACCAGATGTTCCCAGACGTCGCCAGTTGGAGCAAAAAGCGATGAGACAACCGTGCCGATGGGCACCAACACTAAAGCGGCAACTAAAAATGGAACCAGGCGCCAAACTGTTGAAGTAGGTCGGGTGGACGTCGAGAAGCTGAAAAAAGCTTTTCTCGTGCCTGTCTCATTCTCCGTTGAGTTAAGCGCCTCATCTTTCACGCACTTTAACCCAAATCCGGCGGTGGGGCGCAGTGGGGTTTACGCACTTTACGCACTTCACCCCGCACTTCACCCGATAGCGAATTCACCAAAAAGCTGAAGGTCATGTGACGAAAAAAATTGTATGAGTCATGATGCCAAGCTGAAAAAAAGGCGGTCAACTGCCGGATTCAGCTTCAGGCGCCTATCGATAGCCTGCGCGGTCCATCAGCTTTACCGCTTCGGCTTGTAACTCTCCCGCTTTGTTCACATTTATCGTATTCTGTTTAAAGGTCCCCCATGCGGCTACCGCCGGATCGATTTTCACTTTTGGATTGACCGGGTATTCCATGTTTACGTCGGCAAACAGGTTTTGCGCTTTCTCTGACGACAGAAATTCCAGCAACTTGATTGCAGCGTCGGGATGACGGGCATATTTGGTAACACCTGCACCAGAGATGTTTACGTGCACGCCGCTGCTTTCCTGATTCGGCCAGAAAATCGCCAGTGGCAGTGCAGGGTTCTTTTCCATCAGGCGGCCATAATAATAGGTGTTTGCAATGGTGACGTCGCATTTCCCCGCCGCGGCAAATTCCATTGCCCTGGTGTCATCGGACAAAGGATCGGTGGCGAGATTGGCGACCCACCCTTTCACGATTTGCTCGGTCCTGGCATCGCCATGCTCAGCAATCATCATCGCCACCAGCGACTGGTTGTATACTTTCTTGGAAGTGCGCAGGCACAGCCGTTCCTTCCACTTGGGCTCGGCCAAAGCCTCGTAGGTCGAAAGATCCGAGGGCTTCACCTTGTCTGTGTTGTATATAATAGTGCGAGCGCGTACCGACAAACCAAACCACTGTTTCTGTGGATCACGCAGATGGGCGGGAATATTGGCTTCCAGCGTTTTTGACTCGACCGGGCGCAACAATCCTTCCCGCGCAGCCTCCCACAGATTGCCCGCATCCGAGGTGATCAGCATGTCGGCAGGAGTGTTTTTTCCTTCCGCCTTGAGGCGAGCGAGCAGCGGGCCTTCTTTATCCGTGACAAATTTCACGTCGATACCGCTTTCTTTTGTGAAAGCGTCGAACATGGGCTTGATGAGTTGTTCGATCCGTGCGGAATAGACAACGACCTGCTCGGCGCGAGATGCGCTGGCAGCAAACAGGGTGACACAACAAAACATTGCGGTAAGATAATGGTTGAAGCGGGCGTTCGACATTATTATTTACTCCATATCAACAGCGGAACCAATCATAATCATATTATAAATGATAATAATTATCAGAAGCGTCGCAATAATATACCATGGATAAACCCGAACCGACCCCCTCTTATGACCGTCTGCAAAAGCTTCTTGCGATTCCCGAGAGGCAGCGCACGGAAGCTCAGTGGGATGAGATCAATGAGCTTGAGATTATGCTTACCCCCGTCAACCGGGTGATAGCTTCTGAGCGGAATGTTCGGCGCAAGCCGGCGCCTGCGCCTGCTGAGCAATTCAAACTCCGTGATGGGGCACAGGGAACGCAAGGAACACCGGGAACTCAGGGAAAGCGCCCGTTGAAAAAGCTTCGCAAGAGGCCGAAACCAAACACCCCATAGTGAATGACAGGTGCAGCCATGAACGAGCTGTTTATTGTGATTGGCAATGAAAAGTCATCCGTTTTTTATTGACGAAAGTCTGGATGGAGGAATATGCAACTTACCACTACCCCGAGCATTGATGGAAAGCGCGTCACGAAATATTGTGGCGTTATCGCCGGAGAAGCAATCCTCGGCGCCAACCTGTTCAAAGACCTGTTTGCGGGAATCCGCGACCTGGTGGGAGGACGTTCCGGAACCTACGAGAAAGAGTTGCAGCGGGCCCGGGAGATCGCACTGGAAGAGCTGCGGCAGCGCGCACAGGATCTCGGCGCAAACGCGGTGATCGGCATTGATATCGATTACGAAATAATGGGAAAAGACAATGGGATGTTGATGGTTTCGGCTAGTGGAACGGCCGTAATTGTTGAGTAAGTTGCTTGAGCGAACCTCCCGATTACCAGGTTTAACTGGATTGATGCGATTGCGGCGCGGTTTAGCAGAAGTTCTAGCAGAAGTTCTGGCTATCCCTCTAACTGCCCGGTTCGCTACTGCAATTGCGCAAAATAGTAAACCGAGCGTTTACCACGGAATCGCCTGGCCGTCATAAGCGATGAATTTGCCGGAATCTGCCAGCGTGAGCCCGCTGATGACATGCCGCATGCCGGAGACACTCTGGGTTGCAGAGATCAATGCGTTCGGGCCTCCCATATCCGTCTTCACCCATCCAGGATGGAATACCACCGCAATGACGCCAGCAGATTTCAGGTCGATGGCAAGCGTTTTAACGACCATATTTACCGCCGCCTTGCTGGAACGGTACATATAACTGCCGCCACCACTGTTATCCGCAATACTGCCCATCTTACTGCTGATAGTCACGATTATCTTATGGCTGCTTCGGGTAATCTGTGGCGCAAAGGTCTGAGCCATCTTCAGGGCTGCCATGGTATTGATGCGAAAAGCATACTCCCAGGCCTTGTAGTCCTCATTACCGAAAGTGCCGCCTGCATGAGAGCCCGTATACACACCGGCGTTGTTAAGCAGCAGATCGATGGGCTCGCGGGCCAGGGACTGTGCCAGTTTTTCGATCTGGGCATGATCCGCAACATCAAGTGCATGGACGGTAACCTGGTCAGGATAATGGGCTGCCAGGGCGTTGAGTTCATCTGATTTTTGCGGGTGGCGGCTGCCAGCAAAAACGCGCCACCCATCTGCTGCATATTGCCTGCAAAATTCCAGCCCGATCCCTCGGCTGGCTCCAGTAATCAATGTAGTTTTCATATTTCTCTCCTTATTGCTTGCAATTGGCCGGATTTCTTCGAGATTAAAACCGGCGTGCTGCATTGCCTGGTGCTATAAAGTAGTGTTACAGGATGAATTCGCACATACGATGCGTTACTGTTTGACCTAAGGAAACCTTCGGGTAAAGCCTTATTTGCCAGCAGTTATCGGCAAGCGTTCCGCAGGGGTTTGTTGAGAGGTTCTCTTTCTCTAATGCTCGTCCATTATGTATAAAAAGCTAAACGAATGGCAACCATAAAAGGAGCGAAGATATGACTCAACGGATTGCACTGGTTACCGGCGCGTCTAGCGGTATCGGAAGGGCTACGGCGGAGCTTCTCGCCCAAAACGGTTATTACGTATTTGCCGCGGCGCGCCGCATGCACAGGCTGGAACAGATACGGTCTGACCATATAGAGCCGATCCAGTTGGATGTAACCGATGAAGAAGGCATTCATAGGGCGGTAAGTCACGTGATATCGACCAAGGGAAGAATTGATGTGCTGGTGAACAATGCCGCGTTCTGCCAGTTGGGCGCCATTGAATGTGTTTCCATGGAGGCTGCCCATAGACAGTTCGAGGTCAACGTTTTCGGCTACGCGCGATTCATGCAGGCAGTGCTTCCGCATATGCGAAAGCAGAAATCAGGATGTATTGTCAATATCGTTTCCATATTGAGCAGGATATCCGTTCCGGGCTTCGGCTGGTACGCCGCGTCGAAGTATGCCATTGAAGCGCTGACCGATGCCCTGCGCGGTGAAGTGATGGAGTTCGGGATCGATGTGGTGCTTATTGCGCCGGGCTTGATAAAGACAGAGTTCGTTCCCAATCAGTTAAGAACGTTGGAGGCGGTTGAGCATCCCCCGGGGTACGAAAAGCTTCTTGCCGGTGTGCGTAACCTTCTCGCTGGCGAACCGAGGGCGCCTGGGCCGGAAATCATCGCAACGGCGGTGGTCGATGCTGTTACCGCCTCTAACCCCCCCGTAAGACATGCGCTTCCTCTCGATTCCAAGATGTCCGTCGCCGCCAGATGGCTATTGGGTAATCGCATATTTGCGTGGGCGCTCCGACTCCAGATGCGGTTTTCCAAAACTTGATGCAGGTACTGTTGGGCTCCAACATCAGGCAGGAGACGTAATACGGAAAGGCTGTCATCGCGGGCGACAAATGGGTTCCGGCTAATCCACGCGTGCTTCCGTCGACGAAGAAAAGAGATCCCATGCAGCAATAAACAGTGCCGCGATGACCGGCCCGATAACGAACCCGTTAAGGCCGAAAAGAACGAGACCTCCGAGCGTAGAGATGAGGATCACATAATCGGGGATTTTGGTATCCCGCCCGACAAGTACGGGTCGCAAAAGGTTATCGACGAGTCCGATGACAAACACGCCGAAGGCGATGAGGACGGCCCCCTGCCATACAGCACCGGTAACCAGAAAATAGATTGCTACCGGCATCCAAATCAGCCCGGCTCCGACTGCTGGTATCAGGGAAAGAAAGGCCATTACGAAACCCCATAGCAGCGCTCCCTGGATGCCGAGGAACGAAAACATCACGCCGCCCAGTGCTCCCTGAATTGCAGCAACGGCAACGTTACCTTTCACAGTGGCGCGAATAACAGTCGTGAATTTGGCGAACAGATGCCGCTTATGCTCCATGCTCAGCGGTATGGCTTGTTTGATCTTCGACGAGAGCGCGGCGCCGTCGCGCAGCAGGAAAAAAAGCAGGTACAGCATGATGCCGAAACTGATAACGAACTCGAAAGTATCCTGACCGATGCTAAGTGCGTGCATTGCGAGAAATTGACTCCCCTGCAAAACGCCGGTTGACAGCATCTCCTGCAGTTCGGAAATATTTGTGAGTCCCGAGCGGTCCAACAGATTGACTAACCAGGGCGGTAAAGCGCTAATGATCTGTTGAAAATATGCGCCAAAATTCAATTCTCCCGATCGAATCCGCTGGTAGACAATGACGCCTTCCTGCAGCATTGAAATTGTCATTATTGTAATCGGGAGAATCACCACAATCAGGCAGAGCAATAGAGTGGTGATCGCGGCAAGGTTTGGGCGATTTTTCATGACGCCCAGCAACCGGCGATAATACGGGGTAAATATGATGGCAAGAACTGAGCCCCAGAATACCGCGCCGTAGAATGGCAAGAGAATCCATACGAATGCCACGGAGACGGCAATCAACATGAGAAGAAACGTTTTTTGTTGAAGCTCCGAGTTATTCATATAATCCTGAGGGTTCAGTAAGGGCATTCATTGATTTGCAGCCCAATCCTACCTTAACTCAGCCTCAAGTTGGATAGCGATGACGAGAAAAGGGGAGGCGATGGTTCGGAGAAGGGCTTACGAGAACACGGGAAACATCGATCTCGCACTACATTGTGCAGTATGCAGCGGCGTGATGGAAGAAAAACCGGGAGTTTGCATGCTTGATAGCGCATTGCGTCCGGTCGCGATTTTATCCCGGATGCCCTCGCCGGGGCCAAGCTGATTCCTGGAATCCTTTGTACCGGTCCCGCCGAGTCCTATGTAGTAACCGAAACTGGGCAAAAAAAGCGTTTTTTCAGACCTTCCCCGGCAACGCATCCAATCCCGCTTGTGCAATTTGCGCATCCTCACTGGATCTTACGCCGCTTACCCCCACAGCCCCTATAAACTGGCCATCCACTACGATGGGCAGGCCTCCTTCAATCGGCAGGGTTCCGGGCAGGCCGAGATAACGCATGCGCCCATCAGCAATATGTTCTTCCCAAACCTTGGTAGGGCGGCGAAAAGCAATGGCGGCACGGGCCTTCTGGATTGCGACGTCAATACTGCCGAATTGTGCATTGTCGAGGCGCAGCAGGCTAACCAGGTGAGCGCCATCATCAACAATGGCAACCACGACCGGCCAATTGTTGCGGCGGGCTTCCGCTTCCGCCGCCGCGGCGATAATTTTGGCATCAGCAAGAGTGAGACTGATCTTGTTATTCATAAGAAATATCGGGAATCGGGGAAAGATCTGAGTGTTGATACACGAACGAGATTAATCTTCAAAAAAAATAAAGCACGCCGGAACTATCAGGCGTGCTTTTTGGGAGGTGCAATTTTATAGCAGCGGTACGATCAGTAACGCCACAATGTTCATGATCTTGATGAGCGGATTGATCGCGGGGCCAGCGGTATCCTTGTAGGGATCGCCGACAGTGTCGCCCGTGACGGCGGCTTTATGTGCTTCAGAGCCCTTTCCGCCAAAGTTGCCGTCTTCAATGTATTTTTTTGCGTTATCCCAGGCCCCGCCCCCGGCGGTCATGGAAATTGCCACAAAAATACCCGTGATGATGGCGCCAATCAGAACCCCGCCCAGGGCTACCGGGCCAAGCAGGAGGCCGACGAGCAGAGGCACCGCTACCGGCAGCAACGAAGGAAGGATCATTTCCTTGATAGCCGCTCTTGTTACCATATCCACTGCTCTGGAGTAATCCGGCTTGGCCGTACCTTCCATGATGCCGGGAATTTCCCTGAACTGACGGCGCACTTCCACCACTACCGAACCAGCAGCACGACCGACCGCTTCCATTGCCATGGCGCCGAAGAGGTAGGGAACCATCCCACCCAGAAACAAACCGATGATCACCATGTGGTCGGATAAATCAAAACTTACCGATTTGCCGCCGCTCGCAAGCGCATGGGTGTAATCCGCAAACAGCACCAGCGCAGCCAGACCGGCAGAGCCGATGGCGTAGCCTTTTGTCACCGCCTTGGTGGTGTTGCCCACCGCGTCCAGCGGATCGGTAATATCCCGTATCTCTGGCGGCAGGCCAGCCATTTCCGCGATGCCGCCCGCGTTGTCGGTAATTGGACCGTAGGCGTCGAGTGCCACGATAATTCCGGCCATTGACAGCATGGACGTAGCAGCAATGGCAATGCCATATAGTCCTGCAAGCTCAAACGTGCACCAGATAGAGAGACAAACGACCAGCACCGGGGCCGCGGTGGACTTCATGGAAACGCCCAAACCCGCAATCACGTTGGTGCCGTGGCCGGTGCTGGAAGCTTCCGCGATATGCCGCACCGGCTTGTATTCGGTGGAGGTGTAATACTCGGTAATCCAGACCATGGCAGCGGTGAGTGCCAGGCCGACCAACCCGGCGAGATAAAGATTCATCGATGAAACCAGTTTGCCCTCAATCATTACGCCGTCGCCCAGCATTATGGTAGTGATGGGGTAGTAGGCGAGTGCCGCCAGTCCGCCGGCGACTGCCAGGCCGCGATAAAGCGCATTCATGATCTTGCCGCCCTCACGCGCCTTGACAAAGTAGCAGCCGATGATCGAGGCAATAATCGAGACTCCGCCCAGCACCAGCGGATAAAGTGCCGCATTCGGGCCAGCGTCGGTGATGAGCAACCCGCCCAGCAGCATGGTCGCGATAATGGTAACGGCGTAAGTCTCAAACAGGTCCGCCGCCATACCGGCACAGTCTCCGACATTGTCTCCGACGTTATCGGCAATCACCGCCGGGTTGCGCGGATCATCCTCAGGAATGCCGGCTTCAACCTTGCCCACGAGGTCGGCGCCGACGTCTGCGCCCTTCGTGAAAATTCCGCCGCCAAGGCGGGCAAAAATGGAAATCAGCGAACTACCGAAGGCCACGCCTACCAAGGCATGAGTTGCCTCCGCCTGGGTAGCGCCCATGCCGGTAAGCACCGCAAAGTAGCCGGCCACGCCTAGCAGACCCAGGCCTACCACCAGCATGCCCGTGATGGCTCCGCCCTTGAAGGCCACATCAAGTGCGGCGTTGAGTCCTTGACGAGCAGCTTCCGCAGTACGTACATTGGCGCGCACAGACACGTTCATGCCGATATATCCGGTCAGGCCTGACAAGATCGCGCCAAGGGCGAAGCCTACCGCGGTTTGCCAGCCAAGTGCCATGAAAATGGCCATCAGCAGAATCACGCCCACTATGCTGATGGTGGTGTATTGGCGATTCAGATAAGCCGAAGCGCCCTGCTGAATCGCAGCCGCGATATCGCGCATGCGTTCGTTGCCGGTTGGCAAAGCCACAATCCATTTTATCGAAATCGCTCCGTAGACGAGCGCCGCCATCGCACAGCCAATTGCGATGATTAAACCAGTAGCCATTTAAATCTCCAGTTAAAGTCGGATCATCCAAAAACACCTACCGGGAATTCCAATCCCGGAATTCCGCGTGAAGCATCCGTTGGTGTATCCAAACACCAAGTAAACAATACTGCCAATACTACTTATGCACTTTCAATTACGTCAGATCTGAAGGGATTCAAATCGTGAAGTCGCCGAGTTTTTTCGCTACTGCGACATTCTTCAGCCGCACGTAGGTCGGTAACCCATCCTCGTATGGGGGATAATCTTCTCCCTTGATGAGCGGCGCGAGATACTCTCGGCATTTATCGGTAATGCCAAAACCATCCTCGCTGATGAAATTTTCGGGCATCATCTTCTCAACGTTGGCGACTTGGGAAAGCTGCGCCATACCGACTTTCCACTTGTATGGTTTATTCGAAATGCGCTCTATCGTGGGCATTACCGAGTTGTGCCCCTGGACGGCGAATTCCACCGCAGCCTTGCCCATTGCGTAAGCCTGCTCCACGTCGGTTTCGGATGCGATATGACGCGCAGCCCGTTGCAGATAGTCCGCTACACCCCAGTGGTATTTCAGCCCAAGCTGCTCCTTGACGATGTTTGCCACCACAGGCGCTACGCCGCCCAGTTGCGCGTGCCCGAAAGCGTCGCGAACTCCCTGGTCGGAGAGGAATTTCCCGTCATCTCCTTTCACGCCTTCGGACACCACTACCGAGCAGTAGCCGAATTGTTTGACATAACTGTCCACCTTGGCGATAAATTTCGATTTGTCGAAAGCGATCTCGGGAAAGAGGATGACGATCGGAATTTCACGGTCGCTGCTGGACGCCAAACCGCCTGCCGCCGCGATCCACCCCGCATGGCGCCCCATCACTTCCAGCACGAATACCTTGGTCGATGTTGCGCACATGCTGGCTACGTCAAAGCTTGCTTCGAGGGTGGATACCGCGATGTATTTCGCGACTGAGCCGAAGCCCGGACAGCAGTCGGTGATGGGAAGGTCGTTATCTACCGTTTTCGGTACATGGATGGCCTGGATGGGGTAGCCCAGGGTATCGGCCAGTTGGGAGACCTTGAGGCAGGTGTCGGCTGAATCACCGCCGCCATTATAGAAGAAGTAACCGATATTATGTGCTTTGAATACTTCGATCAGACGCTCGTACTCCCGTCTGTTTTGTTCAAGGCTCTTCAGCTTGTAGCGGCAAGATCCGAACGCGCCTGACGGAGTATGGCGCAAGGCCCTGATCGCCGCGTCGGAATCTTCGCCCGTATCGATCAGTTCTTCGGTAAGGGCGCCAATGATACCGTTACGGCCCGCATAAACCTTGCCTATCTTTCCCTTTTGTTGGCGCGCGGTTTCGATGACGCCAGCAGCAGAGGCATTGATGACGGCGGTAACTCCGCCGGATTGAGCATAAAAAGCATTTTTTGCTGCCATTTTTCTCCCCTGATTATCTAAATCCTTTATTCCTTTATTACACTACGGCAATATACTGGCGCACTTGCTCCCGTGGCGCTACAATCCGGGCGCGCCATCATTTACGCGGCAACATTGGAACTCCTGCCGCTTCGATATTGCTCTGTTCGCGAATTAAAACGGCGGTGATACCATGAAGCTTGAGCCGCCAGGAGTTGCCTGAAGTTATTTCAGTGACGCGAAAATGGCGTCACGGATGTTTTCCACCGAACCGGTCCCCGTTATTTTTACATATGTGGGGGCGCCCATTCCGCCGCTAGCTGACCATCTGGCATAGTATTCTACCAATGGTTTGGTTTGGGCGTGATAAATTTCGAGCCGTTTCCTTACGGTTTCCTCTTTGTCATCATCACGCTGTATCAGCGGCTCGCCGGTTACATCGTCCCTGTCATCCGTCTTGGGCGGATTGAATGTCATGTGATAAATACGGCCCGAAGCGGGATGCACGCGCCGGCCCGACAAACGCCTGATGATCTCTTCATCGGGCACATCAATTTCAATGACGAAGTTGATCGGTACGCCCGCGGCCTTCATTGCGTCCGCCTGGGGAATGGTACGAGGAAAACCGTCAAAGAGAAAACCTCGTTCACAGTCCGGCTGCGCGATACGGGCCTTTACCAGACTGATAATGATGTCATCAGAAACAAGCCCGCCCTCATCCATGATCTTTTTGGCCATGATGCCCAGGTCGGACCCCGCCTTGACGGCCGCGCGCAGCATGTCTCCCGTGGAAATCTGCGGAATGCCAAAATATTCCTTGATATAGCTGGCCTGCGTGCCTTTTCCCGCGCCGGGCCCCCCTAACAGAACAATTATGATTATTCCCCCTTTTTATAAAAACTCCGCCGTGCGGCAGAGAGTGAGAGGATTTGAATGGTTCGGCATTATAGCGCAGCCAGGCATCATACTTGAATTTTTTACGCCGGATAACGGGCCGGGGCCTGTGAGTTGGACATGAAAAAAATGCTGGGTATGATCATAAGAGACCCAATAATGATTGCAGCCGCTTCTACCATGGGGGCGCAGAGACGCAATTGAAGTGAGTGCACGCTTTTGCTGCAATCCCGATGGAAGGGCTCGTATGGGCCAATGCTGGTGGCGGCGGGGTTTGCCAATCTTTCTCATCAGCCCTTTATCGGAAGGGGGCCGCTATTTGCTCCCCGGTTTCTCCGGCCGGTGCCGCATTCCGCTCCCGTCCCGTAAAACTCGGTCGTAAGGCCATTCTTGGTTAGCTGGAGAGCCCGTTCAAAGGTTTCAATCTGTCCAGTTTCAGTAGTTGTTCTTTCAGTTTCCCAAGGGTCGCACCAAAATTGGCCAGCCGTTCTTTTTCCTGGTCCACCACCTTCGCTGGAGCACGTTCGACAAAATTGCCATTGGTTAGCTTGATTTCGGCTTTGGTGATTTCGCCTTCAATACGAGCAATTTCCTTGATCAGTCGCGCGCGTTCCGTCTCAATATTCACCTCGATTTTAAGCATCAACCTGAATTCGCCGACGATTGCGACCGGCGCTTCCGCATTGGGCAAGCTGTCCTGCATGATTTCAAGGCCTGATAGTTTAGCCAGCGCTGTCAGGTAGGGGGAAAAGGCGGTAAGCGTTTGCTCATTGCCCACGGCCAGCAGCGGAACCCGTAGTGCCGGGGACAAATTCATTTCGCCGCGCAGAGTTCGGCAGGCGTTGATCATTTCCTTGAGTGCAACGATGCGAGCGGTTGCGTCTTCATCTATTTTCCCCTGGTCGGCTTTGGGGTACGGTTGCAACATGATACTCGCGCCTTGCTTGCCGGCAAGCGGAGCGAGGCTCTGCCACAATTCTTCAGTAATGAAGGGAATGATGGGATGGGCAAGCCGCAATGTGGTTTCCAGTACTCGTGCGAGAGTGCGGCGGGTGGCGCGCTGTACTGCGTCATTGCCGTTATTCAACTGTACCTTGGCGAACTCCAGATACCAATCACAATACTCATCCCACACAAATTCATAGATTTCTCGTGCTGCAGTATCGAAGCGGTAATCGCGATAAGCCTGCGCTATCGTGCTTTCTGCCAGTTGCAAGCGGCTGATGATCCATTTATCAGCATCGGAATATTCCGATGGCCTTGGTTCCGTCAAACCCGTATCTTTGCCTTCACAGTTCATCAGCACATATCGGGTGGCATTCCACAGCTTGTTACAGAAATTGCGATAACCCTCGCAGCGCTGCATATCAAATTTTATGTCGCGGCCATGGGAGGCGAGGCTGGCGAACGTAAAACGCAGTGCATCGGCGCCGAACGCGGGAATGCCCTCGGGGAAGTGCTTGCGCGTGATTTTTTCGATAGATTCGGCCTGTCCGGGATTCATCAAGCCGGTGATTCGCTTGGAAATCAGGTCCGGCAAGGCGATACCGTCGATGAGGTCCAGCGGGTCCAGCACATTTCCCTTGGATTTACTCATCTTGTGGCCTTCCGCATCGCGTATCAGGCCCGTTATATATACCTCCCTGAACGGTACCTTGCCGGTGAAATAGAGCGACATCATCACCATGCGCGCTACCCAGAAGAAAATGATGTCGAAGCCGGTGACTAGAACCGAAGTCGGCAGAAAGGTCCTGAGTTCCGATGTTTCATCGGGCCAGCCGAGCGTGGAAAATGGCCACAGGGCTGACGAAAACCAGGTATCGAGAACATCCTCATCCTGGCGCAAAGGAGGAATTCCGCAATACTTTACGACTTGCTCAATCTCCTCGGAGATTTCAACAAGTGTATTGAAAACCAAAATCTTGTCGGGTGTGAGGTGGTGCCCGGCATCATTCTTCAGATGCTCAAAATACTGCTCGTACGCATCTTTTTCGGTTTTAGCTACATAGATGTTGCCCTCATCGTCATACCAGGCCGGAATTCGGTGTCCCCACCATAGTTGGCGGGAAATGCACCAGTCCTGGATGTTTTCCAGCCATTGGTTATAAACGTGACTCCAGTTTTCAGGAATGAATGTAACCTCGCCGCCCGCCGCTGCCTCCAGTCCACGCTTCGCCATGCTTTCCATTGCAACATACCATTGGTCGGTAAGCATTGGCTCGATCACCGCATGGGTTCGATCGCCGCGCGGCACCATCAGTTTATGGGTCCTGGTTTCAACCAGGAGACCGTGCGCTTTCAGATCCGCGATAATTTTCTTGCGGGCGTCGAAACGATCCAGCCCCTGATACTCCGCAGGCGCCAGATCGTTGATCTTTCCATCCAGTGTGAGGATGTTGAGCGGAACGAGTTTGTGCCGTTGTCCTACCTGATAGTCATTGAAATCATGGGCAGGGGTGATTTTCACACAACCTGTACCAAATTCCGGATCGGCATAGGAGTCGGCAATTACGGGAATGCTGCGTTCGCATAAGGGAAGGCGCACATGGCGCCCTATCAGATGCAGGTAGCGCGCATCATCCGGATGTACGGCGATTGCCATATCGCCCAGCATGGTTTCGGGACGGGTCGTGGCGACAATCAATCCTTCCGGTTCCGTTTCCGTTTCATCCGAATCCATTGCCCGGTCCTTCTCCTTCTCGAGCGGGTACAGAATATGCCACAGAGATCCGTCTTCCTCCACCGATACCACTTCCAGATCGGAAACGGCGGTTTGCAGCACCGGATCCCAGTTCACCAGGCGTTTGCCGCGATAAATGAGGCCATCGCGATAAAGCCGCACAAAAACCTCGGTAACCGCCCGGGATAATTCCACATCCATGGTGAAGCGTTCGCGCGACCAGTCGCAGGAAGCACCTAACCGCCTCATCTGGCGGCTAATGGTAGAGCCGGATTCCGCTTTCCATTGCCATACCCGCTTGAGAAATTCTTCGCGCCCCAGATCGCGGCGGTCGATGTTTTGTTGATCCAGTTGGCGTTCCACCACGATCTGGGTAGCAATTCCGGCGTGATCGGTACCCGGTTGCCAAAGGGTATTGTCCCCGCACATCCGGTGATAGCGCGTCAGCGCGTCCATCAAGGTGTGCTGAAAAGCATGACCCATGTGCAGCGTGCCAGTTACGTTGGGTGGAGGCAGCATAATGCAATAGGCGGGGACTGTGCCCGCGGCTGTTTCGCCGGGCATGGATTTGAAATAGCCGGCGGATTCCCATCGCGAATACCAGCGACCTTCGATCTCGCGGGGATTAAAGCTTTTTTCGAGTTGCATGGATATTGATCGGGATGGCCGGAAACCGGCAATTATAGCGGAAGGCGCAGACGCAGGCGGCAGGACTATTACGGCCCTGAGAAACTTCTTCTGGAGTTGTGGGAACTCTTTGAACGATATAAATTTCGATACCGCCGATAGCCTGCAAGGCGATCAAAGACCGAATAAGTGGGATTCCAGGGCCTGGACCAATGTTTTGCGCGCTCCGGCTTCCAGATCAATCCCGGCGTCCCTTAGCGCCGTATCCAGAACTTGCTCCAGCAGGAGCGTAATATCAGACTGTGGCGATAGCATTGGGGGTGTCACATATACTATTTCATTAAGCGTAGGTATGTTATCGGACGCACTCAGCGATTCCTGATCCAGTGCTCCGGAAAAGGAGGGTGGAAGAGAACCCGAGCCGTAGTTTGCTTCGATCGGCGCTGAAGCGGATGACCTGCTCTGGTGCTTCCGCAATAAGGCGTCCAGCTTACGCAGGATTTCATCATACTCGGGTTCTGACGGCGCTTCATCGCTGCTATTTGTCATGAAGGTCCCCGGATTTGCAAAATAAATGAGAGATGGAGGAGAGTGAAATTCCAGCTTTGAGGAGCGTCGGAGATGGTGTTTTTGAGCCTGTGTTGATTACACTGTTCCCAGGTTGTGATGGCGGATTTGGTATCCCCGGTCCTGGTAGAAGCGGTAGCGCTTGCGTGCCGCCTCCGTATCTTCTGGTGTGGTTCCAGCTATTTCGATCAAACGTGTGAATCGGCTGAAGAAAGACGGACTTTCAACGTCCAGGTTGAGCAGTACGTCGTCATGTGGAAGTTTCGTCGCCTTGTCGGCAAGTATGACCGGAGTTACATCAGCCAGCTTGTCGTCCACACGGCAGTGAGGGACGAAATCGATCGACGAAAAAGTCCACAACAGTTTATCGAGCCGCTCGACAATTGATGTGTCCGACGTGTAAATCATTACCTTGAGGCCCTTGCGCATTGCCTTGGCGACAAGACGGCAAGCAGTGTGAAGCTTATCGCCGCCAGAGTAGAAGTCGATTTCAGTCATGTCGACTTATTTCCGGGAGGCGTTTTTTTTCTGGACCGTCCTATAAGAAATTGCGTCAGCAGCGGTACGGGCCGGCCTGTCGCGCCCTTTTCCTTGCCGGATTTCCAGGCGGTTCCCGCTATGTCCAGGTGGGCCCATCGATATTTTTTGGTAAAACGCGACAGAAAGCAGGCAGCGGTAATGGTTCCGGCCGCGCGTCCGCCGATATTGCCCATATCGGCAAAATTACTTTTCAGTTGCTCCTGGTACTCATCCCACAAGGGCAGGCGCCAGGCGCGATCCGCGGCACGTGTGGAGGCATCCAGCAGTTCCTCCGCCAGCTCTTCATCATTGCTGAGCAAACCCGAAGCGACATGGCCGAGCGCAATGACACAGGCGCCGGTAAGAGTGGCAATATCAATTACGGTTTCCGGTTCATATCGCTCGGCATAAGCGAGCGCATCACAAAGGATTAACCGTCCTTCTGCATCAGTATTGAGAATTTCTATGGTTTGTCCAGACATACTCGTAACGACGTCACCTGGTTTGGTGGCATTGCCACCGGGCATATTTTCGGTGGTCGGAATAATGCCGATCAAGTTGACGGGCAGGCCCATTTTCGCCACCGCGGTAATGGTGCCAAGCACGCTGGCTGCCCCGCACATGTCGTACTTCATTTCATCCATTTCCGCCGCGGGCTTTAACGAAATGCCGCCAGTATCAAAAGTAACGCCCTTGCCCACCAGCACGACAGGTTTTTCCTTTTTGGTTCGTCCCCAGTATTCCAGCGCGATCAGCTTGGCGGGTTGACGGCTGCCGCGGGCGACCGCCAGCAGTGCGCCCATACCGAGCTTTTCCATGTCCTTCTGCTCCAGAATGGTAGCCTTGAGCTTATGCGTTCGGGCGATATCCGAGGCCTGCTCCGCCAGGTAGGTTGGGGTACAGATGTTGGGCGCAAGATTTCCCAGGTCTTTGGCCAGATTCATGCCGTCGGCTATGGCGAGTCCCTGTTGCAGAGCTTCTTCGCTGACGGCAAGCTCCGCCTTTCGGTTTGTGTTCACGATACCCAGGGTGACTTTGCGAAGATGCGGTTTGTTGTCTTCAACTTTGCTCTTGAGACGATCGAAGCGATAAATACTCTCCATCGCGACGATAGCGGTCTGTGAGACTTTCCACGCGGTGTCGCGATTTTTTACATCAACTTCCGTCAAAAAAAGTGTCGCATCCGTAGCGCCGGTTTCATGCAATGTCTTGAAGGCAGTGCGTACCGCATCGCAATATGTCTTATCGCTAAGTTCCTGTTCCTTGCCGAGCCCCACCAGCAGAACTCGCTCGCACAAGGTATTGGGTACGCTATGCAGTACCAGTGCAGAGCCCGCCTTGCCTTCCATGTCGCCGTTGCGCAATATGCCGTTGATATACCCGTCGGCGATCTTGTCCATCGCTTCGGCCGCTTCTGTCAATTTGCGTGGCTCGAATACGCCCACAACAATGCACGCACTGCGCTGCTTCTCGGGGTTCCCGCTTTTTATGCTGAATTTCACCGCTTGCTCCTTCGCTCAGGGTCTTGCCGACAGGTTGTTCAAACCGGATAATGACTGATTATCGCCGGACTGTTCGCATAAAGTCAAAGTGGACAGGACACAATTGGATGAAAACTTGCCCGGCGGAATTCCTTGCGTTAACCAGCGGTGAGCGCTGGTGCTGATTAAGCGGACAAAATGCTATCATGGTTAAATCGAAGGCTGGTCCCAAGGTACAAATGGCAGACGACTATCAGGCGAAGCTTGCCACTCCGTTTGCTGTTCTCGGTCTTCGCATTGAGGAAGACTGGTTGACAGATATCGAATACCTCCCTCTTGATACGCTGCCCCTGGCTCCGAAAACTTACCTGGCCAAGGAAGTTTGCAATCAATTGCAGGCGTATCTGGACGATCCGGGTTTTGTATTCGATTTATCAATGCACATTGGGGGTACCATTCACCAGCGCCGGGTATGGCGCGCTATTCAGGATATTCCAAATGGCGCAACTCGCAGTTATGCGGACATTGCTACACAATTGCATTCCGCTCCGCGAGCAGTAGGACAGGCATGCGGTGCCAACCGGCTCCCGATTGTCATACCCTGTCATCGCGTTATTGCCAAAAATGGCGGACTGGGAGGTTTTATGAACGCAAGCGACGGAAATCCGCTCGCTATCAAGCGCTGGTTATTGCGGCATGAGGGGGTCTGAACCTGGCTCGGGCGTGCTGGATGCATTTTGTGATGCATTGTGGCTGGAAGACGGGCTTTCATATAATACACTGGAAAGCTACCGCAGCGATCTGGAGCAGTTCGGCCAGTGGCTTGCAAAGCAAAAGCAGCAAAAGCAGTGCGATAGCGCCCTGATAGCAGCGACTCATTCCGATCTGCTCACTTTTCTTGCCCATAAGGTCTCCGTCAGGGTCAAGGCCAGCACCACCAGCCGGGAGTTATCGAGCCTGAAGCGTTTCTACCGATTTCTGCTACGCGAGGGGAAAATTCAGATTGATCCCAGCCTCAACATAGATGCGCCGAAGCTTCCCCGCAGTTTGCCTGCAAGCCTGACTGAAGCGGATGTGGAAGCGCTGCTTAACGCACCCGATGTGGATCTCCCATTGGGATTACGTGATCGGACCATGCTCGAAGTGTTGTATGCGAGCGGGTTGCGCGTATCCGAACTCATCAGTCTGGAGAGCGCACAAATCAGCCTGAACATGGGTATTGTAAGAGTGATAGGCAAGGGCGGAAAAGAACGCCTGACGCCCCTGGGTGAAGAGGCGCTGGAGTGGGTAAGCCGATACGTTAAGGAAATTCGGTCCAGCTTGTTGGGGGGGAGAGTGAGTAACGCCCTGTTTGTTACCTCCCGTGGTTCGGCCATGACACGCCAGGCTTTCTGGTATCTGATCAAACGCTATGCGCGGCAGGCCGGCATCATCACTCCGTTGTCGCCACACACGTTACGTCACGCTTTTGCCACGCACCTGCTCAACCACGGCGCTGATCTGCGCGTCGTACAATTGCTGCTGGGTCATGCCGATATCTCCACCACCCAAATTTATACCCACGTGGCCCGCGAGCGGTTGAAGCGGTTGCATGTCATGCATCACCCCAGGGGGTGATGAAAAACGTTTTCAAGTCAGGATCGGGGATAAAAAATTCTCTTGTCTGCAAGGACGGATTATATTCCAACCGCAGGCAACTTCTGGCATCGGCTGTGCATTCCGATTCGCGAATATTGAATATGCATCTGTTAACGCCTCTGGTAGAGTTAATAGTAATATCCAGAAATAGTAATATCAAGAAATTGCCGCTACCAACCCTAACAACAATCAGGAGAAAATCATGCGTAACCAATTGCCCGTTATTTCCATAGCGATGGTCTTGACATTAGGTGGCTGTGCCAGTTCACCTGAAACGCAGAGCACCAGGACCAGAGATACAGCTATCGGCGCAGGGATTGGCGCAAGCACGGGCGCAATAATTGGCGCGATTGCGGGTAAAGGCAAAGGTGCGGCAATCGGTGCGGCGGCTGGTGCCGGTGTCGGTGCTATTGCCGGAAATGTATGGTCCAGAAGAATGGAAGAGCAGAAGCGGGAGATGGAACAAGCTACCGCGGGTACGGGGGTCGAAGTGGTAAAAACGTCTGATAATCGCCTGAAGCTTGATATCCCAAGCGATATTTCGTTTGATACCGGCCGAGCGGAGATCAAGTCCAATTTCAGACCGATATTGGAGAGCTTTGCGACCAGCCTGAGCAATAATCCCGGCACCAGGGTAACGATTATCGGGCATACCGACAGTTCGGGTAGCGATGCGGTCAATAATCCACTATCGCTCAACCGTGCAGCCAGCACGCGTGATTATCTGGTAAACCAGGGCGTTTCTTCAAATCGTATAAGTGTTGACGGGCGTGGTTCCCGTGAACCTATTGTTGCCAACGATACTCCGGCAAACAGAGCAAAAAACCGTCGGGTCGAGATCTTTGTGGCTGAGCCACAGGCCGCTTCGCAGTAAGATCAGTATGGGGTGGCCGCGTCGGGCCGCCGCAAGCGCATCAGGTCATGTAACTCGCCTTTGGTTCTCATGGGCGAACGATCCGCGCCAGCCGGCCATACCTTGAATATGAGCTGTGAACCTCATGTCATGGACCGGTATGGGAGTCTCTTACAGGGATGCGCCAGATAAACGCCACCAGGACTATACCCAGCACGGCCAGCATAGCTTGATGTCGGATAGATGGCATCATCAGGATGGAACTGCCGAATGACAGTGCCAGCAGCAAGTATACCCAGCGCTTAACCCGGCGAGGAATGCTGCGGTGCTCGACCCATTCGCGGATAATCGGGCCAGCGAGGCGGTTGGCCAGGAGCATGTCGTGGAAATGTTTTGAGCTGCGCGCGAAGCAAGCTGCGGCAAGCAGCACAAAAGGGGTCGTAGGCAGCACTGGCAGCACTATGCCTGCCACTGCCAGTATAAGGGCAGCGAATCCTGCCGCCAGGTACAGAGACCGTACGACGCGCGAATCATGTAGCCGCAATAAAGGACTGTGCGGCTTGCGGTGTATCTCTTCGTTCAGGTGCTCTTGCATAGACGGAAAAGGTTTGACTCGGGTTTGACTTGGATTTATCCAGGATTCTTAAAACTTGATAATCCTTTTATCGCGGCGATGCAGGTGGACCGGTATAATATAAACGTTTGGGTGCTGGCAAATTTTATTTAATTGTCGAGGTCATCATGTTTAAAGTAAACACACTGATCAATTTGAGCGTATTGATATTGGGCATGATTCTATTACCCCAGATTGCATTTTCTGAAACCAGGCAAGGAGCATCCAGCGTGACCGAACTCATAAAGAAGGATACCAAAGTAGGAACCGGGGAAGAAGCAACCATTGGCAAGGCAGTTGAAGTGCATTATACCGGTTGGCTTTACGATGCAAGCGCTCCTGATAAAAAGGGGGCGAAATTTGATAGCTCCCGCGATCGTGGCACCCCTTTTTCATTTCTCCTCGGCGCAGGGCGCGTAATTAAAGGTTGGGACCGAGGTGTTGCCGGTATGAAAGTGGGCGGGGAACGAACTTTGATTATTCCGTCCGAGTTGGCCTATGGTGCGCGGGGCGCGGGTAACGTAATTCCACCGAATGCGGCATTGATTTTCGATGTTGAACTATTAGGATTGCGTCAAGGATCTACGCACTGATTATCTCAGGCGAAGATATCTCACTGTCAACTTGAGAATCTCCAGTCATGGCTGAAATCGGCATCTCGCTATTCCGGAGATTTGCGGTTGGCAAGTAAAAACCCTGAAATGGACGTTGACTTATATATCCGAAGCATTCACAATTAGCAGTTTCGTTCGGAGGGGTTCCCGAGCGGTCAAAGGGATCAGACTGTAAATCTGACGGCTCTGCCTTCGAAGGTTCGAATCCTTCCCCCTCCACCAAATCAGGGTGACCGTATGTGCCCGGGCTCCGCGGGCGTTATATTCCGTGACCCTGATGATGAGCTTGGTTTTAGGTGGCGAAGGGCGCGCAGGTTAGGTGGTGCGCGATGCCTTTTCTCTGAGAGCTGATTGATCACTTCAATCTGTCGATTGAGATGCGGGTGTAGCTCAATGGTAGAGCAGAAGCCTTCCAAGCTTACGACGAGGGTTCGATTCCCTTCACCCGCTCCAGATTCCGGAGTGGAAGAAAAGTTAAAAGCATCGGCGGAGTTATTGCAGGTTTTTCGTTTCAGTGCGGTTTTCAGGCAGAAAGATGCTTGCCCATGTAGCTCAGTGGCAGAGCACTCCCTTGGTAAGGGAGAGGTCGCCAGTTCAATCCTGGCCATGGGCTCCATAGGCGTTAATATAGAAAAAGTGCTTTAAAAAAAGGAATCGACATGGCAAAGAGCAAATTTGAGCGGACGAAGCCGCACGTGAACGTAGGGACGATAGGGCATGTGGATCATGGCAAGACCACATTGACGGCGGCGATCACGATGGTATTGGCGAAGAAGTTTGGAGGAGAGGCGAAGAGTTATGCCCAGATTGACTCTGCGCCGGAAGAGAAGGCAAGGGGCATCACCATCAACACGTCGCACGTTGAATATGAGACGACGAACCGGCACTATGCGCACGTTGACTGTCCGGGGCACGCTGACTACGTCAAGAACATGATAACGGGGGCAGCGCAAATGGACGGCGCGATACTGGTGGTATCGTCTGCTGACGGGCCGATGCCGCAGACGCGCGAACACATACTGCTCGCACGCCAGGTAGGCGTGCCCTACATCATCGTCTACATGAACAAAGCCGACATGGTGGATGACGCCGAACTGCTGGAACTGGTGGAAATGGAAGTGCGCGAACTGCTCTCCAAATACAACTTTCCCGGCGACGACACCCCCATTGTCATCGGTTCCGCCCTGAAGGCGCTGGAAGGCGACCAGAGCGACATAGGCGAGCCCTCCATCTACAAACTGGCGGATGCGCTGGACAGCTACATACCGGAACCGGTGCGTGCCATAGACGGCACCTTTCTGATGCCGGTGGAAGACGTCTTCTCCATATCCGGGCGCGGCACGGTTGTAACCGGCCGGGTGGAACGCGGCGTTGTCAAAGTGGGCGAAGAAATCGAGATAGTAGGCTTGAAACCTACAATCAAGACAGTCTGCACGGGTGTGGAAATGTTCAGGAAGCTGCTGGATCAGGGACAGGCCGGAGACAACGTTGGCGTATTGCTGCGCGGCACCAAACGTGAAGAAGTCGAACGGGGCCAGGTTCTGTCCAAGCCGGGCAGCATCACCCCGCATACCAAGTTTGCCGCCGAGATTTACGTGCTGGGCAAAGAAGAGGGGGGTCGTCATACACCTTTTTTCCAGGGCTACCGTCCCCAGTTCTACTTTCGTACCACCGATGTCACGGGCGCGATTGAACTGCCGGCTGGCACCGAGATGGTGATGCCGGGGGACAACGTCTCGGTGACGGTAAACCTCATTGCGCCGATTGCGATGGAAGAAGGTCTGCGTTTTGCCATTCGCGAGGGCGGCAGAACCGTTGGCGCGGGCGTAGTGGCAAAGATTATCGAGTAGTAATGTCGCAGAGTATCCTTCCAGGCGTTGAGGCGTTGCATTCATACACAGAAATACAGGCCAGTAGCTCAATTGGCAGAGCGTCGGTCTCCAAAACCGAAGGTTGGGGGTTCGATGCCCTCCTGGCCTGCCAGCCTCAGGCATGTCATCCAAATCATGTTTTTCGAGGGGAAGCAAAGCTTCGCATACCACCGATATATTGAGATCGAATCACGGGGCCTAGGTTGCAATGTGCATCATGTGCCTCCGCACCGCTTCATTTACTGAAAGCATTAAAGGCAGAGTGGGATAGAGTAGTGGACAAGATCAAGTTGGGATTCGCGCTTCTGCTGTTGATCGCGGGTATTACCGGTTTCTATTACCTGAGCGATAGTGCGATGGTAATTCGCGTCCTTTCAGTACTGGGAGGTATTGTTTTGGCGGGGGTGGTGGTTTGGTTCACCACTCAAGGCAAACAATTTTATGCGTTCAGCAGAGAATCGTCTGAAGAAACCCGGAAAGTCGTATGGCCAACCCGCAAGGAGACGATGCAGACTACCGGCATCGTTTTTGCCTTCGTTGTGGTAATGGCCCTCTTTTTATGGATGGTAGACGCGGGGTTGTTGCTGGCCGTGAAATATCTGATGGGACAGGAGGGGTGATGGACAAGAAATGGTATGTGGTTCATGCCTACTCCGGATTTGAGAAGAGTGTGCAACGCGCATTGAAGGAGAGAATCAATCGTGCCGGAATGCAGGACAAGTTTGGGCAGATACTGGTTCCGGTAGAAGAGGTCGTGGAAATGAAAGGCGGTCAGAAAAATCTCAGCGAAAGGAAATTTTTTCCTGGCTATGTGCTGGTCGAGATGGAGATGACTGACGAGACATGGCATCTGGTAAAAAATACCGCTAAGGTCACGGGCTTTATTGGAGGTTCAGCCATGAAGCCGACGCCTATCAGTGAGAAGGAAGTGCAGAACATTCTCCATCAGATTCAGGAAGGGGTCGAGAAACCCAAGCCCAAGGTTCTTTTTGAGGCGGGTGAGGCGGTACGTGTCAAGGAAGGTCCATTCACGGATTTCCATGGCAACGTGGAAGATGTCAATTATGACAAAAGCAAGATCAGGGTGTCGGTTTCCATTTTTGGCCGTCCCACCCCCGTGGAACTGGATTTCAGCCAGGTTGAAAAAGCTTGAGTAGTGGATAGAGCGGACTCCGGCAGTATTGGAAGCGTCGCGTGTTTGTTGTTAACGCGGGGAGAGCGTAATCGCGTTCACTTGTACCCGAGAGGAGAATTATTTTGGCAAAGAAAATAGTCGGCTACATCAAATTGCAGGTACCAGCAGGCAAGGCCAATCCTAGCCCGCCGATAGGTCCCGCACTTGGTCAGCGGGGACTTAATATCATGGAGTTTTGCAAGGCATTCAATGCCGCAACCCAGAAAATGGAAATTGGGCTGCCGGTGCCGGTTGTCATTACCGCCTATGCCGACAAGAGCTTCACCTTTATCATGAAAACGACACCGGCCACCGTGCTTATAAAGAAAGCAGCGGGCGTCGGCAAGGGTAGCCCCAAGCCCCACACCGATAAAATAGGCCGGTTGACACGGAAGCAGGCGGAAGAAATTGCACAAATAAAGATGCCCGATCTGACGGCGGCAGACATGGACGCTGCGGTTCGCACGATTGCCGGCAGCGCCCATAGCATGGGTATAGAAGTGGAGGGCGTATAACGTGGCGCATGTATCCAGACGTTTCAAGGCAATTACAGCTCAGGCTGATCGCAGTAAATTCTATCCCCTGCAGGATGCACTCACGATCATCAAGGAAACAGCCACTGCCAAATTTGATGAATCAATTGATGTGGCTGTCAATTTAGGTATTGACGCAAAAAAATCCGACCAGGCGGTGCGTGGTTCCGTGGTGCTACCATCCGGCACTGGAAAAATTGTGCGTGTGGCAGTATTTGCCCAAGGTGATAAGGCTAAGGAGGCGCTCGCAGCGGGTGCGGATATTGTCGGTTTTGAGGACCTGGCCGAACAGATCAAGGGAGGCAATATCGACTTTGATGTAGCCATCGCCAGTCCCGATGCCATGCGTATCGTGGGTCAATTGGGGCAAATCCTCGGTCCTCGCGGCCTGATGCCTAACCCCAAGGTGGGCACAGTGACACCCGATGTTGCGAGTGCGGTAAAGAATGCCAAAGCAGGGCAAGTGCAATATCGTGCCGATAAAGGGGGTATTGTCCAGTGCACTATCGGACGGGCATCCTTCACGGTAGACGCATTGATGCAAAATTTGCAGGCGCTGCTGGATGCGCTCAATAAATCCAAGCCCGCCGCATCCAAAGGTGTCTATCTGAGAAAGATATCCGTCTCCAGCACCATGGGCATAGGGGTTCGGGTGGATCAGGCCAGCATGCGGTAAGCATTTAACGGATTGTGCGGAATATTTGTAAAACGAAGCATTTGTATTT
Source organism: Nitrosovibrio sp. Nv4 (assembly GCF_900215485.1). Taxonomy (GTDB): domain Bacteria; phylum Pseudomonadota; class Gammaproteobacteria; order Burkholderiales; family Nitrosomonadaceae; genus Nitrosospira. The sequence goes on from NZ_OCMZ01000001.1 coordinate 1,359,500, forward strand.
GTAAGACTTTGGGCCATCGGAGAGACATACATGTTAATCCGATGGGTTATCAAAGACCGCTGGGGTTGTTATGTAATGGCAAACCAAGGGCGATAAGCCGTAACCGGTTTATTGGCTGAATTGGAAGTCATTACTGATAACTTAATTGCAAATTGAAATGGAGAAAACATGAGCGATGCGTTTTATCAGCTTCGCTTTTGCTTTCCAACATCTCTAGCGCCCTGCGCAGATGGCGTGCCCAAGAAACAGGAAAAGATTTAACTCCTGATTTAAGGTCGCCGGTTCGCGGTACTGAGTCCGGTTGCGAGGTTTTGAGCGAAGTTCCATTTTATCAGCTTCTCAATACCTACGATACCGTAGCTCAGCGTCGCATTTTAACTGATGGAGAACGTGCCTTGAGTCTAAATTTAGAAGAGAAAAAAGCGGTAGTCGCTGACGTGAGTGCTCAAGTGGCGAAGGCCCAGGCCATCATCATTGCTGAGTACCGTGGGCTTGGAGTCGGGCATATGACCCAGTTGCGTGCCAAAGCACGTCAATCGGGAATATATTTCCGGGTGCTAAAAAACTCGCTTGCCCGCCGGGCTGTGACGGACACGCCATTTTCCGGTCTCTCCGAGCATATGGTGGGACCCTTGGCTTATGGCATAGGAAGTGATCCAGTCGCGGCGGCAAAAGTGCTGCACGAGTTTTCCCGAAGCAACGACAAGCTGGTAATCAAAGCTGGCGCCATGGCCAATCTGGTCATGTCAAGCAAGGATGTCGCGAACCTGGCTTCCCTTCCAAGCCGCGACGAGCTGCTTGCAAAGCTGCTAGGTACGATGCAGGCGCCTGTCGCCAGCTTTGTTCGGACACTCAACGAAGTCCCAACTCGTTTTGTCCGCGGCCTTGCTGCCATTCGCGATCAGAAAGAAGCCGTTTAATCCGGTTTCGAATGACTTCGAAACCGTAACACAATTAATTATCAGGAGAAAATCATGGCTGTAGCCAAAGCAGAAATTTTGGAATCGATTGCAAATATGACCGTGCTGGAACTTTCCCAGCTGATCAAGGAAATGGAAGAAAAATTCGGCGTTTCGGCTGCCGCCGCCGCTGTCGCGACGGCATCGCCCGCGGCCGGTGCTGCTGCTGCTCCGGCGGAAGAGCAAACTGAATTTACCGTCATGCTCACAGCGGTGGGCGACAGCAAGGTTAATGTGATCAAGGTGGTGCGGGCCGTTACCGGATTGGGCCTGAAAGAGGCGAAAGATCTGGTGGACGGCGCACCCAAAGCGGTCAAGGAAGGCATCGCCAAGGCTGATGCTGAAGCCATTCAGAAACAACTGGCTGAAGCCGGTGCAACTGCCGAGATTAAATAGAAATAAAGCAATGAGACCAGCTGACGGCGTGAAAAACGCCGTCGGTTCTGGCTTTTTTAACGTTTGAATTCCCGCATTTTATGTGCGGCAGAACACTCAGCACGGTAGCTAAAATCAGGTACTCTGCTCCAATTTTCTGTCCATCTGTCTTCTGACCTCCCGGAGAGATTCCATGAGCTATTCGTTTACCGAGAAAAAACGTATTCGTAAGAGTTTCGCAAAGCGCGCCAGCGTTTTGCCGATCCCCTTTCTTCTCGCTACTCAAATCGAATCTTACGCAGCTTTCCTGCAAGCTCAAGTCGAGCCTGACCATCGCGCCACTGAGGGATTGCAGGCGGCGTTTATGTCGATTTTTCCGATTGAGAGCCACTCCAAGAATGCTCGTCTCGACTTTGTCAATTATGTGCTTGGCTCGCCCCCATTCGATGTCAAGGAATGCCAGCAGCGCGGCCTGACATATGCTTCTCCGTTGCGCGCAAAAGTGCGGTTGACGATCATGGATAAGGAAGCTTCCAAGCCGACCGTGAGGGAGGTGAAGGAGCAGGAAGTTTACATGGGCGAGATTCCGCTCATGACCAACACAGGTTCATTCGTTATAAATGGTACCGAGCGCGTGATTGTGTCTCAACTGCACCGCTCACCCGGTGTATTTTTCGAGCATGACAGGGGTAAAACACATTCCTCCGGTAAATTGCTTTTTTCCGCGCGCATTATCCCTTACCGCGGTTCCTGGCTTGATTTTGAATTCGACCCCAAGGACTATCTCTATTTCCGCGTCGACCGGCGCCGGAAAATGCCGATTACTGTATTGCTGAAAGCAATAGGCTATACGCCGGAGCAAATTCTGGAAGGTTTCTTTTCGTTTGATGCCTTCCATCTGTCTCAGAAAGGTATTCTGTTTGAACTGATACCGGAACGGCTGCGTGGCGATACCGCCCGCTTCGATATCGTCTCCAAAAGCGGTAAAGTTATCGTCCAGAAAGACAAACGCATAACTGTCAAGCATGTCCGGGAAATGCAGCAGGCGGGCATAGATAAGCTTGCGGTCTCGGAAGATTTTCTGCTGGGGCGGGTGTTGGGTCATAACGTGGTGGATAAGGAAACAGGTGAAGTTCTCGCACTTGCCAACGATGAGATTACGGAGGTTCTGCTCGCCAAACTGCACGAGTCGAATATAGAACAGATTCACACCATTTATACAAACGATCTTGATCAGGGCGCATACATCTCGCAAACACTGAGAATAGACGAGACTACCGACCAGATGGCTGCGCAGGTTGCCATCTACCGCATGATGCGTCCTGGTGAACCGCCTACCGAGGAGGCAGTCAAAGCATTGTTCAACGGACTATTTTATGCGCCCGAACGCTACGATCTTTCAGTAGTGGGCCGCATGAAGTTTAATCGCCGCGTGGGCAGGACCGAACTGGACGGGTCCACCACATTGTCGAATGAGGACATTATTGCTGTGATCAAGATTCTGGTCGAACTGCGCAATGGCCGCGGCGAGATAGACGATATCGATCACCTGGGTAATCGTCGCGTCCGTTCGGTTGGCGAACTGGCGGAAAACCAGTTCCGCTCTGGCTTGGTGCGGGTTGAAAGAGCGGTGAAAGAACGGCTCAGTCAGGCGGAGTCGGACAACCTGATGCCGCATGACCTGATTAATGCAAAACCGGTATCGGCGGCAGTGCGGGAGTTTTTTGGTTCCAGCCAGTTGTCGCAATTCATGGATCAGACTAATCCGCTTTCGGAAATTACTCACAAACGCCGTGTGTCCGCGCTGGGGCCAGGTGGGCTGACACGCGAACGGGCAGGGTTCGAGGTGCGCGATGTACATCCCACCCATTATGGCCGGGTATGTCCGATCGAAACGCCCGAAGGCCCGAACATTGGTTTGATCAACTCTCTGGCGTTGTATGCTCGGACCAATGAATATGGCTTCATGGAAACGCCCTACCGCAAGGTAAAAAACGGCAGTGTAACGGATGAAATTGACTATCTCTCCGCTATTGAGGAAGGTCAGTATGTGATTGCCCAGGCAAACGCGGAACTGGACAGCGATGCCAGATTTACCAATGACATCGTTTCCTGTCGTCATAAAAACGAATTTACCCTGGCGACACCCGACCGCATCGAATATATGGACGTGGCGCCTGCGCAGATTGTATCGGTGGCCGCCTCACTTATTCCATTTCTCGAACACGATGATGCCAATCGCGCGCTGATGGGCTCTAACATGCAGCGGCAGGCGGTTCCCTGCCTTCGTGCGGAGAAGCCTCTGGTCGGCACGGGTATCGAACGGGTAGTAGCTGTAGATTCCGGAACTGCGGTAAAGGCGGTGCGGGGCGGCGCGGTGGACTATGTAGATTCCAGCCGTATCGTAGTGCGGGTTCATGATATTGAAACGCGGGCCGGGGAAGTAGGCGTAGACATATACAACCTGACTAAATACACCCGTTCAAACCAGAATACCAATATCAACCAGCGGCCACTGGTGAAAGTGGGGGACGTCATTGCCCGCGGCGACGTGGTAGCGGATGGCGCCTCCACGGATCAGGGTGAACTGGCTCTGGGGCAAAACATGTTAGTGGCATTTATGCCATGGAACGGTTTCAACTTCGAGGATTCGATTCTCATCTCCGAACGTATTGTTGCCGATGACCGTTTCACGTCCATCCATATCGAAGAACTATCGGTAGTGAGCCGTGACACCAAATTGGGAACGGAAGAAATTACGGGAGATATTTCGAATCTGTCCGAAGTGCAGCTCGGACGCCTGGACGCATCCGGCATCGTTCACATTGGCGCCGAAGTGGAAGCCGGCGATGTGCTGGTAGGAAAGGTCACGCCTAAAGGGGAAACCCAGCTGACGCCTGAAGAAAAGCTGCTGCGCGCAATTTTTGGCGAGAAGGCTTCCGATGTAAAAGATACTTCACTGCGTGTGCCGTCAGGCATCTCGGGAACAGTAATAGACGTGCAGGTTTTTACTCGAGAAGGTATAGAGCGTGACAAACGCGCCCAGCAGATCATAGAGGATGAACTGAAGCGATACAAGAAAGATCTGGCTGACCAGATGCGGATCGTGGAAGCTGACGCATTCGTGCGTATTGAGCGTTTGCTCAAGGGTAAGGTTGCAACTGGCGGACCAAAGAAACTCGTCAAGGGCGCACCCATCACCAAGGAATATCTGGATAGTGTTGATCCGCACCACTGGTTTGATATCCGGCTTTCCGATGAGGAGACGAGCTTGCAGCTCGAACAGATCGAGGAAGGTCTGGCACAGAAACGCAGGGCGTTTGACGAGGCGTTTGAAGAGAAGAAAAAGAAACTTACCCAAGGCGATGAGTTGCCGCCCGGTGTGCAGAAAATGGTCAAGGTTTATGTTGCGGTAAAGCGGCGTCTACAGCCTGGAGACAAAATGGCAGGGCGTCACGGCAATAAAGGCGTTATTTCCAAAATTGTACCGGTGGAAGACATGCCTTACATGGCCGACGGCACGCCGGTTGATGTGGTGCTGAATCCCCTGGGCGTGCCCTCACGCATGAATGTGGGCCAAATTCTGGAAACCCATCTTGGATGGGCGGCAAAAGGCTTGGGACGAAAAATCGGCGATATGCTTCGTGCCGGCAGTCAAACGGTCGAGATCCGGGATCTGTTTGAGAAGATCTATAACACCAGCGGCAAGCCGGAGGATATTGCATCCCTTACCGACGCGGAGGTTCTGGATCTGGCGGAAAATCTCAAGGACGGCGTTCCTTTCGCGACCCCTGTGTTTGACGGTGCCACCGAACAGGAGATCAAGGATATGCTTGAACTTGCCGGTCTCCCTCGATCAGGGCAGGTGACCCTCTATGATGGCAGAACAGGCGAGGCATTCGACCGCTCGGTTACAGTAGGCTACATGCATGTGCTGAAACTGCATCATCTGGTGGACGATAAAATGCATGCACGGTCAACCGGACCCTATAGCCTGGTAACTCAGCAGCCGCTCGGTGGTAAGGCCCAATTCGGTGGTCAGCGTTTTGGCGAAATGGAAGTATGGGCACTGGAAGCATATGGGGCCGCTTATACCCTGCAGGAAATGTTGACGGTCAAGTCGGATGATGTAAATGGCCGGACCAAGGTGTATGAGAGCATTGTCAAGGGCGATCACAAAATTGACGCAGGTATGCCGGAATCATTCAACGTGCTGGTGAAGGAAATCCGATCGCTGGCGATGGATATTGATTTGGATCGACATTAGTAATTTCATGTAAAGGTGCGAACAATTAAACATATTTTCTTCCCCGCTTTTTCACCGGATAATTTTTTGTATCGACCCCTGATCAACAGGAGTGACAAATGAAAGCACTGCTTGATTTATTCAAACAGGTTACCCAGAAAGAAGAGTTCGACTCGATCAAGATCGGTCTGGCCTCTCCCGAGAAAATACGTTCCTGGTCCTATGGTGAGGTGAAGAAGCCGGAAACCATCAATTACCGTACCTTCAAACCGGAGCGGGATGGGCTTTTCTGCGCAAAAATCTTCGGCCCCGTAAAGGACTATGAGTGTCTTTGCGGAAAATATAAGCGGTTGAAACATCGTGGCGTGATCTGCGAAAAATGCGGGGTTGAGGTTACGCTGTCGAAGGTTCGACGCGAGCGTATGGGTCATATTGAACTGGCTTCGCCGGTGGCTCATATCTGGTTTCTGAAATCGCTGCCATCGCGCTTGGGGATGGTGCTGGATATGACCCTGCGTGATATAGAGCGCGTGCTCTATTTCGAGGCCTATGTGGTAACCGATCCGGGCATGACCCCTCTCCAGCGGTGTCAGTTGCTGACCGACGATGACTACCGTGCCAAGACAGAAGAATACGGGGATGATTTTCGCGCCAGCATGGGTGCGGAGGGCATACGCGATTTGTTGGGCAACCTGAACATTCGTGTTGAAATCGATAATCTCCGGCGCGAGATGGGAACCACCGGCTCCGAAACGAAGATGAAGAAGATCTCCAAGCGTTTGAAAGTGCTGGAGGCTTTCAGCAAATCCGGCATCAAACCGGAGTGGATGGTTTTGGCGGTGTTGCCTGTACTGCCGCCCGAGTTGCGTCCGCTGGTACCCCTGGATGGCGGACGCTTCGCCACGTCCGATCTGAATGATTTGTATCGTCGCGTCATAAACCGCAACAACCGGCTGAAACGTCTGCTTGAGCTGAAGGCGCCGGAAATTATCGTGCGCAACGAGAAGCGCATGCTGCAGGAAGCGGTGGACTCGTTGCTTGATAATGGGCGTCGCGGCAAAGCCATGACTGGCGCAAACAAGCGGCCGCTGAAATCACTTGCCGATATGATCAAGGGCAAGGGCGGACGTTTCCGCCAGAACTTGCTGGGCAAGCGAGTGGACTACTCCGGCCGATCGGTAATTGTGGTGGGCCCACAACTTAAACTGCACCAGTGCGGCTTGCCGAAGAAAATGGCATTAGAACTGTTCAAGCCATTTATCTTCAACAAACTCGAGATAATGGGTATCGCCAGCACCATAAAGGCGGCCAAGCGAGAGGTGGAAAACGAGACGCCAGTGGTATGGGACATACTGGAAGATGTCATTCGCGAACACCCTGTGATGCTGAATCGAGCGCCTACACTGCACAGGCTGGGCATTCAGGCGTTTGAGCCGGTCCTGATCGAAGGCAAGGCAATTCAATTGCATCCCCTGGTATGCGCAGCGTTCAATGCTGACTTCGACGGTGATCAGATGGCGGTACACGTGCCGCTATCGCTGGAAGCGCAGATGGAATGTCGCACGCTCATGATGTCGACCAATAATGTATTGTCGCCTGCGAATGGCGAACCTATCATCGTGCCGTCGCAGGATATCGTGTTAGGGCTGTACTACACTACCCGGGAGAAAATCAATGCTCGCGGCGAGGGTATGATTTTTGCCAACATGAGCGAGGTATCGCGAGCCTATGAGAGCCGCATCATTGAACTGAACGCCAGAATCACAGTGCGAATCAGGGAATATGATGTGGACGCGGAAGGCGAGCGCCGCGAAAAGGTTACCCGTTATGATACGACGGTGGGACGAGCGTTGCTGTCTGAAATTCTTCCCGCCGGGCTGCCTTTTCCACTTATTAACAAGGTGCTCAAGAAAAAGGAGATTTCCAAGCTCATTAACGCGAGCTTCCGTCGCTGTGGACTTCGCGAGACAGTAATCTTTGCCGACAAACTGATGTATGCCGGCTTTAGTTACGCGACTCGTGCCGGCATCTCGATCTGCCTCGACGATATGCTCACGCCGGTGCAGAAGGACGATATTATCAGTTCGTCCGAGAAGGAAGTGCAGGAGATTGAAGTTCAGTACACATCAGGTCTTGTGACTCAAGGCGAACGCTACAACAAGGTGGTGGATATATGGGGCCGAGCCGGCGACCAGGTCGCCAAGGCGATGATGGATCAGCTAGGCGTTGAGCCGGTTTTCGACCCGATAACCAGAGAAGCCCAAAAAGACAAGAAAGGCAAGCCGCTGACCCAGGAATCCTTCAATTCGATTTACATGATGGCAGACTCTGGTGCACGCGGTTCTGCCGCTCAAATTCGCCAGTTGGCGGGTATGCGCGGCTTGATGGCCAAACCTGATGGCTCAATCATAGAAACGCCCATCACGGCAAATTTCCGCGAGGGATTGAACGTCCTGCAGTATTTTATTTCTACGCATGGAGCGCGTAAAGGTCTGGCCGATACGGCGCTAAAGACTGCTAATTCCGGCTACCTTACTCGCCGCCTGGTCGATGTAACGCAGGATCTTGTGGTGACACAGGATGACTGCGGCACCAGTAACGGCGCCGTGATCAAGGCGCTTGTCGAAGGCGGAGAAGTGATTGAGGCGCTTCGTGAACGCATACTTGGTCGAGTATGCGCCAACGATATCATCCACCCAGAGCATCAAGAGGTAATCTATTCGGCGGGAGAGCTGCTCGACGAGAGTGCGGTGGATACCATTGAAGCGCTGGGCATTGATGAAGTTAAGGTGCGTACCCCGCTTACCTGTGAAACTCGCTATGGACTATGTGCCAAATGTTACGGGCGTGACCTTGGACGCGGTACCCCCGTAAATGTGGGCGAAGCCGTGGGTGTGATTGCTGCTCAGTCAATAGGCGAGCCTGGTACTCAGCTGACCATGCGCACGTTCCACATAGGTGGCGCCGCATCTCGAACGGCCGTAGCAAGCCAGGTCGAGAGCAAGTCCAATGGTACTGTCCGCTATTCGCCTACCATGCGTTATGTCACCAATGCGCGCAATGAGCTGATAGCAATTTCCCGAAGCGGCGAAGTAGTGGTGCATGACGATAACGGCCGCGAACGTGAACGTCACAAAGCGCCTTACGGGGCAACGCTTTTGATTCGTGACGGCGAAGCAGTGAAGGCGGGCCAGGTGCTTGCTGCCTGGGATCCGCATACTCGTCCCATCATTACTGAATATGCCGGCAAGATTCGCTTTGAGAACGTGGAAGAGGGCGTAACCGTAGCCAAGCAGATAGACGAAGTCACTGGCCTGTCCACACTTGTCGTAATTGATCCGAAGCGGCGCGGGGTGGTGCAAACCAAAGGCCTGCGTCCAATGGTGAAGCTTCTGGATGAAGATGGCAAAGAAGTGCGTCTGGCGGGCAGTAATTTATCAGTCAGTATCACTTTTCAGATAGGGTCGGTTATCACCGTGCGGGACGGGCAGCAGGTGAATGTAGGCGAAGTGCTGGCACGTATTCCGCAGGAGAGTTCGAAAACCCGCGATATTACCGGAGGCCTGCCTCGGGTTGCGGAATTGTTCGAAGCCCGGTCTCCGAAGGATGCCGGGGTGTTGGCGGAAGTCACGGGTATCGTATCTTTCGGCAAAGATACTAAAGGTAAACAACGATTGGTTATTACCGATCTGGACGGAGTATCACATGAATATCTGATTCCCAAAGACAAGCACGTGACCGCCCATGATGGCCAGGTCGTGAACAAGGGAGAGAGCATTGTCGATGGGCCAGCCGATCCGCACGATATTCTCCGCTTGCTAGGGGTGGAAGCGCTTGCACGCTATATCACTGACGAGGTGCAAGATGTATATCGGCTGCAAGGGGTCAAGATTAACGACAAGCACATTGAAGTCATCGTACGTCAGATGTTGCGTCGTGTGCAAATTGTGGATGCCGGCGATACGCGTTTCATTCCCGGTGAGCAGGTTGAGCGGGCGGATATGCTGGCAGAAAATGAACAGGCGGTTATCGAGGATAAAAAACCAGCATCATACGAATACATGCTGCTTGGTATTACTAAAGCCTCGCTTTCCACGGATTCGTTCATTTCTGCAGCTTCTTTCCAGGAAACCACGCGAGTGCTGACCGAGGCGGCCATTATGGGTAAGAAGGACGACCTGCGAGGTCTGAAAGAAAACGTCATTGTCGGACGGCTCATCCCCGCAGGGACCGGACTGACGTTTCATAATACCCGCAAGAAGCAGAGGCTGTCGCCAATCACCACGGAGAATCAGGAACTTGGCGAGGAGGATGTCGGAGAAATGAGAAATAGCGGATACACGGTCTAACAACTAGTCGGATAGGATCCGCTATTGTCATGCCAGGCAAGTGGCCTGTTATTCAGGCGTCTGATGGAAGAACGATAAATTATGCCTATTGATATCAACGCCATAATTGCCGAGACGCGTGGCAAAAACTTCGAGCTATACGAAGATCATGTGAATCCAGTGTTCGTCAAGGTACTGAGGACCCTTGGTTTCAATCGCACCTGGGTAAGGGGCGAGGGTCCTTACCTCTGGGATGAGGCGGGTACGCGCTATCTGGATTTTCTGACCAACTGGGGGGTCTTCAATTTCGGGCGTCGCCATCCTGCCATTCGCCACGCGTTGCAACAGGTGCTGGACTCCGATTTTCCGGGATGGGTAGGTTTCGACGCCCCCCCGCTTGCCGCCGTACTGGCCCGTGAATTGGTAACGCGCATGTCGCCCGGTCTGGACACTGTTTACTTCAGCAACTCGGGAACAGAAGCCATTGAGGCAGCTATCAAATTTGCCCGTGGCTATACCGGACGGCCCTGTACCGCTCATCTTGCGAAAGCTTTCCATGGTCTCACGATGGGGGCCTTGTCCCTGAATGGAGAAGCAAGTTTTCGAAGAGGTTTCGAACCAATGCTTCCGGGCAGTTCGGAGGTGAAGCTTGGCGACCTCGCCGGCCTTGAGGCGCGTCTCGCCGTAGGTGATGTCGCTGCCTTCGTCTTTGAGCCGATCCAGGGTAAAGGCGTCAATATTGCAAGTAACGAGTACCTGCTGGGCGCGCAGGATCTGTGCCGGAAATACGGAACGCTAATGATCTGCGACGAAGTTCAATCAGGCATGGGACGGACGGGACGTTTCCTGGCCAGCCACTGGATTGAGGACCTGCGACCCGACATCATCTGTCTCTCGAAAGCCCTTTCCGGAGGTTACATTCCGGTAGGCGCAACCATTACGCGCCGTGCGGTTTATGACAGCGTTTACGACAGCATGCACCGTGCTATTGTCCACGCCTCGACTTTCGGTATGGGTAATATGGCGATGGCGGCCGGTCTGGCTTCGCTAAGTGTCCTGGATGACGAGAAGCTTATGGAACGAGCCATCGAGCTTGGTGCGCGCTTTCGAAACGGTATCGAGGCGATGGTGCCGCGCTTCGAGTTTTTGAAGGGTGTGCGCCAGCGTGGCCTTATGATCGCCATTGAGTTTGGCCAGCCGGATTCGATGTCTCTCAGAGCGGCCTGGGCTATGGTCAACAAGATGGATGAAAACCTTTTCGCTCAGGCAATTGTTCTCCCGCTTCTGGATGATCATCATATCCTTACGCAGGTCGCAGGCCATGCCATGCCTATTGTGAAGATCCTCCCACCCCTGAATATCAGCGAAACCGATGTAGATTGGTTCCTGGAAGCGCTTGAGGACGTGCTGGTCAAGTTGCACAAGTTTCCCGGTCCGGCTTGGGAAGTATTGAAGAAGCTGGGCAACCACGCACTCACTGCCAAGCGACGGGAGGTCCGCGCTGCCTCTATTTAACGTCGTTGAATAGTGACTACACTGGGCAGTTTCCCGCAATTCAAAAATAACTGAAGGCAAGTTCCGAGTCTACTCGACGAGTGGTACGGGATGTTTGGGGTAGCTGCACTGCGTTGCCAAAAGATCCTGGTCGGATAGTCGGATACCGCTATTTTGGTAGCTACCGTAGCTACTCGTATCGACTCGATTGTTGGCTCTTTTAATTGCTATCGTGCTGTCGATGGTTGCATTACAATTAAATGTTTTGCTAGAGACCCTTCTGTAGCAGCCTTTGTCAGTAAGTCAGGCAAGCGCCGCGTAATGCCAGAGAAATCAGCTTGAAGCGGGCGTTTTTGGGCTTTTTCGACAGGAGTTCAAGAATGACTTTAACTTGACAGGGCATGATAAACCCCATAGAATTCGCTGTTTTTTAACCGCCCCTGGTTAAAGCTCCCTGGCGTAGCGGAAATCGTAAAATTGATAGTGACAGCGGGGAGCGATATTGCCATTCCCCGTTTTTTTAGGAAATAAAATGCCGACAATCAGTCAGTTAGTACGTAAGCCTCGTGCGGCACGACGTGTGAAGAGCAAGGTTCCGGCGTTGGGAAACAGCCCCCAAAAGCGGGGAGTATGTACCCGGGTTTATACCACTACGCCGAAAAAACCCAACTCGGCTTTACGCAAAGTCGCACGGGTTCGTCTGACGAATGGTTTTGAAGTATCCAGTTATATTGGTGGCGAGGGACATAATCTGCAGGAGCACTCGGTAGTCCTGATTCGTGGCGGCCGTGTTAAAGACTTGCCCGGCGTTCGCTATCACACGGTACGAGGCAGTCTGGATACCGCTGGCGTAAAGGATCGCAAGCAGAGTCGCTCCAAATACGGCGCCAAGAGGCCGAAATCGGCTTAAACGCCGCTTGATCGCCTGATGATCGTCTGATGCCGAAGAAATCAAACTGAAACCTTTTTCACTTACGCCCAATAATTACGCCAAGGTTAGAAAATGCCAAGACGGAGAGAAGTTCCAAAACGCGAGATTTTGCCGGATCCAAAATACCATAATACCGAGGTGGCGAAGTTCGTCAATGTACTGATGACGCGGGGCAAAAAATCGGTGGCGGAGCGTATTATTTACGGCGCGATGGATCAGATTCAGAAGAAAACGGGCAAGGACCCGGTTGACGTATTTACGCAGGCGCTATCCAACGTTCGTCCCATGGTGGAAGTAAAAAGTCGTCGTGTTGGCGGGGCCAACTACCAGGTCCCGGTAGAGGTACGATCCATTCGGCGTAATGCGCTCGCGATGCGTTGGCTGCGCGATGCCGCCCGTAAACGCGCTGAAAAATCCATGGGTGCCCGCTTGGCCGGCGAGTTGGCGGAAGCAGCCGAGGGCCGTGGCGGCGCGGTCAAGAAGCGGGAAGAAGTTCACCGCATGGCGGAAGCCAATAAGGCATTTGCACATTACCGGTTTTAACGGCACATGGACTGTGGCAATGCGGGTTCCTGACTGAGCAGTTTCCAGAATACCATTTCTTTAGTCGTTCGGGCTTTTAGCTCCCCCGACTGTTAAAATTTTAAGGTTTAATGATTGTGGCAAGGAAAACACCCATAGAGCGTTACCGGAATATCGGCGTAATGGCGCATATCGACGCCGGCAAAACTACGACCACGGAACGCATACTGTTTTATACCGGCGTATCGCATAAGCTTGGCGAAGTGCATGATGGCGCAGCTACCATGGATTGGATGGAGCAAGAGCAGGAGCGCGGCATCACGATCACTTCCGCAGCTACCACTTGCTTCTGGAAAGGGATGGACCATAATTATCCCGATCATCGTATCAATATTATCGACACGCCGGGTCACGTTGACTTCACGATTGAAGTAGAGCGGTCCCTGCGTGTTCTCGACGGGGCTTGCACGGTATTCTGCGCGGTTGGCGGAGTACAGCCTCAGACCGAAACGGTCTGGCGGCAGGCCAACAAGTATAAAGTTCCGCGTCTGGCTTTTGTCAATAAAATGGACCGCGCCGGCGCCAATTTCATGCGCGTTTACGAGCAGATACAATCCCGTCTGAAAGCTCAGCCGATACCCGTGCAATTGCCGATCGGTGCAGAAGATAAATTCGAGGGCGTGGTCGATCTCGTCAAGATGAAGGCCATTTACTGGGATGAGGCCAGCCAGGGGATGCGGTTTGAGGAGCGTGATATTCCCGCCGACTTACTTGAAAAGGCCAAGGAGTGGCGTGAAAAAATGGTGGAAACCGCCGCCGAGGCAAATGAAGAATTGATGAACAGATATCTTGAAGAAGGAGATCTGTCCGCAACCGACATTAAACACGGGTTGCGCATCCGCACTATCAGCAACGAGATCGTACCCATGCTGTGCGGCTCGGCTTTCAAGAATAAGGGTGTGCAAGCGATGCTGGATGCCGTGCTGGACTACTTGCCTTCGCCCGTGGATATCGAGTCCATCAATGGAGAGAAAGAAAATGGCGAACACGCGGAGCGTCATGCAAAGGACGAAGAGCCGTTCGCCGGTTTGGCATTCAAAATAGCGACTGATCCCTATGTTGGCCAATTGATCTTTTTTCGTGTTTACTCCGGAGTGGTGGCTTCAGGCGATACGATCTACAACCCGATAAAAGGACGAAAGGAGCGAATTGGCAGGTTGTTGCAAATGCATGCCAACCAACGTGAGGAAATCAAGGAAGTCCGCGCTGGGGACATAGCGGCGGCGGTAGGTTTGAAGGAAGCGGTTACCGGCGATACGTTATGCGATCCCAGCGAAGTCATCACGCTGGAGCGGATGATATTTCCAGAGCCGGTGATTCATGTTGCGGTAGAGCCGAAAACCAAGGTCGACCAGGAAAAAATGGGTATTGCGTTGAATCGCCTGGCCCAGGAAGATCCCTCTTTCCGCGTGCGTACCGACGAGGAATCCGGACAGACTATCATTTCCGGTATGGGGGAACTGCATCTCGAAATTATTGTAGATCGAATGAAGCGGGAGTTTGGCGTGGAAGCCAATGTCGGCGCTCCGCAAGTGGCCTATCGTGAAGCTATCAAGAAACAGGTGGAGATCGAGGGCAAGTTTATCAAGCAGTCCGGCGGGCGTGGTCAATATGGTCATGTCTGGCTTAAGATGGAACCACATGAGGCGGGTAAAGGTTTCGAGTTCGTTGATGCAATCAAGGGTGGAACCGTTCCGCGCGAATATATACCTGCGGTGGAAAAAGGTCTGCAAGAGACCCTTCCAAATGGGGTGTTGGCAGGCTTTCCGGTAGTAGACGTCAAAGTTACGCTGTTCGATGGCTCTTATCATGATGTCGATTCCAATGAGAATGCCTTCAAGATGGCTGCCTCGATTGCCTTCAAGGATGGCATGCGCAAGGCCAGTCCGGTGCTATTGGAGCCAATGATGGCAGTGGAGGTGGAAACGCCGGCTGATTTTATGGGTAATGTGGTAGGCGATTTATCGTCCCGTCGCGGCATGATTCAGGGCATGGACGATTTGCCCGGCCTCAAGGTGATACGCGCTGAGGTTCCGTTGGCGGAGATGTTTGGCTACTCGACTTCGCTACGGTCCGCGACTCAAGGCCGCGCAACTTACACCATGGAATTCAAGCATTATTCCGAAGCACCAAAAAACGTAGCTGAAGCGATTATTAATAAGAAATAACCGTTATCAAGTAAAAGGAATCGACATGGCAAAGAGCAAATTTGAGCGGACGAAGCCGCACGTGAACGTAGGGACGATAGGGCATGTGGATCATGGCAAGACCACATTGACGGCGGCGATCACGATGGTATTGGCGAAGAAATTTGGAGGAGAGGCGAAGAGTTATGCCCAGATTGACTCTGCGCCGGAAGAGAAGGCAAGGGGCATCACCATCAACACGTCGCACGTTGAATATGAGACGACGAACCGGCACTATGCGCACGTTGACTGTCCGGGGCACGCTGACTACGTCAAGAACATGATAACGGGGGCAGCGCAAATGGACGGCGCGATACTGGTGGTATCGTCTGCTGACGGGCCGATGCCGCAGACGCGCGAACACATACTGCTGGCGCGCCAGGTAGGCGTGCCCTACATCATCGTCTACATGAACAAAGCCGACATGGTGGATGACGCCGAACTGCTGGAACTGGTGGAAATGGAAGTGCGCGAACTGCTCTCCAAATACAACTTTCCCGGCGACGACACCCCCATTGTCATCGGTTCCGCCCTGAAGGCGCTGGAAGGCGACCAGAGCGACATAGGCGAGCCCTCCATCTACAAACTGGCGGATGCGCTGGACAGCTACATACCGGAACCGGTGCGTGCCATAGACGGCACCTTTCTGATGCCGGTGGAAGACGTCTTCTCCATATCCGGGCGCGGCACGGTTGTAACCGGCCGGGTGGAACGCGGCGTTGTCAAAGTGGGCGAAGAAATCGAGATAGTAGGCTTGAAACCTACAATCAAGACAGTCTGCACGGGTGTGGAAATGTTCAGGAAGCTGCTGGATCAGGGACAGGCCGGAGACAACGTTGGCGTATTGCTGCGCGGCACCAAACGTGAAGAAGTCGAACGGGGCCAGGTTCTGTCCAAGCCGGGCAGCATCACCCCGCATACCAAGTTTGCCGCCGAGATTTACGTGCTGGGCAAAGAAGAGGGGGGTCGTCATACACCTTTTTTCCAGGGCTACCGTCCCCAGTTCTACTTTCGTACCACCGATGTCACGGGCGCGATTGAACTGCCGGCTGGCACCGAGATGGTGATGCCGGGGGACAACGTCTCGGTGACGGTAAACCTCATTGCGCCGATTGCGATGGAAGAAGGTCTGCGTTTTGCCATTCGCGAGGGCGGCAGAACCGTTGGCGCGGGCGTAGTGGCAAAGATTATCGAGTAACAACAGGATCAAGGATAGGATTTAAGATTTAATGCCAAGCAGCATCGAATCGTCAATTCGGAATCCGAATCCTCAACCTTAGGTTTGATTATGCAAAGCCAGAAAATACGTATTCGTTTGAAAGCGTTCGATTACCGGTTGATAGACAAATCAGCAATGGAGATTGTTGAAACCGCCAAGCGGACCGGTGCCGTAGTCAAAGGGCCTGTGCCCCTGCCGACTCGTATAGAGCGCTTTGACGTGCTTCGATCCCCCCACGTCAACAAGACTTCGCGCGACCAATTCGAGATTCGAACCCATCTACGGCTAATGGACATTATGGATCCCACCGATAAGACGGTTGATGCCTTGATGAAGCTGGATCTGCCCGCCGGAGTGGATGTCGAAATAAAGTTATGAGTTTTTGAAGTCTAGTCTTCGGTTAATCGTCCCCCGACGAATAACTCGGACTTCTGATTCAAGATGAATATAAATTTTGCCGGTCAATTGCAATCGGCACCTTTTAAAAAGGGTAATTAAAATGAGTTTAGGACTCGTCGGCCGCAAGGTTGGCATGACTCGTATTTTCACCGATGACGGCGATAGTCAACCGGTCACGGTGCTTGATGTGTCTAACAACCGCGTTACACAAATCAAGACGCCCGCCACGGACGGCTACTCGGCAGTTCAGGTTACTTTCGGAAAACGTCGCGCCATTCGCGTTAACAAACCGTCGGCAGGGCATTTTGCCAAGGCTGCGGTAGAGGCGGGCCATGTGCTCAAGGAATTCCGCGTCACCCCGGAGGTGATCGACAGCCTGAAACCAGGTGCAGTGATAGGATTGGAGATATTCCAAGTGGGACAGAAAGTGGATGTGACCGGCGTTTCCATCGGGAAGGGTTATAGTGGCGTGATCAAGCGCCACGGCTTTTCCTCCAACCGCGCCAGTCACGGTAATTCAAGATCGCACAATGTTCCGGGTTCGATCGGAATGGCGCAGGATCCAGGTCGTGTATTTCCTGGAAAACGCATGTCCGGGCATCTCGGAAGCGTACAACGTACTACTCAGAATCTGGAAGTGCTGCGGGTTGATGCCGAGCGTGGCTTGTTACTGATCAAGGGTGCGATTCCGGGATCAAGAGGCGGAGACGTGGTAGTAAATCCGAGTTTGAAGATCAGCAGGATCGGTGCGAAGCCCGCTGTTAAGATTGACGCCAAAGCGGCCGCAAAATCAGGCAAGAAGGTGGGTGCCTAATGGAACTTAAACTCATCGACAATAACGGTCAGACAGCGGCAAGCGTTTCTGTTCCTGATTCCCTGTTTGATCGCGAGTACAACGAAGCTTTGGTACATCAGGTGGTGACGGCTTATCTTGCCAATGCTCGTAGCGCAAATCGCGCTCAAAAGGGACGCTCGGATGTCGCCAAATCCACCCGCAAGCCCTGGCGCCAAAAAGGTACTGGCCGTGCACGTTCCGGAATGGCCTCCAGTCCATTATGGCGCGGCGGCGGCAAGATTTTTCCTAACAGTCCCACAGAGAATTTTAGTCACAAGGTCAATCGCAAGATGTATCGAGCCGGTATCGGCGCCATCTTGTCTCAGCTGGTCCGTGAAAACAGGATGTCAGTAGTGGAAGATTTTACCGTGGGCGCGCCCAAGACCAAGGCACTGGCAAGTAAATTGAAGGATATGGGATTGGATGAGGTCATGGTTATTACTGATAGCATCGATGAGAATCTCTATTTTTCCTCGCGGAACCTGCCGCTCGTCAAGATAGTGGAAGCTGGTCACGCTGATCCGGTCAGCCTGATGCGCTTTGCCAACGTGCTGATAACTCGCGGCGCATTGGCCAAAATGGAGGAACTGCTTGCATGAGTGCGCAAACATTTAACCCGGAACGCCTGATGCAAGTGATATTGTCGCCTCAAGTATCGGAAAAGGCGACATATGTAGCTGAAAAGCATAATCATGTTATCTTCCGTGTGGCGCAAGACGCCACGAAGCCCGAAATCAAAGCAGCTGTTGAGTTGATGTGGAAGGCTCAAAATATCGAGGTGGAGAGCGTGCAGGTGGCGAACGTCAAGGGAAAGGAAAAACGCTTTGGCCGTTTTATGGGGCGCCGCAGCAATTGGAAGAAGGCGTACGTCAGCATCAAGGCTGGCCAGGAAATAAATTTTTCTGAAATTGCTCAAGGAGAAGTCAAGTAATGGCACTGGTTAAAGTCAAGCCAACCTCTCCCGGCCGTCGCGCGGTAGTCAAAGTCGTTAATTCGGGTTTGTACAAAGGCGAGCCCTATGCCAGGCTGTTGGAGAAGCAAAATCATACCGCCGGGCGCAACAATAAAGGCCAGATTACTACACGCCATATGGGAGGCGGCCATAAGCAACATTATCGCATTGTGGATTTTCGTCGTAACAAGGATGGTATCGTTGCCAGGGTTGAGCGGCTGGAATATGATCCAAACCGTAGCGCTAATCTGGCGTTACTTTGTTATGCTGATGGCGAGCGCCGATATATTATCGCGCCGAGCGGTGTTGTTACCGGCATGCAGTTGATGAGTGGCGTGGATGCTCCCATCAAGAACGGCAACGCATTGCCGTTACGCAATATTCCGGTAGGCAGCACCATTCACTGCGTGGAAATGATGCCTGGCAAAGGTGCACAACTGGCTCGTTCAGCTGGCACATCCGTTCAGCTCCTTGCGCGGGAGGGCGATTACGCTCAGCTCCGTCTGCGTTCGGGCGAGATTCGAAAGGTACACGTGAATTGCCGAGCCACCTTGGGCGAGGTCGGAAACGAGGAGCATAATCTCCGATCGATCGGTAAAGCAGGTGCGCAGCGGTGGCGCGGCATACGCCCAACAGTACGCGGCGTGGTGATGAATCCCGTAGACCATCCCCATGGCGGTGGCGAGGGCAAAACTGCTGCAGGGCGTCATCCGGTCAGCCCCTGGGGCACGCCTGCGAAAGGTTTCCGTACTCGCGCCAATAAACGTACCGACGGTATGATCGTACGGCGTCGTTATTCAAATAAAGGATAAGGAGTCATGGCACGTTCCGTAAAAAAAGGCCCATTTGTTGACTTGCACCTGATAGCCAAGGTAGAAACCGCGCGGGCAACGAACGACAAGCGGCCGATCAAAACCTGGTCCCGACGCTCAACTGTTCTACCGGATTTTATTGGTTTGACTATCGCGGTGCACAATGGCAAGCAGCATATTCCAGTATATGTTACCGAGAACATGGTGGGACATAAGCTTGGAGAATTCTCACACACCCGTACTTTCAAGGGGCATTCCGGCGACAGGAAAGCTACGACGGGATCGAGGAAATAGGAACATTCAATTATGCAAACAACTGCTGTATTACGCGGCGTCAGATTATCCGAGCAAAAGGGACGTCTCGTGGCGGATCAAATTCGGGGGCTGCCAGTGGATCGAGCGCTCAACCTGCTTGCGTTCAGTCCGAAAAAGGGTGCCGTCATCATTCGTAAACTGCTTGAATCGGCAATCGCGAATGCTGAACATAATGATGGGGCCGACATAGATGAACTGAAGGTATCGACGATATATGTGGATCGCGGACCCTCGATGATGCGTACCAGCGCCCGAGCCAAAGGGCGGGGCAATCGTATCGTGAAGCCGACTTGTCATATTCTTCTTACTGTCGGCGACAAAGCCGGCAACAAAAAATAAGGACGTACCAGGCATTATGGGACAAAAAATAAATCCGACAGGTTTTCGGCTTTCTGTACTAAAGAACTGGTCATCCAAATGGTACGCCAACGGAAAAAACTTTCCTGGAATGTTGAACGAAGATATCAAGGTTCGGGAATATCTGAAAAAGAAATTGGCGCATGCATCTGTTGGTCGCGTGATTATTGAGCGGCCCTCCAAGAATGCGCGCATCACCATTTACAGTTCCCGGCCCGGCGTGGTAATCGGCAAGAAAGGTGAAGACATAGAGGTTTTGCGAGGCGTGCTGCAAAAGCTCATGGGGGTGCCGGTACATGTCAATATCGAGGAAATCCGTAAACCGGAAATCGATGCGCAATTGATTGCGGACAACATTGCACAGCAGCTGGAAAAACGTATCATGTTTCGCCGTGCCATGAAACGGGCGATGCAGAATGCCATGCGTCTGGGTGCCCAAGGTATCAAAATCATGAGCGCCGGACGGTTGAACGGCATCGAAATCGCTCGTACGGAATGGTACCGAGAAGGCCGTGTACCACTTCATACTTTGCGTGCCGATCTTGATTACGGTGTTTCCGAGGCCAAGACCACGTATGGCGTGATTGGAATTAAAGTATGGGTATTCAAGGGCGAAGTAATAGGTCGGGGTGAGCAGGCAGGGGCAGCAGGGTCAGCAACGCAAGTTCCGGCCCCTGCGGGTGAGCCTGAAGGTAGGCGTCCAGCCAGAAAACCTGCCGGAAGAGCTGATACCAGAACCGAAGCGAAAACCAGGAAACCTGACACCACGGCTGAGGACGCTTCCGTCAAGTCTGCAACCAGAAAGACAGTAAAGCCAGGAGTGAAAGATGCAGCAACCAGCTAGAACGAAGTACCGCAAACAGCAAAAAGGGCGTAACAAGGGTGTTGCCACCCGTGGCGCCAAAGTCAGTTTCGGCGAGTATGGACTCAAGGCGGTTGGCCGCGGCCGACTAACGGCTCGACAGATTGAAGCCGCGCGGCGCGCGATGACTCGGCACATAAAACGCGGCGGTCGTATCTGGATCCGCATTTTTCCCGACAAGCCGATTTCTCATAAACCGGCCGAGGTCCGCATGGGTAATGGCAAGGGGAATCCGGAGTACTTTGTGGCAGAAATTCAGCCGGGCAAGATGTTGTATGAAATGGACGGCGTTGATGAGGTGCTGGCACGGCAGGCCTTTCGTTTGGCCGCTTCCAAACTGCCGATTCTGACGACATTCGTTGTAAGACAGGTGGGCGGTTAACTATGAAATCAAAAGTCGAAGATCTGAGGACCAAGAATCCAGTGGAGCTGCAGCGGGAGTTATTGGAACTTTTGAGGGCGCAATTTGGCCTGCGCATGCAGCACGCAACCCAGCAGTTAGGCAACACCTCTCAATTGCGTAATGTGCGGCGCGATATTGCGCGCGCAAAAACCATCCTTAGCCAAAAGGCGAAGCAGTCATGAGCGAAGCCAATTTAAGCCGCACCGTTAGCGCCACTCTTAGTGGAAAAGTAGTAAGTGATAAAATGGATAAGACCATTACAGTTTTAGTCGAACGTAAAGTCAAGCATCCGCTCTACGGGAAGATTATGGTTCGTTCAAAAAAATATCACGTGCATGACGAAAGTAATGAGTTTCATGCAGGAGATATGGTGGTAATTGAGGAATGCCGGCCTCTTTCTAAAACAAAAGCCTGGCGCGTAGTCAAGTTGGTGGAGAAGGGCAGTCAAGTCAGCTGATCAGTGGCAAATAGGTACTGGAAGATTTTTTCCACCTTGCGTTTTTTGCAAGGTTACCTTATAATTCGCCCTCTTCATTTTTCAGAACTTTAATTTTTTGCGGCCTGCTGGTTCTGGCGGCATCATAACCCGGACGGGTTCCAATACTATCCACGCCTCGGCTTGGGCGGGAAAAGTTGGAGAGAGTGAGTAAATAATGATCCAAATGCAATCGATTCTGCAAGTCGCCGATAATACTGGCGCGCGTTCAATCATGTGCATCAAAGTATTGGGCGGTTCCAAGCGGCGTTATGCCGGTATTGGCGATATTATAAAGGTTAGCATCAAGGATGTGGCGCCTCGGGGGCGGGTTAAAAAAGGCGAAGTATACAACGCCGTGGTGGTCCGCACCGCGAAAGGAGTGCGGCGCGCCGATGGCTCATTGATCAAGTTCGACGGCAATGCCGCAGTGCTACTGAACGCCAAGCTGGAGCCAATCGGCACACGTATTTTTGGTCCGGTTACGCGTGAATTGCGTAATGCACGCTTCATGAAAATCGTTTCGCTTGCGCCAGAAGTTTTATAAGCATGCGATAAGGAGTGGAATATGCGAAAAATAAAGAAAGGAGATGACGTCATCGTCATCACCGGCAGGGACAAGGGCAAACGCGGCACGGTTTTGCGTATAGTGAGTGCTGATTTGGTGATAGTCGAGGGCGCCAATAAGGTCAAGAAACACCAGCGGCCTAACCCGAATAAAGGAACAGCAGGCGGAATCGTCGAGATGGAAAATCCGATTCAGGTTTCAAACGTAGCGATTTACAATCCTGCTACTCGGAAAGCCGACCGTGTGGGCTTCAGAATGCTGGAAGGCAAGGGCAAGGTTCGTTATTTCAAATCGAGTGGCGAACTGCTTGGTGCCTGAGAAGGTAAAGGGAAGATATATGGCTCGTTTACAAGAGTATTACCGCGGCACCGTAGTGAAACAGCTGATGGAGCAGTTTGGCTACAAGTCGGTGATGGAAGTGCCGCGCATCCAGAAGATCACGCTCAATATGGGTGTGGGTGAGGCGGTTGCTGACAAGAAAATCATGGATAGCGCGGTTGGTGATATGCGAAAGATTGCAGGCCAAAAACCGGTGGTAACCAAAGCAAAAAAATCCATCGCTACCTTCAAGGTTCGAGATGGTTATCCGGTTGGCTGCATGGTGACACTGCGGCGCATCCGCATGTATGAATTTCTCGACCGGCTGGTGAGCGTGGCTATCCCGCGCATTCGTGATTTTCGCGGTATTTCCGGCAGAGCCTTTGATGGAAGGGGAAATTACAATATGGGTGTGAAGGAACAAATAATCTTTCCGGAAATTGAGTACGATAAAATCGACGCGCTCCGGGGAATGAATATTACGATCACCACTACCGCAAAAACCGATGCGGAAGCGAAGGCATTGTTGGCAGCATTTAAATTTCCATTCAAAAATTGAGAGTCGCATGGCCAAAGTAGCTGTAATTAACCGGGATCTGAAACGTCGGGAGACAGTGAAGAAGTTTGCTGCACGGCGTGCCGAATTGCTGGTCGTTATTAACGATGCCAATGCAAGCGATGAGGATCGTCACTCCGCCAGGATAAAGTTGCAGATGTTGCCCCGAAATTCAAGTCCAGTTCGGCTGCGTAATCGATGCTCATTGACTGGCCGTCCTCGTGGTGTTTATCGCAAATTCGGACTGGGTCGCGGAAAACTTCGCGATATTGCTATGAGCGGCGAAATCCCGGGCATGATCAAAGCAAGTTGGTAGGCTGATAGGAAACGAATTGTTACGGATGGGTTTAAGTTCCGAAATATGAACGAAGCTCACTCGTATTATGAAAGCAAATCCCATATGATTAATTTAACTTTCAGGCATTTACGTACTTGTCTGTTATGGAAATTGGATTTCTAGAGGTATCCATAGATGAGCATGAGTGACCCCATCGCCGATATGCTGACGCGAATTCGTAACGCGCAGCGTTCTGAGAAAGCATCCGTTGCAATGCCCGCTTCCAAGCTTAAAGCGGCTATCGCAAAGGTATTGAAAGAAGAAGGTTATGTTGAGGATTTTGCTGTTCATAACGCTGATGGCAAACCGGTGTTGGATATCAGCCTGAAATATTATGCCGACCGCCCGGTAATTGAGAAAATTGAACGTGTCAGCCGTCCTGGCCTGCGGATTTACAAGGCCAGCGACAAATTACCTAATGTGATGAATGGTCTTGGAGTAGCGATAGTGTCGACATCAAAAGGTGTAATGACCGAACGTAAGGCCCGCGCCAGTGGCGTAGGCGGTGAAGTGTTATGCATTGTGGCCTAAGGATTAAGTAAGGGTATAAAAATGTCTCGAGTCGGTAAAAATCCTGTGCCAATCCCGGCAAATGTAGAAGTAACTTTGTCAGCTTCCGAGGTGTCTGTTAAGGGACCCCTGGGAACGCTACGACGTGATCTTGTTTCAGATATCGCCGTTGAGCGGGAGGGTGATAATTTGCTGGTAAAAACCGCCAACGATTCCAAGCAGGCGAATGCAATGTCCGGAACCACGCGAGCGCTGCTTGCCAACATGGTCAAGGGGGTAACCAGCGGTTTTGAAAAAAAACTGACGCTGGTCGGCGTAGGATATCGCGCGCAGGCGGCGAATGATGTCCTGAACCTGACGTTGGGATTCTCACATCCGGTCAGCCATAAAATGCCTGAGGGCGTTAAAGTTGAGACTCCCAGTCAAACGGAAGTTGTTATCAAGGGAATGGACAAGCAGCAGGTTGGTCAGGTGGCGGCGGACGTACGCGCATATCGTAAGCCGGAACCCTATAAGGGCAAGGGCGTGCGTTATTCCGACGAAGTAATCGTCATGAAAGAAACCAAGAAAAAATAATTAGGGTAGATATGCCAAATCCAACAGAATCCCGTTTGCGCCGTGCTCGTCGAACCCGTGCGAAGATCGTCGAGTTGAAAGTTGTCCGTTTGGCCGTGCATCGGAGCAATTCCCATATTTATGCGCAACTGATCGACGGTTCCGGCGCAAAGGTATTGACCAGCGCATCGACACTGGAACCGGATGTTCGCAAGGATTTACCCAATGGTGGCACCATTGACGCAGCGGCGGCAGTGGGCAAGAGAGTTGCGGAGAAGGCCAGAGGGTTGGGTATCGAGACGGTTGCGTTCGACCGTTCAGGTTTTAAATATCATGGGCGAGTGAAGGCACTGGCCGACGCTGCTCGTGAGAATGGCCTCAAATTCTGAGTGAGGAAAGATAATGGCTAAGATGCAGGGACGGATGCAGGGAAAGGTACCGCAGGGCGATGATCGCGGCGACGGACTCAAGGAAAAAATGGTAGCGATAAATCGTGTTACCAAGGTAGTCAAAGGTGGTCGCATCCTTGGTTTTGCCGCTTTGACAGTGGTTGGAAATGGAGATGGAAGTGTCGGGATGGGCAAGGGCAAGTCCCGTGAAGTGCCGGTCGCGGTACAAAAAGCGATGGATGAAGCGCGCCGCAAGATGATCAAGGTAAATCTCAAGAATGGCACACTGCACCATCCGGTTATCGGCAGACATGGCGCAGCCAAAGTATATATGCAGCCCGCATCAGAAGGTACCGGCATCATTGCCGGCGGCCCGATGCGTGCAATATTTGAAGTGATGGGTGTTCATAATATTCTTGCCAAGTGTATCGGTTCGACCAATCCTTATAATGTCGTGCGGGCTACGTTGCACGGTTTGCAAACGATGAATACTCCATCGGAAATTGCAGCGAAGCGCGGCAAGAGCGTGGAGGAAATCATGGGATTGGAAAAATGACCAGTAATGACAAGAAGATCAAGGTAACCTTGATCAAAAGCCTGATCGGTACCAAACAATCACATCGAGCCACCGTGCGTGGGTTGGGACTTCGCGGCATTAACAGTAGCGTGGAGTTGGAAGACACCCCATCCGTGCGAGGCATGATCAATAACATTTATTACCTCGTAAAAAGTGAGGCGTAGATGCGGCTAAATTCCATTAAACCGGCGACTGGCGCCAATCCTTCCAGGCGGCGCGTGGGCCGTGGCATCGGGTCCGGTCTGGGGAAGACCGCCGGACGGGGACACAAGGGACAAAAATCCCGTGCGGGCGGCTTTCACAAAGTAGGTTTCGAAGGTGGACAGATGCCTTTGCAACGTCGCTTGCCCAAGCGCGGTTTTGTTTCCCTGACCAGAAAAGACACCGTGGAAGTGCGGTTGTCGGCTTTGGACCGGGTGAAGGGAGACGCCATCGATATACTGCTACTGAAGCAGGCGGGAATCGTCCCCGGCTCTGCGTTGAGCGTGAAGGTGATACTTTCGGGAAAGATCGAGCGGGCTGTAAAGTTGCAGGGTATCGCGGTAACAAAAGGCGCGAAAGCTGCTATCGAAGCTGTTGGCGGCAGTGTTGAATAAGCTCAAGAGGACATATATTGGCCGCTAGTGAATCCCTGCGGGGACTCTCCGGGAAGCTCGGCGACCTGAAACGCCGGCTGTGGTTTCTGCTGCTCGCATTAGTTGTCTACCGCATTGGGGCGCATGTGCCGGTGCCAGGTATTGACCCAGTGGTGCTGAAAGACTTGTTCGAGTCGCAGCAAGGGGGCATTCTTGGTATGTTCAACATGTTCTCCGGGGGCGCACTCTCTCGCTTTTCGATTTTCGCCCTGGGCATCATGCCGTATATTTCGGCTTCGATCATCATGCAGTTAGGCACGGTGGCGTTTCCCACCCTGGAAGCGCTGAAGAAGGAAGGCGAATCGGGGCGCAGAAAGATTACCCAGTACACGAGATATGGCACGTTGGGGTTGGCGCTGGTACAGGGTTATGGCATATCCATAGCCTTGCAGGCCCAGGCTGGATTGGTGATTGAACCAGGGCCGATGTTCCTGTTGACGACGGTAATAACGTTGGTTACCGGCACGATATTTCTTATGTGGCTTGGCGAGCAGATCACTGAACGTGGTATCGGCAACGGTATATCTCTGATTATTTTTGCCGGCATTGCCGCCGGCCTCCCGAGCGCAATTGGGGGTACGCTTGAGTTGGTGCGGACCGGAGCGATGCATTTTCTGGTGGCATTGGGAATCTTTGTGGCGGCTACGGCCGTAACAGCTTTCGTCGTCTTCGTCGAGCGAGGCCAGCGCAAGATACTGGTAAATTATGCGAAGCGTCAGGTTGGACGGAAAGTTTATGGCGGGCAGAGTTCGCATTTACCGCTGAAACTGAATATGTCCGGCGTGATTCCGCCTATCTTTGCTTCCAGCATCATATTATTTCCGGCTACGCTTGCAGGATGGTTTGCTACGGGAGAATCGATGAGCTGGCTCAAGGATATGAGCGGAGCGCTATCTCCGGGTCAGCCGATTTATGTAATCATGTACGCGGCGATGATTATATTTTTCTGTTTTTTTTATACCGCGCTGGTATTCAACCCCAGGGAAACTGCAGAGAATCTCAAGAAAAGTGGGGCCTTCATTCCAGGTATTCGACCTGGGGAGCAGACCGCCCGGTATATTGAGCGCATCATGTTAAGGCTTACTTTGGCGGGTGCGATTTATGTGACGCTCGTGTGCCTGCTACCGGAGTTTCTAATACTGAAATGGAACGTGCCATTTTACTTTGGCGGCACTTCCCTGCTCATTATTGTGGTGGTTACCATGGATTTCATGGCGCAGGTACAGGCATACATCATGTCGCACCAGTACGAGAGTTTACTGAAGAAAACTAACTTCAAAGGCGGCGGTGGATTGCCGGCGAGATAGTTGTAACCAAGGATAGGATGGCCAAGGAAGAAACGATACAAATGCAAGGTGAGATACTGGAAACGCTGCCGAACGCGACGTTCCGTGTCAAGCTGGAGAATGGCCATATAGTGCTGGGCCATATTTCCGGCAAAATGCGCATGCATTACATCCGGATTTTGCCAGGCGACAAGGTAACCGTAGATCTGACGCCGTACGATTTAAGTAGAGCACGAATTACGTTTCGCGCTAAATAGTGGGGAAGGAGCATACATGAAAGTATTGGCCTCAGTAAAAAAGATTTGCCGTAATTGCAAAATTATCAGGCGCAACCGTGTAGTGCGGGTTATCTGCACGGATCCGAGACATAAGCAGCGCCAGGGATAATCGGATAAGCATTACTTTCGATGTTATAATTCAAAATTTTCGTAGGAAAATGTATGGCCCGTATCGCTGGAGTAAATATCCCAAATCATCAACATGCCGAAATCGCATTGACTTCGATTTACGGCATAGGTCGCGCCAGGGCGCGGGAGATTTGTGCGGCATCTGGCATTGGCGCATCTACCAAGATCAAGGATGTCACCGACGTTCAAATGGATAAGCTGCGGGATAACGTAGCAAAGTTTGCGGTCGAAGGCGATTTGCGGCGCGAAGTTTCGATGAATATCAAGCGTTTGATGGACCTCGGCTGTTACCGCGGGTTGCGTCACCGCCGTGGGCTCCCGGTGCGGGGCCAGCGTACCCGGACCAACGCCAGGACGCGGAAAGGGCCTCGCAAGGCAGTTCGGGCGTCAAGTGGAAAGGCAGCGGCACGATAAATAGTATTCAAGCCAACTGAACGGTAGCGAAAAGGAATAATTCAATATGGTTAAAGCAGCCACGCGGGTGCGCAAGAAAGTCAAGAAGAACGTAGCGGAGGGCATTGCCCACGTTCATGCGTCATTTAATAATACTATTGTGACCATCACGGACCGGCAGGGCAACGCCTTATCATGGGCGACATCGGGGGGAGCGGGTTTCAAAGGATCGCGTAAAAGTACGCCATTCGCTGCTCAGGTGGCGGCCGAGCAAGCGAGCAAAGTCGCGCAGGAATGTGGAGTCAAGAATTTGGAAGTGCGCATCAAAGGCCCTGGCCCAGGACGGGAATCCGCAGTGCGGGCATTGAACGCAGCAGGTTTTAAAATTACCAGTATTTCGGATGTGACGCCAGTTCCGCATAACGGTTGCCGCCCACCGAAGAAACGCCGTATTTAAGGGAGTAGATAGTGGCCAGAAATCTTGATCCTAAATGTCGCCAATGCCGACGCGAAGGGGAGAAGTTGTTCCTGAAAGGCGAGAAGTGTTTTACTGACAAATGTGCGATTGAGCGTAGAAATTATGCTCCCGGTCAACATGGTCAGAAAAGCGCGCGACTATCCGATTATGGGGTGCAACTGCGTGAAAAGCAGAAGCTGCGCCGGATATACGGTATATTGGAGCGCCAGTTTCGCAATAATTACGAGCTGGCTGACAAGCGGCGGGGCATTACCGGCGAGAATTTACTGCAATTGCTGGAATGTCGCCTTGATACCGTTTCATACCGTATGGGTTTTGGTGCATCGCGTTCAGAAGCGCGTCAAATTGTGCGTCATAATGCCATTATGGTAAACGGCCGGAGAATCAACATTCCTTCCTATCAAGTCAAGCCAGGTGACGTAATAGAGGTTGCCGAGAAGGCGAAAGGGCATCTGCGCATCAAGGCGGCGGTGGAAGCTGCGGAGCAGCGGACCTTTCCAGAATGGATAGAGATGGACGCCAAAGCCCTGAAGGGAACATTCAAGGCCAAGCCGGAGAGATCCGAGTTGCCGTCAAGCATCAATGAATCTTTAGTGATTGAACTGTATTCCAAGTAATCAACTGCCAAGCTTTCCGCAAAAGGATCAGGCTATGCCAAGTAACACATTTCTTACGCCGCGCATTATCGACGTTCAGAATATTTCCCCGTTGCACGCCAAGATCACCATGGAACCGTTTGAACGCGGTTACGGGCACACTCTGGGGAACGCGCTGCGCAGGATTCTGCTATCGTCAATGCCGGGATTTGCACCAACTGAAGTCCAGATTAGCGGCGTGGTACACGAGTATTCCGCCCTGGATGGCGTACAGGAGGATGTAGTCGATATCCTGCTTAACCTCAAGGGTATTGTTCTGAAACTGCATAATCGGACCGAGGCCATCCTGGTCCTCAAGAAGAAGGGTGAGGGTACTGTTACCGCCGGCGATATCGAAGTTGGACACGATGTGGAGATTATTAATCCGGAGCATGTGGTCGCACATCTTACCGCGGGCGGTAAACTGGATATGCAGATCAAGGTTGAACTGGGACGCGGTTACGTACCGGGAACAGTGCGGCAATTGGCAAATGAAGGCCGTGCTATTGGCAGTATTTTGCTGGATGCTTCTTTCAGTCCAGTGCGGCGCGTAAGTTATGCGGTAGAGAGTGCGCGTGTCGAACAGCGTACCGATCTCGATAAGCTGGTTATGGATATCGAGACCAACGGTGTTGTCGATCCAGAGGAAGCGATTCGTTACGCCGCGAAAGTAATGGTGGAGCAACTTTCTATATTTGCTGATCTCAAGGGCACGCCGTTACCCGTGGAACAGCCAAAATTGCCTCAGATTGATCCAGTATTACTGCGACCCGTGGATGATCTTGAGCTTACCGTGCGTTCTGCCAACTGTCTGAAGGCCGAAAATATCTATTATATTGGTGACTTGATCCAACGCACTGAAACGGAATTGCTGAAAACCCCTAACTTGGGCAGAAAGTCTCTGAATGAAATCAAGGAAGTGTTGGCATCGCGCGGATTGACGCTGGGCATGAAGCTGGAAAGCTGGCCACCTTCCAATCTTGATAAAGGTAAAAAGGAAACAAGTCATGCGGCACCATAATGGATTAAGAAAACTCAATCGCACTAGCAGTCATCGGCTGGCCATGTTGCGTAATATGACCAATTCGCTGTTGCGGCATGAGGTTATTAAAACGACCTTGCCCAAGGCGAAGGAGTTACGCCGCGTAATTGAGCCAATGATAACGTTAGGCAAGAAGCCATCACTGGCGAATAGGCGGCTCGCGTTCAACCGCTTGCGCGACCGAGATATGGTCGGTAAATTATTCGGCGAACTTGGCCCCCGTTATCAAACACGCAATGGTGGTTATTTACGTATTCTTAAATTTGGCTTTCGAAGGGGCGATAATGCGCCAATGGCGCTGGTAGAATTATTGGATCGTCCCGAGCAAGCAACTGCAGCCGGATCCGGGAAAGCGGATTCCTAGATGTTGTAGCTGTACAAGCAAGCGGAAGCAAAAAAGGCCGGGTTATCCCGGCTTTTTCTTGTCCGATAAGTTTATAATTCATAGTGGTAGCTGGCAGAAAATCACTGCGTTACAAAACTTGGCTTGCCATAAATAATTCATGGCCGCTTTCAAAGTCTTTATTACCTTTATTTATCCAAGATCGACTCTGGCGGCTGCCAGGTCGCTGCTTGGGAAACTCTTTTAGTTCAAATGGGGCTATTCTGATGGATCTGGCAAATTGGACTGATGCGGAACTTATTTCGATACGGGAGAAGCTTCACACCTGGTGCGTCAAACGTCAGGAGCCTACCTGGGCAAATAAATTCCTGAATTGGACCGGATTTGTAGGTGCTTTCGCATTTCTCACGGGTCTCACCGATATTTTCTTTGGCGGGCCCAATGCTACAAATGTTCTCCTGGTCGTGGTTGGAATTCTTGCATGCGTTTCGTGGTACAAGGGTGACAAGCAGCGGAAAAAGAATATAAGTTTTCTTGAGAAACTGGATCAGGAAATTTCTCGCCGTCGTGATAAATCCTAGGTAACGGCATTAGCCCCGTGCCTTGGCAGATTTATCAGCAGGTCAATAGTTGAGCTCGGAAATTAATTCTGGTTGATTTCGGTTCCCGAATGGTGTCAGATAAAAAGATTGAAGCACCTGCCTTTGATGAGAACGATGCAGCGCTTTTTTCACCCCTGTGCCAGTTTGTATGGGTTCAGGGGGAACCGCTCCCGTTGATTTATGACGTGCAACATCCGATTTACACAAGGCAGGGCATCAATTTGCCTGTTTTAGAATACCTGCAGGTGATCGGCCTGATTACCCTGGAAGCAACTGGGTACGTGAAGAGAAAGTTCGGCAAGCACACCCGCCTGTTTTACTTTGGCAGGCCGACGAAAATTCAATTTCCCAAGGAAGCGCACAACCAGCTTGATCTTGGCCACGTCCTCCTGACAGACAAAGGAAAAGCACTGGCTACGGTTTGCAATGCAACGCGTAATCAGGAATTCTACGAATATGTGACCGAAAGATGGGCTCGGCAGGGGCTGGTTGTATCATCCATTCTCAAAAGGTATTGAAGTCTCGTTTCAAAAGATACTAACTGAAATCGCTTTTTGAACTACAAGGGCAACATTGAACGGATCGGGGCATACCTTTTTCTTGGGGATGGTATTAAACCAGGTAGGTGTCGATCCCTGTCAGCAATAAATCATATTGAGCTTCCACCAGTTCCTTGATTACCAGCGCAGGCATACCCCCAACCACGTTACCTTCCAGCGCCAGCCAGCCTACGGCGTCGGCTGGCCCGAGACTGATAACGTAGCCTAAATCGCGATGAAAATAGGGCTCGAGCAATTTGAGAGCACCCGAGTGACGCAGGATATTCCTTGCAGTTAGCATTCCTTTGCGCACAGCGGATTGCGCTGTCATGGTATTTGAACCGGCAGCGTTATAAATGGAACAATCGCCCGCGGTAAATATATTCTGCAGCGGCTTCCGCTCGACCATAACCTGGCCGAATGCATTCGCCTCAAACAGCGTTTCAGGTTTTTTGCCGACGAACAGGAACGAGACCGTTGATGGGAGGTTGAATTGACGGCCGGTTTCACTTTCCGCTAATAGAATCTCCTCCGTTTGCTGGCTGCAGTATCGGGTACTAGGGTAGAAATCAATATCCAGATCAGCCATGCGCGTCTGAGTATAGGTTGAAAAATCCGCCGGAAACTGTGTAAGTACCCGATCCCCCCCATGAATTAAACGCAATTTACATTCGATTTTCTGCCGTCGGAGAAAATGAGCAATTTCAAAAAGAAATTGAATTCCGGTGGCACCCCCGCCTATTACCGAAATGGTTCGCTCACTTTCGTCAGTTGTATTGAATCGACCATCCAGAAGGCTGGAGCCCGGGGTGGTCATTAAATCATGGAGATCGAATATATTGTCTGATTTAGCCATGCGCGCTACCGGCGCACCTGAGGCAATCAAGAGATAATCAAATTCCAGAATTTCATCGTTGACAGCAAGAAATCTGTCCTTCTGGCATTGCTGGAGAATATATTCATCCAGGATCAACTTCCCGCAGACGTGGCGGCAGCCAAACCGGTTTTCCAGAGAGGAAAACGATATCAGAAAATCCTCTAGCGGATACCTGAACGTTTCGTGTAGATGGGTGATCTTGAGGTGGTGCGATCTGGGATCGACTATGGTGATGCGCGCTTCCGGCATATGGCGCAGAAGCGTGACCAGTGCTGCGATTCCCGCATAACCACCGCCCACAATGACGATGTTGAGTTGCTTATGCCTGGGTATATAAAATGGCAAAAAAGGCATGGTACTTCCTTCGCGATGCGGGTCAGTTCTGGTATTCGGCCAATTATCGGTATCCCTTTCGAGATTTCAGCGCGGCTACACATGTTACGTCTTAACAGGCCGTGAGATTGTCATTTATTATGGAGTCATGACAGTCAGGGGAACAGCGTAGCATACGATTGTCTGAATCAGGCGCCACATTTGGCTCAAATCCGATATCGTCAGCAGATTTCCGCTGTTTTCCGGGGAATCATCTCTTGCTTCCAATTTTCTGTTGCCCATTTCCAAAATGACGCAATGTTCTCATTAATCAGTTCCGACGGGGGTCTTTGACCCAGAAATCGTATGGCCTTTATCAATTGCCGCACTGGATCAGACACATTAATCCGAGCGGCGCGAGTCTGTTTGCTGAGTTTCTCACCTGAGGCGTTAACCACGACCGGAAGATGCAAATAAGACGGAATCGGGTAACCCAGCAATTGCTGCAGATAGATCTGACGAGGAGTAGAATTTAGCAAATCTTCACCGCGTACCACATGCGTGACCCCTTGCTCGGCATCGTCCACTACCACCGCCAATTGATAAGCAAAGACCCCATCGGCGCGCTGCAACACGAAATCTCCGATGGCACTGTCCAGTCGCTGTCGAAACCGGCCTTGCAACGCATCACTGAATTCAATTGGTTGGTTATCCGTTCGCAGACGCTTTGCTCCAGGACGTCCCTTATGGAGGGAAACTCCGCGGCAAGTGCCTGGATAAACCGGGCCGTCTATTCCCATAATTGTGGAATCGGCAATTTCCTTACGACTGCAGGTGCAGGCATAAATAAAATGTTGTCTTTCAAGTGTAGTGAGAGCCGCCTTATATAATGTGTGTCGCTGATTCTGATAGACCACCTCACCATCCCACTCCATCCCCAGGACATCAAGCATGCTCAGGATTTCATCTGATGCCCCGGGAACTTCGCGCAATGGATCCAGGTTTTCGATCCTGACGAACCATTTGCCATGACGCGATCTAGCTTCCAGATAGCTGCCTACGGCAGCGACAAGGGAGCCGAAATGCAGCGGTCCGGTCGGAGATGGAGCGAAGCGGCCACGATAAGCCGAGGAAGTAGATCGACTACTAGTCACCGGTTAATATAAAGGGTTTGCCCAAAGTATTGTGGTGTCGCCCTGGTCCGCAATATTCTCCGTACCGAGGCCGCAGTTACTGCAATCGGATTTGACCTGATGCCGTTAGTATATTCAAATAATGAGATATCTGGTGAACCTCAAGGATTAATACGGGTACATGATCGGCAAGAGATAGCGTATGGAAGCAGAAAAATGGGTGAGGATAAGCCACTATGCAAATTAGCCGGGCCATTTTGACACCATAGCTGGAAT
This sequence comes from Nitrosovibrio sp. Nv4, assembly GCF_900215485.1. Taxonomy (GTDB): domain Bacteria; phylum Pseudomonadota; class Gammaproteobacteria; order Burkholderiales; family Nitrosomonadaceae; genus Nitrosospira. The sequence continues at coordinate 1,393,998 of NZ_OCMZ01000001.1, forward strand.
ATTCGTTTAACATAACCTTTTTAACAGCATGGATTTTATATTACAATAATTTTCGCCGGAAGAGGCAATGGGTCAACGGGTTAAAGAATTTCATCAGAGGTTGGGACATTGACAGGCACAAGAGAGGCAGACATGGCACGGAAGTTGCCCTGTCTGTTACCCGACAAACTGCTTGACTTGGAGAATCTTCGGGGATAGTCTTTACGGGGTTGTGGGTATGTAAAGTACTGGTAGCAACAAAATTGGTGGTACCAATATTGTTACTGATAGTACCAATATTGCAGAAACAACTTGAAACAATTTGGAAACAACTCAGCAGTACAAGGAAACAGGAAACTTGGCAGCAACCGCGGTAGCAGGATACTGGCGGTACGAAGCGGTACAGGATTGCAGCAGTAGCAAGACAGCAGTAGAGAGATGGGCGAAGCTTGCTGCCGGCGGGAAGAAGGGAGGAAGCAACTCGCCGGGTAGGCAGGCGCAGTACTTGATTAACGCAAAAGAAGCAGGAGGAAACATAATGGCAACAACACTAGGAACGTCAAGCCAGGCGAAGTCGGGCGGTCGTGATTACGACATGTCGCTGTGGTATGACTCAAGGTGGTACAAGTTTGGACTGATCACCATGCTGGCGGTGGCGATATTCTGGATCTGGTATCAACGCACATTTGCATACTCGCACGGGATGGACTCGATGGAGCCGGAATTCGAGAAAGTCTGGATGGGACTGTGGCGTGTGCACATGATCGTGATGCCGATCTTTGCCCTGGTCACCTGGGGCTGGATCTGGAAGACGCGCGACACCAACCTGGACAATCTTGACCCCAAGCTGGAAATCAAGCGTTACTTCTACTGGATGATGTGGCTGGGCGTGTATCTGTTTGGCGTTTACTGGGGCGGCAGCTTCTTCACCGAGCAGGATGCCTCCTGGCACCAGGTCATCATCCGTGACACGAGCTTCACCCCGAGTCACGTGGTGGTGTTCTACGGCTCCTTCCCGATGTACATCGTGTGCGGCGTGGCGAGCTACCTGTATGCCATGACCCGTCTGCCGCTGTATGCCCGGGGCACCTCGTTCCCGCTGGTCATGGCGATTGCCGGACCGCTCATGATTCTGCCGAACGTGGGTCTGAACGAATGGGGCCATGCCTTCTGGTTCATGGAAGAACTCTTCAGCGCACCGCTGCACTGGGGCTTTGTCATCCTGGGCTGGTCGGGACTGTTTGCAGGTGGCATAGCGGCGCAGATCATCACGCGCTACTCCAACCTGACCGACGTCGTCTGGAATGGCCAGAGCAAAGTCATCCTCAACAACCGCATCGTACCGTAACCGGTACCGCAATCGGTTGATGGGCGATTGATTGATCAGTAGTTGAAGTTGCCCATGGGAAGCTGAACGTGGCCGTCCCGCTCCTGCAAGCAAATCCCGAGGAGCGGGACGGCCCAATCAACTGGGCAACCAAGGCAAAGGGGAACCCGGTACATCAGGGATGCCGAGCAAGCAATAAAAGAGCGGCGGCGCGCGAAATGCCCACCGCAGTAGCGCGAACACATTATTCATGTTTCAAGATCGTAGACACATTTGAGGGGAGGGCGCGATGAGCAGAACAGATGAGATACTAAAGGCGGCGAAGATGCCGCCGGAAGCAGTAAAGATGTCCAGGATGATAGATGCGGTATATTTCCCGATTCTATGCATACTGCTGGTTGGGACCTACCACATGCACTTCATGCTGCTGGCGGGAGACTGGGACTTCTGGCTGGACTGGAAAGACCGTCAATGGTGGCCGGTGGTAACCCCGATTGTTGGGATCACCTATTGTGCCGCCATCATGTACTACCTGTGGGTGAACTACCGGCTGCCGTTTGGGGCCACCCTGTGCATCGTCTGCCTGCTGGCGGGTGAATGGCTGACCCGTTTCTGGGGCTTTTACTGGTGGTCGCACTACCCCATGAGCTTCGTGTTTCCCTCCACCATGATACCTGGTGCGCTGGTGATGGACACAGTCATGCTGCTGACGCGCAACTGGATGATCACGGCGCTGGTAGGCGGAGGCGCGTTCGGGTTATTGTTCTACCCTGGCAACTGGCCCATTTTTGGCCCGACCCACCTGCCGCTGGTAGTGGAAGGCGTACTGCTGTCGGTCGCTGACTACACGGGCTTCCTGTATGTCCGTACCGGCACGCCTGAGTATGTCCGCAACATCGAACAAGGCTCGCTGCGCACGTTCGGAGGTCACACCACCGTCATTGCCGCATTCTTTGCCGCGTTCATCTCCATGCTCATGTTCTGCATCTGGTGGTACTTTGGCAAACTCTACTGCACCGCATTCTTCTACGTGAAAGGCCACCGCGGCCGCGTCACCATGAAGAACGACGTTACCGCATTTGGCGAAGAAGGCTTTCCAGAGGGGATCAAATAAATGAACGCAAAGAACCTGATCAAACTGGGCAAGCTCGGCACACTGGGCAAGCTGGGCGTGCTTGGCCTGTACGGCATGGCCACCCTGGCCATGACCCTGGGACTGGACATCACGCCTGCCGCGGCACATGGTGAGCGCTCGCAGGAACCCTTCCTGCGCATGCGTACCATCCAGTGGTACGACATGAAATGGGGTCCCGAGACCACCAAGGTCAACGATCTTGCCAGCATGTCCGGCAAATTCCACCTGGCTGAGGACTGGCCGCGGGCGGTGGGCAAACCGGGACGCGCCTTCTTCAACGTCGGCAGCCCAAGCCCGGTGTTCGTGCGCCTGAGCACCAAACTCAACGGCGAGCCGACCATGATCTCGGGCCCGCTCGAGATTGGCCGCGACTACGCCTTTGAAGTCAAGCTCAAAGCGCGCATACCGGGACGCCACCACATGCACGCCATGGTCAACATCAAGGATGCAGGCCCGATTGCAGGCCCTGCCGCCTGGATGAACATCACCGGCAGCTGGGATGACTTCACCAACCCGGTGAAACTGCTGACCGGCGAGACCATTGATACCGAGACCTTCAACTTCAGCAACGGCATCTTCTGGCACGCGCTGTGGATGGGACTTGGCATCTTCTGGATTGGCTACTACGTTGCCCGGCCCATGTTCCTGCCGCGCAGCCGCGTACTCCTGGCCTACGGGGATGACCTGCTGCTCGATCCGATGGACAAGAAGGTTGCCTGGGTAGTGCTGATACTCACCTTTGGCCTGGTCTGGGGCGGCTACCGCTACACCGAAACCAAGCATCCCTACACCGTGCCCATCCAGGCGGGTGAATCCAAGGTGCAGCCGTTGCCGGTGAAACCCAACCCCATCGCCATCAAAGTGACCCACGCCAACTATGACGTACCGGGCCGCGCCCTGCGCGTGACCATGATGATCACCAACAGCGGCGACAGCGCGTACCGCATTGGCGAATTCACCACGGCCGGCGTGCGCTTCATCAACAAGGTGGGCCTGAAGCACATGGACCGCGGCTATCCGAAGGAACTGGTGGCGACCGGCCTGTCATTTGACAACGACACCCCGATTCAACCGGGTGAGACGCGCGAAGTCAAGATGGAAGCGAAAGATGCGCTGTGGGAAGTCCAACGGCTGATGGCGCTCCTGGGTGACCCGGAAAGCCGCTTTGGCGGATTGCTCATGACCTGGAACGATGCTGGCGATCGCAACATCAACAGCATAGCCGGCGCAGTCATACCGGTCTTTACCAAGCTCTAGGCAAAAGAGACGCTGCCCGGGTTCGACGAACACCGGGCGGCTTGTCAAAGGCATGACACCGGTCCGCCACCGTCCCAGACGGAAAGGTGGATCGGTGTTTTTTATAGATATTTATCTGAAATCAGGGTCCCCATTTTTTCAAGCTCTTTCAGGAAATGGATAAGACAGCTTGTAAACAAGGATTGCCCGATTAGATTCGCTCACCCGATGAGAGTGATCTCTGGGAGTAGTTCGAATAAAGGCCGACGGCCTTCGTTAGAGAATAGATGCAGGCTCAGCACGAGCATCCGTGCCTGAAAAAATGAAATCTGCTGGCAGTCCTGAAAATACATCAGCCATCCGCCGAACGCCGGCTCGAATCTGGTATTCATTAAGGGAAGAAAAGCCCAGCACGAGCGTGCGTGCGCTGTAGCCGCATTTGCCGAAAGCAAAAGTGGTGCCGGATCCAATAGAATAAACACCTACCCCATGACGCAGTGCAATTGCCCGGAGCTCTGATGCATCAGGATAGCTTTCCGGGAGATGCCAGGCAAGGTGGAGGCCGCTCTCCAGTCCAGAAAGCTGGACCTCACCAAAATGTTCGCGTAATGCCTCTATAAGGCAATCATGGCGCTTCGAATAAATGTTGCGCATGCGTCTCAAATGATTGCCATAAGCGCCGCTCTGAATAAAATCAGCCATTGTTGCCTGGTCTAGCCAGGCATTTCCATTATTGAGTAACGCCTTGGCCGTGCGTGCTGCGGGGATCAATGACTTGGGTACCACCAGATAACCAAGACGCAGGCCTGCACCCATGGATTTGGAGAATGTTCCCAAATACATGACGCAACCGTGATCATCAAGGCCCATGAGGGCTGTCAAGGGTGACCCGCGATACCGGAAATCCGAGTCGTAGTCATCCTCTATAATAAATGCGCCGCAACGCCGGGCCCAGTCCAGAAGTTTCAGCCGACGCTCAATCGGTAGCGTGAAGCCAAGGGGGAATTGATGAGAGGGGGTCACATACAGAAGTGACACGCCTTCCCTAGGTAATTGTGCGACGTCCAGCCCCTCTTCATCTACGGGTATCTGGATCAATTTCGCGTAATAGCTTTCGAAAAGGGATTTAGCGCCATGGTAACAAGGGTTTTCAGTGGCGACCAGCGTTCCCTCTTTCACAAGTAGCCGGGCCGCCAGATTCAACCCCTCCTGAGAGCCGGCGGTAATAATTATCTGCTCAGGAGAAACGCTGATTGCCCGCGCCACCCCAAGATGGGCGGCAATTACTTCTCGCAATTGCGATAAACCAGCAGGATCGCAACACTCTGTAAAATGCGTGCTGGCCGAGGTAAATGTTCTGTTAATAAAACGACGCCATATCTTGTGTGGAAATAAATCGAAGCCGATCCGGTCTGGACAAAAGTCAAAGTCCAGATGCTGAGTTTGGTTTACAGTCGGGGGTTGGCCGATAAAGGGAATGACGGGACGTTTTACCGTCTCTCCCCTAACAGGAACCAAAGTGGAGGTTCTGCGAGTCGCGGCCAGGCAGGTTTCCGGTAACTCGAGATTTACATACGTTCCAATGGCCTTTCGGGCTTGAAGGTAACCCTCGGCAATTAAACGGTCATAGACAAGCAAAACGGTATTTCGAGAAATACCTAATTGTTCTGCAAGTACTCGGCTAGCGGGGATGAGCGTACCCGGTTTCAGCTTTCCGCCAAGGATGAGATTGCGTAACTGCTCGAAAAGCTGGCCTTGCAGCGACTCGCGGCTGCTGTGGTCAAGTTCAATGGGAATTGCCATATTTTTTTGTGACTGCGCGGAGGCGCGCCGGATTTCAGTTTCAGATAAATGTCCAATTCTGACATATTCGCAGAGCTAACGTAAACCTGTCACTTAATACTGAAACGCCGCCCACCTTTTAAGCAATAAGGTATTAAGTAGTGGCGGGCGGTGTTATGTCACCTAAGAAAGATTCAACTCACTCCTCATCCTCATCCTCATCCTCTTCATCCTCCTCGTCCTCATCCTTCGATGCGGTTTTGAGGACCAGCTTGCCCTGCTTGATGCTCTCGTTGAGGTCGGTTTCGGGGGCTTCCTTGTGCACCAGGTTCTGATGGCAGTCGATGCAGGTAGCACCTTCGGTCTCCATCTTCTTGTGCGCCGCCTTGGCATCGGACCCCGGCGGCTGCGGATTCCTGTGGCATTCGCGGCAGGTGCGGCTATCCCATTTCTTCAGGTTCATGCGCGCATCGTGCGCCATGATCAGCCTGCGCTCGTTGAATTTCTCTACTGTGGAATAGTCCTCGGCAAACTCCATGTACAACTCACGCGCCCCATCCACCACATGGGTCGCCACCGCCAGGTGGAAGTTCTTGAAGCCCTGCGGGATGTGGCAATCCTTGCAGCCCGGGTTTGCCCCCAGGGCGCCATAGTGCGAGGAGCTTCTCAGCTCCTCCGCCGGATAGGTCATGGAATGACAGCTCGTGCAGAATTCGGTGGTGGAGACGGCGGCCTCGCCGCCGAATACCACCGCCACCATGACGATCCCAAGTATTGCACCCGTGAGCAGGGTGCCGCCTGCCTTTATGCCCATTAGTCTTCCGAGCCTTTCTCGCCAACCTTCGCCTTGGACTGGAACTCGTCATGATACTTGAACTTCGGATCCCCCGTGAAGGTGCCGTCCAGCTTGTAGTGCTCGTGCATGGCCTTGGTGTCCTTCACGTATTTGTCGAAGTCGAAGGTGTATTTCTTGTCCACCGCCGGGGTGAAAGGCGTGTAGGGCTTCTTCGCACCCTTCCACGGGCTGCCTTCGTAGTTCAGGTGGCAGGCATTGCAGCTCTCTTCAAAGGCGAAGTCCTGTCCGGCGTCGGCCAGGGTCTGGCGCGGAGCGGTCTTCTTCGATTTCTCGAAGGCGGCCCCGGCCTTGCGGTGGATGCCGCGATACTTGGAGCCGGGACCGTGGCAGGATTCGCAGCCCACGCCGGTGGTGAATTTGCTCGGGTCATCAAGCGTGTAGCCGCCTTCCTTGCCCCAGCCGTCAACATGGCAGCCGACGCAATCCTTGTCCTTGGTGTAGTCCTTGGCGGGATCGAGCTTGGCCTTCTTCTTGGCCTCGGCCTTGGTGTTGGGCTTTAACGATTCCATGGCCTTGGCGTGCGCCGTATCACCCCATGATTGCGCCTGGCTCTTGTGACAGGAACTGCATTTCTTGCGGCCTTCAAACGACTGGGCGCTCGCGCTCCCGGATATAACCGCAAACATGGCTGCTGCGGCTAGGGCTAGTGTCATGCGATAGCTCATGGTTTCTCCTTTTTCTTTCGGGCAAGTATATCCGTTGGTTATCCGCGATGTCCGCTGGATCCGTTATATCCGCGGCAGGCGTTGTGATATTACAACAAACTGGTGCAAACTGCTTACGGAAACGTGATTTATAGCCAACCCTTTTGTATTGAAACGTGATGTTACGGCAAACCTGTTATTCCCATACTGTATCTCCGGTTTATATAAACGGGTAGCACCAGTACCATGACTCTTTCTGGTACCACTGGTACCGCACAGGGACGACCGGGGAACGGTCAGGGGATGCTTAGGGGACGCTAGGGAACATTCAGCCGCCGGCGGGAGACGGGGATTCGCTGCTTGCGGGTGGGATCTTGTAGACCCAGTAGCCGCCCTGCTGGTAGATGAGTTGCACGGCGGTCAGGTCAAGCGGCTGGGATTCGGTGAAGGGCAGCATCTGGGCGATCAGCGTGTTGAGGCTTTTGACATCGCGCAGGAAGTAGCCGCGCACCAGTTTGTCGGACAACGATTGCAGGGTGTAGGTCTTGAACTCGTTTTCCAGCATCCAGTTCTTGAGGTAGCCGATCATGCCGTGCATGTTGCCTTCCATGGGGAAGTTCTTGTAGGCCATGTCGAACTGCTCCGGGCGCATGATGCCCAGCTTGTAGAGGTCGGTGACGTGGATGGCGATGTAGGCTTCACGCGCGGTGGTTGCATCGCCTCCGGCTTTATCGGCCTTGTCAGACTTGGCGGATTTAGCGGCTTCGGCGGCAAGTTCGCGCAGGATGGCAGCACCCGCTTGCGGTTCGGCCAGGAGGGCGTCGGCAAAGCGCTGGAATCGGCGCTGCTCGTCCGCACTGGCGGTCGCATCCCAGAATGCCTGTTCGTATTTCTGGATGGCGTCAATGCGGTTGCGCCAGTGGGCGGGTACGATCAGCGGCTCGCCCACGCGCTGGGTGAACAAGGTGTCGCGTCCGGCCAAGAGATTGATCTGGCGGGAGGTGTCCCACCAGGCCAGGATGAGTGCGTCCTTGGCGGCATATTTGTTGATGGCGCCCGCCAGGGCGGTCAGTTCACTGAGTTTGCTGTCAGTGGTCAGGAGCAGTTCGCTGGTGCGGTTTTCCCAGTCGAGCCGCACAGGTGCGCTGTTGCCCTGCCGGGCAATATGGGTCACCGCCAGTGGCTGGTCGACCTCTTCGGCATAGACTTCATATTGGGCGATGGTGAGATCGGGCCAGGCTTCCAGTCCCAGCTGGCTGAATTTGTCGATGCTGCCTTCTTCCACCAGTTGGTAGCGATAAGGGGCGGGACCGGGGTTGAACCAGAGCCAGGCAAACCAGAGGAGCAAAAGAATTCCTCCCGTCACCAGGAGGATGCCCAGTGAGGGGAGGAGTTTACTGTTGCGCCGCGCCGGGTGGGCGCGGCTGGTGGATGAGGCGATCAAACTTGTTATCGAACCTTACTCGCGCTCGTTCTTTTCACGACGGCGCCAGCCTGCCAGGGCGAGCGTGCCGGCCAGGAGCATGCCGCCACCCAGGCCGCCGAGCGAGATCTTGTCATCGGCGCTGTTGAGGTCGAAGAGTCCGGCGCTGCGCTTGGATTCCATCTTGGCCACCCGTGCCTGCAGGGCCGCCATTTCACGGATCTTGGTGTTCTCGTCCATGACTTCGACGTAGTCGCGGTTCATCGGTCCCCAGCCTTCGGTGTAGGTCCAGCCGCCCGGGTTGACGTGCGCCAGTCCTACGTGCAGTTTAGGCAGGTTGTTCTCGCCCATCTCCAGCACTTTGAGTTCGATGGCGGCCGGGTTGTTGTCCTTGGACCAGTAGAGCTGGGTGAAGCCGGCAAACATTTCCTTGTCAGGCGGCAGCGGGGTCGGACGGTTGGTCTTCTGTCCGGTCAGCAGGCCTTCCTTGTAGAGCTTCTCGGTCACAGCGTGCGCTTCCTTGTACTTGGCCAGGCCGTGCAGCGTGCCCTTGTCCATGAATTCCAGGTAGGAGCGGGCAAAGCGCTCGGAGTGACAGGAGGTACAGGTCTTGACCCAGGAGTCCAGCCGCTCTTCGGACCATTCGCTGGTGATGTTCTCGGCAATGCCGGGTACCGCAGGGTAGTTGGCCCAGCGGATCTTGCGCACGACGTTGTGGGCGTATTTGCCTTCATATTCGAAGTGGCAGCCGGCACAGGTCGGGGCGGTCTGGCCGCCCTTGGCGTAGGCGTCCTTCAGCGGTACGTTCCAGTTCCACTTGTTGCCCATGATGGCCACGGTCTTGCCGTGCTTGCTCATGGAGTAGGCTTCCCAGTTGTTGTGGTCTACCCCGCTGTGGCAGGTGGCGCAGGTCTCCGGCTGGCGCGATTCGGCCGCGGAGAATTCATGCCGGGTGTGGCAGGAGTCGCACTTGTTCTGGTTGGTGTGGCACATGCTGCAGCCTTCGGCTATCTCGCGTTGCGGCATGGAGGCAAATACCGCGACTTCTACGTTGGCCTTCCAGTCCAGTGCATGCGAGGGACGTCCCTGCGGCCATTGCTTGTTCGGCCAGATGAGGGTGTCGCGCTCGGATTCGCGTTCGGCAAATTCCTGCAGGTGACACGTGCCGCATACGTCAGCCGTGGGCATGCGCAGGTCTTTCATGTGATCGGCTTTCTTGGTGGTGTTGATGTCGACGTGACAGTCGATGCAGCCCACTTCCTTCAGCTTCTCGTTCGCGCCCAGCCGACCCATGGAGCGCAGGTTCTTCTCCACGTCTTCCAGCTTGGCTTTCTTGTAGTAGATCGGGTCTTCCGGTTTCAAGTTGCGAACCTTGTCCAGGTTGGCGTGCGTGCTCTTCTTCCAGGCGTTCACCCACACCGGGGATTCGTCCGTGTGGCATTTGACGCATTCGTCCCGCGCCGCCACTTCTTTCATCGAGGTCGGCGGTTTGTAAAAAGAGGCAGGGTCAAAGTACATGCTCATGGGAATCGGCTCCCAGTATTTGGCCAGCGTCCCGCGTCCCGCACCTTGCGCCGGGTCCTTGTAGCGCTTCACCAGCGCTTGATGCAGCTCTTTGGGCGAGGCCGATTGCTCCAGCTTCAGCGCTTTGTACGTCTCTTTGGGAACGCTGGGAAAGTCCGCATATGCCGACGCCGCCATTAGCGCGCCGCATGTGAGCGTGACCAGCCTCAGCCAAGGCTTGACTACCATTTTGCTCTCCTTTACTCCGTAATAATTGTTGTGCTTCGGTATCCGTGACTCTTGCCCATGATTTACCGTTGCAGGCAAAAGTACCCCTCGTAATTTCTTAAACACCTTATTATGACCATAACTGTATCGCTGGTTTAGGTATACGGGTAGCGCCAGTACTACGACTCTTTCTGGTACCACTGATACCACTTCAGCCGGAGCGATAAATCAAACCCGGCCAGCGCGGATGAATTTGGATATTGGAGGCATACCCTGCCCGGGACGTTGGCTCCGGATTGAGCACGCCGGGTTTCAGAGAAAAACATCAAGTAGCATAGACCAGGATGAACATTGCCTACCTATTTCACGGCGGATACTCTCATACCGGATTGTCGATATCAATGAAGCGGTGTGCGATTCCGAATTTCTGGGATAGATGTTCCCCCAGTGCCTGTACTCCATACCGCTCGGTAGCATGGTGTCCCGCCGAAATAAAAGCGACGCCGGATTCGCGCGCAGCGTGGACATTCCGCTCAGAAATTTCACCAGTGATAAACACATCGACACCCAGGCTAATAGCTTCATCGAAATAATCCTGAGCGGCGCCGGTACACCATGCTACACGCCTTACCGTCTTCGCATCTTCGCCGATTACCAGAGGTGTTCGACACAGGGCGTGTTCGATACAGATGCGAAGGTCCTTCAGATTTGTTATATGTGGAGGAAGCGTTCCCTGCATAGCGATGTTTTGATCGCCAAAACGACTGGTTTCAGCAAACCCCATTTTCTGGCCCAGTTGAACGTTATTGCCCAGTTTCGAATGGGCGTCCAGCGGCAAATGATAGGAAAGCAACCCGACATCGTGCGCCATCAGCAGTGCAATACGGCGGTGCTTCATGCCGACGATGCATTGGTCCTCGCCTCGCCAGAAATAGCCATGATGTACGAGCACCGCATCAGCACCTGCCGCTACCGCGGTTTGAAGGAAATCAAATGAGGCAGTGACACCACTGATCAGTTGATGCACCGCACTTCGGCCTTCCACTTGCAGCCCATTTGGGCAATAATCGCGAAAGTTGCCCACGTCCAGAAGCTGGTTCAGGTAGATTTCGAGCTCATTCAGTGGCATCAAGATTTATCCAGTCTATACTCAAACCAATTGTAACCTCAAAAACCGTATCCAAAATGCACAAACTCTGGTTGACCTTCGCACAAACAACAACAATAGTTCTTGCAGCCTTGTTTGTGGTTTCCACCTTGCGGCCCGAACTATTACCATGGCGAAATCAGGGCGGCGCGATCGCAACCATAAAGGAAGCCGTTACGGATGGCGCGGCCCGAGCGGAACCCAGGCCGGGCAGTTTTAGCGAGGCCGCGCAGAAAGCCATGCCATCGGTGGTAAATGTTTTTACCAGCAAAGAGGTGAAAATATCTTCTCATCCGCTGCTGCGGGATCCCATGTTCCGGCATTTCTTCGGCGATCGCTTCGAGTCACCGGAAAGCCGCCGTGCCTCAAGCCTTGGTTCCGGCGTAATCGTTAGCGCAGAAGGTTATATTCTTACCAATCATCATGTAATCGAAGCTGCTGATGAGATAGAAGTCGCACTGGCTGATGGCAGAAAGATCAAGGCACACGTCATTGGCTCCGATCCAGAGACCGATCTCGCAGTCGTAAGAGTGGATATGGAAGCACTGCCGATAATGACCTTCGGGCATTCCGATAGTGCCCGGGTCGGCGATATGGTACTTGCCATCGGAAATCCCTTCGGTGTGGGACAGACGGTGACCATGGGCATTATCAGCGCGCTGGGGCGAACACATCTGGGCATCAATACTTTTGAAAATTTCATTCAGACAGATGCCGCCATTAACCCTGGAAATTCCGGGGGCGCATTGGTAGACAGCTCAGGTAACCTGATTGGCATCAATACGGCGATCGTCTCACGTACCGGCGGATCACTCGGCATCGGCTTCGCCATCACAGCCAGTGTAGCCAAGCAGGTCATGGAGCAGATTATTCAGACAGGGGACGTAACTCGCGGCTGGATTGGGGTGGAAGTGCAGGACTTGACACCGGAACTGGCGGAATCGTTCAAGCGCCCGAATACCAACGGGGCGTTGATCGCCGGTGTACTCAAAGGCGGGCCCGCCGATCGGGCCGGGGTAAAGCCGGGGGATATAATTGTGGAGGTAGAGGGAAGTCCGGTCATTGATTCATCCGGCATGCTTAACCTGATCGCGGCATTGTTACCGGGAGAAGCAGCGAATATCAAGGTAGTGCGCAATCAGACAGAAAAACCCATCAAGGTCAATGTCGGTAAGCGTCCGAGGCCCACCATGCCTCAGGACCAGTATGAAGATCCGGATGCGCTGGAATAAATCAAGGAATCTCTGGACAGCTCCTCACAGTGCGCGCTACGCCAAAATCGGGATGGCCACATGATGCACGACTACGTCATTGCATGCGAACCCGAGTTGCACGCAACTGACACGGCGGCAACGGAGTAATTTCAGCTGTTCTTCTCTCCGGTTTCTGCTTTTTCCGGTCCATGCTCCATATCTTTCCCGTGTGCCGGTTGATAAACCGGCGCTACCGCGGTTTTGCCACCGAGCCCAGCCACCAATATTCCCAGTTCATAGAGCAAATAAAGTGGTACCGCCAGCATGAATTGGGAAATCACATCGGGGGGCGTGAATATGGCACCCACGACGAAGGCGCCCACGAGAACATAACTACGTACCGCCTTGAGTTTCTCGATTGAGACAATGCCGGTGCGGACCAGTATCACAACGAATATGGGCACTTCAAACGTTATGCCAAAAGCGATGAACATGGTCAGGACAAAGTCGAGATACCGGCCAATATCCGTCATGACCGCCACGCCCTCTGGCGCGAAATGGGTGATGAACTCAAATACGAGCGGCAGTGCGGCAAAATAAGCAAATGACATACCGCAGATGAACAGAAAGCTGCTGGCGAACACCAGGGGAAGTACCAGACGTTTTTCGTGGGAGTATAATCCCGGTGCGACAAATGCCCATATTTGATAGAGTGTGTGAGGCAAGGTAATGATAAACGCCGCCATCATGGCTACTTTCATGGGCACAAAAAAAGGCGTAATCACCTCGGTGGCAATCATCTGTCCGCCTTGCGGGAGTTTTTCGAGCAGAGGCTGTGCCAGCAAGGAGTAAAGTTCCCGCGCGTAAAAGGCGCAGGGAACAAAACCGAGCACCAGCACTCCACATGCACGCATCAGCCTGGCACGAAGCTCCACAAGATGGGAAATAAACGTTTCGTCGGTAGTCATAATCGCGAGAGGGGGCCGAATATCGAAAGACGTGGTTATACATTCACTGACTTTGCATCAGCGAAGTATATGTTATCCGCACTGAATTAATCGCGGGATACTTCTGCTCCGGTTGCGTTGGGGTAGGATTTTGATTTGACCAACGGCGCGATTGCCTGGATTGGGGGGACGGAAGAATCTGATGGCGTATCCAGGGATGGAGCAGCTTCCTCCACCGTCCTGGAAGATGGCGCAGGAGGCGCGGCTGTGGAAGATTTTGTTTCTGCGTTCAGTCCTTCCTGGAACTGATTTATCTCTGTTCGTACCGTATTCTCTATGGAACGGCCAGTTCCCTCCACGGAAGTTTTCCAGTTTTTGAGTTCTTCCAGTTCCATTTCTCGCTGAATATCGTTCTTGACATCGTTAACGTAACGCTGTGCTCGTCCGAACAAATGCCCTAGCGTGCGTGCCACCTTGGGAAGCCGCTCAGGTCCTATGACGACCAGCGCCACGGCTGCTATGACGAGAATTTCAGTGAAACTGATATCGAACATTTTTTGCGAAAGTCATTAAGGAAGCGTAGTAAAGTAAAGGTGAATGGGAAGCCATTCTTCATTGGACGGCTCCCATTCACCAGCCCGAGCTTTTCACTCTTTACTCGCCGGCCTCAAGATTTTCAATAGGTCTTGTTCTTGGCATCGGCTTCGATGATCCGGGCATCGGTTTGATGAGGCGCAGAAGATATCTCCTCTTCATCAGCGCTCTTTACGCCTTCCCGAAAGCCCTTCACCGCACCGCCCAGATCGCTGCCGAGATTACGCAGCTTCTTGGTGCCGAATACCAGAACAACAATCAACAGAACGACCAGCCAGTGCCAAATACTGAATGATCCCATTATTCTCTCCTTTATCTCGGATGAGGAATCATAACCGGCAAGCGATCCCCGCCGCCTATGATATGAATATGCAAATGATAAACCTCTTGTCCCCCTACGCGCCCGGTGTTGATAACGGTACGAAAGCCATCAGTGCAACCCTGTTCCCTCGCCAGCCTGGGTATCAGCACCATCATCTCACCCAGCAAACTGCGATGCTTGTCTTCGACCTCTGCCAGCGAACCGATGTGCAGCTTGGGTATCAACATGAAATGTACCGGCGCCGCGGGGTGAATATCGTGAAACGCAAAAACCTCAGTATCCTCGTATATTTTTTCACTGGGAATATCTCCCCGCACGATTTTGCAAAAAACACAATTGTCCATTTTTTTATCTTATCCTGCTTTCCGCGCCGCCTTTTCATCGATTCCGGAAATTCCCTCACGGCGCCGCAATTCATTCAGTACATCATGCGGTCCCAGATCATGGTGAGCCAATAACACCAGGCAGTGAAACCACAGATCGGCAGTCTCGCGGACAACGTGCGATTTATCGCCGTCTTTCGCGGCCAGCAACACCTCCGCCGACTCTTCCGCAATTTTTTTCAGTATCTTGTCCTGTCCTTCGTGCAGCAGTTTAGCCACGTAGGAAGTGGTGGGATCAGCATCCTTTCGGGCCTCGATAGTCTGAGCCACACGGTCAAGAATAGCCGGATCGGTCATTTCCTGTAGATCTCTTCAGGGCTCTTGATTACCGGCGCAGCGACGGTCCATTGGCCATCTTCCAGTTTGTTAAAAAAACAATTATGTCTGCCGGTATGACAAGCGATGCCGCCAACTTGTTCCACAGCCAACAAAAGGACGTCAGCGTCACAATCCAGCCGGATTTCCTTTACTTTCTGTACGTGCCCGGATTCCTCGCCTTTGTGCCAGAGTTTCTTGCGGGAACGGGACCAGTAATGGGCCTCGCTGGTTTGCACAGTAAGCTTCAGTGCCGTTCGATTCATCCAGGCAACCATCAGTACCTTATTGCTGGCGGCTTCTTGCGTCACGACCTGCACCAATCCATCGTCGGACCAGTTTATCTTGTTCAGCCAAATATCAGACATAGATATGCTTGAGAATCAGATTATCAAATTTTATTAATTCTAGTACACTACAACCGGACTTCAATGCCGTGTTGCGCCATATACTCTTTGGCCTGGCGTATAGTGTATTCGCCGAAGTGGAAAATACTTGCTGCCAACACGGCATCAGCATGGCCCTCCACGATTCCCTCCACCAGGTGGTGCAAATTGCCTACGCCGCCACTGGCGATCACCGGCACATCCACCGCATCCGATACCGCGCGAGTCAGCGCCAGATCAAAACCGTTACGGGTACCATCTTTATCCATACTGGTCAGCAATATTTCGCCCGCACCCAGGGATTGCATTTTCTTCGCCCACTCGACCGCATTCAGACCGGTAGCCTTGCGTCCTCCGTGAGTAAATACTTCCCAGTCGTTACCCACTCGCTTGGCGTCTATCGCCACCACAATACACTGAGAGCCGTAACGGTCTGCAGCGTCCGCCACCAGTTTGGGATTCTCGACCGCTGACGTGTTGATGCTTACTTTGTCCGCCCCCGCATTCAGTAGCCGGCGCACGTCCTCTACCTTGCGAACGCCGCCACCGACAGTTAAAGGAATGAACACCTGGGCAGCGACTTCTTCGATGATTTGCAAGATCAGATCCCTGTTATCAGAACTGGCCGTGATGTCGAGAAAGGTCAGTTCATCCGCTCCCTGATCATCGTAGCGGCGCGATATTTCAACGGGATCACCTGCATCCTGAAGCCCCACAAAATTGACGCCCTTGACAACGCGTCCATTTGTAACGTCAAGACAGGGGATGATACGCTTGGCAAGACCCATGAGATACCTTTATAAAACTAGTGAGCATCCGTTTTGCGAATTGCTTACGTCGCTTTTGCAACTCAAGCTGGCAACTCGGATGACAATGAATTCCCTTGGAACTTCCAATTTAATTTATATTCAGGTATCAACAAGAGTAGGGGTGCTCTGCCGTAAAAGGAACACAGCTATAGAAAGGATGGCCGTGAACGGAAAACAGAGTGCCGTGATTTTACCTTTGAACGGAACGGATAATGAACCTCTTCATCAGGAGAGGGTTGTATCCCGGATGCCCTTTTTCATGCTTAGCTCATCCGCAAGTGCTTGTGCCAACTTGAAGTCCAGGGTGCCTTCGTAAATTGCCCGCCCCGTGATTGCGCCTGTGATACCTTCCCACTCGATTTCGCAGAGGGCTTTGACGTCGTCGAGATTGCTCACACCGCCGCTTGCAATGACAGGGATGGTCAGCGCCCGGGCCAGTTCCATCGTCGCCTGAATATTGACGCCGCTTAACATACCATCGCGCCCGATATCGGTATAGATGATCGCTTCGACCCCGTAATCCTCAAATTTTTTCGCGAGATCCACTACGTCATGGCCGGTCACTTTAGACCAGCCATTGACAGCCACCTTGCCATCCTTCGCATCCAGTCCCACCATGATATGACCAGGGAACGCGTTGCAGGCATCGTGCAGGAACCCCGGTGTTTTTACCGCCGCGGTACCGATAATAATATAAGTAATGCCATCGTCGAGATAACGTTCGATGGTTTCGAGATCGCGTATGCCGCCGCCGAGTTGAGTCGGAATTTCATCACCGATGGCTTCAACAATGTCGCGAATGGCCGGTTCGTTCTTCGGCCTGCCGGCAAACGCGCCGTTGAGGTCCACCAAATGCAGTCGGCGCGCGCCCTGATCCAGCCAATGCCTGGCCATGGCGCCAGGTTCTTCCGAAAATACAGTAGCGTTTTCCATGACACCTTGTTTCAGGCGTACGCAGTGACCGTCTTTCAGGTCTATCGCAGGAATGATCAGCATTTCAGTCGGGATTGAATTTGATATGAGAGGGGTTATAAGCTCGCCTGGAATTGCTTATCTGTTCTTGATGCAGGTTTCCATCGTACAAAGTTGCTTAGCAGCGTCAGTCCCGCTTCGTGGCTTTTTTCCGGATGAAACTGGACAGCAAAAATATTATCCTTTGCCACTGCGCAAGTAAACGGAGCACGGTAAAGACTGAATGCCGCTACCTGTACCGGATTGGCAGTTTCCACATAATAGCTGTGCACGAAATAGAAGCGCGTATCGGTGGGAATGCCTGCCCACAGAGGATGCTCAGTGGTTTGATGAACTTCGTTCCAACCCATGTGGGGCACCTTGAGCCTCTGCCCATGAGTATCCGGGGTTCCACCAGTCTCACTGGCCTTATTGGTGTCCGCCATCGCCACGGGAGGAAAACGACGTACCTTGCCGGGCACAATGCCGAGGCCTTTTACATTGCCTTCCTCGCTACTGTCGAACAACATTTGCAGGCCGATGCAGATGCCGAGAAACGGCTTGTTCATCGCAGCATCCAGCACCGCTTCGCGCAATCCGCGCATATCCAGTTCGCGCAGGCAGTCCGGCATTGCCCCCTGACCGGGAACCACAACGCGGTCAGCCTTTCGCACCACTTCGGGGTCGTCGGTGACAGTGATGGTGGCCGTGGGAGCTACATGCTCCAGCGCTTTAGACACTGAGCGCAAATTACCCATGCCGTAGTCAACAATTGCAATATCAGTCATACAGGGCAAATGAGAAGTGATAAAGCTTACAAGGAACCTTTGGTGGACGGAATTGTGCCATCTGCACGGGGGTCGGTTTCCATTGCCATGCGCAACGCACGGCCAAACGCCTTGAATACCGTTTCCGCCTGGTGATGGGCGTTGCGGCCGGAGAGGTTATCAATATGCAATGTCACCATGGCATGGTTGACAAACCCCTGGAAAAACTCGGCGATCAAATCAACATCAAACTCGCCAATCCGGGCACGTACAAACTCGACGTTGAATTCCATGCCGGGACGGCCCGAAAGATCCACCACCACCCGCGACAATGCTTCGTCCAACGGTACATAAGCGTGACCGTAGCGGCGCAAACCTTTTTTATCTCCGACGGCTTGCGTGAATGCCTGTCCAAATGTGATGCCGATATCCTCCACGGTATGATGGGCATCGATATGCAGATCTCCCTTGGCTGCAATCTCCAGGTCAATCATGCCGTGACGCGCTATCTGATCCAGCATGTGATCGAGAAATGGCACGCCCGTGTCCAGTATTGCTTTTCCGGTTCCATCCAGATTGGCTTTGAGGCTGATCTGGGTTTCCAGGGTATTGCGGTTGACTTGAGCCTGACGCATGAGTGAAATAATTTAATCGTTCGGTTTCTTGAGCGAGGTTTGCAGCGCCTCTAAGAATTGCGCGTTTTCATCGGGAGTTCCCACCGTTACACGCAGGCAATTTGTCAGTAGCGGGTGTGAGCCGTCGAGATTCTTGATCAATACAGCGCGATTCTTGAGTTCCTGAAACACTAATCCAGCGTTATTTCCCTGGTTCACGCGGAATAAAATAAAGTTTGCATCCGTCGGAAAAACTTCAATGCCATCCAGCGTCGCCAGGTTTTCACTCATCGCTGCCCGCTCAATCTTGATCGCCGCAGCCTGTTGCAGCAGGACATCGCCATGCTGCAACACCTTTTCCGTGACAAGTTGAGTAATGATTCCCACATTATACGGCAAACGCAGTTTTTCCAACTGTATAAGCCACTCTGGCCGTCCGGCCAGAAGCCCAAGCCTTAAACCGGCCAGCCCCGACTTGGAGAGCGTGCGCATCAATAACAGATTGGGGTGCTGCACCAACTCGCCCATGAAGCTCGCACCGGCGAAGGCATGGTAAGCCTCATCCACAACTACAACACCGGGAGCAGCGTCAATAATACGTGAGATTCCGGCGGCGTCAAACAGGTTGCCGGTAGGGTTATTGGGGTAGGCAATGAAAATTACCGCTGGCTGGTGCCGCGCGATGGCATCGAGCGTCCCTGCCACATCAAGCGAGAAATCAGGGTTTAACGGCACCCCCGCATAAGTCATCCCGGTGAAAGTCGCGATCATGCGAAACATGACAAACGCAGGCTCGACACTCATCAACACGGCGCCCGGTCTTGCGCAGGCCAACGCGATGATCTGTATGATCTCGTCCGAACCATTGCCCAGCATGATATCCATGCCATCGGGGACCGCCAGCGCTTCGCGCAACGCGGCCTTGAGCGAAACAGCACTAGGATCAGGATATCGGTTAATCGGCGCATCCCCCGCCAACCGCGCGATTTCATCGCGCAATCTGGCTGGCAGGGAATAAGGGTTCTCCATCGCATCCAGCTTCACCATGCCCGTTGCGGGCGGCACGTGATAGGCGGAGAGTGCAAGAATCTCCGGGCGGATGATTTGGTCGGGCGGTCTGCGCATCTTGGCGTTTTATACGGTTTTATTTATGATTCATTTGGCATCAGTAGCCAACATGGTATCTTTACTCATAGAAAAGATACGATTCTCTTACGTCGCCAATTTTTTCTTGTATCGATATTCCGCCGACATCGCATGGGCCTGCAAACCCTCCCCATGAGCCAGGATGGAAGCAATTGCACCAAGTCTTGCCGAACCCTGCTCCGACACTTGAATAATGCTGCTGCGTTTCTGGAAATCGTACACGCCCAACGGTGATGAAAAGCGCGCGGTACGGGACGTGGGCAGGACGTGATTGGGGCCGGCGCAGTAATCGCCAAGCGCTTCGGAAGTATGACGTCCCAGAAAGATGGCGCCGGCGTGCCTGATTTTCTCCGCCCATTTTTCCGGCTGCTCAACCGATAATTCAAGATGTTCCGGCGCGATACGATTAGCGATGGTGCAGGCTTCATCCAAGTCGCGTACCTGGATCAAGGCGCCGCGGCTTTCGAGCGAAGCCTTTATTACGGCCTTGCGTGGCATGGTTTCCAACTGGCGATCAATACTTGCCGCCACCGCGTTAATGAAATGGGGGTCGGGAGAAAGCAGAATTGCCTGTGCCATCTCATCGTGCTCGGCTTGCGAAAATAAATCCATCGCGATCCAATCGGGATTTGTCTTGCCATCGCAAATCACCAGAATCTCCGAAGGTCCTGCCAGCATATCGATACCCACGATTCCAAATACGCTGCGCTTGGCGGCCGCCACATAGGCGTTGCCGGGGCCGACAATCTTGTCCACCTGCGGCACAGCCTTGGTGCCGTAGGCCAGCGCTGCAATGGCTTGGGCACCGCCTATGGTAAAGACTCGGTCAACCTCGCAAATCGCTGCGGCAGCGAGCACCAGATCGTTTGTCTCACCGCCGGAAGCCGGTGTGACCATGATGAGTTCGCGCACGCCCGCCACCTTGGCGGGAATGGCATTCATCAGCACCGATGAAGGATAGGATGCCTTGCCGCCGGGAACATATAAGCCGACACGATCCAGCGGCGTTATTTTCTGGCCGAGCAGCGTACCGTCGGGCTCCGTATAGCTCCAGGATTGCGCCTGTTGTTTTTCATGGTAGACGCGCACCCGTTGAGCCGCTTGCTCCAGGGCGTCGCGCTGATCCGCGGGCAGCTTCCGCAGAGCTTCCTGCAAGCGATCCTGTGGTAATTCAAGCTCCGCCGCGGAGGCTGCATTCAGATGATCGAAACGGCGCGTATATTCCAGCAGGGCTTCATCTCCCCGCTTCTTTATATTGGCAAGAATGTCCGCGATAGTTGCGTCCAGTTTCGCATCCTGGGCGTTTTCAAAGGCCAGCAGTTTCGATAGCGCTTCATCGAAGATGGCATCGGTTGAAGACAGCCGTTTAATTTGTATCATGAGAAGAAGTTCGGTTTTCGTTGGCTTGCAGTTTGCGACGTTATTCCTGATTCATTATTTATTTCGCGATGGAGGCAGAGAAAGCTTCCAGCATTGGCTGAATTGTATGCCGCTTCAATTTCAGTGCTGCCTGGTTGATGATCAACCGTGCCGAAATGGGCATGATCTCTTCGACCGCCTTGAGATTATTGGCCTTCAGCGTATTGCCGCTGGAAACCAGATCCACAATTGCATCCGCCAATCCAACCAGTGGCGCCAATTCCATAGAACCGTAGAGCTTGATGAGATCCACATGCATGCCTTTGCCCGCAAAGTGTTCACGCGCCGTCTGTAAATATTTGGTCGCGACGCGTACCCTTGCTCCCTGGCGAACAGCGGATTCGTAATCGAAATCATCGCGTACCGCCACCATCATGCGGCAGCGAGCGATATTCAGGTCCAGCGGCTGATAAAGCCCCGCACCGCCGTGTTCCAGCAATACGTCCTTTCCGGCGATACCCATATCCGCGGCGCCATATTGCACATAGGTCGGCACATCCGATGCCCGGACGATGATAAGCCGCACGTTATCGCAATTGGTAGCAAGGATCAGTTTGCGCGATGTTTCCGGATCATCCAGCGCGACAATACCTGCCGCTTTCAACAACGGTGCGGTATCGTCAAAAATGCGGCCCTTGGAAAGGGCGATGGTGATGCTCGTCATGGAGAATTCTTCAAAACCGCATTTTACTCCAAACAAGCTGTGGAGATTTGTTGGGCAACACTGGAAAGACGAATGACCGCGCCATCGTTCCATACGGGACAAATCGATGGTGCTGCGTTCTCGTTGCCCAAGTATTTGTTTGTATTCTGAGAAAATCGGGAAAGACAAAAATGCCTGGCAGCGCGAATTCAAACCCGCTAATGCGTCATATGTGGATTGCGCGTTTATCCGTTCCCAGCGCAGCCTCATGCAATACTTCCGAAAGCGAGGGATGGGCGTGAACGATGCGGGCGATGTCTTCACTGCTGGCCGCAAATTCCATCGCCACTACCGCTTCGGCGATCATTTCGGAAACGTAGGGGCCGATCATGTGGATACCCAGAATTCGGTCGGTTTCCGCGTCCGCCAGTACTTTGACGAAGCCACCCGTCTCTCCGAGCGCGCGTGCGCGGCCGTTAGCCATGAAAGGAAACTGTCCCGCTTTATATTGAACCCCTGCCGCTTTCAACTCCTGCTCGTTTTTGCCCACCCAGGCAATTTCTGGCGAGGTGTAGATTACCCATGGGATTGTGCCTAAATTTACGTGTCCCCCGTGCCCAGCGATGGTTTCGGCAACCGCCACGCCTTCCTCAGAAGCCTTATGCGCAAGCATGGGTCCGCGCACTACGTCTCCTACGGCATATACATCAGGCAGATTAGTGCTGCAATTGCTGTTTACTTCAATGTAACCGCGATCATCCAATTTCAGCCCGATATCTTCCGCTCCCAGTCCAGCGGTGTTCGGAACGCGGCCGACCGCGATAATCAGTTTATCCACTTCCAGTTTTTGCGCGCTCCCTCCGGTATTCTCGGCGTCGGTATACTCAACCGTGATACTTTTTTTGTTGGTTTTGATCCCGCTTATTTTGATACCGGTTTGTATGACCAGACCTGATTCTCTGGTGAAGATTTTTCGCGCCTCTTTTGCCACTTGCTCATCGGCCGCCGAAAGAAATCCGGGTAGTGCTTCAAGAATGGTGACTTCCGAACCGAGTCTCCGCCACAGGCTGCCCATTTCCAGGCCGATCACGCCCGCCCCAATCACACCCAGCCGCTGAGGCGCCTCTGTCATTGCCAGCGCGCCGGTATTGTCCAGTATTCGCTCATTGTCCACAGGCGCGAACGGCAATGTCCGGGGTATTGAGCCCGTGGCGATGATGATGTGTTTTGCCTCGATGGTGTCGGTCTTGTCTCCGTTTTTCACTTCGATTTGCCAGAGATTATGAGTGCCGCTCCCGTCTTTGCTGCTCTTGAGCAAAGTTCCATGCCCATGCATCGATGCGATTTTATTTTTTTTCAGTAGCATGGCAACGCCGCCGGTGAAGCCCGCGACAATTTTGTCCTTGCGCGACATCATTACCGGGATGTCCACCGAGAGGCCTTCCATTTTGATTCCGTGAGCAGAGAATTTATGCGCAGCACGTTCGTAATTCTCGGACGATTCAAGGAGCGCCTTTGACGGAATGCAGCCGACATTCAGGCAGGTTCCGCCAAGGCTGGGTTTGCCCTGTGGATTTTTCCACTCATCTATACAAACGGTAGTGAGCCCTAATTGGGCGCAACGAATTGCCGCCACATAGCCGCCGGGGCCCGCGCCGATTACCGCGACATCAAAAGATTTCGACATATTTTTCACTCATGCAAAAACAGGGAAACAGACCTAAGCAAATCTGTTTCCCGGAACCGTGATTTACGCTTAATGGCTTCAGGCTTCCAGCAACGGGCTCATTGGATATTCCAGTGCCTCTTTCATTGCCACTAAAGAAAGCACTGCTTCGCGCCCGTCCACGATCCGGTGATCATAAGAAAGTGCGAGATAACACATAGGACGGATCACCACTTGCCCATTCTCGGCCACTGGACGCTCTTTCGTGGCATGAATGCCCAGAATCGCACTCTGCGGCGGATTGATGATGGGGGTTGAAAGCATCGAGCCGAACACTCCGCCATTGGTGATCGAGAAGGTCCCCCCGGTCAACTCTTCAATGGTTAGTTTACCGTTCAGAGCGCGTTTGCCGAAATCAGCAATCTGCCTTTCAATTTCCGCTTGAGATAGAGAGTCTGCGTCGCGAATAATCGGAACCACCAATCCGCGCGGGCTGCTTACGGCGATGCCTATGTCGTAATAGCCATGGTAGACGATATCGTTTCCGTCAACCGACGCATTGACAATGGGGAATTTTTTCAGCGCTGCGACCGCCGCCTTGACAAAAAAAGACATAATGCCGAGCTTGACGCCATGCTCTTTCTCGAATTTTTCCTTGTAGCGGGCACGCAGATCCATGACCGCCTGCATGTTGACTTCGTTGAAAGTGGTGAGTATCGCGGCGGTGGATTGCGATTGTACGAGCCGCTCGGCGATGCGCGCCCGCAGTCGCGACATGGGCACCCTTTGTTCGGTGCGATTGCCCGCACGCGCAGGCGCGGCTGCTGTGGAAACGGGCGGGGCTGCCGGAGAGACCGGGGAGGATGGCTGGACAGAAGAAGCACGTTTTTTTTCCACATGGGCCGCTACATCTTCCTTGGTGATGCGACCGTCCCGTCCGCTGCCCTTGATGGAACTGATTTCCTCTGCCGTGAGATTTGCCTGTGCCGCCATATTCTGTGCGGCGGGCATCATCACCGGGGCTTCCGTGGTGGCTGAGGGTGGCGCCGAGACGGATTCTGCACCCGATGGGGCCACACCCGGCGCTGCGGCCGCTTTGGTATCAGCTGGAGCTGCTTCGCCCCCAGTTGGCACGGCTTCGGCCTCAGCCGAAGCGACTTCAGCCTCCGCTGCGGCAGCTTCGGTGTCTATGGTGGCGATGATTTCGCCGCCTGCCACTGTCGTTCCATCCCCCTTGATGATTTTTGTCAGCACTCCCGTAGCGGGCGCCGGCAATTCGAGCACGACTTTATCGGTTTCAACATCGATCAGATTTTGATCACGATCAACCTGTTCGCCCTCTTTTTTATGCCATGAAAGTAGAGTGGCTTCCGCTACCGATTCGGATAGCACGGGAACTTTGACATCGACGAGCATAATCCTTCCCCTTTGTCTTAAATTTCTTCGCGAAACGCCGCCACTATCAGCTCGTTCTGCTGAAAGTTGTGTTTCGCCAGATACCCTACCGCCGGAGACGCCGACGAGGGGCGGAATGCGCAGCCTAAAACCTGATCGGGACGCTTGTGCCGCATCAGATAGTGCTGGATGCGATGCCATGCCCCTTGATTGCCGGGCTCTTCCTGACACCAGAGTATATCTTTGGCTTGGGGATAGCGCTCGACTTCAATCTGGAAATCATCATGGGGAAAGGGATACAATTGCTCGACACGGATAATCGCCACGTCCTTGATTTCATGTTTCCGGCGATAGGCCAGCAGGTCATAATATACCCTCCCGCTGCACGCAATCATGCGCCGTACATTTGCGGGATCAAGCTTTTCCACTTCGGGAATGACGTTCTGAAAACCGCCATTAGCGAGATCTTCGAGGCTCGACACTGATTCCTTGTGCCGCAGCAGACTTTTCGGGCTCATGATGATCAAAGGCTTGCGCAGCGGCCGGATCATTTGGCGCCGAAGCAGATGAAACATCTGTGCGGGCGTGGATGGAACACAAACCTGGATATTGTATTCCGCACATAACTGCAGATAGCGTTCCGGACGCGCTGAAGAGTGTTCTGGCCCCTGGCCTTCATAGCCATGAGGAAGCATCATCACCAGACCGCATAGCCGGCCCCATTTGGCTTCGCCCGACGCGATGAACTGGTCTATCACCACCTGGGCGCCATTGGCGAAATCGCCAAACTGCGCCTCCCAAACAACCAGTTCATTCGGTTCCGCGGTGGCATAGCCGTATTCGAAGCCGAGTACGGCTTCTTCCGACAATACCGAATCGATTATCACGAAATCAGCCTGTGCCGGTGCAATGTGCCGCAGAGGAACATATGTGCCTTCGTTCCATCGCTCCCGGTTCTGATCATGCAGTACAGCATGGCGATGAAAAAAAGTCCCTCGTCCCGAATCCTGTCCCGAGACGCGCACCGCATAGCCGTCCTTCAGAAGCGCCGCATACGCAAGATTTTCAGCCATTCCCCAATCAAGCGGTAGTTTTCCTTCGCCCATCGAGCGGCGGTCGGCGATGATCTTTTCCACCCGGGCGTGCAGTTTGAATTTTTCCGGAATATCCGTCAGCCGCTGGGCCAGTTTCTTTAATTCTGTTATCGGCAGCCCGGTCTGCACCTTTGCATCCCACTTGTTATCCTCCAGGAAGGGAGTCCAGTCCACGGCATTCGGTGATTTATAACCATAGATTATGGTTTTGTTGGGGTTGCGGCCCGCGTCCATGTCGTCACGATAGGCTTTCATCATCTGCTCAGCCTGGCCGGCACTGATAACACCTTCGCTTTCCAGCTTATCGGCATAGCGTTTGCGGGTGCCGGGATGGCGGGCAATAATCTTGTACATCAATGGCTGAGTCACCATCGGTTCGTCCTGCTCATTATGGCCAAGGGTGCGGAAGCAAACCATATCCACGACGACATCCTTATGAAACTTCATCCGGAAGTCCAGCGCGATTTCAGTCACCATGACGACTGCTTCGGGATCGTCACCATTGACATGGAAAATAGGCGCCTCAATCATTTTCGACACATCGGTGCAATAAAGTGTGGAACGTGCATCGCGTGGATCGGACGTTGTGAACCCGATCTGGTTATTGATGATGATATGCACCGTACCGCCAGTCCCGTAGCCGCGCGTCTGCGACAGATTCAGGGTCTCCATTACCACGCCCTGGGCTGAGTATGCGGCGTCGCCATGCAGCAGCACAGGTAATACCAGATCGCCTTCCCTGTCCTGCAGACGGTGCTGGCGGGCGCGTACGGAGCCTTGAACCACCGGGTCTACAATTTCCAGATGCGATGGATTGAATGCCAGCGAGAGCCCCATTATCCCGCCAGTTGTGGAGACCGCGGAGGAAAAGCCCTGATGGTATTTGACGTCGCCTTCAGTCAGTTCGTGCACATGCTTGCCTTCAAATTCCTGGAACAGATCGGCCGGTACCTTGCCCAAGGTATTGACCAGCACGTTAAGCCGTCCGCGATGCGCCATGCCGATAACCATCTGCTGCACACCCATCCGGCCGGCGCGCTGCAGCAGATTGTCCAATAACGGGATCAGGCTTTCGCCGCCTTCGCCGGAGAAGCGTTTTTGCCCCACATAGCGTGTATGCAGATATTTTTCCAGACCTTCCGCCGCATTGAGACGTTCCAGAATGTGGCGTTTATATTCAGCGGGATAATTTGGCTGCGCGCGCGATCCTTCGATATGATTTTGTATCCAGCGTTTTTGCTCGGTATCGGTAATGTACATATATTCGACGCCGATATTGCCGCAATACGTTTGCCGCAGGGTCTGCAAAATATCCCCGAGCGGTGCGCGAGGAGGGCCGATCAAGGAACCGGTTCCGAAAACCGTATTCATGTCCGCCTCGGTCAAGCCGTAAAACGCGGGATCGAGTTCGGAAACATGCGGTTTCTCCTGATGTTTCAGAGGGTCGAGGTCAGCATGGCGCACGCCGAGAAAGCGGTATGCGTTTATCATCTGCAGCACCGATACCTGCTTGCGTTCTGTCGTCAGAATGCGCTCGCCCTGAACTGCTTCCTGATCTACTACCTGGCCAGCGCGGCGCGGGTGTTCTTTCGCCAGCCGGATGAACGATTGGATCACCGGCCCGTGCGGCACATCTCGGATAGCCGGTCCAGCCGGCCCCGTCCCTCCGTTTGCCCGTTGCAGTTTATCGAAATAATTGTGCCATTCCGATGGAACAGACCCTGGATTCTGGAGGTATTGTTCGTAAAGCCCTTCAACGAAGGGCGCATTCGCACCGAACAGTAGAGAATTCTCGAACAACTGCTTCATCATGGCCAAAGACCTCGACGTTTGGCAAAGCGGATTATTTTCGCGATGCAATCGGAACCACATCCCGGGTAACGGCGCCCGTATAAAGCTGGCGCGGCCGTCCGATCTTGTAGTCGGGATCGGCGATCATTTCACTCCATTGCGCAATCCAGCCTACAGTGCGGGCGGTGGTGAATATGGCAGTGAACATGGAGACCGGGATGCCCAGTGCGCGCTGCACGATGCCGGAATAAAAATCGACATTGGGATAAAGTTTCCGGGAAATGAAATATTCATCTTCCAGTGCGATTTTTTCCAGCTTAAGCGCAAGCTTGAACAAGGGATCATCGTGCAGCCCCAGTTCATCCAGCACTTCGTGGCAGGTTTCGCGCATCAATGTTGCGCGGGGGTCGAAATTTTTGTATACGCGGTGGCCGAATCCCACCAACCTGAAAGGATCGTCCTTGTCTTTTGCGCGGGCGATATACTCGCCGATGCGCGAATCGTCGCCGATTTCCTCCAGCATATTGAGACAGGCTTCATTCGCTCCGCCATGCGCTGGGCCCCATAGGCAGGCAATACCCGCGGAAATGCAGGCAAACGGGTTTGCGCCGCTGGATCCGGCGAGCCGCACAGTGGAAGTGGAGGCATTCTGCTCGTGATCGGCATGCAGAATCAGGATGCGGTCCAGGGCCCGCGCCAATACCCGGTTCGATTGATATTCCTCGGCGGGCGTGGCGAACATCATATGCATGAAGTTTTCTGTGTAGTTAAGGTTGTTGCGCGGGTAAATGAAAGGCTGGCCGATGTTGTATTTATAGGTCATGGCGGTAATCGTCGGTAATTTCGCTATCAGCCGGAAGGCGGACAGCTCACGGTGCCCGGCGTCCGAAATATCCATCGCATCGTGATAAAACGCCGACAACGCGCCTACCACACCGACCATTACCGCCATGGGGTGGGCATCGCGGCGAAAGCCGGTATAAAAACGGGCGAGTTGCTCGTGCACCATCGTATGCTCCTTGATGGTGTTGTCGAAGGATCGTTTTTGAGCGCTATTAGGCAGTTCTCCATTCATCAGCAAATAACAGACTTCCATGAAATCGCAATGCTTTGCCAATTGTTCAATCGGATAACCTCGATAAAGCAGAACGCCCTCGTCGCCGTCGATAAAAGTTATCGCGGAACTGCTGCTGGCAGTGGAGAGGAAGCCGGGATCATAGGTAAACACGCCGGCCCTGGCATGCAGCTTGCGAAAATCCACCACATCCGGCCCCATGCTGCCGGACAGGATTGGAAATTCCAGTGGTTCGCCGCCATTACCCAGATCGAGAGTCGCGCTACGTTTGTGTTCCATGTTGTTCCCCATTGTTTTCATTTCCGGTAAAAGCTGCGATGCGTTTAAACTTTTTGCAGCAGACGCAGTACAGGTTGCAGGTTTCCGTTCCCTGTTTCTTTCAGGGTAATCATATCCCATAAGTCATTATCTGGAAGGTCCAGCAGGGTTTCGAATTGCCCGAGCTCCGCTTCGTCGAGTTTAGCGTAATACTCGTCCATAAACCTTTGCAGCACAATATCCAGTTCCAGCAGACCACGCCGGCAGCGCCAGCGGGCACGCTCCAGTTTTTTCATACGGTTCTTTTCACCATCATGTCCTTGATCCGGCCGATGGCCCTGGTTGGATTCAAATCCTTGGGGCACACATCCACGCAGTTCATGATGGAATGGCAGCGGAACAGGCGATACGGATCTTCCAGATAATCCAGCCGTTCGGCAGTTGCCTGGTCGCGGCTATCCGCGAGAAAGCGGTATGCCTGCAACAGTCCGGCGGGACCCACGAATTTATCGGGATTCCACCAGAATGAAGGACACGCTGTG
Organism: Nitrosovibrio sp. Nv4; assembly: GCF_900215485.1. Classification (GTDB taxonomy): domain Bacteria; phylum Pseudomonadota; class Gammaproteobacteria; order Burkholderiales; family Nitrosomonadaceae; genus Nitrosospira. The sequence goes on from NZ_OCMZ01000001.1 coordinate 1,423,568, forward strand.
GAGCAGCATGCGCAGAGTATGCATTCATACAGTCCATCCAGCTGCGCCCTTTCCTCAGGCGATTGCAGCCGCTCGGTTTCGGGCGGTGGGTCGTTGTTGATGAGATAAGGTTTGACCGAATGATATTGCTTGAAGAATTGCGTCATATCCACGATCAGGTCGCGTATCACCGGCAGTCCCGGCAAAGGGCGCAGTTCCACCGGTTCTTTCAATCCCGCAACTGGGGTGACGCAAGCCAGTCCATTGCGCCCGTTGATGTTCATTCCGTCCGATCCGCAAACCCCTTCGCGGCAGGATCGCCGCAGACTCAAGCTGTCATCCACTGTCTTGATGCGCACTAGTGCATCCAGCAGCATTCTATCTGCCGGCTCCAGTGCAATATCGTAATCCTGCATGTAAGGCTTCTCATCCTTGTCCGGATCGAAGCGGTAGATTGAGAATCTCATGGCCGATTCCTTGATATATTAATTAATTAAATTAGCCGACTGTTACGAGGAACACCGAACTCCATCAGCATAATGCTTCGACATAATCGAAACATCATTTCTCCGGAATACTGCAAATCTGCAACTTAATTCGGCCCTTCATGGATTTATGAATTCATGGATATAAGCGATTCATCACTTTCATCAATCTTCGCTTCAGATGCTACCGGCTCCGCATTCCATATCTGGGAGGCATATTGCGTGATGGTACGGTCGCTGGAAAATTTACCCATATTGGCAACGTTCAGGATCGCCTTGCGTACCCATTGCTCCTGATCCTGGTACGCGAGTTCAACTTTTTTCTGACAGGCGATATAGGAAGCATAATCCGCCAGCAGCAGATATTCGTCGCCATGTTGTAAAAGCGAATCCACAATTGGTTTAAAGCGATCCAGCTCATCCGGCGAGAAAAAACCTGAACCGATCATGTCGAGCACAGCCTGCAATTCCGCGTTGGCGCGGTAGAAATCCCGGGGTTGATAGCCGCTTGCTTTCATTTCGGCGACCTCGGCTGCCGAGAGGCCGAATATGAAAATGTTATCCTCTCCAACTTCGTCGCGGATTTCAATGTTCGCGCCATCAGCAGTGCCGATCGTCAGTGCTCCGTTCAATGCCAGTTTCATATTTCCAGTTCCCGATGCCTCCGTGCCCGCAGTGGAAATCTGTTCCGAGAGATCCGCAGCCGGTATCATTTCTTCCGCGGTCGATACGTCGTAATTGGGTATGAACACCACTTTCAAACGGTTGGCCACCTTTGGGTCATTGTTGACTATGTCGGCAACATCGTTAATAAGCTTGATGATGAGCTTCGCCATGGCATAACCTGGCGCCGCCTTGCCTCCGAAGATTACGGTGCGCGGCATGTGATCCGTGTCCGGGCTATGGCGAATGCGGTTGTATAGCGTGACGACATGCAACACGTTTAGCAGCTGCCGTTTGTATTCGTGAATGCGTTTGATCTGAACGTCAAACAGCGAATCCACATTAATATCAATGTTGAGCTTTTGTTCCACCGTGGCGACAAAATGCTCCTTGTCCACATGCTTGGCAGCAGCAAACTCGTTGCGAAAAGTTGCGTCGTCGACCAGCGGCATCAAGCGCTTCAACTGACCCAGGTCCTTCACCCAGCCAGAGCCGATGCGCGAAGAAATGAGTTCGGTCAGGCGCCGATTGGCCTGGTTCAGCCAGCGCCGAGGGGTGATGCCATTGGTTATATTGATGATCTTACCGGGATAAAAGCGATCGAAGTCCGAAAATATGGTCTGCTTCATCAATTCGGTATGAATTTGCGCTACGCCGTTTACCTTGTGGCTGCCAATAATCGCCAGATGCGCCATGCGGATTCGCCTTCCGCCCGACTCGTCAATGATGGACATGCGCCGCAAAATTCCGGTGTCCCCTGGGTATCGGTGCATTACGTCTTTCAAAAACCGATGGTTGATTTCATAAATAATCTGTAAATGGCGAGGCAACACATTTTCGAACAGGGCAACCGGCCATGTTTCGAGCGCCTCGGGCATCAGGGTATGATTGGTATAGGCGAAAGTGCGGGTAGTGATATTCCACGCTTTTTCCCACCCCAGATGATGCAAATCCACCAGCACACGCATCAATTCGGGGATGGCAATTGCCGGATGTGTATCGTTCAACTGGATTGCGACTTTATCGGGCAGGACATCGAAATTATCCTGATGCTTGCGATACCGGCGCAGGATGTCATGTAATGAAGCACACACGAAGAAGTATTGTTGTTTCAGCCGCAGCTCGCGTCCCATTGCGGTAGTGTCATCGGGGTAGAGTACCTTGGACAGATTTTCCGAGGCGTTCTTATCCTCCACCGCCTTGACGTAATTACCCTCGTTGAAATAGCGCAATTCGAAATCACGCGTCGCCTTGGCTGCCCATAAGCGCATGTTGTTGACCGTATGGGTGTCGTAGCCGGGGACAGGGGTATCAAAAGCCATGGCCATCACGTCATCGGTATCGATCCAGTGATAGCGCGCCACGTTCTGTTCATCGGCGTATTGAACCACACGGCCGTGAAATTTAACGTGGTGCAACACCTCCGGACGGGGAAACTCCCAGGGGTTGCCATAACGCAGCCAGTTATCCGGGTGTTCGACTTGCGTTCCATCCTCTATGCGCTGGGCAAACATGCCATACTCATAACGGATGCCGTAGCCGTAACCGGGGAGGTCTAGCGTGGCCATGGAATCGAGAAAACAGGCCGCCAATCGGCCCAGTCCGCCATTTCCCAATGCCGCATCCGGCTCTATTTCACGCACATCGTCCAGATTGATCCCCAATTCGTCCAGTGCCTCACGGAACTGCCTGTCAAAACCGAGGTTATGCACACTATTCATCAGTGCCCGCCCCATCAGAAATTCCAGTGAAAAGTAGTAAACCCGTTTTACGTCATGAGTGTAATAGCTGCGCATGGTTTCCATCCAGCGATCGATCAGGCGGTTGCGAACCAGATAAGCCGCAGCGAAGAATCTGTCGCGATCCGTGGCGGTAATGGGTCCTTTTCCTACCGAATAGGTCAAACAGTTGGCAAGAGACTGTTTGATCGATTCGGTATCGAATCCGCCTTTTTCATGTTCAAAAATAGATTTCTTTACAGAATCAGTCATGATTTATCCAATTAAATTGACGTTAATCATTAACGGCGTCTTGTATCACTATTCACGAACGAGAAATGGCGTGCGCAGATCACTACGATTTTAAATCGACGCCCTCCGGAAACAGGGAATGACGCTGGAATGATCTTCACTATCGAACAGGGTAGGTACCGCACTATGCCAACTGCCGGGTCGTAGCGATTTATAAAACCGATTCTCGTTAATACGTTCTCGCCTTGGGCGGGAACGATTCCACCGTCAGTGGCTTCAACCTGACCGGCTTATAATCCAGCCGCTGGCCTTCCCTGAAATACAGCGTGTGTTTGAGCCACCTGTCGTCATCCCGGTTGGGAAAATCATCGCGCGCATGCGCGCCGCGGCTTTCGGTGCGTGCTTCTGCCGAAACCATTGTGGCGACTGCCACTTCCACCAGATTTTCGAGTTCCAGCGCTTCCACCCGGGCGGTATTGAATACTCTGCTCTTGTCCTTGATCTCAGTGCGCATAGCGCGTTCTGCCACCTCGCCGATTTTTTCCACGCCCTGTTTGAGCATGTCGGGGAAACGGAAAACGCCACAATGCGTCTGCATGGTCTTGCGTAGCAGGTCGCCCACTTGCGCTACACTCTCGCCATCCTTCTGATCATTCAAACGGGAGAGCCGCGCCAGCGCTTTATCCGAGGCGTCGGCAGGCAGGTGTTTGTGATGCCGGTTCTTTTTCAAATCCTCAATCATCCGATTGCCGGCGGCCCGGCCGAACACGAGAATATCGAGCAGTGAATTGGTGCCCAGGCGGTTACCGCCGTGTACGGACACGCAAGCACACTCGCCCACGGCGTAGAAGCCTTGCACCACTTCCTCAGGTCCGGTTTTGTAGGGCGCCACCACCTGCCCATAAAAATTGGTGGGAATGCCCCCCATCATGTAATGTGCAGTGGGCACTACCGGGATCGGATCATGGATCGGATCCGCATGGGCAAACTTTATGGCGATTTCACGAATGCCTGGCAGCCGCGTCTTGATCACATCTGCGCCCAGGTGATCGAGCTTCAGCAGCAGATAATCGGCATCCCTGCCACAGCCCCGTCCTTCCTTTAACTCCGTGGTCAGGGCCCGCGATACCACATCCCGGCTCGCCAGGTCCTTGGCATTCGGCGCATAGCGTTCCATAAAGCGCTCGCCATCCTTATTGAGCAGATAGCCGCCTTCGCCACGCACGGCTTCGCTGATTAATACGCCAACGCCATATACACCGGTAGGATGAAATTGCCAGAATTCCATGTCCTCCAGCGGAACCCCGGCACGAGCCGACATTGCGAGGCCGTCGCCCGTATTGATGAATGCATTGGTGCTGGCACTGAATATGCGCGCGCCACCGCCGGTGGCGAACAGCGTTGCCCTTGCTTGCAGCGCCATGACTTCACCAGTCTCAATGTCCAGCGCCGTCACGCCGCACACATCGCCTTCTTCATCACGGATCAAGTCCAGTGCCATCCACTCAACAAAAAACTGGGTGTTGGCCTGTACATTGCGCTGATACAGCGTATGCAGCATGGCATGTCCCGTTCGGTCAGCCGCCGCGCATGAGCGCGTTGCCTGTGCGCCGCCGAAATTCTGCGATTGTCCGCCGAAAGGGCGCTGGTAAATTTTCCCATTTTCCAAACGGTCGAACGGCATGCCGTAATGCTCCAGTTCATACACCACTTCACTGGCCTGGCGGCACATGAATTCGATGGCGTCCTGATCTCCGAGATAATCAGAGCCTTTCACCGTGTCGTACATGTGCCAGTGCCAGTTATCCTCAGTGACGTTTCCGAGCGCGGCGGCAATTCCGCCCTGCGCAGCTACCGTGTGTGAGCGGGTTGGGAATACCTTGGACAATACTGCCACTTTAAGTCCGGCTTCCGACAACTGCAGTGCCGCGCGCATTCCCGCGCCGCCGGCACCGACGATTACCGCATCGAATTTTCTCCTGACTATTGCCACGCTAATTTCATGCTTAAACTCACAGATCGCATAATTAAGCTCATAGATTCCATAAGATTTCAACAGACCAGATCGTATAAAATAGCAGGGACAATATGACCAGTACCTGTAAAGTCAGACGAATACTGGTGGTGTGAATATAATCCATCAGGATATTGCGCATGCCAACCCACGCATGCCAGAACAGGCTGACCAGAAACAGGAAAGAAGCAATGCGCATCCATTGGTTGCTGAACATCGCTTTCAGCGCATTGTCATCGTGTGGCGGCGAAATCAGGAGTGCCGTAACCAGGCACAGGATAAAGATCACCATCACAACGGCGGTTACGCGTTGCGCCAGCCAATCACGCAGGCCGTAGTGGGCGCCGGTTGTCACGCGTTTTACCATATCGCCACACCGATCAACAACGTGAGAATGATTCCGGCCGCCAGTACGGCCTTGCTGGTTAAACGCGCTTGGTGCAGGGCCCCGCCATAATGGAGATCCAGGGCGAGAAAACGAATGCCCGCAAGGAGATGATGAAGGAAGAACCAAAGCGATAGTAATAATCCTGCTTTGAACAGTGGGTTGGCTAGAAGAGATTGAAATTGAGCATAGCCCTGCGGAGAATTCAATACCATATCAAGGGTGCAAAGAACGAGAGGGATGCCCGGAAAGAACAGCAGCGCGCCACTTACGCGATGGAGGAAGGAAACGACGGCAGGGAGCGGCTGCCTGATTTCCAGCAGATCAAGATACTTTGGGCGTGTTTTTTGCAAGTCTTATTCCCTGCGGTTGCATTCAGCGGCAGATTAAGTTTAGACCGTTATACTCAGCGATACAACCGAGGGGGCCAAAAGCACGCCCCTCTCGATCCGACAGGGTTCCCAAAGAACATTAGATGTCGGTAGTTTGACAGCCAAGGTGAATGTTTTTATAGTCGGGTTCATTTGTTCCTACCGACCGTGGCGCCGCAGGGTATGAAATGAAGGGCGGTGTTAAATAGAGTACGGGACATTCGCGTATGGATTGTTGCGAGCCGGCTTCGTTTCGTCCTTCTGGCTCGGCCTTAGATAAGCTATCGTGCGCATTGGAAGATAATTCAAACGAATTTTCTGTACCGATAATCTCCTTCAGGAGCCAAGATGAATACTCCCGTTCGCGTCGCGGTCACTGGCGCAGCTGGCCAAATCGGTTACAGTCTGGTATTTCGCATTGCCGCTGGCGATATGCTCGGCAAAGACCAACCCGTCATCCTGCATTTGCTGGATATCCCTCAATCGGTGCCTTCGCTGAAAGGGGTGGTCATGGAACTGGAAGATTGCGCATTTCCCCTGTTGACGGGTGTAACGGTTACCGATGATCCCAAAACTGCTTTTCGCGACGTGAATATCGCCATGCTGGTAGGTGCCAGACCGCGGGGGAAGGGCATGGAGCGCAAGGATCTGCTGGAAGCAAACGGAGCCATATTTATCAGTCAGGGCAGAGCGCTGGATGAAGTCGCCCGTCGCGACGTGAAAATTCTGGTAGTGGGCAATCCCGCCAATACCAATGCTTACATTGCCATGAAAAATGCGCCGGGCCTGAAGCCGAGTAATTTCTCGTCCATGATGCGGCTGGACCATAACCGCGCCTTGTCCCAGATTGCCGCGAAACTTGGACAACCTGTTGCCGGCATCAGAAAAATGATCGTCTGGGGCAATCATTCCTCTAAACAATATCCCGACTTGAATCACGCCGAGGTCGATGGCGAGAAAGTTGCTCGTCTCGTCAATGATCCCGCATGGGTAGAAGACTATTTCATTCCTGCCGTACAGAATCGCGGTACCGAGGTCATTGAGGCGCGCGGCCTGTCGAGCGCTGCAAGCGCTGCCAATGCAGCCATCAGCCATATCCGTGACTGGGTTTCTGGCACGCCGGAAGGTGATTGGGTATCGATGGGCATCCCTTCAGATGGTAGCTATGGTATTCCGGAGGGGGTTATTTATGGTTTTCCCGCAATCTGCAAGGAGGGCGCCTACCATATTGTCCGTGATCTGGAGGTCAGTCAATTCAGTAAAGCTAAAATGCAGGCTACTTACCAGGAGTTGGTGGGTGAGCGGGATTCCGTGAAGCACTTGCTTAATGGAACCGCTGCATAAGCCCTGCGCTGTTCCTATGATCAATTCCGCTGGTTCCCGTTTTCGCGCCGCGCTTGCCGAGGAGAGGCCTTTGCAGGTGGCGGGCTGCATCAATGCGTATGCTGCGCGCCTGGCAGACCGAACCGGCTTCAAAGCTATCTATCTTTCCGGTGGCGGTGTGGCGGCGGCATCGCTGGGTGTACCCGACCTTGCCATTTCGACGCTGGACGACGTGCTGACCGATGTGCGCCGCATCACGGACATTACCGATCTGCCGCTACTGGTGGATGCGGATACTGGTTTCGGCGGTGCCCTCAATGTCGCCCGCACCGTGAAGTCAATGATTAAAGCCGGCGCAGCGGCATTGCACATCGAAGATCAGGTTGAGGCCAAGCGTTGCGGCCAGCTTCCCGGCAAGATGATTGTGAGCAAGGCGGAAATGATTGATCGCATCAAGGCTGCGGTAGACGCCAGAACCGATCCCGAGTTTGTCATCATGGCGCGCACTGACGCGCTGGCAGTGGAAGGACTGCAATCTGCCACAGATCGGGTATGCGCTTATGTGGAAGCAGGTGCGGACATGATCTTTCCAGAAGCGGTGACCGAACTGGGCACCTACCGAATGTTCGCCGCTGCCGTGCGAGTACCCATCCTCGCTAATATCACCGAGTTTGGCGTAACTCCTCTTTATACAGTCGAGGAATTGGCCAAGGCGGATGTTTCCCTGGTGCTTTATCCGCTCTCCGCATTTCGAGCCATGAGTGCCGCCGCTCTGAATGTTTACCGAGCGATACGCAACGAAGGCTCCCAGAAAAGTATGACCGCTACTATGCAGACTCGCGCCGAGCTATACGACTTTCTCGATTACCATGCATATGAGGAAAAACTGGACATCCTGTTTTCCAAATCCAGAAAACCTGAAAAATGAGTAAGACTACCGAAAGCGCTCCCTCCAGAGGCAAGAAATCCGTGGTTTTGTCGGGTGTGATGGCGGGCAATACCGCTATCTGCAGCGTCGGCAGAACTGGCAACGATCTGCATTATCGCGGCTACGACATTCTGGACATTGCCGATACTTGCGAATTCGAAGAAATCGCTTATCTGCTGGTACATGAGAAACTGCCCACCTTGGACGAATTGGCTGCGTATAAAGAGAAACTCAAAAGTCTGCGCGATCTGCCTGCCAGGGTTAAAACCATTCTCGAAGCGATTCCGGCAACTGCTCATCCGATGGATGTGATGCGTACCGGCGTTTCTGCATTGGGCACGGTATTGCCGGAGGCGGAGAAACATACCGTTGAAGGCGCGCGGGATCTGGCGGACCGGCTTCTGGCCTGCCTCGGCTCCGTTTTGCTTTACTGGTACCACTACTCCCATAATAATCATCGTATAGAGCTGACAGCTGACGAGGATTCCATAGGCGAACATTTCCTGCATCTGCTGCACGGAAAGCCGCCATCTCAGTCGTGGGCGAAGGCCATGCATACTTCGCTGGCGCTGTACGCCGAGCACGAGTTCAACGCTTCCACTTTTGCGGCTCGCGTCATTGCCGGTACCGGGTCCGATTTCTACTCGGCAATCACCGGTGCTATTGGTGCGCTGCGCGGCCCAAAGCATGGTGGCGCCAATGAGGCTGCATTCGATATCCAGACGCGTTATAACAGCCCGGATGAGGCCGAGGCGGACATCCGCCGCCGTGTCGCTAATAAGGAAATCATCATCGGATTCGGCCACCCCGTATACACCACCGGCGATCCGCGTAACAGGATCATTCGGGAGGTAGCGAGGAAACTTTCAGTGGAAGCTGGCGATACGGAAATGTTCAGTATTGCGGAGAGGTTGGAAACGGTAATGTGGGACATCAAGAAGATGTTTCCCAACCTCGACTGGTTCTCCGCTGTGGGCTATCACATGATGGGCGTACCAACAGCCATGTTTACACCGCTTTTTGCGATTGCACGTACTGCCGGATGGGCTGCGCACATCATTGAGCAGCGGGTGGATAACAAGATTATCCGGCCATCGGCAAATTACATCGGGCCGGAGGAGCGGGAGTTTATTGAGATTTCGGCGCGGAGATAATCGAGCAGATTAAGAAGAAACAACAAAGATGGGGTTAATCATCATTACTCGGTGATCCAAATAATAATCGCGTCTGACCCCATATTTTTCGTAATTTTACCGTTCGTGACTTACATGCAAGAGCTCAAACATGTTGATGCGCATTACTTTCCTCGTTGTTATCGTCGCCTTTGCGGGCTGCACCCACTTCTCACCTACAAACCCACCTGCTGTGGGAAGAACGTCCAGTACTGATTCGCCAATCGCATATCACTGCAAAAGTGGCCGTACGGTGGATGCGTCCTATCACTCCCATACCACAGCCAACGTGCTGTACGAGGGCAGGATGCAGGAGATGAAGGTGGCTGTTTCGGGCAGCGGTGCGCGCTACGTCGGCGGTGGACTGGAATGGTGGACGAAGGGTAGGGGGCAGGGCTCGGAAGGCACGCTTTTCCGTCATGCGGATGACGGTACGACGGGAGAAATAATCGAGATGTGCGTTCAGGTGACGAGTACGAGGTAAGGGTTTGGCGTAGATAATGGCGGCTACCTTCCGCCATCAACCGCTCAGAATACGGAACTGCTTGCCAATTGCCCCATTTGCTACGTGTCTGCGATCAGATAGTTTGGAGGAGATCGCCAGTTTCCCGCTTTCGCGGGAAAGACATGCTCTGGGGGTTAATGGCTGGCTCTATAATACGCAACCATGTCATCCCACATCTCCAATATTCGTCCCCAACCCGATCAAGTGCTGATGGATATCGCAGATTACGTTGTTGACCACGATATTGAAAGTACCCTCGCTTACGACACCGCGCGTAACTGTCTGATGGATTCCCTGGGCTGTGCAATGGAAGCGCTTGCTTACCCGGCTTGCACGAAGTTGCTGGGGCCGCTCGTTCCTGGCTCTATGGTGCCGGATGGGGCAAAAATTCCCGGCACCCGATTCCAGCTTGACCCGGTACAGGCGGCGTTCAATATCGGTACGATGATCCGCTGGCTTGATTTCAACGACACCTGGTTGGCCGCCGAATGGGGGCATCCTTCGGATAATCTGGGCGGCATACTTGCGGTGGCCGATTGGTGCTCGCGTAATGCCGTCATTGGAGGGGCGAAATCATTCACGATGCGTGACATACTGACGGCAATGATAAAGGCCCATGAAATTCAGGGCTGCCTCGCATTGGAGAACAGTTTCAACAAGGTGGGGCTGGATCATGTCGTGCTGGTGAAGGTGGCATCGGTTGCGGTTGTGACACATTTGCTTGGGGGGAGCCGCGACCAGATCGTCGATGCCCTTTCGCAGGCCTGGGTGGACGGACAATCGCTACGCGCCTACCGTCACGCCCCCAACACCGGGTCGCGTAAATCCTGGGCGGCGGGGGATGCCACCAGCCGCGCGGTATGGCTTGCGTTAATAACGCTTAAAGGAGAAACAGGCTATCCTTCGGCGCTCACCGCAAAAACCTGGGGGTTCTACGACGTTCTGTTCAAGGGACAGCCGTTTCGGTTTCAGAGGCCGATTCAGCAATGGGATTCGTACGTGATGGAAAACGTATTATTCAAGATTTCCTTTCCCGCCGAATTCCATTCACAAACCGCGGCAGAATGCGCGATGCAACTGCATCCCCGAGTAAAGGAGCGGTTCAGTGATATCAGTAAAATTACCATTCGCACGCATGAGGCCGCCATTCGCATCATCGACAAAAAGGGGCCGCTTAATAACCCCGCCGACCGGGATCATTGCATTCAATACATCGTCGCGGTGCCGCTTATTTTTGGACGACTCACCGCTGCCGATTATGAAGACGCCATTGCCGCCGATCCACGCATCGACGAGCTTCGCGAGAAGATTACATGTATCGAGGACCCCCAATTCACCAAGGCTTATTACGATCCCCAGAGGCGCTCCATCGCCAACGGAGTCACTGTGGAATTCAAGGACGGCATAAAACTGGACGAAGTCGTGGTGGAATATCCCATCGGGCACAGGTCCCGCCGCAACGAGGGCATTCCATTACTGGAAGAAAAATTCAGAATCAGCCTCGCCCGCCGATTTACCCCAACGCAACAAAAGGCAATCATTGATCGCTGCCTCGATCAGGCGAAGCTGGAAGCAACACCGGTGAGTGAGTTTGTTGATATGTTTGTGGTTTAAGAAGGTTTTTTCCCTTCTGAAAGGCAATATGTAGGCTCAATATCATCCAGGCTCATGCTCGATTTCGGCCAGATTTCTGCAATCTTCGGGCGGAGCGGGGCCGATATCCAGCAATATTTTAAGAGTGGTAAGCCGCAACTTCCACGACTCGCTTGCCGCGGGGTCAATCGATAACCCTGCTACCAGCTGTTCAATACCGTCGACCTTTGCGGAATCACAAATGGACAAAAAACGCCGTAACTCGTCACTGCTGCCAATACCGGTGCGGCGGACGAAATCGGGATAATCTTCCCGCAAGTGAGTCGCGAGCCAGGCCTGGTCTATCCATTGCTTCAACTGGCCGTAGCTGAAGCAGGTACGCACGGCCAGATCTACAGCGTCGGCATTGCTAAGATTTTCGATGTTATCGAAACCCTCCCGTTCCAGCCTCAACTCATGGGAATAGCTCATCCCAGCCAGCATGGAAAGCGGAAGCGCCCGGTAACTGCTTTCCGGAACAATATTCCTCATTATCTTGAGTGCAACACGCTCGATCACCAGCGATGCCCGTTTTGGGTAGAAGCCAAAGAAAAAGGAAACAACGGGAAGGAGGCTCAAACCTGCCGGTATTGTTGACTCTGTTTCGCTAGAGTTGTCGTCGGAATCTGCCTTTGAATCCTCGTTAGCTGTTTTAGCTGTTGAAGCCACAGTGTCGGATGAAGACTCGGCAGTGGCAGAAGATTCAGCGGAATCATTTTCACGTGCAGCAGTTGCGGACGAAGCGGCAGATGCAGGTGTGAGCTCCCCAGGAAGGATAAAGTCGAAAGCGAAGGAGAGCACCAGTGCCAGTATGCTCGCCACAATCATGCGGATGGCGCCGTCGACGAAAGTGAGAGAAGTCAGGTCCATCGTGAAGTACGCGCGTACAACCGAGCCGATGAAATAGACGTAGGCACCCAGAAAACCGAATTGGAAAGCAATCTGGTTTCGGATGAAATGGGAATAATATGCCTCCGGATTTTTTTCGTATAATTCGGCGAAAGGTCCCATTGTCAGCATATTTGCGCCAAGGCTGAAATCGGCGCCAACTCCGTCCGGTGATGAGACCGGTTTGAACAGCAGCAGGATAGAAACACCGAGCATCACGACAGTCGTCGTCAACCAGACACTGCCCCGATACGTGCCGAAGGAAGCGCGCCGCCCCATTCTCCTGCGGATTTCGCCGCGTCGCTCAGGCGGGACTTCATGCTGCAACCGGCGTTCCTTTCGGTTCGCCATGGTTAATGTGTAGCTTAGCGCAAGCGATGGCACGACCAGCACCACCAGCAATGCCATGACAAGATTATATTGAAAGAACACTGGGTCAAACCAGTGCGCAACGGCCCGGAAGTCATTGTACTCAGTCCCATCCGCGCGCAAGGGAGGGCCAAAGGCTGACTCCAGCCCAAGGCTGATAATAAGGAGCGAGGGCAGCAGAAATATCAGCCAGTCATACCACGGCATGTGCCATTGCTTGCCATCGTTCTGATCCATTGCCACTCCTTCTCAGTCTGTTTTGCTCTCTGCCGCAGCCATAGCCTCGGCAGCGATCCGAGCCCAGAAACGGAGGTGATTGAAAGGTCGCGCTGCTTGAGCATCCGGCAAGCCAAGACTCCATCCCAGAAGTTCCAGGTGATCGGCGTGGACGGCTCCGCGAAAACCTCCCCAGTGGGTGGAGCTGACCGGCACCATTCCGTCATTGTCTTCCGGGAAGACATGCCCGTATGGACGGAGCCAGAACGGCAACTCATCAGCGGGACGAAAACTGCCGTAGGAGGAATAATCCACATCTTCGCGGTCTGGAATGGGCATCTCTGCGAGCGCTTCGGGAGTCAGTTCCCGCAGACCAGGGTTCCCGATGTGTCGCACACAGGCTGGAATCGGACCTTCGGCTTGGAGAAACCATCGCGCCAACGGCGAGCCGCGATGCGGCGTGGAAACAGTAAGGAGGCTTTTTACGCGGTGGTCCGGATCAAGGTGGGTGATCAGATACCTTGCGTCCAGCCCTCCCATGCTATGACCAACCAAAGCAAAGGCACGAGAGTCGCTGCTGAAAAGCTTCCGAGCGAGTACCTCCGCACGCTCGGCTATAGTGCCGGCGGGAGGCACCTCGGGTATGAGAGGGACGATACGCATTCGCCGCAGGGTCTCTTTCACCCCGCGAAAATACTCGATAGGTCCTAGGTGTGAGAAACCAAGAAAACCATGCAACAGGGCCAGCGCGGGTGGAGGCATAAACAATGCTCTATTAAAGTATCCGCCATACCGCATTCACCCTTGCGCCAATATAGTTGCGGCATACCGCATCCTATTGGGGAGGGTTGGCACAGCGGATCGTTAGCCATCTATTTCATATTAGCTGGTTTTTGGCACCCCGCAGAGTGAGGGCGCAAGTAACTGATAGCCGATGAGGCGAAAGGCCGCTTTCACCGAAGGTTTTCGATGATAAACTTGAAGTCATGCATACTTGCGACTGGCTAAGCGGGGAGCGGGGCTTGATAAACGGCACTCGATAAGCGCGGTAATTGGGTATATCCTTAAGCGAGTTATTTTCCATGCGAAAAGAGAAGAATGCTGTTTAGGCGAAATATTATTAAACAGTACTTAAGTAAACCGATCCGCGCGCGATGTTAATCCCGTCAAATTGAAGTTCAAATGAAAATGGCTTATGACATAAATGGCAAGATAGCGCTTGTCACAGGCGCGAATCGGGGAATAGGCCGAGCGATAGTCGATGCATTTCTGCATCACGGAGCAACAAAAGTTTACGCGGCCGTGCGCAACCTGGATTCTGCCGATCCCCTGATCGAGCAATATGGCGATATGGTGGAACCTGTTCAATTGGATTTGGCCAAGCCGGAGACTATCGTCGCAATGGCGGTCAGAACCGACGATGCCCAGGTGATAGTCAACAATGCAGCTGTCTATAAGGCTGCCACTCCATTGGACAGCGACGCAATAGATGCGCTTGAGCTTGCAATGAAGATCAATGTGTTTGGCCTTGTCCGCATGGCGCAGGCATTTGCCCCCGTTCTCAGGGAGAACGGGGGAGGAGCGTTCGTCCAACTCAACTCCATTGCATCACTGAAGTGCTCTTCCAATTTTGCGACGCACTCCGCTTCCAAAGCAGCCACTTACTCCATCACACAGGCACTGCGTGAATTGCTGGGCCAACAAGGCACAGCGGTACTCAGCGTGCACCCCGGCCTCATTGCGACTGATATGGCGAGTGATGCTGGCCTGGCCGGCGCTGCGGAACCCCCCTCGCTTGTTGCGGAGGGTATCGTCGCCGCGTTGAAATCGGGGGATTTTCACCTTTTTCCCGACACAATGGCCCAACGTATCGGGCGTGCCTACGAGAGCTTCTCCAAAAGCATAATCGAAGTCGATATTGAAGAATATAAAACGGACAGACACTAGTTATTACTGATGTGAAAATAGTTTAAGCGGCCTGAGCGATATTGCGTCATTCGCGCCGCTTTGCCGTGTGCAGAATGTAGACGCTGATCCGTTCGACTGGGGAGCGGATTTCGGCAAACCCGGGACTTACTGGATTCAGCATTTTTCAAGGAGTACATCCATGACTCACAACCTGTTCAATACATTGAAGGAACTTTCCCTTTCCACGAACAGGAACGCAAAGTTTTATTCTTTGCCTGCCCTTGAAGCGTCGGGCGTGGGCGGAATTTCGCGACTTCCGGTTTCTATTCGTATTGTGCTGGAATCGGTTCTGCGCAATTGCGATGGTAAGAAAGTCACCGAGACTCATGTAAAGCGACTGGCGAACTGGGAACCCAATGCCGCGAGGACGGATGAGATTCCCTTTGTGGTATCGCGGATTGTATTGCAGGATTTCACCGGCGTACCACTCCTGGTCGATCTGGCCGCGATGCGCGGTGTGGCAAAAAAGATGGGCAAGGATCCCAAGCTCGTCGAACCACTCGTCCCGGTTGATCTGGTGGTTGATCACTCCGTACAGGTCGACCATTACGGCAACGACCAGGCGCTAAATCTCAACATGGAAATCGAATTTCGCCGTAACAATGAGCGTTATCAGTTCATAAAATGGGGAATGCAGGCGTTTGACACGTTCAAGGTAGTGCCCCCCGGAATCGGCATTGTGCATCAGGTCAACCTGGAATACCTCGCCCGAGGGGTATACGAGAAAGATGGCGTGTTGTATCCGGATACGCTGGTTGGCACCGACTCGCATACCACGATGATCAATGGCATCGGCGTAGTGGGCTGGGGCGTTGGGGGTATCGAGGCGGAGGCTGGAATGCTGGGGCAGCCGGTTTACTTTCTGACTCCCGATGTTGTCGGCGTAAATCTGACGGGCCGGTTGCGTAACGGTGTTACCGCCACGGATCTGGTGCTGACTGTCACCGAGATGCTGCGTAAAGCCAGTGTGGTGGGCAACTTCGTGGAATTTTTCGGCGAAGGTACCGCATCGCTAACGGTGCCTGACCGCGCCACTATCGCCAATATGTCGCCCGAATATGGAGCCACCATCGGTTTCTTCCCCGTCGATGACGCTACCATCGAGTATTTCAAGGAAACGGGCCGAACCGACGAGGAAGTCGCTGCGTTTCAATCCTACTTCAAGGCCCAGGAACTTTACGGCATTCCGCGTAAGGGCGACATTGATTACTCACGTGAATTGGAGCTTGATCTGAGCACTGTCTCTTCCTCACTGGCGGGGCCACGGCGTCCTCAGGACCGCATCGAGATGGATAACATTAAATCGAGGTTTACCGAACTCTTCGCCGCACCCGTTGCTCAAAGCGGTTACGGTAGAGATGCCGCGAATCTCACCCTTCGCTATCCGGTGCGCAGTTGCGACGAACGCCACGACGGCAGGAGCGTCCCTGCCGGCTCAAGCCAGCAGACGGCTGCCCCTAAGGTTGCCCATGCCGCTGCTGTGAGGCCGGGCACGGAAAGGCATATTACGGAGATGGTCAACAATCGCCCGATAATTGACGGAGTCGAAGCACCGGCGTGCATACCCAACGGTCCAATCGATCTGGGCCACGGCGATGTGGTAATTGCTGCCATTACATCCTGCACAAATACCTCCAACCCGAGCGTGTTGCTCGCTGCGGGACTGCTGGCAAAGAAGGCGGTAGAAAAAGGGTTGTCCGTGAAACGCCATATCAAGACTTCGCTCGCACCTGGCTCGCGGGTAGTCACGGAATACCTTAGCGCTACCGGCCTGCTGGGTTACCTGGAAAAACTCGGCTTTAACCTGGCGGGCTATGGCTGTACTACTTGTATCGGGAATTCGGGACCGCTATCCGAGCCCATTGAGGAAGCAATAGTGACCAGTGATCTGGTTTGTGCGGCCGTACTCTCCGGCAATCGCAATTTTGAAGCAAGAATTCACCCCAGCATTCGCGCGAATTTCCTGGCTTCTCCGCCGCTGGTGGTGGCATATGCCATTGCAGGAACCATGCTCAGGGATTTGACGACCGAGCCGGTGGGTATCGCGGAGGACGGTACACCCGTCCGGCTGGCAGATATCTGGCCGAGCGAGGACGAGATTCATGGGCTGATGAAATACGCCGCGAATGCGGAAACATTCCGCCGGCTCTACAGCAATCTGACCAAGGATCATCCGTTGT
Source organism: Nitrosovibrio sp. Nv4 (assembly GCF_900215485.1). Lineage (GTDB taxonomy): Bacteria > Pseudomonadota > Gammaproteobacteria > Burkholderiales > Nitrosomonadaceae > Nitrosospira. Next base: position 1,440,616 of record NZ_OCMZ01000001.1, read on the forward strand.
GGAACGACGTGTCATCGGTTTCGGGTAAGGTATATGACTGGCCAAAGTCAACCTATATAGCCGAGCCGCCATTCTTCCAGGACTTTTCCATGGAACCGGGGCGGCCCGTCGGAATACGCAATGCGCGCGTTCTCGGCATATTCGGCGATTCCGTGACTACCGATCACATCAGTCCTGCCGGTTCCATCAAGGATACATCGCCCGCGGGAAAATACCTGCTTGCAAATGGGGTGTCCAAACCGGATTTCAATAGTTACGGAGCGCGCCGAGGTAACCACGATGTGATGATGCGCGGTACCTTCGCCAATGTACGAATCAAAAATCTGATGATACCCGGTAGCGAAGGGGGCATCACCGTGCATCAGCCAGATGGCAAGCAAATGAGCATTTATGACGCTGCCATGCAATATATCGCAGATGGCATACCGACAGTCGTATTCGGGGGAGAAGAGTACGGCGCTGGATCAAGCCGTGACTGGGCTGCGAAAGGAACACAGTTACTTGGAGTCAAGGCAGTCATTGCCAGGAGCTTCGAACGCATACACCGCAGCAACCTGGTTGGCATGGGTGTATTGCCGCTGCAATTCAAAGGGAACGACAGTACGGAATCACTGGACATCCACGGCGATGAACAGTTTGACCTCCTGGGCATGGACGACATTCGCCCTCAGCAGGATGTGACACTTGTCATACGCAGGGGAGACGGTTCAAGCAGCCAGATCGATTTGCGATGCAGGATTGATACTGCCATTGAGGTAGACTATTATCTGGACGGCGGTATATTGCCTTATGTGCTAAGAGAACTCATGACAGGATGAATGAAGAGGGTTGCATTTTGAGTGGCATACGACAAGCCGGACTATTCAACTCAACCAGGGTTGGGGAGGGGCTGGTTTTCGCTGAGTAGTCCGGGGCTCTCCTCAATTTACAGACCACAACTCTTCGTCAGCATTCCGCTCCGCGAGGCTCTGAGCAGGATGGGAAGCGGAGTAATTCGATAGCAGGCGATCGTATTCATTATTCACTACCGCATAACATTCACACACGGAATTTTCGAGTTCTTCACGGTCCATTACGGTGATATGTCCACGACTGTATTGGATCGCTCCGATCGTTTGCAGTTTAAGAGCAGCCTGCGTCACACTTTCCCTGCGCACACCCAACATTATCGCAATCTGCTCGTGTGTCATTTGCAAGTCATCGCCTGCCAATCGATCCAGGCTCATTAAAAGGAAACGGCCTAGCTGCTGCTCTATATTATGGTGCCGATTGCATACCGCGTTCTGCGCTGTTTGCGTCATTAGCGCTTGAGTGAAGCGCAACACCAGATGCTGTAATTTTCCTCGGGAATCAAATTCTTTTTTCAGCGCGTTTGTTTTTATACGGTAACCATTGCCCGCACTTTGCACCACGACTCCTGTTGGCGTGCTGCCGCTGCCTAACAGGGACGAGATACCGGTGAGTCCCTCGTTACCTATTATTGAAAGCTGTACCGATGCGCCATTCTCCACGCCGTATAAAGGCGCAACAGTGCTTGTAGTGGGAAAATATGCGTGGGTAATGGAGGAACCAGGTTCATGAATTATCTGTCCCAATGGCAGTGGTATAAACTCAAGGTATGCGAACAGCCGCCCATAATCTTCCGCCGGAAGCGCGCCAAGAATTTTGTTTTGCTTCGGACTGTGCTGTGCAAACATAATGAAGTATCTCCTTTATGTTGGGCTATGTTGCAAAAGTATACCGTTCGCTCATGACGTTATTGCTACAGATCCCCAAGGTGACGCTATTCAGTCAGAGTGATCATCTCATTTTCAGCAGACTGAAACTGAATTGCCAGCCTTGAAATAAACTATAAGCATTAATCATGCCACTATTTATTAAATGGTTATAAACAGTGACTTGCGCGGAGTCCGGCAATTAAATGGAATTTAACCCTGTCATCTTGTTGCTACCCGGCAACATGATAGCGATAGTTGAATATAAGTCCTTGAGAATTAGTCCTTTTTGCCTGTCGTCATATGGAGACGAGAATAATACATAATATAATCAATATATTACATGAGTAAAAAAGGCGCATCTGGCAGTGCTCAGGTGGCGATAGTCTCTGACGGTTCGGTATGAGCCTGACTCATTTTTAGCATTTTCGGAAATCGGTAATGAAGGTCCTTACGTTTAAAAAAAAGATAAGCAGGATTTCAGTTCAGCGCATGATCATCCTGATCATTTCGATAGGTGGTCTGTCTGGTTGCGCCTTCTTCGCCCCTCGCTATCAGATCACCCATCGTTATGAGCCTCCCACCGATCCTGCAGCCGGCATTTGCCTGGAAAAGTGCACCCAAAGGCTGGAATCCTGCCAGCAAAGTTGCACCTCCACCTATCAGGCATGCCTGAAACGCATAGAGCCGCTTGTGGAAGAGAGATACAAGAACGCTATGCAGCGGTATGAAAATGAACTCGACACTTACCGCCGACAGATGAATTCGAGATACCTGGGTTGGGGACGCGCTACGCTGGGTTGGGGACGCTCCGCCTGGGGTTGGGGCGGTTATCCGTGGGGATGGGGCGGCTCACCGTGGGGATGGGGAGGACCTCATTATGGCCTGGGTTATTCCTATCCCTTTTATTATGAACCTGCACCTCCCGCCAGACCGAGTCGAACCAGGGAGTTTGACCGGTTGCGCTATGAGCAATGCGAGGTCGAATGCGGGTGTCAGTCGGTTCAGGATGCCTGTTTCTTGAGCTGTGGCGGCAGGAAAACTGTGGAGGAACGTTGCATTGCGAACTGCCCCTGACATAATTGTGGATGGGTCCACCATTATCCAGTGTCCTAGCTACGATGCGGTGATTGCGGTATTAATGAGCCAGACAAAGCGTGAGGCGTAGAGTTGTAGGTCGCTCCCCTACATTTCATATCTCGAATTTCAGGAAAAAACGCCCACGATCCCGGTACATGAAGATTTCATGCCAGTATCCTATACTCTGGTTGCAGGTACTTCCAGATTATCGATCAGCCGGGTTTTACCCAGCCAGGCCGCTCCCAGTATAACCAGGTTCTCATCGCCGGCCTGTGCTGGCATCAATGTATCGCGTTGCTGTATTGCGATGTAATCGACTTTCCATTCATGATCGCAAAGGATTCTTTTTGCATTTTCCTCCAGCTCATGAAAATTTCTATCGCCGTTCGCTATTCCCTGCTTCACTTGGGATAATACCTGGTGCAATCGTGTTGCTTCGGCGCGTTCCCCGTCTGACAGATAGCGATTACGAGAACTCAATGCCAGCTGATCAGATGTGCGTACGATTTCCCCTCCGACAATTTCCACTGGCAGATTCAACTGTCGCACCATTTCACGCATCATATGCAATTGCTGATAGTCCTTCTTGCCGAATACCGCTGCCTGGGGTTGTACAATATTGAAAAGTTTCAATACTGCTGTTGCCACCCCGCGAAAAAATCCTGGACGAAATTCTCCCTCCAGCGTATCGGCTACCGGAGGCGGCTCCAGCATAAACTCTTGTGCGACTGGATAAAGAGTCTTTTCCTCGGGTGCGAATACCACATCGACACCCCTGTTTTCCAATTGCTCACAGTCATCCGTCAGATCGCGTGGATACTGGTCGAAATCCTCGGTTGGTGCAAACTGCAGGCGGTTGACAAAAATACTTGCCACGACGCATCCCGCTTTACGCAGAGCGATGTCTACCAGCGACAAGTGGCCTTCGTGCAATCCCCCCATAGTCGGAACAAACGCAATGGAGGGCTCATGCTTTAGGCGCAAACGCAAGGATGAGATGTCGGTAATGACCTCCATAATGGGTCAGCCGACTAGAATGCATGCTCCGGGCCTGGAAATTGTCCGGCTTTGACCGCCTTGACATAATTTTCCACTGCCTCATGGATGCTGCCCGCGCCGGTCATGAAATTCTTCATGAATCTGGCCTTTTTGCCGGAATAAATACCCAGCATGTCATAAAGTACCAGCACTTGCGCCGAGCAGTCCATACCGGCGCCGATACCGATAGTTGGAATAGAAAGTTTTTTGGTAACCTGTTTAGCGAGCTTTGCGGGGACAACTTCCATCAGGAGCATCCCGGCACCGGCCTTTTCCAGGGAAACCGCATCTTCCAGCAACTGCTCTGCCTGGTAGTCGGTCTTGCCTTGCACTTTATAGCCGCCCAATTGATGTACCGATTGGGGCATTAAACCGATATGGGCGCAAACAGGGATACCGCGCCGCGTCAGGAATTCAACCGTTTCTGCCATGACAGACCCGCCTTCGAGCTTGACCATATTGGCTCCCGCGGCCATTAGCTCGGCAGCATTCTCAAAGGTGTCCTCCGGGCTTACCTGAGACGTACCGAAAGGCATGTCAGCCATAATGAATGCCTTGCTCGAACCCCGGGCCACGCAACGGGTATGATAGATCATGTCATCCAGCGTAACGGGAAGGGTGCTTTCTTCTCCCTGGAGCACATTACCCAGCGAATCGCCCACAAGCAGAATATCGACGCCGGCATCTTCCAGCAATGCCGCGAAACTTGCATCGTAACAAGTGAGTATGGCGATCTTCTCCCCATCATCCCGCATTTTTTGTAAAGCGTCGTGTGTGATGCGCATGGCTGAACTCCCGGTTTAATGCGTCAAAAAAATTGCTGCCTTAAAATGACTGGATTGTCAGCGCTGTCGAGCATCGCATGCGAACGAATAACAGTGCGCTTTCTCATGCCTTGCCGGCGCCGATTCAATCATTTTTAATATCCCTTCTGCCTGGTACGTTAAAACTGCCGTGTAAAAAATTCCTCGTCCGAATCAGATCCCCCGATTGAAATATTCCCGCGGGCCGCGCATCTGCTCTACCTGCCTCAACAATAGATCAAAATCCTCCTGGCTATCAACAAAATTCAGATTTTCACTGTTGATTATCATGAGTGGCGCATCTTCGTAGTGATGAAAGAACCGGGTGTAACTGTCGGTCAAGCGCCAAAGGTATTCTGCAGAAATACTTTTCTCAAAAGGGGTGCCGCGCCGTTTCACTCGTTCTATCAATGTGGCGGGAGAAGCCTGCAAATAAATCACCAGATCGGGTAGTGCCGCTTTAGGTTGCAGGTGATGATAAATTTTCCGGTACAGATCATATTCAGCATCGCTCAGCGTGAGTCTGGCGAAGAGCGGATCCTTGTCGAGCAGGAAGTCGGCCACTGTCGTTTTGCTGAACATATCAATTTGCGTCAGGCCCTGTAGCTGGTCAGCGCGCTGGAACAGAAAAAACAATTGTGTTGGCAGCGCATAGCGCGGGATATCATCGTAGAATCTTCCGAGGAATGGGTTTTCGTCGGGTTTCTCGAGCAGGAGTTCGCTATCCAGGTGACCCGCGATGCGCCGCGCCAGACTCGTTTTGCCTACGCCTATCGGACCTTCCACCACGATGTAGCGATATTCTTCCAGTTTCACTTATTTTTTTCTCGTTCAACTTGCTGTCCTTCACAGGTGGCCAGCAACTCAGCGATAGCGCCCAGTCCGGGTATGCGGAAGTCCGGCGCAATTTCCGATAGCGGTTGCAATACGAATGCTCGCTGATGCATGCGTGGATGCGGCAGGATCAGGCAGTCTCCGTTACACCGCAGGTCACCATACGTCAGTATGTCCAGATCCAGGGTTCTCGGCGCATTGACATAGTCACGCACGCGTCCGTGACCATGTTCAATGTCCAGCAAGGCTTTGAGCAGGTCATATGGCGGGAGAGCGGTTTCGATCCGCGCCACTGCATTAATGAAATCAGGCTGATCGATCCGTCCCAGCGGCGCGCTGCGATAGAGTGAGGAATACGCCAGCAGACGGCTTGAGGGAAGGCCGGCCAGTTCGTCAAATGCGCGCCTTACCTGGGATACCGGATCATTCAGATTGCTGCCTAGGCCGATGTATGCCTGAGAAACAGTCTGATCGTCCGAGGTTCGATTCAATGACACTGATCTATTCCGGCTCGTCCGTAACGGCATTGCTGGTGCTCTCCGTATCGGTAGCGGCCGTTCTGCGGCGGCCACGGCTTCTTCTACGCTTCTTTTGAGTTTCATCTTTGAGCAGCATGTCTTCACGTTCCCGGGTGCTCGCGTGCTGGAACGCTTCCCACCACTTGCCCAGCTCCTCGTCAACCTCGCCGCTTTCACAGCGTAGTAACATGAAGTCATACGCGGCGCGAAAGCGCGGGTGTTCCAGCAGGCGAAAGGGTCTGCGTCCGGATCGACCGGTAAAACGCGGCTGCATCGCCCAGATTTCCTTCATGACAGCATCGTACCGGCGCGGGATCGCAAGATTGCCATTTTGTATCGCCAGCACATCATCCATCGCCTGATGCAAAGCGGGAATCAATTTCTCTCCTGCGGTTTGACGGACATTCCACGCCGCGATCACCTCATGCCATAAAAGGGCCGCAAACAGGAAACCAGGCGATACAGGCTTTTCCTGGCGCACGCGCTCATCCGTATTTTTGAGTGCGAGTGTTATAAAGCGCTCACCCAGCGGTTGCTCGAGTATAACGTCCAGCATCGGCAGCAAGCCGTGATGCAATCCGCGACTGCGCAAATCAATCACACACGCTAGCGCGTGACCCGACAACAGCAGCTTCAGCATTTCATCAAATAACCGTGACGGCGGCACGTTCCGCAATAGCGGAGCAAGGTCGCCAATAGGCGCGGCGGATTCCGGGTCGATCTGCATATCGAGCTTGGCGGCAAGCCGAACTACGCGAAGCATCCGTATCGGATCTTCACGATACCGTCGTACCGGATCGCCGATGACCCGCAAGCGCCGTGCCTTGATGTCCTCGTAGCCGTTCAGATAATCCCAGATTTCTTCATGGACAGGATCGAAGAATAATGCGTTGACAGTGAAATCGCGTCGCCTGGCGTCCTCTTCCTGGCTGCCGAATATATTATCTCGCAGCAGGCGCCCATGCTCGTCGGCATGCGTGTCCGCCGCAATTCCGTCATCCTCGCCGACGGACGTGCTCCCGCGGAAAGTGGAAACTTCCACCGTCTCGGCTCCGCACATCACGTGCACCAGTCGAAAACGACGGCCGATAATGCGCGAGCGGCGGAAAATGGCGCGCACCTCCTCCGGCGTGGCATTCGTGGCGACATCAAAATCTTTTGGCTCCAATTCCAGCAGCAGGTCGCGCGCCGCACCGCCCACTATGAAAGCGGAATATCCCGCTTCTTGCAAGGCCGAAGTTACTTTCAGCGCACAGGTGTTGATGTGGTCGCGTGTAATGCCATGTTGCTCACGCCGGATGACATGTGGCACAGCAGAAGAAGAGCGTGTCGAGGAGGTGGAAGCAGGCGCGCTGCGGTTGAAGACGCGGTGGAGAAGTTTACGAATCATTACAGAATTAGGTGAATAAGTTAAATCCCAAGCGGGCGAACTCATCCAAGGTGAAGGTCAAGTGAGACAATGCCCAAACTGCGGCTGATTGCGCTCCAAAAAAATGAGCTGAAAAACAAGCTGAGAAATGAGCGTCAGCCAGAGCATCAGCCATCGTATTCGGAATTATACACGCGGCATGGTTTCCGGAGCGAAATGGCGCGCGAGTCCGACAACGAATTCGGTCATATTACACTGATAAAGCGCTTCGAGATTGTCCCGGTTGAGTACTTCCTTCGCGCTACCCGTGAGGATGCGGCCATTGTCGAACAGCATAAGCACATGATCGCAGAAGCGGTTTGCCCAGCCGACATCGTGAAGCACCATCACAAGCGCCTTACCTTGCCTGGCCAACGTACTAAATAGCGTCATGGCGCTCAATTGATGGCGCAGATCGAGATGTTGCAGCGGCTCATCGAGCAAGTAGCATTGTGGGGACTGCGCAAGTAATAAGGCAATACGCGCGCGCTGACGCTCGCCACCGGAAAGTGTCGCAAGCGAGCGATGGGCGAGGTCGGTCAATTCCATTCGCTCAATGGCCTGAGTAGCGATTTCATGGTCGATGGTCTGCCAGCCAAACATGTTTTTGACATAGGGATAGCGCCCCAGCAATACATATTCATGTACGCTGCCCCAGAATTCGCCCGGTTCTTCCTGCAACATAATACCGAGATTGCGGGCGAGTTCGCGCCGGGGCCAGGCTTGCGGTGGTTTCCCAGCCACGGTTATCCGCGCTTCATTCCCATCATCCGGTGGACGCAAGCCACCCAGCGCGTGTATCAAAGTAGTCTTGCCGCAACCGTTTTGGCCAAGTATGGCCCAGCATTCGCCTGGATTGACGGCTAAATTCAAGTTGCGGCATAACATCTTGCCAGGATATTGCAGCGTCAGATTTCTGGTTTGCAGGATCATTCATCAGTTTGAAAATCAAGGTGTAATGTTGCAGTTCTTATGCTCTAAGATATTCACTTTTTCTTCCAAGCCACCGCTGAAGATGGCGTTTCGCAGCTTCCGGATAGTCGCGCAGCATTTCCTCTGCAACGATGCGGGCCGCATCGAGTAAATCCCCGTCTTGTTCCAGATCGGCAAAGCGCAGCATGGGGACGCCGCTTTGGCGGGCGCCCAGGAATTCCCCGGGGCCACGGAGACGTAAATCCTGCCGCGCGATTTCAAAACCGTCGGTTTGTTCGAAAATGATTTTGAGCCGCTCTCGAGCAATTGCCGAGAGGGGTTTCTGATACAGCAATATGCATATACTGCCCGTTGCGCCTCGCCCTACCCGGCCTCGCAGCTGATGCAGCTGCGCCAGTCCCATGCGTTCGGCATGCTCAATCACCATCAGCGAGGCGTTGGGCACATCCACGCCTACCTCGATAACCGTGGTCGCGACGAGCAATTGAATCTCGCCTCGCGCGAACGATTCCATTACTGCCAATTTTTCCTGGGACGGAAGGCGTCCATGCACGAGGCCGATTTTCAATTCCGGGAAAGTCAGGCTCAATATTTCATAAGTCTCCAAGGCCGTTTTGAGTTGCAAAGCCTCCGATTCTTCAATCAGCGGACAGACCCAGTAGGCCTGTTTCCCGGTACGGCAAGCCTCACGCACGCGTGCGGTCACTTCGTCGCGGCGACTATCCTCAACCAGCTTGGTCACAATACGGGTTCTGCCGGGCGGCAACCCATCTATTACCGACACATCCAGATCGGCATAGTAGCTCATCGAAAGTGTTCGGGGAATGGGTGTGGCGCTCATCATCAGTTGATGGGGCATTGAGCTGGCTCCAGCACCTTTCTCTCTCAATGCCAATCGCTGCTGCACTCCAAAGCGGTGCTGCTCGTCGATGATCACAAGGCCCAGCCGGTTGAATTCCACGTGCTCCTGAAATAACGCGTGGGTACCGATCGCAAACATGGCGCTCCCCTGGGCGATATTGGCGAGCATGGTTTTCCGCTGCTTTTTTTTCTGATTGCCGGATAACCAGCCGATTGTCACGCCCAGCGGCGCCAACAGCGGGCCGAGCCACGTGGAAAGCTTCTGATAATGCTGCTCGGCAAGGATTTCGGTCGGGGCCATCAATGCCGCCTGGCAATTATTTTCAATTGCCTGTAACACGGCCAATGCGGCAACAACAGTTTTGCCGCTGCCCACGTCTCCTTGCAACAGCCGCTGCATTGGATGGGCCGCAGCCAGATCGTGGCTGATTTCAGAAAAAGCTTTCTTTTGTTCGCTGGTGAGTTCGAAGGGCAGTGATTCCAGCAGCGCTTTGGTCAACCGGTTTTTTGCGGGCAGAGCAGGCGCGCTGCCGCTGCGGCGCTGCCGATAATGCAAGCGCATGGAAAGCTGTTGCGCCAGCAATTCGTCGAATTTGATCCGGCGCCAGGCAGGATGAGTGCGTTCCTGCAATAGAGCGGACGACGCATCCGGTGGTGGCTGATGTAGAAATATTATGCTGTCCCTGAAACTTCGGAGGCGGTTGCGGCTTAATACCGCATCAGGCAGCGTTTCCGAGAGATGGCTTTGCTCATCGCCACTATCCGGCGTCTGCCGCAGCGCTTGCTGAACCAGCTTGCGCATCGTTTCTGACGAGAGCCCGGCAGTGACCGGGTAAATCGGAGTCAGCGCGTCGGACAACGGTTCATGTTCCCGCACGATACGGCATTTTGGATGCACCATTTCAACGCCAAAAAAACCTGGGCGCGCTTCCCCCAGCAGTCGCACCCGCGTACCAGTCGAATATGCTTTCACCTGGCTGCCATAAAAATTGAGGAAGCGCATGAACAGTATGCCGCTGGCGTCTTCCACCTGGCATACCAGTTGGCGCCGTGGGCGATACATGATTTCATTACGGGTTATGACGCCTTCAACCTGAACTGTCTTGCCCGCAGGCACATCACGGATAGGATAGAGATGAGTTTCATCTTCATAACGCAGCGGCAAATGCAGCACCAGATCGAATTCGTCGGTGATGCCCAGCCTGTCGAGTTTTTCCTGTGTTGTTTTGCTGGCGGGGCGAATGACGGCGGGAGACGGCATGGCGCGTGAAAGTGCAAGCCGTTCGGTCACCCCGGCAATACCAGCACCGCGTCCATCTCCACCTGTGCTCCACGCGGCAGTGCCGCCACGCCTATCGCAGCTCGCGCTGGGTAGGGCGCATCGATATAGCCAGCCATGATTTCGTTTACTTTCTGGAAATGGGCAAGGTCGATCAAATAGACATTCAATTTGACGATATCGCTGAGGCTGCCGCCGCTGGCCGCTGCCACCGCCTTCAAGTTTAAAAATACCCGGTGAATCTGTTCCTCGATGCCTTCCACCATCTCCATGGTGGAGGGGTCCAGGCCGATTTGTCCGGAAACATAAACGGTATCTCCCCCACTCACGCGTATCGCCTGGGAATAGGTGCCGATTGCCTGGGGTGCATCGTTGGTTTGTATCGTCTTTTTATTCATCTGATTTTCCTTTGTTGTAAATACCATCTCGGCATAAAAGCCCGCAAATTTGAAACCTTGAATGCAGTCTTTGCGATATGATGAAGGGAACTTCAGCACATTTCAACCGTAAACCCAGGTCCTGACATTCAATCACCATCGCTTGAGGAACAAGGGGACTACAGATTCAACAGCTCTTGCACTCGCGAAGAAAAAAAATTGAGCCGGCATGGCTCGATCATTCAACAATACAACTCGCTCCCTAGTTCGCCATAATTGTCATGATATCCCGATTTTGAAAAGATCCTTATCGCCAAATCCAATAAGAAGTAGAGCGCGAATGTTCGCACATAATGTCCACAACCTATGCAAAAACTGATCATCCAGGGCGGCATGCCGCTTTCCGGTGAAATCCATATTTCCGGCGCGAAAAACGCCGCATTGCCTATTTTATGCGCTTCCTTGCTTACCGCGGAAACACTCGCGATCGAGAACGTTCCGCACCTGAATGACGTAACCACGATGCTGAGCCTTCTTCGGCAAATGGGCATCAGTATTGCGGCAGATGGCAAGAGGACGAAACTGAGCGCCGCACATCTTTCCCATTTTGTTGCGCCTTATGAGATGGTGAAAACCATGCGCGCGGCCATTCTGGTGTTGGGCCCAATGCTCGCACGCGCCGGTGCGGCACGGGTGTCCCTGCCCGGCGGCTGCGCCATCGGTTTGCGTCCGGTTGATCAGCACATCAAGGGATTGCAGGCGATGGGTGCGGAGATCGATATCGAGCATGGCTACATTAACGCAAAAGCAAAACGCCTTAACGGCGCACATATTGTCATGGACATCGTCACTGTTACCGGGACCGAAAACCTGATGATGGCGGCGACACTGGCCGATGGGACAACGGTACTTGAAAATGCGGCGCGAGAGCCGGAAGTGACGGACCTGGCAAACTGTCTTATCGCAATGGGTGCGAAAATTCAAGGAGTCGGCAGCGATATCATCACGATTGAAGGCGTAGAAACCCTGAACGGCGCTACCTATCGCGTGATGGCCGATCGTATCGAAACAGGCACGTTCCTGGTGGCGGCGGCGGCCAGCGGCGGCGAAATACACCTCAAGGAGACACGCTCCGACACGCTAGACGCAGTACTCGACAAGCTGATGGAAGCGGGCGCAGCGATCGAACATGGCGAAGACTGGATACATTTGAAGATGAATAATCCACTGAAGTCTGTAAATCTGCGCACCGCACCCTATCCGGCTTTTCCCACGGATATGCAGGCGCAATTCATGGTTTTGAACAGCGTCGCCACCGGCACCGCAATCATTACCGAAACCATATTCGAAAATCGGTTCATGCACGTGCAGGAATTAAAACGCATGAATGCGGATATCAAAGTGGAGGGAAATACCGCGGTGGTATGCGGCGTTGCAAGTCTCGATGGCGCAAACGTCATGGCTACCGACCTTCGTGCCTCCGCCAGCCTCGTGCTGGCGGGACTGATCGCAAAGGGGGAAACCATCATTGATCGCATTTATCATCTGGATCGCGGCTATGAGCATATCGAGGATAAGTTGTCCCGGTTGGGGGCGAGAATCAGGCGAGCGAGTTAAGGAACTTCAGAACAGCAAAGCCCGGGAATTATCACAAATCCCTGAATGCATAATTTCAGGGCAATGTCATGGCGAGCCGAAATCCCAGGTAACGCATGCGTTTGTTCGTATTAAACCAGTTTCGCGTCGTCGTGCGCATATCCTGCGGCCTGTGATTCCAGGAGCCGCCAAAAAACAGGCGCTTCGCGCAATTGCCTTGCCAACAGGTGTCGGTCCATTGCCATACGTTGCCCATCATATCGTAAAGGCCGAATGCATTGGGTTTGAAACTGCCCACGGGCGCGGTTCTTCTGTTGTCCCACTCGCTTCCGCAGCCATCGCAATTGGCATTATTGCGCCCGACATCATTTCCCCAATAATATGCAGTGGTGGAGCCTGCCAACGCGGCGGTTTTCCATTCCTCTTCAGTCGGCAGGCGGTAGCGTTTGCCGGTTTTATCCGATAACCATCGAATATAGGCTTGCGCATCGTCCCAACTCACATTAACCACGGGTCTGCTGCCGCGGCCCCACCCGTTATCCGATGGGACATAAGCGCCACAGCCGCCGCCGGACACGCAGGCATCCCACTCATTGAAGGTAACGGTATATTTGCCGATGGCGAATTTATGACCGGGAATGGATACCATTTCCGGGCACTCGGCGCAGGCTTTGTTCCCTTCATTTTCTTGCCGATCTTTTTTGTCAAGTTGGGCTAACAGTTGTGTTCCGTTTTCGGGAAACAGGCCGTCTGCTATCCCGATTTCCTTTCCCAATACTTCTTCTCTTTTCTCTTTATCATCGTTCTCACCGGTTTTCTCGGACACGTCCAGATTCGCGAGCAGTACAGCTGCTTCCACAGATGATCCGAATTTGCTGCTGGAATTCTCGCTGACCGACGTTGTTGCCTGCAAGGCACTGTCAGTGCGTCCGGCGACAGAACTGGCCACGAATGCACTTACTTCGGCAGATACCAAAAAGATTGCAGATGCCACAAATATCAAGACGAGCTGAGAGCGAGGATAAACTGATTTCATGAATTTTCTGAAAGCGGATGAGAAAGATTTGTTTTAACACAAAATTTACAGACTATTGTATAGAAAAGCCACCGACCTCGAAAACCATTGGAGCGGAGACTCATCACAATACCCTTATATTGTTAAATTCCATTTTCCAGCGTAGCCTCTCCCTGTTCCTGGTCTTCGCTTCATTCGTCAGAAAAAATGGACGCCATATCAGTGCGGTGCTGCATTGCTGGAGGAGGTCCTGCGGGCATGATGCTGGGCCTGCTGTTGGCCCGCGCCGGTGTCGAGGTGCTGGTTCTGGAAAAGCATGCGGATTTTTTGCGTGATTTTCGAGGGGACACGATTCATCCTTCTACACTGGAAGTCATGCATGAACTGGGATTACTCGAACCGCTATTAAAATTGCCGCACCAAAAAGCACGGCGGATCACCGGACAGTTCGGCGATCTGGCGCTTACCATCGCTGACTTCACCTATCTGAAAACCCTTTGTCCATTTATCGTCTTTATGCCGCAGTGGGATTTCCTGAATCTCCTGGCCAATCGTGCGACGCATTATCCAACGTTCAAACTGCGGATGAATGCCGACGTTACCGGGCTTATCGAGGAGGCGGGGCAAGTCGTTGGGCTACAGGCGGCAACGCCGGAAGGCCCGTTAACCGTGCGCGCAAGCCTGATCGTAGGAGCGGATGGCCGCCGCTCCATTGTACGTAGGCGCACCGGTTTACAGGGAATGGAGCTCGGTGCGCCAATGGATGTATTATGGTTCCGGCTGTCTCGATGCCCGGATGATCCTGAAGACCCCGTCGGACGTTTCGATACCGGCAGGATTTTCATCATGCTGAACCGGGGCGCCTACTGGCAGTGCGGTTTCGTAATCCCGAAAGGGTCGCACGCGCAAGTTCAGGAGCGGGGATTGCCATCATTGCGCAATAACATTGCGGAATTGGTCCCCTTCGCAGCCGACCGTGTTGGCGAACTGCAAGATTGGGAGGCAATCAAACTGCTTACTGTTCAGGTTGACAGGTTGCGCCGGTGGTATCGGCCGGGTATTCTCTGCATAGGCGATGCAGCGCATGCGATGTCGCCTGTCGGCGGCGTCGGAATCAACCTCGCGATTCAGGACGCAATCGCCGCGTCGAATTTGCTCGCTGGGCCGTTGCGCGAAAACCGGATGACCACCAAAGATCTCGATCGGGTTCAGTTGCGTCGCGAATGGCCGACACGGATGACACAACGGTTGCAGCGCTTGCTTCAGAATCAGGTCATTGGCCGGGTGCTGCGTGGAAATGATCCTCTCTCGCCCCCCATTTTTCTCCGTCTCCTCGCTCGTTTTCCCTTCTTGAGGTGGATTCCCGCCAGGCTGATCGGGATCGGATTTCGTCCGGAGCATGTGAATACGCCCGATGTATGGGGTGACTAAGGATATGACTCAGGTAAGCGGTAACCGAGCGCGGTTGCCGCTTTCGTATTACGAGCCTCTGCGGATCAAAACACACCGTGGATTCGACAATTTTAGTGTCGTGGCCAGCGATAATCCGCGTGTTAGCGTACTGAATCTCCTGCCGACTGGAATATCATTCCAATTGCGGCAATTTGCTGTATTTTCATAGAGGAGGATGGCAACCATGAAATTTTCTTCAACATTGGCAGCGGGATTACTCGGGCTGACTAGCATATTGATCTTCAGCGCAGCTGGCACGAGAATGGTTCACGCGGGCGAACGCGATATGCCGGCTGAGATAGCGCCCGCGGATTCCCCTGCCGTGAGGGATAAAGAGAACCAGAATGGGGCTGAAAAGGAAAAGCAGCCGAAAAATAACCGTTCGTCCAGCACCAGGCGCGACAATTCCAGATACAGCACGGACGGTATCGAAAGATATGATGAAGATGAAGAATACAGCGGCACAGGCCCCAAGCGCGAGGGCCGCTACTAGGCAAACAGGGACCTCGACCTGTCGGCGGCTGAAATCCGGGCTCTGTGTTAGCGCGTTACGTCAAGGGTGGCGCGTTACGTCAAGGGTAGCGCGTTACGTCACCGGTTGATCGGCTTATATCTGATCCGTTTTGGTTTGGCGCCTTCCTCACCCAGGCGCTTACGCTTGTCGGCCTCGTATTCCTGGTAGTTGCCGTCGAAGAACGCGACCTGAGAATTGCCCTCGAAGGACAGGATGTGCGTGGCAATACGGTCGAGGAACCAGCGGTCGTGCGAGATGACCAGCACGCACCCCGCAAACTCCAGCAACGCGTCTTCCAGTGCGCGCAAGGTTTCCACATCGAGATCGTTGGAAGGTTCGTCCAGCAGGAGCACATTGCCCCCGGAAATAAGCATTTTGGCCAGATGTAGCCTTCCACGCTCACCGCCCGAAAGGTTGCCGACTATTTTCTGCTGATCGGCGCCCTTGAAGTTGAAACGGCCAAGGTAAGCGCGCGCGGGCGTTTCATATTTTCCAACGTTCAGGATGTCATGGCCGCCTGAAATGGTATCGAACACGCTTTTGCTGCCTTCGAGCGCATCGCGCGATTGGTCCACATGCGCTATTTTTACGGTTGAGCCGATTTCTATATCCCCGGAATCCGGGTGTTCCTTACCCGTGATCATGCGGAACAGGGTTGATTTTCCCGCCCCGTTGGGACCGATGATGCCGACGATCGCCCCGGGCGGAACCTTGAAGCTCAGATCGTCGATCAGCAGGCGATCGCCATAGGCCTTGGACACGTTCTTGAACTCGATGACTTCATTACCGAGCCTGTCGGCAACGGGGATGAATATCTCCTGCGTTTCGTTGCGTTTCTGGTACTCCTGGGAGTTGAGTTCATCGAAACGGGCAATTCGCGCCTTGGATTTCGCCTGGCGTCCCTTGGGGTTCTGGCGTACCCAATCGAGCTCTTTTTTTAGCGCTTTCTGACGCGCGGATTCGGCCGATTCTTCCTGCTTCAGCCGGGTTTCCTTCTGTTCCAGCCAGGAACTGTAGTTGCCCTTCCAGGGAATGCCGTGACCACGGTCAAGCTCCAGTATCCACTCCGCGGCGTTGTCGAGAAAATAGCGGTCATGCGTCACTGCCACGACCGTGCCGGGGAACCGGGTGAGAAATTGCTCCAGCCATTCCACTGACTCGGCATCCAGGTGATTGGTGGGTTCGTCCAGCAACAGCATGTCCGGCTTTGACAGCAGAAGTTTGCACAGTGCCACGCGGCGTTTTTCTCCGCCGGAAAGATTCCCGATAACGGCGTCCCATTCGGGCAAACGTAGCGCATCGGCGGCAATTTCCATCTGTTGATCGACATTGGCACCGCTGGCGGCAAGGATGGCTTCCAGCCGGACCTGCTCGGATGCCAGCGCGTCGAAATCGGCATCCGGTTCGGCATAAGCGGCATACACCTCTTCCAGTTTCTGTTGCGCACTGAACACTTCGCCCAGTCCTTCCTGCACAGCATCGCGCACGGTCTGCACGGGATTGAGCTGCGGCTCCTGCGGAAGATAGCCGATATTGAGGTTGGGCATCGCCGTAACCTCACCTTCGATATCCTTGTCCACCCCCGCCATGATTTTCAGCACAGTGGACTTGCCCGAACCATTGAGGCCAAGCAGACCTATCTTTGCGCCTGGGAAGAAGCTGATGGAAATATCCTTGAGAATCGTGCGTCTGGGCGGAACGACTTTGCCGACGCGATTCATGGTGATTACGTATTGAGCCATAGATAAGTGTCAACGTTAGTAAAATTTTTCAAGTTTAACCTATGGAGAGGCTCTGCCGGGATTAAACAAATAGTTAAAAGAACGCCGGAGTCCTCCAGGTACCAGCCTTATCGCTTGTATCTTTCAGGCTTCGATTCTTCTGATGCCGTTCGAAATTATCCGCATTTGATAGTTGCTAATTCTCCTGCTGCTCGTTCCAGCGAGCGTGCTCGGCTTTGGACTTCGGTCACACCATTCAAGAGGTGATCCGGTATATCGAACCCTTTCTTTCCCACCAGCGCGTAATAGAACAACTGACGTCCATCAATGGATATACGATGCCGGTATCGTTCCAGGTGATGAACCTCTAGCGCATCGCTTACCAGTAGCGATTTAATCAAGCGGGAGAATCCGGAAGTATCGCTCTCAAGTAGAAATGACTCTTTGATATTAAAGGCAATCCATCCTGACGGTGCAACAAGATTAAATGCATTGGCAAAGGCTTTTGCCGGAATATCGCCAAAACCAAGTGCGGCGACACAAGTAAGGCAATCGATTTGCCACGCAGCCAGTTCTCGCTGCATGGAAGTTTCGAGATTAGAGAAATCACAGACATAATACGCATCGTATACGCTTGGCCTGTCACGTTCACAGGCAATATAGGCTTCTTCCGAGATATCAGCCCCGATAACGCGCGCTACTCCCATATTGCACAGCTGCTCTCCAAACATGCCGTTTCCGGCTCCAAAATCGAGCGCCCGCAATTCTGTCATTTCGACGCGGTTGTCCTCCAGAACTTTGGCCAGGATATCGCCGATTTTCTGCGGCGAATTGCACTTGAGACGATGATAAAAAAGCTGTTCATACAAACCGGGACGTTTGTAAATTTCACCATATTCATGAAAACGGAATTTGATGTCCTGTCCGTTTTCGAGGACAGAAAAAAAAACCTCGTCTTCACCAAGCTGATGAGATTCTCCGATAGGAAACTTTATACTGTATTGCTGATGCTTCATTTTTTCTCCTCTCCATTGAAAAAAGCCTGACATGGTTAGAAGGAGGAAGGCGTCACCGTCGGCCAACCCCCCTAATTCCAGGTTGTGGTAGTCCTGTATGCCGCGCCATGCATTGCGTTTGACGTTGGAATGAAAAGTCTGTCCTGCTAAAATCCGCGGAAACCACGCGGATTCCTGATTCAAAGCCTTGTTGTCATTGAGCCGCTCTTTTTCAACCTCCCCATTTTCCGGTAGAGACTGTTGAGCTATGCGGGTTGATTGCGGCTTAATTTGAAACGCATGCCGGATCAGACGTGGTACTACCTGTCAGCCGAGAAAGGTGAAAACGGTTCAGCTGGAAATAAGCCTGACCTTTTTACCATGCGTTTTAGTGCGACCCAGTGCACTTGGTGCGAATGAGTCGTTCAGTGCTATCTTTGGTATCGTAAATATTGATTGACAGCTGATCCTCCGCCGCTCTACTTATGCGCGTGGATCGCTTCGTTGCTGCTTTCACGGCCTGACAAGCTTTCATGCTCTCGACAGCGCATGAAATGGGGGAAAGCGATCCTGTCATGCGGAGTTCCGCGTGCCCTTTATACCAAGGATAATAGCGATGTCCGCAATGGTATATTCGCCGGAGGCAAGTCATTTACATTTCGTTCTGCCTATCTCCAGTACCGGCTACAGGCGCGGCGACTCCTTATTATACCGTCTTTGCCTGTCGATTGAAGAGTTTGCTGGCCGACCTGGGCCGATTCACGACGGAAGACCGCCACTGCAGCGTGTCGTGGCGCCTAGCGTTTATCCTTTGATCATCCACGTTTGCTAATGGCCGCTCTGTTTCGTTCAAAGCAATTAGCCTCCTGCAAGGCGCGCCTTACACCTTACATTAAGCCAGCTGACTTACGCGTGCAGCAGACTTACGCGTGCAGCAGACAGCTATCCTTGCCCGATCCTTACCTCCGTAATTTAGCCATAATGCCCGTAGCCCGGGTGAGTCGCTCGGTGTTATCCTTAATGTCATACATGTCGATGGGCGGCCTGCCTTCTGCGGCCTTCTCCATGCGCGCACGAATTTCCGCCGCCATTTCGTTGTTGCGTTGCACGGCCGGGCGTGCTTCCATGGCCTCGAACCAGCGCATGAAATTGGGGAACGCCGTTTTGTCGATGCCGTGATCCGCATGCCCTTTACACCATGGATAGGTTGCGATATCGGCGATTGTATATTCGTCGCAGCCAAGCCAGGCGCTTTCACCTAATCGATTCTCCAGTACGTGGTACAGGCGCAGCACCTCGTTATTGTATCTATCCCGCGCGTACTGATTGTCGCTGGCCTGTCTGTTGAAGTGATTGGCCTGGCCGAACATGGGGCCAATATGGGCCACCTGGAAAAATAGCCATTGGAACGTGTCGTAACGCTTGCGCGTATTCCGTGGTAGAAACCTCCCGGTTTTTTCCGCGAGATACGCGAGAATGGCGCCGGATTCCATCATGGAGTACGGGCCATCTCCTGGTCCTTCCGTATCCACGATTGCGGGAATCTTGTTATTGGGATTGAGCTTCAGGTGTTCAGGCTTGAACTGTTCGCCAATACTGATATTGACGTCGATGTGCTTCCATTCGATTCCGGTTTCCTCAAGCATGATCATTACCTTCTGGCCATTAGGCGTTGGGCTCGAATGCAGTTCAATCATGGCTCCTCCTTTATGTCATTGTATTGATCGTTTTACTCGCATCGTTGAATTTTGTCTCTATGGAATTTTATGCAGGATGACTGGAGCGAGCGCAACCCATCCCATCATCGGGTTATTTACCTCTCGCGAAAACTGTCATTAGCCAAATTGCCTCAATATCCTCCATGTTTGACACGTCATATCGTGTGCGAGTTTGTATGAGTTACGCTAAACTTTACCATCCTGCATTAACAACAGGCGGGAATGGTTCAAAGGATTCATTTATTGCTATTACCCGTATTACTTTCCGCGACTGAATGCTTAAGCAATAATTACACAAAGTTATAGTCCACTTTTCCATTAATCCCGGAATTCGCCCTTGTTCAAAATAATTGGAGTTTTATTAGGCTACTACCTCTTCGGTATTTTCGGAGCATTTCTCGGTTATATCGTCGGAAGCTTTATTGACCGTTATCGGGCTTATGGTGCGGGTGCAATCAATCCGCTCACGAGCGCCCATCGCCAAAAAGTTTTTCTCGAAACCGTTTTCATCTCAATGGGGAAACTTGCGAAAGCAGATGGGCATATTTCCCAGGATGAGATTACCCATGTTGAAGACTTCATGCAAAAGCTGGGAATGTCCTCTGAGCACCGGCAACTCGCAATTGCCCTGTTCAAGCAAGGATCCGCGCCGGACTTTGATATCAAGCCCAAGCTGAACGAATTCATGTCTGTTTGTGGACATACGCACAGTCTCAAGCAGATGCTGCTGATTTACCTCATCGTCATGGCGTTGGCCGATGGACGCCTGGATGCGGCGGAGGAGGGCCTGCTGCGTGACGTTGCCCTCCATTTGGGCTATGACCAGCTTGCTTTCAGGCAATTGCTGGACATGGTATTAAATCAGTCGCATTTTGCGGGAGGCCAGGCAACCTCGCCCACTGCTTTGGACGATGCTTATAAAGCCTTGGGCGTGACCAGGGAAAGTAGCGATCAGGAAATAAAACGTGCATATCGCAAACTGATGAGCCAGTATCATCCCGACAAGCTGATGGGCCAGGGGCTACCCGAAGATATGATTGCCATGGCCACCGCGCAGGCTCAGGAAGTGCAGACTGCGTATGATTTGATCAAAAAGAGCCGCAATATGTAAGTTTGTAATGATTGCGATCCCCAGATATGGGTCCCAATAAAACGGAGGTTGGGCATCCGCAATAAAGACTGTTATTAAGGGAAAAATAGACCGCCAGAAGAGGCACTTGATCCCTTGCGAAAATGCAGTAGATTCAAGACGTATTCAGATGATCCGCAGTATGTATGGGTCAGACTTCACGCCCGAATATCCCTCCAAGGATTTTTCTGTCGATATGGTTATTGAGATAGGCTGCCCCAAACCCCCCGAAGAGTTCCTTCTTCGTAACACCCAGCTCTGATTCTTTAGCCGCCAGTATTTCACGAGTAGAAGGACGCTCGCACATTGCATCGTAAAACGTCTGTAATGCAGGATCGTCTCGAAACAGATGCATCTCGGGTATTTCGAACAGTTCGGAAAACATCTGGCTAAGCTCGAGCGTGTAGAACAACTGGAAATCCGGCAAAAAAGGCTCTTTGCCAAGCAGGAATGGCCCCATTTTCGAGCCATTAACCAATCTGGGTAGCCACATTTTGCTTAACAGAACAGAGCAAAGATTATAGATATGCCCTTCTTTTTCGATTTTGAGTTTCCATGCTTTTGGAAAATATGCGCTGACAACAAACCAGTTGAAGAATGGACCCGCAATGGAGAAAGTGATGAAGTCATTCTTGGCATCGACCTCTGCACAGAGCATCGGATCATCAACAGGATAAAACTTTCGTGCTTCTGGGTAGATTCTCGCGAGATATCGACAGATCGCGTGACTTTCTGAAATATCAACACCATTGACATCCCTGAGAGTAGGAATTTTCCCAAGAGGATTTCGTTCCATATGCTCTGGCGTGAGCGTGCCCCCCTGAAACGGAGACACTCGTTCATAACGATAAGGTAGACCGGTTTCCGAGAGCATGTGGGCAACCTGACTCATATAAGGTGAGAGCCAGAATCCGTACAGCGTACGTTCGATATTTGATTGGTCGGACATGGAGAATTCCTTTTGCATTGCGGTTTTAATGTTAAGTAGGTGCCTTATTAGGGGCATGGTACTGATGTGCCCGGTAGTAATGCCAAGAGCATTCCAGTAAAGTTCAGTTAAAAATTAACTTTCATTTCTCTCACAGCCTTGATTTCCTTTTGCATCATCTAATCCCGCTATTCTTTATTCGCTTCATTCTCTTTACGTAGAGATAATCGTATTTCCCCCATAAATTCCAATGGGTCCTGCTCAAATCGTTGAACCAGATTCTCGTGTACATCACTTTCAGGAACATATTTTGCACCCCAACGTACCAACTCCATGATTGGAGGCGCCAGATCCACGCATTTTTCAGTAGGCATATAAATAATCTTGCGCGCATTAGCCGGATCGCGGCGTCGCAAAAGAAGGTGGCATTCCTCCAGTTTTTTCAGGCGATCAGAAAGGATATTGGTAGCGATTTTTTCCGGGGAATTTTGAAAATCCCCGAAGTATCGCTTACGGAAGAAAATGAGATCACGAACGACAAGCAGCGTCCATTTGTCGCCCAATATGTCCAGAGCGCAACTGACTGGACAGGAGGAACGGCTGATCTGGCTTGATTTCGTCATAACTTCGCGCTGGCCTGCAGATTGACTTGCTTTTTGCAACCAAGAATTATACTTGCATTCTGCAATTAATGTAGGTCCATGAGTGTAATAAAGTAAAGAAGCACTTTTCCTGCGTTCGGGTGTTCTCGATGCCGCATTATCCTTGGCGCCTCGAAGCCCGCCAAACCTGTACCCGCTCGGATTTCATAAGTTTGTAACCAAGCAGGCTAAGCAGCAGCAGTGCGATCAACGGACCTATCGCAGCACGAAAAATATTCGCGTAGTTGATCATCTGTACGCGCAACGAATACTCATAATGTACCGGAGGGACCGCCTCGCCGGTAATAAATACCGTGTATAACCCCTTATCCAGACTGGTCTCTCCCCTCATTACCCCATCGGGATGATAACTCGGACGCAGGTATGCCACCGTCTCATCATCAACCTCGCTGGTTCCCCGTACTACTCGTATCCCTACGGGAATGTCGCGCAACGCCTGATCCGCAAGGTCTATTACCAATAAAGTATTCCCTTCTCTGGGTATTTCTGTGCAGTATTGACTGCTGGGTTCATGTTGAGGCTGGTAGGCACTCAAATGCACCATGCTCTCATCATCAAGCCTTCGAGTGCATGTATCTTCCTCCATCGACACCTTACCATGCGCTCCAGCCATGCCACAGTAAAGCGCTGCAACGACAATAATAGTGGACCGCATCACTTGCTTGATCATTTGATTGCTCCTCGATGTATGGTTCAACTGATCTTCGTTATCCTCTGCATGCTGTTTTACTATGGCTTATTGCAAATCGCCCCGTCCTCTGTAATGCGGGAGCGGGGCGATTCAGGCTTCAGGCCACTGCTCGGATTCCTCAGCTAGCCCTTACGGTACGATCCGGTTGTTGAGGATGGTTTTGCTCTGGCCGTTCCACACGACGTCGGTCAGGTTGGAGTAGCGGGTAACGATCTGTGCCACAACACCGCCGGCAAACAGGCCTGACCAGCCCAGTACCACAAAGCCCCAGTGCAGCGGAGCGCTGAAGAGTTCTTCCATGAACCAGAAAGCATGGCCCCATTCGTTCAAGCCTACGTTCGGCAGAATCATGAGCGGACCGGCAATGGCCATGACGAGCGGGAACGAGGTGCCCCGGGCATACAGCGGCAGACGCGTCATGGCATACAGATAGGTGGCCACGCCGCAGACGATGTACATCGGGAAGGAGCCATAGAACACCACCACATGACTTGGGGTGAAGCTCGTGTCACGAATGATGACCTGGTGCCAGGAGGCATCCTGCTCGGTAAAGAAGCTGCCGCCCCAGTAAACGCCGAACAGATAGACGCCCAGCCACATCATAAAATAGAAGTAGCGCTTGATCTCAAGCTTGGGATCAAGATTGTCCAACTGCTCCTTCGTATCCCGGGTCTTCCAGATCCAGCCCCAGGTGATCAGGGCAAAGATCGGCATCACGATCATGTGTACACGCCACAATCCCATCCATACCTTCTCAAACTCGGGCTCCATCGAGTCCATCCCGTGCGAGTAGGCAAACGTGCGCTGATACCAGATCCAGAATATCGCCACCGCCAGCATGGTGATGAGACCGAATTTGTACCACTTCGAGTCGTACCACAGCGACATGTCGTAGTCCCGACCTTCCGACTTCGCCGGGCTCGACGTTTTAAGTGCTGTTGCCATATTTCAATACTCCTTTAGATTAATTACCCGCAACTGCCTGAGCGGATTTGACTTGGTTCTCCATAAATATCAAAATGGTGAATAAGTCGTTACATCATTCATCCTTGCAAAATACTTTGCCTGTCAGGCAAAGGTTTGAAGCCCATTCCAGAGTAGTGCTATTCCCAGAAGACCCAGCACGCCAAACTTGTACATCTTTGATTCGTGTAATGATGGCATGCTGGAAGCACCAACACCTGCTTGCGGATAGCTCCGCAACCTTCGATGTCTTGTTGCCATTTCAGTACTCCTTTTAGTTAACTGACTACCACTTCTTCCTGTAGGGAGCCTCTTGCTAACGCAATTACCAGGTATTATGCTTGCAATAAGCAAGTGGTCAGAGTATAGACCTGGAGCCGGATAGGCGTGTAGTCTGCTAAATCAGTTATCAGAGTTCTATTTTTGAAACGATGGATGGCCCCCTTATGCAAGACCTGAATGACCTCTATTACTACGTCCAGGCCGTGGATCATGGCGGCTTTGCTCCGGCAGGCCGGGCCCTGGGCATGCCGAAATCGAAGCTTAGCCGCCGCATCGCCAAGCTGGAAGAGCGCTTGGGTGTGCGGCTGATCCAGCGCTCGACACGTCACTTTGCAGTTACCGACGCCGGCGAGACTTATTACACGCATTGCAAGGCGATGCTGGTGGAAGCTGAGGGGGCCCAGGAAGCAATAGACACCTTAAAGGCCGAACCCCGGGGTGTAATCCGGATGACATGCCCCATACCGCTGGTGAATGCTTATGTGGGAGTGATGCTGGCTGATTTCATGGTGCGCTATCCGTGCGTCACAGTGCAGATGGAGGCGACCAACCGACGTGTCGATCTGATCAGCGAGTCACTGGACATCGCCCTTCGTGTGCGGCCACCGCCCCTGCAGGACAGTGATCTGGTCATGCGCATCCTGGCTGATCGAAGCCAATGTTTGGTGGCCAGCCCCGCGCTTGTCCAGCAACTCGGCTTTCCTGCCGCACCAGCCGCTTTGGGCAATTGGCCGAGCCTGGGCCTGGGGACTGCACAACAAATCCATAGCTGGGCGCTGCATGGGCCGAATGGCGCACAAGCCACACTTCATCACACGCCGCGCTTCGTGACGACGGACATGATCGCGCTAAGAGATGCCGCCGAGGCCGGTGTCGGTGTAGTGCAGCTGCCGATGGTCATGGCACGGGACCAGCTGACGGCTGGTTCATTGGTTAGACTGGTGCCAGACTGGGCGCCGTGTCGGGAAATCATTCATGCGGTGTTTCCGTCCCGGCGCGGTCTTCTGCCATCTGTGCGGGCGTTAATTGATTTTCTCGCGCAGCGTTTCGAGATGCTGCATGAGGACTAGGCTAGCTTAAAAGCGCTGTCGGGGACTCCAGATCGGGTAAGGATATAAGCTCCGTGCTGCGGCGAATGTAATAATCCAGAATGCCTTGGTGATCCAAGGTTCGCCTCCCGGTTTTTGAATTGCATAAGGGATCCTTTTCGCCACAATAAAACGAACAATGAACGCATTGTTTTTGCCGATTCACATTGCTGCATAAGGGTAGGGCGAAACAGAGAGTATATTCATGAAAATGGCTATCACAAGTATTCGCCCAACGACCAGAACCTGGACTTGCAAATGGACGCTCTAAACAGGGCAGAGTGTGACGGATATTCAACACGATCAAGGGGTCAGCGGGGCCACTATCAAACGTGAAGGGCTATCCCCAGGCAATTGCCGCGGTAGGGAAAGTGACGTGCGGACATGTGGAAGCTGGACGCAAGCCGTCAAAGTGTCAGAGGCTCAACGTATCCAGTCATTTCATAATAGCCGCGGCCAGCGGGTTTACCATCGCGGGTAATGGTAACGGCGCCTTCCCAATAGACCGAGCCCGTCGATTGCCGCGAGTCGAGTTCCTGGTCGTCTTGCAGAGGGGTGAGCAGCCATTCGGTCGAGCCGGTCCGAATGCGCATTTCCACAGGATAAGTAGCATTCGTACGAGGCGAACGCCAATTACGCTGGGGTTCGAAAGTTACCTGCTCCGGCTCGAATTTGGTGAAGCGGCCGGACGGGTCGCGGATTCCGGCATACGCCCACACTTTGCTGCCATCTTTGCTGCGGATTCGAAACGCCATCAGGGAAGATCCGTCGTCGAGATTTGCGCCGACCCAATCCCATCCTTCAGCCGCGGGATCGAGATAGGCGGTCGACCACTCGTGGTCGAGCCAGGCAATGCCATTGACAGCAATTTCCTTGCCATCGCGGGTGACGGTTCCCGTAACTTGCAGCTGCGGCTCGCTGTAGTAATAGCTTGCTTGTTCCGGTCGCGGTCCTTTTCGCGAAAAACCATTGAGGTCTTGCAGCATCGGCGCCTGCGTGGGTATTAGTGACAATTGCAGCATAAAGTTATCCGCTGTTATGCTTGTCTCATACCGCCCGTTTTCCTCTCGCACGAAGTACCAATCGTTCAGCTTTACATTCGTGTTGCCTTCTTTTGTATAGGCCAGACCGAAACCTTCGCGCGCGCTTTTTTGATCGTGAAGAAGCTTACCTGCCGCGGGGTCGGACAATGCCGCGTGCGCAATGATGAGTTGCTGGGGGGCAAAGCGGCTCGGATTGGATCGATCGTGTTGGGTCGCTACGCGAAAAAAAGTGACCTGGAAGCCGAGCGACTTTTTTTCCGGGGTTTCCAACCAGCCTGTCGCATACCACCATTCGTTGCGGAAGTCAGGATGAGCGCCAAAGTCGTGGGGAAAGGCAAGCGGTACGCCCTGAATCACGGGGGAAAGCTGAGGTGACGCAGCGAAACCGATAGCAGCACCGAACCAGGTAATGATGAAAAACGCAGCAAGAAAACTGGCCCGCTGAAATGATATTCTCGCGGCCCTGGATACCGAGTGCTGCTGTCTGTTGGAATGATCGACATAGGCAGGGTTGCATTTAAAAGGTTGCATTACCAATCCTCCCGTACTGCACGTATTGCATTGCCCGACACCGCATGGCGTCCCGATGCGAGCGCGGTCATGGCGGCCGATGCCATCAGTACCAGTGCCACTCCCAGCAGCCCTTTCCACGGGAGGCTCAGCTGCATTGTCCAGTGGAACGACTGGGGATTCACGATGAAGACGAGAATCAGGCTGATACACCAGCCGAGCACGAAACCGAGCACAGCCCCGAGCGCGGTCAACAGGCAGCCTTCCACGGCAAGCATACCGAGGATCTGCCGGCGCGTCATACCGATGTGACGTAACATTCCGAATTCTTTGGTGCGTGCGAAAGCTTGTGCTGAAAAGCTTGCCGCCACGCCAAGCAGCCCGATGATAACTGCAACGCCTTCCAGCAGGTAGGTTACCGCAAAGCTGCGGTCGAAAATATTCAGGCTTAATGCGCGTATCTGACCGGGTTCGGAGAACTCCAGCGCGTCGCCGAACGGCAGGCGTCTCATGGACGCAATCACTTGCTCAGGGGTTATGCCGTTTTCCAGCCAGAGCGCGGCATCGTTCACCAATCGATCCCCCGTCAGTCTTTGATAATCCGCCAGTTGCATCTGTACCGCGCCGAATTGCCGCCCGTAGTCGCGCCACACGCCCGCGATGACGAAGCCGGGCGCCGGGTTGGCTATTGGCAACGTAACCTGCTTGCCCGGCGTGTAACCATATAAATCAACCATCGCTTCAGATACCCAGATTGGTATCGCATCTTTCGGAAGCAGGGCGGGTGCAATTGCCTCACCGGTCATCGGTAGGGTATTTCCCGGATCGGTCATGTCGATGGGGCGCGCAATCAGCGCGATGCTGGGCCGGCCAGGGTCGAGCGTCAACTTCGATGAGCGGAAAAAATCAGCGCGAGCGATCCCGGGTATGGCAGCGAGCGCTTTTATTTCATCCGGCGTCAGCCCTCTCGTGTCCCCGCTCATGGCGGTCCGCAAATATATGTCGGCGGGCAGAATATGTTTCAGCCAGTCGTCGACCGACACCCGAAAACTTGCCACCATGATCGCCATCGCGACCATCAAGGTGAAGCTCGCAAGCACCCCGCCCAAAGCGATAGCTGCCTGATTGGGCGCATTGGCCAGCCGTGCCAATGCCAATGTCGTCAGTGCCGGCGTGGCCCCGGCGGTTCCGGACGTACGGTTGCCCACCGCAGAAGACACGGCAGAGAAAACCAATGCTGCAAACCGTGGCATGAGGACGATGCCACCAGTCAGTAATTGTGCTACAGCGAGATAGCCAAAGACCGGCAAATCGAAAATCGGCGGCAACTGCGTAAACAGGGCACCCGAGGCCAGACAAAGCAAGCCGGGCCAGGGCGTGGCCAGTTTCGAGAGTGCGATATCTTCGCTTCCGGATTTGAGTGCCTGCGCGGGCTTCGCGGTTGCCGCTTCCCAGGCTGGCGCAGCGCTGCCCAACAAGGTAATGCCTAATCCCAGAATGAAAAAGACCGCCGCTGCCAGCGGGTCAAAATACACGGTCGGTTTTACTCCCGTAAAAAATCCACCGCCAAGGTCTCCACCAAAATAATGCAGTGCGGTGGCGGCGGTTGCATAGCCAAGGGCAAGCCCGGCCAGCGAGCCGACAGCGCCGAGGGCGCCTCCCTCGAATAAAACCTGCGTCAGCAGTTGCCGGCGCGTTAGTCCGAGTACCCGCAACAACGCGAATTGATGACGCCGCCGGACGACCGATAGCGCCTGCGTTGAGAATACCAGGAACGTGCCGGTGAATAGCGCTACCATGGCGAGCATGTTCAGGTTGACGCGATAGGCGCGCGACATGTTGGCAACACGGGTTTCCTGATCAGCAGTTTCCGTGATCTGATATTGGCCGCGTGGTTCCAGCTGCTGTTCCAGTGCTGTCTTGAACGCCACCCGATCGATACCCGGCGCCAACTTCAACTCGATACGCGACAATTGGCCAATTCGGCGGAAGCGCCATTGCGCCGCGCCAATGTCCATCACTCCGATACGCTGTCCTGTGCGGGCCCGTGTCAGGCTGCCCGCAATCCTTAGCGTGATCGTTTGAGTTCCTACGCGGAGTGGCAAGGGATCGCCTTGCTTTACCCCCAGCCATTCCATCGCCGCGGGGGAGAGAAAAATGGCGTCATCAGCCAGGATATCGAATAGCTTGTCCTCACCCGGAATCCCTATCAGGTCCGGCGCCATGAGCGAGGCGCGAAAAATATCCAGTCCGAGAATTTTTAATGTGCCATCTTTTCGTTCCTGCGAACTGCCTGGAATAGCAACATCCAGTTCCAATACCGGATTGGCAAGTTCAACATTGTCGCGTTGCACCAGGACCGGATAGATTGACTCGTCGAAGGTGGCTTGCGGGCTCCGCACTTCCAGGTCGGACTGACCCGAAAGACTTCGGGCAGCAGCGGAAAATTCACTGAATGCGGCGGCGTTGATCAGATGAATCGCAAACCCAAGCGCCACTCCGAGCGCAATTGCAATGACGGCGACCGCGGCCTGTACTCTGTGAGACTGCCATTCGCCCGACAACAGCCAGCGGGACAGCGTCCCCTTGTTCGGCGACTTTGTCATCCACTGTGATGCGAATCTGCTGAAACCGCCGGAGCTGCCGCATTCGCCACTTTTGCCGGGGCCACGGGGTGCAGGCCGTCCTTCGTCAGCGCCAGTACCCGATCCGCCGTGGCGGCGGCAGCGTGCGAATGGGTGACAATAATGCCGGATGCGCCATTTGCCTTGATCTCCCTGCGCATCAGCATGAGGATATCGCGCGCGGTGTCGGGGTCGAGGTTGCCGGTCGGTTCATCGGCGAGTACCAGTTTCGGGCGATGTACCAGCGCCCTGGCAATGGCGATGCGCTGAAGCTCTCCGCCGGACAGTTGATGGGGGAAGTGGTGTCCTCTGCCGCCCAGACCAACCGCGTCCAGCATCGGTTCAGCGCGCTCTATCGATGCGCCGTTAAGCAGCAAGGGCAGCGCAATGTTCTGGCTGAGCGTCAAGTGTGGCAGGATGTGAAATGCCTGAAAAATGAAGCCGAATTCCTTGCGTCGCAAACGCGTTGCCGCATCGTCATCCAATGACGACATGGCCACTCCATTAATCAATATCTCGCCCGTGTCCGGAACATCCAAACCGGCGATCAGATTCAACAGTGTCGATTTGCCGACCCCGGACTCGCCCATGATCGCCACGTACTCCCCCGCGCCGAGAGTGTAAGACAAATTGGCCAATACCTGTCGTCCGCTCGCGTAGGCTTTGCCAATATGGCGCAGTTCCAGCATGACTGATTAAACTCCAACCGGCGCGCAGCGTGATATGGGGCTGTATTTCACAAGGATTGCTTCGTCCGCCCGGCTTGGCCGGCGGTAAAAGGCAATAACAGGACAGCGCATGCGGTTATCCGGAAAAAATATTATTATTGTAACTGGGTTAGCGCTTGAGGGCAGCCCCAAATGGGTGGTAATGCGGTGTGAGGGTGATTTGTGAGCGCCGGAACGCGAGATTGATTTGAATTCGAGACGAAAGGAAGAGGGAAAGGAGAGACAATGCGTCATTTAAACGCGATTAAGTCCTCAATACAGGATCGAAATACGCGATTAGTCGCAATCTGGGTTGCCGTTGTAGTAGGTGCATGCCTTGATGCTATAAATCAGGGTATCCCGTTGCTGCTGGGAGAGCCCATGACATTTGGACGCTGGATTTCGTTTTTTATTACTCCAGTGGTTCCGTTCCTGGTCAGCTGTCACGGCCAGGGGATGAGGAAAAAGGGATGATTATTTCCCCACGGCATCCGCATTGCAGTGTAATACCAGTGATGCATGTATTGCGGTAGGAAGTAACGCAAAAAACTACTCGTAACGTATGAACTCCTCCGCGGGCGAGTCAGCGCCGTATCGCCTGATCAGTCTTTCAATCTCCGCGAGCAGGGCGTCGTCTTCGTCGTCCTCCAGAACGCCATCGCCGACCAGTCTTGCAGACAGGCCGGAGACAATCGCCTCTTTTATCGTTTCCAGCGTGGGCGGGTTTTCCCGATTCTCGTCATTCATCACAACGTCAATCAAACGGGAAAGTGATTCACTCGCACTGCTCTGCGCAAAGTCGATGGCAAGCGCATCTTCGCCAAACTCCTCGATCAGCGCGTCCAGTTCGTCAAGCAGCGACACGTCGATATCGAAATGATGCAACCGCTCCGCCTCGTTCAATGAAGCGGGCAGCAAGCCGGTGATAAAGGCGCGCACCGACGCTAGGGTTACAGGTTGCTCCGCATCCGGATCGTTGACCTGGCTTTCGATAAGCGCTGAAAGGTTGGGGCTGACGCGAGTGGCCACATCAATAGGATAACGGATCATGATTTTGTTCCTGGTATTAGGTACTCTGGCGGCTGATGATGCATACAGTCTGCGTTGCATTCTCCTTTCATCCGTTGCCGGAGCGCACAATCGTTTGGTACGACGGCATGTTCTTCAGTTTAGGTCTCATGACAAAAAAGTCAATGTTCGATTCAGGAGCGAGAACCGTTGGATCCGAGACCTGCGGCTGAGCTGGATGGGGACAGTTAGCAGCCTGTCGGACTTAAAGGAAATCGGCTGCAAAAGCGTCTGGCTGGTCCATATTTCGCCGCTTTTTCGGCCAATAGAACAACTATTGGCCTTCAAAATCCTCAAAATCTGTCCTCACCCAGTCACTTTTTCGCTTCGATTCTTCAAGTCCGACAGGTTGCTAGCCCGAAGCGGAGAGGATGGCGATAACCTCTTCGTCCGTTACTTGCGGGAAATCCACGTAAAACTGTGCGACCGCGTGGAAATTGATGGGTGCCGAAAGGCATACCACCCGATCCGCGTTGCCGCGCACCTTTTCCAGCGTGTCGGGCGGCGCCACGGGCACCGCGCAGATCAGCTCTGCAGGCTTCTTTGCCCTGAGCGCATGCAATGCCGCGAGCATGGTCGAGCCGGTAGCCAGTCCGTCATCGATCACAATGACCACGCGTCCCGAGGGATCGATCGGTTCCCGCACAGGAGTGTATTGTGCCCGGCGCCGCCGTATTGTTTCCAGTTGGGCGGCGACTTCGTTCCTGATGTATTTCTCACTCGCGCCCACGTCGCCGGCATAATCCGCAAGGTAGGTCCATCCGCTTTCATCGACTGCGCCAATGGCGAATTCGGGATTACCGGGTGCGCCCACCTTATGCACAAGCACCACATCCAGTTCGCCGTCCAGTTCATCGGCGACGACTTTCGCCATCGGCACCGCACCCCTTGGAATCGCCAGAATCAACGGATGCTTGCCTTGGTATTCAGAAAGAGCAGCGACAAGCTGTTTCGCTGCTGCAATGCGATTTTCAAAAATCATGGCTATCTCCAGTCATGCCCATCTTGCATTCCTGCGCAATAGGGCAAAGTTTAAAGGCAGTCTTGTCAAACCTGACCATGTTGTTTTTCGTTGCGCTCCTCGGGCCGGTCGTTGAAGCGATATGGGAGCGATTTGAATAATCAGTTCATTGCGGAACCGGCGCCTTTGCTGGTTGCCGCATTGTTCGATTGAGAAGTACTTGAAGCTCGCTGAGCGGACGAGTGTTAAGTACGTTTTGTTTTTCCAGCCAGCCACGCCGGGCTTGCCCAACCCCGAAACGCAGGTTGTCGAAGTCAAAAGTACTATGCGCGTCCGAATTGATGCTGACCAGCACGCCCTCTTCCTTGGCCATCTGGCAATAAATGTCGAACAAATCCATGCGGTCCGGCTGAGCATTAAGTTCCAGGAAACAGCCGCGGCGTCCGGCTTCTCGGATAATACGCGGCATGTCGACGTCGTATGGGTCGCGCTGCTGGATGAGCCGGCCCCCAGGATGCGCAAGCATAGTGAAATGGGGGTGTTCCATGGCGCGCAGGATACGTTCGGTCTGTCTCGCTCGCGAAAGCCCGAATTCGCTGTGGATCGCGCCCAGAACAAGGTCGAGTTGTCCCAGGACATGGTCCGGCAGGTCGAGGTTGCCATCTTCCAGGATGTCCACCTCTATTCCCTTGAGCAAGGTGATCCCCTCCAGTTCTTCGTTAAGTGCATCGATTTCTTCGCATTGGCGTGCCAGTCGCAGCGGATCGAGGCCGCGTGCGAAGGCAAGGCGGCGTGAGTGGTCCGTGATGGCAAGGTATTCCCAGCCGCGCGACTTCCCAGCAAGCGCCATTTCACGGAGGGTGTTGTGGCCATCGGTTGCTTTGGTGTGGGCATGGAGGTCGCCTCGAAGATCGCCGGATTCAACCAGATGTGGTAGTCGTCCAGCCTGCGCCTTCGCAATCTCGCCCCGATTTTCACGCAGTTCCGGCGGGATATAAGATAGCCCGACAGCACGGTAAACAGACTCCTCGCTGTCTCCCGCGATGCGGTTCTTACCCTGGTATACGCCATATTCGTTGATTTTCAGCCCTCGTTTCTGAGCGATATACCGAACGGCAATGTTGTGCGCCTTGGAGCCGGTAAAGTAGTGCAGGGCGGCGCCATAACTTTCCCTGGGTACGACCCGCAGGTCGACCTGCATGCCGCACTTGAGAATAACGCTGGCTCGTGTGCCGCCCGCCGCCAGCGTTTCGGCAACCTCGTCATAAGCAATAAAATACTGCATGACAGTGCTGCCAGGCGTTGCCGCGACCACAATATCGAGATCGCCGACGGTTTCGCGCATGCGTCTGTAACTGCCTGCGACAGTTACCTTCATTACGCCAGGCACCGCCGCCAGGTACGATCGTAACGCTTCGGCATATTGCGCTGCGACCGCCAGCTTGAAGCGCCTTATCTGATTGACATGTGCTTCAACCGCCTGGAGGATGTTGAGTTCAGTCTTTTCGCCGAAGCCCGGCAGGACGCGAATGCGGCCATCGCGCGCAGCGCAGTAGAGTTGCTCGACAGTCTGAACATCCAGATCGTGATAGAGATGCCTGACCCGCTTGGGGCCGAGGCCGGGGACTTTCAGAAGCTCGGTAACGGCGGGGGAAAGCTCCGCGTGCAGCCGATCCAATAAGCTGCAATGATCGGTGGTCACAATTTCCTTTATCTTGGCGGAAAGGTCGTGACCAATGCCAGGGAGTTGCGTCAGGTCCTCGTCCTTTTCCGCCAGCACATATGCTTCTGTAGAAAGCTCGCCAATCGTGCGCGCAGCATTACGATAAGCGCGTATGCGAAACGGGTTCGCTCCCTCGATCTCAAGCAGATCGGCAATCTCCTCGAAGATGGCGGCGATGTCAGCATTATGGCTCGGCATGCGAGATTTTCCCCGGTTTGATCTTTTCAGCCCGGCTGGCTGGGTACAGAAAGCGCCTTCCTGATTCAAAGTGTAGTATATCCAGAGACTCCAGGCAGGGCCGGAAATAGCAGAGGCCTATCCGAATTGCACTTGACACCGCTAACAGGTTCTCCTATAGCTACTATATGGAGTGTGGTTTTTGGATTGAGGGTAGATACGGCAGACCGAGATTAAATGACGGGATTACGACCAAGGGATTAACCATGCTAGCCCAGTCCCCACCTTATTTCGAACACGATGCAGATATCGGTATCATCGGGCGCGGCGCCACTGTTGAGCAGGCATTTGAGGCAGCAGCACAAGCGGTATTTGGCATTGTCACGCAACTGGATACGGTGCAGCCAAAGACTGCGGTGACAATGGAGTTCGAAGAAGCGGACTTTGAGTTGGCCCTTGTAACGTGGCTGAATCTGTTGTTGGGCAAGGCGCGTGAACTTGGCATGGTTTTTAGCCGCTTCCATATGCAACACCACGGTAATCATTGGCGTGCCGAAGTGCTCGGGGAAAAATGGCATCCGGGCCTGGAGCGCGGCGTCGAAGTAAAAGGCGCAACCCTCACCATGCTTTCGGTGAAACAAGCCGGCACAATGTGGGAAGCGCGCTGCATAGTGGACGTGTGAGATGAACATACAACTGTTACGCCAACTGCAACCCTACCTTTGGAGCCTGCCGCGCAAATCCGGCGAGGAACGTGCAGAAGTGTTGCTTTATGGCACAGAGCCCTTGCTTGTCAGCATGGACGATAAGGTACTGGAGCAAGCCGCCAATGTTGCTTCTCTGCCAGGTCTGGTCGGTGCCTCGATGACCATGCCGGACGCACACTGGGGCTATGGTTTTCCCATAGGTGGTGTCGCGGCGTTCGACGCTGAACAGGGTGGCGTGATTTCTGCCGGCGGCGTGGGTTTCGATATTTCCTGCGGTATACGTTGCCTGCGCAGCAATCTCAATTTGAACGATGCTGTGCCATACTTTCCCAAACTTGCGAATATTCTGTTCCATGTCATACCCGCTGGCGTTGGCGAAGAGGGCGAAATCAAGCTGAATCCCGAGCAGCTCGACCAGGTGATGCACAACGGCGCACACTGGGCTGTACAACACGGATATGGCAATGCCGCGGACCTGGAATATATTGAAGAGCATGGCCGTGTCACCGGCGCTGTGCCCGATAACGTCTCTGAGCTGGCCAAAAAGCGCCAGCGTGGGGAGATGGGCACGCTCGGTTCCGGCAATCATTACCTTGAAATCCAGGTGGTGGATCGCATTTTCGACACGGCTGCCGCACTGGCTTTCGGACTGCATGAAGGACAGGTCCTGATTTCCATACATTGCGGTTCGCGCGGGCTCGGGCATCAAATCGGAACGGATTATCTGCTCCTGCTGGCGAAAGCTGCCAGCCGCACCGGCATCCGTTTACCTGACCGCGAACTGGCTTGTGCGCCGATCAAATCACCGGAAGGCCAGCAATATATTGGCGCGATGAACGCCGCAATCAACTGCGCACTTGCCAATCGGCAAATCCTGACGCATCTGGCGCGCACTGCCTTCACTGAAATTTATCCTCATGCCGAGCTTGAAACCTTGTTTGATGTCTCGCACAACACGTGCAAGGCGGAAATGCATGAAATCGACGGAAAGCCCAGATTGCTCCATGTACACCGAAAGGGTGCAACGCGCGCATTTGCCCCGGGTCATCCGGCATTACCCGAACGCTATCGTGCGGTAGGCCAACCGGTCGTCATCGGCGGGAGCATGGGGACCGGCTCATACATTCTTGCCGGCGCCAGCGGAAACCCGGCGTTCGCCTCCGCAAGCCATGGTGCAGGCCGCGCCATGAGCCGCCACCAGGCACTGGCGCGCTGGAAAGGCCGCGCACTGGTGGATGAGCTGGCTCAACAAGGCATACTGATTCGGACACGATCGATGCGGGGAGTGGCGGAAGAAGCGCCAGGCGCTTACAAGGATGTTGATCTGGTTGCGGAGGCGACGGAACAAGCGGGACTCGCACACAGGGTCGCTTTCCTTAGACCCAAAGTGTGCGTCAAGGGATAACTTTACAAAGGTGTACTATGTATCGTCGTATTCTGGTTCCTGTTGATGGCAGTCCAACGTCCGAACGTGCGCTACAGGAAGCGCTTCAGCTTGCCCGGCAGCACAGCTCGCAGCTGGAGCTGGTGCATGTATTGGGGGACATTCGTCTCATGGATGCCAACAGTTATATCAATTACGCCGAAATGAAGGAAACAATAACGAGTACGGGAAAAAAAATACTGGCACAAGCACAAATGGCGGTGCAGCAAGCAGGCGTGGCGGCGGACGTGCAACTGCTGGAAGCAGGCGGCGCGCGTATCGCCAGCACAATCTTGGAGGAAGCCAGGCGTTGGCCAGCCGACCTGATCGTCATCGGCACCCACGGCCGCACCGGTTTCAGCCGCGTTCTTTTTGGCAGCGTCGCCGAAGGAGTAGTGCGAACAGCGCATATCCCCGTGCTGTTGATTCGAGGCGCGTAGATCAGACTCGGGCAACGCGGAGTCGCACATGTTCTGTTGGAAAACAGGCCGGCCCGCCCCCGCCTGGTCTCACAACATGAATCATTGAGAGGACAAAATCATGAAATTGCAACTGCAAATCACCACACGCGATATTCCCCATTCTGAAGCACTGGAAAGCCATATCCGGAAAAAAGCGGAAAAGCTCGAGACATTTTATCCAAATATCATAGGGTGCCGGGTGGTAATCGAGGTTCCGCACAAACATAAACAACAGGGACGCATGTTTAATGTGCGCCTCGACATTACGGTGCCAGGGAAGGAACTCGTGGTGAACCGTGAGCCGGACGAAGATGTGTACGTTGCGCTGCGCGATGCCTTTGGCGCCGCCAAGCGTCAGCTGGAGGACTACGGACGGCGCCAGCGTGGGGAAATCAAGGCGCATCCGCCTGTCCTGCACGGCAGGGTGGTACGTTTGATGCCAGAGGAAGGTTACGGTTTTGTCGCGACGCCCGACGGGCAAGAACTGTACTTTCATCGTGAAAATCTCGCCAACAATAATTTTGAGCAATTGGAAGAAGGCAGCGAGGTGCAGTTTCTTGAAGATATCGGCAGCGAGGGCTTTCAGGCGAAACGCGTGAGTACCGGCAAGCACCATGTAGAAGAACCGGAAGAGGCAGAGCCGCGCTTGACAGGTCCGGCTCGCTAGAGAATGTAGAACTGTAAGGGGTGATGCGGAGATTGCAATGAAGGTTGATCTTGTTGGCGGTGACGCCGTTATCATAGTCGACGTACAAAACGATTTTCTGCCGGGTGGCAGCGTTCCCGTGCCCCTTGGAAATGAGGTCATTCCCGGCCTCAACCGTTATATTGCAGCATTTCTTTTTCGCCAGTTGCCCATTTTCGCTACCCGCGACTGGCATCCTCCCGATCACTGCTCCTTTCAGCAGCAAGGAGGACCCTGGCCTGCGCATTGTGTCGCGCAAACGGAGGGCGCGGCATTCCCCGCGGATCTGGAAATTCCCTGCGATACACATATCATTTCCAAGGCTACTTCCAGAGAGAAGGACGCCTACTCTGGTTTCTCGGAGACCGAGTTGAACGCTTTGCTGCAATCGTCCGGTATTTCTCGCTTGTTCATCGGTGGTCTTGCCACTGAATATTGCGTCCTCAATACCGTCAGGGATGCCTTGGCATATCGGTACACTACTTTTGTCCTGAGGGATGCGGTGCGAGGAATAGATGTCGACTCAAGCAGGTCGGCGCTAGAGGAAATGGCGCGCCTTGGCGCGAATCTCATCGACTTTGAAGTGCTCGCGTGAACCCGCTTTCCAGTCCATTGTTGACTGATCATTATCAGTTGATGATGCTGGAGAGCTACCTTGAGCAGGACATGCAGGAAACCGCCGTGTTTGAGCTTTTTGTTCGTAAGCTGCCGCCGGGGCGAAATTTCCTGATTGCGGCCGGACTGGATCAGGCCCTCGATTTCCTGGAAAACCTGAAGTTTTCACCGGAGGAGCTGACGTGGCTTGCTCCGCGTTTCGGGCATTCCCTGATTGCCTACCTTGAGCAATTTCGTTTTACCGGTGACATTCATGCAATGCCGGAAGGTACTCTTTTTTTTCCGGATGAGCCTATACTGCGTGTCACCGCGCCACTGCCGCAAGCGCAACTGGTCGAATCGCGCATCATGAACCTGATGCACTTCGAAACTTTGATAGCCTCCAAGGCTGCTCGATGCGTCTTGGCGGCACCCGACAAGTTGCTGGTGGATTTTGGCGTGCGCCGTGCACATGGGGCGGAGGCTGGGCTGCTTGCGGCGCGGGCGAGCTATCTCGCGGGATTTTCCGGCACTGCCACCGTTCTGGCTGGGGCAATGTATCACATTCCCCTGTTTGGCACCGTTGCCCATTCATACATCCAGGTACACGAGGATGAAGCAACGGCTTTTGAACACTTTGCACGCAGCCATCCGGACAACGTAATTTTGCTGATCGATACCTATGACACAGAAGCCGGTGCAGCCAAAGTCGTCGTCCTGGCCCATAAGCTTTCGCATGATGGTATCAGCGTAAAGGGCGTGCGACTGGACAGCGGCGATCTCGGAATGCATGCCCGGTGCGTGCGGCAGATACTCAATGAAGGGGATCTGGAAAAAGCGACCATTTTCGCGAGTGGGAATCTGGACGAATACCGGCTGCACAAGCTGTTGTCGTCCGGCGCGCCTATAGATGGCTTTGGTGTAGGGACTGCGCTGGATGTATCAAGCGACGCGCCTTCGCTCGATTGTGCCTACAAGCTACAGGAGTACGCCGGTAAGCCGCGGCGCAAACGCTCGGAGGGGAAAGCCACCTGGCCTGGACGGAAGCAGGTGTATCGCAAATATGCTGGCTCTGATGGCTGCATGGCTGGCGACGTTGTGGCGCTCGCGGAAGATGGTTTTCAAGAGGGAGAACCGCTTATCGTGCCCGTAATGCAGGCCGGCAGACGTATTGACGAAAATATTCCCCTGGATGAAATGCGTCGTCGGACATTGGCGAGCTATGCCAGGTTACCGGAGCCTCTGGCAACGCTTGAAGTGGCGCCAGCTTACCCGGTTGAAATTTCCACATCATTGCGAGCGTTAGCGAAGCAACTGGATGAGGGTTCAGGCGCGTCTGCGCGCCGAGACCGAACGTCATAGCTTGACGAACTCAACGCTCCGCGCTCCCAGGGGACTGTACAGCGAGCTCCATGGAGGCAATTTTTAGTGGTAGGGCAATAATGGACTCCTCCTTCTGTTGACTCTGGATAGAAACCACAGTCTGCACACTTCGATGCCGCAGGAGGGAAGAGTCCATTTCATTGCCCTATGTTTTGATAGCGCGCAGCCGCTCATACAATTCCCGCTCTTCACGAGTAAGATGCTCCGGCACCTCCAATCGAATACGAAGATACATGTCTCCGTGCCGGTCGCTGCCAAACTCCGGCAAGCCTTTTCCCTCCAGGCGCAATATCGCGTCGGGCTGAGTACCCGCAGGCACGGTCACGCTGGCGGAGCCGTTCAATGTGGGTACCTCCAGTGCAGTACCGAGTATCGCGTCAGTGATCGGTATGCTTACAGTTCGCAACAGGTCGGCGCCAGCTCGCTCGAAGCGCGGGTCGCGTATCGAACGCACCACCACAAACAGATCACCGGAAATTCCACCCGGTGCGGGACTCGGCATTCCTTTTCCGGTAATCCTTAGCGCCATGCCTTCCTCGACACCCACCGGGATTTTTACGGTAAGCGTTTCCTCGTGCTCCACCGTTCCACTGCCATTACATTCAGGACAGGGATGTTCATTGATTACGCCCCGCCCATGGCATGCTGGGCATGGAGTAATCTGCTGAATCAGTACATGCTCCTGTTCCTTGCGCCGGCTGTACGCAACGCGTCCTGTTCCGCCGCAGGTTTCGCACTTGCGGGGTGCAACGCCACCTTCTCCTCCAGTGCCATGACAGGCTTTGCAGATTACCGGCCGAGTAAAGCGAACCTTTTCCTCACCCCCACTGGCTACCCGTTCGAGCGTAACGTACAAATCCACCTCGATATTCGCCCCACGCAGCGGCCCTTTGCGACGATGCCGAAAAAAACTGTCAAATGGACTCTCAACACCAAAATCAAAATTGAGCCCGCCAAAAATATCTGCAAAATTGATACCGTTGAACAAGTCTTCCCGGCTGAAATCCGCCACGCCTGCGAACCCGCGCGCATCATACTCGGCCCGCTTCTTGGGGTCGGACAATACCGCATAA
Source organism: Nitrosovibrio sp. Nv4 (assembly GCF_900215485.1). Classification (GTDB taxonomy): domain Bacteria; phylum Pseudomonadota; class Gammaproteobacteria; order Burkholderiales; family Nitrosomonadaceae; genus Nitrosospira. The sequence continues at coordinate 1,481,355 of NZ_OCMZ01000001.1, forward strand.
GCCTCGGCAATTTCCTTGAAGCGTTCCTCGGCACCCGGTTCCTTATTGCGGTCCGGATGGTATTTCAAGGCGAGGTTGCGGAAGGCATCCTTGATCACCTTCTGGTCGGCGTCCCTGGCAATGCCTAGCAAATCGTAGTAGTCACGCTGGGCAGGAATAATAGTTCACCTTGAATTTATTTATTCAGCGAGAAATACTGGGATTTATTTTATTTGTTCTGCGAGAAGATATCGTGAATGAACTTCGTCATCGCGGACATGATCCGGAACCAGTCTCAGTGACCTAATGAACCGCATCATTCCAGGCTTGACCCTGAATCCAGCCCCAGCCAACTCGCCCTTATCAGGAACCGGATCTGATCCAGATATAAAAAGGATTAATCCGGGGTTTTCTCTTCGCCCAGTTTTTTTTCAAGTTGCAGCACGAATGATTTACTGATTTCCGTCAGCTCGCTCAGTCGCGCCGCAACCCTTTGATTGAGGCTGCCTTGGGGATATTCTCCGCTGTCGCCAAGCTCCCCGGCCGGCAAATTGGTCAGGATGCCAATAGCTTGATCGACATTCTCGATGGGGTATATATGGAACTGCCCGGCCTTGGCAGCCGTCACCACATCCTGGCGCAGCATCAGATGCTTGACGTTCGCCGAGGGGATCAGCACACCCTGTTCACCGCTTAATCCTCGTGCCGTGCAGATATCAAAGAACCCCTCTATTTTTTCGTTGACGGCGCCGATTGCCTGCGCCTGCCCAAGCTGATTTACCGACCCGGTCACGGCGAATGCCTGATTGATCGGCGCATGCGCCAGATTGGAAAGCAGTGCGCACAATTCAGCCATGGATGCGCTATCGCCTTCGACCATGCCATATGACTGCTCGAACACCAGGCTGGCGGAGAGCGCAAGCGGCTGGTTCCTGGCATAGCGCGCCGCCAGAAAAGAGGAGAGGATCAGTACACCCTTGGAGTGGATGGCGCCCGAGAGCTTCACTTCCCGTTCGATATTGATCAGTTCACCGTCGCCAAAGCGGGTGGTGGCGGTAATGCGGGTCGGCTGGGCAAAGGCAAAATCACCCAGTACCATCACCGAGAGACCATTGACCTGGCCTGCTACCGCACCCTGTGTGTCAATCATCAGGGTGCCACGCAGGATTTCTTCATGCAGACGGTCTTTCAGGCGATCCTGCCGGCGGATCTGCGTATCAATAGCCTGCTGCACGTCACTGGCGACAACCACCTCATGACCGGCTTCCCGGGCCCAGTGATCAGCTTCGCGTAGTAAATCAGCTACGCTGCGCATGTGTGTGGAAAGCCTTTCCGCATCGCCAGCCAGGCGCGCGCTATGCTCGATGACTCTTGCCACTCCGCTGCGGTCGAAAGGCAACAACGCTTCCTTGCGAGTCAGCGTGGATATCATGCGTGCATATATCAAAAGCGTATCTGCACTGCGCTCGATGCGCTCCTCGAAGTCCGCAGCCACCTTGAACAGTTCGCTGAATTCCGGATCGTATTCCTGCAGCAGGTAATAGAACAGACGATCGCCGAACAGAACTATCTTGGCATCGAGCGGGATAGGTTCCGGCTCCAGCGAAACGGTGCTGATCAGGCTGTACATCTGCCCCAGGGATTCAATGTGGATCTCGTGCGATTGCAGTGCCCGTTTAAGACCTTCCCAGGCGAATGGCTGCACCAGCACTTTGCGAATGTCCAGCAGCAGATAGCCGCCGTTCGCCCGGTGCAGTGCGCCGGGCTTGATCAAGGTAAAATCCGTGACGAGCGCACCAAGCTGGGCAATATGCTCCACTCGTCCAATAAGATTGCTGTAGGTCGGATTATCCTCGCTGATGACGGGCGCCCCAGCTTTTTTACCGTTCGTTGCCAGTACATTTACCTGATAGTTGTGGAACGTCTGGCGGGTGACGATAGTCATGCCGGAAATATTGGCGGACTCTTCCTGTTTGCGGAAATCGTCCACATGCTCCACCATATCCTGTTGTACCGCATCGAGATATTTCAGCACCTCGGGCAGATCGGCATAAATGGCGCGCAATTCATCTATCATATGCTCGACCGCAGATAGCGCAATTTCACGGTTGAGTTGCTTGACCCGTTCACTGCGTTCTCTCCGCCATTGCGGCACGCGGCTCAGGATCTTTTCCAGACGTTCCTGCAACTCGGCAATGGCGGTTTCTATCCGCTTTCTTTCTTCTTCCGGCAGTTTTTCGTATTCGTCCGGCGGGATTACCTCCTTGTTGCGAGTCGGGGCAAAAGCAAATCCTTCAGGTGTACGCAGCAGAGTGACCTCCTGCTTCTCGGCGTCATCACCCAATCCCTTGAAAATATCCTCCTGCCGCTTGTGAAACTCCTCCTGGATTGCCGCCGTCTTGGCACGGTACTCATCGCTTTCAAACAGTGCGGGGATTGCACTGCGCATATAATCCACCAGCTTCTCCATGTGCTGGCGCAACTCCTCTCCCCTGCCGGATGGCATTCGGAGCGCGTGGGGTTTGTGCGGCTGGGTAAAGTTATTGATATAACACCAGTCGTCTGGTTCTCGCTCGTTGCTCGCTTTTTTTTCGAGGAACTGCCGCACCGAGCTCTTTTTTCCCATGCCCGATGGCCCGAGCACGAAAAGATTGTAACCTTCATGACGAATGCTTGCACCGAAGTGCACTGCATCCATGGCGCGTACCTGCCCGATGATTTCCGTCAGATCCTCCAGATCTGCCGTGGTTTGAAATCCAAACTGATCGGGGTCGCACGAGCTGCGCAGCAGTTGATGGTCCAGTGGAGAAAGAGCTGTCATTTTTTCCGGGGTAACGGCAACGCCGTCTTATTAGTTATGCTGTACAGGATAAGGAGTTTATCTGTTTTCGTTATCACGATACTCGGCATCCACAACCTTGCCGCGCGGACCAGATCCGCTCGGCCGCGGTTCACCTGTTGCTGTGTCGACATTGGGAGGCGGTTCCGGTCCTTCCCAGCGGGTTTCCGCATAGGGCGCCCCTTTCTGGGCCTGGCCGGATTGCGCATAGAGTGTCGCCCCTGCCTCCTTCAGCACCTTTTTTAATGCCTCGGCTCTCTCGGTGGCAAGGGAAACATCTTTTCTGACCAATGCTTCCTTTGTTTCGCGCAACGCCGATTCAATCCTTCTTTTCAGCTCATCGGTGAGCTTGTCGGTAAAGTTGGCGAGCATTTTCTCAGCCTCGTAACATGTTGCATCGGCGGCATTGAGCTTTTCCGCATCGTCGCGCCGTTTCTTGTCAGCCTCGGCATAATGCGCCGCGTCGTCCACCATGCGTTTCTTGTCATCTTCGGAAAGCCTGGTAGAACCGGATATGCTGATGGATTGCGACTTGCCGCTTGCCACATCACGTGCGGAAACACCGAGAATGCCATTGGAATCAATGTCGAATGTCACCTCGATCTTGGGAACGCCGCGGGGCGCCGGGGGCAGGCCATCCAGATTGAATTCGCCCAGACTGACATTGTCTGCCGCCATTGGGCGCTCGCCCTGGAAGACATGTACGGTGACACTGGTCTGCATATCGGCTGCGGTGGTAAAGGTTTCAGTGCGTTTAACCGGGATGGGGGTATTACGGCCAATCAGGGAAGTTGCGATTCCGCCCAATGTCTCCACCCCCAGCGTAAGCGGGGTAACATCCACCAGCACGATTCCGCTTACCTCTCCCGCCAGCACCCCGGCTTGAATTGCGGCGCCGGCGGCTACGCATTCCATGGGGTCTACCCCCATCTCCGCCTTGCGCCCAAAGAGCTCCTCGAAGTAGGCATGCACGACCGGCATGCGTGTCGGCCCGCCAACGAATACAAGGCGGTCCACATCTCGAGGAGCGATGCCAGCGTCATGCAGTGCCTGCTCAACCGGGCCGCGGCAGCGCTCGATCACCGGGCGCACCAGACGTTCCAGTTCGGTGCGGTTCAGATCCAGTTCAAGATGACGCGGCTCGCCGCTTACGGCGGCAAGATAGGGCAGGCTGATGTGGGTAGTGATGTTGGCGGTGAGTTCGATCTTTGCTGCTTCCGCCGCTTCCAGCAGGCGTGCCGCCGCCTTGGCGTCATTACGCACATCCACGCCTACAGCCATATGGAAGCGCTCCACCAGATGTTCAAATATACGCTGGTTCATGTCGGTGCCGCCAAGCTGCGTATCGCCGCTGGTGGCCTTGACCTCGAACACACCCTTGCCAAATTCCATGATAGTAACGTCCAGCGTGCCGCCGCCCAGATCGATCACTGCGATGCGCAATTCCTGGCCCAGCCGGTCCAGCCCGTAAGCCAGAGAAGCAGCCGTCGGTTCGTTGACGAGGCGTACAACCTCAAGCCCGGCAATGCGGCACGCGTCCTTGGTTGCGGCGCGCTGATTGTCGTCGAAATAAGCAGGCACCGTCACCACGACTTTTGCCACGGCTTCACCCAGAAAGGCTTCGGCATCGCGCTTGATCTTCTGCAACAGAAAAGCGGAGAGCTGTTCCGGCGAGTATTCGCGTTCTCTTAGACGGATGATTTCCCGTTTGCCCATCCTGCGCTTGAAAGCGCTGGCGGTTCCTTCCGGATTTGCCGCAGCCTGGCGCCGCGCCGGCTCGCCTACCAGAATCTGTCCGTCGGCGGTAAGTGCGACGTAGCTGGGGAACGCTTTGCCACCGATGCTGATACCCTCGGCGCTGGGAATAATAACCGGCCGTCCGCCGCGTAGAACCGCGGCTGCAGAGTTGGAAGTGCCGAGGTCGATACCGATGATAGCCATATACCTCCCGAAATTTTTGATTCGCTACATAAAATAAACGAGTGCGAATATGAAAGCTCTTGCTACATGATAGTTCATGCAACGGCTTTCTGAAGTGTTTCAAGTACCACGCTGCGCAATTCACGCCATTGAGGACCGCCCTCAAGAACATGTTTCTGGTTGATTTCCAGCTCTATTCCTACATAGGTATCTGCAGAAAATCGGCGGCGCAGGTAGGTGACAAAACCGTCAGCCCTGCCAGCATAGGGATAGTTGCGGCGTACCGTCAGGTTGGCTGCGCGCGCCTTGAGGTTTGCCTGCCACCGCATGCACAAATCCCGCTCCAGAGGTCGAGATGGATCGTAAAGCAGACCGATATCGGCATTGCGGATTTGTCCATTGAGTTCCGGCGTGAAACTGTGTGATGAGATATGGATGATTTTTTCGCCGCGTCCAATCGCCTCGGCAATACTGGCCTCGGCTACAGTGCGATAAGGCATGTAGTGACGCGCCAGAATCTCGCTGCGGACCTCGACCGGCGCAGATTGAATGGCTTTGGAATAAAGCTGCGGATGGCGAAGGGAGCGGTTGAGATCGATTAGGAGACGGCTTGTAGTACCGGCAAACAAAGGAGCGTCAAGCGCCTTTGCAAGCTCCTTCGCCATGCGCAGGGTGCCCCGGTCATAGCCGCGATGACTGCGCAGCAAAGACTCGAAGCCGCCAAAGAATTGCTGGTAGCATTGCGGAATTCGATTACCGCCATGTTCGCAGGTAATCAAAAAATTGAATATATCAGTCAAGGCTACCTTATCACTCAACCTCCCTTATGACCTCCCTTATATGAACAGCCGGTTTGACAACAAACCGATAAATACGCTAACTCATCCCCAAAAACATCCGCCCTTCTTCCAGGCACTCGCACAGTTCCCGATAGACGGCCATCAGCCGCGTCCTGCTGTAGTCGGAGCCCAGGGCGAGCAGAATGCGGCGAGCCAGTGGACCGTGCTCCAGAATGGTTTGGAGTCCGTTCTGCCAGGTTTTTCGCTGTTCAGGCTGGCTCCCCGTCATTGGCGCGATGAGATGCTGCCACAGCTCGCGGGCCTCGCAACGCTGAGCGGGAAAGCCCAAAAGCCGCAGATATACGGGATCCGTTATCACCGCTCGCTCGGCATCGCGTATGCAAGCCCGCATGATCTTGATCAGTGCGTCCGTATCGAGGACCTGCTGTTTCGCAAGTGGCGCACAGGTTTCATTGTAGAGAGTTCGCACAACATCAACTGCGGCAGCGGCAATGGCGAGGTTAGCCTCCGGGCATTCCTGTGTGTCCACCACCCGTATTTCAATGGCGTTGCGGTCGAAACGGGGAACTGCGCCGCGCGCATTGAGCCATTCATGCTCCAGAATTCCTTCTTCATCAAACACCGCAATGTCCTCGTACATCGGCGCCAGAATTTCTGCCTCGTACGCGGCGCGGCTAGTCGCCGTTTCCGGGATTACCCGGCCTATCGTCGAGGGTATCCTTATTTGATGCGTGCAGTAGTTTTCCATGCGAAAATCGAGAAACCCGGCGTTGCCGCCATCCGCGATCGGCGAACTGGCAGACAGCGCCGGGAGGATAGGCAGCAGCAGCCGGACGGCGGCGTGAAGACGCGCAAATTCGTGGTCATCGGCAAACGGCAGGTTGAGATGCATGCTCTGGAGATTGGCCCAGCCATGCCGTTTGCAGTTGAAGATCCGGTCATAGGCACGATAGATATCGGCGTTGTCATGTGGCCACAGCCGTGTCTCAGTGCCAGGGTTCATCCACGGATGCATGCCCCCAGGCATGAGCCTGGCCCCCATGGGTTCGAGCAGGCGATTGATTCGCTGAACCTCGCCCTGAAAGGCCGCCGGGAGGGATTCCATTTCGGGGACGGGATTTACATTTTTGAGTTCGAGCAGGTGCAGCACCAGTTCATTGGACCATGCCAGCGCACCGTGCCTCACCTCGGAAGCACGCGTTCCCGAAAGCTTCTGCAGCAACTCGTCGGCCACTGGCAAGACCGAAAGGGTCTGGCAATCGACGATCATATACTCCAGCTCGATACCGTAGCCGGAGAATGCCCGTAAGGCCCTCATCGCCCCTCGGCCTGCTCGGCAGGCTGCCGATATGAGTGGATGACCAGCAAATTGGCGTCCTGCGTAACGATGCCTAGCATTACCGCGCCCAGAACCCGATCGATATTACTCCAGTACTCCTGGGACGGCCCATAGGGATCGGCTACCAGCACCGTACGCTTGTCGCGGTTGTAGCCGGCCATGACAACGAAATGTCCCGCCGGATAGCCCCGCACATCGTCCGGTATGTCATGCGGTCCGTATTCCCGCGCGGCGCGATAAAGAAAGGTGGAGCTCAATCCCGTCAGGATGGGCAGACCGCGACGCAAGAGGCCGTGAATGAGTGACTGAGAGAGGTCGGTCAGGCGCAGCCGTCCGCCCAGGCGCAGAAATTCCAGATAGCCGTCGGTGGCGTGCCGCAGCCTGAGATCCTCTTTTACCTCGCGCTGCTGCCGGAGCCGATCGGCGATATTCACTCCGGCGACAAACCAGGTGGGATCGAATACAGTAAGGTTATATGTATAAATTGTCGCCTGAAAGCCATTGCGCAGAGCATCGCAAGCCAGAAAAACAGCAAAGGTGCCACTGCCGCTTTCCAGTTTACGGGTGCGGGCAATGACGCTCTCCAGCCGCTCGGTTTTTCCCCAATAGTTGTAAATGGTATGCAGGCAGGTGGGTCCGCATGTCGTTTCATCCGGCTGCGGCAGTGTTGTGACCGGCAAGCGTAATGTGGTCCGGAGCATGGCAATAAATCCGAGTACTGCTTGGGAATTAGCGCGCTCAAGCGTAGCAATCAGATAAGATTAAGCAAAGTAAAGGTTATCACGGCGATGACCGAAAAGGAATCCGGTTTCCTTGAGAACGGGCCCATCGCAATTTCTCCGCCGCGGGAGTTGAGTGCGGATCAGGTCTATCAGGTCTAATATGAATGCAATTTCGTTCCGGTTTATTCCCGAATCAACGTTCGAACAAATTGTTTTTATGGCGCGACCAACAGCTGTTTCAGTTTCTTCCAGGCCTGCTCATCGGCAGCGATACCCGCTTTCTCGTTGACGAACTCTACCGTAACGGTGCGCTCCTGCGCGGATAGCGCTTCCTGTTTTTCCTGCAATAATTCCAGCACGGCGAGATCGGCTTCAGATGCATCGTTCGATTGACTCTGTCGCTGCGTGATGCGTGTGCGCAGTGTCGCTGTGCTGGATTTCATTGACGCGATGGCAAACGGCACCGCCAATTCATGTGCGAGCTGACGAAAATGTTCACGCTCATTCCGTTTGAGAAAAGCAGCGTCCACAATCACCGGCATCCCAGCGGTGAGCAGGCCCCGCGCCAGTTCGAGGAGTCGTGCGTACGTTCGCCGTGTCGCTTCCGCGTCGTAAATGCTGCTCGCATGCATGCTGCTATCCGCCAGCGGAGCCAGTCCGAATAAACGTTTGCGTTCCACATCGGAGCGGATGCGGATTGCCTGAAGCTGCTCCAGCGCTGCCTGCGCAAAGGTCGTCTTGCCCGACCCCGGCAAGCCGTGAGTGATGACCAGCCCAGGCTGGTAATACCCGATGCGTTCCACAGCCAGAGCAAGAAAACTGCGGCACCTTGCCATAGCCTCGGCCTTGGCGCGTTTGGACAGGCCCGTCTGTCCGACGCGGATAGCATTGACCATGGCGCGAACCACGGCGCGGTAGACGACATAGAAGCGCAACATGGATACGCCGATGTAATCACCGGTGATCTCCAGATAGCCATTCAAAAAACGGTATGCCAGGTCAGCGCGCTTGTAATGCAGCAGATCCATGACGGTAAAGGCAACTTCGCTCATCACATCGATGCAGCGCAGCGCCGGATCGAACTCGATACCATCGAAGGGAACGGGCTGCCCATCAATGAGTGCAATATTGCCAAGATGCAGATCTCCATGACATTCGCGTATAAAACCCTCGGCACGGCGATGTACAAAGCGTTCCTTGCATCCGGCATATTCCTTCTCGTTGAGGTGGCGCAAGGCGGCCACGCCGACTTCATCTTTGCTGCCCTTGAGCGCGGCTTGCAGCCGGTCAAAAGTTTGCGCTACCGATGAATAGATGACCGCGGCGGAACCGAATGCGGATACTGCTTCGACTGCAGGCAGGCCGCTATGAAAATTTGCGATCTTGAACGCCAGGCTGTCCATATGCTCTGGCAAAATTCTGTTGCGCGCCGCCAACCGATCGAACTGCCTGGAAGCGGCGAAACGTCGCATCCTGACAGCATATTCTATAGCTGGCAGTACCCCTAACTCGGGTTTTTCCGGCGTGCCACCGATGGGAATGACATCAAGATATATTTTTGGCGCAAGACGTCGGTTGAGCCGAATTTCTTCATCGCAATAATAGCGGCGCGATGCCAGGCTGGTAAAATTGAGAAAGCCCAAATCGACTGGTTTCTTTATCTTATATGCATACCTCCCGGCTAGCAGTACCCACGAAATGTGCGTCTCGGCCAGCCGTACGCTCCTGGCCGCATGAGGATAACGGTTACAGTCCATCAATGCTTTGATCAGTCTGTTTTGAATATCTCCTTCAGCTGGTGGAGTATGGGGAAGCGGTTGTGATTGTTTGGGCGGAATATCCATTACGTGTCATTACGCTGTTCAGGCAAATAAGAATAATGCACTCACGGGTTATACCAAAAGATCAAGGCAGGCTTGATCCATAAAGTTACATGGCGCGGACACTCAACCGGCCTTTCAGCTGAACTGTTCCGCGAAAGACGTGAGAAACCGGGCAAACGAGTCTGTCGGCAGCCTGTTTATTCCCGCGGCTGCCTTACGACCGCCTCCGGTCTCAAACTTCATGCAAAGTATATCGGCGCCCTGCGGATTTGCCTTCGATGAACGCACGCTGACCGAGTAATCTCCGTATCGGTTGGGTGTGATCACCGCATAAGCGCGCGACGGGTTACTGTTCGCAAGTCTATTTGCAAAGATACCACTCACCCGCCTCGCCCAAGGCGCATCCGGCAGCAGATAAGCTGCATGGTAAACGCCCTCCAGCACGGGAGACAAGGAATCGATCATACCGATATCATCACGAAACCCCGTTTCAAGCCGAGTAAAGGCGGGCGATTCGGCGATAAAAACAAATGGATCAGGATATGGCTTCATTTTTTCATACAACTCAACCGGCGGGTAATGCAGATCTTCCACGGTATCGCCATATCCGTTGTAGTTCAGGTACTCGCCCAGGCGCGCCAGCTTTTCTATTTGCCGTTCGGTAAGTCCCACCGATTCCGCCAGCGCGCAGGCACGTTGCCCAAGGTTGTCGCCAAAGGCGGCAACGATTGCCCATAAACGATACCGCCCCTCCAGATGGCGATCAACCAGAATACTGGTACACGCGTCTGCGGATACGTCAATGTGTGGGACGAAATTATGGTGCCCGGGTATCTCGCCGGCATAATGATGATCGAAGTACTCGACGGTTGCGCCAGCGTCGAGCAATCGCATGAGTCCTGTGCGATTGCTATCCAGTGAAATATCGAGCACCGTTACCTGATCGCCAGGCCCAGCCTGCACCCGATCAAGCAGCCTGATATCCCGCTTGACCCCGGTGATCAGCTCTGCCGGTGCCGGGTCTGCCAGCCGAAGCTGATGTAAAGCGCATAATCCGTCGGCATCGCCGTTGAATGCGTAGTAGCGGCTCATATTTGTCTGTTTCCGAAAATTACGAGGGACAGCCTCCGTATTTATGAAATCAGGCATTGATATTATACCTTGCCGAATCCTTCGCCCCGGCAAACTACCCTACTGAGCTACAGGTTCAGCTTGTCCCTTGCGTACGATTCACCGGCTGACAAGGCTTCGCGGGAAGAGACCAATTGGTTTCTGACCGGAATATTCAAGCCTGAGTGATGCTCAAGTAGACTTGCACAGATTTTTTTCGAACACTGGATACCTGATATTCAGCTGCTGAGCTTACGGGGGCGCCGGAGATGACCTTGCATCATCTCCGGACGAGGCAGTACGCTAGCGGCTAGTGATGACCCTGGCTTGTATTTCCTCCGCCGTCAGGCAGGGCGATGCGAACGTTTTGCATCATCCCCTGATCCTCATGGTCCAGGATGTGGCAATGCAGCACGAAGTCACCGATGTAGCGTTGATAGCGGGTGCGGACGACCAGCGTGTATCGGCCGGGAGGATTGCCGGGGGGAACAAGGTTTTTCACCCATAGCGTATCCTTCCACACGCCCTTCAGGGCGCGATACTGCGGATCGGGAATTCCATTTGTAGTATCCATCGAATCCACGGCGTCAGCGGTACTGACGTCCTTCCCGTTTGGATCAAGTATTTTGACGATCTGGAACGGGTTGATGTGGATATGGAAGGGATGGCTGACGAAATCCGATTTCAGCGTCCACTCATCCACCCCGCCCAGTTTGAGTACCCGGTCGATTCTACCTGGATCGTAGGGTTTGCCGTTCACCTGGAACTGCGTCGGATTTTGCTTGTCGTCTATATTGAACGTCATTTCCTGCGTGCCGGTAACTTCGCCATTCTCGATGTCGGCATGTGGCACGAACCTGGTAAGCTTCAACCCATCGCGCAGGTCGCTTTCCACCTTGCCCCGAAGCTGGCCCGGCATATTAAGCCTGGCTGCGGTAACGAGTTCCGAAGTCAGGTAACGAGTGACATCGTCCGGAACGGGCCGGTCCTGATCGACGCGGACGAAACCCAGCAGCTGACGGGACGGCGCAGTCTGTTCGACACTTGCAGATGCTGAAGCGGCGTCATCAACCACGCAATAAACACCGGATTGCGGAAACACCATCAATGTATCCCAGCGGTACGCGGGCTGATAAACCGTGACATCTGTCTTGATCACGGCTTTTGTGGTGAGTCCATCCGCTGCGATCAGATATTGGGGCAATGCCGGACCGGTGCAATTCTCTTGCACGTACGCGTCGTGCTGGGCTGCCGTCAACCGGGCCGAACTGCGGCTGCCTTCCTTAAGCTTGCGGAATTTCAGATTGATGGTATCGCGAACGCCGCCATGAATTACGCGCCAGCGTTCAATCTGACCCGTTTTCGCCCCTTTGAAAATGGGGAGGACCTCGCCATTGATGCTGGTATACCTGCCCGAAGCGGGCCAAGATCCGGGACCGAACTGATCATAACCTTCGACACCCCCAACATCGCCGGGATCGCATTTATAGCTTTTGTCCGGGTTCTTCTTGATCTTTCCCTGGGCATCGCGGCAGGCGTACTGGATTTGCTGCATAACCAGTAGACGCTCTGTGAAAGACTGGGTGTTGGTGGGCGTCAGCAATGTATCGATATCGCCGTTTGCGTTCTGCGACGGGAAGCGTGTACCGCGGATGATAAGCGCTCCGGCCATGCCGCTGGCCACTTGCAATGCAGTGGATCCATGGCGATGCGTGTGATACCAGAATGTGCCTGCGGGGTGGTCTGACGGCACCTTGTATTCATACTGAAAGCTGACGCCGGGGTTGATGGAGATCAGCACGTTATCACCGTTTCCGGCAGGGTTTACCCATAGGCCATGCGTATGCAGATTTGTCCCGTTGAAGCAGTGAGGCGTGTTGACGTTCTCAATCTTCGTCGAGCAACTTGGATCCGGCGGCAACTGATTGTTCAATGTCATCCGGATCGTCTCACCAGGAAAGATTGAGATGGTAGGCGATACATAAGGAGCATCAGGATTGACTCCCTTGCCCTGATAGCTCCGCAGCTTCACCGCATCGTAGCGGTGCTCAGCCGGATTCCAGATTTTGCCGTCGGTGTAGGTGACGTTCAGATCCAACGCTGTTTCGGTTGCCGGCACAGGCATGCCCTTGGGCACGGCGCGCGGTTGAGCTTGGCGGATGATGTTCAGCAAAGGCGGATTTTCCACCACGCGCGAATGCTCCAATTGGGCATTTGCGACGGATGTAAAGGCGCACAACGCAACTGCGGACAGTGCAAGGGCGGGGAGGGTACGAAACACCAGGGACATGAAATTCTCCAATTGAACCAACATGGATACACGAAATATTGCAGACTCAGTTACTCTCGGTTGCTCTTAATTGCTCTCATTTGCTAATGGGTACATAAATCAAATCGATGCTTTCAATTTCTCGGGGCTGCGGAGCACGAGCGGGCTCACCCGGCGCTTCGACTTCCAGGCGCAGCCGCACGCGTCCGCTTGTGATGACGTTCCGGGGAAGAGGGATGGTGTGCGTAACGGCTTCTTCTTGTCCGCTTAGTGCAGGGAAAGACGAGGCGGTACCGATCAGTACCCCATCAGGGGTACTGATCCTGATCTCCGTGCCGCGAGGAAGCGTGCCCGCCCGAATTTGAACCCAAACTGCTTCCCCATTGGCGGGTGGGCGCGTGATCGGCAATTCGATCAGATTCGGCTTAGTTTCATCCTTTGCGATCGCGCTGCTCATACACAGAGTGGAACACATCAGTACGACAATGACTGACGCAAGGCCCGATCGAAATCCGCGTAATCCGCACATGATCTTCCCTGTCAATGCGACTCCACCACGATGGAAAGAACTTCTGCCCTTGTCTCCACGCCGTGCTTTGCCGTCAGTAGTCCAGGCATCACCATCTTTTCCGGAACAACCTGGATATTCAATGGCGCACCTGCCTGGAGCTGACTACCCTCACGAATCGCGGCAAGTGCACCGGAGAGGGGTACCGTGAATGTGACAGGTGCGTGCACGATGTGGTGACCGAACATCGAGAGAGTGGCGACGTAGTGAGGACTTGACGGATCAATCGCGGCATTGTCGGGCGCATTCACCAGAACAGCGAAATCATGGCCATGCGCCAGTGGAGGCAGGGAGAGCGTAACCTTCGCAAACAGCGTTGGCGCATCCGGTCGTGATCCTGCCTGGAGCAGCGCGGGTGGAATCGTCACGGCGCCACTAGCCGCATCTCCCGCGCTCACTGTCGGATCAGTAATTTGCGCGCTGAAACGCTCGATCCGGGCTGTCGCGGCCGCCTTGGCAGCAGAGATGGCCAGACCTTTTGGAACGATCTGCTCGCCTGATCCGGGCTGATAACTGTAGTTGAAATCTCCTATCGTGGCATAGTCGCCGGCGGTCCTTTTGGTTACCGGCTGCCCTTTCGAATCGACAAAGAACATGAATGGTTCTTCTGACCATGCTTTGTAATCCGGATCTTCCGGCAGCACCGGATATCCAAGCGCCTGCTGCTTGCGTGTCCACACGTCCCAAAGCCGGTCGATGTTGGCGTGGTGCAGGAAAAAGAGAGGGTCGACAGGTGACAGGTTGGCCTGCATGAAACCGCCGCTGTCAGTGGTTTTGCCGCTTTGATCGGTAAAGATACCCCCAACACAATTATGAACCCTGTTGTGCGGTTGGCCTTCCAGTACGCCGAACCCGGTCAAACCGCTATGACCCGCGGTTTTCGGGCTGTTGAAGGTGGTGAAATCCCGGGGTGAAAGTGCAGCCAGCAGCGTTTGCAGCGAAACAGCCTTTGTCGTTTTCTCATCAAATCCAGGCTTCTCTCTCGTCAAGCCGCGAGCATGGGCTTGATCGAAAAAGAACAGGCCTCTCGGGTCATCCAGAATATCGAACCAGAGATCATCGGGAGATCGGATCCCGCGAGCGAGGAGTTGGCCATATTGCGTCTGGTCGTCAAATTGACCGTCCTTATAAATTCGTTTCCAGTAGCTCGCCTTCGCGACAACCTCGCGGAATCGTGCCTGGAATTCTCTGGATTGCCCAATATAGGCGGGATGAGCTGGTGTGAGCACATCCTCGAACATGACGTCGGGAACACCCGGTTGAAACGGACTCCTGGGGTCCGTGTTTTCGGTCCAGTCCCAATAGGGAAGTGCAAAACTCGGATCGCCGCTGAGTTCCCGGCAAATTTGCTCGAACCATCCTATATAGCCGCGATGCCAAACCAGAAACCACCAGTTGCCGTGTGGACAGTCCATCGTGTGCGTGAGGGCAATGCGGTACCAGTTGCGCGGATCTTCCGGCGGCAGCCTGAGCATTGCGTGGATCGCCTTTTTGTAGCTATTGATGGTTCGCTTCGCCTCCGGATTTAGAAGATTCAAGCGCCGGTACTTCGTGGCCCCTTGTGCATATGATTGGCCAAATGGAAGGGTGGCCGCTCCCACGGCAGTAGCAGCCGCAGCTGTCGCTTTTAAAAATGTGCGGCGTGACATGGATGATGATTGCAATTTCTTGTCTTGCATTGAAAAAACCTCGTTATGGTTATTGATTATTGATCGAGCATTACGTGCTGGTTAGCCTGATTTGGTTGGGGTAGGGGATCTCAAAAGCATGGAAGAGATGGGAAGGGTAATGTTATCTATTCTTTTTTAATAAATTTCTATCAGCTCCCGGGAAGCCAAACGCCTATTATGTAAGGCGAAGGGCACACAATTAGATAATCAAATGCGATTTCGAGATAGCTGTAAGATCTTACAGGTATGAACGAAGACAGTTGGTTCGGCAGGTGTTGTCCTGTAAAGGAAGGGTGATACCATGAATGTCCTGCTATATGATGGAGATCACAACCCGTGCAAGATCCAGTTGCGGTTAAAAAATACCGGATTCTGTGGCAGTAAGGAGTCGAGGGGCGAACTAAGAATCCGGTCAGTGATCGGCGTCAGCTAATGCAAGCAATGCCTTAGATCGGATCTGCTGGAGCCTGGCCAAAATAATTCATGGAGGATGGGGTGGGGACCTTCCCGTGAAACTAGCTTTTCACAGGGGGGCTGGTGTCCAAAAGAAGTGATTTTTTTTGACGCAGAAGTTCTTCGATCTTCTCTGCTGTAACGCCCGGACTGAACAGATATCCTTGAATCTCATCACATCCAAGCGTCCGTAAAAGTGTCGCTTGCTCCTGGGTTTCAACGCCCTCCGCAACCACTTTGAGACGCAGCGAACGCGCCAAAGATATAATGGCGGAAACAATGTTGAAATCATCCGTGTCGGTAGTCATGTTGACAATGAAGGCACGGTCAATCTTCAGGACATTAACAGGCAGTTTCGCGATATAACTAAGCGAGGAATAGCCTGTCCCGAAGTCATCTATCGCGACCTCGATATTCATGTCTCTTATGCTCTTGAGCTTCTGGATATTCGCTTCTATGTCCTGCATGATCACATTTTCGGTAATCTCGAATTCCAGTCCGATCTCGACACCTTCGGTTGAGTTCAGCACACTTGCAACCATGCTGACAAAGTCTTTTTGCCGTAACTGAACCGGCGAGACGTTGACCGAGATCTTTATCGGATCAAGGCCTAGCGCTCGCCATTTTGCGCAATCCGATATTGCCTTGCTGAGTGCCCAGCGTCCCGCTTCAAGAATCATCCTCGTTTCTTCGAGCAAAGGGATAAAATTCAATGGCGGTATAAGGCCAAATTCCGGATCATGCCAGCGCATCAGCGCCTCAAGTCCGCTGATGTGTCCAGTTCTCAGATCAATTTTTGGCTGATAATGGAGTACCAGCTGTTCCTGTTCCAGGGCTTGGCGCAGCCTGGTTTCAAGCTTCAGCTTCTCGGTAATGCGGGCATTGAATTCGGGAGCGTAAAACAGGTGTCCGTCATAAGAAAGCTTGGCTCTTTTAAGCGCTGTTTCAGCATGCCGTAACAGTGTGTCGGTATCTCGCCCGTCGTCGGGATAAGACGACGTGCCAGCTCGGGCAGAAACGTGCAACTCCTGTCCGCCTACCAGAAAAGGCTGGCTCTGGATCCCGAGCAAAACTTTATCCAGAACACGGACAATGTCCGTACTTTCTCCTGCATGGGCGATGGCGATAGCAAAATGATCCGCCGAAAGATGGGCCAGAATATCCGTCTCCCCGAGTAATTGCTCCAATCTTTGCGCGAACTGACGTAGCATGCTGTCACCCGCCTGATGCCCGAGGGATTCATTGATACTGCTAAATCGTTCGAGGTCGAGAATAATGACAGAAAGCACGCTATGATAGTTCTCAATGGTCGCGATCCGCTGGTTGACGCGATCAAGAAAGAGCGCGCGGTTGGGAAGCTCCGTTACCGCATTGAAAAAAGCCAGGTAATTGATGCGCTCCTCCTTCTTCAAGTGATCCATAGCGAATGAAATATCGCCTGCCATCTCGATCAACAGCGCCATTTCCTCTTCATCAAAGAATCCTGTTTCCGACGCATAGAGCGCAAATATGCCGACCAGTTGCGAGCCCAGGGTTAACGGCAGCACCACCATGGAAGCATAGCCATATTCCAGCGCCCTGGCATGCAGGCGCTCATTGGCAAGATTGTTGCAAATTGCTGGCCCCCTCCGGGCTATCACGTCTGCTATTAACCATGAATCTGCTGAAGATCCATCCACCTTATCCAAATTGAGCTGTGACAGATAACCGTCCTCGCTGCCGGCTTTCGCCCTCGGCGTGACGTTCTTTATATCTGCGTCGAACATACCGATCCAGGCAAGCATAAACTGGCCTTGATTCACCGCGATGCGGCACGCGTCGTCGAAGAGCTCTTGTATTTCTCGTACGCGAACGATAGTAGTGTTAATCCCGCTCAGTACGCTGTAAATCCGGTTTAGCCGGACAACTCTGGCCTCGTAATCCTTGCGCAGAGAGATTTCCGCCGTGAGTGCGGCAGTACGCTGTTTGACCAATTGTTCCATGTTTTCATGCAGCCATGCACGCTCCAGCGCAATGCTGACCTGGTGCCCAACGCCATAAAACATCTCAAGTTCCTTATCCGTAAACACGTCGGGGCCGGTACCCATCAAATTTATGATGCCGCGGTTCTGGTTGCCTATCCGCAAGGGCACGCTGGCGTGGCAAGAGATGTCATCAGTGTATTCTCCCGTTTGCTTGAGCCGGCTGCATCCAGCGATATTCATGGCCTGGGTTGAACTTCCAGCGAAAAAAAAGCGCTGGCATTCGCATGGCTCGCCCGTCGTAGCTACCGACGCCATTAATGAAGGCGATGCGTTTCGTGCGGCAGCCATTCGGATAGTGGCATTGTCGCCCAGGTAGAGCCATCCTGCTTGTAATCCAGGCAGTTCCATTGCATACTCGAGAGCTTTCTCGCATACCTCTTGTTCCGTAACCGCCTGATTCAGGCCCTCGGCGATCCGGTAGAGGCCGTTAAGCAGGTGATTCGCGTGAGCCAGTTCCAACTGCCGTGCGTGGAGTTCATTGTTAAGGCGGATGGCATCTTCATAAATTGAAATTAGCAGATCCAGGATTTGCTGACGTTCAGCAGTTATGAAATGCTTTTTTCCCCCAAGGTAAATTTCCATTCCCATCTGCATTTTCTGATTCTCGCGTAACGCAAGATTCATTAGCAGGTAGCCGATGCGGGAGAGCAGATATTGATTATCATAGGGCTTGCGAATAAAATTGTCCGCGCCGCACTCCAATCCTTTCATAATATCTCTGACATCCGAAAGGGAGGTGAGCAGGATTACCGGTACAAGCTTGAGTTTCTCGTCACGTTTTATTTCCCGGCATAGCATAAATCCATCCATCTCAGGCATCATTACGTCACTGATGATAAGTGCTGGTTTTCGCGCTCGCGCCGCCGTGAGGGCTTGTTGGCCGTTGGATACGGCGGTGACGGAATAGCCGTGCTCCTCAAGCAAGTGTCGAAGTTTTGCCAGTTGGGTCGGACTGTCTTCCGCAAGCAGAATCTCCGCTTTGCTAGCCCTGCTTTCGATGTCACGCGTCACGCTTCAATCTCTCCCTGTCGTTCACCAGATTTGTTAGTGCTGCAGCGATCTTCTCCAACGGCAAGACGAGCGTCGCTGCATTCAGTTTGATAGCTTCGCCTGGCATGCCGTGCACCACAGAACTTTCTTTGTCCTGTGCAAAAGTAACAGCACCATGTTCCTTGAGTAGCCGCAATTCATTTGCCCCATCGCGTCCCATTCCTGTCAGTAGACCAGCTGCGGAATTGCAGCCATAGACGTCGGCAACAGAACGGAAGAGATAGGAGATCGAAGGCCGTAACCCGTGCTCTCGCGCATCTCTGGCCAAGGCAATGGTCCCCTCACGCTCAACTTTCATCTGGTATTCATCAGGCGCGATATAGACATGGCCGGGCAGCAGTAACTCCCCATGTGTGGCTACATGTACTGGTAGACGTGATGAATTCCTTAGCCATTGCGCAAATCCAGTTATGAAACCTGCTGACATATGCTGGACGATCAAAACCGGTACGGGGAACGTTTTTGGAAGAGCAGCCAAAATAACTTCAAGTGCTGGAGGGCCGCCTGTCGAGGCGCCGATGGCAACAATGCTGATTTTTGCGGATTCGCGTGCGGACATTAGGCTTGGCCGACGCGGAATCGCGGTTATCGCCCTCATGCGGGGCCAGCGTCGTATCACCTTCACTTCGGACATTAATCTTACGGTCTGTATCATATCCATGGCCGTCGCGGTGTGATCAGGATGGCCGATGCTCGCCGGACGACGCAGTACCGCCAATGCTCCGGCATCCAGTGCATCGAATGTGGTGGCGATTTCTGAAGGGTCCTCGCTGCCGCTTACGATGACAACAGGTATCGGGTCGGTTTCCATGATCAAGCGTGTGGCCTCCAGCCCGTTCAGTTTGGGCATGTGGATATCCATCGTGATTACATCCGGTTTTTGGCGGCGCACGGCAGCGAGGGCTTCGGCACCGTCGCCCGCTGTGGCGATAACTGTTATGTCCGGATCCGAGCTGAGAATGTGAATCAGAAATTCACGCACTACGGGCGAGTCCTCCACGACTAACACCTTGATCATGTCAAGGAACTCATGCCGGTGTGCCAATAAGACGCTGGATGACCTCCAGCAAATTGCTCTGATCGAAACTGCTTTTTACGATATAGGCATTAGCCCCAGCATCAATGCCGCGTTCCCGGTGCTCGCGGGATTCCAGTGCTGTTACGAGCACCACTGGCAGCGCGGTAAGCTGTTCATCGGCGCGTATTCGGGCGGTGAGGTCAAAGCCGTTCATACGCGGCATTTCGACGTCGGAGACAACCAGATCAAATGTGTCTGTCTTGACGGTTCTGTAAGCGTCAGCCCCATCGACGGCCGTGCCCACACGATAGCCTGCCGACTCCAGGATATTTTTGAGCAGGATCCGTGAGGTGATGGAGTCCTCTACTACTAGAATAGAAAGTTTTTTTATTCTTTCATCAGCTCTATCCGATAGCTGGGCTGCAAAGGTCGCCGCTGCGGCCGGGCGCTTCACGGCCGATCGGAGTAAATCAGCGACGTTGAGTACAGGGGCCACCTCGCCGGAACCCAGTACGCTCGCGCCAGCAATATTCCTTATTCTGATCAATGGCCGGGCCAATGCTTTAACCAGTACCTCCTGTTCACCAAGAATCTCTTCTACAAGAAATGCGAGGCGAACAAGCCCCGACCCAAGCACTACCGCGGCCGCGCTCTTCATGGGTCCGACCTCTGCAGTTTGACGTGGCAATTCCAGGACGTCACTCAACCAGACCAGAGAAACAGCTTGTTCATCTACCAAAATGGTTGCACTATTTTCCACTGTTCGAATCTCCGTAACGCCGATTCGGACCACTCGTTCAATACTTGTCGAGGGAATTACAAAAAGCTGCCCCCCCGCATGGACAAGGACTCCGCGGAAGTTTGCCCGCGTGAGCGGAAGCAAAATATGAAACGATGTTCCTGAATCGGGGCTTGATTTGGCGATGATACGGCCACCCAGGCTTTCGACCTTCTCGCGGACAATCGCAAGTCCGAGTCCGCGTCCCGAAATGTCCGTAATGATGGAGCGGGTGCTTACACCTGACTGGAACGCCAACGCCGTTGCGCCCACTTCATCGAGTTGTTCCGCTTCTTCCGTGGATACGACGTCCAGCCTACAAGCTGCCTCTTTAATCATGGAAAGGTCAATGCCTGCCCCATCATCCGCCACAATTACCTCGGCCGTGCTACTATCCTTTTGCGAGCATGCCAGCGTTATTGTTCCCTTGGCGGGTTTACCCTTGCTTACGCGTACGGCAGGTTGCTCAATACCGTGATCAATGCAATTACGCACGAGGTGAATAAGCGGGTCTTTCATCTCCTCCAGGATCTGCCTGTCGATTTCGAGTTCGCCTCCCTGAATCATCAGTTCCAGGCTCTTCCCCTGTTCGCGTGCCAGTTCCCGTGAAAACCGCGGGAGAATCTTCAGCAACGACGAGAATGGCAATAACTGCATTTCCTTGATGTCCCGCCGCAGGCTGTCGATTATGGTGGCCAGTGCGCGATGGTCCTGATCGGCTGCACACTGGAGCTTTTCCAGTTGATCCTCTAGCACTTTCATCTGGGTTTGCTCGGCATCCAGATATTTGAGCAATCTGGTAAGCTCATGGGCTAGCCGGAAACCAGTGCTAATTTTGAGGTTATGTGTCAACTCGCGATCAATAGCTCGCAATACCGGTTGAATTTTAAGCTGCTGTTTCTTCCACGCCGCAAGTATCGCTGTCGCTTCGCTGAGTTCCTGGACGCGCTGCCCGGCGGCCAGGCGCGGTAGCAATAGTTCCTCAACCTGGCCCATGACTGCATCTAATTTGTCTGCCGCAACCCTGATAGTCGCTGATGCCGGGGTGGGAGCGGCGCTTGGTACGGTCCCGGATACGTGCGCGGCGGAATGGTCATCAGAGCCAGCGGCGCTTGCATAAAGCGCTGGTGGCACGGTCTGAATTGCCGATGCAGGGGCAGCAGACGGGGGTAATGGCCTTGTCAAGGCGCCATCGAGCTGTCTGACGAGTGCGGTCAGCAGCGGTTTGTTTACTCCGGCTGAATTCCCCTCGACGGCAAGGAGTTCAGCTAAGACATCTGTTGCCCGAAGTAGCAGGTCGACAAGTTGAGAGGAGATGGCAAGGCGCTTGTCTTTCATTGCTGACAGCACGTTTTCCAAAGATCGGCAGACTGCTTCGACCTGCGTCAGATTTACGACGCGGGCAGCGCCTTTCAAGCTATGTGCTGCCCGAAAGATCATTTCAACAATTGTGTCTCTTTGTTCAGCCACAGGTGTTTTTTCCAGCACAAGCAGCCCGGAAGCCATGGCATGCAGATGCGCATCTGCTTCAATGCGAAACGTGGCAAGCAGTTTTCCGAGAAACTCATCATTCTTATCTACCATAAGGATTATCTTTGATCGCTATCGGAAGTTTTGCCACCCACCAATAGTTTAAGCTTCCTCCCCATCTCATACAGCCCTTGGGCTGCGAATTCCGCCTGCTTCGTGCCGGCTACGTTCTGCTCGCTCGCCTCTTTGATATTGTTCATGGCCACGACTACCTGATCCATGCCGACCATTTGTTGGTGGCTGGAAGCCGCGATCTGGGTAGCCGCCTGTGCCGCTTCGTTGATGCTTGCCGATAACAGCCGGATTGCTTCATCGGTTTCGTTGGATTGTTTGACTCCGGCCTCCACAGCTTTATTGCCCTGCTCCGTCGCGAGCACCGCAATATTGGTGGCCTTCTGGATATCGCCCAGAATCGTGCGCACTTGTCCGGTTGCCCGCTTGGATTGTTCGGCAAGACTTCTGATCTCCTGTGCCACAACACCGAAGCTCTTGCCTTGCTCTCCTGCCCGCGCGGCTTCAATGGCGGCGTTTACCGCCAGGAGGTTTGATTGTTCAGCTAAGTCGTTGACCGTGGCGATGATCTCGCCAATGGCATGGCTTTGCTCGGATAGTTGCACTATGCTCTCAGCGATGGATTCCATCTGTTCTTGAATGCGATGCATTCCATAAATGGCTTCTTCCACCGACTTGCGGCCAGCTTGGGACACATTCGAAGCTTTCTGCGCACTATCCGAAACATACTTCGCCTTCTGGCTCGCATGCTGTGCAGTCTGTTTCACTTCCTCCACTGTGGCGGAGGTCTCGCTCACTGCAGCTGCGGTTTCAGCTGCGCCTGACGCGACCTGGGTAGTGGTGGCCAGAATTTCTGCCGACGACGACGACAATTGCGCAATACTTTCGCGAAGCTGGCTGGTAATAATGCGGCTAAGGTAGACGCCGATCGTCAGGCCGGCAAGAACCGCAAATAACGAAACCAATGCCAATATGTGCGTAAAAAGGCTTACGTTCTCTGCGAGTTCGGTTCGTCCTTTATCCAGTTGCTTCGATTGCTGCTCATAGAAACGCCTGGCCTTCTCTATGAGCGCCAAGCTCCTGGGACGAAACTCTCGGATGGTAAGCGCGAGTGCTTCCTCATGCCTGCGGTCCAACACCAGTCGGACCGCCTGCTGCTGAGCAAGCTCCAGTTGCTCCTGTAGGGTCTCCAGTCCGTCCAATTGATCAATTCCCTGGCCCGTACTCATCAACTGGCGCATTTTCTCGAAGATCTGTTTAAATTTTTGGTCGTTAACTTGCAGAAGGGATTGATTCTCCTTCAGGAGTTCCGGATAGAGCAGAATTCCCCGGACGTAAGTCTGCTGAGCAAAAGTGAGCGATCTCAACTCATTGGCGCCTTCCAGCAGTCTCTCGTCTACATTTAGAAAACGGTTATAGGTCGCCTCGGTCTGACTAAGCGCATAATAAGCAACGCTGGTAACAAGCACGAGCAGCGTCAGTATGACGACATAGCCACCAATTATCTTCCTGCTGATAGTCATAATTTTTCCTAAAATCTCGATCTGCTAGCAAAGGTCATGAAATCTCAATCCTATGTTCTAGAGGCGACGTCGAAGCACGCACCTTCTCCAAATTTCTCCTAGTCAGCTATTTGCTCCTGCACGACAATGTTTTCGGCGTTAAGAAGTTTTTCCGCATCGAGAAGCGCCATACGATCCGCTGTCACGCCCTTCAGGTAATCCTTCTGAATACTGGTGAGTGTCGGTAGTGGCGGTTGAAGGCCAGCGAGCAGGATATAGCGTACGTTTACGATCTCATCCACCAGGATGCAGAAGCGTATTTTTTCCAATTGCAGTACGATAATCTTGTTGGTATCCGTTAAACCCTGTTCTGGTAATTCGAAAAAATTCTTGATGCTTATTACCGGTAATATCGCACCCCTTAAATTGACGATACCGAGCACAAAGGCTGGTGTGCATGGTAGACGCGTCAGATGCTCCAAGAGGGTCACCTGGAGGACGTAGTGCGTCTCGACTGCATAATGCTCGTTAGCAAGCATGAATTCGAGAACCTCTATAGAGTCATTGTCGGCCACTGCCGACGATGACACCTGGGCCAGCGCATAGGCCCGTGTTTGAAGGATTTGTTGTTCCTTCTCAACAGGCGGAGTCCAGATCCGCTCCGTGGCCTCACGCGCGCTCTTGAGTCGCTGTGCGATCTCGTGAAAATTAATACATGCTAATTTCTTGTCTTTTTGAGGCCGCAGGCCGGGAATGTCAGTCACTGTGCTTGTCTTTCCCAAGTCGAGCAAAGATGCCGAGCCGTGCGGATTCGATAACGTCTTTAAGCCGTCCCATGGTTAGCCCGTTGGATTCCGGCAGAAGCTCATCGTGGGGCCGGAGAGCCAGCAGTGCCAGAGCATTGTCGAAATGGCGCTCCGCTTCGCGATGTTGGTCGTCCAACATGCAAAGGTTGCCCAGCGTGAAGTGAGCGAGCACAAAATCGGGATCGAGATAAAGTGTTCGGATCAAAGATTGTTTCGCTGCTGGGGCTTGCCCCAGCTCTTGCCGTATCGTCGCCAGCAGGTAATGTGCTGCCGGGTTCAGTTTGTTAACCGCAATTGCTTTTCCACACCACCGGGCAGCTTCGGTGAGTTCACCTTGATTGGCATAAGATTGTGCCATATGGCAGAGATCCTCAAATTCGTCATGGACCTCTACATTATTGTCCGTCCCCGCTGCATGAGCGGATATCTCCGGTGTTCCTCTGTTCGATGTTTCTGCCGACACACAGGTAAGGGAAACATGCATTTCCTCATCCTGAAGACATGAAGGTGATGCCAAACCGCGCGCTGGCCCATTCACAGATTCCAGGGGTGGGATCGGATACTCATCAGGCATGGTCTCTCGTGGCGCCAGGCTATCGCTCTTGCGGTAGAGAGTTGCGTCGGGAAAGGCCGTCAGCTCGAACTGTGGAAACAGCTGGCTCGAGACCGAGACTTCCACGGGACTCAAAACAAACCAGCCACCCTTCACGAGCGACCGGTGGAAGCTCTTTCCAATCTTCATTACGCTATCGGGACTGAAGTAAATAAAAACATTGCGGCAAACGATCAAGTCCAGGGCATCGGTACCATTGATAATCGAGGGATAAACTTCCTCTGCGAGGTTAAGATAGGAAAAATTTACCTGTTTACGAATTCGAGGCAGTATCTCGAACCGCCCGTTTTTTCTTGGTTTGAAATATCGTTCTTTAATCCAGCCCGGCGTGGCGCGAAAAGACCACTCGTTGTACACACCGTCCGCCGCTTTATTCAGGAATATTGGATTAATGTCGGTGGCCAGTATTGTGGCATTCGATTCCCCGGTATGCTGGCTTAGCCGGTCAAGAAGTATAGCGATGGAGTAGGGCTCTTCACCTGTACAGCAGCCGGCGCTCCAGATGCGCACCTGCCGGTGTTCTCGGGCGGCGACGCGCATCAATTCTGGCAAAATGCGCCCTTCAAGCACATCAAAGCATCCTTTTTCACGGAAAAAGTAGGTTTCCCCAATGGTCAGATGACTTGCTAGTATCTGGGTCTGTCCTTGCGTCAAGGAAGAGGCGGACAGGAGTTTGCGGATGCATTCCTCCGTATTTGCCATGCCAAGCGCAGGCGCGGCCGCCGCGATACGGTGCTCGAGATCGGTCCAGCATTTTTCCGGGTAATACAATCCCATCGCCATCTCAAGCAGCTTGCTGAATTGGGGGAGCAAGGGATGAGGAAGAGCAGTTTGCATTTTTTGTTTCAGCTGGTGCCCAAGGCCAAATCCAGAGACTGTTCTTCGTCAAGAGAAAGAAACGTGTCGAGATCGTGGATAAGAATCAATCCATCCTCGCACCTTATAATGCCCTCTATATGTTTCAGGCCTCGGACAATATGATCCGCCGGGACCAGGCTATGTTCAGAACATTCGACAACATCCGTAACCGCATCTGCCACGAGCGCTACGGAACGCCGTTCCGTTCGGGCAAAAATAAGCCGGTCGGATAGAGAGAGATCCCTTTTAGGCAGGTTAAAACGCTGGCGGACGTCAATGACGGGAACGATCCGGCCGCCTACATCGACTACCCCCAGCAGAATGTCTGGCGCACTCGATAGTGGAGTGATATGAACCATACGCACCACCCTGTCTACTGCAGACAGATGCATGGCATAACGCTGACCATCCAAAACAAACACGATGTATTGATTGGCCATCCTCACTCGGCCATCAGGTTTCATATGTAATCCAGTTCTGCGCTTTGGTCTAGGAAAGGAATGCTTGAAATTCAGACTGGCTGTACTGACTTCTCCGAATCTGTCCAGGTTACGACATGAAGCCTTGGTCGAGAATTTTGCAACCCAACGATTGCGA
This sequence comes from Nitrosovibrio sp. Nv4, assembly GCF_900215485.1. Lineage (GTDB taxonomy): Bacteria > Pseudomonadota > Gammaproteobacteria > Burkholderiales > Nitrosomonadaceae > Nitrosospira. The sequence goes on from NZ_OCMZ01000001.1 coordinate 1,507,635, forward strand.
TGCTGTTGTGATAGTAAAGGCCTATTATTCAGCTCTCTCTTCGAGAGCAGTTATAAGACCACAAAAGAGTAATAGATGAATAGCTGTAGAATCTTACAGGTACGAAACCGGCATTACTGATTCAGGTTTTCAGGGCCGACTTAATGCTTGATCAGGTCTGCGTAGATCCTCTTGTCTCTATTCGCCGGGTTGATAAACCAGGTGTAGAAATGCTCGATCAGGGCGGCTGCTTGCGGCCTTGACCAGGGAGGAAACGATCCGTTCGCCTGAGCCCGTCAACGTTGGATGCGATACAGGAATAGGAATGGATCGACAGGCGAGGTTGGCGGAGAGAGAGGGATTCGAACCCTCGGTACGGTTGAAGCCGTACGCACGCTTTCCAGGCGTGTACCTTAAACCACTCGGCCATCTCTCCTGTTGAAGGAATTCCCGCCGGCAACCGGCAGGGGCGCAAAGGATAAACCAGAACGGCGTTTCCGGCAACTTTTCCGGTACCATAGCGGAAAAGCGCAATCATCCAAAGAGGTATGACGGAGTGTTTAGCGTTCCAAAATTAAAAACCAGAAACAGGACTTGTCATGCAAATCAAATCCCGCATCCGCACCGTCGCACATTATCCCCATGAAGGCATCATGTTCCGGGACATCACTACGTTGCTTAAAGATCCCGTGGGATTGCGCGCTACCATTCAGGAAATTGCCAGCCGCTATAAAGACACCAAGATTGACAAGATTGCCGGTATCGAATCACGTGGTTTCATTATTGGCGCGCCCGTCGCATACGAGCTTGGTATAGGTTTCGTGCCGATACGCAAAAAGGGTAAGCTGCCTGCCGAAACGCGCGGGCGGGATTACCAGTTGGAATACGGCAGCGATCGCATCGAAATCCATGTGGATGCGATTCAGAAAGGGGATCGTGTGCTGCTGGTGGATGATCTCATTGCAACGGGTGGAACAGCAGAGGCCGCCGCTGCATTGATACAGGAAATGGGGGCTGAGGTTGTGGAGTGCTGTTTCGTCATCGATCTGCCGGATATCGGCGGAAGATCGCGGTTGGAGGATAAGGGACTTAAGGTATTCGCGCTGTGCGAATTCGAGGGTGATTGATTTTCATTCGGCATATCGCTGAACGTTATTTTTTTGTTGCTACCGTTAGTTTAGGCTTTGTTAACCCAACCTACTACTCCTAAGATGCAATGCGCTTTGCTTATTGAATCCTGTATTTTATGATTTTGTCTTAAAACCGAAAGTTGTACTGGACATAGAAGAGATCTGGCGAAACACGCGGCGCTTGCGCCTTTAGAAAGTCGCCGGCAAATAGTTTCGAATATCCCACGAGCACGTCCTCGTGCCGGTCGACGTGGATATTAAGACGGAAGTCGATCTCATCGCCGACATAGCTGCCTGACTGGCCTGTCGCGTCCCGCAAGGTGGTGGCGCCTGCGGCGTTGTACAGAAAGTCGCGCTTATTTGCGAGGTAGAACCGGTGATACTGGGCGGTAAATGTAGCCCAGGGCTGGGGATGAAGATTAATCTGGGCGTTGAAATCGTGAATGTTCTGTCTGCCTACCCGATCGATCCAGCCCAGATAATAGTTTCCAAAGGGGAAAAGCTGGTTGAATGTGTTGCGGCTTCCGTCGGTCAGGTTGTTGTCGCCCGAGGCGAAGTCATAACGGAGCCAAAACTGGGGATTCATCGGCGTTCCTTTGAAGTGATAGCCGGCGCCTGAGGCGACGGCGAAGGCCGAAATGTTCTGATTGGAATACTGGCCGAATTGATACATGCCTTCCAGTTCGTACAGGAACTGGTTGTAGTCGCCAGCAAGACGGCTGCCGACTGTATGCACAATCGAGTCGCCCCTCATGTTATTTCTGCCGAGAGCCATACCCCGATTGTCGTCCAGGCTCAGGAAATAAAAATCGGCCAGCTGCCCCTTCCTGGGCTTGTACGTTCCCCATAAACCAAAGAATTCGCGCTTTTCATCCCAGTTATCGAATCTGCCTCTTTCCGTATTCATCGGACGTACCCAGAATGCGTCCAGATCAAATGTCGGGGTGCGCCAGAATCCTTTGACGCCCTGGAAGGTGCGCCGCGTATTGACCCAGTCAAGAGTGGAGATCAGCCTTTGCGAACCATAGAGCAACTCCTGACGGCCTACGCGCAGATAAGCCGGGCCATCTTTGACGTTGGCGATCTTGATATCCGCAAAAAGATTCAGCATGTCGGTGTGATTGACGTCCGTGGGAAGCGGCGTCAAGCCCTGACCAAAGGTACGCGCATCCAGAAACTCGGCAAATAAGCGAACCCGATCCTGATACCAGAAGTCCGCGTGGAATCGGCTGCGGATCAAATGGTAGTTATCGTTTGTGGTGGTTAACCGGGCGTCGGATTCCCGCCCATACCGATACCAGAAGTTGCCTCCGAAAGACAAAAGGAAGTCATCACCGAGATGGATGCGTTTGAGGGGATCAAAAATATTCTTTTCATGCTCCGGCTTTTCCAGGTAGCGGAAATCGATGTCAAAAGCCGGCGTGGTCATGAGCGCATAGGGCGCGTAGGGCGAAACAGGCGGAGCGGAACGCTGGTTCCTGGTTATATGATCCCCCAGCGAGTAGTAACCCGGCCCGGATGGTGCTATCGTAAACATACCCGGACGGGATGGAGCCGTTACGGGAGGAACTTTCGACCAGTCAAATCGGGTGCCGTTTTCCGGCTCCGCCGCGCGAACCTGGAGGGCGATTCCCAGGATTCCTGCAAAAAGACAGAATTTCAAAAAGGATTCAAGCCTGCGTATTGCAGGTGTGGCAGAAAACGTATTCGGCCGGATGGGATTTATGCTTATGGCTTGAGAAGCCGGACAACTGGGCAGGCTCATGGTGGGGAGGTCGCGATTTTCAGGTCAAAAATTGGCCGCAACTATAGCAGAGCCGGGCTGAATTTTAAACAGCTGAACAATTGATAGCGGTTTTTATACAGGTTCCCAGGGCCTGGATATGAAAGATAGATACGGTGCAATGCGCCTCGCTTATTGCACCCTGTATCGTACTGTGGTGAATATGAAGATTGAATAGATGCAATGTGCAACGCGTTTTGCTTATTGCATCCTGCATTGTACGCCGAACCATCGAACCGTCAGGCCCCCTTACTCCGATTGCAATTTATGCTGGTTTCGATTGAGGCGCTTCTCTAACGATAGAATTTTCCTTCACGTTCCGGTTGATAGACGATTTCCACTATCCGTACCTTTATCGTGCCTCCGCCGGGGCGGGGCCACTCTATCTCATCCCCGGTGGAAAGACCAAGGAGCGCGCCGCCAACGGGTGCGAGAATGGAAATTTTATCTCCGGTGCCATCGACATCTTTCGGATAGACCAGGGTCAGGCAGAAGTCTTCTCCCGACGAATCAATACTGAAGCGCACGGTTGAATTCATGGTTACCACGGAAGGCGGAATCTGCTCTGGCTCGACAATTTCCGCGCGATCGAGTTCTGCCCGCAGATCCGCGCTCCCAGGGAAGGCATTGGCAGGCAGCGACTCAAGCAAGGTTTCGAGCCTGTCCAGGTCCTGAGATGTCAATACAATTTGCGGTCTGCTAGTCATTTCAGCCTCGTTTCAAGTTTGATTAAATTTACAGGCAGGGGACAGTATCGCCTGAGAGTACCGCGAGAATTTCGTGAGCCCGCGCCAGGTTCAATATGTTGCGATTGGGTTTCCCGTCGGCCGCGCTGGATCACTCACCTGCGCTCAGCGTCAAATCCCGGCACGTGGCGAGTCCCATCCGTACAGCCAATTGGGGGGAGAATGCAATTGTACACCAAACCGTGCCCTTATTGTCCGGCTAGCCCTGAATAATTGCCGGCAGCCCTTTTGACCCCGGCAGTCAGTCCCTGGTCCCGCCGTGGCCGTTGACCCACCTTTGTGTTGAGCGTAGAGTCAAATCATGGAGTCGAATTCAGCACACTGTTTAAATTCCTGTTTATTTTTCGAGGAGTAATGACAATATGCAATCCCCAACCATTGTGAATCCTTCCCTGCTCGACCCGGTCAATCCGGCAGTTGACAAATATATGCGCAGCCTGGTGGGTCAAACGGACCATCCCGTTCTGGCCGAGATGGAGGCTGTCGCGGCAAAAAACAATTTTCCTATCGTTGGCCGGTTGGTGGGTATTTTTCTCGAGACACTGGCAAAGACCATCAATGCTGAGCGCATATTCGAGTTTGGCAGCGGCTACGGTTATTCCGCCTATTGGTTCGCAAAGGCGGCTGGCCCGGATGGACGAGTGATTTGCACTGACGGGGACCCTCTCAATAAGGAAAAGGCTGAGCAATATCTCAAGTCTACAGGTTTATCGAAAAGAGTCGATTTCTGCGTAGGGATGGCCCAGGAGATATTCACGCAGACTGAAGGGTTGTTCGACATTTGCTACAACGATGCCGACAAGGGCGATTATCCCCAGATTTGGAATATGGCAAAAGACCGGGTTCGCCCCGGCGGTCTTTACATCGCGGATAATGTGCTTTGGCATGGAAGAGTGGCGGTGGAACATTATGTCGATATTGTTCCCGGCTGGACCGAAGCCATTCTTGAGCACAATATGCTCATTTTCAATGATCCCGAATTTGACGCTTTTATCAATCCCACGCGTGATGGTGTTGTCGTAGCCCGAAAAAAAACGTAGCAACGTTTTCGACGTTTGTCTGTACTGGCTCATGCTCGCGTTGATTCAAGCCAGATGTGGGACAGATCAAAAAATACAACTTATTGTTGTTTTTCTGGATAAGGTGTGTAGAATTTAATTTCAGTAATAGTTGTAGTGTTGTAGTTGTAATAGCTGTGCTTCAATATTGACGCGCTCTTTCCCAAGACATTATGTCAAAGGGCGTCAAATGGTACGGCTGATGTAGATGAGAAACTAGGGTTCCGGCTTCCTCTTCCTTATTAGCTGATTGGAAGTGTCTGGTCCGAGAGTTTCCGGCTTCGTCATGACGAGGCTCCACGGAGGGATAAAAACCCGGGAGATAATGTAATCAAATACATTGACTCTTGGAATTTAACCCGCTGATAAAGGAGACTTGATCATGCACTTCTCTTCCGTATTTTTCTCCTTTTTTGCGATCACCGGCCATATCTCGGCTATCTCGGGTACATCGGGTACCGTGAGGACGGAGAGACTTTCAGTTTCCCTGAATGGCGTTTTTGCCAGCACGAACAGGCTCGTGAATTATCCGCCCGGCGGAATGGTTATGCTCTTTTCGAAAGAGGCGCCAGGCCGATGAAGGCAAACGGGAACAAGCATTCTCCTGCGACCTCCGCCGTGGCACCCGCCAAGCCCGCCACTGCCGCCACGGCCGCCACTGCCGATAAGCTCCACCGCAGCATGAGCGTCTGGAACAGCTTTACCCTCGGTTTTGCCGTTGTTTCGCCAGTGGTTGGGCTCTACGCCATCATTAGCGTACAGACAGTCGTCACGGGGGGCGGTTGGTTTGCCGCGCTGGCTACCTGTCTGGTGATGCAGTTGCTGGTCGCTACTGTCTATGCGGAGCTGTCCTCGCAATTCCCGATCGCAGGCGGTGCTTACAAGTGGGCCCGCCAACTCGGCGGTGTCGCGGCGGGACAATTCGCCGGGGTCATCTACGTCAGCTCCACCATTGCAATGCTAACCACAACCGCCTACACCGGCGGCGTCTGGCTTTCCATTTTTTTTGGAGCCGAGAGCCAAACCGGGCACGCGCTGGTGATATGGGGCGCGGTGTTTCTACTGCTGTGCGCCTTGCTCAACCTCGCTCACATCAATATCTTCAAGCTGGTAATCACACTGGGGGTATATGCGGAGGTGGTTGGATCGCTTGGCGTGGCGCTTCTATTGTTTTTATTCTTCCGGCAACATCCTTTTTCCGAGTTATTCCAGCATCTGGGTACTGGCACGGCGCCCAGCGAGACCTCGGCATTTTTGGCAGCGCTCGCCATCGCTGGCTGGGCATTCATTGGTTTTGATGCCTGCTCCACCATCGCTGAGGAAACGCATGAGCCAAAGCGAATGGTGCCGCGCGCCATCTTCTTTTCCTTGTGCGTAGTGGGGTCGGTGGTGCTCTTCAATTCCGCTGCGCTGACGCTGGCATTCGACCACGCTACGCTGCTTGGCGCCAGCGCCACGTCGGACCCCATCACTCCCGTGATAGCCGGCAGCTTTGGAGAATGGGCCGAGAAACCCTTTTTGGGCATCGTCATGGTTGCGTTCCTCGCTTGTGGGGCATCCGTCGTGAAATATACCTCGCGTATCGTTTATTCAATGGCCCGCGAAGGCAATATGCCCGCTGTGCTAAGCCGATTGGCGGCAGACAGGACGCCGCGCAATGCGGTTTTATGTACCGTATCGCTGGCTGGCCTGGGGTTGCTGTTCGGGTTGAACGATGGGGCGGTGGCCACCGTGATTGCCTTTGGCACGGGAGGGCTCTACGCCATGTTTTCCATGACGACCGGGGTCGGCTTGTACACCCGCCTTACAGGCCGATGGAACCCGGATCTGGGGGAGTTGAAGCTGGGCGTCCGGGGGCTGGTGATCAATACAGTGGCTTTCATCTGGTCGGTATTTGAACTCGTCAATATCGCCTGGCCCCGCCCTTATGCCACCGCGCCTGATGCACCCTGGTGGCAGCTCTGGGCCGTGCCCCTGGTGCTGGGCAGTATCGTGAGCATTACGGCCCTCTACATCCTGACGAATAAAATTCGAAAAAAAGCTGCTTCAAAAAGTGTGGCGCCGCAGTGAATGAGCTATGCATATATCTGGAAATTCGATTCAAGTGAAAAATTTATCGCAATGAGGAGAAAAAATATGAACCAACCGGATGCATATATTTGGGAACAACATATCCCTGGCGGATGCCACTGGTCTGGCATCGTGCGGCGGGGAACGACGCTGCGTTTAGTGGATATGACAGGCGGAGCAAATGCCGCGGTACTATTTTTCAACCAGGAAGAAAAACTGGAACGCTACAACATGGCGGATACGCTTAAATCCCAGCACACCTTCCGCCTGACCAAAGGGCATGCCTGCCACTCGGACATGGGGCGCATTTTCTGCTGCATTACGGAGGATACATCAGGCTGGAACGATACCGTCTGCGGCATGAGCGATGCCGACCTGATACGCCGGAAGTACGGAACGGGACGGTATCAGGAGCTTCGTAACGAAATGTTTCGCAGCGGGCTGGATGGGATGTTGATCGAATTGGCAAAGTGGGGTCTGGGCATGCGTGACGTGGTATCCAATATCAATTTCTTCAGCAAGGTGACCGCCAACTCGTCAGGCGAATTGACATTTCATCCGGGCAACAGCAAAGCCGGAGATTATGTGGATTTGAGTTTCGAAATGGACACGCTGATGGTGTTATCCGCAGCGCCGCATCCACTTGATCCGGCAGAGGCTTATAAGCCCGGCGCAGTCAACATGGCGGCTTTCATGACGCCATCCTCGGCGGTTACGCAATGCACGCGCATTTCCGAGAATCTGCGCGCCCTGCAAAATACCCAGCGTTTATATGCCTGTCATGGAGGTGCCGTATGAATACGAATACGAAGCGATTTGCGGAAAGCAGGCTCGATCCTGAAGTTGCGGTGGTGGATGAGATCTGCGCCGCGGGGGAGCCATGGACCAAGCTGGTCACGGAGGGGCAAGTATTCCGTATCGTCGATCTGGAGGGTAATCAGGCTGTCGATACGTTGTTCTTCAATGCATCCCATGCCTTTGAACGATATAGCGCAACCGATACCATTCGCCGGCAGAAGAGACTCTATCTGACTACCGGCAGCAAGCTTTACTCCAACTTCGGCAATGTCATGCTCACTATCGTCGCGGATACATGCGGACGGCATGACACGCTGGGAGGCGCATGCGCGGCCGAAAGCAACACGGTGCGCTATGCGCTGGAAAAATTTCCGATGCACAGTTGCCGCGACAACTTCCTGCATGCGCTGACGCATGAACCGGTTTGCGAGCATCTCGGCATAAATAAGCGCGATCTCCCCAGTAACATCAATTTTTTCATGAATGTGCCGGTGTCGGAAGAGGGCAGCCTGGAGTTTGTGGATGGCGTATCCGCGCCGGGCAAGTATGTGGAGATGAAAGCTGAAATGGACGTGGTGGTGCTGATTTCGAACTGCCCGCAATTGAACAATCCATGCAACGCCTACAACCCCACGCCGATCCGCCTGCTGATCTGGGATGATCCCGACGACATGACATTCGATTAGATATTTTTTGAATTAGCCCTTGAATTCGCCCTGGTGTTTTCCTGGAATCATCCAGCGCAGTTCGACTCACCGCCAACAGGGAATAGATTATGTTCGAGAAAGTATTAATAGCCAATCGCGGCGCCATCGCCTGCCGCATCATCCGCACGCTGCGCCGCATGAACGTTAAAAGCGTGGCGGTCTTTACCGACGCCGATGCGCTGTCCCGGCACGTGATCGAAGCGGATGAGGCATATTGCATCGGCAGTGGCGTTGCCGCGGAAAGTTATCTGCGCGCAGACAAGATCCTGGAAGTCGCCAATCGGGCTGGTGCAAAGGCCATTCATCCCGGATACGGCTTCCTCAGCGAGCAGGCTGAATTCGCTGAGCAATGCGCGCTGGAAGGTATTTGCTTCATCGGCCCCACTCCACAGCAGATGCGTGCTTTCGGCCTGAAGCATACGGCACGCGAACTGGCATTGCAGAACGATGTGCCGCTGCTGCCCGGAACCGGCTTGCTGGAAGACGTGGAAGACGCACTCCGTCAGGCGGCGCATATTGGTTATCCCGTCATGCTGAAGAGTACGGCGGGGGGCGGCGGTATTGGAATGCGCTTGTGCTGGAATAAAGAAGAGTTGAGCGCGGCGTACGAATCGGTGAAATACCTCGCGCAAAACAATTTCAAGGACGCCGGCCTATTCCTGGAAAAATATGTCGAGAATGCGCGCCATATCGAAGTGCAAATTTTCGGCGACGGCAAGGGCGGCGTCATTGCGCTGGGCGAACGCGATTGTTCCATGCAACGGCGCAACCAGAAGGTGATCGAGGAAACACCCGCGGTCCACCTGCCCCCCCATTTACGCCAGGCTCTGCTGGACGCCGCAGTACGTTTGGGCAAAGCCGTCGACTATCAGTGCGCTGGTACCGTGGAATACATCTTCGACGCATCCACTGGCGAATTCTATTTTCTTGAGGTGAACACGCGCCTGCAGGTGGAGCACGGCGTGACTGAAGAGGTAACCGGTATCGACCTGGTGGAATGGATGGTGCGGCAAATCGCTGGAGACCTGCCGCCATTGGATTCATTCGACATACAGCCGAGCGGTGCCTCGATTCAGGTCCGCGTGTACGCCGAGAATCCGGCCAGGGATTTTCAACCGTCGTGCGGCACGCTCACCGCAGCCGAGTTTCCGCCGCCATCTGCGGCAAGAGTCGAAACCTGGGTGGAACGCGGCGTCGAGATATCTCCGTTCTATGATCCCATGCTGGCAAAAATTATCGTGCATGCGGCCGACCGGGAGCAGGCCATTGCCAAGCTCCTGGCTGCGTTGGATGCAACCGCGTTGCAGGGAGTTGAAACCAATTCAGGCTATCTCAAACAGATTCTGGACGGCGAGATGTTTCGCAGCGGCTGCCATACAACGAACTTCCTGAATGGCTTTCATTACATTGGCCACACTATCGACGTCATCAGTCCCGGTGTGCAGACCACGGTGCAGGACTATCCTGGGCGGACCGGCTACTGGAGTGTTGGCGTGCCGCCATCGGGCCCGATGGATAGCTTGGCGTTCCGGCTGGCCAATCGTCTGGTTAACAATACCGAAGATAAGGCCGGGCTCGAAATCACCCTCGCCGGCCCGACCCTGCGCTTCAACTGCGACAGCGTAATCGCAATAGGCGGCGCGCCTATGGAGGTGCGGCTGGACGGCGAGCCTCTGGCGTATTGGCAATCGCATCCAGTCAAGGCTGGCTCGTTATTGCAGTTCGGTAAACTCGTGGATCATGGCTGCCGCGCTTATCTGGCGGTTCAAGGCGGTTTTCAGGTTCCGGATTATCTAGGCAGCAAATCCACTTTTACTCTCGGCCAGTTTGGGGGGCACGCCGGGCGCACTCTTGTAACCGGCGATGTATTGCATATCGTGGATGCCAAAGAGAGCAAGAAGGTCCGGGGCGCCCGTGCCCAACGCACGCTGGTGGAGGAATTGATTCCCCATTACAGCGATAAATGGGAAATCGGTGTGCTGTATGGCCCGCACGGTGCGCCGGATTTTTTTACCGAGGACGATATTCAAACACTTTTCACGGTTGACTGGAAAGTGCATTACAACTCAAGCCGCAGCGGTGTGCGTCTCATTGGCCCAAAACCGCATTGGGCGCGCAGCGACGGCGGTGAAGCAGGGTTGCATCCCTCCAACATCCACGACAATGCGTATGCGCTGGGCACGGTGGATTTTACCGGTGACATGCCGGTAATACTGGGTCCGGACGGCCCCAGTCTGGGCGGTTTCGTTTGTCCGGTCACCATCGTTCAGGCCGAATTATGGAAAATGGGGCAACTTAAACCGGGCGACAGCGTACGTTTTTGCCGGCTGTCGATGGATCACGCACTTGCACTGGAAAAATTGCAGGATGCAACGCTAAAGCATCTTCGGGTTCCAGAAGTGATCCCGCCAATGCCTGAGCCAGGGAGATCGGCGGCGGCAACGCCGGTTCTCTACTTCATTCCGCAAAGCGCCCGCCAGGTTCAGGTGGTATACCGCCAGGCGGGCGATAAAAATCTGCTGGTCGAGTATGGGCCGCTGGAACTGGATCTCAATTTGCGCTTTCGCGCGCACGCGCTCATGGAATGGCTCATGGAACGGTCCGGGCGCGCCACTGATACAGGCCGGCTCAAAGGCATTCTGGATCTGACGCCAGGCATCCGCACTTTGCAAATCCATTTCGATTCACGCGTGCTTTCGCGCGACAAGCTGCTGGATGTTCTGATTGCTGCGGAAAAGAATCTGCCGGATATCGAGCAAATGGAGGTTCCCACTCGCGTCGTATATCTCCCGTTGTCGTGGGACGACGGCGCAACGCGGTTGGCAATCGAGAAATACATCCAGTCCGTGCGCAGCGATGCGCCCTGGTGCCCGAGCAATATCGAGTTCATCCGCAGGATCAATGGACTGGCGAAGACCGAGGAGGTGCAGAATATCCTGTTCGAGGCGAGCTATCTGGTGATGGGGCTAGGCGATGTATATTTGGGCGCCCCCGTGGCAACGCCGGTGGATCCTCGTCATCGCCTCGTCACCACCAAGTACAACCCTGCGCGCACATGGACGCCTGAAAATGCTGTAGGCATAGGCGGGGCTTACCTGTGTATATATGGCATGGAAGGTCCGGGTGGTTATCAGTTTGTCGGTCGCACCGTACAAATGTGGAATCGGTATCGCCAGACGGCCGATTTCAAGGAAGGCAAGCCATGGCTACTTCGTTTCTTCGATCAAATTCGTTTTTATCCGGTTAGCGAGAGCGAATTGCTCAAGCTGCGCAGGGATTTTATAACCGGGCACTTCAAACTGCGGATCGAGGAAACTACGTTCAGTTTGAAACAGTACAACGCGTTCCTGCAACAGAACTGGGTGGAAATAAGTGCCTTCAAGGCCAGGCAGCAAGCCGCCTTTGAAGCCGAGCGCGAACGCTGGAAAATTGAGGGTAGGGCAGAGTACGTGAGCGAGACCACGCTTGAGGAAGCGGATACGCAAAGCGAACTGGATCTGCCAGAAGGCGCACAAGCCATAAGCGCACACGTAACCGGTACAGTATGGAAGCTTCTGGTAGAGGAAGGGCAGCGCATCGAAATGGGAAACCCGGTTGTGGTAGTCGAATCCATGAAAATGGAATTCGCCGTGGAGGCGCCCATCAGTGGCACGGTGCGGAAGCTATTTTGCAAGCAAGGCGGACACGTGGCCGCGGGGCAGATGTTGCTTATCGTTCAGGGAGAGTGAATATGGACAAGCTGCTATCACTAGAAAGCCTGGACGACATCCCATCCCTGCTTCAATGCTATGCCAGCGGCGAGTTGACTCCAAGCCGGATGGTAGAGGCGGTTCATGCTGAAATTCGCGAGGACTCCGATCATGTCTGGATCTACACGCTACCGCTGGAATCGTTGAGGCAGTATGCCCTTGCAGCGGAAGAAAAAGGGATGGCGGCATTGCCGCTGTATGGTATTCCCTTCGCCATCAAGGACAATATCGACTTGGCCGGCGTACCAACCACAGCGGCTTGCCCGGCGTTTGCATACACCCCGCAACGCAGTGCAACGGTAGTTCAGAGATTGATCGATGCCGGTGCGATTCCCATTGGCAAGACCAATCTGGATCAGTTCGCCACCGGGTTGAACGGCACCCGTTCTCCCTATGGCGCTTGCCGCAACGCATTTAATCCCGAATACATTTCGGGAGGTTCGAGCTCGGGCTCGGCGGTAGCGCTAGCAAAAGGTCTGGTTTGCTTCAGCCTGGGAACCGATACCGCGGGTTCCGGCAGAGTTCCCGCCGCGTTCAATAATCTGATCGGGTATAAGCCAACGAGAGGCTGGCTTTCCACGCGCGGTGTTGTTCCCGCCTGTCGCTCGCTGGATTGTGTTTCCATCTTTGCCCTTACCGCTGCTGATGCGGAGCGTCTTCTTGAAGTAGCCGCCGGCTACGATGCCGAAGATATTTATTCGCGCCAGAGAAAGGGCAGTGACAACGATTTCAGCTTGCAACGGTTCCGCTTTGGTGTACCTCGCCAGCAACAACTGCAATTCTTTGGCAATAACGAGAGTGAGCGTCTGTTCACGGAGGCTGTGGCAAAACTGCAAGCTTTGGGCGGAGAGGCCATCGAGATAGACTTTACGCCCTTTCAGGAAGCAGCGCGCCTGCTCTATGACGGCCCTTGGGTGGCCGAACGTTATGCCGCGATTCAACAGTTTTTTGACGTGCACAGCGACCAGGTGATTCCTCCCGTGCGGGAAATAATTGCTGGCGCACACCGATATTTCGCTGCGGATGCATACAACGGCTTGTACCGGTTGCATGCACTTAAACGTCGGGCTGATTATATCTGGACGGACATGGATTGCCTGTTGACCCCAACCGCCGGAACCATCTATACGATAGAGGCGATGCAGGAAGACCCCGTACGTCTTAATGCGAATCTTGGCTATTACACCAATTTCATGAATCTTCTGGATTATGCCGCAGTGGCGGTACCCGCCGGATTCCAGAACGATGGATTGCCTTTTGGCATAACGCTGGCGGCGCCAGCCCATCAGGATGAGCGGTTGCTGCATCTTGCCGGATGTATTCAACAAGCCTATGGGTTATCTCTTGGCGCTGCCGGCGTTCCCGTGCGAAACGAATATCCGTCAGAAAAGGCTTCATCCCAAGTCCCGACACAGGACTTGCAGTCCAGTTCGTCATCTGCCCCATCTGACCAGGTACGGGTGGCCGTCTGCGGCGCGCATTTGTCCGGCTTGCCGTTGAATGGACAACTGACCAGCCGCAACGGGCGACTAATGGCGAGCACAACCACTTCCTCTGATTATAAACTCTACGCCCTGCCGGGAGAGCCCCCGAAGCGTCCGGGAATGGTGCGCGTGGACAGGAATGAGCAGGGAGTAGCCATCGAAGTCGAGGTTTGGGAATTACCAGTGCGTGAATTCGGCAGCTTTGTGGCGGGTATACCCGCGCCACTGGGCATCGGCACCATTACTCTGGCGGACGGCACAGCGGTACAAGGCTTTTTATGCGAGCGCTATGCGGTTGCGGATGCCGAGGATATTAGCCGATTTGGAGGCTGGCGAGGGTACTTGCAACAACTTGGCAAGTCTAGGCTCAGGACTCATTGATCTCATGGTTCACGAATAGGATCAGATGTGATTCACTTATACTTATGGCCCAGTTCATCAACACCAAAGAAAGCATCGTCACCGAAGCCGTCGATGGTCTGGTCGCGGCGTCTGGCGGTAAGCTGGCGCGGCTCGACGGCTATCCGCATATACGGGTGGTCGTACGCAATGACTGGGATAAGTCCAAGGTCGCGTTGATCTCGGGAGGCGGATCGGGCCACGAACCGGCACATGCGGGTTTCGTCGGGGAAGGGATGCTGACGGCTGCGGTGTGCGGCGACATCTTCGCCTCGCCGACAGTCGACGCGGTACTGGCAGGTATCCTTGCCGTGACGGGATCGTCCGGCTGCCTGCTCATCGTCAAGAATTATACCGGTGACCGATTGAATTTCGGGCTGGCGGCCGAACGCGCTCGCCAGTTTGGCTTGAATGTCGAGATAGTCATCGTCGACGATGATGTGGCGTTGCCCGACTTGCCCCAAGCCCGCGGCGTCGCCGGCACGCTTTTCGTGCACAAGATAGCCGGCGCGTTGGCCGAGAATGGTGCCGACTTGGCGCACGTCGCCGCGGCCGCGCGCAAGGTCGTGTCAAAGACAAAAAGCATCGGCATGTCGCTAAACACCTGCACCATCCCAGGTTCGCCAAAGGAGGATCGCATCCCGTCCGGCATGGCCGAGCTTGGGCTTGGCATCCACGGTGAAGCCGGGGTTGAGCAGGTCGAGTTCAAGGACGCGAGCGAAGCTGTCGCTGCCATGGTCGAGCGCCTGTCAGCTGCAATGGAAGAAAAGCCGCATGTCGCTATGGTCAACAATCTCGGCGGCACGTCGGTCATCGAGATGTCGATCATCCTCAACGAAATCCGGCGGTCAGCGATTGGCGAGCGGATAACCCACGTCATCGGGCCGGCGGCCATGATGACATCGCTCGACATGCATGGCTTCTCGATTTCGGCCTATCCTGCCGACGATGCCGAGATCGCCCTGCTCAAGCAGCACACGCCGCTGGCGGCATGGCCACGGGTCTCCCGGCTAGGCCAGGTCGCGATTCAGGCGCTTCCGGACGGCCTGACGGCTGTCGTTCCGATGCCTTCGATGCACAAGCCGACCAGGGAGCTCCTGACCAGATGCTGCGAGGTTCTGATCGCCGCCGAGAACGACCTCAATGCGCTTGACGCGAAGTCAGGCGATGGCGACACCGGCAGCACGCTGGCCGGCGCGGCACGCGCCCTGATCAGCGCCATGGACCGCTTGCCGCTTGCCGACCATACCCAGCTCTATCGCGCCATTGGCTTGGAGCTTTCCAGAACCATGGGAGGCTCGTTCGGTGTGCTCCTCGCGATCTTCTTCGCCGCAACGGGCGACGCGGCCTCAAGCGGCTTATCAATCCGGGGAGCGTTGCAGGCCGGATTGCGGAGAATGCAGGAGATCGGCGGGGCACGTCCGGGTGACCGCACCATGGTCGACGCCCTTGCGCCAGCTCTTGATGCCCTGGAAGAGAGCCTGCCCGACGCAGCGAGAGCCGCGCGTGCGGGTGCCGGTCGCACTGTCTACATGAGCAAGGCGAATGCCGGTCGCGCTTCCTATGTAAATGCCAAGCAATTGGTCGGTCACGCCGATCCAGGTGCTGAGGCGGTCGCGCGGCTGTTCGAGCACTTGGCCGAATTTTAGATTTTAAATATCAATTATAACAAATAATAATCTCATTATTTATCGACGGCTGTCGATGGGGGGAACTCCATGGGACAAGGGAAAATAAGGTTTTATACGGTTGAACTGTGTTTTAGACAGGTAAAACAGATCTCTCATGGCGGCACCTCCGCCATAAGTGAATCACATCTGATCCTATTCGTGAACCATGAGATTAATGAGTCCTCAGGCCAGCCGAAACTGCTATGCCTGAGCTAGGCGCAGGAAGTATCGGACACGAGCTTGGGTCTAAATTTCTGGCTGCGCCATCCGGTGGAACAGGACCAACATTTCCCGGGGTGGCCTGTGCAGAGTTATTTACGTCCCTCGCTGTTTCGTGGTTGAGGTGCCGGACCCTATCGCTGGCCATGATGTACAGGAAGTCCGTTGTGTTATGACTCCTATAGTCGTTTGTGGGCCCGCATAGCCGGCTGAGTCGGGTTAGCGCGACATGATCTGACAAAAACAGAAAAACAGCTAACTCGAACTATGGTTGCCGCAAATCGGCATAATATTCCGTCTTGATCCGATCCACGTAATTTCTCAGATTGCTCTTCGACAAGCCGTGATCCTTGACGGGCGACTCGATCGGGCAAGCAATAGTATTGATCAGGAATCCGAAGGCACTGGCATCCAGGGTGGTCGGCTGATCGCCCAGAAAATATTTCTTGTCCCCCAGGCATGCGGATAGCGCGTCGATATCCAGCATGCCAAGCTCGAAAATCTCTTCGGGTTTGTGCCGGCCTATGCCGTGACCATAAATTTGCCGCCCGATCCTGTAACGGTAGACGAGGGCTGCCACATCGCGGATGACAGGCGGCAAAACCCCGAATACCGCTTTTTTGTTGACCTGCCAATTTGCATCCGTATACTGCCACCGCGAATACATCGTGACCCAGAACAGATGTTCTTCGATCAATCGCTGCATCGCCAACGACAGTGCCGACTCTGACGGATTTAATCCTTTATCGAGATCTTTATATCTGGTTTTAAGATGTCGTATGATGAAGCGGGAATCCGCAAGTTTCAGATCGCCATCCTTGATATAAGGCAGTTTTCCCTTTGGCGCAGACAATGGAAGCGTTGTCTTTATGTCATACTCGATCTCCGCCATTCTCAGATATGTTTCCGTTTTACAGCAGAAATGACTGAGATTTGGATTACCCCAGGTACGCTGGAATTGGTAAAGTATCAACATGACTGCCTCATTATGACATGTCCGGCGGATGCGATCGGACTATAACTTGCAATCCACAAGTCGGACGGGATTGCAGGTTGCCGTAGCTTACTTTACTGTCTTGCAAGATGCAAGTTACTGCATTACATTATGCAAGCTCCGGCTAGATAGGCTATGACTCAGGTACAAGACATGGATAACAAACTGATGTTTGAGCGATCACAATGTCCTATTACGAATGGGCTGGACATCTTCGGTGACAAATGGACGCTGCTGATCATTCGCGACCTGGTATTGGGCAAGCGCCGCTATCAGGAGTTGATATCTTCGCCGGAAAATATCGCTTCGAACATACTTGCGCATCGGCTGAAGCGGCTGGAAGTTGCTGGTCTTGTTACCCGCCGGGCCTACCAGCAGAAACCCGAACGTTACGAATACGTGCTGACAGAGAAGGGTAAGGACCTGAAGCCTGTATTGGAGGCGATAAGCAGATGGGGAACGAAGCATTACCCCGGCACGTCGGTCTTTCGCGCTGTCGGGCAAGGCTAATGCAGTTGGCGCATAACGAACATCACAAATGAGTTCAATGTACATAATGAGAACTGGATTCTTAGCACTCCCATGAATATTATGAAACTTTCGTTCCGTATGCTCCGCCGCGACTGGCGCGCAGGGGAACTGCGCGTACTGGTCATTGCATTGATCATCGCGGTAGGCGGAATGACCACGGTAGGATTTTTTGCCGACCGTGTGCAAATGGCGCTTTCCCGTCAGGGCAACCAGTTGCTTGGGGCGGATTTGATAATTTTTTCCGACCATCCACTGGCTGCTCATTATGCCGACGAAGCGAAACGGCTTGGGCTGAACGTGTCAACAGCCCTTAAATTCCCCAGTATGACTGCGAAGGGGGAATTCAGCCTGTTGACGGAAATCAAGGCGGTTACAGCAGGTTATCCCTTGCGAGGTGAGTTGCGTATCAGCGAGGATTTCAGCAACGTGTCGCCCAAGACTACCCAAGTCGCCAATTCGATTCCCTCGCCCGGCTCAGCATGGGTTGACGAGAAGCTCATGGTCCGCCTCGATCTCAAGCGAGGCGACGCAATTGAAGTGGGTGCGGCAAATCTTGTCGTTTCTGCTCTGATAACGCAGGAGCCGGATTATTCCATTGGTTTTCTCAACCTGCGCCCGCGCGTATTGATCAACGCGGCCGACCTGCCCGCGACCGGGCTGGTGCAGGAAGGCAGCCGGATCAGCTATCGTCTTCTGGTTTCGGGAGAATCCGGTGAAGTGGAGAATTTCAGGAAGTGGGCCCAATCGCGTTTGATGCTCGGAGAAAGAATCGAGGGTATCCGCGATGCCCGCCCCGAGATCAAGGCGGCACTGGAGCGGGCGGAAAAATTTCTAAGCCTGACGGCGCTGGCAAGCGTAGTGCTGGCCGCAGCGGCGGCTGCGCTTGCCGTACGCCGCTTCACCCAGCGCCATCTCGACGGCTGCGCGGTAATGCGTTGTCTGGGGGCAAGCCAGGGGGCGATGTTGCGCCTGTACCTGTATCATTTCCTTACGCTGGGGTTGATCGCCAGCGGGCTTGGCTGCCTGCTTGGTTTTGCCGCACAGGAAGCCTTGACTTTTTTCCTTTCCGGACTGGTGGAAGCGGAATTGCCATGGCCCAGCGTGTGGCCCGCCGTGCACGGCTTGCTGACGGGCATGGTGTTATTGCTGGGTTTTGCATTGCCACCTCTGCTCAACCTGCGAAGCGTGCCCGCATTGCGGGTATTGCGCCGCGATATCGGCATGCCGAATTCTTTTAGTATCACAGGCTACGCGCTGGGGCTGATAGCGTTGTCAGCGCTGTTTTTGTGGAAAGCCGGTGACGTGCGCCTAGGGGCGTCTGTCATAGGCGGATTCGTTGCGGCAATAGCGGTTTTCGGTTTGCTTGGATTCCTTCTGCTAAAAGCGCTATCGCACATGCGCAGCCAGACGGCGGGCGCGTGGCGCTATGGGTTGGCAAGCATCCGCCGGCGCGCGACCTCCAGCGTAGTACAGGCGGTATCGTTGGGATTGGGACTGATGGCGCTCCTCGCGCTGACACTCATTCGAGATGATATGTTGCAGAATTGGCGTAGCAGTCTGCCGCCTGACGCTCCCAATCATTTTCTGATAAATATCCAGGTAGACCAATTACGGCCGTTGGCGGCTTTCTTCGACCAGCACGACATGGAGCGGCCGCCGGTCTTTCCCATGGTGCGCGGACGTCTGACAGAAATCAATGGAGAGCCCGTGGCATCGGACGAGTATGCCGATATTCGCGCAAAGCGGCTGGTGGAGCGTGAGTTTAATCTGTCCTGGACGGATGAATTGCAGAGCGACAATGAGATTGTCAAAGGCCGATGGTGGAAAAGCGGGGAGAGAGGCAAAGCGGAGTTGTCGCTGGAAGAGGACATCGCAAAGACGCTTGGCATCGAAGTGGGTGACACGATGACTTACGACGTCGCAGGCAGCCCATTTTCCGCCAAGGTTACCAGCCTGCGAAAAGTGAACTGGGATTCGTTCCGCGTCAACTTTTTTGTGGTTACCCCGCCAGGTGTGCTGG
This sequence comes from Nitrosovibrio sp. Nv4, assembly GCF_900215485.1. Lineage (GTDB taxonomy): Bacteria > Pseudomonadota > Gammaproteobacteria > Burkholderiales > Nitrosomonadaceae > Nitrosospira. The sequence continues at coordinate 1,526,972 of NZ_OCMZ01000001.1, forward strand.
AGAACTACCCCGCTAGCTACGTTACCAGCTTTCACCTGCCGCCTGAGCAGATAGAAGTCACGAACGAATTGATCAAGGCTTTTCCCAACCTGCTTGTGCTGGACGTAGCAAATATTATCAGCCAGGTCCAGAAGGTAATTGAACAAGTAACCAATGCAGTTGAATTTGTTTTTCTGTTCACTTTGCTGGCGGGACTGGCGGTATTGTATGCCGCCATCGTTTCCACTCAGGATGAGCGCATTCATGAGGCTGCCATATTCCGCACCCTGGGGGCAAGGCGCGGTCAACTTGCGCGCGCCTGGGCAGCTGAATTTGCGATATTAGGTGGGCTTGCGGGTCTTTTCGCCGCGGCAGGGGCCAGCGCACTCGGGTATGTCATTGGTGAATATGCGTTGCATCTGGCTTACACTTTCAATCCATGGATATGGCTGACCGGCTTGCTCACTGGAATGGCAGGCGTGACTGCGGCGGGGTTGATGGGAACCCGCGCGGCGCTTTCAACGCCGCCGCTCATGACATTACGCAAGATTTGATGAAACATCGTCAGATTTTACTTGTCCCATTCTGATCAGCAGGCTGCAAAATGTGCCGACGTATTGCTCATCTTGATATGGATGCGTTCTATGCGTCGGTCGAATTGCTTCGCTACCCTGAATTGCGCGGACTACCGGTCGTTATCGGCGGACGGAGCGATCAGCAACCGACACTGCTCGAAGACGGCCGCAAGCGCTTCGCGCGATTACGGGACTATGCCGGCCGAGGCGTCGTAACCACGGCCACCTACGAAGCCCGCGTTTTTGGCGTCTCCTCCGCCATGGGTTTGATGAAGGCTGCACACCTGGCTCCCGACGCCATCCTGCTGCCTGCCGATTTCGCTGCTTACCGGCATTATTCGAACCTGTTCAAGGCAGCGGTTGCCGATATTGCTCCCCACATCGAAGACCGCGGTATTGACGAGATTTATATCGACCTGACCGAGCTACCGGGCGAGACGGCGATGCTTGCACGTCGCATCAAGCAGGCTGTGCGGGAAAGTACCGGCCTTTCGTGTTCCATTGGGGTGACACCCAACAAGCTGTTATCGAAAATCTGTTCAGACCTGGAAAAACCGGATGGCCTCACGATCCTGGCGCTCGCGGATATCCCGAGCCGGATCTGGCCTCTCCCTGTTCGAAAAATCAATGGAATCGGTCCTAAAGCGACCCAAAAGCTGGCGGCGCTTGGCATTACTACCATCGCCGAATTGGCGCGAGCTGAGGCTGCTTTTCTGCAGATGCACTTCGGCCGCAGCTACGGCCGCTGGTTGCAAGATGTATCGCATGGTATAGACGAACGCCCGGTAGTTACAAATTCCGAACCCAAGTCGATCAGCCGCGAAACCACTTTCGAGCGCAACCTTCATGTCCGCCGTGACCGTCCTGTTTTGTCGGAAATTTTCACCGCCCTGTGTACAAATCTGGCACAAGACCTCCAGCGCAGGGGTTACACGGCTCGCACAATCGGTATCAAGTTGCGATTTGAGGACTTCAGCACCATAACCCGCGATATTACGTTATCCTGTCCTGCTGCAAATGCCGTTGCGATCCGCCGTGCGGCTGAAGAATGCTTGCGGCGGGCACCGCTCAAAAGGAAATTGCGATTGCTGGGCGTGCGCGCCAGTTCATTATCTTCAGGCGGCGTTTCACAGAGCGCCAGCGTGATGCACCAGAGAGAACTACCGCTGACCATCATGAAGGCTGGGTAAGGTTGGCCCGCTTTACGGCGAAGCGAACCAACCAACTATCGCAATATTTTGCCGGTGACGACTTCAGTTACAGATGAGGCGGTCCCGTATGTCGTTTGAAATGTTACATTGCGTCCACGCAATTTATTCTGCTCGTCATGCCAACAACAAAAACACTGGTCCGTCTTCTAATCGTTGTAGTGATTCTGGCAGTATCGGGCTACGCAATCTGGTTATCAACACGTCCTGAACCGATAGAAGTTGAACTTGCCACAATCAAGCTCGGCACTGTGGAATCCACTGTGGTCAATACGCGAGCGGGAACCATAACAGCCTGCCGCCGCGCAAAGCTCGCACCAGCATCGGGTGGCCAGATTGTCAAGCTCCTGGTAAAAGAAGGGGACCGCGTGGAAAAGGGGCAGGTGCTGCTGGAACTGTGGAACACTGACCTTGCCGCCCAGCGTGACCTGGCCCACCGGCAACTGGCGACAGCCGAGGGACGCCGGCGCGAAGCCTGTGTATTGGCTGAAAATGCGCACCGCGAAGCTGAGCGCACTCGCCAGCTTGCCGACAGAGGTTTCGTCAGTCCCCAGGGCAGGGAGAATGCGGATGCGGAAGCGCGCGCCCGGCAGGCCAATTGCGACGCAACCGAGTCAGACGTGAAACGTGCCCAGGCGCAGGTCCGGGTGACACAAGCCGGACTGGAGCGCACAGTGCTGACCGCGCCATTCCCCGGCATTGTGGCGCTTGTTACCGGTGAACTTGGCGAATACGCCACACCCTCGCCACCGGGTATCCCTACGCCGCCAGCGGTTGACCTGATAGATGACACCTGTTTGTACGTTACTGCGCCAATGGATGAGGTTGATGCACCCAAACTGAAAACCGGGCAATTTGCGCGCATTACACTGGATGCGCTCCCCGGTCAGATTTTTGACGGACAAGTGAGGCGCATCGCGCCCTACGTCACAGAAGTCGAGAAACAGGCGCGCACGGTGGATGTCGAAGTGGATTTCGAAGAGATACCGAAACATGCACTGCTGGTGGGGTACAGCGCGGATGTCGAGGTTGTCATAGAGCGGCGCGACAACGTGCTGCGTGTGCCGACACAGGCAATCCGGCAAAACGGCAAGGTGCTGGTGGTTGATGAGGAGAACCGTTTGGCCGAGGGAGATCCGGAAACCGGTCTTGCCAACTGGGCTTTTACCGAGGTTATCAGCGGCCTGAAGGAAGGCGATAGAGTGCTGCTGTCGTCTGATGAGGAAGACGTGAAAGCCGGGGTGCAAATCAGGGAAAAGGCAGCCGAGTCATGATCTCCGATCGTGGAATAAATAGAGGCTGCAACCCCCGATCCCATCATGCCGGCTCCGGTGGGTTGCGCTTCACTCCACCTATCCTGCCGATAACAGAAGAATGATTCGCCTTACCGCCGTCTCACGCGTGTTTCATATGGGAGATCAGGATGTGCGCGCGCTGGGCGGGGTCGATCTCGAGATCGAATCCGGTGAATATGTTTCCATCATGGGACCTTCTGGCTCCGGCAAGTCCACTCTGCTGAATATCATAGGATTGCTCGATCAGCCCGACAGCGGCCGCTATGAGCTGGACGGAGAGGATGTCACCGGCCTGTCCGAGACCGAGCAGGCGCGCGTACGGCGAGAGAAAATCGGATTCGTGTTTCAGTCATTTCATCTTGTGCCACGGTTGACGGCGGCGGAAAATATTGAATTGCCATTGATACTTGAAGGCATCGCTCCCGCTGAGCGGAAATTACGTGTAAATGAAGCTCTGCTGGGATTCGATCTGGGCGATCGCGCCGCACACCGCCCGGCGGAACTATCTGGGGGTCAGCGCCAGCGTGTAGCCATTGCTCGCGCGACCATCCTGCGGCCGACAGCTTTGCTGGCGGATGAACCCACGGGCAATCTCGATCACCGCATTGGCGCTGAAGTGATGACGCTGCTGGAAGGGCTGCACGAGGCGGGAACGACACTTATCGTCGTTACTCATGATCGGGAGCTGGGCGCCCGGGCCCTTCGTCACATTGCCATGCGGGATGGTGAAATTGTGGCTGACGAAAAATGAACAGCCCAAAAATTACTGCGGAGATAAACCGGATATATGAGACAGGTTGGTGTGAGGCCTGATTACTGAAACGATCGAAGCTCGAGCCCTCGACCCTATTGAACAGCCGAAAAATTCAATTGATAATACCGCACGGCTCGAGCGAAACATTCGGCAGCTCGGCGCACGGGGCATAGCTTGATAGAGGCCACCATCGTTGAAGGTATTGAGAACAATTTTAGAACAACACGAGCAGAAGTAGGCATCCATAATGCAGCACACCGTTGTTGCCGTTGCACTGGTCATATTCTTTTTCTTTCCCCATCTCGCCAACGCTGACCTGACCGGCCAAGTAATCAATATTACTGATGGCGATAACCTGGTAGTGGTAATAGACAAGCAATGGGTAAGAGTGCGGCTGGCTGGAATCGATGCGCCGGAAAAAAACCAGCCCTTTGGCACGGATTCAAGACAGTCGCTTTCCGACCTTTGCTTTTGGGAACAGGTGACAGTAGTTTCGAAAGGAAAAGATCAATATGGACGCATGCTTGCCAAGGTTCGCTGCCGAGATGTCGATGCAGGCGAAGAACAGTTAAGACGCGGCATGGCCTGGGTATACAACCGGTATGTGAAAGATCCCAGTCTCAATCCTCTGCAGGAAGAAGCCAAGGTTGCCAAGCGGGGATTATGGGCCGATCCCCATGCGCGGCCACCATGGAAATGGCGCGAAATGTGGGACTAGCCTGCAGTCCGGCATAAAGAGATAACCCATGTTCCAACTGAAGTTCCAAGGCACATGAAACTGCGCGACACCTTGCAGTTTTCTCTAAAAACTGTTGCGAGTTATCGAACCCGTTCACTGCTCATCGTTCTGGCGATGGCATTGGGTGTGGCGGCAGTGGTAGTGCTGACTGCTTTGGGGGATGGGGCACGGCGGTATGTGGTTGGCCAGTTTTCCTCAATCGGTACCAATCTGATTGCTGTTTTGCCTGGACGAGCGGAAACGTCGGGTGGATTTCCTGGTGCTGCACTAGGACAGACGCCGCGCGATCTGACGCTGGAAGACGCCCGGGCACTTGGCCATCTCCCCCAGGTCAGGCGCTATGCGCCCCTCAACGTTGGCGTTGCGGAACTTGTGGCCGCCGGCCGCCTGCGCGAAGTTACCGTGCTGGGCAGCACGGCGGACATACTGCCCATACGGCACATGAAGCTCGCGCAGGGCAGCTTTCTCGCACAAGAAAAAGGAAAAGGAAAAGGAGCCACGGGCAGCGCGCAGATTCTTCTCGGCGCAAAACTTGCCCGGGAATTTTTTCCCCAGAGCAATGCTGTCGGAAAGCGGGTGAGACTCGGCGATCGACGTTTTCTGGTATCGGGCGTGCTTGTGCCCCAAGGGGAATCGATGGGTTTCAACTCCGATGAAATCGTCGTTATCCCCATCAATTATGCCCAGGCGCTTTTCAACACTTCGTCGCTCTTTCGTATACTGGTTGAAACCAAAAGCCGCGGTGGCCTCGTGTCCGCCAAAGAAGCGATAGGCGAAGTTTTGAAACAGCGCCACGACGGTGAAGAAGATGTTACCGTCATTACCCAGGATGCCGTGCTCGCCACCTTCGACCGCATTCTGCGGGCACTTACGCTCGGTGTGGCCGGAATCGCAGCCATCAGTCTGGCCGTGGCCGGTATTCTGGTGATGAATGTGATGCTGGTGGCAGTCAGCCAGCGAACATCGGAGATCGGGCTGTTGAAAGCCATAGGCGCTCCATCAGCCGATATTCACCGTTTGTTCCTGGTGGAGGCGCTCTGGCTGTCACTAGTGGGTGCTATCACCGGGTTTGCACTCGGCCAGTTGGGTAGTCTGCTAATCCGCCTGGCCTATCCTCAGCTTCCCGCATGGCCGCCGACCTGGGCCAGTATTGCGGGAATTGCGGTCGCCTTCGTCACAGGCCTGCTCGCCAGTCTTTTGCCTGCCGCGCGGGCGGCACGGCTTGATCCCGTGAATGCGCTCAGTGGAAAATGAGTGGAAAATGAGTAAAAAAAAGAGGGGAAAATAAGCAAAATGAGCGCTATCGATATGCTGCATTTTGCTCTGCGCTCGCTCACCGCGCACCGGCTGCGCACTTTTCTGTCGGCAACGGGCATTGGGATCGGAATTGCCGCAGTCATCCTGCTGACCTCTATCGGTGAAGGAATCCACCAATTCGTGCTGTCGGAGTTCACTCAATTCGGCACCAACATCATAACCATCACGCCGGGTAAAATCAGCACGCATGGGGCATCGCTGGGCGCGATAGGGAGCGCGCGGCTACTTACAATTGAAGATGCGCTGGCACTGAAGGCTTCGCGTTATCCGCAATACGTCAATGCTGGTGTGATCGGTAACGCGGAAATCAGCGCCCGTGGGCGTAGCCGGCGAGTTACGGTCTACGGTGAAGGGCCGGATTTTGCACGCGCATTCAATATGAAGGTGGCAGCAGGCCAGTTCCTTCCCGCTGATGATCCCCGCAACCCGCGTGCTTATGCCGTGCTCGGGTCCAAGGTTAGAACTGAGTTGTTCGGCAACGCCAATCCACTGGGCGCCACGTTGCAGGTGGGCACATCACGCTTCAGGGTGATCGGCATAATGGAGTCGAAAGGACAGGTGTTGGGGTTCGATCTTGACGATACCGTGTTCATTCCCACCACACGCGCACTGGAAATTTTCAATCGCGAGGGCGTGATGGAAATCAATATTGCCTATCGGCCCGGCGCTCCCCTCAAAGCCGTTGTTGACGATATCCGCCGCATGATGATTGCAAGGCATGGCCGTGAGGATTTCACCATCACGCCACAACAGCAAATGCTGAAAACGCTAAATACCGTGCTGGATGTGCTGCTCTTTGCTGTCGCCGCACTTGGCGGAATTTCCTTGCTGGTCGGGGCAGTGGGCATGGTCACGCTGATGCACATTGCCGTGACCGAACGCGTCGCCGAGATCGGTCTGCTCACTGCGTTGGGGGCCACGCGAGCGCGCATCCGCATTCTGTTCCTGATGGAATCCACCTTGCTCGCTACATTGGGCGGGCTGGGCGGCTTGGCTATCGGCACCGGGATCGCTTGGCTGATAAAGTCCCTGGAGGTTGGCCTGCCCGTGCACACCCCATGGGATTATGTACTGGGGGCGCTGGGAATTTCGGTACTGATCGGTCTTGCCGCCGGCGTCGTTCCAGCCATGCGGGCAGCACGGTTAAATCCAATTGAAGCGCTTCGAACCGAGTAATCGGGCGTTTGCAATCAAGACTGGATGAAGCAGTTGCAGCAGTTGTCGTTATTGCCGTATGAGAATTCACGACATCCTGCAACTATTGCCCTACCGAACATCGTGAGCCTTATATGCCAGATATTTCGTTGCTTCCATCAACCGGATCATCGCGGTAATGATCTCATCCTTTAACCGTCGGCCTGCTTGTTTTTGCGCAGCCAGCGAAAAAAGAACACGTAAATAAATGCTGGAACGAATGGAAGAATCCACGGGAACATTTGCGAAAGCCATGCGGATAAAAAACTATCCGTATAACGTGCCTTTGCCGCAGCGCAGGCTTCGGCGGCAGGCAGACGGCAAGCAAGCTCGATTTCCAGAGTCACCTGAGCATGGGCGCGCCAGAGCCAGTACGCCATCGCTGCCGCAAAAATGATCAGCAGCAGCGCAAACAGGTTTACGCGGCCTTCTTGTCGCAGCATGGGTATTCTCCAGGTCCAGGAGGATTGTTAAAGGAGAGGAGATCAGCAGCTTTGCGCGATGCTCAGAATCGTGACTGAATCGATAAGTAATTCCTCGACCTCACCCTCCGAATGATGTCCTCCGGTTGAGATAATGTCAAGTAGACGACCAGGCGGCTGGAAATGCCATTGACTTAGCCGCGGCAGGTGCCTGCAATGATATGCTGAACGTATAAAATGTCCGATAGTCCGAGCGGATCATGCATTGCGGAAGCGCGTGCGTTTGAGCAACACGATAGACAGTAGCGGCAGCGCAAAGCCGATCATGGTTACCGCGATCAACAGCAGACCGAGCTCACTGTAATCGGCGGGGATCACGATCTTGCCAGTGTCAGGATCTTCTACCTGGCGCGTCACCACAAAAATCTGGTTCATATACTTCGTACCAAGCTGCGAAGCGGACAAGGCAAGATTGGTGAACGATGCCATAACAGCAAAGAAAGTGGCCTTGAGCTTTTCGGGCGCCGAGTTGGCGATCCAGGCAAGCATCGGGATCATGGCGATCTGGCCCAGAGGCGACTCCAGCGCGGTGTCGATCACGGCGATGAATCGCGCATCAACGATACCGCCAGTAACAGATGCGGTCCATTCATGCAAACCGAAATACATGCCCACTATCGGCAGCGATAGTAAGGTTCCGGCAATAGTAAGCGCACCGATGATGTAAGCAATCGAACGTTCGGCCATAAAGCGGCGAAAGATGAACATTCCCGCGAGCGTAAGCGTTGCGCCAATCAGCGATAATGCGGCGAGAAACTGCTGATCGAAGCCCAGGCTGTCGATCATCCACCATGTCGAGCCGGCGCCAGGTCCGGGAATGGCGCGGAAAACAAATATCAGAATCGCCGTGCCCACCAGCACGTTGCGCGCTTCGGGCTCCAGTTCGCCGGTCAGCCGCCACATCAGAAATAAAACGATTGCCATGGAAACGACAAAAATTATTTCTTCACCGCCGGGAATACGGCTTAGGCCGACACTCAGCGATATCGCGGTAAAGGCCAGTCCGCCGCCGAGAATCCACCAGTTGACCGGAGGAGGATCCGCGTAGGCGCCAAGCAGCGCTTCAGCTTCGTGGCGGCTATGCCCTTGCGCAACGAACCACGCCACATCGCGCCGCCGCAGCCAGGAGGCGAATAAAACACCGGCAACCGAAACCAGCGGGATGATCAAGGCGAGTTCATAGACGAATAGATAAGCGGCCGCTTTCTGCGCCTCGGGTAATTCGCCTACGCCTTGCAGCACAAAAACATTCACCACGGAGACGAGAATCCCCCCGGTGATGATGGCAACACGCCCGAGCGTTTGCATGGTGACATGCATGGACTTGCGATTTTCAAGCGTCAAGGGGTGCCCGTTTGCATCCACCCTGGGAACCGCTTCCACTGTCATGGCGTCCGCCACAACATCCTGAAGCACGTAGCCGATGGGCGCGAGCAACGCCGATGTGACGTACCAGGCTTCGACCGTGGCGACAGCGCGCATCGCATCAAGGTGCCCAAGCAACCCGATCATGATCACCAGGCTCACCGTAATCAGGCCCGCGCCCAGATAGACGAGCAGGCTCTTCCATCGCCATACAAGATCGACCAGATGGCCGAGCGGCATCTTCAAGGCCCACGGAAGCATCATCCAGAACCCGAGCGCCGCCAGAAACTCGGCCGAAAGCCCCAATCGCTCCTTGACGTAAAACGTGCCGACGATAGCCGTCAAGCCGGAAATCCCGGCTGCAGCATAAACCATGAGCGGGGGTAGATAGGACAGTCGCATTTCGCGCCCCAGTGCAAGAATATTGTCGTCGAGCCAGCGACCCGCGGTAGAGATGAATCCGGTGGCGGGAGGTGCGGTTGTCAGAGAACCGGGTTTTTCTGGAGATTTATTCATGGATGCGGCACGATAAAAATTCCTGGGGTGCGGCCCTGTTTTATCTTGCTCAGACCTCAACCTCAGACCCTCTGACCTCTGGCGTTCATCGTCGGTTCATGCAGGCCCCAGTCTAGGGCTCAGGCAACTTGCTTTCTGAGGCTATCCCAATAAGTAGTCGCCACATAGGCATTGGCACAAGTGAGGGTCGTCAGCGCCACCACACGATAAACAACGCTGCGGGGCGCTTTGATATTAACGGCCGGGTCAAGCAAGTCAGGCGCAATCGCGACACGTTTCAATGTCTCGCCCGCCAATAGTATTGGCCAGATGCAAGCCAACCGCTGGCGGATCTCGGAGACAGGAATCGCCATGGTATAAATCCAGCCTTGATCCAGGTGCTCCATGGCGAGCCTGATGAGCCGGTTCAGCACCGGCCTGAATTTCGGCAGATTGGTTTCAATCAGCAAATCGGCTGGTTTCAACCCAGCTTCGGCCAGGAGCGACTCTGGCACATAACAGCGGCCATTATGCAGGTCGCGCGCTATGTCCTTGACAATATTCGTGAGTTGCAGCCCCTTTCCGAATCTCACCCCAACGGCAGACATCTCTTCGACGTTCCACCGGTTCATTGTCGGCCGATGCGCACAGATCATTCTGGTCCAGAATTCTCCCACACACCCAGCGACATAGTAAGTGTACCGGTCCAACTCGTCCAGTGTGGACAATGCGGTGAGCTGCGAGCTGGATTCCCCCGGAAAGCGGGTCAGGTCCATTTCCATCCCCTCGGGCAGCACCTCCATCAGCCATTGGATTCGTTCCCGATCGCCGGCGGAGTATTCCTCATACAGCCTGAAACAGTCTTCCAGTCGCTGAAGAAGAATACTTTCTCCGGAGTCCTTCTGATGAGGAATCAGCACGGTTTGAATCTCACGGATGGCTTTCCAGTCAATACGGTCTGTTGCGAACTGCGCGCGGAACTGATTAAGGTATTTCAGCCGCTGCGCGCGGTCGATGAGGTCGGTGTCCGCAATGGTGTCGGCTGCGCGCGCAAAGAGATACGACAGTCCCATCTGATCGCGCACGCCAATCGGCAGCACATTAAGCGTGAGATAAAACGAACGGGAAACCTGCTTGAGGATACCGTGAAGAAGTTCGTCTGTAGCGGGGGGATTACTCAAAGATAGGAATTCCAAGAACGACTCATCAACAAGGGGCGAACATTACATGCTGCCGAGCCTGAAGGTCAAGGCGTTGTGTTTTTAGTCCGGCTATGATTGGCAGGGTCAAGGCTGACTGAAGCCACCCCAAAGCGGTCTTGGCCTTGATGCAGGCTGCAGCCAACGGATGCTGAAAGGTGAGTGCAGGAGATAAGGATTGACCGCAGATCTCCTGTGCACTCTGCCCCGTGCCAACGAGGGGGTGTGGGGTAGCGACCCGCGACCCATATATTTCCTTTGACATTTTTCTACAATTCTATTAATCTAGAAACATGGAAACTAAAATAGCAGTAAACGCCCTTGCGGCACTCGCCCAGGAAACGCGGCTTTCAGTTTTTCGCTTGCTCGTCGAGGCGGGCCCTGAAGGCATGGCAGTGGGCAGCATTGGTGAAAAACTTGGTGTGGCACCTGCGACCCTGTCCTTTCACCTCAAGGAACTCAGCCATGCGGGTCTGGTGACCTCGCGCCAGAAAAGCCGATTTATCTACTACATGGCCGACTTTACGCAAATGGCGGCGCTGATGACGTTTCTTACCCGGAACTGCTGCAAGGGCATGCCGCAGGAGTGCCTTGCAGTGATGGAAACGGCGCTCGAGGGATGCTGTGCGCCACCGCAAATTAAACGCAAACCTGAAAGGAGCAAATCATGAAACGTTTTCACGTGCATATCGCTGTTGATGATCTCGACGCAAACATCCGCTTTTATTCGGCAGTATTCGGAGCCGAGCCCTCGGTGCACAAACCGGACTACGCAAAGTGGATGATGGAAGATCCCCGCATCAACTTTGCTATCTCACAGAGGGGCGCAAAGGCAGGCCTGGACCATCTCGGGCTCCAGGTCGATACGGACAAAGAACTCGGCGCCCTGCGCGGGCAAGTGGCCGCTGCTGAAATCGCCATGCTCGATCAGCCGGACGCGACATGCTGCTATGCGCGCTCGGACAAATACTGGATTACCGATCCGCAGGGGATTGCGTGGGAGACCTATCACACGCTGGACAAGGCAGAGATATACGGCGCGGACACTAGGACGAAAACGGATGAAGCGGACGCGTGCTGCGCGCCACCCTCAACTGTTCAGTCCGCGAAGCGTAAAGCCGCCGCCAAGTGCTGCTAGCGCCAAAAAGATTCGGGTAAAACAGCGGAGACGGTGATGCGGGGCACGATGATGTATTCACTTCGCATCGTCATCCCGGCTCTTTCTGAGATTTTAGGGAAACTCATTTAAGAGAGGCTGACCTGCATGCGGCGCTGATGTTTACCCTGGTGCTGGTCATCTGGCTGCCGCATGGGCTTGGTATCGCTGGGGCGTCATGTTCGGGTTCGGCGCCGTACTGGTGTTGATACTGGACGTAGGAGACCGGGCGCGGATTGACGGGCTATCAGCCATAGGCACAGGCCCACTGCCTCACATTTATGCAAATCACGCGAGCGCAGATGCAGCTTTTTCCCTCCGCCTGGCCCATAGCCCAACCAGAAGCATTCCCCCCAGCATCATGGCGTAGCTCTGTGGTTCAGGTATAGCCGCGATCATCCCCACCTGGCCATTGATGCTTACTAGATACAGGTTACCGGCAGCATCCTCGCCGAATGAGGTAATTCCACCGGAAATCCCGGTGGGGGACAGCAGTTCCTCAGTGCGGTCGGAGAGAGTCATGTTGGGGTCTGCGGGATCGAAGGACATCACCTTGTCGTTTACGAAGTCGGCGAAGAAATAAGTACCTTCCAGTCCTTCGATCTCTGATCCACGATAGACATAGCCGCCGATGACCGAGCCGCCTTCGTCGCTATGGCTATATTCATGGATTGGTGGCGTGTGGTTTGCAATCTCGGGGTCGTCAGGAAAATTCAACAGTGTGCCTTCAAACTTGCGCCACCCATAATTGCCGCCAGCGACGCCATTGTTGATCTCTTCGCGTGCGTTTTGCCCGACATCCCCAATGTAGAAGGTGCCGGTTTCGCGGTCGAAACTGTCGCGGAACGGATTGCGCAGCCCATAAGCGTAGATTTCAGGGTTTCCGCCTGTAACATTGCCCTCCGGTATCGCGTAGCCGTATTGGGTAGGATCGCCAGGCGAACGATCGGTGGACACGTCGACGCGGAGAATCTTGCCGAGATTCTCGGAAAGATTTTGTGCGCGATTTCCGGGATCATCGCGGAACCCGCCGTCGCCAGTGGCGATGTAGAGGTTATTTGCTTCGCCGGGGCGAAAACCGATCCACCCGGCCTTGTGATTGTTGAACTCGGGTTGCGCGACAGTGAGTATGGTTTGGGCGCTTGCGGCATCTGCTACGTTTGGTTGAGCCGTGCCCACCTGATACGTAGCGACTACCGTATTGAGGGTGGTCTTATCGATATAATCGACATAGAAGCGGTGGTTGGACGCAAAATTTGGATCAAATGCCATCCCGAGGAGGCCGCGCTCGCCCTCGGTATTGACCGAATCAGACAAATCCAGAAACGGAGTTGGCAGCACCGCCCCATTTTGGAGCACCTTGATCAAACCGCCCTGCTCAACAATGAATAGTCGCGAATCTCCGGCGGGGGAGGTGGCGAACAAGGGTCGGTCAAGGCCGGTTGCGACGATTTGGGTTTGCAGTTGTTGAGCAAAAGCCGGTTGCGCCCCAACGGTAGCGGCAAGAACCGCGGCGAACAAGGTGGAAAAAGGTTTGATCATGATAGCTCCTTTGAACCAAGTTGAGTTACACGGAGTCCATAATTAAAACAAGGACTGGATCTGCTCTTATCTATTTAGACTGGACCAGTTCTTATCTATTTATATAGGTAATACGAAAAGGGATGTCAAATCGAGCGTGAAGTTATGGCAGCAAATTTTTTATTGTTAAGTTGGTAAATCCTGGGACTGGTATTCGAGGACTCGGTATTCAGCGTGTGTGAGCCGAAATTTGCAATTCCAGAGACCGGGTAAATAAAAATCGGATTGCTATACTGGAATATATGCTCGTTCCTTTATGCCTATCGCCGGAGGCTACATGATCCATGAGGTAAGGGGCGATATCCTGTTGAGCCACGCTCAAGTTATCGTCCATGCGGTTGCCCCCCATGACCATTTCGATCAAGGTCTGGCCTTGAGTCTGCGTCAGCAATGGCCCGCTCTTGTGAAGGATTTTCGCCACTTCTGTCACACTGGGCAACCTAAGGTCGGCGAGGCGTGGGTATGGTCAGGCGCGATGAGCAAGCGTGTCGTCAGCCTTCTCACCAATGAAGCCCCGGAAAGCAGCGAGAGCAGGCCGGGACGTGCCCGGACTGAATATGTCGATCGCGCGCTGCGCGAACTGCGGCATCTATTGGAAAGTGGGAGGTTTGCCAATGTCGCCCTGCCACGCCTTGCGACCGGCGCGGGCGGACTGGATTGGCAAGTGGTACAGCCACTGATCAAGCATCATCTCGGTGAGTTGGAGTTGCCTGTCTACGTTTATACCCATTACGAAAAAGGACGCCAGGCGAACGAACCGGGACTGAGCATTCACGGCGGAACGCAGAAGAAATAGTGGGGCTTGGTCGGACTTTGCGCCATGCAACAACTACCGGGTTTTCGTGAGCGGACGCAAGTACAACGTCTGCTCGGCTGGGCCGGGAAGGAATGGCGTCGGTTTGCCCTCGACCCAATCGCCGTGACCGCTGCCATAATAGGGTGAGAGCGGGTGCCCGCTCTGTCCACCGGGCATTTCGAAATATCCATGCTCTTCACTGCCCGGTGCGACCGCAGAACGATTCGAGGCGCCAAAGCGAGGTGATTGCACGCGCGGCATCTTGCTGTCGCCGGGTAGCGCATCCTTTGGCATATCCAGCCAGTTTTCGGCAAACGCCGGCAGAGCCCGGCTGAGCGGATGGCGGATGCGGGCGGTATTACGTTCACCCCAGGTGCGAGCGGCGATACCGCCCGGCCGGCTTTGCATACGCTCAGCCACATGTTTCGCGCATCTGCCGAGCAAATCTTCCCAGTCGTTATAAACCGGCAGCAACAGGTGCGGGGGGCGACGCTCGATCAATGTCCATACTGCGTGTTCGGCCTGGCTTAACGGTGGGAGCGCAAAATCGGGATGATCTTGTCGGACTGCTACTTCAAAACCGTCGAGTACCTTATGGATAACCTCCTGGCGGAATGCACGAACTAAGCGGTAGGCGACTGAATCCGTAGATGCATGCCCATCCCAATCGCGAAGCGCTAGCTCCATTTCGGTGCGCCATGGCGCTGATTCCGCCTGGTTTAGTGTCAGTTCGAGAAGTTGCCGCCAGCGCGCCAGGAACAATGCGCGATCATCAAGTTGAATCGCCAGCATGTCGCCGGGTGAGAAGTGCTTGAGGTCGTATAAGTCGTCGCGGATCTGCTTTGCGCGCGCGCCAAGATCGTACCCGCCATCACCTAGCCTGTCGAGCATGAGGCCGTCGACGGTACGCGCATTAGCGGTCCAAAGACGCTGCCCTGGCGGATCAACAATAAGCGGATACTGCGTGGGTAAGAGCCAGCCGTTCCATCCCGTATCCGGTGCACTCCAATCCGCAGGGAGTGTTGGATCGTAGTTGCCCGTTCGCGCTGGAATTCGGCCGGCGATGGTCCAGGCAATCTTGCCTTTCCGGTCGCCAACGATAAAGTTTTGCGCCGGAATCCCGGCATTTTGTGCAATTACAATTGCTTCATCTACGGTTTCCGCCTCATCAAGCCGAGCGAGTTCCATATTTACCGCGTCGGGACGGTGCGCGGTCCAGGCCAGCGCGAGTGGCGCGCCATCGTGGTCGGCAGCCAGGATTGGACCCCACTCGGTCTCGTATACTTCAAGTATCTCATCCGGCGCATAGCGCACATGCAAGACTTCACGGTGAACGGCAATGGATTTCCACCCGGTCGCGCTACGGTAGCGCAAAGCATCAGCGGGGTCCGGCGTGACTCTTACCCAGTCGATGAAATCGCCATAACTGTTTGTAAAGCTCCACGCGATCTGGCGATTGGAGCCGACGGCGATTGCCGGTGTGCCCGGCAGGCTGGCGCCGATGACGTCATTCATTTGTCCGGTATGGCGTGAATTGGGATAAATCAGGCGAGTTCGGAACCAGATATTTGGTACACGCAGTTCCAGATGTATGTCGTTGGCGATCAGTGCGGCGCCTCCGGCCAGTTGGCCGGAGACAGCGAAGCTGTTACTGCCGGGGAAGTCATCAATGGGCTCATCGGCGCTACGCTCATCGATGCGCGGCATGATGCCGGGGTCGAGCTTGCGCAGATCGAGTTCGTCGGCGGAAGGAGGCTCCGGCCATTGAAACGCTGTGCCGATGAGCGGCGCGTCCCAGGCGCCGCCGCTGAAAGTGAGAAAACGGTAGGCAGCTTCCGGGAGTGACGCGCGCATGGTGGAGAAGTCCAGTTCGCGCAGATCGCTCGCCTCGTTCAGCGTGAAATACATCGCTTGAACGACCAGTATGCTGTCTTCGCTGCGCCACGCAACGGGCTGCATTCGTGTCAGCAGATATGGGAACGGACGCGTCGCAAGCGCATCCAGGCCTTGATTTACCCCATCTCGATATACGTCGAGCATTTGCTTTTGTTCGGCCGACAGATTCGCCAGTGTTGCCGATGCCCGTGCGCGCATGCGGTGTTTCCGCGCTTCGCGGTCGACTGGCAAAGCGGCTGCCCCGAACAATTCGGCCAGTTCGCCCGCTGCTTTTCGCCGCATCAAGTCCATTTCGAAGAAGCGTTCCTGTGCATGGACGTAACCGAGGGCCCAGGCCAGATCATGGCGATTCTGCGCGCGGAGTGTCGCGCTGCCAAGGGCATCGCGTTCCACAGACACCGGGGCAGACAGGCCGGTTACGCTAACCGTCCCGCCATATTGCGGCAGGCTGCCGTGCAGCATGAGCCAGCCGCTGCTGCCTGCTAGCAGCAGCGCCAGGATAAGAAATGCGAGCAGAAAACGGTAGAGCGGGCGGAGCGCAGCAGTCATGAAAGCGGGTATGGGGAAACGTGGGCAAGGCGCGTCATGAAGGATTTATCAAGGTGCCCTCAGCGATGAGCAAAGCGGCGCGACAAATCCACGAGCTGTCGGCCAGCAAGCTCAAGAAGAACTGAGCTTTTGCCTAATGAATTCGATGCGCTTGCGGTTCACGCCGAGATCTGACTTTCCAAGGCGAGACGCCGATCGGACTTGAATGACTTCCGCATCTGGATCGAACCAGAACTCGGCATCATCTACATACTTCATGAGGCGGGTAGTGAACTGTGCGTAAATGTAGCCTGGTTCTCTTTTGACTATATTCGCGCCATCCATGGCTTCGATAATGCCGGCAATGCGGTCGAGCGTGGCGTCCGGATCGCCTTTCAAAGACAGTGGCGCTATATCCGCGTAAGTGCGCTGCGGATGACCGGGGTAGAGCGAGGCCTGGCTGGATACGCTGTTGGGTGCTTGCGAGGGGGGCTTGAGCTTCCCGCCGTGCACGCCCAGATCGGCAGGCGGTGTTCCCTTGAGGAGTCCGAGTTGACCGGCAATCAGTCCGGCAATGGCGACAAGGGCAATGACGACAAGCGTCCACTTGACTATGAACACATCAGTACCTCGCTGCTAGAATGATGTGATGGAGGATGAATGGGCAATGGTATCTGCGCCCGCACCGGTGACGTAGTCATGGATTCGACACCACTCCGCCCCCCAGCTCTCATCCTCCTCCATTTCGTCGATTCTGGCGGATTTTGCTGGAGTCATCCTTCTCCAACAACCCGTCCGACTGCAACCTATACGGCAAACTACTTGGTTTTGCTGTTTGCCAGAACGAACTCCGCCAGGCGTTGCGCTGGCTCGCCTTTAATATTGGGGAACGCGCTCATCCCCATGCTTCCCTTCTGAACCTTCTGAATGATTGCGTCCTTGTTTGCCATCTTGGCATCTATTGTCATCACGCTGCCGGCAGACTCCGGCTTGTGGCATTTTGTGCAATTAGCATAAAAAATATCTTCTCCGCTGGCATTTTCCTGGGGTGTGTAATTATCAGTTTTTGTGCAGCCTGCCAGGCTCACCAATGCGGAAACCGTCAACAACAAGGCCATTCTCTTCATGTTTGTACTCCGATTTTACAGGATGGAAATTCCATCATTTTAAACTGCCAAGGATGGGCATTATATCGTTCTATCTGGTAATAAAGGTATTTATAGCACTGGCACGGCGCTGGGATTTTCATGTGTTCAGGGTGAAACCGGTCATTGGTTTTCAAAATGATTCAATACGATTTTGCCACCTGAAATAACCAGATCGGGGTATTCGAGAATTTTCAGGTTATGAGTGGGATCGCCCCTCACGGCAATAATATCGGCAGGGGCACCCCGTTGAATGGTACCCAGAAGAGGTAAATTCAGATGTTCACCCGCTTTCGATGTCGCTGCACGCAAGACGTCGATTAATTTCATTCTGCCCATTTGCATCATGTACATAAGCTCCTGCGCGTCAATTCCGCGGGGAATGTCCGGATGGGCAATTTCAGCGCCGTATAAAAATTCGCCGCCCAGTGCCGCCCAGGCGCCGGCATTGTGAATGACACCCGAACATTTCGATAAAGTATCGAGCGTTGTGACTATTTTTACGTTCTGCGCCACTGCCTGTTTTAACAACGGCTCGGGAATAACGTCGCAAGGCACGTGAGCCCATTCATCGATACCTGCGTTGACAGCAATCTGTGCACCTTGTACCTCGGCAATGTGCGCTGTCACCTTGCGTTTATTGCCATGTGCCTCATCCACAATCGCCTTTACAATTTTTTCCGGCAATAACGGCCAGGGTTGTTTCGCGGGGGAGGCGCTGCTGGCAGGCTTGTGATGGGTATTCGCTTGTGCTGCATCTGGTTGATCATGATGACCATCGCCGTGATCATGGCCGTGGCTGTGACCGTGGTCGTGACCATGACCATGGCCGGATGACCATGGGGCGCCTGCTTCACCACCAGGCTCCAGCGCAATCTTGATCACGACGGCACCTTTATTGATGAGGTTGCGAACCGTGGTGCGTGCTTCTTCTTCGGTGGACACCTCGGTTGCGACATTTGTGTGTCCCATGATTGAAATGGGATAACCGCCAGGCGCTGTAATAATCGGCCCGGAGGTGAGTACACGCAGGCTTCCATTCCCGCCATATGGCTTATGTATGGGCCCGCCCACATCTCGGATTGTCGTGATTCCATGCTTCAGCACGGTGTCCGCCGGGATTTTTTGAAATGACAGGTGTGCATGCAACTCTATGAAGCCGGGCAGTATGGTCGCATCGCCCAAATCGATGACATCCGCATTACCGGATTTGAATGACTCGCGCGTGCCGATTTGTGCTACCCGCCCATTTATCATTAAGACGGAAGTATCCGTTCTCATGTTATTGCCATCGAAAAGCCGTGCTGCATGGAGAAGAACAGCGCCGTGCGCTGATTGCTGAGCAGTGGATGAGGTGGAGGACAATGCTGCCAGCATTAAAAACAGGCAGAGCGTGATACGTCTGATCAATCCAAAGCGTGTACTTTTCATCATTTTGTATCCTTGATTTACAGGCGTTTTAGAATCTTGCGGTTAATGCATAATCGATATTTTTAAAAATCACCGGGCTTGATGGCGCCAATGAGAACACAGAGCGCCGCCATGAGGAAAAAACTGCCCCAAACCGACTCGACCAGTTCATCTTTATCGTGGCTGGTTTTGTAATGGCAACCCCAGAATATTCCCGAAGCGGTCCCGTCTCTACTCTTTTTATCATCGCTATTTTCTGGAAACCCGGTGAAGTATTGGCTTCGAACGATCGCGGTAACCTGTTGATGGGCATAAATGCGCCATTGCGTTCCATCAGGTACCAGGTCAGCCAGGGAGAGGAATGCCAGAGACGCGATCGCGGCGGATGAAAGGTCGGAGAGACCTGAAGGATCGTCCAGTCGATTTAGCGGTAACGATCCTGGACGTGAATATTTCCAGTATTCACAAGCTGATCGTGCATAGGCCAGGTAAGGCTCCCCCCATTGCGCCGCTGCCTGGCTCAGCCCCAGCATGGCCCAGGCTTGACCACGAGACCAGATGCCGGCTTGATCGATGGGTCGAAAGGCCCCTTGCTCAAAGTGTGCAGTTGCGTGGAAAGCGCCATTATCGGCACGGCATGCAGCTATTATGGTATCCGCATGGCAACGCGAGATTTGATGATAAACGACATGCTTGCTGCGGTTAAGGAGCTGGATCAAGGAAGCAAGCGTGTCTATCGTAATGAATTGATTCCCCTCTTTTCCACCACCCATGTCTGTACCGAGGGGAATGCAATTCGTTTCCGGATCATAGGAAGCTGCAATTGCGGTAACGGATTTTTCTGCAAGCTCGCGCGCGTTTACATCGCCAAACCAGAGATCGCCTGGAGCTGCGCCATACCAGAAAATCAGGCTGCGGTTTATGGAATCGCTGCTTACCTTTTGCGAGAGGCGCTGACAAATATCAGAGGCTTTGCATTGATCCGATGCTGATCCTGTTATTCGTGATCGCAACCACCAGCAACCGCTCCAGAATCCCCCGACCCAGGAACCGCCTGATGAGGTAACCCAGCGATCGGTGGTTCCCGGCGAATAAAGAGGGAAGGCGTCCGTGCAGCTTGAATCAATAGCATCCATGCGATGAATCATCAAGTCAATTGCACTCATCATTTCTCCATGAGTCAGCAGCGGACTCGGCAGCGTACTCAGCAGCGGGTTCAGCATCTGTTCATCAATGCGGTATGACTTTTTATCCACAATATGCATAACACCATCCCTTCAAAAAACCAGATTGAAATCTATGTAGACCATATCGGCGTCCTTTTTGCCCTGATAAACATCCTCGACGACGCTGCCGCCAAACGCATGCCCATAATAGAATCTCCATGACAACTGCTTGGTGAGCATATGCGTGAAACTGATGTCTACCAGTTGACCCACGTCGCTTTTGCCATGGGAAGGCCGCCCCGAATAGCCGAATGCCCCAGAGCCCAGCGTGGGACCCAAACCAGCATAGAACAGATCATTTGAATTACTGAGCGACAGATGATGCAGGTCAACGGTTACCTTGATCTTTGGGGTGGGTGAGACGATCATCTGGAGAAATGCATCCTGCATGTTCATCAAGTTGTAGAATGGAAGCTTGGCATAGGCACGCCCGCTGGGAAGCACCGTAAAGTAGGTTTTATGCCTGCCGTCCGTTGCACTGTCGTCGCCCGAGCTTAGAAAATAGAGCGCGCGTAACCACGGCTTGAAGGCAACGTCGGTCCATTGATAACCCGCCTCGGCAGCGATTGCCCAAGCCCGGTGGTCCTGGTTGGTCCAGTCGCCAAACTGATAGGCTCCCCACAATAAAGCGTCGATGCTGCCCGAGCCCAGTTGCTGAAGCGTCAGCAGATGGGCGCCTACGGTGTGAAGGTTCAGATTCTGACTGTCAAGCCGGGGTCGATCGGCGACAGCGCGGTTGTCAACCACCTGTGTGTTACGCTTGTCATCGTAATTCACATAGAAGAGCCGGCCTTCGGTTCCTGGCAACAACACGTCCTTCTTGCTGGTTAGCGCGGCATAAAACAGATGGATGTCGCTGATTTCATTTTGCCCCTGAACGGTAAATCCACCCGGGGTTGGACGTACGCCGGTTGCCGTGATATTAAAACCGGGCCGATCATAAGAGGCGGTAAAACCGTCGAAGCTTCGTCCCACATGGACGACATTGGACGCCATGAGACGTTGCGCAATGCGTGCTCTTTTGAGACCATCGAACTTGGCAATTCCGGTTTTGTATTCCATGCCGTCCATAAATTCGAATCGACCGATCCTAAGGAATGCGCCCGGTAATCCCAGGGTGTTGAATTTGAAGTCGAGATAAGCCTGTTTCAGAAAAATATTGCTGGCATTGGTGGACCGGTTCGCCAGGAAATAAGCGCCGCCCAATCCTAAAGGACCACCGGGAGATGCGACTGCATCATTGGGAAGACCGTATAAACCGACATATTGCGCTTGCGCGTAGCCATCAATATATGGGGTCGTGAGCAGTGCCCCGAACCTTGTGCGTAGCGCCCATAAATCGTAGTCGTTGTTATTATTGATTGCCGGACTTGGCCGAAAATAATCCCACGCCTCGTAGCTGCCGTACAGTTCCCCGGTCATGCGCAGGTATTCGTTAATTTGACCCACAGGTTTGATTCCGTCCGCAGCCCATGCACCATTGATTCGCAATATGGCGTCGATCAAGATGCAGAGAATTAACAGCCTTGATCGTTTCCGATAATTGACTTGCCTCTTTACACGCACGAGCTTGAATTCTTTCGCTTACCGATGTTTACCAATTTATTTTTTGCTTCAAAAGGTCCCGAACCGGAAAAATCATGGAAATAATCTCCTCAAGGAATAGGGTGCCAATCGCATGCTGGCGCAGTGGCGCGGGCGAACCCTTGTTACTCGTGCACGGTACCTCCGGCGATCACTTCGCATGGGCATCGTCATTGGCCGCGCTTGAACGTCACTTCAGCGTCTGGACCATTGACCGACGGGGGCGCGGCGACAGCGGCGATGCCGACGTTTATGCGCTCGAACGCGAGTGCGAAGATATCGCCGCGGTTACCGATGCTATCGGCGGCGCCGTGAATGTCCTGGGACATTCTTTCGGAGGACTCTGCGCCCTGGAGGCCGCATTGCTGACTCCAAACATTCACCGGCTCATCCTCTATGAGCCATCCATTTCGTTGACTGGCAGTAGCTGGTCTGCCGAACTCGGCGCACGCCTGCAAGCGCTACTTGATGCGGGCAAACCGGAAGAAGCTCTGCTGCTTTTTTTCCGCGACGTGGTCAAAACGCCACCCCATGAAATTGCCGCCATGCAAGCTGGATCAAACTGGCCAGGGCGGATAGCTGCAGCTCACACGATTCTTCGTGAATTGCAGGGTATCGACCGCTATGTTTTCCAGCCTGCCCGGTTCTGTGCCTTGCGAATCCCTACCTTGCTCCTCCTTGGCAGCGAGAGTCCGCCGCGCCGTCATCATATTGCCGAGACGCTTCACCAGGTCCTGCCGGGCAGCGAGGTCAATATGCTTCAGGGGCAACAACACAGCGCGATGAGAACCGCACCTGAATTATTTGTTCATGAAGTTGTAGCGTTCTTGAACATCCACAGCGGTCGCGCGCTGGAGGGGACCAGCAGCCATCGCTAACGCCTGCGCCCGACGCCGACGAGCGCAGGCCAGCGCCAGCGCCATCAGGCAGGCGCATAAAAGCACACCGATCAGCACACTCCAGCCAAGCAGCAAGCCACGGGAATAATCCGATAAAGCCCCATAAAGCGGGGGGCCCAGTGCGAAGCCGCCGAAGAAAGCAACCGAAACAAAGCCGGACGCAGTAGTCACCGGACCAAATCCCGGTTCTCTTATCAACATGCTCATCGCTATTGCGTTGGTGCCCACCGCGGTAAGCCCCATGCCCACGGCCCCCACCCACAACCGCCAGTGGGCGTCCGGGCTTGCCTGCATCGTCACTGCCATTGCACAAGCCGCTATAACAATAAGAAAAAGCAGAAGTAGCGACTCGTCCTTGAGTCTTGCTCCCATGGGTGTCAACACGATCCTGGATAGCATTCCCATTAGGCCGAAGATAGCGATTAAGGTACCGGCCAGCGGTAGCGGCATGCCTTGCCGGATGGCAAAGGTCGGCAAGAAGGTGACGAAAGCAGAGAGGGATATGCCGACGCAAAACTGGATGACCATCAACCGCAGCAACAGCGGATTCGGAAGCAAAATCCTGAAGCTCCTGCCACTTCCGCTGTGTTGCCTGGGTGTGACGAAATGCGTTGTTAGTCCAAATAGTATTGCTACAGGAACAATGATCCAGAACGCCGTATGCCAGCCATATTGAGATGCGATACCGGGAAGTATCAGACCTGCGAAAAGAGCGGCGAGCTGAACGCCTGATTGCTTGAGTCCGACAACTGCTGCTTTCTTCTCCGGCGGAACCTGCTGCGCGATCAGTAAATTTGTGACCGGGTTGGCGAGCGCCTGAGCGATTCCGCAGATGGCAGTTGCTGCGACTAAACCATAATAATTTTCAACCGTTGCGATCAGCGCAAAAGCCAACGCGATGGCGGAGAAAAGTATCGTTAACGCATAACGCGAACCGATGCGATCTACAAAAGCCCCTGCCCAGAGCGATAAAACAGCCGCCAGGCCAAATGAGCTCATCACCAGGTAACCCAGCAGTTCGGGCTTGAAATGCAGGTCACGGCCAAGCAAGGGCCCAAGCGTGCTAATGGCATAGAGAACCAGCATGGGCAAGGCCATGGCAAATACCAGAACAATCCGAAACCAGATGCTTGCAATAGTTGTCGTGGTGCTGGCCATCATCTTTGTTCGTTCCCGCATCGAGACAGAACTTCACCGAACAAGTGCGGAAGATTCAGAAAGAATGGATCAGGCAAAGTAATACACATCCTCGTCTTTAAAAAAATTGATGAGTCGGCGGCCCACCGAGCTGATAAGCGACTCGTCCGTGCCATCCAGAATGCGTGAGGTGCGTGCTATCCTGTAAATACCCGAAAGCGGGGTGAGATCGCTGATTCCTTCCGCTCCATACAATTGCACTGCCGAGTCCGAAGCAGTGCATAGCGCTTGTGACGCCGCTATTTTGGCGACATTGATTTCGACATCGCTTGGACGCCGGGCATCGATGCCCCTTGCAGCTACCCGTATTAATTCCCGCGCACTTGCAATCGCTTGATATGCATTGACGACGTGCTGGCGCACCAACTGTTTCTCGGATAACCGGGCGGATTGGCCGCGCTCGGAATTGATCCGGGCGCCCATTAGATCGAAACATCGCTGTGCCAAACCCACCCAGTTCATAGAGCGAAGCAATCGGCCAATGCCGAGCCGCTGGCCCATCAGGTCGATGCCGCTACCAGGGGAACCGAGAAGGTTGTGCTCAGGCACTTGCACGCCATTGAAAGAAATTTCGCCCTGACCGAGAGAGCGTCCCATCATGGTGATTCGACGTTCAATCTTGAATCCTGGTATATCGGACGGAACCAGAATCATGGACAGGGCCTTGCCAGGGATACTATCTGTCCCGGCAGTACGCGCCAGGACGGTGACAAAGGTCGCGTGGTCCACATTGCCAACAAACCATTTTCTCCCGTTTATGGTCCAGCTTCCGTCCGACAAATGGGCGGATGTGGTTATCAAGGCAGGGAACGAACCGCCATGTCCCGGTTCTGTCATGCCATAACTCGGAACCGCTTTCCCGGTCATCATGGGATCCAGAAAGTTTTTGCGGATTTCATCACCGCCGAATTTGAGGAGCATATGCGCATCCAGTGCGGAGTGACTGCCAAAAATCGCAGGCGAGAACTCCGAACGCCCTTCCTGTTCAGCAACAATCAGGTAATCTTCAAGGGAAGCTATTTTTCCGCCGTGAGAAAGAGGATAAAACAAGCCCCATAGTCCGGCGGATCGCGCTTTTTCGGTTAGTTCGGATTGCAGCCGAAATGATGAATCTCCACCTCCATTCCCATCCAGCCGCAGCTCGTTTGGAATAATCATTTCATCAACAAATTTTCTCACCTCGCGGGAAAGTGAAATGGCCGGTTCCGTATGTGCTGATTTTCTATTGATGCGCAGCATTAATGGGCCTGTTGGGCGAGAACTGGCTCAGCCATCGATTGCGTAAACTCTATCTCCGCAGTCAATCGTTTTTTATCGATCTTTCCCGCCGGGCTGAGCGGCAATTGCCGGTAATAGCGTAAGTATTCAGGGAGCTTGTTTGTCTCCAGGCCCTGTTGATGCAGATAGTCGGTGAATTGGGATAGCGAAGGACGTTCGACTCCATCCCGCAACGCCAGGCAGAGGCAAATGCGGTGACCCAGATCCGCATCGGCAACCGGTACACAGGCGGCGCTAACGACTGCGGGATGGGAAGCAGCAATACTTTCTATTTGAGCGGGGCTGATATTGACGCCACCCCGGATAATGATTTCTTTCTTTCGCCCGGACAGCACCAGATGCCCGCCATCATCTATTAGACCGAGGTCTCCTGTGTAGACCCATCCATCTTTATCACGGTATAGCGCATCGAGGTCTGGCGCATTGACATACTGCATCGGGCTCAGCGGACCCCTGGCTATTATTTCACCGACGCAACCTCGAGGTACTTCCCGCTTCTGGTCATCCACTATCCGGATACAACAAATATCCGGATTAGGCCGGCCTGCCTTCCGGGAAATGGTTTCCGCATCATCATCAAGCGCGGTATGGCAATTAACCCCATCCGCAGAACCATATAAGCCGATAAATCCACATCCGAATGCCTCCGTGCATCGGCGAATCGAGGCTTCATCGATTTTCGCTCCGCCGCTAATGATGGCGATCAGGCTGGAAGTATCGGTTTTCGCTAACGCCGGGTCCGCGGCGATGCGTTGAAACATAGTGGGTACGCCCAGGATGTGAGTCGGCTTCAGCTCTGCTATCGTTTGAATGGCCGCTGCAACGTCAAAGTGCCGCAGGACGATAAGCAATCCGCCAAGCCATGACAGGACACCGAATGCCGCAGTTGACCCAAAGGCTGTGCCAAGCGGCATCAGGTAAAGACCCCGGAAAGTCTTTCCATCAGGATGTATTTGTTGCAGAAAACGCCCTCTGCCACCAGCCAGTGCGTTGTGGGAATAAGCAACCCATTTTGGCTCGGACTCTGTTCCGGATGAGATCAGGAAGCGAACGGGTGAATCCGGGCAGACTTTTGGTAACTGACGTGATTCAATTGGCTCAGCTTGAAACAGGTCGTTCAGTGCGTACCAGCCTTCTTCGGCTTTTCCGTCAACAATGAGGACACGCAATGAAAGCAAAGTGGGCCGTATTGCTTCAATAAGCTCGCATAGATCGGTCTTTGCGTGCTCCCGCTCGACAATAATCACGCGAGCATCACACCGTCTCAGTAAAGACTGAATATCGAGGCGGCCGCGTCCGGGTGGAAAGGGTGCCACGATCGCGCCGAGCGCGGCAGCCGCGAGATCGATTGCGCAGCTATGCCAACCGTTGGGAAGCTGGTAAGCAACGACATCTCCGGGAACAATCCCCAATTTCCTGAGGCTGGCAGCCAGGCGATGAACCTTGTCCAATAGCCCCCTGTAAGTGATGGTCTGGTCAAGTGAGGCAACCGCGGGACTATCGGGATGTTGCCGCACATGCTCGCAAAACAACTCGTACAGTGATTTATCCGGATAGAGCCCCTTCTGGGACCACTGTTTGCGAATCTCGGCAGGAACGATGTCTATGATTCCGGAATGATTCATTTAAATCTCCACGGAGAATTAACCTGGGTATAAGGGCCAGGACTCAGGCTTGGTTGCAGGTACGCGATGGTTTGCAAGTCGGAGAGGTCTTCAATAACAACGGCCGCCGGAATTTGCGCCTGTTCAAAAATTCTGGCCCATTCATCCGCCGTTCTTGACAGGAATAAATCGCTCAAGCTATGCGGGAAACCATCTTCTTCAACCTCGATAGCGGCATCAAGCGCTTCGGAGAGCCGCAACGAGGTTTTGAAGTCAGGGCATTCGACCGCAATCTTTCCCTGCTTCGTGACATAGATAGTGTTGATGAGGCTCATTGAGGTTTCGCTTGTTGAGGTTTTTGAACCAGGGCTTGGCAGGTTGTATATGTTCCGGAAATCATCCGCGCACAAAAGGGTTGCCGAACTCATCAGTGATGAAGTGACCTTCGCACCCACGTTATTCATGCATCGGTTGAGCAGCGCGATAGTGATCCCTTGTGCGGCAACGACGCCTCCAAGCACATCAAGTACCGTAAATAGGGACCCGCCGCGAATACCAGAGGCCTCGGCAATCTTTTTAGCAACGCCGGAATAGGCCTGCGCCATGAAATCCGTGCCCGGCATTGAACTCGATGAGACGTTCGCCGCACTGTCGGTTGCCCAACCACCGGCGTAGACATAAACCAGGGAAGGATTTATCGCGGTCAGCGCTTCGTGGTCAAGATTTAGCAGCACGGCTTTGCCTGGCGCCCAGTTGTGCAGAAACACATCGGCATGTTCCGCCAGCTTCTTGATTTCCGCTTGTCCAGCTGACGATTTGATATCGATTTCCCGAACCGTCTTATATCGGTTCAGCGCATCGAAGCGTGCGGAACAACCCTCGGCCATCGGAGGCATGCCTCGCAGAGGATCCCCGCCGGGGGGTTCTATCCGGATGACCTCCGCACCCAGAAGTGAGAGCAAGTGTCCGGCGAGAGGACCCTGAATCCGCCGGCACGATTCGATAACGGTGAGTCCGCTTAACGGCAGATCACCTGTCGCACGGCTTGATCCTCTACCGTTGCGATTCGACTCGAACAAAAACTCCCACGGACCTTGCCGCCATACGTGCCTGCTGTCATCGTCCTGGGCTCTGTCATCAATGGAACGGATTGGACAAATAGCCATGCCGGTTCTGGCGCATATTTGTGAAATGCGGTGGTAAGTCAATCTTGATATTGCGCCAGGTAATTCAGCGGGCAGAGGGGATATAGCTTTGGCATATCTCAGCAAAAAAGCTTTCCATCCCTTTCCGGCCCCTGCTGAACTTACGCCGATCTCGGTCCAGAATTTTTGCCACGGTCCGGCATCCAGTGTTTCGAGTTCAAAGATGACGCCGTCCAATGAAACAAAAGGAAGGCAAGCGGAACGTGAGATAGGTTCAGGAAACAGGGTCTCAGGTGTTTCAGGAGATTCCGAAGCCGTTGCCCCCGCGATATACTGTCCCACGCTTAACAGGGCTGCCGATGCCATTGAAACAGTGCTGTTCGACACTGAAAGACCCCGTAGTTGACCAATCGAAGCGGCAACTCCGCCCTGAAGCGCCAGCACGGCAGTCAATGTCGAAACGTAGTTCAATCCCAAAGGCCGGGATTTACCGTCTGCCCGGCCATGCACCGACATCAACCCGCATGCCGCCTGCATTACGTTTTCTGTCACCGATGCTTGTCCCGAGATATCGTCCCATGGGGTTACCTCGCATACCACCGGTGTGGTATGGGGCGTCTTGAATTCAAAAGAAAGCGCCCCATTGCCTGAGCAATTCTCATGCGCCTCGGTTTTTATACCCAACGCCGTAGTCTGATAAAGAAGCGAGGCAGCTATGGCGGCAAAATCAGGGGCTGGGTTTTCTAAGGCGCCAGTTATTACACAGCCCGTTAATGTGCGATTCGTACTCATATTTCTTACCTTACCTATATAGGGCAGGGCCACGTTTGGCGCTCGTTTGGCTTATCCTCCGGCGACGGCAGGCAGAATGGTTAACGAGTCGCCATCATTCAGTCTTGTTGAAAGACCATTACTGAAACGGATATCGTCATCGTTCACGTATATATTGATGAAGCGGCGCGCCTCTCCGCCAGTTATCAGTTTCTCCTTGATGCCGGGATATTGCTGCTCCATCTGTTCGATAGCTTCAAGCACATTGAAGCCGTCAATTTCGATCCGTTTTTGATTGTTGGTGAGCGGTCTCAATATGGTTGGGATACTTACGGTAATTGGCATATTTGTCCCCTTGGGATTGGTGGTTATGAAGAAATACAATTGCGAAAAATCAAGAGTTCTTGAGGTGAAGAGGCGAAGGCCGAACGTTTTCGACTTTATTTAAAGAAAGCCATTGCGAAGCAAGACGCCCCTCAAGCCACCATGGATAATTCCCATTCCGATTTATATGAATTCCGCACCCTTACCCGCTCTTCGGTCACCATCCCATCCCAAATGCGAAAACTGCGAATCTCTTTCCCGTACCTGGAGTCTGCCGGAATAATGACGTAGTGGCATCGAGGCTCGCGTGCATACTTGACATCGGTTCCGCTAGGATAGGCTGGTGTATTGGTATGCGAGTGGTAGATAACGATTGGTTCTTCGCTACGCGCCTCCATTTCTCTCCAGACCCGCAGCTGCTCTTTGGGGTCAAACTGAAAGAATGTTTCCGATTGCGCGGCATTGCGCATCGGGATCAGGCGCAACGGAAGATTGGACCCGTGGGGGCCGGCAATGACGCCACAGGTTTCGACAGGGTGATCTTTACGCGCTTGGGCAAACATTGCTTCAACTAATTTAGCGTGTATGGTCAGCATAATTTTTCAACCTCCTGAATGTTGGTCATGTATCGAACTGAACTGAAGAAAAATATTTCCCAGGCTGCCGGGGAAAGGTAGTTTTTTAAAAACATCGTTGGGTTTATTACTATCTGGTCAGCGAGTCGCAAAAAACTGAACTGTGGCTGAAACGTGAACAGTCAGGGTGAGAAAGCACTGTCATTCGCCGCCTTGAGATGCGGCTCAATAAATGGGAAGTGAGCGATCCACATCTCTTATCCACGCGAGAATTCCCCCATCCAGGCTTTTGACGTTCGTGAAGCCCCGCTTTTGCATTTCAATGAGAGCATCCCTGGAGCGCACGCCCATTTTGCAATGAAGCACGATGAGGTCTTCCTTGTTGAGTTGAGATAAGACCTCACTGGACATCATTTTATTTTTGGGAATATGATTCGCACCTTCTATGCGAACGAGGTTCCATTCTTCGATTCCACGGATATCGATGAGCCGCAAATCCATACCGTTGTCTCGCATATTTTTCAGTTCCTTTGCACTGATCGTGGGAACATTTGTTTTACCGTCAGCCGGCTGCTTTAGTCCGCACAGTTCCTGGTAATCGGCCAGTCCGGTTATGGCAGTTCTTGTTGGTGCGCGTCGCAACGGAATAAACCTGAACGTCATATCCAGGGCATCGTAGACAGCAAGCCTGCCAAGTAAGGTTTCACCTAAGCCAGTGATCAACTTGACAGCCTCGGTCGCCATGATCGCGCCGATCGAGGCGCAGAGGATGCCTAATACCCCGCCCTCCGCGCATGACGGCGCCATTTCCGCGGGCGGTGGTTCAGGATATAGATCGCGGTAGTTCAGGCCGCGTCCGTTCGGCGCATCTTCCCAAAACACAGAGGCCTGCCCTTCGAACCGAAAAATGGACCCCCAGACATATGGTTTTCCAGAGAGCACGCAGGCATCATTGACCAGATATCGCGTGGCGAAATTATCCGTACCGTCTATCACCAGGTCGTAACCCGAAATTATCTGAATAGCATTGGTTGCTTCAAGACGTTCATTATGAAGTTGAACGTGAACATAGGGATTCAACTCATTGACCGAGTCCTTCGCGCTTCTGGACTTGAATCTGCCAACATCCGACTGTCCATGGATAATTTGTCTTTGCAGATTGGATTCATCGACGATATCGAAGTCAATGATTCCCAATGTCCCAACCCCGGCTGCCGCGAGATAGAGAAGGACCGGGGATCCCAGGCCCCCAGCGCCTATCACCAAGACTTTACTGTTCTTGAGGCGCTTTTGTCCTTCCATGCCAACGTCGGGAATCAGCAGATGGCGGCTGTACCGCGAGATTTCTTCCGGGGTTAATGCTTCTGAAGGTGCTACTAGCGGTAATAGTTGCATCAAAACCTCCATGTTTAAATCATAGAATTCAACATTTAGATCCAGGCGTTTCAGCTTGAATGTTCGGTTCGAAGATGAATCCGGGAAATGAAACAGACGATGCTCCGGTTTACAAGATTTTGCTCAATCAGAAGCTCGCCGATAAACCGATCTGGCCCCAGCGCCCCGGCATGGGATATCCTGGGCGATAGGCGTAATTGGCATCCAGGAGATTCTCCATGGCTACGAAAATTTCGCCTTTCTTTCCCAGCATCGGCAATTGGTAAGACACACGTGCATTCATGATCACAAATGAATCGACTTTTTCGGTATTGACAGTTCCCGCAGTGCGAGCGCGGTTAAGCGCCAGCACACTCGACTGATATTGGGTATCGACTGTCAAGCGAAAGGGGCCGATCCGTCCATTTATCCCTGCGGTGACAGCTCTCTTGGGCGTATAGGGCAAATTGTCTATGCTGGGATCAAGCAAGGTCAGTCCGCCAAATACCGTCCAATTCGGGGTAATATTTTGCCGGACTGCAATTTCGGCGCCACGCATCACATAGGTGCCGAGATTCAGGAATTGGGGAGGAGGCGGAACATGTGGCGGGAAACCGAAGATATAACGGTTTTTTACCTGATCAACAAACACGCTGATATCGATTTGTGTGGCATCAACCGGATTCAATTTCACGCCGACCTCCGCATGATTGAGTTCTTCCGCCGCAAGCTGCTTCCAGCTTTGCCCCAGCGCGGGGATCAGGGAGGAGAGAACGGGAGCTTCCAAACCCGGATAGTTGATGCCACGCGACACATTACCAAACAGGGTAATTTTCTCGGATACCAGAGACAGACCGGCATGCGGCGAGGTTCTTGTCCGGAACATGCTGTGATCGTACACTCGCATGCCCACCGCGGGCACCAGGGCCCAGCCCTTGCCTAGATCGATCTTCTGGCTTAGGGCAACATAGGGCGATGTGACGCGGAAAGTCGGCGCATTGAAACTCCCCTGGGGGGCGGGCGCCACACGATTGAATCGTACGTCACCCGAGATCCAGTCACTGTCCAGTCCTGCAACAATCGTTCCCCCGGACCAAAGAGAGAACTCTTCCTTCCAGCGCAGACCGGTCATTTGAAAATTGGTAGGCGTATCCCCCTCCAGACCGGACTGATGCAGCCAGTTGCCTTCTCCCCTGTTGTGGTAAAAACGCAGGTCGCCGCGCCAATCACCATGACGATGCGATGCAAAAACGGAAACCATTCCGGCCTGAGTGTTGTACTGCGGCGCCACGGCGGGCGCCGGAAGACGGTTGTCACCCGGATCACGCGCCTGGTTGTCGACATAAAGAAAGCTCGTGCCAACAGACCAATTGTCGGTCAGCCGCATGCCAATGCGGCCCATGACATTGTTCAATTCGCCGCCGGCATTGAGTCGATGCCCATTCGACTGGGCATGGCCTTGTGCCAGCATGAAATCTACACTTCCGTAGCGGCCAACCAGATCCGCCTGTTCGATAAAGGTGCTGAAGTAGCCACCGGAAATCCTTGCACTGGCCTGGATACCATCTTCGGCTGCGCGCTTCGTTTCCAGGTTGATCGAGGCAAAGTTGTTGCCGTTGATCTGTGGTTGCGGGCTTTTATAGACAGTGATGGATTGCATGCCGTTAACGGGCAGCAAATCGAGCAGTGGATGACTCCACACACCCATGTAAAACGGAACGCCATCAATGTAGGTTTTGATTTCACTACCCGGCCGGCTCACGCCCATTCCGCGGATATAAACAGCGCCGCCCTGATCGCCGCCAAAGGCGCCCACCGGGTTGTAGCGAGATATTTGCACACCGGGGGTGCGGCGTAGTGCCGTAGCAAGATCGAATGCATTCTGATCGCGCAACTGGCTTTCGGTCACCACCGCGGATGTGCTTGAAAACGGATCGATGCGGACGCTATCAATGATCGGGTTGGCCGTCACAACAACCGGAGATAGTTTGGTGCTCGGAGATGGTGCTGTACTCTGTGCCATTGCAAACCTTGAAAAGACCATTGTTATGGCCATTGATATGACGGCCACTGCGGTTTTTCTTATTCTCATTCTTATTCTTTTCTTTGAATTGTCTGTGCTGGAAGAGAAGACCTACTAATGTCAAAGACATATAGTTTTCTGAATCCCATGTGCTTCCGCACACGACCGACGCAATGAGTTTGTTTCTTATGATGGACAAATATAAATTGCCATGGCAGGACGGCAATCGGGAGCTTGAAACAACCGCTTAAACGCGGTTACAAACACCCATATACTTGCTGATATGGAATGTAAATCAAATCGATGAGATTAGGAATGTGACATATTGTCGCATGTGACAAATTGACGCATGTGACATATTGTCGCACCTCCGTCGATCGCGGGTGAGCAGATCGAAGGCGGGAATTTAATCGATTGTCATAGCGTCGCCGTTACCTGTATCGCTACGCTAAAGCCCGCACTTGAGATAAAGTGTTGAGGATTCTTCTTTTTTAACCCTGCGCTAACCCTGTGCTAACCCTGCGCCGGCAAACGACCGAGGAGCCGGAGGGCAAGCAGTGCGGTGACGGGAAGATAAATGAAAAGACCGGTCATTCCTAAAAGGTGCTCTCCAATCCAGAAAGTGATAGCGAGATTGAAGATCAATACCCCATAATAAAGACCGCAGCCGAGGAGTATGCGTCTGGTGATCAGCGGGGCAGGAGAGAGACTGGTCTGAGCAAGTTTGCGATCCAGAGGAAGATAGGCAAGAAGCGAGAGGAAGGCTACGACAGCCCAGCCAATATAGTTCGCGATCGGTACACCGAAATGCGTACCAGGATCGGGATAGTAATATATCTGCCCGAGAAACCACCGTTCGCCGCGGAGCGTGGCCGGATCAATAATGATATCGAGGTACGTGAAAAAAATCATCGTGAGCACCACCACGGGCCAACCGGTTCTCGTTGCAAGTGGAAATCCCATCGGTATCATGTTGATACCAGAACCGGCGTTGCTGCTGCTGTTCGCAGGCAGAAGAAAAGCCAGGGCCATGCAATAGCTCGCATAAAGAAGAAAGGGAAACGAGAGAGAATCCATAAACGGGACATTCGAGATATACAATTCCTGGCCGACCGTGGAACCGGTATAGTGATACCAGCCGAACGGAATCCCGGTGCGAGTAGAAGAGAACTCGCACAAAAATGCCACAACAAACGTGATTCCCATGAAACAGCCTGTTCTTCTCCAGCCGATCAGCCTGCTTGCCAGGAACAGAAACACGGCGAGAAATACGAAAACGTAGGGGCGCAGGATAATTGTCTTTAGCAGGAGGCTAAGGAATTCCATCGGACGTTCCATCGATTCGGTAAATTGAGCTCTGAAATTCGGACTTATTGCTTATGCCCGCGCCGCAAACACCGCCTTTTCGCGATCTCGCGGCCTCTTCCTGATAGCCTGCGCAGGCCGGATTTTGTTATGGGCGCGGGGCGAGAGTATATCCTGCCGAATTTGGGTCGTAATAAAATTTTACCGGCGCCAGCTACAGGATCTCTACGGAGTCTTTCCGTTGATGAAATAGCGTTGGCGAAAATAGTCTCTTTACATCAGCCAGCGTAACCGTCTTATAGCGGAAATTTGCGGTGCTGCATATTGTTGTCCACCTGGTTTATCCTGCGCGAAGACCGCTTGATGAAAGCGTTGCTGACCTGAAGCAAATAGAACGAGGATGAGAAAAATCCCCCCGTTACCCCGGCTAAAACTTCAAAAACCGAACAGGGCTAGAAAAATGCTGCATTTTGCGACCTGCCTGCCACCAATAAATCTGTAATGTCGTATTTTTATTCTTGATGATTTCCATGGTGAGGCGCGCGCTCAAGTTTTTTGCTTTTGCTGTTCTGATTCTGCTTCTTGCTGCACTCGCTATTGCGGCCTTTGTTTTTTACGTGGAAGTCCAGACTTCTACGTTTCAGGCGCGGGAACTGTCCAGGCTGGCCAATGACCTGCGTTGGGACATGCAAAACAGCCCAAATGGCGATTCGCATTTTTCGCAGGCAGGGCCATATGACGTTCGTCTGGGCTATAGCCGTTTACCGGAAATGTTTCAGCATTTGGCAAAACACGGTTTTCAAGTCCATTCTCAGGCACGAGTTTCCGCGCGCATGAAGGAGCTTGTCGAGCAGGGCCTGTTTATTCCTTATCGTGAAAAGTCTCAGGCGGGCCTGGAAATAACTGCCGGGGACGGTCAGCCATTGTATCGCGCTATGTTTCCGTCGCGCATCTATGAAAATTTTGAATCGATCCCGTCCGTGGTGACCGACAGTCTGCTATTTATCGAGAATCGCGAATTGCTCGATCTGGCTCACCCGAAAAAGAATCCGGCTATCGATTGGAACCGGTTAGGCAGGGCGGTGCTGGACAAGGGAATTCAACTTTTCCGTACCGAGCATGACGTACCAGGAGGTAGTACGCTCGCAACACAAATCGAAAAATATCGCCACTCTCCCAATGGAATGACCATGAGCGCAAAAGATAAGCTTCAACAGATCGCCTCCGCCTCTGTGCGCGCTTATCTGAACGGCACTAACACATTACCGGCCCGCAAGCAGATTGTAGTGGATTACCTTAATACAGTCCCGCTTTCGGCTGCTGCGGGTTTCGGGGAGACGAACGGGATTGGAGACGGGCTCTGGGCGTGGTACGGCCTGAAATTCGACGAAACCAACCACATCCTGAATTCGCGATTCGTACAAGGCGACGCCCTAATCGAAGCTGCATTCCTTTATAAACACATACTAAGCCTGATGATCGCGCAGCGCAGGCCATCCTACTATCTGCTTGGCGGACGCGAAGAACTTGCCGAGCTTACCGACAGCTATCTGCGGGTCTTGGCTCAGGCAGGTGTGATCCCGTCCCGTCTCAGGGATGCCGCGCTCAAACTGCCGCTCAGTTTTCGTGACACCGCTGCCGCGCCTGAGGAAATCAGGAATTTTTCCGAGCAGAAGGCTGTTAACGCGGTGCGTATGCGCCTTGCCTCTCAGCTTGGGTTACGGCGGATGTATGACCTGGACCGCCTGGATTTATCCGTGCAAAGCACGCTCGACGTCGAACTGCAGAAAAAAACCACCGATCTGCTGCGTCGGCTCAAGGATCCTGAATATGCGCGCGCTGCCGGGCTATACGGACACCGCCTGCTGGGCACGGAAGATCCAGGGAAAATTATCTACAGCTTCACGCTTTCCGAGTTGACACCGGAAGGCGCCAAGTTCCGGATCCTCGCGGACAATTTCGAACAACCGCTCGATATCAATAAAGGCACCAAGCTGGACTTGGGTTCTACCGCAAAATTACGCACGCTGGTGACCTATCTTGAGATTGTCGAGGCCCTGCATAATAAATATTCGGCAATGGAACCGAAAGCGCTCCGCAAGCAAGAGGTTGACCCCGGCGATATTCTTAGCCGCTGGGCGATCGGTTATCTTTTGCAAAGTAAGGACAAGAGTTTGGCATCCATGCTGGACGCCGCTCTGGGGCGTAAGTATTCGGCCAATTCCGAAGAACGGTTCTTTACCGGTGGCGGCTCGCATATTTTTCATAATTTCATGCGTGAAGACGACCATAAGATTCTGAGTGTGCGTGAAGCGACGAGGAACTCGGTCAACCTGGTATACATCCGCTTGATGCGGGATATCGTGCGCCATTACATGTTCCAGGTCGGGGGCTCGTCCGCCAGGATACTAAAGGATGTCGGGAGTTCTGGCCGCGCAGAATATCTCAGACGCTTTGCGGACAAGGAAGGCAGGGAGTTTATCAACCGGTTCTATCTCAAGTACAAGGGCAAAACGGCGAGGCCGGAGGAGGTTAGCGAGGCGTTCTTTTCCAGCTTCCGGCATACGCCGCGTCGTCTTGCGGCCGCTTATCGCTATATTTATCCTGATGCCACGCTCGTCGAGTTCAAGAAATCCATGACGCCACACCTGCCCGGTTTTAAAGGCGTGACCCCGACAATGCTTCACGAGCTGTATGAGAGCTATGCACCCGGAAAATATTCTCTGGCCGACCAGGGCTATATCGTGACCGTGCACCCTCTGGAATTGTGGCTGGTACGCTACCTGATCTCTCACCCTGGTGCCCGGCACAAGGATATTATCGAGGCCAGCAAGGATGAGCGGATAGACGTCTATCACTGGCTGTTCAAGACCGTGAACAAGAACTCGCAGGATATCCGGATTCGCGGTCTTCTGGAGCTTGAAGCATTCCTGGAAATTCACCGCAACTGGAAACGCGTAGGCTATCCTTTCGATTCGCTGGTACCGTCGCTCGCCACAGCTATCGGGACCTCGGCTGACCATCCCGCCGCGCTCGCGGAACTGATGGGTATCATCCTCAACAATGGCGTCCGGGTGCCATCCACGCTTATCGAACGGCTTCGCTTTGCGGCGGACACCCCTTTTGAGGCCATTGTCGAACGAACGCCCGTCCAGGGCGAAAGAGTGTTCTCCTCCGAACTGGCGGCAGCGGTACGCGGTGTACTGACCGATGTGGTGGAGACAGGTACAGCTTCGCGGCTGGCACGGGTCATGGTGGAAGAGGATGGCACTGAAATTCTGATCGGCGGAAAGACGGGAACCGGCGATCATCGCCATATCACGTTTTCTTCGCCGGGTGTCATCAAGGAATCCAGAGCAGTAAACCGCTCTGCCACCTTTGTTTTTTTCATCGGGAACCGTTTTTTCGGGACCATGACTGCATTCGTACCCGGCACGGATGCCGATAACTACGCATTTACCTCGGCCCTCTCTACGCAAGTCATGAAACAGCTCTTGCCCATATTGAAACCGCTTGTTGACAGGACTCGGCCATTGCCCGTACAAACTCTGGCGGAATCCGCGGTTGAAGCGGAATCTGCCGTTGATCCGGTTAGGCCTGAAGAAAACCGAAAGCCAGAGGATGAATTCGGGCTAGCGAAATTCTGAAATAATACGAGGAGATAAAATAGTTCAGTCTTCGCTGTTGATCCAACGCAAGAAGACGATAATCCCCAGGATCAACCCAAGACCCAGGACGGCTTTTATAAATTCCTTGAAGAACCAGAACACCATAGATTCATACAGATCCAAATTATTTGTCCTCTTCAAAAATGGAATTACTTCCGGAACCACCACCAAAGCAGCAGCGACAGCAACAAGGATACCAGTAGGCCTGTAGTCAGGGGAAAGTAGAGCCTGAAATTCTCGCGCTCGATAATAATATCTCCGGGCAGCCGTCCGAAAGGTAATCTCGACAGCCATGGCCATGCCAAACCAGCCAACAACAGCACTATGCCCAGTATGATGAGTAGACGTTGCATAAGCGTTTCTGAAGGTGCCAATCGCGGGCTGAGATTTTCGGGAAAATACGCGGTTTAGTGTAAACGGTTTTTTCAGGAAAGATCAATTTGCTCTTCGCACCCTGTCATCTTTATAGCAATAAATTCATCGTTAGTACTTTCCCAGTCTCGGCTTCTGCAATTCCTTTCCCTATTTCCTGGCGGTTCATGTCCCTTAGTGTGCTAGCACACGGAGTTACGGCACAGCGTCAGATAAGATTTATTTTTGACTCATCAAGGTTGAGGAAAAAAATGATTACTCATCGCCTGATTCTGTTCGCCGCCTTGTTCGCGGCACACACTGCTGTCGCTGCAGAGATAAATGGTTGCCCTATCAGATCGGGCACACTCTGCGTAGAGTGGGATCTTCGTGGCGCCGATTTGCATGGCGCGGATCTTGCTCGAGCTGGGTTTCGCCAATCCCATTTAAACGGCGCCGACTTGCAGGGTGCGAATTTATTCAATGCCAACATGGACATGGTCGATCTCACCGGTGCCAACCTCAGTGGGGCAATATTGGATGAGGCCGATCTGAAAAATGCCACAATGGTTGATGCCAGGCTTAATCTCACGCGGCTTAAAGACACGAATCTTAAAAGCGCCAACTTGGCGGGCGCTAATCTCACTGGCGCATTGCTCAAGGGCGCTAATTTAAGTGGCGCGAATCTTACCAGGGCTCTGTTTCGCAATGCCCAGCTTCAAAGAGCGGATTTATCGGGCACAGTGATGACACAGGCTGATTTTCGCGGTGCTGACCTCACTAGGGCGAAGCTGGACAATGCAATGTTGCAAGGGGCTGATTTTAGAGGCGCGATCCTCGACGAAGTTGATTTTTCCAGCGTAAATACTGAGGGCTGCCAGGGCTGCCCGGAAGCGAAGTAGTTAAATGGCCGCGGTTATTTGATGGTGTTACCGACGGGTCGCAGAAATTCGACGCCAGCCACTGGCGCCGACAAGTAAAAAAAGCGGCGGTATTCACATTTAATACCCAGAAGGCATAAGGCGGAGACCAGCTTCGCCCCAGCGCGGGGCAGAAATAACATTCTGTGAAGAACTGTTATGGCTATCGAGTTCAAAAGCAACCTTGCTTCAACTTCGGTTCCGCTTAAACATTCCTGGGAACATACCGTGGGTAGCGGGCGTGCGTTGCTTGCGCTGCGCGCCGACTGGCAGGCGCAATTGATGCGGGCACATACCGAGCTCGGATTTCGTCACGTACGCTTTCATGGCCTGCTTGATGACGATATGGGTACGTTGGTCCGCCACGCCGGGAAAGCCCTCTACTCCTTTTTTAACGCGGATCAAATCAACGACTATCTGCTGTCTATCGGCATGAGGCCATTCGTCGAGCTTTCCTTTATGCCTTCGATGCTGTCTTCAGGTCGCTCTACCGTGTTTCAATATCGGGCCAACATTACTCCGCCCAAAAATTACCGGCAATGGGGAAAGCTTATCGACAGACTGGTACGTCACTGGATTGACCGCTATGGATCGGATGAAATTGGCGAATGGTGCCTGGAGGTATGGAACGAACCCAACCTGAAGGCGTTCTGGACAGGCGGTAAAAAAGGTTACTACGCGCTTTACCGTACTACCGTCGAAACCATAAAAAATATAGATTCCGCGCTGAAAGTGGGTGGCCCCTCGAGCGCCCAGAGCGCCTGGATCCCAGAGTTTCTTGATTATTGTACTCAACACAAGCTCCCGGTTGATTTTGTCAGCACGCATTATTATCCCACCGACGCCTTTGGCCAAATTGGCGCCGACACACTTACCCAGCTCGAACACGCACCACGGGATGTAATGAAAGAGAAGGCAGAAACCGCGAGCTTACAAGCCCGGGGCCTGTCGCTCTATTACACTGAATGGAATGTTAGTTCGAATCCGCGCGATCCGTTACACGACGAGTCCTTTGCCGCCGCGTACGCCGCGAATATCGCGCTATCGGTTGACCCGTTTGTCAAGGGTTACAGCTTCTGGACCTTTACTGATATTTTCGAGGAGAATTATTTTCCCAGCGTCCCTTTTCACGGCGGCTTCGGTCTCCTGAATCTGCACGGCATTCCCAAGCCAATCTATAGAGCGTTTCAGCTGCTGCATGGTTTAGGCGACAAACTCCATCAGGTGGAAGGCTCGCATGAAACAGTCAGCGTATGGATAAGTGGAGGAGATAACGTCATTACCGTATTTATGACCAATTACGCCATGCCCCGCCATGAAATATGCCCGGTTTCTGTCCACGTGCAGCTAACTGGCGCACCGCGACCGTTGTCGGCGCACCTGATACGCATTGATGAAGACAACGTAAATCCGAAGCGCGTCTGGCAGGAAATGGGCGAGCCTGAATACCTGAACCTGCGTGACGTAGAGACACTGCAATCCGCCTCGGTGCTGAACCCTGAGCCGTATCCATTGCGCGTCCTGGAAAATCGCATAGATTTCAATATCTCGATGCCGCCGCAATCGGTAGCAGCAATGAAAATTGAGTGTGCGCCCGGCAGCACACCTGAACGGTCCTGAACGAGGGACGCGAGAAGCGAGGTTGAAATTCCATGCCAGCGGTAAAACTTGATCATGCGCATACCTGAGCTCATAGCGTCCGAACAATCCAGGCAAGATGAGATGCTCATAAGTCTGCAGCAGGACTCGTTCGCATATTTCGTCCACAAAATCAACCCCGCGAATGGACTCGTCCTGGACAAGTCGCATTCTGATTGGCCAGCAAGTATTGCCGCGGTGGGCCTCGCGCTCGCGGCCTATCCGGTTGGAGTTGAACGCGGTTTCATGACCCGGGAAGAGGCTGTGAAGCGTACGCTCATCGTGTTGAAGTTTTTCGCGAACGCACCCCATGGCCCCGAGCGCGATGCTACCGGGTACAAGGGTTTTTATTATCATTTCCTGGACATGAATACAGGAAAACGCGTCTGGAATTGCGAACTCTCCAGCGTCGACACTGCCTTCCTGATCGCCGGCATGCTCATTGCAAGGGCTTACTATAAACATGAGACGGAGGAGGAAGGGGAAATCCGCAAACTCGCAGATGAACTTTACAGGCGCGTTGATTGGCAATGGATGCAGAAGGGAGAGGCTGCGGTAAGCCATGGCTGGACGCCCGAAAAAGGTTTTCTGCCTTATCAGTGGACAGGTTATGACGAAGCGTTGATCCTCTACCTGCTGGGATTGGGCTCACCCACGCATCCATTATCTGACGAAAGCTATGCGGCATGGACTTCAACCTACAAATGGAAAAAGATCTATGACATAGAGTTTCTTTATGCGGGACCGTTATTCATTCATCAGTTGTCGCATGCATGGATCGATTTTCGCGGAATTCGGGATTCATTCATGCGTGAGCGCGGTAGCGACTACTTCGAAAATTCTCGTTGCGCGACGCTCGTTCAGCAACGGTACGCGGCGCGTAACCCGCTCGAGTTCAAGCATTACAATGAATATTGCTGGGGTATAACTTCCAGCGACGGCCCCGGCCCTGTTGCCAGGCAGGTGGACGGCATCCTTCGGGTTTTTTATGATTACATCGGACGCGGCGCCCCCTATGGCCCGGATGATGGCACATTAGCACCGTGGGCGGTGGTCGCTTCGCTCCCGTTCGCGCCCGATATTGTGCTCCCGACCATCGAGAACTACGAACGCATGAACCTGAGAGAAGCCCAGAAGTATGGCTACAAGGCCACGTTCAACCCCACCTTCCCGGTTGAGCCGTACCACGAATTCGGATGGGTATCGCCCTATCACTTTGGTTTGAACCAGGGACCTATCGTCATGATGATTGAAAATTATCGCTCTGGATTGTTGTGGTCGCTGATGCGGCAATGCCCTTATCTGGTGACTGGTTTGCGCCGTGCAGGATTTCGTGGAGGCTGGCTGGAGGGTTAGAGAGGAACTGCCCTTCCGAGCGTTGAATCATCATACTGGCTAGTGCAGTCAACCTTTCTGCATTGCGAAGCTGCGGACACTCAGTGTGACCAAGTGTCATCTGTTTAACTTATCCGATGGCTCGTTCAACCCGAGACGCAATATGAATAAGGAATATGTATGTCAGCGAACGGAGCGGCTCTGGGAAGTGTTTAAAATTCAGGAAGGTCAGGTACGGAGTTTGGAAGAAGATTGTTAATGGAACATGCTTGACCTGCTGTTTCAGTTGGATTGAGCGGATCCAGTGCCATAACCCCTTTCACGATTGTTAGGAGGATAACATGAATATTTCGATACAGAAGAACTCCCGCGATTTTTTGGCTGCCCTCGCAGTGGTGTTTGGCGTATGCGCCGCAACTGGCGTTGGCGCGCAAGAGCTGCCTGATAGACCAATAATGAATAAAAAGCCGGAGCCCACGGACAAGAGCAAACCACGGTCCGGAACCAGGGATGGCCCGACGACTGTTCAGGTGCCGATATTGATGCTAGTCCCGGTTGAGGTTTCGACCGATCTGGAAAGAAAAGGATGCTGGGTGAAGTTTTATGAAAAGAAAAATTATGAAGGCGACAGCTTGACGCTCGCAGGTCCGCTGAATTTGCCACGGCTGATCGGCCCCTTCGGAAGTGATTGGGAGAACAAGGTTCGCAGCCTCAAAACCGGGCCCAGGGCCGGCGTCACCATTTATGACAATCGAGACTTCAGAGACCAGAATAAATTTATCGAGGCAAACGGAAGCGTTCCGGACATGTCGGAAAAGATGGGATTTTTCGATGATTTCCGTTCAATGATGTTGAGTTGTAAATAGGCGCCCTAAAGCGTCGTCCGAGGGGCCCCGCGAAGCGGGGATCGGGCAGCGTCAGGGCGCGGCGACCGTAGGGCGCCTACATCCGCTACGGGATCGCACCTTCCTTCGGAAGGCACTGCTTCGCCCCTCGCGGCTGGCCCCAAAGCCTCGTCCGAGGGGCTCCGCGGAGCGGGGATCGGGCAGCGTCAGGGCGCGGCGACCGTAGGGCGCCTACATCCGCTACGGGATCGCACCTTCCTTCGGAAGGCACTGCTTCGCCCTTCGCGGCTGGCCCCAAAGCCT
Organism: Nitrosovibrio sp. Nv4; assembly: GCF_900215485.1. Lineage (GTDB taxonomy): Bacteria > Pseudomonadota > Gammaproteobacteria > Burkholderiales > Nitrosomonadaceae > Nitrosospira. Next base: position 1,570,451 of record NZ_OCMZ01000001.1, read on the forward strand.
CGTCCGAGGGGGCTCCGCGGAGCGGGGATCGGGCAGCGTTGGGGCGTGGCGGCCGCAGGACGCCTACAATTCCGCTGCGGGTCGTACCTTGGCGCATCAAGGTCGGCAGAAATCGAGAACAACGCGTTTGAGAATGTGCAAGCGGCGGTGAAAAAAATGTTCTGCGCCGGGTACCACGACGACCGGTAATTCCTGAGGGGCAGCCCAGTCCAGCACGGTTTTCAGAGGGACTGTTTCGTCCTGGTCGCCGTGAATGATCAGAACCCCGGGTGCATGCTCAATGTCGTTTTTAGTGCCTGGGTAGGCGATATGGGGGGCGTTCAATCGCTGAACCGCTGGCGCTACCAATACTACTTTCTGTGGCTTGATCCGTTGGGCTGCGTAGGCCTGGATGGCTCCGCCGAAAGAAAAGCCCGCCAGCAACAGTGGCATGGACATATCCAGGCGCGCTGCGAACTGACTATTGACAGTTTCCACTACCGCAAGCACATCCTCCGTTTCTCCTTCGCCATGGTCTTCGCCAGAATTACGTGCGCCTTCGCTTTGTTCCACGCCGCGAAAATTGAACTTGACCGTTATAAATCCCGACTCAAGAAAAGATTTGAACAAGGTGTGCACCACCTTGTTGTTCATGGTCCCGCCATACAACGGATGAGGGTGCGCGACTACAGCAATCCCGCGCGGGGGGCTTGAATCAGGCTCGGCAATATCTGTTTCCAGCTTTCCTGCCGGACCATTAATGAAAAATTTCTGGGGAGCGCGGGGATTCAAAAAGGACCCAGCCATACAGTAATTGAAAGGATACGGGGAATCTCTGAACAGTTCCGTTAATTCTAAATTCGCAATCGCTCGACCACGCGTCCGTTTTTCAAATGCTCCTCGATGATCTCATCAATATCTTCCTTATCCACATAGGTATACCAGACGTCTTCGGGATACACCACGATAACCGGGCCTTCATTGCAACGGTCGAGGCAGCCAGCATTGTTAATCCTCACTCTCCTGCTCTTGCCGTCGAGTTTTAGCGCTTTGATGCGCGCCTTGGCGTAATCGCGCATGGCCTGAGCCCCAAAATTATTACAACATAATGCTCCCGCTTCGCGCTGGTTTACGCAGAAAAATACATGTCGTAGATAGTAGCTCATGAGAATGTTCGAGGAAATTGGATGAATAAGGATTATACCGGAACCGTGTTGTCTTCTCAGGCTGATCAGTTTACCGCCCGAACATCACCGGGCTTTACCTGCTTGTGCAGAGATTGTGACGATACTCCGCGACTTTTTTTCAATTTCCCCTGCTATCTCAATTTTATTTCGGTCCACAGGCGGCTCAACAGCCGCCGTTGTTTGCGGTCCAGGTCGCGCAGCATTTCCAGTCGAGTGAGCAGTTCCGGATCCGGAAATATCGCTTCGTTACGCGCGATTTCCGGCCGGATATATTGCATCGCATCCATGTTGGGATTGCCGGAGCCTATAAGGTTGGTGAGCTCAGCGGAATTCTTGCCATCCAGCATGAAATTGATGAATTGATGGGCGAGATCAGGCCGGCTTCCGCTTCGATGCAGTACCATGCTATCGAGTGCCAGAACTGCCCCTTCCTTCGGCGTCGAGTAGCCGATGGTGAATCTTCGCCCGGTTTTTTTTGCATCGAACGCCGCCTGAAACATGTCGTTGGAATAGCCGTGCGCAACCCAAAGATTGCCTACCGCCAGTTCCTTGACATAACTGGTATTGCTGAAGGCTGCCCAGTAAGGCTTGGCGCGAACAATAAGGTCGGCCGCTTCCTGCCAGTGGTTCTCATCGACATCGTTAACTGAATAGCCCAGATACTTCAGCGCCGCGGCCATTAACTCGCGCTGGCTATCAAGCACTGTGACGCGGCCCCTGATTTTTTCGAGGTATTCCGGTTCGAAAATAATTGCCCAGGTGTCGACAGGCAGGCCGAGTTCGCTTATCTTCTCCTGGTTGAAGCCGAGCAGGGTCAGCGTATAGGCGTAAGGTACGGAATATTTGTTGCCGGGATCGAATGCGGTGTCGAGATATGCGGGATTGATATTCTCGAGATTGGGCAATAGCGATTTATCGAGCGGCTTCAGCGCACCCTGACGGATCAGGGCATCCATCGCATTTCCGGTGGGGACGATGAGATCATATCCTGTCGCTCCCGCCGCCAGCTTCGCCAGCATTTCCTCATTATCGGAATAATAATCCTGCGAGAGTTCGCAATTGCAGAATGCTTCGAAGCGATCCATCGTTTCCGGCGCGATGTAATTATTCCAGTTGAACAGATGCAGAACGTTTTTCGCGCCATCGATCGTGTGTTGATCGTGTCTGGCGCAGCCTGTCGAAAACAGGACCAGCCAGGCGAGCAAGAACACAAGCGATACCGGAGATCCCATGGTACGCAGCCCGTTCATTTTCCCGCTTCGTCAAGAGACATCGTTCTGGCTGAAGCGCGTGCTTCCAGCCGGAACGCGAAAATGATCATGACCAGCGTGAGCAGCATCAGTAATGTGGAGATGGCATTTACTTCGGGTGTCACGGCGACTTTTATCATGGTATATATCTGGATGGGCAGAATGGGTTCGCCAACCCCTTTGGTAAAGAAGGTAATGACAAAGTCATCAATGGACAAGGTAAACGACATCAAGGCGCCCGCGACTACCGCCGGCATGATAAGCGGCAATGTGACAAGACGGAAAGTCTGCCACGGGGATGCGCCCAGATCGCGCGCAGCCTCAAAGATGCTCTCGTCCATGCCCTGGAGTCGCGCCCGCACAATGATCGCGACGAATCCGATGCAGAATGTGGTATGCGCGATGATGATGGATACCATGCCGAGCGTTAAATTCAGGACCTGCAAAAAGAATAGTAGTAACGATACACCCAGCAGGATTTCGGGCATTGCCACCGGTGTGAATACCAATACCGGCAATACCTTGAGCTTGTACCGGTGTATCGCCAGGCCAGCCATGGTGCCGAGCAGGGTGGCGCTGAAACTCGCGCTCAATGCGATAATCAGGGAATTACGCGCGGCAGCGAGCATTTCAGTATTGTTGAGCAGCGCTTTATACCAGGACAATGTAAAGCCGACCCACTCTGCATTCAGTTTGGAATCGTTGAACGAATACAGAACCACGATAGCGAGCGGAATGTACAGAAAGGCGTAAGTCAGCACAGCCGCGGACCACAGCCAGATATTGCTGCGGCTCATGCTACGCTCTCTGCCCGGCAGCGAAACGCGAGAACCATGTGGCCAGTCCTGCGACGGATAGCACCGCCAGTGTCAGCATGATCGACAGCACTGAACCAAAAGGCCAATCGCGGGTGCCGAGGAATTGATCCTTGATGAGGTTGCCGATAAGAATATCCCCCGTGCCGCCAAGTATTTCCGGCACCGCGAACATGCCGAGTACAGGGATGAATACCAGTGCCGAACCCGAAAATACGCCCGGTAAAGAAAGCGGCCAGGTGACGCGCCAAAAGCGCTGCCAGCTGTTCGCGCCCAGATCCTGTGCCGCATCCAGGAGCGAGGGATCATGCTTTTCAAGATTTGTATAAAGAGGCAGCACCATGAACGGCAGGTGTACATAGACCATGCCTACCAATACTGCGAAAGACGAGAACAACAGCGTTACCGGGGGGATACCCAAGGCGCCGAGAATAGCGTTGATAAAATGGCTAAGTCCGGATTCCGGTCCAAGAATGATCATCCAGGCATAAATGCGGATAAGAAAATTGCTGGCGAACGGCAGCACCACCAGCAGTACCATCAGATTGCGGAAACGTTTCTTGCTGCGCGCGATCAGTATCGCCAGCGGATAAGCCATGATGAGACAAATCAGCGTGGTAGCTGACGCAACAACGAAGGATTTGAGGAAAATCTCAGCGTAAAGAATGTCGCCGAAAAAGAACTGATAGGCCTCGGCCGTAAGGCCGTGCTCGCCGGCGACTGTATCCCCGGGCGGGGTGACAGGAGCCAGCCCTCCGAACTCACCCGGGAAACGGAACGAGGTCAGGATCATGATCAGACTGGGAGCGACGAAGAATATCACCAGGAACAACAGCGGTGGTCCACCTACCAAAAATCTGGCGAGGCGCGCATCTCCGGCGCCCTTGTTAATCATTGAGAAAAATACCTGCGTCATGGCGCCAGGAGACGCCTACTTGATCCCCCACCTCGAAAAAGGTGGCTCGTCCCGGCGCCGAATTGGGAAGCAAAGCCTCGATATAAGTTCCATTGGAAAGCTCCACGATATAAGTGGTGACATCCCCCACGTACAGAAAATCGTGCACCTTGCCGAGGAAATGATTCTTTAGATGCGGCTCGCCCGAAGGATGGGAAATACGAACCTGTTCAGGGCGAATTGCCATAACGCCGTTATCACCGACTTTTACGCCCGCGTTACCCGCAGCCATCACTTCGCCTAAATCTTTCACATCGAGCTTTAAATACGAAGGCGCCGCTTCCACCACATGTGCGTTCATCATGCTGATCTTGCCGATGAAATCCGCGACGAAACGATTTCTCGGAAAACTATAGATTCTGGAGGGCTCGTCAATTTGTTCAACATTGCCGCGATTCATCACTGCGATGCGATGCGACAGCGCCAGCGCTTCATCTTGCGCATGCGTGACAAAAACGAACGTAATCCCCAGCTCCTTCTGAAGATTAATGAGTTCGATCTGCATCTCCTCACGCAGCTTTGCGTCGAGCGCGCCCAGCGGTTCGTCCAGCAACAGCAGACGGGGGCGATTGACGAGTCCTCTCGCGAACGCCACGCGCTGTTTCTGCCCGCCTGACAATTCGTGAGGAAAACGGCTGCCAAAATTCGGCAAGCGCACACTGTCCAGAGCCTCTCCGACTCTGGCTTTTATTTCCTGGGGTGTCTTGCCTGCCATCTTGAGTGGAAAAGCGATATTGTCCGCTACCGTCATATGCGGAAACAATGCATAGGTCTGGAATACAGTATGGACAGGTCGTTTTTCGGGTGGAGTGCCGACCATATCCGTGCCGTCCAGCAGAATTTGACCCGAATCAGGGAGATCGAATCCCGCTATCATGCGCAGGAGCGTCGTTTTGCCACAGCCGGATGGTCCGAGCAAGGTGAAGAATTCGCCGGCCTTCACGCTGACGCTGACATTATCGACCGCCGTGTAGTTGCTAAAGCGCCGTGTCACATTACGGATTTCCAGGAGCGCCATTGTCGTCCCAAATTAAAGTAAAAAAGCTGAAATTTTACCAAAATTCGTTTATGGATTGACTAGCACTCCCTTGGATCATTTGCCGCCGCTTGGATCATTGCCCTGAAGGGCTTCTCGGGGAAGGAGATGGGTGGGCGGAATTATCGTTTCGTCAGAAAGATGCGGATATTGCCGGAATTGGCCCAGGAGCACTCAGGAGTAAAATACGTTCGCTAGTCATTGTTTCCCAAAGCTGAAGTAGTACCGGCGGAAGAGAATGTAAAACAAAATGAATTATCAAACCTTATAGCCACAGGTGCCACAGCATTGCCACCGCTAGCAACACTATAAGAATGGAGAACAAGAGGTTCTGGCGCTTTTTTTCGAGGATAAACTGATTCATCTTTTCTTCCAGCGCACTTGTACGAATTTCCGTCAAGGCATGATGCATCAAGCGCGGAAACTGTGGCATGATTACCGCCCAGCTGGTCGCTTCCTTGTGCAAGCGACGACTGAATCCACGCCAGCCCAGCTGGTCCGCCATCCAGTTTTCCAGATACGGCTTTGCAGTTGTCCAGAGGTCGAGATCGGGATCGAGGTCGCGTCCTAGTCCTTCGATATTCAAGAGAGTTTTTTGCAACATTACCAATTGCGGCTGGATTTCCACGTTGAATTGGCGCGACGTCTGAAACAGCCGGAGCAGTACCCGGCCGAACGAAATCTCCCTCAGTGGTTTGTCAAAAATCGGCTCGCATACGGCACGGATTGCGGTTTCGAAATCATCAACCCGCGTTTCCTTCGGCGCCCAACCCGCCTCCACGTGAGCCTCCGCCACACGCTTGTAGTCGCGCCGAAAAAATGCCAGAAAGTTTTGTGCCAGATAATTTTTGTCCTCATCGGTGAGGGTGCCCATTATGCCGAAATCAACTGCAATGTAACGGCCGTCCCTGCCAACAAAAATATTCCCCGGATGCATGTCGGCATGAAAATAACCGTCGCGGAATACCTGAGTGAAGAAAATTTCCACCCCGACGCGAGCAAGCCTGGGAATGTCCACGCCCAGTTCGCGTAGCTTGCCCACGTGACTGATAGGCGTGCCTTTCACGCGCTGCATCACCATGACGCCCGAATAGCAGTAGTCCCAATAAACTTCCGGCACCAACAACAACGGGGAATCCAGAAAATTGCGGCGTAACTGACTGCAATTGGAAGCCTCGCGCATGAGATCCAGTTCATCATCCAGATGGCGGGCGAATTCGGTCACCACTTCGCGAGGCTTCAGCCGCTTTGCGTCAGGCCACAGCGCCTCAAGCAGCATCGCGCCGGAATCCATCAATGCCACATCATGGGCGATTATCGGCGCGATGCCAGGGCGCAGTACTTTCACTGCAACCTCTGTACCGTCATGCAGCACAGCCAGGTGAACCTGGGCAATTGATGCACTGGCTACCGGTTCGACATCAAACGCCAGGAAGACTTCGTTGACGGACTTCCCATAGATTTGTTCCAGTGTTGCAAGGGCCACGCTGGAGGGAAACGGCGGAACCTGATCTTGCAGTTTTGCCAGCTCATCGGCAATATCCTGCGGCAGAAGGTCGCGGCGCGTGGAAAGCATCTGGCCAAATTTGACAAAGATGGGGCCCAGCGCTTCCAGCGCGAGGCGAAGGCGTTCGCCTCGCGCTCTTTCCAGCCGACGCCAGAATGTAGCCGCCTTGACGACGGGTCGCAGCAGACGCAATCGCTCGTGGCCCAGAACGAATTCATCAAGGCCGAAACGAAATGCGACAGCGAGTATTTTGAGAAGACGAAAGAAACGCATTTATTCTATGAACGACAGTTCGCCCGACTTATTCAGAGGTTCCTTGGATAATCTTCTCGGCTCGTTTACAGGCGCTTTTTTGTCAGTGCTTGCACGCGCGTTTCCAGGTTTTCGGCATGTTCCCGTAATGCGTTTACTTCATGGATAAATTCGTGCATATCCAAAGGCTTGGCAAGCAGCGGCTGCTCTTCTGTCAGGTATTCCACCAATGTCCGCGATAAGTTTTGAACGGTTCCGGTATGCCAATGCAACAGACCTTGGCCAGCTTTCGTTACGCGATGTGCGAGAATATCGCCCATCACACCGCTTAAGTCCTGCTCCACATCCCAGTGCAGATTTTTCCCGATATCGAGGATTTCTTCAGCGAAGGCATCGTCACCCGAAATCCGGATTTCACTGTACGCATCTTCGTCATGAGCCAGCAAACGCGGCACCAGGCCGGGGACAACGGTAAAGATAGCATCAGTGGGAGCATTCCTCGCCGCTGTGGATACCTCGCCGCTGGCCTGGACGGTCAGGGTAAGGTCAAGGAATGGCGGAATGCAAAAACGCGCTGTCTTGCCGGCACAGGACTGAAGCCGCTTGCGCGCCCAGCTTTCCCCACGCAGCAAGTGGTTAAGCGGGGCTATCGCAACGGATGCCAGCATGGCGGGTCAGGATCTAGGAGACTTGCTGAATTCCTGCCAGCAGCCAGACTGATTCAGGGTCTTTAAGATTCTTCTGTACATGCCATATTTCATCAAATGCTTCCGGAGACGAGGCGCCGGATTCACGCAATTGACCGTTGAACCGTACGCTGGCAATGGCTGCGTCCTTCTCGGTAACTACTTCAAGTAGTTCCGCATTGATGGCCATCACCTCGGTTCTTTGAGCTTCATTGCCGCGCTCGTTTATCTGCATGCTGATCTCGGCAAACATTTCCGGAGTGGTGTATTCCCGAATGTCGCTCAGGTCACGGGCGTCATTGGCTGCCTGAAGGCGGATGAATGAAGTTTTGGCATTGCGCAGAAACGGCTCGACCTGGAAGTCTGCAGGAATATTTGCATTGCCGGTAACCGGCGCTGCCATTCTGGGCGCTGACGCCCCCGCGGATGCTCCTGTTGCCGCCCCGGTTGCAGGTCCTGCTGCTGCGTTTTTTGCCGACGGGGCGGCGCTACCGGCGTCAGTTCCCATACCTGAATATTGCATTGGCCTTGCCGAATGCTCCTGGCGAGGCCTGCGCAGCATGCGCACGACAAAGAAAACCGCGGCCATCAGTGCAGCCAGCATCAACACGTCCATCATATTGATGCCTTCGAATGCGCCACCCATGAAAAGTGCCGCCAACAATCCGCCCGCAGCCAAGCCGGCCAGTGGGCCCATCCATTTACTGCCGCCCGCAGCGGCGGAGCCGGGCGCGGCCGCTGGCGTTTGCGCGGGTTTGGGAGCCGCTTGCTGGTTTATCGCTTCACGTTGTTTGCCAATGCTTTTACCGCCGCCAAAGCGCCTTGCTTCCGCATCAAAGGCGGCCAATCCGAAGCTTAAAATGGCCAAGGTCAACAGGGTCAATATTTTCTTCATGAAGGTCTCCTCAGATACGGTGAAAGTAAAGAGTATAGCATTATCAAATCATCGCGATGTCTCCTAAATTAGGCCGAATATCTTATTTTCAAGCCATTTCCGAATACTCTTATCAGCGCGGGACAAGGTCGAAATATCGAAACGCGGTGCTTACCTGGATCCGGTCTTTATTGTCCTTGAACTGGAAATACTTCCGATTCCGATAGGCAGATTCAGATAGCAGATTCAAACGCGAGAGGTCGTATATTTGCGGGGCATGAGCTCGCTGCGAGCCGAAACCTGGAGTCCTTGCCGGCACGCTCAAATGGGAGAGCTTATCGGTAGTCTCTTGAGATGCCGTAGGGTCGTAGGGGTAATACCGTCATATGATAGTTTCCGCACAGACTACCATCTAAAACCGTGCGTTTAATAAACAGAACAGTTCAATCAGCCCAGGCTTATTGCGAGGAACTGCACGTGGAAAAAATTCAACGCATTCTCGTCGCTACCGATTTTTCGCCGCGTGCCGACAGGGCCGTGCAACGTGCCGCGCAACTGGCGGTGGAGCACGAAGCAGAACTGGATCTGCTGCACGTTCTTCCCACGTTTCCGCTGGAATCGTTCAAGCATTTGATCGCCGAGACTCCGCTGGAAACGGAGCAGCGACTCTACAATCGTGCCAAGCTGGCACTGCAAAATAAGGTGGAAACATTAACCAGGGATGGGATAAGGCCCAGGCATCACGTCGCGATTGGCAGAGCGCATGTTGAGATAAATCGTTATGCAGAGTCTCATCATGCCGATCTGATAGTGGTCGGAGACCAGGGCGAGACATTTGTCAAGGAACTCTTTCTGGGTACTACCGCATCCAAAACCCTTCGGACGGGACATCATCCGCTGCTGGTCGTAAAACAGGAACCGACAGGGCAATACAAGCATGTGCTGGTGCCGGTGGATTTTTCACGTCCTTCTCTGGACGCATTGACCATGGCGCTGAAGGTTGCGACACAGGCATCGGTTCATGTGCTGCACGCAATCGAGATGCCGCTTGGACGGAAAATGAAGCAGGCCGGCTTTAACGCGAAATGGATCGATCTCTACCGTAACAAGATGCTGAGTCATGCGCGTGAAGGAATGGAGAAGATTGTGGCCGATCACGCGCGCGGCGATACTCGCGTGACGTCCCTCATCGAGTATGGCCACGCACCGACAGTGATTCGGGAGAAAACACAGTCTCTTGAGATTGATCTGATTGTCATGGGCAAGCGTGGCGAAACAGAGTTGGACGAGGCGCTATTCGGATCTGTGACAAAGCACGTTCTCTATGAGACGCCATGCGACGTGCTCGTGGTTAGTCCTGTGGCTGGCTCGTAGTCAGGCTCGTAGTCAGTTTTGTGGTCAGGACCCGCAGTCAGCCTTATGGTCAGCTTTATGCTCCGCCCGTGCCGGCGCCTAATTACCGCGTAATCAGCATATAGGGCAGCACCCTGATTCTCCAACAAATTCTTCTTTTTCCATGACTATTTTAACCATTAACACCGGCAGCTCATCGGTTCGTCTGGGTGCATTCGTCCGCAATGGCGACATGTTGACGGAGCTTGCGGGCACACGTCATGACCTCTCTGGCTGCGAACCGCAGATCACGCTGAAAGAATTCATGCAGACGCATGGGCTCGAGGAAATAAGTGTGGCTGCGCATCGAGTGGTTCATGGTGGCGCGAAGCTCATCGCCTCGCGTCGGCTCGACCGGGAAGTTGAAAGAGAGATTGAGCATTTGGCGCCATTGGCGCCATTGCACAATCCGGTTGCACTGCGCTGGATACGCGCAGCACGAGAGGTGCTGGCCGGCGTTGCCCAGGTCGCGGTGTTTGATACCGCCTTTTTTGCAACTCTGCCGGAGCCAGCCCGGACTTATGCCATTCCCTACGCACTTGCTGAAAAGCATGAGCTGCGACGTTACGGATTTCATGGGCTGGCGCATCAGGCAATGTGGCGGAGGTGGCAGGAATTACAATCAGCCCATTCGCGTGGAGAGAGGGGATCAAGGGTTATTTCAGTGCAGTTGGGCGCAGGCTGCTCGATCACAGCGATTGAGGACGGATTGCCCCGCGACACGTCAATGGGATTTTCGCCGCTGGAGGGGCTCATGATGGCTGTGCGCTCAGGGGATATAGATCCGGGTCTGATCACGTTTTTGCAACGCCAGGAGAACCTGACACCCGAGCAACTGGACCAGCTGCTTAACCAGCGCTCGGGCCTGCTGGGAGTATCCGGGATCAGCGGCGATATACGTGAACTGCTGAAATCGGATGATGAGCGCGCGCGCCTTGCGGTGGATTTATATTGCTACCGGGTGCGCAAATATGTTGGCGCCTACTTGGCCGTGCTCGGGGGCGCCCAAGCCATCGTTTTTGGTGGCGGTGTCGGCGAGAATGTTCCCGCTGTGAGAGAAAAAATTCTGACCGGCATGCAGTGGTGCGGAGTTGAAATCGATCTGGAAAGAAATCACGGCTCCAATGGAACGTCGTTAATCAGCAGCCAGACGAGCAGGGTTGAAGTGTGGGTAATTCCCGTAAACGAGGCAACAATCCTGGCGCGAGAAGCAGACGTTGTGATGGCAGCATAAGAGAATAAAATTTGAAGGAGATCCACATGAATGATGCCGATCCGGCAACCACAACTGGAGATGGCCCTCTTAATGCCCCTCTTTCGCCAGACGAGTTGCGCAAGACGAACGCATACTGGCGCGCGGCAAATTACCTTTCGATCGGGCAAATCTATCTCCTTGGCAATCCGTTGCTCAAGGAGCCGCTCACCCTTGCGCACATCAAGCCCCGCTTGCTTGGTCATTGGGGCACCACGCCCGGACTTAATTTCATCTACGTGCACCTGAACCGCATCATCAAAAAATTTGATCTGAATATGTTCTACATTGCCGGTCCCGGTCACGGGGGACCGGCAATGGTGGCGAACACCTGGCTTGAGGGCAGCTACAGCGAGTTTTATCCGCACATTTCACGGGACGGCACAGGCATGCAGCGACTGTTTAAACAGTTCTCCTTCCCCGGCGGCGTTCCCAGTCACGCGGCCCCGGAAACGCCCGGTTCCATTAACGAAGGTGGGGAACTGGGTTACTCGTTGTCGCACGCTTTTGGCGCGGCTTTTGATAATCCGGATTTGATCGTGGCGTGCGTGGTTGGCGATGGCGAGGCTGAAACCGGGCCGCTTGCCACTGCCTGGCACTCGAACAAATTTCTCAATCCTGCCAATGATGGCGCGGTGTTGCCGATTCTGCATCTCAATGGCTACAAGATAGCAAATCCGACGCTACTCGCGCGTATCAGCCATGAAGAATTGGAGAACCTGTTCACAGGCTATGGGTATCAGCCTTACTTTGTCGAAGGATCTGATCCGGAACTTATGCATCAGGCCATGGCGGCCGCGCTCGATGTCGCAGTTGACCGGATTCGAACCATTCAGCAAGAAGCCCGTACCAGGGAAACAAGCCCCGGAGCAAGCGCCGGAATTGCGATATACCCGCGCTGGCCTCTGATCATTCTACGCAGCCCCAAGGGATGGACTGGCCCGGAAGAGGTTGACGGCAAAAAAGTGGAAGGTTACTGGCGTTCGCATCAGGTGCCGCTCGCGAAGATCGGTTCAAACCCGCAGCATCTGAAACAATTGGAAGACTGGATGAAGAGCTACAAGCCGGAAGAATTGTTTGATGACAAGGGCGCTCTCATGCCGGAGCTGGCGGCGCTGGCACCTGAGGGGGAGCGGCGCATGGGCGCAAATCCCCATGCCAATGGCGGCCAATTGCTGAAGGAACTGGAAATGCCCGATTTCCGGGACTATGCTGTCGATGTGCCCGCACCGGGATCTCTAGTGGGCGAGGCCACGCGGGAAATGGGCAAGTTTTTGCGCGATGTAATGAAGCTTAATCTGGAAAGCAGAAATTTCCGGGTGATGGCGCCGGACGAGACCAGCTCCAACCGGCTCCACGCCCTGTTTGAGGTGACCGGTCGAACCTGGGTCGCGCAAACCTTGCCTGAGGATGCGCATCTTTCCCCCGATGGAAGGGTGATGGAAATTCTTTCCGAGCACACATGCCAGGGCTGGCTGGAAGGTTATCTGCTCACGGGACGCCACGGTCTCTTTTCCTGCTATGAGGCATTCATCCATATTGTTGACTCCATGTTCAATCAGCACGCGAAGTGGCTCAAGGTAAGCAGTAAGGAAATTCCTTGGCGCAGCCCTATCGCCTCGCTTAATTATCTGCTGACATCGCATGTGTGGCGCCAGGATCACAACGGTTTTTCGCACCAGGATCCTGGTTTCATCGATCACGTGGTCAATAAAAAAGCCGATATCATTCGCGTTTATCTCCCCCCGGATGCGAACACGTTGCTGTTTATTACCGACAAGTGCCTTCGTTCGCGCAATTTCATCAACGTTATCGTAGCGGGTAAACAACCGGCGCTGCAGTGGCTGGATATGGATGCGGCTGTCAAGCACAGCACGGCCGGGATCGGCATTTGGGATTGGGCGAGCAATGACCAGGACGGCGAACCCGACGTGGTGATGGTCTGCGCCGGCGACGTGCCGACTCTCGAAACGCTGGCGGCCGTCAATCTGCTGCGGTGCCATGTTCCTCAACTCAAGATACGAGTTATCAATGTAGTGGACCTGATGACTTTGCAGCCGCAACACGAACATCCGGATGGGCTATCGGACCGTGACTTTGATACGTTATTCACTACCGGCAAGCCGATCATTTTTGCTTATCATGGTTATCCGTGGCTCATACACCGCCTGACCTATCGCCGCACCAATCATGACAATCTGCATGTGCGCGGCTACAAGGAGGAGGGCACCACCACGACTCCATTCGACATGACGGTGCTCAACGACCTGGACCGTTTTCACCTGGTGATGGACGTCGTCGACCGCGTACCAAAGCTGGCCTCCAAAGGCGCTTACCTCAAGCAATTGATGCGCGATAAACTAATCGACCATAAGCGTTATATCACGATCCATGGTGAGGATATGCCAGAGATCCGCGAGTGGCGTTGGCCTGATTCCAATTCACAATCCGAATCTCAGACCAGGTCATGAATGGCTCTCAAGGCTACCTCTACCTCCTCGTGCGAATTCATGATGCTAAAGGAAACCCGTGCGTAAGATTTGGCATAGGGCGATGCGCTTGCAATAATATCCCGCCTTAAAAGCTTATCGACCACCGCCTGCGCCGTCAGGCCCGCGATTTCAAAGCAGATGATGCCGGCCGAAAGCCTGCCATCGGGGGGTGTATGCAGCGTCACATGCGGTATCTTCACAAGCCCTTCCTTGCATAGCCCGTTGAGTTCGGCGATGCGCTCGGCGGCACGGCGGCGGCCGATCTGCTTTTGAAAGTGAAAGGCATCCGCCATCGCCCACTGATATTCATAGGCGAAGAATCCGCCGGGTGAAACCCAATCCGCCTGCGTTGGGCCTCGGGGCGCATCACCTTTCAACCAGGCCTCGTACGGGTCAGGGGAAATAAAGCTCGGTACGGTCGGACGAATCTGTGCCCAGACATAATCGCGCGCCCACACAATTCCGGTGCCGCGGGGCGCGAGTATCCATTTGTGGGTGCCAGCCGCGAAAAAATCGCAGCCCAGGTCCGGCAAGGCTTCGTCCACAGCGCCGTAGCCATGCACGCCGTCAACCACCAGGAGGATCCGGTCGGGTTCATCTCGCTTGCGATTGATCTCGCGGATCGCATCCGCAATTTTGCGTACCGGCAGACGAATACCGGAGCTGGAATGCACCCAGGTGACGCCAATGACACGAGTGTTCGGTTGAATGGCCTCTATCAGACGGCCGACGATCTCATCCTCCGTTGCGGTAGACGATTGCTCGAACAATGCAATGCGCCGCCACGAGGCCCCGTTCTTTTGTGTCGCGAGGCGAATGGATTCGTGATGCGAGTAGTGGTCATGTTCGGAGGTCAGGATTTCCTGGCCATGCCTGATCATCAGCCCGTTATAAATAAGCGCGAGGCCGGTAGTGGTATTCGGGGTAATGGCGTATTCCCCGGCTTTGCCGCCCGAGTACGCTGCCGCCGCTTCGCAAACCCTTGTGGCCATCCGGTCTTCAGGCTTCCCGAACATGCCGCGGTCAACAGTCAGGAACGGATTTTCGTCTATCGCTTTGCGGTATCGCTCAATGGCTTCGCGCACTGGCCGCGGATGCGAGACGATATAGAAGCCTGCCAAGTGCACGTAATCGGGCGACAAGTTGAACTGAGTGCGCACCGAGCGCCAATCATCAGGTTTGAACGTAGTTGTCGCAGGGTCGGCGGACAACCCGGTCGCTGGAACCGCAGCGCCGGCGACAGCAGCCCATCCAGTGCTCAACAGAAAATTACGGCGTGTCATGGACATAGCCTTTCTCCTTGCTTGAGAACACATAACGGACGGATCTATCCGCGCCGCGAGTCATGCTCAACGCGTCCGAAGAAGCGATAGAAAACACCTCGCAAGCATCTTGCCACGATTGCAGAATTGCATCAACATCGCCCCTAGACCTACCTTACGACCAAACAGCCCTCATGGCGACCTTATGGCTTACTACAGCGGGCCGACTATAGCGAGCTTGCTACAGTGATTTGACGCCTGCCCTTGTTTTTCGTCGAGTCGCGAAGTTAAATTATGTCGTCATTAAACTGGAAACCCGTAAATTCAAACCCGCTGATCCGGAAGGGGGAAGGTTGATGATATTCATCATCAATGCAGTCGCGCTCTATGCTTCATTTTCGCTGAACCAGATGCTCGCGGTCTACTGGGGCGCGGTTTTGCCGGTGTTTTATGCGATTGCCGTGGCGCCTCATGTATTGATCGGCAGACCGGATATGCCACCCGCAACGATAACCAGGATTCTTGCCGAGAAGTGGGACAATGCCGACGATCTGACCGCCTATATCGTGAAGTACTGGATGGCGCTCGCCTATCCGACCACTTCCTGGAAAAAGCAGCTTAACAGTGTCATCCTGTACCTGACATCGTTCTTCCTGGGTTTCGTATATCTACTCAGGGAAATGTTCGCAGCTGGGCTCTTCCTGTGCGTGGTGGGATATGTACTCTATCAAATGAGCCTGAGGGTGGACAGACCGAGGTCGGTTTATGCCAATTCGGATTTCAGGGATGGCAGTGATAGCGAATTCGCGAGAAAAGAATGGGAACTGGCGGCCATGTCGATTGTTGCATTTTCTGATTTATACCCGGATGATCGGCCACTGAAGGAATCAGCAAACAAGATTTCAGAGGACAGTGACGTGCAGCTGCTGCTGGCGAAATATCGTCATGACCACGGGTTCGGATGCGTTGCCTAGAATCCAGTGCCCGTTATTGCGGGCCTTCTGGGTTCATCCGCTCTCTCGCCATTAATGATTTTCCCTAATAGATCTTTCGCTCCAGTTTCGCCTCATGCATTACAGCTGTTGCCAGTTCCTCGATGGATTTGCTGGTTGCGTCGAGATACGGAATACCTTCACGGCGCATCAGCATTTCCGCTTCGCGCACTTCATACTGACAGTTCTTGATCGATGCATATTTGCTGTCCGGTTTGCGTTCGTTTCGCATTCGATGCAGCCGTAGAGGATCGATGGTAAAGCCAAACAGCTTGCTGTGCACATTCCTGAGCTGGGCCGGGAGCGTCGCGCGATCGAAGTCCTCAGGGACGAGAGGATAATTGGCGGCATGAATACCGTATTGCAGCGCGAGATAGAGGCAGGTGGGAGTCTTGCCCGTGCGGGATACGCCGATCAGCGTAATGTCGGCCTGGCGCCAGTTCTTTTGTGAAATACCGTCATCATGTTCCAACGTGTACCTTATTGCCTCAATTCGCTGGCGGTGATCGATCGGGTTTTCGACCCGGTGGGAAAGCCCAACGGTATGCGACGAACGTATGCCAAGTTCGATTTCCATCGGGGCAATAAAAATACTGAAACAGTCGAGATGCAATGCATTGGCAGAGTCAAGAACAAGCCGTATTTCGGGATTTACGAATGTACTGAATACCAGTGGACGCGACCGTCCCGTGCTGGCGCGCTCATTGATTTGCCCCACAACGGCCACGGCTTTTTCCCTGGTATTGAGGTAGGGCAGGGTGATTTCTTCAAAAGCCACGTTTTCAAACTGGCTGAGCAGACTATGCCCCAGCATTTCGACAGTAATGCCAGTGCGGTCCGACAGGAAGAACGCGGTTCGCTGCGGAGGCTCCGACATGGACAGCTTCGACATGGACAGCTCCGACATGGGCAGCTTCGTCATGGTTGACATTTGATCCGGCTCGCCAGTAATGTTGACACGTTGATTTATGCGACTTAGGGCAAAATATCGCGTTTAGGGATGTAATACAATCCTCTTTAATCACCTACCGCACCCCACTTGCGAACAGGAGCAGAAATGAGCGATTCACGATATGTGATCTGGTTCGACGAGTTGCGTATGACCGATGTGAGCAGTGTCGGGGGCAAGAATGCTTCGCTGGGTGAAATGATCAGTCAGCTTACCCAGGCAGGAGTCAGGGTTCCCGGTGGTTTTGCTACGACAGCCGATGCCTATCGTGATTTTCTGGCTGATGGTGGACTCGCGCAACGCATCGAAGAGCGACTTGCAAACCTGGATACTGGAGACGTCGCCGCATTGGCAACGGCTGGCGCCCAGATTCGCGGCTGGATAATAGAAACACCATTGCCGCCGCGATTGGAAAAAGAAATTTCCGATGCTTACGAAAAGATGTTGCGTGAAGCGGAAGCAGGCGATATCTCGGTAGCGGTGCGTTCCTCGGCAACCGCCGAGGATTTGGCAGATGCTTCATTTGCGGGGCAGCAGGAAACCTTTCTTAATGTACATGGGGCGGAAAATCTGCTGAAGGCGGTCAAGGATGTGTTCGCATCACTCTACAATGACCGTGCTATTTCCTATCGCGTGCACAAGGGTTTCATTCATTCCGAAGTGGCGCTATCCGCGGGAATCCAACGAATGGTTCGCAGCGACATCGGGGCCGCCGGAGTAGTGTTCACCCTGGATACCGAATCCGGTTTTGATAAGGTGGTTTTTATCACGTCTTCCTATGGTCTTGGCGAAACCGTGGTCAAAGGTGCGGTGAATCCCGACGAGTTCTACGTTTATAAACCTGCGTTGACTCAGGGAAAGCCCGCAATTCTGCGGCGAAATCTCGGGTCCAAGCTCATCAAGATGCAATTTTCTGCAAGCCGTGAAACGGCCCGTCCAGTCGAAACGGTGGATGTGGAGGAGGCCGAGCGCAAGCGGTTTTCCATCAGCGACGGGGAAGCCGAGGAGCTGGCTCGTCATGCACTCGTCATCGAGCGGCATTATCAAAGACCGATGGATATCGAGTGGGGCAAGGATGGCGTGGACGGCAAGCTCTATATCCTGCAAGCCCGACCCGAGACGGTGCAGGCGCGGGCCGGGATGGATACATTGCGGCGCTATCGCTTGAAGGGAAAATCGGAAATATTGGTCTCCGGGCGCGCAATCGGCCAGAAAATAGGCACAGGGCCGGTGCGGCCGATCTTGAATGCCAGCGAAATGTCGCGCGTGCGCGAAGGCGATGTGCTGGTGACTGACATGACCGATCCCGATTGGGAGCCTGTCATGAAACGTGCTTCCGCCATTGTCACCAATCGCGGCGGCCGCACCTGCCATGCTGCAATCGTTGCGCGTGAGCTGGGGATTCCGGCAGTGGTGGGCTGCGGTAACGCTACCGATTTGCTGGCTGAGAATCAAATGGTGACGGTATCCTGCACCGAGGGCGATACCGGCAACATTTATCGCGGGGTGCTGGAAGTTGAAGTTAACGATCTCGCACTTGAAAGTATGCCAAAGCCGCCAGTCAAAATCAGTATGAATGTTGGCAATCCGGAGCTGGCGTTCGGGTTTCAGCGCATGCCCAATGATGGCGTAGGGCTTGCGCGGTTGGAGTTCATCATTGCACGTATGATCGGAATCCATCCCAAAGCCGCACTGCAATATTCCAATCTTTCCGCCGACCTGAAACAGCAGGTGGAAAGCCAAAGTGCAGGTTACCCCGATCCGGTCAGCTTTTATGTAGAAAAACTGACCGAAGGCATCGCCACTCTGTGCGCTGCTTTCTTCCCCAAACCTGTCATCGTACGCATGTCGGATTTCAAATCGAACGAGTATTCCAGCCTCATCGGCGGGCAGCAATATGAGCCCAGGGAAGAAAATCCGATGCTGGGCTTTCGGGGCGCGTCGCGCTATGTAGCAGACGATTTCCGCGATTGTTTCGAACTGGAATGCCGGGCGCTGAAGAAAGTACGCGATGAAATGGGACTTACCAATCTGGAAATCATGATCCCCTTTGTGCGAACGCTGGTCGAGGCCCGGCACGTAATAGAGCTGCTGGAAGAGAACGGCTTGAAGCGCGGTGAGAACGGACTGCGGTTGATCATGATGTGTGAAATTCCTTCCAACGCACTGCTGGCTGATCAATTTCTGGAATACTTCGATGGTTTCTCCATTGGATCCAATGATCTTACACAGCTCACCCTTGGACTGGATCGCGATTCAGCCCTCGTTGCCGAAGCCTTTGATGAACGCGACCCCGCAGTAAAGACCCTGCTGCGGCTGGCTATCCAGGCATGCCGTAAAGCCGGCAAATATGTCGGGATTTGTGGTCAGGGGCCATCCGATCATCCGGATCTGGCGCTATGGCTTATGGAGGAAGGAATCGAAAGCCTTTCGCTTAATCCCGACACTGTAGTGGATACCTGGTTGTATCTCGCAGGGGAGGCAAAAAAAAAGGTATAGTTCTAAAGCCGCGGTGTCACTCCGAATCATGCTTCGATAAGGATGCAAATGGCAAAAAATAGCACTCCGCGCCATGTCGGCTTCATTCCAGACGGGAATCGCCGCTGGGCCATGAACCGCGGCCTGCCTAAAGAGGAGGGATATGTATCAGGTATCGGGCCGGGTTTATCACTCTACGAAATATGCAAAAAACGCGGAATAGCCGAAGCTTCCATTTACTGTTTTACGCAAGACAATACCAAGCGGCCCAACGCTCAGAAGCTTGCCTTTACCGATGCATCCGTAGCATTTGCTTTTGAAATTGCTCGCCGCGGCGCGGCCCTGCTTGTTCTGGGCGATGAGACTTCCGCGCAGTTTCCCAAGGTTCTGGAATCATTCAGAACGCGCCAGGGCACCGGCATGAAGGTGAATCTACTCATTAACTATGGATGGGAATGGGACCTGGATGGCCTTAAAAATGGGGGTTTGCGCTCAAATGATGTTTCGCGTCTTGACCTCATTGTGCGGTGGGGAGGAGGGCGCCGCCTGAGCGGTTTTCTCCCGGTGCAATCGGTGTATGCGGATTTTTATGTCAGGGATGAATACTGGCCGGATTTCGAGCCCCAGCATTTTGAACATGCCTTGTCCTGGTTCAAGCGGCAGGACCGGACATTTGGCGGGTAGATCCGCCGCAGTAGCGGCCCGTCGGAGGAGTCCATATCGAGAATCCGAGTGCAGGGATACCCCGTGACGTGTCAGGAGAGAGTACATCGCAGAGGATTAGGTTTTGCCGACATATGAGCGGAGATAAAACCAGAATGATAAAGCGGCCCACTTTCGAACAGATGCGAGACTTGGCTGGCAGTCTGCACATGCACATGTCTGAGCAAGAAATTCGGGATTATATGGAGCTTATGGAGGCTACATTTCAAGCCTATGACCGGGTCGACGAGCTCCCCGACAATCTTCCGGTAGTCACTTATCCACGCACCGCAGGGCATCACCCCTCTCCGTCCGAAAATACCCTCAATGCCTGGTATGTGAAGACCGACATCAGAGGAGCAGATAAAGGTGTTCTCCAAGGGCGGAAGATCGTGCTTAAAGACAATATATGTCTGGCAGGTGTTCCGATGATGAACGGTGCCTCAACACTCGAGGGGTACGTTCCAAATGTTGATGCCACGCTTGTAACGCGAATCCTGGATGCGGGAGGAACGATTGCAGGTAAGGCTCATTGCGAATATTTCTGCCTCTCGGGCGGTAGTCATACTTCGGCCCATGGGCCGGTCCATAACCCCCACAAGCATGGATATATGGCGGGTGGTTCCTCCTCTGGTTGCGCTGCCCTGATTGCCACCGGGGAAATCCCAATGGCAATTGGCGGCGATCAAGGCGGGTCCATTCGTATTCCATCCTCATTCTCAGGGGCTTATGGAATGAAACCGACACATGGCCTGGTGCCGTACAGTGGAGTTTTTCCCATTGAAAGCACAATTGATCATGTTGGCCCAATTACCGCGACTGTGGCCGATAACGCGCTACTGCTTGAGGTTATTGCCGGAGAGGATGGATTGGATCCGAGGCAATGTCATGTAACGACAGCGAAGTACACTGATTCTCTCTCCAAGGGTGTTTCCAGGCTAAGGATCGGGATCGTCAAGGAAGGGTTTGGTCACCCAAATAGTGAGGCCGATGTAGACGAAGCAGTGCGAATTGCAGCAAAAAAATTTGAAACATCAGGTGCAGAGGTACGGGAAATATCTATCCCCATGCACCTTGACGGCGCTGCCATATGGACACCTATAGCCCTTGAGGGTCTGCAGGCGCAGATGATGTCCGGTAACGGATTCGGCTTCAACTGGAAAGGATTGTATCTACCCGATTTGATGAGCTTTCACTCGAACTGGCGGACTCGGGTAGACGAATTGTCACCATCACTCAAGATATCCATGCTCATCGGCGAATATTTTATTCGCCAACATGGAGGGTGTTACTACGCCAAAGCGCAGAACCTGAGCCGGCGGCTACGCAATGCATATGACGACGCCCTGTCGGATGTTGACCTTCTTGTTATGCCGACCCTACCCATCAAGGCCAAACCGATTCCCCCAGCAAACGCGCCTCTGGCAATTATGATCCAGCGAGCTTTCGAGATGATTCCTAATACGGCCCCCTTTGACGCCACAGGTCATCCCGCAATGTCCGTCCCTTGTGGAATGCGCGACGGACTACCAGTTGGAATGATGCTGGTCGGTAAGTACTGGGACGAAAGCACGATATACCAGGCAGCAGCTGCCTTTGAAGCGACTAAGGATTGGCGAAAGATGTAGCGGCCTCGCAATGTTTCCTGGACGGCATTCCGCAACAGCGTATCAATTTTTTGGCGTAAAGGAGATAAAACATGTCAGCAGCCTCGGATGCGAAAAGAATGTTCGTCGAAAACCTCAATGCCTTCGGCGACCAAAAAAGCCAGCCTGAAAAATATAACCTTTATCTCGGCCTTATTTATCTGGTAGCGTCCGTTGAGCAGATCCAGCAGGACTTGGAGCAAATCAAGCAGCAACTGGAGAAGCGGCATTGAATTTTGCCGCAAATTTATCGGTTAAAGTGTTTGCGCGTCATAGATTCGACATATTGTTATGAGAAGATCATTTCCGGTGTTTACATTTACCCCTTCTGTAAACATCTTGGGTCCGTCCTCTCCGATATTGACCCATGCCCAGCCACGGTTAGTCCGTCTGGGCTTTTTTGTTTCCAAAGGAAATAGGGTCAAACATTATTATTCCTGCTAACTCCGCTCATTTAGTTCAGGATGAACCGCCATGGCCTGCCTTCCCCGTTACACCATTCCCGGCCAACCGCAGCATATAATCCAGCGCGGCAACAACCGGCAGGCAATCTTTGTTGTTAAAGCAGACTATCAGTTTTTTCGAAATGCCTTGGTAGAAGCGGCCAGGAAGCACGGCCTGAGCATCCACGCATATGTCTGGATGACCAACCATATCCATCTATTAGCGTCGCCAGAATTCGACGATAGCATCAGCAAAGTCTTCCAGTCAGTTGGTAGACGTTATGTACAGTACTTCAATTACACTTACCAGCGCAGTGGCACGCTATGGGAAGGGCGCTACCGGGCGACAATCGTGGATAGTGAACAATACCTGCTGACCCTGATGCGGTACATCGAGCTCAACCCGGTGCGGGCAGGTATCGTTGCTTATCCTGAGGATTATCCCTGGTCGAGCTATTGCTACAATGCACGAGGTGAGCAGGGGTTAAACGCGGACTGGTTGACGCCGCATGAGGAGTATTTGCGATTAGGACGCGATGAGGCGGATAGACAAAGCGCGTACCGCCAATTATTCAGGTCGGCCATTTCTATCGATAACCTGACAGAAATTCGCGAATGCACACACAAGGGCTGGGCCTTGGGAGGGGAGAGGTTCAGAAAACAGGTTGAGGCAGTTAGTCAGCGCCGTGCCGCATCCAAGGGGGTGGGCAGGCCGAGAAAAAGTGATAATGATGTTTGACCCCATTTCCTTCAAGGGAAAGGATTATTTTTCCTACCCGAATTCATCAGTGGACCATTAAGCACAAATGCGAGCTCAACAAGATCAAAAAGCCGGTTGAGCTTTACGAGCTTATGAATGAAAGCGCGGCAATAATTGCCTTATCCGATTGGTCCTGCCCCCTTGGAGTACTGTCAATAACTGTACGCGTTAAACTTCCAAAGAAGGCACTGATCCCTTTTCCCCGCGCATATAGATTCTTTCATAGCTAACGCCACCATATATGGTATTTATAAAGGGAAGAATATGGTACAGTATGAGCAGATTGTAGCGCCCATCATGCATCTCTGCTGGTTGCGCTGCACGTTACAAAGCGGCTCAATGGCGCAAAGGCGAGCAATCGCTTAAGCGTCAGAGCGGGAAAACGCAGCACGCCCGGGTCCTCTTACGAGGCGATCAGCATCGCGGGTTCCGTCAGCTTTGAATCGTCTTCTACCCCCGGAAATGTCGGGAAGGCGACCAATAAACGTGTAGGGGGACAGTGTGGCAGGGTTGGGGGCGCGCAATCAAGGTTGAGTTGCGGGATGTTTACTCGAAGCTCACTTGTTCGCGTACTTGTGAAAGGGCTAGTTGTGTCAGTTCTCTTAGCCTTACAAACAAAGACGTGTATAGGAGACGCATTTATGTCAATGTCATATTATCGCAGCTCGGCTGCTGTGGAGGTAATAAGTAGCGCCCATCATGCATCTCTGCTGGTTGCGCTGCACGTTACAAAGCGGCAAAATGGCGCAAAGGCGAGCAATCGCGTAAGCATCAGAGCGGGAAAACGCAGCACGCCCGGGTCCTCTTACGAGGCGCTCAGCATCGCGGGTTCCGTTATGACTTTTCTGCACTGGTTCGGGGGGACCGACACCAGTGCTGAGTCTGAAAATGTCTAAGAGCGCTTTTCTATCCGTCACTAGCTGGAATTCAATGAATGCTAGTTGGCAAGTCCTAAAGAAAAAATCCCGTCCTTCCTCCAGAAATACAGTTGGTATCGATGGTGTTTCAATAAATGATTTTGCGCGTGATGAGAAGGGTAATCTAAATAAACTTTGCCTGAGTTTTAGGAAAGGTAAATTCGGTTATGAAAAGCTTCGGCCTCATCTAATACCTAAAGCGAACGGAAAGGACCGGTTAATATGTGTGCCGACGGTAATTGATAGAATTGTTCAACGAGCGCTGCTAGAAGAATTATCGACCAAATATTATGAGCGGCTTGCTAATAGGATCAGCTTCGGTTTTATAAAAAACCGAGGCGTTGGTGAAGCAGTCTCAGTCGCTTGTGTTCAACGAAAAAAAAATCCTTGGGTATTTAAAACTGATATTACTTCCTTCTTTGATTCTGTAGATCGCAAAATCCTTGCTGGCGCTATCACTAAAAATATTAGAGAAACGTCATTGCACAAATTATTAATAGAAGCGTCGGCCTGCGAAATCCAACATACATCATCCAGAGATAAAACTCGTATAAAAAAACTCGGTATAAAAGAAGGGCTAGGAATAAGACAAGGAATGCCTTTATCGCCTTTCTTTGCCAATTTATTACTTCTCAAGTTTGACGAAACAGTACAAAAGAAAAAATACGCATGTGTGCGTTATGCCGATGATTTAATTTTTTTTGCAAAAAATGAAAATGAATGTAAGGAGATTGCGGCGTTTTGTAGTGAAGAGCTGGGAAACTTAGGATTGGCTATCCCTAGGATTGAATTAGATTCTAAATCAACTATTCATGATCCAGAAACACCAGCAGAGTTTCTGGGGCTCGGACTTTGTTTGGATAAAAGCAAGTATGTGCTTCGCTTGATGCCAAAACAATTGGAAAGGATTCGAGAAACTTTTTCTCAAATGACATCAATTAAGGAATTGCTCTCGCGAAGAATTACCCTAGCAACCCTAGGAAGGGCCATAGAATCAAGAAAAAATGGTTATCTTCATGCCTATGGAGATTGCATCAATTTCCGCGAATTCGAAAATTGTATGAAGGATATTCAACAGAAGATATTGAAGAAAATATACGTTGGTGAGCTAAAAATGGATTTACGGAAACTTCCTGTAGAGGCAAAGACGTTTTTGAGCCTTTAGAGGTTTGATCTAACATTGACTGTTAGATTCAAATTGCTTTCGACACAATGCAACCACACAAAATCTAACAATCCTAAGCATATCGGATCACTTTCACGGCGCCCAAAAGTAACTCTCCCTTGAGTCCAAAAAGCCAAAGTGGATCATTAAATTCATATCCTGTGAATAAACGTGATAAAGAACCCTATATTAGTAATTCTCCGTGCCAGATTATGCGTCATTTTTGTCGCCTACTTTACGTTAGCCCCCAATAGGTATCCGTGCCGCTCATCTATCCCGATCTTGCTTGGTACTCGTCGCAGAGCAAGCGGAAACGGCTCCCAGGCCGTTGCCCGCATGCGAGCATCCATCGTTGCCCTCGCTACTTTGAGAGCACGGCACTTCTCTCGGACGCGGGAATCACTACACGAATGTCAAAGGAGTTGTATGGTGCCACTCTCGCCAAGTGGCGCGCCCACGAACTCGCCTCTGTGACAACCGAGACAGAAGCATCGATCTCCGGCGGCAAGAACCCGAGTTGCTATTCGAATTTCTGTCCCGAGGTTGCCTACGATACATTCAGACTGTTTAGCAGTACGCTCATTCGGATAGGGGACGACATTGATAGGCAACTCGCTGAGCAGCTTATCGCAGAAAATCCGGCGTCGGAAGGAAAAGACTGGCGCTGGTTGTGGAGCTACGTCGAACCACTCCATTTCTCAGATTGCCCCTTGTACGCCAAACTGCATCAGGAGAAGTCAGTGTCTAATATCACATTCAATGGCTCGGTCACGGGAAACATCAATGTCGCGGGCTACTCAATCACCGCGCAGACCATGTCACTTTCGCTCGCCGATATTCTCACGAAGATTGAAGCGTCAAATGTCGAGGCGCCTGAGAAAGAAGCCGCCAAATCGAAATTGGCTGAGTTCCTTGCTCATCCTGTCGTGGCCGCAATAATCGGCGGGCTGGCTGGCAAAATTGGGGGCTAACCTCTCAGTCAACCGGACCACCTGCAAGCGGCGCTTGCAGGTCTCCTCCACGTTTTGCACGCTGATTAACACCTTGGCGGATGGTTACTCAAGCGTTAGGCTTCAGAAGGCCGCCCATAACAGCACGCCCCAGTGAAGAAGTCCCACAGCTTAGTAATTGTCGCCATCGGATTCCTAGTTCCGATCGTTTTTTACATCCGCCAGTTTCACGGAGACCTGTCCACCGAACATGGTCGCTGGGGAGAGTTTGGCTCATACTTAAGCGGAGTATATGGTAGCTTAGCGCTTATTATACTGGCGTACACAACGCGCCTAACTCGGGATCAGTTCAAACGTCAAAATGAGGATAGCGTCTTCTTCAAACTCTTTGAGTCTCTCCAGAACCGAATCGAACACAGCACTATCACAGTTGGCGACTCGGGGTCTTCGGCGCCCAAAAGCCTGAAGCATATTGCAGAGAGATTTTATTCCGAACTGTCAACAGAATCGGTGGAGATCGCACGAATGCTGCTTTGCAAGACGCCTGAGACTGTCTCAAACATCCACTACTCGAAAATATTCGAGGCATTGAACGGCTCGCGCTTCTCTGAAACTCTGGTGGAAGATCGAAACGCCTTCATAGCCGATATCACCGCGCAAGGTGAATTCAACAGGCGATGGGAACGCCTAAAGGCGTACATTGGATCACGCGGCGAGGAACCCGAGAAAGTCCGCGAAGCACTACTCGCCACAGGTCGTATGAACTTCTACAAGATTCCTTTCGAAGAACGACAGCGTCATTATGCAAATGCTCTCCGGCAGATCATGCGCGATCACGGGGAATTTCTCGATGGATACTTCAGAAATCTTCTCTTCGTTGTAGAACTTGCTGAAAATACCAGCAACAGGGACTCATATGTTAAGTTCATCAATGCACAGCTAACCCGCTACGAGATTGTAATAATTTTCTATATGATCGCGGGCGGCGAAGAATCGATTCCCGGCGCAATCAACTTTCATAAACTTGGCCTGCTAAATCGACTACGAACGATTGACTGCCAGTCTCTGATGATTGATAGCCCAGGGGATGAAGAGATCGAACGTGAATTAAATAGTGTCTTCAAGAATTGAAGGCTCTCAAGTTGATCATCCTAAGTTATTAATTTACGGACGCGCCGGCGTGCTGCCTCCGCGCGCCACTTACCTCAAACATTGAGCGTCCGTTATCAGGAAAAATAATTGTTTGAAATGTGGTGTGCGACTTTGGTCACAGGGGGACGTGTCGGATTTGAACCCGCGGATTAAGGGTTCATATCGATAGTGTCTACATATCGTCTACACGAATAACAATGGCTTATAGATTAATTCTATAAACCATTGTTATTATTGGTGCCGACACCAAGAGTCGAACTCGGGACCTTCTGATTACAAATCAGCTGCTCTACCAACTGAGCTATGCCGGCGCGGGTGCAATTATAGAGGTTGGGAAGCGGGGGAGCAAACTTGTGAAGGTGCTGCAAAAGTGAGCAGAAATCTACTTGATGACCTGAAAGCGGCGTTTTACACCGGCGGACGATGAATTTTGCCGTGTCGGCTCTGATTTGTCAGACTCCTCGATGCTGTTTTCAGCCTGGGCTTTATCGCTTTCACCCTCAAGTGTGAAGAGTATGCCTTGAGTCGTTTCCTTGGCGAATATTCCCTGGATTGCGCCAACCGGCACCGAAATTTCGCGCGAGACGCCGCTAAATCGGGCGGAAAACTGAATCACATCATTACCGAGCGTAAGATGATGTGCGGCATCATGGCTGATGTTAAGCACAATCTCGCCATCTTTTACAAATTCATCGGGTACACGAGTCTGGGCATCTACCTTAACGGACAGGTAGGGCGTTAAGCCGCTATCGGAACACCATTCGTAGATGGCGCGAATCATATACGGCTTGGTGGAAAGCTCTTTCATTTGCGCATCGCCTTCTCGGAGGCGGTGAGTGCATCGATGAATGCCGGCCTGCTGAACAGCCGTTCGGCGAATTTCAATAGCGGTGCGGCCTGTTTGGGTAGCTGAATGCCATAGTGATCCAGTCGCCACAGCAGGGGCGCAATTGCCACATCGAGCATGGAAAATTCATCCCCCAGCATATATTTCTGCTTGACGAATACCGGCGCAATCACTGTCAGGTTATCGCGTATGGCTGCGCGTGCCTTATCTGCAGCCTTCTGATTTCCATGCTCGACCGCATCAATATGGCAAAAAAGCTCCTGCTCAAAGCGATGCAGAAATAGACGCGCACGGGCACGCATCACCGGGTCCGCAGGCATCAACTGCGGATGAGGAAAGCGGTCATCGATATATTCATTGATGATGTTGGACTCGTAGAGGATAAGATCACGCTCTACCAGCACTGGCACCCTGCCATACGGACTCATTACCGCAAGGTCTTCCGGCCTGTTATGCAAATCCACATCGATGATCTGAAAATCCATACCTTTCTCATACAGCACGATACGACAGCGGTGGCTGAACGGACAGGTAGTGGCTGAATACAATGTCATCATGACTTGTTATTTTCAGCGTATATGGGCGGAATACTTTGTAACAGATGAGAAATAATCAATGGACGTCCTTCCAGTATTCCTGTTTCAGTGCATAGGTCAGTCCCAGCATGGCAAACAGGAAAAGCATTACAATAATTCCCAATTGTACCCGTTTAGTGGCAGCCGGCTCACCCAGATAGACCAGGAAGTTAACAAGATCAGTAACATATGCGTCATACTCTGTTTTTGAGAGCGTACCGGGCTTGTCGAGTTTCAGTTCCTTTACCTCATGTGTGCCGCCATGGCCATCGTCGACATTCTTCACCATGAGTGATTGCTCGCCCTGCAACTGATATAGCACATGGGGCATGGCAGCTTTGTCAAATACGAGATTATTCCAGCCGGTAGCGGTGGATTCATCACGATAAAACTTCCTGAGATATGTGTAGAGCCAGTCGGGACCGCGCGAACGCGCGATTACCGACAGATCAGGGGGGGCTACACCCAACCATTGCTTGGCGTCTTTAGCCTTCATGGCGACAGTCATCAGTTCACCCACCTTCTGTCCGGTGAATATCAGGTTATCGCTGACCTGGTTCTCCGTGAGTCCGATATCTCTTAGCCGGTTATAGCGCATATATTCCGCGCTATGGCACGACAGGCAATAGTTGACAAAGGTCTGTGCACCGCGTTGCAGCGAAAGCTTGTCGCTGGCATGGATCTGGGCGCGGTCCAACTTCACATCCGAGCCGCTGGCAAACGCGACAAGCGGAGCCAGGCAAAAGACCAATAAAATACTTGTTATTTTTCTCATTCTGTCACCCTGGTTGGTTCAGGCTTGGTTTTGTCTATCTTGCTGTACCACGGCATGAGAATGAAGAAGGCAAAGTAGACCACCGTGAATATCTGCGCGAGTAACGTGTAGAGAGGGGTAGGCGATTTCGTGCCGAGGTAGCCAAGCACAAAGACACTAATGACAAAGAGTGTGAGGGCAAACTTGAAAATTGGCCCCTTGTAGCGGATCGATTTAACGGGACTGCGGTCCAGCCAGGGCAGCAGGGCGAAGATTGCGACCGAACCACCCATCAGCACGATACCCCAGAGTTTTGCATCTATCCAGAGAAAATTAACGGTGACCGCCCGCAGCATCGAGTAGTACGGAGTGAAGTACCATACCGGAGCGATATGGTCGGGCGTTTGCAGCGTATTGGCGGGAACGAAATTGTTGTACTCAAGGAAGTACCCACCCATTTCCGGGGCGAAAAATATGATCCCGGTGAACAGAATCAGGAACACGATCACGCCAAAAATATCCTTCACGGAATAGTAGGGATGGAAAGGGATGCCATCCACCGGAATATGCGTCACAGGATCCTTGTTTGCCTTGATTTCAATCCCATCCGGGTTATTCGAGCCGACTTCATGCAATGCCAATATATGCACTACCACCAGCACCACCAGCAAAACGGGCAGAGTCACGACGTGATAGGCAAAAAAGCGGTTGAGCGCGGCGTCCGACAGCATGAAGTCGCCGAGCAGCCAGTTCGAGAGCGTTTCGCCTACTACCGGAATTGCACCGATCATGCTTATGATCACCTGCGCGCCCCAATAGGACATTTGCCCCCAAGGCAGGATATAACCGGTAAACGCCAGCATCATCAGGACGAAAAAGATGCCCATGCCGATCAGCCAGAGAAGTTCGCGTGGCTTGCGATATGAGCCGTACATCATGCCGCGGAACATATGCAGGTAGACGACCACAAAGAACATGGATGCGCCAGTGGAATGCATATAGCGGATCAGCCAGCCGAAATTCACATCCCGCATGATGTATTCCACGGACGCGAATGCCATGCTCGCGTCCGGCTTATAGTTCATGGTGAGAAAAATACCGGTGAGAAGTTGATTCACCAGGACAAGCATGGCCAGCGAGCCGAAGTAATACCAGAAATTGAAATTCTTCGGTGCGTAATACTCGCTAAGATGAGCCCTCCAGTTGGCGGTTAACGGAAAACGCGCGTCTATCCAGCCGACCATGGATTCCAATCGTTTGCTCATTTATGCGGTCTCCTTACGATCAGACCCGATCAACAGGCTGGTATCGCTTAAATACGTATGGGGAGGGACGACCAGATTCGTTGGCGCCGGAACGCTTTTGTAGACGCGGCCGGCCAGATCGAACTTGGAACCGTGACAGGGGCAGAAAAAACCGCCCAGCCAGTCGGCGCCGAGATCCGCGGGAGCGATATCCTTGCGGTATACGGGAGAGCATCCCAGGTGGGTGCAGACGCCTTCCACTACGAGAATTGCCGGCTTGATGGAGCGTGTTTCATTTTGCGCATATTGGGGTTGCTGGGCCTTTTCCGATTTGGGATCAGCTACCTGACCGTCAAGCTTCTTCAGGTTAGCCAGCATATCCGGGGTACGGTTCAATACCCACACTACCTTGCCGCGCCATTCCACCAGAAGCAGCATCCCTGGCTCAAGCTTGGTGATGTCGACCTCAACCGGTGCGCCAGCCGCTTTTGCGCGTTCACTGGGCATCATACTCAACACAAAAGGAGTTGCCACCGCAGCAGTTGCGATCCCCCCCGCAATCGAAGTTGCGACGAGGAGAAAGCGCCTCCTGCTGTTCATTTCTTGTTTTTTCCCAATATCTGCCATATTTTTGCAGTCCCGTTTTTCAGTTCGGACCTCTAAAAAAACTCATAAAAAACTTAACCATTTTACCATAGTACGTATTGGAAAATAAATATGCATTGTAAAAACTTGTTGATTGGACGGTAAAAACCGCTATACATCACTCTTTATTCATCAACGCGCTGCGAACGCATTTTCTCGGCGCATCGTCGGGTTTGGTCGTTTTTTTCGCGATGGGCGTTTTGGCCTGGCTTGTCCATATACCATTTATATTATTTCTACTGAGGGAGAACCGCATGGCGGCCGCCACGGCCATTTAGAATAGATCGCCGAACGGATATCAGAAATAAGGTAAGGTAGCTACCCGCTGATGTAGCTGATCGGGCTCACAAGCAAACGTCGGATGAACACTATTGCGTGCGGCTGGTCCAATAAATACATGTTTTGAGTTCATAACTATGAAGAAACCGCTCGTTAACTGCCCGCAATGCGGCAAGATTATCATCTGGGATATCAGCAATCGGTACCGCCCTTTTTGTTCCGAGCGCTGCAAGCTGATCGACCTCGGACAATGGGCCGCGGAATCCTACCGCATCCCTACGGAAAAGAATACGGAAAACCAGGAGAACGATCCATTAAAAGATGAGAAGTAGGCGGCCTGTCCAGACATTCATCAGGTAATACTTCGCATCACTGCTATGCCGTGTCCGCCGTGGTCCCATGCTGTGGTTAAATCACATGGGTGCAGCCCGCCTAGCGCATATACGGGTATGGGGCAGCCATGAGTGAGCGCGGCAAATTTCTGCCAGCCTAGCGGGGTAGATCCGGAATGGCTCAATGTCGGCAGTACGGGAGCCAGCACGACAAAATCCATGCACAACTGCTGGGCTCGAAAAAGCTCTTCCGCATTGTGACAGGATGCACCGCACCATTCGATATCCGGGCGCTTTACCAGATTCATCAGCTGTTTTGACGGAAAATGTATTCCGTCCGCGCCTGCTTCGCGGCAGAAGTCAACGTTGGCAACGTCGCCGTTCAACAATACCCTGGCACCATGACGATGAGCAAGGGAAATTGCTTCACTTGTAAAATCGTGCAATGCTTTCCTTGCCATCTCTTTCTCACGTATCTGCACCAGGCGTAGCCCTTTTTGCAATGCGCATTCAATCCGGGCTAATGCAACGTTCGCTCCCCATTCCGCGGCATTGGTAATTCCGTAGATCGGCGGCAGGTCGAGTGCGCGCAAGACAGGTGCGTTGGCCGGCAGCATCGGTTCAACCCGGGTATTGTTGGCAAACTGCCATGACAACTCTTGGTCTTCACAGGGCTGCGGATCGCCACGCCATTTTACGACACGATAAAAGCAGAGGTGTACGGTAGCGTGCGGATAGGTAAACGTGCGGGTGATCCAGGGATAGGCATGCTCGACATATATACCCAGTTCTTCCAGCAACTCGCGCCTGAGCGCGTGCAGCAGCGGCTCGTCGGGGTTCACCTTGCCGCCGGGGAACTCCCAGTAGCCCGCGTAAGGCTTGCCTTGGGGTCGGCGCGCCAGAAGGAAAGCGCCATCGGGTCGGGTGATGACCCCAGCAGCGACTTCAACGATATCAGAGGGATGAAACATGCCGAACGGAATTATTTACGGCCCCCCGTTGTCTCTGTTCCACTTGTTCCATCTGTTTTCTGTTTTCCCGCCCAGTCACGCGCAAACTGCCACGCTACGCGTCCGCTTCGGGATCCGCGTCCCAGCGCCCATTGCAGTGCCGCTTCACGTATTGAAGGAGCCGTTTTTTCCACACCGAAATAGGTGAGCCAATATTCGAGTACGGTCAGGTATTGCTCCTGATCGAACGGGTGGAACGATACCCACAGTCCGAAACGTTCCGATAACG
Source organism: Nitrosovibrio sp. Nv4 (assembly GCF_900215485.1). Classification (GTDB taxonomy): domain Bacteria; phylum Pseudomonadota; class Gammaproteobacteria; order Burkholderiales; family Nitrosomonadaceae; genus Nitrosospira. The sequence continues at coordinate 1,603,459 of NZ_OCMZ01000001.1, forward strand.
AAATTTTTTCCTCGACCGCTTCACTGGGGTGGATTTCTTCTCCTATATGCCTTGCGTCCAGATTGTCCTGCATGGATTCGGGCATCAGATGGCGGCGATTGGAAGTCGCGTAGACAAGGACGTTTTCAGAAGCCGTGGCGATGGAACCGTCGAGTACTACCTTTAATGCCTTGTAGCCAGGCTCGCCAGCCTCGAACGAGAGGTCGTCACAATACAGGATGAAGCGTTCCGGGCGCCGATGTATTTTTTCGACGATATCGTGCAGATCGGTGAGATGATGCTTTTCCACTTCAATTAAACGTAATCCCGTTGCCGCATACTTGCTCAGCATTGCCTTCACTAACGATGACTTTCCTGTTCCACGCGCACCCGTAAGTAGCACGTTGTTGGCGGGATGGCCTCGTACGAACTGATGCGTATTCTGGTCTATGAGTTTTTTCTGCCGTTCGATACCCTGCAAGGCGTCGAACGCAATGTGATGAGCGTGGGTAACAGGTTGAATAAAGCCAGCACCGCCGCTTTTTCGCCAGCGGAAAGCCATGGCGGCGTTCCAGTCAGGCTCGGGCTGGCCAACCGCAAGCAACCCCTCCATACGGGAAAGTAATGTTTCGGTCCGATCGTATAGCTTGTCCCAATCTTTCATGAGTATCCATCCTAATATCGTATTGCAGCAAACGGAGGTCGACCATAAAGGTCTGCGCCAGCAGTCACATCGCCCCGGCAATACAGCATATTTCGTAGCATATCGATGTTTCGCTTTTCGATCCTTGATACCATCACCGGCGATGACTAAAGAGCACGGAGCGGCAGCGCACCTGGGTGCGCGTCATATGTGTGCTATCGAACGGAACCGCTCAGCTGAAAACGTCATGATTTGGCGTGTTACGTTAAGCGTATGCGAGGTGCTGCGGTTTGGGTTCCTATCGTAACAGACTGTAATAAATAGAAACAAGGAAGATAGAATCTTTGTTGGGACGCGGCGATTGGTTAGTGCGTGCTTTCCCGGAGGTTTCCTTTAAATGAAGCAAAACATTTAGGAGAAGACATCATGAATATGCCCAGTAAAAAATCAATTATTTCTCTCGCCATAGGATCCGCTGTTGCCGCAACCTTCGGTACCGCATCGATTGCGTCCGCGGCCGAGAACCCTTTCACTGCGCAATCCCTGGATAAAGGTTACATGGTGGCCGAGTCTCATTATCACGACAAGGACCCATATGGCGACAAGAAGGATGGGTACGGCGAAAAGAAGGGCGATAAGAAGTATGGTGAGGGCCGATGTGGAATGTCTATGGCGGATACCGACAATGATGGCCGAGTCAGCAAGGATGAACATGCGCGCCATGCTGAAACAATGTTCGAACGGATGGATACCAATATGGATGGGTATATCGATAAGGATGAAGCAAGCAAGATGAGAAAGAAGCATGGTCACGGCGACCGGCATCGGTCCGGTGACAGGTATGGTTCCGGCGACCGTGGTGATCGTGGCGGCGTGGACGTGTATCGTGAGCGCGAATACGGAGCGGGCGAAACAGTAGATCGCGACCTGCCTCACATGAGGCCCATGGGTCAGTAAGAGAAAGGGCGCCGGATAGCGGTTGCATCGCTCTGCTCAGGTTAGCGGTCTATCGAGCAACTTGAAATAGCCCCTATTGAGTCAGGCTCGTTGCGCGCAACCGATGTGCGCAACGAGCAGCCGTTTGTTTGCTCCTGTATGCTTCCGGTTTCGGGTAATGCTCCGGGTTAATGCTCCCCCAGGTTAGCTTCGATAATCCGCGTTGATCTTTACGTAATCATAGGACAGATCGCACGTCCAGACGGTTGCCGATGCCTGTCCTCTGTTCAGCACGACACGCACGGTGATTTCAGATTGCTTCATCACACGCTGGCCATCCTGTTCGAGGTAGCCCTCGGCCCTGCCGCCCTTTTCCGCGACCAGCACATTATCCAGATAGAGTTGCAATTTGCTGATATCAAGCTTCTCTATGCCCGCATAGCCAATGGCTGCGAGTATTCGGCCAAGATTTGGATCAGATGCGAAAAAAGCTGTTTTAACCAGCGGTGAATGTGCAATGGCGTACCCAGCTTTAAGGCATTCATCCATCGTCTTGCCGCCATCGACCTGTATAGTGATGAACTTGGTGGCGCCTTCCCCGTCGCGTATGATAGCTTGCGCAAGCTGCGTCGCAACCTCGGTTATTGCATCTCGCAGCTGGGCAAAATCAGCGCTTTTGTTATCCGTGATTGCTGAATTGGCGGCACGGCCGGTCCCGATCAGAATGAAAGCGTCATTCGTTGACGTGTCGCCGTCCACCGTGATGCGGTTAAAAGAGTTTTCTGCTGCGTATCGCACGATTTCTTCCAGCAGCGGCTGGCTCAAGGCGGCATCGGTTGCGATATAACTCAACATTGTCGCCATGTTTGGATGAATCATCCCCGAGCCCTTGGCAATGCCGGTAATGGTCGCGGGTGTGCCATTGAGAGAAACCTGCTTCGATGCCGCCTTGGATACGATATCGGTTGTCATGATTGCCTGCGAGGCAGCAAACCAGTTATCCGTCTTGAGGTCGGCTACCGCTGCGGGTAATCCGGCAATAATCCTTTCCAACGGTAGCCGTTCCATAATCACCCCGGTGGAAAATGGCAGTACCTGGCGGCTGTCGCAATCGAGCAATCGCGCCAGTTCGGCGCAAGTAGCACGGGCGTTCACAATTCCCGCGTCCCCTGTGCCTGCGTTGGCGTTACCGGTATTCACCACTAATGCACGCACTGAGCATGACGGGTTCAGATTCGAAAGATGTTCTTTAGCGACTATTACTGGCGCGGCACAGAAATCGTTTTGTGTAAAAACGCCGGCGACCGTTGCGCCTTCATCCAAAGTGATCACGAGCAGGTCCCTGCGGCCGGGTTTTTTTATGCCGGCTTCGGCAGCGCCCAGGGCGACGCCTTTTATTGGCAGCAGTTGCTCGGGTAGTGGAGGTGTGAAGTTGACTGGCATAATAATGCAACCGGTAATAATTTAAGGACCTGTAACGGTCTCAATCAAAATAGCATGATGGTATTATCTTTCACCGTTGCCTTGAACTCGACTCGAAAGGACATGCGATGGAAATAGAAATAGCACAGTATGCTAACTCATCTTTAATATCCTCCGCCCGATTTTCCTCATTCTTTAGGCCCAATGACTATCAACATTAACGTAACAGACACAATTCTTCGCTCTGCAACAAGTAGTTGCTTGTCAGTTTCCTGTTTGAGTTTCCTGTGGGATATAAATCCATTCTGGAAATTCACTTGCCGCATTCCTGGCAGACATGATAACTGCCCATTGCTCAGGAATGGGAGGAAAACCCGTGAATTGCGATAAAGAGCTGGACGTGCGGGGCTTGAACTGTCCCTTGCCTATTCTGCGCACCAAAAAATCCCTGATGGACATGACGACCGGGCAGGTATTGAAAATCATGGCGACCGATCCCGGTTCGGTAATCGACTTTCAGGTCTTTGCCGATCAGACGGGCAATGAGTTGCTCTCTTTGTTGGAAGCAGCTGGAGAATTCACGTTTTATATGAAGAAGAAATGATGGATCATGGTCTCTGGCCGCGATACTTAAAGTGATCGAATCTGCGGATGCAAGTATGCCGAAGATTGGAGCAGGAGCAAAGCTATCCAAAGAAAGTTATCGAGCAGATTGTTGAGGACTTTCTTCCAGGGCTGAAACCGCGGCGCTCTGGTAGACGAGGATATAATCAAAGCGCCGCGCATGCATCGGCAGCTGCGGCCAGATTCCGGTATCGCGCCAGCAACGATAGCGGAACAGGAAATTCAGAATTGTCCTGCATCGCTCTATGTGCGGCGACCATCGCGCCTAGCATGATTGCACGGCCGCAGCTGTCTCCCCCGGCACGTATATTGGACTCGACTGCCGTACGATAGTCAGTTGCTTGTTGCGCAATATGAAAAATAACCGGCAAGCCTTCCGTGACGTGGCAAGCAAGGCCAAAGCGCTCGGCAGCCGCAACGCCATCCAGCTTTGGCATAGCCAATGCCTGCTCCAGCAGCGGTCGAAGCGCGGCTCCTGCAAACGGCAATGCGTCCGTCAAAGCTTGCGTCATGGGCATGCCGTGCAATAGGCTGAACAATGCGGCGGAGGAACACCGTGCAGCGGCGACCGCCAGTTCATTGTTATTTGTCACGCGTACCACTTCCTCGGCACGTTTCATGAGGTCTTCCAAGGTCCCGTCATGCGTGGCGACGAGTGCCGGAAGCGCTGCCAGAGCCGGGTGCTGGTCGTCATCCGCGCCTGATACCGCTGGAAACTCAGCGGGTTCAAGGAACAGCAGTTTGCGCAATGTCATGCGGGTAGGGGAGTCGATGTAACCGACAAATTCTCCGCCAGGCCCAAAGTGTGCGCGGTATTCGGTCTGATACTCAATGCGGTTGAAGTTACCGTGCTTTGCCAGGTGCTTCAGCATCAATAAACAAACCTCACCATAGCCGGTGGACTCGCCGGGCGCTTTTCGACCATGCGCGAGGTAACCTTTTTTTCCAGCATAGTTGATTGCTTCGGGTTGAAGAAAAGTCAATCCTTTGACTGCTTCAATCTCTGCAATGCGCGCTTGGTCGTAAAGCCAATGCAGACCCAGCGCCGCGGAATCCGCAACAAGTGCGCCAAGAACGGCAGCGGTATTAGCGTTCTTCATTTTAAAATTCCTTTTCTGCCCCAGCACACGTCAGTTGGTTTTACATTACCTGGTCAGATACTTTTATGAAGCTACTTTTGAGGCTAAATTTCTTCTTCCACCGGCAGCCTTCGCGCCTCATCTTCCAGCATTACAGGAATGCCATCCCGGATTGGGAAAGCCAGCCGGTCCCCCTTGCAGATCAGCTCATTTTCGGATTTCCTGTATAGCAGCGGCGCCTTGCACAAAGGGCATACTAAAATATCGAGCAATTTCGAATCCATAAGTTTTCCTCAACTTTAATACGATTACGTCAATCCATACGCTCCTGCTTCATGCAGACCCGCAGTAGCCACATGAGGCCACGCACTGAACACTGACGCAACCCCCATCAGCGAAGAATCTGTACTGGCCGCTTTCATTCTATCGGTTGTGTCCCGCGATTGCAGAATTGTTGTACTTTGCCCTCGCACCGCCTGATCCCTTATCTGGATGAAATGGTATGCCCAATATTACCAGCGGGGCTATCTGGGATTCTCGGTCGTGAACGTGATGTGATTGTATCCCGCCAGTCGCGCGGCCTCCATCACTGTTATAACGGACTGATGTGTGGCCTGGGCATCCGCATTGATGACAATCACCGGGTCGGGACGATCGCCTGCGGCTGCACGTAATTCCTCACTGAGCCGTTCGGTACTGGAGTGTTCAATGGCTGTACGGTTGACCGTATAGTTCCCGGCCGCGCTTATCGAGATATCAATGACATTCGGACGCTCACTGGGTTTGTCGGAGGTAGCCTGCGGCAGACTGATTTCCAGTTCGGAGAATTTCGAGTAAGTGGTGGTAATCATGAGAAAAATCAGAATTACCAGCAATACGTCGATCATTGGCACCAAATTGATTTCCGGTTCTTCTTTTTGCCTGCCACGCTGGAAATTCATGCTGTTTAGCCGTATCGCGATAGATGAACGTAAACGAAAATAAGGCTATATCTGAAAACCGAAAGTTGAACTGCCAGTTCTGCTTCGGTTTTGCAGTTGTCCTTTTGCAGTTGTGCAAATTAACCCGTTCGTCCCCGGATGAGATATTGATAAAAATGCTTGTCCTGTAAACAGTGCCGCAGCGTTAACTTTCCTTGCCGGGCCGGAAATCCACTTGGCGCTCGCCATGAACGATTTCTACCAGTTTCAACGCCTGCAATTCCATTTCTATCACCAGCGCATCCACTTTAGCACGGAAATAACGGTAAAACATGATGCTGGGGATGGCTACCAAAATGCCGAATGCGGCGTTGTAGAGTGCCACGGAAATACCGTGAGCGAGTTGTGCCGGATTGCTGCCGCTAGTAGGGGAATTCGCGCCAAAGATTTCAATCATGCCAACCAGCGTCCCAAACAGACCCATCAGCGGGCTCAGGGAGGCAATGGTTCCTAACGTGGTGAGATATCGTTCAAGATCGTGAGCGACAGCGCGACCGGCTTCTTCAATGGATTCTTTCATGACTTCGCGCGTGCTTTTGTCATTCCTCAACCCTGCGGCAAAAATCTGGCCCAGAGGAGAGTGTTTCTGCAGACGCGCCAGCATATCGGTACTGACGCCGCTTTTCCGATACTCTTGTACGACTTTGGACAACAGATCTCTCGGTGTTACCATACTCAGGCGCAAAGCCCACATGCGTTCGCCAATAATGCCGACAGCGACGATGGAAGCCAAAATGATCGGCCAGATCGGCCAACCGGCAGCTTGAATCAAAGCGAACACCAATTACCTCTCAGCACAAATCAGAGCCGTAATGTAGCTTGCCTCCATGATTTCGGCAAGGATGGGGTCGTTTTTTCTTTTCCACAATAGCTGTGGATAAGTTTGTGGGTAATTTGCAAATAGAAGCATTAAGTCGCCCTGCCATAACAACTTTTTCTGATTAGATTAATTTTTGAACTTAAGTAAAACCGTTAAAAAACAAGTACTTAATCTCAACCCTAGCGTTCATGCGGGTTTGCCCGCTGCAATTATGCATTTTTCGTGACAAGTGTGGATTATTGTAGAATGTCAAGATGAATTTCATTATGGAAATGGAGCTTGCCCGGACGATTCTGAGCGTGAGCGAATTAAATCGTAGCGCCAAAGACTTGCTGGAGCAGGCTTTCCCGCTGTTATGGGTTGCCGGCGAAATTTCGAATATCAAACGCTACGGTTCGGGCCATTGGTATTTTTCGCTCAAGGACGCGGACGCCCAGGTGCGCTGCGTCATGTTCAGGGATAAAAATCAGTACCTCGACTGGCAGCCCAGGGACGGCATGCGAGTGGAGGTGCGCGCGCTGGTGACGTTATATCCTGCGCGCGGGGATTTTCAGCTGAGTGTCGAGCACATTCGCCGCGCCGGACAAGGCGCTTTGTTCGAAGCTTTCGAGCAACTCAAGGCCAAACTCGGAAACGAGGGACTGTTCGACTCCGACCGCAAAAAACCGCTCCCGCTATTCCCGAAGCAGATCGGTGTCGTTACATCTCCAGCCGCCGCTGCACTGCATGATGTGCTATCCACCCTGCAGCGGCGTATGCCTTCCGTGCCCGTGATCGTTTACCCTACACCGGTACAAGGCACGGGCGCTTCCGTAAAAATAGCCGCGGCTATTCAAAACGCTGCAAACCGCGCTGAATGCGATGTTCTGATTCTATGCCGCGGCGGCGGCTCTATCGAAGATTTGTGGGCGTTTAATGAGGAGGTAGTGGCACGCGCAATCGCCGCTTGTCTCGTTCCCATCATCAGTGGAGTAGGTCACGAGACGGATTTCACCATTGCTGATTTTGTGGCTGACATTCGTGCACCCACGCCTACCGGCGCATCTCAGCTCGTCTGTCCGGATCGTGAAGAATTGATCCGCCTTGGCGAAATTCTTGGGGGTCGCATGCATCGCGCTGCCCAGCGTGATATTGAAGGCCGCATGCAGTATATGGATATGCTCGAATGCCGCCTGATACACCCAGGAAGGCGAATTGATGACCGGATTGCGCATCTTCAGCGTTTACACAAGCGACTTGCTGGCTCCTGGCTGCGGATTTCCGAGAGCAGAAAGTGGCGTTTGCGTGAGCTTGAACAGCGCATTATTGCAGCCGGGCCGGACATATCGCGTCTGGATGAACGCCAGCGCGAGCTCAGCCTGCGCTTGCGCCGGGCCGTTGCCGTTCGAATGGAAACGCTCATGATGAGCTTGCAGCGCCGGCAGGCAGACCTTGCCCACCTTAACCCGAAATCGGTGTTAGAGCGCGGTTACAGTATTACCTATGCGGCTGACGGGGCGGTGCTCCGAAAAAGCGATGAGATCAATGCTGGTGATACCATCCAGGTGGTGTTTGCCAAAGGATGGAGCAAGGCGTCCGTGACAGAGAAAGGTGAGTAGCTCCTGATTGATCCCAAAAAACCTGCGATCATTGTGGACATTTTGACAACGGTGATGCAGACTTGGAATTCGCCAGACCATCTGTATAGCTTCTCAAGTACCATATGGATCACGGCTCGCTGGCATAAGCCGCCTTTCATGCTCGCGTCCGTTAAGTCCGTTAAGCTCATGCGGCCCTTGCGGGTTCATCGAGTTTTATTTAGCTCCCTCTCATCAGGAACGTTTACCTCCAATGTCAAGAACCTTCATCATGCTAGGCGCTATCAACGCGTTTCTATGTGTCGCTTTCGGCGCGTTCGGCGCGCATGGTTTGAAACAAAGACTCGCTGCCGACATGCTTGCAGTATATCAAACGGGCGTGCAGTATCATTTTTATCACGCGTTGGGTCTTGTCTTGGTTGGTCTCATGCTGTTGCACTTTCCAGCATCCAAACCGATAGTATTGTCGGGCTGGCTGATGCTTGCGGGAATTGTTCTATTTTCCGTGAGTCTTTACGCCCTGAGTCTGACGGGAATACGCGGACTTGGCGCCATCACGCCGTTGGGCGGGGTTGCATTCCTGAGCGGTTGGGCGTTGCTCGCCTATGGAGCATGGACCGCGAAATAACTCCCGGCTCAGTGGTCATTGTTGTCATACCTGGACCGTTGTGACGCTCCACTATTTCTTCGCTCCCTGTCCGCGCGGGCTGGAGTCCGCGCTCGTCTCCGAGCTGGAGCGGCTTGGCGCCTCTTTCGTAACCGGACACGATGGCGGGGTGCAGTTCCAGGGCGACTGGACGATCTGCTACCGGGCTAATCTGGAAAGCCGCATTGCCAGCCGCATTCTCTGGCAGGTTGCGAGCGAACTGTATTCCAGCGAAGCCGATGTGTACGAAACAACTCACGCATTACCCTGGAAAGAATGGTTCGATCCGGCGCTTACCATCCGCGTTAAGGTCGCGGCCATCAAATGCCCATTGCGCAGTCTGGAGTTTGTCACGCTCAAGATCAAGGATGCGGTTTGCGATAAATTCCGCGAGACGGCGGGTTGCCGCCCCAGCGTGAATACGGTGCAGCCGGATATCCGCATTCACGGCTTTCTGAATGCCCAAAGATTTTCTTTGTATCTTGACACCTCCGGCGACGCTTTATTCAAGCGTGGTCTTCGAAAAAACGCTGGGGAGGCTCCGATAAGAGAAAATCTCGCCGCCGGGATTTTGTCGCTGACAGGTTGGCAGCCCGACATTCCGCTGCTTGACCCGATGTGTGGCAGTGGCACGTTCCTGCTTGAAGCCGCACAGATCGCATTGAATATCGCGCCAGGAGCGGGGCGCAGTTTTGCTTTTGAAAAGCTGACGAAATTTGATAAAGATCGGTGGGACCAGCTTAAGGAAGCCGCGATAGCTCGGCAAAAGCCGAGAATACCCCAGCCAATATTCGGCAGCGACTTGTACGGTGATGTTTTGGCTACTGCCCGCGCAAATTTATCCGATGCGGGGTTTGCTGAACTGGTTACCCTCAAGCAGGCGAACGTGCTGGAAATTTCTGCTCCTGCGTCTTCCGGTTTTCTTGTGACCAATCCCCCTTATGGTGTACGCATAGGGGAACACCAACAGCTTATGGAGTTTTACCCGAAACTGGGGGATGCGCTGAAGAAAAAATTCAGCGGATGGACTGTTTATATCGTCACTGCGGATCCGCTTCTGCCAAAATCCATCCGTTTAACACCTGCGCGCCGCATCCCTCTGTTCAATGGCGCGCTGGAATGCCGCTTGCTGGAATATAAAATGGTTGCGGGCGGAATGCGCAGAGTGAGAAAAGCCGACGTTACGAAGGACATAATGACGCCCCTGGATCAGACTGTCAAAAGCAGGCATGGTTAATCCGACAAAGTCAGGAACAAGGGTAATATTTCTATTGATATTTCTGGGCTGTACAGGCCTGGTCGGTTATGCCCTTTATCTTCAGTTAGTAAAAAATCTTTTGCCCTGCCCGCTTTGCGTCGTGCAACGCATCGCCTACTGGCTGGTGGGTTTAACTGCGCTATTGGCGTTTTTCCACTCCCCCGATGCAATAGGACGACGGATTTACAGCGGCCTGATGGCGGTCTTTGCATTCGCCGGCGCGGCAGTTGCATTGCGTCATGCGTGGCTGGTTCGCTATCCGGAGGCATTCGAATGTGGTATCAGCCCGGAAGAAGCATTTTTGAACGCCTTGCCGCTTGCGCAATGGTGGCCAGGCATGTTTGAAGCGAATGGGGATTGCGCGGACGTAACCTGGAAGTTCGCGTCACTCACTCTTCCGGATTGGTCGGCAATTTTTCTCATGGTCTTTGGTGGTCTTGCGATTTACGTTTTGCTTGCCAGCCGCAATAGGCGCTAATGACGTGACTGGAAATACTACATCGGGAATTTGACAATAAGTGCCGGAAAACGCGAATGGAGAGCTATTTGCTCGGATGAGATTGCCCGGGCTTGAAAATTGAACATCCCGCCCATACTTATGATCTACCTTTGATACGAGAGAGCGGAATTAACCCATGAAACGGATTTTTCTATTTATAGTAACCAACCTGGCAATTTTGCTGGTTCTGAGTATTACCCTGCGGATATTGGGCGTGGACCGCATGCTCGACGCAGAGGGCGGTATAGATTTCAATTCATTGCTGATCATGTCTGCTGTGATTGGTTTTGGTGGCTCGTTGATTTCGCTCGCCATGTCCAAATGGAGCGCGAAACGGATGACCGGCGCGGTAGTGATCGAGCACCCTTCCGATCCGACCGAGCGCTGGTTAGTTGAGACCGTTCGGCGCCAGGCTGAGCTTGTCGGTATTGGCATGCCGGAGGTGGCGATTTATGACGCGCCCGACGTCAATGCCTTTGCTACCGGGATGAACCGCAATGAGGCTTTGGTGGCAGTAAGCACCGGCCTGCTGCAGAACATGCACAAGGATGAAATTGAAGGTGTACTGGCACATGAAATAAGTCATGTCGCTAACGGCGATATGGTGACGCTTGCTTTGATTCAAGGCGTGGTCAATACCTTTGTGATTTTTCTGTCCAGGGTAATCGGGCATTTTGTGGATAGGGTGGTATTCAAAACCGAAAGGGAACATGGTCCGGCTTTCCTGATCACAACCCTGGTGGCCCAGATGGTGCTGGGAATACTTGCCAGCATGATAGTCATGTGGTTCAGCCGGCAGCGTGAGTTCCGCGCGGATGCAGGCGGGGCGCAATTGGCCGGCCGTAACAAGATGATTGCCGCGCTGGAGCGCCTTAAACAACGGCATGAACCCACACAGTTGCCGGATCGGCTGGCGGCATTTGGAATTTCGGGAGGAGGCGGTGGCGTCAAAAGCCTATTCATGTCGCATCCGCCACTTGAGGTACGTATCGCTGCGTTGCGTGAGATGACCTGATCGGGTATCAGGTGGTATCGGGATTCTGTAAGTCAAAAAGGCGGGAGCAGTATATGCTCCCGCCTTTTTTTCGTGCTAATTTCCCGGCCCGTTATACTCAGTGCAAACTGCAAACTTGACCGGATTTATCGAAGAGAGAACTATCAATCGCTCAGCCTCGAATCAGTTGATATCTTCATCCTCTTCGCTCTTGGGCGGATTGCCGTCATACACCAGGTTGCGCCGCCGCTGGAGGTAGGCATCGCGTATGAACTCGTATTTATCCAATGCAGCTTCATCCAGCGTTTTCTCGGATTTAAGCAAACCCGCGCGTGTATCGGCAGCTCTGCTGCTTCCAACTATCGGGCCTATAAAAGGGGCGACGAAGAAGCTGCCTACAAAAACAGGATCGGTGGCTATGTCCAGGACACGTCCACCCGCATCTCTGGTCGAACTGGGGCCAAGAAAAGGCAGTACTACATAAGGTCCGCTCGCGACTCCGTAATGCCCTAACGTTTGTCCAAAATCTTCATCATGCTTTTCAAAACCGATGTCGCTGGCCAGATCGACGATGCCCGCAAGGCCGAAAGTGCTGTTGAGCAGCAGCCGCGTACTGCTCGTCATGGCATTGCTGAACTTGAGTTGCAGGAGGTTATTGATGGTAACGGGAATATCGTTCAAATTGGAAAAGACATTCCCTACTGCGATTTGGAGCGGATCCGGCATCACCCACCTGTAACCTTTCGCTATTGGTCTGAACACATAGTCATCAACCGACTCGTTGAACTTGAATACCGAGCGATTCATTGGTTCCCACGGATCTTGTTTACTATAAGCCGGATAAGTAGCGGGCGGGGCTGCATTCTTGAATACTGGCCCGTTAAACGATTCCCGTGCTTCTTTTCCATCATTGGTTGGACCGCTATTGCTGACCGACGCGACCGGATCAGCAGGAGCGCTCGTGCTCGTGCTGACCATGGGGCTTGTCTCAGCTGCGGCGCTTGCGCTCGCCGTAGTAGTGGTCGTGGTCGTCGTGGTGTCGGTCGTAGTGTTCTTGTCAACCGAAGTACTCGGGTTTTCACTCGTGCTGGTATTCGCTGCCGTGTTTGTATCAGTCGTGGTGTTTTTGTTGGTCGTAGCGCAGCCGTTAAGAAAAAATCCCAGGAGTATCAGTGATAATGAAGGTCTGAGGAAGCGAGCCATGGTCGAGAGATAAATGGTTTTGCAGTTGATGGTGTGAATAAGGTGAGCGCCATTATATGGCTAATCCCGGCTGGGCGCGCAAATTTTTTCTAGCAGGAAACATTGTTTCTCTTATGTTTCTTTTCACTAATCGTCGGTCCTTAAAAACCGTAACTACCGTGCGCATGAATCTGTTAAACGAGGTTTTTGCCCTGATTGAATGGGGCGTAAGCGCGGGAAGCGGGCACGGCAATCTGGATGAACGCCGACGGAGCTGCCATGAGTAAAAGACGTGGTTCCAGCATTTATGCTCAAATTCGCCGGTTCCCCGTTAAAGTTCGCCGCGTCGTGCAAAATTCTTCAAGCGGAAACCAAGTAGCCATAACATGCCGAAATAACTTATCGCGCCGATGGCCACCACCCCTGTCAGTCGCGTTGCGCGTTCGAAAGCAGAGTCTGTGAGCCATGATGCGTCGCTGCCCGAGGCAAACCACAGGGCGCCACCCATCGTTGCCAGCGCCATCAATATTTTTGTCATGAAAATGAGCCAGCCCGGCTGTGGCTGGTAAATCTTATGGCTGCGCAACTTGTAGTAGAGCAATCCGGCGTTAAGGCATGCGCCCAGACCGATGGCAAGCGCCAGTCCGGCGTGGCGCAGCGGTATAATGAACGCGAGGTTCATCAACTGGGTGGCGACAAGCGTGATCGCCGCGATTTTCACCGGTGTGCGGATGTTTTGCCGCGCATAAAATCCAGGGGCCAACACTTTTACCAGAATCAGCCCCAGCAGCCCCAAACTATAAGCCACTAATGCATTGCGCGTCATCCACACATCGTTGACGGAAAATTCACCGTGATAAAAGAGGGTGGTGATAAGCGGAGTCGCAAGTAGTGCCAATGCCAATGCAGCGGGCAGGGTTAGCAGCACGGTCAGACGTAGACCCCAGTCCAGCAGGCGGGAATATTCCTCAGTGCTGTTATCCGCATAATGCCGGGACAGTGACGGCAGCAATATCGTCCCGAGCGCCACGCCTAACAGGCCGGCAGGAAATTCCATCAACCGGTCCGCATAGTAGAGCCAGGACACGCTGCCGGTGACGAGAAAGGACGCGAATATCGTGTTGATCAGTAAACTGATCTGGCCGATCGATACGCCGAACACCGCCGGCCCCATTTGCCTGATAACTCGCCATGCGCCGGTATCTGGGGATTTGAGGCGCGGGCGCGGCATTAACTTGAGACGCATGAGGAATGGCGCCTGGAAGGCGAGCTGGAGCACGCCGCCAATGAATACTGCCCATGCAAGCGCCAGTACCGGCGGGTCCAGTAGCGGGGCAAGCCACAGCGAACAACCGATGAATGACAGATTCAGCAATGCGGGGGTTAACGCGGGTATGGAAAATTTGCCGTAGGTGTTGAGTATGCCTCCTGCCAGCGATACAAGCGAGATGAACAGAATGTAGGGAAATATGATGCGCAGCAGTTCGACTGTCAGTGCAAATTTCTGGGGGTTGCCCGTAAACCCCGGCGCACTCACGTAAATTACCAGCGGTGCAGCAAGGACTCCGATCAGCGTAACCAAAAATAAAGCGATCGAAAGCAATGTCGTAACGTGGTTGATCAGCTCCCGTGTTTCCTCGAACGTGCGGCGGTTTTTATATTCGGCAAGTATGGGCACGAATGCCTGGGAAAACGCACCCTCGGCAAAAAGGCGACGCAGCAGGTTCGGAATGCGGAAGGCCACAAAAAAGGCATCGGTTGCGATGCCTGCGCCAAAGATGCGGGCGATAAGCACATCCCGCACGAATCCCAGGATACGGGAAATCAGCGTCATTCCGCTGACAGTAGCGAGGGCGTTAAGCAGATTCATGGATGAGTATGTTAACCTGAATAGCGCTATTGGTTTGCTTAACAGGTGAAAATTCGAACAGTTGCCATAAGTACTTGAGGACTTGAATAAATTCTCCTTGGAGCGCATTGCTCGAAAATCGGGATGATTATAAGGAGGCGCATCAATGACTGAGACCGATGGCTGAGTTAGTGGCATGAAAGCCTGCATTACTTATCCCTGGCGCTCCGGCAGGTGTTTCCGAATCGTCAAGGATGCAGAATACTCCTGGTTATCCTTGCAATATGCCGGGAACATCCGTATCATTCGAAAAATTTGCGAAACAGTTAATTCGAGGAATTTTCATGGCCAATAGTGCACAAGCCAGAAAACGTGCAAGACAGAACGTCAGTCAACGCGACCGTAACACGAGTTTGCGCTCCCAGTTGCGAACAGCGATCAAGCATGTAAGAAAGGGTATCGAATCTACCGACAAAGCCATTGCACAAGCTGCATTTCAGGCATCCGTCGGTACCATAGATTGCATCGCCGACAAGGGGATCATCCACAAGAACAAGGCTGCCCGCCATAAAAGCCGGCTGTCGGCCGCGATCAAGGCGATGGCCTGATCATCTACATCTCAATAAAAAAGCCCGGGCGCTCCCCGGGCTTTTTTATTACTCCTGAACTCTTCATATAATATCCGGTAAGGTCGCACAACAACGTCAGGGCGCGCTGGGATTGCGATTCTTGACGGCATCCGTTAGCGCCACTACCAAATCCATCGGGATTGGAAAAATGATGGTATTGGATTTGTCGCTAGAGATAGACGTGAGCGTCTGAAGGTAGCGCAGTTGCATTGCTCCCGTTTGCTGGGACAGAATCTGCGCTGCCTGCATCAATTTGTCCGATGCCTGCAATTCGCCTTCGGCATGAATCACCTTTGCGCGCCGCTCGCGTTCTGCCTCCGCCTGGCGGGCGATGGCCCGGATCATCGATTCATCAATATCCACATGCTTGATCTCGACGTTGGAGATCTTGATACCCCATGCATCGGTCTGAATGTCAAGGGCCTTTTGAATGTCCATATTGAGTTTCTCACGTTCCGCCAGCATTTCATCAAGCTCATGCTTGCCCAATACCGAGCGCAGAGTGGTTTGCGCAAATTGGCTGGTCGCGGCAAGAAAGTTCTCCACTTGAATAATGGCTTTTTGCGGATCGACCACGCGAAAGTACACTACGGCATTCACTTTCACCGAGACATTGTCACGTGAAATAACATCCTGGCTGGGCACATCCATAACCACCGTGCGCAGGTCAACGCGCACCATTTTCTGAATGCCCGGAATTATCACGATCAGACCTGGACCTTTTACCTTGTAGAAGCGACCGAGCAGGAACACCACGCCGCGCTCATATTCACGCAGGATGCGAAATATCGTAAACAATGCCAGTAGGATAATGACGAGGGTGCCAAAACCTAAATTGAGCATGATCATCTCCTTTGGTTAATTCTCTGCCAAGGTTACGTGTAAAACCAGACCCTCGATTCCTGTTACACGCACTTTCTGTCCGCGGACCAGAGGCCGGGCACACCGCACGCTCCACAGTTCGCCGCGGATACGCGCCATACCTTGATTCGGCGTATCCTCCAGCATCTCTCCCACGGCGCCGATCAACTCTTCTCGTCCGCTGACAATGGGTTTGTGCCGTGACTTCAGCGCCATACCAATGACAGAAATCAGGAATAATGCACTGGCTATGGATATTCCGGCAATCAAGGGCCAGGGAATGCCATAGCCAGGCGTATCGCTGTTGATCAGCATCAGCGAACCGACGGCGAAAGCAATAACGCCGCCGATGCCGAGCGCGCCGAAGCTGGGTAGAAAGGCTTCCGCCACCATGAATGCGATACCGAGCAGGATCAGGGCAAGGCCGGCATAGCTCACCGGCAGCAACTGGAAGGCATACATGGCAATGAGCAGGCAGATGGCGCCTGCCACGCCGGGCAACACGAAGCCGGGATTGGAAAATTCGAAGAACAATCCGTAAATACCGATTAGCATCAGTATATATGCCACGCTCGGATTGGTGATGATAGCCAGGAGCTGTGTCCGCCAGTCCGGCTCGACGATCTCCACTGTGGCTGAAACTGTATCGAGAACAAGGGTCTGACCAAGTACATTCACTTGCCTGCCGTTCATCTGCTTTAGCAAATCCGGCACATCGGCGGCGACATAATCGATGACCTTGAGATTCAGCGCTTCTGTTGCTGATAGACTTACTGCTTCATGCACAGCGCGTTCAGCCCATTCCGCATTGCGCCCGCGCATCTGCGCAAGCGAGCGGATGTATGCGGCAGCGTCCTGAATAATTTTGCGCGACATTGCATCTTTTTTTGATGCCTTCTCGTCTTTTGCTACATTCTGCCCGGGATGCTCGTCTGGCTGCGTTGCAGGCGAGCCGGGTGATGACTTTGGCCTAGCTTCAGGCTCAGGCTCAGGCTGCGGCTCGGGCAAGCCCCCGATCTGTACCGGTGTGGCCGCACCCAGATTGGTGCCCGGCGCCATCGCAGCAATGTGGCTGGCATACAGGATATAGGTTCCGGCACTCGCTGCCCGAGCTCCGCTCGGCGCGATGAAAACCACCACGGGCACGGATGAAGCGAGTATGCCGCGTATGATCTGCCGCATTGAAGTATCGAGACCGCCTGGTGTATCGAGCTGCAATACAATGAGTGACGCTCGCTCGTCGGCAGCGCGTTGGAGCCCGCGTTGAATGAAGTCCGCGCTGGCCGGAGCAATTGGACCGTCTACTTTCAGTACCACTACCGGGGCAGCCAGAACCAGCGTCGGCAACAGAAGCAGAAACGCTACCACGCCATCAGGCAGAGTAGGGACGAATGGTTTCATGATTTTACTATAGACGGTTTCCGTCTCGCCTGCGTTTGGCTAAACAATACGATCTACAGGTTTATTGACTTATTCGTGGTTCCGAAACTTGCAATCAACGTTGTTTTAGCGCATAAAGCGATTTTTCTATCAAGAAGTAGCGTTCATGAAGCGACCAATAAGCCGAATTCTCATTATCAATGACGAGAAACTGATACTGAAGGAACTGATCAAGGGCCTGAATGCTGCTGCCAAATCCCTCGAAAACCCATTAGGCATTACTTTTTCTGGCGTTACCACTGCGCGCGAAGCGCTGCAAGCCATTGAGGATGACGGCGACATTCAGTCGGTATTGGTGGACGATACGCTTTATACCCTGAAAAACGGAGAAAAGGGTTCCCGTAACCTGCAAATGACAGCCTTGAAGCTGGTGCAGGAAATTACCCGTTTTCGTCCCGAACTTGATATCTACATCCTGATCGCGCAGGAGAAAGAGGATGAAGTGGTGGATGCGCTCTTTTCGGAAACCGTCGATGGCTATTTTTACCGCGAGGAACGTGACTATCGAGGTATGTATCGTATTCTCAACGCCCAGCTTCAGGAAAAAGCGCGCACTCCTTTTTATGACCAGCTCAAAAATTATGTATTGATGGCAAAGGATGCCTGGCACACGCCGGGACATTCCTCGGGCGATTCGCTGCGCGACAGTCCCTGGGCCAGCGATTTTTACGAGTTTATCGGTGAGCATATTTTCCGCGCCGACCTGTCTGTGTCGGTGCCGATGCTCGATTCACTAATGGAACCAACCGGCGTCATCGCGGAAGCGCAGAAGATCGCAGCAAAGGCATTCGGGGCGCGTCGCACATTCTTTGCCACCAACGGTACTTCCACCGCCAACAAGGTGATATTCCAGACGCTGCTCGCCCCTGGCGAAAAACTGTTGCTGGACCGGAATTGCCACAAATCCGTGCATCACGGAGTCGTATTATCGGGCGCTAATCCGATCTATCTCGACTCGTCGGTAAACAAGAAATTCGGCGTTTACGGTCCGGTACCCAAACAGACCCTGTTCAATGCAATCGAAGAACATGCCGATGCACAAGCCCTGATACTCACCAGTTGTACTTACGATGGCCTGCGTTATGATTTGCCCCCCATTATCGAGGCAGCCCACGCCAAGGGCATCAAGGTAATCATCGACGAAGCCTGGTATGGATTCGCCCGTTTTCATCCCGCTTTCCGTCCGACCGCGCTGGAGGCGGGCGCGGACTACGCCACCCAAAGCACACATAAAGTGCTATCGGCTTTCTCTCAGTCCAGCATGATCCACATCAATGACCCTGAGTTCAACGAGCATCTGTTTCGCGAAAATTTCAACATGCATACTTCTACCAGTCCGCAGTACAGCATGATTGCAAGCCTTGACGTAGCGCGCAAACAAGCGACGCTGGAAGGTTACAAGCTGCTGTCGCGCACCCTGGAACTGGCGAAGGAAGTGCGAGCTCAGATCAATTCAACCGGCGTATTTCGGGTGCTGGAACTTGCTGATCTACTGCCTGATGAGGTGAAGCAAGACAATATTCAGCTCGATTCCACCAAGGTTACCGTCGATATTTCCCGTTGCGGCTTCACTGTGGAGGACTTAATCCGGGAATTGTTCGAGCGATACAATATTCAAGTGGAGAAATCCACCTTTAATACCCTCACTCTGCTTCTTACTATTGGCACTACCCGTAGCAAGGTGTCGCGTCTTTATGATGCGCTGATGCGCATTGCACGCGAAGGTCGTGCGCCTAGACGTCTCTACCAGATCCCGGAGATCCCCGTTTTTACCGATCTCAAATACCTGCCGCGCGACGCATTTTATTCCGGGGGCGAACGGGTGCCGCTACTGGATGAACAGGAGCGCATAAATGATGATTTGAAAGGGAGGATTTGTGCAGACCAGATTACTCCCTATCCACCGGGTATTCCAGTTCTGGTGCCAGGGCAGATCATTACGCACGAGATCGTGCAGTACCTGGTTAGCATGTTGCGCTCTCAAAAACGCGTGGAAGTGCACGGAATTGTTTACGACGGCTATCTGCCTTGTTTGAGGCTCCTAACCGCCGCTGAGGAAAAAGGCTTGAAAAAGCTGGTTAAATAGGTAAATATAACGAGTTGCACGACAAGCTATCCATCATGCGCACGGCGGCTTATGCCGCCGTGCCGCTTTCCGACCCCTGGCAAACGCGGGCATTACCTATGGATCCTCTGAACAAGTCCCCTCGGACACAGTATCATCCCGTGCGGGCTACGGCAAAACCGGACATTCGCCACATTACACGCTCTGGCATTGTGGATCGCGCTACGATCTTCGCCGACTGCCCTTTGACCGGCGTAATTTTGCCGATTTTTCAACTCAGTTGTCAGTTCCACGGGCAACTCGACTTTTAATTACTCGCTCCACAGAGCATTCATTCAGAGACTTCTTATATGTCCAATTTGATGAACACTTATCTGCAGCTACCTGTTACATTCGTAAGAGGGGAAGGCGTCTGGCTGTGGGACGAAGAGGGCAGGCGCTATCTGGACGCGCTTGCCGGTGTGGCGGTATGCGGACTGGGACATTGTCATCCGGAGCTTGTGAAAGCAATTTGCAACCAGGCCGGTATGCTTATCCATACGTCCAATCTTTACCATATTGGGAGACAGGAACAGCTAGCCAGCAGGCTGGCCCTGCTGTCCGGCATGGATAGCGGTTTTTTCTGCAATTCGGGCGCCGAAGCAAACGAAGCCGCGATCAAGCTGGCAAGATTATATGGACATGGCAAAAATATAGATTTGCCCACCATTGTCGTGATGGAAAAATCCTTTCACGGACGCACCATGGCAACCCTGACAGCAAGTGGTAACCGCAAGGTACAGGCGGGTTTTGAACCGCTGCTCACCGGTTTTGCGCGAGTGCCATACAACGACCTGGAAGCGGTGGCGCAAGCAGGCGTGCATAACAAGAATGTTGTAGCCATACTGGTTGAACCCTACCAGGGAGAAGGGGGCGTCAATGTGCCGCAGGCGAACTATCTGCAAGGCCTGCGCCATCTCTGCGATCAAAACGGCTGGCTGCTGATGCTGGACGAAGTGCAATGCGGGATCGGCCGAAGCGGCAACTGGTTCGCGTTTCAGCACAGCGGCATTACTCCTGATGTGATAACGCTCGCCAAGGGCTTGGGGTCGGGTGTACCCATCGGCGCTTGCCTCGCCAAAGGCACTGCGGCGAAAGTATTCAAGCCTGGCAATCACGCATCCACTTTCGGGGGCAATCCGCTAGCCTGTGCGGCTGCGCTGACCACGCTCAAAGTCATCGAAGAACAGGATTTGCTGGGAAACGCGATGGAGCAGGGCGACTTCATGCGCAGCATGTTCAAAGCGCAATTAGCCGGCCTGCCCGATGTGGTGCAAATACGCGGCCAGGGATTGATGATCGGCATCGAACTTTCCAGACCGTGTGGCGATCTCGTAAAAGAAGCGTTGAAAAAAGGACTGCTCATCAACGTGACCTCAGATAAGGTAGTGCGTCTGCTACCGCCCTTGGTAATCCAACGGAGCGAGGCGGAGGAGGTGGTAGCAATTTTGTCCGGTATCATGAAGGAATTCCTGGTGGCTTGACAACAATTTGCAAACCCCGAAAGTGAGCCGTGAAAGGCACCTCGGGTTTATGTTTTCGGCGATTCGATTCACTTTACGGTTTAGAACATTATGCAGATCAAGCATTTTCTACAGTTCAACGATTTTTCCCTTGAGGAATTCGAGTATCTGTTCGAGCGTACGCGCTGGATCAAGCATGAGTTCAAGCAATACCAGCGGTATTGGCCATTGCAGGATCGTACGCTGGCAATGATTTTCGACAAGCATTCGACCCGCACACGGCTTTCGTTTGAGGCGGGTATGCATCAGCTGGGCGGTGCGGCAATCTATCTCTCCACGCGGGACACCCAGTTGGGCAGGGGCGAGCCCGTAGAAGATGCCGCGCGGGTAATTTCGCGCATGGTCGATATCGTCATGATTCGTACCTATGAGCACGACATTATCCGGCGCTTCGCGGCGCATTCACGGGTCCCCGTAATTAATGGCCTGACGGATGAATATCACCCATGCCAGATCATGGGCGATATTTTTACTTTTATTGAGCAGCGTGGCAGTATCTCCGGCAAGACCGTGGCATGGATAGGAGATTCGAACAACGTTTGCAATACGTGGCTTCAGGCGGCTGAGGTATTCGGTTTCAACGTGCACGTCTCGACTCCCCGAGGCTACGAAGTGGAACCGGAACGTGCCGGGCTGTACGGCACCGACCACTATGAGGAGTTCGCCGATCCGCATGACGCGGTGAGAGAGGCTGATCTCGTTACCACGGATGTCTGGACCAGCATGGGATTCGAGGCGGAAACCGAGGAGCGGAAGAAAGATTTTGCAGAGTTTCGGGTGGATGCGGAAATGATGTCCTGCACCAGGAAAGATACACTGTTCATGCACTGCCTGCCTGCTCACCGCGGTGAAGAGGTGGCGGCGGAGGTCATCGATGGCCCGCAGTCGATAGTATGGGAAGAGGCTGAGAACAGGCTGCATACCCAAAAGGCGCTGATTGAATACTTGTTGCTGGGAAGATTGGAAGAAACCTGATCTCTCAAAATTTCCAGCAGTTTACATTTCACTTTCTTCTCCGCAGAGTAAGCAGTCAACCCGGACCAAACAGATTCAAAGGAACATGGATTCTCCGCAAACTTCATTTTGGAGGCGGCAAAACGACGGGTCACCCGTCATCCTCTTCGAATTTATATCTACGAGCCAAGCATGGAAAAAATGAACAAAGCTGATGTGCCAGAAATTAACAAGGTTGTCCTGGCGTTCTCCGGTGGGCTGGATACGTCGGTGATTTTGAAGTGGCTACAGGATACCTATCAGTGCGAGGTTGTCACCTTCACCGCGGATATTGGACAAGGTGAAGAAGTGGAGCCTGCTCGCGCAAAGGCCCGGCAACTGGGGGTGAAGGAAATTTTCATCGAGGATCTGCGTGAAGAGTTTGTGCGTGATTTCGTTTTCCCCATGTTTCGCGCCAATGCGGTTTATGAGGGTGAGTATCTGCTTGGCACCAGTATCGCACGTCCGCTGATTGCCAAGCGGCAGATTGAAATCGCCCAGCAAACCGGTGCAAACGCGGTTTCTCATGGTGCCACGGGAAAAGGCAATGACCAAGTGCGTTTTGAGCTCGGCTATTACGCACTTGAACCCAGTATCCGTGTGATCGCGCCATGGCGCGAATGGGATCTCACGTCGCGCGAAAAGCTGCTGAGTTATGCCGAAGAGCACGGCATCCCGGTGGAGATGAAAAAAAAGGGCGGCTCTCCATACAGCATGGACGCCAATCTGCTTCATATTTCCTATGAAGGCCGTATCCTGGAAGACCCAGCGCAGGAACCTGAGGAGTCCATGTGGCGCTGGAGCGTATCGCCTGAAAATGCGCCAGACAAGGCGGAATACGTCGATCTGGAGTTCAGGCAGGGCGATATCGTGGCCTTGAACGGTGAAGACCTCTCCCCGGCTTGCGTACTTGCCAAACTGAACCAGCTGGGCGGCAAGCATGGCATCGGCCGCCTGGATCTGGTCGAGAACCGCTACGTTGGCATGAAGTCCCGCGGGTGTTACGAGACCCCTGGCGGCGCCATTATGCTGAGGGCCCATCGTGCAATAGAATCTATTACCCTCGACCGGGAAGTGGCTCATCTGAAAGACGAGCTGATGCCCCGCTACGCCGAGCTTATTTACAACGGTTACTGGTGGAGCCCGGAGCGTAAAATGATGCAAACAATGATTGATGCATCCCAGGCTCATGTAAACGGCTGGGTACGGGTGAAACTCTACAAAGGAAATGTGATAGTGGTGGGACGGGACTCCAAGACCGATTCACTGTTCGACCCCCACATCGCTACCTTTGAGGACGACCAGGGTGCTTACAACCAGACGGATGCGGCGGGGTTCATCAAGCTGAATGCGCTGCGGATGCGTATTGCCGCAAATTTGAAAAATAGCAAATGATCACCGGACCGCGAATGGGATAACCGGATAACCTTTTTTCGCATTCGCAAGGAATTAA
The DNA here is from genome assembly GCF_900215485.1 of Nitrosovibrio sp. Nv4. GTDB lineage: Bacteria > Pseudomonadota > Gammaproteobacteria > Burkholderiales > Nitrosomonadaceae > Nitrosospira. Next base: position 1,626,950 of record NZ_OCMZ01000001.1, read on the forward strand.
GCCAAGCATGTCTTCAGCCAATCAAGGAGAGTACGCATGCCATCATTTGACATTGTTTCCGAAGTTGACAAGCAGGAAATCAGAAACGCAGTCGACCAGACGAATAAGGAAGTCAGCACCCGGTTCGACTTCAAGGGATCGGATGCGCGTGTGGAACAGGCTGATTACATACTTACTGTCTTTGCCGATGATGAATTCAAACTGAGCCAGGTGCTGGATATTCTGACGGCCAAGCTCGCCAAGCGCAATGTTGATGTCCGCTGTCTGGACAAAGCGCAGTCGGAAAAAATCAGCGGTAACAAAGTCAAACAGCAGGTCACCGTTAAAACGGGAGTGGAAAGCGAGCTGGCAAAAAAAATCATCAGGCTCATCAAGGACAGCAAGCTCAAGGTGCAGGGCAGCATTCAGGGAGAGGCGGTACGCGTCTCGGGCGCCAAGCGCGACACGTTGCAGGAAGCAATACAGCTGGTCAAGAAATCCGTTACTGAATTTCCGCTTCAATTCCAGAATTTCCGCGAATGACGGTCTACATTTCGCTCGCAGCGAGTTCTGTCACGTCACCCCCAGACCTGAAATCCATTTCTCATACAAGCGACGAGCGACCCGATTCAGTGCCGATACTCGCTCAACCAGGTCCATCTGGATTGCTTCTGTCGATTCTACCGATGGTCCCGAATTAGCGGCGATTTCCGCGGCACCTGTTTTACACCACGCTTTCACCATCTCTTCAGTCATTTCCACATGGCATTGCAGCGCCAGATGGCCATCCATAGCGAATGCCTGGTTTTCGCAATAGGGGCTGGAAAGCAGAAGGGTGGCGTTCTCCGGAACGGTAAACTCTTCGCCATGCCAATGGAACGCCTCAAATACAGGCAACTCTCCAAACCACAAGCGTGCGACAGGATTATCGGCGACGCTAACCTCACCCCAGCCGATTTCCTTGACCGCGCTTCTCCTGACGATCCCTCCCAAGGCCTTCGACATCAATTGCCCGCCAAGACAATGGCCTAACACAGGAATATCATTCGTCACGGCCTGCTGAATTAATGCAAGCGCCGGCTCGACCCATGGCAAATCATCGTTGACGCTCATGGGGCCGCCCATGAATACCAGTCCGCTAAAATGATCGGTACTGGCAGGGGGCAACTCGCCGGCATCGACCTTGACGAGCTGCCAAGGGATAGAATGAGAATCGAGGAAAGTGGCCAGATAGCCCGGACCTTCGATGGGAAAATGCCTGAAAATTGCAACGGGTTTCATTGAAATGCGCCGGCTTTCAGTTTACGCACTTGCTGACAGCCCTCTGATTCTCGACGTCGGCAGAAGTAGGCCATAGGGATGGGGCTTGTCCAGGACTGAGCGCATGTCAACAACGGATAGGGAGGATCGAGAAAATTGTCTGGGTCAGCGGACCAGCGAATGCAGGATACTATAGGCCAGGCTTCCATGGCGCCACATCTGCATCCGCAATCATGCGTTGACCGGTAACGCGTACGCCATCAAAGTCCGCTCCTTCGTGAGCCCCAATCAGGTATGTTCCGCTCTCTACCAGGATCTCTACCTGTCCATTAGCCACGGCAACAGTGCCGCCGTTCGCGGATTTGCGGACACTGAAGCGGGTTCCGATATCCCTGATGTACGTTGTGCCCACTTTCAGCTGCAACTTACCGGCACCCTGGCCCTTGGCGTCAAAATAAGCATTGCCTCGCAGCAATTCGATCTGGGGAGGCTCGGCATTGCTGACAGTAACGCTGCTGTCGGCATCCAGACTGATGTCGATCCCCGGCGTGGCGGTAACGGTCAACCGTTCTCCTGGTATGGTCTGGTGGATGCGGGTTGCCAATGGTTTGGCAATGAACCATGACATTAAACCCAGACCGAGAGCCGTGGTGGCAATGGAACCATGCAGCAGGAAGCTTCGCCATCGGGTGCGAGCGGCTAGAGCCATATAATCCTTGCCCTTGAGGTCACAAGGCGCTTGTCACATCGTATGCCAATGCTTGAGTTTCTCGCGGCTGACATCATGCTCCAATTCTCGCCATACTCCGGCCAGCGTTACTGTTTTGAGGGATCGGTAACAAACCCGATTCGTACTAAGCCGGCTTTTGCTGCAGTAGACATCACCCGTGCCACATGTTCGTAGTCTACGCGCCCGTCGGCGCGAATATGCAGTTCAATATTGGGATTCTGTTGCGCCGCTTCGGTAAAGCGCGGCGCCAATTGGTCGACGGTAATCGTTTCACCATTCCAGTAAAGGCTGGCATCTTCGCGAAGCGCGAATTCGATATGGTCTGGTTGCGTGATATTCGGACTGCTGGATGCTTTCGGTAAATCGACTTTAACCGAGTGCGTCAGCAATGGCGCCGTGATGATGAAGATCACCAGCAATACCAGCATTACGTCAACCAGCGGCACCACGTTGATTTCGGACATTGGTGCCTGACGATTGCTGCTGTTCATGCTGCCAAATGCCATTACGACCTCCGTTCAGTGGGAGCAACTGCGGGGGAAACTATAGGTGCAACTACCCGCAAGGACCGTTCATCCCCGGCAGAGCTGTTGGTTTTGGTCCCGACTGCGATCAAGACGAAAAGATCATGTGCAAATGCATCAAGACGCGCCAGCCATATTCGATTACGCCGCACAAATGTGTTATATGCCAATACCGCCGGAATCGCAACAGCCAGTCCCAGCGCCGTCATTATTAGTGCTTCACCTACCGGACCGGCTACTTTGTCCAGTGTTCCCTGGCCGGACAGTCCGATCTGCACAAGCGCGTGGTAAATACCCCATACCGTCCCGAACAAGCCGATATACGGTGCGGCCGAACCGGCTGAGGCAATCACTGTGAGTCCATTTTCCACGCGGGTCGCTTCCTGGTCGAGCCCGTTGCGTAATACGCGCGTGATGAACTCGCTGGCGCCACCCGCGGCGGCCAGTTTCTGCAACCCGTGCTTTTCAGAGTCGACCGCCGCGTCCATCGCCTGTTGGGCGAGTTGAGCAAACGCGTTATCGTCGGACCCTTCCTTCAGCGTAGAGTTCACCTCCTGTAGAGAACTCGCGCTCCAGAAACGCTTGAGAAAGGCGTCTGCGCGCCTTCCCGCCAGAAAATTGGAAATGCCTTTGGTGAGTATGAGGTACCAGCTCGCTACCGATAGCGCAAGCAGCAGTAAAAGTACACTGATGCCCACGCCATCGAGCTGGGCGAGAAAATTTGAGAAACCGAGACCTTTTTCCATTTGAATCAATCTCCTTGGAGTACAAAGTTGAAGGGTTGCAGCGCAATGGCGCGGACCGGCTGGCCATTGCGCATGGGCGGATTGCAGCGCCAGGTTTTCACTGCGGCCATGGCAGCCTCATCGAGACGTTTGAAACCACTGCTATTGGCTACCTGTGCTACGCTAACATGACCTTTTTCATCCAGTTCCACTCGTAACACCAGCTTTCCCTCTTCGCCAAGCCGGCGGGAAAGCGCGGGATAAGCAGGTGCGTTTAGTTGCGGGCATCCGACAGATAATTCGGAGGACAATGTGACGGGTCCTGCCGGCATCTGTGGGGCAGGAGGCGCCGGAGGCGCTTCCACCATCGGCTCTGGCTCTGGTTCTGCCGGAGGAGGAGGCGCCACTGGCTCACTCTTGGACAATACTGGTGTTTCCGCCACCAATTGGCGTGATTTCGGCTTCTTCACCGGTTGAGGCTTGGGTACGGGAGGAGGCGGCTCAGGTTTGGATTCTTCCTTCGGCCTGGATGAAGGAATGAAATCGACCATCAGTGTCACCAGTTGTTTTGGCGGGGGAATTATCTCCTGCTTGAACAAGTAGTAAAGTAGCGCCCCATGAATTGCAAGGACGAAAATCAGGCCGGGCAAAAAGGCGGGATTGTACTTCATTGCTTTGTGTTCAATGTCACGAGCCAGGTACGGCATTGCGAGCCAGCCATTCTTCGACATATTTCCTGTTGACCAAGCCGGTCTTGACCTCGCGCTGGTGTTTTCGGTCATAAAAATAAGTCCGCGGCACCTCCCCGTACCAGCGACTGTCAATTTCAAGACGCAAACGTTCCGGCATCTCCTCTGCAAAGACCCATTGCTCGGCCTTGCTCATCCCGTAGCTTTCCGTTCGAGCGGCGAGTTGCGGCGTATCACTTACCGCATCGGTGGCGACCAGTACGACGTCCAGCTTGGGATGCGTGCGTTTGAGTTCGCTCAGCATTTTAAGTTCGGTCGGGCAATATTGACATTCGAGCGACCACAAAACGAGAACGAAAGGCTTGCCTTCACGAGGGGCAAGCACCTGCTGCAGGCTTCCTGCCGTAAAAGGACGAACGCTCTCGGCTGCGCCGGCGGCATTCATGAAAATCAGCATCAGCACAAAGGCTAAACGACGTATCATAGGACGGCCTCCGCCGAATTGAATATGCAAAATGGTATCTCCGCGTCGGCCTGGAATAAATGGTAAAAAGGCTGCATGTTTCATGATCGGCTTCCAGTCCAGTAGTTAAAGGAATAGCGATACCGAACCATTCCGGCCGCGTTGTCTCGCTTCCTGTTGCTTCTGGCGAACAGCCGGAACCTGGATTTGAAAATACAGAACACTAGTAATGTAAATCTAATTAAGAATCAGTCGCAATCCACGTTAAAATTTTACCACTAACCCGCAAATCTACGTATAGTAATATTGTTATGCTGTGGTTTTTTTCCCTGACCATATCCTCATTTGTCCCCCATTTACACTACCATGATAGATGCGACAAGTTGTCATAACAATGCGACAAATTGTCGCAGGGTCTAATGGCATAAAGCGCCGGAGACAATGCTACAACTGGGAATTCAGGCACTTGGTTCGTGCTCGTAGCTGTGTTGCAAAGTCCGGTTACAGAATCGCCTGATTACAGATTCAGTCTAACCTCCAGCCTCATGAAGCCGCTAATAAATCATTAGTCCTCTTACGCTGAATTCGTTCCCGAATAAATGAGGTCGCTGAAGAGGCGCCAAACTAGCCGTATCGGCTGGAGTCGACTGGTAATTCGGTCCTCTGTTACCGGCATACCAGAAGCATACAACTCTACTTTTTTTGGCAAACTGTTCCGGCAAATCGAAAAAAATTTGCTAACATTGCGGCGGGGCGTGAAGCCTCTGCTTTTTTATCTTCCCATAGGCAAATTGTCCTGGCTACTCAACAGGAATTGTCCAATTTTCTGGCTGAAATCGAACGGCGCGCCTATAAGCAGGCATTGTTCGCGGTACGAGACGAACATCTGGCGCTGGATATTGTTCAGGATTCCATGACTAAGCTCGTCGAGAAGTATGCCGCCAAGTCATTGGAAGAACTGCCCCTCCTGTTTCAGCGGATTCTGCAAAATACCATACGCGACTTTTACCGGCGGCAGAAAACTCGCTCCTTATGGACTACCCTGTTTTCATCGTTCATGCCTCGCAATCGCGAAACAGAGAATGACGAATACGATCTACTCGAAACTTTGCAGTCGGACGGGGCGTCCAATTTTGGCAAACCGCATGAACAATTAGAACAATCACAACTTATTGGTCTGCTGGAGAAGGCAATTAAAACCCTTCCGGCGCGTCAACGAGAAGCTTTTCTCCTGCGTTACTGGGAGGAGATGAATGTTACAGAAACGGCAAAGATTATGGGATGTTCTGAAGGAAGCGTAAAGACTCACTGCTCGCGCGCAGCCCATGCTCTTGCTACCCTGCTGAAAAAAGATGGAATTGAGCTATGAATGAGCCGGAAATAGGGACAAAAATAGCGCGACTTTTGGATCGCGGTCTGGATGACATGAAGCAGGGCACCTTAAACCGCCTTGAATCTGCGCGCAGAGCTTCCCTTGAGAATTACCATATAAGGGAGACAGTGGTTGGTGTCGACCACGGGCATAGCGGGCAGGGCGCTTCTGCCAGAAGTGGGCACGATTGGTATTCCAGAACTGCCAAGCTGCTATCGGCGATCGCGCTGCTGTTTGCCCTGGCAAGTATCGCCTATTGGCAGACTCTCCAGCAGAGCGATGAAAATGAGGATATTGACATAATGCTACTTGTCGATGATCTGCCTATAAACGCTTATCTCGACGATGAGTTCGATACATGGCTAGATCATTACTAGCAGCAGCGTTCTGGCTATGCTTGTCATTATCTGCCCTGTCTGAAGCTGGCCAGCCTTCATGGGAGAAGCTGAAGCCTCAGCAACGGGAAGTTCTGGCTCCGCTTGCCCAAGAGTGGAACGACATGGACTCTGCAAAAAAGAAGAAGTGGCTAGGCATTGCTAAACGCTATCCGGAAATGACACCTTCAGAGCAGCAGCGTGCCCAATTACGGATGCGCGACTGGTATTCGCTAACTCCTGAGCAGCGCGAACTGGTGCGTGAAAAGTATAAGACGATCAAAAAAATGCCGCCAGACAAGCGTCGTGAAATAAAGCAGAAATGGCGCGAATATGAGCAGCTGCCTGAAGTCGGAAAGGGGCAATAGGCCGAAAAGGTCCATAGGCTGGAGGGACAATAGCTGGCGAGCAGCGCGGTTCCTTTGTGTCTTCCCGCCGTTCTCTGTCATTTGATCACCATAAATAAGATAAGACGAAAGCGCTTCTGAATGAGTGTCCCACAATGGTAAAAACTTCCGCACCTGGATTGGGGCGGCGGTTGCTGAGCATGCTTTATGAATTACTGATTCTGGTTGCGGTTCTATTTATTGCCAGTTTCGCTTTTCATCTTGTATTCCGGGATACCGGTTCTATTTTTTTTCGCCCTGCATTCCAGCTTTACCTCCTGCTGGTAGCCGGTATTTATTTCACCTGGTTCTGGACCCATGGCGGACAAACACTGCCCATGCAGACATGGAAGCTCCGTGTGGTCACCGCTGCTGGGGAACGGCTTTATCTGAAGCAGGCGCTTGCGCGTTATTTATTTGCAGTAATCGGGATTTTTTTCTTCGGCAGCGGGATAATCTGGGCATTATTCGATCGGGATGGCCTATTCCTGCACGACCGGCTCGCAGGCACGAGGATCGTGAGAATTGAGGAATGAGGTGGAATCGGATGAGTGCCGGGAAACTGGAGTTCAGGGTTCCCGCCGTCCCGGCTGGCCTGGAGATAGCGCAGATAGCCTTTCTTGACATTCCGAACAAGTCCGGAGCACTCGCTTGGCAACGAACTGGCAGTAAATCCGGACTTATTCAAACGTTCCTTAAGCAGTTCCTCCTACCGTTAGCCCATCTATGCGCAGCGTTGGCTGACCAACTCCCACTGGCACGCTCTGGCCTTCTTTACCGCAGGTACCGACGCCGGGGTCGAGCGACATATCATTGCCAATCATCGAAACGCGCGTAAGCACATCGGGACCGTTGCCTATGAGGGTCGCGCCCTTTACCGGATAGGAGATCTTTCCGTTTTCTATCATGTATGCTTCCGCTGCGGAAAACACGAATTTTCCACTGGTGATATCCACCTGGCCACCGCCAAAATTCACCGCATATAAACCATGTTTCACTGAAGAAATGATCTCTTCAGGGCTTTTGTCGCCGTTCAGCATATAGGTGTTGGTCATACGCGGCATGGGGATATGAGCAAACGACTCCCGTCTTGCGTTACCCGTCACGGGCACATTCATGAGCCGCGCATTAAGGCTATCCTGCAAATAACCCTTGAGTATCCCGTTTTCGATCAATACCGTACATTGCGTGGGATTTCCTTCGTCATCAATATTAAGCGACCCGCGCCGTCGCGCAATCGTGCCGTCATCCACCACCGTAACGCCTGTTGCAGCAACGCGTTCGCCGATACGTCCAGCGAATGCGGAACTTCCCTTGCGGTTGAAATCCCCTTCAAGTCCATGACCGATCGCCTCATGCAACAGTATGCCGGGCCAGCCGGCGCCAAGTACTACGGTCATGGTTCCGGCGGGCGCGGGTTTTGCGTCCAGATTGACAATAGCCTGATGCACTGCCTTGGCAGCATAGTCGCGCAGCACGTCGTCGGTAAAATAGGCGTAGTCGAAACGTCCGCCACCACCTGCCACCCCTTGCTCACGATTGCCGTTTTCTTCGGCGATCACTTGCACCGAGATTCGCACAAGAGGTCGCACATCAGCCGCCAGGAGGCCATCACTGCGCGCCACCAGCACCACTTCGTATTCTCCCGCCAGAGATGCCATAACCTGGATAACACGCTTGTCAATGGCGCGGGCATAACCCTCCAGCTTTTCGAGCAATGCCACCTTGTCCGTGTCTTTAAGGCTCGCGATGGGGTCCTCTGGAAGGTAAAGTTCACGTCCTTTGCTGTGTCTGACCGCTTGTACCGATTGTTCTATACCCTGACGGGCAATGGCCCGGGTGGCCTGGGCTGCCGAGGCAAGGGCAGGCATGCTGATATCGTCCGAATAGGCGAACGCTGTCTTGTCCCCACTTACGGCGCGGACGCCAACGCCCTGATCAATATTAAAGCTGCCGGATTTGACTATGCCTTCTTCCAGCGACCAGCCTTCGGCACGGCTATATTGAAAATACAGATCGGCGTACTCGACATGGTGCGTAAGCATCTGGCCAAATACTTTTTGTAACCCGGCCGCATCTATCTGGTGAGGCGCGAGTAAACAATTATTGGCGGTGGCGAAGAGATCGTTGGGCTGGATGAGGGATTCTGTAATCATGATATCCGGTAGACAAAAAAAACGGCGATAGATTCAACAGTGATGCAAGGTACGGTGACTCAATGCCGGCAAGCTATTGCGCAAGCTGGCCTGGTATTCCGGATTGATATCCGCGATCACGACTCCTGATCCGCGCGGAAGGCGATTGAGCACGACGCCCCATGGATCGACGATCATGCTGTCTCCGTGGGTTTCCCGTCCATTGATATGATAACCCCCTTGAGCGGGCGCAACGACATAGGCAAGATTTTCAATAGCGCGGGCACGAATCAGGGTTTCCCAGTGAGCCTTGCCCGTAGTTGCGGTGAAAGCCGCTGGAGCGAAAATAATATCCACTTTACCCATGGATCGGTAGAGCTCGGGAAACCGCAGATCGTAACAAATGGAAAGGCCGATGCGGCCAAAAGGCGAGTCCAGGGCAACGACGCAGCAACCCGCTTCGATCGTTTCTTCCTCCGCGTAGCGTTCGTTCCCAAGCTCCAGGCCGAATAGATGTATCTTGTCGTAGCGCGCGACCTGCTGTCCTTTGTCATCATACACCAGGCAGCTATTTCGTACCTTGTCCGGATTCGAGGACTCCAGGGGTACGGAACCGCCCACCAGCCAGATGCCGAGCCGCTTCGCGATATTGCTCAGGAATTGCTGTATGGGCCCACTATTAACCTGCTCGCGCGCCGCTACCCTATCGGCATCTTTCATGCCCATGATGCAAAAATATTCCGGCAGTGCCGCCAGCTTTGCCCCCTGCGCGGCGGCGATGGCAAGCAGTCGGCCGGCTTCCTCCAAATTGCCGAGTATATTTGGCCCCGCTGACATCTGAATGGCGGCAACACGAATAGAACCGTCGGGCGCCTGACAAGTATTTGGGTTCTCAAGCATATTTATGACATAAATTAATTCATGGGCAGCGATAATAAGCACCAGGCCATTTGTACTCCGGTACTCGGCGCCACGTAAAAAGGTGCCCTGACTGCAGGAAAACAGAGTAACTTAAAATGACGCTCATATAAACCCTTAAAACGTTATGGCGTTGATCACGCACCATCATTTTTGACTCCCGTTGTTTTTGCCTGGATGTCCGTGGCAGATGAATCCCTATTTCGAGCCCTTTCAGTACCTCTCCCCAGAACCTCATCCAATTGTGCTGGTGCGAGGCTGTAAACATTATGGGGCGTGTTCGATCGACTCATGCGCATGCCGTGGGATTTTGGTGACGACCGGATCGGCCCAGGTACCGGTAATATTATATTCGTTGGAGGTAGTCGGGTTTTGCAATGCCGTGCTTGCAATCACGGTTGCCATTCCGACAACCGGAGTGGCCAAGCCGAATGACGGCGTGACTCTGATATGCAATTTTTGCGTTTCCGCTTCAAGGTTCATCTCGCCGTTCATGATGACCTTTGCAGCTGGCCCTTCGATTCGGAGATCCTCGGTAAATGCCACGCCTCGGGTAATTTTTACATCCCCGGAGATGTCGTCAAACCCGAAACCCTCGCTGAACACATCATGAAAGTCCAATGTGATCCTTCGCGGCAGCGCCCGGAGGCTGAAAATGCCAAATAATCTGCCAATCCCGGGCTCGAATTTGGGGAACTGTCCTCGTCTGGCGTTCAGCTTGAAGTTCCCGGACAAGGTAGCGTAATCTATTGACTGAGGGCCGCCATGCCACGACAACATGCCCTCAAGGCTACCGCTGCCGCGTTTTACGCGATCAGGATGGCCGAGGCGCGTCAAGAACTTGCCGATATCGTCGGCTTGCAACGTGAGAGTAGCCTCTACGCGGGATGGTACCGTTCGGTTCCGCCATACGCCCCGCACCATTATTGAACTGTCCGGATTCGTTATGTGCAATTTCTCAATGTGCCAATTCCGGCCATGCTGATCAGCTATCAGTTCAAGTTTGCCCAGTTGCATCTCGTCGACTAGAAAATTATCTACCGTGACATCAAGCGCGGGCAGGTTTTTTACCTGCTGCGCTTGTGCCGTCACGCCCGGATCGTGACGAGGAGAGGCCGAGGGGACGATCAGCCTGTTCAGTCGGGCCACGATCTTGCCATTACCGGACGGGTTCCAGGTGACACCACCGTTGATCTCATTGCTTGCTATGGTGGAATACCAGAACATGTCCTCCTTGTCGGCTTTCAGCGTGACATCATTCAGGCGCCTGCCCAGAAAGTCGAGTGCGCCAATGTGAAGGTTGATGCCGGTCAGGCCGAAAGAAGGTCCCGGTTCATTATTGAACTCCTTCAGCAAACGACGCCAGCGATCCACATTCAGCAGCGGTACCGTGCCGGTCATCGATATGCCGGAATTTTCGGACAAAGCAACAGGGGGGGGACCGAAATTCACTGTACCCCGCTCAGCATGATATTCGCCGGTATCGTCCCGGACACGTTTGATTGCTGCAGCAACCAGGTTGCCAACACTCAGATTCAGTTCATCCATATCCGGGCCGCTGGCTTTTCTTTCGAAACGCAGAGGTACAGCATCGCCGGCGGCCTTGGAGAAAGGCGCGGGTAACTCCGACATAATGCCATGCAACGATGATTCGAGGGATACGTTCACCAACTTGTCGCGCATATGGGCAGTGGCTCGCCAATCCGTGCTGCCGCGCAAATGACGCCTCCATAATGGCGCGGCGCCCGTAATCCTTCCCTGTGGCGGCTGAGATAGATTGTCCAGGTTAATCCTGCCAATGGCTGATAACTGCATGCTTCCATCTGGCTTATCGATGGAACTGATGAGCACGGGTCCACCGAGGAGTCGGGCGGTTATATTTTCAACCTTTATCCCAGCGCTGTTAAAAGTCAGTACGCCATTAATACCATCCAGATTGGGTATATTCGGGCCAGCATCAATCTGATTATCGATGAATTGATAATTACCTGCCGTGGTGGTTGCCTCTGGGCGATGCAGGGGAATATCAAGCTTGAGCAGCAACCTTCCATTTCCAGTAATGCCGATCTTGTCAACAAGGCTGTTGTCGTAGTTGTCGGCCGTGCTCGCCGCGGCGAATTTCAGGAATTGCCGGGTAGGGCCATTTGCTTCAATTTCGCTTCTCAGCATTGCATCGGCGGCAGTCATGTCGGCAATACGCAACTTCGCTTTGCTTAATGTCGTGCCGAAGATATCTGCTTGTGACGCATCGAATTCCATGCGGCTGCCGTGAAAATGCAAGTCTCCCGATATGTTTTCTATCTGTGGCCATCCGGGGATGTAATCGAGCGTCACTCCTGATGCTTTCGCATGCAGCCTGAAAACTCCATTATCATCACCGGCGAAAGGAAACCGCGCCAGGTCGCCCTTGAGATTGAGCCGTGAATCAAGAAACTTCCCCTCGACAATCGATTCCTCAAGCCAGTCGCGAGAGTAACGATTTGCTCCCACCGGCATGTAATCCAGTAAATATCGTGCATCCGCCCGCGTCAAATGGCCAGTCAGGTCAATGATACCCGGGCCATCAGGCGTGGTACGGTAATTTCCGTAGACTAGCCCGGCAGCGCGGGCATTGGAAAACGATATATTATTGAACGTGAACGCGGTCGAATCTTTATCTGCCAGGATCTTCCAGTTCGCCTGCCCGGTGAAGGTATCCAACGCCAGCGGCTCGCGAAATGCATCAGGCAGTTCCAGTATGGCATTTTGAGAGTTTAGATTCAGTGTGCCGCCTCGCTCGGTAATATCGATACTACCGGTAATACCGCTGAATGCAGGCAGGGGTTCCAATTTCCTCAGGCTCAGGTTGGTAAAACTCCCTTTTGTGCTGAAATATGAAGGCCTTGGCAACTCACCGTTCCATTGCGCGCGCATATAATGAATATCTCCGCGAGGGGAGACTCTGCCAAGTTGCTCGCGCAACGATGCATTGATTGGCAGGTATTGAGCCAGGCCTGCAAGAATTTCCAATTTTGAGTCATCGATAATCAGTTTTCCGCTACCCGATTTTTCGCCATAAGCAGGAATCGTTTGCAGCAAAAAACTTACGGGCTGTAATTCCTGTTCCCGCCTTCCGGACACGGAAGTTCGCAATTTTTGTGCGAAAAATTCTGCGCCTTTTTTCGTTCCTTCGTTTATTTTTTTCCACCCGACTCTACCTTGCAAACGGACAAGGTTCAATTCGGGGAGATCCGGGGCCAACTGGGCTTGAACATCATGCAGGCGCATATCAACTGTCAATTTCGTCATGCCTTCGCCGTCAATTCCAGCCCACAGACGGAGCGCCCCGACGCCGTGATTCAACTTGATTTCCGGGGGAAAGGGCAGCCAGATACGCCAGGCGGCAATATCGGCACGATTTATTTGCATGAACAGTCGGCCTCGCCATAATTCCGAGTTAATTAAGGACTCGCCGGTAAAATCACCGCGCATGTCCAGTCGTGCGGCAAGCTCGGCGGGAGGGGTGGCATGCATACCAAACCGATGGCGATCGCCACGGTTCTCCAGGCGCAAATTGACTAGCAGTTCCAGTTCGGCTGCGCCGCGCTGGTCGTCCTGCCAGAGGATGCTGGCGTTATTGATCGTGACTCGTCTCTGATTCAGGAGCCAATCAGAAAAACCGTCTTCGCTTGCAGTCAGTTCCTTGTCGAGTGCGAATCCTGCAACATGGATCACACCTGCGGCATCGCGACGCACGATCAGGTCGGGTTGTTCGATCGCGACTTCGCGAAAGAGCAACTCGCCGTGTAATACTGAACGCCACGAAACTGTGCCTTCCAGACGGTGCAGCAGCAGCGTAATATCGCCCTCTCGATCATGTACCTTTACGGCACCCAGCATCATATGAGGGCGAAATCCATCCCAGTTTGCACTGATCTCACCTATGGTGATGTGCTGGCCGGAAGCCTGGCTGATGGCGGAAGCGATGTTTTCACGGTACTGCTCTATGTCGGGCAGGAGCCAGTAGCGTAGTGATAACAGTAACAGGGAAAAACAGGCCGCAACAGCGATCAGCACCCACGTCAACAACCGGAACAAAAAGCTGCCCCGTCGTGCAAGAGGTGAAGTTACTGATGGGTTCAATAAATAGTTCCGGTTTATAGACTTCGGACGCTGCGACTTCTATCATTGCGGACGGCGCAGTCGTTCAAAGCCTGGATATGAAACAGCGAGCGGCAGTGATAAAACGCTTAGATACAGGCACCCGGTCTTTGTTCAATCCTTCGGACAGGCCGGATAGCGGACAGCGGATAGGCAGAAACATGCCACTCGAATACCGGTTTTTCAGTTTATTGTAACCCGAATTCTCAACCATGCATGGCGATCATCCAGCCGAAGCAATAATCGAGTCAATCCTGCCATTCAGCCGTTACATCCAGCGTCTGGTGGAGAGCGAGCCCGAGTTACTCGCTGAGCTCAAGGAAGGTTTGCAGCGGCCGTTTCTGCGGGCGGAAATGGAGGCCTTTCTGAATGCGGCCTGCAATATCGCCAATGACGAAGAATGCCTTCATCGCGTTTTGCGCCGCTTGCGCAAGCGGGTAATGCTGCGCCTGGCCACACGGGATCTCGGCGGATTGGCCAGTCTTGTCGAGGTTGTGACCACTATGACCGACCTGGCAGAGCTCGCTATCAGCTTTGCGCTCGAGCATCTTCAGACCTGGTTGACCGATCCCGCCCGTTACGGCCAGCCGAGGAGTGCGGAAAACACGGTTCAGGAAATGCTGGTAGTCGCCATGGGCAAGCTGGGCGGTGCCGAGCTCAACGTTTCCTCGGATGTGGACTTGATTTTCGTATATCCGGAAGATGGCGATACCACAGGATACAGATCTGTTTCCAATCATGATTTTTTTGCTCGCCTCGGGCGCAAGCTGATTGCCAGTCTCAACGACATTACGCCGGACGGTTATGTTTTTCGCGTGGATATGCGGTTGCGCCCCTATGGCGAAAGTGGCCCGTTGGCAATGAACTTCTCCATGCTGGAAGAGTACTTCATTACCCAGGGGCGCGAATGGGAGCGCTACGCCTGGATCAAAAGCCGTGTAATAGCCGGTCCGCATGCGGAAAGACTCGTCCTCATGGAACAGATAACGCAACCGTTTGTATTCCGGAAATATCTCGACTTCGGCGCCTACGAATCCATGCGGGGTCTGCACGCGCAAATACGCAAGGAGGTAAATCGCCGCGAGATGTCCGGGAATATCAAGCTCGGACCAGGCGGCATTCGTGAAATCGAGTTCATTGCCCAGTTATTTCAATTGATCCGCGGCGGACGTGACCCCGATTTACGCATCCGCTCCACACTTGATGTATTGGGCCGGCTGCGGGAAAAACAGCAGTTATCGGAAAAGGCGGTAACAGAACTCTCGGAAGCTTATTGCTTCCTGCGCAAACTGGAACATCGCATACAGTATCTGGACGATCAACAAACGCAGATGCTGCCGGAAATTCCGGCGGATCAGTCATCGATAGCCGCTTCCATGGGTTTTTCCTGCTATGACGAGTTTCTGGAGCAACTCGATAGCCATCGCGGCAATGCCGCCCGCCATTTTGAGAGGGTATTTGCTGCTCCGGGGGAATCGCAAACCCCTAATGGGCTTGCGTGGTTGTGGCAGGATAGGGACAGCGGGGACGGTGGAGGCGGCGAGGACGCAGGGGACGATGACGGGATCGAATCCGGAGCAGCCGCCGCACAACTGATTTCAATGGGATTCTCCAGTCCCCAGACAATTCTTGGACGTTTGCAGGAGTTTCGTAACGGCGCGCGCTATCGGCAATTGCCGGAATCCAGCAAAAAGCGAGTCGATGCACTTATACCAGCCTTGATCGAAGTGTCGGCCAAGTTTATGCCCGCGGATGTCACGCTGGAGCGTTTACTGCAATTGCTGGAAAACGTGAGCCGGCGCGCGGCCTATCTCGCGCTGCTGCGAGAGTATCCCAAGGCCTTGGAACGGGTGGCCAAACTTGCCAGCGCAAGTGAATGGGCCAGTGAATATCTGAGCCAGCATCCAATTTTGCTGGACGAGTTGCTTAATCCCGACGATTTTCAAAGTATGCCCGACTGGCCCCGATCCAGAGCAAGATTAATTCAGCAATTAAATGATGCTGCCGGTATCAGAGGCAATGACACCGAGCAGCAGATGGATGTGCTGCGACATTTTCACCACGCCCAGGTATTTCAATTGCTGGCCAGGGATGTAGAAGGATTGCTACCGCTGGAAACCTTGAGCGATCATTTAACCGAGTTGGCAGATTTGGTACTTGACAACGTATTGCATCTCGCCTGGTCCGGATTGAGAAGGAAGCATCGGGATAAGCCCGCTTTCGGCATCATTGGCTATGGCAAGCTCGGCGGCAAGGAGTTGGGTTATGCATCGGATCTCGACATCATTTTTCTGTATGACGATACTCATCCCGATGCACCGGAGATATATGCCAGACTGAGTCAGCGCATCAATTCCTGGCTTACCAGTTACACCTCGGCTGGACTGTTGTATGAAACCGACCTGCGTTTGCGCCCTAACGGCAGTAGCGGATTGCTGGTAAGCTCCCTCCAGGCTTTTGAGCAATATCAGCGAAACCAGGCCTGGGTTTGGGAGCATCAGGCGCTGACACGGGCCCGGTTTGTGGTCGGGGATATTCATGTAGGAGAAGCTTTCGAGCGTATTCGCAAGGAAGTTCTTTGCCAACGGCGAGAACTGGCGGTACTGAAGAGCGAGGTCCTGGCGATGCGGCAAAAAATTCTCGACGCCCACCCGAATTCGAGCGGACTGTTCGACGTCAAGCATGATCGTGGCGGCATTATTGATGTTGAGTTCATCGTGCAATATCTGATTCTCGGCCACGCTTCCAAGTACCCGGAATTGACCAGCAATCTTGGTAACATTGCGCTGTTGAAACTCGCGGGAAAACTGGGACTTATCCAGATGGACACCGCCGAACATGCGCTCAGCGCCTATCGGGAATTCCGGCGCGTGCAGCATCGGCTACGATTGAGCGGGGATTCGGGTCTGACGGGAATACCCCCACCGGACAGCAAATCACAAAAGTTTGCGCGGGTTGAAACAGATTATGTGAGAGAGGGCTTTACAGCAGTGTTGCGGTTATGGGATGAGGTGTTTGGCACAGCCCATTTTTAGTCACTCGTTAATCCCGTCTACCCTCGCCGGGTTTTTTGTTGCGCAACAGAGATGCCTGGGGTCACCTCACTTGTATGAAGTGCCACCTGCGCCCCATTTTTCACATGAAAATGGGTTAGAATATGCGAATCTAAATTCTCTCCGGAGTCTTCTGAATGTCAATGGCTGACCGCGACGGCGTAATCTGGAGCGATGGAAAAATAATCCCGTGGCGCGACGCAACCACACATGTGCTTACCCACACCCTTCACTACGGCCTGGGTGTATTCGAGGGCCTGCGCGCCTACCAGACCCCTCGGGGCCCCGCGATCTTCCGTCTGCAGGAACATACCGATAGACTGTTCAATTCGGCACATATTTTCATGATTAAAATGCCTTATGACAAGGCGACGCTGATGCAAGCCCAGCGTGATATGGTCAGGCAGAACAAGCTGGAATCGTGTTATATCCGGCCGATTGTTTTTTATGGATCGGAAGCCATGGGAATTTCAGCCAGAACGCTTTCGGTGCATGTGGCTATCGCTGCCTGGTCATGGGGGGCCTACCTGGGTATCGAAGGCCTGGAAAACGGCATTCGCGTCAAAACATCCTCATTTTCGCGTCATCACGTCAACGTTAACATGTGTCGCGCCAAGTCGGTCACCACCTATGCTAATTCAATATTAGCCCACCAGGAGGTTGCCAATGACGGCTATGACGAAGCGTTGTTACTGGATGTGGACGGCTACGTGGCTGAAGGGGCTGGCGAAAACATATTCATCGTCAAGCGCGGCAAGCTTTATACCCCCGACATGACTTCCTGTCTGGAAGGTATTACGCGCGCTTCCATCATAGAGTTTGCGGGAGAAATCGGAATTCCCGTAATCGAAAAAAGAATCACCCGTGATGAGGTTTATTGTGCTGACGAGGCGTTTTTCACCGGTACCGCAGCGGAAGTGACCCCGATTCGTGAACTTGATAACCGCAGGATAGGCGAGGGGAGGCGCGGTCCGGTCACGGCTAGGCTGCAAGCCATGTTTTTCGACTGTGTCAGCGGCAAGACCGCGAATCATGCCGACTGGCTTACTTACGTCTGATCTGCGGCTGATCATATCGACATCTGATCCATATCCGGTATTACCACTGAGGAAACAGCTGATGCAGAACCAGGCTAACAATAACAAACAGCGTCAAATCGAAATTACTGCTGATGATTTGCCCCTTCATTGCCCGATGCCGTCCATGCTGTTATGGAATTCGCATCCCCGCGTATTCCTGCCGATAGAAGATACAGGCGAGGCACTGTGCCCCTACTGCGGAACACGTTACACGCTTCAGGGTGGTGCAGTGGCAGGTCATCACTGACCAGCAATTATTTGAATACCAGAACTTAAGGAAGCCGAAACGAGCCGTAGTTGCTGCTTGCTCGTTATTGATATTGATTGAGCTACGCCGGATTATTGTACCAACCTCACGCTTATCTCATGCAAAAACTCCCGCACGAAATTTTCAAGGCCTACGATATCAGAGGTATTTTCGGAAAAACACTGACCGCGGATATCGTCGAAGCCATTGGTCAGGCTATCGGATCCGAAGCACGGGCCCGCGGGCTTGCAGCGATAGCGATAGGCCGCGACGGCAGATTGTCGGGTTTGGAACTGGCGCAGGCACTGGGGAGGGGTTTGCAAAAAAGCGGCATTAATGTAATAGATGTGGGGATGGTGGCCACCCCCATGCTCTACTTTGCTGCTCATACACTGTGCAATTATTCCGGTGTGATGGTGACCGGAAGCCACAATCCGCCTGAATATAACGGGTTGAAAATGGTGCTGGGCGGCGAAACCCTTGCGGCGGAATCCATCCAGGCCTTGCGTCAGCGTCTCGAAAATGATGACTTCGTTTACGGGAATGGCGATTACCAAAAGCATGATATTGCCGAAACATATCTTCAGCGCATCACCAGCGATGTCAAGCTGATGCGCCCCATGAAGATTATTGTCGACTGTGGTAACGGTGTCCCCGGTGCTTATGCGCCAAGCTTGTACCGTAGACTGGGATGCGAGGTCACTGAATTGTTTTGCGAAGTCGACGGGACCTTTCCCCATCATCATCCCGATCCCTCCGTACCTGAAAACCTGCGAGACCTGATCCAGGCCCTTAAAACCACCGATGCGGAAATAGGGCTTGCGTTCGACGGTGATGGCGATCGTGTAGGCGTGGTTACCAAGAGCGGCACTATTATCTATCCCGATCGCCAGTTGATGCTGTTTGCTGCCGATGTATTGGCCCGAAATCCGGGAGGACGGGTTATTTTCGATGTGAAGTGTACCCGCAACCTGGCGCCCTGGATCGAGCAGCACGGCGGCGAGCCTATCATGTGGAAAACAGGACATTCCTTTATCAAGGGAAAATTGAAAGAAACCGGTGCGTTACTTGCCGGGGAGATGAGCGGTCACATATTTTTCAACGAACGCTGGCTCGGATTCGATGATGGGCTTTATGCAGGCGCACGTCTGCTGGAGCTGCTCAGTTCCAAAGCCGATATCAACGTTGCGCTAAACGAAATTCCCGACGCGCTTAGCACACCGGAGCTGCAGATCAAATTGGAAGAGGGGGAAAACTACGCGGTTATCGCAGAATTATTGAAAACCGCGCGCTTTGATGGTCCGGAACGCGTCATCACCACCGATGGGTTGCGGGTCGAATACAAAGATGGCTTCGGCTTGGCGCGCTCATCCAATACGATGCCGGTGATTGTGCTACGCTTCGAAGCAGACAATGAGGCAGCGTTAAAACGAATACAGCGGGATTTTTGCCGGGTTATTTTACAGATCAAACCGGATGCGAAACTGCCATACTAGATAGACCGTGGAGGTCCTGCTTCGGCCTGTCAGTAGGTCGCGCAGTATCAAATCGAGTATTCTGGAAGGTTGGGTATATACGTTGAAAAATGAGACTTTATTAATATCATGATGAATTGGGGAGAAAATACTAAAACCAGCGTTCTGTTTGTCTGCATGGGCAACATCTGTCGTTCTCCCACTGCGGAGGCTGTGTTCCGGCAACAGGTCAAGACCGCAGGCTTTGAAAAAGCAATTTACATCGATTCTGCGGGTACTCATGATTATCACGTTGGCCAACCGCCGGATGAGAGGGCTCAGAAAGCGGCGGGGCGGCGAGGGTATGATACGAAGGAGTTGCGCGCGCGCCAGGTACACGAAAAGGATTTCGAGGTTTTTCATTACATCCTGGCGATGGATAGAGCCAATCTTGCCGTACTTGAACGGGAATGCCCACCTCAGTACAGCCATAAACTGGGATTGCTGATGCAGTACAGTGAAAGGTTTTCCAAGGGTGTGGAAGAAGTACCTGATCCTTACTTTGGAGGAAGTCAGGGTTTCGAGCACGTGCTGAACATGGTGGAGGAAGCGGGGCGAGGATTGCTCAACCGGATTTGTAACGAAAAATAGCGGGACTTATACCACTGTGGATGAGCGGCCATGGTGATATTAAAAAAGGGCGGGTATTATCCCGCCCTTTTTTAAGGATGCTGATTTTACTTATGTGTTTCGACCTGCACCAGCGGCTCATCCTGCTCCATTACCGCCGGAGGGGGAGTTCTTTTCCGCCGCCGCTGCGGTGTGGGTTCTCCCCCTGCACCGGTTTCCGCCGGTTTTACTTTTTCCGGTAAGGTTTCAATCATGATAAGACCGCTTGCAGCCAAGTTCAGCGGTTCGATCACAGGCATAGGCCGAGACGGCTGGGCTTCCAGCTGCTCGGGCACAGAAACGCCTGCTTCGATTTCAGCCACGGCGATCCCGCTTTTTGTTTTATCAATTTCGTCCTCGGACGGCCCCGGTACGTTTGTAATAGCGGGGGGCAGGTTTGCTGCCGCTGGTTCCTCTTTGGGTTCCTCACGAGATTCCTCGTCAGGTTCCTCGGCGGGTTCCTCATTGTGCTCCCGAGGGCGCTCCTGGATAGGTTCCTGAATGGGCTTCTGAACCGGTTGCTGCTCAAGTGGCTCAGTTTCCGGCTCAGTTAATATCGGCACTACCGGTGCTTTAGCGGTTGACGGCCGTGCAGTAACCGGCTCGGTTTCATCTACGTGCGATTCGGAATGTGGCTTGCCGGCTGCTTCCAAAGATGCCTCTACCCCCTGCAGCGGAGGGAGAGTAAGGATAAGCGCCGACGTTTCCTGTATCGGGGTGGAAGGCGCCTCCGATAAGGAGCTTTCGTCACGCATTACCTGGTCAGCTTCCTGCTGGGGACGGGCGTCTTTCGATATTCCCTGCTTATTTTCACGAGCAGGCCGCTCTGAACGTTCCCCCCGGTCACGCTGCCTTCCACCACGGCGGCGGCGGCGTCCGCTGTCTTCACCTTGCTGCTGCGGGATATCTTCAGCCGCAGGCTGCTCTTCTGGCGATAGCTTGAGTTCGGTCCGGATTTTCTCTTCGCGCGGTGGCCGCAGGTGCTTTTTTTGAGCGGAGCGTTCACCCTGTGGCTTTGCTTCGCCACGTTCCGGGCGTTGAGGCGCAGCTTCCCGAGCCTGTTTCAAAGCCCCGACGGCAACGCCGGCGGTAGTGGTAGTACCACCGACTTCACCGCGACGCTCCACCCGGTCGTCGCGGCCAGGCTGGGCAACACGTGGTGTTTTTTCATGTTCACTGTCGCGTCCTTCCCGTCCACGATCCCTTCGTCCGCGTACCCGCTCCGGACGCTGTGGGGTGGCCGTTATCTGTTCCGGCCGGTTTTTTTCTGCTGCTCCCATCTGTTTGAACCAGTTAAAAATCCTGTCCAGAAGGGGGACCTGCTCGGGTTCATGCTGCGCGATTCGCTCACGTATCGGAGCGGGCTGTGATGGCGTAATGCCTCGTACTGCGGCTTGTTGCCGGGCCGGTTTGATTTCCTGTGAAGTTGACGGCAATGAAATTTCCTGTACTGGCTTTTCAACCAACTGGTAGCTGGTCTGAATTTCGCCAAGTTTCACGTCATCATGGCGCAGGCGGGTAATGTTGTAGTTTGGCGTTTCGAGATGGACGTTCGGAATCAGTACTACGCTTACCTTCAACCGAGCTTCAATCGCATGAATTTCCGCACGTTTTTCATTTAATAAGTAGGTGGCCACATCAACCGGTACCTGGACATGAAGTACGGCTGTATTCTCTTTCATCGCTTCCTCCTGAATAATCCTGAGGATATGCAACGCTGAGGAATCAGTGCCGCGAATGTGACCGGTACCATGGCAACGTGGGCAGGAAATGTAACTGCTCTCGCCCAACGAAGGGCGCAAGCGCTGACGGGATAATTCCAGCAAACCAAACCGGGAGATCTTACCCATTTGCACACGTGCGCGGTCGTAACGCAATGCGTCATGCAGACGGTTCTCTACCTCACGCTGATTGCGAGCGATTTCCATATCGATAAAGTCAATCACAACGAGTCCACCCAGGTCACGCAGGCGTAGTTGCCGCGCGATTTCCTCGGCGGCTTCCAGGTTCGTGTTCAGCGCGGTTTGCTCGATATCGGTACCACGAGTGGCACGTGCCGAGTTCACATCAACTGACACCAGTGCTTCGGTGTGATCAATAACGATGGCGCCGCCGGAAGGCAGCGTTACCTGGCGCGAATAAGCAGTCTCAATCTGATGCTCGATCTGAAAACGTGAGAATAGTGGCACATCGTCGCGGTAGAGCTTGACGCGGCCGACGTTAGCCGGCATCACGTGACTCATGAACTGGCATGCCTGTTCGTAGATGCTTTCAGTATCAATCAGGATTTCGCCAATCTCCTGATGAAAATAATCGCGTATGGCGCGTATTACCAGGCTGCTTTCCTGATAAATCAGGAAAGCGCCACTTTGACTGCTGGAAGCATCTTCAATGGCACGCCACAGTTGCAGCAAATAATTCAAATCCCACTGCAACTCTTCTTCGCTACGCCCTATTCCGGCGGTGCGGGCTATAATACTCATGCCAGGCGGAATGGTCAGTTGCGACATGACGTCACGCAGTTCCGCACGGTCTTCACCCTCTATGCGGCGTGATACACCGCCGCCGCGTGGGTTGTTGGGCATTAGAACCAGATAACGGCCGGCCAGGGAAATATAGGTCGTGAGTGCGGCTCCCTTCGTCCCACGTTCATCTTTGTCGACCTGAACAATGAGTTCCTGGCCTTCATGAAGCGCGTCCTGAACGCGGACACGGGCTGAGTCCGGACTTTCCTTGAAATAAGAGCGGGAAATTTCCTTGAATGGCAGAAAGCCATGCCGCTCGCCGCCGTACTCGACGAAAGCGGCTTCGAGGCTAGGCTCGAGACGGGTTATAACAGCTTTGTAGATGTTGCTCTTGCGTTGTTCCTTGCCGGCGGATTCAATGTCGAGATCAATAAGTTTTTGACCATCGACAATGGCGACACGCAGTTCTTCCGGCTGTGTCGCATTAAATAACATGCGTTTCATTTTATGCCTCCCGCGCTCTGGTCACGGGTAGACAGCCTACGTGCGAGGACAAGGCGTCCTGCGCACGTATACGAGAGCTTTTAGTCAGGTAACTTGGTCATGGTGTCGGAATGCTTTGTCTAGAATGACTTTAAGATGACTATTTCTCTGGCTTGTCACTATGGTCCTGCTTTTTTTGGCAAGCAGAACCAGAAAATTAAGTTTCAATCAGGCTTCGACTATGGCTGCCCGCGAGCAGGCGCTACGAAACTGAAAACTGAAATCGACGTGTGCTTTGAGCGCGTATCCATTACTATCGCTACTTTATTGGTGAGCGACGTTAACCAGATTCGGGGTTGTGCCCTTATCCCTCGGACAAAAATCCCATCAACAGCGCCGCTTTACGCACCGGATAAAGGATAGGCTGGAACCCCAATTGGTAAGTATAAGTAGAATTAAGCATTTAGGCAAAGAATTTCCTCTAAGTGCTGCGGTTACCGAAATTATAGGTGAGGACAGCGAAGGTCAGCGCATTGACAATTTCCTGATCAAGCGCCTGAAAGATGTGCCCAAAAGTCATATCTACCAGCTATTGCGCAGTGGGCAGGTCCGGCTTAACAGCAAACGCATTGGCGCAGACTATCATCTTCAACCGGGTGACGCTGTACGAATACCGCCGGTGAGGACGGTGGAAAGAAGTTTTCCGCCTCGAAAGAAACTGAGTAAGAGCCGATTTATTCCGTTCGACATATTATTTGAGGACGAAGTTCTTATCGTCATCAATAAGCCCGCTGGTGTTGCGGTGCACGGTGGAAGCGGCGTAAGCTTTGGTGTCATCGAACAATTGCGTGCCCAGCACCCCGACTGGAAATTTCTGGAACTGGTCCATCGTCTCGATAGGGAAACCTCGGGAATCCTGCTCCTTGCCAAAAGCCGGGCCGCGCTGGTTGAGTTGCATCGGCAGATCCGCGAAGGCATGATGGAAAAGCGTTACCTGACGCTCGTCAAAGGCAAGTGGCGCAATGTACGACAAAGTGTGAAGCTGTCTCTCAATAAATACGTAACATCCACAGGGGAGCGGCGCGTAGCCGTGATTGCCGATGCCAGGGAAAAAAAGGAAGGAGTAACAGCTCATACCGTTTTCAATCTGAAGAAATCCTGGCAGGACTTCAGCCTGCTGGAAGCGGAACTGAAAACTGGCCGTACTCATCAAATTCGCGTGCATCTCGCTCATCTCGGTTTCCCCATAGCGGGCGATGATAAGTATGGCGACTTCGCATTGAACAAGGAACTTGCCAAAGGCGTTCACCGCCCAGTTCTGGGACGCATGTTCCTGCACGCGTTCCAGGTCGAGGTGACTCATCCCGTTACTGGTAAGAAGCTTCATCTTGAAGCGCCGCTAGCGAACGACTTATCGGAATTTCTGCTTGGTTTGGATGCTGTTGACAAGCGGTTGCGTTCATAATGTCAATAATGGTAGTCGTGTGCCTGACTCCTGCGCCGCCCGGGATACCCGAAGGGACCGGTTTCCATCGCTGACTCATGCAAGAGAAAAGCGCACAGTATGAGAAAATAGATGAGGAGCGCCGTGTTGCTGATGCGGCGCACCATGCGCTTTTCTGCTTTACTTCACTTGAAGGATTGAAACAACATGGCTGATTCGGAAAGTCGTAATGAGGGCTGGGAGAAGCAGGTACTTGAAAAATTGGCTCTCTCTTCCTTGCAGGAACAACGCAGAGCGCGTCAGTGGGGCATATTTTTCAAGTCACTTGCTTTTATCTACTTGTTTATTCTTCTATTTTTTGGTTTGGGCTGGCTTGGTGGCGACGAAATCTCCATGTCCCGCAAACACACAGCCCTGGTCGACCTGCGGGGCGTAATTTCCCCGGACAGCCTTAGCAGTGCTGATAATATCAATGCAGGCCTGCAGCAGGCATTCAAGGACGAAAAAACACAGGGTGTGATTCTGCGCATCAACAGTCCCGGCGGCAGTCCGGTTCAGGCGGGCTATATCAACGACGAAATTCGCCGTCTTCGTGCCGAGTATCCTGAAATCCCTCTTTATGCCGTAATAGAGGACGTCTGTGCTTCAGGTGGTTATTATGTTGCCGCCGCTGCCGACAGGATTTATGTGGACAAGGCCAGCATTGTCGGTTCTATCGGGGTGCTGATGAATGGCTTCGGTTTTACCGGCGCAATGGAAAAGCTTGGCGTCGAGCGTCGGTTACTCACGGCGGGGGAAAACAAGGCTTTTCTTGATCCGTTCTCTCCAACCAATACCGAACAGGAGAAATATGCCAAAAAAATGCTGGATGATATCCACAAGCAATTTATTCAGGTAGTGCAGGAAGGTAGAGGTGAACGCTTGAAGGAAGAGTCGGAGATTTTCAGCGGCATGGTCTGGACCGGTCAGAAAAGTATAGAACTGGGGCTTGCCGACGCCACGGGTAGCGCGGACTACGTCGCGCGGGAAGTCATCAAGGCGGAAACCATTGTTGATTACACGACGCGGGAAGGATTTGCCGAGCGCTTCGCGCGGCGTTTTGGCGCGGTAACAGCAGAGGCATTGATCAGCGCGGGAATCGGCTGGGGTTTGCGGTGATTGCGATTTGGTAGTTAGCCCTGGAGTAAAAAAATAGCGGGCTTATTATGGATATCAGGCAAGGCATGTTTCCATTCCCTGATTGCCTTGGTTGAAATGTATTCGTCCGCCAGGGTGAGGTTGCAGGCAATACAGAGACTGGTGTCATCGCGGCAGCAAGAAGTAATCGACTCCAGCAGTTTCTGGTTGCGGTATGGGGTTTCGATAAATATCTGTGTTTGATCACGTACTATCGAGTCTTTTTCCAGCTCAATGATTTTTTTGGCACGTTTGCTGGTTTCCACAGGTAGATAACCGTGGAACACGAAGCGCTGACCGTTCAACCCAGAGGCCATCAGTGCCAGCAGTATTGAGGATGGTCCCACCAATGGGACCACCCGAATTTTTTTTTGGTGAGCAAGACGGATCAGTCCCGCCCCCGGGTCTGCTACTGCCGGGCAACCGGCTTCCGATAATAGCCCAATGTCGCTCCCTTCGAGGAGGGGCGAGAGCAGATTTTCAAATTCCTTGGCTTGGGTATGTTCATCCAGTACCTGCATGCTGATCCTCTGTAACGGCAGGACGCAATCGATCTGTTTTAAAAATTGCCTCGCGGTTTTTGGATGCTCTACTATATAACGATCAAGCCCTGCCACACATTGCCGGACGGCGGCGGGAATTGTCCAGGCAATATCACCTTTGCCCAAGGGAGCGGGAATGAGATAGAGAATGCCCGAACTCACACTATCTCGACACCTGCCCGCGATAGCATTTCCACTAGCGCGATCAGCGGTAACCCGATCAGCGCACTTGGGTCATCGCTGACGATGCGTTCGATCAAGGCAATTCCCAATCCCTCGGCCTTGGCGCTTCCTGCGCAGTGATAGGGCTGTTCCCTATCGAGATAATTATCGATCTGTTGATTGCTTAAATTGCGAAATTTGACACGAGAAGGGACGAGCCTGGTCTGCATATCGCCTGTGCGGCTGTTAAAAAGGCTCAACGCCGTATGAAACACAACCTCCTTTCCCCGAACGGCACGGAGCTGGCGCACCGCGTTCGTGCGGGTTAACGGTTTGCCGAACTGTATGCCTTCCAGCACCGCTACCTGATCAGCGCCGATAATCAGGGCATCGGGATGGGTGACCGCAACCGCGTGAGTCTTTGCTGCGGCCAGTCGGAGAGCGGTAACATCAGGCGTCTCTCCAGCCAGCGGGGTTTCGTCTACTTTCGGGTTACAGACTTCAAAAGGAATTTGCAGGCGCTGAAGTAGTTCGTGACGATAAACGGAACTGGATCCCAATACAAGCTGCTGGCCAATTTGTTGTGTTTTCAAGGTTTATTCTTGGAGGTTTTTGACACCGAGGGGCAAAAAATATATTATGCGCGCCGTATACGTGCCCCCGGGATTTTAATACCAAAAGCGCACTTTTATCAATTGAGTGTTAATTGAGCGAAACGAAAGGGATGCCGAGGGCGAACCATTAATAATTGAATCCTGCAGTATGCGATAAAAACAATATGAGTGAACAGCGAGGCATGCGCAAAGCGCATACCCTCAACCTTGCTTTGATTTTATAAAAAAGACTTCCACCTTATGCCGGTACGGCTCATCATAGACCCTCTTGATTTTGCCAGAAATGCTGGCGCGCATCATGGTAAAATTGCGCTTTCCGAACTCGAGCGTTTGCAGGATTATCTGATTGGTAATGACGGCGAGTTACAGTATGCGGTTACGGGTACTCTGAACAGAGATGCCAGACCGGTCCTGCAAATCGTAGTTCACGGATCGATAAACCTCCAGTGCCAGCGTTGCCTGGGCGAATTTGGACATGCGCTGGATCTGCAAACGGATCTGCTTCTGGCACAAAATGAAAATGAGCTGTCCCGCCTTGATGAGGATGAATCGGTTGACTGTATTCTAGCGATATCGGATATGGATGTTCTGTCACTGATTGAGGATGAAATAATCCTGAGCTTGCCAATTTCTCCACGTCATGGAGAAAATCAATGCTCGATCGATAAGACCCGTAGCAATGATGCAGCAGGGGAAAAACCTCTCTTTGCCGCATTGGCAGCGTTGAAAAACCTGCATTGAAAAATAATTTAAGGAGCTGAATGTTATGGCAGTCCAACAAAACAAGAAATCCCCGTCAAAGCGCGGCATGCACCGTTCGCACGATTTTTTGACCAATCCGCCGTTGATGCTGGACTCCAGCAGCGGCGAAGTGCATTTGCGTCACCACATCAGTCCTAACGGTTATTACCGCGGCAGAAAGGTCGTCAAAACAAAAGGAGATTAAATTTCGCCCCATCTTTCTGGGGGTACCGAAGTTGATCCCGGCCTCAAGGGCCTCAAAAATTGAATATTACCGTAGCTGTAGACTGCATGGGTGGCGATTACGGCCCTCATGTGACAGTTCCTGCAGTCGTCGATTATCTTCATCGTAACCCCGGAATCGATATCATTCTGGTAGGGCTGCCCGATGTCATCGAATCGGAATTGCGGGCCGTCAAGGTTGCGCCCGGGTCCCGGTTGAGCGTTCATGCCGCAAGCGAAGTCGTGGGTATGGACGAGTCGCCCGCCCTGGCATTACGCGGCAAGAAAAATTCTTCAATGCGTGTTGCTCTCAACCTGGTAAAAAGCGGCGACGCCCAGGCCTGCATCAGCGCGGGTAATACCGGCGCATTGATAGCCGCTTCACGGTTTGTGCTGAAAACGCTTCCCGGGATCGACCGGCCGGCTCTTGCGGTGGTATTACCGACAATAAAGGGACACACCTATGTCCTTGATCTCGGCGCAAACGTGGATTGTAGCGCGGAGCATCTGCTTCAATTCGCTGTCATGGGGGCAACTCTGGTTTCCACAGTGGACAACAAGGAGAAGCCCAGCATCGGCTTGCTGAATATAGGCGAGGAAGAGATCAAAGGTAACGAAGTGGTGAAACAGGCGGCGGAACTGCTGCGCGGCAGCGGACTGAATTTCTACGGCAATATCGAGGGTAACGATATCTATAAAGGAACGACGGACGTGGTTGTGTGTGATGGCTTCGTTGGAAATGTAGCATTGAAAACTTCTGAAGGAGTGGCACAGATGCTTTCCACTTACCTGCGCGAAGAATTCGGACGCAATCTTCTCACTAAATTTGCGGGACTGGTCGCCTTGCCGGTCATTAATGCATTCAAGCGGCGGGTGGATCACCGCCGATACAATGGCGCCAGTTTGCTGGGGTTGCGCGGCATCGTCATCAAAAGCCATGGCTCGGCTGATAGCCACGCGTTCGGTTTCGCCATCGCGCGGGCTGTGGATGAGGTTCGCGGCGGAATGTTGCGTCATATAAGCGAGCGCGTGGCGCAGTTGCCGTATCACGGTAAAAACCCGGACAAATATTCTCCACCCCTGACGGAAGAGAGCCCCGCATGATTTACTCCAGGATCATCGGGACGGGCAGCTATTTACCGGAAAAAATTCTCACTAATCAGGATCTCGAGCGGATGGTGGATACCAGCGACGAGTGGATACGCAGTCGCACCGGTATTGCACAGCGTCACATCGCTGCGGACAACGAAATGGCGAGTGATATGGCACTCAACGCCAGCCGCGAGGCGATGAAAGCGGCGAGCGTCTCCGCCGAAGAGATCGATCTGATTATTGTCGCCACTACCACCCCGGACGTGATCTTCCCCAGCACCGCTTGTATTTTGCAGGATAAGCTCGGCGTGAAGGACTGTGCGGCATTTGACGTACAGGCGGTATGCAGTGGTTTTGTCTATGCGCTGGCCACCGCGGATATGTTTATTCGTGCTGGTAAATACCGGACGGCGCTGGTGGTTGGAACGGAAGTTTATTCACGCATATTGGACTGGAGCGATCGCAGCACTTGCGTGTTGTTTGGCGACGGCGCGGGTGCCGTAGTACTTTCCCGCAGTGATCGTCCGGGAATAATCTCAAGCCATTTGCACGCTGATGGCAGCTATAAGAATATCCTGACGGCGCCCGGCGGCGTCTGCGGTGGCACGGTTCAAGGCAGGCCGTTCGTCATGATGGAAGGGAATACGGTCTTCAAATTTGCGGTAAAAGTTCTGGAAGAAGTCGTGCACGAGGCTCTGGCTGAAAATAATTTAAAGGCGTCCGATATCGATTGGCTGATTCCTCATCAGGCCAATATCCGCATCATTATTTCCACGGCAAAAAAACTGGGCATACCGATGGAAAAGGTGGTCGCTACCTTAGAGAAGCATGGCAATACTTCCGCTGCGTCCATTCCACTGGCGCTGGATACGGCCGTACGCGATGGGCGCATCAAACCCGGTCAGCACGTGCTTATGGAAGGTGTGGGAGGAGGATTTACCTGGGGAGCGGTATTAGTTTGCTGGTAAACAACATCCTGTCCCTGGGAGAATCCCGCAAGCGCGCTCCATCTTGCGGTCTGATCAGCTCTCCCATATATTTTGCCGTCATACGCATGCCAAATGTCTGTCAAGTTTCTTTTAAATCCGGTGCGGCATTATTATCCCGTTTTCACCCTCCCTTAATAACGCTGAATAACGCTGGCGAATTACCGGTCGGTTCCAGTCAATAGAATATGCAATCAACAATGCGTCCTTCCGTAAAATTTGCCTGCGTTTTTCCTGGCCAGGGATCGCAGGCGGCAGGCATGATGGACGGATATGCCGATTTTCCCATTGTGCGTGAAACCTTCACCGAAGCATCTGATATTCTCGGGCAGGATTTCTGGGCGATGGTTAATGAGGGCGCGACAGATAAACTTAATCTGACGGTCAATACCCAACCGTTGATGCTGATCGCCGGCATGGCGGTATATCGTGCCTGGCAAAGCCTTGGGGATATGAAACCGGTATTCATGGCTGGCCACAGTTTGGGCGAATATACCGCACTGGTTGCCTCCGAAGCCCTGACCTTTGCCGATGCACTGCCACTGGTGCGTTTTCGGGGCGAGGTAATGCAACAGGCAGTACCGGAAGGCGTCGGTGCGATGGCGGCAATTCTGGGACTTGACGATGAGGTGTTGCGATCAGTCTGCGATGAAGTGACAAATTATTCAAATGGCGAATTGCTGGAACCGGCCAATTTTAATTCACCCGGGCAGATGGTGATCGCGGGTCACAAAAACGCGGTACTGAAAGGGATGGAACTGGCCAGGTCAAAGGGCGCGAAACGAACGCTAATGTTGCCTGTGAGCATACCTTCGCATTGTTCTTTAATGAGCGAAGCGGCCGGCAGAATGCAACAGCGGTTAAAACTTGTCGCGCTTCGGCCGCCAAAAATCCCGTTGTTGCACAATGCGGATGTGCAACAACACGAAGACCCGGAATTCATAAAAAAAATTCTGATACGGCAACTGTCCAGTCCGGTCCGCTGGACGGAAATCATTCGTTCTTTTGCCGCTGCTGGCGTTACCCATGTGGTGGAATGCGGGCCCGGCAAAGTGTTGACTGGGCTCAACAAGCGAATAGATGCAAATTTGCAGAGTCTGGCACTGGCGGACGGCGCAGCGCTTCATCATGCTAAAAGCATAGTAGGGTAATTGCATATATGAGGATATGGGATGGATATGGCTTGGCGGCATCTGGTGCGCAGAGTTTATCCGTGTTGATCGTGATCGAACGAACTGGAAGATGATGCTGCAAGATCAAATAGCATTCGTAACCGGGGCCAGCCGCGGCATTGGACGGGCCATCACGCTTGAGTTGGGCAGGCAGGGCGTTACCGTGATTGGTACTGCAACCACTGAGGGTGGCACTCAATTTATTAGTCGCTACCTGAAAGAGGCGGGCCTCAAAGGTACTGGCGTGACCCTGAACGTAAATAATACCGCTCAGATTGAAAGTGTTCTTAAAGGGGTGGAGGAGGAATTCGGGGATATCGCGATATTGGTGAATAATGCCGGCATTACCCGTGACAATTTGCTTCTCCGCATGAAAGATGAGGAATGGGATGAAATCATGGAAACTGATCTCAAATCCGTATTCCGTTTAAGCCGTGCTGTACTGAGAGCGATGATGAGGGCCCGTTATGGGCGCATAATCAATATCTCCTCGGTGGTGGGCGCCACCGGTAATATGGGCCAGACCAATTATGCGGCCGCCAAAGCCGGAATATTCGGTTTTAGTAAATCGTTGGCACGCGAGGTGGGCAGCCGCAATATCACGGTCAATTGCATTGCGCCTGGTTTCGTGGCGACGGACATGACCCGTTCGCTTACCGAGAAACAACAGCAACTCTTGCTCCAGCAGGTGCCACTGGGCAGATTGGGGCGCCCGGAGGAGATAGCTTCGGCAGTCGCCTTTATTGCCTCGCCAGCCGCAGGGTATATTACTGGTGCGACGCTTCACGTCAATGGCGGAATGTATATGGATTAATGGAAAAATATTGTCATAACTTTCATAAATTTCTTGCGCCATTCAATCTGTCGAATATAAATCGACGGAGGAAGTTCACAGGCCAGTTTGTTTGCTTTTGAGCTTCCAAGCGTTCGGATTTTATTAATACCGAAAACTTGCTAGAATGGCGGCGTTTTTCTTACCGGAGAAGAGGTCCCTAGATGGAAAATGTAGAACAGCGTATAAAAAAAATCGTGGCTGAGCAGCTTGGTGTGAATGAGGCCGACGTCAAGAGCGAGTCGTCTTTTGTCGATGATCTGGGTGCGGATTCACTTGATACCGTAGAGCTGGTAATGGCGTTGGAAGAAGAATTCGAGTGCGAAATTCCCGACGAACAGGCAGAAAAAATCAATACCGTTCAACAGGCTATAGACTACATTAATTCTCACACCAACTGATTTGCTTCAAGCAATCCAATATCGGAGCCATCTTGTCCAAGCGTAGGGTAGTCATCACCGGACTGGGCATGATTTCGCCTGTCGGTAACACCGTTCCAGATGCGTGGGACAACGTTCTCGCCGGGAAATCGGGCGTTACCCGAATAACCCGTTTCGACGCTTCCGCGTTTGCTTCCCAGATAGCTGGGGAAGTCAAGGATTTTGACGTTACGCATTATCTTTCTGCTAAAGACGCACGCCGGATGGATGTCTTCATCCACTATGGCATGGCGGCAGGTATTCAGGCGGTCAGGGACGCGGGCCTGGGGGATTTAGCTGGCACCTCTCTTGACTCCGAACGTATCGGTGTCAACATCGGTTCCGGCATCGGCGGTCTGCCGATGATCGAGAATACGTATGACGCTTATCATGCGGGCGGCCCGCGCAAAATCTCTCCATTCTTTATTCCTAGTACCATCATTAACATGATTGCAGGCAATCTGTCGATTATGTTTGGTTTCAGGGGCCCAAATCTCGCTATCGTCACAGCCTGTACCACCGCCACACATTGCATAGGCGATTCAGCTCGCCTGATTGAATATGGAGATGTGGATGTGATGGTCGCCGGCGGCGCAGAGTCCTGCGTAACGCCACTCGCCATTGGCGGCTTTGCCTCGGCGCGAGCCCTGTCAACCCGCAATGACGACCCGGCGACTGCCAGCCGGCCGTGGGACGAGGGCCGGGACGGCTTTGTTCTGGGTGAAGGCGCCGGAATTCTGGTGCTGGAAGAAATGGAGCACGCCAAACGCCGCGGCGCCAAGATTTATGCTGAACTGGCAGGCTTCGGCATGAGCGCGGATGCCTATCATATGACCGCACCTCTGGAAGACGGGGAGGGCGCCGCACGTTGCATGACCAATGCCCTTAGAAATGCGGGGATGAATGCCGATGAGGTGGATTATATTAACGCTCACGGCACGTCCACACCGCTGGGGGATATTTCAGAAACGGTGGCCGTGAAGCGCTGCTTTGGTGAGCATGCCAAAAAGCTCGTAGTGAACTCCACCAAATCCATGACCGGTCATTTGCTTGGCGCTGCGGGGGGGATAGAAGCCATATTCAGTGCTCTCGCCATATATCATCAGATTTCACCGCCTACTATCAATATTTTCGATCAGGATTCGCAATGTGATCTGGATTATGTTCCCAATAAGGCGCGGAAAATGAAAATCGACGTCGCGATGTCGAATTCGTTTGGCTTTGGCGGCACGAATGGTACACTGATTTTTCGTAAAACCTGATTTTTGCCGTTATAGCGCATGCGCACGCTAAAACGTCTGACTCATCTCGCCCTTGCCGGGTTTTTTCTGTTCGGTGGATGGCTTGTTTATCATGTCAATACCGCCGTTCAGCTTCCCGTCGTTCCTTATGAATTTTCCATCAAACCGGGCAGCAGCTTAAAAAGCATTGCAACGCAACTAACCGACGCTGGCATTTTGCGTGACGCCTGGTCATTCGTCCTGCTGTCGCGGATAACGGGGGTTGCATCGTCAGTCAAGGCGGGCGATTATGAGATTGCTGCGAACATTTCGCCCCTGCAGTTGCTTGAGCGCATTACCAAGGGCGACATAAACCAAAGCGAGATCAGATTCACAGAAGGATGGACTTTTTCCCAGCTCAGGCAAACCCTGGATGAGCACCCAGCCCTCCGGCACGATACCGTCAATTTGACTAATCTGGAGATTCTGCGGCTGATCGGCGCAACCGAAACAGCAGCAGAAGGATTGTTTTTCCCCGATACTTATTTTTTCGCGCGGGGCAGCAGTGATGCGGCAATATTGAAACGCGCCTATCATGCGATGCGGAACCATCTTGACAGCGCCTGGGCCGAGCGAGCCACAGATTTGCCGTTGGCGGACCCATATCAGGCCTTGATTCTTGCTTCAATCGTTGAAAAAGAAACTGGCAGGGAGAGCGACCGCAGCATGGTCGCAGGCGTATTTGTCAATCGGT
The DNA here is from genome assembly GCF_900215485.1 of Nitrosovibrio sp. Nv4. Taxonomy (GTDB): domain Bacteria; phylum Pseudomonadota; class Gammaproteobacteria; order Burkholderiales; family Nitrosomonadaceae; genus Nitrosospira. The sequence goes on from NZ_OCMZ01000001.1 coordinate 1,661,471, forward strand.
TGCGATCCAGCATGTTGCTGCAAACTGATCCCACAGTCATTTATGGGCTTGGTGACAAGTTTGATGGCAATCTTCGCAAAAAAGATCTTTTAGCCGATCAGGAATACAATACCTACACCCGCCGCGGCCTGCCGCCAACCCCCATTGCTTTGCCAGGACTCGCCTCCATACTGGCGGTACTCAACCCCGCCAAGACCGATGCGCTATATTTTGTTGCGAAAGGGAATGGGGAATCACACTTTTCCCGTCATTTAATCGATCACAATCGCGCGGTATCCAAATACCAGAAGCGATAGTACGCATGGGCTGGGTGTTTATGCGTAATGAATAGCTGGCTCGCGACTGTTAAAAAAATTCGCGCCCGGTAGATCGTGTTTACCCATTCAATAGCGCAAATTCCCGTCCTGCTGTCCACCTTTTCCGTCCGGTAAAAGTAAAAATTGAACATTCACGTCTTCAAAAGTAGAATAGTGTTATCGAATAAATAAAAAAACCGGCCGGGTTGCTCCTTTGCTCAGCCGAGGCTGGATATATCGTAGATCCCCGCCGCCTCCAAACCGAGCCAGCTACACTAGCTAGCCCCCAATTTAATAATTCAATCAGGAAAACGAATGAGCCACACTCTATATGAAGCGTCAGTTTTACGCGTGCAACGCTGCGAACTAGCTGTTCCGGGTTCGAATCCGGGGATGTTTGAGAAAGCGCTGAAAAGCGGCGCAGACTTCATCTTTCTCGATCTTGAAGATGCGGTTGCGCCCGACGACAAACTGACGGCACGCAAAAATGTTATCGAAGCGCTCAACGATCTGGATTGGAGAGGCCATGGTATAACAATCTCTGTACGTATAAACGGGTTGGATACACAATTCATGGTTCGTGATGTAGTGGATCTGGTCGAAAAGGCTGGTCATGGGATCGACACAATATTGATTCCGAAAGTAGGTGTTTATGCTGATGTCTATATGGTTGAAGCCATGTTGAATCAATTGGAAATGCAACAGGGATTGAAAAAAAGAATCGGTGTTGAAGCATTGATCGAAACAGCTTTAGGTATGGCAAATGTGGAAGATATCGCCCGAAATGGCGCATCGGGCCGACTTGAAGCGCTACATTTCGGTGTAGCCGATTACGCCGCGAGTAATCGGGCCAGAACAACCAATATAGGTGGGCTCAATCCTGACTATCCAGGCGATCAGTGGCATGCTGCCATCAGTCGCATGACCGTAGCCTGCCGTGCGTATGGTTTACGTCCCATTGATGGCCCTTTTGGGGATATCAAGGATCCCGATGGCTTTAAACTGGCAGCTAGAAGAGCCGCCGCTTTAGGCTGCGAAGGTAAATGGGCTATCCATCCATCACAAATCGCACTTGCAAATGAAATATTCACGCCACCTGCTGCGGAAATCGAGAAAGCACAACGCATTCTGGCTGCCCTGAAAGAAGCGGCGTCTCAAGGTAAAGGCGCGGCAGCACTGGACGGCCGGTTGATCGACGCCGCTTCGGCAAGAATGGCCAATAATGTGGTTAAAATGGCGGAAGCGATGTGCGCAAAAGGCGCATAGTTCGCTTCTCGTGGCCGCGTCAGCGGCCTTTTGTTTCTTGACTCATCGGAATGGCTCAGAGATAGATAAAGGGGCAGATAAGGGGATAGTCGTCGGAATACTCACGGAAAATGCAGGAAACAATATCTGCGGAAAATTCAACTGCATCGCGGCATTCCATGAAATACACAGCCGCTTCCCAACCGTGGGGCGTTCAGCCTGAAAGAAGAAGCTGGCGCCTATCAGACGTTTCTATCTGTTTTCAGCTGAGGTCAGCATTATGACGCAGGCTCCAGCCCCGCAACATAATCGCATTTTTTCAGTTCGGCGCTCCGCCAGTTGAGATGACCGGATTTCTCGATTGAGGTGACTTGATCTGTTTCCAGGCTCAGCGGTCCTCGAGAGAGATCCGGATAAACTATTTTATAAACAAAATAAGGTGATGCGTTGGATATACACGAGTATCAGGCGAAGGAGATTTTGACGAAATATGGCGTTAAGATCGCGGAAGGTGGTTTGGCCTACAGTGCTGAGGAAAGTGTGCAGCGGGCCAGGGAAATCGACGGAAATGTCTGGGTAGTAAAAGCACAGATTCATTCAGGCGCGCGCGGTAAGGCCGGGGGTATCAAGGTCTGCAAAACGCATGACGAAGTTAAAGCGGCCGCGGAAGAACTGTTGGGAAAACAACTGGTAACTCATCAAACCGGCCCGACGGGTAAAGTCTGTTCCAGGGTTTATGTTGAATCAGGGACGCAAATTGTCAAGGAAATGTACCTTTGCTTTCTGATTGATCGGAGCTCTGAAGGCATCGTCATGGTGGGTTCCGCCCAGGGCGGAATGGAAATTGAGGAATTGGCTAAAACAGATCCTGATGCAATTAAAAAAATTTACATTGAACCCGCGGTCGGCCTCCAGGATTTCCAGGCACGGGAGATGGCTTTTGCTTTAGGGTTGGAAGCCACACAATTAAGTCATGCCGTAAAAACCATAAGAGGTTGCTATCGCGCATTGCGAGATCTTGATGCGAACATGCTGGAAATTAATCCGCTGGTTATTACCGGCAACGGTGAACTCATCGCACTTGACGCAAAACTGAGTTTTGATGACAACGCTCTGTTTCGTCGTCATGAGATTGCCGAGTTGCGCGATAAAACCCAGGGAGATCCACGTGAAATGGCAGCTACCGATCATGGCTTGAGTTATATCGGCCTGGATGGGGACATCGGCTGCATGATCAATGGCGCCGGTTTGGCGATGGCGACCATGGATATGATTAAACTGGCCGGCGGCGAACCTGCGAATTTTCTTGACGTGGGTGGCGGTGCATCTGCTGATCGTACGGAAAAAGCGTTTCGTCTTGTATTGGCTGATAAAGGCGTTAAAGCTATATTAGTCAATATATTTGCCGGAATTAACCGCTGTGACTGGATCGCGGAAGGCGTCGTGCACGCAGTAAAGAACATTGATATCAAAGTCCCGCTGGTTGTCCGTCTATCAGGCACAAATGTTGAAGAGGGCCAGCGGATCATTGCTGACAGTTGTTTGCCCATTATCACGGCAGGAACGTTAGCGGAAGCGGCGGGCAAAGTTGTCCGGGCTCGTAATGAAGTAATTGCGAAAGAACGCGAAGGGAAAACAAATGGCGATCTTGATTAATGAGAGTACACGTATCATAGTCCAGGGCTTTACCGGCAAAATTGGTACTTTCCACGCGCAGGACATGATCAACTATGGTTCCAATGTAGTAGGGGGGGTAACTCCCGGCAAAGGGGGTCAGCAACACCTGGCCAGACCCGTCTTCAATACAGTGAAAGAAGCTGTGCAACAAGTCGGTGCGGATGCCAGTATTGTATTTGTGCCGCCGGCATTTGCCGCGGACTCAATCATGGAAGCGGCCGATGCGGGCATTAAATACTGTGTAGCGATTACTGATGGTATTCCTACGCAAGACATGATGACTGTCAAGAACTTCTTGCGTCGTTTTCCTATCGAAGAACGAATGGTGCTGACCGGTCCGAACTGTGCAGGTACGATTAGTCCGGGCCGGGCAATGCTGGGGATAATGCCGGGACATATCTTTATGAAAGGTGATGTCGGAATTGTCGGCCGTTCCGGGACTCTAGGCTACGAAGCAGCTGATCAGATGAGGATGCTGGGCATCGGCATATCAACATCAGTAGGTATTGGTGGAGATCCGATTATCGGCAGTTCCCATCGTGATATTCTGGAGAGGTTCGAGGAGGATGCTGAAACGAGGGTAGTGGTAATGATCGGCGAAATCGGCGGATCGCAGGAAGTTCAAGCCGGTATTTTTGCCAAAAATTACATGAGCAAACCGGTCATTGCCTATATCGCAGGTTTAACTGCACCGGAAGGTCGTCGGATGGGGCATGCAGGGGCGATCATCTCGTCGGCAGGCGAAAGTGCCGCGGAGAAAGTTTCTGTGTTAAGAGATCTTGGTGTCACAATCTGCCCCACGCCTTCGGCTATTGGCGACACCGTTGCAGAGGTATTGGCCAGGATGTAAGCCTATGAGTGTATGGGAGTCTTATGCGGCTCATGATATTTATCAGATGTGATTGAATGGAGGCTGAGACATGGCAATCTGGATGACCGCGTTAAAGATCATTCCATGGGGAAGCGTACTGGAATCCGCGCCGCAAATTGTCAAAGCAGCAAAGCATCTTTTTGCGGAAACAAAGACTGACAAAAGTGATTTTTCAGCAACTCCCAATTGGTCGGCAAGCGACGGGTCGATTAATCTGGATAAACGGATTCGTCTGCTAGAAGCAAAAATCGTTGAATTGAGTGATGAACAAAGATCATCCGCTGAGCTGATCAAATCGCTTGCTGAACAAAACGCACTTATCATCCAAGCCATCGAAGTTTTTCGAGTTCGAGTAAAAATTCTGCTTGTTGCTTGTATTTCACTGGTCTGCCTGCTTGCAGGCGTCGTATTCTGGCTGGCGACAACTTGATCAAGGCCAATACAGTATTTCATCAAATGTCAGGCATGAGCAGACAATAGCCCAAAGATTCGCCCCAGCTTTATCGGCTGTCTTCCCCATTCCTGCGGCCATCAGCCGCAGGTAATAACATCGGCCATCATCGGCCATCGTATACCCCCTAATTGCAGGTCTTTAAATCTCGCCCTGCGCATCTCTTTGTGTCGTCGTAGCCCATATATATTTTTTATACCCTCTCTATCTCTTCATCAGCGGACACATAGCCGGCAGATCGTATTTTTGACAGATCCGGGCAGCCGCACGGCTTATTTGTTCTCTACATCACGCCTCATTTTTCTTGACACGAAGTAGTCATGAGTTTAGGCTACGCGGTGTTTCAGGGAGGGCCTGGGGATTGCCCTGGGGATTTAACAGACAAAACGGTATCGTGGCGAGGGATGGCCTGCATTTGCGGGTAGCAAGGGGCAGACGGGCTATAGCCAGAGATACCGAAGCACAACAATTATTACGGAGTAAAGGAGAGCAAAATGGTAGTCAAGCCTTGGCTGAGGCTGGTCACGCTCACATGCGGCGCGCTAATGGCGGCGTCGGCATATGCGGACTTTCCCAGCGTTCCCAAAGAGACGTACAAAGCGCTGAAGCTGGAGCAATCGGCCTCGCCCAAAGAGCTGCATCAAGCGCTGGTGAAGCGCTACAAGGACCCGGCGCAAGGTGCGGGACGCGGGACGCTGGCCAAATACTGGGAGCCGATTCCCATGAGCATGTACTTTGACCCTGCCTCTTTTTACAAACCGCCGACCTCGATGAAAGAAGTGGCGGCGCGGGACGAATGCGTCAAATGCCACACGGACGAATCCCCGGTGTGGGTGAACGCCTGGAAGAAGAGCACGCACGCCAACCTGGACAAGGTTCGCAACTTAAAGCCGGAAGACCCGATCTACTACAAGAAAGCCAAGCTGGAAGACGTGGAGAAGAACCTGCGCTCCATGGGTCGGCTGGGCGCGAACGAGAAGCTGAAGGAAGTGGGCTGCATCGACTGTCACGTCGACATCAACACCACCAAGAAAGCCGATCACATGAAAGACCTGCGCATGCCCACGGCTGACGTATGCGGCACGTGTCACCTGCAGGAATTTGCCGAACGCGAATCCGAGCGCGACACCCTCATCTGGCCGAACAAGCAATGGCCGCAGGGACGTCCCTCGCATGCGCTGGACTGGAAGGCCAACGTAGAAGTCGCGGTATTTGCCTCCATGCCGCAACGCGAGATAGCCGAAGGCTGCAGCATGTGCCACACCAACCAGAACAAGTGCGACTCCTGCCACACCCGGCATGAATTCTCCGCGGCCGAATCGCGCCAGCCGGAGACCTGCGCCACCTGCCACAGCGGGGTAGACCACAACAACTGGGAAGCCTACTCCATGAGCAAGCACGGCAAGACCGTGGCCATCATGGGCAACAAGTGGAACTGGAACGTACCGCTGAAGGACGCCTACGCCAAGGGCGGCCAGACCGCCCCGACCTGTGCCGGCTGCCACTTCGAATATGAAGGCAAATACGCCCACAACGTCGTGCGCAAGATCCGCTGGGCCAACTACCCCGCGGTACCTGGCATTGCCGAGAACATCACCAGCGAATGGTCCGAAGAGCGGCTGGACTCCTGGGTCAAGACCTGTACCCAGTGCCACTCCGAGCGCTTTGCCCGCTCCTACCTGGAATTCATGGACAAGGGCACGCTGCATGGCCTGGCCAAGTACAAGGAAGCGCACGCCGTGACCGAGAAGCTCTACAAGGAAGGCCTGCTGACCGGACAGAAGACCAACCGTCCGACCCCGCTGCCGCCTGACAAGGAAATGTTTGCCGGCTTCACCCAGCTCTACTGGTCCAAGGACAACAACCCGGCCGCCATCGAACTCAAAGTGCTGGAGATGGGCGAGAACAACCTGCCTAAACTGCACGTAGGACTGGCGCACGTCAACCCGGGCGGCTGGACCTACACCGAAGGCTGGGGACCGATGAACCGCGACTACGTCGAAGTCATGGACGAGAACACCAAGATCCGTGAAATGGCGGCCCTGCAGGCACGGGTGGCCAAGATGGAATCCAAGCGCAGCGCCGGACTCTTCGACCTCAACAGCGCCGATGACAAGATCTCGCTCGGCGGCCTGGGTGGCGGCATGCTCCTGGCCGGCACGCTCGCCCTGGCAGGCTGGCGCCGTCGTGAAAAGAACGAGCGCGAGTAAGGTTCGATAACAAGTTTGATCGCCTCATCCACCAGCCGCGCCCACCCGGCGCGGCGCAACAGTAAACTCCTCCCCTCACTGGGCATCCTCCTGGTGACGGGAGGAATTCTTTTGCTCCTCTGGTTTGCCTGGCTCTGGTTCAACCCCGGTCCCGCCCCTTATCGCTACCAACTGGTGGAAGAAGGCAGCATCGACAAATTCAGCCAGCTGGGACTGGAAGCCTGGCCCGATCTCACCATCGCCCAATATGAAGTCTATGCCGAAGAGGTCGACCAGCCACTGGCGGTGACCCATATTGCCCGGCAGGGCAACAGCGCACCTGTGCGGCTCGACTGGGAAAACCGCACCAGCGAACTGCTCCTGACCACTGACAGCAAACTCAGTGAACTGACCGCCCTGGCGGGCGCCATCAACAAATATGCCGCCAAGGACGCACTCATCCTGGCCTGGTGGGACACCTCCCGCCAGATCAATCTCTTGGCCGGACGCGACACCTTGTTCACCCAGCGCGTGGGCGAGCCGCTGATCGTACCCGCCCACTGGCGCAACCGCATTGACGCCATCCAGAAATACGAACAGGCATTCTGGGATGCGACCGCCAGTGCGGACGAGCAGCGCCGATTCCAGCGCTTTGCCGACGCCCTCCTGGCCGAACCGCAAGCGGGTGCTGCCATCCTGCGCGAACTTGCCGCCGAAGCCGCTAAATCCGCCAAGTCTGACAAGGCCGATAAAGCCGGAGGCGATGCAACCACCGCGCGTGAAGCCTACATCGCCATCCACGTCACCGACCTCTACAAGCTGGGCATCATGCGCCCGGAGCAGTTCGACATGGCCTACAAGAACTTCCCCATGGAAGGCAACATGCACGGCATGATCGGCTACCTCAAGAACTGGATGCTGGAAAACGAGTTCAAGACCTACACCCTGCAATCGTTGTCCGACAAACTGGTGCGCGGCTACTTCCTGCGCGATGTCAAAAGCCTCAACACGCTGATCGCCCAGATGCTGCCCTTCACCGAATCCCAGCCGCTTGACCTGACCGCCGTGCAACTCATCTACCAGCAGGGCGGCTACTGGGTCTACAAGATCCCACCCGCAAGCAGCGAATCCCCGTCTCCCGCCGGCGGCTGAATGTTCCCTAGCGTCCCCTAAGCATCCCCTGACCGTTCCCCGGTCGTCCCTGTGCGGTACCAGTGGTACCAGAAAGAGTCATGGTACTGGTGCTACCCGTTTATATAAACCGGAGATACAGTATGGGAATAACAGGTTTGCCGTAACATCACGTTTCAATACAAAAGGGTTGGCTATAAATCACGTTTCCGTAAGCAGTTTGCACCAGTTTGTTGTAATATCACAACGCCTGCCGCGGATATAACGGATCCAGCGGACATCGCGGATAACCAACGGATATACTTGCCCGAAAGAAAAAGGAGAAACCATGAGCTATCGCATGACACTAGCCCTAGCCGCAGCAGCCATGTTTGCGGTTATATCCGGGAGCGCGAGCGCCCAGTCGTTTGAAGGCCGCAAGAAATGCAGTTCCTGTCACAAGAGCCAGGCGCAATCATGGGGTGATACGGCGCACGCCAAGGCCATGGAATCGTTAAAGCCCAACACCAAGGCCGAGGCCAAGAAGAAGGCCAAGCTCGATCCCGCCAAGGACTACACCAAGGACAAGGATTGCGTCGGCTGCCATGTTGACGGCTGGGGCAAGGAAGGCGGCTACACGCTTGATGACCCGAGCAAATTCACCACCGGCGTGGGCTGCGAATCCTGCCACGGTCCCGGCTCCAAGTATCGCGGCATCCACCGCAAGGCCGGGGCCGCCTTCGAGAAATCGAAGAAGACCGCCCCGCGCCAGACCCTGGCCGACGCCGGACAGGACTTCGCCTTTGAAGAGAGCTGCAATGCCTGCCACCTGAACTACGAAGGCAGCCCATGGAAGGGTGCGAAGAAGCCCTACACGCCTTTCACCCCGGCGGTGGACAAGAAATACACCTTCGACTTCGACAAATACGTGAAGGACACCAAGGCCATGCACGAGCACTACAAGCTGGACGGCACCTTCACGGGGGATCCGAAGTTCAAGTATCATGACGAGTTCCAGTCCAAGGCGAAGGTTGGCGAGAAAGGCTCGGAAGACTAATGGGCATAAAGGCAGGCGGCACCCTGCTCACGGGTGCAATACTTGGGATCGTCATGGTGGCGGTGGTATTCGGCGGCGAGGCCGCCGTCTCCACCACCGAATTCTGCACGAGCTGTCATTCCATGACCTATCCGGCGGAGGAGCTGAGAAGCTCCTCGCACTATGGCGCCCTGGGGGCAAACCCGGGCTGCAAGGATTGCCACATCCCGCAGGGCTTCAAGAACTTCCACCTGGCGGTGGCGACCCATGTGGTGGATGGGGCGCGTGAGTTGTACATGGAGTTTGCCGAGGACTATTCCACAGTAGAGAAATTCAACGAGCGCAGGCTGATCATGGCGCACGATGCGCGCATGAACCTGAAGAAATGGGATAGCCGCACCTGCCGCGAATGCCACAGGAATCCGCAGCCGCCGGGGTCCGACGCCAAGGCGGCGCACAAGAAGATGGAGACCGAAGGTGCTACCTGCATCGACTGCCATCAGAACCTGGTGCACAAGGAAGCCCCCGAAACCGACCTCAACGAGAGCATCAAGCAGGGCAAGCTGGTCCTCAAAACCGCATCGAAGGATGAGGACGAGGAGGATGAAGAGGATGAGGATGAGGAGGAGTGAGTTGATAGATGGAGTCTGACCCATCCCGCTGTTCGTTCAGAATCAGTGTTTTGGTGATCTGCAGATAAATTCGCGTCACATCAATTAACGGTACCTAAAGCTGGATTCGCCGCCAGCAAGTCCAGCTTTAGGTCTGACTGCTATCGTAATAAACCGCTATTATCTATTTTTTGGATTCTGCCTACGACCACTTGATTAAGGGAAACCCACCGAAATAGCGCTGATTACGGTGCTGCGGGAGTTCTGCCCGATAATCGGGCGTCAGATTGTAAACTTGTCTGCAGGCGGACTTTTCGAAGCTGAATAAGCGCCAATCGGAATGTTTTAAACGAAGATCCTCTCATTATTGACCCTCCGTTTGTCAATCCTTGAATAGGCCAAGGGCTTATCCCGGCCTTTATGCCATTTCAATGTCACAAAACTGTAATATACCCCGCGTAATATGTAACCTGCTCAGGGAACGTTCCTTTTAAAATGCATTGCCGGCAACAGCACAGTCCGACGAAATGACTCAGCCTAAAAGACTCGGATATAGCTATCGCCGTCATCTGGGTGAGCGTTTTATTGAAGCGTTGCTGTTCCTGATGGCGTTTGTCTCGGTGGCGATCACCATTGCTATCGTCGCGATGCTGGTTAAAGAGTCGATTGTGTTTTTTGAACACGTTTCGCTTTGGGAATTTTTCACCGATACCGAGTGGACGCCGTTGTTCGATAACGCACACTACGGCATACTCCCTCTGATTTCCGGTACGGTAGTAAGTTCTTCCGTCGCGCTTCTGGTTGCCATTCCCCTGGGCACGATTACTGCGATATATCTTTCGGAATTTGCGCCTTTCGCTGTTCGAGAAATGGCCAAGCCATTTCTCGAGTTGTTGGGCGGTGTCCCGACTGTCGTGTACGGTTATTTCGCATTATTGTTTGTGACACCCCTACTGCAGAAAATATTTCCCGAATTGCCTGGCTTCAGTCTTCTTTCCGCAGGGTTGGTGATGGGCATCATGATCATTCCCTATGTGAGTTCCATGGCTGAAGACGCGATGCGTGCCGTACCCATGCACTTGCGTGAAGGTTCTTATGCGATGGGCGCGACCCGATTCCAGACGGCTATCAGGGTAGTGATGCCCGGCGCGTTTTCGGGCATAGCCGCTGCCTACATTCTCGGAATTTCCCGGGCGGTGGGCGAGACGATGGTGGTGGCTATCGCCGCTGGCATGCAGCCAAATCTTACCTGGAATCCGATGGAGCCAGCAGCTACCATTACCGCTTATATCGTTCAGGTAAGTCTAGGCGATCTGCCCCATGGTAGCATTGGTTATCAGACTATTTTTGCCGCTGGGCTTACGCTACTGCTGTTAACGTTGATATTCAATATCATCGGCCATGTTCTGCGTAAACGTTACCGTGAAGTATATTAAAATTATCAACCAAGATCGTTACTTGTACTCACAATTAGCCCCATGTGCTTTCCTTGTATTCCTGACTTGCCGATGAGCAGGTTTATCTCTTTCCCCGGGCCAGTTGATGAGGGATAAAAACCTGGGCGAGATCCGTGCCATCATTGCACGCCATAAGTTGTGGGACTTGATTTTCATGATCGTCGGCATATTTGCGCTGATGATTGCGGTACTGACATTCATGGCTTTATTCGCTCACATGCTTATCGACGGGCTCCCGCGTTTGTCCTGGGATTTTTTTACGTCCTTTCCATCGCGTCGCCCCGGGTCAGCAGGCATACTTTCCGCCTGGGTGGGTACAACTCTGGTCATGCTGGTAACAGCCGCGGCGGCCGTGCCAATGGGCATCGGCGCGGGGATTTATCTGGAAGAATATGCGTCCAAAAATATCATTACCGAAATCATCGAAATCAATGTTACCAATCTTGCTGGCGTTCCATCCATTATCTACGGACTGCTGGCGTTAAGCCTCTTTGTACATCAATTCGGGTTTGGTCAAAGTATTCTTTCGGCCGGCCTGGCGTTGGCATTATTGATCCTGCCAGTGGTGATCGTGGCGACCCGAGAGGCGATACGCGCCATTCCCGTGGTCATCCGCGAGGGCGCCTACGCACTTGGCGCGACCAAATGGCAGACCGTTTCGGATCATCTGCTTCCTTATTCCGCGGCCGGTATTTTAACTGGCGTTATTATTGGCCTGGCTCGCGCTATTGGCGAAACAGCGCCGATCATCACTATTGGCGCGCTGACTTTTATCGCTTTTTTGCCGCCGTCGCCAGTGAAAGCCGAGTTTCCTTTTGTATCCTTCGAGTGGCTGATGGCGCCATTCACCGTAATGCCAATCCAGATGTTCAACTGGGTATCGCGGCCCGAAGAAGCGTTTCAGATTAATGCCGCGGCGGCAGGGTTGGTGCTGGTAGTGATGACCCTTGCCATGAATGCAATTGCCATCTATTTACGCTACCGTATGCGCAAGAATCTCAAATGGTAGAGAATTTGGCCGGCGAAAATTCTACTGTCGATGCCCCGCATGCTCAGTACAAGTCAGAAGTCAGAAACCTGAGTTTTTATTATGGCGCCTTCTCCGCGCTTAAAAACGTCAATATGATGTTGCATGAAAAAAAGGTGACGGCACTAATCGGCCCATCCGGATGCGGCAAATCCACGTTTCTACGCTGCTTCAACCGTATGCACGACCTTTACCCCGGGAATCGTTACGTGGGCGAAATCATTTTGCATCCCGACAATATCAATATACTTTCCCGTGATGTCGATCCGATTGAAGTACGGATGCGCATCAGCATGGTATTTCAGAAGCCGAATCCTTTCCCGAAGTCCATTTACGAGAATGTTGCTTATGGTTTGCGGGTGCGGGGCGTCAGACAGCGTGCCGTACTGGACGAGAAAGTGGAGGAAGCGCTGCGCGGCGCAGCGCTATGGGACGAAGCGAAAGATCGCCTGAATCAACCTGCCTATAATCTTTCCGGTGGTCAGCAGCAACGCCTGTGCATCGCACGGGCGCTTGCAACCGATCCAGAAATCCTGTTGTTCGACGAACCTACTTCCGCGCTTGACCCGATTGCTACAGCCAGCATTGAGGAACTCATCACTGACCTGAAAGATAAGGTTACGATTCTCATCGTTACCCACAATATGCAGCAGGCGGCACGTGTTTCGGATTACACCGCTTATATGTATCTTGGTGAGATTATTGAGTTTGATGTTACTGACACGATTTTCATCAAACCCAAAAATAAACAGACGGAAGATTACATTACCGGACGTTTCGGATAGATTCATATACCGATCTATCGATAAGTTTCTTTTTGCCGTGTTGACCGACGCGCTCCGCTGGCTCTTCCGTCGGCTCTTCCATACCCACGGCTATCCCTACACCATTTTTGTCTGCTTGTCTTCGCCCACGTCGTTTTATTTTCTTCGGGGCTTTTGTTCTCGGGCGATGTTGTTAGTCGTGATTGACCCCGTATTCATTCACGGGTAACATTCGCAGCTTTCAAGTCAAAGGCGGCTCCTTTATGGCTATGCGTTCGAAGCTGGTTGCGGGTAACTGGAAAATGCACGGCGGAACGATACAGAATCGGGAGCTGCTTGATGCGATTGTTGCCGGAACGGAAGGGCTGAGCGGGGTTGGTCTAACCGTCTGTGTGCCTTATCCCTATCTTTCGCAGGCGCAGTCGGTATTGCAGCATTCCGCTGTTTCCTGGGGCGCTCAGAACTTGAGTCAGCATGACAAAGGCGCTTATACGGGCGAAGTTTCGGCGGCCATGTTAACGGATTTCGGCTGTCGCTACGTCATTGTCGGTCACTCGGAACGCCGCGCATTGTATGGTGAGGATAATCATACCGTAGCGCTGAAATTCAAGGCGGCGCAGACAGCCGGCCTGATACCTGTTCTGTGCATTGGCGAAACCCTTGATCAGCGCGAGGCCGCGGTTACCGAGCAGGTGGTGGCAGAGCAACTGGACGCGGTAATTGACCTGATGGGGATAGATGCACTGGCGAGGTCTGTACTTGCTTATGAGCCTGTATGGGCTATCGGTACCGGTAAAACCGCTACACCGCAGCAGGCCCAGGACGTACATGGATTCATTCGCAGCAGAATCGCCGCTAATAATCGCGGGGTTGCTACTGAACTGCAAATTCTTTATGGCGGCAGCGTCAAAGCGAGCAATGCTGCGGAACTATTTGCCATGCCCGACATTGATGGGGGTCTGATTGGCGGTGCTTCACTTGTTGCCGATGAATTCATCACCATCTGTCGCGCGGCTAAAAACTAAATCATTTTGGAGTAGGTTTTGGAAACAGTCATCTGGGTACTACACCTCTTGTCGGCCGTGAGCGTAATTGTTCTGGTTCTGCTGCAACACGGTAAAGGGGCTGATATGGGCGCCGCCTTCGGCAGCGGTTCTTCAGGAAGCCTGTTTGGCGCCAGCGGCTCGGCAAATTTCCTGAGCAGGACCACCGGTGTGCTGGCCGCAGTATTTTTTATGACCAGTCTGGGGCTAACCTATCTTTCCAGCCACAAGACGGAAGACGGGGGAGTCATGGATAAAGAAGTGCCCGTGCAGTCGGACAAGCCCGTTCAGCCGACTCAGCAGCCCGCGGAGTCCTCACAGGCTGCCCCTGAAATTCCCGCGGATGGAGGAGCTTCCAAAGCTACAGAAATACCGGAATAGTTTAATGATGAGTTAATCGAGCTTTAATGATGAGTTGATTGAACAATCAATTAAAGCTGCGTTCTAATCAAGATTATGCTTCTGACCGGAACTCGAATTAAGCCGCCGACGTGGTGAAATTGGTAGACACGCCGTCTTGAGGGGGCGGTGGCGAAAGCTGTGCGAGTTCGACTCTCGCCGTCGGCACCATTGAAATGGAATAAGCGGAGAATCAGGTCACACACATGAGTAGAGGTGTGCCTGCTTCTCCAGCTCTATACTTTTGATTGCATATGCTCGAAAATTACTTTCCCATTCTGCTGTTCATTTTGCTTGGTCTTGCCGTAGGCGCCTTGGCCATGGGGTTTGGCTGGTTATTTGGTCCAAACCGTCCCGACAGCGAGAAATTATCCCCGTACGAGTGCGGTTTCGAAGCGTTCGAAGATGCGCGCATGAAATTTGACGTACGCTATTACCTGGTAGCCATCCTGTTCATTCTATTCGATCTGGAGATTGCGTTCCTGTTTCCATGGGCGGTTGTATTGAGCGAGATTGGTCTCTTCGGTTTTATCGCAATGATGGTTTTTCTCGGCATCCTCGTCGTGGGTTTTATCTACGAGTGGACCAAGGGCGCCCTGGAATGGGATTAAGGTCATGAGTGCTAACGGTACAATGGAAAAAGGTTTTGTCACCACGAGCCTGGATTCGGTTATCAACTGGGGACGTACCGGGTCCATGTGGCCCATGACTTTTGGTCTCGCCTGCTGTGCAGTGGAGATGATGCAGGCTGGCGCGTCGCGTTACGACCTCGACCGTTTTGGAATCGTATTCCGCCCAAGTCCGCGCCAATCGGACGTGATGATTGTTGCCGGCACTTTGTGCAATAAAATGGCCCCAGCACTGCGTAAGGTATACGACCAGATGGCTGAGCCGCGCTGGGTAATATCCATGGGTTCCTGCGCCAACGGCGGCGGTTATTATCATTACTCGTATTCTGTTGTACGTGGCTGCGACCGCATCGTGCCGGTCGACATCTACGTCCCCGGCTGTCCACCCACGGCGGAAGCGTTACTCTATGGGATTATTCAGTTGCAGAATAAAATCCACCGCACCAATACCATCGCCCGTTGAGTCATCATATGTCGTCGCCTCGTCTGGAAACGCTCTCCCTTTGCCTTCAGAATGTGTTGGCAGATAAACTTGTCAATGCCAGTGAACAACTGGGCGAGCTCACCATATCTGTGCTTCCTGCTGATTTATCGGGAGCGATGAAAACCCTGCGCGATCATGCCGAACTGGGTTTTGAAATGCTCATCGATTTATGTGGTCTGGATTATTTGGGCTATGGCGCCGAGTTTGTCGGCGATAACGAGCGGACGGGCAAGCGCTTTGCCGTTGTATATCACCTGCTCTCCATCAACCATAACCACAGGGTCCGGGTCAAGGCGTTTGCGGATGATGATGAATTCCCGGTTCTGGATTCGGTGATAGACATTTGGCCGTCCGCTAACTGGTTCGAGCGCGAGGCATTCGATCTTTACGGTATCGTTTTCACCGGCCATCCGGATTTACGCCGTATTCTTACCGATTATGGTTTTATTGGCAGTCCGTTTCGAAAGGACTTTCCATTAAGCGGTAACGTCGAGATGCGTTATGACCCCGATCAGCAACGGGTAATCTATCAGCCGGTCAGTATCGAACCGCGCCAGATAACACCGCGTGTTATTCGGGAAGAGCATTATGGGGATAGTGAATGAAGTCACTGTGGCATAGGTTGCTTAAACATGGCTGAGATACGCAACTACACCATGAACTTCGGTCCGCAGCATCCGGCGGCGCACGGTGTGCTGCGCCTGGTGCTGGAGCTTGACGGTGAAGTCATTCAGCGCGCTGACCCGCATATCGGGTTGCTGCATCGCGCGACCGAAAAGTTGGCCGAATACAAGACCTACATTCAATCGGTTCCGTACATGGACCGGTTGGACTATGTTTCCATGATGTGTAATGAGCATGCTTATGTAATGGCCATCGAGAAGCTGCTTCAACTCGAGGTGCCGATGCGTGCGCAATATATCCGCGTGATGTTCGACGAAATCACACGGATACTCAATCATCTTTTATGGCTGGGTGCCCATGCGCTGGATGTGGGCGCGATGACGGTATTTCTGTATGCGTTCCGCGACCGGGAAGACCTGATGGATGTTTATGAAGCGGTGTCTGGGGCCAGAATGCACGCTGCTTATTACCGTCCTGGCGGGGTCTATCGGGATCTTCCGGAATCGATGCCGCAATATCAGGCGTCGAAAATCCATAACGAAAAAAGCACCAGGGTACTCAACGAAAATCGTAGCGGTTCGCTGCTGGATTTTATCGAAGATTTTACCAACCGGTTTCCTACCTATGTAGATGAGTATGAAACCCTGCTTACCGACAACCGTATCTGGAAACAGCGTCTTGTCGGCATTGGTGTGGTCTCGCCGGAACGGGCCAAGGCGCTTGGCTTCACCGGTCCCATGCTGCGCGGTTCAGGGGTGGAATGGGATTTGCGGAGAAAACAGCCTTACGAAGTTTACGATCAAATGGATTTCGACATACCCGTGGGCGTCAATGGCGATTGCTATGATCGCTACCTGGTCCGCATTGAGGAATTCCGTCAGTCCAACCGCATCATCAGGCAGTGTGTCGATTGGCTGCGAAAGAATCCCGGTCCGGTCATAACAGATAACCATAAGATTGCACCGCCTCCACGAGTTGAAATGAAACAGAATATGGAAGAGTTAATTCATCATTTCAAACTTTTTACCGAGGGTTTTCACGTGCCCCCTGGTGAAACCTATGCCGCGATTGAGCATCCCAAAGGGGAATTCGGCATTTATCTGGTATCGGACGGCGCCAATATGCCTTATCGCCTGAAAATCCGTGCGCCAGGCTTTGCTCATCTGGCGGCGCTGGATGAAATGTCGCGCGGACATATGATTGCCGATGTTGTAGCCATTATCGGTACGCAGGATATTGTGTTCGGTGAAATAGACAGATGACGTCATTGACAGTTAAACAGTTATCAAGATGTTAAGCGCCGAGTCCATCAAAAAAATCGACCGTGAAATCGCCAAATATCCCGCCGATCAAAAGCAATCAGCGGTAATGTCGGCGCTCGCCATCGCTCAGGATGAGAAAGGGTGGCTGACCACCGAAATAATGGATTTTGTCGCCCATTACCTTGAAATGCCGCCAATCGCGGTATATGAGGTGGCGGCCTTCTACAATATGTACAATTTGCAGCCGCTGGGCAAATTCAAGATCACTATCTGTACGAATCTGCCTTGCGCGTTATCCGGCGCGAATGAGGCCGTGGCGCATTTCCGGCAAAAATTGGGTATCAATTTCAACGAGACGACTGCTGACGGTAAATTCACCTTGAAAGAAGGCGAGTGTATGGGGGCGTGCGGTGACGCGCCTGTACTCCTGGTCAACAACAAACGCATGTGCAGTTTCATGTCCAACGGCTCGATTGACCAATTGCTGGAGGAGTTGAGCAAATGACCCAGCCTACACAGGTACTGCTGGCCGGAGTGAATCCATCGGATCCGGACAATTGGCGCCTCAAAAATTATGAGCAGCGCGAGGGTTATGCCGCGATTAGAAAAATTCTGAACGAAAAGATCCCGCCGGAAAAGGTCATCGAGGAAGTCAAGAAATCCGCATTGCGGGGTCGCGGTGGTGCGGGTTTTCCCACTGGGCTGAAATGGAGTTTCATGCCCAAGCAGTACGAAGGCGACAAGTACCTGGTGTGCAATTCGGACGAAGGCGAACCCGGCACCTTCAAGGACCGCGACATCATGCAGCACAACCCGCACATCCTGATCGAAGGCATGATGATCGGCGCTTATGCAATGGGCATCAGGACCGGCTACAACTATGTTCATGGCGAAATCTGGGATACTTATGAGCGCATGGAAGAAGCGGTAGACGAAGCACGAGAGGCGGGATTGCTTGGAAATAACATTCTGGGTTCCGATTTCAGTTTCCAGTTATACAATCATCATGGTTACGGCGCCTATATCTGTGGCGAGGAAACCGCGCTGCTGGAATCGCTGGAAGGCAAGAAAGGCCAACCGCGCTTCAAGCCACCTTTCCCTGCAAGCTTCGGCCTCTATGGCAAGCCTACCACCATCAACAACACTGAAACATTCGCCTCCGTGCCCTGGATCATTCGCAATGGTGGCGACAAATTTCTGCAACTGGGCAAGCCCAACAATGGTGGGACGAAGCTTTTCTCCGTTTCCGGCCATGTCAACAAGCCGGGCAACTATGAGGTGCCGCTGGGTACGCCGTTCGCCACGCTGCTGGAGATGGCGGGCGGTATGCGGGGGGGGCGAAAACTGAAAGGTTGCATTCCTGGTGGCTCATCCATGCCGGTACTACCGGGGGACGTGATGATGCAGACAGACATGGATTATGATTCCATTGCCAAAGCGGGATCCATGCTGGGTTCAGGCGCGGTAATCATTATGGATGACACCACCTGCATGGTGAGGGCGCTGGAACGGCTGTCCTATTTTTATTATGAAGAATCGTGTGGTCAATGCACGCCATGCCGGGAAGGAACCGGGTGGCTCTACCGTGTTGTGCATCGCATCGAAACCGGCAAGGGGCGAATGGAGGATTTGGATCTGCTCAACAATGTTGCCGACAATATTCAGGGGCGCACCATCTGCGCGTTGGGCGATGCAGCGGCAATGCCGGTGCGCGCCATGATTCAGCATTTTCGTGACGAGTTTGCATACCATATCGAGCACAAGAAATGCCTGGTATAGCGTGGGTGGCGAATAGCATGGGCGAAGCCGATATATTTTTTTCCTGTCTGTGTTTACTCGCTAAGCCGATTCGTTAAGCCGAGAGTATTTATCCAATGATCAATTTCGAAATCGACGGTAAACCGGTGTCTGTGCCCAAGAATGGCACCGTCATGGACGGCGCCAATCAGCTGGGCATATACATTCCTCATTTCTGCTATCACAAGAAGCTCTCCATCGCCGCCAATTGCCGCATGTGCCTGGTACAGGTGGAAAAAGCGCCCAAGCCCTTGCCCGCCTGTGCGACTCCCGCCATGGAAGGCATGAAGGTATCGACCCATTCCGGACAGGCGGTGACAGCACAGAAAGGCGTGATGGAATTTCTGCTGATTAATCATCCGCTGGATTGCCCCATTTGCGACCAGGGCGGGGAATGCCAACTGCAGGATCTGGCGGTGGGTTACGGCGCAAGTTCATCACGTTATACGGAAGCCAAGCGGGTGGTGGCGAATAAAAATCTGGGGCCGCTGATTTCCACCGACATGACTCGCTGCATCCATTGCACGCGTTGCATACGCTTTGGGCAGGAGATTGCCGGTATCATGGAGCTCGGCATGGCGGGCCGCGGCGAGCACGCTGAAATCCTGTCATTTGTCGGCCGTACGGTGGACTCTGAGCTGTCGGGCAACATGATTGATCTCTGTCCGGTAGGGGCGCTCGTCAGTAAGCCATTCCGCTATTCAGCGCGCACATGGGAATTATCACGCAGAAAATCCGTGAGTCCTCACTGCGGTCTCGGCTCCAATCTGGTGGTCCAGGTGAAACAGAACCGTGTAATGCGGGTCTTGCCACGTGAGAACGAGGAAATCAACGAGTGCTGGTTGTCGGATAAAGATCGTTTCTCGTACGAGGGATTAAACTCGGAAGAGCGCCTGAGCAAGCCGATGATAAAGCGCGAGGGCCAGTGGCAGGAATGCGACTGGCAAACGGCGCTTGAATTCGTCGCCAACGGATTGAAAGCCGTAAAGGAAAAACATGGCGCGCAAAGTATCGGCGCATTGGTTTCTCCTCATAGCACGCTGGAGGAACTCTATCTGCTACAAAAATTCGTGCGAGGATTCGGTAGCGGAAATATTGATCATCGTCTGCGGCAATCCGATTTTCGTGCGGATGATCATATGCAAGGTACGCCATGGCTGGGAATGAGCATCGCGGATGTTTCCCGCCTTGAGTCAGCGCTGGTTATTGGCAGCACCTTGCGCAAGGATCATCCTCTCCTTGCACAGCGTTTACGCCAGGCGGTAAAACATGGCGCACGATTGAACTTGATCAATCCAGTAGATGATGATCTGTTTACCAAGCTGGCGAATCGCGCCATTGTCGCACCTGCCGACATGGCAGCCATGCTTGCCCAGGTTCTGAAAGCCGTCGCCGAGTCAAAGAATGTGGAAATCCCTGACGACGCAAAGAATGCGTTAAGCACGGTTAACGTGAGTGATACTGCGCGTTCGATCGCAGCCAGCCTCATCGATAATAAACCTGCTGCTGTTTTCCTCGGCAACCTGGCTCAACATCATCCGCAATACACGGATATTCACGCGCTGGCGCAGCATATCGCGCAAATTGCCGACGCGCAATTCGGTATGTTAGGCGAGGCCGCCAACAGCGTCGGCGCCTATATTGCCGGGGCAATTCCTGACCGGGTTGCCTTGGGCGACTCAACCGGCAGTCAGCCGCGATCAGAAAGCCTCAATACTTCGCAAATGCTCGGGATGCGCACTGCCGGAGCGGCGGCTACTGCGGGGGAGTCATGCCAGGCGTATATTCTGATGAATATGGAACCGGAATTGGATAGCTACGACCCCCGCCAGACAATGAACGCCCTGGGTGCGGCCGAGCTTGTTGTTGTGATGGCCGCATACAAAAACCATGCCGTCCTTCAAGGCGATTACGCCGATGTATTGCTGCCTGTCGCGCCATTCACCGAGACCTCCGGCACTTTCATCAATACTGAAGGCCGCGTGCAAAGTTTCAATGGGGTTGTGGCGCCCCTCGGAGAAACGCGTCCAGCATGGAAGGTTGTACGAGTGCTGGGCAACATGCTGCAACTGGATGGCTTTGATTACGAAACGCCGGAGCAGGTGCGTGCGGATATCCTGCCGGCCGGAACCGATGTCGGCGTTCGTCTGAATAATAATCTCAGCGGTTTCGTCGTCGGGGACGTCGGGCCGAAGGGCATTGAAATCCAGCGAATCGGCGAAGTGCCGATTTATCAGGCCGATCCTATCGTGCGCCGTGCTGAATCGCTGCAGCGCACGAGTGACGCAGGTGTGCCGAAGGCCTGGATGCCCGGTGATCTTATGGACAAGCTTGGTATACAAACTGGCGACAACGTCCGGTTGAAGCAGGGAGAAGGCGAAGTGCAACTGGCGGCCGCGCAGGACGATAAGCTGCCCGCCAATTGCGTGCGCGTGGCTTCCGCACATCCGCTGACAGCGGCCCTGGGTGGAATGTTCGGTGAAATCGTGGTGGAAAGACTGTGACGGAAGAAACCAGGATAATCTGATGGAATACGCGCAACAATTATTCGGAGATTTTTTCGGCGCCGAGTGGGGCCCGGCCCTGTTCGTTGTGACCAAGAACGTGCTGTTGATCTTCGCCATCGTGTTGCCCTTAATGCTGGCTGTGGCCTATCTCACGTTTGCTGAACGCAAGATCATCGCCTTCATGCAGATGCGCGTGGGGCCCAACCGGGTGACGTTCTTTGGCATTCCATGGCTGGGAGGCTGGGCGCAACCCATTGCAGATGCGGTCAAGGCGGTGATGAAAGAAATCATCGTCCCCAGCGGCGCGAATAAATTCCTGTTTGTGCTTGCGCCGATATTGACATTCGCCCCCGCACTTGCGGCTTGGGCGGTCGTGCCATTTTCTCCTGAAGTGGTATTGGCCGATATCAACGCGGCTCTGCTTTATATTCTGGCCATGACTTCCATGGGCGTCTACGGGGTTATCATCGCTGGCTGGGCGTCCAACTCCAAGTATGCGTTCCTCGGCGCGATGCGTTCCGCCGCGCAGGTGGTTTCGTACGAGCTGGCAATGGGTTTTGCCCTGGTATGTGTGCTGATGATGTCGCAGAGTTTGAATCTGGGAGATATCGTCATGGGTCAGCAGGGCGGGAGCTTCCTTAACTGGTATCTCCTTCCGTTATTTCCCATGTTTCTGGTGTACTTCATTTCCGGCGTCGCGGAAACGAACCGCGCGCCGTTCGATGTGGCCGAGGGTGAATCGGAAATCGTAGCCGGATTCCACGTCGAGTATTCCGGCATGGCCTTTACAGTATTCTTTCTGGCGGAATATTCCAACATGATCCTGGTGGCTACGCTTGCCAGTATCATATTCCTGGGAGGATGGCTGCCGCCGGTCAACATCGCACCATTTACGCTGATTCCCGGTTTTATCTGGCTGGTTTTAAAAATAGCATTTTTACTGTTTTGTTTTCTCTGGTTCCGCGCCACTTTTCCACGCTACCGCTATGATCAAATCATGCGTCTTGGCTGGAAGGTGTTCATTCCTATCACGTTGGTCTGGATACTGCTCTTAGGTCTGGTGATGCAGCTCCCATCGTCGATCCTGAGCGCATTCCCGCTTAATTTGTGGTTCCACTGAGACAGGAGAAAGCCATGAACCGTATCAAGGATTTTTTCCGTACTTTCCTGTTATTTGAACTGCTCAAAGGGATGATGCTAACCGGGCGATACATGTTTGCACGTAAAATCACCGTGCATTTTCCCGAAGAAAAAACGCCTCAGTCGCCGCGCTTTCGCGGGCTCCATGCGTTACGCCGGTATCCGAACGGTGAAGAGCGCTGTATCGCTTGCAAGCTGTGCGAAGCGGTGTGTCCGGCATTGGCAATCACCATTGAATCCGAGCAGCGCGATGACGGAACCCGGCGTACCACGCGTTACGACATAGACCTGACAAAATGCATATTTTGCGGCTTCTGTGAAGAGTCTTGTCCCGTCGATTCGATCGTTGAGACTCGCATCCTGGAATACCACGGCGAGAAACGCGGTGATTTGATCTATACCAAGGAGATGCTGCTGGCGGTGGGAGACCGGTATGAGGAACAGATAGCAAAGGATAGGGCGGCAGATGCCGGCTACCGATGAATCTTCTGGTTAATTGCACACGGTCATGCTCTCTGAATTCGGATTTGCGAGTATCAGAGGTTTCGTCGGGTTACGCTACCCGGCCTACAGAACTGGCCCGACCTACAAAATGCGTTGGCAAATGAGCGGCCCCGTCGGGTTACGCTACGTTAACCCGACTCCTGGAACATCGAACTTATAGAAGTACCCACATGAGTTTTGCGGATATAATTTTCTATTTTTTCTCGGCAGTGCTGGTGGCGTCAGCTCTCGGTGTCATTACTGCGCGCAATCCGGTGCATTCCGCATTGTTGCTGGTGCTGGCTTTTTTTACCTCTGCAGGATTATGGCTGCTGCTGCAGGCGGAATTTCTCGCGATTACGCTGGTACTGGTATATGTGGGCGCCGTGATGGTGTTGTTCCTGTTCGTGGTGATGATGCTGGATATCAATCTTGATCAATTACGTGAAGGATTCTGGAAATGGTTTCCGTTTGGAGCGTTGCTCGCCTTGCTGATGTCGGCTGAGATGGCCATGGTGCTGATGGGCAAGCAGTTCGGCATTGATGAAATGCCGGCTCCGCCATCGCGCGCTGCTGATTACAGCAATACCAAAGAGCTAGGGCGCCTGATTTATACCGAATATGTTTACGCCTTTGAGCTGGCGGCTGTCATTCTGCTCGTGGCGATAGTAGCCGCCATAGCGCTGACGCTGCGGCGCCGTACCGGCAACAAAGCGATGGATGTGGCAAAGCAGGTTGCGGTGAAGCGCGAAGACCGGATCCGTATGGTGACGATGCCATCCGAAAAGAAAGAATAAAAAGTAATTACATAGTCAGGCGTATTTTGACATTGTCCTAAAAGGGGGCGCAGTTTGGTTTCATTATCCCATTACCTGGTTCTCGGTGCGATTCTGTTCGCCATCAGTATTGTGGGGATATTCCTCAACAGGAAAAATGTGATTATCCTCTTGATGGCAATTGAACTGATGCTGTTGGCGGTAAACATGAATTTTGTCGCCTTCTCCCACTATCTGCAGGATACAGCGGGGCAAATTTTCGTGTTTTTCATTCTTACCGTGGCCGCGGCAGAATCCGCCATTGGCCTGGCGATATTGGTGGTGCTGTTTCGCAACCTGCACACCATCAATGTAGATGACCTGGATAAACTTAAAGGATAGCTTTCAGGGCGAGAACCCAGGGACGTCCCAGGGTCGGGTATTGGCGATTCAAACAACAAAAACTGAATTTCATGACTGAGATGCAAAAACTATATCTATTGGTGCCGTTGGCGCCTCTGGCCGGGGCGCTTGTTGCCGGGCTACTCGGGCGCCTGATCGGTCCCGCATGGAGTCATCGCATTACCATCTTGTTGATGCTCGTTTGCGTGGCCGCGTCCGTCACCGTTTTTCTGGATGTGCTGAAGGGAAACATCTATAACGGTAGTGTTTACACTTGGCTGACCTCCGGCGACACCCGTTTCGAGGTTGGATTTCTGATCGATCAACTCTCGGCCACAATGATGATTGTGGTGAGCTTTGTTTCTTTAATGGTGCATATCTACACGATCGGATATATGCACGAGGATCCTGGCTACCAGCGCTTTTTCAGCTATATCTCGCTATTCACCTTCTCCATGCTGATGCTGGTGATGTCCAATAATTTTCTCCAGCTTTTCTTTGGCTGGGAGGCGGTGGGACTGGTTTCCTATCTGCTTATCGGATTCTGGTATACGCGTCCCACCGCAATTTATGCCAACCTGAAAGCGTTCCTGGTCAATCGCGTCGGCGATTTTGGCTTTCTCCTCGGCATCGGTCTGGTACTGATATATTTCGGCACGCTCGATTATGCGTCCGTATTCGCCCAGGCGCCGCAGATCGTGACGCAGACGATCGAAATCATTCCCGGCTCGCAGTGGGAGCTCTTGTCCGCGATCTGTATTTTGCTCTTCGTCGGTGCAATGGGTAAATCAGCGCAATTTCCGTTACATGTATGGCTGCCTGATTCAATGGAGGGTCCAACGCCGATTTCCGCGCTGATCCATGCCGCTACGATGGTGACCGCGGGTATTTTCATGGTGGCGCGCATGTCGCCGCTGTTTGAGTTAACCGAAACGGCGCTATCGTTCATGCTGGTGATCGGTGGCATCACCACGCTATTCATGGCGCTGGTGGCGATTGTTCAGAACGACATCAAGCGCGTGGTGGCGTATTCGACATTGTCACAACTGGGTTACATGACGATAGCCCTCGGCGCATCGGCTTATTCCGCCGGCATTTTTCATCTCATGACCCATGCTTTTTTCAAGGCGGTGCTGTTTCTGGGCGCAGGCTCCGTCATTATCGCCATGCATCACGAGCAGGACATGCGGAAAATGGGCGGACTCAGGAAGTATATGCCAATCACATATTGGACAATGTTCATCGCTGCATTGGCCAGCGCCGGAGTACCTGGTTTTTCGGGTTTCTTCTCCAAGGACGCCATCATCGAAGCGACACACTTTGCCGATATTCCCGGTGCCGGCTTCGCTTACTTCTGCGCGGTCACCACTGTATTCGTTACTGCGTTTTACACCTTTCGCCTGCTGTTCATGACGTTTCATGGCAAGCCTCGGATGGACCATCATACTGAAGAACATCTGCATGAATCGCCTTGGGTGGTGACGCTGCCGCTCGTTGCCCTGGCAATACCCTCGATCGGTGCGGGCTGGCTTATCGGGCCGATGTTGTTTGGAGATTATTTTGGCAGCACCATACAAATCATGCCTCAGCATGAGGCCATGGCGAGAATGTCAGCGGAATTTCGTGGCATATTCGGGATGATGACTCACGCGGTGTCTACCTTGCCATTCTGGTTCTCCATCGGTGGAATTTTCACTGCCTGGTATCTATATATGGTGAAAACCGATTTGCCGGGAAAAATAAAGCAGGCTGCCGGACCTCTTTTCACACTGCTCGACCGTAAATATTTCATCGACGAATTTTATTCCTGGCTCTTCGCGGGAGGTGCCCGTGCACTCGGCAGGGGATTGTGGAAATTCGGCGATGCAAAAGTGATTGACGGATTCTTCGTTAATGGGACAGCGCGAGTGGTCGCCGGAACCGCCATGCTGGTGCGCCGCTTCCAGTCCGGCTATATCTATCACTATGCGTTCACCATGATCGTTGGTGTTTTTATACTGATGAGCTTGTGGTTGTTCGTATCATAGGGCAACAAAATACAATAAAAATATTATTGCGGTCTTTAGCCGCATCCGCTGCACGCTAATGAATAAAATGGAATAAACATGTTGTTTGGTCTTCCCCTGTTAAGTCTTGTCATCTGGCTGCCTATTCTTGCCGGCATTGGTGTGCTTGCGACGGGCGGCGATCGCAATGCCCACTTGGCAAGGTGGATCGCGCTCATCGGTGCGGTAGCGGGTTTTCTGGTTGCAATCCCGCTTTATACGCAGTTCGATCCGTTAACAAATGCCATGCAGTTCGTCGAATATAACCTCTGGATCGAGCGCTTCAATATTCATTATCATCTTGGCGTGGATGGAATTGCCATGCCGCTGATCCTGCTGAATTGCTTCACTACCCCGCTGGTGATAATGGCCGGATGGCAGGTGATAAGCAAACGCGTGTCTCAATATATGGCCGCGTTTCTTATCATGTCAGGTATTGTCAACGGGGTGTTTTCATCACTCGATGCGATTTTGTTCTATGTCTTCTGGGAAGCTTCGCTGATCCCGATGTTTCTCATCATTGGCGTGTGGGGCGGCCCCAACCGCGTGTATGCCGCAATCAAGTTTTTTCTTTACACGCTCCTGGGTTCCCTGCTGATGCTGGTGGCATTCATTTATCTCTATCAGGTTTCCGGCGGCAGTTTTTCGATACTTGATTACCACAAGCTCCCACTACCACTGGCGCCGCAAATTCTGATATTTGTCGCTTTCCTGCTGGCATTCGCGGTCAAGGTGCCGATGTGGCCGGTTCATACCTGGCTGCCGGATGCCCACGTGGAAGCACCCACGGGTGGGTCGGTAGTGCTGGCAGCAATACTGCTGAAGATGGGTGGTTATGGTTTCTTGCGCTTTTCACTGCCGATCGTGCCGGATGCGAGCCAGTCCCTTTCAGGCATGATGATTGCGTTGTCACTGATTGCGGTCGTTTATATCGGTCTTGTTGCATTGGTGCAGGCAGATATGAAAAAGCTCATTGCCTATTCATCGGTAGCGCATATGGGATTTGTCACGCTTGGTTTTTTCCTGTTCAATTCTTACGGGATCGAGGGTGCGATGGTGCAGATGATTTCGCATGGGTTTATATCCGCCGCCATGTTTCTATGCGTTGGAGTGATGTATGACCGGCTCCATTCGCGCCAGATAGCCGACTACGGGGGGCTCGCCAGCAGAATGCCGATATTCGCTGCATTCTTCATGCTGTTTGCCATGGCTAATTCCGGGTTGCCCGGCACCAGTGGTTTTGTCGGCGAATTCATTGTCATCATGGCTGCCGTGAAGGTCAATTTCTGGTACGCGTTCTTCGCCGCCACCACGCTTATAACCGGAGCGGCGTACACGCTCTGGATGTACAAGCGCGTAATATTCGGTGCGGTGGTACATCCGGCTGTGGAAGGGATGCAGGATATCGGCAGGCGCGAGATTCTGATACTCGCGGTTCTGGCGGCAGCTGTGCTGGGGATGGGCCTCTACCCGTTACCGTTGATGGAAGTGATGCATACCACCGTAGATGATTTGCTTGCGCACGTCAGTCGCAGCAAGTTGTAGTTTAAATAAGATGGCCCTGCTTGTTCGAGGATGATAATGAATTTTACCCAGCCTGATTTCGCGCCTGCCTATGCGGAGATATTCCTGCTGGTCATGGTATGCGTGGTGTTACTGGCCGATCTTGCCTGGGGCGAGAAAAAATCCTCGGTCGCGTACCTGTTGTCGCAGATATCGTTGCTCGGTTGCATGTTTATCACTTTTGCCACTTCTGCGCCTGGCGTCGTATATACGTTTTCCGGAATGTTCGTCGACGATGCCATGGCCGACATACTGAAGATGCTCGTGTACATAACGGTGTCCACCGTGTTGGTGTATTCGCGCAATTATATTTCTCTGAGGGGTATGCTCAGCGGCGAGTTTTTCGGTCTGGCCCTCTTCGCAACACTGGGTATGATGGTGATGATTTCTGCAAGTCATTTCCTGACTCTCTACCTGGGACTGGAACTCCTGTCATTGTCGCTATACGCGATGGTGGCGTTGAGACGCTCGGTTGGCGCAACCGAAGCGGCGATAAAATTTTTCGTCCTTGGCGCGCTGGCTTCCGGCTTTTTGCTGTATGGCATGTCCATGATATACGGTTCGACCGGATCGCTTGATATTCCCCGCATCGTCGAAGTGATTCAGACCGGCTCAATCAACCATGCGGTACTGGTGGTCGGTCTTGTATTCATTGTTGCCGGTATCAGTTTCAAGTTGAGTGCGGCGCCGTTTCACATGTGGGTTCCGGATGTTTACGAGGGAGCACCAACAGCGGTTGTCCTGTTTGTCGGTTCTGCGCCCAAGCTGGCGGCGTTCGGCTTTGTCATGCGTCTGCTGGCGGAAGGTCTGGGGGGAATGGCGGCGGATTGGCAGGGAATGCTCATCATTCTGGCGGTTATGTCCATGGTGATCGGCAATCTTGCCGCCATTGCCCAGACCAATATCAAGCGCATGCTGGCGTATTCCACCATCTCGCATATGGGATTCATGTTGCTCGGCATTATCGGCGCGGATGGGAATGGCTACAGTGCAGCAATGTTCTATGTTGTGGTGTACGTGCTGATGACGCTGGGCACATTCGGCATGATCATTCTTTTATCGCGCGAGGGATTCGAGGCTGAAAAGCTCGACGACTTCAAAGGGCTCAACCGGCGCAATCCATGGTATGCGTTTATCATGTTGCTGCTGATGTTTTCAATGGCCGGCATTCCCCCAACGGTGGGTATTTATGCCAAGTTGTCGGTATTGCAAGCGGTGCTGAGCGTCGGCTATGTCTGGCTGGCGGTGGTGGCGGTACTTCTTTCGCTGATCGGCGTGTTTTATTACCTGCGAATCGTGAAGCTGATGTACTTCGACGAACCTGAAACAGATGTGCCCATAGTGCCGCAGGTTGACGTCAAAGTATTGCTCAGCGCGAATGGGTTGGCGATGCTCGGGTTTGGGCTTTTTCCCCAGGCATTGATTGCGTTGTGTGCTTATGCTATTCAACAGTCAATGTAATGCGCCAAGGTTGAGACTGATGTGCTTTCGATTCATGACGTCAAGTTAGGAAGCGAGAGACAAAGTTAGGGGTACAAAACTACCTTACTCACAAAGCTAAGCAATCTGGACTACGCGATGAAGATAGGGATAACTGAGACGGTCATCGAATATCCCGGTGGGGATCTCACTGCCTGGAAGATAGGAGAGAAGAAGAAGCTGCTTGAAGGGCACATCCCACCAGGAGATGTCTTCAATCAGCCTACATACCACTTTGGTGAGTACTTCGTACTGAATTACTTTATGAAGGCGCGATGGTTAGGCTATCGTTTCTATGCGCTTGGTGAATGGGAGCCAAATAACCCGAAGGTCCTAGAGGGACGCAAGAAGATAGAAGAAATATTCGCAAAACAAAAGCTTGCAGAGTTTAGGCGCCAGCGTGCCCTATCTGGGTATGCCGGCGGCAAAGGCGAACCCGACTTGTTCCTCTACATGGAATCCGGCCCGACCCTGTTCCTTGAAATCAAGAAGGAAGGTGATAATGTCGCGCCTGCGCAGCTGACCTGCTTGGCGCAGATAAAATCTATTCTCGAAGCGGATGTGGGAATTGTGTATCTAGCCAAGTACGGCCAGCAATACAAGGCGAAGACTTATGAGCTTGACCTCGAAACATTTGTAGGCCACCCGCAAGTCGCCTAATCCTTTCATTGAGTAAACCTCCCAGCCTGCAGCAAGTCGCTTCCTGAGTGCTTATTCATGGTTCCTTAAAGTTTCTTATAGCTGATGCGATAAATCACCCCAGCATAATCGTCAGAAACGAGCAGCGCGCCGTCGGGCATGACCAGCACATCCACTGGCCTTCCCCACGCGTTTTCCTTTTCCAGCCAGCCTTCAGCGAACACTTCCTGTTTTACCACCTTGTTGTTTTTTATCCGTACAAGGTTGAGGCGATAACCAGTTTTATTGCGGCGATTCCACGACCCGTGTTCGGCAACAAAAATGCTGTTGCGGTATTCCGAGGGGAACATTTTGCCTGTATAGAAGCGCATCCCTAACGTTGCTACATGCGCTCCGAATTTGGCTACGGGCGGAACAAGTTTGCGGCAATCGCGCTTCGCGCCATATTTAGGATCTAAAATATCGTCGCCATGGCAGTAGGGATATCCGAAATGCATGCCTTTACTTGGTGCCCGGTTGAGTTCGTCAGGCGGTATGTTATCGCCCATCCAGTCACGGCCATTGTCGGTGAACCATAATTCCTTTGTTTCAGGATGCCAATCGAACCCCAACGAATTCCGCACCCCATATGCGAAGGCCTCATAATCGGTGCCGTCGGGCTTGATACGTGAAATCAGCGAAAACTCATCCGGATCCGTTTCACAGGCATTGCAGGGCGCGCCGACCGCCACATATAGCAGATCATCAGGTCCAAAACCAATGTATCGGCCTCCATGGTGTTTCTCGCGGGGAAATCTGGTTGTCACCACGTGCGGTTTGCCGGGTTGATCGAGTTTTTGTTCGATGTCGTCAAAGCGCAGAATGCGATCGACTGCGGAAACGTATAGTGAACCATCGCGAAATGCTACTCCTACCGGGAGGTTGAGCCTGTTGGCGATGGTTTTGACCTGGCGTGCTCCGCCAGTTTCGGTAATGGCGTATACCTTGCCCTCCGCCATCGAGCCTGCGAATACTGTGCCATTTTTTCCGATTGCCAGTCCGCGCGCGTTGGGTGCTTCCGCCCACACTTCAATGGAAAAACCGGGAGGCAGCTTTATCTTGTCCAGCGGCAATTCACGGGATTGGTCTTGTGCGGCCGCAGGCAAGACAAAACAGAGCATACACATGGTTATGAAACAGGTAAGAGCTTTCACGACGGGCATAGATCAGACTCCGATTTATATGGCCATCCAGGGAACAGAATGGCAGGGAACAGAATGGAAAACAATGAACGACGAATTGCTTGTTGATGCTGAGCACCTTGAAAATTCTTAATCTGCCCTCAATTATATACTTGCATTTTTTTAAGAGAGGAAACCATGGAAGCCACAGCTACAAAAGAACATTTAAGTTTTCAGACGGAAGTAAAGCAGTTGCTCAAGCTGATGATTCATTCCTTGTATAGTAACAAGGAAATTTTTTTGCGCGAACTGATTTCCAATGCATCGGATGCCGCTGATAAGCTACGCTTCGAAGGATTAACCGATGGCGCATTGTACGAGTCTGACTCAGAGCTGAAGATCCGCGTAAGCTTTGATGCAGCATCTCGCACTATCACCATCGCGGATAATGGTATTGGCATGTCGCGACAAGAGGTGATAGACCATATAGGTACTATCGCCAAATCCGGGACTCGCGAATTCTTCAGTTCATTAAGCGGTGATCAGGCCAAGGACGCACACTTGATTGGCCAGTTCGGTGTCGGTTTTTATTCCGCATTTATCGTTTCGGACAAGGTGACGCTTATCACGCGCCGTGCCGGCTTGACGTCCGAACACGGTGTACGGTGGGAATCCGGCGGTGAAGGGGATTATACGCTTGAGACAGTGGAGAAGGCAGATCGTGGCACGGAAGTCATCCTGCATTTGCGCGAGGGTGAGGATGATTTGCTCAATGGGTGGCGGCTGCGCTCTATCATCCGCAAGTATTCAGACCATATCACGCTGCCCATCGTGATGAAAAAAGAGGAGTGGTCTCAGGAAAAAAGTGCAAATGTAATGACTGATGAAGACGAAACCGTCAATCAGGCAAATGCGCTGTGGGCGCGCCCCAAAAGCGAGATCACGGCGGAGCAGTACGACGAATTCTACAAGCATGTGGCGCATGATTTCGAGCCGCCGCTTGCCTATCTTCATGCAAGGGTAGAGGGCAAGCAGGAATATACGCAGCTGCTGTACATTCCCTCACGGGCTCCTTTTGATTTGTATGATCGTGACTCCCGCCATGGCATCAAGCTTTATGTCAGGCGGGTGTTCATCATGGATGATGCGAAACAGTTGCTGCCAAATTATTTGCGCTTCGTGCGCGGGGTGATCGACTCCAACGATTTGCCGCTGAATGTTTCGCGCGAGATATTGCAGGAATCCAAGGACATTGAGGCCATACGTGCCGGGGCGGTAAAAAAAGTGCTGGGCCTGCTTGAAGACCTGGCTCAAAGCGAGCAGGAAAGTGAAAAGGAAAAATTCAAGACCTTCTGGAAAGAATTCGGGCAGGTTATCAAAGAGGGCGTCGCGGAAGACTACGCTAACCGTGAACGTATCGCCAAGCTGCTGCGCTTCGTCTCCACTCATATCGACTCTGACGAGCAAGCAGTGTCGTTTAGCGACTATATTGCGCGTATGAAGGAAGGGCAGGAAAAAATTTATTATGTTACGGCTGAAAGTCTCAAGGCAGCCAGAAGCAGCCCGCACCTGGAGGTTTTTCGCAAGAAAGGCATTGAGGTCTTATTGCTGTCCGATCGCGTGGATGAGTGGCTGGTTGCTAACCTGACGGAGTTTGAGGGTAAGCAGTTGCAATCCGTAGCCAAAGGCAGCCTAGACCTCGGTAAACTGGAAGACGAAGCGGAAAAGAAGGAACAGGAGAAAGAAGCGGATGAATACAAGGAGCTTACCGAGAAAATAAAGGGCGCTCTCGGCGACCAGGTGAAGGATGTCCGTGTGACATTACGCCTGACCGAGTCTCCTGCCTGTCTCGTGGCGGATAGCCACGACATGGGGGGAAACCTGGAGCGACTGCTGAAGTCGGCCGGACAGAAAGTGAACCATGCCAAGCCCATCCTGGAAATCAACCCTTATCATGTGATGATACAACGTTTGAAATCGGAGGAAACCCACTTCGCTGACTGGAGCCATATTTTATTCGATCAGGCATTGCTGGCCGAAGGCGGCCAACTCGATGACCCAGCGGGTTTCGTGAAGCGGATCAACGAGCTGTTTCTAAGCACGGCAAATGGAAAATAGCGCTGGTGAGAATGAAGGGCTTTCTCTGCTGAGCCTATTTTGTGGAATGTATCGGATCCGAGCGGGGATACAGATTCGCGAATAGTTCTCTGTGGGCAGTATCATTGATGGCGACGACGGCGGGGTGCGTAAGGCGACGCTCCATAGAAATGGCGTAGAACTGCTCGGTGACCTCGTCTGTCTGACCGATAATGGTAACGCCATGTTCGCGCTGCACCTCGTCGGCTATCACTGATGGCGCGATGAAAATGCCGATGCCGGCCTGGCCGAAGGCCTGCATGAGCGCGCTATCGTCAAATTCCCCCACGATACGCGGCCGGAGTTGGCGAACATCGAACCAGCGCATCAGCGGTATTCGCACGGCGGCCTCCTTGCCGGGAATGAGCAAAGGGGCCGCATCAAGAATACGGGGCCATTTTTGCCTGAACTGTGCTGCTAGCCGTGGCTCGGCAAAGAACGTGATACCACAGTCGCCCAGCTTATGACTGTAGCCTTTTACATTAGTCCCAGCCGGCATGGGCCGGTCAGCAAGGACCAGATCCAGACGCTGGATCGCCAGTTCCACCAGCAGACGCACCAGTTTGTCTTCCCGGCAAACGATGCGCACCGGCTCGGCGAGCGCCATTGCCGGAGTTAACAACTTATAGGCAATGGTCTTTGGAACCGCATCATCGACCCCAACGCGCAATGGAATAGCGTGGCTTTCCGGGCGGCTGCGCAAAGCCTCTTCCAGCTCGTTTCCGATCTGAAAGATTTCATCAGCGTGGGAAAGCGCGAGTCTGCCTGTTTCAGTTAATTCAAGGCGCCTGCCGACGCGCAAAAAAAGCGCTACCCCCAGCGTCTCTTCCAATAATCCGATTTGGCCGCTCAGGGTTTGGGGGGTAAGATTCAAGCGTTCGCTCGCCCGGACAATGCTGCCTGCCTTTGCGACGGCCCAGAAATAATGCAGCTGCTTGTAGTTGAGCATCAGGACTGGACTCAGTGATTTGGCAATTACATACTTCGTAAAAACCGATTATACCATCAGCGAGATACTACTTTTCTTGATGCAAATTCTCATTTAGACTAAAACTCTATCTCCTCTATTAATAGAAGCTGGACATTATTTTTTTGCAGTTGGAAATTTTGTGATTGATGCCGAAATGCTTGCTGCCGAGATTCGGGTCATCGTGTTTGAGGAGTTTTCGGCTCATTCAAGGCGATTGAAGCAAGCATTGCTTTAGAACAACCAAAGGTAGTAAATGCGTATAACACCTTTTTATTGTATTTTGCCAGGTCTCATCCTTGTTTTACCATTTACGCCCGCCTCAGCTCAAGGATCTGCAACCATACCTGAGATTACCGTACCTGCGCGTCCATCCGCACCCGCACCTTCGCCACCCGCACCTGTATTTGCACCCGCGCCTGCCCCTACCCCGGTACTCCCGCCCGTGCCTGGTACCGCTATACCCGCAACCGTACCTTATCCGCCGGCGCCATCCCTGCCGTCCGGATCCATACCGACTGTGCCGTCCACTGGCGTACCTTCTACCGAACCTTCTGCCAGGACACCTACCGTCGTCGTCCCTTCCGTACCGGCTTCTGCCGTGCCTGAGGGTTCGCTCTCCATCGAGGCCTTGCAAAGGCTGGGGTTGCAAGCCAACGGTCTGGTTCGCGCGGCAGCATTTCAAGTAGACATGGCTGGTGCGGGTGTCGTCGGCGCCGCTGCCTACCCTAATCCGCAAGTAAGCGTGATAGGCGGGCCTCAAGATCCGCGAATCCCGGCGGCGAATCCGGGAACGAACACGCGGCAGGTGACCATCAGTCAGCCCATTGAAAATCCATTTGTGCGTAGTGCGCGCATCGATTCGGCCGAGGCGGGTGTGGAGGCCAGCCGTGCGAGCTTTGACCAGGTCCGCGCAGACCTGGCGGCGCAATTGAGGGTGCGCGCATATGAACTGCTGCTCCGTCAGGAAATAGCGCGGATGGAGGCAAGTATTCACAATCTGATGGAGGAGGTGCGGCGGCGAATCAAAGTGGGCGTGGATGTGGGCGAAACGGCGCGCTTCGAGCTGATCAGAGCCGATGCTGAAGTGTTGAATGCCGCCAGCCGTCAAGAAGCGGCGGTATTGAATGCGCAGCGCGCGCGCATTGCGCTTCTGCAATTAACCGCAGGCGCATTGAAGCCTGATTTTACAATAGACGCATCCTTGTTCGATCCAGTCAATCTGCCCCCCTTGGCTGAACTGCGTGAGGAAGTGCCAGCGGTCAATCCGGATGTGTTGCGTTTGCTGGCGGAGTCGGAACGGAGCCGCCGCCGAATCGATCAGGAACGCGCCATGGTGCTGCCCTCGGTGGATGTCGTATACAGCAATTATCAGGATGCTCAATACACCGACAACAGGGGCGGACTAAGGGTGACGGTTCCCCTGTTATACCGTCGGCGCGGCGAAATCGATGCGGCTGTGGCAGACTCCGCGCGGGTGCGGGAAACGCTGGAATACCGCCGTTTCGAGATCGGTCAGCTACTCGAATCCGCTTGGCAGGCCCTGCAAATTGCGCAGCGCAGAGTGGAGATGTTCGAAGGAGGAATAATCAAGGAAGCGGAGGCGGCCTTGCGCGTTGCCCAGGCGGCTTACCGTTTGGGCGAGCGACCCCTGATCGAAGTGCTCGATACCCAGCGCGTGTTGCGAGGAATATTAGCGGAGTCGTTGCAGGCACGCTTTGATTTACAGGCCGCCGCCGCTGAAATTGACCGGTTGCGAGCTTATTATCCTAGGGAGCAAGTCCTCGAATGAAAACTACAATCCGGGTCACCGGCGCCATTGTAATTGCCATGTTGCTTGCTGGGGGATGTGGCGGTGGCGAGAAGGCTGCTTCCCCCGGCAAAGAAGCTGCGCAGCAGCAGGAGCAGGAGAAGGAGGACA
The DNA here is from genome assembly GCF_900215485.1 of Nitrosovibrio sp. Nv4. Taxonomy (GTDB): domain Bacteria; phylum Pseudomonadota; class Gammaproteobacteria; order Burkholderiales; family Nitrosomonadaceae; genus Nitrosospira. Next base: position 1,697,640 of record NZ_OCMZ01000001.1, read on the forward strand.
TCAACGCTATTACGATCAGGCCGGAAATGGTGCCACGTATCACGATCGGCAAGCCCGCGATGGTCGCTCTCGCCGATAAGATGCAGGTTCCAAGCCAGGTCGAGGTGGACGAGGACAGGCTCGTTCGTATCGGGTCCTACGTGACAGGGCGCATCATCAACCTATACGTAATGCTGGGTGAAAGTGTTAATACCGGTGATCCTCTTGCGCGTATTTCCAGCCCGGAATTGACCGAGGCACAACTGGCTTATTTGCGCGCGTTTTCGCGAACTGCACTGACTCAAAAAGCGGCCGAGCGTGCGCATCTTTTGCTGGCCGCAGACGTGATCCCCATCGCCGAAGTGGAACGGCGCGAGTCAGAACTTGAGGTCGCGCGTGCGGAACTGGGCGCAGCCACTGATCGATTGCGACTGCTGGGTGTGGACAGCGGTGCGCTGAAAGAACTGGCAAAGGAAGGGCATATTCTGCCATCCGTTACCATCGATACACCGAAGAGCGGCATCGTTATTGCGCGGAATGTCATCACCGGCCAAGTAGTGCAACCGGCCGATCTACTATTTGCGGTGGCCGATCTATCCTCTGTCTGGGTGGTAGGCGACGTGCCGGAGCAGATAGCTCGTAATGTGCAAGTCGGCCAACATGTCGAGATCAAGGTGCCCGCGCTGGGGGATGTCAGCTTCGACGGCCTGATCATATTCGTCGCCGATACCGTAAACCCTATGACCCGCACGGTAATGGTGCGCACAATCGTCGAGAACCCGCGGCGCAGGCTGAAGCCCGACATGCTGGCTAGCATGCACATTGTAGACAACCCGCATGAAAGCATGGTGGTACCCGAAACAGCCGTGGTGCGAGAGGCCAATAAAGATTATGTGTTTCTCGCTCAAGGCGACAATCGGTTCCTCCGCGTTCCAGTCGAACTGGGACCTGAAGTGGCTGACATGCGCCCTGTGCTAAGCGGCCTTACCGCGGAGCAGAACATTGTGGTGGACGGTGCTTTTCATTTAGACAACGAGCGCAAGCTCGCCGAATTGGAATAAGCCTATGCTTGCCTCAATAGTGCGCGCTATGCTTAAGCAGCGACTGCTGGTCGTAGTGGTCGCGCTAGCCCTGTGCGGCGCGGGCCTCTATTCTACGAAGAGCCTGTCGGTCGACGCCTTCCCTGATGTGACCAATATTCAGGTAATGGTCGCTACCGTGTCGGTCGGCCGCAGTCCCGAGGAGATCGAGCGGCTCGTCACGGTCCCCGTGGAACTCGCAATGATCGGTCTGCCGGGGTTGGTTGAAATGCGCTCTATAAACAAGAGCGGGCTGTCGCTAATTACTCTGGTGTTTACCGATAAGACCGACGTTTATTTTGCGCGCCAACTGGTGATGGAACGGCTGATCGAAGTATCGCCCACGCTGCTGCCGGGCATCAATCCGGTACTGGGGCCAGTAACGACCGGCCTGGGCGAGGTATACCAATATACGCTCGAGCATCCCGACGACGGCAAGCGCGCGCTGTCTGTCGAAGAGCTGACGGAACGGCGGACGATCCAGGATTGGGTGGTGCGGCCGCTGCTGCGGGCGACCCCGGGTGTGGCAGAAATCAATTCCATCGGGGGCTACGTCAAGCAATACCACGTGCTGGTCGATCCGAACCGGCTGCGCCACTACGATTTGACACTGACGCAAGTCGACCAGGCCGTCGCGAGCAACAATGCAAACGCCAGCGGCAACATACTGCCGCTGCATGCGGAACAGTACCTCATCCGCGGTGTTGGCCTGATCCGCACACTGGACGACATCCGCAATATCGTGCTTAAGGAACGGGATGGCGTGCCGGTATATGTGCGTGACGTGGCCGAGGTGAAATTCGGGGAGGAGGTGCGCCAGGGAGCGAGTATCAAGGGCGGCTACACCGAATCCGTGGCTGGTATTGTAATGATGCTGGCCGGCGGGAATGCCAAGGAGATTGTCGGGCGGCTAAAGGCAAAAGTTGCCGATATCAATGAGGGTGGTGTATTGCCGGGCGGGCTCCAGATCGTGCCATTCTACGACCGAACCGACCTCGTCAATGACGCTTTATGGACAGTGAGCAAGGTACTGATCGAAGGCATTTTGCTGGTGATTGTAATATTGTTCATCTTCCTGGGAGATGTCCGTTCCAGCCTGATCGTAGTGGCCACCCTCATTATTACGCCGTTGATTACCTTTATGGTAATGAACGACCAGGGGATAACAGCCAACTTAATGTCGCTGGGGGGGCTGGCTATCGCCATCGGACTGATGGTGGATTCTACTGTGGTTGTGGTGGAAAACGTCTACCACCGTCTGGGTCATGCTGGCGACACGCGCGAATCCAAGCTCCTGACTATTGTAGACGCTGTGGTCGAGGTCGGTACACCGGTTATCTTCGGCATCTGCATCATTATTCTCGTATTCCTGCCGCTGATGGCGCTGCAAGGCATGGAGGGCAAGACTTTCAGCCCGCTTGCATTCACTATCGCCATTGCACTGGCGGTGTCGCTTATCGTTTCGCTGACGCTTTCACCGGTACTCTGCGCCTACATCCTCAAGGGCGGGGCCGATAAAGATACCAGAGTCATTGCGTTCCTCAAGGCGCGTTATCATGCCCTGCTGGACTCGGCGTTAGCCCATGAGAAAACCACTATTCTTATAGCCGTGGGTTTGCTCGTCATGTCTTTTTCGCTTTTTCCGCTTTTGGGTAAATCCTTCATCCCAATCATGCAGGAAGGTGCGGTGACGCCCGTTATTATTCGTGTCCCTTCGATTTCGCTACCGAAAGCGATCGAGGTGGAGATGGAGGCGATGAAACTGATCGCAGCGGTGCCTGGAGTGAAGAGCGTAGTGTCCAAGCTTGGCCGTGGTGAATCCCCTGCTGATCCCGCGTCTCAGAACGAGTCTGATCCGATCGCGGCACTGGACCTGGAGGGTTCCGGCCGCACCCAGCATGAGATCGAGGAGGACATTCGCAAGGCCCTGAAGGTGTTGCCCGGTGTGAATATCGCCCTGTCGCAGCCAATCGCGCAGCGGGTGGATGAGATGGTGACCGGAGTGCGTTCGCAGATGGCGATTAAAATATTTGGCGACGATCTGGAAGAGTTGCGCAGGTTGTCGGAGCAGGTAGCACGCATCATCAAGTCAACGCGCGGGGCACGTGACATCCGCATCGAACGCTTGTCGGGTCAGCAGGAATTAACGATCGACATCGACCGCCGTGCAATTGCCCGCCACGGTCTCAATGTAGCCGACGTGAATGAGTTGATCGCAACAGCAATCGGGGGCAAGGCGGTCACCAAAGTTTTCGAGGGTGAGCGGCGCTTTGTGCTTCTGTTGCGCTTCCCCGAGCATTTTCGCGGCGACGTTGAGGCCATTCGTGATCTCTTGCTTCGCCCCAGAGGAGAGGCGGGGCCTAGCGGCCGGATGGCCAGGGGTGGCGCATTGGTTCCACTAAGTTCTGTCGCTGATATAAAAGTGGTCGACGGTCCGGCGATAGTCTCGCGTGAGTACGCAAAACGGCGGGTGGTTATTGGTGTTAATGTACATGACCGCGACATTGCCGGCTTTGTTGCCGAACTACAGGATCGTACCGCCAAGGAAATGAAACTACCCGAAGGCTACTACTTTGTCTGGGGTGGACAGTTTGAGAATATGGAACGTGCCATGGCGACGCTCTCCGTAATAGTTCCGCTTACTATCGCGGCAATTTTCTTTTTGCTATTTGTGCTGTTCAACTCGGTCAAGCTTGCCGCGCTCATCATTCTGGTACTACCATTTGCTTCCATTGGCGGCGTCATCGGGCTTTTTGTCACGGGTGAGTATCTCTCGGTGCCAGCGTCGGTGGGCTTTATCGCGCTCTGGGGCATTGCCGTGTTGAACGGCGTAGTATTGATCTCGTATATCCGAAAACTGCGTAATGAAGGTGCCAGCGTAGTGGACGCGGTGATCAAGGGGTGCGAGCAGCGCTTTCGCCCGGTACTTATGACTGCTACTGTTGCTATGCTGGGTCTGGTGCCATTTCTCTTTGCCACAGGTCCAGGCTCCGAAGTGCAACGTCCACTTGCCGTCGTGGTAATCGGTGGACTGATCACCTCGACTTTATTGACGCTGGTGGTGCTGCCAACCCTGTACCGCTGGTTCGACGAGAAGCCAATGGAAGTCTGAGGAGAACAATATGAAAGAGATTCGTGCTGTATTCCGCCCTGATCGTCTGCATGCCTTACGCCGGGCATTGCGTGAGATTCCAGGTTTTCCCGGTCTGACTGTGATTGAGGTGAAAGGCTTCACTGCGCCGGCCCTCATTAATAATCCCACACTGCAGGAAGAACTGACCGACTTCGCGGGGAAAGTCATGATTTATACGGTTGCCACCGATGACATGGTGGATTCGATCATTGATGTGGTGGTGCGCGAGTGTCAAACCGGTCTTATCGGGGACGGCATCGTCTGGTCACTGCCCGTTGAAACAGCTCGCCGCATTCGTGACGGCAGCCCCCTCTAAATTCCCTGACACTTTTATGCACGATGCCGGCAGCAGGAAGTAAAATCGCCACCTATTCGCGCCCCACCTGTTTACCGAAATACCTCAAGTAGAAATTAAAATACAGTTTTATGGATAAGAAACATGTCGCTATCCCAGTCGTCCGCAAAAGATAAAGCTAAAATCCTGGCCGAGGCGCTGCCGTATATCCAGCGCTTCCACGGTAAGACCATTGTCATTAAGTATGGCGGTAACGCGATGGTCGAGGAAAATCTTAAACAGGGTTTCGCTCGCGATGTAGTGCTGCTGAAACTCGTAGGCATGAATCCCGTGATCGTTCATGGGGGAGGGCCTCAGATCAACGATATGTTGAAGCGGGTCGGCAAGCAAGGCGCATTCATCCAGGGAATGCGCGTGACCGACGCTGAAACGATGGATGTGGTGGAAATGGTACTTGGATTGATCAATAAGGGGATTGTCAATCTTATCAATCAGCACGGTGGTCTTGCAGTCGGTCTGACAGGCAAGGATGGCAGCTTCATTCGTGCAAAAAAAATGCTTATGCAGGACAAAGAGAAAGTGCATGAGTGGATCGATCTCGGCCAGGTTGGGGAAATCGAAAACATAAATCCTGCTCTGATTGAACTACTAGAAACACGTGATTTCATCCCTGTGATTGCCCCCATCGGCGTAGGCAAAAATGGCGAATCCTATAATATCAACGCCGATCTGGTTGCGGGGGAGCTTGCCAGAGTCTTGAACGCTGAAAAGCTGATACTACTCACCAACACGCGCGGCGTGCTGGACAAGGACGGCAATTTGCTGACCGGGTTGACTGCGCAGAGAGTGGATGAGTTATTTGCCAACGGGACCATCTCGGGTGGCATGATACCGAAAATCAGGTCTGCACTGGATGCAGTGAAAAAGGGGGTCAAATCCTGTCACATCATTGACGGGCGTGTGGAGCATGGGTTATTACTGGAAGTGATGACGGATGAAGGCGTGGGTACGCTCATAAGGGCGGCTGTATGAGTTTCAATATTACGCACCCCCTTCCAAAAGGCACCGCGGCGACTGCTGACAGAAGGGGTGAATCAGAAGGGGGTGGGTCCTGAAGTTATATTGAAATTAAAATTATCGAAGCGAAGCGAGGATTTATGGCAGCCAAGCCTGGCGAAAGAAAAGATCAGATCTTGCAGGTTCTGGCTCGGATGCTGGAAGAGCCCCGTGCCGGAAAAATCACCACAGCAGCGCTGGCGGCCAAACTTGATGTTTCCGAGGCGGCGCTCTATCGTCACTTCGCGAGTAAGGCCCAGATGTTCGACGGCTTGATCGAGTTCATCGAGAAAACCCTGTTCAGCCTTATCAATAAGCTGACAGAGGAAGAGAAAAGCGGCATCAGGCAAGTTGAAGGAATCATCGCACTATTGCTCGGCTTCGCGAAGAAGAATCCGGGCATGACGCGGGTATTGATCGGCGATGCGCTGATAAACGAGAATGACCGGTTGCAAACCCGCATCAATCAACTTCACGACCGGCTGGAAGCGACGCTGAAACAGGCGCTGCGCTTCGCTGCCGGAGAGCGGGAAATTGTGGCGGATCTGGACGTATCGGCTCAAGCAAACATGCTGATGTGTTATGTAGCAGGGCGTTGGCACCAATTTGCTAAAAGCGGCTTCAAGCGCGATCCCATGGAGTTTTGGGAGGATCAATGCAAGATGATACTTTCAAGCGAGATGTTCAGGTTTGAGATTCCGGCGGGTGGTTGAAATTCTGGTGTAATGGACGGACGTCCGTTATGCCAGATCATTCGCCGGTGCCACAAACTTTGCAGGCGGCGTCTTTATTCAACTTGATGGAGCGCCATTCCATTGACAAGCCGTTGAGTAACAGCAATCGGCCATCCAGGGTTTGTCCAATATCGAGCAGGATTTTTAGCGTTTCCGCTGCCTGCACACTACCGATGACACCTGCCAGGGGCGCAAATACGCCCATCACTGCGCACCGCATATCCTCATTGTCACCCCTCGCCGGAAACAGGCAGTGGTAGCACGGGCTGCGCGCATGGCGCAGATCGAATACCGCGACTTGGCCATCAAAACGTACCACGGCCCCTGATACAAGCGGTTTTTTGCTGATCGTACAGACACGATTGATGGCATGGCGAGTGGGGAAATTATCGCAAGCGTCGACAACGACATCGGCATCCTCGACCAGTTGCAGCAGCCTCTTCTCATCCATACGCTCGTTCAGCGCAATCACTTTGACTTCCGGATTGATTTCGGAAAGCGTCTGTTTGGCGGAATGGGTCTTGGGAGCTCCGATGCGATCAGTGCTATGAACGATTTGCCGCTGAAGATTGGTCAGATCAACCGTGTCGCTGTCACAGATCGTCAGTGTTCCGACACCGCTGGCAGCAAGGTATAGCGCGACAGGCGAGCCCAATCCGCCCGCGCCAACGATAAGCACATGGGATCGGGTTAAGGCTTCTTGCCCCGATATGCCAATCTGCGGCAACAGGATGTGACGGCTGTAGCGCAGCAGCTGGTCATCATTCATTATGTCTGAGCAAGTTCACGATTTTGACGGCAGGGGGAACGGCGGCTTGTGAGGCAGTATGCGGAATACTCGGGGGTATGGAATGATATTGACGGAGATGGAATTCTCATGCCGCGCAATGCGCCGCATGAGAATTCCATAGTTAAGCTTCTCCGATGGCTTCTAACCCGTCCTGAAATTTTGCCAGAAACCGCTCCTCAACAAACTTGCAAACCTGCAAACCTGCTTAGAGAGGTATCACACTCTCCCCTCGCAAAAATCCAGATTGCTTTTCGCGTCAAAATAATCACAGATTGAAATCAATTCACGATTTTTGCCGAGTTTGCCGAGTTCTTGGCTGTTGCGCCATCTTTGAAATAGTTCATAGCCTGTGTCAGCAGTAAGTCACCGCTGGAACCAAATTCCGCCGGTGGCTCCTGTTTCTTGTCTTTGACCTCTCCGTTCTCGGGTTTTTGTATTTTTGCTGCAGGCTTGGGTGCGGCCTTTGCAGCCTCGGTCTCGGATTTGGCTTCTTCCTTGGCCTCCGGTTTTCCGTTGGATAGATGGCGATCCAGATCAGCTTCGCGCAAACGCTCGGTTTCATCCTTCGCCGCCTCGTCAAGGATATCGGGGGTAATCCCTTTGGCCTGGATGGATTGTCCGTTGGGCGTATAGTAACGTGCAGTGGTAAGCTTGATAGCCGTGTTGTTGCCAAGCGGCAGGATGGTTTGGACCGATCCTTTCCCGAAAGTCTGAGTGCCCATGACGACGGAACGCTTGTGATCCTGCAAAGCACCCGCGACAATCTCCGAAGCAGAGGCCGAGCCGCCATTTACCAGGGTAACCATTGGCACAGTCTTGATTTCCCGCGGCAATTGCTTCAGATAATCGTTTCTTTTATCGCGCAGATAGAATTCCGGACTGGCTTTGAGCTTCATCTTGGCATCATCGGTACGACCGTCGGTATACACTACCAGCGAATCGGGCGGCAGAAAGGCGGCAGACACCGCGACGGCGCCGTTAAGTAATCCACCGGGGTCGTTACGCAGGTCCAGCACCAGCCCTTTCATTGGCACGGAACTCTCCTTGAACAATTTGTCGATGGCCTTGATCAGGTTTTCGCCAGTTTGCTCCTGAAATTGCGTGATACGGATATATCCATAGCCTGGTTCGATCAGCTTCGACTTGACGCTCTGGATTTTGATGACCGCTCGTACAATGGGGAACACCAGCGGCTTGGTCTCACCCTTGCGCAACACGGTAAGGGTAATAGGGGTATCCGGTTTGCCACGCATGCGCTTGATTGCATCGGTAAGCGAGAGTCCCTTGACCGCAGTATCGTCCAGCTTGATGATAAGGTCACCCGGCTTGATGCCTGCGCGGAAGGCTGGCGTATCTTCTATCGGGGAAATGACTTTAACAAACCCATCCTCCATGCTGACCTCAATACCCAAGCCGCCAAACTCGCCCTGTGTGCCGATTTGCAGTTCCTTGAAGGCATCGGTATCCAGATAGGCTGAATGGGGATCGAGGCCGGTTAACATGCCGTTGATCGCCTCTGTGATCAGTTTCTTGTCTCCCACCGGCTCGACGTAATCGCTTTTGATACGGCCGAATACCTCGGTAAACGCCCGGAGCTCTTCGACCGGAAGCGGGTGCGCGACTTCCGGAGTTTCCTTATTGGCGACCGCAGAAAAATTGAGACTGAGCATCACGCCGACGATCGCCCCGGAAACAACCAAGCCGAATTGTCGCATCTTGTCACCCATTAAACGTTTCTCCATTGATTGTCAAAGTGTTGCATTGCTCATTTTATTCTGACCCAGTTCAAAGGGTCAAACGGTTTACCCTGATGACGCAATTCAAAGTATAAGCCGGAATCCGGATTGCCACCGCTGTTTCCGACCGTCGCAATGGTATCGCCGCTGCGAACAGAATCTCCTACCTGCTTATAGATGGTTTCGTTATTGCCGTATAGACTCATGTAACTACCACCATGATCCACAATCATCAGATTACCAAAACCTCTCAGCCAATCGGCAAAAACTACGCGACCCCCTGCAATGGCCTTGACGTTCTCACCGGTAGTCGAACGGATGAACAGCCCTTTCCAGGTAATTCCGCCATCAGCACGTGGACTGCCAAAGCGGTTCACAAGTTCCCCGCGTACGGGCAAACTCAAGCGGCCTTTCAATGATGAGAATAAACTTCCTTGTGTCGATGCATCCGGTAATCTGTCATTGCTAAGGGGAGCAGGGCCAGGGCGGGGGGAACGTTTTTTGCGTGCCAGCATTTTGGCGATTTTGTCCACCAGCCGGGCGAGACGATCTTCGTCGCGCTTGAGTTTGCTGATTTCCCGCCGCTGCTGATCCACCTGCGACGAAATTCGCAGGAGCAGTTTTGCGTGCCCGGTTTTTTGTTGTTCAAGGTGTTTCTTGTGCCCTGCCTGCTTAGCCTGAATCGCCGCGATTTCAGCTGTTTTTTCACGACTCTGGCTGGCAAGCTCATCAAGCCGTTGAAGATTTATGCGGAGAGCATCTATATCTTCCATGCGGGCGCGAGACAGATAACCGTAGTAATGCAGATTACGCGCGATTTCATCGGGGTCTTGCTGATTAAGCAAGAGGCCCAGGTACTCCTTCTGTCCGCCCCCATCGACATAGCGACGGTAAAGTAATTTGCTTAATCGCGATTGTTGCGCCTCAATGTCTTTGGCGACCTGCCCGGATTGTGCCTTTAATTGACCGAGCTTGTCATTGGCCTCATCCTGCTCTTGCTTGAGTGCCGCCAATTTTCGATTGGCGGCACTGATGGCCTGTTCCGATTCGCGAAGTGCGTCCGCCGCTTCCGATTTCGATTCTTCCGTATCTGCCAGTTCTTTCTGTAAGGTTTTGATTCGATCGCGTAATTGTCTCAGTTCTTCCTTATCAACCTTGGGGGCGTCCTTGGGCGCGGCATAAAGCGTGTGCGACAGGATCAATGCGCAGGCAAGCATCAACTTGCGAATCATATTCAGCCAAAGATTAATACCGGTCAGGAATGAGATTTTCAAACGTATCTTTACCAAAAGAAATCATACACGCCGAAGCGATATAGATTCACCTTGGGAAAACTGACGAACTACAATGAAGGCTATCGTACGTAACGTGTGTATCAATAGCAATGGACGAGTGTAAAGCAATGGATGAGCGAAAAACTCATGGCTGAGGTAATATTTTTCCTTGATTTGCGACAACCCGCATCGCTTGTTCAATCTTTGCCTGGTCACCGAGATAATAGCTTCGGAAAGGTTTCAGGCTGTCGTTGTCAAGCTCATACACAAGCGGAACACCGGTAGGGATATTGAGCTCCATGACATCCTGCTCTGAAAGATTGTCCAGATACATCACAAGGGCCCGTAGCGAATTGCCATGAGCGGTAATGAGCACACGTTGCCCGGATTTGACCTGGGGCGCGATGATTTCGTTCCAATAGGGCAGGAACCTTGCCACGGTATCCTCGAGGCATTCGGTCAATGGGATATCGTGACTTGACAGATTCCCATAGCGGGGATCGAATCCCGGATAGCGGTCATCCTCCGGCGTTAGCGCGGGCGGACGGGTGTCATAGCTGCGCCGCCAGATAAGGACCTGCTCTTCACCATACTTGAGTGCTGTCTCAAGCTTGTTCAAGCCTTGCAGTGCGCCATAGTGCCGTTCATTCAACCGCCATGTCAAATTAACCGGGATCCACATCAGATCCATTTCATCCTGCACGATCCACAAGGTACGAATAGCCCGCTTCAATACCGAAGTGTAGGCAATATCAAACGTAAACCCGTTTTCGCGCAATAGGCGTCCGGAATTTTTGGCTTCATCCAGGCCTTTCGGAGTTAAATCCACGTCTGTCCAGCCGGTGAAACGGTTTTCCTTATTCCATGTGCTTTCTCCGTGCCGCAGGAGAACGAGTTTTATCATGTTTTTCTTTTATAAAAAGGATGAGATTTTTCGCGAAGCAATTTGAAATATCGTGTATTTTAAAGTATTTTGGATGCGGATGCAGCACGGAAAAGTGGAGAAGGGCTGGGCGGGGGCGGCAGTGAAAGTTTCCCCCAAACTCCTATATGCAGTAATAGATTGTTTTAACGTGTTTAATGTCGCTCGCAAATCCGGTCATCGGATGAGTCCCGCCGTCGGACGGTTGACGAAGGGCTCACGAAGGTTATATTCCCGTCTTCGCCCGGAACGAGAATTCCGCAACGTTCCCGTCTCTGATAAAATCCCCGGTTAAGTATATAAAGGAGCGTGTACGTGTCATTCCTGCAGAGTAATATTGCCCTGATCATAGCTGCCCTGGCGAGCGGCGGCATGCTGTTATGGCCGTTGTTGCGCCGCTCCGGTAAGGAGGTGGATACAATGGTCGCGGTTCAACTCATCAATTACAAGGACGCGCTGGTATTGGACGTTCGCGAAGCCAGTGAATATGAAGCGGGCCACATCCCCAACTCAAGACATATCCCCGGAGACAAACTCGAACAGCGCCTTCAGGAACTTGAGAAGTTCAAGGATAAGCCCATTATATTGATACATCGAAGCGGCGTGAGCTCTACCGGCAAAGCCGGCGCGCTCCTGCGCAGTAATGGGTTTGCCCATGTGCGCACCCTGGCGGGTGGTATCGATGTATGGCGACAGGCGAATTTACCGATAGTGAAAAACAAAAGAGGGGGTTAAATGACTAGGGTAGTCATGTATTCCACCGCTTTTTGTCCATATTGCATAATGGCGGAGCGAATGTTGCGTGCCAGGGGAGTGAAGGAAATAGAAAAAATTCGTGTTGACCTGGAACCTGCGCGACGTGACGAGATGATAAAAAAAACCGGGCGCCGTACGGTGCCCCAAATCTACATAGGCGAGACCCATGTAGGGGGTTATGACGATCTGGCAAAGCTCGATCGCAGCAATGGATTGGTAAAGCTCCTGACCACTTGATGGCACCGCTTGCGAAGAAGCAGGATACGCTGGTTGGCAGCATCAGTGCGGCGAATACAATACTCGCCCATGTTACTTTCCAGGTGCTCTCCGAAACGCCGTTAAATTTATGCCGTTCATGCCTTGTACGACCTGAATACAATGTGCAGCCTGCATAGCGTGCCGGCTGTTTCGGTTTCGGGATAGTTTTTACCTCTGCGATGCAGATACTTTACGCTGTATTTTTGATTACTCCTTTTCCGGATTACCCTTATGGAACCCAATACAAATACAAATAATCAGCAGCAGCAGCCGGTTTTCACCATTGAAAAACTCTATGTCAAAGACCTTTCCCTGGAGATACCCAATGCGCCTGGAATTTTTCTTGAGCGCGAGACACCAGAGGTAAATATACAATTGCATACCAAAGGTGAACGTATCGACGAAGGCATGTATGAAGTATTGCTGACAATAACCGTCACCGCGAAGGTCAAGGAGAAAACAATGTTTCTGGTGGAAGTAAAGCAGGCGGGTATTTTTCAGATTCGCCATGTGCCGGAAGCTGACATGGACCCCGTGTTGGGCATTGCGTGCCCCAATATACTTTTTCCATACTTGCGTGAAGCCGTTTCTGATACTGTGACCCGTGCCGGATTTCATGCTGTCATTTTAAACCCGGTGAATTTCGAAGCGCTTTACTATCAGGGAAAACAGCAGGCTGAGCAGAAGGCTGCAACACCGGAAAAGGCGGAAGAAACACAAAAAGTGACGCATTAAACCTAAATCCGGCAGTTGACCGCTCATTTTTCAGTTTAGGGTTATGATCCACAAAAGCTTTTTGTATCACTTGATCTTCATCTTTTGGACGTGTCCGCTACGGGGCGGATTGCACGGTTTTTGCGGCACATGGCTGCGTTGCAACTCCTTGGAATGGGGCGCCTCGAAGCGTCGCACGAGGGGCCCCGCAAAGCGGGGATCGGGCAGCGCAGGGGATGCCGCGACCGCGTTTCATGGCGTCCGCATTCCGCTACGGAGTCGCACCTTCCTGCGGAAGGCACTGCTCCGCCCTGCGCGGTCGCACCATTCCGCGTCATTGCGCCTTGCCCCGCACCCCAAAAATCGCACACTCCACCCCGTCCAACTACCGGATTTAGGTTAAACATGAAGTTTGTGTGTGCCGCATTGCTGAAACGATTGCCGCAGAGCCTGGGCCGCGCAGTGCCGGGAATGGTGGCGTTGATGTTTTCGGCGCATGCCGTCGCGGCGTTCGATTTTTTTTCGATAAACGATAACGCTGCAATCATGTATGACGCGCCGTCTCTCAAGGCGGTCAAATTGTACGTCGCGAGCCGCAACCTGCCAGTAGAGGCGGTTGTAAAAGTCGAAGGCTGGGTCAAGATTCGCGATAGTGAAGGCACTCTTGCCTGGGTGGAAGAAAAAGTCTTGAGCGAACAGCGCTATGTTATTGTTAACGTACCGCTGGCAGAGGCTTATCACACTGCGAATGTAAATTCCGCGCTTGTATTCAAGGCGCAGCAAAACGTCATCATGGAATTGCTTGAGCCCGCGGTAAATGGCTGGGTCAGGGTACGTCACCCCGACGGGCAGCAGGGCTACATCAGGACCAATCAGGTCTGGGGTTCGTGAGAATAACCGTCCTGGGCGCGGGGGCGTGGGGCACGGCGCTGGCCATCAGTCTAAGCGTCAACTCCAACGCTTCCCATCAGGTGACTTTATGGTCGCGAAATCCACGTCATATTGCCGAGCTTGCTTCCCAGCGCGTTAACCGGCGCTATTTTCCCGCTTTCCCTTTGCCTGATTCACTGCGATTGACCTCAGACCTCGGTGCGGCCCTTGAGGTCGCGGAACTTGCTCTGATCGTTGTTCCGGTTTCCGGGTTACGCGAGACATTGCAGGGGGTTGCCGCCAGCGGAAAAACCGTTCCGGTGGTGTGGGGATGCAAGGGATTCGAGGCACAATCTGCGAGGTTACCCCATCAGGTGGCGGAAGAGGAATATGCCGGCGTAGCGCCTTACGGGGTATTGTCAGGTCCCAGTTTTGCCCATGAAGTGGCGCAGGGGCTTCCTACGGCTCTGACTGTGGCATCTCATGACGAGGAATTTGCGCGAAACGTTGCTGCCCAATTGCACACCCACCGGCTGCGGGTTTATTCGTCCAAGGATGTCGTGGGCGTAGAAACGGGCGGTGCGGTCAAGAATGTCATATCGATTGCCGCAGGCATTTGTGATGGCATGGAGTTTGGTCACAACGCCCGGGCAGCATTGATTACGCGAGGTCTGGCGGAAATAACCCGGTTGGGCCTGAAGCTGGGCGGTTGCATGGAAACCTTTATGGGGTTAACCGGAGTGGGAGATCTGATACTCACCTGCACCGGAGATCTGTCCCGCAATCGCCGGGTGGGGCTGGCGCTTGCAGCAGGCCATCCGTTACCAGACATACTGCTGGAATTGGGACACACTGCCGAAGGCGTTCACACGGCGCGGGAAGTGTTGCGGCTTAGTCAGGAACTGAAAGTGGAGATGCCAATTACGAAGGCTGTATGCAGCATACTCGATGATGGCGTGCCGGCAAGAGTGGCGGTGGAAACGCTGCTCAACCGCGAACCGAAGACAGAAAATTACTGAACCGGGAACGGTTTTTTTTAAGATTCTATATGCCTTTCTCGAATCTCATTTGCCGCCACGCTTCGTAGACCACGACTGCAACCGTATTGGATAAATTGAGGCTACGGCTATCAGATACCATGGGTACGCGGATTCTGCGTTGTTCCGGGAAACTGTCCAATATTTCCGCTGGCAATCCGCGGCTTTCCGCCCCGAAAAGAAATGCATCGCCGCTCGCATAGGCAGCCAGATCATAGCGTCGTTTTCCCTTGGTAGAGACCGCAAAAAGGCGGTGCCCGTGCAGGTGCTCGACGCATTCGGTCCAGCTTGCGTGAACCATCACGCTGGCGAACTCATGGTAATCAAGTCCGGCGCGAATTAATTGTTTATCTTCCAGGATAAAGCCCAACGGCTTGATGAGATGCAGCTTTGAACCCGTATTGGCACACAGACGGATGATATTACCGGTGTTGGGCGGGATTTCAGGCTGGTAGAGGATTACATCGAGCATGGCCGGTCTGGATTCTCAAAGCGCTTTTACGAATCACCGGAAAGCGTTCTCGCCACTACCCATCCGCTTATGTGAGCAGCGCCGCATTTGCGCAGTATCTTTGCCAGTTCATTCAGGGTTGAACCGGTAGTCATCACGTCATCCAACATAGCGATGCGCTTGCCTGAAAGATCAGTCTCGCAGGCGAATGCATCCCGGATATTTTTCCCGCGTTCCTTCCATGGCAGTCCCGTCTGGGAGGGAGTATCCTTGACACGGCGGCAGATGGCGGGCAGTAGCGGAATGTCCAACCTTTTCGATACGCGCCGGGCAATCTCGAGCGCCTGATTGAAACCCCGTTCACGCAACCTCACAGGATGGAGTGGCATCGGCACGATGAAATCCGGCAATGCGCCGGCGTCTATCCGCCTTACCAGCAAATCAGCCAGCACGGGTGCTATGGCAAGATTTTTCTGGTATTTGAGGGAGTGAAGTAACGCGTCTACCGGAAAAGCATAATTCACTGCTGCCAGACCAAGATGGAACGCGGGTGGATTAGCCAGGCAAGCGCCACACACGCGCGATTCCGTCGCAGGTAATGCACAGACAGGGCAATAATGTGGCGGTAAATGAGGCAGGCTGTCCCCGCACGGCGAGCAAAAGTCACTTTGAGCGGCACCGCCGCAGAGCAGGCAACTTTTGCTTAATAGCGCCTGCTTAATATTTAATCGACTGTTCAAAAATTTCCTGCAAAAAATTGACAACGACGATGCAATCCGTGATGATAGGTGCGATTCTCCAGGATGAGATTGACTCGGCGCTTTTCCTGCTCCCTTCTTTTTCGTTCATTGTAGCGCAGGTACTCAGTCAATCGCTCAGTCGATGGCTCAGTTAATCACTCAGTTAATCATTGAGCAAAACATAAAGCATCATAAATACGGTATGAGCCAACTTACTTCCGACATAACTGCCGCTTTGGAAACAGGTTCGGGTGCAGCTGACACACTTACCGATAGACTCGCTGAACCGCCCGGTACGGTTGCCGAACCGCTGCGCTGGGATGTTTCCCGCATTGAGGCACTGCTGGATTTGCCGTTCAGCGACCTGATTCATCGCGCGCAATTGGTTCATCGCCAATATCACGATGCCAATGCAGTGCAGCTTTCCACATTGATTTCAGTGAAGACTGGCGGCTGCCCAGAAGACTGCGGCTACTGCCCTCAGGCGGCGCGCTACCACACGAGTGTGGAAAATCAGGATATGTTGTCCCTCGATGAGGTCGTGACAACGGCTGCCGCCGCAAAAGCGCAGGGGGCGTCGCGTTTTTGCATGGGCGCAGCGTGGCGTGGGCCCAAGCAGCGCGACATCGAAAAAATGGTGGAAATGGTTAGCGCCGTAAAAGCGCTGGGGCTTGAAACCTGTGCCACCTTAGGCATGTTGAAGTCAGGCCAGGCAGAGCAACTCAGGCAAGCCGGGCTCGATTATTACAACCATAACCTCGACACAGCGCCGGAATTTTACGATGAAATCATTACCACCCGCAATTACGAGGATCGGCTGGATACCCTGGAGAAAGTTCGCAGCGCGGGAATTCACGTTTGCTGCGGCGGCATTGTCGGCATGGGCGAAACGCGGCGTGCCCGTGCTGGCCTGATCGGCCAACTGGCCAATCTCGATCCTTATCCCGAATCCGTTCCCATCAACCATCTGGTGCAGGTGGAAGGCACGCCGCTTCATGGCACTGCGGCGCTCGATCCGCTGGAATTTGTGCGCACTATTGCTGCCGCGCGCATCACCATGCCCAAAGCAATGGTAAGGCTTTCGGCCGGCAGGCAGGAAATGTCGGATGCGGTGCAGGCACTGTGTTTTCTGGCTGGAGCCAATTCCATTTTCTACGGTGATAAATTGCTTACCACCGGCAACCCGGAAGCTGAAAGGGACAAGGCGTTGTTCCATAAACTGGGGCTCCGTTCGATATAATCCCACGCCCCATCCGTGTTATCCATCCGTTTCGCCCGGCCCCCATCGGGTTAACACCGGAATGCTCAACGATCTCACTGAATACCTGCGCAGCCGGGAAAGGAAAAAGCTGTATCGCCGTCGTCTGACGCTGGAAAGCGCCCAGAATACGCGGGTCTCGGTGGATGGGCGGGAATATATCGCGTTTTGCAGCAACGATTATCTCGGTCTCGCCAACCATCCCCGTTTAATCGCAGCAGCCTGCGAAGGCGTCCGCCGATATGGAGTCGGAGCAGGGGCTTCCCATCTTATCAGTGGGCATTCGTTGGCGCACCACGCGCTGGAGGAAGCGCTGGCGAGCCTTACGGGGCTTCCCCGCGCGTTATTATTCTCGACGGGATATATGGCAAATGCAGGGGTGGTGACGGCGCTGGCGGGCCGTGGCGATGCAGTATTTGGCGACAAGCTCAACCATGCCTCACTCAACGATGCCGTACTTGTTTCCCGTGCGAAGTTTAGCCGCTATCCGCACCTCGACATGAATGCGTTGGAACGTCAGCTTTCCGTGTCACCTGCCAAAAGAAAACTGGTGATAACCGACGCCGTGTTCAGCATGGATGGGGATATTGCGCCAGTTCCCGACCTGCTGTCATTGTGCGAAAAATACGATGCGTGGCTGATGCTTGATGATGCGCACGGCTTTGGCTTGCTTGGACCGCAGGGGAGGGGAATTCTGGCCCATTTTAATGTCAGTTCGCCACGCATCATCTACATGGCAACCCTTGGCAAGGCGGCAGGCGTATTCGGGGCTTTCGTTGCTGCACAAGCAGAGGTTATCGAAACCCTGATTCAGCAGGCACGAAGCTACATCTATACCACAGCAACGCCGCCGTTATTGTCTCACGCCTTGCTGAAAAGCCTGGAGTTGATCGAAAGCGAGGAATGGCGGCGAGAAAAGCTGGCACAACTTATCGCAACGCTAAAACAGGAATTGCATCCTTTGCGCTGGAAGCTGCTGCCATCGGCTACTCCCATCCAGCCTTTGATCATTGGCGAGAATGAAAAAGCGTTGCGGATCAGTGACGCGTTGCGGGAGAGAGGAATCCTGGTTCCGGCAATCCGCTCGCCTACGGTTCCGCAAGGCGGATCGCGGCTGCGGATTTCGCTGTCCGCGACGCATAAGATGGAAGACATCGCACGCCTCGCAACCGCTCTGAAAGAGCTGGACAGCCAAATTTGATGAGCTTGTGCATATAAACGATGAGCCTTCATGTTGAATCCATTGGCGTCGGTCCCGATCTCGTTATGCTGCATGGCTGGGCCATGCACAGCGGCGTCTGGCGGGACGTACGCGATGATCTGGCGCAGCATTTCCGCCTGCATCTCGTGGATTTGCCTGGGCACGGTTTCAGCTCGGGGTTCGGTCCGGGGTTCATTCCGGCTCGCGTATCGGGTTTGCAAGGCGGCGCGCTGAAGCACATTGTTGATATGATCGCAGGTGTTTTACCGGCGAACTGTATTGTTTGCGGATGGTCGCTGGGTGGGCAGATCGCAATCGAACTTGCACTGCGCGAACCTTTGCGTGTCAAGGAAATCGCATTGATTTCCACGACACCCTGCTTTGTCAAATGCAAAGATCCACATGAAAGCTCGCAACACGACTGGGATGGGGGGATGGATGCCGCGACGCTACAGTTATTCACGCAGAATCTGAAGCGGGATTACAGAACGACTATGAAAAGGTTTCTTACCTTGCAAGTGAGCGGTGGCAGCGATACCCGTGTGTTAGCGCAGCTACGCAAGAACTTATTGGAACGAGGGGACCCGGATACGACCGCGCTGGAGGCGGGATTACAGGTTCTGTTATCTAGCGATCTGCGGGAGAAAATAAAGAATATCAATCAGAGGGTTTTAATTTTTCATGGCGAGAACGATGCTATCACCCATCCTGATGCAGCAAGATGGATGCATCAGCAATTGCGAAATTCAGAACTCATCATGCTGCCGAACTGCGGCCACGTTCCTTTTTTATCTTATCCTGATCAATTTGCGGACAGTCTGGTTCGGCTGTCACGGTTGGGCAATTAAGTGACCTACGATCATACTATCGACAAGCGCCTGGTGCGCAGCGCTTTCGGGCGGGCAGCGGCGACTTACGACCAGGCGGCAATCCTGCAACGCGAAGTGTGCGACCGAATGCTGTCGCGTCTCGATTACATCAAATATGTCCCTGATGTCATTCTCGATGCCGGGAGCGGCACGGGTTACGGTACACGCAAGCTGCTCACGCGCTACCCGGCTGCCCGGATGCTGGCAATCGATATCGCCCCGGCAATGCACATCCAGGCGCGCCCTGCAGTCTCGGGGTGGCGGAAATTTTTGGCGATTTGGGGGAATCAAGCGGGCAATCAGACCAGCTACATAGGCGGGGACATAGAGCAGATGCCCCTTATAGATTCCTGCGTGGGTCTTGTATGGTCCAATCTGACGCTGCAATGGTGCAATGACCTCAAGCAGACATTTGCCGAGGTGCACAGGGTCCTGAAAACCGGCGGTTTGTTCATGTTCAGCACTTTTGGGCCCGATACCTTGAAAGAATTGCGCCAGGCATTCCGCAGCATGGATGGTTACAGTCACGTCAATCGTTTCACCGACATGCACGACATCGGCGACATGCTGGTGCATAACGGCTTCGCTACACCTGTCATGGATATGGAATATATCACGCTGACCTATGACGATGTGATGGGTGTGATGCAGGACCTAAAAGCCATCGGCGCTCATAATGTTACTCAGGGGAGGCGGCGAGGGCTTACCGGCAGGACTGCATGGCAGAAGGCGATAAGCCATTACGAAACCCTGCGGTTGGAAGGAAAACTGCCCGCGACTTTTGAAGTGGTTTACGGCCATGCCTGGAAGGTACAGTCACGCAAAGACATACTCACGCCCGAGACAAGACGGCAGCTCGGCCTGCTATGAGAGATTCGACACGCATCTTATGACGAAAGGTTATTTCGTCACCGGTACCGGCACGGGGGTGGGCAAGACCCTGACCAGCTGCGCCTTGCTCCATGCCTTGAGTGCGCGCGGCAAGACTACCGTGGGGATGAAGCCAGTTGCGGCCGGCCGCGAGAATGGAAAATGGAATGATGTGGAATCGCTCGCAGCGGCAAGCACGGTCGCCGCTCCGCGAGAACAGGTGAATCCTTATGCGCTAAATCCGCCGATTGCGCCGCATATCGCGGCAAGCCTGGCAGGCGTCAACATCGACATCAACGTCGTCCGCCAAGCCTACCTGGAATTGCAAAAAGTCGCCGATGTCGTGATTGTTGAGGGCGCTGGCGGTTTTCTCGTACCGTTGAATGACCGTCAGGACGGCGCTGACATGGCACAGGCTTTGGGTCTGCCGGTTATAGTGGTGGTAGGGATGCAACTTGGCTGTCTTAGCGATGCGCTGCTGACCGCCCAGGCTGTGCGGGCAACCGGGCTGCTGCTTGCTGGATGGGTGGCGAACTGTATCGAACCGCAAATGGCCGTGTTCGCTGAGAATGTACTTGCGTTGGAACAGCGGCTGGATTGCCCATTGCTGGGGGTGCTGCCATTCGAACAAAATCCCGACGCCAGGAAATTGTCGGCGTTGCTGGATATTGCGAAAATGGAACCAGATGGCTTTTGTATCAACTCATCTTCCCATTAATCCGCCTCATGCGGAGTCGGAGAACCGCTCTCATAACCATGCAGCATAATCGGGTATTCAGACCATTACACCTTGGTGCGCAGGGGGAGTGTTGAGCAAATTTTCTTCTGATTGAAATATGAGCATACCTACGAATATGCCAAGAATGGTTATGACGATACTCGCAAAAAATGCTGTCCAGAACCCCGAAATCCTGAACCCTGGAACGAGCGTCGATACCAGAAGCAGCATCAGGGCATTAATAACCAGCAAAAAGAACCCGAAACTGATCAGTGTCAGCGGAATCGTCAGTATGATGATGACCGGCCTGATTACAGCATTAGCAAAACCTAGCAGGAGCGCCGATATCAGCAGGGATTTTTTATTGGCAAACGAAATACCGTGAAAAATGAAGCTCGCCACCCAAAGCGAGAGCGCAGTTATTCCCCAATGGGCCAAAAACGCCATTACGTTGTCCAGCATTGCCCAGTCCCGGATTTATTCAATCCACCGAATGTCGAACACGTTATTATTAAATAACCGGCGCGGATAGATCTGATATTCACGCCGCGGGATTTCCATTTATCATTATTCTTGTACCTGGTTCTTGGCTATTTGAGGATACCGAAGGTTACCTGAAAGATTGCCGGTAGACATGACACAACCGTCGGCCTTCTTATCGGCAAATTTTACAATAGATATTCTCATCTGCCCGCAAAAACCGCTACATGACCAAAAAACAGTGCTTTAAATACTGGCACGAATTCTGCTTATCTTTACTTATCTTGAATAGCGTCTTCTATGACTGATCTCTGGCTTGCAGATTGTGAATGATGGCTTTGTAACAAGAATTGTTGCTCCGCCTGAACAGGACTATGATGCGTTCGAGCAATTGTTTATCTCGTCGCCAGGGAAAGGGGAATCGATATCATTTTTCTGTCTGGGGCGGATAAAGGTTACTACAGGGAATGTGATGCCATACATCGCATGGGCCATGGTGTTGAGCGAGAAGGGAATCTCCCAAATAGGATGGACAGTAAAGGGTTAAAGCATTTATTCGCAGTTTTAATTAATTTTTCAACCGGAATTCAATGACCACTTCTTCGGATATTTTTAATGCCAGCATTTTGATCGTCGACGACAGGAAGGGTAATGTCGAACTGATCCGCGGCATGTTGTCCAGCGCGGGCTACGCGTCGGTCACCTCTACAGTGAATCCGCTTGAGGTTTGCAATCTCCATCGCACCAACCGATACGATCTCATCCTGCTCGATTTGATGATGCCAAAAATGGATGGATTCGAGGTAATGGAAGGTCTCAAGTTGATCGAATCGGAAATCGAAGGGAAAACCGGGCCGCAAATTGAATCCAGTGGTTGCCTTCCGGTTCTGGTGATCACTGCCCAGCCAGAGCATAAAGAGCGTGCGTTGCAGGCCGGAGCTAAAGGTTTCATAACCAAGCCCTTTGATCGGCTCGAGGTATTAACGCATATCCGAGACGTTCTGGAGATCCGGTTGTTGCAGAAAGAGTTGCAGCAATTTGTTGCAGGTCTGGAAACCACGCTCAGCGAACGGACCGCCCCCTTGCGCGAAACGGAAGAGCTGTTCGATCAGCTTGCCGGTAATCTTCCTCAAGTCTTCTGGGTTTGGGATATCCATGACGAAACGTTTCGCTATATTAATCCCGCATGGGAAAAAATGACTGGGCTGCGTGTCGCTCGTGGCGACAAACTGGCGAAATTTTTTGAGGCGGTTCACCCTGAAGATGTGCAGCGTGTTATCCGCGAAACAGGTGAGTTATCGCATGGGGGCGTGGACCATGATTACCGGTTGCTGCTTTCGGACAATACAATACGCTGGGTGCGTACACGTACCTTTCCGATAAAGGATTTGGCGGGTGTGCACCGCGTTGTGGGGATTATGGATGACATCACGCATAGCAAAGAAGCTGATCAGCGGCTACTGCAGCTCGCGCATTATGACGCGCTCACCAATCTTCCCAACCGTAATCTGTTTGACGAGTCGCTCCGGAAGCTTATCAAGCAAGCAGAAATGAATAACCGGATCATTTCGGTACTATTTCTTGATATTGATAATTTCAAGAATATAAATGACACCCTGGGACATGCAATCGGGGATGAGCTGCTGCGTCAGTTCAGTCTTCGTTTATTGGAATGTCTACGTGTTACCGATATGATCGCCCGGGTGGGTGGCGATGAGTTCGGGTGCATTCTGGTAACTCCTGACAATTCAGGGAACGCGGGAGTCGTTGCAAGTAAAATCAGAGAAGCATTACGCCGGCCTTTCAGTTTGCAAGGCCATGAAATCATCGTAACCGCGAGTATTGGAATCAGTGTTTATCCGACAGATTCCCTTGATGCGGATACACTTGCCAAAAATAGCGACATAGCCATGTATCGGTCAAAAGAAGCGGGCAGGGATACCTACCGCTTTTTTACGGCCGAAATGAACGCGCGAGCGATCGAAAAGCTTAATCAGGAAAATGCCTTGCGGCATGCACTCGATCGAAATGAGTTTGTTTTACATTATCAGCCGAAGGTGGATCTCTCGACGGGCAGGATTACAGGCGTCGAGGCACTGATAAGATGGAAGCGGCCAGGACACGGATTCATCGCTCCCCTGGAGTTCATATCGGTCCTCGAACAAACCGGATTGATCAATCGGGTGGGGGCCTGGGTTATCGAGAGCGCGTGTAAACAGATCGCCGAATGGCGGCTTTTGGGGGTTGGAGAAATTCCCGTGTCCGTCAACGTATCCGGCAGGCAGTTTTCACAAGGTACACTAAGCGAGGACGTTATTCGCGCCACCCGGCAAAACGATGTGCATCCGGAATTGCTCGAATTTGAATTGCAAACCGAAAGGGCGCTTAGAGAGAACAGCATCGATTCTGATTTGCTGGAACTGGAACTGACTGAAAGTTCTTTGATGACGCATGCAAAAAAAACGACCGGTGTTCTACAGAGGCTTAAGGTGTTGGGGATTCAAATTTCAATTGATGATTTTGGGACTGGCTACTCGAGCCTCGCCTACGTAAAGCGGTTTCCAATCGACGTGCTGAAAATTGACCGTTCTTTCATCGCGGAAATCACCACGAATCCCGCAGACGCTGCAATTACGACAGCGATCATCGAAATGGCGCATAGTCTTGATGTCAGGGTGGTTGCCGAGGGTGTAGAAACAGTTGAACAACTTGATTTTCTACGCGAACGAGGATGTGACGAAATTCAGGGTTACTATTTTGCGCGTCCGCTTCCCGCGAATGAGATTTCCGAATTATTTTTGCATGGAAACAGGTTTCTCAAGCCGGCGCAATCTCTCATCCTGTAATGGATGCCAGACTATTTGATTGATACGATAACCCTGCATAAGGCCCGGTTAATATATTGTCATATGATCGAGTAAGGCAGGGCAGGCTGGACAGCCAGTATTCAAAAAGCGTGCGGTTAGCTTGCAGCCTGTCGGACTTAAAGGAAATCGGCTGCAAAAGCATATGGCTGGTCCATATTTCGCCGCTTTTTCCAATAGAATAACTATTGGCCTTCAAAACCCTCAAAATCTGTCCTCACCCAGTCACTTTTTCGCTTCGATTCTTCAAGTCCGACAGGCTGCCAGGAAGAGCAATGCGCTGTTGAGGCAGAATCGGATAGAATATACCTTCATACGCTCCAGAGCGCCTCTCAAAAATTTCTCTTTTTCACCAAGCATGCGCTTTGCCTGTTTAGGTAGCGGTTCACAGGGTAACGGTCTTGTCGTCGAGGTGGCGGATACCCGATTACTACTGGATTGTGGATTTACGCTCAAGGAAACCATTATTCGTCTCTCCCGGCTCGGCCTAGAGCCCGGCATGATCGACGCAATCGTGGTGACTCACGAGCATAGCGATCATATCTGCGGGGTAGCGCGGTTCGCGCGCAAATTCGGTACTCCGGTATGGTTGACCCACGGTACGTTGCGCAGCGTGGAGAAGAAGTTTGATCTGTTACCCATGCTTAACATTATAGGGGGGTACCAGCGATTTTCCATTGGAGATATCGAGATCGAGCCTTATCCGGTTCCGCATGATGCCCAGGAACCGGCACAATTTGTATTCGGTGATGGCGCGTTGCGACTGGGCGTATTGACCGATACCGGTTGTTCGACACCCCACATCGAATCGATCCTGAGTCACTGCCACGCACTTGTGCTGGAATGCAATCATGATGCGCAGATGCTCGCGAACAGCAATTATCCCCACAGCCTCAAGCAACGTGTTGGAGGGCGTTTTGGTCACCTTGAGAACTCTGCCTCAGCGAATCTTCTAGCAAGTCTCGATTGCAGCCGTCTTCAGCACGTAATTGCCGCTCATCTGAGCCAGAAAAACAATACTCCACTGCTTGCTCAGACTATGTTGAGCCGTGCGTTAAACTGTGGAATAGACTGGATCGGTGTTGCCGACCAGAGTGATGGTTTCGGCTGGCGTCAGCTGATCTGATTCGCACCGGCACAAAAAAGCCGCCCTGCGGGGCGGCTTTTTTGGCATTCCGGGATTATTTTCAGCCCCTTCCCCGCTGAAATCCGGGGCTGTTACTGAAATTCGGTTTGAGAACGTCCGTCTTATTATTCTTTGGCCTCAGCGGGGGCAGTCTCATCTGATGGGGCAGCAGGCTTATCCGAGGCACCGGATGGCGAAGTAATTTTTGCGAAGTTCCCTTTTTCCTGTTCGGGAAGCGCCTGGTTCGGCTTACCACAGGCAGTCACCGTTATGGCAGCCAAGATAGCAGCGAGGAGCGTGCGTTTCATTATCTATTACCTCTAAGTTATTTGTAACAAAGCGTTAATTATATAATGAAACGCCCGCGTCGTTCAACTGCAAGCTTGAGAATGAGGTTGATGCCGAAGTTATTGCATTCTTTAAAGCCTTTAAAGCAATAAAAAAAGCCATCCCTGAGGATGGCTTTTTTGCCACGTACTATTTTTTTATTAATGACCTGCGGGGATGGCGCTTTGTCCCGGCGGGAGGGGATTGCCATTGCCATCAAGCGCGTGTCCAGGAAGAACAGCTTGCCCGGAGTATTCATCTTCCTCTGCAGCCGGTGCGGCGGAAACCTTATCGTCCGGAGCCTTAGTGGCTGGTGCTTCTGCACCGGCGGGACCACGTTCTTGATCCAAGGTTGTACCTTCTTCGGTTCTGGTT
The DNA here is from genome assembly GCF_900215485.1 of Nitrosovibrio sp. Nv4. Classification (GTDB taxonomy): domain Bacteria; phylum Pseudomonadota; class Gammaproteobacteria; order Burkholderiales; family Nitrosomonadaceae; genus Nitrosospira. The sequence goes on from NZ_OCMZ01000001.1 coordinate 1,723,552, forward strand.
CCGTAAGTCGTCGAATTCTCGGGCAGTGCTTGTTTTGGTCTGTCGCATGCCGTGAGGGCAAGTGCCATCAAAGCGGCGGCAAGGAGTGAAAGTTTCATTATAGGGGCGTCCTTAAATAAAATGGAAATAGGTTGTGACGGGTCATATTATATAGCAAAAATAACCCTGACCAATCGAAATTTGCGAAACTTGTCGTTGAGTTCGGCAATTTATCGGGTTTAATCGGTCAATAAAAAAGAGCAATAAAAACTAGCTATCGCTGTCAATTACGTACCGGGTGCTTCTTTCTTGACTCCAGCACTGCCTGCATCCTGAGTACCTGCCGCCTCATCGCCAGGTTTATCAAGATCGTCAAAATTTGGTGCCGATTCACGTTCAACCGAAGCAGAGGGGGGCGGCTTGTCCATAGGATGTTTTTTGTATTCACAAGCGGTCAGCGTCAATGCCATCACGGCAACAGCAAGGAGAGAGTATTTCATTATTTAGCCATCCTATCGTTTCAGAGAAGTTCCATAGTGTAACAAAAGCGTTTGTGTCATTCAAATCGAGGATACGTTGAACGACTTCCTCCGGAAAGATCCGAAAAAAAAGCCGCCCCGAAGGACGGCGTTTTTTAAAGCATGCTTGTTGACATTAGTACTTGGGTTCTTCTTTCGGCGGTTCATTTTTCTTTGCCTCCGTCCCAGCAGCTTCAGATTCTTTCTGTGCTGCTTCAATATCTGCATCACTAAGCTGTCCTTCACGTTTTTCCCAGAGGCTGGGAGGGTATTGCCCCGGTTTCCCTTCACCAGGTTTTTTCTCTCTCATTTGGTCACACGCGGTTAATGATAGTGTTATCAGGGCGGCAGCGAGGAGCGAGTACTTCATTTTTTTAATCTCCTTTATAGATTTATAACGAACAACAAGTAATTATCAAACATTTCGGCCATTCAAATTTTGAGAGACCACCTATTCTATATAGCCACTATCTTAATAGCAGAATTAATAAATGTTGTCTAGTCGTTGTATCCCGGAGCCGAAATTAATAACAGTAATTCTCCTGAAACCGGCCGCTGTCAACTCATTCAGAACCGCGGCTAAACATTTGTCGCTACGAATTGTGTCTCTGGAAATAGGCCTCTATGAAAATTTAAAGACCCTGGCAAAAACCATCCGGACTTCTCACCCTGTAACTGAGAAAAGCAGAATTGACGAAATCTGCTGCAGGTATCACTCCCATACGTTCATATTTCAACATAACCATAAAGATACCATTGATAAAGAAGGGCAAGAGACTCGTCATCGAGATCTTCTGCAGTTGGCAACGCAAGGCAATCAGCTAATTTTCCCAATAATCGGCGTGCCTGGAAGCCAACCGTATAGGCGTCGCCATTCAGAAAAATACTTTTTCCGCTGCATAGCATCCTGCTTTTAAGATCCAGTTGTAGTTTTCCGTCTCTAACCTGATATACGAACGCTTGTTGCGTCATGGGTTGTGATGGCGGTGTAAAAAAAACATGAGGTTTAGGTTCGGTGAGATAGATTCCCAGAAAACATTCTATATCAGCACAACTCCATTTGATTTTATCAAGCGCGGCGCCCACCTGGCGCAACATGTCCGGACTAATGCGACCAGGGCGGGATTGAAAGCTGATGTCGGGGTCGTGATACATGCCTTCAATCACGCTATTGTCTTGCAGATAAATGAGAAACTGAGTAGCGAGCTCCTGATATGCAGGAGCCCGAAAGCCAATGGAATAGGTCATGCAGCGATCTGCCGCCACACCGTTGTGTGCGTAGCCCGGCGGTAGATACAGCATATCGCCCGGTTCCAACATCCATTCCTGCTCCGGCCTGAAATCACACAAGATTTTTAATGGTTCATCCTTGATCAGGGTCTTATCCTGCTGGGCTGATATCTGCCAATACCTGCTCCCCATACCCTGCAGTAAAAACACATCGTATGAATCGAAATGGGGCCCTACCCCTCCCTCCTCGGGCGCATAGCTCACCATTAGATCATCGAGCCGAGCATGCGGGATAAAATTGAATTTCAGCAGCAATTCGCGGGCTTCGGGCAGAAAGTGGTTGACATCCTGTACCAGCAGTGTCCAGTTTTTCTTTGGCAGACGCGAAAAAATGCGAGATGTGAAAGGACCATGTCTGACCTCCCATTTTCCATTCTTTTGCGTAATCAGCCGCGATTGCGCATCGTCGCGGCAGGCGAGACCGATAAGGTCCGTGGGAGTCAGAAGCCCCTGAAATCCCGGTAGGGCTCCACGTATGAGCAGAGGCTTTTTCTGCCAGTAATCTCGGAGAAAATTCCTGGGGGAAATATTCCCCAGCAGCTTGGTTTTCATAGCAGATTCCAGGCGCTGCAAGCGCTATCGTTAAAACCGGCCTTGCCTGCCAAATCAACGTGCCAGATTGGAAAGCTCAAGCGCAAGATCAGGCGCAGATCAGCCGTTCAGCTTATCTGCCTCGCATGAACATCTTGTCGAGATCCGTGAGGCTGATTTCGAACCACTTAACATGTTGTGATTTTACAATCACTTAACAATTTCAGGTGGTGCAGGGGTTGACAGTGATGTATCAGTAACACTATGATGCGATTCGCACAATATTGATTCTCGAAAAACACGACTCAGGAGCGACTTGAAATGAAACTCACGAACACTGCAATCGACGCATTGGATGCCGGAAAAACCATACGAGACGACGCGGTAAAAGGGCTGCATGTTATCAACAAGAACGGCAGCAAGGGCTTTTATATGTACTACCGGACAAAGCTCGGCGACGAGCGGCGGCCAAAGCTCGGCGTGTATGGGATTATAACACTCGCGCAGGCGCGGGATATGGGCCGTGACATCTTGGCGGAAGTAGCCTTGGGCAACGACCCTAAAGCGGCGAGGGACCGTGAGAAGGGTGAGCCCACCATGGACGCCCTGTTTGATTACTGCATGAAAGAAGTGTGGAACAAAGGGCGCGCTTGGGACAAACAGATAGGGTGGGCTTACAATGCCCATGTTCGATCACGCCTGGGCAAAATGCGTGTGCGGGCGGTGGGCTACCAAGACGTGTTAAACCTTCGCAACACAATGAAGAAGTCACCATACGCGGCGAATCGGATCGTCACCTTCATATCCAAAATGTTGAGCACGGCCGAGCGCTTGGGCTGGCGCGCTGCCGGGTCCAACCCGTGTACCCTGGTTGAGAGATTCCCCGAGCGAAAGAGACGCCGCTACGCAACGCCAGCGGAACTTGTCGCAATATCCAGGCTGCTTGATGCAGAATCCGAAAGAAACCTGCGGTCGGTCGCGTTCATATATTTGATCATGTTCTCAGGCGCTCGGCCTTCCGAGATCGCAAAAGCGTTGCCGTCGCAGATCGAGCGCATAGAGAAGGATGGGTCTGTCCACGGTATCCTGCGGCTGCACGGTAAAACATCGGACAGCACAGGCCACGACAGGGTGGTGTTCCTGCCCCCGCAGGCCATGCGCGTGATAGACAAGCTACCTAAGAACCTCGGAACCATCACAGGCCTTGCGGCGGCGCCTACGGCGTTGTGGGCTCGGATACGTAAGGCTGCGGGTTGCGAAGATTTGTGGGCGCGGGACCTGCGGCGCACATTCGCCACCGTTGGATTTTCAGCGGGGGAGAATGCGGGCATGGTTGGGGAGTTGCTTGGGCACCAGTCCGCGCAGACCACGAAGATATACGCGAAGCTGATGGAGGATCCCGCTATGGCTTCCAGTGCCCGGATCGCTGACCGGATGGAGAAGCTGCTTACTTCTTCACAGCCTCAATAAGAGCCGCCTTCCCCATGGCGCAGTTGTTGTACAGTTCGCCGACCTCAACGAACTTCCTTACAATGGCTGCGCCAGTTTTATTTTCCAGTGGCGTCAGGGGCGGGCAGGGGCTTAACAGGTTCGCCGGTATGTAGTTTGCCCGCGATGGCTTCGTTGATGAGGCGCAACCCGTCATCGTCAACACACTCACGCAGATACACAGCGCGCTCAACAAGCCGCGGGATTCTTTTTTCAATGGTTTTGTAAACGATTTTGCTTTCACCTTTAGATACCTCCAACGCTGCCGATAATTGGTTCATGCCCAGGACGGCCGTTTCAAAATCCTCAAGCGCCACCCGGTCATCCTTCGCCGCTCTTGCCTCGTAGTGGTCCGATGTAACTTTCCAACTGGCCGCAGCGCCAGCCCCGAATATCAGGGCCGCGACCAGTCCATACCACGCTAAAAGTGGCATACGCCAATCTCCTATACTGTGAATGCAACGCCACGGAAAAAGACAAGACCCGCTTCCTCGTCGATCACTTCCAACAACTCGGGCGGCATGAGCTTGCCTTTGTGAAACGTCAACACCGCAAAGCCCGATCGGTGATTGGCCGGGCTGTCTTCAGCGTAGGTGAACTGCGGCCCGAACGGGTGGGCCAGCGTTCCAGTGTCCACCGCGTATCTCGTCCCGTTGTAATCAGTGTATGGCCGGACTTGCAGCGCGTGCAGGTGGCCCGTGACTACGGACGTGCCAGACTTCAACACGTTGTTGTAAGCGGCGTGGATACCGTTGTGCCACCGATGCTTAACCATCGTGTGGCCGTTGACCATGAGCGACATGCCAAACTTCCACCTGGGGAAATGGTCCTTCAGGTTAAAGCCTGGCACGCCCTCGAATTCCGGGACCATGGCTGATAGCTTCGTGTTGAATCGCTGATCGTGGTTGCCCCAATTCCAATGTAGCGCGCCGTTACCCATCGCTTTCTCTATCTCGGCGAGCCTGTCCTGTACAGCTTCGAGTTCCTGCTTAACCGATGGCCGGGCTTCCCACATGATGCGCCCATGCCTTCCGGCCGTAGGCCCGTCGAATGCATCGCCATTGGTGATGTACATGTTGGGCTTCATGCCTTTGATCGCGGACACGGCGGCCCGGTGCGCTGTCGAAACAAGCCCCGGCCAATAGTGCTTGTCAGATCCCACGATGATTACGCCGTTCTCCATTTCCACCTGGACCCGCACGCTATCCGCGGGCATGGTTATTTTCATGTCGGGACTCTGCGGCTTGTCACTGCCGAGCTTTATCTTGCGTTTGTTTTCTATGCGGCGACGGCGGGCGTGCAGATTTCGCTCGCTCACGTCCAGGACTTTCGCCATCTCGGAAATGGAAGGGTGTTTATGCCAGAGTGCTATAAATTCTTCTTCAGAACAGGCAGCGCGCATAGGGTTAGGTACCAGCGGGGTAAAAATAATCGATTGTAGGGGCTTACAATCGCTCGGTTTTTAGGCAATTTCTACGATCTTGGGCGGCTTACCTTCTTTGAATCTGCGCCACCGCCCAACGTACCCGAGAGATTCCATATAGGCATTAAACCGCTTCATTTCCTCGCCGAACGGACCGCGCAGGAATTTCTCAAGCAGCTTGAATTCGTATGTGCCATCGGCATAAAGCTCGACCGCCAATGTGTAGAGCGTCGGGCCGGGGATATTATTTGCGTCTCGATGGACGCGGATATAACCCACTCGGCTGGTGGGTTCGGCCCATTGAAGCGTTAGCTCCGCATCGCGGAAGGCGAACTCGATGGGCTTCAGGACTTCTTGCATGACTCACTTGCAGCTTTGCGCCGAACGACCAGCCCGTAGCAATCGTTCGCACGGACCCGGCAACTCTTGCCTTTGACCGTCTCACGCCACCCGATGAATGAATCACAGGCTGCGGCGTAATCTTCTTCGGTTTTGGCTGCGTTGAACTTCGGGGCGATCTCCCGGCATATCGCACCAGCGCCAGCGTTGTACGACTCCTTTACCAGCGTGTCGTATTCCGATTGCGACAACTGCCCGGTGAGGCATTTCTTGAGGGGTCCTTCGTAATCCGTCTTGATCTCGGATATGAACCGGCGCAGAGCTTTTGGCGGGGTGGTTGTGTCGCCCATCCTGACGCCTTTCGTGCTGCCGAATCCCAGAGTGGGAACGTCGCCAGGGACGGGGATGATGGCCTCGCTGGTGTAGTACTCATCCAACGCCAGCCCAACGGCGCCGGCCGCTGAAAACGCCAGGACTGCTACGGCTGCGCGGAACTTAGTCATCGCCTTTGAACTTGTCCCAAAACTTCTTGAACATCCACGCCACCTGCAACACCGTATATATCGCCGTGCCCCAAAGTATTATGCTCGGCAACAACGCCTGTACTTTCTCGAAAAGGGCGACGACCCAAAGGACGGCCAGTTTTACAGATGGGTGGACGTTGTCGTTCATGACTGAATTACAGAAAAGAGCCGACGCCTGCCGAGTCGTATTTCTGGCAGTTGGTAACAAGGAGGCGCCCGTTTGCAGACGAAGGGGCTACGAAGTTTTGAGCCGTCCCTACGCCGCCGGAAATAAGGGTGCATTTATCCACCGAGATTGTTCCCAGGGCGCCCCAAACATTGAACAGGCTATCAACGCAGCTTGTGGACAGTTGGCACCCGATGAAGCTCAAATTCATTACGCGGGTATCCATGTTGATAATGTTGATGATTCCGTAAGTCGATTGCTCAAACCACGTGCCCGTGATAACGGTGGGGCGAATCCCCGAAGCGGTGGGAATTCCGAAGTCGTAGTTGTTCTTGACGAACACGCCGCCTGATATCGTGTGCCCGTCGTACGATTCGGGGTTCAGGTAGTCCAGCACGATACCCGTGTCGCAGTAGGTCATGCGGGGCTGTTCTATCCGATTCCCCGAGCCGAATAACTGCAAGCCATAGAAGCAGGACGTACACCATATGTTCCTGAAGTGGCAGTCGAAAATCCCAACGCCGGTAGGTTCTGCGTTTCCGCGTATGCCGTATTTCAATTTAGCGAACAGCAGGTTCTCGAAGAAACCCACCGCCGAGTTGTAGTTCGTCAAGGTGGAGCCGCCGAGTATTCCGGTAACAGGGGTGGTCACGGACACGTCTTTGGTGAAATGCAGCTCGCGGAACGTAACCCGGTGGAGCGATTCGTTCGATGTGTCGAGCATTACGCCACCCGCCGAATCAGACGGAAACCATAGTAAGGTGGTGGACGCCATGCTCTCGCCGATAATGCTTACCCCGGCCAGATACCTTATCGTCGCGCCTATCCGGTAGGTGCCTCGGGGAATAAACACTTCCCCGCCGCCAGTGGACTTGACGTGCGCGATCGCCGCGTTAATCGCTGCTGCATCGTCTGTCACGCCATCGCCCACCGCGCCAAACGCCGCGTCCTTCACGCTGACTGTGGCGCCTCCTGAAGATGGAGTCAGGCTTGGGCAGTTCAAAATCGCAAAACCGCCCATGTCCAGGTTCGCGCCCATCTGGTTAGGTCCTGTGCCATCCCTGGATAGCGTGTTTTCGATTGCTACCTGAATGGCGGCGTTGTTCGCTGCGTTCGCAGCCGGTATGTCAATCAACCCGAGCTTCATCTATCTAACTCTCCTTGCTTGTATGCGCCCGAAAGCGGTAAGTGTGTCTGCGCTGAAGGCCGCCGAGGCCACCAGGTAATACGTTGTCGGTGCTGCGATTGAAACGCGCCGAACCGGGACGGACACGCCGAGGTTTATCAAGCCTGGGACAAATGCGCTGGTCGCGTGTGAATCGGAATGGTTCACGTCGGTTGTGTTTGTTGTCGTACTGGAAGAAGCCACCAACGTGGTAATCGATGTTAAAGCCGACGTGAGGAAAACAATAACGCCGCTCAAGTCCCAATCGCCGGGGGTGAGCGTCAAGCTGGTTACGTTTTTGTCCACTGCGGAAGTGAGGCTGACGCCGGGTGTTAGCACCACTGAGCTTAGATATTCTCCGACTTGCCCCGCTGCCGCGTTGTCGTTGGTGGTGGTGCCGCCTATCTCCGTAACCCCTGAAAATGTTTTATTCCCGCCGATAGTTTCGTTACCGGTTAACCCGACCGCGCCGATAGTGGCCCGTGCCGTCGCAGCGTCCGCGTCGTCAAGCAGGGTTTCCATGAACGTTGTCACTTCTACCGCGCCGACAGACACTTTATTCTCCAACCCGTCCGCTGCCGAGTTCCAGCCAATAACGCGCCCCGCCACTGGCTCCGGGAGTTCAAGGGACGCGCCGGAAACATCGGTGTCGGATAGGTGAAACGATCTATCTGTGCGCTCGGAAAGCCGTTGCGCCACCATCGTAAGGCGGTCGTAACCCTTTTCGAGTTCTTCGGCCGGAAGTGGGTCGTTCTCCACCAGGTCGAGTGGCTGCGTTATAGCCGGATCCCGAAGAATCACAATCTCGTCTGCGCTCGCGGGCGCCGTCACGAATTGAACGTTAGTGCCACTGGTGTATGGCGCCGTGCCTGAAAGCGTGTAATGCGTGGTAAGCGTCTTGAGTACGCCGTTCTGATAGACCTTGAGATCCGCCGCAGCCAAAACGTAATACGGAAACGAGAACGACGTTGTCGCTCCGTTCCCCGTGTACTCTTTCCGGTTGGTCGTTGATGTGATAGTCATGATGTGATTATCCCATTATGGTCTGAATATCGCAACCTAGTTGGGTAAAGAATTCAACTCTTCATTTGCGGCTTTCGATAGTTCGATCATGCGGAAATAAAGCGTGTCAATGATCTGGCGCTTCTCATCGCCGGGTATATCGGGGTTCTTGTGGATAAGCCTTATGAGTTTCGAATGCTCGGTTAGCGTCTCCTTCACACCGTCAAGTTGCACCATTGCATTCTTATCGAACGCCATTGTCTTTTCGACAGCTTCAACATCGCCTTCGGCGGCCTTGCGCCGGATTGTCTCGAAAGACTTCTTGCGCTCGCTGTATGTGTCGTAGAAGTCCTGTATCGACTGCGCTGTGCCTGAAGGGTAGCGAACCACGAAAGCCTTTATGACGGGAATATCCGCAAGCGTGGCGGCAGGTTTTTCAGGATCAGGTAACACACCTGATTCACGCAGACCTTTATCCGCAATCTGCAATGCGTATACACCCAGGCCACCGGACCATGCGCGGAGATAGTTCTCAATAAGCACAGGCGTTGTCAGCGCACGGGCCGTGCCGCCGATGAGCGTGTCTTCGTCGGATATTGATTTCTTCTTGAGGCCGGGGAACGACCCAATCAACGCGCCGAGCGCCTTGGTGGTTTCTGTCGTGTAGTCGTTGTACTGATACTCAGGCAGAATGCCCTCCATGTGCGACGGAATGAGCGGGTTGCCCGAGAACAGGCTGCGGTTCGAGAACTGTTCGATGACAGGGGCGGCCGCCGTGGGTATCATATTGGGCAAAAACGCCTGGCTTATCGTATTCTCCATATCCTTGAACGCGTCGGGGTTGTCGTTGAAATACGACTCCATGACCCGTTCAGGTATGCTGCCAAAAATGATCCCCAATTCAAACGGCTTCGGTATCCGGTATACATGCTCGTCAGTCATGATGATCCAGAATAGGTCCTTCTGCCAACGGGGTATCTCGTTCCAGCGGTGGTCGTCCTTGTTCGCCATGTAGAGCAGGATCGAGGGCAGGGTGATGCTCGCACCCGTCTTCACCGTACTGGCGACGGGGTTTTCCTTGAAGGCGCGCACCGTCCTGTCAAGCCCTTGGACATGGGCATTCAGGAAGGCGCTAATCATATTCATGGCCCGCATCTTCGAACCGATGCGGGCGAAGTCAAGGGTTACTTCCCTTGACGCCATGCCTGCGGCCTGTATGTTCGCCTTGGACGTGTCGGTTCCGGCGGCCCTTCTGAACTCCCCGAGCCGCGTGGAATCCTCGATAAGCTCTGAACTGATGCGCAGGATCTCAAGGGGCGACTTCGCCACGTTCCATGCGCGCGACGCTAAACCGGTATCGCCTGACAACTTGAATATATGCTCTTGCAGATAACGCCTATCGACAGCCACGAGTGCCGAGTTTGCGCCACCGGATTTAAGCCAGTTCTGGAAATGCTCGTCCCTCTTCGCAATCGACATGGCGCCCTTCACCATATCGAACACCGGTAGGTACCCGGCTTTGGATAGGACAAACGCGGAAGACTGATCTCGCACAAGATTGCGCATCATGAAGTCGGGGGATAGCACTGATCCGGCCCGAAGCGTTTGCGCCGGTACTGCCAGTATCTTCGTGAGAATCCCCACGGTTTCACTGTCCGCAGCCTTGAACGCCTTCGCCACTTCGGGATCAACTTTGTATAACTTCCGTTTTCCGTTCGTGAACACCGCTATTTCATCCGCGCCGGTGACGGACTTCGCGGCGCTCACGAACTCCCCGAGTTCAGGCGCAGCCTCAGACAAGCCGTGTTGTCTTAGAAATTCTGCGGTCGCGTGGTCTACCGGTGTGGTAGCCTTCAGCGCGATAGAAGTTCCGGGGGCGGTGGCTAGGACGGTGCTTTCGGAGCTTTCGGACGGCACATAAAAATCTTCAGGCCTGCCCGATTTATTCGCCATCTCAATAAACTTAGCGCCTACCGCGTTCCTTTCGGCGAGGGATATGTATAAATACGTGTTTTTTATTATCGATTCGATGGGGTCAACTATGACCCGTTCCGACCCCTTAATTTTCTTAACCGGGTCCTTCGTCGTCAAGCCCCTGCCGGACGTGGTGCCGCCAACCTCCCCGCCGTCTAGCACGCGGAAGAATGGTACGTAATCTTTATTCGCCGCTTTCATTGCTTCAAGCGCTTTGTCGGATATAACGCCCGAGTCTTTAAGATACTCGGCGAGTCGGTTTTGGTAGTCCACCATACCTTTTAATATCGGCTCGTACTTTACGCCCGCAGAATTAACTACCTCTTTGGCCGCAGCTAGATCAATGCCCGACTTGATTCCCCTGCCGTCCAGTTCGAGCGACCTCTTCGCTGCGGCGTAGGCCCGGACAGCATTGAGGTCGTCCTTCACAGGGTCTAGTATGGCTTTTAATGACTCGCCGTTATTGCGGTAGCTATCAAAACGAAATGTCCCGTGTTCCAACATCTGATCTGCCTTGCCAAACGTGCCCCGCGTAAGCCTGGCGAGTTGGTACGGATCCTGACTTGTTGGTAGCTTCCCGTTGGATGCCTCTTTGACCGCTTCCCTTATGGGGTTGAGATCGTCAATTACCATCGTGTAAAGCCGTTCAAAAGATAGCGGGTCTTTTGGGTTGTGCCCCCCGACGCTTATCTTGCCGAGCACGTCATCACGGGCTTTTGCCGTTGAGTCAGAAGCATAATCCACGTCCTCGACGCCTTGTTGCTTGCCTTTGAAACCACTCGACCCTCGCCCTTGCTCCACTACATCTTTTACCGCCAACTCTGAACCAGCGACTTTCAAGTCGGTTACGCCGGCTTTTGCCGGAAAATCGGGGGCTTGCTTTGCGTACGACCGGGGCACCGCTACATTCGTCGCCGCCAGGTCTTGCGCCACGGTCGGATCTTTTTGCACATCGGCCAAGACTTCGTCCGGTTTCCGGCCTGTTTCGCGGTAAACGTCGCGCAGCTTGGCCGACATTTTCATCGACCCCTTTAGCCCACCAACCATGATCGCCGCGTCAATAAAGTCATTCGCGTTCGGCACATGGCCTTCAAGCGCGCTGCCGACCGATACCATCGTTGTAACTTCAGCCCCGAATGTACCCGCCGCTCGCGCGGTAGGAGCCGCAGCCGCCAGTGCCTTGCCCGCCACAGCGCCGGCGCCGCCGGTGGCCGCACCAGTTAACCATCCTTTGGCGGTATCAATGAATATGCCCGAGGCACGGTCCCAAAACTCCCCGAAGGTATTGAATTCGCCTTTGGTGTAAGCATCCATCAGTGTCGCGCGCAAACCGGCGGGCAGGGCGAACGCACCGGCAGCGCCTATCACCGGGCCACCACCTGCCGCCAACGCCGCGCCACCGATCATTGCGGGGAGATCACCCGCCAGCGTTGCCGCGCCGGAAGCAATACGGGACGCCCTGGGCGCGTCGGCGGCCAATGCTTTGTCCGGTGCCTCGCCGCGCGCTACAAGCCCCGTGACGGACATTTGCCAGCCCGCTTCGATGGCTTCCGTGAAAGAGGTAACGGGCTTGGGTTCGCCGCCTTCGGCTGCCGGTTTCTTCGCTTCCACGTGATTGTCGTTAAACATCTTGACGAGCGGCTTTGGATCGAAGGGCGGTTTGCCGAAATAGGTGTCGATCTCGCCGTCGTTAAATCCCGCCTGAGACAGTTCCTTGCGCTTACCCACCGCCCAATCGCCCACTTCTTCATCGGAAAATCCTGCGGCTTTCAGTTCGTCTATTCGTGCCGTGGCTGTCATTTAGACCCCATGCGGGCTAGGTACTGCTCCGGTGTTTCACCCGGCTTGCGGGCGCGGTCTTCCGCCATGAGCGCTGTGGGCTTGCTTCGCAGTCTGTTTGAATACTCAGCCATCGACTGTTGCATGGTTTTCTGGAAACCGGACAACACCTGCGGCTTCCCGAGAAAGTCAGGCTTAGACGGGTCGAACAGGTCGTAAGGATTCTTGCCCGCTTTCCGGTACGCCTCTACTTGCTGGTCAACGTAGAATCCGAACTCATAAACCTGTTGCTTGCCGCTCGCGTCGATCTTGCCCATCATTGGGTTGGACTTGTCGATCTGCGGGGATATACCGCTCATGAAATCGTTGCGCCGCTTCCCGAGCTTTTCCCCCTCCGGTGTTCGCGCGTCGGCGACTTCCTTCCGCAGTCGTGTGAAATCCTCGAAGGACAATTGCTTTTTAATGTATGCATTGTTCAGTTCGGCCTCGTCGGTAATTTTGCGCGGGTCGTCAGTCGGCGCATGAACACGGCTGAACAAGTCGAGCATGACAGACGGGACGGTCTTTATAGGTGCTTCCACCACTTCTTTATTTCGCGTGCGCAGCACATTCAGGAAGTGCTCTTTACTGCCGCCGCCCGTGGGCGCCAGCTTGGAGTTGAGAATCATCTTGGTGGTCAATGTGCCGTTCGCCATTGCCTGTACAATTTCCTCTTGCGTCGCGATCTCCTCTTCCTTGCGCGCCTTTATTTCAAGCGCCTCAACACGGCGGGCCTCGACCTCTTCCGCATTCAGCGCGACATTTGCGTGTCGCTCAAGAATCACGCGCTTGTCGGCGTCAAGAAATTGATCCCACCGGCCGTCGCTTAATTGCTTCAGCGCAAGTTGCGGCGACAAATTTATGACGCCCTGCACGGCGGACATGGCCATCTGCTCTTTGGTCAACCGAAGCAGCGGTTCCCGTTGCGCCGAGGGTATCCGCGAGTACGAGCCATCAGGGTCGTTCAGTGAGCCCAGTGCGGACGCAAGCAACCTGTCGAATTGGGTAGGGTCGTTGACCAGTACGTTACGGTGCGAATCAAGGGTGCTCTGGTATTGCTGCTTGGCGTGTATGCCCGCAAGCTCGCCCCGAACCGCCATTGCCTGCTTAGTGAAATGGCCTTTAAGCTGCCCCGCAGCCTGCCGGAACGTGCGCCTGCCGTTTGCCGTCGTGTAGTTCGCTTCCTGCGCACCTATGTGCGCGTCAAACTCTTCCAGAAACTTATCCGCCCAACCATCGTCCCCCGGCTGCGCCGTGTTGCCGAGCTCAGTCAGCTTGGCTGTCCATTCAGCGTTTATTTCCGCCGCTGCGACATGCGCGTTTGTCACTTCCTCCTGTGATTCGCGCTCCTTTATCATGAGGCCGGCACTGCCTATATCCCGCCCCGCGCCTTGGACAGCCTGGCCGAGCCGGAACATTCCGGGTCCGCCGAAGTCACTCTCCCTTGCACGGCGGCCGGGTATGTCCGCAGCCGCCGAAACGCTTGTCTCGTATTCTTTAATCCGTGGCATCTAAGCTACTCCCCCGGCGCCCATTGACGCGCCCTTCGCGCCCATGTTGATCGCACTACCTATCCCGCCGATGATAGCCGACGCGGCTTCCATCCTACCCTGCTTCATGGCGTTCTCGCCGCTGAAACGTTCGAGCGTGGCTTCGTCCTGAAAACCTATCGCCTTGAGTTCACCCTTGTACTTGATGTTCATTTCATCCAGCTTGGCTTCCGCGGCGCTTGACGCGAGTACGTCCAGCGGTGAACCTTCCATCGCTATTCCCGAAGCGCCATACGCCGCTCGCATCGCGCCTATCTGCCTTCGCGCATTTCGGTTATGCGCGGCCGCATCCCTCGACGCCTGCTGGCGGGATATGGTAGCGTTGCGTTGCGCGATCTGCGCGTTGTACAGCGCCACGTCCTTTTGCGCCTTGGCCTGGCTCATTGCGCCCATGGCCGACATGCCCGCACCCGCCAGTGCAGCCACCACACCTACGGCAATCAATCCCATATCAGGCCCTCACTCTTGAATACATCGCACTCGCGGTTCCGTTCGGGTGGAAGGCTGCCATACAAGGCGCCTCCACTTCAAACCCGAGCGCCTTCGCCCATCGGTGCCCATTTTTGAAATCCACATCAACATACATTTCCAACCTTTTGTATTCAAGCGTGTTTATGTAATATTTTACCAAGTAGTGTATTTCGACGAAGTCCCGTTTAGTCATATCGTCACCGACAAATGACCACATCAATCCCCGCTGTTCCCACAGAGGCGTCACCCCGCCGCACAACACCGGTTTACCCTCCTTTAACAGTGTGAACGCGGTGTCGCCTTCCAAAGATTTAAGCTCGTCGATCTTTATGTAGGGCCGTAAATGCTCTTGTGCCGGTTGCAGGTTCAGCCGTGCGATGTGCTCAGCCTTGAACGGTAGAAACGATATCATCTGTCCTGAGTGTGCAACTGCGGCATGATCGCGAGCACGGTGCCTGGTAGCGGCTGGTCCCATCGCCAGCAGATGTAATTCTCGTTGCTATAATCGCCTTCCCATGTGAAATCCCCAACGTCGCCGGTAAATAAAGGCACGGCCTGGCCCGCGTTGTTGGCCGATGTGCGAAACACCAACCGGGTTAGATTGTCGAAGCTCGGGCCGACTTTCAGGCCCAGGCTATCAAGCACACGGATAACAACCTTGTGCGTCCGTTGCGTTTTTCCTTGCGCCGTGCCGTCCGCCGCTCCCGCTTCGAGTCTCAACATTTGCCCGTCGCTGTTGTAATTATATCCTAATTGCACGACGCTTCCAGCGCGGGCAAGTGTAACACCCCCGTTTGCAGTCACTGTAACATCGGGGTGCGTTGCCCCGTCCACCAGGCATTGAATTGTTTCGCCCGCCAGGTGGTGCAATCCACTAATCGACGTGGTGGCCGAACCGTTATAAGTGAGCCCGCAATCTACATAAAAGGCGTTGGCCTGAGTATCGTCCTGCTCCCACAGCTTCGTCATGTACTCAACGTACCGCTTGACCCCGCCGTTGATGTAGCGTTTAACCACCATCCACAATTCGTCGCGTGTGCCGTCTGCTGCGGGGATAACCGCGACAGATTCCACAAGCGCCGTTTCGGTATGCCCTGCGTCCGAATACCCGCCGAGTTCATGCTTGTGCCAGCCGAGAACTTTCTGGTCGCGTTCGTAGGTCATGCCTGCGAGCACGCCGTCGTTACGCGCGGCCCACACAATTGACTGCGGATCTTGCTGGTAAGCAAGTTCCTTCAAACCCGTGCGTGTTATGTGCTCGGATAATATCGTCATGTCCGGAGCGCGGAACCCGTCAACCTCATACACGTACGCAAGTTCACGAATTTTGCGCCCTGACTTCTGTATGAACAAGACGGCTTTACCGGCGCGCACGGCCTGTGTGTTTGTGCTGCCGTGCGCCGTTGACTGCTTGGCGGTTATATTCGTGGGTGATAACGCCTCGCTTTGCGATGAGGGCCGAATAATCCACTCCCCTTCTGCCGTCCCTACCAGCAGCGCCTTTTCGTCGCCCTTCATCCAGCGTATAACCTGCACGTCGTCGCTATTCATTGTCGCGGCCACGGCGTTGTCGGCAGCCACCACGCCATCGGTTGCGGTCGGCGCGAAGTTCTCATAGTCGCCCGACTTGGACCCGTCAACGCGCTGCGGGTCTGAACTGCTGCCACCGAAGAACAAACGGTCCTCGAAGAACGTCACGCAGGAAGGGTAGCCGGTGGTGTCTGAGTAGAGCCCCAGGCGCCATGAAGCGCTGGCGGTCGTAGCGCCGAATGCGTTCACCACGTCGGCATTTACAAACGTCGGGGACCCCACAAAAGTTATACGGGCGTAGCCCCACGTGCCGCCGTGCTTGATGCGGACAACCCTGCCCACATCGGTTAACGCAGTGAAAATTGCTGCGCTCGCAGTGAGGGTGATAGCACCTGTTGTTGCACTCGGGGTTATCGTCGTCGCCGTCGGGTTGGTCGTAAGATAAGGCCCGTCAAGAAATGTAATGGCTGTCAGCGTCCAGGCCGTATGCCCGGTGCGCGTCAGCTTGCGGGGTGCGTAGCTTGGGTGCGTGATGTAGAGCACGTCAGCGGACTGCGTAAACTTCAACTGGAACAGGTCCGCTTCGGCGTATGGCGTTGCTACTGTATAAACCCTTGACGCCGTCCCGCCGCTGCTGTACGCGGTGAACGCAGTGGAGTCTACACCGGACAACTCAAACGTATTAGCCGCAGCGTTGACATTCGCCACGGTCGCGCGGCGCCCGTTAAGTTCGGTCATGCCTACGATACCCGCCAGATCCATGTGGTTGCCGTTGGCTGGGTCTGTACCTGTGTAAGTCAGCACGGCGGGGTTCGCACGCGTTATTCCGGTTATCGTCAAACCTGTTTCCGTGACAGGCCCATTGTTGCGCTTGAAGCGCACATACATGTCACCAAACTCGATTATGTACGCTTGGGTGGTCGAGAACTTGAAGGCCACAACACGGGTGGCCTTGCTCGAATCCTTGACCTCGTCGCTGAAATAGGTAGCGGGACGGCGCGTGAGTCCGCCCTGGACGTAAGGCACATGGTTCAGGCACCGCGCCAGCGAGTTCTTGTACGCGTCGAAATCGACACGGCCCAACAACAAAGGGGACACTTCCCCACCGTTAAAACTGCTCTGGATCGGGCTGACCTTCGGCATTACCGCCTCACCGCCAACCAAGGATCTTCAGGCGCGTCTTCGGAAATGTTCTCGAAGGCGTTGGCCTGCCGCGCTTCCCGTATCGCCATCTTGTACTCGTTAAATGCGTCTGCTTTTTTCTGGTTCGATTGCGTCAGTTCTTCGCAGATATGCCAAGCCAGCTTTGCCGCGAAAGCGTCAACGAACAGCGGGTCGAATACTGTAGGATCTTCCACACTGGATATATAGAGTATTTCCAGGGTGTCGCCGTCGTTTGTGAGTATGGCCGCGGAACCGCCGTGATTCTCTATTTTCCAGTCGAGGCCGTGACGCGACGGGGGCAGGATGCGCAAGCAATCCGACGGCAGCGTGAACGCATAGCCAAAATCGAAATCAGGCGCCGTCGCATCCGGCGCAAGCGTTGTGCGTTTGACAGCGAAATTCCATTTGTGCGCGCGTAGCTCCCGATCGCGCACCAGTTCATAGCAGTTGTTTATCGACCGCGCATTGCGGCTGTCCTCTGTCAAAGACGTGATGCGGGCCGCGCCCAATTTCTGTAGCGCGAGGTTCGCTATTGATACGTCGGATACCGCCATCTCTATCTCCTACTTCTGCGACGAGCACTAACAATCCATTCCGATACCGTTGGAGTCGGCTCAGGCTCGGGGGCTACCCCGTTCGAACCTGTTACCCACACACCAGACAACTCAAGCACACTCCTAAACCCACCCGGTGCTGCGGTAGTGCGCTTTGATAGCCACACGCCCGACAACTCGAGTACGCTTCTAAAGCCGCCCGCCATATCATGCGGTGTCCACTGAAGTTATTGGCTCCGCTGCGGCGTCCGTAGTAATCGCCTGAGTGCCAAGAGTCGTCAGATCGTCGGGCTCGTACGTGACTAGGTTCGCGCCGCTGATAGCCACTTTGTTCACAAGTTTAGCGACCGCTCCGCCCAGGGACCGGAAACCTTTTGCATCGCCATCGGCCGAGGCTAGCGCGGTTGTCAAGCTGCGGCGAATTATGTGGTCGGCTACGCGGTTCGCTACAACCGCTTTCAAGTCGGCGGCTGTCTGTAGCGTGGCGTCTACCTTGCCCGCGTCAGTGAATGTAAGGCTGTCGGTTTTTGCTTTGATAGCGGCTATTTCGGTATCGAGAAAATCGTCAATAATGTTGACGCTGGCCTGCGTGGCTAGTGAGGTTAAACCCGAGCCCGTGGCTCCGATTAGACCAAAACTGTCGCCGGTTTGCGGGAAAGTTGGGAATGCCTGCACGGCTGCTGTTAGCGCACCCGTTCCCTTGAATTGAAAGGAGACATGATCGTAATTCGTTTCCGCCTGTGTTGGCTGGTATTGATGCAGACCGCTACCCTTGTGAGTAACCGTGCCGCCGCCCGCTGTCAGCGTGCCTCCATCCCCTTTTACCGATACGGTCACCGTGCCGGTGAAGTCGCTACCATCCGTTGCGCTGCACATCTGAGCATCAATAACCTGGGAAGCAACATTCTTCTTCATCGTGTCATGCCTATCATTACGTTGCTATTGCGCGCCCATGCCGGATTGAAACTTGATGGCGCAGCGCTGGTTGCCCATAACCTTCTCGCCGGCGCTTTGAATATCTGCCAAGGGTCTACGTATAGAGCCAGAACTTCTCCGGCAGAGAAAGCTCGATAGAAGAGCCCTATCGTGTCTACATCTCCCGACCAGTTACTATCTCCGTCATAGTCTGCTCCCACACCAAGATACTGTGAGGTAGTGGCGGCAGTAGCGGCCTGCCTGCTTACCTCCCTACCGTTGACATAGAGTATTGCGCTGGACCCGTCGAACACACCGAGAACAAAATCCCGTTTACCGACTACCTGTTGCCCACCCACGTTCACGTCAAGCGCCGAACTGTTCACCGTGAACATGTATTTTCCGGAAGAATCAGAGCCTAGATAAATGCCTCCGGTGTAACCGGTAGAAAGAAACCGAAAGTAGGAATTGTGAACTTTCGAAGGGCGAACCCACGCAAATATCGTGAACTTCTTCCCAATCGGGTCAATCGCTTTGTCGCTTCGGTAGTAGCCCGTACTCGAAAAATTCGTGGCGCGACCATGATCCCGGACTATAGAGGTAATTCCAGAGAGGAAGGGGCTAAAGTGGTTGCTGTTGGCAATATTCCGCCCATCAATCTGAAGCGGAGAAAGTATCACCGCGTCGGCGTACTCCGGGGAGGGCGGCGGAGAGTACTGCGGCTGCGTTATATGCCTCTGTTGTAGTTGGATCACGCCCATTTTAGACCGCCGTTGTTAGCTCGCTCAAGAAAGCCTCAACTGTTACCGCTTGGCCGGTGTTGCCGGTGAATTCAACCTCAAGGCACATAACAGCCGGGTCAATCGGCATACCAATTTCAGTAACCTCGCTTGCCTTTGTTCCCCCGCCGTAAGACGCTATTGTTTTCCAATCGGCGCCCGCAGACGCGGCGGCCGGAAGGGTTGAGTTATGCGCTATCAGGATATTGCACAAACACTGAACGGTTGGCCCCGTCCCGCCGTTTGTTATCTTGATTGTGAGGATGCCCCCGCCTTGAGCCGCGTTAAGATCAACCCTTCCTCTCGTTGTTGCTCCGGCTGCGTTGCTTGCCGATGCGACTAGTGTTCGAGCGTTTTTCGTTAATGCCATTAAGCCCCCTGCGCAAACACGTTTACCGCGCTGTTAACCGCCGTTTGTACCGTTGCGTCATCAGCCCCGGTAATAACAGCCAGGGTTGCAGACTTGTTCTGAGCCAGTACCGGCCACATCATTTTCAATCCGGCGGCCGCAGGGTCCCCGAATACCGTCTTAGCCCAGGCCAAGCGGTTTACATGGTTCGCGACCGTCTCCGCTTCAAGCATTATGTCTGTCGCCGCCACAACCACAGCGACACGCACTTTGTTGATCAGCGCTGTATTTCCGGAAGCGGAGAGAAGTTCGTCGTAAGTAGCCATCAGATCCCGGCCGCGAGTTCATTGATCGCCGCACGCGCTTTGGCGATTTTCGCTTCCAGAGAGTCGAGTTCCACTTTCTTAACCTCAATACTGTCTCTCAACTCTGCGTTGTTCTTTTCCAGTTCCGCCGTGCGGTCGCGTGTATCCAGGAAAACCGCATCGGCCTTCTCGCGCCGTTGCACAAGCTCGGCGTCGGCTTTCTTAATCAATGCGTCGGCTTTGGCTTTGGCGTCGGCGATAATCTTTCTTGCGTCGGCTCTCACCGCCAGTAGGTTACCTTCCGCTTTGTTCGTTTCGGCCTGAACCCGAGTCGCCTGTTCGTGCAGTGAAGCCACGTGGGCTTTGAGTTCCATCACGTTTTGCTCGTACCCGGCCAAAACCTTTAAGGCGTTTTCAGCTTCCTGGAACGCCTTGAATACTTTCGTCATGCGCTGGATTTCCACCAGCGCGGTATTCAATTCACTCATCGTCCGCGCCTCATAAAGAGCACAACGGTAAGGCTCGTCGTTCCGTCGCCCGCTGTGACACTCGGGCGCACGTACTTGACGATCTCCGTCGCTTGCTCAAGCCCCGCCGCTGTTTTGGTAATCGCGTTCCCTTGGGGATCGGTAAGGGCGTACCAGTTTGCGCCGTCGTTTGAGCCCTGCAAGGTCACAGATCCGCCGACGCCGAAAGTGCCGTCCACTTGCGCTGACATATCGGCGTGGTCGAAAGAAACCAGAGGCGCGCCCGTGTCGCCATTGGCAAGCCCCGTCCAGGTTATCGTTGAAGTGTTACCCGAATCGTCACGGGTTAATGCTTTTTCAGCCATTGGTCAACCCCTTTTAGGCGGGCGGGAATGCGTCTTTCTTGATGTAGTCCTCGATTGCGCGCAGTCCGAAGAGGGCGGCCTGCTTGGACATCCCGGTAGCGTCGTAAGTCACGCGAACTTCAATCGCGTCACCCGCCACGGAAGCCGCACCTTCCGTTACCTTGTCGATTGTGTGCTCACCGAGCACCACGCTGTAATAACGATCTGCCATTTGATGCCTCTTAACTTAGGCAGGGGCCGAAGCCCCTTACCTCTTGGTTTACAATACGTAGCGGGCGTTCAGACCTATAGCGCCCAAGCCGGTTGTAACTGCCGTAGTGGCGCAGGTCAGCGCGATATCGAAGTCGCACTTGGGATCTTCTGTCAACCCCGCGGCTTCCCACAGTTGTTGATTCCGCTTCGCGATTGTGTAGTTGGTGGATTCGTTCGATACTTCCGTGCCGTCCACCGCCGCGGCCACCGATACCGCCGAACCAAACAAGTCAACGTCAACCACCGCGCCGCCGTCGCTGTTCGTGCGGTACACGCCGATGTCGAACGCACCGGCAGTTTGCGCGGCCGAG
Source organism: Nitrosovibrio sp. Nv4 (assembly GCF_900215485.1). GTDB lineage: Bacteria > Pseudomonadota > Gammaproteobacteria > Burkholderiales > Nitrosomonadaceae > Nitrosospira. The sequence continues at coordinate 1,744,781 of NZ_OCMZ01000001.1, forward strand.
AACAACCGCACGGACGACACAACCGCGTTTGAAGGCACTTGCACCATGCGGATAACGGACGTGACGCTCAGAGACGCCGGCAGCGAAGCCAGGTACCCGTTCACTTCCTTGGCGATTCCAGGTCCGCCGATGCCAGGGTTATTCAACACCGGGGGTGTTGCTTGACGGTTGGTTATCGCCGTGGACTTCAAAGTTAGATCAATAGCCATGATTACCTCTTAGAGTTTGACAAGGACGCGCGCCAGGTTCCCCCCGGCGCTCATTCTTATGCGCGATACGATTTGATATTGAAAACTTTGTCTTCGTCGAGGCGGGTAGCACCGAAGGTGCCGATAACATACGCTTGCATCGGTTCACCTTGAATGTCGTTACGCTTTGACACTGAGGCTTGCACTTCTTGCCACACGCCCAAATGCATACCGCTCTTCGCCCAAACCGGCACGTTGACTTCGTTGGTTCCCGCGGCGTGGGTTTCCACCAGTTCGCAGTACACGAAGTTGATGCCGAGGAACCTTTCGAGCTTGCCATCGCGCAGCACTGGCTTGTCGTTGCCATTGAATTCGCCCGAAGTAATTTGTATTTCCTGCAACAACGCACTCTCGTCTTTGGCGGTAAGTCCGCAGAAGAGCGGATCTTCGTCGAAGTCTATGTGCTTGCTGCGGGCCACTTCTCGAACGGCCAGGAGCTTCTGCACATTCAAACGGGAGTTGGAGCCGCCGACCGCAACGTCGATTTCATTGCCGCTATCGAACGAAGTGCTGGTAGCGCCTTGCTCGCCGGTTTTGGCTGCGCCTTGAAAAGCGGTGATGATTTCGTAATCCATCTTACGGCCCATCGCGTATACCGCGTTGGTGACGTAGAAGGATTCTGGATCGGTAATGAGGCGCAATTTATCGAACGTGTCGATCATTTGCGGCAGGTCGTAATCAACCGGATAAACCCACCGGCGATCGACGCCTGCATCGACACGGCCCATAGGGGCGAATCGGCTGGTGACGCGTTGTGCCTCGATCTTGTCGATCTGATCGACAGGCGAAGCTTGCTTGCCTACATAAGAGCCGGAAGTAACCAGGCTGCGGAGCTTGCTGCCCTTTTGCTGCAACAGCAAATTGACATTGGTGCCAAACTGCATTACATAGTGAGACGGGATATTTATGGACACGATAACCTCTACAAAAAACGATTAATGGAAAATTGTTTTTCGAAGGGCTTGCCCATCAAAGACGGGGCCGACTTCTTGCCTTACCGCAGGCTGCGGCGGGTCTTTCCCCGCCTGTCCACCGGCTCACTTGGGTGATTGTGAGTTTCCGGTTTTGCCCGGCAGCCCAAGGGTTTTGCCCTTGGCCGCCGCCCCTACCACGTATCCTTCGTAAATCTTTGCCCGCTCAATGACTTGTGTTGCTTCCCTGCTATGTGCATGAGCCAGCTTCAAACATTCAATTCTTACTTCTTCTAATGATGGCATTATCGCACCATATTGTGAGAACGTCAATAAATTAACCTTGCGGATAGGCTATGCGGTGCAGGCGATCCATCTCGGCCCGCGCATCGAAGCGTGTCTTGTCGTCCTTGCTGTTGAACTGCGATATGAACGCCTTATCCTGCCGCAGTTGAGAAATACGGGCTTGCGCCTGTTCGGGTGTCGCGCCGCCAAAACTGCCGCCGCCTTCGCCGCTGACAAGTCCGTTGGCAGGCACGGCAACCTTCGCGCCGATGTTATGCAGAAACTTCATCGCGGCCGCTGGCCCCATTGTCTGCTTGAGCGCAAGCAGTTGATCCTTGGACATGCCAAAGGACTCAGCCGCACGGTCCACCAGTTCCACGCGGGACTGATACTCGCCGCCCCATTCAGTCTTGAGCCGCCCCATCTCGGCTTCGTGCGCCTGTTGCGTTTTTTCCGTGTGGGCTTTGTTCAGTTCGGCGATGTAATTGTTGTTCATCTCGGCGAGCGTGCGGGCCTGGCTTGCGGATAATCCGGCTTTGTGAAACCACTCTTTCGCTGTCTTGGCGAACTCACCGTTGTCGCCTTCAGGCACGGGAATGTCGTACTTGTCGGCTGTCTCGGGGCGTCCGAGTTTGTTGTACACCTGGTCCCACTCGGCAGCATTGGCGTCAGTCGGCAGCTTGATGATCCGATCAGCCGGGGCGCCTGTCAGTTTTTCCAGATTGAGCGCGCTTTGCGCCAGCGCCGCCGGGTCCTTGAAACCCTTGGCCGTCACCCAGGAGCGAACGGACTCGTCGGCAATGCTTGAAGTCCAATCGGTAGCGGGTGCCGGCGCTGCGGTTGTTACCGGCGGCGTGGCGCCCGTCGGGGCCGTGGCAATGGTAGCAACGGGGTCGGCGGCGGGTGCAACAGGAGTTACATCAGTCATTGTTAGGGCCTTTCAAAGTTGAGCCGCTGTAGCGGCGGTACAAGTCCTCAGTGGACAAATTCAGGTGCTCGGATATGCGCAGCCACACTTCGCGCCGCCCGTCCAGCCTTGCCGCCATGTGCGGGTCCGGATGGGCGGTAGACGCATTGGCCCGGCAGAACTTAGCCAGGTCGGTAAGCACTGCGTCTACATCTACGCTTTCTTTATTGAACACGCGCCGGTAACTACCAGCGCGTCCTTTCAAAAAATCTTTCAGTCTTTCAAGTTGTTCCGCCAGCATTAAGGCGCTACTCCCTTCGCAACAGACGCCAGTGCTGGCGCCGCGTCCACCATCTGCTGTTCCTGCGCAGCCTGGGCGCGCCCTTGGCGCATTTGTAATACCTCATCCATCGACCGCTTCCACCGCTCGGGCACGGCCTGTATATCCAGTATCTCAGGCACCGCCACATCCCAATTGATGTGGTCCAGTGGTTCCGGGTTTTGGGTGATATTGATTACGCCCGCCATCCAGTCCACGGTGCGGAACAGGCCCGCCGCCTCTTCGGCTTTCTGCGCACGGGACAACGGGCTGTCGTATTCAATGGAGAACTCCCCCGCTGCTTCCCGCAGCGCATCGGGCATCGGCTCAAGAAGGCCCTGCATAGCCAGCAAGTCGATCTCGCGTTCGATCATTGGGCCTAATGATTCGGACTGCTGCCGCCCCATTGTCGGGGACAGCAGCGCGCCTTTCTCACGCGCCCGCTCTAATACTTCCGTCGCCGTCATCTGCGGCGTGTCAACAAGAATCTGGAACAGCGTGACGAGGAAAAAATCGTTGATGACGGCACGCTCTGCTTCCATCATCTCTTTTGCAAGGGACAGATTGCCCACCGGCAATGTCTGCACCAGTGCCCGGCCTTCCGCGCTGACGCCGCCGAAGTTGACCGCGCCGGGCTTCATCGAGAACGTATCAAGCACACCGTCGTCGTGGGCGAGCAACACAGGATCCACCGCGCGGTGGCCTTGCTTGAGCACCGTTTTCTTCTGCTCGTTAAGCACTTTCAGCGAAGGTAGCGCTGACATTGCGGGGCTGCGGCCGTATATCTCGCCAGGAGCCACATCGTAGCGGCTTATCGCGTATGGGAAAGTCGTGTGCCCGCCGTTCTGTACCAGCTTCTTCCGTGTCAGGGAAACGTAGTAATCCGTGAACGGAAAACCGCGTTCGTCCTTGCGCTCGGGGTCGTATCCCTCTGCATCACTGCGCGGCTGCACGCAATGGATAAACCAGTATTTCTGGTCGCATTTGTTGGTATCTTTTGCGTGCCTGACAATCTCTTCAGGAAGTTTTGATTCACCGAACTGCTGCAATGCCTGCCTTGCCGTGAGTTCGAACTTCCGGTAAGCGGTATCCACTATCCCCTGGTGGTTCTCCATAAAGAAGATTTCTCCCAGGTGGATGTATTTGTACCTCAATCCTTTTTCAACACGGTCAACCAGCCGGTCAACGTACAGGCAGCCCGTGCCGAAAGCGCCAAGCGCCAGGTAGTCCGCGCGCTTCTGCGATGCAAAATTGGCTTTGGGCGCGTACCGGTATTTGAACAACGCACGGGTCAGGTTCTCGAACCACAACCGCACACGCCGGTCTTTCAACAGGTCGTCGTTGCTCGGGATCGCCCGGTGCCACGTCGAATTGCGTGGAGTCAGCATAGACTCCATCGCCGACGCGAATCGCCCCAGGGCAAGGCCGCCAGTGGCGTCCGCCATCGTCTCGGTGCGTTTCTGGCCTTCAATACGAGTCATGCCGCGATTGACGAACGAACCGGCGTAATTAGGCAATATGCGCTCGGCTATTTCCTCGCAATGTGAGTCAAGCGTGCCGCGTTCGTTTATCGCCTTTTCGTGACGGCGAATGATTTCGTCGGCTATTTCATCGTCGCTGAGCTTTGACATTACCTTCCCAGGAACCTGCGGGATGAATTCAATGTGTCGCCGAGGAACCCGGCAAGAATGGTGGACGCCTTGCCCCGGCGCTCTTCTCCGGGCGGCTCGGGCGTCAATCCCTCAACCGCCGAAACTGTTTGGGGTTGCGCGGCTTGCGTCGGCTGGCGATCCCCTGTTATGTGACTGAAAAGGCCGTTCGAGATAGACTGTGGCACGCTCTTTCCGATATGCCCGAGAGGGTTCGACACTGACTGCCGTAACATTGCGCCCATCAAGCCCCCAGGAATTTTTTAGCGGGGCCGTCTTCTTCCCCTAGTGGATTTGTGAAAATGTTGGACGCGCGACCGGAATTACCCCGGCGTCGTCGCTCCTCATCGGAAGCAGCCTGCGCCGCTTTATCTTCAAGATCAGGCGGATCGGGTACGGGCTCGGGCGCCGGTAGCTTTGGGCTGCTGAACAAGCCGCCCATCTAAAAATCCCAGGTGTCGCGCATATCCGTCCCCGCCAAATATTCTTTACGCTGGTTGCTGAAGCCTGTCTTCCCTTGCTGCTCCAATCCCCGGCCCCTGTGGTATCCATTCATCTTGTGGGGTTTACACATAAGACAACCCGCCCGCGCATTCTTAGGTTTGCCGCGTTTGTGGTGCATGTGTAATTCCAAACATATAGTGTAAATCGCATGATATCAGCCAAACAGATTGTAGTCAACGTCTTGTGCCTGGCGGCCACGGGACGCGTACCTCGACGCCCGAATATCCCGCCGCGCCACGTTCACCGCGAAGGTGAGCGCAAAGGCGTCGCCATCGTCCGGGCTAGGGAGCCCGCGCGCCTTCATTGAGTCTTTCGATTCAAGCATTACCGCATCCTGTGATTTCCCGTGGAAGTGGTACTCAGGCGCAGTCAGGTCGCGGAAGAGGGCGCTGTCCGTATCAAGCGCCCCACCCGGCAGCCATGCCTTGATGCTGGCGTACATTTCGGTGCGCTTGTTCGCCCACTCTTTGCTTGACGCCGACGAGCCAAACCATACCTCATTCACTCGGTACTTCCGTGAGCGGAGCATATCGATGATCCCGGCCCCGGCATTACCAGCGTCAATGTTTACCGCATCGGGGTTTGTCTTGTCGATCCAGTGCGCGATTTCATTTGTCTGATACACAAGATCCATGTTCTTCATCCGCACCGCCGGTATGCTGCGGCCATCACGTCCTTGCCTGAAACGGATAACGGTCGAGTCGTTGCCATAGCGCGCAATATCCACCCCCATGATTAGGGGCGCGCCTTGGTCGTAGGGTATCTCCCGCTCCTGCGACGCCTGCACCAGTGCGTTTGATATGAATTGGTTGTTACCCTGTATCGGGAACTGGCCGTAGACTTCGACGCGGGCTTCATCGGAATCCACACCGTACTGATTGATAATCCCTTCATACGCCTTGGGGTCAACGCCATCGACTGTCCGGCTGTCGAGTTGCCGCAGTCTCCAAAAATTCTTGGCTGAATGGAAGCAATCGAAGAACGCGCCGCTGTTGGCCCGTGGGTTGCTATACGCCATCCAGTAGCGGTCGATGATCGGTTCGGTAAAGAATCCTTCCGACACTTTCCAGATGGAAGAATCGATACCGCTGCCTTCGTCCATCAGGAGAAGCACCCCGTTGTGGTTGTGCACCCCGGCAAATGCGTCGGGCTTTTCAGCCGACCAGGTTTGACCCTGGCAGTAATAGTAATTCGTGTCGATCTTCAGTTGGTCGTGCAGCAGTTTCTTGAACCATTCCGCCGGCCGGAAGTACCGCTTGCCCTGCTCGAACCAGTGCTCGTTGATGAGTAGTGTCGTCCACTTGCCAATCTCGGCGAACGTGCGGGACTCAAGCTGCGCCTCGGTGTTCGCGGTTACGATCGACGTGGAGCCGATGCGGGTTGTCATCATCCAGTCGCACAGCCACGAGAGGAAAGCCGACTTGCCCGATCCGCGCCCCGACGCCGTGGCCTTGCGGAACATGGCGGGTATGTTGCCAATATCCTTGGTGAGCTTCTGGTTCCTTATGTGCTCCCCAATTTCCTGCAAGTCTTCGCGTTGCCACGTTCGCGGCCCCTTGATGTGCTCGAGCGGTGTGCCTTCCTTACCCCACGGGTACGCGAACATCACGAAGGCTTCAGGGTCATCGGCCAGTTGGGGGTCCCATAATTCTGTCATAAGGGACTGTTCGTCTTTGGCTGAGTATTTCATTCGCTGTCCAGCGCCAGGAAGAACAGGAACCCCACGGCCACGCCCAGGAGAAATAATGTCATTGTCTTAAATGTCCGTAAATTTTTAAAATTTTATTTTGCCGGTGTCAATGGGTCCCGAGAATTCCCGAGCGGCAGCGAGGGACAGCCCCCACCCCCTGGTGGCACCCCCCGTCAGTCATCGAAAGGGTTGGCAATCGGTGTCTTGATCGGCTCGACTGATATTACATCAGAGGTTTTATCAGTCAATAGCGCAGTAGAATCAATAGCTTGTATATCTTCTACATCCGTTGAGTCGCTACTGAGTCGCTGTGCCCGGCGTTTAGCTTCTATTAGGGCGCCGGATATATCCACGGTTTGCTTGATATCAACCTCGACACGCTCACCATAAGTATTGCGGTGCCATTTACTTGCAAGCCATTTGCGCGCGTCGATCTGATTCCTGGCGTGCTGCGGGTTTATAGATGTGTCGTCAGCTATTTTCAGGGTCTCAGACGCCATTAAATCGCTAAGAATCTCTTTTGCGCGTGTGTATTGAGCCGCCAGGTCAGAATGGGTTACTAATTGACGGTGGAAATCACCTGAATTCATACCGTGTTGGATTAACGCGGCTTTCAACGTGCCGCCTTCCATGAAAGTCTGCAATACAAGTTTGGCTTGATCTGTGCGGTTCATTCTTGTAAATCTATCAATATATTGGGGTTTTGGCAATAGAATAATGAGATTAAAGAAATATGTTGCAATAATCGAAACATTGTGTATAATTCGAATCGCTAACTAACCAAACGGAGAAAACAATATGCTGAAATCAGGCGACAAGGTAGTGATCAACAAGACCGGCCAACGCGGGGTTATCGCTCACGTTATAAAGGATCGTGTTTCAAATAAAACATTTTACCAGATAGATTTCGCCAACGGTAAATATGATCTCTACAGCAAAAAGGCCATTAGTCTCGCGCCTGCAATTGATTAATACACAACATTAGGATAAAACAACATGCCTTACCACATTGAGTGTCGGCGCTGGTTCCAAAAAACGTATGGCAATACGTACCACAGCGTCAGAGTCCACAAAGACGGTGCGCAGATTTTAACCGTCCCGTTCAGCTACGGCTACGGGGATCAATGCTTAGAAACAGCCTTATCAGCTATGGCGGACGCGGGATTGATTCCGCCCAGAACGCGCCACGGTAACGGTGGCTACCTAGAGTCCGGGACGCGATGGGTTAGGGAGGACTTGGGTGCGCTTTACACAGTGGTGGACGTGGACCGTAAAAAAGATTTGTAAAACCGCAGCTTGTTGCGCCTATCAGATTGAGATGGGCGCAACAGGATGTGGCTTTCACATCGATAAACTAGAGGAAAATAAAATGACTAAATCTGAAGCACTCGCAGCGTTGAGATTGATTATTAAGCCGGGCGATACAGTTTATACCGTGTTGCGTTACGCCGGCGTGAAGGTCAAGCATGTTTCCGCGTTTGTGGTGGTGGATGGGAAAATCCAGGATATTACTTACCAGGTAGCGCAAGCGATAGACGCGTCGTTAGACGCGGACGGCGCTATCCAAGCCACCTTGACCACTGACATTGTGCGAGGGCTAGGTGAAGCTTTGCGCCCAGGTGGTGAGCCGCTAAATCACGTCCGGTTGTGAAACCGTAGCTTGTTGCGGCTGCCGCGATGCGGCGGCCTCAATGAGATGCGGTTTTATCATTGACTAAAAACGGAGGTTAAATCTTGATTGATTTTTACGGCGAAGAGATCGACCCGGCTAAGGTCGCAAATTATCAGCAACACGTAGCAAGCGGAACAGTACCGCGCAAAAGCGAGATACCGTACACAAGGCAGCGACGAGATACCCGCACAATGGCGAATATACCCACTAGATGGACGAGTAGCCCATCACGGTATATTGCTGCGTTTGACAGGCTCAACAATCTAAAATCTGTTGAATTCGTATTCAACAAATAAACAAAAGGGGAAACGGAAATGTCAAGAAACTTTAAATGGGCCTACGGTAGCGCGCCGATGGCGGCAGACGCTAAAATGAACGTACAATGGGCGGCGCAATTAATCAAATCCTGGCGGAAGGCAGGTTACACCGTAACACGCGAAACAAGAGGTTTGATTCGCTGCCAGTGCGGCGGCGTTATCGCGTGGATGGCGTTTTCCCGAAAAGCGCACACCTTATAACAACAGCGCCACGAACTCAGCCCGGACGGTTAATAGCCACCGGGCTTTTTCTTTGCCCTTTGCTGGAACAAGGGGAACATTTTGGTACAAAAATCGGCTTTAATTTTCAAGGAGTTGTATCTCTGTTCCTGTATTTCTTATTTTAAATAGTTAAAATAAGAATAGATATAATAGGTTATTACCTTATGGCCGCAGCCCGGTGGCTATTGCGTCTGTTTTTCCTGCCGGACTGAACCCCATTAATAATGGACTGAATAGGAATTTCAGGATATATTGTTGATTTAAACAACATGTTGAGGTAAGCGAAATGCAGCGAAGTTCCTCTTTGGTACGGAACATAAGGGAGAATCCACGTATACGATCCGTAAAGCTACGCGATTTCATGCTTTCCACGCTACAGGATGAAGGCGTTATCCGGTTGACGGACGTTAGAGAACGGTTCGAAGCCAGATACAAACTGAAGCTAGGCCCGCAACTGGTAAGTCAGCAAGCGCGGCTACTCGACCGCGATGGGTATCTGCACCGCGTGTGCCGCGGTGTTTATCAACGCAAAGGCGGTGCGGAGCCCAACCCGATACAGGAGCTACATACAAAATGGCCTGTCACCGCCCGAGTGTTTGAGGTCTTGCTGGCCAGGCATGAGCGCAGGGTTTTTGCGGTGGATCTGGCGCGGCTCGCGGAGACGCCAAACCTGGGCGTTCACATAAAGAGGCTAAAAGGGTTGGGACTCGCGCATCGGGTAGGCGGCTCTAATGGCGCGCCAGGTGGGTACCAGGCCAGCGCGTTAGCCGTGTCGCTTCGTAAAGGTTTGCCGTTGTAGCATCACACAAAACAAAGGGCGCTCAAGGCGCCCTCGTCTTTCCCGACCCATAACCGAATCAAGTCCGGATCCATGAAACAGGGGCCGCCCAATCGATCCTGACCCCGTCCACTTTCTCAGCATCTCCCCGAGGCGTCCGGAATGGCGTCAGATTCCACTTTCCAGGCTCGTAGCCGCGATTTAAAATCCGCATGTACCTTGGACCACCCTCTGCCGTTTGAATCACTGCAAGCCGTCCTACGGCCTCCGGTTCTAACCTGTCGCTCCGAGTGTAATAGACTACCCACCCGTCCAGCAAGCGCAGCGCAGAGGCGTTATCACCCACGCCAGGTGGCGAAGGCACGAACAACGGCCCTTCGATCTGCTCGATATGCACCAAGCCCTGATTATCCGCCCATCCCACTACAGGCACCTTCCCCTCCAAAGCTTTAGGTGGCTCAATGCCGCCACGCTCCATAACCTCTTCCACGGGTACGCCGAAAACTTCCGATAGCCGTGCGGCTTCCTCAAGCGACATCTTGCGCTTGCCGCGAATCATCAAACTTACAGCGGCAGGATCGAGGTCCAGCTTCACGGCCAGTTTCCGTTGAGATATTTTCTTATCCTCAATTCTGTGTCTAAACCAAGTGGTATCAATGGGTTGTGGCATTATATGCACTCCTGGCAGGTGTTATTAGTTGTTGATTTATCAATTCTTTTTGTTAATATGTTTCGATTTTCGAAACATGAGCGGATGATACACAGAAACCGTGAAGGCGTCAACTAGTCCGTTTGGACTATCGTTTCACCGATACTGCTTGACAATTAGTTGTGATTTTCGTAACATCTTGCGAAACACGTAACATAAAGGTTTATGAAATGATGACGCAAGCGGCGAAGACTCAAGCAGACAGGATTATAGCCAAGTTTGGCGGCGCTCGCGGTCTTGCACGGGCGCTTCAAGCTCTCGGCGATACACATCAACTCAGATCCCCGGCGGTTATCTATCGCTGGACATATCCGAAGACTCGCGGCGGCACTGGTGGTAAGATTCCGTCAAGCGCCCTGGACGCAGTTATCCGGGCCGCGCGACTGGAAGGCATACTTATAACCGCGGATGACCTGTACGGAGATTTGAAATGAAAAACACAGCCCTTTTAATCGCCTTAATCGTGGCGTCAAGCGCATCAGCCTATGACTACAATTACCCGGACGACTCAACAAGGTACCAACAGGAAGCGGACCGCAACGAGGCAGAGTTTCGCCAGCGGGAGCAAAGCCGCCGACTGAATCGTGTCGAGTCAGACTTGAGATATCAACAACAGCTTGACCAGATCGAAAGGAACCACCGGGATATTTACGGCAATTCCATCAACCCGGTCAAGCCTTATTAACCGCAGCAACAGGAGAACCGGAAAGTGAGCAAATATCAAGTAGGGCAGCGGGTGGTCATATCTAGGCCTATCGGGGGTGAAAGCATGGTGGGCCGCAAGGCCACTGTTCTTTCCACCCCGGACAAATTTAAAACTGAGCGCGGGTTAATGGTTTCCGGCTATCACATCGTAATCGATGGCCTTGGAACCAAACCCTTTGTGGCCGAAGAAAGCGAACTCGATCCGGTTCTCGTACCTGTTTTCGTCGATACGGCGCCCGCAGTTAGGGCTCGTCGTTTCGAAGGTATCAAGGTTACGGCGTGAACGCCCCATACTGGCGCAGGCAAACGCGAATTCCAATGGGGCAGAAAGCGCTTGCCTGGGGTTTTTTAGCCATCGTCTGGTTTTCCTTTGCCTTCGTGGTTGGGTTTATCACATCATGCATATAAAACCCCAATATATTCTTGGCATAGACCCCGGCTTGTCCGGAGCGCTTGCCCTGTTCGATCCGGAAACTTCAGACATTGAAGTGCTGGACATGCCGATACACAACGTAACCGTGAACGGCAAGAAAAAGAAAACCCTGGACCTGTACGCGCTCGCCCGGTGGATAGACGTAAACGCGAGCCGGATACGGGAAGCGATTATCGAAGATCCGCACGCCATGCCAGGGCAAGGGGTATCAAGCTCATTTAATTTTGGGTTTGGCTGCGGAGTGGCGCAAACCATAGTGGCCAGCGCCTTGATACCCATGACACTTGTGCGCCCCGCCACCTGGAAACGGGAAATGAAATTGACAGCAGACAAGGATATATCCCGCCGCCGCGCGTCGATGGTATTTCCGCAGCACAGCGATAAGTGGGCATTAAAAAAACAGGATGGGAGAGCCGAGGCGGTTCTACTGGCTTTATACAGGAGCAAAATGAGATGAAGATACCGGAAGGATGGAAATTAGTGCCAACAAAGTTAACAGCCGAGAATGGAATGAAGGCCGCATTGATAGGTGAGTTCCACGTTCCCTTTCCTGAGTTGGACGAAGACGGGAACGAACATATTCGCAAGGTTAACGTGCCGTGGACCGTCATCAAGAAAATTCACCAGGCGATGATTGCTGCCGCCCCGACACCGCCAGCGCCAGAGGTTGAGCCTTTCCACCATAAGCCCGCATCGCCTGAAGATATGGCTGTATACCAATCCATAGCGGATAACTACGCAAAAGATGCGCCAGAGGTTGAGCCGGTAGCGTGGCATGTGAAACGTGCTGCATTTAAGCAATATAACAACGGCGGTGAATTTTATGGCCGAGATGAAGCGTTCTTTAACGCAGGATTTGATGCTGGTTACGCGCACCACCCCGCCAACGACGGACTGAGGAATGCGGCGCGGCAATACCTGAAATCGTGCGATCACGGAAATGCAGATGAGCGGCGCAGGGATTTAGAAAACCTCCGCGCCGAACTGAACAAGTGAACGCCCTCCTGCTTTTTATCGCCACCTTCGTTGCTGTTTTCGCATTGGGTTTTCAAAGCCTCAATGTTAATAAAGGGCACCCGAAGGCGGCGTTCTTTACCAGTTTCCTGATAGGCACCGGAAACCTGGCGATTCTGAAACTTGTGCCGGGTACTGAAGCGCATCTTGAAATAGCCGCGTACCTGCTCGGCGGGCCTTTCGGTATCGTCGCTAGTATGTGGGTACACAATAAATTTATGGGGAGGAAATAATGGATCTTTTGGAAATGATACGAGCGCCATACGTACACGCGGCCAGGAAACACGGCCTTTGCGAGCGAGGAGGTTTTGCGTACCCGGATGAATACGCGGATCAAGAAATTAACCGCATGGATAATGTCACGCTAATTCAAGCTATTAGTGACGCACTGAATGACGATGCCGCCAATGGAAACTAAACCCACAAACCCCAAAGATATAGTGGGCAGTTCAAAGCTGCCCCTGGACCTCGCGCCCGATACGATTAAAGCCGAGGTAGCGCTTGCCCACCTAGAAGGCGCCTTGAAATACGGGCGCTATAACTGGCGAATCGCCGGGGTCCGTGCAAGCATTTATAAAGCGGCTGCGGAACGCCATTTGATGAAATGGTGGAACGGCGAGGACTACGACCAGACCACACGGGTAAAGCACCTTGCCAGTGTAATAGCGTGCGCCGGAATACTGCTTGACGCTGAACTGTGCGGGAAGCTCACGGACGACCGGCCGCCTCGGGCGCCCATCGGCGCGTTGATCGAACAAGCAGAGAAGACCGTCAAGCACCTGAAGGACCTCTTTAAAGACCATGACCCAAGACACTACACAATCGACGACTCTATTCCCCTACCAGATTTACGGGGCGAACTGGCTATCGGAGAAGAGATACGCGCTGCTGGCGGACGAAATGGGCCTGGGGAAATCGGCACAAGCGATAACAGCTTGCGATCACATACAGGCGTTGAAAATACTGGTGCTGTGTCCGGCGGTAGCTCGAGTGAACTGGATCCGCGAGTTCGCGAAGTTCTCGACGCGAAAGCTGAGTATTGGAGTGGTGGAGTCCGGGGCGGCAACGACCAATTTTATAAATGGGTTGAGTTGTTCATACGACTTACTCCTGAACAAAAAGATAAGTTCCGCGCTATTGAGCGTGAGTTGGGACGTACTGATTCTTGATGAAAGCCACTACCTTAAAGCCACTGACGCCGCCCGCTCCAAAATTGTCCTTGGAACGGACGGGCTCGTCCATAAGGCGCGGCGAACCTGGCTTGTGTCCGGGACGCCCGCCCCAAACCACAATGGCGAGTTGTGGATCATGTGCTACGTGTTTGGGCTCACAAAGCTCTCTTACGAGTCTTTTCTGGAAAGATATTGCATCGTTGAACGTGTCGCCGTACGTACGCCGGGCGGTCATTGCATTTGGCGGGATGCTATCAAGGGATCGAAAAATATTGATGAACTCAAGGCGCTCATCGCCCCGTTCATCCTGCGAAGAAGGAAAGACCAAGTGCTGAAAGATTTACCCCCAATACTCTATACAAACGTGGTTGTCGAGGCGGCCGAGGTCGATTTCATGCGCTGGTATCCTGAAGTCGCGGCGGGCGTGACGCCCGAGGCCAAGATGCGCCAGGACATAGCCGAACAGCAAGCCGCTGTCGATTCCATTGCGAAAGTCGCGCAGATGGGCACGGACCTGATAACGGCGCTCGGGGCTTTACAAGACCGCGTGCAAAAATCTCGCCGCTACGTCGGGCTACAGAAAACCCCGGCAATTGCGGAAATCATCAAGGCCGAACTCGCGGCCAAAGCGTACGACAAGATTGTCTTGTTTGCCTGGCACCGCGATGTAATCGTCGATTTGCAGGAGCGATTGAAGGACTTCAAGCCCGTTACGCTGTTCGGCGGCACGGATCCCGATCGCCGGGACAAGAACATAAAGAAATTCCAGAAGGACCCCAAATGCCGTGTTTTCATCGGCAACATACGCGCGGCGGGCATTGCAATTACCTTGACTGCCGCGCATGAAGTGGGGTTTGTCGAGTCGAGTTGGGTGCCGGCGGATAACGCCCAGGCTGCCATGCGGGTACATCGCATAGGGCAGACCAAACCGGTGCGTTGCCGGTTCTTCGCGCTGGCGAACTCGACCGACGAAAAAGTGCAACAAGTGCTAAAACGCAAGACCCGGGATACCACACGGCTATTCGATGAGGATACGAAAAAAGAAGTTATCAATCCTTTTGAAGATTAGATTGTGATTTTCTCAACACAGTAGTATTATCTCAACCTCATACAAAACGAAAAGGCAAAAAGATGACATACGAAGTAACCATAAAAGCAGATAACGGGCCGGACTTGGAAGCACTTCTTAAGGCATTCGGCCGCGGATTGGAGCCTCTGCCCGTACAGACAATGGCGCCGATAGCCATCCATATACCTGAAGGAACGGCCCCAACGGGTTCAATCCAAGAATCACTCTCACAAGTTCTCCCCGTGCGCGAGCAACCGGAAGTCACGATCACGACAACCGCCGAAGCCGCAGCACCCGAAGCACCGAAACAAAAACGAACACGCAAGGTTACACAGGCGCCTGATCCCGTGGCGCAAGCGGTATCAGTTACGGATTCCCAGGCGCAGGTGGACAACAGCGCCAGCGAAGTCTCAGGCACTCCTCCTGAGATGAAATCGCCGGAAGAGGCGGCGGGCGACACAACGGGCACGCCAATGTCCGCGCCTGCCGCCTCTGTCGTTACCTTTGACGACATGAAGGCGAAGCTGCAAGCCGTAGCCGCGAAGATCGGCGGCGATGAAGGGCTCGCCCACGTGAGCGAAATCATAGGTAAATTCGGCGCGCGCAAGATCAAAGAAGTGCCGGAAGATAAGTTCGCTGAAGCCGTGGCACTGTGCGAAAAGGCGCTGTCATGAGAACGCCGCACGTACATGCAGTGGTAATCAAAGCTTGGGCCGACGGGGCGCAGATACAAATTAAAGAACGCGGTAAGTGGGTTGACTATCGAATTGATAGCGCCCCTCATTGGGTACCCGCTATGGAGTACCGCGTCAAGCCGGAAACCCTTCGGTACCGGGTGGCGCTACACAAACAAATTCACTTTGGAGGCTTCTTCACCGGCGTTGTAAGCAACGATGATGGGGCAGTGGTTGTAGAGGGATGCGCCACCTTCGTCCGCTGGTTAACCAACTGGGTCGAGGTGGAAGTATGAGCCACCGCGCAGCCAAAAAGATACGCCAGTTTCTACGCCGCAACAATATCGGCGTGCAAGGCGCGAGCTACGAAATGCCGGGCGGGATGCGTGAAGTTGCGCAACCCACAGGTGAACTCGGCAAGGACGGCAAGCCGGTTTTCCGCCGCTTTCTGAAAACAGGCACGATCAAGCTGCAAGATAACTGCGCCCGTGCGATGTACAAAGACATGAAACGCCACGGGCAGGTGCCGGCATGACGGCCCATTCCAAAATAGGCGCAAGCTCGATGTACCGGTGGAGCATGTGCCCTGGAAGCGTTAAAGCTTCCGAAGGCATTGAATCACGCTCATCGAAGTACGCGGAAGAGGGCACCAAAGCGCACGACATGGCCGCCGATTTTCTGGAAGGCAAGGGGGTAGCCGCTGACGACGAGGTAATGCACGAAGCGGTGCTTGAATATGGCTACTTCGTGCGCGATCACGTCGATCCGGGCGATACGTTGCTCGTTGAGCATCAATTCGACCTGACGAAGATACACGCCGGTTGCTTCGGGACCGCCGATGCAGTTATCTGGAAACCCGCGACTAAACGCTTGATGGTAATTGATTTCAAGTATGGCGCTGGTATCCAGGTCGAGGTTACGGATAACCCGCAGCTAATGTATTACGCCCTGGGTGCTCTCGTGACGTGCGGCTTCAGCCCGATGACGGTTGAGATGGTAATCGTTCAACCGCGTTGTGCCCATCCGGACGGCCCGATTCGTTCGCAGGTGATTGATGCTATCGACTTGTTGGACTTCAAAACCGACCTGAAGGACTACGCACTCGCCACCGAAAAACCCGACGCGCCGCTTGTGCCGGGTAGCTGGTGTGGATTCTGCCCCGCGGCGGGTACTTGCCCCTCGCTTCAGAACAAAGCTCAAGCCGTGGCGAAGATGGAGTTCAGCCCCGTTCTATCGTACGACCCCGCGAAGCTGAAACTGGCCCTTGACTCCCGCGAAGTTGTCAAGGCGTGGCTGAAAGCAGTCGATGAGTTTGCCTACGCTGAAGCTGAAGCAGGGCGCACGCCGCCCGGTTACAAGCTGGTGGCGAAGCGAGCGACACGCAAATGGCGGAATGAAGGCGACGCCATGACCGCGTTGCAGGGCAAAGGGGTGGCGACTTCCGCTTTTATGGAAACCGCCATTAAATCCCCCGCGCAGTTGGAAAAGCTGTTAGGCAAAGGGTTTATAGACGAGTTGGTGGTAGCGGAATCCAGCGGCCACACACTCGCGCCGGAAAGCGACAAACGCCCGTCGGTCAAGCCGAACGCCAAAGAAGAGTTTTCGGTAGTTGAAGGGTAACAAGCGATACCCGGACGCTTTCCGGGCAAACTGTTGTAAATGATTGAAGAGGTATGTATGGCAAACGTTTTAACCCCTGAATTCCGTGTCTCCTACGCACACGTTTTCAAACCGCAGAAAAACGATCTTAACGGCAACATGGAATATTCCGTCGTCGCCATTTTCGATAAGGGCGCGGACCTGTCGGCGTTGAAATCCGCCGCAGAAGATGCACTGATGGAAAAGTTCGGCGCAAATAAAGCCAACTGGCCCGCCACCCTGAAAAGCCCCTTCCGTAAGTGCAAAGAGCGGTGGAGCTTTAAGGACGGCAAGCAGGTTATCCCGGCTGGCTACGAAGATCCCGACGCAGTGTTCATGACTTTTAAGCAGAACGCTGACAAGGGCAAGCCCGGCCTGGTGGACAATCAGGTCCAGGACATCATCGAACCGCAACACTTCTATTCCGGCTGCTACGCTCGCGCTTCGGTTCGTGCGTTCGGCTACGACCAGAAGGGCAACCGCGGCGCGTCGTTCGGCCTGGGCAACATACAGAAGATGCGCGAAGGCGAACCGTTGGGTGGGCGCACTGCTCCATCGCAAGACTTCACCCCTGTTGGTGAGGTAAAGACCAGCGCAGGCGTTTTCGACGACTAGGCGTTGTGATATTCTCAACATATTGAGGTAATGAGGGACGCTGTAAAGCGTTCCTCTTTTTGATGGAGTAGAAATGCAAAAACTGAATATTAGAATCGCGGCGGCGATGTCGGGCCTTCGCGGAGCGAAAAAGCGGTTGGCCGCAGTGAAAACTGAGGTTCAGGCGAAGTGCAAACACCATCGAGTAGCTGAGACGCCTTGGAAGTCACTGGCTTTCAGTGGGGGCCTGAACCCCCTGCGAATATGTTTGTCCTGCGGCTACGAAGAAGAGGGCAGTCATTGGTCTGGCGGAAACCAGTGGAGCGAGAAGGACTATAAAGACGCTGTGCTTGGGAACAAGCCAGAGCGGGACGTCCTATTGGTAAACGATCGGGATAGCTTCTACATGTTGAGGCTGCCGATATGAGCGAAGCCCTTCACGTCGATTTTGAAACGCGCAGCACGATCGAACTGCCAGCCGTAGGAATTGATATCTACTCGCGCCACCCCGACACCGATGTTTGGTGCATGGCTTACTGCTTGGGCGCCGGTGATGTGCAAATCTGGCGGATGGGCGAACCATTCGGCGAGTTCGCTAACTTTACCGGCTTTGTGGCTATGCACGTTCAAAGCGGCGGTATCGTTATGGCCCACAACGCCGCCTTCGAGCTTGCGATCTGGAACAACATAATGGTTCCCCGCTACGGGTGGCCGGAACTCAAGCCCGAGCAAGTGCGTTGCACGATGGCTATGGCATACAGCATGGCGCTACCCGGCAGCCTCGAAAAAGCGGCGGCCGCCGTCGGTATCAGCGAGCAAAAGGATATGAAGGGCTCGCGGCTCATGATGCAAATGTGCCGCCCGCGCCAAATGCCTGAAGATCCGAAAGGGCAGGGCGGCACGTGGGCGCACGAAAAAATCCATTGGTGGGACGAGCCGGAAAAGCTGGAAACCCTTTACGCTTATTGCAAGCAGGACGTGCGAGTGGAGCGCGAACTTGAAAAGCGGGTGTTGCAGCTTTCCGATTCCGAGCAAAAGCTTTGGGCGCTTGACTACAAGATAAACAACAGGGGGGTCTATGTTGATAAGCCAGCAATCGAAGCGGCGATTAGAGTGGTTGAGTACGAGCAAAAACGTTTGGCCGTGGCAATACGCGAAACTACTGGCAACGCGGTATCCGTCCCATCAGAAGTCGCGGCGCTTACGCGGTGGGTTGCGGCTAACGGTGTGGAAGTTGGATCTCTTGCGAAAGCGGATATATTGGATTTACTCGCCTTGGACACTCTGCCTGAAAAAGTACGTAAGGCACTATCGATAAGGCAGGAATACGCCAAGTCATCCACGGCAAAGCTGAAATCCATGCTTTCCGCCATTTCCCACGATGGCCGCGTCAAGAACATTCTGCAATATCACGGTGCCGGTACAGGCCGGTGGGCGGGCCGCCGAATCCAGCCGCAGAATATGCCCCGCCCGAAGCTATCCCAGGAAGAGATCGATGAAGTGCTTGAATTCCTGCCGCGTCTGAATCCTGAAGCCGCAATACAAAGAATCGAACTACTCTACGGCCCCGCCATGTCGGTTATATCCGATTGCCTGCGGGGAATGATTACCGCAGCGCCAGGCCATGAGCTTATAGCCGCCGACTTTGCAAACATCGAAGGCCGCGTATTGGCATGGCTCGCCGGGGAAGAGTGGAAGCTGAACGCCTTCCGTGAATACGACGCGGGTATTGGGCCGGATCTTTACATTCTCACGTATGCAAAATCGTTCGGCCTCGACCACAAGACTATCAACAAGAAGGACCCGCGCAGGCAAGTGGGTAAGGTGGAAGAGCTCGCGTTCGGTTTCGGCGGCGGCGTCGGTGCCTGGCGGACGATGGAGAAAGCCTACAACCCCCCGAAGATGAGCGACGACGAAGTGGACGACATCAAGAACAGATGGCGTGAAGCCCACCCACGTATCAAGCAGTATTGGTACGACCTGGAAAACGCAGCCACCGACGCGGTAATGAATCCCGGCCACACGCTTACCGCAGGGCCGAAGGGCCGCGAGATCAAGTTCAAGGTCAAAGGCTCGTTCCTGTTCTGCCAATTGCCGAGCAAGCGTGTTCTCACCTACCCGTACCCGAAGCTGAAGCCGAAGGAAACGCCCTGGGGCGCGATGAAAGAATGCGTTCACTACATGACCGTGGATGGCACAACAAACAAGTGGGTTGAGACACACACCTACGGCGGAAAAATTTCGGAAAATGTTACGCAGGCTCTAGCCCGCGACGTGTTGGCCGAAGCGATTGTGCGGTTGGAAGAAACGAACCTGCCAGTAATTTTACATGTTCATGATGAGGCCGTCATCGAGATACCGGACGAGTATGCAACGGACGGGATGCTGGACGCAGTGAACGAACACATGGCGAAAACCCCATCATGGGCCGAAGGGCTGCCGGTTGCAGTCGAAGGATGGAGAGGAAAGAGGTATAGAAAATGAGCAAAGAAACTTGGTTTGTGGTGGGGAATATCTGGTTGGCCGCATCTTACGGGGTGAACGATATCGCGGCCATTGTGGTTTGTGTGCTATTCGGTGTCGCGGCTTTCGCGATTGCCAGTGGGAAATAATCATGGCTGACGAAATAGATCAAGGCAACGAAACCGCCGAATTTTTCCTGGACCTTGCGTTGAGGAAACAGCAACAACAGGACGTTTCCACACCAAAGGGAATAGGCATGTGCCTGAGTTGCGAGACGGATATTGACGACGATCGGCGGTGGTGCGACGCCGCGTGCAGGGACGACTACCAGAAAGCGCAATGGCAGGCGAAGCAAATAGCGAGGTGTGACGACGATGAAGAGTATTGATTACGCCGTAAAGCTGGCGAAGATGGGCTTTCACATTTTCCCTTTGCTGTCCGACCGCAAGACGCCGCCCAAGGGCATGCACTTCAAGGAGAGCGCGACACGGAGTGTTACGGCGCTGGTTGGTTGGTTCGATAACACTGACGCGAACATAGGAATATTCACCGAAAAGTTCGGCGACGATAAGGCGCTTATCGTTGTCGATGTTGACGTAAAGGATGGAAAAAATGGAGAACAAACATTACTCAAGCTCGAACTCGAGGGATTTGAACTACCAGAAACCCTCGCTCAAAGGACTGCAAATGGAGGTAGACACCTTATATTTGCGAGCGACGCACCCGTCCGCCCAGGCGCGAATGTACTTGGTAAAGGCCTCGATATCCGAAGCGGGGGATCTTACATTGTCGGCGCAGGAAGTGTTATCGGAAGCGGAGCGTACACAATTGACGACACCCCAATCGCTGACGCCCCCGACTGGCTCATTGAGCGGTGCCGGGCAGTAAAGGAAAAATCCACCGTCGAAGCATCAATCGTGGAAGGCGTGGATCATGATCGCGCCGCCACCCGAGTAATCAAGTATTTGGAAACCGAAGCGCCATTGTCCATCGAAGGGCAGGGTGGCGACGAGACAGCGTACCGGGTTGCTGCGCGCTGCAAGGACTTGGGAATAAACGAGAGTGGTTGCGCGCAGTTAATGTATGACCACTGGAACGAGCGCTGCTCCCCACCGTGGGCGTATGTCGCGCTTCTCGTCAAGGTGCGCAACGCGTACGAGTACGGCCACGAGCCGCAAGGGATAGCCGCGCCCGAAGCCGAGTTTAAACCGGTTCCCACCCCGCCAGGTGCGCCCCAACTGAAGGACCCCATCGAAGCCTTGAACGACCGTTACGCTTTCGTGCTGGCGGGCGGCGGGGCGCAGGTGCTTTGGGAAACGACCGACGCGAACGGGAAATACAAGCTCGATCACCTATCGCTCGGGGCGTTCCACGCCGACTTCGCCAACAAAAAGATGGTCGTCGGGAAGAAAGAACAATCAATCTCGCAGCTTTGGCTTGAGTCGAAGGGCCGCCGCAGCTACGCGGGAATCGTGTTTATGCCGGGGCAACAAGCTCCGGATCGCTTTTATAACTTATGG